>JAOSKN010000001.1 GCA_027493525.1 Planctomycetota bacterium | reverse complement strand
CGCCAACCAACACGACGCGCCGGTCGCCCTTCGCCGACGCGCGCCCAATACCGGCGCAATGGCAACGGCAACGGGAACAGCAACGGTCGGCGCCGAGTCGTCATGGATGCGTCGAAGTTGATCGATGACCTTAAGGCGCGCATCGCCTGAATCCTCCATCGCTTCTCTGCTTCTCGACTCCTCTCTCCGCCCTTATCACACTGCCCAATAGCGCAGCGAGGGAACCTAATGCCGATTCACACGGTAGCCGCGCCGCCGTCCACCCGGACGGCGACCGGCGTAAGCTCGGATCATCTCTCTCATGGTCGGGCATCACGACCTACAACCACACGCCCGGGGCGGTTCAATTTCCGCTATCTCGAAGCGGCTCCGAGGAGCGGCAAGTCGGCCGCCCTGATCTTCAGCGCTTTCCATTGTGCCGCCGAAGCTGTTTTCCAGGCATCGGTTGGAAGGCCGGCGCTACCCGACCTGAACACGCTAATGGCAAACCTACACCACTGCGTGGAAGGAGGAGGGCCGATCGCTTCCCGGAGATCGTCTACGCCAAGTGGCGACGACGAGATGACCTGGCCGACCTGGCCGGCCGCATGTCGCGGCTTTCGTCGAACACGCAGCACCAGATGCGCTGCCGCTAACCTGCAACGCTGCATCCTGGCGCCTGAACACGCTGACCGGTTCCGGCTGTTACGGGAGAGCGCTGCCGTAGTCGCGTTTGATGTACTGAAACTCGACGGCGACGATCTCTTCTGGTGACGGAGTGTCAAGACGAGCAAGAGCCGGTGGAACGACCAGAAGGTTGCCGAAGCTCTTCCGCAACTCGTTGTATACGCCCATGCCCTGCTGCTGCTTCTGCGTGACGTAAGGGCGAGCGTATTCGCCCGCGCTTCATCATCGTCACGAAGGGGAAAAAGCCGGTAGTCCAGGTGATTGAGCCGCATGGCCAGCAAGAGAGAGTCGTTCGGCATGGCTGCGCGAGCAGTCGTGGAGGTCTGAAAGGCGTCCAAGCTGGCGTTTTTCCGGCGCTTTACGCTGGTGGTGCAGCAGCGTCAGTTTCGTCTCCGCACCGCCTGCCAGGGAAGGAGCCGTGACACTTTGGCACAATCTGTGGAAGCGGCGAAGCCCGTGCTTCCTGACGTATGACACGTAACCGGCGCATACGTTCGAGAAGTGGCCGATCCGACGCTGGAGCGCGCCGCAGGCGCGCGCCAGAGCGCTCCTGACCACGCCGCCGAGCACGAAAGCACGCCCCTGCTGGAAGACGGAGAAGCACGCGCGCATCGAGTGGTCGAAGACGTTGACCATCGCCTGTCCGTGCAGCGCGAGCAGTGGCTGATCGAACTGCTATGGTCACGCGCCGGTTCAATGCCAGGCGTGCCCTGCTTTGCTCGTCCTGGCCGGCGCGCAGGCGCTGCAACTGTCACCGTCGTCTGGGCCAGCCAGCACGTGAAGTAGGTCCCCGAACAATCCCGTACTCGTCTGGCTCCGCGCCCCGGGCGCGGGCAACCTCGTTTACATCCACGTATTGTGAGAACGCCATGCAGGCCGAACTGCTCGAACACGTAGAAACTGTCGCGCCGAGACCGGCTGTACCGCGAGATCAAGCGATCGTCGATGAAGTGGAAGCGGTGGACCGCGCCCTGAACCTATCGGCGAAGCGATGGCGGCAGACGAGGCCCTCGGCGAGATCACGCGGACTTGATCCTGGACGAGCTGCGTCACGGCAAGCGCAAGAGCCGCAGGATGCTGCCGCCGCTGCGTAATCCATCCCTTCCTAAAAAAGGCCGCTCTCGCAAGCCTGAAGGCATCACAACTTGTACCTCCGTCACGGGGGCGCAGGCTCACATCGGTACCGGCCGGTGAAGATGCCCTCAGGCGAGCGGCTTTCCTGTTCACTCAGAAAACCCCAATCCTTCGCTCACAACCCAATATGAAAGGATGATCAATGCCTAAGAATAAGCACCACGCTGTACTCTTTAAGGAAGGGAACACCGACAAGGTTTACCAGGCTGCCATCGAAGAACGCGACGAAGATATTGTGGTCAACTTCGCCTTCGGTCGACGCGGCAGAATGCTCCAGACCGGCACGAAAACGAACGCGCCGGTTCCGTTCGACCAGGCGAAGAAGATCTACGACAAGCTGGTGAAGTCGAAGACGGCGAAGGGCTACACGCCTGGCGAAGACGGAACACCCTACGCCGGGTCTGTAGAAGCGGAGCGCAATTCCGCATTGCGACCTCAACTCCTGAACCCGAATCACCGAGGATGAAGTCGAGCGCTACCTCAAGGCCGAGGTATTCTGGCTCCAGGAAAAGAAGGGACGGACGGCGCATGCTGATCCGCAAAACCGGCGGCGAAGTTACTGGGATCAACCGGCGCGGATTGACGGCGGGCCTGCCTGAGACCATCGTCCAAGCTGCGCGCGCGTTGCGCTCTGACTTCGTGATCGACGGGGAAGCAGTCGGTGACCGGCCGCATACCTCGGACTGTCTGCAGCGGGGCAATTCGCCGCTGGAGAAGCTGGCGTACCGAGACCGCTGGCGCATCCTGCTCGAACTGGCCGGCGGGCGAGGCGGGGCCATTGAAGTCCTAGCCCACGGCAGCGGCGACCGGCGACAAGAGGGTACTAGCTCCGGTTCCTGCGGGAACGGGAAGGCCGAAGGAGTCGTCCTGAAGGATCGGAGCGCGCCCTACACGCCGGGACGGCCAGCCAGTGGTGGTCCACAACCTGCTGAAGGTCTACGCCGACGGCTTCCTGCATCGTCGCGCCGGGGCGCAACGGGAAGCGTAGCGTCGGGCTGGAACTGCTGGACGGACTCAAGCTCGTATCCGTCGGCAACGTCACGATCCCACCGAAGACAACAATTCCCAAGGCCAGGGCAAGTAATCGAGGTTCGCTACTTCTACGCTGCACAGAGGCGGTGCTCTGTACCAGCCTGCTCTCCGGGGCCACCGTACCGACATCCTAACGACCGACCGTATTCTGACGCAACTGAAGTATCGGATCAGGACACCGAGGACGTTAGGAATGCCCCGTTTTCAGTACGAGGACTTCGCAATATGCACTCATGAGGAAAAAGGCTTCGGAAACCAACGCGTGAAGAAACTCGCACACCACGAAGCTGGCCATTCCGTAATCAAATCAATCTCGCTTGCACAGAAAGGGTCACCATTGTACAACGAGGCCAAACTTATGGGGATGGCGTCGGCCCTTCACCGTTGCATTACAACCACATAACCGGCGTGAATTGAAGAGAGTCGTCAGGATGAAATCACAGGGTGCTGGCGCCGGATTCGAGGCCGAAAGGCACTATTCACCTAGTGCTGAGGCTTTATAGCCAAGAAGACAACGACACTGCTCTTGAACTTTCAAGGCAGTACGAAGTCCTTCCCAATGGTTGCGACTATGTCGGAAGTAACATGCACCGGAATTATCTTGAGCCTCCGATCAATAGCTCTGCGGTTAGTAAGAAGACATTGGCCGATAATTGAATCTGTCGCAACACATCTATTGGCAAAGGGCACCTTATCTGAAGACGAAATCCGTTCACTGATCAAACCGCCCAATCCTTCCTCGTAGTTCGCCATCATCGCAATTTCCATTTCGGACTAGTCCCACTAAACCCTTCAAGGAGGAAAGGTCCATGTTGATGTTGTCCAAAGCCCAGGAAGTCTCGCGCCACGATCTCGGCGCGATCCGCACCCCGGCCCCGACCGACACTTGGCGTCCGGTGGCGCACCTGGAAGTCGTCGAGACCTTGCTGCATCGCGCCGAGGCCAAGGGCCTGTGCGTCACCAACGAGCGGTATGCGGTGCTCGACGGTGCGCTGTATCCGCAACCCGGCGTGCAAGTCAACCTGAAAGGGCGCGCGCTTTTTCGGTTCACTTGACTTCGCCCCGATCCAGGGCCTGCGGTTCCCGCCCGGCTGCATGCCGTCCGCTGGCATCCGCAACAGCCACGACAAGAGCTTCGCGCTTTCAATTCTGTCCGGCGCGCGCGTGCTGGTCTGCGCGAACGGTGTGTTGAGCGCCGAGCACGTGATCAGCCGGAAGCACACCAGCGGTCTCGAACTGCGCGTGGAGGTGGACCGGGCGCTCGACGCCTTCATCGAGAGCACATCGCAGTTCCACGCCACCTACGACCGGCTGCGCGGCAAGAGCCTGACGAAGGCCAGGGCGCACCACCTCGTGGTGGAACTGGCCCGTGCCGGTGCCATCGCCTCCTCGGACATCCTGCCGGTCGTTCAGGAGTTCGAGCAGCCGCGCCATCCCGAGTTCAGGGACCGCAACGCTTGGACGCTCTACCAGTCGGCGACCGAGAATCATGAAGCGCCAGTCGCCGGCGCGGCAGGTGGATGGGTTCAAGGCCCTGAACGCGGTCCTTCACCCCCTGGTCAACTGAATCCTGGGGCCGCGCCGTGCCAGACGGCGCGGCCCTTTCTTTCAACCTCAACGCAAGGAGAACGTCATGAAAAAAATGGCTACGCAGGGTCGTCGCCGGCGCCTTGATCGCGGTGGCACGTTCCGTCGCCGGGCACATGCTGCGCGGGCGGCTCTTCGGAAGCGGGGCCGACGATAACGGACCGCACACCAGGGCTATTTTTCTGCGGCCGGATTCAGTAGGATTGCGCTTGGAATTGTGCCCCGTCATGGAGGGCCGGTAATGGCCGATGCTATCGAATCTGATCCGGGCAAAGCCGGCGACGAGTCCCTCGCCGATGTCCTGTTGAAGCTGGCCCAAGCCGGGGACCTCAGCCGCATCCCCCACATCCTGGCCGGGCGCGGCGTGCTGGCCTATGAACCGAAGGATCACCAAGCGATTATCCGGAAATGCATCGCGGCCTGTGCCCAGACCGGCACGCCGCACCTGGCCGACGCCTTGATCCAGAGCATGCTGGCGTTCGATGCAGGACTCCTGCTGCGGGCACAAACGCGGGCGCTGTACCAGATGAAGCGCGCCGATGCCGAATCCGGGCCTACGGTAGGCCCGTTGCCCAAAGAGTGCGTGGAGGAGATCGAGCGGGTCGCCCGGATCGAAGAGCGGATCGTGTACTTGGCCCAGTCCTACCGCAAGGTCCAGCGCTCGCTGCCCTCGGCTGGCCGTGGCGGCAAGGGGCAAGGGAGGCGGCCAAGTGCTCCGGATCGCCGACTATCTAGAAGACGACGAGGCCCCGGCATCGGGCGGCGAGTAGCCATGCAGCCCGCCGCTCACCAGCAGTGGACAGAGGCGGAACTGAAGGCCCGCATCCCACCGGATTACCTGCAGAAGTTGCATGACCTGCGCCCAATCCTGGAAAAGCAAGGGACCGTGCTGATCCGCCACGGTCAGGATCGACGACAAGCGTTTTACCTACGATACCGCGAGAAAGTTCCCGACGGACGTTGGGTCCACCGGGCCATCGCCATGGGCGGCTGGGATTCCGGTCCATACGCGCGGCTGATTATTAAGAAATGGCGTGCCGAACGACGGGAAGCGCGTGCCGCCGAACTGGCATCGCAGGCCGAAGCCGCGCGGATAGCGCGCCTGGAGGACCGGGCCCGCCGAGTCGAGCGCCGGTTGCTCCGCAAAGATCCTGCCGGGCGGGCGATTGTTCCGACGCAACGCGATGAAGGCGTTCGACGAAGCGGTCGGCAAGAGCCCGCTGCACGCTCTCGGATTCCTGCACGGCATCGAAGCCATGCAGCCGGCCCCGCCTGGTCGTCCCAGAAAGGGAAGGCTCTGGTAAGGCGCCGCGAGCGCACACACGAAGCACCCTGCCGGCATAGTTTCCAAATCCCCAAGTAGGCCCAATTCCACTGATGTGCATTTGCCCCGCAATCCGGGGCCGTCCTATTCCCCCGCATCTGTTCGATCTCACCCCTTGAACTGGAGGAGGTCCCGTCATGCCCAAGAAGAGGGCTCCAACACCCGGCTCCCGCAGCGGGCTCCTATGCCCCCAATGCGGCAATGCCGTTTTCTGGTCGCTGTACCGCGTCGTCATCCGGGTCGAACATTGGCAGCAGACTGGACCCCGAACTTGGCGAAGTACCGGGTCCGAACGGAAGCGCTTCGATCTGCTCCTCGACCTGTGCCTGGTCTGCGAGTCGTGTGGCCACCCCTCGCCGGTACCTGCCGGAGTCCGAAGTAAAATGGTGCATGCTCGTCGTGGATCTTGACGTACTGAATACCAGTGGTAAGAAGGGGTCCAGCGACCACGCGCCACGAGAGCGCATCGCTCGACTCACCATCGAGGATCAGAGCCGCAGGTAACGCGAGAACAGACGCGCGCACAGCCTCGGCCGGTCGCTTTTCCCGTACACAGTCCATGCAGTTACGCCGGCACCCGAAGGGTGCGTGCGGTTGCGGGTATTCGCCCTGCCGAGTTGCACGCCCTGTCTTGCCCCTGCGGTCATCCTCGCCTGTCAGGGGATGGAACCGTGGAACCGGAACCCGTAGTACCCCCCAAGGCGATGTTGCCTTGCCCGAATCCGGCTAAGCCCAGTGCTTTGGCCGTGAGTCTTCAAGAAGCCGCCGACTTGCTCGGCGTTCATGTCAACACGGTGCGGCGTGAAATCTGGCGCGGCAACCTGGCCGCGGTCCGGATCGGCCGCATCCACCGTGTCCGCGTGGCCGAGATCCACGCGTATCTGAAACGCAACGAGACCAGGAGACCGAGCATTATGGAGTAAACCAATGAGCGGAAAACGCGTTACTTCCAAGAAAGATGGGCGATCCGGGATGGGAATTCAGGGTGTCCGATCCTCTCACCGGCCATCGCGTCAGGAAGCGCATTTGGATCGGCGAGAAGCGTGAGGCAGATCGTGCGCTGAAAAAGTGGCAAGACAGGAGAGAGGCTGTTCGAATTGGCCTGCCACAGGACTTAGGTTGGGAAATGGGTTACGAGGACTTGATCGCCAAGTTTCTCAAGGAAGCTCCAATTTCTTCGAATAGCCGAAAGAGCGATCTGGAGCGCCTCCTCAGGTTAAACTACCTGCAGATCCAGGTGGGCGCTGACTTGGCGCATGTCGGTGTGCTGACAGCCAAGTGCATGAAGCTAGTTCAGGAGGGCACAGTTTCCGACCACTACGCTGTATTCTCCCTTCAGGCGCCGCTGAAGCAGTTGACGCGGTTCCTGGCCTCGACAGGGCTTCTTCCATACGACCCTTTGAGTGCATGGAAACGCCTACCGTGGAGGGGATACAGCAAGCGGCGCCGCGCTTTCCTGCCCGAGGAAGCCCGTGAGGTGCTGGCGGCAGCGGCCGAACTTGACGAGTTTCTCAGTCGCCCGCTGCCGTCTGAGATTATCTATCGGACATTCTTGCTAACTGGCAATCGGCCAGGTGCAGTCCTAGATGCCAAGGTCGGGGACCTATTGACTGACCGAATTCAGCTTGCCCCCGGCACCGGCAAGAAAACGGAATGGGGGTATCTACGCTGCCTGCCCAATTCATCAAAGACCTAAGGGCATACCTCCTCAAACGTGGAAATCCTGAGGCTGGAGAACCCCTCTTCGCTTCCTATCGGGGTTCCAAGCCGTTTCGAGAGAACCTTGGCCCGGACTTCAAGCGCTGCATGGTGCTTGCGTTCGTCAGGATGAATTGGCCAAAAGGCGAGCCTGATGCAGAAAGAACATCACCCATCGAAGTTGGCCACTTGCTCTACACCGGCCGCAAGAGGGGCTTCGACGGTGCCCCGCCGAAGGACAAGAAGAAGATCGACGCACGTGAGGCTCAGACTCGCGCAACGATCCGAATCGCCGGCAAGCTGCAGCAGGGCTTGGAGCGCTGGCTGATCGGCCGCGACATGTATTGTCTGCGCATCACCCACATCTCGTGGGCGCGTCGGCTGGTGAGTCCGGATTCCGTTCGCGTACAGGTCGGGCATGCCGGCCGAGATGTGGAAGAGCGCCACTACCTGGATCTGGTCGATCCAAACGAGTCCTCACAGGCTGTGTGGGAGGTGCTGTGCGGCACTCGCGATCTGGCTCGAAGGCGCACAAAACCTGCTGCAGGTTGAAGCGGAAAAGCCGCGAGATGTAGGGTCAGATGTGGCCAAAAACGGCTAAAACGACGCGAGGACGGCTTTTTTTAGCCGTCCTCGCGTTTTTCTAACTCTCGGTTGTCGCGTTAGTTGTAAATGGAGCGGGTGAAGGGGCTCGAACCCTCGACTTCGACCTTGGCAAGGTCGCGCTCTACCACTGAGCTACACCCGCTTGGGTGACTTCCGATACACCAAATACGCTTACCAGGCCATGTGTCAAGCCCTTTTACCCTCCTTCGCCCTCCTCACGGAAGTACGGGCGTGGGCGAGACCTGCATGGCCCAGTGACTACGCGAACTTAACGCTTGAGCGCAAGCGGGCTCAATCTCAAATGCGATTTCCCGGCTCAATGCACTGTGCTGAACCGTGTAATCGGTGTCGTTTCACGTGCTTACGGTCCTTCTTCGCAGGATGACATGGACCGCTGGCGTCCTTATTGTTAAGGCGTAATGAATCGAAATCGGGGCATGGGTCGATAACGTGGTTGCCGAGGGGATGGCCTGGGTCGGCATGACGTTCCGGACGCGCGTGCTAGACTCAAGGCTCACGGCATGACTTCATATGCAGCGGCTCGTTGCAGCATCGCTTCGAGCGAGCGCGGGAGGGCGAGGCGTACATGAGCCAGGAAGCGGGTACTCGCATACCCAAAACGATCAATGGGTTTGAGATCGTGGAGCGGGTCGGGCAAGGGGCCATGGGCGCGGTCTTCAAGGCGCGCCAGGTCTCGCTGGACCGCATCGTCGCGCTCAAGGTTCTGCCCCCCTCCATTGCCGCGGACAAGACCTTCATTGAACGCTTCATGCGCGAAGCGCGCTCGAGCGCGAAGCTCAACCATTCCCACATCGTCCAGGGCATTGACGTCGGGCAGGATCCGGAGAGCAAGCTCTACTACTTCGCGATGGAGTTCGTCGACGGCCCGACGCTCAAGGAGATCCTGAAGGACACGGGCAAGTTCGACGAGCTTCGGGCGCTGGAGGTCGTCCGCGACGTGGCCAAGGCGCTGGAGGCCGCGGACAAGGTCAACATCGTCCACCGCGACATCAAGCCCGACAACATCCTGATCGCCGCCGACGGAACCCCGAAGCTGGCCGACCTGGGCCTGGCCAAACAGATCACCGACGACGAGGAGGAGGAAGAGGCCGGCCTGACCCAGACCGGCAAGGCCGTCGGGACGCCGCATTACATGGCCCCTGAACAGGTCCGCGGACAGGGCGACGAGATCGACATCCGCACCGACCTGTACGCGCTCGGCGCGACTTTCTTCCACCTCGTCACCGGCCAGCCGCCGTTCAAGGGCGAGACGGCCGCGGTGATCATGGCCGCGCACCTGAACGAGAAGCCGCCGCTGGCGCACCGCGTCGAGAAGGACGTCAGCGAAGGCACGGGCCGGCTGATCGCCAAACTGATGGAGAAGGACAAGAAGCGGCGCGTCCAGACGCCCACGGAGCTGATCCAGCAGATCGAGAAGCTGCTGGGGGCGCTGGGGGGCCGCCGCCCCGCGAAGACGGCCGCGACGACGGGCAAGCAGGCGCCGATCCGGCCCGCAGGGACGACCGGCCCGCGCGCGCCCGTGCGGGCCACGACCGGGCCGCGCCAGCCGGTCCGCGCCGTGACCACCGGCCCGCGCGCGGCGGTGAGCGGCCGCGCGGACACCGGCGCCGTGGCGCAGAAGAAATCGCCGGTGCTGGCCATCGTCGGAGGCGTGGCGGCGCTGCTCCTGGTTGGCGCCTTCGCGCTCATGGGCGGCGGAAAGCCGACCGAGCCGCGGCGCACGGAGAACCCGCCGCGCGAGATGCGCGAAGACAGGACCGAGTCGAACGCCAAGCCGGCCGTCTCCCGCGTCGACCCGCCCGCTCCGGCTCCCGCCGGCAAGACGGTCGATCCGGAGGCCGAGCCCGCGCCACGGGAAGTCCAGCCCGCCCAGCCGCCGGCCAAGCTCAATGCGATGGACGCTTTCGTCGAGTTGCGCAAGTTCGAGGGGCTCGCGGCGGACGATGCGAAGGGGCAGGCCGAGCGGATCAAAGCCTTCCTGGCCGAGTACGGCGACACGGACGAGGCGATCCGCGCGCGGCAGATGCTCGCCCTGCTCAACCTCGACGAAGAGCCCGCGCCTGGCGAGCCGGCCATGGCGGCGGTCGAGCCCAAGCCGGCCGAAGCGGGCCCGCCCGAAACGGCCGCGCCCCAGCCTCCGGACGAAGCCCAGAAGAAGCCGGATCTCGCCGCGGCCGAGGCGGCCTTCGCGAGCTTCGCCGCGGATTACATGCGCCTGCTGCGCGAAGGCCATGGCGACGAGGCCCAGTTGTCGCTCAGCAAGGCCCGCGCAAACGAAGCCCTGCAAGCGCTGGCGGCGGAAGTCGAGACGGCCAAAGAGGCCCTGGCCTGGCAGAAGGCGCTCGACGAATCGGTCGGCCGCGGGGCGGAGAAGCTCAAAGAGCTCGGCGTCTTCCAGTTGCGCCTGGCCTCGGGCAGTTCGATGCGCATCGGCACCAAGGTGGACATGCAGGTCACCGACGTGAAGAACGAAACGCTCTACGTCAAGCAGGAGGGCATGGAACTGCCGGTTCCCTTCGCCAAGCTCCACGCCCAGACGCGCGGCGAGCTGGCGGAACTGGGACTGCCCGAAGGCGCGGAAGGCGTGCTGCCGCGGTTGCTGGCGAAGGTGCTGGCGCTGAGCGGGGGCGAAAGCGACCTCACGGCCGCGCAGGTCCGCGCGTCCCTCTCGCAGGCCCGGGACGGCGGGGCGGCGACCGAAGCGCTGTCTTTCCTGGGCCGGCTCACGGACGTGGCCGAGAAGGGCGCGGCGGAGGCCAGCGCCTCGGCGGCCTACGCGCTGCTGCAGCGGCTGGACCAGGAACAGAAATGGAAGGAGCTGAAGGAGGCGGCGCTCAAGTTCCAGGCCGCCCACGGTGGCTCGGCGCTGGGGCGCGAAAAGGAAGCCGACGTTCAGCGCATGCTGGCGCAGGCGACCGACCAGGTCGCGCTGCTCGAAGGCCTCTCCTTCGACTTCAATACGCCGCAGTCCTACGCGGACTTCCAGCAGGCCTTCAAGGTCCGGGAAGACGGCTCGCATTCCGGGCAGGGGCGGCGCAAAGGCAACCTGAAGCTGGAGAGTGGGAAGCTGCGGGCGGTCTTCGTGGAGGAGGCCAACGGGCCGCGCTCCTGGATGGTTTCCCCGCTCGAACTGCGGATGCCGGAACGAACCTGGGACGGGGACTGGGAACTCCGGCTTACGCTGCGTAACGTCTACCCGCCGGCGCAAGGCGGGAACAAACCCCCGGACGCCACGCTCAACCTCGTCTTCGACTGGGCGGAAGGGCGCGGCGGGAGCGGCTTTCATTTCCGCGACTCGAACTTTTACAACCGCGTCTATGCCGAGTTCCTGAGCAAGGCGCAGTCGGGCTTCCCGTCGGAGACCGGCATCTGGCGTTTGCGCGGCAACGAAGCGGGGTCGCTCAAGCGCGCTGGCGCTTACGCCTTGCGCTGGGTGCGGCAGGGCAAGCAGCTCAGCTTTTTCCTCGACGGCAAGCTGGCCTTGGAAGGCGCGATTCCGGACGAGGTGGCCGGGCTGGCCGCCTCCAATCCAGTGCGCCTGGCATTCTCGGCAGGCCTCGGCGACGAGCACGGTCTGGAACTCGACGATCTCTACTTCGGCCCGGTCCGCGGCGCCGCGCCTGCTCCCCCGCCCCCTCCGGTCCAGGAACCGCCGGCGCAGGTGGCGGACGTGGGCAAGAAGGAAGACGAGAAACCCGAGAAACAGCCGGAGAAGTCGGTCTCGCCCTTCGTGAAGGCCGAGGCCCAGCCCATGGTCCCGACGCGCGACCTGAACATGTGGCTCTCCTTCGACGAAGGCCGGGGCAACCGGCCCATCGACAAGGCGCACCACGGCTTCGACGGGGTCATCGTGGGCGCGGGGACGTACGACGAGGGGCGCTGGGGCAAGGCCATGCGCCTGGACGGGCAGGCTCAGATCGGGCTGAACAATCCGCGCGGCCTGCGCATGGGCGGCAATTCGTTCTCCCTCTCGGCGTGGGTCAACACCCAGAGCGGCGGGACGCTGGTCTCGAAGGCCCCGCTGGACGGCAAGTGGGCGGCCTTCAGCAAGGCTTGGTACATCGGCGGCGACGGGCGCCTCGGCTTCACCAGCTCAGGCGCTCCGGACGGCGTCGGCAACCCCACCGGAAAGACGCGCCTCACCGACGGGCGCTGGCACCACGTCGCGCTGACCTACGACTGGAACACGCGCGAACTGGCGCTTTGGGTGGACGGGGAGAAAGAGCACAGCAGCAATCCCTCGCTCAGCCCGGATGTCGTCCAGCACGTCGTCCGCGTCGGGTACGGCAGCAAGACCACCCCCAATCCGAGCGGGTTCAAGGGGCTGCTCGACGAGGTCATCCATTATTCGCGCGGGCTCTCGGCGGACGAGGTCAAGGCGCTCGGAGCGCAACTCGACAACCCGCCGCCCGCGCAAAGCGAGCCCCCGAAGGAGAATCCCGGCCCCGCGAAGGACGGCCAAGGCGCGGCCACGCCCCGGAGCGCGCCCGACGGGCCGGGCAAGAAGCTCGATGAAGCCTTCGCCGCCTCCGTCCGCGGCCTCCCCCCCGAGGAGCAGGCGCAGAAGGTTCTCGAGAAGTTAAGGTCGGCGAACCCGAGCATCGAAGACCGGCGGAACACGCACCGTGTCGAAGGCGATGCCGTCACGGAGTTCCGCCTCATCGCCGACGAATTGCCCGACCTCACGCCGCTGCAGGCCCTGCCGGCGCTCAAGCGGCTCTTTCTGACCGGCAGGGGCCAGCCCGCCGCGCTGGACCTCGCGGCCCTATCCGGGCTCAAGCTGGAGCGTCTGGACATCCATAATTTCACGTTCGCGGACCTCGCGCCCCTGGCGGGGATGCCGCTGACCGAATTGCATTTCCACCGCGTCCCCATCGCCGACTTGGGCGCGCTCAAGTTCGACGGGCTGAAGCTCCTCGACCTGGTCTACACGCAGGTGACGGACCTGGGTCCGCTCAAGGGACTGAAAATAGAGAACCTGAACCTCGATGGAAGCCCGGTGGCGAACCTGAAGCCGCTGGAAGGGATGGCGCTGGCCAACCTGACGCTGAACAAGACCCAGGTCACGGACCTGTCGCCCTTGAAAGGGATGCCGCTGCAGCGCCTGAACCTGTTCAAAGCGCCCGTGACGGACCTGGGGCCGCTGGCCGGGATGAACGGCTTGAAGTTCCTCAACCTCCAGGAGACGGGCGTGACCAGTCTGGCCGCGCTCAAGGGCCTGGCGCAGCTCGAAGACCTGGACCTGGGGCGGACGGGCGTGCAAGACCTGTCGCCGCTGAAAGGGCTGCCGCTCAAACGCCTGCAAATCAACAACACCGGAGTGGCGAGCCTCGCGCCGATGCAGGGCGCGCCGCTGCAGTTCCTCGACGCCAACAACTCGTCGGTGCAGGACCTCGGACCGCTCAAGGGCGCGCCGCTGGACTGGCTGAACGTGGAGTCAACGCCCGTGATGGATCTGGCGCCCTTGGCAGGGCTGCCACTGAAGGATCTGCGCATCCAGCGCACGGGCGTTTCGAGCCTGAAGCCCGTGGCCGGCGCGCCGCTGCGCAACCTCACCCTGGAAGCCGCCGCCGACCCCAAGGGCGAAGTGCTGCGGCAGTTGAAGGACTTACAGCGGATCAACGGCAAGCGCCCTGGCGAGTACTTTCGCGACATGGCCGGCGAAGGGCGCAAGCGGTAGCGACCGCGGCAACTTGACGGGCAGGGCCTCGCACTTCGGCTGCCATCGTACACTTGACCGGCTCGCGACGCCCCACTTGCCAAGCCGCGCGCCGGGCGTCACGATGTTGCCATGCTCGCCGAACTGATCGTCGAAAACCTCGTGCTGATCGAGAAAGTCCATCTCGAACTGGACGCGGGGTTCAACGTCTTCACGGGCGAGACGGGCGCCGGGAAGAGCCTGCTGCTGGACGCGCTGGACTTGCTCTTCGGGCACGCGCAGGTTTCGCAGCCGATCCGCCCGGGGGCCGAACAGGCCTCGGTCTCCGCGCGCTTCGCCGTGGCCGACGCCGACCTCGTCCGGCGGCTCGAGGAAGAGCTGGGGGTCGCGTTCGAGCCCGGCGACGCGCGCGGGCGCGCCAGGACGCACGAGCTGATCGTCTCGCGGGTGGTGCCGCGGTCGGGGCGCGCGCGGGCCTACGCGAACGGGAAGCCGGTCGCCGTCGCCGCGTTGAAGGCGCTCGCCGAGAACCTCATCGACATCCACGGGCAGCACGAAAACCAGTCGCTGCTGCGCGCCAGCACGCGGCTCGAGATCCTGGACCGCTTCGCCGAGGCCGAGGGCGAGCGAACGGCGGTCCGCGAGGCCCACGCGCGGGCGCGGGAGGCCGCCGAACGGCTGGCCGAGTTGCGCCGCGCCGCGCGCGACCGTGAAGGCCGCGCCGACCTGTACCGCTACCAGTACGCCGAACTGCGCGACGCGCGCCTCGACGAAGCGGACCCGGAGACGCTGGAGGACGAGCTGAAGGTGCTCCGTTCGGCCGAGCGGATCCGCGCCGCGGCGCAGCTCGCCGCCGAGTGCCTCGACGGCGAAGACGGCCACGCGGCCGCCGCGCCGCTGGTCCGCGCGCAGAAGGAGCTGGAGGGCCTGGGCGACGCCGGCGCGGAGGCCGGGGATCTCGCCGCGCGGCTCGACGGGTTGCTCGCCGAGGTCCGCGAACTCGCCCGCGACGCGCAGGCGCTCTCCGAGAAGGCGACGCACGACCCGGAACGGCTCGCGGAGCTGGAAGACGCCCGCGCGCGCTGGCGACAGCTCGAACGCAAGCACGGGCGCGACCTGCGGGGCCTGCGCGAGCTGCGCGACGAGCTGAAAGCGAAGCTCGACGACCTTGACCAGCTCGACGTGCGCACGGATGGCCAGGAGCGCGCGCTTGAGGAAGCGCGCAAGGCCCTGCGCGCGGCCGTCGCGAAACTTACCCGCCGGCGCGCGGCCGCCGCGCGCGACCTGGAGCGGCGCGTGGCCGCCGAGTTCAAGGACTTGGGCCTCAAAGGCGCGCGGCTGGAACTGGCCCTCGAACCACACCCGGCGCGCACCGACGACGGCGAAGACGAGGCCGGGCGGCTGCTGCCGAAGGAACTGCGCGCGACGGGCGCCGAGGGCTGCGAGCTGCGTTTCAGCGCCAACCCCGACCTGCCGTTGAAGCCGCTCGCCGAATGCGCCAGCGGCGGCGAGCTCTCGCGCGTCATGCTGGCGCTCAAGACGGTCCTGGCCACGCGGGGCGGCGCGGACCGGCTGCCGGTGGTGGTCTTCGACGAGGTGGACAGCGGCGTGGGCGGGCGCATGGGCGCGGTGCTGGGGCGCAAGCTCGCGGCGCTCTCGCAGCTCCGCCAGGTGCTCTGCGTCACGCACCTGCCGCAGGTGGCGGCCTACGCACGCCGGCAGATCAAGGTTGAAAAGCTGGAGCCTGCCCGGGGCGGTTCCGTGCAGGTGGGAGTGCTGGACGAGGCGCGGCGCGTGGACGAGTTGGCGCTGATGCTTCGCGGCGAGGCCGCCGGGCGCCGGACCCGCGACGAGGCCGCCGAGATGCTCCGGGCCGCGCAGGCCGAGCGGCCCAAGCCGGCCCGGCGCCGCGCCTGAGCGCCTTGGATCAAGGCGCCCTTAAGGTTATGCTGGCGCGCGTGCCGCCGCATTTCGGCGTTCCCAAGGCGGCCGGATCAAGCGTCCTATACCCATGCCCAACCTGGCCCCCGAAGCCTATCTGCGCCCCGAGGTGATCCGGCAGGTCCAGCGTTTCGACCTCAAGGCCAAGTTCGTGATGGAAGGCTTTCTGGCCGGGCTCCACGCTTCGCCGTTCAAGGGCTTCAGCGTGGAGTTCTCGGAGCACCGCAAGTACGTCCCCGGCGACGACATCCGCTCCATCGACTGGAAGGTCTGGTCGCGCACCAACCGCTACTACGTCAAGCAGTACGAGGCCGAGACGAACCTGACCGGGCACCTGCTCGTCGATCTCAGCGCCTCGATGGGCTACGCGGGGCCGGAGTCGGGCGGGCTGAGCAAGCTCGAGTACGCGACCTACCTGGCCGGCGCGATGGCTTACCTGATGATCCACCAGCAGGATCCGGTGGGGCTGGTGACCTTCGGCTCGGACCTCGAGGCGTACCTGAAGCCCAAGAGCAAGCCCAGCCATCTGCTCTCGATCCTGCGCGTGCTCGGCGAAGCCAAACCCAAGGGCCCGACGGGGCTGGCCGCCAACCTGCACCGGATCGCGGAGATGATTCCCCACCGGGGCCTCGTCGTGCTGCTCAGCGACATGCTCGACGACGAGGAGCAGGTGCTCGAGGGGCTCAGCCACCTGCGCTATCGCGGCCACGACGCGATCGTGTTCCAGATCTTCGCCTCGGCGGAGGCGAACTTTCCGTTCGAGGACCTGACGCGCTTCGAGGACCTCGAGGAACGCGAGGCCGCGCTGACGGCCGAACCGGCCTCGATCCGCGCCGCGTACCTCCAGGAGGTCCGGAGCTTCCTGGAACGCTACCGGCTGGAATGCACGCGCCGGCGCGTCGATTTCGTGCCCGTGGACACCTCGCAGAGCTTCGACCGCGCGCTGATGGCTTACCTGACCCGGCGCTGTGGGCGGTGAATCGATTGGGGATTTGCGATTTTTGATTCTGGATTGGAAGGCGAGCTTCCTTGAGCCTTCGCGCGCGAAAGAAGGATGGAAAGATGGCGACGTTCGATCCACCGGATTGCATTCGCTATCCAATCCGAATTCCAAAATCCAAAATACAAAATGCCACCGGGGCGGCGCGATGGAATTCCTGACCGGCACGATGCTCTGGGGGCTTCTGGCGGGCGCCCTGCCGGTGGCGATCCACCTGACCGGACGCGCCAAGCCGGTGGTGCACCGGTTCCCGGCGCTGCGCTTCATCCTGCGTTCGCAGCGGGCCAGTTCGCGCGCGCTGCGGATCAAGCACCTGCTGCTGCTGCTGCTGCGGATCGCGGCGCTGGCGCTGCTGGCCTTCGCGCTGGCGCGCCCGCTCTGGCCCTGGCCGTCCGCGGCGGGAATGCCGGGGGCGACGGTACGCGGCGAGTACGTGCTGGTGCTGGACGGCTCCCTGAGCATGGCCTATCGCGAGCACGAGCGCGCGCGCTTCGACGAGGCGCGCGAGCAGGCCCTGGCATTCCTCGAGCGGCTCGCGCCGGAGTCGCGCGTGGCGCTGATCCTGGCCACGGAGGAAGCCGCCAACCTGCAAGGGCGGCTGACGCTCAACCATCCGCAGGTTCGCGAACTGCTCCAGGGCGCGCGCCCCACCGGGCGCGGGCTCGACGCGGGGCGCGCGCTGCAGGCCGCCGACGGGATCTTCGCGCGCGAGCCGGAGACCGGGCTCCCGCGCGCGACGATCTTCTTCACCGACCTGCAGCGTTACGCCATGGAGAAGCTGGCCCAGCGCGCGCCGGGCCTGGAAGGCGGCGCGGCGACGGCGCCGCTGCTGGTGGTGGACGTCGGCAGCGAGGACGCGCGCAACGGCGCGGTCCTCTCGGCCCGCATCCCCGGCCCCACCGCGGCGGCCGAAGAACCCCTGACCGTGACGGGGACGCTGCGCCCGGTGGATCCCGCCCGCGCGCTCCCCGTGGACCTGTTCCTGGACGGCGTGAAGGTCGCCCAGCAGCAGGTGGATCCCAAGGGCGCGGCGGAGGTCGCCTATGAGTTCCGCGTCCCGGCGGGCAAGCCCGGCCCGCACGCCTGCGAGGTCAAGCTCGCCCAGGGCGACGGCCTGATGGAGGACCAGGCGCGCGCGGCCTGCTACGTGGCCGGGCGCCCGCCCCGCGCGCTCCTGGTCGAACAGGGCGCGCGCGACTCGAAGGAGAAGGACTCTGGCTTTTTCCTTCGCGCCGCGCTGGCCTCGCCCGCGGCGGCCTCGGCGAGCGGCCTGGCCGTCACGCCGGTCAAGGTCGAAGCGCTGGACGTTGAGGGCCTCGCGCAGTACCAGGCCGTGATTCTGGCCGATCCCGGGCCGCTCCCGGAACGCGCCTGGGAAGCGCTGCAGCGCTTCGTCGCCGAAGGCGGCGGGCTCTTCGTCTGGCTCGGCCCCCGCGCCGACCTGCTCCAGGCGCGCCGGCACGCGTACTCGGAGTTCGCGGCGCACCGAGGCCTGCTGCCCGGGCGCATCGTGGAGTTCCAGCGCCTGGAGCCGCCCCTGGCCCTGCGCGTGGCCGCGCCCAACCATCCGCTGCTGGCCCGCTTCACCGCGGGGGTGCTCTCGGTCTTGCGAAACGTCACGGCCGGCGCGCGCGTCAAGGTGGTCCCGGAGGCGCTGGACACGCTCGCCACGGTGGTTCTCGAACTCGAAGACGGCTCGCCGCTGGTGCTGGAAAAGAGCTACGGGCGCGGGCGGGTGGTGCTGTGCGCGATCGGGCCCGAGCCGGACTCCAGCGCGCTGCCGAAGAACGGCGAGGTCTTCGTGACGCTGACGCTCGAGGCCACGCGGCTGCTCTCGGGGCGCGGGGAGGAGGCCGAGGCGCGGCTGGGGCGCCCGCACTGGCTCGATCTCGACGCGCCGCCGCCGGACGGCAAGGTCCTGTGGCGGCGGCCCGGCGACGCGCCCGCGGAGGTACTCTCGATCGACGTGGGCGAACGGGACGAGGCCGGCGGCGCGAAGCCCCGCGCGCGGCTGATGCTCCCGAGCCTCGACGCGCCGGGCATCCACCGCGTGAGCTGGCGCCCGCCCAACGCGAAAGAAGACCGCGTGCTCCTGCTGGCGGTGAACCCCGATCCCGACGAGTCGGACCTCGCGCGAATGGAAGAAAGCGCGGCGCTGGCGGCGTTGAAGCCCTGGAAGGCCGAGCGGGTCCGGCGGCTGGACGAGGCGCGGCTGAAGGGCGTGGAGCGTCCGGCGGGGCGGGAGTTGCCGGTCGCGCTGCTGGGGCTCGTGCTGCTCGTCCTGTTCGCGGAGAGCTTCCTCTCCAACCGGCTATACCGCGGAGGGGACGAGGAGGCCGCCAACACTCCGTCCTGAAACGGCTTTACGCGATCCTGCTCATCTGGCATGCTGAAGCCTTCGGCCGCCGGGAGATGCGGTCGAATTGGGGAGCGGTCAAGGCATGGCGTTCGGCGCAACGTGCGACCGTTGCGGTTGCGATCTGCTGGTCGCCGACGTGCGATTCCACGTGAACCTTGAGCTGGCGCAGGCGTACGACCCGATGGAGGTCGCGCCGAAGGAGCAGCGCCGCCAAATGCGCGGGGAGTTGGAAGCGGCCATTCGCACGTTGGAATCCCTGCCGGCGTCGGAGGTTCAGAAGCTCGCCGACGAGAGCTATTCGTCGTTCCGCTTCGATCTCTGCGGGCACTGCGCGGCGCTCCTGCGCGACGAGGCGCGGGCATTTTTTCGCAGCAAGAACGCCGCGCCGCACGATCCTCCCCCAGCCGGTGACGCCGCGAACTGAGCCGTCTCCCGCTCGACCGCTTGTAAACGAACGAAGGGTGCGGTCCGCATGGAAATTATCTATTGCCGCTGCGGCAAGCGCATCACCGGCGAGGAAGTCTCGCGCTCCCGGCAGGTCAACGGGGAGTGGTTCTGCCCGACCTGCCTCTCACAGTCTCCCACCGGCGACCAGGATCCCGTCACCAAGCGCCCGCGCAGCGGCGCGAGCACCGGCACGACGCCGGCCACGGGAGCCACGACGCGGCGGGGCGGCGTCGCGGCGGCGCCGCGACCGCGACCGGCCGGAGCGGCCCCCGCGGGGGGTTCGCCCATCCCGTTCATCCTCCTCGGCGTCGGCGTGCTGGTCTTCGCGGTGGGCGTCTTCTTCGTGATGTCGGGCGGAAGCTCGAGCGCCAACAAGCCTTCCTCGACCTCGACGGCGCATAAGACCGAAGCCGAAGCGACGCCCGCGCAGCCGACGTCCAGCGTGACGACGGCATCCGGATCCGGTTCGTCTCCGGCTGTCCCCTCCACCTCCGGCGCCACATCGACGCCCAGTACCACGACGACGCCCGCCGCCACCACGCTGCCGACCTTCCGGCCGCCGACGGTCAGCGGCAGCGATGCCGAGGCCAAGTTCAAGCCGTTGAAGGAACGCTTCCAAAAGGCGCGCCTCGCCAACGACTTGAAGGAGATGGGCGCGGTCGCCGCCGACCTGGGCATGATCACGCGCGACTTCGACGGGACCGGCGCGGCGCAGGAGGCGATGGAACTGATCAAGGTCCACAAAGAGCTGCGCGCGATGGACGAGTACAAGCAGCAGTGCGAGGCGCCTTTCATCGAAGCGACGCGCACGGCCAAGCGCATGAGCGACGACCTGGCCGACCTGGTCGAACGCATCCAGCGCTTCGCCAAGCAGCGCAAGGACACCGACGCCGGCGCGAAGGCGGACGAACTGGTCAAGGCCTGGCGCGAACGGAGCGCCGAGTCCTGGTGGAGCCGGCTCAAGAGCAAGGTGGAAGGGGAGCAACCGTCCCAGCGCGCGCTCGTGGAGATCGGCACGCTGGCGCGCGAATTCGGCGGCACGAAGCCCGCCTCGGAAGCCCTGGCGGCGTACGGCGTCTACGCGAAGAAAGTGCTCGAGAAGGACGGCCCCTCGGCCTGGCTGCAGCTTCTCAAGGATGTCGTCCAGGCCCCCAACGCGGCCAAGCTGCGCGAAGCGGTCAACACCATCAATCAGTACCAGCAGGCGGGAATCGGGCCGGCCGACCCGCGCCTGGACGAACTGCGTGCCGAGGCGCTCAAGGCGCTGGCCGAGGCGATGACCAACAAGAATCGCCCGCAGTCGGTCTTCAGCGCGCCCGGGCCCCGCTTCAACGAGTTCTTCAGCCCGCTCGACGGCACGCGCATGAAGAAGGACGCCGCCGACGCCGCCGCGGTGGCCTTGACCTCCAAGGCCGGCCAGGAGCTGATCCAGGTGCTGCACCCGACGGGCATCCCGGTCGAAGACGCCGTCTTCACGCTGGAATTCAAGCCGCATGGGCTGAAGCGCGTGCTCGTGCGCGTTTACAGCACCACGCACAAGCTCATCTTCGACCACGAGCTGAAGGACGCCAAGGCCGACGCCTGGAACAAGCTCACGCTCCAGCTCTCGGACCTCAAGAAGGATGATTTCCGGCTGCACAACGCCTGGATGGGCCTGTTGATCGTGCAGGGCGAGAAGGCGGACGCCTCCAGCGAGGAGGCCGGGCTGGCGATAAAATCCGCGGCGCTGGAATACGGCCGGAAGTAAGGTTCCACATTCCGGGCATTCTCATCCTCACTCCGTCACGGTATAGTGGGCGCGCATTCACCGCGTGCGTGAAGCGCAGGTCAACCGATGTTGGAGGGCGTTCGATGCGGCGGCAGCGCGTGGCGGCGTACCTGGGGCTCCTGGCGTTGGCGGCCTTCGCCGCGGGGCGGCTGGAGGCCGCGGGCGAACCCGAGGAGACCGTCCCGGCGCGTCCCAAGCCGGCGACCTATGCCGATCCCTACAAGAACCCGCTGTATTCAACGCTGGTCGCGTTTCTCAGCGGCGCGCCGGATGTGGAAGGCGAACAGGGCTTCCAGGTCAAGGTCGAAGGCCTGAAGGAGAAGCTCGACGTGAAGGCGGTCCTGCAGAAGCAGCCCGCCCCGCTGGTCGTCGTGCTCGTGGGCGGCGACGGCAAGTCTTCCTGGCCGCTGGGGCGCTTGTTCCCCTACATCCTGGCCAAGTACCTTCACGTGAACGTGATGTACTTCGACGCGACGTTCCGGCCCACGTACATGGTCAAGGCCCGCAGCGGCGTGACCGGGAATTTTCGCGGCGAGGCCGAAGAGGTCGGCAAGCTGATCGACGCCTTCGTGAAGCTGCCGGAAGTCAAACCGCTGGTGTCCGAGGTCGGGGTGCTCGGCTACAGCATGGGCGCGACCCAGGCGCTGCTCCTCGCGCGCCTGGCCGAAGACGGCAAGCTGCCCTTCGAGCTTAAGGGAGCGCTGGCCTTCTCGCCCCCGGTGCGCCTGCGCGCCACCGCGCGGATCCTCGACGGCTACTACAAGATGGATCGTTTCAAGTACACGCGCGTCGAGATGGCCCTCGCGATCATGAACCACGAGCCGGTCAAGCCGGGCGAGGCGATCCCCTTCGAGGACGACTTCATGCGCGCCGGGATCGGGACCGTGATCCGCGACGAGTTCACCGAGATCGTGGACCGCAACGACAAGACCTTCCGCCTGCGCAAGATCCCCTTCGAGGAAGACCTGAAGCCCGGGCAGAATCGCGAGGAGATCGCGCGCTCCTGGGGCTTCGAGAAGTTTATGGACGAGATGTGCTTTCCCTACTGGCAGAAGAAGGGCGCGTTCAAGACGCTCGACGAGATGTGGGAGGCCGGCGACATGACCAAGGTCATGGCCAAGCTGCCCGCCTACGCCCGCGCGGTGATCTGCGAGGACGATCCCTTCAACGAGCCCCAGGATCTGGCCGCGCTGAAGCAGGCCGCCAACCCGAAGAACCTCGTCTTGCTCCCCAGCGGCGGGCACATCGGCTACTTCGGTTCGGAGTGGTGTTTCCGGCAGTTGGAAAGCATGTTCGACCAGCGCTGAAGTCCGGGGCGGCCGGTCCGCCAGCGCCTCCGATGCGGGCACCCTGCATGGCCAAGCGCTCCTTCGAAGTCGACTCCGGCTTGAGCCCCAACCAGGTCCTTGCCCGCGACGCGGCGGGCTTCGGCCGCGCCGCACTGTCCGGAACCTGCGCCCACGCCGGCACGATCCAGGCGCGGCTCCTCGCGGGCAAAGAACCGAAACTGGATTGGCGCGACCTGGCGCCTTCCGCCGGCGGCGATGCGCCGTGGAGCGGCGTCTTCGACGGCCTCCCGGCGGGCGGGCCCTATACCGTCGAAGCGCGAGTGGCCGCCCAAGGCGCGGAACTGGGACGGCGTGAGATTAAGCCCGTTTTCGTCGGGGACCTCTGGGTCCTCGCCGGGCAGTCCAACATGCAGGGGATCGGCAACCTCGACGCGCGCATGGAGCGGCCCCACAAACTCGTCTCCTGTTACGCGCTGCGCGAGAGCTGGGAAAGGGCGTCCGAGCCCCTGCACCCGCTGATCGAGTCCCCCGACTCCTGTCATTGGTCGTGCGCCCCCGAGGACCGGCCGCGCCTGATCGAGGAGGCTCGCCGCACGCGGACCAAGGGCGCGGGGCTGGGGCTGGCCTTCGCCAAGGAACTGGTCAAGCGGATCGGCGTGCCCATCGGCTTGATTCCTTGCGCGCACGGCGGGACTTCCATGCAACAGTGGAGCCCGGAGCGCAGGCACGAAGGCGGCGCGTCCCTGTACGGCTCCATGCTGCGGCGCGTCGCCGCGGCCGGCGGGCGCGTGAAAGGGGTGCTCTGGTATCAAGGCGAATCCGAGTGCGGCCCGGAGGCCGCGCCACGATTCGTGGAGCGCTTCACGAACCTGATCGCCTGCATCCGGGAAGACCTCGGCGCGCCCGAGTTGCCCTTCCTGTACGTGCAGATCGCGCGCTTCGTCCACCGGAACGCCAACGCCGAGTGCTGGAACCGGGTCCGCGAGGCGCAACTCCGCTGCGAAGGCCTCGTTCCGCACGCGGCCATGGTCGGCGCGATCGATCTCCCGCTGGACGACGCCATTCACATCTCGACCGACGGGCTAAAGCGGCTGGGGAAGCGCCTGGCGGACGCGGCCTGCCGGGTCGTTTATGGCGCGAACGAGCTGCGCGCCGGCCCGCGCCTGAAGGCGGCGAGGTTCATGAACGCGGAGCGCACGCGCTTGAAGCTGTCTTTCGCGGGCGTCCACGGGAAGCTGGTCTCCCCGCGCCGCGTGGGCGGCTTCTCGGCCTGCGACGCAGAAGGCGCGCCCATGCTGCTGATCTTCGACAGCTACGTGGACCCCGACGATCCCAACGCGGTCGTGCTGAAGCTGGAACCCGTCCCGCCGCCGGGCGCGAAGCTGTACTACGGCGCCGGCGCCGACAGCTTCTGCACGCTGCTGGACGAGCGGGATCATGCGGCGCCCGCGTTTGGACCGCTGGCGCTGGACGACGTGCCGGTTGGATGAACGGCCCTACTCTTCCTTGCTCGCGCCCGGACCCTTGCCTTCCATCACGTCCACGATCGTCTGCACGACCTTCTCGAATTCATCGACGACCTTGTTGAGCGCCGCCGCGTCGCCGCGGTGGAAGCTGCGCCCTTGCAGCTTGTCGTTCCCGTTGAAAAACAGGATCAGCGGCGTGGCCTCGAATTCGCGCGCGAGCCGGAAGTTGCGGTTCACGCTGTCGGCGTCGAACTTGCCGCCGCGCTCCGCGTTGGCCTGGACCAAAGACTTCAGCTCCTGCAGGAGCGCCTTCGCGCCTTCGCCGTCGGTGTGGTACGCGGCGGCCGTGTACCCGCGGTCGTTCGAAAAGAACTGGATCTTCACCTTCCGGCCGTCCGGGGCGGTCATCCCGTTGATGACATCGCCCTCGAAGATCGTGTTGCCCGAACCGGTTGCGGCGAGAAAGGCCTTGTACGGCATGGTCGGCTCCTGCAAGGCGGTTAAATCGAAGGTACTGATATAGCGCACCGCGCGGCTTTGACCAGCGGAGCCGCGCGCGGGGCTCAGGGGCCGGCCAGCTTCTGGCGAGCCTCCGCGAGCCGTTGGCGCGCCGCGTCCATCCAGCGCGCCCCGAAGCGGCCCGGCGAGGGCGCGCCGCGCTCGGTCTGGATGTAGCCGAAGGAGGCGAGGTCCGGCGGAAGTTCTCCGCGCAGTTCGTCGAGCAGCGCCTGAGCCGCGCCGGCTTCCGCCGCGCGGCCGGCATTCCGCGCGCGCTCGATCTCCTCCGCAAGGCCGTCGAGGTAGCGGCGGTCGTCGATGCCCTCGCGGACGGCCTCCCAGACAATGGGGTTGATCGGCTGACCGCTCAAGTCGCACTCTGGGATCTTCCGCCCCGCGGCGTCCTCGCGCTTGCGGCCATCCCAATCGCCGATGTGGAGCGGATAGGTCCACGAACCTACGCCGTCGAAGCCCGCGCGCCAGCCGAGGAACCCATAGACGAAGCGGCTCCAGGCCGGGTCGAAACCGGTCGTGGCGTGATTGTCGTAGAGCCAGATCGCGCGGCCGGCCTTCCGCCCCGCGGCCCACTCCTCCGGCGCGCCGCCGTCGTACACCGAGACCTGGTGCAGCGCGCCGAGCTTCTCGAAGGTCGCGTGGTTGGCGGTGACGCCGTAACGCACGCCAGGCACGCCCTGGGCCGCGCGCAGGAGCTTCTCGGCCGCGACGAGCTTCCGCTCCAGCGTCGGCTCGTCGGAAGGAATCAGGAAGAGGTCCGCGTACCCGGCCGCGCGCGCGGCCTCGCCGGCCCGCGCGGCGATTTCCTTGAGCAGCGCGCCGTCGCGCCGCTCGTCGAAGTTCGGCAGGTCGGCCCACTGCGCGTTGACGAGATTCCCGACGAACCAGCCGGGCGGGTCGTTCATGCCGTGAGCGCGCGCCGCGCGCAGGCTCGCTTCCAGGTCGGGCATTTCGAGCCGCCCGTTCCGGCGCAGGAGGACCCGGCTGGAATGCGGCACGATCGCGGTCATGCCGTGTTCGGCCAGGTCGCGCACGACGGCCTCCCCGCGCGCGAGGAACCCCGCCCGCTCCCTGGGGTCGCGGCGCTTTGCCGCCGGCTCGTAGTCCGGTTCGTAGCGCTCGAGATACCGGAACTCGTAAGTATAGAACATCGCGAAGGCCGCGCGCGGTTTCGGCAGGGCGAAAGGCCGTACCTCCACCGCCCACGTCAGGCGCTGCGCGGGCTCGCCCTCGGCCAGGACCGCGCAGCCCCCGCGGTACGCGCCGGGCGCGGCCTCCGCGGGCGCGTGAAGCGTGATCCAGAACGTCGCCGCCTCGCCGGCATCCAGGTCCACGGGCAGGACCCCGTCCGGCACGAGCCAGTAGGCCCGCGTCTCTTCGCGCTTCGCGTCTTTGGGGCCAACCCGCAGCTTGGCGTCCACCTCCCGATGAACTCGGAAGTTCTCCGCGGCGATCGATGCGCCGCCTGGGCCTTGCAGGATTTCGCACGCCACGCGCAGGTTCTTCACCGCGCGGCGCGCCTTCAGCGTGACCGCCACGGGCTCGAACTCGCCCCGCGCCAGCGCCAGGATCGGCTTGGCCGGGTCGGCATGGACGTCCGCCTCATCCGGAGCGCGAACCGCGGCATGGAAGACCGCTTCGCAGGCGGGCTCCGCGGCGCGGCCGGCCGCCGGCAAGCCCAGCGCCAGCGCGAGACTCCAGCATAAGAAGGCGCGGCCCATGGTCATGGCATACACCGTGAGAGCCCTCGAATGCATTCCCTAAACCAGGTCGGGCGGATATGACGGCGCGGTCCCATGGCCCCGAGAACCCGCCCGATGCCCCGCCCTCGCCCGCAAGCGCTCCTGCTCGATACCGACCCGGGCCTTGACGACGCGCTGGCCCTGGCCGTCTGTTCCGCCGGGCCGGAATTCAACCTTGTCGCCGCCTGCGCGGTCGGCGGGAACGTGAGCCTGGCGCGTACCTGGACCAACCTGCGCGGGCTGCTGACGCTGCTGGGGCGCGGCGACTGCCCGTGCTACCGCGGCCGCGAGCCGCGCCGGGGCCTCCATGCGCCGGAGGTCCACGGCGGCGACGGGCTGGGCGGGGATGCAAAGCGGCTTCCGAAGCCCGCGCCATCCGGGACGCCTCGGAACCTGTCCGCGCTGCTCGAACGGCTCGCGGCCCAGCCCGACCGCTCCGTCGCGTGGCTCTGCGTGGGCCCCTTGACCAACGCCGCCGCGCTCCTCCGCGCCGACCGGGCGCTGCTGCGCCGCAAGATCGGGCGGCTCGTGGTCATGGGCGGCGCGCTCTTCGACGCCGGCAACGTCGCGCCCATGATCGAGTTCAACACCGCCTGCGACCCGGGCGCGGCGGAGGCGGTGCTCTCGAGCGGGCTCCCGCAGCGCTGGGTGCCGCTCGACGTCACGCACCGCGTCACGCTCACGCGCCAGGACGCGCGCGCCTTGAAGGCGCTCGGCACGCCGAGAAGCCGCGCGCTGGGGCGCTGCGTCGCGGCGCTGGTCGAGTTCCAGGACCGCATGGGTCCGGCGCCGGCCGCGGGCTTCGATTCGACCTTCCCTCTAAACGCCGCAAACCGGCCGCGCGGCGGGTGCGCGTTCGTACACGACGCGCTCGCCGCGTTCGCCGTGGCCAGGCCCGGAGCCTTCACCTGGCGAACCCTGCCGCTGCGCGTCGTCACGCGCGGCGAGGCAGCGGGCATGTTGCTCAGCGACCGGCGCGTCTCAAGGCGCGCCGCGCGCACGGGCTGGCCCAGCGTCGAAGTGGCGCTGGAAGTGGACGTTCGGCGCGCGGGAGCCTGGATTCGAGCACGGCTCAGGCAGGCCGCTATGGAAGCCTGAAGCGCCGCACTCTCCCTCATTTTTACCTCATGCATATGTGCAATTCGCGGTTCGTCCATGCCACTTTGGACCCGTCGCGAACGGCCGGAGCTACTGGTCGTTGCGAGGCCAACCGCGACAAGGTATCTTAAGCGATTCGAGGCAGGCTAAGAGCGCGTCCTGAAACCGGATCGCGAGCGGCTTGGGAGCGCCGGGCAAGCGAGGCGAGGCGGCCGCGCGAGCCGTATCGGGACGGCGCCTACGGCGAGCAGGCCAACGAAGCATCGCGCGGACCGCGCCCCAAGACGGCCGCGAGACGTTTTGGACGCACTCCTCCAAGGGTCAACGCCCTGAAGCTCAGGGGCGGTGTACCATTGGGTTTGCAGACTCGCGCGGGGTATGAAGACAGGAAGGTCCATGTCCGCAAATAACCAATTCTCCCTGGTCTTTCTGGGCCGCTTTCCGGGCAAGGATCGGGCCGTGGCGCAGGCGCTGGCGCAGGCCTTTGGGCGCGACGATTCGTGGGGCTTGCAGCTTGTTGGCGCCTCTCCGATTCACGTGCTGAACGGACTCAGCGCCAGCCAGGCGCAGACGGTCTACGAGGCCCTGGTCCAGGTCGAAAAAGTCGGCTGCCGCTTCAAGATCATCGAAGGCCTGGACCCCGCGTACCCCAGCGTAAACCAGCCCGACGACGTGAAAATTTACGGCCGTACGGTCGCCTCGATGGGCGGGCCGCGGCTGCGTTCTTCGACGAGCCAGCAGGCGATCACGGTGGGAGAGATGCTGCTGCCCTGCCCGTATACGGGGCAGCCGATGGTGCTCAAGATCATCCTGACGCGCGCGGAAGATGGCCAGCGTGTGACGGCCTCGGCGAGCGCCACGGCCGCGCCGATCCCCACGCCCATGCCGTCCCCGGCGGCGGCGCAGAGGGGTCCTGCCGCGCCGATCCCGATCCCGATCCCGCGTCCCGCCGCGCAGCGCGGCGCGACGCCGGTTCCGCTGCCGGGCGTGGCTCCGCCGGCCGCCCCGGGCGCGCCGGCGCCGATTCCGCTGCCGGGCATCGGACCCGCGCCAACGCCGATTCCCACGCCCGCCGTCGTGCACGCGCCGCAACCCGGCCGCCCCGCGCCCGGACCGGGCCGCCCCGCGCCTTCGCCGGCGCCGGCCCTGGAGCCGATCGACAACGACTTCGAAGAATTGCCCGCCCAGGCGCCCGCGCTGGCCGCGCACGCCAGCGCCGGAGGCCTGCCGGAAGTACCCGTCGTCGAGAGCGCGCCTCAGCCGCCCGCGCCGGCGCCGGCCACGGCTTCGACCTTTAGCGGGCCCATGGACCCGCGGATCAAGGGGCCCATGGCCCTCGAAGACTTCGAGGCCGGGCTCAAGATGGGTCCCTCCGACGTCGCGCCCGCGCCCACCGGCCCGGATATCAAGCCGGCGCTCAAGCCCGGCTCCAAGCCCCGCAGCGGGGTCTCCGGACGCGGCGCGCCTCCGGCAGCGCCCAAGCCCGCGGCCGCCGACGTGCCCGAACTGGAGCCCATCGACGACGACCCCGAGGCGATCTGCTCCATTTTCATCAGCCGCACCAACAAGGCCGAGGTCCACGAGCTCGTCGCCGAGATCCAGGGCATCACCACCGAAGAGGCCCAGCGACACTGCCAGAAGGCGGTCGTCCCGATCGTGAAAAACATCCCGGTCGGCGAGGCCGACGCCATCCGCAGCCGCTTTCGCGAGATCAACGTCAATCCCCGCATCGTAGTCAAGAGGTAGTCATCGCCTCATTCCTAATCCAGCATCCGCTTCCCGGCTCTTGGCCTGTGCCTTTTGACTTTTGACATTCGGCCGGGGCCTTCGCACGCTTCATTCATGTCCCCCGTCGAACGGTATCTGCGCAGGCTCCTGAGCGCGCGCATCTCGATCACCCATGTTCAGGTAGCCTCATGCGCGGCGGGATTCCGCGTGGCCGAACGGGTCGTGCCGACGCCGCGGCTGCTCCTGGCCCGCGCGGGCTCGGCCCAGTACGCGGTCGAGGGCCGCGCGTTTCGCTTCGGCGCGCCGGGGCTGCTCTGGGTCGCCGCCGGGGCCAGGCGCGGCTGGCGCGTCCCGCGCGGCGGACGCTTCGACGTCTCGTGGGTGGAATACGACCCGGTGCAGGTGCGCGAGGATCCGCGGCTGGGCAGCGTCTTGCGCGCTCCAGCCGACCTGGACCTTGAGTCCGCGGCCTTCACGCGCCTGCTGCGCATGCGAGCCTTGGATACGCCGGCCGCGCGCCTGGAGGCCGAGGGCGAACTGAAGGCGCTGCTCGCGCGATTCTTCCTCCGCGCGGCGCCCGGCGCCGGCGCGCGGGCGGCGCAAGCCCCCCGAGAGCGCGGCGGCTTCGGCCCGCAAGGCATCGAACGGGCGGTGGCGTGGCTGGAACAGCACTTTCGCCGCCCGGACGCCTTGCGCGACCTGCCCGCGCGCGCGCACCTCAGCCCCAACCACTTCCGGCTGCTCTTCAAACGCCGCATGGGCTTGAGCGCCCAGGCGTACGTGACCGCCCTGCGGATGCGCGCGGCCCGCGCCTTCCTGCAGGAGACGGACCTGCCCGTGAAGCAAGTGGCCCGCGCCGTGGGCTACGAGGATCCGCTCTACTTCTCCCGCCTCTACCGCGGTTTCTGGAAGCG
Source organism: Planctomycetota bacterium (assembly GCA_027493525.1). Classification (GTDB taxonomy): domain Bacteria; phylum Planctomycetota; class SZUA-567; order H5-PLA8; family H5-PLA8; genus H5-PLA8. Next base: position 2,727,467 of record JAOSKN010000001.1, on the reverse strand, counting down.
CTCGCCTTCCGAAGATCGTGTGTTTTCTCCATGACTTCATGCGCCCGATCCATAGACGAGCGCGGCTAAGTTCAGCTATGGTAAGACCAAGATCGAGACGCGAGACGCCGCGTCCTGTGCGCCACCCAAGCTAGGAGTATTCTCCATGCGCAACGAGACCCCCGCCCCGCTCGACCCGCGCCTGGGCCCGCCGCCCATGCCGCTGGCCGATTTCCTGCCGCCGCGTCCCGCGCGCAAAGCCGGGGGCTGGTGGAGCCGGCGCGGGAACTCGAGGTCCTGGCCGAGGCCGACGTCGTGGTGCTGGGCGGAGGCCCCGCGGGGGTCTGCGCCGCCGCCGCCGCCGCCCGCGCCGGCGCGAGCACCGTCATCGTCGAGCGCAACGCCTACTTTGGCGGGATGGCCACGGCCGCCAACGTGAACATCTGGCACCAGCTCTGGTGCAACAACTTCGAGCGTCCGGTCATCGGCGGGCTGCCGCGGGAGATCCTGGACCGGCTCGCCGCGATGGGCGCGGCGCGAAATTACCGGCCCGACGGCCGCGGCCCCTACACGATCTGCTCGGAGAGCGCGAAGCTGGCCTACGACGACATGGCGCTGGGCTCGGGCGTGAAGCCGATCCTGCACGCCTGGCTGGCCGGCGTGGCGATGGACGGCGCAGATCGCGTGGCGGCGGCGGTGATCGAGACCAAGTCCGGGCGCTTCGCGCTGCGCGGAACCGTTTTCGTGGACGCCTCCGGCGACGCGGACCTTTGCGCGCGCGCGGGCGCGCCTACCACCGTCGGCGACGCGGACGGACTCTGCCAGCCGCCCTCCCTCTGCTTCCGCGTCGGCGGCATCGATTTCGCGCGCGCCCAGGAGGCCCAGGTCAATACGCGCACGATCCAGCGCGAGCTCTTCGCCGGAACCATGGACTACAACGGCGGCAAGTACCCGACTTTCCTCTGGGGCGCAAAGAGCGTCTGGCGCGAGGACGAGATGATGTTCGCCGGCGTGCGCGTGCCCGGAGTGGTCTGCTCGCGCTGGGACGACTTCACCCGCGCCGAGATCGAGGGGCGTTACCAGATGCGCTGGGTCATGAGTCAGCTCAAGCGCTTTCCCGGCTACGAGAAATGCCATCTGGTGGACATCGGCGCGCAGATCGGCGTGCGCGAGACCCGGCGCATTCTGGGCGAGCACGTCGTCGAGGCGCACGAACTGCTCGACGGCCGCCGCCCCGCCGACACCATCGCGCAGGGCACCTACCCGGTGGACATCCACAACCCGACCGGCCCGGGCATCCGTTTCAAGTACCTCGACGGGACCGAGCGCGCGATCGACGGCTCGGGCGAAGCGACCGTCAGCCGCTGGGATGGCGCCGCCGACGGCGCGCCGCGGCGCGAGACCCCTTGTTACTGCGTGCCTTACCGCGCGCTGATCCCGCAGGGGCTCTCGAACGTGCTGGTCGCCGGGCGCTGCGTCTCGGCCACGCACGAGGCCGCCGGCGCGCTGCGCGTGATGATCAACGCCATGTCGTTCGGAGAGGCCGCGGGCGCCGCCGGCGCGATGGCCGCCTCGGGCTGCCGCGGCGCCGTGCGCGAAGTCTCCACGGACGCCTTGCGCGCGCGCCTCATCGGGAACGGCGTCCCGCTGCTCGAGACCGAGGCGCGCCTGGCCTCGGTCGGTTAGGGCTTGTAACGGAATTAATGCTGCTTTGGGGTTGAGGATTGGGGATCGCGGTCGAGGTGCGAGCGAGGAGCTTATCCAGAGGAACTCTGTAACGAGCGGGCAACAAAGAGCACGGCCCAAAGGACGAGCCCATAAACGCCGGCGGGGTTCCGCCCGTTACTTGCGGCTGGAGCAGGCCTTCGCCCTGGGCAGCCCGCGAAAGGATCCCGCGCTCAGCCGCGCGCTGACGTGAAGCTTCGAGCCGGGCCTGGCGCGGGCGCCGGAACCCGAGAAGATCGAACGTGCGGCCAGGACGAGGCCAACCAGCACCACGCCGCCGTACAGCAGCGCGACGAAAATCCAGCTCTCCACCTGGGACGGCGCAAGCGCCGGCAGCGCGTTCGTCGATAACCAAGCATAGGTGCACATACTCACCGCCTTTCTCTCTATTTATGTGGCGTCCTCGGCCATAAATTCTTCAAGGTGCGCCTGTGCATGCGGCAAATTAGAGCGCTTGGACTTACGTATGTTTGGGAACTTCGCGCCCTCTTCTCTCGTTTGCCCTCCGCCGCGCCTCGATTACCGTGCCTGCATGTCCATTCCCACGCTGCGCGTCAAGGCGCGGCACCTCAAACCGCTCCGCGCGGGGCATCCCTGGGTCTTCGCGGAGGCCGTCGAGGCGCTCGACGGCGAGGCGGCGCCCGGAGACGAGCTGCGCGTCGTCGAGCCCAACGGCCGCTTGCTCGGGCGCGGCTATTACTCGCCGAAGTCGGCGATGGCCGTGCGCCTCCTGACGCGCGCCGACGAGCCGCTCGACGCAGCCTTCCTGCGGCGACGCTTGGAAGAAGCGCAAGCCTGGCGAAGGGAACTCTACGGGCTGGGCGGGCCGGATGCGCCGCGCGGCGCGTATCGCCTGGTCAACGCGGAGGGCGACGGGCTGGGCGGCCTCGTGGTGGACGTGTACGGGCCGTACCTCTGCGTACAGCTCCACACGGCCGGGATGGAGCGGCGGCGCGAGGAGCTCTTCGACGCGCTGGAGGGACTCCGCGCCCCCGAAGGGATTCTCGACCGGAGCGACGCGCGCATCCGGTCCATCGAGGGGCTGCCGCCGGCCGGGAGCGCGCCGGCGCACGGCGCGGCGCCGGACGCGCCGGTGGAGTTGGCTTGCCACGGCGCGCGCTTCGAGGTGGACCTGCGCGGCGGGCAGAAGACGGGGTTGTACCTCGACCAGCTCGAGAACCAGGCTTGGCTCGGGGCGCACGCTAAGGGGCGCGAGGTCCTCGACGCCTTCAGCTACACCGGCGGCTTCGCGCTGCACGCGGCGCGCGGCGGCGCGAAAAGCCTGACCCTGATCGAGCGGAGCGCGCCGGCCCTGGCCGCGGCGCGCGCCAACCTGGAGCGGAACGGCGTCGCGGACGCCGACCTGATCGAAGGCGACTGGAAGGAGTGCTTCCGGCATCTGCGCGAGGCCGGGCGCGGCTTCGAACTGGCGGTGCTTGACCCGCCCAAGTTCGCGAAGGGCAAAGCGGACGTCCCCTCGGCGCTCGACGGCTACCGCGCGCTGAACGCCGAGGCCGCGCGGCTGCTGCGCCCCGGCGGGCTGCTCTTTACGTGTTCGTGTTCGGGGAACGTAAGCGAGCTGGAGTTCGAGCGCGCCGTAGCCGCGGGAGTGGCCCAGGCCGGCCGCCGCGCGGCGCTCCTGGCGCGCCGCGGCCATCCTCCCGACCACCCCGTCCCGCCGGGCTTCGACCAGGGCCGCTATCTGAAGGCGCTGCTGCTGCGGCTGAGCTGAGGCTCGGCTGGCGTTCTAATATCCACCTGCCGTGCCGCGGCGCCGGCGCTACAATGGCCGCCGCGACAAACCACAAACCCGAATGGGAGCCCTCCATGAGCCTCATCTGCTTCACCAAACTCCTCAAGCCCTGGAACGCCGCGCAACTGATCGAGTTCGCGAAGAAGGAAGGCCTGACCGGCTACGACGTCACCGTCCGCGACGGCTACCCCGTCACGCCGGAGAAAGTGGGCACGGAGCTGGTCCCGTTCGTGCGACAGTTGACGCAGGGCGGGTTGAAGGTCCCCATGATCACCTTCGGCTCGCGCGCCTACGCGGTGGACGATCCGCTGATCGAGCGGGCCTGGGCGGCCAGCGCCGAAGCCGGCGTGAAGGGGATCAAGCTCGGGTACTGGGTCTGGAAAAAGGAAGGGCCGCACTATTGGGACCAAGTCGCCGCGATCCGCAAGGATCTCGCTCGCTACGCGAAGCTCGCCGAGAAGTACGGCGTGCAGGCGCTCTTTCATACCCATTCGGGTCCGTATTACGGTCTGAACGCCTCCTCTCTGATGCACTGCCTTCAGGACGTGAATCCCAAGCATGTGGGCGCGTATGTCGATCCATGCCACCTTTCGCTGGACGGCGAACCCCTGGAAATGGCAATCGACATCCTTCGCGGGCGAATCGCCATGGTGGCGGTAAAGAATAGCTACTACGAGAAGCAGACGAAGAACGGGAAACTGCACTGGCACCGCGGCGTCTGCCCGCTCCATGAGGGCTTGGTGGACTGGGAACAGGCGGTGAAACTCTTTAAAGCGGCCGGGTACGCCGGCTACTACAACCTGCACGGAGAGTACGACCACCGCGAGGAAGTGCACGAGGTGCTTGAGGTTCTGGTTCCGGATATACGCATAATGCGACAATTTCTCGGCCAATAGACGAGCAAAGCTCACGATGTGCAACTTTTTTACGCATTGATGCCGGCCTCATCCGTCACCAAGTAAAGTGGAGCGGCGGGAAACCGAGGAATTTGCAAGAACTTTGGGGGATCGTTGAGCGGCTATGTCGTAGTGGTATACTTCGCGTGGCTGCCAGGGGAGGACGACCGATGCGCTACTTCGCCGGGACGGTGCTGGCCGTTGCTGGACTTCTGCTGCAATCGAATCCGGCATGGGCCTTGGGAGCGGGCGTCGGCGGACCCGGGGGCAACAACGGCGGGTATTCAAGCGGCAGCAACAACGCCAACTTCAAGCCGGGGAGCAGCAAGACCTACTCGTGGATGCGGATGACCTTCGAACAGGCGCGCAACGCGCAGAAGCCGATCTGTCTGTACATGTTCGACAACCTGATGAAGCAGCGGAACAACGTCGCCAAGGCGCTTGAGGTGGACTTGCTGGACGACGAAAAGGTGGTCAAGGAACTCACCGATTTCACGTACGTCATGATCAACCGCACCACGCAAGGGTGGCCTGACGCGTTCGGCGCGCTGGCCGAAAACGGCGCGGTCGTGGTGCTGATGACCGCCGACGGCAAGACCTACGTGGACTACTACAACAAGGATCGCAAGGCCGACGTGAACGGCTTCATCCGCTCGATCATGACCTGCAAGGCGGCCAACGAGAAAGCCAAGGTTGGGTTGGCGGAAATCCTCGAAAAGGAGAAGGCCGAGAAGGAAGCCCAGGCCAAGGTCGAAGCGGCCAAGAAGGAAGAAGGCAAGAAGCCCGCGGCCATCCCGGGCCTGGGAATGAACGAAGGCGACAAGAAGCCCGAAGACAAGAAACCCGAAGGGAAGAAGCCCGATAAGAAGACGATGGTCGAAGAAGAAGAATAGCTGGATCAAAGCATCCATTGCTTCAGGATCCCGGCCCAGGCCGGGATTTTTTTGCCTTTCGAGCGCCACGCCTCCCCGTCAGGTTGTTTCAGCCCCCTCGGGCGTTGCGAAACCCCGCTCCTCGTGCTCTACTAATGCCAACGAGTGAACCGAGAGTTCCAGAGCGTACCGGGACCTATCGCTTGATCGCCTGACCACCCTTGGACTTGCCGCACCCGCGTCCAGCAGCGTTCCGGTCGAGAGCAAGAGCGGGAGCCGACTGCCTGCGATGGCGCCATGGTTGGACCATTTTTCCAGGAAGCTGCCCGACGGACTGCGCAAGTACTTCGGCAAGTCCGAGGAGGAGCGTTTCCGGGAATTGCTTCCGGAACAGGATCCGCGGATCGCCCTGATCCCCATTGGCGAAGGCGACTGGCTCTGCCCGTACTGCGGGGCGCGCCCGATCCTGGAGAACTGGGACGGGTCGGCGGCGACCGTGGGCGACCAGCCCCTGGTGCGCCAGCACATCCTCAAGGAATGCCCCGTCGCGACGAAGACCCATCCGCCCCCCAACTGCTGCCCTGGGAGGATCTGCGCCACCAGATCGTCGTTTTGCGCATGGAACGACTGCCGATCTACAAGGTCACCAACGCCGAGGGTATCTGGGTCTGCCCCTACTGTCTCGACATCACCGACGCGCTGCTCAAGAACTGGGACGACAGCGAGGTGAAGTTCGACTGGTTCCTGCCGCAAGCGCTTAAACACCTGAAAGACTGCAAGGCCTACCAGCGCGCGCCGCTCTCGCCGCACCCCATCGAGGTCGTCGCGGGGGCGCTGGGCAAGAAGGACATCCGGCAGGAACTCCTGAAGCGGGTGCTGAGCGAGCCGATCTTCCGCGTCTGCGACGACGCGGGAAACTGGATCGACCCCTTCGGCGAGTGCTTGGTGGACGACATCAACCTCGTGCGCGTGCCGTGGGGCGCCGCGATCCAGGAGGCGATCGTCGATTACCTCCTCAGCCCCACCTGCCCCGGGGCCAACACGCGCTGGCAGACCTCCCGCACCGTGGAAGACCTGAACCGCCTGGCCGGGCGCCTCTCGGCCGAACGGTCCACCCGCAGCATCGCCGAGCGCACCGCGACGCAGGAGGTGGAGCTGGACATCCTGCGCCACCGCGTGCTGGAGCTGAACGTCACCGCGGAGACCGTGCAGGAGATTCAGAAGGACCTGGACGGCGCGCGCGAAGTCCAGCGCAAGATGCTGCCCACCAAATCGCCGGCGATTCCCGGGTACGAGGTGAGCTGGGTCTACGATCCGTGCACGACGGTCGGCGGCGACTTCTTCTCGTTCCTCGAGATCGGCGCGGGACAGTGGGGCTTCCTGATCGCCGACGTCAGCGGGCATGGCGTCGAAGCGGCGATGATCATGTCGATGGCGCTGAAGAGCTTCTCCGTGCGCGGCGCCGGGCAGACCTCGCCCGCCGAAGTCCTGAAGGCCGTCAACCGCGACGTGATCCCCGATATGGCCCAGGGCAAATTCATCACCGCCTTCTACATGATCCTCGAGGCCGGCACCGGGCGGCTGCGCTACGCGCGCGCCGGGCACAATCCCGTCCTGCTGACCGAATTCGAAAAGGGCACGATCCGCTCCCTGGAAGGGCAAGGCATTCCCATCGGCGTGGGGCGCCCGGAGATCTTCGATTCGCGCCTCCAGGAGCAGGAACTGCTCGTGCCGCCGCAGAGCCTGCTGCTGATGTACACCGATGGCATCCCCGAGGCCGCCAACGAGAAGCGCGAACAATTCGGGAACATGCGCCTCAGCCAGAGCCTGATGCGCACCGCCGGGCAGCCCAGCAAGAACGTCATCGAGGAACTCGTGCGGGATGTCAGGCGCCACATCGGCGCGCTGCCCATGGACGACGACCTGACCCTCGTGGCCCTGCGCAGACTGGGCGAATAGCGATCGCCAAAGGGGGCGACTCATGGCCAAGACCAAACTCGCCGTCGTGCTGGCCGAGAACATCTACGAGGACCTGGAGCTGCATTACCCGCGCCTGCGGCTGATCGAGGCCGGCTGGGAGGTGCTCGTCGCCGGCCCCGAGAAGGGCGCGACGTACGAGTCCAAGCACGGCTATCCGGTGAAGGCGGACGCGAATTTCGAAGCCCTCGATCCGAAGGCCGTCGGGATCCTGATCGTGCCCGGCGGCTACGCGCCCGACAAGCTGCGCCGCTACCCCGCCTGCAACAAACTGGTTCACGCTGCCTGCGCGGCCGGCGCGACGATCGGCTTCATCTGCCACGCCGGCTGGGTGCCGATCAGCGCGAAAATCCTGAAAGGCAAGCGCGTCACCGCGCACTTTTCGATCCGCGACGACCTGGAGAACGCCGGCGCCATCTGGGTGGACGAACCCTGCGTGGTGGACGGGAACCTCGTCAGCGCGCAGGTGCCGAAGGATCTTCCGGCATTCATGCAGGCGATCCTCGCCAACGCAGGCTGATTTTTTCTTCCCCAATAGTCGTAATTCGGAGCGCTCTTGCTGCGCCCGGTAGGCGGATTCTCGCGGGGCGAGGCCCATTCCCGTTTCGCCCGAAAAAAACTCGCCCTGTCCGTCACGCCACCCACCCCAATCGCCGTCATCCCATAACCACAGGGAAGACCGACGATGGCTTCGTCCGCCTTGCTCATTCCAGAAAACGCGTCACAACCGGCTCGCCAGCGGGGTTTTCCCAGTGACGTGTGGGATCCGAACCCCAAGCCGCTCGGCCTTGCCGAGGCCCTGGCGCGATTGGCCGAAGGGCCGGATCGCGAGGCCTGGGGCGCCTTGGCCGCGGAATCGGGGCCCGCGCTCTGGTCGCTTGCGCGGCGCTTGACAGGCGACGACGCCTTGGCCGACGATATCGTTCAGGAAACGCTCCTGCAGGTGCGCCGGCATGCGGCGCGCTTCCGCGCCCGGCCCGCTGATCGCGACGGCTCGGCGCGGGCTTGGCTTCTGCATGTCTGCGCCAACGTCGCCCTCAAATTGCAGCGCTCGGAGCGGCGTAGGGAGAAGCGCGAGCGCGCGGCGGCCAGCGTGCCGAGCCAGTGCGAGCCGGCGCAAGCGGTCCTGCGGGAAGAGGTCGCGAGCCTGCCGGAAAACCTGCGTACGCCGCTCGTGCTGCGATACTTCGGCGGGCTGGATTACGCGCAAGTCGCGGCGCAACTGGGCCTGCGCGAGGCCGCCGCGCGCAAGCGAGTGCAGCGCGCCCTGGAGCGGCTTCGCGCACGCCTGGCGGCCACTGCTTTGCTGCCGCCGGCTGCGGGCGCTTGGCCGATCGCGTGCGTTTCGAAGGTCGGCGTGCCGGCAGCCGCGGCGGCACGCGTGGCGCGATGGGCGGCTTCAGGGGAGGCCTCGGCGGCGCCGGCGCTGGAGGCCGTGGTTCCGGAATCGGCGAAAGGAGTCGGCATCATGTTCAAGATCGGTATCGGATCGGCTGCGAGCGCGGCCTTGGCGGCTTGCGTAGCGCTGAGTTTGTCCGCACCGTCCCAGGCTTCCGAAGGCGGCCGCGTCGAGCGCCGCGAGTCCCACGTTTTCAACGGTCGCGAGGTTGGCCGCGAGGAGTTCGAACGGCTTCAAGCCGAGGCTCGCAAGCGCTTCGAGGCGTTCAAGGACCGCATGGATTTGGAGGGCGGCGCGCGCGCCTCGTCCTCGATTTCCTCGGTGACGGCCGGCTCCGGCGCATCGAAGCACGTTTTCAATGGGCGCGAAGTTTCGGCCGAGGAATACGAGCGGCTGAAAGACGAGGCCTTCAAGCGTTTCGAAGACCTCAAGCGAGCGGCTGGCGACCGGCAGGTACACGACACCAACGCGCGGGTTGCGTCCTCGACGTCCGCCGCGACCGCCGGCCCAGGTGAGTCGACGTACGTATACAACGACCGGGAAGTGTCGCGCGGCGAGTTCGAGCGGCTGACTCGAGCCGCCTTCCAGCAGGTGATGGACCTCGCCAGGCACCCCTGAACCGCGGGCCGGCTCCGGCGCGGTACTGAGCGGTTCGCTCAGTACCGCGCCGCAGAAGTTTCTGACCCACGGCGCAGTGCCTTTTGCCCGGGTCTTCGTTGCGTCTCGGTCACAGATCTTCGTCCCGATATGCTCTTTCGACGCGCCTCGATCCGGGACAAAATGCCCGGCGCATTGAGCCAGTTACTTCTGCGGTACGGTACTCAGTAGTTGGAGCGCCGCGGTGGGAGCGGATCGACGATTCAGGTCATGCGGTGCGTGAGGCGCGGCGGCGCCTCGCTCCTCACGTCCACACCCGCCGGATCGTCCCAGGGATTCCGCGTCTCGTCCGGCGCGCGCTCCAGGTCGTGCAATTCTCCGCCGTGGCCGGACGGATCTCCGCGAACAGACCTACTCGAAGCGTCCGCCGCGGCGAATCGAGCCGCGCCAACCGGCGTTGACAGCCTCCGCCGGCACGCGCAACATGGCGTCCACACGCCAACCCACGCGAGGACCGGCCACGATGAGCGCTTTCCGCATCGAAAAGGACACCATGGGCGAGATGCAGGTGCCCAACGATCGCCTCTGGGGCGCGCAGACCCAGCGCAGCCTGGAGAACTTCAGGATCGGCGATGAGAAGATGCCGCGCGCGCTGGTCCACGCGCTGATCCTGGTCAAGAAGGCCGCCGCGCTGGTGAACATGGACCTCGGCGCGCTCGACAAGAAGCTCGGGCAGGCGATCGCCGCGGCGGCCGACGAGGTCCTGGCGGGGAAGCACGACGGCGAGTTCCCGCTCGCGGTCTGGCAGACCGGCAGCGGCACGCAGAGCAACATGAACGCCAACGAGGTCCTCGCCAACCGCGCCAGCGAGCTGCTCGGCGGGCCGCGCGGCGAAGAGCGGCTCGTCCATCCCAACGACCACGTCAACAAGGGGCAGTCGAGCAACGATGTTTTTCCCACGGCGATGCACGTCGCCGCGGTCGTGGCCGTGAAGGAGCGGACGCTGCCAAAACTCCGCGCGCTCCGCGAGGTCTGGGCGTTGAAGTCCAGGAAGTTCATGAAGGTCGTGAAGATTGGGCGGACGCACCTGCAGGACGCCACGCCGCTCACGCTGGGCCAGGAATTCAGCGGCTACGTCTCGATGCTCGACCACGGCATCGCGCACCTGGAGGCCGCGCTGCCGCACCTCTGCGAACTGGCGCTGGGCGGAACGGCCGTCGGTACGGGGCTCAACGCGCATCCCGAGTTCGCCGTCCGCGTCGCGCAGAAAATCCACGAACTGACCGGGCACCCGTTCGTGACCGCGCCGAACAAGTTCGAGGCGCTGGCGGCGAAGGACGCCTTCGTCCACGCCCACGGCGCGCTGAAGACCCTCGCTGCTTCGCTGACCAAGATCGCCAACGACGTCCGCTGGCTCGCCAGCGGCCCGCGTTGCGGCATTGGAGAGATCGTGATTCCCGAGAACGAGCCCGGCAGCAGCATCATGCCCGGCAAAGTCAACCCGACGCAGTGCGAGGCGCTCACCATGGCCTGCGCGCAGGTCATGGGCAACGACGTAGCGATCAACATCGGCGGGATGTGCGGGAACTTCGAGCTTAATGTCTACAAGCCGCTGATCGCCCACAATTTCCTGCAAAGCTGCCGGCTGCTCGGCGACGCCTCCGAATCGTTCCAGACCCACTGCGTGGAAGGGATCGAGCCCAACGCCGAGAAGATCGCGCGAAACCTGCAGGAGAGCCTGATGCTCGTCACCGCGCTCAACCCGCACATCGGCTACGACAACGCCGCCAAGATCGCCAAGCACGCGCACAAGCAGGGCTTGACGCTGAAGGAAGCCGCCGCCGAGCTGAAGCTGGTCAAGCCCGAGGACTTCGATAAATGGGTGCTGCCGGAAAAGATGGTGGGCAAGTTGCCGGATTAATCTGTGATCTGTAATATCAATCCTATATACTTGCCCTCTTCTTCCGAAATGCGGTACGTTTGGCCCATGAAGTACGTCATCGACGCGTGCAACCTGATCTTCCACGACACCAAGCTCTACGAGACCCTCGACGGGCAGGGCTTTCAGGCGGCGCGGGCGCTGCTGGTCGGCCGGCTGGCGGCGTTCGCCAAGCTGGAGCGGCTGGAGTCGATTCTCGCGGTCTTCGACGGTTCCGAGAAGGCCGCGCACCGCTCCCGCGAGGAACGCGAGGCCGGCGGGCGCGTGACCCTGGTCTACGCCGATCCCCGTTCCGAGGCCGACCGTTACATCATCGACCTGGTGGACTCCGCGCAGCGCCCTGGCGAACTCACCGTCGTGACCAACGATAAGTTCATCACGCGCGAGGTGACCCGCGCGCGCGGCCGCATCGTATCTTGTGCCGAGTTCCTGAAGCGCATGAAGGAGGCCGAACGGCGTTCCCGCCGCGATCCTTTCGCCGGAGAAGACCCGCGCAAGTATGCCGGCCTTTCGCCGCACGAGGTGGACGAGTGGATGAAACTCTTCGATTTCAAGGACGATGAGTAATTCGCATCTACCACGGAGGCACGGAGGGCACGGAAAAACGACATGCTGTAGGGATTGGACGCTTAACGCTTCACGCCATCCGCGAGGCCGTTCTCCGTGTACTCCGTGCCTCCGTGGTTAAGCCGCCGCTGGGCCTTCAGGCGCGCGGCTTCGCGCGGCAGGCCGGTCAGTTCCTCGCGCTTGAGCAGCTTCTTGAGCCACCACAGTTCGTCGTAAGGCTGGTCGAGGTCCGGGATCGGCTTTCCCGCGCCGGGGAGGTTCTCGAAGGCGCCGCTCTTCAGCGCCTCTTGGATGCGCCGCTCGGCGATGAGCGCGATGGCGCGGTCGTTGAGAATCGGAGCGGACATGGGGGAAGAATATCAAAGCGCGGGCATCGGTGTAAAGATCGAAGTGAAACGTGAAACGTAAGACGTAAAGACAGCTTCCTGGCGACCGCTTCAGGGACTTGGTTCCACTTCATGCTTACCCGCACGCGGCTTTGGTCATTTCGATGCACAGCCGCACGTCTTCGCGCCCATCTTCGCCGGTGGTGCGAGGCTTGGCGCCGGTGCGGACGCAATGCGCGAAGTGTTCCAGCTCGCGGCGAAAGGCCTCGTCGTTGCTCGGCGCGACGAAAGATTCCTTGAAGCCCTGGCCGGCGGTCCCTTCCGGCAGATCGGGGCAGTTGGGGCGCTCGGCTTTGCCCGGCCCTTCGGGTTCCCAGAGTTCCACCACCGTCGTCGCATAGGGAATGTAGGGGCTCGGGAACTTGACTTGGATCACTTCGCCGGCGGCGTAAATCGACAAGACCTCGTCGAATTTCTTGAGCTTGAGGATGCCGTACTCGAATACGCCGGTGATCTCGTCGCCGTAATCGAGGAGCGCGTGGAAGGTCCGCCCGCCGCGCGCGGCCAGGGCCGAGGCGACGCGCCGCGGGCTGCCGAACATCCCGCGCAGGATCGCCAGGTCGTGGCTGCACAGTCCGAGCAGCGTCCCGTAGACGCTCCGCCGCAGCGGCGTCAGCTCGCCGACGGATTCCGTCATCTCGCGCTGGTGGATCTGCCCGGAATCGTTGGGCGGGACGTCCTTGTAAACCTTCACGCGGTGGATGTCGGCGATAAAGGAATCGTTGGGACCGACAAAGTCGTGTGCGCGGACGTGAAAGATATCGCTGCGCCGCTTGACCCGCTCCTGCGCGTACTCGTAGGCCGGATCGTAGCGCTTCATGTAGGCGAGCATCAGCGTCTTGCCGGCCTTCGCGGCGGCCTCGTTCATGCGGTCGCACTCGCGCAGGCTGTGCGCCATGGGCTTCTCGACGAGGACGTGGCAGCCGGCGTCGAGCGCCGCGACGGTCGCGTCGGCGTGGAGCCGGTCGCAGACCAGCACCGCGTCGAGGCCGCCTTGCTCGACCATGGCCTGCGCGCTGGCGTGCCGCCGCTTCGACTCCACATGCCATTGCTCGCCGCAGTAGTTCAGCGCGCCGGGAGAGATGTCGCAGAGCGCCGCGAGGTCGTAGGTCTCATGCAACTGGCGCAGGTGCGGCAGGTGCATGATCTGGGCGATCGCGCCGCAGCCAACGACGCCGATGCGAATCCGATTCTCGGGCATGGACGAGGCTCCTGTGCTTGCACCTACGGTATTGCGGAGCGGGGAGCCTTTCAACGCCGCGCCAGAGGAGCCCGGTCGGGGCTTTTTGAGCGGACCATGACACAAAGAATTTGCTTGCGCGGCGAAAATTTCTTGAGTTGCACAAGTGCGCGAACGATGATCCCCAATAGGCGCCGGCTAAAGACGTTAGCCGGTTGGTGTTGGAGACACCTGGTCAGTCCGCACGCCGGTTCGTCGCGGTCTAAATGGAGGCCGTGGACCCCGGCTGCCGACCCACTCCGGGGGAGGTCAGGAATGGCACAGGGAGGCCGCAAACCGAAAGGAGGTGGTCCAGTGACAGCAGGCAGTAGACCCTACGGTGACCGGAGGAGGCTGTCCTCGTAAGGGACGGTAATACCTTTCGGTGGACCAGGCCGCATCCTTTCGGTCGTGACCTCGCGCGAGCGAGCCACGATGGGGGGTCCGAAGGACCCCGCGCGGCTACAGCCGCGGGATGGCCGTTGCCCTGAAGCGTAATTGCCGTCGGGGCTGACGAGTCGCCTGCGGGGACAGTCAGACGCATCACCGTACCCGGCCGTCGGAGCGATTCCGCCGGCCGGGTTTTTTTGTGCATTCTGCCGCAAACCCGAATGCGCCTATCGCGCACGTCCATCCAACGAAACGGTCGGTATGCCATCGCAGCGTTGGCGGGGATTAGCTTGGGTAATCTTCTTTGTTCGTACGGTGGGAGCTCCACCAGCGCGAAAACGAAGATGCGTGCGCGAAGCCAAGGCGCGCGGACGTCTCTTTCAAGCTCACGCCACTGCGCATTAGTTCTCTCGCGCGCCGGAGCCGGCATGCATCAATGTATTGGTGAACCGTCTGTCCCGTGTGCTGTTTGAACAGGCGCATAAAGTAGTACTCGCTGTAGCCCGCTAGGCGAGCCAGATACCGCACATCCATGCCCGCGCCTCCCTGATCGGCGACATGGCGCATGAGCGCGCGCAGCACACCTTCTTCGGTGGATTTCCCGGCCGTCACCCCACCCTCGTACGCGAGCCGGTCGTGGATCTCGGCCAACAAGAGCAGCAATGCCGCGCCGAGCTTCGCGTGGACCAGTGCCGGATCGGCCGCCGGTTCGGCTTTCGCGCGGTCCCACAGATTCCTGAGGAGCAGCCCCGAGCTTGGGCGGTTCAGAATCAGACTGCCCTCCAGAAGGTTGCGCTCTCGTCCCCCCTCGAGCGCGCTGAAGTGGACCCAGAAGATGTCGCGGATGACTCGGATCCACAGGTGTACGGCTGGCGGTGAGTACGCCGAGTAGTGCGAGTCGTGCGGTTCGAAGACATCGAGCAGGAAGACCGTACCCGGAGGGCAAGGGAAAAGACGGCCCTGGAACCCGTAGAAGCCTTGCCCCCGCAGCGCGACCAGGATTTCCCGGTGCGGATGCCGGTCCGTGTGACTGCTCATCCACGCCTCGTGGCGCGGATGCCGGATTGGCTCGGCGGCCGTGGGCACGCAGGATGCGATAAGCGTCCAACTCGGCGGAGGACTGAGTAGGGTCGCGAGCAGGTCGGCCGCAGCGGGGTTCGGCATCCCGTCAGGATAGCAGGAATTGCTAAGTCAACGCAGGAATTGTCGATCGTGGCGCGGCCCCCTGGAGTGTATCGAAGTCGGGCGGCGGACCGGCCGGTCGGTTGGTTAGCAAAACCCGCCACGCCAAGGAGGACTGGCATGAATGCGCGCGAACCTCACTTCACCCTGCGGACCCTGGCGCTACTGTGCGGCGCTCTGGAGCTGGGCGTCGCCTTGAACGCGGCGGCCGCGGAGTATGTCGTGGACGGGAGTCATCCCCAGGCCAGCGACGTCAACCCCGGCACCGCCGAACGTCCCTGGAAGAGCATCGCCATGGCCAATAAGGCGCTCGCCCCGGGGGATACGGTCTATATCAAGGCCGGCACCTACGGCGACTTCATCGCGCCCGAGCAATCCGGAACCGCAGCCGGACGCATCACGTACCGGAACTTCAAGGACGAACAGGTCAAGATTGCGGAAGCACAGAAGGGGATTCTTCTGGTCGGGAAATCCTACGTCACCGTCGAGGGCCTAAGCTTCAGCCACCTGGACGAGTTCATGCGGTTGGAGCAGGCGAGCCACAATGCGATCGTGCGCTGCGTCTTCTCCCAAATGCGCAAACGCAGCCAGTGGGCCGGCGCGCGGATTTGGAAGGACTCGCAGTACAACACACTGCGGCAGTGTTCGTTCTCAAAATGGGGCTGGTACACGGACGACGATAAGGGCTGCCTTCTCGACATTGGGAACGAGAATTCGAAGGTCGAGCAGACCGCTTATAACCTGATCGAGGGTTGCGAATTCTTCCACGGCGGCCATCACCTCGTCGGCGTGTACAGCAAATGCAACGTATTCCGGAACAACTACTTTCACAACGAAAACTGGCTGAAGGACGACGCCGGCAAGAACCTGTGGGGCAACCGCAACTTGATGACCAGCGGATTCGACGAATGCTCCGGGCGCAACCTCTTCGAGGGAAACCGCGTCGCGTTCTCGGGGTATCCCCGGACAACCACGGCGCCGCAGGGATGGGCCTGCCTACGCGCTGGAATATCGTGCGCTTCAACTGCTTCTACGGGAACAACTCGGCCGGGCTGATGCTCGGCGTGACACGCAACTACACATCCTGCCCCAGCGACAACCGGATTTACAGCAACACCTTCTATAAGAACGGGAGCATTACCGCCGAGCTTGCCAAGGCCCTCTACAACGATACGCCGAGCCGCGAATCGACCTGTGGCCTGGGCTTGGCGCACTGGAGCGGCTCGCGCGGAGTGGCCGGAAATGCCATCAAGAATAACATCTTCCATGGCAACCCTAAGCCTTATGGGTTGTACAAAGTCACACTGGAGGCCCAAATCGTTGCAGGCAATTGGGAAGAGGCTGGCGATCCGTTGTTCGTGGAGGAGCAAACGCCGCTCGACCCCACCAACCCCAAGGTTCCCGACCTACGCCTCCGCCCCGGGAGCCCTTGCGTTGACAAAGGCGTCTTCCTGACGCAGGTCGCTTCTCCGGACGGGTCGGGCACGGTCTTCCAAGTCGCCGATGCAGGATATTTCACGGACGGCTGGAATATAATCGACGGCGATAGAATTCAACTCGAAGGAAGCGTCGAGAGCGCGCGGGTCATGAAGGCGGACTACGAAACGAATACGCTCACCCTCGACCGTCCTCTCGCCTGGAAGCGCAATCAGGGCGTAAGCCTTCCCTTCGCGGGTGCCGCGCCGGACGTGGGCGCTTACGAAGTCATTCCGGGCCCTGCGCAAGCCGGAAAGTGACCGCGTGCGTAACCTGCGCCGTATCGCCGCGCGGGTCGAGGCAGGCGACTTCGCGCCGCCCGCGGCGCGCTTTCCACGGCGCGCGGAAGGCGCGTGCGCGCGCGCAATTGGCGAGGACCTGGCGGAACTATCGAAACCCTTCGGCACGGCCCTGGCGTGGCGCGGCGGAAGGCTCGAGGCGCTTATCGGGACGTCATGAGTTTCGGAAGACCAGCAGCACCAGCACCAGGACCAGCGCCACCATCAGCACGCCCGAGATCACGAAGCTGTAGAGCATGTACTTGCGCGTGCGCTTCAGCTCGTCCTGCAGGACTTCGACCTCGCTGTTGGCGCGCTGGACCAGCTTCTGCTCGATCTTGAAGGCGCGGATGATGGTGGACTTGCCGACGGCCAGGCGGTCGGAGGTCGGGTCCTGGCCCATCTTGACCAGTTCCAGATCCTCGAAGATCTCCGAGGTGGTCTGGTAGCGGTCGTTGGGATCCTTGGCCATGGTCCGTTCGAGGACGTGCAGGATGGCCTCGGGGATCTCCGGGTTGATGGTGCGCGGGTCGGGCAGCTCGGCCTTGATGTGCTGGCGCATCACCGCGCTGCCGGAGCCCTCGTAGGGCGGGCGGCCGGTGAGCATGTGGTACAGGCTCGCGCCGAGGCTGTACTGGTCGCTGCGCCAGTCGATGTTCTCCACGCCCATGGCCTGCTCGGGCGAGATGTAATCGGGCGTGCCGAGCACCTCGCCTTCGGTCGAGATGACGTGGTCGAGCTTGGACTTCACGAAGCCGAAGTCGCCCAGCTTGGCGATCCCGCCGCGGTTGATCATCACGTTCGACGGCTTGATGTCGCGGTGGACGATGTCGAACTTCTTGATGTAGGTGATCGCGCGGAGCACCTGCATGGTGATGTCGATGGCGCGCGTGACCTCCAGCGGCCCCTCGCGCTCGATGATGTCCTCGACGGTCTCCCCGTCGATGTACTCCATGGAGAAGTAGTAGAGCCCGCGGTCGCGCCCGACGTCGTAGACCTGGATCAGGTTCTGGTGGCTCAGGCGCCCGGCCAGGCGGGCCTCCAGCAGGAAGCGCTTCTTGAACTCCTCGTCGGAGAGCCACTTCTTGTGGAGCACCTTCAGCGCCACGTCGCGGGACATGGTGATCTGGCGCGCCTTGTAGACGGTGCCCAGGCCGCCGTCGCCGATCTTGCCCAGGATCTCGTAGTTCCCGATCCGGACGGGCTCGCCTTTCTGTTCGTCGCGCTGGAGCCGGTCGAGGGCGGTGCGGACGGCGCGGACGTTGTCCTCGGTCATGAAGCCCATCTCGAGCATCAAGTCCTCGATGGGCGTGATCTCGCCGCCGTTGGCGCGCTCCTCTTCCTGCTTGGCGAGGCACTGTTTGACCTGCTCCTCGCTGGCGAGGTCGTTTTCGAGCGCCACCTGCTCGAAGGTTTTCGGGGCTTTGCGCGCCATGGGGCTCAGCTCTTCACCGCCTGCTCGTACATGCGCACGACCTGTTCCTGTTCGCGGGTCTCGATCGAACCGGGCCGCAGCCGCCGCAGTTCGGCGATGGCCGCCGTGGCGCTCCGCCCGCGGCTGACCAGCGCGCAGGCCAGGAGCGTCCCGGTCCGGCCGCGCCCGGCCCCGCAGTGCACGACGACCTTCGTCCTCGCGCGCTCCATCTCGTCCAGGAAGCGCATGCAGCGCTTGACCTGCCCCAGGGTGGGCGGGGTGAAATCGGCCACCGACAGGTGCAGGCAGTTGAACCCGTGCGCCGCCAGGAGGTCAGGCTCCAAGGGGCTTTCCGTCAGCGAGACGATGGCTCCGATGCCCTGCTCCTTCAGGAAGCCCAGGTCCTCGTCCAGCGAGGCGAACGACCCCGGGCGTTCCATGCCCGCCAGGAGGCCTTCGATCACGAACCCGAAGTTCTGCGGCATGCGTGTATCGTCACCGTTCCGGATGGCACGAATCGAATTCCCCATTCCGCCCCGGCGGCCGGATCCGTCACTTCAGCAGCCTGCGCATCACCTTCCCCGTGGGGCCCTTGGGCAATTCCGGCCGGAAGGCGACCTCGCGCGGCACCTTGTAGGGCGCCAGTTCCTTGCGGCAGTGCGCCAGGAGATCCTCTTCCGTGGCCTGCTGGCCCTCATGCAGCGCGACGAAGGCCTTGACCGTCTCGCCCCGGCGTTCGTGGCGTTCCCCGATCACCCCCGCCTCGAAGACCGCCGGATGCTTCAGCAGCGCGTTCTCGACCTCCGCCGGGAAGACCATCTCGCCGGCGACCTTGATCATCTCCCGCAGGCGTCCGGTGATGGTCAGGAAGCCTTCCGCGTCCAGGGTTCCCATGTCCCCGGTGCGGAACCAGCCGCCGGCCGTGACGACCTGGGCCGTCTCGTCGGGCTTGTTGCGGTAGCCCTTCATCACGTGCGGCCCGCGGGTCCAGATCTCGCCGACCTCGCCGGGTTTCAGGTCGGCCAGCGAAGCCGGATCGACGATCTTTATTTCCACGCCGGGGATGGCCTGGCCCACGCTGCCCGGGCGATGCGCCTCGCGGCGGTTGAACGAAATGACCGGACTGGTCTCGGTGAGCCCGTAGCCTTCCAGGAGCGGCAGCCCGAAGACCTGCTCGAACTGCTCGGCCGTGTCGCGCGGGAGCGGCTCGCCGCCGGAGACGGCGAGCTTCAGTTTCAGCTCGCGCGGCTTGCGCTGCTGCATCATGGTGCAGATGCGATACATCGACGGGACCATCAGCAGCGTATTGCACTGCCCGTCGGAGGCGGCCTGGAGCGTGGCATCCTTGTCGAAGCGCGGAATGGTAAAGAGCGAGCCGCCGGCGGCCAGCGGGACGAGCATCGTTCCGGTGATCGCGAAGGTATGGAAGGTCGGGAGGCAGGCGAGGATCCGGATTTCGGGCGTGACGCCCATCGCCACGATGCTGGCCTGCGCGTCGAAGGCCAGGTTGCGGTGCGTCAACTCCACGCCCTTGGGCCGGCCGGTGGTGCCGGAGGTGTAGAGCAGCGTCGCGAGGTCCTCCGGCTTCGGGCGCGGCGCGGGCTTTGGCGCGCCTTGCGGCGGCGGCGGTTCTTCCAGGGCCACGATCTTCGCCGGCAGCCCCTCCAGCTTCTTCGCGAAGAGCTTGCTGGTGACCACCACGTCGGCGCCGGCATCCTGCAGGATGTAAGCCAGGTCCTCGCCCGGCAGCAGCATGTTCAGCGGGAGGACGGCCTTGCCGGCGTAAAGCCCGCCGTGGAAGGCGCTCACGAAGGCCGGCGTCATGGGCAGGAAGAGCGCGACGACGGGACGCTCGGTAAGCAGGCCCAGGCCCAGGCCCAGCTTGCGCGAACTCTCCAGAAGCTGCGCGTAGCTCAGCGTCTGCCGCCCGTCCAGGACCGCCGGCGCCGCGCCGTGCGCGGCGGCGGAGCGCTCCAGCAGGTCGAGCACCGTCGCGTGGGTCAACTCGCTCATCGGGGCCCCGTTCAGTTCAGTTCGATGCTGAAATCGTTCTCAAACGCCGCCGTAAAGTCGAATACGTCGTCGAAGTCCTCGCGCGTGTCGGACTCCTGCTTGCTCAGGATCTGCGCCTCGACCATGTTAAAGACGACTTCGCCGATGTCGCGGGTGCGGTGCAGGCCCCACTGGTTGAGCACGGTCTTGGCCATGAACCCGAAGCGTTCGCGCGCCAGGTCGCGCACGCCCTCGACCAGCTCGCGCCCGGCGACGTGGCCTTTCTTGCGGCGGCGGCGGACGGTGTAATCCAGGGCCTCGCGCACGAAATTGTAGGCCTCGCGCTTATACCGCGGCTCTCGGACCAGGATGCCCGCCAGCTTCGCGTCCTCGCTCTGTTCTTCGGCCATGACGAACCGTTCGAACCTCACCGCCCGACAAGCCCGCGGCCAGCCCGCAACCACAAGCGGCCCCTGCGCTTACCGCACGACTGCGAATCCCAACAATCTCCCGGTTGGAAGGCTCCGGCGCAAGCGAAAGCGGGACTTGGGATGCGGATAGGAGACGGTCTGGGAGGCCCGGTTCTTCAAGGCGCTTCGGCCATCCGGCCGGCCAGCATGCGGCCTACCAGCGCGCCGTTGACATAGAGCCGCGTCGCCAGGCGCGCCTCGCGCAGCGCCGCCAGAATCCGCTCGCAGCCTTCGACGCCGTACTGCCCGGCAAGCTTCTCGGCCAGGCGCGCCTGGTCGCGCTGGAGCAGCGCCTCCTCGCCGGCCCCCGCCGCGCGGACCAGCGCGTCGCGGAAGGCCACCTCGCAGAGGTCCAGCAGGCGCGTGAAGACGAAGCGCTTCCAACCGGAGGCCGTCTTCTGGGCCTCCTCGGCCTCGCGCGCGCTGGGGTCCTCGCCTTCGTCCTCGTCTTCCGGCGGGGTTTCCTCTCGCGCGGCGTCCTTGGCGCCCTGAAAAAGGCGCGCGCCCTCCGCGTCGGCGATGCTCCAGAGGCCCAGCCCGAAGTTGAGCGCGCCGGCCGGCGCGCTCAACTCCAGGCCTTTCATCACCGCCGCGCGCCAGCGCCCCAGGTCGCCTTCGAGCAGCTCCCGCGCGCGCCCCAGGCTTCCGTCGGCGAGCGCCGCCGCCAGGTCGCGTTCCGTTCCGCTGCGCGCCTGGCGCAACCCCTCCCCGATCTGTTCCAGCGAAAGCCGCCGGAAGGCCAGGAGCTGGCAGCGCGAGACGATCGTCTCCAGCAGCGCCTCGGGCCGGCTGCTGGTCAGGATCGCCACCGCGTGCGGCGGGGGTTCCTCAAGCGTCTTCAGGAAGCTGTTGGCCGCCTCGGCCTGCCCCAGGCACATGCGGTGCGCCTCGGGGATCAGCGCCACGCGGCGCGAGCCGCTGCGCGGGGCCAGGTGGAGCTGCTTGGACAGCTCCTGCATCGTCTCGCGGGGGATGAGCTGCTCCTGGTCGCCCAGCACGCGCTCGGACGAGGCCAGGTAGCGGATCGGGACGATCAGATCCGGATGCCCGCAGGCCAGTCCCTCGCGCGCCGCCAGCCAGCGGCAGGAGCGGCACGCGCCGCAGGCCTCGTCGGGCGCCGGCGGCTCGTGGCACAGGAGCGCCTGCGCCAGCGCGAAGGCCGTCGTCCGCTTCCCGACGCCCGCCGGACCGCTGAAGAGGTAGGCGTGCGCCGTCCGTCCCGCGCGCAGCGAGGCGCGCAGGAAGGATTTGGCGGCGTCTTGGCCGATGACGGTGTTCCAGCTCATGGTTGTGGCCGCTTGGAAAGGGGTTTCGGGTACGGCTCAAAAACGTGAAACGTAAAACGTGAAAAAGGCTCCGATGCGCGGACCTGTTGAGTACCCTTCACGTTTCACGCCTGCTTCCCCAGCAACGGCTCCACCAGCTTCCAGATCCGCGCGCGGACTTCCTCGATCGGCGCGCCGGCATCGATAAGCTTGCAGCCGCGCCCGCGGGATGCCAGGCGCTTGTAGGCGGCGCTCACGTCGCGGAGGAACTTCGCGCCCTTGGATTCCATGCGGTCGGCCTCGCGGTCGCGGCGGCGCCCGACGCAGACCCTCGGATCGGCCCACAGCACCACGTAGAGGTCGGGCCGCAGCCCGCCCGTGGCGATCTCGGACATGCGTTCGATCGCCTGCGCGTTCACTTTCCCCGCCGCGCCCTGGTAGACGAGCGTCGAGAGCGTGAAGCGGTCGCAGACGACCCAGGTGCCGCGCTTTAGCGCCGGGCGGATCACCTCCTCGACCAGTTGCGCGCGCGCGGCCTGAAAGAGAAAGGACTCGGCGACCGCCGTGAGCCTCTCCTGGCGCTTCTCGAGCAGCAGCGAGCGAATGATCTCGCCGGCCGTCGTCCCGCCGGGCTCGCGCAGCGAGAGGGTATGGACCTTGCGCTGATCGAGCTGCTCCACCAGGAGTTGGACCTGCGTGGATTTGCCGACCCCGTCGGGGCCGTCCACGACCAGGAAGCGTCCGCTCCGGCGTCTCTTCGCGTTCACGCGCGCGCTTGGTCCCTTTTTTGGACTCAACCTGCGACGTCCAGCTCGACCAGCGCGTCGCCTTCCTTAACCTTCGCGCCTTCCTGGACCAGGATGCGCTTCACCTTCCCGGCGCTCGGCGCGGGCAAATTGAAGGCGGCCTTGTCGGTGACCAGCTCGGCGAGATCCTCGCCGGCCTCGACCTCCTGCCCTTCGTCCACGTACCAGAAGTTCAGCAACGTCTCGGTCTGCTTCCGTTCGCCCAGCGGCGGCACGGCAACGGTGGTGAGCATGCGCGAGTCCCCGGTGGCTTGGCGCGCCTAATTTATCCGGTGACCGAGCAGCGGCAAGAACGAGGGCAAGGAAAGTCCGCGCGGGACGCTACTTCCCGGCGCCGGGCGCGGCGGGGCCGGCCGAGAACGGCGCGGCCTCCGCGCCCACGGGAAAGGCCTTGGAAACCTCATCCAGCGGCATTCCGGCGCCGCGCGCGGGGCTGTCCTCCGCGAGCCGGTAGTCGTGCTCCGCGGCGTTGGCGAATTTCGGGTCCGCGAGGATCGCGTTCGAGCCGGCCTCGCCAACCTGGGCCTCGCCCGTGGCATGAAGCAGGTTGTGGCTGAGCACGTTATCGGTGGAGCCTTTGAGTTCGATCAAAACGCCCTTCGAGCCGACGATCAGGTTGTTTACGACCTTGTTGCGGACGGGGAGTTCCGTGCCGCCCTTGTCGCGTACCGTTCCGTCGCGCAGGACTTCGCCTTTGAGCCAGTCGGCGAAGAGGATGCCCTGGGCTTGTGCGTTGACGATCGTGTTGTTCGCGATCAGGCAGTCGGTCACGACCGCGTGCGTTTCCCAGCCGGCGATCAGGCGTATGCCCGCGCCCCTGGCGTCGATGATCACGTTGCCCACGATGCGGTGATGGGTCCCGTTCACCCGGATGCCTCCCCGGCAATTCTCGAAGCGGTTGTTTTCGACGACGCAGCGTTCGCCGCCTCGCAGCACCAGTTCGCCGATGCAGTTTCGAAAGAGGTTGTTCCGGTAGATGTTGCAGAAACTCTTGTTGCTGATCATCTCGTCCTCGCCGTCGCATTCCTCGAAATGGTTGTATTCGACGAGCGTGTACGACTCGAACGTGTTGTGGTCCTTGCCGCCGATGCGGATGGTCTCGTGTCCGTTCGCTTTGACGTCCTCGCGGAGACCCCCTCGCTCCCGCTTCCCGAAGAAGTTGTGGTCGATGCGGTGGCGATTGGGTTTCTCCTCGGGGATCACGACGATCGTCTCTCCGCGGTGGTTCTGTCCCGAGAAGCGGCAATGATCCACTCGGTTCTTCTCGCTGTGACCTGCGATGTAAATCCAGGGAACGTGGTACTTGGCCTCCGACTTCCAATCCCGAATCTCGCAGCGCGTCAGGCGCGTGTGGGTCGCGCAGCGCTCGTCGTCGAGCTTGAACGAAACGACGGCTCGTTCGTGGGCCAGGGGCGGCTTCGCGGGAACCGGACCGTGCGAGCCATCCTTGAAAAGCAGGTCGCTGACGACGAGGTGGCGCCCGGCCAGGGTGAGCGTCGAGACCCCGGTGACGATCGTCTTGCCCGGCGTCTTGGCGCGCAGGGCGATGGGACGAGCTTCCTCGCCCTGGGCCTCGAAGACGATCTTCTGGTCGGTCCATTCGCCTTCGGCCATGACGATCTCGTCGCCCGGTTTCGCGATCTTGGCGGCTGCGGCGATTTCCTGGGCATTGGAGACGGGATGTTCCGTCGCATGATTTGCGAGGACGCTCAAACAGGCAAGGATTGCGGCCAAGCACATCCGCGGCATCGTTTGGTCCTTTCCGCGTCCGGATATCCGCTTCACTGGCTTGCGTTGCGAAGTACCGCGCAAAGTGAACGGTCTTGAACCAAGGGCTTGAGACCATGGTTCACTGGATAGAATCACAGATGGCGTCGATTACTGCTCAGTTCATCGAAAATGTATTGCGCCAATAGGTCAAGAGTTCACATGGTCGGTCGAATTTGCATTCATGACCTTTTGTCACTGCTGTCCAGATAGCCGCGATACCTCGGAATGACCTTCCCCACGAAATGTGGACGCGGGGAAGAACTGGCGCCGATTGACCCGGTTCGGCGCGGGAGTATCCTGGCTTCGCTATCGCACGCGTACCTGGTTTCTATGGAGTGCCGCCATGCCCATTCGCTTCGAGGTCGACGCCGGGCGGAAGCTGGTTCGCGCGACAGCTCACGGCGTGCTGACCGGCGCTGAAATCTTCGAATACCAGCGCACCGTCTGGGCGCGCCCCGAGGTCGCCGGATTCAACGAACTGGTCGACATGACGGGGGTGACAAGCGTCGAGCAGCCCACGCCCGGCAAGACGGACCACTTGGCGGGGCTCTCGGCCGAAATGGACGCGGGCGGGCCTTCCCGGTTCGCGATCGTGGCCAGCCAGGATCTATATTACGGACTCGGCCGCATGTACGGCGCCTACCGCGAAGCGCGGCAGGGGAGCCTTAAGGAAGTCCGCGTCTTCCGTTCGCGCGGGGAAGCCCTCGCCTGGTTGGGCGTTGAAGAAGCCGGCGCCGCGGAAGCGACATAGCTCGAAGAGGATGGTACGCATGGCCTTCGATGAGAAATTGGCCGAACGCATCCGCAGAGCGCTCAAGCGCCGCCATGGAATTCGTGAGAAGAAAATGTTTGGCGGCCTCGCGTTCCTGTTGCATGGCCACATGACCGTAGGCGTCGTTGGGGAGATGCTGATGGTTCGAGTGGGTCCGGCGGCTTACGCGGGAGCGCTCAAGCTTCCGCACGCGCGGGCCATGGACTTTACGGGCAAGCCGCTGACCGGATTCGTCTATGTTGAGTCCCCGGGATCCGGCACGCAAAGGGGCTGGAGGCTTGGCTCAAGCGCGGGCTTGCCTTCACCCAGACCTTGCCGCCGAAATAAACTATATTGTTACGCCTTATTAAATTTATAGTTACAAGTTCAGACCCAGACTAATTCGGGGACTTTGTTTGACTCAGAAAATAAGTTTGTGATACAAACAAGTATGCAACAACCGAGGACAGCTCAATGAATGCCGCATCGCTCCACATGAATTCGCGCCCGAACCCGCTGGGACCGGACGCCGCTCAGCGCGCTGCAGACCACGCCCGAATGCGAGTACATCAAGGCATGGGCGTTGTCTGGATGCTTCAGGGCGCGTTTCTGTCGCTCACCTCGATATTCTTGCTCTTGCATTATCCATGGCAGCCTCCCGGTAAAGGCCTGTTGATGCTGATCCCTGCGTTTCTCCTGCTGGTCGTTGGGGTGCTTGGGATGGTTCGTGTCCGCCGGCAACAAGGGCTTTGGGTGACCCTCCGCGGGGAACACCGGCTCCAGGCTTGGTCCATGCGCTTTCTCCTCGGCGTCTTTGCATGCGCGCTGCTGGCCGGGGCCGTGACGCTGGGATTCGCCGCGATGCAGGGCTCGCTCGACGCGATCCCCAACGGGCTGGTTTGGACGATCTGCTTCGCGCCCTGGATCGTGTTGCTGCTGCGCCTCGCGCTGGCGTGGAGGCATCCCGAGGAACTGGCGCTGGCCGCGGCGATTGCCTCGACGGGCGTGCTGGGCTGGCGCCTCGGCGCGCCATCGGCCCTGCCCTGGCAGATACTGGCGGTGGGCCTTGGCTTGCTGGGCTATGGCGCGTGCCTGCATCTGCGCTGGCGAAGCTGGCGCGCGCGCTACTTGGCGGAGGAACGGCGATGACGGCGTCGGAATCCATTTCTTTTTCAGGCGGACCCGATCCGGGCGCCGCGCGGCAAGTGGCGTTCGAGGCCCGGCGCATGCAGTCGGCGGGTCGCTGGGGAACCTGCTGCTGGCGGTCGGCGCAGGGGAGACGGCCTTCGGCCTGGCCATGGGCTTCGAGCAGGAATTGCCGCAACTTCCTAAAACCCCGATGGTAGGGCCCCTGCTATTCGGAACCACCGTGAGCTTTTTTCTGGTGCTGCGCTGGGCGTTACAGCGCCGCGCGCGGCGCCAGATCGACGCGGGCCTGCCACAACCGTCCTGGCCCGGCGTGCCGGAATCCCTGACCTTCGCCGCGATCGCCGCGGCGCTGGCGCTGGTCGTCGCGGGCGCCTGCTCCATCTGGTTCGACTTCGAGGCGGCCTGGGACTCCTTCCTGCCGGTGCTCCTGTTGAGCGTCAGCGGCGCCGCCGCGCTGCTGGCCTGCTGGTATGCATATCGGCTGAGGCTCTGGGAGTATGCGCTGGCCGCTTCAGGCGTCGCCGCGGCCCTGGCGATCTTGAGCCTTTACGGCGAGCCCGCCGCCATGTGGGGCGTCTGTTCCTTTGGGCTCGCGTTCTTCGTGTCAGGACTGTTCCTGCGCCGCCGCTGGAGGCACTGGATGTCCGCGCATCCCGCGAAGGGAGAGCGCGCATGACCCCCGCCCCTGGCCCCAACGGCGGCGAGCTGGACCCGCTGATCCACGAGGCCGCGCGCTTGAAGGTCGTCGCGATCCTCAACGAGTGCGAGGTCGCCGACTTCAATTTTCTCCTGGGCGCGGCGGAGCTGACCCGCGGGAACCTGTCCAGCCACATGGCCAAACTCACGTCGGCGGAGTACGTGGACGAGAAAAAAGACCTTCGTGGGCAAACTGCCGCACACCGAATACCGGCTTACCTCCAAGGGCCGTTTGGCCTTCGAGGCGTACCTTGCCGCCTGGAAGGCGCTCACGCAGCCGAAGCTGAACGGCCGTCCGGCGCTCCAGGCCGATTGAGGTTGCCCGTCGTGCATCGAATCTTCGACGCTCTCCCGCGTCAATCGTGCAGCTTATTCGGCCCGAAAGGTTCCAGGAAATTGGGCCAAGAGCGGATTACAAGGGACGTCTCTGCTCAGGCCATTTGCGTGGAACCTGCCGAACCTGCCGGCGGCCAGGCTGGCCGCCCCAACTTCGTTTACCGCCGCAAGGAGTCTCGCATGCCATTCCGTTCTCGCTACGCCGTGCTGTCGAGCCTGGTCCTGGCCGCCGCGGTCCTGAGCGGCGCGGCGCGCGGCGCGGAGCTGGACCCGACCGCGCCGTTGCCCGTGGATCCCAGCGTCAAGATGGGCGCGCTGCCCAACGGGATGCGGTACTGGATCCGCAAACACGCCACGCCGCCCGGCAAGGTCGGCTTCTGGCTTCACATCGGGAGCGGCTCGCTCAATGAGAGCGACGACCAGCGCGGGCTGGCGCATTTCCTGGAGCACATGGCCTTCAATGGCTCCAAGAACTTCGCGCCCGGCACCTTGGTGAAATTCTTCGAGTCCCTGGGCATGCAGTTTGGCGCGGACCAGAATGCCTTCACCAGCTTCGACCAGACCACGTACATCCTGACGATGCCCAACGTGGAGCCCGAGACGATCTCGAAGGGCATGACCTACTTCGCCGACGTGGCCTACCGCCTGGACCTCCCGCCGGCCGAGATCGACCGCGAGCGCGGCGTGGTGCTGGAAGAAAAGCGCATGCGCAACGGCCCGCAACAGCGGCTCCAGGACAAGGAGTTCCCCGTCATGCTGCCGGGCTCGCTGGTTCCCGAGCGCATGCCCATCGGCACGGAGGAGGTGCTGAAGGCCGCGCAGCGCGAGCGCTTCGAAGACTACTACAAGGCCTGGTATCGCCCCGAGATCAGCACGCTGATCGTCGTCGGCGACATCGACGTCGCGGAGATGGAGCAGGTCATTCAGGACCACTTCGCCGGCTGGCCGAAGGGCGAAAACCCCCGCGCCCCCGCCGACCCGAAGTTGAAAGTCTACGATTCGACTCGCGCCGCGGTCTTCACCGATCCGGAGATCACGCGGACCGAGATCAGCGTCGTCTCGGTGCGGCCGAAGTTCGAGATCAAGTCGATCGGCGACTTCCGCACGGACCTCGTTACCGACCTGGGCACGTGGATCTTTCAACCGCCGCATGCGCGAACTGGTCCAGAACGGCAAAGCGCCCTTCCAGCGCGCCAACGCCGGCGTCTCGGACTTCCTTAACGTCTGCACCTACGTCGGAGGCGAGGCCATTGGGCAACCGGAGCAGTGGAAGCCGATCCTGGCGAGCCTGCAGACCGAACTCAAGCGCGCCCGCGTCCACGGCCTGCTGCAGCAGGAACTGGACGATGTCAAGAAGGAGATGCTGGCCAGCGCCGAACAGGCCGCCAAGACCGAGGCGACGCAGGACATGCACAACTTCCTCGGGCGCATGAACGGCGACGTAGCCCGCGGCCGCAAGCCGATGTCCGCGCAGCAGCGCCTGGAACTGCTCAACGCGCTTATGCCGGGGATCGCCCTGGAGGAAGTCTCCAAGTCCTTCGCGAGCTATTTCGACGGCCAGAACGTGCTCTACATGCTCGAACTGCCCGAGAAGGAAGGCCTGCCCGTGCCCACCGACGCGGAGTTTCTCGCCGCCGCGAAGGAGGCCGAGGGCGTCGATGTTCAGCCCTGGGCCGCGAAGGAACGCCCGACGAGCCTGATGGAGCAGGAGCCCGCGCCCGGGAAGATCGCCTCCCAGGAGGAAGACGCCGACCTGAAGATCCGCTCCGTCACTTTCGAGAACGGCGTGCACGCGCACTTCCGCAGCATGGACTTCAAGAAGAACCAGGCCTGGTGCCGCATCCTCATCGGCGGCGGGCTGATCCAAGAGACGGCGGCCAACCGCGGCGCGAGCGACGTGGCCGCGCTCGCTTTCCAGCAGACCGCCACGCGGAAGCTCGACAGCACCACCGTCCGCGACCTGATGACCGGCAAGAACGTGAACGTCGGCGGCGGGGCCGGGCGCGACCACTTCGCGCTCACCGTCAGCGGTGAGCCCAAGGACTTCGAAGAGGGCCTGCGCTTGGCCTATCTGCTGCTGACCGAGCCGAAGATCGAGGATTCAGCCCTTAAGGTCTGGAAGGAGCGCACGCTCCAGTCGCTGGAACAGCTCAAGACCAACGTCCGCGGTCAGATGGGCCTGAAGTTTCGCCAGGAACTTTACGACAACGATCCGCGTTTCGATGTCCTCTCGCCCGAGCGCGTCGACGCGCTCTCGGCCGCCGAAGCCCAGGCTTGGCTCGAGGGCATCCTCAAGAGCGGCTTCGTGGAGGTCGCCTTCGTTGGCGACATGCCGCTGGAGCGGATGGTTGAACTGGCCGCGCGCTACCTCGGCGCGCTCCCCAAGCGCGACGCCAAGGCCAATCACCTGGACGACCTGCGCAAGAAGGACTTCCCCGCCGGCGCCCAGGTGGCCACCGTCGAAGTCAAGACGATCACCGACCGCGCCGAGGCCGTCTTCGGCTGGCGCACGCCGGACGAGCGGAGCGTGCACGAATTCCGCATGATCGAGGCCGCCTCCATGATCCTGCGCGGGCGGCTGCGCGAGGAGATCCGCGAGAACAAGTCGCTCACCTATTCCATCGGCAGCTTCGCCGATTCCAGCTCCATGTTCTTCGATGGGGGCCTGCTGGGCACGGTTTTCTCCGCCGACCCCGCCAAGGTCGAGGAAGCGACGAAGCTCTCCAAGGAGGTCATCCTCAAGTTCGCGGCCGAAGGCCCTACCGACGAGGAACTGGAGACCACTCACAAGCAGTTCAAGACCGAGCTCGACAAGAATTACGAGGAGCCCGGCACCTGGGTGAGCATCCTCGGCGACCTGGACTTCCACGGGAACAAGCTTGAATACGTCAAGCAGCACATCGCCGAGATGAGCACTTTCACCAAGGATGCGCTGATGGCGGTGGTCAAGAAGTACCTCGTCGAAGACCGCTACCGGCAGGTGATCGCGACGCCGGTGAAGTGACGGCGGGCGCGAGGCGCCGGATGCCGGCCTCCGCCGAGTCGAAACAGGGAAGGGCGGGCCTGCGGGTCCGCCTTTTTTTGTGCCTTGGGCGGGCCTGGAAGGAGCCTACCGCCGCGGATTCGCCTCGTACCCGTGGTCGTCCGGCGCCTGTTTGAAGCCCGCGACGAACTCCGGATGCCTGCGGTTCAACTCTCGCAGCAGGTCGAGCATCCGCTGGAGCAGTTCCGGGCGCGCGTCGGCGAGGTTGCGGGTCTCCATGGGATCCTCGGCGAGGTCGAAGAGCCAGAGCGCGCCGGTGGGGCGGTCGATGATCAGCTTCTCGCGGAAGTCGTGAATTGCGCCGAGCGTGTCGTAGTGCGTGGTCAGGATCAGATCGCGCCGCGCGTAGCGCGCCGGGTCCGCACCGGGATCTCCGCGCAACAGCGGAACCAGGCTCACCCCATCCAGCGGGCGCGCGGGCCGGACCTTCTCGATCCCGGCCAGTTCCAGGATCGTGGGGAACAGGTCCGTCTGCAGCACCGGCGCCTCGACGGTAATGCCCGCCGGGCAACCGGGCATCTTCACGAGCAGCGGGATGCGCAGGCTCTGCTCGTACAGGTGGCTCACGTAGTAGCAGTGCTCGTGCTCGTACCACTGGCAGCCGTGGTCGCTGACGAGAATCACCAGGGTGGAATCGTAGAGCCCTTTCTCCTTCAGCTTGTCCAGGATCCGCCCGACCTGGGTGTCCATGCGCGTGACGGACTGCTGGTGCTTGGCAAGCCGCTCGTTTTTCTGGCCGTCGATGATGGCGTCCTCCTCGACGAAGGCCATCCCGTCGGGGTAGCCCAGTTCCGCGGCGCGCGCGCGTTCGACGCGATGCCACGGAAAGTGCGTGTCGACCATGTGCTCGCAGAAGAAGAAGCGCTCGCCGGGCTGGAGGTCGTCGATGAAGCGGATCAGGCGCTCGGTGCGCTTATCGCCGCGGGTGATCCCGCGCTCCTCTTCGTCCCTGCTCGGGTCGCTGTCGAGGTCGGGCTCGAAATTCAGCGCGCGCAGCTCGAAGGGCACGAAAAGATCCACGTAAGGGGTCGTGTCGGCGAATGCGTAGCGCGTGGCGCCGAGAAGCTTCAGGACCTTCTGCAGGTTGGCGTGCCGCGCGTAGTGTTCGCCGAAGGACCGGGAGTTGTCCATCTCGGTGATGCGGAGGAAACGGCCCGCGTTGACCATGTACCAGCCGTCCCAGGTGCTGGGGTAGGTACAGCGGGCGTTGAGGAAGAGCGCGCCGTCCCTGGCGAGGCCGTCCATGTGGGGCGTGGCGAGGCGGCCGTCGGCGAGCTTGCGCTGGCCGTATACGTCCAGGAAGCGCGGCGCGACGCCTTCCAGGAAAACGATCGCGACGCTGGGAAAGGTTCGCGCGCGCTCGGCGTCGCGGATTTCAAAGACGTCGTCGGGGATCTCGGGGGCCAGGGGCCTGGGCAGCCCGCCCGCCTGGACGTCGGGATCCCGGTCGTCGGCATCCGCGCCGCCCAGCACGCCGGCGTAGCCGTCGCGGTCGAAATCGAAGAGCCAGTGCAGGAAGCCCAGCTCGAATTCGTAACGGTTGCTGAACTCCGCCGCGCGCGCGAAGACGTTCTTGGGGACGGTGTGCCAGCCCCAGAACGGCCAGAGCGCGAAGAGCAGCCCCGCCGCCCCTAGAACCGCCGCGCCGATGCGCGCCGCGCGCCACCCGCCCCGCGCCGCGGCCCCTTCCGGGGGCAGCAGGTGCCGCGCCAGCCGGCTCAGGGAAACGTAAACCCAGCTCGCGCAAGCCACCGCGAAGAGCGCGCGCAGCGTGGGGAAGAGGCCCGAGCGGATCATGTCCCGCCAATCGTCCAGTTCGTAGTGCTCGTCGGCCCAGTGCTCGCCCCAGGTCAACCCGCCCAGGACCGCACCCGCCAGTACGATCAGCGCCGCCGGCCAGAGCCACGCCTTCCAGCCCGAAGGCGGCCGGACCAGCCGCAGCAGCGGATAGAACGGAAAGAGCGCGAAGGCCAGCAGCGCGCGTTCGCCGTCGCCCGACTCGACCCCCGTTTCGCCTTCCTGGCGGACGAGATCCCGGCGCAGCCAGATCGCCGCGACGGCCAGCGCCGGCGCCAGCGCGCCCCAGACGCACGCGACCAGCCCGAAGGGCAGGATCCAGGCTTGCGACGAGCGAATCTCGGGAAGCAGCTTGATCAGCCAGGGCAGCATCAGCGCCGCCGACCAGAGCGCCGCGAGCGCCGCCACGCGGAGCCGTTCGCGCCAGACCGCGTCCAGCCAGCGCTCGATCAGCCCCAGCGCCGCGCAGCCCGCGCAGATCAGCCCCGTGGCCAGCGAGGCAAAGAGCCAACTCGTCGAGTACAGCACCGCGTTAAGCCAGAACGGTTCGCCCGGCGCGAAGAAGCGCTCGTAGTGGTACCCGCCGTTGCGGCCGGCGTCCCAGAACGTGCGGTGATCGAGGATCGCGTAGGCCAGGATCGAGAGGCAACCCAGCAGGTAGAGCATCGAAAGGCGGGCGAAGAGGCTCAGAACCGCCGGGCGCGCCTTCGGAGCCGCGCGGGACTCACTGCGCGTCAACGCCAGCACCGCGGCTGCGGCCGCGGCGCAGACCCAGCATGCCGCGAGCCAATCCCACGCGCCCGGCGCGGCGACTTCGGGCTTGGGGACGCCTTGCCCGGAGCGAAGCGCGTTCCAAGTCTCCGCGAACGGCGCTTGCGCGCCGGGGACCGAGAAGCGGTTGGCCCAGCCCGCCGCGCCCAACGCCAGGAGCGTCAGCGCCGGCCAGAGCCACCAGAGGCGCCCCTGCCGCAGCGTGGTCCAGCCCGCAAAGAGCCCCGCGAAGAAGAGGCCGCCGCAGCCCAACCCCAGCACGTATATCTTCGCGTAATGGCCCTCCACGTACTTGAGGACAGGGATGTTCTCGACCTGGAGGAACTGCGCGAACTCGGAGGTCATCACGCAGCGGAAGGCCAGCAGCAGGGCGCTGAGCAGCGCGAAGGCGCACCAGGCCAGCGCGGCGAGATACCAGCCGCTGGCCGGGGACCACAGCTCGCGGGCGCGCCGGAGCAACCCCTGGCCGATCCGGCTCAGGCGTTCACGGAGGGTGGGCCTGGGGAGCGGCAGGTCGAGCGGAGGCGGGCCGTCTTCGCTCCAATCGGGCGCATCGGCCGGCAGGGTGGACACGTTCCGGCAGCCTCGCGGTCAAAATGAAGCGCGCCATAATTGCGCAAGAATTCATGATAAAGAACGTGGGCGTATAAAAAAAGGGAGGATGCCGACCGAACCGGCACCGCTCCCTCTCTGAACGTCCAGAGCTAAGACTCGAAGCGCGAAGTTACTCGGTCTTCTCGCCGGTCTTTTCGCCAGTCTTCTCGTCGCCGCCGGTCTTCTCATCGCCGGTCTTGGCGTCCGTCTTGGCGTCCGTCTTGGCCTCGGTCTTCGTCTTCGCCGTGGGCGCCGCGGTCTTACCGCCGCCGCCACACGCGCTCAGACCCAGACCGCAGCACGCCGCCAACGTCAGAGCAACAAACAGCTTCCGCATGATAGGGCTCCTCCCTAGAACCTCTTCCCGACCTAGCACGGCGCACATGGACATCCCACGGCGTGGCCTAAACCCGCGCGAGGCAAGATGCATGCTTGTGCATGTAAAGCGCCTGGACGATACCTGTTAGGCAGAGGTTGTCAATAAGATTTCGGTGGAGTGCACATGAGCCTTATTGTTTAAGTCATTTTATGTCATGGAGTTAATTAACAAATGTGTTCATGCCGGATGAACCTCGGGAAGCGCGTGGCCGTGATAAGATGGCGGTCCTTCTCGCGGAGGCTTGCGCCCTGCCCGTGACTCCCGAACCAGTACCTCCTCGGCGCGGTTTCTCGCTCGCCACGAAGATCAGTCTGCCCTTCGTGGCCCTGTTCAGCCTGCTCCTGATCGTGCTGGGTTGGGTGCTGGCGCGTGAAATCCTCGCCGACGTCCAGAGTCGCGTGGAGCAGCAACAACGGTTTGTCTTGGCCGTCGTGGCGCACTTTCCCATTCCTACACCCCTTTTTGAACCCTTCTTAAAGGAGATCCGCAATCAGGCGGTCGGGCCGGACGGCGTCGGCGAAGGGCTGGAGATCGTGGTCCTGGTCGAGGGCGAGCTGCCGCTCAAGACCCTGGAGCCCGGCGATTCGACCGACAAACTCTTAGAGGAATTGCGTACTGCCGCGCGTGAGCCCGCGCAGTTCCCAGGGCTGGCCGAACCGGCCGAGAAGGCCGCCGCCGCCTACACCGCCCGTCTGGCGCTGAACGGCAAGCGCTACCTGATCCAGTACACCTCCCGCCTCAGGTCAGATCGGGGCGCGACGACCCGGCCGGCGTACTTCGTGCTGTACCCGGAAGAACGCCTGCTTCAGGCGCAGCATGCCGCGCTGGGCCGGATCGCAGGCCTCGGGCTGTTGGGGCTGGCGCTGGCGGCCCTGCTCGGGCGGCTGGTCGCGGGGTGGGTGGCCGGGCCGGTTCGCCGGCTGGCCGAGACCGCCGGGCGGCTGGCGGCGGGGGGCTGGGTGAAAACCTGGCCGTCGAGACCTCCGGCGCCCGCGACGAGATCGGCGACCTCGCCCGCGCCTTTGGGAGCATGGTCGAGAGCCTCCGGCGCAGCCAGGAGGACCTGCTCAAGGCCGAGCGGCTCGCCGCGACCGGCCGGCTGGCGGCCTCCATGGCCCACGAGATCCGCAACCCGCTCACCAGCCTGCGCATCACCGTCCAGATGCTGGCCGATAAGGGGCAAGGCGACGCGAACACGCAAGAGGCCTACGCGATCGTGCTGGGCGAGATCGACCGCCTGGAACTGGCCGTCGAGGAGATGCTCACCTACGCCCGCCCGCGCCCGCCGCAGCGCGCGCCCACCGACCTGAACAAGCTCTGCGCCGACACGCTCGCCTTCATGCGCCGGCAACTGGAGCACTCCAAGGTCGAGGCGCGCCAGGAAGCCGACCCCGACCTGCCGAAAAACCTGCCCCTGGACGCCAACAAAATCCGGCAGCTCTTGGTGAACCTGATCCTGAACGCGCTGCAGGCGATCGTGCGCGGCGGATCCGTCACCGTCCGCACCCTCTGGTCCGCCGAGGCCCGCCGCGTGCGCATCGAGGTCGCCGACACCGGGCCGGGCATCCCCGAGGCGGTCCGCGCCAAGGCCTTCGAGCTGTTCGTGAGCACCAAGCCCGGCGGCGGCGGGATGGGCCTGGCCATCGCCAAGCAGGTCGTCGAAGAGCACGGCGGGACGATCGACTTCGAGACCTCCGGGGCGGGCACGACCTTCCGCGTGGAGCTGCCGGCGGACGCGCTGAGCGAACCGTTGACGGGGCGTCACTCCCCCGGACCGTAGACCGTCAGCGTGCCGTCGTAGTTGCCCGAAACCAGGCGCCGCCCGTCGGGCGTAAAGGCCAGGCAAGTCGGGCCGTGGGGGTCCCTCAATTCCTCGATCTTCGCCAGCGCGACCGGGTCGTCGCCGGGCTGGGGGACCGATCCGAGGACCAGCGCCGCCTGGACGCCATGCCCCACGGAAGCCGCCCACCACCCGCCGGAGGGATGCACCGCCAAGGCGCGGATGCCGGCCTCCAGGTTCAGTTTTCCCGCCGGCTGCCAGGCCTCGCGCTCGTCCTTGGCCTCAGCCGGCGGGCGGAATACG
Organism: Planctomycetota bacterium; assembly: GCA_027493525.1. Taxonomy (GTDB): domain Bacteria; phylum Planctomycetota; class SZUA-567; order H5-PLA8; family H5-PLA8; genus H5-PLA8. Next base: position 2,691,516 of record JAOSKN010000001.1, on the reverse strand, counting down.
CGCACGTATCCGTCGCGGACGGCCGCCAGGAGCGCCTTGCCGTCGGGAGTGAAGCGCACGCAGGCGACTTCGTCCTCGAAGGGAAAGGCGGCCAGTTGCTTGCCCTCGCGCAGGTCCCACATCCGCGCGTTCGCGTCGAGCCCCCCGCTGGCGGCGAGCCAGCCGTTGGGGGCGAGCGCCACACAGGTCGCGCCGTCGGCATGCCCGTCGAAGTTGCGCAGCTCCTTTCGGTCCGCGAGGTCGAAGTGGTGCAGTTCCTTCCCATAGTGGCCCAGGATGAGCGACTTGCCTTCCCGGTCCACGGCGAATGCCGCACAGGCGACGTTGAGCTTGAAGAGTTCCTCCGCTTTCTCGAGGTCCCAGCCGCGCACGGACGGTTCGGCCGAGGACGCTCCGCCGCTGAGCGCGCGCTCGCCGCCGGGCAGGAAGGCGACCGCGTGCACGAGGCTCTGGTGCCCCTGGAGCTGTTTGAGCAGCTTGCCGCTTTCGAGGTCCCAGAGCTTGACCGACTTGTCCCAGCTTCCCGAGAGGGCTTTGCTGCCGTCGGGCGAGACGGCCACGGAGGTGACGAGTTCCTCATGCGCGGGCGCGATCGTCTTCAGCGCGCGCCAGGGCGTGGCGGCGGGTTCGCCGGCGCCTGCCGCCCCGGCCATCAGGACGGCGATGAAGATTACCGGTCGGCACCTCGTACAAGCCGGCATGACGGCGCCCCTCACGAAGAGCGGGGAGTTTACTCGGCGTGAAGGCTCCGCGACAGCGCCGCCGCTTTCTCCGCCTTCCCAAGCCGTCCAGCGGGTACAATGGTAGTGGGTTCGGGAGAGGCCATGGCGCGCACCTTGGTCGTCGGCGACATTCACGGCTGCGCGGAGGAGTTCGAGGCGCTGCTCGAGAAGGCCGGCCTGGCCGCGGCCGACCGCGTGATCTGCGTGGGCGATCTCTTCGCCCGCGGCCCGCGCCCCGAACGGATCCTGGACCTGTTCCTCTCGCGCTCCAACTTCACCTTCGTCCTGGGCAACCACGACGTACCCATGCTGGAAGCCGTCCGCGAGGACGGCAAGGCCTCCGGCGCCTACGACGACCTGCACCCGGCCCAGGCCAAGAGCCTCAAGTTGCTGGAGACCCGCCGCGAAGACCTCCGCGATCTGCTCGACGGCGCGCCTTACCTGATTCGCAGCGGAACCTCCGTCGGCACGCGCCCCTGGGTGGTCGTGCACGCCGGCGTGCATCCCAAGCGCGGGCTGGAAGGGACGCGCACGGAGGAGTTCCTTGAACTGCGGCAGGTGGACGAGCTGCCCGACAAGCCGTTCTGGTGGGACGCCTACGACGGCCCGGACCTCGTGATCTTCGGCCACACGCCGCGCCCCGCGGTGATCCAGGCCTTTCGCCGCGGGCGCCGCGTCGCGCTGGGACTCGATACCGGCTGCGTCTACGGCGGGCACCTGACGGGCTACCTTCCCGACGAAGACCGATTCGTGCAGGTGAAGGCGAAGCGGCGCTATTACGCGAAGGAATGACGGCGGGTTCCCATGAGGGCATCTTCGAGAATATCCTAGTGCCCCTTGACCTTCAACTTTAGCAGTTGTAGCGCATGGCCGATACCTCCAGCGGGGGGCAGGTCCCGTCTGGAGGCTGCCATGAACAAGAAGTATGTCGTCCGGTTAACGGCTGAGGAACGTAAGAAGCTGGAGGATTGGGTCCGTACGGGCAAGGCCGCCGCGTACAGGATCAGGCACGCGCACCTTCTGCTGCAGGCCGATGCCGATGGCCCGAACTGGAAGGATGAGCGGTGCGCCGAAGCGTTTCGTTGCCACGCCAATACGGCGCGCAACATCCGCCAGCGGTTTGTCGAAGAAGGATTGGAGGCGGCCTTGGAACGCAAGAAGCGCGCCTTGCCCGCGCGCGAGAAGATTCTCGACGGCAAGGTTGAAGCGCACCTGATCGCGCTGGCTTGCAGCGACGCACCGGAGGGACGGTCTCGCTGGACGCTGGAGTTATTGGCGAACAAACTCGTGGAACTCAACATCGTAGAAGCTGTCTCATACCGTACGGTGCAGCGGGCGCTGAAAAAAACAGGCTGCGACCTCATCGCCGCAAAGGCTGGGTGATTCCGTCTGGATGTTTGAGTGAATTCGTAGCGCAGATGGAAGAGATTCTCGACTTGTACACGCGCCCTTACGACGCCCGGTATCCATTGGTCTGCATGGATGAGCGGCCCATGCAGCTTTTGAAGGAGACGCGCAAGTCGCTGCCGCCGGAGCCGGGGAAGCCGGCACGTTTCGATTACGAATACGAGCGCAACGGCGCCGCGGTACATTTTCTTTTTACCGAACCGCTGGGGGGATGGCGCAAAGCGTCGGTGCGAGAACGGAAGACCGCTGTGGATTGGGCTGAGGAAATGCGGACGCTTCTCGACGAGGATTTTGCCGGAGCGGAGAAGGTGCTGGTAGTGATGGATAACCTCAATACGCACAAGGCCGCATCGCTCTACGAAGCCTTTCCGGCGGAGGAAGCAAGGCGTCTTGCCTCGCGGCTGGAGATTCACTACACGCCCAAGCATGGGAGTTGGTTGAATATCGCAGAATGCGAACTCAGTGTGCTGGCGAACCAGTGCCTGAACCGGCGGCTGGGCGACCTTGAAACGGTGCGGCGGGAGACCGCCGAGTGGGAGCGGCAGCGGAATGCTGACCAGAAAGGCGTCGATTGGCGCTTTACCAGCGAAACAGCACGGATCAAGCTGAAGCATCTTTACCCACAATTCTGATGGTCAAGGGGCAATAGTAACCCCTGAGTAACCGTTCAGTTCCCTACCGCTGCAAGGAATGCCGGAGCCTTTGCGCCGGTGCGGTGAGCAGCCAAGGCCCTGCGCAGATAGTCAAGGATGGGACGCTTTTGCAAACGCAAGGTCTGCACGGTGGTCAAGATCCGTTCGGTGAAACGGCAGCCTGCGGTACTGTGATTGCCGAAGCTCCCTTTGCGCCACAGCACCGCCGGACGCAACATCCGTTCGGCGTGGTTGTTGGTCGGTTCGATGCCTTCGACGGCCGCGAAGGTCCACAGCGCGTCGTAGACTTTCAGCACGCGTCTGCAAAAGCGCTTGGTTTTGGGGTCCGCGCCCCTGCTTCCGAGCCGGAGCGTTCTCTGGAAACGCAGGCTTATCGGTTCCAACCGCACGTGTAGCGCGGCACGGTCGCAACGCCGGTCTTTGAAATCCTTCCAGGCCGCAAAGACCGCTCGGGCGGTCTTGCGGCCCGCTCGGCCGAGCGGTTGTGTCGCGGATCCCAGGTCGATCAACTTCTGAAAATCGCGCTTGAGGTGCGCCCAGCAAATTTGCCGCTGCCGCGGCGGCAGGTGCGCGTAGGCGCCCCAGCGGTCGGAGCCGAGGATGCCGCAACACGCCCCCAGCAACGCCTTCAGGCCGTCCTTACCCCGGTGGGCGTGAATTTGAAAGGCTGCGACGCTCCGCGTGGCTGCCACCCACAGCCAACACAGCTTGCCACCCTTCGCCCAGCCGGTTTCATCCACGTTTTTGAAAGCCGCCCCACGCACGGCCGCCAGCGCCTGCGCGTGAGGCCCTTCCAGCGCGCCGCTCATCTCGTGTTCGAGCTTGATCACCGTGCCCAGGGATAGCGGGACCCCAAAGACGGTCTCGGCGAGTTCCTGGACGTTGCGCTTGCTGGCGTGGCCACGCCCACTCAGATACGACAACGCCGCCGCCAGGTTGGGACCCAGCGCATGGGCTTGAATCTCCGGCGGAATCTCCGCGCGGGTGCGGCAGCCGCAGCACGGACAGGTGCGTGCGTGCCCCTGGTATTCGGTGATTTCGGCCGGCTGCGGCGGCAACTCCGCGACTTGATGCCAAGTCGGAGGCGGATCGTGTGGCCCTGGCCGCTTAGACAAGGGGCTTGGCATTCCGCACATACGTGCGGCACGTAATGGACCACGTGCGTGACCCGTTCGGGCGGCAAACGTACACGGTGATGGCCCGGATGTCCGGGTTGTCCGCCGGGTTTGCGGCCGCTCGGCTTCTTGGCGGCTGGAGGCTTCTGCCAGGGCGCATCGGACGACGGTGGTTTGGAAGAGTTCGAGGAATTCTGGTTCAAGCGCTCGGAAAGCCGCTCCAGCTTGGCTTCCAATTCTTCGATCCGCGCCAGGAGCACCGCGCAATTCGGACAAGCCGGGTTGGGTTTAAGCTCGCGCACACATACAGTATCGGATGGCGTGACGTAAAAAATGAGCCTTCATAGGGGACTGAACGGTTACACCCCTGACAATTCTAATATAGCCGCAATTTCTCCATCGATTCCCACAATGCCAATTCAAGAAGTGGAACTCGATGGGCTATCTCGGGCGCGGGAGCCTTGGTTGCCGAGCTAGAAACGGGAGGGGGGTATTGTCAAAAGTTGTGGATGAGCGAGAAAGAAAAGTGCGGCGTATCCTTGGTGGAGATCTAAGGCCACCACGCCCACAAGGGCAGGAGGATACGCCACATGAGCCAGGGTACGACGGTTTCGCTCGATCCGCAAGCGTCCAGCCGGGACGTGCTTACTCACATCCTGAACGAAGGCGCGCAGCGCTTGCTAGCCGCGGCGCTGAACGCGGAGGTGGAAGAATACCTCCAGCGTTTCGAGCGGGCGCGGGACGAGCGCGGGCATCGCGTGGTGGTGCGCAACGGCTACCTGCCGGAACGAACGATCCAGACGGGCATCGGCGCCGTACGCGTAGCGCAGCCGCGCGTGGAAGACCGGCGCCCCTCGGACGAGCGAGAGCCCTTTACGAGCAAGATTCTGCCGCCCTATTTGCGCCGGACCAAGAGCATGGAAGACCTGATCCCGTGGCTCTATTTGAAGGGCATCTCCACGCAGGACTTTCCGGAGGCGCTGAGCGCGCTGTTGGGGCCGCAAGCCAAGGGGCTTTCGGCCAATACGATCACGCGGATCAAGGACGTCTGGGCCTCCGAGTACGCGAGCTGGAACCGGCGGTCCTTGGCGGGCAAGCGCTACGTGTATCTGTGGGTGGACGGCATCTACTTCAACGTCCGCCTGGAGGAAGACCGCTCGTGCATCCTGGTGGTCATGGGGGCCACGGCCGACGGCAAGAAGGAACTGGTCGCCGTGCATGACGGCGTGCGGGAGAGCGAACAGTCCTGGCTTGAGGTCTTGACGGACCTGAAAGCGCGCGGCTTGAAGAACGGCCCGGACCTGGCCATCGGCGACGGTGCGTTGGGCTTCTGGGCGGCGCTTCCGAAAGCCTTTGCCAAGTGCCGGGTGCAGCGTTGCTGGGTTCACAAGACGATGAATGTGCTGAACGGCCTGCCCAAGAAATTACAGCCTTCAGCCAAGGAGAAATTGCATCAGATCTGGATGGCCCAGACGCGCAAGGATGCGCAGGCAGCGTTCGATGCGTTCGTGGCGACGTACCAAGCCAAGCATCCCAAGGCGGTCGAGTGTCTGCTCAAGGACCAAGACGCGCTGTTGGCGTTTTACGATTTCCCCGCCGAGCATTGGGCGCATCTGAGAACGACGAACCCGATCGAGTCCGCCTTCGCCACGGTGCGCTTGCGGACGCACAAGACCAAAGGCTGCGGCACGCGCCAAGCCACGCTGGCGATGGTGTTCAAACTCGCTCAGGTTGCCGAGAAGCGCTGGCGGAAACTAAACGGCCATAAGCTGCTGGAAGACGTGATTCGAGGCATCCGTTTCGTGGACGGCATCAAGGAAAACGCCGCATGATTCTCCTCTCGCCATCCACAACTTTTGACAATACCCCTCTGTTGCTGAGCTCCGCCGGAGAGAACGGTTTCGCCACAAAATCGTAGGCGCCCAATTTGATCGCCTCGACGATCTGAGTGATGTTCTCGGTTTGGCTGCTTAAGACGATGATTTCGGTTAAGGGGCGCTCTTGCCGGATCCTGCGCAGCAAGGAGAGGTCGTGTCCGTCCGGGAACTTCAAATCCAACAGCACTAAGTTGACGGCCTGGGTGCTGACCTTCTTCCACGTCTCTTGTGCGGTTTCCGCGAACAGGACGTGATACTCGGAATTCCGGCTTAGCAGGTCGCCCAGATCCTGGCGAATGAAGTCGTCATCGTCCGCGACCAATATTGTGCAGGTATGTGTGTGCATTGGGCGCTTTCCGAGCGGGCTCGGGCCTCCATCCCTAGACTCCCATGGATAGAGTATATTGCATAGCCTTGTGCAAAGCGGCAGCAGTTCGGTGCTGTGCACTCCGGCTTCCAGTTCGGCCTTAATAGCGCAACCTCTTGAGTATTCATCGGTTTCAAGATTCATAAAACGCGCCTTCCGATTGCTAGGCTCCCAAGCCGAATGGTTTGAGCTTGGGGATCCTGTCGATCCCCGTGTTCAGGCTAAAGGCAAACTCGATACCGATTGGTGCCGACAAATGAAAAAGACCGTTTCAAAATCAGCGCAGTCGCAGTTTGGACTGGGAGGGTATCGAGAGCTCGTAAACTATCGAATTCGGAAGGGCTGGACCTTGCGTGACTTGAGCAGATTGTCGGGAATAAGCCCCGCCACGCTCTCGAGACTTGAGCGGGGCACGCAAGTGCCGAGCACGCGCTCCAAGGTCCTGCTTCAGAGCGCACTCGGTGAGACGTTTGAAACGATTGAGCATTTGTTGCGCCCGATTAAACGCATTGGCGAGACCGAAGCCGTCAGCATGCCCTTAGCTATGAAGCAACACGCCTAACCTATACAGCGGGACTTCCAACCGGACTATGCTAGGAGTCCTGACTTTTGCTGGGGCCTATACATTTCAGAGCAAACCCAGCCGAAGAAGCATGAAGGTCTTGTCAGCGCATAAATCGGTATCCGTGGTATACCGCTTTCCGGAAAGATACGTTTTCGGAAACACTAACCCCGCCGTCCCTCTCCGATTTCCCCCATGGGATGCCGATATTTATAAGGGTTCGCCTAGCAGCCCGTTGAAATAGGGGACTGGCCGCGTTGCGAGGAGATTTTGAACTGGGCAAGGCTTGCGCAGTCGAGCCGTAGCCGGAAGCTACGGCGAGCGAAGCGTAACGCAGCCCAGTTCAAAATCTCCCGCAACCCTCCGGGCAGCCTCGCCTTGCGGCCTGGCTCCGCGTTGCGCTTCGGTTGGCGTATCCGCCCGATACGCCGCCCCTGCGCGCGCCTTGATCCAGGCCCCAATCCAAGGCTGCGCGGCCGCCCCCTATTTCAACGGGCTGCTAGCCCTGGCTCCGGCTCTTGGCCCGGCCGCGAATCTTCCCGGTACCGACGAGGGCCTGGAGATCCTTCAGGCATTCGCGAGGGACACGGTTCCGATTCTTGGCAATCTCCCAGGCCTTCTCAGAGGTAAGCGAAATCCCCTCCAGCCCGGCGATCCTGAGCAGGTCGGTCACGACCTCGGTTTCAGCGGGCAGTGACATCTCATAGCAGTGGGAGCGCGCCAGAATGGCTCCATCGAGCTTGTCTCGGCGAGTGCTGCAGAAGAAGAAGGCGGTTTCACGATGATGCGCACGCAAAAGGGGACTAGGCAGGGCGTTGCTGATGAGAAACTGTCGTGTGGCTGCAATCCCTTCATCTTGGCCCCAAAAGTCTTCAAAGGCTTTGGGTCGGTGCTTCGTGATCGGATCTTCGCGCATGGGACACCTCCTGTTTGAGTTCTGGGCAAGCGATCATCTTGGGTAGTGAAGTCATTTCTGCGGCTCGCTTTATGCTTGTCCGTAGTTCCGGGCAGCCTGGGGCAGCCTGGTCAATCGCTTTGCGTAGATTGGCGGGACCAGGAAGGGACGCACGGGCGATGGGGAATTCGGCATCCAAGTTGACCTCGCGAGCAAAACTCGCGAGCTCGTACCTGGCAGCGTTGTGTGGACCGCGAGAGCGAAAGAGTAACTCGGCCTCTTCGAGCGCCTACAGCTGGTGATGCGCACGGAGAAGGTGGCGGACATCATCAAGCCCAAGCCGCCCGAGGACAAAGCGGGCAGCAGTGAAGCTGGGGCGTTCGTCAGGGTGGCGCGGGGTAGCCTGTTTGTATTGCGTTAGTAAATCGCCATTTATGGCGAAAATAATTGAATTTACATTTTAACTCGTCATAATAGGCGCACTATGAAGATTACACCGCAGATGACTGATAGGACCGTCCTACAGGAACTTGGGACTCGGTTGGCAAGGGTTCGGCTGGCACGCAATCTGACCCAGGCCGCCTTAGCCGAGCAGGCAGGCGTCTCCAAACGCACGGTGGAGCGCCTGGAGTCCGGCGAGGTAGCGACCCAGCTATCGGGGTTCTTGAGAGTCTGCCGGGCGCTCGGACTTGCGGAGCGTTTCGAGTTGCTGGTGCCTGAGCAGTCAGTTAGCCCCATGACTCAGTTGAAGGCGCAGGGCAGGATGCGCCAGCGAGCGACGGGCCGGAAGGCGAAGCGGTCAGGTGCGCAGAAACCCTGGACCTGGGGTGAGCAGGCATGATCGCCGAAGTAAAGCTCTGGGGGCGAACCATCGGGGCCGTCTCGCTGGAAGAGGGCGGCGAGGTGGCCTCCTTTCAATTTGACGCCGAATTCGCCGGAAGCGGGATCGAGCTTTCGCCGCTGGTCATGCCGTTGAGTGAGCAGGTGTACACGTTTCCCGAACTACCGCGCACCACGTTTCATGGTCTGCCAGGGCTGTTAGCCGATTCGTTGCCGGACAAGTTCGGCAATGCATTGATTGACGCATGGCTGGCAACCCAGGGCCGAACGCCGGATAGCTTCGGGGCGGTCGAGCGCCTTTGCTACGCCGGCACGCGTGGCATGGGAGCCCTGGAATTTGCGCCGGTGCTTGGGCCGAAGCCGCGCAAGGCAACGAAGATCGAAGTGGATGCTCTGGTCCGCTTGGCATCCGAAGTCCTGACCCATCGAAGCAATCTTCGCGGGCATTTTCGAGGGAAGGGCAAAGAGAAGGCGTTGCAGGAGATCCTGCGGGTCGGCACGTCGGCAGGCGGGGCACGCGCCAAAGCGGTGATCGCCTGGAATCCCAAAACGAACGAAGTGCGCTCTGGGCAGATCGCCGCCGGCGATGGCTTCGAATACTGGCTGCTCAAATTCGACGGAGTGGCAGGCAACAAAGACAAGGAAATGGAAGATCCGAAGGGCTATGGCGCCATCGAATACGCCTATTACTTGATGGCGAAGGCGGCCGGAATCGCGATGAGCGAATGCCGGCTCCTGGAGGAAGGCGGACGACGGCATTTCATGACGCGCCGCTTTGACCGACTGGCCGGCGGCGAAAAGCTCCACATGCAGTCGCTCTGCGCGCTGGCGCATTTCGATTTTAACCAGGCCGGCGCCTACTCCTACGAACAAGCGCTGTTCACGATCCGCCAACTCAAGCTGCCGATGGCCGCGGTGGAAGAGCAGTTCCGGCGCATGGCCTTCAACGTCATGGCCCGCAATCAGGACGATCATGTGAAGAACATCGCCTTCCTGATGGACAAGCAGGGCCGCTGGTCCCTCGCCCCCGCGTTCGACGTGACGTACAGCTACAATCCGTCCGGTTCTTGGACAGCCTCCCACCAGATGACCCTGAACGGGAAGCGGGACGGATTCACGGGAAAAGACTTCGAGGAGTGTGCGAAAACGGCATCCATGAAACGCGGCCGATGGAAGGCGATCATCGAGGAAGTCAGCGAGGCCGTTAAGCGTTGGCCGGAATTTACGGCAGAGGCGCGGATCGCTGCTGATTTAAGAAAAAGGATTTCGAAGAGCCACCGTCTGGAGTTTTTACAAACGTGAGGTTCAGTGAAGACAGACCGACGACACTGCCGTTTAGACGAGGCGAACAGCCTGAAAAACATGACTTAGCGCGCCCAGAGCGTGCACCCCGCCATTTTGAAATCATCTAACGTATTGCGTGGCAAGGCATCTATGTGTTTGTGAAGGCTTTCGATTCCCGCCGCCTCCACCAACTCTCCACAACCCGCAGGGCCACCGCCAGCTCACGCTCCGCGTGTTCCGGCGTTGCGTTATCTTGCACGCCAGCACCACTTAAGGCCTCGGTCATGGCCTGCTCAAGGTCCTTCAATGACGCATCAGGAGTGCGCGGAGTTGCTTCGACCTGCTCCAAAACGCGTGTTTGTGTTGGCATTAGGTTGGCAATTTCGGGGGTTGGGGGCTGCGGGTTTATGGTTGGCAAGAGGCCGGGCTCGATGACCATGTCCTCGAGTTCCAAGTGCAGATACTTCGAGGTGGTTTTGAGGTCGGTGTGTCGCATCAGCCGCTGCAGGCGGTGCGGTGAAAGTCGTAAGCGCCCCAGCATCGTGCAGTAGGTGTGGCGCGTGGCCGCGTAGAAGTCGAGCTTCTCGCCACGCTCGTTCTCTCGGGCGATGTTCGCATACACGCAGTCCTTCGAGAACTGGTCGCCGGGTAGGTGCCGGGGGACATGAACCACGCGCTCGGCGTCGCTTGGCGCTCGTCCAAGCTGCTTGGTACACAGCGCCTTCCATTGGCGCAGGGCCTGGACCAGTTCATCAAACACGATGGGCACGAGGTCCTGTCTTCGCGCCTTGGTGTTTTCGGGCCGTAAGGCGCAGGTAGGCGGGGAAGCATCCAAATTCAGGCAGCCCCAGCTCAGCGTCTTGATCTCATTAAACCGCAGGCCCAGCATGCTGCCCAGCCGATAGGCGAGTTCGCGTTCTTGGCCTTGCAGGCGCAGTCGTTCGAAGGTGGCAGGCTTGGCGGTGGCATGACACGCAAGGTAATTCTGGACGCCGCGCTCACGTGCTGCGTTCAACAGGGCACCCAACTGTGTTTCGGTAAGCGCGAAGCGCCGAACGCGGATGTCGTCCTGACCCTTGAGTCGAGACAGGCCCTGCAGAGGATCGGTCCACTTGAAGCGACGACACAGCCAGGCGCAGAATTGTTTGGTGACAGCGGTGTACTCATTACGAGTTTTCTTGCTCCACCCTTTGGCCTTGGTGCCATGTAGCAAGAACTGCTTTACGCTCGATTCGGTGAGGTCGGCAAATACCTCGGCCTTGGTACCGTCCAACATGACGGTTATGCGCGTGCGGAGCAGCTGAATGTGCGTGGCCGTGATTCCATCCGCTTCCTTATCAACCAGGAACGCTTCGAGGTGCTGCTTGAGTGGGACGTGCAGGTCTTCCTCGTTCGGGACGGCCAGGCCCACTTTCTGCCGCGCCACGCGACGAAGAACCTCGCGAAGCTTCTCCTCGGTCGCCGCTTTGTCGGTGTAGCCAGTCTTGTCATGCCGACGACCTTGTGCGTCAATGTAGTAATACGACCAGCGGGGATAGGGCACCCGCTTGCCGTTTTTCATGTGAAATCGGCGGTAGACGGCACCTGTGCCAGGTGTGCGTAGGGCCATGATAACCTTCTTTCTAGGAGGCCATCCTCTTCTGCTGATCCTCGAGAAAACGTTCCAAGGTTGGGCGATGCCAGCGGACCGAGCGTCCAATCCGGATGGGCGGCGGAAGCTCGCCTTTGGAAACGCGCTGGTAAACAGTGCGCACTGACACGCCCAGAAGGGCTGCCACCTGTCTGACCGAAAGCAGGATCGGTTCTGGCATCATTCGCTTCACTCCTTCGCCCATTGGGCGGTTCTCAAAGACCTCCATATTTAGCTCGAATTTTATGAGGAAATCAAGACCTCCATTTCTACAAATCGCATGCGTGGGAAGAGTTGTGAGGTGTGAGCTTGCGGTTTATGAGATTGGCAATGGTCAGGAAGTCGGCCTCTCATGCGGTCCGTCTGCCTACCCTCATTCTCATAACCTCACCCGCCTGAGGCCCTCTGCTCAGCAGAAGAATTTTTACTTTTGATCCGCGCGAGGAAGGTCGGACACGCAAACCGCACCTCACACCAGCGAGGACAACTGAAGGCTGAGTACTTCGCGGGACAGGTTCCGGCCTTACGCGCCTCGGTCGCTCGTGCCAAACGTGCCAGGAGCTTCTTCCGGTCGCAGTCGCGCAGGATCACCTTCCGGTAACCCGCGCACTGCGGGTGAAAGCAGACGTAGGCCGCCTCGTCCGGCTCGCGCCCCAAGAGCCTACCTAGCGCCAACGCGCCAAAATGCAGTTGGTCTACCGAGCGCCTGGAATTAGAGCCGGCGTTCTTGAAGTCCACGACGAGGAGCTTCCCGTTCGGGAGGATCGTCCACAGGTCAATCGCGCCGGCAATGGAGATGCCGGTGGCGATCTCCTCGTGGTAGTCGGTCTGAATGCCCATCTCCGCGTTCAAGAGCCGGTGCTTGTGGAGCAGGTCGAACAGGATGCCCACCGAGCGCCACGTCTGGCGCTGCACGTAGGCCGTTTCCGCCTCGTGCTGCCACTTGGGCTTCTGCCGGCTCTCCACGAGGTTCCAGACCATCGAGAAGTTGGCTTCCAGCCACGCGAAGTCCTGAAACTCCCGGCGGTGGAGCCAGAGCTCGAAGAGCCGGTCCACAACCAAGCCGGGCATGGCGTGGACGGCCATGCGCGTATCGGTTTTTGAGCGCGGGCGGCCCCACTTCTCCGCCTTGAGCTTCCACTTGAACGGACACATCTTCCAAGTCGCCCAACTCGACGCGCTCCACATGGTCACGGGCGAGGGATTCGGGGCGGGCTGCGTCATGCGTGCACCTCTTCTCGCGCAAGGGTTTCCTGGGTGTCGATGATGGCGCGGAGGAGCTTCTCGGTATCGGAGACGAGCGCCCAGAGGGTTCGGGGCAGGTCCTTTCGTTCCTGCTCGCAGTAATGGCAGATGTACTCGTAAGTGCTGCCTTCATTGGGGTCTTGGCGGCCGTAGAGACGGGCCAGGACGCACGAAGCCAGTTCGGCGGTCACCTCCAAGCGCAGCTTGTTGCAATTGTCGGGGTCGGTCCAGACGCGCCATTGGGCCGCGTGAGCGAGTTCGTGGAAGAAGACTTGTTCTTCATGGGTCGCCAGTAGGATCTCGGCGGGGTGGTCCTCGAAGCGATGCCGGTAGAGTCCCAGGTAGGGGCTGGTGCGGCCCATGTAGCGGACGCGCAGGCCCCACGCCTTGGCCACTTCCATGAGCGGCGGCGGCTCGATGGGCTCCAGGTTCGTCTGGAGCGGGTCGCCCTCGGTGTCCTCGTAGCGAAAGACCGGCACGGCCAGAAAGCCGGAGAGGATCCGCTGTGGCGTGTCGGTGGCTTCGGCGTTCGTGGACGAAAGGCTAGTGCCCCTTGACCTTCAACTTTAGCAGTTGTAGCGCATGGCCGATACCTCCAGCGGGGGGCAGGTCCCGTCTGGAGGCTGCCATGAACAAGAAGTATGTCGTCCGGTTAACGGCTGAGGAACGTAAGAAGCTGGAGGATTTGGTCCGTACGGGCAAGGCCGCCGCGTACAGGATCAGGCACGCGCACCTTCTGCTGCAGGCCGATGCCGATGGCCCGAATTGGAAGGATGAGCGGTGCGCCGAAGCGTTTCGCTGCCACGCCAATACGGCGCGCAACATCCGCCAGCGGTTTGTCGAAGAAGGATTGGAGGCGGCCTTGGAACGCAAGAAGCGCGCCTTGCCCGCGCGCGAGAAGATTCTCGACGGCAAGGTTGAAGCGCACCTGATCGCGCTGGCTTGCAGCGACGCACCGGAGGGACGGTCTCGCTGGACGCTGGAGTTATTGGCGAACAAACTCGTGGAACTCAACATCGTAGAAGCTGTCTCATACCGTACGGTGCAGCGGGCGCTGAAAAAAACAGGCTGCGACCTCATCGCTGCAAAGGCTGGGTGATTCCGTCTGGATGTTTGAGTGAATTCGTAGCGCAGATGGAAGAGATTCTCGACTTGTACACGCGCCCTTACGACGCCCGGTATCCATTGGTCTGCATGGATGAGCGGCCCATGCAGCTTTTGAAGGAGACGCGCAAGTCGCTGCCGCCGGAGCCGGGGAAGCCGGCACGTTTCGATTACGAATACGAGCGCAACGGCACCGCGGTACATTTTCTTTTACCGAACCGCTGGGGGGATGGCGCAAAGCGTCGGTGCGAGAACGGAAGACCGCTGTGGATTGGGCTGAGGAAATGCGGACGCTTCTCGACGAGGATTTTGCCGGAGCGGAGAAGGTGCTGGTAGTGATGGATAACCTCAATACGCACAAGGCCGCATCGTTCTACGAAGCCTTTCCGGCGGAGGAAGCAAGGCGTCTTGCCTCGCGGCTGGAGATTCACTACACGCCCAAGCATGGGAGTTGGTTGAAGATCGCAGAATGCGAACTCAGTGTGCTGGCGAACCAGTGCCTGAACCGGCGGCTGGGCGACCTTGAAACGGTGCGGCGGGAGACCGCCGAGTGGGAGCGGCAGCGGAATGCTGACCAGAAAGGCGTCGATTGGCGCTTTACCAGCGAAACAGCACGGATCAAGCTGAAGCATCTTTACCCACAATTCTGATGGTCAAGGGGCAATAGTGCTCCTTGCCTCTCAGGTTTGTAAGTTGCGGAGATGAGTTTTGGCCGTGACCCAGGCGCGTGAAGTAGCGGCGTATCGAGAAGATACGCAAACGAAGCGCAGCGCAGGGCACGGCAAAAAAACCGACGCAACACACAAGAATAAGAGGCAAGGGACACTAGGCGCCGGCGGTGTTCCGCCTGTTATTTTCGGCCAGAGTAAGCCTTCGCTCGGGGCAGCCCGCGAAAGGAGCCCACGCTCAGCCGCGCGCTGACGTGGGGATTCGAGCCGAGCCGAGCGCGGGCCCCAGTGCCGGCGAAGATCGAACGCGCAGCCAACACGAGGCTGACCAGCACCACGCCGCCGTACAGCGGCGTGATGAAGATCTAGTTTTCAACCTGCGACGGAGCAAGCGCCAGCAACGCGTTTGTCGATAGTCACGCATAGGTGCACATACTCATCGCCTTTCTCTCTATTTATGTGACGGCTGCGGCTAAGAATTCTTCAAGGTGCAGGCGTGCAGGCCTGAGCAGGATGGTATAGACTGAATATTCTTTCGTATGTTTTGGAACTTGATGACATGCGCAGTATCTTATTGGTCGGCCTGCTCCTGTTTACGCTCGCGGCCTGCAACGGTTCGGCATATCCGCCGCGCTACTTGCCTCCGCGCACCGACGTCGTAACCTGCTGCCCCAACCGACACGCGAACTTGAAGGTCGTGCCGGTGCGCCTGCGGAACCTTCACGTTGCATCCGAGGAATCGATGAGAGCAGAAGCGAATCTGGAGTACTGGCCGGTAGGCGGCTGCGTGCCGCCATGCGACAAGAACGTCCTGGTCTGTACGGTTTGCAGATATTGCTACAAGCCCAGCTGGAACGTGTGGGATGACAGCAGATGCGTTTCGAAGGAATGACCGCACGCCCGCGCAAAGGGCATGAAGGCCGCTGGACCGCAATGGATTGCCGCTGTTAGTACTTCTGCAGCGCCCCGTACTGCGCCAGCCGCTCTTCCAGTTTCTTCTGCAGCGCCTCGGGCAGGACCTTCGCGTCGCGCAGCGCGACGAGGTTCTGGTACGCGCCGCGAACGAGGTCCTGCGCGCCCTTGAAGAGGTCGTCGATGACCGTATCGCGGTAACGAGTCGCCTTGGCCCGGTTGGCGGCATCGGCGGCGCCGAGGTGCTTGCGGCAGACGATCAGGCAGAGCGCCTTGAGGATCTCCGGGCGGTCTTCGCTGTCGTATTGCCCGTCGAGGCGGCGGTGGTCGAGGATCGCCTGGCCGACGGTGAGCGCCGCGGCGGCGCTGGCCGGGGCGTCGCTGGCGTGGAGAATCTGCGCGATGGCGGACATGACCGGGGGGTGGTCCAGGCGCGGGGCGAGGGCCTTCAGGATCAGCATGCGCCACTCGTCGCGCAAGCCGTCGTGGCAGCCGATCTCCTTCAGCGCGTGCACGATCAGGATCTGGTTGCCCGGGCCCCAGACCAGATCGCCGGCGCAGATCCGTTTCCAGCGCTCGATCAGCAGGTCGAGCTCCTCCTTCACGACCGCCGGCGGGCAGTTGCGCGAGACGGCGATCCGCGCGATGCCCTTCAGCGCGACGGGGAGCACCTCTACCAGCCCGCGTTCTTGCGAAATTTCGATGACCGACTCGCCATCGACCTCGAAGGATTGCGACTGAATCTCCGCCTGAATCTGGTCGACCACGCGGCGCAGCAGTCCGGTGACGGTGACGACGAGTTCCGGGTCGGCGCGGCGGGAGGCGGCCAGCCAAGTCAGGCCCTCCAGGGCGTCGAGGCGCTTCAGCTCCAGGTCGGCCTTCACCGACTGCAAGAGCGTGCGCGTGACGATCTGCCCGGCCTGCTTGCTGGCGGCCGGCGAGGCCGCGATCTTGCCCATGGACGTGAAGAGCGCCTCGCGGTGCGGGAAGTCGGGCTCCGCGGCCAGGGCCTGGAGCCGGCGCAGCGCGTCGGTCAGCTCCCGCGAGGCGTTGGTCATCTCGCCATGGCGGGGCTTCAATTCGAGCGCCAACTGGCCCAGGATGCGCACGGCTTGCGCGCGGACCTCGTCGGGGCGCTCCGCGGCCAGGCGCTTCGCCAGCGGACCCAGCGCGGGCAGCCCCAGCATGCTCACGGTGTCTTCCGCGATCTCGCGGTCGGTCGGGAACCCGAAATCGAAGATGTTGGAGAGGAACGCCTCGGCCAGCTTCCCGCGCAGCGCCTCGGAAATCTCCGGATCGACGACATAGCGGCAGACCATCGCGGCCATGCGCACGCTGCGCTGCGTGCTGTCGGTGGCCTTCAAGGCGACTTCCGCGGCGCGCTCCTTGCTCTCCCGCGAGGCCGGGCTGAAGCGGAGGATCTGGTCGAGCAGGTTCAGCGCGTATTTCTGCGCCGTGGACGAGGCGTTGGGAAAGGCGTCGACGAGCGGGGCGAGGGCGCTCTCGCCGCGCCGCACCAGCGCCATGCCCACGCTCCGGCTGTCGCGGTCTTCCTGCGTGTCGCGCGCGAGGTACGACGCGCACATCCTCAGGACCTCGGGCTCCTTGGCGTCGCCGGCGGGCACGTGCTCCAGGAGCATCTGCAGCAGGAAGGCCTCGACGGCCGGCTGCGTGGTCTTGTCGCGCTCCTCCAGGAGCAGCGGCATCGCGACGCCGGGCGCGTCCTTGCAGAGCGCGCGAAAGAGCTTCTGCGTCGGGAGGTAAATCCGGTCGGAGTCCTTGAACGAGGTTCCCTTCCCCGTGGCCTCGCCCAGCAGGCCCAGGCTGAGGCGGACCAGCTCGGCGACGCGCGCCGGCTCGGGGGCCAGCGCCGAGGCGCAGTGCGCGAGCAGGTTCAGCACTTCGGCGTTCAGCTCGGGCGTGCGTTCGCCTTTCAGGGAGCCCAGCGCGCAGACGGCGGTCGCGACGCGCTCCAGTTCCGGCGCTTTGCCGCCCAGGCGCTTGGCCAGGCGCTGCGCGGCGAGCACGCGCGCGCGGACCTCGCCCTGGCAGAGCGCGTAGAGGTTCTCGCGCAGCTCGTCCTCGACGCCCAGCACGAAGAGCAGTTCGGCGGCCTCCGCGCGGACGGAGGGATCGCGGTCGTCGAGCGCGCGGAAGAGCAGCTCGGCCTTCTCCTGCGGACTCAGCGGCGCATGGGCGAGCGTGCGCAGCGCCTCGATCCGGTCGCCGGCGCCGGCGGCGGTGACGAGCCTCAGGCGCAGGCGCTCCAGCTCGATCCGCGTGAAGAGCCCCTCCGCGCTGACGCCGCCGTCGCGCAAGCCCTGGACGTGGCGCGCCAGTCCGCCGGACGGCGCGGCCGCAAGAGCGGTGGTCGTTTCGTACGCGGGCGGTTCGGCGGAGCGGGCGGGTTCGCCCGCGCTCCAGGCGCCCTGCGCCTCGAGTTCCTCGGCGAGGCAGATCACCCGGCGGCCGTCGTCGTCCCGGTGCAGGATCGGCGCGTCGGGAGCATCGGGCAGGTGGGCCGCGCAGAGCTTCGCGAAGCCCGCGGCGTCCAGCGCCTCGGCCTCGGCCAGCAGTTTCGGGTCGAGCAGCAGGTTTTCACGGGGCGAGCCCTGCGGCGCCGCCTCCAGCACGGCGGGCGTGATCTCGATCCGCTTATTCAGCAGCGCGCCGATGCGGACGAGGAGCCGCCGGCTGACGCCCAGGCCCTGTACTTCCTCGGGTTTGCGGACGCCTTGGATCATGCGACGCGGCCATCCCCCTTGCAAACCGGCCCCCAGCGTACTCGATTCCGCCGCCGCGCGTCACCCCAAGGCTTCAACCGCGCAGCGCGCTTCCGGTCAACGCCGTTTTGATAGCCCGCCCTGGATCAATCCTTCGGGTAGACCAGCCGCGTCAGGACGATCGAGACGACGTACAGGAACAGGAGCGAACCCGACATCAGCACCATCGAGATCATGTCGCTACCCGGAGAAAGCAGCGATCCCAGGATGAAGCACGCCAGCGTCACGTAGCGCCAGTACCGCGTCAGCACGCTCGGGTGCAGCACCTTCAGGCGCGCGAGCACCGCGGAGACCAGCGGAATCTCGAAGATCGCCCCGAAGAGGAGCATGAACGTCAGCAGCAAGTTCATGTACTCCTCCGGCGTGTACATCGGCAAATAGCCCAGGTACACGTCGAACCAGACCAGGAACTGGATGGTGAGCGGAAAGACGATCCGGTAACAGAACCCGGCGCCGACCAGGAAGCAGAAGATGCCGCCGGCCAGCACGGGCCGGATCGCCGAACGTTCGTTGTCGCGCAACCCGGGCGAGATGAAGGCCCAGAGTTCGTAGAGCACGATGGGCGAGCTGAGCAGCAGGCCCGCGTAGACCGAGATCTTCATCAGGATCATCATCAGCCCGAGCGGGTTGACGCTGATCTGCTGCACGACCGGCGCGGTGGCGTTGATGTCCAGGAGCTTCAGGCGTTTGCGGAAGGCCGGGTCGGTCACCGGGAACCCGTCGGCGTCGAACAGGTCGCGGTCGTAAAAAGCGTCCAGCACCAGCGCGTACTGGGCGTCGTCCGGCACGGCCTCGCGGATCTCGCCGCGGATGTCCGGGGGCAGGCGCGTATCGGTGAGCATGCGCCGCAACTCGGGATCGTCGCGGAACGAGGCGTTGACCTGGTCCAGCGGCCAGCGCAGGAAGTCGAAGACCGGCTTGTGAAAGAACAGCGAGAGGACGGTCATCAGCACGATCGCGGCGATGGCCGAGACCAGCCGCTTGCGCAGCTCCATCAGGTGGTCGAGGAAGCCCATGCGCGGGCCGTCCTCTTCCGGGTCGGGCTCCGGAGCCCTGGAACGCTTCGCGGGAGGCGGTGCGGGGGCCTTGGGGCGGGCCGCCGGGACGGGCTCGGGCTTCGCCGCCGGCTTGGGGGCCGCGCCGGCGTCGGCAGCCTCCTTGGACAGCGGCGCCTGGGCCGGGGCCGGAACGAGGTCCTGCGCGGACCCGTTTTCCCCGCCCCGCGCCGCGGGTGCTTCCGGGTCCGATTCGAGTGCGGGATTCCCGTCGCTCATCGTGGGGCCGCGCGCTCCGCGCGGACGGCTTCGTGGAGCGAGCCCGACCGCAGGCCCTGCAGGTCCAGCGTGACGAAGACGAAGCCCAGCGGTTTCAACTCCGCCAGGAGTTCCTCGCGCCGCGCCAGCAGCGCCGCCAGCTCGTTCGCGGGGACCTCCAGGCGCGCGATGCTCCCGTGATGCCGCACCCGGCAGGCCTCGAAGCCCATGCGGCGCAGGACGGCCTCGCCCGCCGCGATCTGGCTCAGCTTCTCGGCGGTGACGGGTTCGCCGAAGGGGATCCGGCTGGAGAGACACGCGCCGCCGGGCTTGTCGGCCGTGGGCAGGCCCAGCTCGCGGCTCAACGCGCGGATCTCGGCCTTATACAGCTTGGCCTCCCGCAGCGGGAAGACGGCGCCGCGCTCCAGGGATGCCGATTCGCCGGGCCGGTCGTCGCCCAGGTCGTCCATGATCGCGCCCAGCGCGATGAATGGGATCCCGCGCGCCTCGGCCAGCTTGCGCAGCTTGCCCATCAGCTCGGACTTGCAGAAGTAGCAGCGATTGAGCGGATTGCTGGCGTAGCTCGGGTTGGCGAGTTCCTCGGTGCGGACGATCTCGTGCCGGAACCCGAAGCTCCGCGCATACCCGGCGGCGGCCTCGAGTTCCTCCGGCGCCAGCGACTCCGACTGCGCGGTCACCGCCACGGCCTCGGCGCCAAGCACCCGCCCGGCGATGGCGGCCAGGAAGGTCGAATCGACGCCGCCGGAATAGGCCACCATCACGCGGCCGTAGTCCTTCAGCAGGCCTTCCAGCCGAACCAGCTTGGCGCGGGCCTCGGGAGTCGGCGGCGACTGGTCCTGGGCGCGTTCCATGGCGTCCTCAAAACCCCGCACGCTTAGGGGGCGTGTGCGCAAGCGCCCCCCTCGCCGCAGACGGCAGAGGAGGGCCTCAGCGCCCGTATTATCCCGGAGTACGCGGAAAGTGCATGTGCAAGCGGAAGGGCGGAAAACTCGGCGCCGCGCCGCAGAAGCAACGGGCCAGGAAATCCTGCGGCGCGGTACTCAGGTGATATCGTCGCTTTCGCCGCGCGTTTCGGAATCGCCGTCGGCCGAGGCCGATTCCTGGACGGGCTCGGCGCCGGACGGCTGGGCGTCCTCGCGCGCCAGCACGACGATCACTTCGGCCTGCTCGTCGTCGCAACGGAGCACGCACATGTCGAGGAAATCGCTCTCGGCATGCTCGGCGAGCACATCGGCGATCTTCTGGGGCAGCTCGTCCCGCTTGGCGACGACCTCGACGGTCTCGTAGGTGGTGGTCGTGGTCTGGGCTTCGGGGTGCTCCGAACGCGCCAGTTCCACCACGGCGCGCTCGACTACGTTCAGCTTGTTGAGGAACTGATCCTCCATCTGCTGGAGGCAGAACGAGTAGGAATCCTCGGAGAGCGTCTCGGCGCGGAAGCGCGATTCGTTGGCCAGGACGAAATCCGCGAGCCGTCGGTACAGCTTGGCGCGGATGTCGCTCATGATGCCGTAGGCGCGCTTGACGCGGTCGTCGGCGGTGACTTCGGGCGTACGGACCGGGCGTCCGGACAAAGTCTGGGCCTCCAATGCCCTACGTAACTATACCCGGTCATAGGGCCAGGAGATGCCCATGTCGAGGAAAAATGGGAAGTACCGGTTGGGACTGGAGTTAGGCGAGGGCAACCGAATGGAGGATTTGGAGTCTTGGGGCCAGCGGGAACCAATCGTCCCCACAAGTAGATTTTGACTCCTGAGTCTGGAATAATGCCTTGGGCTGGGACGTTGGAAGAATAAGGAGGACAGCACCATGAAATCCATTCTGCACCTTGCGGCCGTATGTCTGTTCATCGGCGGTGCGCTGGCCTGCGCCGAAGACCTCCCGGGCGCGCCGGTCGAGGACGCGGTCAAGTTGACCAAAGCGGGGCTTGGCGACGAGGTCCTGCTGGCCTGGATCGGTGCGCACAAGGCGTATGCACGGGTCGGGACCGACCAGATCGTGGCGTTGAAGGAGGCGCAGGTCTCCGAGAAGGTCATCGCAGCGCTGGTACGGCGTGGCGGGCAGGCGGCCTCCGGCACGGTCGAGAAGGTCGCCGAGTACGATCTTCCCGCGACGACGAGCACGCGCCAGGCGAGCCGCTACGTCAGCGAGTCGGACTACGAGCGCGCCAAGACCGAGTACACGTCCGACGAGGCCTCGCGGTATCAGTACAACCAGCCCGCCGGCTCGGTCTACTACGCCTCGGACAGCTACTACGCCCCCTCGAGCTACATTTCCGTGGGATACTCCTCGTACCCGTACTCCTGGTACTACCCGCGTTACTACGGGAACTACTACTACGGCGGCTACTACCGGCCTTATTACCGGAGTTGCTACTATCCGTCGCGCTATCACGGTTACTACGGCTCGGGCTACCGCTACTACTCGAATCACGGGTATTACGGCCGCGCGCATTATTCCTCCCGGCGGCATTGCCGGTAACGACGGTTCGAGCGGTAAAGCAGCTTAGGTTGAGGTAAGAGCCGGGGATTCCTTCCCGGCTCTTTTCATTTCTGGCGGCGCCTTACGTCAAAACTGTTCCCGGTCGCCGCCGGGTTCATCGGCGGGCGGCGGGGCCTGCACGGCGGGGACTTCGATCTCGACCGGGTTCGACGCGACCACGCCCAGCCACGCGTCCTTGATCGTGCGCTGTTCGGGGGTCAGTCCCGGGTCGAGGCGTTCGCGGGTGTGGTTGGCGTAGACGGCGAAAACCTGATAGCGGCCCGGTTGCGCGAGCGTCAGGCGGCGTTCGCTGTAGAGCACCGACTCGACCAGCGTCAGCGGCGCGCCGCGACCGGTCCAGGCGCGCGTCTCTTCATGGCTGCGCCGGGCGTTGACGGTGCGCACCGTCGTCTTGGGCATCCCGCGCGTGACAAAATGTTCTTCCTCGACCACCGAGACGCCTTCGCGGGCCAGGTCGATGACCGCCCAGAAGAACTGCGGCGCGCGGTTGCCGAAGAGCAACGTGTGCGGCTTCCCGTCGGCCGACTCGAGGCTCAGCCGGTGCGTCAGGTTGACGCCCTCGAAGTTGCCGCGTTCGGCCTGGGCCTCGAGCTTCAGCGCCAGCCCGTCCACGACCGCGCCCGGCTCGAGGAGGTCGCCGCCCAGCTTGAGCGGATCGACGGTGAGTTCGATCGTGTTGCTGCGGACCTCGCCATGCCAAGCCTCGGGGACGGCGGGGCCGCCCTGGAGCGGCTTGTCGCCCCGGTTGGCGTAGACGGCGTGGATGCGGTAAACGCCCGGGCTGAACATCTGGAGCACATCCCTGCGCGCCCCGGCATGTTCGGTAAGGCTCAACGGCAGCCCTTCCAGCGCGCGCCTGACGGCAAACGGCCGGCCGGGCGCCGCGCGCTCCACGACGGTCTGCTCCGGAATCCGCACCTCCGAGCGGAGCGTCGTGAGCCGCACGTCCGGCGCCTCCGGGCCGGAGACCTCCCAACGGAGCTGCGGCTCGCGCGTGCCGAAGAAGAGCGCGCGCGCCTTCTCGTCGGCGCACGCGAAGGTCAGGGTCAGTTCCACGGGCTTGCCGGCCGGCAGGATGCGATTGGCGCTCGCCTGGAGCCGGAGTTCGAGCCCCTCGACGGGCACCCCGCGCGGCGGATTCTCGACGTCGAACTCCACGAAGTTGCTGCGCAACTCGCCCTGGAAAACGCGCTTGGCCCCGGCCGTCGCGGAAAGGTCGAGTTCGGTTTCCGTCCAGGTCTCGGCGCTGGTGTAGCACACGGCGAGCCGGTAGCGGCCGGGGAAGAAGAAGCGCACCGCGCGCAGGATACCCGAGCGGCGCTCCTGCAGCGAGACCGGCTCGCCGCCCAGGGGCGCGCTGAGCCGGTAGGGCCGGCCCGGGGCGATCTCCACCGGGCGCACCTTCAGCGGCGGCGTGTCGTGCGGAATCAGCATGTCCATCGACGCGGGCGCGCCGTCCGGATCGTAGCATTCCCATTCGAGTTGGAAGTCGTGCAAGAGCAGCGTGTGCGGCTGGCCGTCGGCCGCCTCGATCTCGAGGTCGAGGTTCAGCGGCGTGCCGCCGACCACCAAGCGGGTTTCGGAGGCGAGCAGGCGCAGGCGCACGCCGTCGACCGCCTGCCCGGGCGCGGCCGTAATGGTCCGCCCGAGGAATCCCGGCACGCCGGCGCCGTCGGGCTCGGACGCGTCGGCGCGCGCGGCCTCCGGCGCCGCGGTCCTGGGCGGGCCGGCTTCGGGGAAAAGCGCCAGGCCCAACGGGACGCTCGCGCCGGCCGCCACCACCAGCGCGCAGACGGCCAGCGCCGTCTTGAGTTGCGCCAGGTTGAGCGCCTTGATCGAGAGGGCCAGGAGTTGCCCCGCGGCGGGCGTGGCGCTGAGCCCGCTCAGGCTCGCGGCGTAAGCGGCCGGGAGCGCGGCCTCCGCGCCGCGCTGGGCCAGCAGCGCGCCAAGGGCCGCCACCGAAAGCCGCGCACCGAGCTTCCGGCGCAGCGCTTCCAGCGCGCGGGAGACGCGGCTTTTCAGCGTGCCCTCCGGAATCCGAAGCGCCACGGCGGCCTCGGCGTGGCTCAGACCCTGGAGATAGGTCAGCACGAGCGGCGCGCGGAAGGACTCGGGCAGCCCGGCCATGGCCGCGTCGAGCCGCGGCGCGATCTCGCGCCATTCGGCCTCGGCTTCGGCCTCTGGATCCTCCGCCCGAACGGATGCGGCCTGCATGCGTTGAGCCTCCTGTTCTCGCCGGAGACGGCGCGCTTCCTCACGCATTGATTCCCGCGAAACGAAGACGGCGCTGCGATAGAGCCACGCGGCCAGCACCGTGCCCGGCCCGAAACCCGGCGCCTTGTGCATCAGGAGAAGAAAGACGGCCTGCATCGCGTCTTCGGCCCGGGACGCATCGCCGAGGACGCGAAGGCAGGCATTGAAGACCATCCGGCCATGCCGCGCGAAGGCCTCGTCGGCGGCCTGGGGCTCCTGTTGTTGGAGCCTGAAGAGCAGGTTTTCGTCGGGCGCATCGGGGCGCATGGGATCCGTCCGTAAACCGGCGCTCGACATGCAACTCAGGTCTGACGCGCGAATTCCCATCGTGCACCTCTCCACGGCCCGGTCAACCCTACCTTTGAATCATGGCCGCCGCCGAAAGGCCGGTTCCCAGGATTCGTAATGAAAATTAATGGAGACCCAGCACGCAACAGGCCCGGAGCCCCCAGATCCAGAAGGCTCCCTGCCGGCCCCGCCGCGCGCCGCCGCGGTGGCCATGCGCGATCGCTGGGCAGGCTGGCGGTATCACTCGCAGCGCATGGCGCGCTTCTTTGGTTTGGTCGCGCTCGTCTGCCTTTTTTGTGCTCCGCTGGCTTCGATGGCCTTTAGCCTGTTCTGGCTGGGCAGCCTGCTGGGCATCGGATTCCTGGTTTTCGGAGCCTTGGCGGCCGTGGCCGGTACGGTACGGCTGGGGATCACGATTGGCACGGAGATTCAGATCCCGGCTGCACGAACTCCTGTTCAGCGTGCTGGCGCTCGGAGGCGTGCTCGCCTGGGCGATGCCGGCCAGCGAACCGTTGCTTCGCGGGGTGCCGGACGTCAACTCCGAACTCGCCATGGGCGCGGTGGCGGCGCTGGTGGTCGCCGTTTTCGGCGTGGGCGCGACGTGGGGCTGGAGCGCAATGCGGCGGTTGAACGTGGCGCGAACCTGGCCGCGTCTGGGGCTGTTGGTCGTGGGCTGGATCCTGATCCCCGGCGCCTGTGCGCTAATCCCGGTGGTCTTGACGACGGTCATCTGCCTGCTGATCGGGGAGATCGAATTCTTCCAGGATGAAACCTATCGGGCCATGCTCAAGATGAGCCTGCTGGCGCTGCCGGGGATCGTGGTGGAGACGCTGGCATGGCGCAAGGAACGGCAGTCGAAGGCGGCGTAGCTCGGCTCAGAACTCGAGGTTCTCGCCGCCGCCGCGGGGCGCATGCATGGGCCGGAGATCCTGACGATCCTGCTCCTGGCGGCGATAGCGCTCAACTTGGGCCTCGGCTTCGCGGCGCAGGGCGGCGGGGAGTTCGGGGAAGACGCGGAGGTACGCTTCCCACTCGCGCACGCCGCGCCAGCGGTCGCGCCGGTAGACGGGATCCAGGTCGCTGAGGCGCCGGAATTCGGCCAGCGCGCGATCGGCGGCGGGAGCTTCCGGAGCCGGGACGGCGGCGGCCTGCTCGGGTTCCCTGTCGTTGGCGGCGGCGACAGGGCTCGTCACTTCCGCGCTCGGTTCGGCCCTGCGTTCCCCGAAGAAGAAGGCCCAGGTTCCGAAGGCGGCCATGCCGAGCACGGCGATGAGCGCCAGGGTGCCGAAGAAGACACCCGCGGCGCGCGCGCAGTCCTTCGCATCGAGGCCGCGCAGCCAAGCCGGGATCCAGCGCTCGCGCCGCTTGCCGCGGTAGTGCTTGCGCGCCATCTGCTCGAGGATCTCTGCGGCTTTTTCCGCCGAAGCGAGCCGCTCGTGGGGGCACTTCGCCATGAGTCGCTCGACCAGTTCGACGAACTCCGGAGAGACGTCCGGCGCGGCCTCGCGCAGCGGCACGGGCTGCTCGTAAAGATGCTTGGCCATCACGGCGGCGGGGATGCCCTTCGCGAAGGGCGGGCGGCCGGTGACCATCACGTACATCGTCACGCCTAGGGAGTACAGGTCGCTGCGCGCGTCGCAACAGCAGCCGCGGATGATCTCGGGGGCCATGTAGTGCGGCGTGCCGATGGTCTGCGCGTCGATGTCCTTGGCGAAGCAGGCGGCCTCGACCTTGGCCAGGCCCAGGCCCACGAGGCGCACGCGCCCGTCGGCCTCGACCAGGATGTTCTTCGGCTTCACGTTGCGGTGAATGACGCGCTTCTCGTGAAGCGCGCCCAGCGCGCGAGCGACCTGTAAGCCCACCCAGACCGCGCGGCGCTCGGAGACCCGCGTTCGTTCGGCCAGCAGTTCCTGCAGCGTCTGGGCCTGGATGAATTCGTGGGCCGCGAAGTGGTGCCCATCGGCCGTGCCGGTTTCGTAAAGCACCGCAAGGTTGGGATGCACGACCTGCGCGGAGACGTATGTGGCGCGGTTGAAGCGGTCCAGGATCACGTTGTTTGGCGGCGGCCATTCGCGGACGGTCTTGAGCGCGACGAGCCGGCCAAGGCGGTCCTGTTTGGCCTTGTAGAGGGTGGTCACCGAACCGTCATAAAGTTTCTCAAGCACCGTATAACCGCCAATTCGCTTCGGAGTTTGGGATTCCGAAGAGGTCGGCTGCGACCCGGAATGGGCTGCATCGGTGTGGGGCATGCGTCCTCCGCCGCTTCGATAAGCCGAAGCGCACCCTCAATAGTCCCCAATGAAGATAACCGTTCAAGGGACCAGGTGCAACCCCTTGGCTCCCGCCGTCTTGTGGCTATTTTTTGGTGCTAAGTCGTGGCGGGTTCGAGAATTGGAGCCTCTGAACATGTGCCCCCCGCCCGCCTTGACAGCTTCCGGGGCGAGGGTTATCCTGTGTTGCTGCTTCGGATTGCATCAAGAATCCTGGACCCGGCCGGTTGCGGACGGAGGTATTTCCATGGCGGTCAGACTTAAAGCGACGTGCAGCGAATGCCTGACGACGCATTGGTCCGAGATGGAGTTGGGCCAGGAACAGATCAAGTGCCCCGCCTGCGGGCACTCTTTGCAGTCGCTCCCCGAAGGGGAATTCAACGAGATCGAGTTGACGATCAAGAAGCAGCGCACCAACAACATCATCGCGCTGATCGCCTTCGGCGTGGCCGTGATCGGATTCTTCTGCTGGGTCTTCAAGCCCGAGCTGAAGTACTGGTCGTTCCCGCACGCGCCGCAGGAGGATTTCTGGATGACGACGGGCTTCCCGGCGCTGACCATCGTGGGGCTGCTGGTCTGCCTGGTCTTCTCGGTCCTCGGCGCGCGGCACCGCTTCATCATCGAGTTCTGAACGCGGCGCGACCTCCAGCCGCAGAAGCCCCCGCTCACGCGGGGGTTTTTCATTATCGCCGCGCCCATGGAACATACTGGGCGTCCGCATCGACTCCTATCGAAAGATTCGGCTCTCGGTTTGTAACAGGTGATTCGTCTGCCCGATGGGATACCTAGCCATGGTCAGCCGCCTTCCGCAGGAAAGGCCCTCTAGAACCGAAGTGGTTCCTCCCGCGCCGGATCCCGCGCCCGTGCCCCGGCTCTGGCATTATTTCCGCTTCTCCCTGCGCACTTATCTGACGGTCGTAGTGCTCGCGGCTTTCACGGGCATGGGGGTTCATTACGCCGTGGAACTCGGCGCGGCCGCGCTGCGCGAGGAGATGCTCAACTCCGGGTATCGCTCCTTGCAATACTACTTCGACGAGCACTGGTCCCAGCCGACCCCCGACTATCCGGACATGGTGCGGCGCTGGTACGATTCGTCGGTCGCGCACCACCCGATCTCGCGGGATACCGTGGAGAAGGCGATGCGGAAAGCCCGGCCGCTACTCGAGGCCGAAGCCGCCGCGGAGCTGCCGCGGCTGCAGGAAGCGCGGGCCAAGGACGACGTGCTGGAATTCTACGAGGTGGCCAAAAGCAAGGGGAACGCTTCCCGCTACGCCTTTCTCCTGCGCAACGACGTGGTGGTCTTCAGCGCGCAGAAGCTGCCCGACGATCCGCGCTGGGTGGAGAAGGCCGGGGACCTGCCGCAGCGGCTGGTTGCCGAGATGCCGCAGTGGATCGGCGCGACGGCCGTATTCGTCTCGATGCTGATCGTGATGCTGCTCTTCGGCGGCGCGATTCTCGCCACCGGCTTCCTGCGCTGGATCTACGCGCTCTTCACCTACCGCCGCCCGCAGCCGCAAAGGTAGGCTGCGCGGTACTCAGGCCTTCGCATAGGCGGCGATCACGCGCTTCAACTCGTCCTGCGCCGCCGGTGGATCGACGAGGGCCTCGAAGCAGGGATCGCTCAGGACCGTATCGACGCGCTTGGGTTTCAGCGTCTGGTCCAGGTCGGCCTTGGAGATCCGTTCGGGCTTCTTGCGGAGGCCGGCCTGGGCGAGGAAGGTCCCGACCTCGAAGGGCGAGGTGACGCCGCGCTCGTACACGCAGAGGATCCGGCCGCGCGCGGCTTCGCCGCCCGGGGCCAGCACGCGTTCGATCGTCTTCGCGATCGTCTCGGCGCTGGTCATGCTGTTGGGCGTGTCGATGAGCTGGGGATACCGCGCGAGCTTGCTCAACGTGTTCCGCTCGGCCTTCAGCGGGCTGTAGACCTGGCGCGGGCGGAGGATCACGAGCGCGCCGCCGGGGGCCTCGCGCAGCAGCATGGCGTCGCCGGCGGCCTTCGTCCACGAATAGAAACAGGCGGGCGCGGGCGGGTCGTCGGGCCCGAAGGGCTTGCCGTCGGCGCGGTACGGCCCGTCCCAGACGCAGCCGCTGGAGAGGTGGACGAAGGGAACTTCGGGGCCGCAGGCGGCCTTGATGCGGCGGTAGAGTTCAAGCGGCGCGGACGCGTTGGAGCGGAAGGTCTCGGCGGGATGGTCTTCGCACCAGCGCAGGTCGGTCTTGCCGGCGGTGTTCACGACGGCCGACGGGTGCATGCGCTTGAGCGAGCCTTCGTCGAGTTCGGCCAACTCGGCGATCCAATGCAGGTCGCCATCGACGCGCAAGCGCTCGCGCAGGAACTTCCCGAGGTGCCCGCGCCCCACCAGCAGAATCCGCTCGCCCGCCATGCCGCCTCCCGTTCAGGCCTGCAAAGGTTGTAGCACGAAGGGGGCGGAGACGGACAGGGGGCAATGGCCCGTAGATTCGGGCGGCCTACTCGTCCGGGAGGTCCACGCGGGCGAAGAGACCGCGGGCGGTCCAGTCCTGGAACCAGGGCCCGACGTTCGCGGCCAGGCGCTCCAGGTCCGCGCCGGGCTCCTCGGCGAGCGCCTCGAGGGCCTCGCCCAGGGAGCGCCCCGCGGCGAGCGCGGTCAGGATGACGTGGCCCTCGCGCTCCAACGGGAGCCGGTAGAGGGCGTACTCGTGGCGGTAGACGGCCGCCCAGGTCTCGCGCGGTCCAGGCAGCGGCGGCTGCTGCTCGGCGCGGACGGCGTTCATGTAATCGTTGACAGGGTACTTGAAGGCCATCAGGCGCACGGCCGGCACGAGCTGGACGCGCGCGCCGGCCCAGCGTTCGGGCTCGACGCCCAGCAGGTCGTCCAGTTTGACCGCGTCGGCGCGCTCGGCGTCGAAAAGTTCCTCCATCGCCCATTCCATCTCGGCGACCTCGGCGAGGAACTCGGGCTGCGGGACGTCGCAATCCTCCAGCTCTTCGCGCAGGAAGCCGGCAAAAGGGCGTCCCAGCCGCGTCAGGCTGTAGTACGAGGAAGGATGCTTGTCGAGAAAGCGTTCGGCGAGCTTGGCGAAGCATCGCTCGCCCACGGCGTGCTCGATGGTGGGGAAATCCTGCTTCAGGATGTCGAGCAGGCGCCAGAAGTAGGCGTTGGCGTAGACCGAGAGGCGCTCGTTGCTGCCGAGTTGCCGCGAAGGACAGATGATGCGGTCGAGTTCCTCGGGCGGCACGTCGAGGTGGACGCGGGAGGCGCGGTCGCGCATGCCGGCCTCGACGCCCTTGGGATGCATGATCACGGCCTGCATCCAGCGCTGGAGGCGGCCGAGTTCGAAGCCGGCGGGGTCGCTCACCGGGCGGCCTCCACCGCGCCGCGGAAGCGCTCGGCGCGCAGGGCCTCGTCGTGGACCTCCTGGAAGGTCGGGATCTTGTCGTCCCACTCCAGGAGCGTGGCGCGCCGGCCGGCCTGCTTCATGACTTCGGCGTAGAGTTGCCAGACGGGGTCGATCACCGGGCCGTCGTGGGTATCGATGCAGTGGGTGCCTTTGTCGGTGTGCCCGGCGAGGTGGATCTGGACGACGCGCTCGTAGGGGAAGTCCTTGAGGAATTCCGCCGCGTCGAGGTCGTGATTGCGGCAGGTCACGTAGACGTTGTTCACGTCGAGGAGCAGCGCGCAGTCGGCTTCCTCGGCGAGGCGCTTGACGAACTCGTGCTCGGGCATCGTCGAGTCGCGGAAGGTCACGTAGCTGGAGGGATTCTCGAGCACCAGCGGGCGCTCCAGGAGTTCCTGGGCCATCCGCACGCGCTCGACGAGGTGCTTCAGCGTGGCCTCGTTGAAGGGAATGGGCAGCAGGTCGTGGGTGTTGAGCCCCGCCACGCCGGTCCAGCAGATGTGGTCGCCCAGCCAGCGCGCCTTGACGCGCTGCGCGAGGTTCTTGAGCTTGCGCAGGTACTCGCGATTGAGCGGATCGGTGCTGCCGATGGAAAGACTGACGCCGTGCATCGCGATCGGATAGCGCTCGGCCACCTGTTCCAGCACGTAGCGCGGGCGGCCCTGCGTATCCATGAAGTTTTCGGAGATGATCTCGAACCAGTCCACCCGCGGCTGCCGTTCCAGAATGTGCTGGAAGTGGACGGTGCGCAGGCCGACGCCGATTCCGAGGTCGGGCAGGCCCCAACGGTTCGCAACGGGCATGGCAGAGACTCCGAATGCCCTTCCCTTACATACCGCGCGCCGGAGGTTCGCTCCGGCGCGCGGCACTTCAGAGCAGGAAAAGCGAGGGAAGAACTACTCGGTCTTCTCTTCCTTCTTCTTCACAGGCACCGCGCAGCCGCCCTTGCCCTTGCAGCTGTTCTTGCCCGCGCAGCCGTTGTCGCCGGTCTTGCAGCCGCCCTGGCCCTTGCAGGCGTTGTGGCTCTTGCAGGCGTGGTGCTCGGCGGTGGCGCAACCGCCCTTGCCCTTACACTCGTTCTTGCCCTTGCACTCGTTCGCGTCGGTCTTGCAGCCGCCCTTGCCCTTGCAGGCATTGTGGCCCTTGCAGACGTTCTTCTCGGCCTTCTCTCCGCCTTCTTCGCCGGCAAAGAGGGGCTTGGCGGCGCCAGCCACCATCCCGAACGCTGCCGCAGCAAGCAGCTTCTTACCGAACTGGCGGCGAGTTTCGCCGTTCTGGTCCATCGACATGTGCATGGCCTCCTTTTAAGGACCCAATGAACCGAGCCAATCCGCCCCAATAGTTCAAGTCACCGGACCAGGGCGCTTGAGGGGGGTGGCTCCACCCCCTGTCACACATTCCCCGTACTAATGTGGTGTCAGGTAGTCTCTATTCACCGAATTCATAGCAGTTGGCGCCCCGCTGTCCAGTGCGGGGCTGGGCGAAACAACAACCTCCTCACTCATCTTTTGTTAAGATATTACCAGTGCCTAACTTATCCAAGTATCCAAACAATTCCCAAAGACGGTCAGGCGATAGGGTCTCAGCCCGTAAAGAGGCTCTGGGATCATCGGAGGGAAGGGAACCCTTCAGGATTCCGCCGAGTCGCTTGCGTCGATGCTGGAAGAGCCTCTGGATCCAACTCTTGAATTGAATGGCCGTTACGTTGCTGAAAGGAGTCTGGCTCAGGGGGGAAGGCGAACTTCTACCACCGCGCTATGAACCTGGGGTCGCGGCCAGAATACTTCGGGACCGATCTTTCGCAGCATCCTCGCGTGTCCACGCAGCGCCAGGAAAGCCGATAGCGGGCCGTAGTCCGGCGTATTGGGCTTTGCCACCAGGCGCTCGGCCAGTTCGAGTTGAATGGTCGCGACGATCCTATCCACCGTTTCGCCCAGGGCCAGGTTGGCGATCAAGGGCGTGGCTGCATTGTAAGGCAGGTTGGCGCCCAAGATTCGGCGGGGCCGGGATTCGTCGCGGGAAATCCGCGCCAGCTCCTGGACCATCGCGGGATTGAGCCCGTGCTTCCCCTCCAGCGCGTCGCCTTCGAGGAGGGTCAGGCGGCCGGCGGCCATTTCCGCCCCAAGGGCCTCGCGCAGCACGCCGGCCAGCCCAGGATCCAGTTCCACGGCCAGCACACGCGCCCGGGGATGCGCGGCAAGCAGCGCGGCGGTCAGAACACCCGTTCCCGGGCCGACTTCCAGAACCACGCAGCATTCGTCGGGCGCGATCTCACGGGCGACGGCGGCGGCGAAGTTGGCGTCGATGAGGAAATTCTGGCCCAGGCGCCGGCGCGGGCGCAGGCCATGGCGTTCCAGGAGCGCCTTCAGTTCGGCCAGCGTGGACACGGTGAACCGTGGCGGAGATCGGGCGGTGGAAGGCGGACCGGTGCCATCGGCGGCGGGGCCTACGTCTTCAGGGCGTCCTGGAGTTCGTCGTAGGTGAGGGCCGTCGGGCGGACGATGGGCAGTCCGCAGCCCCGGGCGTGGACGGCCTGCGCGCAGATGCCCAGCGCGCGGCTGAGCGAGAAGAGGACCGTGTAGTAGTTCTGCTCGGTCAGCCCGTAATGGTGGAGCAGCGAGCCGGAGACGGCGTCCACGTTGGGCCAGGGGTTCTTGATCTTGGGATGCTTCTGGAGGACCTTCGGCACGGCCTCATAAACGTTGAGCGCGGTTTTGAAGACGGGATCGCCGGGACAGTGCTGCTTGCCGAACTCGACGAAGGCCGAGAAGCGCGGATCGGTGACGCGCAGCACCGCGTGGCCGTAGCCGGGGACGACGCGCTTGGCCGCGATGGTTTCCTCGGCGAACTTCGAGATCTGCTCGACGCTGGGCGTGCCCTTGAACTGCTCCATCAGATCCTGAATCCAGGCCAGGCATTCCTGGTTGGCCAGGCCGTGGAGCGGCCCGGCGAGGCCGTTCAGGCCCGCGGAGAGCGCGTAGTAGAGGTCGGAGAGAGCCGAGTTGACGGTGCCGGCGACGTTGGCGCTGACGTTCCCGCCGCCGTGGTCGGAATGGAGCACGAGGTACAGGCGCATCAGTTTGGTGAGTTCGCCCTTCGGGTCGGCGAAGCCCAGGCGCTGGACGTAGTCGCCGGCCCAGTCGAGTCCCGGCTTGCCTTCCAGGCGCGGCCCCTTGTTGAAGCAGCGGCGATAGACGTAGGCGGCAATGGCGGGCAGGCGGGCGGTGAGCGCGAGGGCGTCTTCGAGCGTCGTCTCCCAGTATTCGTCCTTGGCCATGCCCTCGGCGTAGCGCTTCGCGAAGACCGACTCGCGCTGCATGCACAGCACGGCCGTATTAAGCATGGTCATCGGGTGCGTGTCTTGGGGCAGCGCGTCGACGACCTTCCAGACGTAGTCGGGCACGGTATTCCGAGCGGCCCATTCGTCCTGGAGATTCTTGCGCTGCGCGTCGGTGGGGAGTTTGCCGGCGAGGAGCAGGTAGAAAACGTCCTCGGGCAGCTTGCCGGCCAGTTCGCCGATCGGATAACCGCGGACGATCAGGCCCTTGGCGGGTGGAACGGCCGAGGTATCGCAGAAGATGCTGACGATGCCGCGCGAACCTTGGAAGACCTGAGCGAGCGTCACCTGGTCCACCGTCCGGTCCCCATGCGAGGAAACCAGACTCTTGATCTTCTCCCGCTCCTCGTTCAGAACGGCGCGCAAGGTCTCTTTCAGGGCCCCCACGAGTTGCTCCCTCGGCTGGATGTCAGATGCGGAAACGGCACGGGGCGGGGGTGGCTGAAGCGAAACCGACCGGCCCCCTCCGG
The DNA here is from genome assembly GCA_027493525.1 of Planctomycetota bacterium. GTDB lineage: Bacteria > Planctomycetota > SZUA-567 > H5-PLA8 > H5-PLA8 > H5-PLA8. The sequence continues at coordinate 2,657,683 of JAOSKN010000001.1, read as the reverse complement.
ACGATTAGAGTCTAGTCACGGCTTCCGCTTCTGCCAAGGCACATTACGTTTCCAGGTCCCGATTCTGGCGCCGCTTCCTTCTGCTTTTTGAAGATAGGGTTCTTGTAACGGCGCGCCCGGACTTGCCGTCCAAACCTTCGAAACCTGGAGCGAAGGCATGCCGAACCCGCGAAGGTGGTTTTTCATCCTAGGCCTGCCGGCAGCTCTGGTGACGCTGGGACTGGAGTGCACGGCAATGTTTCGGGCGCCTACCGAGGCCCCCGTGGAGCGGTTGATCGCGAACGTGAAGGCCTATATCCGTGAACATCCCGAAGAGGCCCAGGGCTACTACGTGCTGGGGCGGCTGCACGCGCTGGCTCTGGCGCGGAGGGGCACCCATGTGCTCGTCTACGGCGCTCACGCCGAAAAGGAACTGCCCCGGGTGGATCATCAGTTCCAGAACGATGATACCTACTACGAAGCCTGTAAGCCCGCCTCGGCCGAGGCGCTCAGTACGCACGTCGCCGAGGGCCTGGCTGCGTTCCAGATTGCCTTGGAGAAGTCGCCCGAGAACGGGCTGTTCCGCCTTGGACTAGCCTACTTCCTGGATGTGAGCGCCGCGGTGGCCGCGGCAGCGCCCCCGGCCTGGAGGCACCTCCGTCCGCGAAGGCCGACACCGCCCGGTTGGAAACTGCCTTCTCTAATCTGGCCAGCGAAGAGCACGAGTTGCGCGTGGAAGCCTATGCCCGCTTGCGTGCGGAGGGCGCCAAAGCGCTGCCCGCGATCCTGGCGCACCTCAAGGCCGATGAGCTTGAGGTCCGCACGCAGAGCCAGCGCCTGCTGGCCGAACTCTGGCGCGACCGCGCCGCCGAAGAATATCTTAAAGCCTATCGCCTGGCCGTGGCGGGCGACATAAGCCTCAAGGAAATGCCTCTCGCCGGGGTGCAGGCGCTGGCCAGTTACGAGGCCGGCCGGCGCTACATCGAAATCCTCGCCGCGCGCGGCATCCGGAAGGACGAACGGGCCGAGGTGGACGCGATTAAGGCCAACCTGGAGAAGATGGAGAACCTCCCCGAAGGCGCCGTGACGCCGATCGTCTTTCCGCTCGACCGCGCGCGCGCGCTGAGCAGCCTGTTGGCCCCCGACGAGCGCGTGGCCTTCGACCTCGACGGCGACCTGCGCGCCGAGGAGCGAAGCTGGGTGGGGCCCGAAACCGGCATCCTGGTCTGGGACCCCCTGGCGCGCGGGGAGATCGTCTCGGGCCGGCAACTCTTCGGCTCGGTGACCTGGTGGATCTTCTGGAAAGACGGTTACCAGGCCCTCGACGCGCTGGACGACGATCGCAACGGCCTGCTGGAGGGGGCCGAAATGGACGGCCTTGCGGTGTGGGTGGATGCCGACCAAGACGCGGTCAGCGAACCCGGCGAGGTCCGGCCGCTGAGCGCGCACGGGATCGTGGGTTTGTCCGTGAATGCCACGCGCACGGAGGATGGCTGCCCGGCGAACCCGAAAGGCCTGCACCTCTCGGACGGACGCGCGTTGCCGACCTACGACTGGATCGCCAAGTAGAACCGACTACAGATCCACCGGCTTCCCGGTCTCCGCGGACTGGTAAGCGGCCACTACAAGGGCCTGCGTCGCGGCGCCTTCGGACATCGGCGTGCGCGTGGCGCCCTCCTCGCGGATCGCCTTCAAGAGATCCAGGTGCTGGGCCAGGTTGGTGTCGTTGCCGCCTTCGAAAGGCTCCGTCACGGGTTCCTTGCCGTCGGTCACGGTAATGGTGTTGGCGCCGGGGCCCCAGTCGGCGACGAGACCTTTCGCGACGAAGGTGCTCGGCGCGAGCCACTTGCCTGGGATCGCGCAGTTGGTCCCGCTGATTACGCCGATCCCGCCGGACTCGAAACGGATCACCGTCCCGCTGACGTCCTCGACCGTGTAGTTCTCCACGTCCTTATGCGCGAGGTTCCCGGTGTAGGCGAAGACCTGCCTGGGCTTGCCCATCAGGAAGCGGCAGAGGTCCACCTGGTGGATGATCTGCTCGACCAGTTGTCCGCCGGACTTGTCCTTCATGCGCCACCAAGGCGAATGCAGGCTGTTGCAGAAGTAGCGCCCGACGTACTGAATCCCGGGGCCCTTGCCGGACGCCAGCAACTCGCGGATGCGCTCCACCCCGCCCAGGAAGCGGCTCATGAAACCGACTTGCGTCTTGACCTTGTGCGTCTCGACGGCCTTGACCATCCGCTGCGCCTGCGCGTTGGTGAGCGAGATGGGCTTTTCGATCAGGATGTGGGCCCCGGCCTTGGCGGCGACCTCGACTTCGTCGTCGTGCGCGAAGGGCGGCATGCAGATCGTCACCACGTCCAGATCGGACTTCGCGAACATCTCGTGGTAGTCGGTGAAGACCTCGCCCTTGCCGTACTCCTGCTGGAAGCGTTCGGCGTTGGGGCGGACGACATCGCACCAGGCGACGAGTTCGTACTCGGGGATCTGAACGAGGGTCTTGGCGTGCCGGTTGGCGATCCCGCCGCAGCCTAAGAGGCCCATGCGCAGCGTTTTCTTGGCGCTCATCGAGGTTGGCTCCTGAACCAAGGCTTCGAGGCCGAGTGGGCGATGTTAGCGCGCGGGCGGGCGGCGGCTACTTCAGGATCGCGCGTCAGGGCAGCGGATCGGACCGCTTCAAGGCCCTGCTCCGGCGCAGAAAGCCGGAGGTGCGACCCGATTCGCGCAAGTATCTCCAGTATTTTGCCGCGAGGAGCGGGAAAACCAGCAGCATCAGGACCAGGAGAGCCACGTTGCCGAAGAGCGCGGTCGGGTTGGCCAGAAACCAATCGCCATCCGAGTTCTGGACGAGACAGGCAAACGGAAAGCCATAATTCACATACCTCACGTGGAATGCCCAGTGCGGCCAAAAGCCGCAGTCAGGTGTGATGTTTAGTCCCAGCAGGATGGAAGCCGCGAGACTCCAGACCATGAGCGTCTTGAGTTCGAAACGCAGCCAGGGATGAAGCGCGCGAGGTCGGCCTGTCATGGCGCACCATCTACTTCGCCGGTTCGGGCTGCGCTTCGGGCTTGGGTTCAGGCGTGATCAGCGCGGAGAGCGCGTCCACGGGCTGGGGCTTGGGCTTGAACTTCTCGGGGAAGTCGCGGTACTGGACGAACTGCTTGGTATCGACTTCCAGCTTCTTGAGCAATTCGTAGACGCCGCGCTGGAGGACTTGGTCTTCCTGGAGGTCGAAGGCGAACTCCTGCTTCAGCTCGTCCTGGGCCATGCGGCGAATGACGCGGCGCAGTTCGGCGCGCACGTCGTCCTGGGCGATGCGGAACTCCTTGAGCCCCTCGTAGAACCCGTCGAACTCGGGCAGCTTGGCGGCGTCGCGCCCGTCCCACTCGGCCAGGAGCAGGAACGTGGCCTTGTTGGCATCCCAGTGCTTGCGGACGTAATCCTCGAAAGTCCCCTTATTGCGCAGTTCGTAGATCTGACGCCAGGTCCAATCGTCGTACTCGCGGGCCTCCTGGACGAGGTCGGGCAGGATGCCCTTCTCGTGAATGCAGTGCCCGTCGGGGAGGTAGTACTTGGCGATGGTCAGGCGCAGTTGCGTTTCGCGCTTGGTGGCGCGGAGCGGGATGATCTGCTGGACGCTGCCTTTGCCGTAGGTCTTCTCGCCGACCAGGACCGCGCGCTTGTAGTGCTTGAGGCACCCGGCGACGATCTCGGAGGCCGAGGCGGAGCCGTTGTTGACGAGGCAGGCCATGGGGAAGCCTTCGTGAGTCTCCCCGCCGTGGCTGTAGAAGGGCTTGTACGGGGCGAACTCCTCGCGGCCCTGGCTGTAGACGATGAGCTTGCCGCCGGCCAGGAAGCGGTCGGCGATCTCGACGCCGGTGCGCAGCAGGCCGCCGGGGTTGTCGCGCAGGTCGAAGACCAGGCCGCGGGCCTTCTGCTTTTCCATCAGGTCCTGCAGCGCGCTCTTCATCTCGTCGGTGCTGCGCTCGCCGAAGCGCGTCAGCCGCACGTAACCGATCTTGCCCGGGAGCATCCCGTAGTAGACGCTCTGGACCTTGATCGAATCGCGGATCAGGGTGACTTCGATGGGCTTCATGAAGCCCTGGCGGAAGTATTTGAGCTTGACCGGCGAGCCCGGCTCGCCCTTCAGGCGGGCGATGATCTTGTTCATGCCGCCGTTGTCCATCATTTCGGTGGTCGGATGCCCGTCGACCTCGAGGATGTAATCCATGGAGCGCAGCCCGGCGCGGTCGGCGGGCGAGCCGTAGATCGGGCTGATGATCGTAAACTTGTTGTCGCGCACGCCGACGTAGGCCCCGATGCCGCCGTAATCCTGGCGCAGCATCTCCTGCGTGGCCTGGACCTCTTCGCGGTCGAGGTACTGGCTGAAGGGGTCGAGGGTGGCGACGAGGCCCTTGCTGGCCTGCTCGAAGAGTTGGTCGAGGTCGTTGCCCTTGGCCTCGTCGGGGTAGGCCTTCTGGATGTAGCCGAGGACCTCGCGGAGCAGGCGCACGCCGTCCTGCATCTGCGGGTGGGTCATCGCGGGCGCGTCCTCGTCGATGGCCTGGTAGAGCGCGTCGGCGCGCAGCCCGCGCTCGGTGGGCTCGTCGCGCAGTTCCTCGATCCGTTCGTGGACCTCGCGGAGCAGTTCCTCCTCGGGCTTGCCATCCCAGTCGTCTTTGGGCACCAGCAGGCCCAGCTCGGCCAGGGCCAGGGCCGCCTCGTCGCGAGTGGCCTTCTCGCGGCTGGCGCGCATCAGCTTGGCCAGTTCGGCTTTGGGCTCGGCCCGGCCGCTGATGCGCCAGAGCGAGCGCGCCAGGGCGACCTTGGTCTTCGGCTCCTCCTCCTGCTCCAGAGCGGCCAGCATCGGCTCGACCACGCCCTTTTCGCCGTAGAACTTGGGCGTCAGGCCGATGGCGTTTCCGGCGTAGAGCCGGATCTCGGGATCCTTCGACGCGAGCAGTGCGGTGAGCACCGGGGCGGCGCGGTCGGCCTGATCCAGTTGCGAGAGCGCGCGCGCGGCGGCGAGGCGCATTTTTTCGTCTTCATCGGCCAGCTTGGCGGTGAGCAGGTCGACGACCGGGCTGTCCGGCAACCGGCCCAGGCGCACCAGCCGGCCGACGGGCTCCCAGACTTCCTGGAGCGACGAGCCGTGGACGGTCTCGAGGATCAACTGGGCAAGCTGCCGGATCGGAGCCAGATTTGCGGGGGGCTCGTCCAGGAGAGGCTCGGGTTCCGGCGTGTCGTCCTGCGCAAGGAGCGGGGCGTGGATCGCGAACAGGGCCAGGATCAGGCCAACGGCAAAGGAAGCAGCCAAAGGCGTGCGTGGGGCGCGCGCGGGAGAACGTGGCATGCAGGCTCGATCCTTTCCGCCTTCAGCCATCGGCGAGCAGGCGCCGCGAGGCAAACCGACCGACCGATCAAACCATAGGCGGATCATGGAACCGGTGCAAGGAGGAAGCAACGGACGAGGCCCCCCGGCCAGCGGCAGGCGCACGTGTGCAGGCGCCGTGGAATTCCGCAAGCGTCCATTAAGGTGTCGGTTTGCGCGGCACGCTTGTTGCATGCATTCTCGCCGCCGTGCGCGGATTCGGCGCGACTGGCAGCGCGCGGCGGGCTATGGCAAGATAGAACGGTCGTATCGACCCGGCAGATCCCCATATTGGACTCGGCTCGGCTGACGAACATGGGCGGACTTCCCCAACAACCCGATCCCCAGGCCGGCGCTTCGACCGCGTCCGGTTCCGCCGAAGCCGGCCGTTCGCGGGAGCCAGCCGAGCGGCTGCGCGAATTGGAGGAGCGGCTGCGAGCCAGCGAGGAACGCTTCCTTCAGTTCGCCGAGCATATCGACCAGGTTTTCTGGCTGGTGGACTGGAGCGCGAACCGGATGCTCTACGTCAGCCCGGCCTACGCGCGCCTCTACGACCGCTCCCCCGAGGAACTTTACACCGACCGCGACGCCTGGAAGCGGGCCGTGCATCCGGACGACGTGGAGCGGATTGAGCGGACCTACCTTCAGGAAGTGACGAAAGGCGGCTGGGAAGAGGAGTACCGGATCGTGCGCCGGGACGGCTCGATCCGCTGGATTCGCGACCGGGCGTTTCCGATCCGCGACGCCCGGGGCGGGGTGTACCGCGTCGCGGGGATCGCGGAAGACATCACCGCGCGGCGCGCCGCCGAGAGCGAACTGCGCGCCTCGGAAGAGAAGAATCGCCGGCTCCTCGAGAACGACCCCGATCACGTGCTGATCTACGACCGGCAGGGGCGGATCGCCTACATCAACCACACCGCCGAAGGCTTCACGCCCGCACAAGTCCTCGGCAAGCGCGCGGCGGATTTCATCCACGACGAGGACAGAGGGGCCTTCTGCCAGGCCCTGGAGGAGGTCTACACGAAAGGCCAGAAGGCCGACCTGGACATGCGCGACGTCAACGGGCGCTGCTACGCCGTCCGCCTGGTCCCGCTCCAGAACCGCGGCCAGATCGAAGCGGCCATGGGCGTGGTCTCGGACATCACCGCCCGGAAGCAAGCCGACCGCGCGCTGCGCGAGAGCGAGGCGAAGTTCCGCCGGCTGGCCGAGAACATCCCCGGCGTCGTGTACCTCTGCCGCAACGACGCGCGCTACAGCATGCTGTATCTCAACGAGGCCGTGGAGCAGATCACCGGCTACCCGGCGCGGGAGTTCCTCGCGGACCGCGTGAGCTTCGTCGAGCTGTACCATCCGGCCGACGCGCCGGGCATCGCGACCGAGGTGGACGCCGCGCTCGCCGAGCGCCGCCCCTTCAACCTGCGCTACCGCATCCGGCGCCGCGACGGGAAGACGCGCTGGATTCATGAAATCGGCGTGGGCGTCTTCGAGGGCCAGGAGTTGAAATACCTCGAAGGCTACCTCCACGACGTCTCCGAGCGGGCCGCCGCCGAGGAGGCGCTGCGGCACGGCGAGGCGCAGTACCGCGGCATCTTCGAGGCCGTCGCCGACGGGATCCTGATCCTGAGCCTGGACGGCCGGCCGGTGGAGGCCAACCCCGCCGCCTGCGCGCTCACCGGCCGCACCCGCGAGGATCTTCTGGCCCGCCGGCTGACCGAGTGGCTCTACGAGCATGCCGGCGAGCGCTACGCGGAGTTCCTGGACGCGCTGCGCGCGAGGCAGGCTTTTCACGACGAGCGGAACGTGCGCGTCAAGGACGGCGCGCGGCGCGACCTAGACCTCCGCGCGTGCGTCTTTCCCTACGCCGGCGCGGACCACATCCTGGTCCTGCTCCGCGACCTGTCCGAACAGAAGCGGCTGGAACGGCAGCTCCAGCAGGCCCAGAAGCTAGAGACCGTGGGGCGCTTCGCCGGGGGGATCGCGCACGACTTCAATAACCTGCTTGGGGCGGTGATGGGTTACGCGCAGATGGGGCTGCTCCGCGAGGACGACCCGCGGGAGGTGGCGCGCTGCCTGAAGTTCGTCATCGAGGCCGCCGAGCACGGCGCCAGCCTGACCGGGCAGCTCCTGGCCTTCGCGCGCAAGCAGGTGCTCCAGCCGCGCAGCGTCTGCCTCAACGAACTGATTCAACGCTCCGTCGCGATCCTCAACCGCCTGATCGGGGAAGAGATCGAACTGGAAGTCCTCGCCGACGCGGGCCTGCGCCCGGTCTTCGTGGACGCCGGGCAGATCGAGCAGGTGGTCTTCAACCTCGCCGTCAATGCCCGGGACGCCATGCCTCACGGCGGCAAGCTGACGGTGCGCGCCCAGCCCATTCACGTCGGCGAGGCGGAAGCGAAGGCCCTCGGCGAGCTGGCGCCCGGCGATTACGCCCTGCTGGAGATCGCCGACACCGGGGTCGGCATCCCCGCCGACGTGCTCCCTCACATTTTCGAGCCATTCTTCACCACGAAGGAGCACGGCAAGGGCACGGGCCTGGGGCTGGCCACGTGTTACGGCATCGTCAAGCAGCACAAGGGCCATCTGGCGGTCGAGAGCCGCGAGGGCGCAGGCGCCGCCTTTCGCGTCTTCCTGCCCTACGCCCAGGCCGAGCCCGACCCCGTCGCGCGCTCCGCCGATGCCGCGCTCTTTCCCAAGGGCCATGAAACGGTGCTGCTGGCCGAGGACGAGGCCTCGCTGCGCGTGCTCGTCGCCGAACTGCTCGCGCAGCTCGGCTACACGGTCCTGCAGGCCAGCAACGGGAGTAAGGCCCTGGAGGCCGCCCGCGCGCACGGCGGCCCCATCGACCTGCTGATCACCGATGTCGTGATGCCCGAAATGGGCGGGCGCGAATTGGCCGAACGGCTGCGCGGCCAATTCCCCAACCTGAAGATCCTCTACACCTCCGGCTACTCCAACCAGGCCATGGCCGAGGTCAAGGTCTTCGGCAAGGCCGCCTCCTATCTGGCCAAGCCCTTCATGCCCTCGGTGTTGGCGGATGAGATCCGGCGGCTGCTGGACGGGAAGGCGTAACGGCGGTTACCGGAACAGGCGTTGCGCCTGCATGGGAGTTCCGCGGATCCGTGGCTCTGTTCGAGGATGCCTTGCGCGCATGAGCGTCGCCGAACCCTGGGCGCAGGAGCGGACGGTGCGGCTCGCCGCGCGGCTGCTCGAGAGCTACCGGCGCCTGCTGGGGCAGGATTTGATTCCCGCGCAGGGCGACGCGGAGGCTCGCGCGCGCGCGCTCTGGCGCGCTCCGTGCGCCGTGGTGGCGCATGGCACGGAGGCCGATCCGATCCTGAACTACGGCAACGCCGCGGCGCTGGCGCTCTGGGAACTCGATTGGGACGCCTTCACGCGCATGCCTTCGCGGCTGACGGCCGAGGCCCCGCGGCGCGAGGAACGGCAGCGGCTGCTCGAGCGCGTTGCGCGCGCCGGCTACTGCGACGACTACTCCGGCGTGCGCGTCTCGGCGAGCGGGAAGCGCTTCTTCATTCCCCGCGCGACGGTCTGGAACGTCGTGGACGAAAAGGGCGAGCCCTGCGGGCAGGCGGCGGCATTCGAGCGCTGGGAAGCGCGGTGACGTTGTTTCCGCGCAGGCCATCGTGGATGCTGGACCCGGTCCCGGGGGCCATGCCATGACGGGCAAGACGGCCGTAGACACGTTCATCCCCAAGCTCGACCTGCTCGACGACAAGCCTTCAATGCCCTGCGGCACGGTGGTGGTCGAGCGGCTGCTGGACGTGCGCCCCTCGGGCTCGAACTTCCTCGCCCACCATGTCGGTCTGGACCTGCCGGTGCTGCTGCGCGTGATGCATCCGGCGGTGACGGCGAAGCTGCGGGACATCGAGCTGATGCGCGACTGGACGCGGCGCATGGCGCGCGTGCGGCACCGCAATCTCGCGACCATTTTCGACCTTGGCGTGCACCTCGATCACGGCTACCTGATCATGGAGTACGTCTGCGGCGTGCCGCTGTGCGAACGGATCAAGGAGCGGCCGTACGCGCCGGACGAGGCGCTGCGCCTGCTGGCGCCGATCGCCGACGGGCTGGCGGCGTACTGGGAGCAGGACGTGGTGCACCGCGGCGTCAGCCCGCACCGCGTTTACATCGCCTGCGACGGCCGCTCGATCCTGGACCTGGTGATCTTGCCCAAATTCTCGAGCGACGTTTTCTTGCGCGACTTGCACGAACCGTGGATGGCCGGCTTCTGGGCCCCCGAGGAAGTCCGGCGCAGCGAGGAGATCGACCCGCGCACCGACATGTTCAGCTTCGGCGCGACCATGTACTACGCGCTGACCGGGGCCACGCCGTTCGGGGAACTGTTCGAGGAGAAGCTCCTGAAGCGGACGCTTGAAACCCGGCCGCCCGAGCCGCGCCAGCGCATCGAGGGGCTCTCGGAGGAACTCAACGCCTTCCTGAAGACCTGCCTGCAGCCCGATCCGGATCACCGCTACGAGACCCCGCGGAAGTTCCTTGAGGCGCTCGCGGCGGCGCAGGCCAGCCAGACCTGCCGCGAAACCCAATTGGCCAAGTCCGGCGGGAATCCGGCGCCTTCGGGCGAGAAGGGAACGAGCTTCGGCGTCGGCGACGTGATCGGGCGCTGCAGGCTGGAGCAGAAACTCGGCTCCGGCGCCTTCGGCGTCGTCTACCGCGCGCGGCACCTGGTGCTGGACATCGAGGTGGCCGTGAAGATGCTCCCGCTCAACCTCGCCCGGGAGAGCCCGCAGTACGTGGAGATGTTCCTGCGCGAGGCCCGCACCGCCGCGCGGCTGCGCCACCCGAACGTGATCGGGATCTTCGAGGCCGGCGAGGCGAACGGGCAGCACTACCTCGTCATGGAGTACGCCCCCGGCGGGACGCTCTACGAGTTCATGAACCTGCGCGGGGGCAAACTGAGCGTCGAGGAAGCGCTCCCGATTCTCCGCGACGCCGCGCGCGGGCTGGCCGCCGCCGAGGAGCTGCGCATCATCCACCGCGACATCAAGCCGGACAACCTGATGTTCGGCGCCGACGGGACGCTGAAGATCGCCGACCTGGGCCTGGCCAAGCGCCTGCCCAGTCAGGATTCCAGCGCCTCGATCCTCGCCTCGCTGCAGAAGGAACAGCTTACGCAGAAGGCCGGCGAGGCCACGCAGGTCGTCGGGACGCCCGCGTACATGGCGCCCGAACTGGCCCTGCGCCCGCAGGAGGCCGACACGCGCGCCGACCAGTACGCGCTGGGCTGCACCGCCTACCAGATGCTCAGCGGCGAATTTCCGCTGCTCGGCGAGAACTCCTTCGTGACCATCATGCGCCACATCCACGACGCGCCGGCGCCGCTGAACAAGAAGGCGCCCGGCATCCCGGCCGCGCTCAACGACTTGGTGATGAAGATGCTCGAAAAGGATCCCGAGCAGCGCTTCCCTTCAGCCAAGGAACTGGTGAAGGCGCTGGAGCAACTCGAAGCGGCGGCCGTGTAGGAAAGGTTTAATTCCGCGTCACGCTCTCGCCGCGCGGCGGCGGCTGAGCCGCTTCAAGCCCTTGCTTGAGGAACGCCTTGAAGGATTCGACGTCGCGCGTGAAACCGCCGAAGCTCGCGATGAGCTTGTCGTCGGGCGTGAGGATCACGTAATAAGGCAGCGCGACGGTGTTGAAGCGTTCGCTCATCAGCTTCAGATTCTTCGCGCTCAGTTCCGCCTCGTCCTTGCGGTCGGTGTAGAGTTCGGCGCGCGCGAAGCCTTCGAGCAGTTCGCGCACGTCCGGCCGCGTGAAAACCTTCTCCGACATCAGCCGGCAGTTGACGCAGGTGACGCCCGTGAAATCGACGAAGACCGGCCTGCCGGAGGCCTTGGCCTCCGCCAGCGCCAGGTCCAGGTCGGGATGCCAGGTGAGCGCGTGCGGCGCGACGTTCGAGGCGGCGGCGGTGGCGCGCCCCGGATAGACGCGCGGCGGGACGAAGGCGTCGAGCTCGCCGAGATCGGCGCCGAGCAGTCCCGAACCCAGCCACAGCCCGACGGCCAGGAGGGAGGTCGCGAGCAGGATCCGCGCGCCGCCGACGTGCGCCAGCTCGGAGTCGTGCGAGAACCTGTAGACGCCCAGCAGGTACAGCGTCGCCAGCACCGCGATGGCGATCCACAGGCACAGGAACAGCTCGCGCGTAAGGACGCCCAGGCCCCAGGCGAGGTCCGCGTTGCTGAGGAACTTCATCGCCGCCGCCAGTTCCAGGAAGCCCATCACCACCTTCACGCTATTCAGCCAGCCGCCGGACTTCGGCAGCGTCTTCAGCACGGAGGGGAAGATCGCCAGCAGGCAGAACGGCAGCGCAAAAGCCGCGGCGAACGCGCCCATCCCCATGAGCGGCCAGAGCCATTCGCCTTGCGTCGCCGAGACCATCACGAAGCCGATGAAGGGGACCGTGCAGGTGAAGCTGGTGATCGAGAAGACCAGCGCCATGAGCAGGATCGAGAGGAAGCCTTCCCCTTCGCCGGCCTTCTTGTCGAGCTTGCTTAACAGGCCCACCGGCAACGCGATCTCGAAGACCCCGAAAAGGTTCAGCGCCAGCGCGACGAAGATTGCCGCGATGACGAGGTTGACCGACGGCGTGGCGGAAAACTGCGTGATGCCCGACGCGCCCATCAGGATCGAGACGACGAACCCGAGAAAGACGAACGTGCCGAGGATGCCCAGGGCGTAGATGCCGGCGTCCTGGACGGCCTTCAGGCGCGTGCTCTGCTTGCGCTTGGTGAAGAAGCTGACCGTGATTGGGATCATCGGGAAGACACAGGGCGTCAGAAGCGCCCCCAGGCCCGTGCCGAAGGCCAGCGCGAGGAATGCCCAGAGTCCCTTCTTGCGGGCTTCCGCGATGTCGTTGCCCGGCCCGGCGCTTACCGTATCTCCGGGCTTGACGGTCTCCGGCTCCGCGAGCGGCGGCGCGTCGGCGATCTCGAACGTGAAGCCCAGTCCGGCCTCGCCGTCCACGCAGACCTCGTCGGAGCACAGTTGGTACGCGACCTTCAATTCGGCGGAGAGCGCGCCGGGCGAGGCGCCGGCGGCCACGCGGACGGGGACCGCGAAGACCGTCTCTCCCTTCAGATATCGCAGTTCCTCGCCCAGGATCGTCTCGACGACCGGCTCGGCGTGCCCGATCGGGCCGGCCACGGCAAGCCGGTCCCCGGGCTTCGCGGCGAAGACGGTCGGCTTGCCGGTCTCGCCTTTATGCTCGGGCAGGTAGATGTGAAAGCCCGCGGGGATCGAGGCGCTCACGCGAAGCTTGACGACCTGACCGCGGATTACAGGGTCCTTAGGCGGTTCGAGCCTCCAAACGATTTCGGGGTCCGCGGGAGGCGGGGGAACCGCTTCGCCTTCCTGGACGGTCAGGGTCAGCGGCAGTTTCTTGTCCGTGGGAATGAGGCAGACGTTCTTTGAACACTGCTGCCAGGCGACGGAAAGTTCAGCTTTGTACTCTCCGGGCGGCGCGGTCGCGGCGATGCGAAGCGGAATCGTAAACGCCGCCTCGCCTTCGAAGTAGTCGTACTCGATGTCCCCAGCCTTATGCGTGGCAGGCGCCTGTTCCTGGACGGCGCCGGCCAGTTCAACGAGTTCCTTGGGGCCAACGGCGAATTGTGTCGGCGTCGCGTTGGGGTTGGGAACCGAAGAATAGATATGGAAGCCCTTGGGGACGATGGCGCGCACGGTCACCTGCACGGATTGCCCGCGCTTGCCCTGCACGGCCGCCGGCTCGAGCCGCCAGGCGACCGTCGGCGTACCGGCCCAGGCAGGCGCGCAGGCCAGCAGCCACACAAGGCGATGTAGGTATAGGCGCGGCACGTTCAAACCCCGGGTCCAGGCTACGGAACATCATAGCAGGCCAGCGAGAATTGCATCCTGCCATGTTTGGATGTTCCGGATGGCGGAAAATAGTCCCGTCGCAAGTCGGTAAAGGTTCAAGGGATGGGGATATAAAGGAAAAGGCCACAGCGTCATGCGGCCTTTCCATGCCTGCCGATTAGCCGACCCTTGCCACGCTTAGAACTCAAGCGCCAGCAGGTGCCGCACCTCTTCGCCGTTGGGGACGAGGCAGAAGGGGACGACGCGCGGCTGCGCGAGGTTCCCCTCGGCGTCCGGGTGCAGGACGAAGACCACCCCGCGGCTGACGCCCATCGGGCCGGGGTTGTAGTACTTCACGCCGACGTGGTAGAGCCCCTTCTGCGTCCGGTCCGTGCGGATCACCTCCGGCCCGAGCCCCTGCGTCTGGTCGCTGTAGAGTTCCAGGCCCGAGGCGTTCTGCTTGTGCGAGTAGAAGCACTCCTCGCCACTCGGATCGACGATGTGCAGGTCCACGTCGTTGGCGTCGGTCTCCCAGGCGAGCGTGACGCGCAGCGCGTCGGTGCGCTGGAGGTCGATGCCCAGCTTGGCGGCGAGCTTCCGCGCGGGAGACTCCTGCTCGCCCTGCTGGCGCGGCTCCTTCGCCCACGCCGCCTGCCACGCGCGCAGGACGTAGCCGAGTTCCTCCTTCATCACGCGCTGCACGTCGCCGTAGCGGCCGTCGAAGGTCTTGCCCAGCGCGTTTTCCAGGACGTTTGCGGCCTCGGCGTGCCGGCCGGCCATCCAGAGCCCGAAGGCCAGCCCGCGGTGGATGTTGGCGTTGTCGTCGCGCTCCTTCAGCGCGCGGCGGAACATCGTCTCGGCCAGGTCGTACTTGCCGGCGACGAGGAGCAGGTAGCCGGCGCGTTCGAGGTACGCGGCATTGCGCGGCGCGACCTCGGCGACGCTGGCGAAGGCGCGCAGCGCGGTCTTCGCGTCGCCAAGCCTCCCGGCGGCCGTGCCGAGATGCTCGTAGACCTGCGGGTTCTCGGCGTCGAAGGGGAGCCACTCGAAGCATTCGGCGAGCAGCGCGTCCCAGTTGCCGATCCGCGCTTCGGCCTCGGCGAGGCCGTTGCGCAGCATCCGGTCCAGCGGCGCGGCCTGGACCTTGGCGAGCAGTTCCTTCAATTCGCCTTCGCTGGGCTTGCGGTTGTACTGGCCGACCCATTCGGGCCGCTTCGGCTTCATGGCCGGGACGGCGCCTGCCTCGGCGGAGCGTCCGGTGGTTGCAGGATCTGTTGCTGGCGCGGCGGTTGCGGGAGGCCCTGCAGGGGCCGCCGATTCGCGAACGGCAATCCGCTCGTCAGCCCGTCCATCGTCGACGCCGGTGGTATCGGCGAGGGGCCGCAAACGTCCTGCCAACTGCCCCGCGCCCTGACCTTCTCGCAGGTATCCGCGTTCCAGGTTCTCCTCGTCCCCGTGATTCATTAAGCGCATTTTTTCAATAACGAGGCCGGCCAGGTCCATCGATTCCGCGTCCGCCTTGTCCGCTTCTTTGTTCAGCGCCTCTTCCGCCGCTTCCTCGCCCGCCGCCTGCTCGGCTTGTTTCAGTTCGCCGCGCGCCTGGCGGCGTCGCGCCGGCCTTTCGGGCATGGGCCGCAAGGCCAAGTCATCCTCGGCGCGGTGCTTCAAGGCGATCCCGTTCGCATCCACGACCAGCACGTCGGCCAGCGCCTTGCGGTCGATCCCGAAGCGTTCGTAGTCGTTCTCGGTTTCCAGCACGAGCAGGCTCGTGAGCGGGCAGAGGACGCGGTGCTTCACGCTCAGTTCGATGCGTTGCTTGCGCAGCTCGGCCTTCCGCGACTCGCCGGCGTTCTGTTCGGCCTTTTCCAAGTGCGCGAGGCACGCGCGGTAGGCCTCGCGCTCCAGCAGCGGCGCGAAGCCGGAAACCTCAGTGGGCGCGGCGTCGAGCGCGGTCTCGCTCAGCACCTTCCCGTCGAGGCCACGCTGGATCACGCCGGCCTTGGGGCTCTTGCCCTCTTCAAGCTGTGCGAAGGCGATCAGCTCGTCGCCGGCGCGCACGTCGGTGAAGCGCTTGGGGAAGAGCCACTCGGCGCCTTCGGCGTAGAACTCGAATGTCGCGCCAATCGGCGTGGCCAGTTCACCCAGCACGCGCCCGGCGTCCTTCTCGAAATCCTTGTTGAGCGCCCACGTCACGACGCGCCCGCGAGTATGCTCGACGATCGCGTTCAACATCGCCGCGTCCTGCTTGTTGCCGATGACCAGCGCGTGGAGCGTGTCGTTGGCCGGCCAAGCGCCGAGCGCCTTGACGACCTCGCCGGCCTCCGTCGGCCCCCACGTCGCGATCCCGTCGCTGACGAGGACGAACTGCTGCGCTTTCTCGTCGCCGCGCGCCTGCTCGCCGAGGTGCTTCAGCGCGGCGGCCAGGTCGGTCGCGCCGAGGTTGTGGCGCTGGCGCAGCATCCAGCTCACGGGCTTGGGCAGGCTGTCCCGCTCGGCCGTGAGCGGATAGCCCTGGACGCGCTCGACGTCCATGTCGAAGGCGTAGGCCGTCAGCGAGCCCTTTCGCGCGGCCCGGTTCAGTTCCTGCTCCAGCCTGTTCACGGCCTCCAGCCGGCGCGCCTCGGTGTCGGCGTTGCTGGCGCTGGTATCGAAGTAGAAGACCCAGTGCTCGGGCAGCACGCCCTGGCGCTCGGGCAGGACCGGGCGGAAGCGGAGCATCTCGAAGTTCCCCGCGCGCAGCGCGCGGCCCGCGGCGGCGCCTTCGGCCGGGCGGAAGTCCAGGACCAGGTCTTCCTCGGGCTTGAAGTTCGACTCGCGGCGCGAGAAGGTCTGGAGCGCACCGGCCTGCTCGAGCGCCACCGCCAGGCCCTGCCGGCTGCCGGCGCTGAGGCTGTCGTCGTCGCCGCGCACTACGGCGCTGAAGTTGAACTCGCCGATCTTGGGCATGCCCGCCAGCGGCACGGTCAGCTTGCGCTGCCCGCCTTTCATGGCGAGCGTCTGCGTGTACCCCAGCACCAGCCGCACGGTCCCGTTGGCGGGAATGGGAAAGACCTTCGCGCTGAACTTGTTGCCCTGGTCCTGCTCCAGCAGCGCCGGGTCGCGCAGCGTGTGCAGCACTTGCCGGTAGATCGCGCGCGCGCGCTGCGTCTCGACGACTTCGCCTTCCATCAACTTGCCGTCGACTTCCTTGGCGAAGCGGCTGATCGTCGCGCCGGGCGGGAGCAAGTACTGGAAGCGTCCCTCCATCTGCCGGCCTTCGTTGTTCCGAAACGTCATCTCCATCTCGGTCAGCGAGAGCGCGCCGTGGACGGCCACGCGCAGATCGTACTTGAGCAGTTCCAGTTCCTGACCGTCCGGGTTGGAGAGGGAGACCGGCGAGACCGGCAGCGCGTCGGGTCCCGCCAGCGAGGTCTTGCGTATGCTCGCCAGGGAGGCGATCAGCATGGACAGGCCGAGGAACAGAAGGGTGCGTTTCATGACCGGGCTCCCATGACGGCGCGTGGATCGTCACGGGATGGGACGCTTCAGGCGCCCGGTCGGTTTCCGGAATCCGGCGTATTCGGGGTCGGAAACGTCTCTTTGCGCAGTCCGCTAACTCGCCAGTCGGTCAGGGGTTGGGCCGCACGATCGGCAGGCTGTTGGAACTCACGCGCCCGATCATGGTGCCCAGCTTCTCCACGCAGGCCACCGCCTGGGCTTCGACGACTTCGCCTGTTCCGACCAGGCCCACGCCCTCGCCGGTCTTGGCCTTCACGTTGACCATGTGCCGCGGGAGCTTCAGCGCGGCGGCGATGTTCCCGGCCATCTCCTGCTTGAAGCGCCCGAGCTTGGGCTGTTCGAGTTGGACGACGGCGTCAATGTTGACGGCGCGATAACCGGCGTGCTGGAGGATCTCGACGCACTTCTTGAGCAGCTCGATGGAGTCGGCGCCTTCCCACTGCGGGTCGGTGTCGGGGAAGTGGTGCCCGATGTCGCCCATGCCGGCCGCGCCGAGGATCGCGTCGATGACGGCATGGGTGAGCGTGTCGGCGTCGGAGTGGCCGACGGCGCCCTTGGGCGAGTCGATCTTCACGCCGCCGAGGATCAGCTTCTTCCCGAAGACCAGCCGGTGCCGGTCCGTCCCGAGGCCCATGCGGAACATGCGCGCGCCCTCCGTGACCTGCGACAGGACCGTTAGCCTAACCGGTCGGGGCGCAGGTTGTCGAGGGCGTGCGGGGGCCTGCGCTACGGCTTCGAAAAAGGTGGCGAACCACCAAGGCGCCGGCGGGTCGCGCTCAGGGAGCTTCCCAAGCCTGCGAGTTTCCTGGAGCAGCAGGCCGATCCGCTGCGCGGTCCAGGCGTCGGCCAGGCCGACGCACCGGCCGTGAAAGAAGTAGGCGTGCTTATGCTTGAGCATCTCGGCCGGAGGCAGTCCGCCTTCGCGGAGCAGCCCTTCGATGCGTTTGCGCAGCATATTCAGGTCCACGCCGGCTTTGAGGACCGCTCCCAGATCGAAGGTCTGCGGAACCAGGTCCAGGTTGGGGTTCACGGGCGCCTTGACGAGCAGAAACCTGCTTTCCCTGAACTCGATCCGCGCCTGCGCCGTGCGGGCCATGAGGAGCAGGACTTCGGAGCCTTTCATTTCCTTTTTGGGCAACGCGACCCGCAGGCCGCCAATGCCGTCCTTCGCCAGATGATGCTCCAGCGCGACGGACCCCGCCTGTACGTTTTCCATGGCGTCCAGGAGGCTCTGGAATTTGTCGGTCGCCGGCGCGTCCGGGAACTGGAAACCGACCTCGGCGGCCTGCATGCGCTTGCGTACGAAGTCCGGCGGCTCCAGGAGGGGATCGCGCAGCGGAAGCGCCAATTCGGTCAATAGCCCCGGAACTTTCGCCACTTCCCGGTCGTCGCCTTGCACGACGACGCGACCCGCGCCATCGGCCGCACAGGAGATCGCGCCCAGGGGATAACAGCCCACGCCGTCGGGACCGCCTTCCAACTGGGTGGGAAAAGTTGCCAGGTATTCAGCCAGAGCCTCGGTATCCGCCAGTGTCCACGCCTCACCGCCAGGCCCGACCGGCAAGTCGAATTTCCGCTCCTGGAGCCGCAGGCGGTTCGCGCGGTCCTCGGAGGTCAAGACTGCCACGTTTCCGCGCACGACCCGTTCCAACTCGCACAGTTGGCCCACCCAATCCAGGCACAAGTGTACCGGCATCTCCGACACGCGAAGGGTGATGGACGCGAAGCCGTTCTCGCTCGCCTTGGGGTCGATCAGGATGGGGAGTCCGGACTCCTCCGCGAGCCACGCTGCGGCCTCCGGCAAGGGCTTGTCCACGAATTCGAAGCTGATGCTCTTTTCCATCCGCGCCTGCGTAACCGGATCGGGCGCCAGATAGCGCCTGGGCGCCTCCTTGACCGCGGCGTCGAGCCCCGCGGCCACCTCGCGCTTTTCGCCCTCGACGAGGGCGCGGCGAAGGTCGCGCACCAGATGGGCGATCCCATTCTGCAACTCCAGGCTTACGTCGTCCTGTTTGAGCCGCTTCATCCGGGCCTGGAGCCACGGCGCGACCTGCATTCCCATCTCGAACAGCTTCACGCGGGCCGCGTCGCGCTTCTCGAAGCTCTCGTCGTCGAGCTGCTTCAGCAGCGCCTCGGCCGCTTGGCGCTCGGCGTCGCCCAGTTCCGTGACCCGGCTTTCGAAAACCTGTTCCAGGCCGGTGAACACGGGGTTGACGACCTGGTACAACTCGCCGGCGCCCATCGCGCCCAGGCGAAGGAATTCGAGCGGGAGCCCGCGCAGCGGTTCGAAATCCGCGGGGCCGGCCGTGGACAGGGGCAGATCCAGCCGGCGGAGGTTCTTCAACGCGCCAAGCGGGCGCAGACCGGCGCCCGTGAGTTTCCCGCTCTCGATACGCAACGAGGTGAGTTGCCGGTGCTTCGCGAGCTCCACCAGGCCGGCGTCGGCGATCTCGCTGCCGTTGAGGATCAACTCGCGCAGACCGGCCAGGCCAGCCAAGCCCGGAAGAAGCGCGTCGGTCAGGACCGTATCGTCCCCGCGGAGTTCGAGCCGCCGGAGACGCGAACAAGCCTTAAGGCGCGCAAGCCCTTCGGCTGTACCTGCGAAGTTGAATGCGACCAGAACCTCCAGATTCTTCACGCGCCCAAGATCGGCCAGACACGCGTCGTTCACGCCCGAGAGCCGCAGGTAGCGGAACGGAGCGGCATCTCCGAAGTGTTTCGACCAAGTGCTGGCATCGGCGAATTCATTTGTCAGGTCCAGCCCCTCCGCACCCAGTCGGATCGCTTCTCGGGCGAGTTCTCCGCAGTCGCCCATCTTGTGATCGTGGTCCACCGTGGGTATCAAGTACCACTCAACCGCGCTTGGAATGGGGACGCCTCGCCAGGCCGTCCAGGGCGTTTCGCCCTGGAGCTTCAGCCCTTGGGGTTCCGCCACCCATACCTGGAAGTGATAGGAGGACTGCACGTAGCGTTGCGGCGTTTGCGCTTCGTGGACAAGCGCCTCGCCGGCTCGCACCGGTGCGAAATAAGTGCTTCCCAGAGTGACCAGCAGCACGATTCGATGCGCGCAACGCACGCAAGCTGCGACACTTACTGTGGCTGCCACGTGGAATCCCCCCACGGCCCCCGCATGTTGACGCGGCAGGATCGCAATTCGTGCCGCAAGTTTTTCGGATCCATGACCGTTTCGGACTCAATACGGACGTGGCGTGCCGCGAAACCCGCTTGGGCGACTTCAGCGCACGAGGCCCAGCTTCAGGAAGGCCTCGGCGATGGCCACGTCTTCGGGGCGGGTGATCTTGAGGTTGGTGCTGCTGGATTCGATCAGGACGACGGGCTGCCCGAAGCGCTCGCAGACGGCCGCGTCGTCGGTGACTTCGGCCTTCGGCGCGCGCTTGGCGAGGCGCTCGGAGAGGTCCAGGATCAGGCGGCGGCGGAAGACCTGCGGGGTCTGGGCCTGCCAGAGCCCGGCGCGCGGCACGGTTTGGGTACTGACCGGATGCGCCTGGGCCTTCGCGGCGGCTTCCTTCTTCAAGGTGTCGCGGACGGGTTGGGCCAGGATCGCGGCGCCCTCCCTCGCGGCGGCCTCCAGCGCCAGGCGCAGCGGCTCGGCAGGCGGGAAAGGCCGCGCGGCGTCGTGGATCAGGACCAGTTCGGCGCCGCCGTCCGCCGCGCGCAAGCCGTGGAGCACGCTGTCCTGCCGCCGCGCCCCGCCGTCGGCGTACGCGACCGCGATCCGCTTGGGGAGCTTCGCCTGCCGCGCGGCCTGCTGCGCGCGCCGGCGGTCTTCGGGGCGCGTGACGATCACGAGCTGCTTCAACCCCGGCACGCGCGCGAGCGCGCGGAGCGTCCAGACCAGGATCGGCTCGCCGCGCAGCTTCAGGTACGGCTTGCGCACCTTCCCGCCCATGCGCGTGGAATTCCCCGCGGCCACGATCACGGCGGCGCTGGTCGGCACGGGCGCATGGTCGCGGCGAGGCTGGATCATGGGTGGCTCGGTTCGACAGAATCGGCTCGGGATGCGGCGTCAACTTACATACGAAAGGATGAAGTCCCGTGCCCCACCTTCATGCTTCATATTTCATCCTTCATACTTCGGCTTATCACAGAAGCTCCTGCGGCACCTTCTCGCGTTCGAGCAGTTCCTCGACGGTCTGGCGGCGGTTGACGACGTAGTGCTTGTCGCCGCGCACCATGACCTCGGGCAGGAACGGGCGCGTGTTGTAGTTCCCGGCCATCACGTAGCCGTAGGCGCCGGCGCTGTAGACGGCCAGCACGTCGCCGCGGCCCAGACCCTTGGGGAGCGCGCGGTCCTTGGCCAGAAAGTCGCCGCTCTCGCAGATCGGCCCGACGATATCGCTCTGCGTATAGGCCGCGCCTTCGGCCGGTCCGCCGCCGCGGGTGGGCGGGAGCGCCTCGGCGTCCAGCGGCCAGATCTCGTGGAAGGCCCCGTAGAGGCTGGGGCGGACCAGGTCGTTCATGCCGGCGTCCACGATCAGGAAGCGCTTCCCGGCGCTCTCCTTCACGTAGACGATCTTCGTCAGCATGATCCCGGAATTGCCCGAGATGAAGCGGCCGGGCTCCAGGACCAGCGTGCAGCCGGAGTCCTTCACCAGCGGGACGATCACCTCGGCGTACTTCGAGGCCGGCTGGGCCTTGCGGTCCTGGTACCAGATGCCGAAGCCGCCGCCGCTGTTGAGGTACTGGATCGGGACCTCCTTGCGGCGGTGCTCCTGGATGAACTTCACGACCTTGCCCAGCGACTCCTGATAGGGCTTGACCTCGGTGATCTGGCTGCCGATGTGCGCATGGATGCCGGCGACGCGGACGTTGGGGAAGCGCCCGGCTTCCTGCAGGATGCGGCTGGCGCGCTCCAGATCCACGCCGAACTTGTTCTCCTTCTTGCCGGTGGTGATGTAGGCGTGCGTCTTGGGGTCCACGTCGGGGTTAACGCGCAGCGCCACGCGCGCCGGCTCGCGGATCTCGCCGTCGGCTTTGAGCTGCCCGGCGATGCGGTCGATATTCTCCAGCTCGGCCTCGGACTCGACGTTGAACATCAGGATCCCCGCGCGCAGGGCCTGCGCGAGTTCCTCGTCGGTCTTGCCCACCCCGGCAAAGACGACCTGCTTCATGTCGCCGCCGATCTTCTGCACGCGGACCAGTTCGCCGCCGCTGACCACGTCGAAGCCCGCGCCGGCCTCGTTGAGCACCGCCAGCACGGCGAGGCAACTGTTGGCCTTGACCGAGTAGCAGATCAGGTGCGGGACTTCGGCGAAGGCCTTGTCGATCTTGGTGTAGTGGTCGAGGAAGGTCTCGCGGGAGTAGACGTAGGCCGGCGTGCCGACGTCCTCGACGATCTTGCGCACGGGCACGCCCTCGGCATAGAGCGTCCCGTCCTTGTACCTGAAGCTGTCCATGGCTGGCCTCGGCTCGCGGGTGGCGTGAAAAGGGCCGGGAGTCGCCTCCCGGCCCGCGGACGATCATGCCGGAGGCCCGGCGGCGTGGCAAGCGCAGGGTGGGGGCGGGCGGCAGCGATTACAGTCCCGGATTGTCCTCGTAGGCCGAACCCATCCGGCAGAGTTCGTCGAGCACCTCCGCGAAGAGTTCGAAGAGCTGCTGTAGGCGCTCCACGTCCTTGATCACGCCGACCGTCGTGAAGTACAGTTCGTCCACGCCGTCGGGAAACGTGCGCCCGAACCAGCCCTCGTCGTCCTGGACCGAGAAAAGAATAGACGGCTGCGCGGCGATCAGTGCCCGGACGCGCTCGTTTGCCAGCAGCTCACGGACGCGCGGCGCGTCGTTGGCCTGGATCACGAAGGCTTCGTCGAAGAACGGATCGCCGATCTCGAGATCCTGAAGGCCGAGGAGCTTCCCCAAGCCGGTGAAGACGGACTTGCGATAGACCTTGAAGCGGAAACCTTCGGCGTTGCAGTACGGCGCCCGCAGGCGCGTGTAGGTCGACGAGAACTGGCCCGTCGAGACCGTGTAGGTGTCGAGCGTGATGACCCATTGACGGAAGTCGACCTCGACCTTGTCGCCCTTCCACAGGCCGCCGTCCAGGAAACGGCCGCCGACGCGTTCGGAGAGTTGCCTCCAGACGCCCTGGGGTTTGGGAGGGAACAACGTTCGCATTATGCCCATGCACATGACCCTCGAGGCCTGCGGACCGGCGCCGAACGTGACAGGTATGGCCGGCTGCCCTGCCTATTACGCGCGGCAGCCGGTTTCACTCGCCAGATGGACTGATTTTAGGCCGGATGCGCTACGCGTACAGGTCCGTGGAGAGGTATTTCAGGCCGCTATCGCAGGCGACGGTGACGATCAGGCTCCCGCGGCGGGCCTTGCGCGCGAGCTGCAGCGCGGCGGCGACGTTGGCCCCCGTCGAGTACCCGCCCATGATGCCTTCCTTTGAAGCCAACGCGCGAGCGGTGCGGACGGCTTCCGCGTCCGTCACGGCCAGATACCCGTCCACCACCGCGTCGTCGTAGATGCCGGGCTTCACCGCGTACCCGCCGCCCTGGATCACGTGCCGAGTGGTGCGAACCTTCTTCCCCGCAAGAAAACGCGTCTTAGCCGGCTCGATGCAATAGACCCGGATGCGCGGGTCGCGCTCCTTTAGCGCCGTGGCCGTCCCGATTAGCGTGCCGCTGGACCCCGCGAAAGAGCAGTAGTGCGTGACCGCGTGCGCGGTCTGCTGCCAGATCTCCGGGCCCGTGCCGAAACGGTGCGCGGCGACCGAGCCGGGATGGTTGAACTGGTCGGGGCGGAAGGCCTTCCATTTCCGGACCAGTTCCTGCGTCTTCGTCTCGACGAGGTCCAGGTCTTCCTTGCTGACCTTGCCGGGCTTCCCGCCGCGGGCCTGCGGCACGGTGACGACCTCGGCGCCGAACGCGCGGATCATCTGGCTCCGCTCAGGAGTGTTCCCCGCGCTCAGTACGGCCGTGAACTTGTAGCCTTTCACCGCGCAGGCCCAGGCCAGCCCCGCGCCCATGTTGCCGCTGGTCTTCTCGACCACGCGCTGTCCGCTGCGCAGGACGCCGGCGCACTCGGCAAGATCCAGAATCGCCAATGCAGGGCGATCCTTGATGCTCGCGCCGGGGGAGAAGTACTCGAGCTTGACCGCCACCCGGCCGGGCAGACCGCGAGCCATGCGCTGGAGTTCCACCAGCGGCGTCCAGCCCACCGCCTGACCGACGTGTTCGAGCATGCCGGAAGGGAGGCTCATTCGGCGTCTTTCAACTTGTGCCGCATGGCGTTGAGCAAGGTTTCGCTGGCGGTGCGGTCGCCGTACTGCCCGACTTTGACGCGGACTTCCACGCGCCGGGCCGAGACCGGCTTCAGGTTCACGGCGGCGTCGAGGCCCGCGCGGGTCTTGCCCCGTATCTGCGGCGCCCCGCCGTCGCGGCGCGGGTCGAAGGGTTCGACCAGAAAACCGTGCTTGCGCAGGGCCTCAAGCGCGACCTGCGCGATCTCCTCCGATGTGCCAGCAAAGGCGAAACCCGAGGTCTCGCCGTCCCACGCATAGCCGCTCGTGGAAACCGCCGCCGCGCGCGCGACCGGCGCGTTGGAGGCATCGCGGCCGAAGCAGCCGCAGAAGACCAGCGGCGCCAGCACGCAGGCCGCGGACAGGACAAGACTCGGCCAGACGGTACGGGACATGCCCCTTCTATACCGGAGGCCCCGCGCCCGGACAACCGCACCTCGAAGGCGCGGCAGGTTCGATAGGCTGCGCGTTAAACGCTGGCCGTTTCCCGCCGCGCCGGCTCGGCGCGCGGCAGGGGAACCGCGGAGCCAGCCGGCTCCTGCGGCCGGCGCTCGCGAAGCAGCTCGAAGAGCAGAGCCAGGAGCGCCAGCGCCGCCGCGTACGGCCAGAGCAGCGCGGTCTCGGGGCGCCCTTCCGGAAGCAGCGCAGCCAGGTCCGGCGCGCCCGATACCGGTTCGCCCAAGGCCAGGGCCGACGCGGACGGGTCCAGCACCCCCACGCCCGCCGCCGCACCGGGTTCGAGCCCCGCCGACCAGTCCGCGGCGCTCGGCGTCCCGCCGGCGCGTTCCCTCGCGGCGAGCGGCTCGACCGCATACGGCTCGCGCGCCCCCTGGGCCTCCCGCAGCAGCCGGATCAGCAGCGCCGCCAGCGGCAGGTGCTGTTCGCGCTTGCGCAGTTCCTCCCCTGGCGCCCAGGCGAGCACATAGCCCATCCGGGCGCCGGCGAGGCGGAATCGCCCGGCCAGCAGGCGTCCGGAGGCGTCGCGGAGCAGCGGCTTCACGTCGCCCACAGGCTGCAGCGAGCGCGCTTCGGCTATAGGCAGGTCCAACCCCTGCGCGCCGGCCTCAAAGCCGCGCGTGAGTTCGTCCGGATCTCCTGCGAGCACTTTCGGGCGCTTGAGCAGTTCCTCGCCGACCTCGAAGGCTCCGTATGCCGCGGGCGGGGCCAGCAGCAGGACGGCGCGCGCGGCTTCCTCGGCGGATTCGGCGGGCACGCGATCGACGAAAACGGCAAGGTCCGCCACGCGCGCATCGCCGGGTTTCAGGCGTTCGGCGTGGAGGCCGTGCTCGAAGAGCGCCGCGACCTCGGGGGCCTCGCCGAAGAATCGTACGCTGGGGCGCGTGACGGGGCGCGGAGCGGCCGTAAGCGCGTCGTCCTCGGGCAAGGCGTCGGGCGCGCCGTCGGGATGCCAGGCCAGGCGCAGCGGCGGAAACTCCGGTCCCGTAACGCGGAAGGCCACGCCGGCGATCGCGCCGGGCGCGCCGGCCGCGCCGAGCTTCAAGGCCCGTTCGTCGCGAAGGTCGCGCCGCGGGTCCAGGGACTCCAGCCGCACGCGGCCCGCCGCCTCGACCGGGCCGAAGTTGCGCACCTGCACGAGCACCTCCGCCTCGGCGGTCTTTTCGGCGGGCGCAGCCGAAGGCACGACCTCCGAGCCCACGGCGGTCAGGGCGACGTTCGGCAGGCCCGGTCCAGGCCCAACGGTCCGCCAGGCGGCATGCGCGAGGCTTTGAACCAGGGCCGGCGCCGCGCGCGGCGAACAGGCCAGCGCCGCGGCCGGCGTTCCCGCCACGCCGAAGACGCGCGCCTCCTCGAGCAGCGCGCGGGCGCATTCGTCGGCATCGGGAGAAGAGAGCGCGGGCGCAAGCGCATCGAGCTTCGCGCGGACGTCGGCGGGGGCGAGCCCTTCTTCGGGACTCAGCAGGCGCGGCAGCGGCGCGGAGGCCAGCAGGGCCACGCGATCGTCCGGGCCCAGGCGCTCGAGGATCTCTCGCGCGGCGCTCGCCACGTCCGTCCAGACCGGCCGTCCGTCGCCCTTGCGCGCCCGCGCGGACGGGCCGTTATCGACGAGCAGAGCGACGCGCCGGCCGGGTGCGCTCGTGGCCGTCCACGCGCCGTCGGCCAGCGCGAGGCAGAGCAGGAACAGGATCAGCACCTGGAGCCAGAAGGCCAGGTCGAGCGGCAGCGTGCGGCGCGGAGGCGCGGCCGTCTGGGAAGCCACGCGCTGCCAGAGCATCAGGCTGCCCGCGACCAGCTCGCGCCGCCGCGCGCGGTAGAGTTGCAGCAGCACCAGCGCGGCCAGCGCCAGCGGGAAGAGCGCGTAGAGGGCCCAGGCGTGCGCGAAGGTCATCCAGACTCCGGAGTGACGCCAACCCAACGTGGATACGTTAAGGATGATATATGAAGTATGAAATATGAAGAGGGGAATGCTCTACTACCGTTTCATCTTCATCCTTCATTCTTGTCCCTTATTCAGCCGTCTCGATCCCCAAGTCTTCCGCCGCCGCCTGGAAGGCCGCGCACGAAGCCTCGTCGAAGAGTACGAACGCAATCTCTTTCACGGAGGTTCGGCCGGATTCGAGGTGCCGGCGGGCCTCGGCCAGCATCAGCCGCGCGCAGGCCTCCAGCGGGAAGCCGCCCACGCCGGTCCCGATCGCCGGGAAGGCGAGGCTCGTCAGGCCGTGCTCGGCCGCGAGGCGCAGGCTGTTGCGGGTGGCGTCGAGGAGCGATGCCTCGCTCACGCGCCCGCCCAGCTTCATCCCCGCGGCATGGATCACGTGCTTCGCGGGCAAGTCCCCCGCTCCGGTCAGCGCCGCGCCGCCCAGTTCGACCGGCCCATGTGCGTCGCACTCGGCCTGGATGCTCGGCCCGCCCTTCTTCCGAATCGCTCCGGCCACGCCCGCGCCGAGTTGAAGGTCGGTATTCGCCGCGTTGACGATCGCATCGACGGCTTGCGCGGTCAGGTCGCCCTGGACGATCCGGATCATGGCCTAACTCCCGGGAACGCGAGGATTCTTATAGCGCATGCCGCCGCCGACCGCATCAGGGGGATGGATAATGAATGGAGGGAACCGACGAATCGCCGGCGCGGCTCAGCGGCTCGGCGCGAGACGGCGCGTCTCGCCGCGCTCGTCGCGTAACACGATGGCGTGCCGTTCGATGTGCGTGACCTGAAGGCGGTCGAGCCGCGAGCCCGGCTCGACCAGGCGTTTCTCGCCGCCGGCCTCGACCACGGCAACCGTCCGCTCGCCGCAACTCGCCGTGCCGATCAGGCCATAGTCCAAAGCCGCCGGTGCGGCGTCCACGCCGGACACTCTGGACCACTCCGGCTCCATCGCCGGTGCGGGCGCGATGGGTACGTCCAATTGGACGCGCGCCGGTGCGGGCCGATCGGTCCACGCCAGGCGCGCGCCTTGGGACGACAGCAGCCTGTCCAGGTCCACCGGCGGATAGACGTCCACGAGCCGCGGGCGCGCTTCAGGCGCCCGTAAGGAAGTCACCGGAGCCTGCACCTTCAGTTCGGGCGGCAGCGTGCCGGCGAAACGCCAGACGCTCAGGATCAGCGCCAGCGCGCAGGCGGCACAGACCCATCGCTCAAGCCCATCGCTTCCACGCATGACCCGTACCTCGCCTGAACCGCCGCACGGCGATGAAGGCATCCAACCCGGCATGCGCTGCGCGAGTCACGAGGTCCACGCGCTGGACCTGTTCTGAACCGGCCCGCACGGGCCAAACCGAAGGGCATCAATCCGGATGCGTTGCCGATAATTGCTCCAACGCGCACCCACATTCGGGTTAGTTATGAGAACTAGAAAGGTATAGACATCCCAGTCTTTGTTTCGATATGGTAATAAAGTTCGGCAAAGCGTGACGTTTTTGAGGGTTACGAACGGAGGCCCAGTCCTTTGGACAAGATCATTCAGTACTTCAACAACGGCGGGCCGCTGATGTGGCCCATCCTGCTCTGTTCCGTCGTCTCGTGGGCCATCATCATCGAACGCGCCATTCGGCTGCGGCGAATCGGCCTGGTCGACGACGAGCTGGTCAAGAAGGTGCGCGCGGCGCTGGGCAAGGGCGACCTCGCCGGGGCCGAGCAGGCCGCGCAGGCGCACCCCGTCCTGGTCGGGGTGGTGCTCGCCAAGGGCATCGACGAATTCCGCTACACCGAGGCCGACCTGGAGACCTCGCTGCAGGCGGCGGCCGAACGCAACCTGCAGGTGCTGTGGAACAACATGGGCGCGCTGAACACCATCGCGCGGGTCGCGACTTTGCTGGGGCTGCTCGGCACGGTCGTGGGCATGGTCTGGGGCTTCGAGCAGTTGACGCAGCAGGGCGTGGCGAAGGAGAAGCTGGCGGAGGCCATCGGCGTCGCGCTGGTCACGACGGTGGGCGGGTTGTGCGTGGCGATCCCGGCGATCATCGGGGAGTCGGCGCTGAAGTCCAAGATCCGCAAGCTGACCATCGAGTTCGAGGAGATCCTGCTCGAAGTGATCAAGGCCGCGAAGATCGGCGGGATCACGAAGCGGAGCGTCGCGCGCAAGGCCGGGACGCCCCGCGAGCCGCCGCGCGCGCTGACCCAGGACGCCGACGGGGAGATTGACGGCGACGCCGAGACCATCCTCGACGCGCGCGACCTCGCCGCCAAGCTCCAGGCCGAACGCGAGGCCAAGGCCGCCAAGGAGGAAGAGGACGACGAGATCGACGGCGACGCCGAGACGCTCATGGATGCCCGCGAACTGGCCGCGAAGCTCAAGGCCAAGCGCGACGCGGAGGCCAAGTCATGAAGCTCCGCCTGGGCGAACAGCAGCAGGACGACATCGACATGACCCCCATGATCGACATCGTCTTCCAGCTCATCATCTTCTTTATGATCGCCAGCTCCTTCGTCGAGGAAGCGAAGGTCTATAAGGTCAGTGTCCCGAAGGCGGAGGCGCCCGAGACGATCAGCACCGAAGAAGCGCGCACCATCGCCGTGACCAAGGACGGCGACGTGGCCCCCGCCGACACCACGGACAAGAACGCGCGCTACGAAAGCCTCGTGCAGCTCGTCGAGGAGCTGAAGGCTTACAAGGCGCTGCGCGAGAAGGACGGCAAGGAAGCCGTCGTCGTGATCGCGGGCGACAAGGACGCCAATTACGCGCGCGTGATCCAGGTCTGGAACGCGATCAAGAACGCCGGCATCCGCCAGGTCAGCTTCCAGGTGGAGCCCGGCAAGGCGGAATGACGCGCAGGAGCCTCGCATGAACGAATCCTCCGAACTGCCCCCCGTCGCGCCGCGCAAGCCCGCCGTCAGCGACAAGCTGCGCCTCTTCATCATCGTCTCGGTCTTGCTCCATTTCGGCATCGCGGCGATCTGGGGCCTGCCCGAATACCTGCGCCGCCTGGCCGAAGAACAGCGCGCCAAGGAAGCCCTCGAACAGCAGGCGCGCACGGAGCAAGCGCAGAAGAAGGCCGAACGCATCCGCGAGGAGCAGGCGCGCGAGGAGACCAAGCAGGAGGCCGTCGAGGAACTCAAGAAGGACTTCGAGCAGATCGTCGCGGACGACCTGAGCGAGGAGCTGAAGGCCGAGCTGTGGGAGGACTTGCTCGAACAGATCATGTCCGACCTGGACGCCTACGCCATTGAAATGCACGACGCCGGCCTCACCGAAGCCGACGTCCGGAATCTGCTCGCCGACCTCAAGAAGGACATGGTCAACAGCCTTCTGGAAAGGCTCCGCAAGATGACCGCGCGGCAGCTCGCCGAGCAGTTCGTCGCCAAGGTACGCGACGACGTGGCCCCGGCCGTCAGCAAGCACTTCGAGAACGAGATCAAGCGCCAGATCGGCGAACCGCTCAAGCAGGAAGGCCAGAAGCTCGTGCGCGACGAGACGTCCTTCGTGGAGAAGGCGCGCAAGGACCTGGAGCGCTCGCTGGACGCCGTCGAGCAGGAGGCGCAGCGCGCGAAGAAGGAATTGGAAGGCGCGAAGGATCGCGTCGCCGACGCGAACAAGGCCGCCGAGAAGAAGACCGACGACGCGAAGAAACAGGCAAGCGACGGCGCGAAGAGCGAAGAAAAGAACGTCGCCGCCGCCGAGGCGCAACTAAAGGAGGCCGGCGAGAAGCTCGCCGAAGCCCAGAAGCACGCCGAGGGGGGCCGCCAAGGAGAAGGCCGGAAACGCCGCGAAACACGAAGGTTCAGCCGCGGAAAAGGAAACCGGCGAGGCGCGCTCCGCGGCCAAGGCCGGCGACGCCGCAGCCACTCAGAAGGAAGCGGGCGAAGCCGGCGAGGCTGCAAAAAAGCTGGCCGGCGCGATCGAAGGCGCGAAGCACGAGGCCGCGAAGCCGGGCGGGGAGGCCAAGGAGCAGGCCGCCGCCGTGGCCGCGCTGGCGCAAGCCAAGGCCAAGGCCGACGCGGCTTCGACCGCGCTGGACGGGGTGAAGGATCGCCTGGCGAAGGCCGAGCACGCCGCGAAACAGAGCACGGCGCAGGTTGAGCAGCAGCTCGATCGCGCCACGAAGCAGGAACAGGCCTCCACGGATCGCGCCGAAAAAGCGCTCGATAAAGCCTCCGCGCAACTCGCCGAGGCCGGCGCGAAGGCCGCGGCGTTCGGCGAGAAGCTCCAGGCGCAGGTCAAGGCCGCCGCGGAGGGCGAGGCCCAGAGCGCGAAGCAGGAAACGGCCGAAGCAAGGGACGCCGCGAAAGCCGGCGAGGCGAAAAAGGCCGAACGGGAAGCCGGCGAAGCGGCCGCCGCCGCGGAGAAGCTCGCCCAGGCCGCCGGCAAGGCCAAGGAAGCCGCGAAGTCCGCCGAATTCGATCCGGCCGCGCTCGCCCGTGCGGCGCTCAAGGAAGCACGCGACGGCGAGATCAAGGATCTGTTGAAGGAAAATTTCGAGAAGGAATTTTCCGAACACACCCTCCCGCGCCTCAGCAAGAAGCTCACCGACACCTTCAAGAGCACGCTGGAGATGGCCGGCGTCGAAGACCAGGAGCTGGCGGACAAGGTCGGCGCGGAGGTCCGCAAGCTATTGAACGACAAGGTTCCCGCCGGCGCGCACGCTGAGGAGGCCGGCACCGGCGCGCTCAGCGAGGCCGAACATCTCGACGCGGCGAAGGGCGAGGATCTCAAGAACGAAACCCGCGGCAAGGAAGTCTCAAGCAAGGCCGTCGCTTCCGCGAAGAGCCTCGCCGAGAGCAAGATGGACGGCATGGCCAAGGACGGCGGGAAGGACGCCGAGTTCGCCAAGCTCGCACAGGGCGAAGGGCAGGAGAGCGAGCTGATGGAGCGCGTCTCGCGGCTGGCCGGAAACGTCAACGCGGGGCGCATGGGCTTCCTGGAAGGCAGCGGAGCCGCGGGCATCGCGAAGCTGCGGCAGCGCGCGCTCGAACGCAGCCAGTCGCTGCACCGCGTCACGCTCAGCCAGTACCAGTTCGACGCGGCCAAGCACAAGGCGCTCACCGAAGGCATCCACGAGCGCGACCAGGCCGAGGCCCAGGGCCAGGCGTGGGAGCGCGAGGGCGCCAGCGGAGAGACCAGCCTGGGCGAAACCGACACCGAGATCGCGCGCACGGCCTCCGTGCTGATGCCGCCCGAGCCGGACAAGCCCGTCGAGCCGGACGTCGAGGCGAAGGATCCTTACAAGCCGGAGTTCAAGACGATCCGCTTCGCCGCCGTCCCCTTCGTCGCGGAGCCGGTCAAGCTCGACGGCGACCTGGCCGAGTGGAAGGACATCCCGGGCGTGCCGATGTACAAGAATTGGGACGGCAAGCAGCAAGGCCAGCTCAAGGTCGTCGAACCGCAGTACGTGAAGGTCGCGTGGGACAACACCGGCTTCTACTTTGCCTACGACGTGAAGGACGCGGACGGCAAGATCCGCAAAGTCCATCCCGCCAACTTCTGGGAAGGCGACGCGGTGGAGATCTGGTTCGACGCGCTCAACACCAAGGACCGCCGCCGCGGCTCGAATTGGGCTCAGCAGTTCTGGGTCTGGCCCTTCGGCATGGAAGGCGACGAGACGAAGACCGGCGGCGAGGCGGTCAAGGACGATCCCAAAAAGGAATGGCACTGGGTCGCCTACGATCAGTCCCAGATCCAGCGCGCCGCCAAGCCCAACCCCGAAGGCTGGACGATGGAGGTCCGCATCCCGCGCGAGCGGATCAAGCGCATGGAGTTCCAGCCCGGCAAGATCATCGGTTTCAACCTCTCGATCTGCACCGGCACGACGCTCTATTACTACTGGGGCGGGACCAGCGACGTCCGCACCAGCGAGCGGCCCGACACTTGGGGCGACGTGCTGCTCTCCGGCAGCAACGGGAAGCTCGATCTGCCCGCGAAGCTCTCGAACGAGGAAGGCGCGCCGAAGCCCGGCACGGAGGAAAAGCCCCTACGCGCGCTGGTCATCGGAGATCCGCTCCGCGTGCGCGTCACCGATCTCGACATGAACCTCGACGACGCGAAGCGGGACAAGGTCTCCGTCACCGTCAAGACGCCGCACGGCGACACCGAGGTCGCGATCCTGGAAGAGACCGGCGAGAAGACCGGCATCTTCGAAGGCGGCCTGCGCACCGCGCTGGAACTCGGCGAACCCGTGCCCGGGACGCTGTCCCTCTACGAAGGCGAAGAGGTGGAAGTGATCTACGACGACCAGGCCCGCGCGGACGGCACCCGCAACGTCCGCCT
Source organism: Planctomycetota bacterium (assembly GCA_027493525.1). GTDB lineage: Bacteria > Planctomycetota > SZUA-567 > H5-PLA8 > H5-PLA8 > H5-PLA8. The sequence goes on along the minus strand of JAOSKN010000001.1, from coordinate 2,625,068 downwards.
CACGCGGAAGCTCACCACGGCGGCCGGAATCGTCGGGCTGGGGGCGGGGCAGTAGACGACTGTAATCTGTAATCAATCCTGTTCGGCCTCGGAGTTGCGTGCGTGGGTTGGGAGCCGTCGGGATGGTGGGCGTGGTTCTGGTCTCAAGCCGCGGAAGGGTAAGGAGCGCGCTGGGGTGGGTTTGGGGCGTGACGAAGCGCCCCTGGCCACGCAGCGGCAGGGGATTGCGGATTGCGGAATTTACACCTGCCCGAAGGTAAAGTCTAACTTTCCTTGCTCCTTCTCGCTTCAACAAGAATAATGAGTGCTCATTCGTAATCGGAACTCGGAATGGAACCACAGAGCGCACAGAGGACACGCAGGGCACACAGAAAAATTTTTCAAGGCTTTCTTTCTCCGTGATCTCCGTGTTCTCCGTGGTTAGAAGCAGTTTCCCCGGAACTCGGAACTCGGAACTTAAGATGCGCATCGCCGTCGCCATGTCGGGCGGGGTGGACAGTTCCGTCGCCGCCGCCGTGCTCAAGGCTCAGGGCCATGAGGTTTTGGGCCTGACGATGAAGCTCTGGGTCTGCTCACAGGCCAACCCCGAGCGCGCCGCTTACGAGGCCGAACTGGCCAAGAAGACGCGCGGCGACGTCTGCTGCTCGCCCGCCGACGTGCTCGACGCCAAGGACGTCTGCGCGACGCTGGGCATCCCGCACTACACGCTGGAGATGGCCGAGGACTTCTCGAAGCAGGTGATCGAACCGTTCATCGACGAGTACGCGCGCGGGCGGACGCCAAGCCCGTGCGTGCGCTGCAACGAGCGCGTCAAGTCGAAGGGGCTCGTGACGAAGGCGCGGGAACTGGGCTGCGCGCGGCTCGCGACGGGCCATTACGCGCGGATCCGGCGCGACGAGGCGAGCGGGCGCTTTAGGCTCCTGCGCGGCGTGGACGAGGCGCGCGACCAGAGTTACTTCCTCTTTCCGCTCACGCAGGACGAACTGGCGTACCTGGATTTCCCCGTCGGCGAGCTGCCCAAGAGCGAGGTGCGGCGGATGGCGGCGGAACTTTCGCTCGTCGTCGCGCGGAAGCCCGACAGCCAGGAGATCTGCTTCGTCAAGGACAAAGACCACCGCCGCTTCCTGCGCGAGAAGGCGCCTGCGCAGTTCACCCCGGGTCCGATCCTGCACGCGGACGGCCGGGAACTTGGCGCGCACGACGGCCTGATCGGGTACACGATCGGGCAGCGGCGCGGGCTGGGCGTGGCCTTCAGCGAGCCGCTCTACGTGGTGAAGCTGGACCTGGCGCGCAACGCGGTGGTGCTCGGCCCCGACGAGGCGCTCTGGGCGCCGGGGCTGGAGGCGCGCGCGGTCCACTGGATCGCGGGCGCGCCGCCGAAGGGGACGCTGCGCTGCGAAGCGAAGGTGCGGCACTCGCCGGTCACGCACGCCTGCACGGTCCATCCGGACGGCGAGGCGATCCGGGTCCATTTCGACGAGCCCGTCCGCGCGATTACGCCGGGACAGGCGGTGGTGCTGTACGAAGGCGAGGAGATTCTCGGCGGGGGCTGGATCGAGCGGGCGCTGGAGAATGCGAATGTCGGTCTCACAACCGGCGCACGTTCAGCCAAGACACGAGTCCCTTGAGCCTGCAACTCGCGATCGTCAAAATTCGACGCCACAGCGTAGAGGATTCCCGTCTTCTCGAGAGGGAGCGCGGCCCTAAGTACCGCGCCGCGGAAGTTCCTGACCCACGGCGCCGGGCCTTTTGCCCCGGCTCTTCGTTGCGTCTCGGTCACAGATCTTCGTCCCGATATGCTCCCTCGGCGCGCCTCGATCCGGGACAAAATGCCCGGCGCATTGGGCCAGTTACTTCTGCGGCTCGGTACTAAGCTCCCAAAAATGCGCGCTGAATTCCGCTTTCAAGATACTCGCGGCGGGCGTTTCAGATGCCGGCTCGCCCCGCCGCCCAGACGGCGGCCGGGAAGAGGGCGTAAAAGCATAGCTCGCCCCAGAGGATGCGCCGCAACAGCCTGGCTGCGGGAGGCTCGAAGGCCGCGCGGGCGAGGCGATATTCATCCAGGGAACTCAGCGCACCGCACGCGGCCGCGCCCAGCGCCACTACGAACGCGGCCTGCATAAGTCCTTCCCGCGGAGCGTCGTTCAAGCCGCGCTGAAAGAGCGCCGCCGCACCGAGACCCGCCGCGAGCACCAGCATGCCGCTGCACGCCCAGGCCGTGGCGCGCGTGCGGCGGCGGGCCTCGTCGAAGCGTGCGCGCCAGGTCTCCGGCTTGAGCCCCAGCGTGGCGCTGAGATGGAACTGGCCGTGGAAGCGCAGGATGACGGCGGCGCTCCAGAGCGCCAGCGGCGCCAGCAACTCCGCGTTCACGCGTTGGCTCCGGCCAGCGGCGGAACCCTCAAGCGTAAATCAGCCTGCCGCGCGGCTTGGGAATCTTGCGTCCCAGTTCCTTCGCCGTCATGATCCATTCGTCGATTACGACTTCCACGGCCGCCAAGGCTTCCTGATACGTATCGCCGTCCGCGGCACAGCCCGGCAATTCGGGGACTTCCGCGATAAACGCCCCATCTGGCTCGCTCCAGTAGAGGATGACTTCGTATCGATGCTTTTTAGCCATGGAGCTTCTCCGCCAGCCTGTAACGTACGATTACGTTTCGCACCTGCTTAACCTGGTACGGCTTTGCTTGGGAACCCCGAGGCTGAAGATTCAGGATCTCCTCTACTCCATCCCGCGTAAAGATATGATGGTCGCCTCGGATTCGCACCTCAAATCCCAATTGCTTAAGCAAACGGCACAGATCGTCGAATCGGATGCTTGCGTCCGAGACGCCGCGTAAAATCTGTTCAAGCACTTTGGCAAACCTCGCCATGTATGCTCACACGCTCCTGGGAATCCTCAATGGCGTACACCGGACCCGCGACGGACGCTGACCATGCCACATCAGCCAACCTGTTGTCAAGCCTGCCACTTCAGCAGGCCAGCAACTCCGCGTTCACGCGTTGGCTCCGGCCAGCGGCGCGTCGCCGACGATCTCGCGCAGCAGCACGGTGGCGTAGCTGCCCGACGGCAGCGCGAAGGCCAGCCGCACGCCTTCGGGGTCCTCGGCCAGGCGCGGCGCCTCCAAGAGCGGCACGCGCAGCGGCCGGCGCGCGCCGGGCTGCCGGCCGGCTTCCTTGCGCCCGAAGTCCTCGAGCGCGATCCCGCTGGCGCTCAGCACGTCGCGCTCCAGGTCTTCGGTGCGTCCGGCCGGGAAGGTCATCTTCGGCCCGAAGATCGGCCCGGAGGGGCTGACCTCGAAGGCCGCGCAGCGGGGCCGTTCGGCGGCCAGGTCGGTTACCTTGAAGACGGCGCCGTTGCGATGGAGCCAGGCGAGGTCGCCTTCCCACAGTTCGTCGATGGCGGGCATGCGCCGGGCCAGGACGCGGTTGAAGAGTTCGGCTTGCAAGGCGTTGACGAAGAGTTCCTGGAGCTTGCGGTCGCGCGCCTTCGGCCCGCGCAGGCCGCCCTTCTCCGCTTCGGCAAAGTAGCCCGCCTCGTCGCCGGCAACCAGCAGGCGGCCGAGTTCCGCGTTGCGCCCGTCGCGCCCGAAGCGCTGCGGGCCGTAATAATTCGGGACGCCGCGCCGGCCCAATTCGTCCAGGACCTTTCGCGCCTGGGCCAACAGCGCCCCGCGCGCCTCGCCCGCGCGCATGAGGATCTCGAAGCGGTTCCCGCGCAGGTGGTTGCGCTTGAGCTTGTTCCCGTGGCGGGTAACCGCCAGCACGCGAAGTTGCGCGCCGAGGTCCAGCGCGTTCTGGGCGGCGGCGCGTTCGAGGTCCGGCGCGACGTGCTCGAAGGTGAGCCACTGGCGGGTCACGCCGAGGGTATCCTTCAGGCCCGCGAATCCGGCGTCGCCCGGGCGCTTGCCGAGCGCCTTGGCCAGCAGCCGCGCGGCGTCGTGCGTGCTGAGGTTGCGCTTCTCGATCCAGAACCAGACATGCGTGCCCGTCCCGGCGGGCTCGTAAAGCGGGACTTCCTCGACGATAAAGTCTTCGGGGCGCTGTTTCACGCCCACCGGCCCGAACCCGGCGCGCTCGCACGCGGTCAGGAAGGGCAGCGGCTGGGCCTCCGTGGACATACGCAATGTCGAGGCTCCGTGAAACAGGAGGTGAAATCCGGGCGAAGACCTTTATCAGTGTATTGCACCGGAGCAGGCGAAGGTACTGCACAAGTGACGCCGGCGCGCAATTCCTGCCTACTTGCGCAACTTCATCTGGTAGCCGTTCGAGTCTTGAGTAGATTGATAAACGGCGGGTACGCAAAGGGCGTTTCACTCGGGTTGCCTATGTCCTCGTCGTCCTCCCCCAAACCGTCGCTGGCGGATCGTTATCCGCATGTGGCCTTGGCCTTCAAGCGCGGGCTGCTTTCCAAGCAGCAGATCCAGAACGCGATCCTCGCGCAGCACGAGGCGGCCAAGCAGGGCCTGCGCAAGTCGCTCGACGAGATGCTCGTGACGAAGGGCTACGTCACGCTGGAGCAGCTCAACGAGCTGAAGCAGCAGATGCCTGGCAAGGGCGCGACGCGGCGGTTCGGCGACTACGAGCTGCTGAGCGTGCTTGGGACGGGCGGGATGGGCACCGTCTACAAGGCGCGCCAGGTCTCGATGGAGCGGATCATCGCGCTGAAGATCCTGCATTCGGACCTGGCGCAGGACCAGGAACTCCTGCAGCGCTTCCAGCGCGAGGCGCGCGCGGTGGCGAAGCTGAACCATCCCAACATCGTCGTCGGCATCGACGTGGGCCAGACGAACGGCCGGCACTTCCTGGCCATGGAATACATCGAGGGCGAATCGCTGGACCGGCGCCTGGAGCGCAACGGGGGCAAGATCGCCGAGGCCGACGCGCTGGAGATCGTGCGCCAGATCGCCCTCGCGCTGCATCACGCCCACGAGCGCAACTACGTCCACCGCGACGTGAAGCCCGAGAACGTCATGCTCACCTTCGAAGGGGCCGCGAAGCTGATGGACCTGGGGCTGGCGCGCGCCATGGGCCCGCAGTTCCAGCCGCTGACCAAGGACGGCCTGGCGGTGGGCACGCCGCACTACATCTCGCCCGAACAGGCCCAGGGCGTGAAGGACCTCACGCCCGGCACCGACCTGTACTCCCTCGGCGTGGTGCTCTTCCAGGCCGTCTCCGGGCGCCTGCCCTTCGAGAGCGCCAACTTCCCCGAGGTGATGCTGCAGCACGTCAACGACCCCCCGCCGGATCCGCGCACCTTCAACCCGCGGGTCTCCGAGCCCGTCGCCAAGCTGATCCTCAAGCTGCTCGAGAAGGAGCCCACGCACCGCTACCCCTCCGGCCAGGCTCTCGCCGAGGACCTGGAACGCATCCTGCGCGGCGAACCGCCGAAGGGGCTCAACGCGACCGCCGTGATTCAGGCGCCGCGCGGGGACGAGCCCGCGAAACGCAAGAGGCGCGGGACGGGCAACCGTCTGAGCTTTGAATAAGAGTGCGCCGGTTGACGGCGTTTCGCGCGCCGAGTATGAGTGCGCGCATCACCACCCGAGGATCCGCCCGCCATGCCCGCCAGCCGCGAACTGATGGACCTCGCCGCATGGGACGAACTGTGGAAGCGGCAGGCCGCCGCCGGCGCGGGGCGCCTGCTGATCTTCAAGAAAAGCCCCATCTGCCCGGTCAGCAGCATGGCCGAGCGCGGCTTCCGCGCGTACCTTAAGGAAGCGCCGGAAGGCCTGACGATCGTGGAGGTGGACGTGGTCAACCGCCGGCCGGTCTCGCAGAAGATCGCCGCCGACACCGGCGTGCGGCACGAGTCCCCGCAGGCGCTCTTGCTCGGCCCCGGCGGCAAGGTGCTCTGGCACGACAGCCACGAAGGCATCTCGGGCGAGAGCCTCGCGGAGGCCGTCGGTTCGTAGCCCTCCCCTGGAGTCCCGGTCTCGACCAGGGAACCCCAAAAAAAGTTGCACCGGTGCGCTTGATCCCGCGCCGCATCCTCCGCGGCTCCTACCGCAGCCCCCGCTTCAGGGTGTCCACGAGACCCTAAAAAAGATGCACCGTGGTGCAGCGGAAGAGGCGTTGGCGCGCTTTCAAACTGGGCCGGGAATCGTCACTTCAGAGCTTGGCCGCCGACCTCCCAGCCGGTTCCGACAGGCCGCTTAGCATTGTCTAAGAGACCGTAAAAAAGATGCACCTATGTGCCTTTCGATTACAAGCATTCAAGTATATCGTGAGGCAAGATCGAGAGTCTATACCTTTTATTCGTGGACAGGACGAACCCGGGATTTAGGCCGAGAGGCGGTCGCGAGGATGTCGGGATGCCTGGGCGCGGAGGCGCCATCAGCACGCCTCATGCCATTCTTGGGGAAATCCACAAATAACTTTATACGAACAAATCGTAGACGACGGTGCTCAGACCCGCCGCGCGATCTCGTCGCCGACCTCGCGCGTCTTGGCCTTCCCGCCGAAGTCCGGCGTCTTGGGCGCCTTGGCGTCGGAGAGGACCGACTCGACGGCCCGCACCATTCCCTGCGCGGCTTGATCCTGCCCCAGGAAGTCGAGCATCATCGCGGCGGCCATCACCGAGCCGAACGGATTGGCGATGCCCTTCCCGGCGATGTCGGGCGCCGAGCCGTGCACCGGCTCGAACATGCTCGGCGCGGCCTTGTCGGGGTTGAGGTTCGCGCTGGGCGCGATGCCCAGCCCGCCCACGATGGCGCCGGCCAGGTCGGTGAGGATGTCGCCGAAGAGGTTGCTGGAGACGAGCACGTCGAAGGTCTCGGGCTTGCGGACCATGTCCATGCACGCCGCGTCGATGTAAAGGAAGCGCGACTCGATGTCCGGGTACTCCTCGCGGACCTCCTCGAAGACGCGGTGCCAGAAGACCTGCCCGTGCCGCTGGGCGTTCTGCTTGGAGACCGAGACGAGCTGCCCCTTGCCGGCGCCCTGGGCCTTGCGCTTGCGGGCCAGTTCGAAGCCGTAGCGCAGGATCCGTTCGGTCCCGCGCCGGGTGAAGACCGCGCTCTGCACGGCGACCTCGTGCGGGGTGTTGGCGAAGAGGTTCCCGCCGACGTCGGCGTATTCGCCCTCGGTGTTCTCGCGCACGACCACGAAGTCGATCTGGCCGGGCTCCTTGTCCTTCAGCGGGCAGGGGGCGCCGGGCATGAGCCGGCCGGGGCGGATGTTGGCCCACTGGTCGAGGCCGCGGCGCATGGCCAGGATCGTCTGCGCCACGCTGACGTGCTCGGGCACGCGTTTGTCGCCCACCGCGCCGAAGAGGATCGCGTCGAAGGCCCGGAGCTGCTGGATGCCGTCCTCCGGCATCATGCGCCCGTGCTTCTCGTAGTAGTCGGAGTTCCAGGGCAGCTCGGTGGGCCTCAGTTCGAAGCCGCCGTACTTTTTGGCCGCGGCCTCCAGCACCTTCAGCGCCTCGGGAACGGTCTCTTTGCCGATGCCGTCACCGGCCATTACGGCGAGCTTGAACGTAGCCATGCGGGTCCTTTCGAGGGACAACGAGGTCAGCGGCATGACGAGGATACCGCGGGCGCCGGGCGGCTCAAGTCGAGCGCGGCGCGGTCAAGGCTGGCGGACGGGCGAGGTCACGGTCACGCGCGGCAGCGAGGGGCCTTGCGAGCCCGCGTCGGCGCGCGCGTAACGGACGAGCGTGACGATGCAGGCGCCCAGAAAAAGCAGCGGGGGCACGACCAGCAGCAGGATGCCCAGGTTCATGGCCTGCTGCCCTTCGGCGGGCAGCGCGGCGGCGTTCTCCCGGCACATGGGACAGCCCTGGGCGAACGCCGAGGGCGCGGCCAGCGCCAGGGCGAGGGCCAGTAAGCCAAGCCGCTTCAGGATGCGCGTCACGTCACGGCCCCTCTCGGGTCAGGGCGTCGGCGAGCCGATCCAGTGGAACATGTACAGCCGCAGCGCGTCGGGGAACATGATCGCCAAGAGCGCGATGGTGACGATGGTCAGCGGCACGAGCGTCAGGACGAAACTGACGCGCTCGAACTTCAGGTGCATGAAGACGCCCATGATCCCCGCGGCCTTGATCGCCGAGAGGCCCAGCAGGGTGATCAGCATCGTCGCGGGCGGCAGGTGGACGTAGGCGAGGTAGACTTCCACCAGGGTCAGCGCGACGAGGCCGAACCAGACGGCCAGGTTTTCTTTCAGGTTGAACTCGTGGTGCTCTTCGTGGTGTTCGGCGGCGTGGTCGCTCATGTGCGTCCTTCCTTGGTATCGGCCGCGGTTCGGCTCAGTGCCCGAAGCCCTTGGTCATGTCGGTGGACATCAAGTAGATCATGGGGAAGACGAACATCCAGACCAGGTCGACGAAGTGCCAGTACAGCCCCGCGACCTCGATGTCGATGGGCTTGAACTTCCCGCCCAGGTACGCGAGGCCGACGATCGTCAGGTAGAAGAAGCCGACGGTGACGTGGAGCATGTGCATCCCGGTGGCGGTGAAGAAGGCGCACCACATCAGCGGCAAGGGGCCTTCGGGCAGGCCGTGGATCACGTGGGACCATTCCCAGGCATGGATGACGATGAAGGCCAGGCCGCCCAGGGCCGTCGCGAAGGTCCACAGCGCCGCCTGCTTGCGTTTCCCCGCGTTGGCCGCCGCGACGCCCAGGACCATGGTGAGGGAGCTGGTCAGGAGCACGAAGGTCATGAGCGTGGAGAGCGCGACGCTGCCCGCGTTGAAGACCAGCGGCCAGTCCGGGTCGGAGAGGCGCACGTAGGTGTAGGCGAAAAGGATCGCCGCGAAGGTGATGCTGTCCGAGGCGATGAAGAGCCACATCCCGAACTTCTTGGAATCGATCGCGAAGGGATGCCGCCCGCCGTACCAGGGATCGTCCTTGGCCGGTGCGTGCGCAGGTCCGTGTGCCGCCGCCGCGGGGGCGGCTTCGGCGGGGGCGACCGCTGCCGTTGCTTCGCTCAAGTTCGCTTACCTCCACACCAGCATCAGGGCGAAAAGGAAGATCCACAACCCGTCGAGGAAATGCCAGTACACGGCGGCCAGGTCCGCGACCAGCCGGCGCGGCGGCGCGACCCGCGCGCGCAGCGCGAGCAGGGCGACCCAGGCCAGCGCGCCGACCCCGATCAGCAGATGCAGCGTGTGGAACGCCGTGAGCAGGTAGAGGAACGAGGCGCTGATGTTGGACGCCATCCCGACTCCCGCCGCGTACAACTGAAACCACGCCAGCGCCTGCCCGCCGAGGAAGGCCACGCCCAGCGCGGTCGCCGCCAGCCACCAGCGCGTGAAAGCGCCGGCCCGGCCTTCGCGCAGTCCGCGGCGCGCGGCCTCCAGCGCCACGCTGCTGAAGAGCAGCGCGAACGAGTTGAGCCACAGGACCGCCGGGAGCTCCACGGCGCGCCAGTCGCCGCCGATGCCGCGCCGCACGATGTAGCTGCTGGCCAGCGCCGCGAAGGTCATCGTCACCGGGGCCAGCACGACGTACAGCGCCAGACGGTAGCTGCGGTCGGGCAACCGCTGTCCGCGCGAGCCGCCATCGCCGGGTTCGCCCGGCGCGACCGGCGGCGGGCCGCCGGCGCGGAGCGCGGATTTGGGCTGAACCTGGGTCAGCGGCATCGCCTGTTCCATGGCTTGGGTCGCTAATGCGGCGCGGGCGCCGTCGCGGGCCGGGCTTCCGGCGGATCGTGCTGCATGATGTAATCCTTCGCCGCGTCGGGCACGCTGTATTCGTAGGGGCCGTGGTGCACTTCGGGGAGCACGCCGTCCTTGAAGTTCTCGAAGGGCGGGGGCGAGGTCGTGGCCCACTCCAGGCTGGTCGATTCCCACGGGTTGTCGCCGGCCTTCTTGCCCGCGGCCAGGCTGTAGACGAGGTTGATCAGGAACAACACCTGCGCGGAGGCGGTGAAGATCGCCGTGTGGGTGACGATGGTGTGCATCCGCACCATGTAGTCGCTCGAAAGGAACTCGAAGGCGAAGCCGCTGTAGCGCCGCGGATGCCCTTCCAGGCCCATCAGGTGCATGACGATGAAGATCACGTTGACGCCCAGGAAGGTGCACCAGAAGTGGGCCTGGCTCAGCGGTTCGTTCATCATCTTGCCGGTCACTTTGGGGAACCAGTACACGGTCCCGGCGAACATGCCGAAGATCGCCGCCACGCCCATGATCATGTGGAAGTGCCCGACCACGAAGTAGGTGTCGTGGAAGTAGATGTCGACCGCGTTCTGGCCGAGGAAGATGCCGCCGATCCCGCCGGTCACGAAGAGCGAGACGAAGCCCAGGGCGTAAAGCATCGGGCTCTGGAAGCGGATGTTCCCGCCCCAGATCGTGCCCAGCCAGTTGAAGGTCTTGATGGCGGACGGGACGCCCACGACCATCGTCATCACGCTGAAGGCCACGGCCACGTAGGGGCTCATCCCCGACTGGAACATGTGGTGGCCCCAGACGAAGAAGCCCAGCACCCCGATGCCGAAGATGGCGTAGACCATCGCGCGGTAGCCGAAGACCGGCTTGCGCGCGAAGCTGCTGAGCAGGTGGCTGGCCAGGCCCATCCCGGGCACGATCGCGATGTACACCTCGGGGTGCCCGAAGAACCAGAAGAGGTGCTGGAACAGGAGCGGCGAGCCGCCCTTGTGGTCCACCAGCAGCTTGTTGCTCACGAAGAGGTCGCCCGGGACGTAGAAGCTGGTTCCCAAGTTGCGGTCCAGCAGCAGCAGCAGCCCCGCGACCAGCAGCACGGCGAAGGAGAGCAGCGCCAAGATCGCCGTCACGAACCAGGCCCAGCACGTCAACGGCATGCGCATCAGGGTCATCCCCTTGGTGCGCAGGTCGAGGGTCGTCACGATGAAGTTGATCGCCCCCACCAGCGAGGCGAAGCAGAAGATCGCGATGGAGAGCACCCACAGGTCCTGCCCCCAGCCGCCGGGGCCCTGATAGCCGTTGCCCTGCGAGTCGGGGACCGCCGAAAGCGGCGGGTAGCCGGTCCACCCCGCGTTCGGGGAGCCGCCGGGCACGAAGAACGCGGCCATCAGCGTGACGAAGCTCAGGAAGGTCAGCCAGAAGGAGAGCATGTTCAGGCGCGGGAAGGCCATGTCCAGCGCGCCGACCTGGATGGGCAGGAAGTAGTTCCCGAAGCCGCCCATGGGCGCGGTGGTGAGGACCATGAAGACCAGGATCGTGCCGTGCATGGTCAGGATGCCGAGGTACTGCGAGGGCTCCATGTGGTACCAGGCGGTCTGGAGCGCGTCGATCTTGGCCTTGATGGCGTTGTAGTCGGCGGAGCCCTCGACCAGGAGGGACAACTGGTCGGTCAACTGGGCGACATGGCCCTGGTTGAGCAGGTGCAGGCGGAACCAGACGGAAAGCCCCATCCCGACGAAGGCCGAGACGAGGGCCAGGATCCAGTACTGGATGCCGATGACCTTGTGGTCCGTACTGAAGACGTAGCGCCAGATCGGATTGGTGGGCGCCTGGTGCACGTGTACGGCGTGTTCGGCCGCAGCTTCCGACGACATGCCTGCTCCTCCGCGACTCGACCGTTCCCGGGTGAGTATTCCGCCAGCGTCAGGGCGAGTTCTTTTCGACGAACTCCGCGTACTCGACCGGGCTGAGCACGTTGACCTGGCTGCGCATCTGGTAGTGCCCGTAGCCGCACAGTTCCATGCAGGCCAGTTCGTACCAGGAGCGGTACAGGTTCAGCCGGCCGTTCTCGAGCTTCACCAGGTACGGCCGATTGATCGAGTCGGGGTCCAGGGTCAGGCGCCAGACCCTGCCGGGCTCCAGCGCGCGCAGCGAGGCCTTGTCCTTCCAGACCAGCTTGTTCGCGTTCAGCTCATGCTTCAGCGCGTCGGGCAGCTCGCCCTTGTCGAGGTCCGCCGCGTAATTGCCGCTCAAGGGGAACTCCAGGGTGCCGTCCTTTTCGACGGTGAAGGGGATATTGACGCTCAGCCCCGGCACGGCGTCCTGCTTCAGGCGCATCTCGCGGACGGCGAAGCCGTGGAGCACGTCGATGCTGCGGATGTCCACCACCACCGGGATCCCGTAGGGCACGCTCATGGAGAGGAGCTGAAAGTCGTCGTCGCCGTTGGCGTCGTCCGGATCCTTGCCGACGTAATTGCCCTCGGCGGGGTTGATGTACTCGGCCGCGCGCGCGCCCAGGTTCCCGTCCTTGCCTGGATAGCGGAAGATCCATTTGAACTGCATCGCGGTGACTTCGATGTTGACCGGGCGCGCGGGCTTCTCGTTCAGGTGCATCTGGGCCCAGACGCCCTGGCCCATCAGGTTCAGGCCCACGAAGAGCACCAGCGTCGCCACCGTCCAGGTGTACTCGAGCTTCGTCGAACCCTGGAGGTAGCTGGCCTTGACCCCGTCCCGATGGCGATGTTTGTAAATCAGGTAGGCCAAGCCAAGTTGGGCGATGGCGAAGATCGCGCCGGTGATGTAGAGCGTCAGCACAAGCTGCTGGTCGATGATGCGCCCGTGCTCGGTGATCAAGTCCGGCAACAGGGGCGCCTTCAAGGCGAACCCGGCCACCGTTCCCACCACCAGGCCCAGGATGACTAACACGAAAATCACGGGAGTCATGCGCGCAAAATCCCCTGCACCGCCAGCCCGGCCACGCCCGTGACTAGGGGAAGCGGCCCGCCGGTTTCCTTTAAGTTAAGCCGTGCCTTTGGGAATACTTTATCGGGCCTCCATTGCAACCGCCAATGCACAAACTCGCGGAGCGTGGCCGGAAGTTGCAGCTCCTTGGCCGGCGCGGAGGTTACGCAATTGCACGTCCAAAGCCTGAAACCTGCGCCGCACCTCCATTCCATTCCTCGACTGAGCCCTTAACATATTAATATTAAATGAGTTATAAAAACAATGTAGGGCTTACGTCAAGGCTTCCCCCTACCCTGCCGTTTCGATTGGAAACAGCGTTATGGGGCGGGGCTGTGCGCCTCGAGATCCGGCTTTTCTTCGGGGGGCGCCTCAAGGGGTTTGAAGGGCGCCGCCGCGCCGGCGAGATCCTCGAATTCCAGGCCGATCACTTCGCAGCGCGGGGGGATTTCCGTTCCGTAGCCGTACAGCTCGAGCTTCCCGTCGATCTCGGAGGCCAGCGGCAGGAAGAGATGCTTCTGGGCCGGGAGCTTTCCTTGTCCGTCGGCGCGATGTCCGCGCAGATGCACGCGCCCTGCCCTGAGAAGGCGACCGACCTCGACGATGTCCACATGCTCGGAGAAGGCCGTGCGGCTCCCGTTCTCCTCCAATTGTCGGCGCGCATCCTCGCCGCCCATGGGGCCGACGATGCCGTGGGGGTCGGAGAGGCCGAGCCGGCTGGTGAGGTGCGAGCAGGCGCGGGCGTTGACGTGACTGCTGGGCGTCACGGCCAGGATGCGCCCGAAGCCTCCCAGGTCCTTGTCTTCCATGAACTCGTCGTCGAGGGCGTTGCCTTCGAGCACCTCGAACCCGGCCTCCCGCGCGCGCTTGCAGACCAGCGGGTTGGTATCGACCATGATCGTGGGCACGCCGCGGTTCTCGAAGAGCCCGGCCACGCGCAGCGCCAGTTCGTTGGCGCCCACGATCAGCAGGCCTTCCGGGCGCGCCACCTCCAGCTTCAGCAGCTTCGCCAGCGGCTTGGCGGTAAAGCCGTTGAGCAGGCAGGTGATGAGGATGGTGCTGAAGGTGAGCGCGACGAGCCGCTCGCCGGCCACCGGATCGCCGTGCTCGGCCAGGAGCAGCGCGAAGAGGGAGGCCACGGAAGCCGCCACGATGCCGCGGGGTCCGATCCAACTCAGGAAGATCTTCTCCCGCCAGCCGATGGGCGTGCCGCGGGTGCAGAGCAGGATGTTCAGCGGGCGGACCACGAGCATCATCACGCCGATGGCGACGAAGCCCATGGGCCAGAGGGGGATGAGGGTCTCGAGCCTGAAGTTGGCGGCCAGGAGCATGAAGAGCACGCTCACCAGCAGCGTGGTGATGGTGCCCTTGAAGCGGCGCAGTTCCTCGACTTCCCGCCCGAGCATGTTCGAGACGAGCAGCCCGCCGCAGGTGACCGCGCCCAGGCCGGACTCGTGGAACAGGGTCTCGCTGAGGCCGAAGAGCCCCAGCGCGCCGGCCAGGGCCAGCAGCGGATCGAGTTCCTCGTCGTACTTGCCCCTGCGCCTGCGCCACATGAGCCAGCGCGAGAGCAGCCAGGCGCCGGCGGCGCCGATCAAAGGTCCGATCAGGATCGCGCCGACGAAGCCGCGGGTGGCCTTGAAGAAACCCGCTTCGCGGAGCACGACCTCCAGGGTGACGACGGCCGTGATCGCGCCGATCGCATCGATCAGGATGCCCTCCCAGAGCAGAATGGTGTGAACGCGGCGCTTCACGCGGACGTTCTTGAGCAAGGGCACGATCACGGTGGGCCCGGTGACGATCATCAGCGCGCCGTACAGGAAGGCGGTGGACCACTCGAAGCCCGCCAGCGCATAGGCGCAGAGGGTCCCGCCCGCGTAGCTGACCAGCGCGCCCAGGGTGATGAGGTTGCGGACGGTCACCGGCGCCAGGCGCAGGTCGCGCAGGTTCAGCGAGAGGCCGCCCTCGAAGAGGATCACGGCCACGCCCAGGCCCACGATGGCCTGGAGCGTCCGCGGCATCGCCTCCCCGGGGCGGGGCATCAGGCGCAGCCACTCCGGCCCTTCCGGACCCAGCAGCATGCCCAGGATCAGCAGCGGAATGATCGCGGGGAGCTTGACCAGGCGGCTGAGCCACTGGGCGAACACGCCGCCCACCGCGGCTACCAGGAGGGTTTGAAGAGCAGGATTCACGCCGCGCCCCGGTACTGGAGAACCGGCTTCGCCGCCAGCCGGGCGGCCCGTCGATACCGCGCCCGCGCCCACGCTTGCCAGGAGGGAGTGGCCCGCGCATGTCCGCGTCTTCTACAGGCGCATGAGGTGCGCCGATTGTGCCTGAAGGGCGGGGGCTTTCAAGGGGGCGACGCTACGCGCCGCTCTCGGAACCCATGCGCGGGATCACCACGGCGACGGCGCAGGGCAAGGTCTCCAGGGCCGCCTCGATGTTGGACCCGAGGGACAGGCGTTCGGTCAGCGTCTTGGCGGCCGCGCCCAGCACCACGAGGTCGTAGGAGCCCTGCTGCACCTGCTCCACCAGGCCCTCGACCATCGACTGGCTCTCGCGCACGTGGCAATCCAGGCGCGCGGGGTCGGCGAGGCGCTCGGCATAGTTCTGCTGCAACGTGATCCGCAGCATGTCCTGGCCGTGCGCGTGCGCCGGGTCCAGGGCCGCGGCCGGGAGCAGCGGATTGCGCGGGCTGCTTTCGGTCACGTACAGCACGCTGATCCGCGTGCGTCCCGCGGAGGCGTACCGCGCGGCCCACTCGAAGGCGGCTTCGCCGAAATAACTTCCGTCGGTGGGCACCAGGGCGCGTTCGAACCCGCCTGCTTCGCGGGCCGGTTCGCCGCGCACGATGACCACGTGGCAGGGCGCGCGCCGGATCAACTGGGTAAGAAACGGATCGTGAATGGGGTGCCGGTGTCCGGAGGCGCCGACCACGACGAAGTGATAGCCCCTTGCGGCCTCGGCAAGCACGGTCTCCAGTACGCTGTCCTGCTCGGCGACCGACCGGAACTCAAGCCGCGCCGCCTCCGCCCCGGCCGCCTGCTTGAGATCCTGAAAATAGCGCTCCTCGTCGATGCGCCGCGGGGCGCGGCGCCAGAAGAGGAGGCGTTCCCACCAGCGCGCCTCCCCGGTCCGCACGCGCAACACGGTCGCGCGGTCCCCGGGCGCGGCGCAGAGCCGCGCGGCCAACTGCCCGCCGGCCTTGGCGTTGACGCCGCCGCCGGCCAGGACCAGCACCCGCAGCGCGCCGGAGGGCATGAAGCGCCCCGCCGAGCCCTTCTCCCGCGCGAGTTCCTCTTCGTTCGGGCGCAGGCGGCTTTGCAGCAGGCGCAATCCCAGCGGCGCCAGGAAGGAGGTCAGGATCGACATGACCACGATGGCGGAGAAGAGTTCCTCGTCCAGGATGCGCAGGTCCTTCCCGATCTTCGCGACCACCAGGCCCACCGCGCCCCGCGCGCTCATGCCCATGCCGATGGCCAGCGACTCCCAGCCTGTCAGCCGCCCCAAGAGGCCGCCCAGCCAGCAGCCGGCCAGTTTGCCCGCCAGGGCCAGCCCGCAGACGGCCGCCAGCAGCCCGGGGCTCTTGAGTTCCCGCAGGTTCACTTCCAGCCCCACCAGGCCGAAGAAGAGCGGGGAGAAGAGCGAGAGCGTGATCAGCTCCAGCTTGTGGCAATTCTCCGCGCGCAGGGTGGGGCATTGGCGGAGGACCATGCCGGCGACGAAGGCGCCGAAGACCGCGTGCACGTGGATCGCCTCGGTTGCCGCCGCGCAGAGCAGGGTCGCGCCGAAGACGAACACCAAGTCGCTCCCGGGCAGGCGGGTCCAGCGATCCGCCAGTTCCAGGCCGCGGCGCAAAGCGGGATAGAGCGCCACGCGCGCGGCGAGCAGGAAGAGCGCCAGCCAGGCGAGGGTCTTCAGGAGCCCGGAGACTTCAAAGGCGCCCGCCGTCACCAGCCCGCTGATGACCGCCAGCGCGATCCAGCCCACGGTGTCGTCCACCACGGCGGCGCTGAGCGTGATCACGGCGAAGTTGCGCCGGATCAGGCCCAGGTCGATCAGGATCTTGGCGATGACGGGCATCGCCGACACGGCCATGGCCACGCCCAGGAACAGGCTCAGGTTCAGCCGCGTCGCGCTGGCCGGCGGCTCCAACATCGCGCCCAGCGCGATGCCCAGGGCGAAGGGCACCAGCAGGCCGAAGAGCGAGACGGTGAAGGCGGCGCGGCCGAGGTCGCGCATGGTCCGCACGTCGGTCTCCAGGCCGGTGAGCAGCATCAGCATCACCAGCCCCAGTTGCGCGATCGACTCCAGCCCGCCCACGTTGGCGAAGACGGCGGCGTGCGCCTCCGGAAGCGCCCAGCCCAGGACGGTCGGCCCCAGCAGCGCGCCGGCCAGCAGTTCGCCCAGGACCGGAGGCTGCTTGAGGCGCCCCAGCCACTCTCCCAGCAGGCGGGCCAGGGCCAGCAGCAACGCCATTTGGATCAGCAGGGCCGCCTGAGGCGACATGGAAAGCTCCAAGTGCAGGCGTATCTCGCCGAGAATCGATAACCGCTCGCCGGAACTTGGAAAGCCCTCAAATCCGGATTTCTCGCGGAAATCTCGCTTTGGGGCGCGCTGGCAATTACCCCCCGGGCGCTTATTTTCCTCGGCATGAGCGGCGCCGAGACGGCATCTCCACTTTCCATCCGGGCATTCTTCGCCGGCAAGAGCGTGCTGGTCACCGGGGCCACCGGCTTCCTGGCCAAGGCGCTGGTCGAGAAGCTGCTGCGCGATCTCCCCGAGATCCGCCGCATCCATCTGCTGATCCGGCCGCGCGTCCGGCCCGACGGCTCGCTCGTCGATCCCCAGATCCGCCTGCGCGAGGAGATCCTGCGCAACAGCGTCTTCCACCGGCTGCGCGAGGAATGGGGCGAGCGCTTCGACCGCGTCTGCGAGGAGAAGCTCGCCTGCGTCCCCGGCGACCTGGGCCGCGAGCGCCTGGGCCTGGAGCCCGGCGCCTACGCCGAACTGGCCGCACGGACCGACCTCGTGATCGGTTCCGCCGCGACCGTGGTCTTCGACGAGCGGCTCGACGTGGCGCTGGAGGTGAACACGCTGAGCCCGCAGCGGCTGCTGGAGTTCGCGCGCCTGGCCGGCGCGGCCTACGCGCACATCTCCACCTGCTACGTCTGCGGGCAGCGCGTGGGCTCGGTGCCGGAGCGGCTGCTCGAGCCCCTGGAGGCCATCGACGCGCAGCTCGCGCCGGGCGTCCCGCGCCCCCAGGCCTTCGAGGTCGAGCGCGAGGTCGAGAAGCTGCGCACCCTCACCCACATCACCCAGGCCGACGCGGAGACCGAAGCCCGCAAGCGCGGCTGGGCGCCGGAGAGCGACGAGGCGCGCTCGTACCTGCGCCGCGCCCTGGTCGGGGCCGGCATGAAGCGCGCGCGCAGCCTCGGCTGGAACGACACCTACACGTACACCAAGTGGCTCGGCGAGCAGCTCATCCGGCTGCGGCACGGCGAGGTCTCCACGGCGATCGTGCGGACCTCGATCATCGAGTCGAGCCTGCGCGAGCCCGAGCCGGGCTGGCTGGACGGGCTACGCATGGCCGACCCGCTGATCGTGGGCTTCGGCAAGGGGCGGCTGCGCGACTTCCCGGCCTCGCGCGACATGGTCCTCGACGTGATCCCCGCCGACATGGCCGTCAACGGCGTCCTGGCCGCCGCGGCCGCCGCCGGACAGCGCAAGGGCGCCTTCGAACTGATCCACGTCGCCAGCAGCGACGAGAACCCGCTGGTCTTCGAGACCCTCTACCAGTCGGTGCGCGACTACTTCAAGAAGCACCCGTTCCTCGACCGCCGCGGCCGGCCCGTGCGCGTGCCGGCCTGGAAGTTCCCCTCGGTGGAGAGCTTCCGGCGGCGCGTGACCTACGGCTACCTGCATCCGATGAAGGCCATCGGGGCGCTGATGGACGTGCCCGTGCCCATGCCCGGCGCGCGGAAGCTCCGCAACCGCCTGCGCGTGCTCCACGGCAAATTCGAGCAGCTCCTCTATTACGTGGACATCTACAGCCCCTACACCAACCAGAAGGTGCGCTTCGAGACGCGCCGCGCGCGCACCCTGCTGGAGCGCCTGGCGCCCGAAGACCGCGAGACCTTCGACTTCGACGTGCGGCGCATCCGCTGGCGGCACTACCTCCAGGAAGTCCACATCCCCGGGCTGAAGCGGAACATCCTGCGCATGGACGAGCCCCCGCGGGCCGGCGCCGGCGAAGGGCGGCTTCTGGAGGAAGAAGCCGAAGCCCAGCGCGCGCGGGCCAGCGCCGCCGCCCACGGCGTGCCGCAGACGATCGTCGAACTCGCGGCGCGCGCCGCCGACCGCTTCGGCGCGCGAACCTTCCTGGAAATCCAGCGCGCCAAGGACGGCGTCGCGCGCCTGAGCTTCGCCGAACTTTTCGAGCGCTCCGAGGCGCTGGCGCGCAAACTCCGCGCGCGGCTGGGGCTGGAGCCGGGCGACCGGGTGGTGCTCTGGGCGGAAAACGGCCCCGAGTGGGCGCTCAGCTACCTGGCCATCGTCCGCGCCGGCGCCACGGCCGTCCCGCTCGACCGCCAGCTTCCCCCCGACGAGGCCGCGAACGTCGCGCGCCTGGTCGAGGCCAAGGCGCTGGTCGTCTCGGCGTCGATCCTCAAGAAAGCCGGCGAGGCCTGGCCGGGGGAGGGCGCGCCCGTCCCGCTCGATCCGCGCGCGGACCTCGAACCCCACGCCGGGCGCGCCTGGCCGTTCCCGCATGCCGAGGACGGCCGGCCGCTCAAGGATCCCAAGCCCGAGTCCCTGGCCTCGATCCTCTTCACCAGCGGCACCACGCTCCACCCCAAGGGCGTGATGCTCTCGCACCTCAACTTCGTCTCCAACGCGCTCTCCGTGGCGGAGGTGCTCGAACCGCTGGAGAGCGACCGCTTCCTGAGCCTGCTGCCGCTGCACCACGCCTTCGAGTTCACCGGCGGGCTCCTGACCCCGCTCTTCGGCGGCTCGACGATCCACTACCTCGAGAGCCTGCGCCGCGAGGAGATCCTCGAGACGATGCAGCGCGTGGGCGCCACGGTGCTGCTGGGCGTGCCGCGGATTTTCCAGCTCTTCGCCGACGGGATCCGGGAACGGGTGCAGCAGGCCGGCCCCACCGGGCGGATGGCGCTGGCCTTCCTGCGCGGCGCGGCCATGGCCGCGGAGGCCGTCGGCGGCGAGAACGCGCGCAAGACGCTCTTCCGCCGGGTCCACGACAGCTTCGGCGGCAAAGTCCGGCTCTTCGTCAGCGGCGGCGCGGCGCTGAACCCCGAGGTCTTCGAGTTCTTCAAGCGCTTCGGGATCCCGGTGGCCGAAGGCTACGGCCTCACCGAGACCGCCCCGATCCTCTCCGTGAACCCGCTGGGCGCGCCGAAGTCCGGAAGCGTGGGGCTCCCGCTGCCGGGGGTGGAGCTGCGCCTGCGGCAGCCGGACCTGCGCGGCGTCGGCGAGGTGCTCGCGCGCGGGCCGAGCGTGATGCTCGGGTACTGGCGCGATCCGGAATCCACCGAGCGCGCCTTCGAGGACGGCTGGTTCCGCACCGGCGACCTGGGCCGCGTCGATGCCGACGGCTATCTTTTCCTGACGGGGCGCCTGCGCGACACGATCGTCACCGGGGCGGGGAAGAACGTCTACCCCGACGAACTGGAGGCCCGGTTCCGCGGCCTGGCCGGGACGCGCGAGGTTTGCGTGCTGGGGCTCCCCGCTCGAAGCGGGCACGGCGAGGAGGTCGCGCTGGTGGCCGTGCTCGAGCCCGGCGGTTCCGCCGACGCCGTCCGCCAGGCCGTCGAGAAGCTCAACGCCGAACTCCCGAGCCACCAGCGCGTCGCGCGCGTCGAGGTCCAGGAGGACGAGCTGCCCAAGACCGCCACTTTGAAGGTGCAGCGCCGCGCGCTTCAGGAGCGATACCGGGGCGAACGTCCCGCGGCGAAGAAGGCCCCGAGCTTCGGCGGCGCGCGCGGGGACGCCTTCACCGAGGTCGCGCGGGCCATCGCCGAGGTCGCGCAGCTCGACCCCGCCGACGTGACCCCCGAGAAGCGGCTGCAACTCGACCTGGGCCTCGATTCCATCGGGCGCGTCGACCTGATGGGCAAGCTCGAGCTGCGCCTGAACGTGACCATCCTGGACGAGCAGCTCGTGAAGATGATGACGGTGGCGGAGGTCGTGGAGGCCGTGGAGGCGGCGCGGCGCTCGGAACAGGGCGCGGCCGACGGCTCGGCGCTGGCCGAACGCATCTGGCGCAGGAAGGTCGAGGCGCTCTCCTCGAAGCAGGCCTTCGATCCAACCTTCTCGCGGCTGCTCCTGGGCGGCGCGCTCTCGACCACCGCCAAGGTGCTCTTCAATACCTGGCTGTCCATCGAGTGCTACGGGCTGGAGAACCTCCCCGAGCGCGGCGCCTACGTGCTGGCGGCCAACCACGCCAGCCATCTGGACACCGCCGCCATCCGGCAGGTGCTCGGGCGGCGCTCGTCCGACTTGCACGTGATGGGCGCGCGGGACTACTTCTTCGATACGCGGCTGAAATCCTGGTTCTTCAGTTCGGCCTTCAACGTGCTGCCGTTCGAGCGCGAGGAGAACACGCTCGACGGGCTGGCCGTCTGCCGGCAGGCGCTGGAGCGCGGGCGCGCGCTCTTGATCTTCCCCGAAGGCACGCGCTCGGTCAGCGGCAAGCTGCAGCCGTTCAAGTCGGGCATCGGGATGCTCGCGCTGGAGCTGGACTATCCGGTCATTCCCGTCCACGTGAAGGGCACGCACGAGGCCCTGCCCAAGGGCCGCTCCATCCCGCGCCGCGCGCGGGTGCGCGTGCGCTTCGGCGCGCCGCTGCCCTTCGAGGAGCTGCGCGGCCGGCGGCAGGAGCTGGAGAGCCAGGCCGAGAAGCCGCGCAAGGGCGCCGGCAGCGCCGCGCGCCTGTACCGCGAAGCCGCGCAGGCGCTGCGCGCGGCCGTGGAGCAGCTCGCCCAAGCGCCTTAGTCCTACAACGCTAAAACGAAACCGCAGAGCACGCAGAGCACGGAGAGAGCGCAAAGACAGGAAGGGCGAGGATAATGGTAAAGGGTCGTTACCTAAAGGACACGCTGAGGATTCCCGTCCGCCATGACTTGAACCCGTAAGAAGACTTCTCGGCGTTCTCCGCGGTTCATTTAGCGTTGTAGTGTTAGGCCGGCGCGGTACTCAGTACAGCATCTGCGAGACGGATTTCGAGATCATGCTGATCGCGATGCTGCCCGCGCTGATGAGCCCCTCGCCGCAGAAATAGCCCGCCATGAGCACCGGCGCGTACTGCCGCCACTTCTGCCGCCCGAAGCGCTTCTCGAAGTAGAACCGGCCGATCAGCGCGCCGATCAGTTCGAAGACCATCCCGTGCGGATTGGAGTGCCCGAAGCCGCGCACCACGCCGTAGACGAAAAGGATCGGCAGCGAGAGCGCCGAGAGGAATCCGAAGAGCCCCAGGCCGAAGCCGAAGCCGACCCCGATCACCCACGGGCGCAGCGCGTCGAAGAACGGCGACTCCTGCCCCGTGGTCGAACTGTAGAGCAGCATCTGCGTGCGCGCCTGGACATCCCACATGATGCTGGCGAAGGGGTAGGCGTCGGAGGGGGATCGCGGCCAGCGACCAGATGAACTCGCTGAAAAGAATCGAGGCGCAGAGCACGATCGGCATGACCATGAACTCGGTCTTGACGATGCTGCGCAGGCTGGTCCCGGTCAGCTCGACCTCGCGGAAGCCGCGCGTGTAGTGGCCGTAGTTGTGCAAGGGGATCGGCGCGAACCAGATCCCGATGCCCTTGTAGTCGCTCCAGCGGCTGGCCAGGATGAAACCGGCCTCCCGGATGTACGGGATCGTCAGCGACTGCCCGGCCATGCCCTCCAGCCGCGCCGAGGCGTAGCTGATGATGGGCGTGTAGATGAAGCCGTAAAAGAGGAAGAAGACCCAGGGGAAGCCCGGGACCAGCCAGGCGCAGATGGCGATGTAGCTGAAGGTCGAGAGCAGATAGATGCCCAGGCTGGTCCAGATCGAGATATCGCCGCGCTTCTCGTTCTTCTGCAGCAACTTGGAGAAGTCCATGCCCCCGCTCTCGCGGGATTTGCGCAGGCCCTGGGCGATGGCGAGGAAGCCCACGATGGCGATCGAGAGCGTGATCCCGATGTTCCAGCTCATGTAGAAGTCGACCTGGTTGGCGACGCCGGTCTCCGGCGTCTTCATGCTCGCGTTCCAGGTCTTCAGGATGCCCATCTTGTAGAGCGCGGGGTTGAGGATGAAGGTGCTGACCACCGCGACCACGCCCCCGATCACCGACCAGTAGGGCAGCACGAAGCCGATGATGATCAGGCCCAGGTGGACCGTGAGGCCCACGGCCACCGCCGGGAGCACGTCGCTGGTCTTGTCGGTCAACTCGATCCAGGGGATGGGGATGATCTGCACCGCTTTCCCGAATATGGCCCCCGTCACGGCCGGCACGGCGGTATAGATGGTCCCGTATAAGAGCCCCAGCATGGTGCCGATGGAGAAGGTCCGCCAGCGCCAGGTCTGCTTCTCCTTGGTGCTCTCGGCCAGCGCCACGGCGCCGGCCGCGCCGACGGGCGCCATCGGGAACGGCAGCCGCTCCACGTCGCTGCTCAGCCGGTACAGGAAGTAGCCCAGCCCGAAGTGATCGATGCGGCCCAGGATCATGCCCAGGACGATCAGGCCGATGGGACCGAACCAGCCCCAGTTAAGGAAGGTGCGGACGTGTTCCTCGATGTACTCCTTGGGCGGCGCGACCCACCACATTTCGGGCGAGGAGAAGACGCCCACGAGGTGCAGGTCCTCGGCGGCGGGGGAACGGACCAGGAATTGGCGGAAGAGCAGGCCCTGGAACGGCGAGGCCAGGGCCATGCCGGCCATGTAATAGAGGACGTAGAGTTCCTGCTGCCGGAGCACGACCCGGCTGCGTTTGGCGACTTCAAGGAACAGGATCACCGTGACCCAGCGCGCCGCGTCCCCGATGTGGGCGCCGCCCACGACCAGGTCCATGTACATGCTGGCGGGCATCATCACGAAGCCGAGGAAGACGGCTCCGACCACCGTACGCCACGAGAACCCCTCCTCGAAGACCTCGGGGGGCTCCATGATACGGCGATATTCTTCGAGTTCCTGGTCGCTGGTATGGCCCATGAGTCCCGATCAAGCCTTCGCGGGTTCGTTCGCGCCGCCGTCGGCGCCCTCGGCGGCGGCGGGATTCTTCTCGGGCGCCCCCTCCTGCCACGGCCCGAGGACCGCGCCTTCTTCGGGCAGCTCGGCCGCTTCGGCGCCCTTGGGCAGCCGCCCGCCCTGCGGGGCCGGCCAGCCCACGGCCTCGAAGGCCTCGCTGAACTGGTAGAAGCCGCGCAGCGAGTACTCCATGCGCTGCTCGGGCGAGTACGTGCGCCAGATCAGCAGGTGCTTGCGCAGCGCGTTCAGGAACGGCAGGTTCACGCGGCGCCAGGAGGCCACGTACCCCGAGACGCGGTAGAAGGTCGCCTCCGTCACGTACAGCCCCTCGTCCTCGGTCGGCACGATGTAGATCTGGACCTCCTGGGAGACGCCGAGGTCGTACGGCGTCAGCCAGGCCATGAAGAAGATGCACAGCCCCTGCCCGTTCTCGGTGTGGAACGTCTCCAAGGTTACTTCCTTGGCGGTGAATTTGCCCAGCGAGGATTCGGCGTGGCTCTCGAAAAATTCGTGCAGGAACAGGGCCGCGCCGGGGACCAGTTCGCGCTGGAAGCTGAAAGGCAGCTCGATGCTGATCTCGTCGCCCACCGGCGCGGGCACCGACCAGCGCCGCTCCTCGCTGGGCGCCGCCGCGCGGGCGGCCATGATCGACGGGTAGATGGTGCTCCCCACCACCGCGATCATCACGATGGCGGTGACGAAGACCGCCGAGGAGCTGGAGTAATTGAGGTACAGCCCGGCGATGCCCAGTTGTTCCCCGAAGGCCTGCACGAATTTCGCCGTGCCCTGACCCAATAGATAGCCCAGGATCGCCCCCAGGGTCGCGTAGACGACCGCCTCGGCCAGGAACAGCGCCGCGATGTGGCTGGGCGCCAGTCCCAGCGCGCTGAAGATCGTGATCTCGCGGTTCCGTTCGTAGACCGCGCCGATCATCGTGTTGAGCAGGATCAGGACGCTGATCAGCAGCGGCACCAGCAGGTTGCCCAGCCCGGAGAGGCTCAGCTTGCCCGTCGAGGCGTAGAGCCGGCGGCGCCCGTCGCGCCCCACGAAGAGGTTCTTCTCGATGCGCTTCAGGAGCCGCGAGACCATGTAGTCCAGCCGCGCCAGGTCCGGCTTGACGCCGGGCTCCCCGATCCGCGTCGCCACGCTGCGCAGGTCGGCGCCCAGAAGCCGCGCGGTCTGCCAGGGCAGGATCAGGGTGTTTCCCGCGTTGATGTGCTCGTACTTCGTGGCCTTGGCGTTCTCCAGGTCGGTCACTTCGGCGGTCTGGTCCGTCTGCTGCTCGGCGCCGCGGGAGGCCTCGCTGGCCGAGAAGTCCGCCGGCGTCAGCGGTTCGTCGTCGATGTCGCGCAGCGAATCGAACTCCTCCGGCACGAAGACGCCCTTGACCTTGACCTTGTGGCTCCCGATCAGGACCTCCAGCCCCACGGTCCGTTCGGCGTTCCAGTCCTCCTTCGCGATCCCCTTGGGGCGCAGGTTCTCGATCAGCGTGCTGGGGATGAGGCAGACGTTGGCGTCGCCCTCCTCCAGCCACGAGCCGGCCGCGATCATCCCGCCTTCGGCGACCGGCTTGGCCAGTTCGGGGAAGAGGTTCTTTTCGCGCTCGCTGAAGCCCACCATGCACGCGGGGCTGACCATGCGCTCGTTGAGGTTCGCCGCGCCGGAGTCCGGACTCTCTTCCAGCACGTCGATGAAGATCTTCTCGCCCTTCTTCGCCACGCGCCAGAAGCGCGGCGTGCAGGAGAGCCCCTCGACGGCCAGTTCGCGCTGCATCTGCTCGTAGGCGTCGGTGCTCAGCGCGTCGTAATTGAGCTGCCGCAGCAGGATGCCCTGGTAGCGCGCGTCCTTTTCGTCGCCGGGGGAGAGGTCGATGTGCGCCTGGCTCATCGTGCGCACCGTGCTGGTGAACGAGAGCGCGGTGAAGGTCAGGAGCACGATCGTGGTGCAGGTGAGGAAGGTGCGCACCTGGCGCCGGCGCATCTGCGAGATGCCCAGGGAGACGGCGACCATCGCCGCGCTGGCGCGGTTGACGTCCGCCGACTGCGCCCCCTGCACGCCCTGCTGCATCATGCGCATCTCGGCGTTGAACTTCCCGTAGACGATCGCGATCACGATCCCCGCCAGGCTCATGATCACGAACGCCAGCAGGATCACCGGCGGGGCGGCCACCAGGTCGAAGGCCGGATGGACCATCCAGAGCACGCCGAACATGAACACGAAGATGCTGAAGAACGCGCCGATCTGGTGCTCGATCTTGGGGAACGCGAAGGTGAGGCGCTCGATGAAGAAACAGAACGGCAGGAGCAGGAACAGGTAGAAGACCACGCCCATCACGCTGTCGTTGGCCGTGCCCAGCACTTCCGGATACGCGCGCGACTCCAGGCCCCATGCCTCGTTGGCCAGCCGCCAGGCTTCGCCGTAATCGCGGTTCGCCCGGGCCTCCTGGGCCTCCTTCAGGCGCATCCGGGTGAGGTTGTGCAGGCCCGGATCCTGCTTGGTGAGCGTGTAGGCGCTGCGAGGCGGCACGTCGTACTGGAACGGGCGGTCCAGGATCAGCTTGTTCGGCGCCACGAAGCGTTCGACGCGGTAGGCCTCCGGCGAGCCGCCGACCACCAGCGGCAGCCCCACCACGTTCTCGTCCCAGCCCCGCCCCGTCGCCTCGTCCTGCTCCACGCCCTCGCCGACGACCTCGGCCGAGTTCTTCGCCGCGGTCACGGTCCCCACCGAATACGGCCCGGGGAACTCCGGGTTGTCCAGCTTGGCGTTGCCGATGGAGTGCGCCCGGAGGTTCTGCAGCCGTTTCTCGCCCAGGCACCAGAGGTCCCCGGCCGTCCGCAGCGGGAGCCAGTCCAGCACCTTGCGCGTGCCCAGCCGGAAGCCCGGGCCGCGGGCCTCGTCGAGTTTCACCTCGCGGGCCTCGCCGGCGTCCATCAGTTTCGCGGCGACGGCCTCGTCCACGTCCAGGATCGCCACGCGCAGCCCGAATTCGCCTTCGCGAAAGAGCACCTTGATCCGCGAACCCGGCTCGGCGAAGAGCACCCGGTGCGGCTCGTTCCAGTAATTGAACGTCGTCCCGAACTCCAGCGGCTTGGACTCGGTCTGCCCGGCCAGCAGGGAACAGTTGCGCAGGACGGTCAGCCGCCCCGGATCGACGATGTCCAGGATCGTCAGGCCCTGGGCGCGGAACAGCTCCACGGTGTCCTGCCGCGTGGCCAGCGCGATCTGGCTCTGGAAGATCTGGTTCTCGTTCAGCCCGTGGCGGGCCTTGTTGATCGAATAGACGATCTCGCCGGTCTCGGGGTCGGACTTCTCGGCTTCGAACTGGTAGCGCCAGCCCCGCCGCATGCCGGTCATCTGCGCCTTGCCCAGCGGGTTGGTGGACTCCATCAGGCACAGCCGCACCCCGCCGGCGCTGAATTCGTGCCAGACCCGGTGCAGCATCACGCCGGGCACGGGGATGTCGGGGAAGATGCTGCGCGAACCGCCCCGGCGCACGGTCTTCAGCACGAGCTGCGAGTAGCCGGTGTTCTTGAGCCCCTTGTCGAAGCGGCTCTCGGCGGTCACCGCCGGCTCGGCCAGGAAGAGCTTGAGGAACGGGCCCAGCACGCGCAGTTGCGTATCGACCTTGTCCCAGGCCACCGGCTGCGGGCCGTCGACGAGGTCCTGCGGGGTGTCCCACTTCATGCGCCGGTCGAAGGGCGTGGCGAAGGTCAGCCCGCGCATCTGCGCCTGCACGGCCACCTCCGAGGCGACCGCCAGCCGCGCCCCCTGGTACGTCGCCCAGCTCCGCCGGCCGGACTCCAGGAGCGTGTCCGGCATCAGCGTGCCTTCCTTCTTCGCGCCCGCCGCCGTCTCCACGGCCTTGGCCAGGGTCATCACCGAGCGCCCGAAGTTCTTGTAGCGCGACTCGATGTCCCCGTAGGTCCCGAAGAGGTTGCCCATGTAGAACATCGCCACGCCGCGGTTGCCCGAGGAGAGGTCCAGCGAAAGGAAGAGGCTCTTGCGCCCCTTCGCGTCGGCGTCGCGGTGCAGCCGCTCGGCGACGAGATCCCGGAAGGGCTTGTTCCGTTCCAGCCGCGCGAACTCCTGCTCGACCCACTCGAGCTGGTCGGCCAGGCGGTTCTTGAACAGCGCGGCCGTCTCGCGCAGCGCCCGTTCCCGCGCGGCGGGGTCCACCGGGACCTCGGGGCGAATCCCGAAGCCGGAGGACGAGAGGCTGTAGAGCAGTTGCCCGGCCTCTTCGTGGGCCTTCTGCTCCTTCAGCAGCGCTTCCTGCTCGGCGCTGCCCTTCTGTCCCTCGTAGCGCAGCATCCGCGCCTGCCGTTCGAGTTCGGCCTCCCGCGTGTTCAGCTCCTGCTTCCACAAATCGAGGAACCCGTCGAGCCGCTCGTCTTCGTCCACGATCCCCTGGCTGGATTTGAAGTGCGCCGTCAGCCACGGCACCGCGGCCGCGTAGAGCAGGACCGTCATCCCGGTCACGCTCAGGAACGCCCCGCCCAGGTAGCGCGCGCCGCCGCGGCTGAGATACCAGAGCAGCGCCAGGACCAGGAACTGCACCCCGAGGTAGAGCGCCAGCCCGCTGGCCTCGCGCCCCGAGAGCGCCTGCGCGCCGGCGAAGAGCAGCGCGGACAGCCCCAGCCCCAGCAGGACCGCCGCTCCCAGCGCGCGGAGCTGCCCCCGGTTGACCAGCCACGCGCCGGCCAATACGAGGAAGAGCAGCCCCGCCAGGACGCCCGAGAACGAGACGTGGCTGGTGGCCGCCTCCACGTAGGAGCGGTCGAGGGCGGCCAGGGGCGTCTGCTTGTACGCCTCGATCGCCTCCCGGGTCAGCTTGAGCAGGTGGTCGTGGTCGAGGGCCAGGCCGGGGGCGGCGAGGGCCCGGTCCAGGATCGCGCGGGAGATGGTCCCTTCGCCCCGGTGCAGGGCCAGGGCGCCGCGGTCCACCGGCAGCGGCAGCCTGTCCACGTCCGCGAAGAACTCGCGCTCGCCCTTCAGCCCCTGGAAGTGCCCGGTGGCGAAGAGCAGCAGCACGTCCCGCGCGGGCGGGTCCTCGCGGTAGCGCCGCGCCAGCTCCAGCAGCGTGGCGCAGGAGAGCGCCTGCTCGGCGCCGGGCGCCAGGGAGGGCACCATCGAACAGGAGTCGTAATAGGCCGCCAGCACCACGGTGCTCCCGGCGATTTCCTTGCGCTTCTCCTCGTCGCTCACCGAGGCCGGCGCGCCCTTCCCGGGGACCAGCAGGAAGATGTTGTCCCACTGTTCGGTCTTCCAGCGCGACTGGCAGATCGCGCGGGCCGCCGGCGTCTTCCCGGCCTCGCCGGCCTTCGCCAGCGCCGCCTTCAGCTTGAGCCCCTCGTCGCGCGGGATCCACAGCCGCGGGAACTCCACCGGCGAACGGACCATCTGCCGGTCCAGGACCGGGTTCAGCACGTCCTTCGGTTCGATGAAGATCACCGCCCGCGCGCCCAGGCTCGCCGCGAACGTCCACGCGGTGTCCTCGTTGAGGTCCAGCAGGACGAGCGCGTCCTTCACCGGGAGCTTGTCGAAATCGCCCAGCCGGCCCGAGCGCCCGTAGACCAGCGCGCCGGAGACGCCCTGCGGGCCGGTGGTGGTGGGCGCGGTGCCGTTGGGCCAGAGCGCGTAAAGCGGGTACTCGGCGGCGAACCCCTCCGGCGGCGCGCCCTCGAAGCGCAGCGCGCCCGGCGCTTCCTGGACCGGCGCCGAGCCCCAGAAGCGCTGGATCCCGACGAAATAGCGCACGCCCCAGCCGGCGCTGAGCGCGTCGCCTTCGGTCCGCGTCCCGGAGAGGCTCTTCAGCGCGATGGACTCGATCCGCGTGAAGCGCTTGTCCCCGGCGACCTCGGCCTCCCCGCGCAGCGAGGGCGGCAGGGTGAGCGTCTCCGCCTGCTCCTTCCCGTCGGGACCGAAGC
The DNA here is from genome assembly GCA_027493525.1 of Planctomycetota bacterium. GTDB lineage: Bacteria > Planctomycetota > SZUA-567 > H5-PLA8 > H5-PLA8 > H5-PLA8. The sequence continues at coordinate 2,595,346 of JAOSKN010000001.1, read as the reverse complement.
CGGCGACCTCGATCTCGCCGCCCTTCAGCGAGTCGTCGGCGTCGCGCACGAGGATCCGCACGTTCCGCGCCTCGCTGGCCTCGGGATGCTCCGGCGTCCAGCGCTCCCCCTCGCCCCCGGCGGCCAGGTCCTTCAAGCCGAGGCAGTCGTCGCTGTGGAACGGAGGCGCGTCCCAGCCCGCCGAGAACGTCTCGTTCCCGCTCAGGTTGCCGCCGAGCCGCTGCAGCGCGATCGAGTCCACCTTCGTGAAGCGCAGGAGGCCCAGCGCCTGCGCCTCGCCCCGCCGCGAGGGCGGCAGGATCAGGGTCTCGGCGAGCGGCTTCCCGTCGGCGCCCCGCCCGGAGATCTCGACGCTCCCGCCGTGCAGCGAGTCGTCGGCGTCGGCGAGGCGCAGGCGCAGCGCGCGCCCGAAGGCCGAGTCGGGGCGCTCCGGCGTCCAGCGCAGCCCTTCCTCGCCGGCGACGCCCGCTTCCAGTTTCCGGGGGGCGAGGCAGTCGTCGAACTTCGGCGCGTCGGAGCCCGTCGCGTCGGAGTACCCGAAGGCTTTCAACTGGTTGATGACGTACTGCCGCGCGCGGGTATGGCCGGCGGCGCCCGGCATCCGCGTCCCGAGGCTCTCCAGGAACCGGACGTGTTCCTTGACCGCTTCGAGCGGCACGCGGTCGGCTTCGAACTGCGCGGGATCCAGATTCAGTTCGGCCTGCCCGCCCCACGCCGCCGCGGCGAGGCTCAAGGCCCATAGACCCCATGCCGCCAGGCTCATTCGGGAGCGCGAAGCCAGCCGATGCACGACCGAGGCGGACATGAACGTTCGCCTGTCCTCAGGAGACCACGAAAAATTGCCGAGAGAACCGGTAAAGCTTCACCGTACTTGGGACTTAGGAGACTGTCAAGCCATCCGGAGCGAACCGGCCGCCGGAGCGCGCCGCCGCGGCGGGCGGGAACCTCCGCGAGCGCGGAAAGACGAAGTCCCTCAGGGCCGCCACGGCCTGCCGCGAGCGCGTTCGGACCCGCGCCCCCTGCGCTTGAAGCATCCGAGAGCACGTACACCGCCGCGCGCCGGAAGGCGGAACCTTTGGGCGCGCCTGGTCTTCGGCGTCCGGAGCGGCTCGCCGCGCCAGGCCTTTCATGCCCTTTCAGGTTATCACGCGGCGCCCCCGCGGATTCCCGCACGGGACGGGTGGTGAAAAGACGCCCCGCCGCGTAAACTGGTTCGCGCCGCCCAGTCTGGCCCGCGCCGCGTAAACTGGCTCGCGCCGCTGAGGGAGCCCTCGCATGGCCGCGCTCTCGGAACTCGCCGCGCCCCGCATCCGCGTCCTCCCCGACGCCGTCAAGTCCCGCATCGCCGCCGGGGAAGTCGTCGAACGCCCCGCCAGCGTGGTGAAGGAACTCGCCGAGAACGCGCTCGACGCCGGCGCCCGCCGCCTCGACGTGGACCTCGAGGACGGCGGCCGCGCGCTCATCCGCGTCCGCGACGACGGCTCCGGCATGACCCCCGCCGAACTCCCCTTGGCCGTCGCCCGGCACGCCACCAGCAAGCTCGCCGACGAGGCGCACCTCCATGCGCTCGGCACCTTCGGCTTTCGCGGCGAGGCGCTTCCCTCCATCGGCTCCGTCGCCAAGCTCAGCTTGCTCTCCCGCACGCCCCGCGCCGACGAGGCCTGGGCGCTCGAGGTGGAAAACGGGGCCGCCGGGCCGGTCGTCCCGGCGGCCGGAGCCGTCGGCACCACCGTCGCCGTCCGCGGCCTCTTCGCCAATCTCCCCGTGCGCCTGAAGTTCCTTAAAGGACCGGGGCCGAGGCCGCCGCCTGCGCCGAGGTCCTGCTGCGCCTGGCCCTCGTCCGCCCCGACGCCGGCTTCCGCCTCGCCCAGGGCCGCCAGGAACTCCTCGCCTGCGCCCCCTGGCGCGAAGACGCTCCGCGCCCCCGCGCGGGCCTGCTCTGGACCGCCACCGCCCTGGCGCTTCCGCTCGAAGCCTACGCCCTGCGCATCCGCCAGCTCCTGGGCGCGGCCTTCGCGGAGCTGCTGGCGCCCGTCGCGGCTCAGGCCGAGAACCCCGCCGGCCCCTACCGCCTCTTCGGGTGGCTCACCCCGCCCGCCGCCGCGCGCCCCAACCGCTCCCAGTTGTACCTCGCCGTCAACGGCCGCCCCGTCCGGGACCGGACCTTCCAGGCCGCCGTGAGCGCCGCCTACCGCCACCTGCTCCCCGCGCGCCGCTTTCCCGCCGGCGTGCTGTACCTGGAACTCCCCGGCGAGGCCGTCGACATCAACGTCCATCCGGCCAAGGCCGAGGTCCGCTTCCGCCAGCCCGACCGCGTCTTCAGCCTCCTTTATCAGGCCGTCCGCGAGACCTTCGCGCCGCAAGCGCCGAGCCTCGTGAACGAAACGCGCCCGGCCGCCGAGGCCGCGCGCCCCGATTCCGTTCCCGTTCCGCCGCCCCGCGCTCCGGAACGCTACGCCCCCGCGCGGAATTCCATGCCCCCGCGCCGCCGAAGAACCGCCCCCCTGGACGGCCGGCGCAAGCGCCGCGGTCCGGGCGCCTGACGCGGGAAGCGGGCTCCGGCGTCCGGACCCCGCTCCGCTGCCCTTCCGCCTCATCGGCCAGGCCGGCGGGATGTACCTCGTCATCGAAGACGACGAAGGCGTGAAGCTGCTCGACCAGCACGCGCTCCACGAACGCCTCCTCTTCGAGGACCTGCTCGCCCGGGCCCGCGCGCACGCCCCCGTCTCCCAGCGCCTGCTCGTCCCCGAAACGGTGGAACTCAACCCCGCCCAGGCCGCCGCCTTCGCCGATCCGCTCGCCCGCGCCGCGCTCGCCGCGCTCGGCTTCGACCTCGCCGAATTCGGCCCCCGCGCCGCCGCCGTCCAGGCCCTGCCCCAGGCGCTCAAGTCCGCCTCCGCCGCGCCGCTCCTGCGCGAACTTCTCGACGCGCTCGGCGAACTCACCGAAGACGCCCCCGCGCGGCGCCTCGACCCGGCCCTCCTGCGCGAAAAAAGCCGCCTACGTCTGCTCCTGCAAAGCCGCCGTCAAGGCCGGCGAGCGGCTCAGCGAGCCCCAGATGCGCGCCCTCCTCGAGGCCTACGCCCGCCTCACCCGCGGGGGACTCACCTGCCCCCACGGCCGGCCCCTCGCCGTCAGCCTCTCCTGGGACGACCTCGAACGCATGGTCGGGCGGTGAACGGAAGTTCCGAGTTCCGAGGCTTGAGACTTGGGGCTTGGGGTTTAAGGCTTGAGGCTTGGGGCTTGGGGCTTGGGGCTTGAGGCTTGAGGCGGATGTAGCGACAGACTTCCGAACCCAGAACCCAGAACCCAGAACCCGCCTACCCCTTCGGCCGGTACAGCACATACCGCCCGATCCGTTCGGCTTCCCGGTAGCGCGCGCGCAAGGTCGCCAAAAGCTCCGGCGCGAAGCGCTCCCGCCGCCAGCCGGCTTCCTCGGCCAGGTCGAACTTCAGGAGCACCACCGCGAAGCGTCCGGCGTGGACCTCGTCCAGGAGCGGCGCCGGATCCCAGAGGCCTTGTGCGGCCAGTTGGGTCATTTCGAAGGGCTGGAAATGGACCGGCTGCCCGGCCTGCGCCAGCAGCACGAGGTCCTCGGAGAGGACCGGGCCGCCGGCGGCCTTGAGGCGCTCGACGAGCCGCGCTTCCTCGGGCGCGCGCCGTTCCAGTTCGTCTTCGAGCCGCGCGAGCAGCTCCAGGTGCTCGTTCCGGTACGCGTGCCCGGCCAGGAGCAGCGCCGCCAGCGCGCCGGCGAGGGCCGACGCGCGCGTCCCCCGGGCAGCCGCCCAGGCGCCCAGGAGTTCGGCCAGCAGGAGCCCCGCCGCGAGCGCGCTGGCCGCCAGCAGGTCCAGGAAGTAGTTCACGTTCGAGCCGACCTTCCCCACGGCGAAGCTGACCAGCACCGCCGCGGCATAATAAAGGAGCGCCAGCCCGCGCAGCGGTTCGGGCGCGCGCGCCTGGCGCCGGAGCAGTTCGAGGGCGCTCACCAGGCCCAGCAGCAGGATCGGCCTCTGGTCGGCCCAGAGCAGCCCCGCGTACTGCGCGACGCGGGACCATTCGAAGCGGTTCCGGTTGGCGGTGACGAGGTTCTCGTGGAAGGCTCCGCCGGTCAGCGCCACGCCCAGCCCGTAAAGGAGCAGCCCCGAGCCCGCCAGCGCCGCGGCGAGGAGCACCCCGCGCCGGCGCTCCCGGAGCGCCAGCGCCAGGCAGACGGCGGCCGGCGCGGCCAGCGCCGACTGCTTGGTGAAGAGCCCCGCCAGCAGGAGCGGGAGCGCCCAGACCGCGCGGCGCGGGAAACACCCGGCCACGGCCAGCCCGGAGAGCGCGAAGGCCAGCGCCAGCGCGTCGACGCGGAGGAGCACGCCCCACAGGAAGACGAAGGTCGGCGCCAGCGCCGCCAGCCCGGCCGCCGCGCCGAGCACCAGCGCCAGCGCCAGCTTCGCCGTAGGGTCGCCGGGGGGCTCCGCCGCGCCGGGTTCGTCCCCGGCGCGCGCGCGCCAGGCGTGCGCGAAGACCAGCGCCCCCACCGCCAGCGCCGAAAGGAAGGTCGCGCAGGCCGAGACCAGCCGCCCCGCGGAGAGGTAGTCGCCGGTCAACGGCGCGGCCGCGCGGGCGCACCAGCGAAAGAGCGGCGGATAGTTGGCCACCGTGTACGGCGCTTCGGCCAGGGGCGCGTAGACCCGCTCGCCCCGCGCTTCCGCCCGCATCTGCGCCAGGATCGGCCCTTCGCCGTAATCGAGTTCGTACGGGAAGCCGATCGCGGCCAGCGCCCAGAGCGCGAACTCGCCGCTCACCCACAGCCCCAGCCCCAAGGCCGGCAGCAGCGGGACCAGCGGCCACCAGGCGCGTCCGGGCGAGGCTTCGCGTGCGTGCGTCACCCCCGCCATCCTAATGCCGCCTTCCGCGCGCCGCCTTCCTTCTTTCCCTCGGCCGATCCAGGGCAGGGGCCGGGCGGCCGAATACGGGAATCCGGAATACCCCCCGGCGTCTCCGACATGCATTCCTTGTACGCGAAACGAAGACCCGGCGCCGGACGCGCGCCGGACGGCATCCCAAACGGCAAGTCAACCCGGCGCGCCGGGCCGCTCGTGGCGGCTTCTGGGGCCGCGTTGTGGCCTTACGGAAACGGAAAGGGCATTACCATGGCCGCACCCGAACTCGCCGCCGCCGCCGCGCAGCGCAGCGAAGGCAAGGAGACCTCCCTCATGGCGGACTCGACCCTGAAAGACCGCGTCGCCGCGGCCGGGCGCTTCGCGCTGGGCCTCGCGCGGCGCGCGCAGTTCCTGGCCCCGCTCTTGACCCGCGTGATCCTCGGCGTGGCCTTCTTCTACACCGGCAAGGGCAAGCTCGCGCACCTCGACGGCACCACCGCCTTCTTCGAGCACCTGGGCATCCCCGCGCCGGGCTTCCACGCGGTCTTCGTGGGCGGCCTGGAGCTGGTCGGCGGGATCGCGCTGGCGCTGGGCGTGGCGACGCGCCTCTTTTCGGCCGGCCTGCTGGGCACGATGGCCGTGGCGCTCTTGACCGCGCACCGCCAGGAAGCCGTCGACGCCCTGAAAGAAGTGGATTTCGGCACGCTCATCGGGATCGCCCCGGTGCCCTTCGCGATCGGGCTGCTCTGGCTGGTCTTCTACGGCCCCGGCCTGGCGAGCCTCGACCGCATCGTCGCGGGCTATATGGGTTGGACGGAAGATCGTTTCAAAACATTGGATTCTGGCTCCTGAGTTACGGATCGCGTCGTCCGCCTCCCCTGGCGCATGCTCCGCGAGTTCATGACGTCGAGCGCGCCGTGGGCGGGCCTGGATCAGCGGCGCGGAGGCAGTAAGAGGTATTGGGGCGCGGAACCGGCTTCGAGCCGCGCCGCGCCGTTGGCGAGCGCCAGTGCGCGTGCATTGCCCATCAGGTCGGCGATTCGCGCGCCGTCGGGAATCCGCGTCTCGAACGCGACGGGCTTGCCGGCGCTGCTCCAGAAAACCTGGACCTCGCCGGCGGGCGTGTCGAAGGCGAAGTACGCGACGTCCTCGGGATGGGGGCCGGAATCCTTGGCGCGCGCGCCGTGCAGAAAGAGAGCGGCGGCGGCGTAGGCCAGCGCCGCCGGACGCGGCGTGCCGTCCGCGTGCAGGAAGGTGGCTTCCGAAGCCGCGCCCATGTGGGGAGGACTGGCCCAACTGAAATACTGAAAACCCCGGCGGATGCCCGCGGCCAACTGAACCACGTAGTATTTCGCCGTTTGCTCGGCGTGCTCGCGGGCTGGGACGACGAAGCCGCGCTCCAACTCAGGCATGCTGTACCAGGAACGCGTCGCACCGCTCAAGCCACCTTCGGAGTTCCAGACTTCGTCGGGGCGGTGCGCCGAGCGCAAGGCTTCGCGCAGGCGCCCTACGGAATCCCGCAGGCCGAGCGGGCCGTCGAATTCCGGCGCGCCGTTTCCGCCATAGTAGAGGTGCAGCGTGAAAACGTCGGTCAGCCGATGCAGGCCCATGTCCAGGCATTCCCGGGTCCAGACGTAATCGGGTCCGGCCATCCCGCCCATGACGCGCGCGCGCGGGTTGGCCTTTCGTGCGGCCTCGGCCGCCAGGCGGACCAACCGCACGTACTCCGGCCCTCGTTCGCGCCCTTCCGGGACGCCGAAGAACGTTCCGGTGAACGGCTCGTTCCAGATCTCCCAGTCGTCAACGACGCCGGCGTAGTGCGTCACGGTTTTGCTCACGTAGTTCGTCCAGTCCTCGTCGCGCTCGGCGGGGAAAGTGGCCGAGGAGCGCACCCAGCCCGGCTGTTGGGTCTCGCGTGCAACGGAAGCCCAGTGCGGCGTGAGGTCCAGGCTGCCCAGGATTTTCAGCCCCGCCGCGCGAACGGCCCTCAATTCCGCGTCGTACCAGCGGAACTGGCCGCGCTCGCGCTCCACGACGATCCACTTAGTGTGAAAGGGCGGATGCAGGCGCGCCCACTTCATGCCCAGCTTGGGCATCAGCTTCAGATAGTAGGGGCCGAACGGGAAATGACCGCCGAAGGCGCTGGCTTCTTCGTCGCCGCGCACGGGGTCGGGAGGCAGGCCCACGCAGCACTCGCCCGCGGCCTCCTGTTTGCCCTGCACGGCCTTAAGCATCGCGCGAAAGGCGCCTAACGCTCCGGTCTCGAGTTCCGCCTCGGCCTCGCCCCAGCCCTGCTTGACCGCCACCTCCCGCTCAAGGCGCTGGACTTCGCGCTCGTCAACGTCCACCACCCGGACTTCGCAGCGGACCGGCCCGTCGACCGGCGAGGCCAATCGAAGGAGAATCCGCGGGCGCTCCGCGGCAAGCATCACCGGGCCCGTCTCGCGCGGCGCGGCCAGGGCCGCCTCCAGCCGCGGCGCATCGGGCGTAAACGTCTCGCCTTCCTGGATATGGACGCCATCCAGCAGGATCTTGCCCGTATCGTGGCACTCGAAGTAGGCGCCCATCACCGCGCTGGAAGAGTACGGCGGCGTCAGGGTCATCTCGTAACGGGTCCACTCGGCGCTCAACACGAACTTCTTCAGCGTGTCCCGGAAGCGGTTCTCCGAGTAGAGCGTGGCATACAGCGCCGCGCCGGGCCTTTCCGCCTTGGCCCAGAAGCTGAGGAGGTGCGGGCGTCCGAAGTTGTACGCGACGCCCCGGCTGGACCACATCCACCAACTGTTCGGCAAAAGATCGACCAGCAAGGCCGCCCGGCCGGCCTGGCGGTCCTCGGCCTGGGTCACGGTGCAGCCGGCGTCGCCGCTTTCGTAGCCGGCGACGTCGAGCGGGTCAGGGTAGGGCTTCGCGTGGGGCTCGGGCGAATTCGCGTAGCCGTTCCACTCGCGAAGCTGCCCGCCCCAACCCGCCAGGCCCAGTTCGAAGCCGCCGTTGTAGATCAGATTGCCCGCTTTCGGGGGCGCATTGGAGCGCTCCGGCAGCACGACCATCTCGGCTTCGTCCACCGAGAACCAGCCCGTTCCGTCGAACGCGAGAAAAAAGAAAGCCTCGTCGTCCTCGGGCGCGGTGCCGCGAACCGAGAGCTTCGACCACTCGCCCAACACGTTTGCCCCGGTGGCGAAATGCGACGTATAGGGCGCTCCGCTTTTGCGCAGTTCCAGCGAAACCCGGCCGCTGCCCTTGACCCACGCCGAGATTTCGTACCCGCGGTTCTTCTGGACCTTTACAGGTTGGACGAACTGAGTGCGCCCTCCGGTCCGGCGCGTGCAGCGAATGCGCTGGGCGCCCTTGCCTTTGAACGGATTGGGATCGGGATCGAAGGCGAGCGTCAAATCGGCCCAACCGGAATTGGGCTTCCAGTGCACCCCCACGCGCCCTTCTTGTACGCCCGGATGTTGGGGCGTAACCGCGTTCTTGGGCAGTTCCTCGAAGGCCTCTTCAAAACCGGGATTCTTGAGCAGGTTCTCGGGCGCAGGCGTCTCTCCGCCCATCGCGTTCGCGGCCAGCCAGGCGGCGAGCACAAGGCCCACGGCGCGTGAACGGGCCGTTGGAAAATCGGTGAGGCATGGAATCATGAACGCCGCTCGCTCCGAATCGGGCGCTCATCTCGAGCGGATTGAAGGCAGCCTATTTCGCTTGGACCAACCGGTCAAGCCGCGCGTGGCCTCGAAACGGCTCTGGCGCGAGCGCGCTCGGACGGGCAAACTGGGGTCCACGCACCGCGCGAAAGGAGCCGCGACGTGGACCGCAGCAGCGTCGAGCATGCCGTCCGTACCATCCTCAGGGCCGTGGGCGAGGATCCCGACCGCAACGGGCTGCGCGACACCCCCGGCCGCGTCGCGCGCATGTACGAGGAACTTCTTTCCGGCAGCAAGCTCGATCCCGGCCGGCACCTCGACGTCACCTTCGACGAGTCGCACACCGAGCTGGTCGTGCTGAAGGAGATCCCCTTCTACTCGCTCTGCGAGCACCACCTGATGCCGTTCATGGGCAAGGCGCACGTGGGCTACCTGCCCAACGGCCATATCGTGGGGCTCTCGAAGCTGGCGCGGGTGGTGGAGGAATACGCGCGGCGCCTGCAGGTGCAGGAGCGCCTGACCAGCCAGATCGCGGATCTCCTGATGGAGAAACTCGACGCCCGCGGCGTGGCGGTCCTCTTGGAGGCCTCGCACACCTGCATGACCATGCGCGGGATCCAGAAGCCCGGCAGCATCATGGTCACCAGCGCGATCCGCGGGATCTTCATCACCGACCACGCCGCGCGCGACGAGGTCTTCGCGCACTTCTACCACCGGCACGAACTGTAGCGAGGGCCCGCTCGCATGTCCGCGCCCGCTCCCCGCATCCTGCTGACCGGCCTGGGGCTCGTCGCCGCGCCGGCGCTCCACGACGCCCTGGACGGGAAGCTCGCCGCGCCGCCCGAGCGCGCTCCCGAGATCACCGGCTTCGAGACCCCCGAGGGCGCGCCCGCGTTCGGCTTCGAGGCCCCCGAGTTCAAGCTCGAGGCGCACCTGCCCCACATCAAGAGCTTCGTCGACCGCACCAGCGCCTTCGCGCTGGCCGCCGCCAAGCTCGCCCTTGCCGACGCCGGGCTGCTCGAACGCGAAGCTCGCCCGGCGGGCCTGGAACTCGGCTGCGCCTACGGCACCGCGCTGGGCTGCCTGGAGGCGATGGAGATCTTCTGGAAGAAAGTGAAGGCCAACCCGAAGTTCGCCGCGCCGCTCCCGTTCACCCACGGCTACGCCAACAGCCCGTCTTCGCTGCTGTGCATCGAGTTCGGGCTCAAGGGCGCGGCCGCGACGTTTTCCGGCGAGCCCCTGGCCGGGGTCGAGGCGCTGCTCTTCGCCCGCGACCAGCTCCGCCGCGGCAGCGCGAGCTGCGTGCTCGTCTGCGCCAGCGAGAGCCTCACCCGCGCCGCGCACGCGCACGCCTGGGCCGAGAAGCTGCTCTCGCCCAGCGGCGCGCTCCGCCCGTGGCAGGGCTACGACGGCGCGGTCCCCGGCGAAGGCGGCGCCTGCCTGGTGTTGGAGACCGAGGCTTCGGCGGCGGCCCGCGGCGCCCAAGCTCACGCGGAACTGGCCGCGGTCCAGCTCGCCGGCGGCGGCGGGCTCGCCGCCGCCGCGCGCCCGGCGCTCGAGAAGCTCGGCCCGCAGGCCGGCCCCGCGCTCCTGGTAACCTCCGCGCCGGGACCGCGCGACGCCGAAGAGAAATCCTTCTGGACCGCCGCGCTGCCCGCCGGAACGGCCGTCGCGCCCAAGTGCTTCGCGGGCGAACTCCTCTCCGCCGCGCCCCTGGCCGGCGCGTTCCTGGCCGCGCGCGCGCTCCAGGCCCAACGTCCGGCCGGCTCGCTGCCGGGCGCGTGGAACCTCGGCGCGAACGCGGCCCACGAACCGCCCGCCGTCGCCTTCATCGACGCGCTCGACGCCGGCGGCCCCAGCGCCGTCTTCGCGCTGAAAGCCGTCTGACCTCGCGCGCGAAGCCGCGTGAGCCGCGCCGTGCTTCGTACTTTTCGCAAGGCACATGTGATTCCACGCGCGAGGCTCAAAATCCCTTGCGGGACCCGCGCGCGCGTACTAAACCAATTCGCATGAGTTCCGGCGGCCCGCGCCACTCGCTTCCGCTGGGTCACGACCTGCTGGCCCGGTATCTCAACGCATACGCCAACGCCCGACAACTCAGCGACCTCGAGCGCCCCTGGGGCTTCTGCAACGACGGCCTCGACCGGCTCTGGATGCGCCTGATGGACGCCTTGCAACGCGATCCCAAGCGCCTGAATGAGATCATCTCCGACGACCTGAGCGCGAAGGATCGCGACCACATCGCCTCCACCCTGATCCCGCTCACCTTCGCCCTGCCCCTGCGCGCCTACCCGGCCGAACTGCGGGCGGTGCGCAACGGCGCGCGCCTCGTCTTTACGCTGCGCCACTTCGCCTCCTCGAATCCCGCCTCGAAGGCCGAGCACACCGAGGTGCAGGCGCTCCGCCTGCTGAAAGCCCAGCCGCCCTTGGAAGCCGTCTCCAAGGACAAACGGCACGACGACGAGCCCATCGGCTTCCTGCCCGCCGCGCTGACCCAGAGCTTCACCCAGTTCCTGCGCGAGCGGCTCCGCTTCGAGCCCGAGGAGCGCAAGAAAGATACGACCATCTCGAGTTGGGGGCGTCGCCGGCGCGTGCGCGTCTCGCTGTTGACCCGCGACCGCGGGATCGTCGTGCGCTTCCTCGAACGCCTCCCCTCGCCCGCGGATGCGCCGTGAGGGGCTGTATTCTGTATTCTGTAATCTGTAATCTGTAATCTGTAATCTGTAATCTGTATTCTGTATTCTGTGAACTGTATTAGAAGCGAAGGCGGTCCTTCAGAATATAGCATACAGATCACAGATCACAGATCGCAGATCACACATCGCGGATCACAGCCTTCCGGTACGCCTCGAGCAGCCTTTGCGTGACCGGGCCCCGTTTCCCGTTCCCGATCCGCGCATCGTCCACCTGGACCAGCGGCGTGACCTCGCGCATCGAACCGGTGAGAAAGGCCTCGTCGCAGTCGCGCAGGTCCCACGGCCCCAGCGCCGCCTCGGCGACGGGCAGACCCATGCGCCGCGCCTGCGCGACGACGAACTCCTGGACGGTGCCCGGCAGCGCGCCGGTGAGCCTGGGGTCGGGGACGCGCAGCGCGCCGCCGCGCACGAGGGTCAGGTTGGAGGCCGAGCCCTCGCAGAGCAGGCCCGCGCTGTTGAGCAACAGCGCCTCGTCGGCGCCCGCCGCGTCGGCCTCGCGCCGCGCGAAGACCTGCTCGAGGTACGCCAGCGTCTTGAAGCCCGCCAGCGCGCCGGATTCCTGCCGCCGCACGCGCGAGAGGATCGCGCGCACGCCCCGCGTGTAGTCCCGCGCGGGCCGGCGCTTGTAGCGCGTGACCGTCACGACGGTGAAGGGCGTGCTCGGGCCGCGCACCGAAGGCCCCCGCGCGCCGCCGCCGCGGGTGAGCGTCAGGCGCACGTTGGCCTCGCGGAAGCCCGCGGCCGCGACGGCCTCGCGCACCCACCGCGCCAGCTTGCGCCGCGACGGCGCGCCGGAGATGGCCAGCGCATCGAGCCCGCGCGCGAGCCGGTCCAGGTGGGCGTCCAGCAGGAACGGTGTCCGCCCGTAGGCGTGGAGGGTCTCGAAGAGCCCGTCGCCGTAGAGGAAGCCGCGGTCGGTGACGGGCACGACGGCTTCGCGTTCGGGGACGATGCGCCCGTTGAGCGAGAACAGGGTGTCGTTCATGGCATCGGTCGGGCGTTCGCAGCGCGGAAGAAGGCCGCGGCCTTGGCCAGGGTCTCCTCGTATTCGGCGCGCGGGTCGCTGTCGGCGACGATCCCGCCGCCGGCCTGGAACCACGCGCGCCCGGAGGCCTCGTCGGCCAGCGCGGTGCGGATGGCGAGGTTCAGTTCGAGGTCCCCGCCGGCGCCGAACCAGCCGATCGCCCCGCAATACGGCCCGCGCCGCGTCGGCTCCAGTTCCTCGATGAGCTGCATGGCGCGGATCTTCGGCGCGCCGGTGACGCTGCCGCCGGGGAAGACCGCGCGCAGGATCTCGCCGGCCCCGACGCGCTCGCGCAGCCGCCCGCGCACCGTCGCGACGCGGTGGAAAACCGTCGGATGCCGTTCCAGCTCGCCGGGCGAGGCCACCTCGACGCTGCCGAACTCGCAGAGCCTGCCCAGGTCGTTGCGCTCGAGATCCACGATCATGTTCAGCTCGGCGCGGTCCTTCGCGCTGCCCTCCAGTTCCGCGGCGAAGGCCGCGTCTTCGGCCGGCGAACGCCCGCGCGGGCGCGTGCCCTTGATCGGGCGCGTCAGCGCCTCGCGACCCCGCGCGCGGAGCAGGAGTTCGGGGCTGATGGAGGCCACGCAGCGGCCCGCGCCGACGCGGACCAGCGCCGCGTGCGAGGCGGGGCTCGCGCCCCGCAGCCGCCGGTAGAGTTCCCACGCGCCGTGCGCCCAGGGGATCTCGAAGCGCTGCGAGAGGTTCACCTGGTAGACGTCCCCGGCGGCGATGTACTCCAGCGCGCGGCGCACCGCGGCCTCGTATTCCTCGCGCGCGAAGTTCGAACGCCAGGCCCGCGCGGGCGGCTCGAAGGGCGCGCCCGGATCCCGCGGGGGCGGAAGCTGCGCCAGCCGCCGCTCCGCCTCGGCTCGCAGCGCCTCGTCGCCGGCCGCGAGGCCCGCGACCCACCACGCGCCCGCGCGGTGTTCGTAGGCGAGCACCCACTCGTGCCGCGCGAGATACAGCTCGGGAAAGGGCAGATCGGGTGTGGCGCGCGCGGGGATGCGTTCGATCTCGCGCCCCAGGTCGTAACCCAGCACCGCCAGCCAGCCGCCCCGAAACGGCGGGCCGCCGGCGCAGGGCTCGCCTTCGCGCGGACGCCACGCGGCGAGTTCCGTCTCCAGCGCGCGCAGCGCTTCGCCGGCCGGCAGCGCCCATTCGCGGGCGGGACGGCAGGCCAGGAAACTCCAGCCCGCTGCGCCGTCGGGGCCGCCGTGGTCGAGCCAGCAGAAGCCCGGCTCGGCCTGCCACGCGGCGGCCCAGGCCACGGGCGGCAGGCGCCACGGCCCTGCGGCCGGGAGGCGCAGCGCGCGGGGGCGCGTCGGGGCGGCGGTCAGCGACGCGGGCATGGGCAAAAACTCCGCAGGGCAAACATCCTTCTTTTATCATAGCATCGTCGCCGCGCCCGCCGACCTCAAGCGCAGCAAGCCGGAGCCACCGGCCTGGCCGGCCGGCGCGGGACCCGCGCGAGCGCCCCATGGACACGCTGCCGTTCCTGCTGGCCGCCGTCTCCGCCGTGCTCCATGCGTTCTGGAACGCCACGCTCAAGACCAGCCGCGACGCGGGCGCGTGCATCATGGCCGCCGGGACCTTGCAGGGCCTGGTCTTCCTGCCCTGTTTCGTCTGGCTCGCGCCCTGGGGCGCGCTGGAGGCGGCGCTCCCTTTCGCGCTGCTCTCGGCGCTGATTCATATCGCCTACCGGCTGCTGCTGTCGCGGGCGCTGCAGACGGGCGCGCTGAGCCAGGCCTACGCCGTGGCGCGCTCGGCCCCGCTCCTCGTCGCGCTGGGCGGCGTGTACCTCTTCGGCGAGACGATCGGCCCGGCGGCGTGGGCGGCGATGGGCGCGGCCGTGCTGGGCGTGGGCGTCCTGCACGCGCGCGAACTGCGCGCGCTCCTTGGCCGGCGCGGCGAGCCCGGCGCCTGGTCCGGGCCCTGCTGGGCCTTTCTGACGATGCTCAGCGTCGCCGCCTACACGCTCAGCGACGACGCCGGCGTGCAGCGGATGGAGCCGGCGCCGTACATGTTCCTCTTCACCGCGCTCAGCTCGGGGCTGTATCTCGCGCCGCTGCCGCTCACGCTACGCGGGCGCGACCGGCTTAACGGCATCCTGGAGGCCTGGCGCGGCGAGCGCAAACACGTGCTGACGGTGGCCTTCTTCGAGCCGCTCTCGTACGCGCTGATCCTGAGCGCCTTCACGCTGGCGCCGGCGGGGACGGTCTCGGCGGTGCGCCTGCTGAGCGTGCCGGTGGCCGCGGCGATCGGGATCTGGCGCTTCAAGGAGCCGGCGGGCGGGCTGCGGCTGGCCGGCGCGGCGCTGGTCGCGGCGGGCGCGGCGGCGCTGAAGCTGGCGAATTGACCGCCCGAGCTTGACGCGGCCGCTCGACTTTCCTACAACCGCTTACGCATCGTTGCGCTTCGCGCCGAGTCCGCAGCCGCGCCGCGTTCACCCTCAAGCCGCGACGGGAATCCTCGCATGCCGATCGACGTTCAGGCCCTCTTGAAATCCGTCGCCGAGCACGTCAGCGAGAACGGGCTGCTCGACCTCGTGGAGCTGCTCTGGAAGCACGACCGCCGCTTCACGTTTCCGGCGTTCCACCGGACCGCGAAAGACGTCGCGGCGAAGCTGCGCGAGTGGGACATCAAGGCGCGGACCTTCGAGCTTCCCGCCGACGGCAAGACGCTCTACGGCGACTGGCGCATGCCGCTGGGCTGGGACTGCCGCGCCGCGAAGCTGACGATCCACGAGCCCTTCGAGGAACGCGGCAAGGTGCTGGGCGATGCCGCCGAGCGCCCCACGCACGCGATCATGTGGTCCGGCCCGACGCCCCCGACGGGCTCACCGCGCCGGTCGTGCGCGTGGCCGACGCCGACGACCTGGAGCGCAAGCGCGAGCAGCTCCGCGGGAAGCTCGTCTTCACGCCGGCGCATCCGCTGGCGCTGAAGGCCAAGCTCGCCGAAGCCGGCGCGGCCGGCGTGATCTCGAGCTGGTGCAAGACCGCGCATCATCTGCCCGACGCGGCCTTCTGGTTCAACGCCTGGTCGGACGACCCGGGCGGCTGGGCTTTTCACGCCGGCGACGCGCCGCTGCCCGGCATGGCGATCTCCTCGCAGGCCGGCGTGGAACTCGACGTGCTCCTCGAACGCGGCCCGGTCGAACTGACCATGCGCGTGGACAGCGCGTACGAGGAGACCACGCTCCCGCTCGTCTGCGGCTACATCGACGGGCCGATGCAGGAGGAGGTCCTGGCCATCGGGCACGCGATGGAGCAGGGCGCGAACGACAACGCCAGCGGCTGCGCGGTGATCCTGGAATCCCTGCGCGTGCTGAAGCAGGCCGCCGGCGCGCTTCCGGCCGCGCGGCGCGGCGTGCGCGGGCTGCTGGTCAACGAATGCTACGGCACGATCGGCTTCGCGGCGACCAACCCCGGCATCCTGCGCCGCATCGTCGCCGGGGTGAACTGGGACACGCTGGGCCGGCACGGCGAGGAGACCGGCGCGCACTTCCGCCACCACCGCTGCCCCGACTCCGCGCCCTCCGTCGCCGACACGTTGCTGCTGGAACTGCTCGAGACGTGGCTGCCGAAGCAGCTCCCCTACGCGCGGATCGACCTCGACCTGCCCTGGGCGCTGACCGACAACGTCTACGCCGATCCCAGGCTCGGCGTGCCCTGTCCCTTCGTGCTCAGCACCGACGACTGCTGGCACACCAGCCGCGACGTGCTGGAGACGCTGAAGCCGCGCACGCTCCACGCCTTCGCGACGATCTCCGCGGCGTACCTCGCCTACCTGGCCGCGGCCAGCGGCCCCGAGGCGCGGCGGCTGGCGCTCGAGACCCAGCGCCGCCACGCGCGCCGCATCGAGGACCAGGCCGGACAGTACGCGACGCGGCTCGACGCGCTGGGCTCGCCCGGCGAGAAGCAGGCGCACCTCGCCCATGCCTTCGACCACCTCGACTATATGAAGGACGTGACCGACGCGGCCGTGATGTCGGCGAAGAAGCTGATGCTCCGCGAAGAGCGCGCCGCCGGGCACAAGGACCTGCTCAAGGTCAACCGGCACACGCGGCGGCTCGTCGAACTCGCCAAGCGCCGCCTGAAGGAACTGGCCGGTTGCGAGCCTGCCCCGCGGCTCGCGGACGAGCGCCTGGGCGACCTGGCGCAACGGCGCCCGCTGCGGACCTTCATCGGCACGCCGACCTACGACGGCATCCCCCGCCCCGCGCGCCACGCCGTCGGTTCGCCGACCTGGAACGCGCACCTGCACGGCGCGCTCTTCTGGTCCGACGGCAAGCGCACCTTCGCCGAAGTCGTCCGCCGCGCCAACCACGAGTACGGCCGCGACCGCACGGAGATGCTCGTGAAGCACTTCCGGCACATGGCCGAGCACGGGCTAATCAAATGGGGGAGTGAGGATCTGTGATCTGTAATCTGTAATCTGTGTTCTGTGTTCTGTAACTGCAAGGTTGCGAATAGAGAAAACGGTTCACTGTTCACTGTTTACTGTTTACTGCTTACGGGCCTTCGGCAGCCTTGCCATAATCACGTCCGCCGGCTTCAACTCCAGCCGCAGCGCGCCGCGCACGATCACGACGGCTTCCTCGGTCCAGGATTCCAGCGCGAAGCCGGGCTGCCCGGGCGGGGCAAGGACTAAGGTCTCGCCGCTGGTCAGGCGCACGAGGCCCGCGGCCTCCGGCGGCTTGGGCACGGGCGCGACCCAGAGCATCGGCGCTTCGAGGTACTTGAGCACCTGCCCGTCCGCGGCGCCCTGCCCGGCGAGCTCGAGCCCTTCGAAACCGATGCTCCACCTGGCGTGCTTCTCGGCGCCGTCCGGCTTGAGCACGCTTACGCCGCCGGCGGGCGGCAGTTCGTTGGCGCCGTCCTCGGTCTTGGGCTCGGCGTAGGCCGCCTTGTCGCTCCATAGCGCGGCGAGTTCCTCGGCGGCCGGCTTGACCTTGGGGTCGCGCCAGAGGCGCAAGCCGTCTTCGGAGCGCCCGCGCAGCACCGAGCCGTCCTTGAGCTTCAGCCAGCAGCCGGGCGGAAGTTCGACGGGCTTCCACTGTTCGTAAGGCGCGGCGATCTCGCGCACCTGCCCGGCCGGGCGCTCCAGGCGTTCGAGCCCGACCGTGAGCGCCTCGGCGAGGCAGCGCCCATCATTCAAGGCGATCCGGCCCGCGAAGACGCGCTCGCCGGAATCGAAGCGCACGGCCTGCCGCGTGGCGTGGCCGGTTTCGCCGAGCGGGCGCGGCGGGTCGAAGGTGAGGTCGTCGATGGTGTAGTCCTGGTCGATGGCGGGGTTCGGCACCACCTTCAGCTTGGCGATGGGAATGGGGCTGCGCAGCGCCAGGAAGTCGTTGGGGCTCTTGACGGTCTTGACGGTCAGGATCGGCCGGTCCAACGCGTCGTAGGCCTCCAGCGCCGTGCCGTCCTTGGAGACCGCGGCGATCCAGAGCCCGGCGCGCGTCACGCCCGCGGGGACCTCGGGATGCCCCGGCACGTGGAAGCGGATCGTCAACTGTCCCTGCCAGAGCGGCTGATGGGTGGCGCAACTGAGCCCCTTGCTGCGGCCGTCCACGTTGTAGGTGTTCACGCTGACGATGGCGTTGTCGAAGGAGGTCGCGAGCGTGAAGCCCTTTCCGACGAAGGTGCGGCGGATGTCCTGCCCCGGCTGGAGCGGGGCGCCGTCGGGGGCTTTCTCGAAGTCGATCCGCGTCGCCTGCGGGCCGAAGGCGGCGTCCTCGTCGGTTTCGATCCGCGCCGCGTGGCCGCTTTCGGCTTCCGCGGCGGGCTGAACGGCCATGGGGGCCGCCGCGCCGAGGCTCAGCACCTGCGCGCGCTCCAGCACCAGCGGCGTGCCGTCCACGCGCCCGACCAGGGCCCATTCGCCCAGGTCCCCGAGCAGCACGCGGCCGCCGGCGAGGCGCAGCTCGTCGGCCAGCCCCTCGCCCGGATCGGCTGGGCCGAGCGGCAGTTCCGCGAGGATCCGCCGCAGGCGCATCTTGGTTTCGGGGTCTTCGGCCCTCGCCAGCGCGTCTTCCAGATCCTTCTTGACCGGCGCGCCGAGCGCGCGCAGCTCCTCGGTGGCCTTCTCGCGCGCGCCGAAGTCGTCCGAACCCAGTTGCGCGACCCGTTCGGCCACGCGGCGCAGGTCGTTCACGCGAGGGTTCCGGGCCAGCACGAGCCGCTCGAGCCCGGAGAGTTTCAAGCCGGGCGCGGCGTCGGTGACCGGCTTGAAGGCCAGCTCATGGTCCTCGAAGCGCATCTTCAACACGGTCCCGTCGCGGAACTCCACGACGCGCTCCAGCGCCGGCTCTTCCTCGGAGCGCGCGGAAAGGACCAGCGCCAGAGTCAACAGCGGCGCCCAGGGAGATCGAACCGGCATCGACAGGCTCTCCGACCGGAAAACGGGAACGCCATGGAATTAGACGACTACGTTCCTGCGGCGGCCACGCAAAATCCGGGTATAGTCGTAACTACGGAACTGGACATGGCTTGGCGCAGGCTTGGGGCCCCGCGATGAGCGCCGATTCGGGAAGTTCACCCGCGCGCCTGCGGATCGGCGCGATCGAGCCCTACTTCGGGGGCTCGCACAAGACCTTCCTTGAGGACCTGGCCGCGCGCAGCGCGCTGCGGTTCGAGTTCTTCACCCAGCCGGCGCGGAAGTGGAAGTGGCGCATGCGCGGCAGCGCGCTGCGGTTCCAGGACGACCTCGAACGCCTCGGCGCCTGCGACGCGCTCCTGGTCAGCGACTTCCTGAACCTCGCCGAGTTCCTGGGCCTGGCGCGCGAACGCTGGCCGGGCGGGCGCCCGCCGCCGCTGGCCGTTTTCATGCACGAGAACCAGCTCACCTACCCCGTCCGCCACGAGGACGAACGCGACTACCATTACGGCTTCATCAACCTGATGAGCTGCCTCGCCGCCGACGAGGTCTGGTTCAACAGCGCCTTCCATCGCGACGAGTTCCTCGCCGCCGCGCCGGCTTTCCTGAAGCGGATGCCCGACGAGGCGCCGGCCGGGCTCGAGGCGCGCATCGCCGCGAAGTCCAGGGTGCTGCATCTGGGGGTCGAGATCGCGCCGCCGCCGCGGACCCGCGAAGGCGTCCTGCGCGTCGGCTGGAACCATCGCTGGGAGTTCGACAAGAACCCCGAAGGTTTCTTCACGGCGCTCTTCGAGTTGCAGGCGGCCGGCGCGCCGTTCGAGGCCGTCGTGCTGGGGGAACGCTTCCGCGACAGCCCGGAGATCTTCGCGCAGGCCCGCGAGCGGCTCGGCGGCGCCGTCGCGCACTGGGGCTTCGCGGCCTCGCGGAAGGAATACGCCGCGCTGCTGGGGTCCTGCGACCTCGTCGTCAGCACGGCGCACCACGAGTTTTTCGGGCTGAGCGTGGTCGAGGCGGGGCTCTGCGGCTGCGGGCTGCTCGCCCCGCGGCGGCTCTCGTATCCGGAACTGCTCCCCGCGGGCTTGCAGGGCGAGGCGCTCTACGCCGACGGCGCGGACCTGCTCGCGCGGTTGAAGGCCTACGCCCGGGAGCCCGCGCGCGCGCGGGACCTCGGCGCGCGGCTGGCCGCGGCCTTCGCGCCGCTGCGCTGGAGCGAACGGATCAAGGCCTTCGACGCGGCGCTGGAAAGCCTGGCCGGGCGGCGAAACAGTTAAAACCGTAGTTGGGCTTATGAATGTGCCATGGGCCAGCGAAGCGGCCCCGTGCCGAGCGTCGAGCGCAACCCGGACCCTCTCCCGCGGGGAGAGGGTGGGCGAGACATCAGGCGGTCACGAAGATCTCGTCGAACTTGACGCCGAGCCCGCGGAACTGCGGCTCGAAGCGGACGGGCCGCGCTTCCAGCCCGATGCCATCGTAGCTCCCGCCCTTCATCACGATCTCGAACTTGAACGGCTTGACGGGATAGGCGTCCTTGTCGATGCGGATGTCGGCGAGCAGCGCGCCGGACGGGGAGATGTTGCGGATCGTGGCGCTGCCGAAGGCGTACAGGGCGCCGTCCTCGGTGAGCAGCCGGATCTCGGCGGGGATCTCCACCGGCGTGCGGCGGGTCTCGCGGTAATGCGCGCGCAAGTGGTCGTAGAACTCCGCGGAGCGTCCGGCGGCGCGAAAGACGTTCTCGGACGCGCGCGCGACGGGCTCGCCGTTCTCGGCGGAGATGCGTTCCAGGCGTTCAGGGGCGGCAATGGCGCTCATGGGGGCGGTTCCTCGTTCGGGTCCCGGAGGGGCAAGGCCGCGGCGCGTGACGGACGCCGCCATTCCCAGAAGGGATCGGCTATCCGGCGCGCGATCCGCAGTTGAATTATGGGACGCTGAAACGGCTCCGGGCGCGCGGTGAGGCGCTCCCGGAGAAGGGCATCCCGAACGAAGAGGAAGGGCGAGGCTATTTCTTCGAGGGCCGGCCGCCGATGCCGAAGTTGTACCCGCTCAGGGGATCTTCGCGGCCTTCACCGGCCGCGCCGGCCGCACCGGCCGGCGACGACGCGGTCATGCCGCCGCGGCTCGAGGGGCTCAGCGCGTTGTCGCCGAGGATCACCGACGCGCCCTGCTGAAGTTCGATGCCCTTGGGCAGCCCGCGCACGCCCTTGAGCTTCTGGCGCAGGTTCGAGGCCGGGACCATGGTCACCCGCCCGTCCAGATACAGCACGTGGTGGACGGTCCGGTAGACCTCCTGCTGCGCGAAGATGCCGGTGGGCCGGATCTCGAAGAGCATGATCTGGTCGGACATGTCCTGCAGGGAGCGGCCGGGCAGGTAGACCAGGTTCGTCTTCTCGATGTCGTCCACGTCCTCGGCGCGCTTGACCGCGCCCTTCTTGAAGGGCGATTCGAAGACCGCCAGGTCCTCCACGCGCACGTAGCCGGGCACCAGGTCGGAGAGGCGCGAGGGGAAGCGGTCGAAGTCCGCGGCGTACAGGTGCAGGCCCAGGCTGATGCGGCGGATGTTCTCGTCGATGCGCCGGGAGACCTCCAACTGCCGTTCGGCCTGGATCTTGGGCAGCGCGAAGGCCGAGACCAGCCCGAGGAGCGAGAGGTTCCCCGTCGGCGAGATGACCTCGATCATGCGCCCTTCGGTGTGCATGGTGACGGCCCAGCCCATGGCGCTCAGATGCGGGACGACGATGTTCTCCGGCGGGAGGAATTCGAGCACCCCCGCGCGGTTCGTACTCCCGCGCGCGAGCTGGGGCAGGATCTGCCGGTACAGCGCTTCGGTCATCCGCGGAAGGTCCAGGAAGGCGACGGTGGAGCGCTGCTCGTCGAAGTTGTCCCCGAGCTGCTTGAACTCCTCGCGCTGCGCCAGGCTATGGCGCTGCACGCGGCTCTGGGAGATGGCCTTCTTGAGCGCCTTGACGCTGTCGCTGAAGAGCACGAACCAGCGCGTCTGCGCGCCGGCGACCT
Organism: Planctomycetota bacterium; assembly: GCA_027493525.1. GTDB lineage: Bacteria > Planctomycetota > SZUA-567 > H5-PLA8 > H5-PLA8 > H5-PLA8. Next base: position 2,573,733 of record JAOSKN010000001.1, on the reverse strand, counting down.
GCGGCGAGACGTCCACGATGGCGTAGCCGGCGAAGAAAGGCGCGCCCTTGGCCTTCTCCTCGTCCTTGCGCCCCGAACCGCCGAGCAGGACGTCCAGGAGCGGCTTGGCCTGCTGCCCCTGGTTGTCGGCTCCGGGGATCGCGCCGAGCTGATAGTACAGCTCCGCGCCGTGGAACTGCTGCTTCTGGTAGGTGAGGTTGGTCGCGGCGCTGAGCTTGTCGAGGGTCGTGGTCACCTCGGCCAGGTCGGCGCGGTTGAACTCCAGGGCCAGGACGGGCTGGAACATCTCCAGCAGGTCGTCGCCGCCGGCGATGTAGCTGAAGTTGAAGGCCATCTCGCCCTTGAACGGCTCGAGGCGGCGGATCACCTCGCCCTGGTCGTTGGCGCCCAGGGAACTCTGAAGGCCCGCCAGGAGCGTGCGGAGCATCGCGGGGCCGCCTTCGCCCTCGCCGCCCAGACTCGCGGCCTTCTTGATGGAGTCCGCAAGGTTGAACTGATGCGCTTCGAAGAAGAGCGAGTTGTTCGAGGCCAGGTAGGCCGAGACCGCCTTGCACGGCCCGAGGGATTGCTCGCCTTGGGAGAGGCGCCAGAGCCACTTCTCTTTGATTGCTGCTTTGTCGCCGTCCATCACTTTCAGCCCGATGGCCAGTTGCGGCCGGATCTTCTGGGCTTCTTCGGATTCCAGGCCCAGCACCCGGGCCACGAGCGGGTTGTTGTTGAGGGCGGCCTTGACGTAGTTCATCACGTCGAGCTGCAGGTACAGGTTGGCGTCTTCGCCGACCTTGCCGAAGGACGAGGCGTAGCCGGGGTTCTGCTGCAGGCTCCCGGCGCCCTTGTTGACCTGGTACACCTTCAGCGCCTCTTCCACGATCCCCGGCCCGCGGCCGTACAGGAACAGGTTCTCGACGAAGGCCCAGCTCTCTTCGAGGTCCAGCTCTTCGCACTTCAGCTCCTGAATGCGGTAGGCTCCCACGTTCGAGACGTTGTCCTTGTAATGCCGGTCGATCAACTGGCTGGCGCTGAAGCGGTCCATCAGGTCGGCGAGTTCCTGCTGCCGCAGCTCGCCGCGCTCGGTCTTGGGCAGCGAGATCACGAACAGGAAGCGGGGCGCCTCGCGCGGCGCGGCGGCGCCGGCCTTCTGGACCTGCACGAAATCGAGGGCGAAGGCCGCGTGCAGGTCGATGTGCTTGACCATCTCGTCGAAGAGCCCGACCTCGAGTTCGCGGCGGCGCTGCTGCAGGGGCGAGAGCGTCCCGTCGCCGTGCAGGTAGCCCTTGCGCATGCGGTCCCACGTGTCGAGCAGCGGTTCGAGAACCTCGGGCTCGGCGATCAGCCCCTGCAGCGCCGAACGGAAGAAGGCGTCCTTGGTGGCGCTGTAGTTCGAGGTCGCCGCATAGAAGACCGACTTGTCGGGGATGAGCTGGTGCGGCTCCAACGCCTTCCACTGCTGGTAGATCGCCGTGGGGGCGTCCTCGTCGCCCACCGGGGCGCGCGGGACGGGTGCCGGCGCCGGTTCGGGAGCTTCCGCGGCGGCCGGCGCGGCGGCCGCCGCGGCGGCCTTCTCCGGCAGTTGGACCTGGACGGTCTCCGGCTTCTCGCCGCCAGCCTGGATCGGCTTGGCCCGCTCGCCTTCCGCTACGCCGGCCCACGCCGGCAAGCTCGCGAGCAGCGCCAGGCCCAGCAGGGCGGGCACGGTCCGGGATTTCAATGTGCGCATGGCCGTTCCGTTCGCTCCTTGGGGGTTAACCCGCGTCAGAGCCTCTCCAGGCCGACGACGAAACTCGCCGGCGGGACTTGGCCGCAGAAACCCCATGCTCCAGAACTCCAATATAATCTTCCACTTCCGAGCATAATCCAGGGAATTTTCCGGCTCATCCGGCGACCCCGAAGCGGCTCGCAAGGAAGGCACTTGCACCTATTAGGTGTCATCGGTATGGCGGGGTACTTACCTTCAAAGGGTTCCGCACAATCTCCAAGGAGGCCGATCCATGGCCGGGACGTTCGCCGCGGCGCGACAGAAGTCACAACGTGATAAACTGTATGGACTTCTGGGAGAACTCCCGCCCAGAAAGCGCCCCCTCAAGGCCCGCAAGCTGGGAGAAGAAGACCGCCCCGAGTATCTCCTTGAACGCTACATGCTGGACCTGAACGGCCTGGAGCCCGTCCCCGCCGTCTTTGTCCGGCCTAAGCGGGGCAAGCCGCCCTTCCCCGCCGTCCTCTACAACCACTACCATGGCGGCGAGTACCGCAACGGGAAGCGCGAGCTGCTCGAACCCCGACCCGTCTTCGGCGACCGCCGGCCCTACGCCGAGGAACTGGCCCTGCGCGGAATCGCCAGCATGGCCATCGACCACTGGAACTTCGGCGAGCGCTTCAGCCGCGCCGAGAGCGAGGTCTTCAAGGAGTTCCTTTGGTACGGCCGCGTGATGTGGGGCATGATGGTCTACGACAACCTGCGCGCCCTGGACTGGCTCTGCGCGCGCAAGGACGTGGACGCCCGCCGCATCGGGACGCTGGGGCTTTCGATGGGCAGCACCATGGGCTGGTGGTGCGCGGCGCTCGACGCACGGATCAAGGTCTGCATCGACCTCTGCTGCCTGACCGACTTCCACGAGCTGATCGCCACGCGCGGCCTGGACGGGCACGGCATCTACTACTTCGTGCCGAACCTGCTCAAGCACTTCAGCACCTCGTCGCTCAACGCCCTCATCGCGCCCCGCGCGCACCTCTCGCTCAACGGCAACTACGACAAGCTGACCCCGCCGCGCGGCCTCGATACGATCGACCGCGAGCTGAAGAAGGTCTACCGCCGCCTGGGCGCCTCCGAGAAGTGGAAGATGGTCCGCCGCGACGTGGCCCATTACGAGACCGCCGAGATGCGCGTGGAGATCCTGGCCTGGCTGGACCGCTGGCTGTGACCTGGGACCTGTGATCTGTGATCTGTAATCTGTAATCTGTGGACAGGACTATGAAACAATGACCAGAGTACCTTATGCTTTCGCGCGGGTACTGGGAGGACTGAGGACTGAGGACTGAGGACTGAGGACTGAGACAGTTCACAGATCACAGATCACAGATTACAGATCACAGATCACAGACCCCATGCACGCCACGCTGATCAAATCGTTCCGCTTCGAGGCCGCGCACCGGCTGCCGCACGCGCCCGAGGGCAACAAGTGCCGCCGGCTGCACGGGCATTCGTTCGAGGTGGAAATCGCCGTCGCCGGCGAGGTCGACGCGCAAACCGGCTGGGTGATGGATTTCGCGGAGTTGAAGGCGCGCGTGCAGCCGGTCATCGACGAACTGGACCACCGCTACCTGAACGAACTCGCCGGCCTAGAGAACCCCACCAGCGAAGTCATCGCGCGCTGGTTCTGGGAGCGGCTCAAGCCGGCCCTGCCGCTGCTGTCCAGCATCACCGTCCAAGAGACCTGCACGGCGCGCTGCATCTACGAAGGGCGCTGATGGGCCGTAGCCCGGCGCTTCGGTCCGGCTACTTCTCCGTCTCGGTGTCGGCCGAGAGCGCCTTGTAGTACTGCTCGACCAGCGAACCGTACTCCTTCGGCGCGACCTCGTCGGCCTCGGCGCGGATATCGCGGGCCTTCAGCAGCCGCTCGACGCGGTGGTGCAGGCCGCTGGAGACGCCGTCGAGGGCCTTCTCGAGCCGTTTGAGGTGCTCGCCGCCCTTGTTCTCCTTCGTCTCCTGGGGCGTCCCGCCGGGCTTGGCGTTTTCCTGCCGGAACCGCTCCAGCGCGCGCTGGGCTTCCTGGAGCTGGCCCTTCTCGGGCGCGTTGGCTTCGAGGCGCTCGAGCTTGGGCTCCAGGTTCTTCAGGTCCTTCTCAAGCTGTTCGGCCTGGGTCTTCGCGTCGCCGGGCTTGGGGTTCTGGGCTTCCCGGGGATCCTTGGGCTGGCCGGGCTGCGTCCCGGGCTGGTCGGCCTGCGCAGGATCGTTGGGGTCGCGGGCCATCTGCTTGGCCGTCTCCGCGGCGCTCTTGGCTTCCTTTTCCAAGGCCTGGAGCCGTTCGAGCTGGTCGCCGTTCGCCTCGGCCCTGAACTGCTCGATCTTGGTTTCGAGCTGCTGGAGCTTCTCGGCGAGCTGCTCGCCCTGCTTCGCGGCCTCGCCGGGCGTGGGCGCGGGCTTGTCGGCGTTCTCGGCGGCCTTCTTCGGATCGCCGATGCGCTCGAGCCCCTTCGCGAGATCCTCGGTCTTCTGCGGGAGCTTCTCTTCTTTGGTAAATTCCTTGGCCTCGCGGGCAACCTGCGCGGCGTTGGGGTTGATCTCCTTCGCGATCTGCTCCAGGCCCTCGATGGCCTTCTCGAGGCGCTGGGTCAGCTTGGCGGCCTGCTGCTGGCGCTCGGCGGCCTCGTCGCGCTTCTCGGCGTCCGCGCCGGCGAGCTTCTCGCCGGGCTTGGGCTCGGGCAGTTCCTTGGCGGTGCCGGCGGCCTTCTCCTGCTGTTCGCGCGCCTGGGCGGCCAGATCCTTGGCCTCGCGCGCGCGGTCTTCCAGGGTCTTGCCCGAGGCGCGTTCCATCTCGGCGGCGGCGCGCTGGAGCGCCTTCTCGGCCTGCTCGCTGGGCTTCTTCGCCCCTTCGGTGTCCTGGCCGGCCATGTTGCGCGCGGCCTCGCGGGCGGCCTTGGCGGCCTCCTCGAGCTGGTTCTTGGCCTGGGTGTTGCGGCCCTGGGCCTTGAGCGCCTCAAGCTTGTCGGCGGCGCCGGCGAGGTTCTCCGCCGCGTCGGCGATCTGCTCTTCCTGTTCGGCGAGCTTCAGCGGGTCGCGCTTCTCGCCCAGATCGGCGTGGACCTGGCCCTGCTTCTGCGCCAGCTCCTGCGCCTGCTTCAGCGCCTCGTTCAGCTTCGCCATGTCCTCGGCGGCGGTCTTGTTGAGCGCCTCCTGCATGGCGCGCGCCATGGCCTCCAGCGCGCGGGCGGCCTTGCGCTGGTCGTGCTCGGCCTTCTCGGCCTGACCCTGCTTCAGGGCCTGCTGCGCTTTATCCGCGGCCTCGCGGCCCGGCGCGCCGGGTTCGGCCTGCTGCCGCGCCTGCTCCATGGCCTCGGCGCCGGCCAGGCCCTGCTGGCGGGCGCGGCGCTCGGCCTCGGCCATCCGCTCGCCGAGATCCTTCATGTCCTGCCCGACCTCGCCCTGCTTCTTCGAGAGGTGGTTGGCTTCCTGCTTCAACTGCTCCGCGCCGGCCTGCCCCTGCTGCGGCTGCCCCTGCTGCGGCTGCCCTTGCTGCGGTTGACCCTGCTGGGGTTGACCCTGCTGGGGTTGACCCTGCTGGGGCTGGCCCTGCTGCTCCTGCTTCTGCTGCAAGTCTTTGCTCTGCTGGGCGAGCTGTTCCTGGCGCTGCCCGAGTTCCTGGGCGTCGCGCTGCAGGTTGGCCATTTCGCGGCGGAGGTCCTTCTCCATCGCGTCGCGGCCGCTCTTGCGGGCCTGGTCGAGCTTGCGGCCGCTCTCCTGGGCCTCGTGCTTGGCCTCCTGGGTCTTGTTCTGGTCCAGCTTCTTCTGGGCTTCGTCGAGCTTCTTGGCGGCCTCGTCGAGCTGTTCGGCGGTCTGCTGCAGTTCGGGGTTGCGGCGTGCCAGCTCGCGCATCTTCTCGGCGCGTTCTTCGACGTCCTTGCGCAACTGGTCCAGGGCGTCCTGGTTCTTGCGCTGGAGCTGGCGCTGTTCGTTCTGCTTCTGTTTCTCCTCGGCGGTCTGTGGCGCGCCGAGTTCCTTCGGGGGCTGCTCCTGCTGCATCTTCTCGAGCCGCTCGATCTCGCGTTCGAGGTCCTTTTCGCGTTCCAGCATCGGCGGGAGCTGCGACATTTCTTCGCGGGCTTCCTGCTGGTCCTGCTGCTGCTGGGTCTGCTGCTTCTTCTTGCGCTTCCGCGACTGGTCGTTCATCGCCATCTTGAAGCGCGGGTCGCCTTCCTTGTCGGAGAGGAGCAGGCGGCGGGTCTCGGAGAGATGCCGCAGCGCTTCCATCTCGGGCGGCACGGCCGGCTCGGGGCGGTTGCCCTTCCAGCTCGCCGGCGGCCGTTTCCATCTTCTCCGCGGCGTCCTTCATATGCCCGAGTTCCTTCTCGCCGAGCTGCGGCTGGGGCGGCGCGGGCTCGTCGCCCTCGGGCTTCTCGGCCTGGGCGGCCGCTTCCATTTCCTGGGTGACCTGCTGGATCAGCTCCTCGACCTTGGTCTTGAGGTCGCTCTGGGACTGCGCGGCCCGTTCGGCGTCTTTTTTTCTCGCGTTCGGCGCGCTTGGCGGCGGCCTCGGCATCTTCCTGCCTGGCCTTCGGGTCTTCCCCGGCCTCGTTGCGCAGGCGGGCCATGGCGAAGGTTTCCTGCAGCAGCTTCTTCTGGATCTCGATCAGCTTGTCGAGCTGGCGGACGGACTCGGGCGTGGGCTGGTTCTGGTTCTGCGGATCCTGCGGCGCGTCGTACTCCTCCTCGTCGTACACGGTGAGGAAGTGGATGTCGCTCTTGGCCAGCTTGGGGCCGTTGAGGGTGTCGTTGTCGAGCGCGTAGGCGTAGTAGGCGAGGACCTCGCCGCCCTTCAGGCCCAGGTTGCCCAGCTCCCACTTGAGCCGGCCCATGGCCTGCGGCGGGCAGGGCTCGAAGCGCCGCACCATCTTCTTCTCTTCCTTCACGCCCAGGCTGTGGAAGATGCCGATCTCGCGCAGGCCCACGTCGTCGCTCGCCTCGATCTCGATCTCGACGGCCTGCTCGCGGTGGACCATCATGTCGCGCGCGGGCTTCTTGATCCGCACGCGCGGGCGCTGGTCCTCGGTGGCCTGGATGCGGTAGCTGACGGGCGAGCGGTTGACGCGGCCCCTGGTGTCCTCGATCAGGAGCTGGTAACGGTCGTCGCCGGCGACCTCGAAGGTCAACTCGGCGCCGCGCCCCTGGAGCTCCACGTCCACCAGCTTGCGCCCGCCGTCGAAGGCCAGGTCGGCGCGGCCGAGTTCGGTGTTGGCCAGCAGGCGCACGGTCACGCGCGTGCCCTTGAGCGCGCGGACTTCGCCCATCCCCGCCGGGAGGACCTCGGGCGCCTTGCCCGTGTAGGCCGGATGTTCCAGGCGCAGGCTGAATTCGTCGACCTGCGGCTCCTGGTAGACCTTGAGCGTGACCGGCTCGCTCAGCGCGTCGCCGGCCTTGACCTGGAAGGTGGCGTCGTCGAGAAGCCGGCGCAGGGTGACGTGGTAGTCGCCGTCCTCGCCGCGCTCCATCAGGCGGTGCTCCCACGGCGCCTCGGGGTCGATGCCGAACTTCACCAGCAGGGTGGCCGACTCCGGCAGCCGCCCGGAAAGCTTGGCGGTGACCGGCACGCTCGTCTCGACCGGGTATTCGCCGCCGCCGGGCGTGAGCTGCTCGATGACCGTCAGGGTCGGCGCGGGGATGGACGCGGTGGGCATCAGGAAGCGGCGCACCGTGGCCCCGAAGAGCCGCGGGTTGGAGGCTCCGTAGGTCGCCACCACGGCGGCGACCACGAACGCGACCAGCAGCGCCCAGCTTACCGCGCGCCAGTTGACCGTGCGGCGGAAATCGAGCGGCTTGGCGCGCCGTTGCGCCTGTTCCAGCAGGGCGCCGACGAGTTCCGGGCTGGAGGTCGCCTGCGCCAGCCCGCCGTCGCGCCCGTACTCCAGGGCCGTCGAGAGCTGATCCTCGAGTTCCGGATAGGCCGTCTCGACCTCGCGGGCCACGCGCGTGGAACCGCCCAGCATGCGCCACGGGCGCACGACGCTCCAGATGACCACCGCCACCGTCCCGCCCAGCGCCAGCGCCAGCCAGAAGAGCCGCGAACCGACCGAGAGCTTGAAGAGCACGTCCACGAGGCTGAAACCTAGGAACGCCGCGGCGAAGACCGCCAGGCCCAGCAGCAACCCGGTCGTGGCGAACTTCATGCGGTGGCGGCGCCGGACGTCCTCGACGCGCCCCTCGATGTTCGTCCACGCATCCTGCGCCTTGCCGGAAAGCGCCGGTTTGGCGGGGGGTTTCTGGGTTACGGTGGGCATGCCTCGGTCTCCTGCCGCTAAGCTCTATTCACCGCAGAGTACGCAAAGAGCGCAGAGACTGGTTCGAATCTTTCAGCTCTCTGCGGTGAAACTCACCTGAGGCCCTCGAGTCAGTCGCCCCAGAAGTCTCTCAACCCTACTTCCAACAGCAGGCAGACCAGGGCGGCCACGAGAAGGTATCGCCAATCGGGGGCCTGCGCTTTGAGCTCGTCGTCGGCCTGGTGGCGCAGGCGCGGACCCTCGTCCTCCTTATCACCACTAAGGTTAGACGCGAAGAGGCCTTGCACGGCGGCTAAATCTTCCGATTTCAGGTCGCTTTCGAGCGGGTCCAAGTTGGCAGCCCAGTGGGCTTGTTGCACCAGTGCGCCCGGCTGGTACGCGCCCGTATAAATTCCAATCGTATCCACGCTTACAACCTCGGACCCGGCCAGTTCCAGGGTGTCGCTGTGCGGCGCCGGGCGAGTCAGGCGCACGGTCGTGGTCGGCTCGATGCCCAACGTGGAAAGGGCCAGGTCGTCGCCCACCGTCAGGTTGCGCTGCGCGCCCTGGTCGACGCCCGAGAGGTAGCGGACGACCTGATGCAGCAGAGGCACCCAGATCTTCCGCTTGGGCAGGTCGGTCGTGTCGTCCTCCGCCCGCGCGCAGAAGCTGAACATCATCACCAGGCCCTGGCCGAAGGGGCGCTCCACCAGCAGCGGGCTGCCGTCGTTGAAGCTGGCCAGGATCTGCCCTGCGGGGCGGGAGCCGGCCTTCAGGTCCTTGGGGTCGGGCTGGTAATGGCGCAGAAACTGCGGCCGGCGCAATTCCTGTTCGACCTCGCCCTTGAAGGCCTGGAAGACCGGATGGTCGGCGGCGAAGGTGTCGAGCCCGTCGTACTTCTTCTCCAGCAGGTCGCCGAGGAAGCGCGTCCCGGGGCGCGCGGGGAGCAGGCCCTCCCCGTTCTTCCAGAACGGCCCGGAGTAGAAACCTTCCGAGATCTCCCCCTTGGCGCGGCCCAGGAAGACGACCAGGTTGAGGCCCTTGCGGACGGACTCTTCGAGCGTGGCCAGCGTCGCCGCGGGCAGTTCGGTGACGCCGGCCAGGAAGAGCACGTCGCAGTCCTTCAGCGCGGCCGGGGTGAGGTCCTTCACGGCCAGGGCGCCCACGCGGACGTAGCCGCCTCCCTGGCCGGGTTCGGGCTCCTCGGCGCCGCGCGGGCGCGGGTCCAGCCCCATGCGGACGTAATAGGATTCGTCGTTGTAGCTGTTGCGCTCGAGCAGGCTGTCCTCGACGACGAGCGTGCGGATGCTGCTGCGGAGCTTGAGCGCGAAGAGGCGCCGGTCGTCGTCGGGCAGGGCGTCCTTGGGCTCGATGGCGACGTAGCCGTGAACCTCGCCGGGTCGCGGGAAGGACGCCTGGAGTTCGAATTCGCGGGCGTCGTGGGGCCCCAGGCCGACGGTGCGCTGGGCCAGGACCTTGTCGCCGCTGACGAGCTTCACCACCAGCGCGCCGGCCTCGCCGTCGCCGTGGTTGGCCACGCGCGCGGCGAAGCGGACGGGGCGGCCCTCGATCCACACGTCGCTGCGCGCCTGCACGGACTCGACGGAAAAGTTGTTCAGCTTGCCCGGCGGCTTCCCGAAGGCCGGCGGGCGGAGTTCCACCTGCGTGGGGCGCGCGCCGGAGACGGCGCGGTTGGCGGCCTCGCCGAACGCCGCGCGGTCCACCTGGTTCAATTGCAGGTCCCCGATGTACAGCACGCGCCGGCGCGGGGCGCTGCTGTCGGCCAGGAGGTCCAGCGCCGTGATCAGCGCCTGCGCGGGCTGCCCGCGGGCGTAGGACGGCCGCGCGCGCTTCTTCAGCGCCTCCCGCGTGGCCTCGAAGTTCCGCGAGAGTTCGACCTCCGGCCGCCCGGGCTCGCCCACCAGCACCAGCCCCAGCCGCTCCAGGTTCTCCGCCGCGGCCGCCTCCAGCGCCTGCTCCTGCGCCGCCTGCCAGCGCGTCGCCGCGCCGTCCTGCGCGGCCATCGAAGGCGTGTCGTCAAGCACGAGCACCAGGTCCTCGCGCAGTTCGCCCGTCGGACCGGCCAGCACTTGCCCCGCGCGGTAGGGGCGCGCGAAGGCCAGCGCGATCAGGATGCAGGCCGCGCAGCGCAGGAGCAGCAGGATCAGGTCGCGCAGCCGCAGCCGCTTCGACTCGCGCAGCAGCGACTGCTGCAGGAAGCGCAGCGAGGAAAAGACCAGGCGGCGCTTGCGCAGCTTGAAGATCAGGTGAATCACGACCGGGATCGCGAAGGTGGCCGTGCCGGCGAGGAGCAGCGCGTTCAGAAAGCCCATGGCGGTCCCAGTCTACCGGGCGGCGGGGGCAGCGAAAGAGAAGCCCCGCAAGGCAGACGCCCGCGGCCCTTGAACCTTTGCACCATGTGGACAACGCCCCTCTCCCCTTGTAGTAACCTCCATGGCGGGCCCGCGTCGAATGCCCACGTGGTTTGCCGCCAATCGGAGGATGCTTCATCATGCGCGCATGGGCGTTCCTGGGAATGCTGTTCCTTCAGGCCGCGGCGCTCCATGCCGGAGAGCCCGCGCCGAAGTTCGTGGTCCATGAATGGGGCGTGATGGTCCGCGCCGCGACCAGCGAAGGCACGCGCCTCGGCGCGCCGAGCGAACTGCTCGCCGACCTGCCCGGCTTCGCGCTCCGGCACCATCAGGTCTACACGCCCAAGGAGGAGTTCCGCGGCTGGAACAAGCCCGTCCTGCACTTCTACGGCGCGCCGGACAAGGACGTGACCGTCCGCGTCCTCACCGCCGAAGGCTTCCCGCTCTGCTACTACCCCAAGCCCAAGCTGCTGGAAGAGACCTTCTGGAGCATGGGCGCGGGGCGCACGCTGGCCATCGGGATGGAATGGACCGGCACGCTGCGCGCCGCTCCGCCGGAGAACCTCCCGCAAGCCGCCGAGCGCCACTGGTGGTCGGTCGCGCGGAAGGTGCCGGGGCTTTACGTCCAGACCGCCGAAGGGAGCGAACGCTTCCTATTCTACGAGGGCACCGCGCAGCGCGAGCCGGCCGTACGCGGGCGCGTCACCGCGCTGCAATTGATCCTCTCGAACACCGCCGAGACCCCCGCCGGGCCGTGCGTCGTGATCCTCAACGACGGCAAGACCCGCTGGGGCCGCGTCGTCGAGAAGCTCGAGGCCAAGGGCCGCGCCGAACTCGACCGCGAAGCGCTGCTCAAGACGCCGTGGGACGACGAGCGGACCCTGGAAGCCTGCCGCAAGCAGTGGCGCGAGTTGGGCATGACCGAAGACGAAGCGCGCGCGATCGTGGAGATCTGGAAACCCGACCTGCTGGAGCACCCCGGCTTCCTCGTCTGCGGCGCGATGCCACGCGCGGCCTTCGACGCGATGTTCCCGTTGACGATCACCCCCGCCCCCGACGAGCTGGCGCGCGTGGGCATGGTCTTCGACCATCTGCCGGGCGAGACCGAACGGCTCAGCTGGCTGCCGGAACTCGATCAGGCCATGGGAGCGTGGTACGCGGACTTCGAGCACGAGAACTTCGAGGCGCGCAAGGCCGCCGCGGACCGCTTCGCCGCGCTGGGCGACCTCGCCAAGCCGTTCCTCGAAGCGCGCAAGGACCAGGGCGGCATCGAAGCCCGCAATCTGGTCAAGACGCTCCTGGCGGCGCTGGAGCCGGCCAAGGTCGAACCCCTGCCCGCGCACGGGATCGGCGGCAAGCCCGGCCTGATCCAGCGCGTCTGGAAGAAAGAAGGCCAGGAAGCGCTGCGCCTCGAGCGCTGACGCGCTTCGGTTTCCCGGACTCGGCATGGGAGGGTAGGATGCTCCGGACATGCCGAACCGCACCAGTCCATCCGCCAAGGCCCGCAGGCGCTGGCGGCGCATGCGCTGGATCGCGCCGTGCGCCGCGGCGGTCCTGGCGGCGCTGGCCGCGCTGAACGCCTACAGCCAGGCGTACGACCGCCTCCCCGCCGCCGACGAATGCAACTTCCTGCACGAGGCCTGCTGGATCGCCGAACACGGCGGCGCGGCGGGCTTCCTCGGCGCGTGCTTCAAGGGCGAGTATCCCTTCGACAACCGCAACCCCGCGCTGCCGCTGCTGGGCTCGACCTTCGCGGCGCGGGACCTGGCGAGCGTGCGCCCGTTCCGGCTGCTGCAAGCGGCCCTGTTCTGGCTCGCGCTGCTGGCCGTCTACGCGCTGGCCGCGCGCGCGAGCGGGCGCCGGACCGGCCTGGGGCTGGCGCTCCTGCTGGGCGCCTCGCACGGCTGGCTCCATCCGGGCGCGCTGATCGCCGCCGAGCCGCTCGTCTACGCGCCGCTCTTCGCGGCCTGGCTGCTGCTCTCGGGGACACTCCGCCCGCGCGGGCGCTGGGCCTGGGCCGGGGCGGCGGCGGGCCTCGCCTGGCTGCTCAAGGCCACCGTGAGCGTGCTCGCGCTGGCCTTCGCGTTCGCGCTGCTGCGCGAGCTCCTCGTCCGGCTCTGGAAGAAGGAACCGCTGCGCGAGGACCTGCGCGCCGCGCCGAAGGCGCTGGGGCTCTTCGCCGCCGGCTTCGTGTTGGCCGGGCTGCCGCTGCTCTGGAACAACGCGGCGCGCCACGGCAACCCGCTCCACAACCGCAACGCGCGGTTCGCCTGGCTGGCCGACTACGACGAGCGGCTGCTGGAGGGCCGCGGCGGCGCGGCGGAGTTCCTCGAGGCGCACGGCGCGGAGTTCGCGCTCAAGCGCTTCGCCGGGGGGCTGCCGGTGGCCGCCGAGGAACTCGTCGCGGCGTTCCGCTGGCCGGCGTGGCGCTACTCGGTCCTGCTCGTGCCGCTGCTCCTGCTGGCCGCGCTGCTGGGGCTGCTCGCCGACCCGGACCGCGACCGGCGCGCGTTTGCGCTGGCCTTCGTGCTCCTGACCCTCGCGCTCTTCGCCTGGTGGGCGCGCTTCACGTCGGTGCTGCGCTTCGTCGCGATGCTCTCGCCGCTCCTGGGCTGGTACGCGCTCCGCGGGCTGGGGCATTTCCTGCGCGCCACGCGCGCGCGGGAGCTGCGGGCGCGGCGCGAGCGGCTCCGCTGCGGCGCGCTGGGCGCGCTCGCCCTGCTCGCGGCCCTCGCGCTGGGCCTTACGCTGCGAGTCGAAGGCCTCGGCTCGCCGCGCGCGCCGCTGGAGCCCCCGCCGCGCTTTGCGTATCTGCATGCCTGGCTGCTGGAACACACGGTGAAGCGCGGCGCGCCGACGCTCGTGACGAGCTACTTCCGGCCGCGCAACGACGTCTTCTGGCTCCTCCCGCCGCCGTATCCGGCGTGGCTTGTGCCGCCCTTCGAGGACTGGCCGGCCTTCGAGGCGTTCGCCGCCGAGCGCGGCGCGCGGTATCTGATCGTCGAGCCGCAGACCTGGCAGCGCCGCGAGGCGCTCTTGAAGCCCTACGTCCGCGACCTGGGCGCCGGGCGCCTCGACTTCGACCTGCCGGGCTGGAAGCGCGTGGACGCCGACCCGGAGCCGCCCGCGCCGGAGTTCATCGTCTACGAGCGGCTGCCGTGACCGCAAAGCCGGGTTTCACCGCAGAGTTCGCAGAGGGCGCGGAGTAGTGCAGAAACTCCTGACATCGTCTTCACGTTTTACGTTTCACGTTTTATTCACACCCCCCACCACTCCACCGGCCAGCCGCGCTCCCGCGCGTGCTTGCGGAGCCGCCGGCCGGGATTCACCGCGACCGGATGGCCGACGGTTTCGAGCATCGGGATATCGCCGAAGGCGTCGCCGAAGGCGTGGCTCGCCGCGAGGTCGATGCCGCGGGCCTGGGCGTGCGCGCGGAGCGCTTCGGCTTTGGCCTCGCCCGCGAGCGGCTCGCCCGCCAGCCGCCCGGTGAAGCGCCCGCCGCGCTCTTCCAACGCCGGCGCGATGACCTCGGCTCCGCAATCGCGCGCCAGCGGTTCGACGAGGAAATCCAGCCCCCCGGTGACGAAGACCGGCCGCGCGCCGCCGGCCTTCAAGGCGTCCAGGCGCGCGCGGGCCAGCGGGAAGAGCCGCGGCGTCCAATAGGCCTCGTAAACGGCCCCGGCCAGCGCCTTCACGCGCGCGGCGTCCAGGCCGCCGTAGCAGGCGTAGATCGCGCGGTTGCTGGCCGCGCGGTCGCGCTTGTCGAGCAGGTACCAGTACAGCCCGCGCGGCGGGAGCGCCGCCAGCCAGAGCGCGTGCGCGAGCGGGTTCTGGAGGCGCTTCCTGATCAGGATCAGCGGGCCGACGATGTCCGAACGCGCCAGCGTGCCGTCCACGTCGAAGTACGCGGCGCGCGGAGGGCTCGAAGCGGGCTCGGGCATGGGAGCGTTGTACGGCCAGACGCCGAATTGGCAGGGGGAAAACGAGGCCCGGTCGCCCGCCGGCGCAGGTCGCCGCTCGGACGGCGTCGTCCATCCCCTGCTTGAAGGCCAGCTCAAGCAGACCGATAATCGGATTGGTTCGAAGCACCCTCGGAGTGCGCTCCAGAGCGCAGGGACAAGGAGCCGGCATGGACGCGCCGGGCATTCAACCCAAGTACGCGCAGGTCATGGTCCTGATCCAGGCCGAGATCGCGCGGCGCGGGCTCCGGCGCGGCGACCGGCTCCCCACGCGCCAGGCGCTGCGCGAGCGCTGGAACGTGGCCAACGACACGCTCGACATGGCCATCCGTCAGCTCATCGAGGATGGCGTCCTCGTGGCGCGGCGCGGGAGCGGCACCTTCGTCGGCGAGGCGCCCGCCGCGCCGCCCGCCGGCGCCGGCGCGCCCACGCTGGACGTGCTGATCTCGCGGACCCGCGAGGCGCTGGCCGCCAGCAGCAGCCCGCACACCTACCTGGACCGCATCGAGGGCATCGCCGCGGCCTGCGACGAGACCGGCGTGCGCTGCCGGTTCCGCTTTCTGAACCCGCACGAGCACCCGCACCTCGACGCGCTCAAGAAGGCCATCGGGCCGCTCCACGACGGCGCGATCCTTTTTCAGGAGACCCTCGCCGCGCGGCTCGAGGGCGTGCTCAAGGCGCGGAAACTTCCCTACGTAATCCTGGGGCAGACTTCGCGGACCGAGCGGATCGTGACCCACGACTACGCGCTCGGCTACCGCGAAGCCTTCGCGCACCTGTACGCCCGCGGGCGCCGGCGCGTGGGCTACCTGGGCGAAGCGCAGGAAGCCCCCGCCCCGCGCGCGGAACGGCTCAAGGAACTCGCCGCCGAAGCCGGCTTGCAGCTCGCGCGCGTCTGGTGGCCGCACCCCGAGCGCGAGGAGGCGATGTTCGAGGCCGCCGCCGAAGACGCCGCCGCCGGACGCGTGGACGCCATCGCCGCGCGCTCCGATCGCGTCGCGCTGCGCCTCCTTGAGTTCCTCAAGGCCCGCGCGCTCGGCGTCCCCGACTCCGTCGCCGTAATCGGCTACGACGACATCGCCGAGGCCGCGGAGAACCGCCCGCCGCTGAGCACCATCCGCGCCTCGTTCCGCGACGAAGGTCGCGAGGCCGTCCGCCTGCTGGCGCGCGAACTGGCCGAAGGTCCCGCCGGCACACCGGGTTGTGCGATCCTGCCGACGAGTTGGATACCTCGCGCCACAACCTAGGAAGAACCTAAGAATAATTTTCAACGCTTCTCTCCCGCAGCCGGTGTAGGCTATCTCTGAATCGAGTCTGTTATTCGATTCAGCGACCTCTTTAAGCCCGCACGGGGGATTCCAGCATGCGGCCTCGCGCTCTCCTGGTCCCGGTCCTCGCGGCGCTCTGCGCGGCCGCGGTCTTTCCGCTCCGCGCCGAGGATACCGTCCACGTCGCGCTGATCGGCGACAGCGTCTTCGAGGAGACGTACTTGCCCGCCGAGGCGCGCCTCGACGCGGTGCTGCTGGCGCGGCTGAAGGAGGCCTACCCCAACCAGAACGTCGCCGTGCATAACGTCTCCAAGAGCGGCGCGACGATCCCCAAGTACACGGCTACCGGCGGGGCGTACGAGACGAAGCTCAAGGGCGCGCTGAAGGAACTGGACCTGTGCTTCGTGGCGTTCGGCATCAACGACGAGGACCGCTTCACGCCGGAGGAGTTCCGCAAGAACCTCGAAGGGCTCTGCGACCGCGTGCTCGCCGACTACCCCGGCGCGAAGCTCGTGCTCTGCACCTCGATCGCGTGCAAGAGCCGCGCGTGGTGGAAGGAGATGGGCGCGGAGGCCGAGGAGCCGATCAGCAAGAAGCATTACGCGCAGACGCGCGAACTGGCCAAGGCGCGCGGCTTCCCGCTGACGGACCTTTACGCCGTGACCGCGGCGCTGCTGAAGAAGGACGAGTGGGACCTGCGCATCCGCAACCAGAAGCTCTCGATGCAGCACTACAAGCAGTTGATCCTCGACGGCTCGAAGGACGCCGAGCGGCAAGCCGACGGCGACGCCTGGTTCAAGGACGTCCATCCCAACGCGGCCTGCGTCGAGAAGCTGGCCGACGCGATGCGCCAGACGCTCAAGGAAGCGCACGCCGAGGCGCTGCCTAACGAGGGCCAACCTAAGCCCTGACGAGCCTGCCGCGAATCCCCACAGCCGTGGCGGATCCCGGCAAACGCGCGGGCGGCAAACGCTCCAGCGCGCGGTAATCCGCTTCAGGTTGCGCCTGCAACCCCAATCCTCGTAAGGCGATGCCGGATCGATCCGGATACCCGTTCCAACTGGCACGAGCCTTGAGATAGGATGGCCGAACGCGGCCCGCGTCGGGCCGCCACCCTTATATGGAGGTTGATCCGATCATGCGCACCCTGGCGACCTGCCTGCTCGCCGTGCTGTTCGCCGCGCTGGCGCTGCACGCGCGTGCCGAAGACGGAGCGGCCAAGCCCAGCCGCGAGGAGCTTCAGAAGCGGCTGCTGGCGCGGTTCGATAAGGACGGCGACGGCGTGCTCAACGACGACGAGAAGCTCCAGGCGCGGCGCTTCATGGCCGACCACAAGGAAGACTTCGCCGACCGGCGCGAGGACGTCCGCGACCATCGCGAGAACGTCGCCGACCGCAAGGAAGACGTACGCGACCGGCGCGAGGACGTGCGCGACGCGGCCAACGACGCGGTGAAGGCGAAGAAGCTCGCCGAACTGGAGACGGCCTACCAGGACGCGCTGGCCGACGGGGACCGCGTGCAGGCCGAGCGGCTGCGGGTCCAGATCGCCGCGCTGAAGCAGAATATGCGCGTGGACCGCGCCGAGGACGTCCGCGACAAGGCCGAAGACGTGCGCGACCGGCGCGAGAACGTCCGCGACCGCGTCGAGGACCGGCACGACCGGCGCGAAGGCGCGCGCGACGCGAACACCGGCCCCAGCACGAAGCGCTGACCCGTCTCCGTACCCCCGCCCGCGCGGCGGGGTTCGACCGAAGCAGAGGAACGCGGCCTTTCAAGGCCGCGTTCCTTTTTGGGGCGCGGCGCGGGCGTCTCGCCCGCGGGCATTCTCCATCGATTTTGCCCGCGCCGCGCTACGCAAGTTCGAGGCTCATGCGGTAGCGCACCGCGTCCACCGTCCGCCCCGCGAAGGTGAGCGGCTTGCGTCCGCCGTCGAGCGCGAAGCCGGCGATTTCGTAGAAGCGCCGGCTGCGCGCGTTGTTCTCGAGCACCCACAGCACGCAGGCCTCGAAGCCCCGCGCGCGCAGGTCGTCGAGCGCCTCGGCGAGCAGCAACCGCCCGCCGCCGCGCCCCCATGCGGCGGGGTGCAGGTAGATCGCGCAGAGTTCGGCCACGCGGGCGGGGTCGAGGCCGGCGTCGCGCGCCGGCTGCGTCTCGCCGTGCCCGATCACGCGCCCGGCTTCCTCCAGGACCCACGTGCGCCGCTCGGGCACGCCCGCCGCTTCGAGCCACTCGCGGAACTTGACCGTGCGGGTCTCGACGTTCAGGCCGTCGAGGTGCGCGTCGGGGACCAGACCCTTGTACGCCGCGCGCCACGACGCGACGTGGACCTCGGCGATCGCGCGCGCGTCGTCGAGCGCGGCGGGGCGGAGGGAGAAGGGAGGTGCTTGAGTCGAATCGGTCATGTCGAGATCTCATTATGCGATGACGTGTTCATTACATGATTTTTACCATACTCATCGTGAACAAGATGCCCGTCGTAACGGCATGTCCAAAGCAAGCTCCGATTACAGCCATTTCGGCACACCAGGTCGGCAAGGTCGAAGCGTCCTTCGATTCGTCGGGGCCTCTGTCCATAACCCAGATCCAGGTTGAAAAGGCAAGGCTCGCGCTCAGCCAGACTATGCTGAGCGCGATTATTTCCCATGCAGGCATAGGTAGGAAACCGTATTCGAATCCCTGGTCTTCATACGTGCGATTGAAGTGGGCAGCGACCCACAGGTGAAGCAGTACATCCGCACTGAATCCCAACGTCAGTACAAGAAGCGCTCGAAGGCCAAACCGGCGCACTCGGAGGTACACGAAGAGATAGAAGAGCGAGCCTACCCATGCCGCAAGAAGTGCGCCGTACACCTCCACGTAGGTACTCGTGGGAAAGGGAAGCTCCTCTGCAAGGATCACCCAAGCGTCTGCCATACCGTCATGTCCTCGAGTCAGCATGTTGAACATTCAGCGTTACGACTGTCACTTCAGAAGCTTCCTGCCGGCCATGCCCAACTTAACCCACGTTGCCAGGCCACCTGCATCCCCTCCGCGTACTCCGCGCCTCCGCGGTAAGCATACCCTCTCCCCGCGCTGGACAGCCGCCGCGGCGGTTCGATAATCCCCGCTTCGGACCCCACAACCCGCGAGGACCTCGCCATGCCGCTCGCCGACAAGCCGCTCCCGGAACTGCTCAAGTACGAAGGCCGCAACCCGCGCCCGAAGGACTTCGACGCCTTCTGGGACAAGAGCCTCGCCGAGCTGCGCGGGATCGATCCGGCGCCCGAGCTGACGCCCGGGGCCTTCCAGGCGCCCGGCGCCGAGTGCTTCGACCTGTTCTTCACGGGCGCCTTCGGCGCGCGGGTCTACGCCAAGTACCTGCGCCCCAAAAACGCGGGCGGCAAGCGGCATCCGACGGTGCTCCTCTTTCACGGCTACAGCGGGCACAGCGGCGACTGGTTCGAGAAGCTCGCCTGGGTCGCGCAGGGCTTCTGCGTCGCGGCCATGGACTGCCGCGGGCAGGGCGGGCGCTCGCAGGACGCCGGCGCGGTGCGCGGGAACACGCTGAAGGGGCACATCATCCGCGGCCTGGACGAAGAGGACCCCTCGAAGTTGCTCTTCCGCAACATCTACCTCGATACGGCGCAGCTCGCGCGGACCGTGCTGGGCTTCCCCGAGGTGGACCCCGAGCGGCTCGGCGCGGCCGGCGGGAGCCAGGGCGGCGGGCTGACGCTGGCCTGCGCGGCGCTGGAACCGCGGATCAAGCGCGCCGCGCCGGTCTTCCCGTTCCTCTGCGACTACAAGCGCGTCTGGGAGATGGACCTGGCCAAGGCCGCCTACGAGGAACTGCACGCCTACTTCCGGCTCTTCGACCCGCGGCACGAGCGCGAAGACGCGATTTGGGAGCGGCTGGGGTACATCGACAACCAGCACCTCGCCGGGCGGATCAAGGCGCGCGTGCTGATGGCCGTGGGGCTGATGGACACGGTCTGCCCGCCGTCGACGCAGTTTGCCGCCTACAACAAGATCGCCGCGCCGAAGGAGTACGTGCTCTACCCCGACTTCGGGCACGAGAGCCTGCCGGGCTGGAGCGACCGGCTGCTGCAGTTCATGCTGGGGCTGTAATTCGGGTTCTGGGGGCTGGGTTCTGGGGACTTGTCCAGTCGGATCATCTACGATCCTTAAAAAAGATGCACAGAGGTGCACGATGGCCTGTCTTAGCCCTTGTCGTAGCTCCCTGCTCCACCGCACCCGGATCCCAGTTTCGACCCCATGACCCCGATCAACGAATGTCTACGAGACCTTAAAAAAGATGCACCGTGGTGCACGATCCCCGGCTTGACCCGCCCCATGGCCACAATCCCGCCGTTCCCGGATGCCGGATACCGGCCTCCGGACCCCGGGCGCGCCATGTCTACGAGACCTTAAAAAAGATGCACCGTGGTGCACGGTTCCCCGACCCTGCCATCAGGCTTGCAGCACGCTGCCACGGCGCGGGTCGGTCACCAGCATGGGGTTGGTCTTGCGGAGCAGGCCCAGCACCTGCGCGGTGCTGCTCTGCTTCATCGCCTCCAGCTCATCCAGCGTAATACCGACGATTTGCAGGAACTCGAGCTTCCCGAACGGCGCCTGCATAGGGGCGAGGCCGGGATCACGGATGAAGGCCAGCGCGCGGATCTTCGTATTGGGGTCGGGGCCGATGGGGCTGCGCGGGTCCAGGCGATGTCCGTCTTCGAACGGCCGGCCGCTGGCGAAGACGTACCCGCCTAATTGCCGGAGCATGTTCACGGTCCATTCCGGCGGCGCGGAAGCCCCGGCCGTGCGCGGCGCGCGCAGGGTCAGTTCGAAGCCCCAGCCGCTGTACTCGGCGTTCCCCGAGACCTTCTCGTACAGCTCCGAGAGCCCGAAGCTGACCAGGTGCCAATGCGCGCCGTCGGCGGAGGCATAGGCCTGAATGGCGTCCAGCTTGTCCTTCCCGCCCAGGGACGCGGGGACCTCCGGCGCCCAACTCAGCGCCTGCTGCCCGGGATACACGCGCTGCAACACCTGCTCGATCGCCACCCAACCCGGCGCTTCGTCGCTCATGGCCGTAGCTCCTTTGTGGCTGCGCTATTCGTTCAGACCCTTGCCCTTGAGAATCCGCGGCGCGCATTTCTCGGCGCGGGCCGCGCGAGTTTGGGATTGTTTGGCCCCGGAAATAAAGAGGATGTAGCCGCGTTGCCGTCCGGGCGTGAGGGCCTCGAAGGCTTTTTTCAAAGCGGAATGGGCATCCAATTGTGCTTGCAGTTCCGCGGGAACGGGCTCCGGATTCTTCTTGAACGCCACCTTCAGGCCGGCCGCTTCCACGTCGATGGCCTCGCGGATGTAAGCCTTGAGCGCCGGCGCCAGGCGGGCGATCTCGCCGGCCTTCGTGAAGCGGATCTGGCGCGCGGCCTGCGAGTTCTCGCCGGGCTTCGTGAGCAGGCCCTGGGGATCCTTCAGCAGCGCGCCCTTGAAGAAGCTGAGCGCGCAGTAGTCCTTGAAGGCGGCCAGAATGACGACGTTGCGCTGCCCGTGCGTATAGCAGGGCATCTTCCACTTCCGTTCTTCGGTCAATCCGCAGTCGAGGAGGATGCGGCGCAGGGCCTTCAATTCGGGCCGCCAGTCGTGGACCTTGCATCGCGGCGTGCCGCCGAGCGGGCAGCGCCCGCAGCCCTCGGCGAGGTAGGCGTCGACTTGGGGGTTCGGTTCGCGCATGGGAATGTTAGGCGTCGTCTTTCATGCGGTATTTCCAATAGTCGGGGTGGCGGCTATGATGCTTGACAACCAAGATCCGCAGCACCTCGCCATGAATCCTGTAATAGATGGCGTACGGAAAACGCCTCATCGGGAATCGACGAATGTCCTTTTCGACCATCCGCCAGCGCTTGGGGGCCTCGAGAATGGAGGCGACGGCCGAATCCATTTCGTTCAGGAACTCAGCTCCAAGGCCAGGCAAGCGCTGCTCGTAGAACCGTGCAGCTTCAATGAGTTCCGCTTCCGCATCAGGATGGAAAATACAGTTCATTCGATCGCGCGACGGGCCGACTTCATGACCTCCCGGTGCGACCGGCCGACCGCCTTGCCCGACGTGAGTTCGGCATCCCTGCGTGTTGCTTCCTCCAGCGCAGCGCTCTCTTCCTGAGCGGCGGAGCTAGCGGAGGATTCGTTGATGCTTTGCCAAAGAGCTTCCGCCAACCTGACGCGCTCCCTGAGGGGGAGCGCCAACACCTGTTTCGTAATCTGCTTTTCACTCATGCTGAAATAATAGCCCTACCCGAGCGAGAAAGTCAACGACGCGGATGCGCGGCGGCGCTTCAGACCTCGACTTCGATTCACCGCGCGGCACGCGCCTCGTGTTCGCCGTACGCACCTGCCCATATCAAGGATTGGGGCGGGCGACCCGTGGAGCAAGAGCTGTTGGCATGGTCCGAACGGGAGGCTCCAGCTTCGCTCATACTTCACACACGAATCACTTGTCGTATAACTTTGGCAGCTGCTCAAACGGAACGATGGGCTGAATTGATCGCCAGCACGCCTCGCTAATCCACATGTCGACGTCCAACTTGTGAAAGCAATGATGGCAAACGGTAACTATTCGCCAGTCCGTCACATCGTGAACACGAGGTCCCTGGCAATCAATCGTCGTCAGCGGTTCAATCGGCTCATCCACAATAACGCCGTCATCCGGATAAGGATATGTTTCCTTCAAGGAAGTGTCTTTCTCGACTCCACAAGCCATACATCTCTGTTTCATATTCATTTGACCTGGCAGCCGCTATTGAGTTTCAAGGAACCGACAGGGCCAGTTACACCGCGGCGGGCAGGATGCCGGGTCAGCCAATATGGAGAAGCATCCCTTCACCTTTGGCCGCCGCCTCCTGATAAAACTCAACCAAACCCTTGTACCACTCCCAGACATACTCGAAGTTCTCCTCATAATCCTCTTCACGATCCCAGATGTTCGGATACACGTTATGCTTCGTCATCAAATTTGGCATGTAGCCCTTCTTGAATTCTTCCTTGGAGAGGCCGCCCAGGGCATCGGCGATCTGCTTAACCTCCGCGGGAGTTCGAAACCAGCATTCGCCATAGTCGAAGGCGATCCCCGTCTTCTCGCCTTCGGTCAGCGGCCCAATCAAAGGTATGCGGTCAGACTCGGCAAGTCGATCGAGGATGAACTCGATAGCGTTCCACGTTTTCTCCACCGTGCACTCGGGAAGGCGCTTCACGTCAAAAGAATAGAGTTCGTCTTCAATTTGCGACGGGTTGGACAAGAGTTCCGACAGGCGGTCCGCTGGCACTCGATGCAGATAGCCCCACATTCCCATAGGACATGCTCCGTTGTTCGAACCGACGTTAACCGCGACCGGACACTACTGGTTCAGCCCAGTGAATCTGTTAGCTGTGGATTTCACGACGCCTCTTCAATGCTCTTCGACCGAGAATCACAACGCCCGAAAGCGGAAGAATACTGCTGGCGAACAGCGAGACCGTCAGTGCTCTCCACCATCGCGTCTCGGCTTCTAATCGAAGTTTCAACTCCTGCTCTCGCCGCTGAATCTCTATTTGCTGCTCGGGCGTAACAAAGGACGGATACTCCGCGCGTATCGGGCTGAAAACTCCATCGGCAAAGATCGAATCGAGGTCTTTAAGCATAGCTTGGTGCCGCGCCCAGAACCCGAGTCCAAGGAGTACGAGCATGAGGACGGCGAGTGAGGCAACTTGTAATGTTATTTTCACGTCTTAGTCCGTATTTTTCTAACTTATATTAGACAGAACCTATCTCTATCCCTCTTGCCCCGCCCATGTCGAATCTAACGACGAAAAACGTCCCGGTCAATGTGTTGCGTCTGGGTAAGGCCATAAGAGGCCGGGAAAGGCAGCATCGGCATCGAGGAAGTGGCGCGCCGCGTGCCTCGCATCTGCCGTCGTCAATCCCTCACCCCGCGCGCAAGCGCGTCGGCACGCTCCCCGGAGGGCGAAGGGATGCCGCCGGGACGGCGGCGATACGGCCGGCCGGAGGCCGGCGCTACAGGCCAAGGGCCGCCCTACTTCCCCACCAGCCGCTTGCGGTGGGTCTCGACGAGCGTCTTGAACTCGGGCTCGTTGCGGTAGACGTCGAGGTCCACGTCCTGGTCGATCCATTCCAGGATGTGCGTGCCGCGGGTGTTCTTGAGCGCGGTCTCGAAGGCGGCGTAGAACTTCTCGCGCTGCCGGCTGACGGCGTAGAACCAGGAGACCATGATCTCGTAGAACTCCTTGTCGGCGCGCGGCTCCTTGACGGCGGCGAAGAGCTTGAGGCCCTCGTCGCGCTGGCCGTTGAGCACCAGGTAGCCGGCCTCGATGGTCTGGAGGTTCCAGCTTTCGGGGTTGATCTGGCGGGCCTTGCGGATGCTGGCGAGGGCGTCGCCGAGGCGCTGGTCGTTCTTCTGCAGGATGGCGAGGTTGTAGAGGAAGCTGGCGAAGTTCGGATCGTTGGGGTCGTGGATCGCGGCGGCCAGTTCCATGTAGCGGACCGCGCCGCGGAAGTCCTTGAGCGCGCGGTGGCAGAAGGCCAGTTGGGTCAGGATCCCCGGCTGCTGGTTCTTGGGCGCTTCCTTGAAGGCCAGCATCAGGAAGTGGCGCTCCTTGAGGTGGTCGCCCTGGCCCGCGGCGTCGGAGGCGAGGTAGCTGAGCGCGGCGGTGGCGACGCCCGGCGGGAGGCGCTTGGCCTGGAGCAGGTTGACGATCTTCGCGCGGGCCTCGCTGCGCCGGCCGGTCATGTCGGCCATGAGCTTGTAGCGCTGGAGTTCGTAGTCGGTGCGCCCGGGGGCGAGCCTGAGGGCCTCGTCCAGCAGCGCGGCGGCTTCCTCGAGCTTGGCCTCCCCGATGCGGTGCCCCGCGGCGATGGTCAGCATCTCGGCGAAGAAGGCGTCGTCGTCGAGCGATTTGAACCAGCCGAGCGCCTCGATGTCCTCCGGCGTGGGCTGGTCGGACATGCGCAGGTACTCGGCCTCGGGGATCTCCTTCCCCTTGTTGGTCGTCTCGATGTTGATCTTCGTCCGCCCGTCGTCCCAGCGCACGAAGGCGTGGCGCGGGATCAGGACCATCTTGATCGGGAGGTTCAGCTCGCGCCCGGCGAGGACGTAGAGCGTGGAGGTGGAGAGGCAGTTGCCCTTGCCGCGCAGGAGGCTCGCGGCGAGCGTGGCGTCGCGCCAATAGAGGTTCGAGAGGTACGCGACCTCGCGGTCGGCCAGGAGCATGCGGTTGAGGACGGCGATCTTCTCGCGGGGCGTCTGGGCGGCGGCGATGGCGGGCTTGAGCCGCTCGAGCAGGCCCGCGAAGGCGCGCCGCGCGGCCTCGGCGTCGAGTTCGGGCTCCTGGACCAGATTGAGCTTGAGGACCTTCTCGAAGAAGGTTGCCTGGGCCGGGACGGCCGTTTGGGGCGGCGCCTGGGTCTCGGCACGCAGCAAGGACGGCGCGAGGCCCACCAGCAGCACCCAGGCGATGGGGCGCAGGATCGAAGTCGGCATGCCAAACTCCTCCTTATTAAGATGACGCCACCTCAAGGTAACGTAGAGCGACTTCGAGGTCGCGCGCTTTATTTGGCGCACACTTTTTGAGCCTATTTCGGCTGCCAGCACGTGTGCCCCAGGCGTCGAACTTTAGGCTTGCCTTGCCCTTGCGAGGATGTAGCCTGTAGCGGCCCTGTCTCTGTTATGGGCTTTAAGCTCCCGGTGGTGCGCATGTGCGCGTCGAACCGGTCGTCCCGCCGTGACCCTGAGCCGGGCTGGGGGTTGAGAACCCTCACGGTCTTTGGCTTACCTCATGGGGGATAGCAAGTTACAGGACCGGTCGGGCTCCGGTTCCGGGAGCTGGTCCCGCGGATGGTCGAATCGGCTAAGGATCCAGAGCCCAGCGCTGCGCCCACTGGCGGGATCGCGGCACTGAAAAAGAAGTATGACGAAAAGGAGGCGCGCAAGAAGGAGGCGGGGTTCGACCGGGTCGGGGCCTGGAAGCGGCTGCGCCCTTGGTCCTACGTTCTGCTTTTCTTCATAATCGTATACGGTATATGGCCTTACACATGGTATACGATGCCCGAAAACGGCCTCCACATGCCGCCCAAGTACCCTCCCGGCTGTACCGTGCTGGTGCATACGGGTTTCAGTTCGGGCGAGACACTGCAGCGCGGAGATCCGGTTGTGTATGAAGTTGGCTACAAAGGGCGGCCGATACGCATGATGAGCCGCGTAGTCGGCTTACCGGGCGATGAGGTCGCCGTCCTGGACGGCCGCCTGGTGCTGAACGGCGAGGCGGTGCTGGAAGAGTACTTGAGCACGGCCTCGACGGGTGACGCGCGTCCCGGCAAGGGCCTCGTGACGGTGCCCGAGGGCGGCGTGTACGTGCTGAACGACGACCGCGTCCATGCGGTGCTCGACAGTCGGGATTTCGGCCCGTTGGAGCGCGAGCAGATCGTGGGGAAGGTGCTTTTCCCGATCGTTTCGCCCTGACGCGGGCCGCGGTTTGACGTTTGGGGGGATGTCCAGCCATGCCCTGTCCGTACCTAGCCCGTATTCTCCGGCGCCAGCCGGGCCTCGCGCTGCTGCTTGCGCTGGCGTCCGGTTCGCTCGCCGCGCAGGACCTGACGGCGCCGGCGTTGCCCGCCGAAGAACCGGTGAAATCGACGGCCGCCGAACGGACGCACTACTGGCTGCGCGACCCGGCCAAGCCGGGCGAGAGCGCGAAGCCGGCGGCGGAGCCCGGCGCCGAGCCGGTCGCGGCGCCGGCCGAGCCCCGCACGGCGCCGAAAGTCCAACCCGCCGCCGAGCCGGTGGCGGTGAAGGCCGAACCCGCCGAAGTGCCCGACGAGGCCGCGCCCGCCGCCGCTCCGGAGGCGCCGCGGAAGGCGATCGCGCCGGCGATGGCGCGGTTCCTCTCCGACCCCCAGGAGACGCCAGCCGATGAGTCCGCGCCGCCGGCGGTCCAGCCGGGCGAGGGCAAAGAAGGCGGCAGCTCGATCGACCAGCGCCGGCAGGCGATGCGCGAGTACTTCCGCGCCATGGCCAAGCAGGCGGAGAAGGCCTACGACCACAAGGACTACGAACGCTCGGCGCAGATCGCCCGGAACATCCTCACCGCCGACCCGCGCAACCGCGAGGCGATCGAGATCCTGCGCAAGGCCCACGCGAACCTGGCCAACGCCGACTCGGCGGTCACCAACGCCGCGGCCGAACGGCGCGAACACGAGGCGCTGCTGGAGGCCGAGGAGCACTCGGTGCGCCCGCCGGTGCGGTTGCCCGAGGCGCGCCCGAGCTGGCCGCGGCGCGAGGACGATCCTTCGCTGGAGCGCCGGCAGAGCATGGCCGAGCAGCTCAACCAGCGCGTCACGGTGAACTTCGCCAAAGCGGACCTGGAGTGGGTGCTCAACACGCTCTTCATCCTGACCGGCGTGAACATCATCGCCGACCCGGCCGCGATCGAGGGCAAGACGCTTACGGTTCACGTCGAAAAACTGCCGTTGAAGGAGGTCCTGAACTTCATCGTGCGGAATAACGAGGGGATCCAGTACTCCGTCACCGAGGACGCGATCTGGGTCACCGCCACCAGCGCCAGCGACCTGAAGAAGCTGATGTACCCGAAGGTCTACCCGCTGAACTACGGGCTGGTGCAGACGAAGGAGCCCTCGGGCGGGCCGCGCGGCGGGCAGCAGGGCGGCGGGCGGACCGGCGGCGGGGGCGGGCGGACCGGCGGGGGCGGGCGCACGGGCGGCGGCGGGCAGGGCGGCCAGCAGGGCGGCGGGCAGGGGCCGGTGGCGGAGCGGACGTATCTCGAAGCGGTCCTCGAACACCTCAAGACCACGGCGGACCCGCAGACCTTCCCCGAGGGTTCGCAGTACTTCATCGACCTGCAGTCGAACAACCTGATCGTCTTCACCACGCCGGCGGGGCACGCCAAGATCCGCGAGATCCTGGACACCTTCGACCAGCCCGCGATCCAGGTGCTGATCAAGACGCGCTTCCTGGAGGTCAGCACCGAGGACAACAAGGCGCTGGGGATCAACATCGACAACATCACGACCCGCACGACGGCGACGGACGACCAGGGCAATCCGGTCAGCGGGGCCACGATCCGCGACCCGTTCCGCGCCTTCAGCCTGCTTTCGAACACGCAGACGAACCTGCCCGGGACGCTGGGCCAGGGGCTGCTCTTCACGCTCACCGGCCGCCGCACCGACCCGCAGTTCCAGGTGACCGTCAACGCGCTGCTGAACAACCGCAACACGCGGATCCTCAGCGAGCCGCAGATCCTGGCGATCAACAACAAGCCGGCGATCATCGACGTGATCCGGCGCTTCAGCTACATCACCGACTACCGCGAGATCACCACGACGACGACCAGCAACCAGGGCCCGGCGACGCAGAACATCGCCGCGCTGGTGCCGGAATTCGACCAGGAAGAGGTGGGCTTCACGCTGCTGGCGACGCCCTCCGTCGGGCGCGACCTGACCACGATCAACCTGCACCTGGAGCCGCTGATCAACGACCTGGGCGCGGGGCAGCAGATCTCGGACTTCAGCAACTTCGCGGTCCTCTCCGGCGACCAGCTCACCGAGCAATCGATCACCCAGCCGATCATCGACGAGACGAGCCTCGAGACCGACGTGGTGCTGGAGGACAACGGGTACGTGATCCTCGGCGGACTGATCCGCAACCGCACGGAGACCATCGAACGGAAGATCCCCGGCCTGCACCGGCTCCCGTACCTGGGGCAGCTCTTCAAATCCAAGAGCACGACCAAGCTGACCAGCAACCTGGTGATCATCGTCGAGGCGCAGATCATCACCAAGCGCGGGCGGACGTACTACACCGAGGAAGCTCCGGACGACCTGGACATCCGGGAGGGCGGTACAGTCCGCGCGCCCGGCCAGACGCTCCCGCTGCACCGGCCCAAGCCCGTCACCCGCGCGCTGGGCCTGCCGGACGAGCCGGGCGAGCCCGTGCCGCCGCTGGCGCCGCGCGATCCCGAAGCCCCGGCGGCCCCCGAGAAGCGCGACCAGGGCCGCGGGCGCGGCATGGAGCAGCGCGGCGACTGGACGCTCTCGACCGAGGAAGACGAAGAGCAGGTCCCCGTCCGCGCCACCGTGCGCACCGAGACGCGTCCAACCCCCGCGAGCGTCGTAAATCCCGGCGAGTAGGCGGGAGCGCGGCACTCGTGCGCGCGGAGCCGGCATTACACCGAGACCTCGCCGCGGATCGGGCGGTTAGAAACGAATAGAACCAGGCGGGCGGTCGCCCGCGCTGCGGGCTGTATCGGGGCAGGGGCAAGAGATGTCGCGAGCGGCCGGCATCGACATCGGCACCGAATCCCTGCGCGGGATGGTGCTGGAATTCAACCGGGGGAAGCTCCAGGTCGTCTCGGCCGGGACGATGCCGCTGGGCGAGTTGGGCATCATGTCCGACAGCGAGGACAAGCGCCTCGCGGTCACCGAGAAGCTGAAGGAACTGGTCAAGGGCGCGAGCCTGAAGGCCCCGCAGCGCCGCGTCAGCATCCCGATCCAGGACGGCGAGGTGCGCTACCTGACGGTGCCGCCGGTGCCGCCGTGGCGCCTGGAGATGCTGGTCAAGTACGAGATCGAGGAGCGCTCCAACGACCGGGACGCGCGGACCTTCGATTACCGCATCCTCGACGTGCCGGACATCGGCGGGCAGTACACGGTGCTGATGGGGACGTGCACGGAGAAGGCCTCGCAGGCGGCGCTGGAGCAGGGGCGCGCGGCGGGCCTGGGCGAGATCGAGATCGACCTGCAGGCGCTGTCGCTCTACAACGCCTATTACCACGGCCACGGCTTCGATCCCGGATCGACGGCGATGGTAGTGGACATCGGCGCGCAGCACATCACGGCGCTGCTGGTCAAGGGCGGGAACCTGTACCTGGCGCGGACGTTCGTGGGCGGGAGCCGGCGCTTCAGCGAGGTGCTCTCGGAGGCGCTCAAGGCGACGATCCTCGAGGCGGACGAGCTGAAGAAGAACGAGGCGGAGATTCTCTTCGACCTCGCGCCGCCGACCACGGCGGCGCGCTCCCCGCGGCTCACGCGGATGATCCAGGGGCGGCTCACGCGCCGGCTGACGAAGAACGAGACCGAGGGGGAGCCCGGCGAAACCGGCGCACCCGCCCCGGGCCAGCCGCCGCAGCTCTCGCTCTCCTCTCCCGGCCCTGCCGGCGAGACGCCCGAGATCGTCCGGCTCGAGGACGACCTGGAGGCCGGCCCGAGCGACCGGCAGGAGGCCGTGCCGGCGGGCGAGGCCGGCGCATCCGCCGAGGAGCCCGCCGCGGCCGCGGAGGCCAAGTCGCCGGTCGAGCAGGCCCGCGAGTGGCGCCGCCGCACCACCTCGATGGCGCTGGTGCGCGAGGCCGCCGCGCTCTGCGCGCAGCTCGAGAACATGGTCACGCACTGCCGCACGACCTTCAAGCTGCGCGACCTGAAGCTCGACACGATCTACCTCACCGGCGCCGGCAGCCGGCTCAAGGGGCTCCAGGAGTTCGTGAGCCGGCGCATGCGCACGGAGACCAAGCCGCTGGAGGTTCTGCGCAACATCGACCTCTCGCGGCTCTCGGCCCCGGCCGCCGAGGCGCTCAAGAGCGAGCAGGACGGCATGGCCATCGCCGCCGGTTCGGCGATCGGCGGGCTGTGCAAGGGCGCGTTCACCCTGATGCTCTGGCCGAAGGAGCTGGTCGAGCGCAAGGACTTCTGGGCGCGCGGCGCGTTCCTGTATTACGCCGCGGCGATGCTCCTCGCGGCGATGGGGCTGTTCATGGTCACGCCCTGGCGCAACGAAGGGGTCCTGGCCGAGAACAAGGAGCAGGCCGAGCAGGCGATTCGCCGCGCGAAGAACGAGACCAACGCCCTCGGCAGCCTCAACGAGAGCTACGAGGAGCTGACCAAGCGCCTGGATACGATCGACGAGAACGTCAACTCGGGGCAGTTCCTGCTCAGCGTGCTGGCGGCGCTGAAGGAATCCCGGCGCTGCCCGAAGGACATCTTCGTCACGCAGATCACCTCCACGATGCCCAAGGTGGTCCTGGAGAACGAGAAGCCCGAGGAGTCGCCCGGCAATCCCGCGCAGCCGGCCATCGTCGAGCCCGGCAGCGCGAGGGTCAAGCCCGGCGAGAAGACCGAGAAGGAAACCACCGAGCCGCTCAATCCCCTCGACACCTTGCAGGCGCAGGCGCGCATCTACATTCGCGGCTACGCGCGCGGCAACCGCGAGGGCATCATCGACAAGATCCGCGGGGACCGCACCAAGGGCGCCGCCTTCCAGCCCGGGTTCTGCGACCTGCTCGTCCCGTATCCCGACACGCCCTACCATCCGGACAACGTCTTCAAGGAGATCCGCCCGATCTGGGTGAACAAGGACGACCAGCAGCAGGGCGCGCTGATCCTCAAGGAGTTCGTCCTGGAGGCCTACGCGAAGATCCCGCGCGAGAAGCTGGATTACGAGCGCAAGCTCGCCGAATCCGGCGGCAAGCCCGCGGCCACCCCCGTGGTCGCGCCCGCCGAAGCTCCTCAGCCGGCGCAACCCCAGCCCGTACAGCCCAAGGAAGCCGCGAACCCCCTGCCCGAAGCGAAGACGGGGGCCTTCGTGCTTCCGGACCAGATGCCACAGGCCGAAACGAAGACGCCGGCGGCGAAGACCCGGCCGAACCGGCCGCAGCCGAACGCGAAGAAGTAAAAGGAAATCCGCGATGGCCCTGGACGCCACCGACCAGAAACTGATCAAGGGCGCGATCCTGTTCGCGATCCTGGCCCTGATCCTGTATTTCTGGCCCTTCGAGTCGCCCCTGTCGGGCTACGCGAGCCAGCTCGAGAGCCTGGAGCGCACGCGCACGGAACTCAACGACAAGAAAGTGCGCGGGGAGTACGAGAAGAACTATCCGCCGGTCTCGAACGCGGTCTGGGGCATGGGGGACGAGGGCGAGTCGGCGGGCGCGCGCGGTTCGTTCGCGGCGGACATCAAGGCGGCCTTCGTCAAGAAGAACGAACTCAACCTGGCGCACATCCGCGACAAGCAGGCGGCCAACCGGATGGCCTTCGCGGACTGGACCGAAGTGCCGGCCCAGGAGCGCGACCTGCCGGGCTTCTACTTCCAGCGCGTCTTCGAGGCCAAGCGCAAGAACCTCCACGACAAGTGCCGCCGGGCCAACGTGGACGTCGTGGACTACGACATCGGCTTCGGCGATTACAGCGGCGTGATCAGCAAGGATCCCAAGAAGGCGCGCGAGCTGCTGCGCGAGCTGTTCATCGCCGAGATGATCATCGACCTGTGCGTGAAGGCCAAGCTGGACCAGGAAGAGTCCGAGCGCAAGGACGGCAAGCAGCGCGAGGCCTTCATGCGCATCATCCAGGTCGCCCCGGAGGTCTCCTCGGCCACCGGCCCGGTGCTGCGCAAGCCCAACGACACGGGCCCCGACAAGTACGACCCCAAGGAGACCAATCCGCGCTCCAAGAAGTTCCAGCGCTACTTCATCATCCCGCTGGCGAAGTTCATCCAGATGTATCCGGTCAAGATCGTCCTGCAGTGCGACTCCAACAGCTTCATGCGCTTCCTGCATGCGGTGCGCGAGGAACCCGGGCACTTCCTGGTGATCCAGAAGATCGAGATGCTCTCCCCGCTGCTGCGCGAGAGCCAGGTGAATACGTCCGAGCTGAAGACCCTCGAGGCGCTGCTGCCCGACGAGAAGGGCGCGACCTTCGACGAAAACCACATCTGGGTGCGCCTCTCCGCGGCGGGGATGGACTTCTTCGATCCCGAGAAGGGCAGCATCGACGTGGCGAAGGGCGACGCGGGCTCGGGGCCAACGCAGCGCCGGCCCAGCAAGGACCGCAGCGCCAAGGGACCGAAGGGGCATTGATCGCCGGGCCGGCTTCCGCGTATCATAAAGGGCCGGGAACGGCCGGGACGCAAGAAGGGAACCCCAGCATGGCCAGCGCGAAGAGCCAGGGCTTCAACAAGGAGCAGTTCGTCTTCCTGCTCTCCAGCCTCGCGCTCGCGTTCTGCCTCTACAGTTACTTCGCGCCTCCCGGCTGGCCGCTCGCGAGCCAGCCGCTGGAGCTGGAAGTCGACCGGCCCGTCACCAACAAGAAGGCCCCGAAGGGCTACGTGGACGCGCCGTTCGACCAGAAGCGCACGATCGACGCGTACCTCGCCGGAGACCGCAAGTCGCCCTTCACGCCGAAGCAGTACGCGATGGAGGTCGCGCAGCAGCCCAAGCCCGGCCCGAACAACCTGCCGCCTCCTCCGCCGCCGCCCCCGCCGCCGCCTCCGCAGCCGGCCCCGCCGAAGGTCAAGCAGCCGCCCAAGACCTTCGTGGGGAGCGACAAGGACCTCGAAGTCAGCTTCATGGGCATCGTGATGATGGAAGGCAAGTCGTACGCCTTGCTGAAGCCCAAGAACGGCGGCTCTCCGGTCCGCGTGGCGAAGGGCGACAAGCTCGAAGAGTGGAATTACACCATCACCGGGATCGACCAGCAGACGATTTACCTGGAGGACGCGGACGGCCGGCCGTACGTGCTCCAGGACGGCAAGTTCCAGGCCAGCCCCAACGCCGCGCCCGGAACCACGAACACGGCGCCCGGCCCGGGCTTCCAGCCTGCGATCAAGACCCAGCCCAAGCCCGGTGACGGCGAGAAACTCCAGCCCAAGGGCGCGCCCGGCCCGGGCCACGCGCCCCGTCCCGGCCCGCCGCGCAACGGCGGCGGCAACAAGGAAGCCAAGCGCGGCGAGTAGCCCGGCGCCGAGGTTCGAGGACCGCGTCTTGAGGCCCTTCCGCACCCGCCGCGCCGGCTCCGCGACACCCGCCCCGCGTTCGTTCCGGCCGTGATGGCCTACCTGCGCCTCGTCCGTTTGCCCAACGTCTTCACGGCGTGGGCGGACATCTTTGCCGGCTTCCTGATTGCGCATACCGCCGTGTCGGGCCCGGTGCCCTGGGAGCGGCTGGCGCCGCTGCTGCTGGTCTCGGCGGGCCTGTACCTCGGCGGGATGGCCTTCAACGACCTGGCCGACCGGGCCGAGGACGCGCGCTTCCGGCCCGGGCGGCCGATCCCGTCCGGCGCGGTGAGCCCGCGCGGCGCGGCGGCCTGCGGCGCGCTGCTCTTCGCGCTCGCGCTGGGGGCGGCGGCGTTCTCGGGCGTGCCCACCTTGCTGCACGCGGCGCTGCTGGCGCTGGCGGTGCTGCTGTACGACTTCGGCGTGAAAGGGGTCGCGCTGGCGGGGCCGCTGGCGCTGGGCGTCTGCCGCTACCTGAACGTGCAGGTGGGCATGAGCGCGGCGGAGGGGTTTTCCGCGCGCTGGGCCGATCCGGCGTTCTGGCGCGACCTCCACGCGCCGGCGCTGGCCGTGGGAATCTACGCCGCGGGGCTGACGGCCTTCAGCGCGCAGGAAGAGACCGGCAAGCGCCTCTTCGCGATCGTGCTGGGCTGGCTCTTCGTCGGCGGGGCGCTGGCGCTGGCGGGGCTCGCGGCGCCGCAGCGTTGGGCCTGGGCGGTGCTGGGGCCGCTGGCGCTGCTGCTGCTCGCCCGCACCGCCGCGCTATGGAAGTCGGGAACGCCCGCGGCGGCGCGGAACCTGGTGGTCAACGGCGTGATGGGGATCTGCGCGCTGGACGCCGGGCTGGTGCTGGGGCAGCGCGGGCTCGAGGCCTGGCCCTGGGCGCTGGGGCTGCTGGCGCTGCTGCTCCCGGGCCGGCTCCTCGCGAAGGCCCTCGCGCAGCGCGAGGCGTGAGCGCCAGTCCTACTTCTCGACCTTCACCAGGCGGAGCTGGTCCAGCGGGGCCTTGATGTGCCGCAGGCTGACGACGAGGGTGTGCTCGCCGGCGGCCCACTCGAAGACCAGCGGCCGGCCGGATTCGGGGTCGCGGGCCGGTTGCCAGGCCCAGTCGGCCAGTTCCTTCTCGTGCCCCCAGGGCATCCAGGCCCCGCCGTCGACGCGCAGCCAGAACGGATGCCCCCAGCCTTTCATGCGCCCTTCAAGCGTGTAGGCGCCCGGGTTCGCGAGCGCGATCTTGTAGCGCGCCGTAGCCCACGTGGAGTCGGACGGCTCGCCCCGCGTGTTGCCCTGCTTCACGCCGACGTACCACTTTCCCGAGGCCGTGGGGTCGTCGGCCCAGCGGTACATGGTCCGCTCGATCTCGCCGCACTCGGCCTCGAGCAGGATGTCGCCGCGCTCGTTGACGACGGGCTCGGCCGGCGGGAGCGGCGGGAGTTCGGGCGTCGCGGGCATGGGCGGATCGGCGTCGCGGGGCCGGGCGACCTGCTCGTCCCGGTCCGGAGCCTTGAAGCGCAGATTATGGACGTGCTCGTTCAGGACCAGCGCGGGGTGCCCTGGATGCAGCGGCTCGCCGTCGAAGGTCACGTTCTCGAAGAGCACGTTGGCGACGCAGCCGGCGGCGTCGGCGCCGTGCAGGCCCAGGAGCGTGACGACCTTGGGATCCGAGGAGACGTAGGCGACGTTCCGCAGGACGATCCCGCGAATCGTGCCGGGCGCGAAGTTGTTGCGGTAGACGTAGGTGGGGGAGGACAGCAGCCCGATCAGTTCCTGGCGGCCTTCCTCGCGCACGCCTTCGATGCGCATGCGGAAGCCCTCGATGCGGATGTTCTCCACGCGCACGTTCAGGACGTTGGCGCGGCCGCCGGAGGAGAGCTTGATGGCGTGCCCGCTGGGGCGGATCACGTCGCAGTCCTCGAAGACGATATCGCTTACCTGCTCGGCGTCCATCTCGCCGAAGCCCGTTTTAAGGGAGGTTCCGTTATCGGTGATGAAGGTGGACTTGCGCACCGCGACGTTCCGGCAGGACTTCCCTTCCGCGGCTTTGCAGACCACGCCGTCGTCGTAGTTGCGGAAAAAGACGCCTTCGATCTCCACGTTTTCGCAGGAGATCGGATCGACGCCGTCGGTGGTCGGTTCGTGGGCCAGGATGCGCAGGCCGCGGATCTTCACGTCTCGGCAGGCCTCGAGGCGCACGTTCCAGGCGTTGGACGAATCCAGGATCAGCAGGTCCTCGATGCGCAGGCCCTCGACGCCACGCAACTTGATCGGGTTGATCTTGACGAACGGCTCGTGGTGATCGCCGGTGAGTATCCCGCGGCCGGCGATGCGCAGGTTCTTCCGGCCGCTCGCGCGGATATCGCCCTTCACCACGGCGCCGCCGGCGAGGTAGA
This sequence comes from Planctomycetota bacterium, assembly GCA_027493525.1. Taxonomy (GTDB): domain Bacteria; phylum Planctomycetota; class SZUA-567; order H5-PLA8; family H5-PLA8; genus H5-PLA8. Next base: position 2,537,972 of record JAOSKN010000001.1, on the reverse strand, counting down.
TCGTCTGCCCGTCGCGCTCGACCTGGATCGCGCCGGGCCGGTGCACGCCGGGGCCGAAGTAGAGCACGTTCGGGTCCCGCGGATCGACGGGCTCTTTCTCCGGCGCGGTGGCGAAGAGGTAGAGGTGCTCGAACGGATCGCGGTTCAGTTCGAGGATCGCGTTGACGGGCCGCTCCAGGCGGAACGTGATGATGCTCCCTTCCAGGGCGGGCACGATGCCGAGGGAGGTCGGGAGGATACGAGCGTGCTCCGGCGGCGCGCCCAGGACCTCGACCTTCACTTCCGCGGTCCCGTCGAGTTCGAAGAGCGAGAAGCCGACCACTTTGAAGCGGTTGGAGTACGGCCAGGCGTGCGATTTGATCTCCGTGGAGGCCTTCGCGTCGTGAACGTGCGAAGCCTGCCCCGCGACGCTGAGTTTGAAGCGCGCGTTGGCCGGGTAGCCTTCCGGGGCGGGGTAGGTCGTGACCTTCGTCTCCGCGGCGGCTGCCAGTCCGCACAGGGCCAGGAAGCTCCAGAGCATGCGCATCGGCACGGGGTCGCCCTCTCCCGCCCGCGCGGTTCGCGGGCATGTTCTGGTAACACCCTTCGCGGCATGCGCGTGCTGGAGAATAATAAGCTTTGCCTGGACGGAATTAGTAGGCCGCGGCGGCGGCGCTGGCGCCGATCATCCCCCGTCCTGCAACTCTTGGTTTATTTGGGGCTTATACTGTAGCGATAGCCCTGAAAATCGACCACAACCCGGTCGGCCTGGATGGATTCCACGCGCAATGGAGGCGACTTTTCGTCCACCGAGACCAAGGCTCCGGGGCCTACGATCCGACCATTGAGTATCGCCCAGGCCTTGCCCTTATCCTGCTTTAGAATGCCTTTGACGTCCACGCGCAGGTTCGCAAAGGCCAAATCGTTCAACTCGCGGGCTTCCATGCGTTCGCAGACTCGGATCATTCGGAGCAATCGCTCTTCGGCCCAGGGATCGAGCGCGACCTTTCGACCCTTCAACGACTCGAGCACTTCAAGGCACGATTCGTGCGCCCGCCTCCATTCGCCGTACACCAGCGCCTCCTCGGCATGCGCCAGGAGTCGCTTGACCTGCTCCAGGGCGTAGGGGGCTTCCCAGTACGGATCGACGACGACTTCTGGCTCGGGGATCTTCGTCACGAAGACAAACGGATCGCGCGGCGGGGGCGTCCACTCGGCGCTATACTCTTCCTCCTCGGCGCGCGAGAAGCCCGACAAGCAGGCTACCAGCAGGAACAGGCCGATCCAGGCGCGCATGGGCGGATTCCTCCGTTCGAGTTTGCAAGGCATGGCTACCCGGTTGAATAGTACGACATGGGGAGGCAAAGATTACCGGTATAGGCGGAAAAACTCGGAATTCGACGTGCGCCACGCGTGCAGGCTATGGATTAGCACTCTCGGCAGGCGGCGAGCCGCGCTCGCGCCGGCGCTTCAGCTTCTCCTTCGCGTACCCGACCATCACGTCGAATTCCTCGAAGCGAAGCAGCTTGCAGCCGAGGACGAAGACGAGCAGCGCCAGCGCGCCGGGCACGGCCAGATTCGGCGCGGCGCGGAGCAGCACCTTGAGCTTGGACTGGCCCTTGGGCTTCTTCTCGGACGCCTCGCCGGTCTTGGCTTCGGGCTCGCCGGCCTCGGTCTTGGCTTCGTGCGCGGTCTTGGGGGCGGTCTTGCCGGCTTCGTCCGCTTCGGCGGCTTCAATGGCCTCGGCCGGAGGCGCGGGCAGCACGCGCTCGACGCCCCACATGCCTCCCTGCGCCACGCCCGTGCAGGCCGCGGTGAGGACCAGGGCGCGCGCGAGGAAGGAGAGCGTCGGGAGGAAGGGGAAGACGCGCAGGCCCAGCGCGCGCTGGACCACGATCAGGGCGAGCGTCTTGAGCCAGCGCGAGAACGTGTAGCCCAGCGCCACGACCATCACGCCCTCCGGCCCGTGCAGCCCGTAGACCATCACGCCCACGTAGCTGATCGCCATCGAGAGCGAGGAGAAGACGATCCCGATGACCGTCACCGCGCCGGTGCGGTAGGTGCTGAAGAAGGCCTGCATGTAGATCATCTCGAGCGCCACGGCGGGCAGGACGAGCGTATAGCAGACGCCAATCTCGCCGTAGAGCCGCGCGGTCTCGGCGCCGGTCATCCCGCCCTGGAAGAGCGCCTGGGCCAGCGGGATCGAGAGCAACATCAGCACCCCGGTGGCGGGGAGGAAGACCATCAGCAGCATGCGGCTGGTGCGCGTGAGGAAGGCCGCCAGCTCGCCGCGGTCGTCCCGCGCGACCATCTCGCAGAGGTAGGGGAAGATCGCGATGGAGAGCGGATAGGGCACCAGGCTCGCCACGGCGTTGAAGATTTTCCGGCCGAAGGAATTGGCCGAGAGCATGCCCGGCTTGAGTTCGCTGAGGATGTAGAAGTTGTTGAAGTAGTCGCGCACCTTGGCGAAGACGATCCCGAGCACCAGCGGCGCGACCAGCACGAAGAACTTGCGCAGATGCGGCTGCCGCAGGTCGAACGAGAGGCGGTAGAGTTTCAGTTTCCCGCCCAGGGCGAAGAGGTGCACCGCCAGTTTCGTCGCGCCGGCGGCCAGGACGCCCACCACCAGCGCGTCGTCCGAGAGCCCCAGGAACTGCCCGGCGACGATCCCGCCCATCATGCCCGCCTTCAGCGCCGCGTCGGCGAAGGCCGGCCAGAAGAACTTCTTGTAGCCGTTCAGGACCATGTAGGTCAGCGAGCCGATGGAGAGGCCGAAGAGCGCCGGCGCCATGAGGTACAGGAAACGGACGGCCCGCTCCGCGCGGCCCGCCCCCTGCGCGGGCTCCTGGAAGAGCGTGAGCCGGTCGATGGCCTCCTTGGGGAAGGCCATCAAGAGCGCGACCGCCGCCGCCAGCAACAGGAACTGGAGGTTCAGGAGCACGGAGGTGAAATGCCAGGCGTCCTTCTCGCCGTCCTTCTCGCGCGCGGCGATGAAGGCCGGCAGGAAGGCCGGACCGATCGACTCCTCGCCGATCAGGAACAGCGACCAGAGGATGCCTTCGAAGGCCAGGAAGAACGAGTCGGTGACGCCGCTCTCGGGCGGATAGTAGTACGAAATGACGCTCCACTGGATGCTGCCGAAGAGCTTGGCCAGCGCGTGCGCGACGGCGATGGCGAGGGTCGCGGAGACGACGCGTTCGCCCAAGCTGCGGCGCGGGGACGTAGGGGGCGTGGTCGAAGTGGAATCGGGCACGGGCGCCGTTCAATCGCTGGGCTTCGAGGGCATCGGATCAGGTTCAACGCCCCGCGCGCCTTAGAGTGCGTCCTAAAACGTCTCGCGGCCGTCTTCGGACGGCGGGCTTCGCGATGCGTCGTTGGCCTCCTCGCCGTATGCTCGTCCCGATACGTCTCGTTCGGCCGCCTCGCCTCGCTTGCCCGGCGCTCCGAAGCCGTCTCGCGATCCGGTTTTAGGACGCACTCTTAGCAAGTTCAATTCCGGATCGCTCGGGCGCAGGTAGAGCGGCGCGGCGGCGTGAATCTCCGCGGGCGTGCGCCACAGCCGCCCCGCGCCGGCCAGGACCCAGGCCCGCTCGGCCAGCGCCGGCGCCTCGACCTCGTCGCTGCCGGCCCGGACGGACCAGCCGGCCGCGGAGGCCTCCGGCGCCAGGGCCTCGAGGCAGAGCGCGTCGCCGCAGAGCGTAAGGGGGCCGTCCGGCTTAGCACCCGCAAAGGCTTGCGCCCATTCCGGACCCCGTCCCACGCGCTCCTCCAGTAACCGCACGGGCCCGCTTTCGGTCACGCTAAAGAGCGCGGCGTACATGCCTTCGGAATACGCATGCCGGAGCGTCGCCAGCGTAACGCCGCCTCCCGAGGCCGCGGCATGCCGGCGGAAGACGCTCCAGGCCAGGGCCTCCAGGGAGGGCACGCCGACCAGCGCGACGCCCGCGCCCCAGGCCAGCGCCTTCGCCGCCGCCAGCCCGATCCGCAGCCCCGTCCACGAGCCCGGCCCCAGGCTCACCGCGACCGCGCCGAGTTCCCGGGGCTTCAGGCCGGCTTGGGAAAGGAGTTCGCGAGCCAGCGGTGCGAGGGCCGCACCGTGCTTCGCGCCGGACGCGTCGCGCCGTTCGGCGCGCAGGCCGCCGGCGTCCCAGAGTGCCGCGCCGAGCACGCGGCCGGAGCTTTCGAGCGCCAGCAGAGGGCCGGGGAGAGCGGGTGCGGCGGGCATCGGTACGATGGATCAAGGACCGGCGGCGGGGGCTCGCCAGCGAACGGGAGAAGCGCTGCGCTTCTCGGCGCCCTTCGCTCAGTCCTCTCCCTTTCCCTTCGGTTTTCCGCGGTGCTTTTTGGCGCGTCCGCCGCGGGTGCCGCGCTCGCGGGCTTTGAACCCCGGGACGGCCCGCGGGGAGGTCTCGGCGAAGGCGCGGCAGACGGTCTCGACGATCTCCGCCGGCTCGACCAGCCGCCCGGCGCCGGTCATGCCGCAGGCCAGGTCGCCCTTGGCCGGGCCCAGCACGCGGTGCCCGAAGCCGACGAGGGTGCGGATGTTCCGCTGCGTGGCGGGGTGCTCCCACATCTGGACGTTCATCGCCGGGCAGACCAGGACGGGGCAGCGCACGGTCAGGAGCAGCGTGGAGAGCAGGTCCACGGCCAGGCCCGCGGCGAGGCGCGCGATGAGGTTGGCGGTGGCCGGCGCGAGGATCACCAAGTCGGCTTCCAGCGCCGGGTCGATGTGCGGGTAGGCGGTGCGGCCGGGTTCGAGACGCTTGAATTGGCGCGTGAGGCAGAGGCGGCCGGTGAGCGCTTCGAAGGCGAAGGGGGTCACGAAGCGGCGCGCGCCCTTGGTCAGCACGGCCGTGACCTGGGCTTTCTCCTTGGCGAGTTTGGAAGCCAGGTCGCAGGCCTTGTAGGCGGCGATGCCTCCGCCCACGCCGAGGATCAGGCGTTTGCCTTCCAGTCGCGGAAGCGGGGATTCGGTCACGACGCTTCGCCTCCAAGCCGCGAGAGCCGCCGGTGCGCCCCCGCGCGTCCGAAGCCCTGCGCGCTACTCGGGCTCAGGCCATCGGCGCTTCGCCCTTGGGTCCTTCGGGCATGGGCGTGGGGGCGGGCGGAGGCGGAGGCGTCGCGCCGTCCTTGGGCTTGCCGGGCAGCTCGTCGGCTTCGCGGGCGGCCTGCTCGCGGCGCATCCTCTCGGCCTCTTCGCCCATGATCAGATCGACCTTGCTGGAGAGGATCTCGCGCGCCACGGCGTCCCAGAGATCCAGCTCCTGGTCGCCCTTGGTTTCGACCAGCGGCGGGAGCCCGCGCACCAGCTCGCGCAGGCGCTTCTGGAAGAGCACGACGGCCTTGTAGGTGCCGCCGCACTTGTGGAGGATCTTCGCCTGCAGTTCCGGCGTAATGCTCACGTTTCCTTCTCCTTGCCACCCTGAGGTGAAATTCCTAGGCCTTCCACGCCTCGCCGAAGGCCCGCTCCAGCCGCTCGCGCCGCTGGCGCTCCGCGCGGCGGATCGCGGCGAGGTCGGCGACGGCGTCGTCCACCGACTCGTTGCAGACCACGTAATCGTACTCGCCCACGCGCCGGATTTCCTCGCGCGCCGTCGCGAGGCGCCGGGCGACGCGCTCTTCGCTCTCGGTCTTGCGGTCGCGCAGGCGCCGTTCGAGCTGCTCGGGCGTCGGCGGGGTCACGAAGATCGCCACGCTGGCCGGCCAGGGCCACCTGGCCCGCACCTGGCCCACGCCCTGCACGTCCATGTCCTTGATCACGTCGATGCCGCGTTCCAGGCGCTCGTTCACCTGGCTGGCCAACGTGCCGTAGAAATCCTTTCCGAAGACGACCGCGTGCTCCAGGAAGGCGCCTTCGGCCACGCCCTTTTCGAAGCGCGCGCGGTCCCAGAAGCGGTAGTCCCTGCCGTCCTGCTCGCCCGGCCGCGGGGCGCGGGTGGTGACGGAGATGTCCTTCTCGAGGCCGCGCTCGGACTCCAACAGGCGCCGCAGCAACGTCGTCTTGCCGGCCCCCGACGGGCCGGCCACGAGAAAGAAGATGCCGCGGGAGGCCCCCATGGAACCGTGCATCCTATCCGCGCCCCCGTTGCGTTTCCAGTCCCTTGAGCCACACGGAGTTGCGCGAAGGCCTAGCCGCCGGTTGAAAAAGGGAGCGGGCCATTAAACGGCGCTTTTTGCCCAGCCCTTCGTTGCTCCCTCGTCACAGATCTCCTTTGGATATGCTCCTCGGTCGCGCCTCGGTCTGTACAAAAATCGCTCGTTTCCTGACCGCGCCCCCTTTTTCAACGGGCGGCCAAAGCAAAACCGCTCCGCGCGTGCGTCGCGGAGCGGTCTTGAACGGCCGGTTGCGGGAAAGGAATCAGTCCTGCATCGAGAGCTTTTCGCAGATCTTCTGCGCGCCCTTCAGCTTCGGCTCCAGCTCGAAGGCCCGCTTGAGATGCACCCGGGCTTTCTTCTCCAGCCCGGCCTTGAAGTAGCTCTCGGCGATCTTCTTGTGGAGGTAGGCCTCGGTCTTTTTGCTGACGCCCATCCCCATGACCTTCTCGTAGACCTTCACCGAGTCGAGCGGCTTGCAGCGCCGGGCAACCTTCTTGCAGTAGATGTCGCGGATGCGGTCCTTGACCTCTTCGAGGAAGAAGCGCATGGGGCTGTTGCGCTCTTCGTTGTAGACGTTCTCGTAGAAGCGCAGCGCCTGCTGCCACTTGCCCTGCCGCTCGTACTCCTCGCCGAGGAGGAACTCGCAGTCGAGATAGTCCTTGTGGTCGAGGTGCTGCCAGACTTCGAAGCTCTTGTCCTTCGCCCGCATCCGCTCGTAGATCTCGATGGCGTCCTTGGGCGTGTCGTTGAGCAGGCTGTAGAGGACCAGCCGGGCCTGCGCGGCCGGGTCGTCACTGCGCTTGGCCAGGTTTTCCTTGTAGGGATCGCGGCTGGCCTTGAGGTACGGGCGGAGGCGGTTGTCGTACTCGGCGCGCTCCGCGGCGTTCATCAACGTGTCGTAGGCGCGGAGCAGCACGCGCATCTTCGCTTCGGCCCACTTCGTGCGGTCGGAGTTGTGGTCGGGGTGGTATTTCTTGGCGAGGCGGCGGAAAGAGCGCTTGATCTCCTCGGCCTCGGCTTCCGGGCTCACCTCAAGGACTTCGTAGTAGTTAATCATCTCGGTTGACGTCTCGGAAAGCACGGCTCTCCCCCCACTCCCAGGGCCCCTGCCGCCGTCCGATGCGGACAACAAACCCCTGCCGGACCGTCAAAACGGACCGTCAAAAGAGCTGTACCGCGATCAAGAATCAGGCCGCTTACGGAGCCAACATCGATGCCTGCAAAACGGTCATGCTCGGATTTTGCTGGCACGGTCTATTCTAGAAAACCAACCCGTGAACGCAAGAATTTCTTTTCTGGAATCACCGATAAAATTGCGCACTTCGCTCATCGCAATACACCCGGTCAAGCCCTCGGCAATCCACTCTACCCCATGGCCCGCCCCGAGCGCGAGGCCCCGCCCGGACGCGCCGGACTCCAAGCCTTCAATTCCCGTCAAAAACCGTTTCTTTTCAATCTGTAAGCCCTTTGACCTGCTCTACGTGCGCCTAACGGCTCCCTGCCGGACACGCCTCACGTGTGCCGCTCCAGAGCCACGCATTTGCACGCGCCGCAAGGGCGGAAGACGCGGGGGGAGACGTTGATAATTGAGCAAGCTTCAACGAACTAAATCTCGTTTCACAAGTTCGGAACCAGGCCATTCCTGTGCCTCCGTACCGGCTGAATCCCAGGAGACCCAGTGCGCAGCCTTGGAGAGCCGCCCGAGAAAGCCGCGCGCTGCCCTTCGTGCAGCCCTCGACGCCTCGTGTTATGGGGGTGGCCAGCGTTCCAGTTCACTTGCCGATGCAGAAGTCCGCGAAGATCCGGTCCAGGAGGCTCTCGGTCAGCGCATCGTGCCGCAACAGGACGCCCTCGCAGGCGGAAAGTTCATGGACGGCCTCGCGAAGCTCCACGGTGGCCGCGTCCTCGCCAAGACCGGCTTCCAGCGCCTCGACGCCCCGGTCCAACGCCTCGGCAGCGCGGGTCAGGGCCTCCCGGCGCTGGGCCGCCAAGCCCAGCCGCGCCGCCGCGACCCGGCCACCCCTCGCCAGCGCTTCCCGGTACAGCCAGGCGCGGATCTCCGGCACGCCCGCGCCAGAGATGCTGGAGCTGGAAATTGTATATAAGTCTTGTTTTATTAATAGGTTACAAAGACGCTCCGGGATCCGGTTCAGGCCCCCCTCAGCGGCTTGGGTCGCGGTCCCGAGATCGGTCTTGGTCCAGACCAGGAGCCGTGAGGTCCCTTCGTGGCCGGCCAGCATCCCGGCCAAGGCTTCGATTTCGCCTTCGTCCAGGCCGTGCCGGCTGGAGTCCAAGGCCAGCACCAGCAACTCCGCGCGCTGGAGCGTACGGGCGGTCGCGTCGAGCGCCATCCGGAGCAACCCCGCGCCGCCTCCGGGGTCCGCCAGCCCGGCGGTATCGTAGAGGCGCACGGAAGTCCCGTCTTCGAAGTCCAGGGTCGCCTCGACGGGGTCGCGGGTGGTGTGGGCCTCCGGCGAGACCAGCGCCGCCGCGCGTCCCAGCAGCGCGTTGAAGAGCGAGCTCTTGCCCGCGTTGACCGGCCCGCAGAGCGCCGCGCGGCAGCCGTCCAGCGCCTGGGAGAAGGTTTCGCGCGGCGCGGCATCGGCGAGTTCGCGCGCGCGCCGGGCGAGTTCGCGCGCGCGGCCGTGCAACTCCGGCTGGGGCAGAAACTCCACGTCCTCGTGGCTGAAATCCAGGCCCAGTTCCAGGCGGGCCAGGAGCGCCAGAAGTTCGTCGCGCAGCGCTCCGGCCGCGCCGGTGGCCGCGCCGGCCGCGCGGGCGGCGTGTTCGCGCGCCTCGTCGGCGCGCTCGGCGCGAACCAGCTCCCCGACGGCGGCGGCGCGTTCGAGGGAGAGCCGTCCGGCGAGAAGCGCGCGGCGGGTGAACTCGCCGGGCAAGGCCGCGCGCGCGCCGGCCGCAAGCAGCCGGTCCAGGATCTCGGGGAGGCAGACGGCGAGCGCCGGCAGGTGCAGCTCGACGACGTCCTGCCGGGTGTACGAACGCGGGCCGGGCATGACGTACGCGCAAGCCGGCAGGTTCCGCCCGCGCCAGGCGACGCGCCCCACGAGGCGCGCCCGGCCGGCCGATTCGAGGTTCTCCGCGGCGCCGGCAAAGACCGCCGCCGCGATGCGCCGGGCCTCGGGCCCCGAGAGCCGCACGATCGCGCGGCATGGCGCGCCGGCCGCGCCCGCTCGAGGAAGCGCGCTCGAGAACGCCACGATGGTGTCGGCGGCGACGGGATACATGCCCCCAGGATAGCGCGGCCGGGACGAGGCGCCTCATTCAGATTGCGTTGCGTGCCCGTGGTCGTATCTTCCCGGATACGAAGTTCATGCTCGCCAGGATCACGGCCAAAGCTCCCCGCCGCCACCCCAGCATAACTATCGCCGCGAACCACTCGTCAGCCGGATTCCGGTCGAATCCTCGAAGGCGTCACTCGCCCCGGAGTCTGAAGAATGTAGACTCAATCCAGAGCCAAACAATGGACCGGAAACGCATCCCTTCCGGGGCTTGGCATAGTCTGGGCGCCGAAGAAACCCTCCAGGCTCTCCAAGCCACCCTAGCAGCCCGTTGAAATAGGGGGCGGCCGCGCAGCCTTGGATTGGGGCCTGGATCAAGGCGCGCGCAGGGGCGGCGTATCGGGCGGATACGCCAACCGAAGCGCAACGCGGAGCCAGGCCGCAAGGCGAGGCTGCCCGGAGGGTTGCGGGAGATTTTGAACTGGGCTGCGTTACGCTTCGCTCGCCGTAGCTTCCCGCTACGGCTCGACTGCGCAAGCCTTGCCCAGTTCAAAATCTCCTCGCAACGCGGCCAGCCCCCTACTTCAACGGGCTGCTAGCCGGCCTGAGCTCCGCGGAAGCCCGGAAGCGGCTGCGCCTGCATGGTCCGAACGCGCTGCCGCGCAAGGGCGATCCCACACGATCCTGGTCCGCCAGTTCAAGAATCCCTGAAAGGCCGGCCGACACGATGGCGCACGGTTCAAAAGATTCCAGCGTCCCCTTGCCGCCCCTGCCGGCCGAACCGGTGCAGCGGATTACCGGGCCGCTTCAGCGCTTCCTGCACATTCAGGCCGCCAGCGGGCTGGTGCTGCTCTGCTTTACGGTGCTGGCGTTGTTCCTGGCCAACTCGGAATGGGCCGACCCGTTCCTGTCGCTTTGGAAGACCAAAGTCGGGTTCCGATTCGGCGATTATGAGTTCATGCATTCGCTCAAGCATTGGATCAACGACGGGCTGATGACCGTCTTCTTCTTCGTCATCGGTTTGGAAGTGAAGCGCGAAATGGCCGTGGGGGAATTGCGCGAACTGCGTCAGGCCTCGCTTCCCATCGCGGCGGCCCTTGGCGGCATGGCCGCGCCGGCGGGGCTTTACCTGGCGCTTCAATCCGGGCAGCCGGGCGAGCGCGGCTGGGGCATTCCCATGGCGACCGATATCGCGTTCGTGGTCGGCTGCCTGGCGTTGCTCGGCAATCGCGTGCCGCATGGCTTGAGGATCCTGTTGCTCTCCCTGGCCATCGTGGACGACATCGGCGCCATCCTGGTCATCGCCATCGGCTACAGCGGCGCGTTGAACCATGCGGCGCTGGCATGGGGCGGAGCCGGCATCTTCGCGGTCCTGGCCATGCAGCGTCTGGGCGTGCGCAGCGTGGGCGTGTATACCTTCGTGGGCATCGGGATCTGGTTCGCGTTCCATGAGTCCGGAATCCATGCGACCATCGCCGGCGTGATCCTGGGGGTGCTGACTCCCGTGCGGAGTTGGATTTCGCCGGGGCTCTGGTCCGATATGGCCGGCCGCGCCATGGACTACCTGAAAGGCGAAGACGGCTCCGATCCGCAGCGCCAGCAGGTTCTTGAACGGGTCGAAGCCGCCTCGCGCGAGGCGCGCCCGCCCCTGGTGCGGCTTGAGCTGATGCTCCATCCGTGGGTCAGCTTCGCGATCATGCCGCTCTTCGCCTTCGCCAATGCCGGCGTTCCCGTCCATCTCGGCGCCTTCGGCGAACCGGTCGCCGTGGCGGTCATGGTAGGATTGGGCGTGGGCAAGCCGCTGGGCGTGGTGCTGGCCTGTTTCCTGGCCGTGAAGCTGGGGCTCGCGAGATTGCCGGAGCGCGTCACCTGGAGCGCCATCGTGGCCGGCGGATTCCTCGCCGGGATCGGCTTCACCATGGCGCTGTTCATCGCGGGCCTGGCCCTCGACGAATCCCTGATCGACACGGCCAAGGTCGGGATCCTGGGGGCCTCGGCGATCTGCGCGGTCATCGGCTTGGTCCTGTTGCTCCGTTGCCTGCCCAAGCCGCGCTCCGCATGAGGCGCGCCAACGTGCGGTCCACGCCTCGGCGGCTTCACAAGAAGCTTGGGACCAACGAGACCTGACGATGACGGGAAGCATCCTGCTTATCGGCAAGGGCGATCGGCCTGCGCGGCAGATTCGGCAGGTTTGCGACAGCCTGAAGCTCGGCACGTGGAATCGCTGGCGGATGCCCTGGCCTTCTTTCGCAGCGGGTCCGCGGAACTCGTGCTTACGGATTACGAAAGCTTCGGGGCGTTGAGGGAGGAGCGGCCGGGCCTTCCCGCGATACTTCTGTGCGACGCCGCGGACAGCAGGCAAACCATCGATGCCATGAAGCGCGGCGCGCTGGCCGCGCCAGCTCGAGGAAGCGCGCTCGAGAACGCAACGATGGCGCCGGCGGCGGAAGGGCACATGCCCCCAGGATATCGCGGCCGGGACGATGCGCCTCATGCAGCCGGTGGGTTCCGGCAGCGCAAGGAGTCAGGTCAGGGCCGTGAAAGGAGTGTTGGAGGCCGCGGCCGGACTCGAACCGGCGAATAACGGTTTTGCAAACCGTCCCCTTAGCCACTTGGGTACGCGGCCTTCGAAGGCACGAACCGGCGCCCGCCGGCGCGCCGACGCTAACTAGATAGTCCATGCAGGCCAGGATGCAAGCCCAACGCCGTCTCGCGCCGGACTCAGCGCTTGAGGCCCAGGACCAGCACGCCGGCGGCGACCAGCGCGATGCCCAGCCACTCACGCACCACAGGGCGCTCACCCAGGAACGCCACGGCGAAGAGCGCGACCAGGACCAGGCTCAGCTTGTCCACCGGCGCGACCTTGGAAGCCTCGCCCAGTTGCAGCGCGCGAAAGTAGCAGACCCACGAGGCGCCCGTCGCCAGACCGGAAAGCCCCAGGAAGAGCAGCGTCTTCGGCGGCAGCGCCGCGGGGCGGGTCCACTTGCCCGCGAAGTAGACGAAGGCCGCGAGGACCGCCACGATCACGAAGGTCCGCAGCAGCGTGGCGTAGTCGGAGTCCACGCCCTCCAGGCCGAGCTTCGCGAAGATCGCGGTGAGCGCGGTGAGCGCGGCGAAGAGCGCCGAGAGAAGCGCCCAGACGAACCAGCCTTGGGGAGATTCCATGGCGTGCAGAGCCTACCCGGAGCGCGCCACGCAAGCCATTTCCGTCCCCGTCCCTGCGTGGCCCCATATCCCGCCATGCCCTCTGCCTTACCTTGGTGAAGCTCCGTCAGCGCATCAGGCGCAGCACGCGCGAGGCGACGCGCACTTCGACCTTGCGCCCCCAGCCGAAGGCCAGGCGGTCGGTTTCGATCCCGTCGCCGAAGACGCAGCCTTCTTCCTCCATGCGGCTGGTCAGCATCAGCGTCCGTGCCTCGTCGAGCAGGCCCTCGGTGATCGAGGCGCCCGTGGCGACGCTGGGCCAGGCCTCGCGGACGAAGAAGGCCAGGCGCGGCTCGGCCGGGCCGGGAAGCCTCGTCTTCGAGGCCCGTTCGCGCGCGATCGAGCGCACCCAGCCGGTCGCGCCGGTACCGGTGGCGACGATCAGGCCGGAGGACGACTGCCGCTCGGAGGCCTCCCCGAAGGCGAGTTCGTAGCGCGAAGACTGGTGCGTGCGGTGGCCGATATAGATCTCGTTGAGCGCCACCAGCGCCTGCCCGTCGTCGCGGCGGGCCTCGACCATCGTGCGCGCCTCGAAGCGCCCGCGCCCCGCGGCGGCCGCGCGCATCAGGTCGGCGGCGGCCTGCGGCGGGCACGGCACGAGGACGCCCTCGTTGCGCCGCGGGTCGGGGTTGCAGCCGATCACCGGCTGCCCGTCGAGGTATTTGGAGACGTTCGCGACCAAGCCGTCCTGCCCCAGCACGACGACGATGTCCTCGGGCTCGAAGAGAAAGCGGTCGAGGTCCTCGCGCTTCACCTGCGCGCGCCGCCAGGCGTGGGGCGCCGCGCCGAAGACCAGCCGCCGCGCCTGCTCGAAGGCCTCGTGGTCGGCGCGTATGGGTTCGAGCGCCTGCCCGCGCGTGCTCAGGAAGAACGCGGCCTGCTGCGGCGTGGCGTGCCGTTCGATCAGCCGCTCGTACTCCGTGGAGCGCGTGACCAGCACCAGCCGCGGATGCGCCAACGCCGGCCGCTTGGTCTCCTCGAAGCGTTGCATGCGGGTTGCCATGGCCACCTCAATTCTGCTCTGGCGCGGCGTGCTTCGGGCCGTCCAGGAACTTCGCGCCGGACTGGAGGACGTTGGCCAGGAGCGGGGTCAGCAGCTCGGGCGTGAGGTTCAGGTGCTCGATGCGCTGGAGCTTGCCGGCGAACTCGCGCGCGGCCAGGCCCAGGAGCGCCTCGGGCGGCAGGTCGCGGTAGATGGCCATCTGCTCGCGCTCGGCCTCGATCTTCGCGCCCTCGACGGCGCGGAGCTCGTCGGCCTTGGCCGCGGCGCCCAGGCGGCGCCGCGCGGCGTGGGCCTCGGCCTCGATCCGCCGCGCTTCGGCGGTTTCCTTCGCGCGCATCCGCTCGTTCTGGCCTTTGGTGGCGATGAGCTGCTCCTCGCGGCGCGCCAGCTCGATGCGGTTCTGCATTTCGTTCTCCTGAATCGCGCGCTCCTTCTCGACGGCCAGCGCGCGGCGCTGGAAGACGGCCTCGTCGGCGGTCTGCTGGATCGCCTCATGCGTCGGCGCCTGGAGCGCCTTCTCCAGCTCCGCCGTGGGGGCGACCCGGGCGATGCGCACGGAGGCGATCTCGAGCCCCAGCGCGGCGAGGTTCGCGTCGCCGGCCAGCCCCGCGGCGATCCGCTCGCGCAGCCGCGCGACGCCCTCGGCGAGCAGTTCGCGGACCGGCGCCGCGGCGATGCAGGCCCAGGCGTGCTGCTGCGCGGACTGGATCAGCAACTGCGAGAGTTGCTCCAGCGGAGTCTTGAGGTGCCGGCCGGTGCGCATGTCGATGGCGAAATCGATGCGCGCGGCGCAGGCGGTCGGGTCCTTCACGCGCCAGGTGATCACGCCCTGCGTGGTCACGTCTTGGTAATCGCGGGAACGCGCGTGGAAGAGAAACGTCTCGTCGCGGTCGTCGCAGGGCACCTCGGCGATGCTGTTGACCAGCGGCCAGAACCAGAAGGCCAGGCCGCGCCCCGAACGGACGGTCTTGCCGCGGCGGACTTGCAGCGCATGGAAACTCGGCTCGCTGCGCAGGTGCGAGAGTCCGAAGAGCCGGGTGATGGTCGCCATGGGGGGCCTCGCTTTTCAGTGGATTCGCGCCGGGCTCAGTTGCCGTCGCTTACGCCCCACTCCAACCGCAATGCCTCGACGCGAGAGAGGGCGCGTGCGGTCTCGCACGAATCCTGCTTGTCGATCGTTCCTTCGAGCAGTTCGCGAGCCCGTTCGAACGATGCGCTGCCCTGAGCGTCGAGAGTGTGGACGACGATTCGGTCCAAGCCGGCCAGCCGTGCGGCAAGGATCTGCAGGATCGTCATTACGATTCGATTGCCGCCGAAGGCCCCGCACCCCCAAAAGCCGGTGTGCACGACGACTTCCATGGCGCTGCCTCGATTCAGGCGCGCGGACTCCTGGCGCGCCGCTGCGAAGCCCGTGAACGCTGTACGCAGGACGTACTCGAGCTGTACGGCGGTGTATGCGCCTCGACCGTAGCTCGGCGCCTCCATCGCGATCAGGTTAGAGCGCGTCGGTGGCTCGATAAGTTTGACCGCTTTTTTAACGACTTCGATGGGCGCGGCAGCGAACGCGTTGCCGTAGAGCCCAGCGGGACGGCCTTCCTCTACGTTGCGCTCCGTGGCGACCTTGCAGCGTCGCTCGACGTCCGCGACCAGCACCGGCGTCGGCTGATTGTCCTCGACGGTTAGCGGCTTATGGCCAAACTTCGGCAGCGCCTCGCGCAGCGAGGCGAGCGCGGGGTGCTCGGCGACTTGCATCTCGTCCTGTGCGAAAAGCGCCCCACCATAGAAGCCGAAGAGATTCATATCGGCGAAGTTCAGATGCCAGGCGCGGCAGATCGCTTCGTCGACCTGCGCATACTCGAAGCTGGTCTCGCGGGCCTCTATGCGCGTACGCGTTTCGACCGGTAAGAGTTCCGGCAGCTTGGCGGCACACCAGCGTGAAAATTCCAGCGTGCCACGGTGCTCAGCGCCTTCGGGTGCGGCCAGGGCAAAGACTGCTTTCTTATGCGGATGCTTCAACTTGGGCGGATGCGCACGCACCAACTCCGCGGATGGGAACGCTTGGCGCGAGATTAGATCACAAGAGGCCATGCTCAAAACCCCCTATCGTGTACTTACAACACGAAGTATAGTGTGTGAAATACACTTTGTCAAGTTGACAGTAGGGTGGCGAATGCTGTTTTCGCTCCCGAGGAATCTGACCGAAGGGAATGTGCTTTGATGCTGCCTCCGTAGAAATTTCATAACTCTTTATAATTAAGATAGATGCATGACTGAAGTTGTACAGGCCCAATGAGGCACGGGTGGTGTATAGTGTACTAGTACGCTTTTGAGCCGGATTCCGGGAATTTCTCCAACCCCGGAGCGGCGGCCGGGGACAGCTTGGCAGGAGACCTCGAACGATGTCCACCACCACCTGCGCCCAACGGATCCTCAGCGCCACCGCGGACGACTCGGCGGGGCCTTCCGGGGCCGAACTGCCCGCCGAATACTGGGAACTGCTGGAACGCTACCGCGCGGAACTGACCGCGCAGGCGCTGGCGATTCTCGGCAATCCCGCCGACGCCGACGACGCGGTGCAGGAGACCTTCTGCGAGTTCATTCGCACGCGCCGGCAGGCGCGGGAGGTCAAGTCGCTGGGCGCGTGGCTGCGCACGGCCAACAAGCGCAACGCGCTGAACCGGCTCCGCGCGGGGCAGCGCCGGAAGAAGCACAGCGACCGGCTCCAGCGCGAGGCGCCGCGGCGCGCGGTGACCACCGGGGGGTTCAGCAAGATGGAGCTGCGCGAGATGGTCGCGCGCGCGATCGAGCAGCTCCCGCCGCGTTACCGCCGCCCGGTGACGCTGCGCTACTGGGAGAACCTTTCCTGCGAGGAGACCGCCGAGCGGCTCGGGCTGCCCGTGGGCACGGTGAAGTGGCAGCTTTTCGAGGCCGTCGCGCAGCTTCACGCCATCCTCGCGCGCGAGATCGAACGCGGTACGGAACCTCATTCCGCCGAAGGGGGCCTGTCATGATCGCGACCGGCGAGTGCCTGGAAGTCACCAACCGGGGCTGGGACTACGCGCACCGCAAGCTCCCCGCGCCGGAGTCCCTCGCGCTGGAGCAGCACCTCCGCACCTGCGCCGGATGCCGGAAGAAGGTCGAAGGCTTCGCGGCGGCGGAGGGGCTGCTCGCCGGCGCGCTGGGGGACGGCGCGCTGGACCCGCTCGCGGAGTTCGCGAAGGAGACCGGCCGCCGGCTCGCCGTGCGCAAGGCGAAGTCCGCCGCCGAGGACGACGAGGCGGCCGCCGTGTCCTGCCCCGCGCCGGGCCTCGCGGACTTCCTGCAGGAGCATCTCGGCGCCGCGCCGTGGTGGTGCATCTCCGGGATGTTCCACGCGCTCCTGCTGCTCCTGCTCACGCTCATCGGCTACGCCCTGATGGCCTCGTCGGAATCCACCGTGATCCTCACGGACCTGGCGAAGCTCAAGGAACCCGAGAAGCCCGATCCCGAAGTGAAGCGCGACATTTTCAAGAAGCCGGTGGAGTTCGAGGCGAGCGAGCCGCAGGTCGAGGTCTCGCAGGTGGTGGTGCATGAAGAAGTGGAAGTCGCCGACCACGCCGAGACGGCCAACGACATGGACTTCAACAGCGCGCGCGGGGAGAACGATGCGATCAGCGACGTCCCGCTGGCCGGGAGCGGCGTGATCGCCGCGCTGGGCCTGGGCGGCGGAGGCGGGGGCGGCTCCTTCGGCCAGCGCGGCGGCGGCGGGCGGCGCCGGCTGGCGACGAAGAACGGCGGCGGCGCGAAAACCGAGTCGGCCGTGGACGCGGCCCTGGAGTGGCTGGCGCGGAACCAGGAGCCGGACGGGCGCTGGGACGGGGTCAAGCACGGCGCCAGCGGCCCCTGCGACCCGGCCGTCACCGGGCTGGCGCTGCTGGCTTTCCTGGGCGCCGGGCACACGGAGAAGGTCGGGAAGTACAAGGAGAACGTCAAGAAGGGCATCGCCTGGCTGATCTCCCAGCAGCGCGAGGACGGGCGGATCCCGAAGACCGAGATCGGGCACCTGGGCTACAACTGCGCCATCGCCGGCATGGCGCTGGCGGAGGCCGCGGCGATGGGGCGCGTCCCGGAGACCAAGGCCGCCGCGCAGAAGGCCTCCGACTACTCCGTGGACGTGCACCAGAACGGCGAAGGCTCGGAAAAGTTCGGCTGGCGCTACGCCGCCAAGAGCAAGACCCAGGACATCTCCGTCTCGGGCTGGTTCATCATGCAGCTCAAGAGCGCCAAGGTGGGCGGGCTGCAGGTGGACCCCGCCGCCTTCGAAGGAGGCATGAAGTTCCTCGATACGGTGGAAGTGGAGAAGGCCAAGCCCGGCGACCCGTATTCCGGACACCGCTACGCCTATACGCCCGGCCAAGTCAAAGATCCGGCGTGCAACGGCGCGATCGGCTGCCTGGGCCGGCAGTTCCTGGGCGTCAAGCCCGAGGAACTCCAGGGCGGCGTCGAGTACTTCCTTTCCAAGGGCGGCGTGCCCGACTGGAAGCGCCCGCACTTCTACTACTGGTACTACGCGACCCTCTGCTGCTTCCAGCAGGGCGGGGACGTCTGGACGCGCTGGAACGAGGCGATGAAGAAGACGCTGCTCGAGAACCAGTGCAAGGGCGGCGCCAACGACGGCTCCTGGGAGCCCATCGGTCCGTGGGTCCACCAGAAGCGCGGCGGCGGGCGGGTCATGTCCACCGCGCTGGGCTGCATGTGTCTCGAGGTCTACTACCGCTATCTGCCGATGTACCGCGAATGAGGCCCGCGCGGGCGGCGCCTTACGGGAGCGCCTTGCGCAGTTCCAAGTCCTTGAGCCACAGGCGCGCCGGGCCATCCACGCCGCGATTCTGGAGGTAGAAGCGGATGCGGCCCGCGGGTTCGGCGCGCCCCTCCAGCACCGCGGGGCCTCGCGTTGGGTCGGAGACGAAGGACGCCCGCCCGCCGACCATGCGCAACACGCAAGGCGTCCAGCCTGCGGAATTGCGTTCCTTCCAGCCCCAGTAGAAGCCGCCCGTGGAGGTGACGCGCTGCTTGAATTCGAGGTAGGCGCTCCCTTCCACCTTGTAGGAGAAACGCAACTCGAAGTCCCCCATTTCCGCGTCGCAGCCGATGGAGGCCTGGTCCAACTGCTTCGGCGCGAGCGCCACCAGCGCGCCGTCTTCCACGCTCCAGACGCCCTTGGTGGGCGTCCAGCCCTTCAGCGTCGATCCGTCGAAGAGCGGCTCCCAGGGGCCGAAGGCGAGCTGGGCGTCGGGTTCGGCGGGCCACTCCGGCGCCGCGCCTTCGGCCGATTGTAGCGCGACCAGCTCGCGGCCCGGCTCAACCGTGACGAAGGTACCGGCCTCCAGGTCGAGGATTTCGCCGTCCTCCTTGCGCGTCACCGCCACGCGCCCTTCAAGGACCTCCACCTTCGTGACGCGCTCGGCCACCTCGAGGCTCAAGCGCGTGCCCACCACGAGCACCTCGGCTTCGGGCGTAAGGAAGCTCAGCGCCGTCCCCGGGGCGCGCCTGGCGATGCGGGCCTCGAGCGCCCCGCTGGAGAGTTCGAACGCCGGGCTGGAGCCGGCGCGGGCCAGCTTCAGGCTGGAGCCGGGCTTCAATTCGAGCACCGAACCGCCGTCGGCCAGGTCCAGCACGGCGTCCTCGCCGCCGCGGTGCAGCAGCGCGTTGCCGAGAAACAGGCGCTGCCCGGCGCGCGCGGGCGCGCGGGACCCGGCATGCAGCACGGTGATCTCGCCGGGCGCGGTTCGCAGCGTGGCCAGGGCCTCGGTGGGCCGGGGCCGCAAGGTCCAGGCGACCGCGAGCGCCACGGCCAGCAGCGCCGCCGCGCCCAGAGCCGATCCCAGGCGCCGGCCGCTTCGCGCGCCGGCGCGGTCGAGCGCAACGACCTTCGCGGCGTCGATCCTCCCCGCGCCGGCCAGATCGCGCAGCCGCTGCGCCACCTGCGCCCGGAAGCCGCGGCGATCCGGACCCAGCTCGCGAGCACACAGGTCGTCGAGGATCAGGAGGTCCTTGAAGTCGCGCGCGAGGTCCGCGTCGGCGTGCAGCGCTTCGAGCAGCCGCTCGAACTCCGCGTCGGGCAGCGCGTCGCGGTCTTCGAGGAAGCGCGCGATCCGCTCTTCGGTGCTCATGTTCCGCGCCCCAGGCCTTGGGTGATGCAATCCTTCAACCGGCCGCGCAGCCGGAATAGCGTGACGCGCACGGCCTCCACGCTGAGCGCGAAACGCTCGGCCAGCGCGCTCGACCCCAATCCTTCCGCGTAGCGCAGCGTGATCAGCTCCCGCTGCCGCTCGTTCAGCCGGGCCAGGCACTCGCGGAGCTTGGCGACGGCTTCCTCGAGCGCCACCGGATCCTCGAAGCGTCCGGCGGTCCGGTCCATCAACTCCAGGAGCCGCGCGTCGCGGCGCCGCGACTCCCGCCGGAAGCGGCTCAAGCACAGGTTGCGCGCGATGCCCTTTAGCCAGCGGATCGGTTCGAGCCCTTCCGGCATGCGGTCCATGTCGCGGTACAGCTCCAGATAGACGTCCTGCGCGAGGTCGTCCACATCGGAAGGATTCGCGCCCAACCCCGCGATGTACGCGCGGAGATGGCTCTGGGTCGCTTCGAGAATCTCCGCCAGCCGGGCCTCCCGATCGGGCGCGGATGCCATGCTGCGTCCTCCTTGATATGGTTCGAAACGGCCCAGCGTTTCAACCTCTTACGCAATTCGCCTCGATTTCTCAACCTGCGCCGAACCAATGGGTTAGGAATACAACTCGGACGCAGGATAAGCCGGGCTTAAAGTTGGGCCTGGATTCGGGAGAATCCGTGTAACGAAATCCCGGGGCGGACATATCCACACAACGGCCGTTCGGGAAAGCGGCCGCGGGAGCGCACTATGAAAATCCAAGGCGGTCCTCAACGGCAGCTTGCCGCGGTCGTGTTCCTGGTTGGCGCCAGCCTGGCGCTCGCACGCGGCGCGCGCGCGGCGGGCACGGACACGGCCCCGCAGGGCTCGCCCGACTTCTACCCTTCGCCCAGCAAGCCCGTGGGCTGGCGCGGCGACGGCACCGGCCGCTACCCTGCCGCCACGCCGGTGCTGGAATGGTCTTACCACCCGAAGAGCCCCAACTGGGGCTTGAAGTATCAGCCGCTCAAGCCCGCCGCCGGCGACGCAGGCCAGGACGCCGCCGCGGTGGAGTCGGGCGAGATCCTGGAGTGGCTCGTGCTCGGGCCGTTCGAGGCCGTGGACAAGGCCAAGCCGCTGGACGGGGAATTCCTGCCCAACGAGGCCGGGCAGTCGCCGACCGAAGGCGACAAGGTGGGCGACATGGCCTGGACGAAGCACGTCTCCGTTAAAGACAACGATGGCACGGTCGTAAACTCCGTCCGGCTCGACGCGGTGGCTAAAGGAAAACCAGGCGACATCGTATACGCGCACAACTATTTGTACTCGAAGACGAAGGGGGCCATCGAGCTGTACCTGGGGCATGGCAAGGCCGCGAAGATCTGGATCAACGGGACGCTGGCGCATCACGGCGGCAAGCCCCTCTCCGTGCCGGGGACCAATTACGTCTGCTACGCGGCCAAGGAACACTGGCACGGCGAACTGCTCAACCACGGCCGCGCCGGCACGCGCGTCAAGGTCGAGCTGGAGCAGGGCTGGAACCGGATCCTGCTCAAGGCCAACGGCCACGTCACGCTGCACCTGGTCGAGGCGCCCGGGACGGAATACGAGCGCAAAAACGTGGTCTGGGTCACGCCGCTCCCCAACTGGAGCAACGCCATGCCCATCGTCGTGGGCGAGAAAGTGTTCCTGATGGCCGAGCCCGACGAACTGCTCTGCCTGAACAAAGCCGACGGCAGGATCCTGTGGAAACGCCGCACGACCTTCGTGGACGCCGCGAGCGCCGAGGACCGGCGGCGCTTCCCCGCCGAGTTCAAGGAGCTGGACGCGCTTAACGCGACTCTGAAAGAGACGGCGGAGGCTCAGGCACGCGTCGAAATTCGCAAGAAGATGCGCGGCCTTCTAAAGCAGGTGGACCGGCGCAACATCGCCGAAGACCCGGACTATCGGGAGATCTACAAGTTTCAGGCCGTGCTCAAGGACGCCAATGCGGCGCCCGAGGCCAAGGAGCAGGCCGCCGCCTCGATCCGCGCGCAACTCGCGGGATTGAAGGGGCCGCGCGAGACCAATCCGCTCTATCAGGTCATCGAGCCCATGGAGACCGCCCTCAAGAACCCCGCCACGAAAGACGCCGACCGCGAAGCGCTGAAGAAGAAGCTGCCCGAGCTACTGGCCAAGCTCGCGCCCAAGCCCAAGTACGAGTTCGAGCCGTCCAGCCATATCGGCGGGATCGGTTACGCCTGCCCGACGCCGATCGGCGACGGCGAGCACGTCTATGTCCTGATCAACGGCATGGGTATCGCCGGCTGCTACGACCTGGAAGGCCGGCTCAAGTGGGCCGCGCTCGTCACCGACATGGGCGACCCGGGCGCGTTCCACAACAACCTGCACGCGCTGTACGACGGCAAAATGATCGTGCTCCGCGGCTCGGTGCTCAGGGCGCTCGACGCGGCGACCGGCACGACGCTCTGGACCAGCACGGACCTGCGCAAGCAGGTCGGCGTGGACATCTGGCACGGCTACGGCACGCACGCCTCCTACAGCGGCTCCCCGATCGTGGCGAAGTTTGGCGGCATTCCCTGCGTCTTCTTCAACGCGTCGATCACGAGGCTCTCGGACGGCGAGGTGCTGCAACAGGTCGGCCCGCCCTGCCAGGAAAACGTCCGCTCCACGCCGCTCCTGTCGGGCGGCTACCTCTGGTTCGCCAGCCACACCGCGTTGCACCGCCTGTTGCTCGACGTCCAGCCGGCCAAGGAGCTGAAGCTCGATTGGACGTCCAGCGAAAGCAAATGGGAAACGGGCGACATCTCCTTCTACTCGTCCCCGTCGTCGGCGACGAAGTCGCGGTGGGCATGCGCCACGACGGGAAGCTCTGGGCCTTCGACGCCAAGTCGCTGGCAACGCTGTACGTACAGGACATCAAGGTCGGCTACTACCGCGACTACGACCACGTCGGCAACGTGGCCAGTCTGGCGCAGGCCGGAAAGCACCTCTTCGCGTTGAACAATCAGGGAACCATGATCGTCTTCGAGCCGGGCAGGACGTTCAAGGAGGTCGCGCGCAATCGCATCGCCAACATCGTGGACCGAATCTTCAATTTCGATCCGGACGAGATCTTCAATGTCGCGCCCATCTTCGAGGGCGGCCGCATGTACGTCCGCGGCGAAAAGAACCTTTATTGCATCGGGGCGAAATGATCCCCGGCCCACGAAAAAAGCGATTGGCGCCGAACGGGAGGCCTTCCTATTCTCTTCAGGACTCGTCGCGCTATTCGTCCCCGGCGGCTTGAGGAGATTTCCCGAACATGACGCCCCGGCTCGCCTCGCTCCTGATCGCCCTGGCCCTGCCGCTGGTCTCGGTCCACGCCGAAGAGCCCGCGCCCGCGAAGGATTCGCAGCCCTCGGGCTGGCGGGGCAACGGGCAGGGCCTTAATCCCGACGCCGCGCCGCCCGTCGAATGGAGCGACGAGAAGAACGTGAAGTGGATCGCCGAACTTGGCACGACCGGGTACGCCTCTCCCGTCGTCGCCGGCGGCAGGGCCTTCGTCGTCTGCGAGCCCAACGAGGTCTCCGGCATCAACCTCGCCGACGGGAAGGTGCTTTGGACGATCAATCTCGAAGCCGCCGACCTACCCGAAGCCGAGCGCGAGAAACTCGAGAAACGCGTCGCCGAAGCCGGGAACGCCGCGCCCACCCCGGTCTGCGACGGCCGGAGCGTCTACGTGGTCCTGAACTCCGGCCTGGTCGCCTCCCTGGACCACGCGGGCAAGAAGAACTGGACCACGGTGGTCTCACAGGAACTGACCCTGGAGCACGGCCGCAGCGCCTCGCCGATCCTGGTCGGCGACAAGCTGCTGGTGCAGATGGCGCACCTCGTCGCGCTGGACGCGAAGAACGGCAAGCCGCTCTGGGAGGCCAAGGACGCCGCGGCCACCTACGGCTCGCCGGTCGCCGCGAAGATTGGCGAGGTGGACGTGGCCGTCACGCCGAACGGCTGCCTCGTGCGCGTCGCCGACGGCAAGGTCCTGGCTAAGGCGATCGGCGTCGAACTCACCAACACTTCGCCCGTGGTCAAGGACGGCGTCGTCTATTTCGCCGAGTTGGAGGCCAAGGCCGTCAAGCTCCCGGACGCGCTCAAGGGCGACCTCGCCGACACGAAGACGCTTTGGGAAGCCGAACTCGACGGCGAAACCTTTGCCTCACCCCTCGTCCACGACGGCCTGCTCTACAGCATGAACAACTACGGCGTCCTGCACGTGCTCGACGCCGCGACCGGGAAGGAGGTCTACACCAAGGAGACCGGGATTCCGGTCACCGCGGGCGGCGACAAGGAAGCCAACATCTACCCCAGCCCCACGCTCGCCGGGAAGCACATTCTCTTCTCGAACGACAAGGGCGACCTGTTCGTGATTGAACCGGGCAAGGAATATAAGGAAGTAAAGCGCAACGCCCTCTCCAGCGGCGCCGGCGGCTGCCCGGTCCCCGCCGGCCCCCGCCTGCTGCTTCGCGGCGAAGACTGCCTCTACTGCGTGCAAGAGTAGTCGCGCGCCCAGAGCACGGCAGTTGGTGGAGGCGGCGGGAATCGAAGGCCCACACAATCCTCCAGATGCCTTTCTACTCAACACGTTAGAAGATTTCAATTCGTTCAAGTGCACGCTATCAGCACGCAAATCTCCTTTTTGAGCAATTCGGACGGTCATTCCACTCCAGCTACGTTTAATAACCGCAAGCCGTTGAAAACGACAAGCAGCGAAACACCCATGTCGGCCGCGATGGCCAGCCAAAGCGAAGACATTCCCAAAAGCGTCAGGATCACGAAGATTGCTTTTATGCCCAGCGCGGCAGAAATGTTTTGCCGGATGATGCTGAGGGTGCGCCGCGAATGCCCGACCAGCCAAGGCAGTTTGGAAAGATCGTCGGACATCAGGGCGATGTCAGCGGTCTCAATGGCCGCGTCGCTGCCTGCGGCGCCCATGGCAATCCCAATGCTGGCGCGTCCCAAGGCCGGCGCATCGTTAATGCCATCGCCCACCATCGCCACGTGGCCATACTTCTCAACAAGGGCCTCTACGGCCTTAACCTTATCCTCGGGGAGAAGCTCGGCTTGAAACGCATCAATGCCTGAATCCTTCGCGATTGCTTCCGCAGTACCCTGATTATCTCCCGTCAACATGACGAGGTGAGTGAGCCCAAGCGCTCGGAGCGATTCGATTGCCGCCTTGGCCTCCGGACGCACGGTATCCGCCGCAGCGATCAGCCCGCATACATGGGTCTCATTGCCGACGACCACGACCGTCTGTCCGGCACGGGTCATCGCCTCCAGCCGGTCATGCACATCCGGCGTCTCCTGGCCACGCTCTTCCAGATAACGGTGCGATCCGAGCCAGAACGATCTGCCATTGAATCGAGCGCTCGCGCCTTTCCCTTGAATGATCTGGAAATCGCTTCCGGGCACGGCGGGTACGCCCTTTGCCATTGCGTGAGCAACGATGGCATGCGCCAAAGGATGGTTGGCGTTGGCTTCGATGGCCGCCACGCGCTCAAGCAGTTCACGTTCGCTGTGCCCGCTCAGCGGAATAACTTCGATAACAGTCGGCTTACCCTGCGTAAGCGTGCCCGTCTTGTCGAAGGCCAGCGCCTTGATATTCGCCGGGGCTTCTATGTACACGCCGCCCTTGACCAGCACGCCGTTCCGTGCAGCCGCGGCCATGGCAGCGACGATGCTTACCGGCGTCGAGATCACCAACGCGCACGGACAGCCAATGACAAGCAATACCAGCCCACGGTAAATCCACTCAGACCACGATTGGCCAAGAAAAACGGGCGGGGCAACGGCAATGAGGACAGCAAGCGCAAGGACTATAGGAGTGTAAAACCTCGCAAACTTCTCAACCCACTGCTCCGATGGCGCCCGCCGAGATTGCGCCTCGCCCACCATTCTTATGATCCGGGCAAGCGTCGTATCTTGGGCCGATTTGGTAGTTTCAATTACAATCAGACCATCACCGTTGATGGAGCCCGCGAAGACTGGATCGCCCGGGGCCTTCGGCACTGGGGCGCTCTCCCCGGTGATGGGCGCCTGGTTTACCGCGCTGCTACCTTCCACGACCCGGCCATCGAGCGGAACTTTGTCGCCCGGCCGAACCACGACTTTTGCGCCGATCTCAACCTGCTCAGGCGCGACGTTTTTCTCTTGGCCGTTTGCGGATTTTACTCGCGCAAACTCGGGCGAGAGCTTCATCAGGGCAGCAACGGCTTTCCGCGCCCGATCCACACTCCAGGATTCGAGAAGCAGGGAGACGGCAAACAGAAACGCGACCGTTGCCGCCTCAAACCATTCACCAATGCAAACCGCACCAATGACCGCGAACGTCATCAAGGCGTTCATGTCCGGCCGC
Source organism: Planctomycetota bacterium (assembly GCA_027493525.1). Lineage (GTDB taxonomy): Bacteria > Planctomycetota > SZUA-567 > H5-PLA8 > H5-PLA8 > H5-PLA8. The sequence goes on along the minus strand of JAOSKN010000001.1, from coordinate 2,511,927 downwards.
AGACGCCGCAAGGCAAGCCATGCTTTGGGCAGCACTTGCCAGGCTCCGGCCAGGATGCTCAGTGCGTAAAGAACCTGCGCCAGAATAGGGGGAGCCTGCTCGTGGCCCGGCGCATCGAGACCGAGCGCATTGCTGAATCCGCCAGCCAACGTGGAATGTGCAATGAAGCCCGCGGCCGCCAACGATCCGCTTGCGGCAGTGAGAAAGATACGTCTATGACGGGACCAGAATCCACCGGCAGGGATTTCGCGGGCCTCGCTCCACGGCTCGGCGTGCATCCCGGTGCGCTCCACCGCCGCAATTACATCGTTGGGCAAAATGAATGCCTTGGCCTGCACGGTCATGACGCCATTCAGAATATCAAAAGAAAGGTTGGCCTCACCGCCGACAAGCGGACCAACCTCGCGTTTCAGCACCGCGACTTCTTCGGCACAGTCCATCCCACGAATCTGGAATTTCATCGCTTGGGGTTCGCATCAATGGGAGAGTTTTTTCCTTCGTTCAGTTCCGGCACGGTCTCCTTCTTTTCTCCAGGGAACAGAACGAGCGGAAGCCCCACGGCTTGTTCCAAATCCACCCAAGCCTCCCGGACCGAGAGCTCCGTATCCAGTGCCTCGATCAGCACGGCGCGCTGGCCGCGCTCGGTCTCAAGGAATCGAAGGGCATCCGTTGCGCCAGTCTCCAAGGACTTGCGGGCGAGTTCGAGGTTCGCGTTGGCCTTGGGGAGCAAGGTGTTCTTCAGTAACTTCAACTTCTCATTGACCAGTTGGATGCTTCGCCAGGTCTTTTCAAGGGAGGCCAAAGCGCGGTTGGCGGCGGCTTCGTACTTTGTGCGAATTTCCTCCCGACGCTTCTTGGAAGATGCGATGCCCTGCTGGTTCCGGTCGAAAAGGGGGATGTCGATGCCGAGTGTGAGGCCCAGGACCGTTTTCTTTTCGCCGGTCTCCCGCTCAAAACTCGGGCCAAAATGGAAATCCGGGTATTGCTTGGCAACCTCCAGGCGCAATTCGGCTTCGGCAACTTCGTATTGCGCCCGGAGACGAGCCAACTCGGGATGATTCGCCACCATGATCTCGCGCAGTTCCGCAATTTCCTGAGTTGCCTCGGGAATTGCGGGCAGTGCGGGCTCGGGGGGTGCCATGAACTGCCCGGCGTTCACACCTATGGTCTCGGACATTTCGCCTTCCACGGCGGCCAGTTCCCGTTCTGCGTCGAGCGCTTCAGTCCGGATGCGCGCCGCTTCCAATTCAAGCAGACCGAGATCGAGAGCATTTGCAAAACCGCCCTGCACGAGCTTTTTGCTCATATTAGCTGACTTCTCGGCCGACTCCGCGATCTTCTTTCTAGCTTCCAGTCGCTCGCGGGTCAGAATCCACTGCGAATAAAGAAGGCGCAGGCCCAGGTAGAGCTCGCGGTGTTTAGCCTGCATCTGGATAAAGAGGAGCTCTGCACGGACGCGGTTCAACTCGTCCTGTTTCCTCCGCTTACCAGCGGTCGGAATCGTGAATCCTATCGAGCCGAAGGGCTGGACCCTATAGAGCTTGGCCACGTCCGGTCCGAAGCCGTAATTCGGTCCGATCTCCAACGCCGGGTTGGGCAATGGAGTCTTGACTTTGGCCAAAGCCCGCGCAGTCTCGAATTCCGCCCGAGCTTCCTTTAGTGCCGGTCCATGAGTGGCCATCCACTCGACGGCGCGCGGGAAATCGAATACTTGCGGGCCGGATTCTGCGGCCTTCGCGGGATCTCCATCAGGCTGCTGACGTGAAATTTCCACGCGCTGAACTACTTCATCCGGCACCAAAGGTGCGGGCGAGTATTTCATGCAGCCGGAAGAAGCCCCCAATAATACGAGAGCAATAAGGAGAAGTTTCAATCGGAACATGACGACGCCATCCCCCCTGCAATCAAAATAAGTCGTACTTCCATGCTTCAGCAAGGAAGTCGTCACTACGTTAAGATGCAACCCGCAAGGCTATTCCGTCTTCTTTGGGGCCATCGCCTCAAACTTCGCCTTCAATTCCGGATGGCAGGTTATGCAGTGTGAGTCCGGAAGATTATGTTTTGCGCACCAGTCGCCCTTCTTCTTGAACTCGGCGATAAGGTTATCGTTGCACCGAGTGCAGACCGACTCTGGAACTCCGTGCTCTCCACACCAGTCCACAATCTGCGACTTTGGCACAAGAGGCTCCTTGGACTTCTCCGCGGTTGGAGCGGTCTTTACTTTGTCGCCAGGGTTCTCGGACTTCGGCGAAGATCCGCTCCCACAACCACCCACTGCCACGGCCAGCAACAAAACTATGATGCACGCGATAGCCTGAACCCAATGTTTCGACTCCATGGAAACCTCCTCATGAATGGTGTTCATTTCGTGCCCTGAGCGGCCGGGGCCTCAGCCACGTGCTGGGGTCCTTCGGACCGCTCCGATTCCTCTTCTACGGTTGTCCGGGGCTCAAACCATCCGTAGAGCACCGGTAATACAACCAACGTCAACAAGGTGCTGCTGATGATGCCTCCGATCACGACCGTCGCGAGCGGTTTCTGAACTTCAGCCCCAATGCCGGTAGCGAACGCCATGGGGACGAACCCAAGCGCGGCCACGAGGGCCGTCATCAGCACGGGCCGTAACCTGACCAGCGAACCTTCAAGGATAGCATCTCCAAGGCCGAGACCTCCTTGTCGGAGCTGCCGGATGAACGTGACCATTACGAGCCCGTTAAGCACGGCGACCCCAGAAAGCGCTATGAATCCAATGCCTGCCGAAATCGAGAAGGGCATCTCCCGCAACCACAAGGCCGCCACACCGCCCGTCACGGCCAAGGGCACGCCGCTGAAGACGAGGAGCGCGAGGCGCATTGAAGAAAAGGATATGTAGAGGAGTGCGAAGATAAGGCCCAGTGCGAGTGGGACCACAAACATAAGTCGGGTACGTGCCCGCTCCAGGTTTTCAAACTGGCCGCCCCATTCCAGATGGTACCGGCCCGGAGGGAGTTGGACTCGCTCCGCGATCTTTTGCTGTGCCTCCGCAACGAAACTTCCTACATCCCGCCCCCGCACGTTGCACTGGATGGTGATTCTGCGCCGGCCCCATTCCCGGGTAATGGTGGAGGGACCTTCGACGATCTCTATCGAAGCAAGGCGCGAAAGGGGAATCCGCTCTCCCGAAGCCGAAGCAACCGTAATTTTCCCGATGGCTTCGGGGCTGGAGCGCATGCTCTCGGGGAGCCGAATCACAAGCGGGAAACGCAGTTGGCCCTCGACAATCTCCCCCAACGGCTTGCTGCCCAAGGATTCCACAAGGTCCAGCACGTTCTTCGTGGCAAGCCCGTACCGGGCAATCTGGTCCTGTTTGACGCGGATCTGGAGAACGGGCTGGCCGGTAATTTGCTCCGTCGTGGAGTCCACGCAGCCCGGAATGGAGCGCAAAACACCTTCTAAATCGCGGGCCTTGGCCACGAGGATGTCGAAGTCGTCGCCAAAAAGTTTCACGGCAACATCGGAACGGACTCCCGAAATCATCTCGTTGATACGCATCTCGATTGGTTGTGTCAGAGCGAGACGCTGACCTGGCATGTCTCTTAGTTCCTTCTGCACTAGGGTAACGAGTTCCGACTGGGTTTTGGCCAGCTTCCACTGCTCCCGAGGTTTCAGCGTTATGAACATATCCATCAGCTCCACGCCCATGGGATCGGTCGCTACCTCCGCCGTGCCAATCCGCGTCCATACGTTTTCGACCTCGTCGGGAAACGCGGCAAGAACGGCCTTCTCCATTTGGGTGTTGTAGCGGACAGATTCGTCGAGGTCGGTACCGGCCAGGCGAATCACATTCACGACAAGAGCCCCTTCTGAAAGTTTGGGAATAAACTCCGAACCGAGACCACCGCCCACGATCACGGTCGCCAGCAATCCACAGAACGCGAGACCAAGCACCAACATACGATGACCCAGCACAAACCGCAGGACGGGCGCGTAGAGCCAGCGCGCGATTCGTACCGGCAGCGGATCTCGTTCCTCGATGCGCTTGGGCAAGGCAAGGCTCGCGAGAACTGGCATGAGGGTAAGCGAGAGGATCAGGGAGCCCACCAAAGCGAAGATCACAGTAAGCGCCATCGGCCGGAAGAGTTTTCCCTCCACTCCTTCCAGGGTAAGGATTGGCAGATAGACGATCATGATGATCAGCTCGCCGAACATCGTCGGTCCCCGCACTTCGATTGCGGCGTCCCTTACAACGTCAATCCGGCTTCGGCCGGATTCGCCATGGGATATTTTTCGGACCACGTTCTCGATCATGATGACGGCGCTATCGACGACCAGTCCGAAGTCGAGGGCGCCGAGGCTGAGGAGGCTCCCCGCGATGCCGAATCGGAGCATCCCGCAAAAGGCAAAGAGCATCGAAAGGGGAATCGCTAGGGCGACGATGATTCCGGCACGAAGGTTTCCAAGAAAGATAAAGAGGACCGCGATTACCAAAATCCCGCCCTCGAACAGGTTTTTACGAACCGTATCTATAACTTGGTCCACAAGCTCAGTGCGGTCGTACACAGTCTTTACAGCCACACCGGGCGGCAGGGTCTTTTTGATCTCTTCGAGCCGCTCCTTGAGGCGCCAGGTGACCTCGTGGCTGTTCTCGCCCATGAGCATGAAGCCAAGTCCGAGCACCACCTCCCCTGCCCGTTCGCCGTGACCGCTCCCCGGCGGATCTCATGTCCGACAACGACTTCCGCAACGTCGCTTACTCGAATCGATACCCCGTCCTTGGCGGCGATGACGATCTGTCCAATCTCGCGGGCGTCCGCTGTGCGCCCCAGGCCCTGGACAAGCAGCGTCCCGCCAGACACCTGGATGTTACCGCCGCCCACGTTCAGGTTGTTCGCCGTGACGGCTTCAACCACTTCATTGAAGGACAGGTCGTGCTTGACCAAGCGGACCGGATCAATGCGGACCTGGTACTGCTTTTCGTATCCGCCCCAACTATTGATCTCGGCCGTCCCTCGAACGGTGCGCATCGATGGCTTGACGACCCAGTCGTGGATCGTGCGCAGTTCGGTGAGATCCTTCCCCTTGCTGGAGACAACATAGTGGAAGACTTCGCCGAGGCCGGTTGAAACGGGTCCCATCTCCGGGCGCGGAAGCCCTTCGGGAAGCTCGACGGTGCTGAGGCGCTCCAGGATGAGCTGCCGGGCGAAGTAGATGTCGGTGCCGTCCTCAAAGATCACCACCACCTGGGAGAGTCCGAATTTGGAGATCGACCGGACCTCCTGAAGGCGCGGAAGCCCGCTGATCGCCTGCTCTATGGGGAAGGTGATCTGAAGTTCGGCTTCTTCCGGCGAGAGTGCCGGAGCCACCGTGTTGATCTGTACCTGAACGGGCGTCGTATCCGGGAAGGCATCTATCTCAAGATGAAGGAGCGAATAGACCCCCAGCGCCACGAGGCCAAAGGCCGCCGCGATGACTAGAACGCGGCGCCGTAGCGACCAGGCGATTATCCAGTTCAACATTGCGTCTTCCCCGTTTCGCTTTGCCTAATCATCGGTACAGCCCGCGCCGAGCTTGCTTTTCAGAAGATCGGACATGAGGACATGGCTACCGGTCGTGGCGACCACCTCTCCCGGCAACACGCCCACCACGATTTCAGTGAAGGCCCCGCTCTTGGCGCCGAGCCTTACCTTGCGCGTCTGAAAAACCTCATCAGACAGCCTCACGAAAACTACGTGGCAGCACCCTTCCCAGTGGATGGCCTCGCTGGGCACGGCAACGACATTGGGCGACTGGTGAATGACGATTCGTCCCGCGCCAAACGTATGGGCGCGCAGGCGGCTTTCGGGATTCTCAACCTCCGCTCGGGCCTTCACGGTGCGCGTCTTTTCGTCGACCGCCGTGCTGATCCAGGTGATCTTGCCGGAGCTAGCGCTGTCGTTGCCTCCATCAGGACGGAAGACGACCGTTTGACCCAACGCTATGCTGGACGAATCCTCTTGCCGCAGGTCAAGCATGACCCACATGCGGCGCACATCGGCCACGATGAAATGCGTCTTCGATGTATCGACCGGCTCTCCAGCCACGATTTCACGAGTGACCACAACGCCATCTAACGGAGCAATCAAGGGGATAAGGTTGGCTGTCGTGGTATTTGAGTCGAGCGTTTTCGTAATTTCGGCAGGTAGGCCAAGGAAGCGCACTCGCTCAGCCAGTTTTTCTTCTGACATCCCGTCCAGTTCCTCGATCCGAACCGGCAACCCCAGATTGTTCAACGTCAGTTGAGCGCTGAGCAACCGGACGCGGGCGTCCCTCAGCGCAGCTTCACCCTCTTGGATCTCCGCCTGCGCCTTGAGAACTTGAATGCGGGCCTCCACCAGCGCCCCCTCCGCCTCGCGAAGTTCGGTCTGTGTTTTCAAGCCTTCCTTGACCAAATCTTTCAGCCGGTCCAGGGTCCCTGATTTCAAATTCACCAAAAGTGTGCTTTCCTCAACCGATGAGCGCAGGCGCAGCAGCACCTTTGACTTCACGTCCGAAAGCGAAAGCATTTGCAGAAACTCTGACTTGGCTCGGCCCACTTCGGCGGAATCCACCAAGGCAAGGACTTCTCCTTTGGAAACTTGCTGACCCAACTGCTTCTCAACCCGCCAGACCGTGCCAGCCACGCGCGCGGAGAGACGGGCGACGCGAGTCTGATCGTATTCGACCTCACCAGACGCCATGAGGGATGCGGCCATGGGCCGTTCCTGGACCGACTCAAGTTTGACCCCTGCCTTTCGGACCGCCTCGGCCGACGCGAACTGGATTCGGATTGCGTGGGTTTGGCAAGTGAGGGGATTCGGCACTGGCTTTGCCGTGGGATCGAGCACGACCGTTGAAGCGTTTTCAGCTGAGGGCGGTTGGCCCTTGACCGCGATTTCCGGGTGGCAGAGCGTGCACTGAGATTCAGGGACGCCGTGCTCCTTACACCAGTCAGCCGCCTTACCTTTGGTAAGAATTTCGGGGTGGCAGACCGTGCACTTGGATTCTGGTACCCCGTGCTCTTTGCACCAATCTTTGGGATCGCCACCGCCCAGTTCTGGGTGGCAGGCAAGGCATTTCGAGTCCGGGACATTGTGGGCCTCGCACCAGTCCTCCTTCTTTGCGGCTTCGCCACCCCAAAGTTGTGAGAATTTCGCGGCCTTCCAACCCGTGTGGTGCCCCCAATAGGCGATTACGCCCAGAGTAACCAGGACCAGGATGGTGGCTCCGTGGTGAATCACGAAGGCACGGGGACCTGAGACCCGAGTATTCATAACGACCTCCCTTGCAGTTTTCGGCGATCCCCAATCCCGGCCCTTATCCAACCCCTGCCTTCAGGCAGGGCCTAAAGCCTGGCTTAGTAATTAGTATTAGGTGAATTGGCACGGCAAGACTGGGGATCTGATTAACAGCGCAGAACCTGGACGGACGCGGAATCGGCTTTGGGTAGCCGGAAAGGAGGGGAAGCGTTCAATCTAGTGATCGCGTTTAGGGGGAAAAAGGCGACTGAATTATCAACTAGGAATATCGCCGGCGCAAAGAACTGGGGCATTGAAACTTCGACACACCCATTAACCAGCTTTTCTGGGGAGGAGGTTAAAAGGGGAATATCTACGCATTTATCACACGATTCACCGGCATAGGTCTCTTGGAATTCCGATCCCTTGTCATTGTCGGGTGGGCACTCCTGACAACAACAGCGTGAGGAAGAGTGCTCAATACAAAAACCACCCTCTGCTTCAGAGCAAATGCAAAGGTAGATCGTACCCTCGCAGCCCAAGCTAAGGGAGTTCAATAAAACGCAGAGTATGAGGACAAACGGTCGCATATCTCTCCTATCCCTGCTTCTACTTCATGGCTCCTGGATGTCAAGTTCACGAGTATTGCATGTCAAAGTACCACGGCTAAGAATCCTGCAAGGTAGGTTGTAAATCTGGCCCTGGTTTACGTGACACGAGTAGGCTTAAACGCAGACTCCTGTTGGCTACCCAACTTCGCCCTGGCGAACAGTCTCCGTGCCGCTGCTCCCACTCTTATCTTCAGGCGGCTTGGGCTTGATGATGTCCGCAACCTTTTCCGTTACCCAGTGCAACCGCTCGTCCCGGACCCGAGCGTAGATGTTCGCGGTCAGGTTCGGGTCGCTGTGTCGGGCCAGGTGCTGAGCTTCCTTTAAGGATGCGCCCACGTCGAAAAGGAACGTAGTGTAGGTCACGCGCAGCGCGTGGAAGTCCAGCTTGCCGCCCGGCCCCTCCTTCGGGATCCCGGCTCGCTCCAGGTCCTTCACGAATTCGCGGCCGGTGTTGGCGGACACATAGAGCAGCGGATCTAACGGAAGATTTGCCCGCTGGGTGCCCGTGGTCCAACGCCGCTTGGTCGTCCTGTACTTGATGTAGAAATACTTCGGGTCACCGGTGGCATGAAAGTCCACCAACTGCTGGATCAGGTAGGCCGGCAGCGGCTGGAACCCGGGCTTCCGGTTCTTCGTCCAACCCGGGTCCAAGTGAATGCCGCAGCGATCCACGTCAAGGTGCCTCCGCTCAAGGGCACGCAATTCACCGGCACGCAGGCCGGTGCAAATCGCCACTTCGTACAGCAGCCGCCGGAACGGCTTGCAGACCGGCAATAGCCGGTGGACTTCTTCCGGGGAAAGGGCCCGTCGCCGGAACTTGGGCGTGAAGTCGTAGTGCCCGATCCCCTTGATCGGGTTTTCCTTCAGGTAGCCACGCCCGATACACCATTTGCAGAAGGACGAGATGGTATCGATGCGGGTCTGCATGGTCTTGCCGGCCAGCCCTTCGCGCTCCAACTCCCGCATGACCTGATCGACCCGGGGCAGAACGCCTTCCAGGTCTCCCAAGGTTTCCAGATTAAGCCGCTCCCCCCACCATTTGAGCAGCCGCCGCCGCTCGACCTGGTGGCGACGGCCCCATGGCCTTCCGCCGCGCCCGCCCTTGGCGTTGCCCCAGGCCAGATAGTGGCCGGCGATTTTGACAAACTTCTCGGACTTGTACTTATCGAACGGGGACGGGGCCAGCCGGGGATTCAGTCGGATCAGGTGCTGCTCGTCTTCAAGGCGCATTGCGATGCGCAGGGTTTCCTTCTTGTCCTTGGTGCCGGTGAAGAATTTCCGGCGCATGGGTTGATCGACAGCTACAAACTCCAGGTACCATCCTTGGTAACGCCCGCCTTTGAGCGGGCGCGAACGTACGCCAGCCATAGCGGTTACCTTTCTTTATCGGTTTTTTTCTGGAATGTGGCGCGGTGGCGGTTGAACACGTCCGCCGACTCGCGTGCCTGTTCAAGGCGAGCTTCGAGGTGCTTCAGAATTGCAGCGCCGGTCCAGGTAGGTTTGCCCATCAGGCGAACCGGGGGCGGTAGTTCTCCCCGTTCAACGGCTCGCCTGATGGTGACCGGATGCCGGCCCAAGGCGTGCGCGAGCTGAGCTTCAGTAATAATCGTCGCCGGTTGAAGGAGGACGCCGAGCCGCGTCTCGCGCTCTACGTCCTGTCCAATTTCATCTACATCCGGCTGGGTACAATCGGCACCTTCCGCGCCATGTTCTGCGGGTTTGGCTGCATTGGCCAAGGAGAAGGTTCCCTTCGGTCACGGCATGTCTTCTCCACCGGTGGCACAAAGGAACCGGGGCATCTGCTACTGCAAGGATTTCGTCGAACCCGAGGAACGGGTCGGGGATGGTGCGAGGGGAACATCATCGAGCAACTTGCTCGGTCGGGTGGGGGCGTGGTGTCCTCGCCGTCGAACCTCTGCCCACGCCTATAGCGGACGATGATTCATCCGCGTCGGTATCTGTCTCTATAGCTTGCGCCGTTACAAATGCAAGAACGTCTTTCATCGGCCCTCTGGATTGTGCTCATGGGCTCTTTGTGGCGGTCAGCGCCCTTCCTGGTCGTCGATTCCGCTTTCGGCGGAACGGCTTCGCCAGGACCTCTTCTGCAACGGTTTGTGCGACGGCGATCAGCGCGATCACAAGGACCTTCTTCACAAGACTTGGCATCGGAACCTCCACGGTAAACGGGGATCCGCGCATGGGCGCCGGTTTGATCCGGCGACCATGCACGGTGGGACGGCGACTCAGTTGACCAGCGAATGCAGGACCGAGTTCAACGCCTTGAACCCGTCCACCTGCCGCGCCGGCGACTGCTGTTTCATGCGCTCGGTCGCGGCCTGATAAAGGGTCCACGCGTTGCGGTCTCGGAACTCGGGATGGCGCGGCTGCTCGAACTCCTGAACGACCGGCAGGATGTCCGAAGACGAGATTGCCCCGGCGCGGGCCAGCTCGACGACGAGGTGGTGCGAGCGCGCCTTGGTCAGGCTCTTGCCGCGAAGCCGCTCGTAGGTGGCGTGAAACTGCGCCGTGCTCTCGATGAAGGCATCGAGCGCCCGGTCCACCTCGACTTCCAAGTCCAGGCCGGACGTGTGCTTCCTGCTGATGACGTACTCAGCGCTCAAAACACCGTTCGCGCAAACGAGTACCCTCGCGCCGCTCAGGATCGAGAGCGCGAAGCTCTTGTCGTGCGAGTTGCGGATGCCGGCGGACGGCGTGCAGCCTGCCGGAAACTGGAGGCCGCGGATCGGCTCGAAGTCCAGCGAGCCGAACATGCGGGCGCCCTTCAGGCTGACCTGCACGCCGGGCTGCGGGTACAGCGCGCCGTCCAGCACGGCGTAGCGCTCGTTGGCGACGCGCAGGCCCTTGGCTTCGGCGCGGTGCAGCAGGGTCTCGACGACTTCCAGGTGCGGCACCGGACGCCAGGTGTCGGTGGGCGCCGGCGTGCGTATCGTGCCGAGGTCACGGCGGTTGATCTCGGTAGCTTTGGACAGCATGAGCATGGGAAATCTCCTGTGATTCGGTGTAGACGCGGCGGGATCACTTCCCGCGGCGCGGTGGCTTGAGGGCATCAAGGACAGCTTGCGTCGGCTGGCCCAACGGATGGGCGCAGCCCTCGCAGACGAGTAGGAGCGGGATCGGGACATCGAGCCGGCGGGGTTCGGTCGCCACGTGTCGCCAGCGGCCCGTAGCATTCTGCGTAAGATGATGCACGCGCAGGATGGCTTCGTAGCATGCGAACGTGAATTCGCCGCCGCAGACGGGACAACGAACGACCTGCCGCGCCGCCATTTGGCGCGTGCGGCGGGACATTGGATCCTCCTGGGTTGTGTGGTGGAAAGGGAGAAACGGCTACGACTCGTCCTCGGCATCGTCGTGCCGGAACTTCAACTGCGACAGCTTGCAATCGGCGGTCAAGATGTCGCTTCGAACCCCCAGAAAAACGGGCTGGTACAGGCTGCCGCCACGGATTGCGTTGAGGTACCGAATTTCCGCGACGGTCCCGACCTTGGGGATCTTCGTATTTGGCGGGATTGTGACGTTGCCGACCGCCACGAGCTTGAGCCCGTCCAGCAGCTCAAGGCCGACGCTGCGCTTCCCGTTGCGGCCCGGCGCGACGATGCAGGAGGCCGTCGCGTAGAACTTAAGCTTAAGCTGTGGCCCACCACTGGCCAGCCTACCCGGCGTGTACGGAGCGCCACGATCCTTCAAGACCACTCCTTCTGCCTTCCGTTCCCGGAGGAATCGAAGCAGATCGCGCTTGTCGCCGGTCGCCGCCGCTGTGGGCAAAACCTCGATGGCTCCGCCACGCCCGCCGGCCAGTTCGAGCAGGATGCGCCAACGGTCCCGGTAGGCCAGCTTCTCCAGGGGCGAGCTGCCCCGCTGCAGGCAGTCGAAGGCGTGGAACCGGTCTCCGACCGCTTCGCCGTCGAGCACGAAGTCTGAACGCAGCGTGAGTGCGGCCTGGATGATGGGTTCCGGTAAGCTGATAGCAAGGCCGCGCCTGTTGATCCCGGTGACCTCCCCGCCTATCTTGCGGACCAGGACGCGGCGTCCGTCCTTCTTCTCCTGCATCCAGAACGCGGGATCGGTCAGGTAGCGCTCGACTTCATCCTCAGTGATCGGGTTCAGGAGCTGTGGGCGCAGGCCAGTGTCTTGCGCTGCCTTCGGGGTATCGGCGTAGGGCGTTCCGCCTTCGCCCGGCGTGTAGCCCTTGGAGGTCTTCGACTTCACGAGCTTGTCGTAGATCTTCTTCGCCTGGTCGAACGGGATTGGAGCGTTCGTCTTCGTGCCGGTCTGGAGCGTGGAGCCACGCCGGCCGTAGGCGAAGTTGACGACGAAGCCGCATTCGGCTTCTTCGATGGTTGTTTGGTAGACCTTGTCGGAACTGCCCTCACGGAAGTACAGCGTTACAGATTCTCGAACCATTGGAATTCCTTTCTGAAATGGCGCTGGGGAACGTAGACTTCTGCGGACGCAGGTATGGCTGAGCTGTTCGAATACCGACCATGTTGAGGTTCGTCAGGAGGCGCTATGGGTATCCCCTACCTGAAGCATAGGCCGTGGAGCAGTTGGACTCGCGACGAGCGTTTCTTTTGCGCCGTCCTGTACGCCCACGCATCGAAGGAACCGACAGCCTTCGCGCGATGGCTTATTGATAAGGCCAATTTGAAGGAAGTTGCCGACAGTGAATGGGATTTAGGGGTCGAGGTTTGCTTTTACCGAGACTACCTGTGGCATCAGCCGGGGAAATCTGCAGGAAAAGTAGATTTGCCTGCCAAGCGCACCTTCGACCTTTGCCTGTTCGGTGAACGCGACATCATCATTGTCGAAGCAAAGGTCTGCGAACCTTATGACCTGGCCCAAAATGAAGACTTCAGAAGCGACAAGGAGGAGCGAATCAATGGCATTCCCGGCCTGGAGGGAATAAGAGTTCATCTCGTGGCATTGGCTTCGTCGAGATACTTTGCCAATGCAAAGAAGTTTGGGCGTCCGGAAACGCTTACCATGTTCGACGGGCGGGTAAGTTGGGCAGATGTAAACGGACGTTATCCCGATGACCTATTGGCTCAGGCCGACCAAATGTACAGCATGCGTCCAGGCGAAACGCTGACCGATTAATCGATACCAATGCGGACGCCGCTATTGGAATGGTCAACTCGATTACAACATGCTCACCGCGCCGATATCCCCAGCGCCGCATGTAACAGGCAGGCGAAATCGCCAATAAGCTTGCGATCTTCCCGCAGGTCGCGCCGCCATTGCGTATTCAGCCCCAGCTTCTCCATCCACCGCGCCATGAGATTGCAGCGGTCAATGAATGCGTTGTGGGCGATTCTCCGGCCCTGGTCCTGGGCCAACCGCCACTCGGCGTCCTTTAAGGCCCACTCCGCGCGAATGTGGGCGTAGTGCACCGCGCTCTCCAGGAATCCCTTGGCCATCTCCTGGAAATCGGGATCGCTTACTTGGGAGATTCTATCGATGAAATCGGTCGCCATTTCAATATCCATGGACACCCTCCCATAATACGAGACTGGACCACCATCCTAAGCCGTCGACGCTGGCGCATGCAATGCTGCAAACCGTGTCGTTTTCTCGAATCCCTGCTACAGAATGAAAGCCCGCCGGGAGCGCCCGGCGGGCCTCGAATGCGTGAAGGCTGGCTAGGTAGCCACGGCCATGCGCCGCCTGCTCTGGCGTTTGGCGCGCCGAACCTCTGCCGTCAGCATCTCGGCTATGCCTTCCAGCGCCTCGTCGATCAGCGCGCCGTCTTCGTCCACGGCACCCAAACTACGCTCCTGGGCGTCGATCTCGGCGACCAGTCTCTTGATCTCGGTGAACAGCACGTCTCGGCGGCGGGGTGGAATCAGGGCTACGTTTTCGGCGGTCATGGGCAGGGCCTCCTGTAAGGGACAACAAGAAGCCCCGGCGGACCACCCGCCGGGGCTCGATACGAACTGACAGGTGGTTCGGCGATCGGTCAGCCGAGCAGGTCGAGGTCGATCATGTCCGCGTCCCAGTCAGGCTGCTCTTCCTTAATTTTCTGAAGCACAACCTCTGCGTCGGCGCGGTCCATATACGCCTCGTAGAACCGGCCGGCGATGGTGTCCTCGGGCCGGTCGGCCACGACCAGGTGGATGGTGAGCGCCTCGTCCAGATTGAGCCGCTCACAGAGGGCGTCGATCTCGGTAGCGTCGAGCGGGGTGTGTTCTGTGAAGTAATCCGGCGCTGCGCTGGCGATGACTTGATTGGGCTGGGAAGACCTGCTCGCCGGCTCTACGACCCGGCGCTGCCACAGGCGCAGCGCCGCCAGGATAGTGGCCGTTTCTTTTTCGCTTAAGGGCATGATTTCCCTTTCGTTGGGACTCGGGTTTCGCGATATTCCGCCGGCGCCGTGAGGCGGCGACGATGGAAAGGCATTGCCTATTCACCGGCCCTGACACGCGACCCGGAACGGGCAGGCTGCGCACCACCAGCCCTCACGCGCCGGGAATACGTTGGCCTGAATGCCCTTCCAAACCTCGCCGAGCTGCTCGCGCAGGCGCTGCACATCCCGCTGGTCAGCCTTCGGTTCAAGAACCTGCACTACGGGCGCCTTTGCCTTGGTGACGATCAGGAAGCGCGGCCTGATGCGCGTGGCCCCGATTTCCCGCAACAACGGCATTAAAGCATGCGCGTAGACGACAAGCTGCGGGAGCGCTTCGGTCACCTTCTGGTCGTTCCATCGGGATTTCGAGGTCTTGATTTCCGTTACCAACAAGTCCTCGCCGTCGAGTTCGAGTACGTCCAGACGGGCCTCCAGCGGAGGCGTCTCTGGCAACAACCGGAACCGGTCCGCGTGCTCCAACGCCAGGATGCGCCGCTGCGGCTCGGCTTGAGCTTCCTGCCGGACATGCTCCAGGAACGCGACGAGCATCCGTTCAGCAAGATTCAACAGCGTCGACTCGTCGTCGCCCTTGGCAAAAACGATTTCCGGTGCCTGGTCGGACTCTTCCTTCCAGTGGCCGGTGTACGTCGCTAGCAACGAGGCCTGGTCCGGTAGGTCCCGGCCTTCCAGCCGCGACTGCAAGACCTGCTCTGCGGCACGGTGGAAGGCACTCCCGAAGATCAGCGCCGCTGACTTTCGTTCCTCGGGCGCCGCCTCCAAGTAGCGGTAGCTGAACCGCTTGGGGCATTGGTTGTAGGTCGAGACGCCGCTCCAGGATAGATGGTCCAAATCGATGCCGGCCGCCGTCCCGGTGGACGGCGGCGCGGCAGCCGCAAGGCTGCGCATCGGGCTCTCCTTTAGCTATTAGGAAGTTGGGGGAGGCTGGCAGTTTACCGGCTGCCGGCCTGCTGGGCCTTCAGGTCGTCGATCAGGCGCGAGGCGTCCATCACGGAAAGTTCGGCCGCATCGCCGACATTGAAATCGGCCAGCGCGTCGGCCATCTCGATCCCGAGATCTTTGCAGATGGCGAAGATGGCGCGCTGCTGCGCCTCGGTGGCCAGCGTGACGCGGCGCTGGCCGTTGCCGCCACCATTGGGACGGTTGTTGCCGTTGCGCCGATACTGGGCGCGGGACTGGCCGGCGCGGCCGTTGCCGCGGCGCGCGGCGGGCTCGGCCTTGGCCTGTGGCTGGCCGTTACCGCCGTTCCCATGCGCGGCCTCGTGGCCGTTGGACTCGGTGGCGGCGACGATCTGCTCGTCGATCGAGCGGTTTAGCAGATCGTACAACTCGCGAATGCGCGCCTGGATCACCTCGGGCTTGTCGGCGTCGCTGACTTCGATTTCGAGCGCGGCGCCGTACTGCTGGGACGAGAACTGCACGCCCGCGATGGGGACCTTGCGGGACAGATTGGCAGAGAGACGGATCATGACGTACCTCCTATGAAGGGGGGTTGGGGATTCAAATGCTGCGGAGTTTGACTTGGAACAAATGGCAATCGATCTAGCACTACAAGTCATTATAACGCAAAGCGTATTGTATTTTAGGTGCTTGAAAGGGGGTGCGAAGGGCTCGGATCAGCACCCGCGCATAATCAGATGAGCCAGCAGCACTGCGAAAACTAGGACGCAACCTTTCCGATACTTCGCACCATCGTCATTGTCGTCGTTGGATTCCAAAGGAATTCCTCCACTTAAATAAGTGATATTTTCCCTCCTCGGGTCTGATGCACGCTTCCTTCGGTAACCAGCGTGGTCAAAGCAGAATACGCCGCTTTAGTTGCCCGTGTACCTTTTAGATCGAACAGGTTTTGATTTTCACCTACGCCAGCGAGGATCAAATGCCATCCATCTTCAGGACCGTTCAGTTCGCCAACCATGGCGACCCGCATCGCATCGCTGCCACCGCCCTTCAGCCGGATGCCGATCCAGCGTTTACCAAAAGTAATTCCCCAGATAATCCTGTCGGGCATGTCGTTCGGATCGTGACTTTTCGCGGATTTCAACAGATCCTCCGGCGTTATTTCCGTGCCGAGCTTCTGGGCAAGGGCCCAGAAAGCATCGGCGACTTCATCTAATGTTTTCATATCAAACTCCAGAGGAGTCGTTGGGAACCTAGAACTATTGGTCGCACAACTGTCACTGGGATCTGTCGGTGTGTTATTCGGTTAGATATTCCGCAACTGCCTGGTCAGTATCTTCGTAGAGCGCAGCGTACTTGCCCGTCGCGGCAATGAATGCCATTCTTTGCGCCGTGAATTCCCACAAGGTCGGGGTCATGGCAAGGAGATCCGGCAAGCGGGCGACGGTTTTCGCCTTCTTGGCCTTCGCAGCAATCATCGCGTTCTTCCTAGCGCATGTAGACCTTGCCTTGGAATCGGCCAGGTAGTCGATGGTGTTGTAGCTCTGCAGGGCGGCACTCTGGTAATGGTTGGCGACGGATATGACGCCCCGCCGCATTTGCCGGCAGTGTGCCTCGCGCCCCGTGTGTTCGATCACAACTGCCTGATTCGGCTCGGTGCCGGCAACCATGAAGAAAGCCGAGGCGGCCAGCGGGGTATCCACGAGGTCCGTGACGGCCGCCTCGTAGCTCTCCGTATTCTCGAACGCCCAACGTAAGGCAAGACTGGCCGGCCATTGCGCGCGCGGCAATCCCACCTGCGGCGCTTGGTTGATAGTCGCCGAGAACCGTCCCGGCGCGATAGCGCTGAGCACGCCGACGAATCCGGGCCAGCCGATGCTGGTGAACGGCCCACAGGGGCCATCGTATCGAATGAGACAGGTAAGCTCCCCGATTCCAGTCAGCGGCCAGTCCATGTTGCGCACAAGCGCAGTGCCTGCTCCCCCTGGCAAATTGAAAGCGGCCGCGGTGCAGCCACAGAATAGGCTGCCGAATTGGGACAGTTCGTAGATCAGGTTGCAAAAGACGAGGTCTTCTTCAGGAATCCCGGCACCCTTCGCCCACGCTTTGATGTCGGCCGCGTACTCGGTCTCGCCGCCAGCCCAGCTGTAAATCTTGGGCAACAATGCCCGCGCCGCCTTGAAGGCCAAGCGCCCCGTGAGGGAACCCGTGGCCTGCATTTCGGCTTCCTCTATGCAGTTGCGGATAAGCGTGCGCGCATTCTCGCGCTCGGCGCGAATCATTTCCTTCCATCGCCTACTGGGCGGTTGGGACAGATCGATTCGGTAATTGCGTTTAACTATAGGCATGGCGTGCGCCTTTCATTGCAGACTTTCCCGCAGTCATCATTCAGCGTGCATTTGCCTGCCCGGTTCCCCTACAGTAGGTGCATTTGCCGCTGCCCCCACATGTTTGGCACTGAACCGAGGAATCTCGCCCGAACCGTTGCATCCCGCCAGGATCCTTGTATTCGGATTGAACCCGACCATATCCGCGGCAAACGCCACAGGTTCCGCGGCCACCGCATACTGCACAACCCTGACCGTTTGTGGGGGCAGTCCTACCGCCTGTTGCGCCGGCGACGCCGGTGCCTCCCGTCATGCCTCCAGCAATGGAGAGC
Source organism: Planctomycetota bacterium (assembly GCA_027493525.1). GTDB lineage: Bacteria > Planctomycetota > SZUA-567 > H5-PLA8 > H5-PLA8 > H5-PLA8. The sequence continues at coordinate 2,494,143 of JAOSKN010000001.1, read as the reverse complement.
AGCGTCGCTAGAGCACCGACGGCGATCACGGACAACATCCAGTTGCGCTCCTGAAGCCTAGACTCTACGGAAGCGACTTCTCCCGCGCCGGCAAGCTGGAGTTGGGCGGCGCGCTGGAGGATGAGCCAGACTCCGAAGAGGGCCACCGGGACGGTAGCGGCGGCTATGCGCACCCAGGCATAGGGGACCACCAGGAATAGCAGGGTGCAGGTAACGCCTGCAATGCAGAGGGCCAGCGAGAGTCCCACCGGTGCCGCTGTCCCTGAATCCTGGTTTTGTAGGGCGATTGCGGTGCGCGTGGACAACCCGTTGATGCTCGGGAAGACCTGGTACAGATTCCAGATCGGCACGAGCAGGTTCCACCCGGCCGCTTTGGGATCCAGGTTGGCTGGTCGATTCGGAAGCGCCGACCAAGCCGCCCGAACAAATTTCGCAGCCTTGACCGCAACGAACAATGCGCCGACCGCCATTATCACGAAGAAGAAAATTGCCCAATCAAATAGACCCAACAGCCAGGTCAGCGCGGCCATTGCGGACGCCACCAGGTAAATTGTGATGTCGATGAGCGGGGATTTGAGCGGTGGTAAGGACAACTTGAGAGCTTGGTTTGCTCCAGCGCGTGCCGCCTGTGGCAGGGGCGGTGGGGTTGGCTCTTTCGAGGGTAACACATTGGGATTGGCCCCGTTGGCTGGGGGTTTCGAGGTTTCCTCGAACGCAAGTCGCGACCTGCGTGGTGCTGAGGCGCGTGGAGCAGTGGACGGAAGCGGCGGCGGCGCGGGTCGCGCAGGTTGAGCGGTAGGTAGCGGCGGAGGGACGGGGAACAATTCGGCCACCTGACCGGCCGCTTGCCAGCTTTGGAGGCCTTCCTTCCAAACCAACGTTGCTCGGGTAATGGCGCCTTGTTGGACTAGCCCCCTAAGCGCATCCAACGACACGGGGCCGCACTGCACCCCATCGCGGCTATAAAACCAATCATCTTGCATATTTCTCCTCCCGAATGGGTGGGCCGAATGGGCGGAGTTTTGAATCCCGCTCATCCTAATAGCCTACCGAATAACCACAATAGTGTATCTGTACATGCTGAAAGATGTCTTCTGTGGCCGGTCTCCCTGGGCGAACCCCAGAGGGAGACCACTATGGCCAAAACGAAGACTGCGAAACGAGCGCGCAAGACGGGCATCCGGCACGAACCGATCGTGGCCGTGTTCGCGCAGCGCTTACGGGAACACCGGCGTCGCGCCGGCTTGAAGCAGCGCGAACTTGCGAACAAGGCCCATCTCAGCGTTAGCTACGTCACGCGCCTGGAACGCGCTCTAACAGCACCTGGGATTGACCTGGTTGAGAAACTGGCTGGCGCGCTTGGCATCGCGGTAACGGATCTGTTGGCCAGCGAGCCTGCCGACCCCTATCCCGTTTTGAAGGCTCAGGCCGAACGCCGCCTTTCGTCCATCCTGGGGAAACAGGACTCGGTAGCACTCGCCGCCCTGGTTCCAATTCTGGCCGCCCTCGACGACTCCATCGCCGCGAGACGGTAGGCCGCCCATTACAGTCACAGCGTATGCGCCGGCTCAGAGAACTCGGCTGGCCATGTCACGCCACCGTGGTCGCCGGCATCTGCGCGCGCTCCCCCATCTAAAAAGGCTTGTTTCTGCACGTGCTCCCGGAGCATGGTCCAGGCCACAGCTTGGGCTCCCTCCTCATAGAAGGGGGAGGCCGCGCATGCTTCCGCGAAGGGGGTGGCCAGCCACATGATTTCAGATGGGGTCCGCGGGCGTGGTTGGCGAACCCATGCGAGCCCTGGTACACCTGGAAACTATGCAAGGGCTCGAGGCATCATCGACTGAAGTCTCCGAATTAGTTGCTCGAAAACTCGCAGCAGCCCCGAAACGTCACCGAGTACCTCAATGCCTAATATCGATCAGCTAAACCGCCGATTTCATGGTGGTTATGGTCATTCTGGCTCGGAAGATTAGCTGAGACACGGCGGAATTGTGGTGTCTGGACGAGCTAGGGAAGCCAACCCCACATTGTGACGGCTCGACTGGGATACCCAAATAACGAGCTAACAAATCTATCGTCAGGTCGCGAAGGCGCTCATCCGCCATCCATCCGTGCCTCAGTTTTAGGGTTGCTCCTCAGTGCTGAAACTTTGTCGAAGCCTCCTTTGGATCGTAGGGAGGGCGCGGCGAGCCGCTACCGCTTGATGCATTCCCACCTCCCAGCCGTGTCGGCCGCCGCTACGAACGCCTCGAAGGCCTGAATCGCGATGCCCTCGAGCCATGTGGTAGCAACCTTGCAAAGCGCCAGCAGTTCGTCCAGGATGCCTCTGTTCGAGGAACGGCGGCATGGCGGCGCGAAAAAAGTAAGAGGAAGGGGCGACCAGCCTCTAAACGGAATCATCAACCGATCGCGCAAGTGGCAGACCGTGATCTATGGGTGCCGCTTGATGGGCGCCAGATTATAGCCCAGGCCAACGCAATCTTGAAGCTACATGCGAAGAATGTTCCTCCAGTACCAAACCCAGGCCGAGGCCTACTTGTTGTTTGCCTCGACGAAGCAATACGTAGGGGGCTTCGTGATGCTGTTGGCGGTGAACTTTCCCTCGATTACAGGGAATATGACCAAAGGTGGATCGAAATCGAGCGAGACCACAGTAGTGCGATGCCTCAAGACTTTCTTCCATTTTCTATTGCAGCAACCAGCACGAATGCGTTGCGAATCAGGTTTGACAAGGGAACAGATCTTAAGAAGGCCTTGCGGGGCATATGCAAAGTCCTAAACGAACCGATAATTTTTCGCGGCAAACGCCCCCTGAACTTTTCCGCAGAAAAACACGACATACTCAGCCGGGTTATCTCCTCGCTCCCCCAACCTTGGCAGAGAAAGAACTTGATGGAGCGCTTACTTCTTGAATTACCTTCCGATTCCAACGCAAATATCAGCCTATCGCACGTCAAAAGCTGGATCCGATTCATGGTGAAGGAAGGAAAACTTTACAAGATGGGTTCTGGCCACCATCCGCGCTACCAGTTATCGCCCCCGTCACCCCAATAGGTTGGTCAAGTATTGGTCAAGTGTTGGCCAATAATTGCCTCTCGATCACACCCCCGAAAACATGATAGCAAGCTCTCCGTAGCGGCGGTTGGCGGATTTCACTGAGCAAAATTGAATTCAGGTCCTCCCGCGCTCCGCTCGCCCGTGCCAGGCCGCCAGCCGCTTCGGGCACGGAGCCGGGAGGACCACAAGGGGTTGGCGGAGCCATAAAAAAACCCGGCTGGCAGGCCGGGCGTTGGCTCCTCGGGTAGCGAGGAGGTGCAACTTGAGTTTAGAACAAGATACTACGTTCGCCGCGGGCAGCAATGAAAATCCAACCACAACCCCAAACCTGCTCTGCGACCATCATCTTCTGCAGTTAGCCGCATCTGGCATTTCGACCAAACTTGCCACCGAGGTCGGACTACGTTCCGCCAACGCGGATCAAGTGAGCGCCCTGCTCGACCGCAAAAAGCCGGTCGGCTCCGGCTTGGTTATCCCATTCCACGATCCCCTCAGTGGCCTGCCTTTGAGATCGGCAGACGGACAGGAGTTCGTACGAGTCCGTCTCGATGATCCGTCTCAGGCCCAGGATCGTGATGACAAACCATGCAAGTACCTCAGCCGTCGCGGCGCTGGCCAGTTCCCTTACATTACGCAGAGAGCAGCCCGCGCCATAAGGGACGGCGCGAACGAGATCCTCCTCGTCGAAGGCGAAAAGAAGGCGCTCAGCGCGCTTGCGCACGGTCTCATCGGGATCGGCCTAACCGGCAACTGGGGATGGAAGAAGAAGGACGAGCAGACGCTCCTGCCTCTTCTGGCGGAGTTCCTCCCGCCCGGTCGCACTGTGGTGATTGTTTGGGATAGTGACGCAGCACTGAACAGCGGCTTCGCGGCTAGCACACGCATGCTGCATGATGCCCTGCGGCGGCAGGGCTGCGGAGTAAAGGTGATCGTCCTTCCGCAAAGCGGAACCACAAAAGTCGGTCTTGATGACTTCCTGATCGCTAAAGGAGCGGACGCCTTTAATGCGTTGGTGGATGCGGCACCCATTTTGCCTAGTGACCATCAGGTCGGTACCGATGAACTGCTACTCCAATGGTGCGGTGCCCTGCTGGGCGCGCTCAACGACCTGCCCGTGCCAGAGGCCGAAGCGCTGCTGGTGCAGAACTTCAAGAAAGGCTTGATCGACCAGATCCCGCACGCCACCCGACTGGAGATCCTGCTGCGTCTGCAAAGTGGTTGCCGGCTTGGCGTCGAACGGATCTTTCGGTGTTTCGTAGAGGAGCACTTGGTCACGCAGTTCGGTCCGTTGTCTATTGGCACGGGCGACTTCACACTCGGCGACAAAGTCAAGTTTGGCGACGATAAACGCGCAGTCGTCGTAGCCGTGGATGGCAACTTTCTTTGGGTCGGCCGTTACCGCGATAAAGGCCGCTCGTGGCCGGTACCCGCCGGGTACGTCGAGAAGTTTGAGACCGTGCCACCCCCGGCAGTCCTTGCCGACGAATTCCTTTCGCTGAACTACACCCGCGACGATGTCCTCACACTCCGCCGCTACAGAGAAGTGTTCTACCGATGGGGCGGCAACAACTACGGCGAAATTCCCAACTCCGACCTAGAGGCCGAGGTGATGGGATTTCTGCGCGAATGGTCGACCCAAGCGGCCATTCCAGCGATTCGGCAGGCGGTCGTTGCCAACGTTAAGGCAAGCGGTGTCAGCCACGTACCCGCCGGGGTCACACTGCCGTGCCGCCTTGAGCCGGGCTTTCCGCCCTTTCCAAACGTGATCTCCTTTACCAACGGCAATCTGGATGTTGACGCCTTAGTGCGCGGCGTGACCGACGAGGAGATCTGGAGCGCGCCCACCCCGCTGCTGTTTAGTCTACACGGCCGGGATTTCGCCTTTGACCAAGAGGCGACTTGCCCGCGCTGGCAGACATTCCTGGAGGAGGTACTGCCCGACGAAGACTTGCGCCTGTTGGTACAGGAGATCGCAGGCTACTGCTTGGTCCCGGACACCACGATGCAGCGCTTCTTTCTGCTATTTGGGCCCGGCGCAAACGGAAAGCAAGTCTTTAGCGAGGTGCTCACGAAGCTGGTCGGAGCGGACAGCGTCTGCTCCGTCCCGCTGTCGCGCTTCGGGGAGCGTTTCGCACTTTGGCCGTTGACCACCAGCTTGGTGAACTTGGTGGCTGAACTTCCCGCAGCGGAGAATGGAGCCGCTAAAATCGCCGAAGACAAGCTCAAGGCCATCGTGTCTGGCGACTTCATCGAAGTGGAGAAGAAGAACAAAGACATCGTCAAGGCCCGACCCATGGCCAGACTCATTTTTTTCAACAAACGAATTGCCGCCGATAGTGGACCGCAGCACCGGCGTCTGGCGCCGCATGATCGTGGCGCCCTTTGAGACCGTAATCCCGATTGAGCGCCAGGATCCTGGATTGGCCAAGCGCCTAATCGAATCGGAACTGCCCGGCGCCTTTAACTGGGCTCTTGAAGGGCTGCTGCGCCTGTGGAAGCGTGGCTACTTTGTGGAGCCCGACAGCTGCCGCAAGCTCAAGGACGAACACCGACTGACATGCCTTTCCGAAGAGGCATTTCTTCGTGAACACGTTGCTGCCGGGAAAGCAGATGTCTTCATCTATGTCGAAGACTTGTACGCCGCCTACCGCACCTATATGGCCGCCAGCGGCGGACATCCGATCGCGATGAAACGCTTCTCGCCGGCCGTTCAGCCGGCTCTTTCCCAACGCCCGTAAGGACCGTCACGCATTGCCCGACCGTAAGCGGGCCGCCGGCTACTGGGGCCTCGCTTTCAACCCCGACGGGAACCCTGATCCGGAGACACGCCAATGAACCGCAAACTCGCTGAGCGCTTCGGGACCACTGGGAACATGGTGCGGGATGGATGGGACGGATCAACCCCTCGCGCTAATAAGGAGGAAACGCCCCAAACGCCCAAGAGAGGGTCTTGGGATGGGGAGGGGAAAGGCGTAAAGGGCGTTTCGGGCGTCGAGGTCCAGGAGAAGCCGAGTAGGAACCCGTCCCATCCATCCAACCCGCCGGTGCCGGCTTTTCCAGATCCGGTCCCTCCGGCGGTGAACATCACTTACCCCGCCCCGTTCGTCCTGGCGCTGGCTGGAAGTGCTTACCAGGTGCGTTTCTGGGCTGGTGAAGTTCTGACGGCCTCAGAAGTCGCCATCGACACCGAAACCGAAGTCATGGCCGACCACGAGGTCCCGCGCCTTGCCCTGGTGACGGTAAGCGCGGGCACAGAGCACTACATCGTACATCCCTATGACGTGCCTGCCTTCCTCGACAAGCACCGGACGTTGCACTGGATCTTCTTCAACGTTGCCTTCGATTTCTGGGCCCTGCATCAGCACCTCATGCGCACCGGAAGCGAAAACACAGCAGCGTTGTTGTGGGAGAAGGCCGCGCGTGGCGAGATGCACGACGCCATGTTGTTGGACATGCTGGTTGGCCTCGCGCGCACGGGCCTTGCTGTTCCCCGTGACCTCGCGAAGGTCGCTGCGGATTGGTCCGACATCAAGGACTTGGACAAAGCGGATCCCTACCGGCTCCGGTACGGCGAGATTATTGGGAAGGATTGGCATGAGATAGAAGGTGGGTTTTTCGCGTACGCCATCAAGGATGCCATCGCGACTTTCCGGGCCGATCAAGCAATGAGGGCATCGGCCAACCAGATTTCACAGACATGGCAGGCTTGGCTGTGGCCCGAGGCGATGAAGCGATTCGGGCCATTGAGCGAGACCGTCCAGGTGAAGGGTGCCATCGCACTCGCCGCCGTGGGTCGGCGCGGGCTGCGCGTCGACCGGGCCTCAATCAGCAAGTTGAGAGCCAGCCTTGCCGAAACGCAGCGTGGTCAAGAGAAGGTCCTCTTTGAATTTGCAGCCAGCCCTGATCTGGTGAAACGAACGAAGGTGGGAGAAATCGTGCGCACCAAATCCGGCTTGCCTTCCTTTAATAAAAAGGCGCTACATCGTGTGCTCGAAAGGATTCTGAAGGACACCAGGATCGCCGGACTCGCTCCGGTTCCGCGTGACGCCGGAGGTGACTTAAGCGAGGTGGAAGCTGATTGGATGCCCTACGCTCCGCACCACTCCTTTGTCGCCGCCTGGCTGGAACTGAGGCGGTGCGGAAAGTTGATGGCCTACGCCATACTGCCTGAGGGCGAGCGCATACATCCTCAATACAGCATCTTGAAGCGCACGGGCCGCACTAGCGCCGCGAAGCCAAACCTTCAACAGATGCCGTGCAAAGGTGGTTTTCGGGAATATTTCATACCTTCGGAGGGCTGTTACCTCTTCACCATCGACTACCGCTTCATCGAACTGGTCACGATGGCCGCCATATTCGAGATGCGTTTTGGTCGTTCCAAGCTCGCAGAGGTCATCCGGAACGGCATCGACCCGCACTGTTTTACAGCCGCGTTGATCACCGACACCACGCTCGATGAATTCATGGCGTTGGAGAAGGCTGAGCCTGCGCGGTTCAAGGAACTGCGCCAAAAAGCGAAGGCATTGAACTTCGGCATACCTGGTGGCCTAGGTGCCAAGAGGTTGATGGAGTATGCCCATGATAATTTCGGCGTGTCGTTGACCCAAGAGGAGGCTACCGATTGGCGCGAAAGGCTGGTTTGCGAAGTTTACCCCGAAATCGCGCAATACCTCGCCGACCGGACCATGGCTGCCCTTGCTTGGAATCTTGGAACCACCGAAGCCGAGCTTTGGAACTCGCTGGGCCACGGCATTTCTCGACCAATTTGGCTTAGTCGATGTGTGTGCAAAGTTCTCTCCGGCAATGAGACGAAGGCCAATGGCGAACCGTACGATACTTCGTTCGTAGATTCCATTTGGGCGGGTTTGGTACGCGCCTGCCGTCGCCCAGAGCTGCACACGGCCCTCATAACCCGGCGTGCTGGGGGCAACCTCGCCGCGCTCTCTTATGAGGTTGCCGTGACCCCCACCGGGCGCCTGCGCGCCGGCGCCACTTACACCGAGGCACGCAACACGCCCTTCCAGGGCCTTGCCAGCGACGGGGCCAAGCTCGCGGCCTTTGCGTTGGTAAATGCCGGCTATCACCTTGTGGGCTTCGTCCACGATGAGTTCATCCTCGAACTTCCCAAGGATCTCGACCATGCGCAGGAAGCGAAGCGCATTGAAGGCATTGTCTGCGACGCGATGGCGCAGGCCGTCAACGGCATGGTGCCGGTCAGTGTTGAGTTTGCGCTCAGCACGTGCTGGAGCAAGGGGGCGAAGGCGAAACACGACAAAGATGGGCGATTGCTGCCCTGGTCGCCCCCGACGTAGGCAAGAAGGATCCAGTAGCCGGTAAATAAATGCACCTGCGTGAGGAAGGATCCATCCACTGACCCGAGACGAGGAGGCGAATGGATGTCCAAGCAGACTAGTCGTATAAAACGCCGCCGCCGTACTAACAACGAACTCGACGCACTCCTCCAAGCCGTGCTGGCCGTAATCGCGGAGGAGGGGCAGCTGACGATCCGACATGCGTTCTACCGAATGACAGGGCTAAGGTTGGTCAACAAGACAGAGTGCGCCTACAAACTGCTTTGTAGCCAGTTAGCTCGCTGGCGCCGGAAGGGTCGAGTGCCCTGGGAGGCATTCGTGGACAACACGCGCTGGCACATCGCGTCGCCGAGTCACGATTCCATTCACGAGGCGCTGCTCAACACGGTCGCCACGTACCGCCGCAACATGTGGGCGCAGAGCGACCACTACATCGAAATCTGGTGCGAGAAGGACGCAATCGCGGGAATTCTGGTCGAGGTTGCTCGCACCTACGGTGTACCCGTGTTCCCGTGCAAGGGCTTTGCAAGCCTCAGCAGCCTCTACAGCGCGGCGCAAACATTCGAAACACAAATTAGGGCTGGCAAAACCGTCAAAATTTATTTCTTCGGCGACCACGATCCATCCGGCGTTCACATCGACCGCAGCGCCGAGAATACGTTGTTTGAAGAGTTCGGCGTCGATGTCGAATTTGAACGTGTAGCTGTGCTGCACAGCCACATCAAGAAATTTAAGCTGCCAACGCGACCGACCAAGAAGACCGATAGCCGGGCCGCCGGCTTCCGCGGCAACTCCGTTGAGATCGACACGCTGGCGCCGTCCGTACTGAAGCAGATGGTCGAGGACTGCATCGTGCGCCACTTGAATAAGGCGGAATGGGAGCGCTTGAAGATGATCGAGAAGAAAGAGCGCGATAGCGTCGCCTCCGCTCTTATCGGGCTACCCAACGGCAGTGATCCGTTTGTGTTCGCTGAAGCCGTAAACGATGCGCTTGAAGGCATTGGGATTGAGTTTTGAGAACAGGCGGCTTCAGCTTTGAAATACTCTCCGATGATATGACTCGGAGATTTTCTTCGTCCATAACATAAAGATCTAAAAGCACTTAATCGCCCCGTTAGCCGCCGACTTGACTTATTGCGTTGTGGTCTTATCCTTAGCTTTCCAGTCGGCGGCCTGGAGGGCATCTATAGCCCATACGAATTACCTCCGTTGTTCCCACCCCGCTCAATACATGGGCGGTCACCGCGCAGTACAGGCGCATCGCGCCTACGCACGACGCAGAGTCTCCCGCGCCCCTGAGTGTTTGGGGCTGGGCGCAGGGAAGCGGACGAGCGAGCCTACCTCCGATATGCCCCCAACCAGGCTAACCCCTGGTGATGTCTACCTTTAATGATTACGGCCTAAGCCCATTGCGGGCCAGGTAGTGTCATGTTCCGCAATGCAGAGCATTACGCTTTTTCGCGTTTTACGCAGGGGGTCGATTATGGATTCGCTCGAGGGACAGTTCGATGCGATTCGCAGGGCAGTTCGTGAGGTTGTTCTGGGTCTCCTGGTTGGGTTCTGGCTACACGGACGTGGCGGCACCGGGAAATCCTTCACCGTAAAGCAAGAACTCGAGAAGCTCGTGCCTAAGTTCAAGCCGGCCAACATCACGCGATTGACGGCGCGTGGGTTGTTCGAGCTGATTCAAGACGGACCAAACAGCGTTCACCTGATCGAAGACTGTGAACAGCTATTCGAAGATGCGCAGGCCATGAGCTTGCTTCGTCACGCGCTGAACGTGGAACCCGAGGATCGCACACTGTTCCCGGACCGCGTGGTGACGTGGAAGACGGCCAAGGGGACCGAGACCGTCAGGTTCACGGGAGGCCTGATCCTTGTTTCGAATGAAATTCCGGCGCGGTTCAAGCCGCGCTGCGACGCGCTGCTTTCGCGGCTTCAGGTGTTCGAGTTCAACCCGACCAATGAGGAGGTTTCGCACCTGATGTACCGAGCGGCGGCAAACGGACACGCGCGGTACGACGTGGAGGCATCTTTCCACCTTTCGCCCGAGGAGTGCAGGGAGGTGGTGGATGTTCTGATCGAGACCTACGATGCCGTGAGCCAGCCGCTCGATATGCGTATGATGGAAAAGAGCTACAACAAGGCGCTTTACCTCAAAAACTGGGAGCCAAATGTGGACTGGCGCGAGGCCGTCAGTTCCATGGTCAGACGCAAGTTGGATACGGGCGGCAGGCCATCAAAGGCGCAACTGCGCGAGATCGCCAAGAAGATTCACCGCACGATAACAGGCACCGAAGCCCGAAAGGCGGCCTGGAAGGAGCAAACCAAGTTGGGTGGCACCGCCTTCTACAAATATTTGGGGCGGTAGCGGAAATCGCGGAAAAGCGAAATCTTTACAGGGGAGCAGGAGTGTAACTCCTGCTCCCCCTTCGAGTAACGGGCATGAATTGCGTAGGGAATCTTAAAGCACGGAGGCGAGACATGAAGAATGCCAAGCGTGTAAAACCGAACGAGGTCCACAAAAATGTTCGCGGTAAGGCGAAACGGAAGGCCTCAACGCTGAACGCTGAGGATTCGGAAATCGTTCGCATCGCAATCGCGAATTCACCAAAGCAAGTCGGTCAGCAGCCGGTTGCCGTTGTGCGAGTAGCGGAGAAGACGGCCAAGCAGTCCCGTCGCCACGTGGGCCGACAGGTGGGCGAAATCACCGAGGCCGAATCGGCCCGAATGGCCAAACTGCTGGAAGCCGGTAAGCTCCGGGTTCGACGCGCGCCCGATGGAAAGGTCATTCCCGATGACCAAGACTTCCTGGATGTCGAACGGGAGCACCCGAAAAAGTCGCCAGCAGAAAGGCACCAGCTTGCCCAAGCCTGCGCGCTCTTGAGGGCGTTGCGGCACTATGACGAGGATCAAACACGGGCGCCCTGAGCCGGGTGCTCACGGCATTCTGAAGGGAGAAAATGCCGGGACTGATCGAGGTGCAAGGGCACGCGGCATAATCCAGCTTATCGGACTGGCCCGCGAAACACCGCCCCCGACTAGTCCATTTGGGCTACGCCCATGAAACACCGTGCCCGGCCACTTGCACCTTGTGTCCACCCCTTTATAACGGTTCCATCCCTGGGCGGGATACACATAGCGAATTTTGAGTCGGGCGGCTGCAGTTTCGCCGCCCAAGCCGGCCGAGATCACCCCGCCCAGGGCCTCGGCCGGCATCTATTGAACTCTTGGGGTGGACATGGCTAAGCTCGAAGACCTCACCCCCAACGCCGCCGTAAAAGGTATCCTGCCGAACTGCCAGGTCGCCGTGGTAAGCGTCCAGTGGCATGGGTCTGAGGCCGTCGAGCTGACCTACAAAGATCCGAACGGTAAGGTGGACCAGCGCCTGCTTTACCGCCACGACGAGCCCGAGCTTCAGATCGTCGAAATTGGCCGCCCGTGGAGCTTCGATGGCGACGGTGCGCTCTTCCGCTTGGTTTCTGAAGCACACCGCATCCGGCTTGCGCATCTTTTCGATCCCGTCCTGGCCGTCCACACCTCGCTGGTCGAGCCGCTGCCGCACCAGATCACGGCTGTCTACGAGGCTATGTTGCCCCGCCAGCCGCTGCGCTTCCTGCTTGCCGACGATCCCGGCGCGGGCAAGACGATCATGGCCGGCCTCCTCATCAAGGAACTCATCGCCCGCGGTGACCTGAAGCGGTGCCTAATCGTCTGTCCCGGCAGTTTGGCCGAACAGTGGCAGGATGAACTGCGCAGCCGCTTCCACCTGAATTTCGATATCTTGACCAACGACAAACTGGAAGCGGCAGGGTCAGGCAACTGGTTCCTTGAAAACGACCTGAGCATTGCGCGTCTCGACAAGCTATCCCGCAACGAAGACGTACAGGCGAAGCTCAAGGCCCCAGACTGCCGCTGGGACCTGGTGGTCTGCGACGAAGCCCACAAGCTCAGCGCCACGTTCTTCGGCGGCGAAGTGAAGTACACCAAGCGCCACCGGCTCGGGCAGCTTCTTTCCACCCTCACGCGCCATTTCTTGTTGATGACTGCCACGCCGCATAACGGGAAGGAAGAAGACTTCCAGCTCTTCATGGCGCTGTTGGACGGCGACCGCTTCGAGGGCAAATTTCGCGACGGCGTGCACGCCGCAGACGTATCGGACCTGATGCGCCGCATGGTCAAGGAGAAGCTGCTCAAGTTCGACGGCCGGCCGCTCTTCCCGGAGCGCATCGCCAAGACGGTCCCCTACAAGCTCACCGAGGCCGAAGCGCGCCTGTACAAGGACGTGACCGAATACGTTCGGGAAGAATTCAACCGCGCAGAAGCACTCCAGAACGACAAGCGCGCCGGTACGGTAGGCTTTGCCCTGACCATTCTGCAGCGCCGGCTGGCGTCATCGCCGGAAGCCATCTACAAGTCTCTGGTCCGCCGCAAAGAACGGCTCGAAAGCCGCATGCGCGAGATGCAACTTCTGCAGCGCGGTGCCGTTGCTGCCGCCATTGTCGCCGACGTGCCGGCCATGGATGCCGAAGACCTGGAAGATTTTGAGGACGCGCCTGGTGAGGAGCAGGAGCAGGCCGAGGAGCAAATCCTCGACCAGGCCACGGCCGCGCGGACCATCGATGAGTTGAAGGCCGAGATCAAGACGCTCAAAAAGCTGGAGAGCCTGGCCAACCAGGTCCGCAACAGCGGCGAGGACAAGAAGTGGGCCGAGCTGACCACGCTCCTGACGGAGATCTTCACACCGGCAGCCATCGCCAACCGGGCCGCGGAAGATGCGCCCGCTTACGGCAAGAACGCGACGCCCAAGCCGAAACCCTCGCCCGGACAGAAGCTGGTACTCTTCACCGAACACCGCGATACGATGAACTACCTGAAGGACAAGATCTCCACGCTCCTGGGCAAACCCGACGCGGTTGTCACGATCCACGGTGGGATGGGGCGCGAGGACCGCCGAAAGGCGCAGGAAGCCTTCCGGCACGATCCTGAGGTCAAGGTGCTGCTCGCCACCGACGCTGCCGGCGAAGGCATCAACCTCCAGCGCGCCCATCTGATGGTCAACTACGACCTGCCATGGAACCCGAACCGGTTGGAGCAGCGTTTCGGCCGTATCCACCGCATCGGCCAGACCGAAGTCTGTCACTTGTGGAACCTGATCGCCGACGAGACTCGCGAAGGCGACGTGTACCGGACCCTGCTTGAGAAGCTGGAGGAGGCCCGCCGGGCGCTGGGTGGGCAGGTCTTCGACGTGCTGGGCAAACTTCAGTTTCAGGGTAAGCCACTGCGCGAACTGCTGATCGAGGCGGTGCGATACGGTGAAAAGCCGGAGGTCCGGGCCAGGCTGAACCAGGTCATCAGCGGGGCCTTTGACCGCAACCAGATTCAGGATCTGTTGGAAGAACGCGCGCTCGCCACCGATGCGATGGACGCCAGCCGGGTACAGCGCGTCCGCGAGGATATGGATCGTGCCGAGGCCCGGCGCCTGCAACCCCATTACATCGAGTCCTTCTTCCTGGAAGCGTTTCAGCGCCTGGGCGGCACGGTCAAACAGCGCGAGGCGCGGCGCTTTGAGATCACCCACGTGCCCGCGCCGGTCCGCAATCGGGACCGCCTGATCGGCCGCGGCGCAGCGGTCCTGCCAAGATATGAACGTGTCGCCTTCGAGAAGGATTTGATTGCACCCCAGGGCCAGCCCCTGGCCGCCTTCGTCTGTCCGGGCCATCCGCTCCTGGACGCCACGTTGGACCTGACCACGGAGCGGCACCGGGACCTGCTGCGGCGCGGAACGGTGCTAGTGGATGAGCGCGATCCCAGCGAGAAGCCACGCATGCTCTTTTACCTGGAGCATGCCATCCAGGACGCCAGCGTTACAAAAACCGGCGAGCACCTCACCATCTCCAGGCGCATGCTCTACGTCGAACTGGACGAGGCCGGTAACGCGCGCCATCTGCATTACGCGCCCTACCTGGACTACCGGCCGCTTCATGACGACGAGCCCGGCGTACAAGCCATCCTGGACCGGCCCGAATGCGCATGGATCACGCGCGATCTGGAGAAGAAGGCGCAGGGCCACGCCATCGGCCACGTGGTGCCTGAACACCTTCAGGAAGTGAAGGGGCGCCGGAAAGACCTGATCGCCAAGACTCGCGCGGCGGTCAAGGAGCGTCTGACCAAGGAGATCAACTACTGGGACCACCGTGCCGAGGATCTGAAGGCCCAGGAACAGGCCGGCAAGACCAATGCCAAGCTCAACTCGCAGGAAGCGCGCCGCCGCGCCGATGAGTTGCAGGGTCGCTTGCAGAAGCGATTGGAGCAGCTCGACCTGGAAGGCCAGATCTCTGCGCTGCCGCCCGTGGTGTTGGGCGGTCTGATCGTCGTGCCAATGGGGATGCTGGCCAAGATAACGGGGCGCCCGGCCTCGGTATCCATGGATCCGGCCGATACGCAGGCTTCCGCCGCGCGTGCGCGCGGCGCCGTGATGGAAATCGAGCGCAGCCTCGGCTTCGAGCCTACCGACCGTGAGTTTGAGAGACTTGGGTACGACATCGAAAGCCGCGATCCGCGCGGCGGTGGTTTGCGCTTCATCGAAGTGAAAGGCCGGATAACGGGCGCGACCACGGTGACCGTCACCAAGAACGAGATCCTCTACTCCTTTAATATGCCGGAGCATTTCATCCTGGCCATCGTGGAATTCCTCGACGGTGATCAGCATCGCGTCCATTACCTGCGCCGCCCCTTTGAGCGCAGCGGCATTACCACCGATTTCAACGGGGCGAGCGTGAACTTTCCGCTCGCCGATCTGCTGGCGCGAGCGGGGGAACCGGCATGAGCTTGTTCGAGGACACCAATCCCAAGGTTCTCAAGGACCTCCTGGCGGAGATCCATGGCTGCACGACAGTGCTGCCTGACTTCCAGCGCGATTTCGTTTGGGAGCCCAGTGCAACGCAAGAACTGATCGTCTCCATCGCCAACAACTACCCCGCAGGAAGCCTGCTTCGCGTTCGTGATGCGAAACGCGTCTTCGCAGCCCGCGAGTTTGAAGGCGCTCCCACACTAAACGGTAAGAAGCACACGTTCCTTGTTCTGGACGGCCAACAGCGCCTGACTTCGCTATATCAGGCGTTTTACGGGGTCGGCGAACATCGCTATTACCTGAACCTGCAAAAGTTGCTGGATGGGAACGACTTTGAAGAATCTATCTTCCATGTTCGTGCCACCACAAAATGGGTCAAGAAACGGGAATCCTTTGACCGGCAGGCTAAGGAATTGATTCTGCCCTTAAGCGTTCTTAAAGGTGGCGCGGGGGGCTTTCTGCAGTGGCTGCTGCAAGTCACAAACCCCATGGCTGCCGAAGATCGCACACGGATGCTGGACGCCTTGACCAAGATCAACGAACAGTGGATTAAGACCATCGACGATTATCACTTCCCGGTGGTCACCCTCTCGGACAAGACCGAGCCCGACGCCCTATGCACGATTTTCGAGACGCTGAACCGCACGGGCGTGAAGCTCAGCGTCTTTGAACTACTGACGGCGCGATTCTGGCCTCAGAGCATCAACCTGCGCGAGCTTTGGGACGATGCGTGCCAGAAGCACGCCATCATCCCCGAGTTTGATGTCGATCCGTACTACGTTCTACAGGCCATCTCCCTCGCCTGCCGCCGGGCGCCTTCATGCAAACGCAGCGATGTGCTGAATCTGGAGCCGGGGGACATCCGGGAATGGTGGCAGCCGGTGATCGCGGGGCTCGCGGCGGGCCTCACGATTCTGCGCGACGACTGCAAGGTCATGCAGCCCAAATGGCTTCCGTACCAGACAATGCTTGCGCCGCTCGCGGCCGTACTGGCTAAGGCAGGCATGCCCAAGACGGCGGCGGCCGGTGCCCAACGGGAAAAACTAAAACAATGGTTCTGGTGTGCGGTTTTCGGCCAGGCATACGAAAGTTCGCCCAACAGCAAGGGAGCAAAGGATGTTGGTGAACTCCTGGCATGGTTTGACGGTGGCCCATTGCCCGAGTCGATCCAAACGTGCAGGTTTGACCCCAAGTCCCTCCGGGACGTGACGCCGCGTCAGCGTTCAATATACCGCGGCACCATCTGCTTGATTCTGGGAACCGGAACCCGTGACTTCCATACCCAAGCCGTCATCACCGGCAATCTGATGAATGCGCAGGGCATCGACGATCACCATGTCTTCCCAGACGACTTCCTGGTAAAGGAGAAAGGCGTGAAGCCCTCCCGTATGCGGGATTGCGTGCTTAACCGAACTCTGATCGACCGCACCACCAATCAGATGATCAGCAACCGCCCGCCTTCGGAGTACATGGCGCAGATACGCGGTACACCCGGCTTTCCCTTTGACGCCGTGCTTAGCTCCCATTGCCTCCCCACTGGCACTGATTCCCCCTTGTGGAGCGACGACTACGACGCGTTTCTGGCGTGGCGGCAAGACCGTCTCTGGAAAGAGATCATGCGCGTGACCGGGATCGCGGAGGCCGCGGACCTCGAAGCTGCGGAAGACGAGGACGCATAGCCGATGTTTTGCCGGTTATTGCACTGGAGTGAATGATGGCCACTAAACCATGGTCGGCATACGGCATTGATCAAGATTCGGCCACCGCGGAAGAATTTAAATATGTCTATCATGTCGCCCACCTTGAAGATGCAATTCGCATAATTGAGGACGGGGTCATACGTGCTTCTCTCGTTTTTGATGACAGCATCCTAAAGAATACGCGAACATGCGTATCCTGGGTCTCGCCGAATACCTGGAGCCCCGGGTCCATTTACGGGAACGTCGCCTTTGCCTTTAGGTGGAAGGATATTGTCAAAGGAAAGAGAATCTATTGGGTGGAAGACCCCAAAACAAATCGACAGCAGATTGTTCGTCTCTTACTTAGCGAAGGTAAGTTCTCTGACTATAAACTCGAAAGGTATCATGCGGAAAAGTCAAGAGGCCCCCTCGTCTGCAATCTCGATCCAAAACGGTGGTATTTCAATGCCCAGCTGACAAATGAATACATGGTGCTCCAGGACCTGCCGCTGGAGAAATGCAGAGCCATAAACTTCTGGAAACACCATGATCGGTACTGCTCTAAGGAAAAAGTTGGCTGCCCCTACCTCGGCAAGAGCCAAAAAATAGTGGGCGCTCGATTTCTTGGACTGTACCTTGGAGGCGGCAGGGTCAATTACACATCCAGGTTTTCGCGCGTTGACAATACCGAGGAAATTGACGAATCGGTTGATGAAGCCATATCCCATTTGTACTGGGGGATTATATCCAAATTCCAACGTCATTCGGGAGCCAGATTCAATATGGAGGAAGGGCGAGCGATCATTCGATCCATCTTCCTTGCTTACGGTCTAAAAAAGAAGCGACTTCACACTCTTGTAAATATGTTCCATAGTGAAGAAGCGCTTCGGACTGCGCTAAAGACGGAGATTGGGTCGGTCTTCAAAGACTTCGATATAGGGATTTGCTCATGAAGCTCACCAAGAAACTCATTGAAGTCGCGCTGCCGCTGGACGCGATCAACAAGGCGTCCGCGCGGGAGAAGTCCATCCGGCACGGGCACCCGAGTACGCTGCATCTGTGGTGGGCGCGGCGGCCGTTGGCGTCGGCACGGGCGGTAATCTTCGCGCAGATGGTGGACGACCCGTCCGAGTACACCGACGTGCTGCTTTCGGACTCCAAGTTGAAGCGCAAGGCACAGCACGCGCTCAAGAAGCGGCTGGAGCTATGGGAAGCCGGGGACAAGGCTACGCCGAAACCGACGCTGGAAGATGTCATTGCCGATCAGGAGCGGGAGCGGCTTTTCGGGATCATCGAGGAACTGGTGAAATGGGAGAATACGACCAACGAGACGGTACTGCAGGCGGCGCGCGACGAGATCTGGCAAAGCTGGCGGCGGACTTGCTCGGCGAACGCCGATCACCCGCGCGCAAAGGATCTCTTCAACCGCGACAAGCTGCCTGCCTTCCACGATCCCTTCGCCGGCGGCGGGGCGCTGCCGCTGGAGGCGCAGCGGCTGGGACTGGAAGCTTACGCCAGTGACCTGAATCCTGTCGCGGTGCTGATCAACAAGGCGATGATCGAGATCCCGCCCAAGTTCGCCGGCAAGCCGCCGGTCAATCCCGAGGCGCGTAAGAATAAGGAACTCTTCCAGAAGCCCTGGCGGGGCGCGGAGGGTCTGGCCGAAGACGTGCGCTACTACGGGAAGTGGATGCGCGACGAGGCCGAGAAGCGGATCGGGCACCTGTACCCCAAGATCGAAGTCACGGCGGCGATGGCGAAGGAACGGCCGGACTTGAAGCAGTACGTAGGCCAGAAACTAACCGTCATCGCATGGCTCTGGGCGCGCACGGTTAAGAGTCCCAACCCTGCCTTTCGCAAAGTAGACGTGCCGCTGGTTTCGACGTTCATGCTTTCGCGAATGAAGGGAAACGAAGCCTGGGTCCGGCCGGTGATCGAGAACGGCAACTACAACTTCACGGTTCAGGTAGGCAAGCCGAAGGATGCCAACGCGGCAAAGTCCGGCACCAAGCTTGCACGCGGAGCGAACTTCGGGTGCGTCATGTCCGGCACGCCGATCGCGGGCGATTACATCAAGGCCGAAGGGAAAGCCGGTCGAATGGGCACACGCCTCATGGCCATCGTGGCCGAGGGTCAACGAGGACGGGTCTATATATCGCCGACGCCGGAACATGAGGAGGTGGCTTTAAGTTCCAAGCCAGGCTGGAGGCCGGAAGTAACGATCTCCGGTAGCACGCAGTATCTTGGGGTGAAGCCCTATGGAATGGATCGCTTCGATCAGCTCTTTACTGATCGGCAGCTTCTCGCCCTGACGACCTTTTCTGAACTTATCGAAAAAGTAAAGGAGCTGGTAACTGAGGAAGCTATAGTAGGCGGTCTCTCCACAAAAGGCAGCCCCTTGCATGAGAATGGGGATAGCAGTCTTGCTTACGCTGGAGCAGTGGTGGCCTATCTTGCGCTTGTTGCAAGCAGTCTGACCGATCGCATGACGATGATCTGCACTTGGGACGCAGGAGGCGCTACATGGGGAACAAAGACGAGGAATACGTTCGGGCGGCAAGCCATCCCTATGTCGTGGGACTTTGCCGAGGTTAATCCGCTATCGTCGCAGTCTGGAAGTTTCGAGAACTCTCTCGGCTACACAGTGAAGGGCGTCAGTTGCGGTGGGATTGTCGGCGGGATTGCTATGCAAGCCGACGCAGCAACTCAGTCAGTAAGCGCCAACAAACTAATCTCCACCGATCCGCCTTATTACGACAACGTCCCCTATGCAGACTTATCAGACTTCTTCTACGTTTGGCTTCGCCAATCACTAAAAACCGTTTTCCCAAACTTGTTCGCCACAGTCGCCGTGCCGAAAGCTGAAGAACTGGTTGCATTTGCATATCGACATGACGGCAAACTGGGTGCGGAAGCTTTCTTTCTCAAGGGAATGTCAAAAGCGATGGGTCGTCTTGTTGAGCAAGCGCATCCCGCCTTTCCAGTCACCATCTATTACGCGTTCAAGCAAGCTGAAAGCGATGATAATGCCGGAACTGCAAGCACCGGCTGGGAAACTTTTCTCGACGCTGTAATTCGAGCCGGCTTTACAACGAGCGGCACTTGGCCGATGCGGACCGAACTTGCCAATAGGATGAGAGGCGCCGAATCCAACGCCCTTGCCTCCAGCATTGTCCTCGTCTGTAGGCCGCGAGCGGCGGATGCATCTACGGCGACGCGGCGAGAGTTCGTGGCCGCTTTGAAGTCCGAACTGCCCGAGGCTCTGCGCCACCTTCAGGCCGGCAACATCGCTCCGGTGGACCTCGCCCAAGCTGCTATCGGCCCAGGCATGGCCGTCTTCACCCGCTACGCAAAGGTTCTCGGCGCCGAAGGTAACCCGTTGTCCGTTCGCGAGGCTCTGGCACTCATCAATCAGACTCTCGACGAAGCACTGGCCGAGCAGGAAGGCGACTTTGACGCCGATAGCCGCTGGGCGCTGGCCTGGTTCGACCAATGCGGCTTCGCCGAGGGCGAGTTCGGTGTCGCCGAGACACTCAGCAAGGCCAAAAACACCAGCGTGGCCGGGATGGTTGAAGCCGACATTTTGGAATCCAAGCGCGGCAAGGTCCGGCTGCTCAAGCCGGACGAACTCCCCGAGGACTGGAACCCGGCTACTGACGAGCGCCTGACCACCTGGGAGACGGTCCACCACCTGGTCCGTGCCCTCGACGCCGGCGAAGCCGCCGCCGCCGCACTGGTCGCCAAGCTGGGCGCGAAGGCAGAGCCCGCCCGCGACCTGGCCTACCGTCTCTACAATCTCTGCGAGCGCAAAAAGCGCGCCGCCGAAGCCCTGGCCTACAACGCCTTGGTCCAGTCCTGGCCCGAAATCATGCGCCTGGCCCAGGAAGTCTCCCGCACCCAGCCGACGCAGACTGAGTTGTTTTGAAAGTGTTCGATAGGAGCGATTCATGGCCAAGAGTAACCACGACCGCATAGGAACTGCCTTGGAGTTGCTCAACCAGGGGCTAACCCCCTTCGTCGAGCGGGAACTCCAGGTCACCTACGGCACCTCCTGGAAGGACGAGCTGCAGAAGACGCTTAAAGACTACCAGATCCCCAAGCCGGCCAAGGGCGGCGGCCTGAAGTGGGACGTCCAGGCGCTGTTGTCCATCATGTGGAACCACTGGAACGACACATTCAAGCGCACCCTGGGGCACGCCGAACGTTCCCTGGTCAACGAGCTGCAGGGCGCACGCAACAAATGGGCACACCAGGAGACCTTCTCCAGCGATGACGCCTACCGTGGGCTGGACTCCGCCACGCGCCTGCTCACCGCCGTCTCCGCGCCGCAGGCCGAAGAGGCGGAGAAGATGAAGATGGAACTGCTGCGCGTCCGCTTCGACGAGCAGATGCGCACCGAGAAGCGCAAGAGCGCCGGGACGGCAATCGAGAGCCAGGCCACCGGGAACCTCAAGCCGTGGCGCGAGGTGGTGAACCCGCACAAGGACGTGGCCAGCGGGAAATACCAGCAGGCCGAGTTCGCCGCCGACCTTTGGCAGGTCCACCTGGGCGAAGGCGGCGAGGAATACCGCAAGCCGGTCGAATTCTTCCGGCGAACCTACCTGACCGAGAGCCTGAAGCGCCTTCTGGTTGGGGCCGTGGAGCGCGTCTCCGCCAAGGGCGGCGATCCGGTGGTGCAACTCCAGACCAACTTCGGCGGCGGCAAGACGCACAGCATGCTGGCGCTTTACCACCTACTAGGAGGCACACCGCCTGCCGAACTGGCCGGCGTGGACGACGTCTTGAAGGCTGCCGAGGTGGAGAAGCTGCCCAGGGTCAATCGCGTCGTGCTGGTCGGGAACAAGATCTCCCCCGGCAACCCGGTGAAGAAGGCGGACGGCACCGAAGTGCGGACTCTTTGGGGCGAATTGGCGTGGCAGCTCGGGTACGCGGCTGGCGGGTCCAAAGAGGCAAAGAAGGCGTTCAAGCGCGTTCAGGCCGACGACGAGAATGCCACCAGCCCCGGCGACGTGTTGCGCGACCTCTTCAACGACTACGGCCCGTGCCTGGTCCTGATTGACGAATGGGTGGCCTATGCTCGTCAGTTGCACGACTCGTCCGACCTGCCGGCCGGAAGTTTCGAGACCCAGTTCTCCTTCGCCCAAGTGCTGACCGAATCAGCCAAGCTCGCCAAGAATTGCCTGCTTGTCATCAGCTTGCCTGCCTCCGATATGTCGGGCTCGCCACATGCCCAGTCCGACGATGTGGAGGTGGGCGGGCAGCGCGGCCGGGAGGCCCTGGACCGCCTGCGCAACGTGATCGGGCGCGTGGAGTCCTCCTGGCGGCCGGCCAGTGCCGAGGAGGGATTCGAGATCGTCCGTCGGCGCCTCTTCGAGCCGCTGATCGAGCGGGAGCAATTCGTGGCGCGGGACACGGTGGCGCGCGAGTTCTTCGACATGTACCGGACGCAGCAGGCGGAGTTCCCACCGGACAGCCGCGAGAGCGACTACGAAGATCGGCTCAAGCACGCATATCCGATCCACCCCGAGGTCTTCGACCGACTTTACGGTGACTGGTCCACGCTGGTGAAGTTCCAGCGCACGCGCGGCGTGCTGCGTCTGATGGCGGCGGTGATCCATAGCCTATGGGAGAAGGGCGACCGCAACCCGCTCATCATGCCGGCCAACATCCCCATCGACGATCCGCGCGTGCAATTCGAGCTGACCCGGTACCTTTCCGATAACTGGGTCCCGGTGATCGCGAAAGACGTGGACGGGCCGAACTCGCTGCCGATGCGGATCGACGCCGAAGTCCAGAACCTGGGACGCTTCGCCGCTTGCCGGCGCGTGGCGCGCACCATTTACATGGGCTCCGCGCCCACCGGCGGCGCATCCAACCGGGGCCTGGAGGACCGGCGCGTGAACCTGGGCTGTGTGATGCCGGGCGAGAAGCCGTCTATTTTCGGTGATGCGCTCCGGCGCCTGTCCGCCGCGGCCACCTACCTTTACCCCGACGGCAACCGGTACTGGTACTCGACGCAGCCTACGGTCACCAAGCTGGCCGAGGATCGTGCCGAGCGGTACAAGCGCAACACCGACGCCGTGGTGAAGGAAATCGAAGATCGCGTACGCGAGGATGTGCGCAGGGAGGGCGATTTCTGCCGCGTGCATCCACTTCCCGACAGTGGACAAGACGTGCCCGACGATATGGACGCGCGGTTGGTGGTCCTGAGGACGGACGCGCCTTACAGCAAGGAGCCGAACTGCGCGGCCATCACCGCCGCCAAAGCGATCCTGGAGATGCGCGGCAACGCGCCGCGACTATTCCGCAACACGCTGGTTTTCCTGGCGGTGGACAAGTCCCGGCTGCAGGATCTCGACGAGGCCGTGCGCCACCTGCTGGCGTGGGAATCCATCCTTAACGAACACGAGGAACTGGATCTCACCGCACACCAGGTCAAGCAGGCCGAGACGCAGCGCAAGGCCGCCGACAGCGCGGTAACGGCTCGGATGCCGGAAGCGTACGCCTGGCTCCTGGTCCCGACCCAGAACGGTGCACAGGGCGAGATCGAGTGGCAAGCGTTTCGCATGCCCGGCACCGACCCGCTGGCTGTGCGCGCATCCAAGAAGCTGCGCAACGACGAGCTGCTGATTACTTCGTTCGCTGCCACGCGCCTGCGGATGGAACTGGACCGCGTACCGCTCTGGCGCGGCAACCACGTCGAGATCAAGCAGCTCGTGGACGATTTCGCCAAGTACCTATACCTGCCCCGTCTCCAGGCGCCGGAAGTGCTGCTGGGAGCGATCCGGGACGGGCTGGGACTTCTGACCTGGCAGCGCGAAGCCTTCGCCTACGCCGATAGCTACGACGAGGCCGCGAAGCGTTACCGGGGCCTGCGGACCGGCCAGAACGTGTCCATTCGGGACAGCGACGCACCGGGCCTATTGGTGAAGCCCGAGGTAGCCACCACCCAGGCGGAGGCCGAGAGCGCCAAGCCGGGGTCGTCCGACCGGACCAAGGCGGTAACTGGGCAGGGATCTGGCGCAGCAGGAACCGGTACGGCAGGGCAGGACTCCGGCGGCGGTGCAGAAGAACCGGCGCAGCCTAAGCGTTTCTACGGCACCGTGGAACTCGATGCTGCCCGCGTCGGTCGCGACGCCGGGCGCATCGCCGACGAAGTGATCTCCCACCTGACTGGCCTCGTGGGCGCTAAGGTCAAGGTGACGCTGGAGATCGCCGCCGAAGTCCCCGACGGCGCGCCGGAGAACGTGGTCCGCATCGTCACCGAAAACGCCCGGACCCTGAAGTTCACGAGTCAGGGGTTTGAGGAGGAGTAATCAGCAATCAACCCTTTAGGAGGGGAATTACATGGACAAGGTATGCGATACAAATATCTGGTACAGGCTTGGAGATGGCAGGTTGCAAATCGGGCAGATCAAGGCAGCAGGCGACAAACTTCTTGCCTCCCCTGTCAACTTTATGGAAATGGCGTCCAAACTTACTCCAGATACGTTCCGGGAAAGGAAGGCGGCCGCGAAAGCGGTTATTGACCACGCTGATGAAATACTTCCTGACCCCGAGCGGCACCTAGCATCTTTGTGGGAACTTGAAGTAGAAGAAATCGCACTCGATTGGAGAGATGGTTTCAAGGCAATTGCTGAAGCTACCGAGTATTCAGATTTAGAGATTGGTGTTAGCGATTTTAACGAACGAGTAGTTAGAACATTAAAGCCAGGTTTGGCGGCAGCATGGAGAAGTCAACACTACAACGACTTCGTTGATGATGTTGAAAAGCTAATTGATCGGTATTGGCCAGGATATTATGCGGCAAGAAGAGCCGGTCAGATCAAATATATGGGCGGCGAAATGCGGACGCTATGGGAGAGCGCCACAAGGAATCCAGACGTCGTTAAGATTGTCGCCTTTGGTACTTTTCAAAGAGCCGCTCTGCATTGCCAGGAAATACCTCCATGGCCTGGTGCTGAACAGTATGCTCAGGTATGGCCACATGTTGAGCCTGTGACGAGGGCCTATTGCCAGTACATCTATCGGGTTGGTACAACCTATGCGCCAAAGCCGAATGACTGGGGCGACCTCGAGTGCTTTGTTTATCTGCAGCAGGATCGCAAGTTGTTAACGCTTGACCAGCGATGGCTTGACATTGCTGCGGATTCAGGATTATCAAGTCATATATCTCCGCCGCCGTCGCCATGAAGATGATGCGCTTTTCAGCACCACTTAATGCTCTTGGGCGTTGTGGCATCCATAGCAACATGGGAGCAGTATCCTGCGGCTAATACGGTGGTTGCCAACTTGAGGTTTGCATGCGCCCTGGGAGATGCGCAAACTCCATTCGCGAAATGAACAAGTAATCCACTTGCCACTATGCTGTGAAAGAAACGGCGATGGTTGGGGTCACCTGGGGGCTCAATGATGTCTGGCAGGCATCCACAAATAGCGCCGCCACAAGTTGCCAATGCCAAGCCAGAAAAAGTGATGGCGTGACCTTGACGAATCTTGGCAAAGAGATAAAGGCCCCCTCCGACTAGGGCGCCGACACCGGCATGTTGCGACCTGTTAGGCATTATTCGTTCCTTTCGACGCAGCCTGTTTTGCCCTTTCGATCAATGCCAACACCAAGTTTAGCTCTTTCTCGAACCATTTTCTTCCCAACTGCTTCCGAATTGCGTTGACTTTCAGATTGTGACATTTTCCTAGACGTCGGCCGCTACCACAAGGGCACTGGTACTTATTCGCGAAGCGCTTCCTAATGGAAGCCAACTTGACCATCTGAATACCCGCTTCAAGTTCACCAACATCAAAGATGGAACAGTAGTCTTCGATCAGCCCCAAGGGGCCATGGTTAAGCTCGTCGAACGGGAGCTTCTCGTGCTTCTCAAAATAGGAGTATCCGTAAAGATACGGTACAACGCAAGAATTGATGAAGCCCGTAAGGGTGGGCTCCCGTTGAAGGAGCAGCATTTGCCGTGTTGGCGACCCCAAGCACAAGGATCCATCATACATTTTGTGAAAGTCCTTGGGTACACGCCCGCCAGTTTCCCAGACTGAAGGCAGATCCTTTGGGAATGCTCGTGGCGTTTCCATTCGGATTTCATAGGCGTCCTCGATCCGGTCCTTTCCAGGTGGTTCGACTACAAACTCCAACGCTCCTGCGATCTGGATTGGCCCATTTCCCGCCGGGAGCAGTCTGAGGGCGGGTTGGAATTTTAATAGATCCCGGATTCCCCAATTCTCGAACATGTTACCTGCCCGATCCCCAAGGCTTTGCCGGGGTGCTTATCTGGATTGTAGGCTTGGCGATGGCCGGAACCGCCACGACCGGGAACATCCGCATATGGTCCGGCGTCAGGTTCACCAGGAGCCGCTTTCGGATTTCCCTTTCCAGCCTTTCGGTTCCGATCAGATTTGGCAGGCTGTCGATGTCGGCTTTAACCTGGGTATGCCACAGCCAGAAATGTTCTTCGTAGCGAGGGTCGGTCGCCCACCTGTCCGCAAAGTCCTCCGCCGGATTCACCGGATTAGGCACGCGCGGCTTGCGATCCCGGACGTATTTCGGCATGCCGTCAACGATCGCGGTTAGGGCTTCGTAGAGGTCGTCCTGTCCGCCGTAGGCGTGAGCCGCGAGCGTGGTGATGATCATTGAAATGGGTGCCCACTCGTCAGCATCCTTAAACATCACGTCCCGGTGGCGTTTCAGGATTTGGATGGAACGCTGGAGAGTAGTTTTCCATTCGTAAGGGGGTACGTCTTCAACCGACGCATACTCGCGTCCTTCGACCAACATGCGAATCCTGGGCATCGCAGATTGGCGCATCCTGCCTTCAAACCAGCCTGCAAACCCCTTAGGATTACTGCTTGGCCAGTTGGATGTAATCACACCGTACTCGCGGTGCCGAAGATCTGTAATCGCGATCGCCGTTGCTGCCAATTCTGCAGTGACACCGGAAGCCACCAATTCTTCAATTACCCGGAGGTCTTCGGGAATCGCCGGCAGGATGTCCATGTGAAAGCTGACGTCATCCGCGTAATTCAAACGCCAGCATCGCTTCTTTTCCTCGGGGTTCTCCTTAAAGGAGTGGGCTTCCGCGTAGGCTTTGATTTCATCGCCGATCAACGCTTTCAACACCTTCTGTGTCACGCCTGCCTTGGCCAACTGAACCAGCGCTACCAGATCGAGGTCAAATTCTTCTCCCTTGAACAAGGGACGTGTGACCGTTCCATATAGAAACGACCCTTGAAGATGGACGTGCGGGGATAGCTTTGCGACTTTGGAGCCTTCGCGATGAAACCAATCCCCAAGAGACAGGTATCGTTCCTCCGCCTTTTTGTAGTACGAAGGCGGGATGTCCAGGAGTTCAATAAGGGCTTCCAACAGTTGCGTGGCGCGTTCATTTCCCATCGACTTACTCCTCCCTTGGGTTGCATGGAACGAAATGTCCGGCTGGATCTTTGCAGTCCCCGTACTGCATGTTTATGTCTAGGGCCTTAACAAACCCACCGAGATCATTATTCTGATCCCAGAGTCGAAGCGGCATGTGTGCTTTTGGCTGAATAGCCCTTCCGAGCTCCACGCAAATTGAAACTGGCGCGGCGGGGAATGCATTCAAAATTGTCCCCGGTGGATACCGATCCTTGATCTCGTCAAGAAGTGGTCGAATCAACTCTCGGAACATCTGGAGTTGTGCGGCGGATTTGAGGTAATCGTTGTTGGGCTGGAGGATGGTTACGCGCCAGATTGCTGCATCGGCACCGATCTTGGCGAAGATGCGTTCATCGGCGACATGGGCGCTCAGAGCCAGGATCAAGGCGGGCTGGCCGCGCGCGCCATTGGGCCGCTCCACGCTATATGCAAAGCCATTGGGGTGATCCTGCCACGCCCAGCCTGGGGGCTCGCGATGCAGTTGATATACCCGAGCCGCATAATTGATATCGCATATAAGATGGCCAAGCAGGACCAGTAGTGGCTGCGGGGCAACGGCAAAAACCGAAAGATGCTCGATATCCCCCTGTCGTAGGCGTGGTATTACCTGCTGGGCGACCATGGTGCTGAGGTGTTGCGCCTCGATTTTCCAGAATTCCTCGGTGCGATCACGGAAGGAACTGTTCATGCTCAGCGAAAGTGGTGTCCTGGATGCAGGATACCTATCATCAGGAACAAGCGCCGGCGCGGCTACTTGGTATGAGACTTGTGGGTTGTGCTCGCCGACACTGGCCCCGTAAAGAAGAATGTGGCTGCCTCGCTCCTGGCCGATGGCCGTAACCCGTTCAACGCGGTCTTCATGAGCGCGTTTCATTTGGCGAAGGCGCTCGACAGTGAATTCCTTCTCCTTTACGTCAACGATGGGCGTATGGCACAACCGACAAAGGAGCATTAGGTTTGAAATGTCGTTGATCATATGTTCAGGGATATCTCGTTCTGGACGTGGGCCATCATTGCTAAAGCCGATTATGTGTGCTGCTTCAGCGAGGTTCGCATCAGCCTTGGTATGCGGATCCCAGGAGAGAACCAAATTGCATTTTTGACACCGCCCTGCGGCGCGCCCCCAGAGCATGCATCGAATTGATTCCTTAACATGCCGCGTTTGCCGAACTGCCACTCGCTTTTTCACCTGCAGTTTCTCCCACTCCACACCATAGGCACACTAATAGGCCCATGCCCTTGGCCATGCCACGGGTTAAAAACACCGCTTGCCTTGTTGGGAGAAAGCGCCGATACTGTGAGCGTTCAAGCTGTCAGTATCGGGGTTTTCGCCCCTACTTGCCCCCAGGCGCCAACCTGGGGGCAAGTCTTTATGGATGTTCGATCACGAACCCTACGCCAAGCACTACCTCCTCCACCTGGTCTGGGCCTATCTTGCCCAGACGCTTCTCAAACCTCAAAATCCCTACACACCGCAACTGCAGGCAATCAGCGGAGGACGGTTTAGTTAGGCCGTTCTGGCCACTTGGGTCCAACCGCACATGCCAAGCCTTGTCCGAGAAGTTGTCATTCCACTCGGTGATCGGAACAACCAGCTTCACCGGCAGCTTTCCAACGCCGTCCGAACTGACCACGATGGCCGGACGTTTCTTCTTTATTTCCGAGCCTTTCGTAGGGTCGAAGTCCACCAACCAAACTTCACCCCTTCGCGGATGGACGCCACTATGACTCAACGATCTCCCCTCCGGGCAGGTCGCCAAGATCCTTGTAGCTGTCCTTCAGCTCCTCCGCCTGTTTGGCCAGCAGCTCCCGACGAACCTCAACAGGAAGCTGGCGGAACGACCGCTTCTGCAGCAGGGCCGGAGAGGGCTCCAGTTCAAGTTTCTTCTTTAGCATCGCTTCGGCCGCCTCAAATCCAAGGTACCCCTCTACGAATGCGCGGTACACGCAGCGCTCGAATCTGTTTGACTCTTCCTCGGGCAAAGATTCGGGTTCTCCCTTGTCCCATCCTTTTGATCGCAAATTCACACACCAATCCCTGTGGTGGTTTTCGCTGATCACGCCCAAATCCTTAAGCCGGTAAAGGACCGCACCCATGCTCATTCCGTAACGACTGCGCAGACCCTTCACTTCTTCCAGGGAAATGCCCGCGCGTTTACTTCCGACTTCGCGCAACAGGTGGCTCTTGGTGGCGAGAAACGCGCCAGCGAACCGATGAGCGGCCTTCTCCTCTGCTTTTTCCCTTTTGAATCCGGTGCGGGTACAGAAGCTATCCTTGACCTTTAAGACAATGTGCCCCAATTCATGAGCCAGGTTGAAGCGCTGTCGTTCACCGTCAATCCCAGTGCGGCTTACCACCCCGGCACCCATGATGCTGCCCTTTTCGTCCGTGATCCGGGCTGATACGCCATCGAAGTTAGTGTCGTCCGCGACCTGTAGGAAGAAGACGTGAACGCCATGCTCTTCCAAAACCTCTGTCACGTTTTGGATTGGGTTGCTGCCTAGTTTCCAATCCATTCGTATGCCTTCGGCAGCCTTCTCCACGTCCTTGAAATCGTCTACTTCGTATTTCCCGTAGGGAATTGCCTCTAGCAGACCGGTGTTCAGAAGGGAGTACAATCGGACGCGATCTTTCAACTCGATCTCGATAGTGTTCTTGATGCGATCTTCGTCTGTACGCGATAACCGTGAGCCTTTACGGAACGCAATGAAGTCCACCTTGTATCCGTGGTCTTCAAGGAGCGTGGCTACCGGGACATTCAGTGCCTTAGCCAGTGCACGCAATACCCTGTTGGTGGGGTTTGATTTCCCGCCCTCAATTTTGGAAACGGCCTGCTTCGTTACCACGTTGCCGGCCTTATCCACCAAGTCCTGCAGGGACCAGCCACGCGCAAGCCTGAATTGCTTGATGCGTAATCCGGTCATGAAGCTTTACCTCCTCAGAATGTGCACTATCTTCAGTTGACATATATACTGTAATTCTACGGATTTGTCAACCGGACTAGATTTCCCGGAAAGCGCCATTTTTGAGGCTACCCAGCTAGCTGATAGCTCAAATGGGCTAGTCCCATAAAGTTGGCCTGTTCTTGTAAGCCCAATAAATAGGTGCACGCCCTGAGCACAGAACGATGTCGAAAAGTGTTCGGCCGTTGCTGTAAGTTTGTATGGTTTCTGCAGCGCCCGATAGGACTAAGTTCCTGCAACGGTATGGGGTTGTGTGGGTTCTGTGCGAGAAGTGTCCGGAAAGTGCTCCGTTTCTGTAAGTCCTTATAGTGGTGGAGGCGGCGGGAATCGAACCCGCGTCCCAGGATGCTTTGAACAGGGCGTCTACGCGCGTAGCCGGAATATTGATCTCGCCCCTTGTGCGCGTCCCGGCGCGCTCAGCGAAGGGCCAGCCCGATTGATCTCGACCGGGAAGCTACGGACCGAAGCCGCCCGGACCAGCCTGTATTGGTGACGCGGTGCAGGGCGCCACAGGCGGGGCCCCCTGAACCACGTCGCTATCTAACTTGCGTTAGGCAGCGAGAGCGTACTCGTTGGAGTTCGCAGGTAAAACGTGCCCGGTTTTTAGCGAGGCCACCGGACAACCTCGGCGCGCAGCCTCCATCCTCCACGATCCGGTCGAAACCTTTACGCCCCCATTGGACGTCTCTGCCTTGAAACTATAGCCCCATCGCGCCGC
Source organism: Planctomycetota bacterium (assembly GCA_027493525.1). Lineage (GTDB taxonomy): Bacteria > Planctomycetota > SZUA-567 > H5-PLA8 > H5-PLA8 > H5-PLA8. The sequence goes on along the minus strand of JAOSKN010000001.1, from coordinate 2,463,140 downwards.
AATTGCCAATCCGGCTCCTCACGGCGCCCCGTGCGGCGGCGCGGGCGGGCGCCGCGACTCGCTTTGCATCCTCACCACCGCCAGCGTGATCAGCACGGTGAGGATCACGAGCACGACCGCGGCGACGATCTGTCCCGCGAGGCCCACCTGCACGCGCGGCGGCCCCGGAGGCTCCGTGCGCGCGGGCGCGGCAGGCGGAGATTTCACGGAGACGGGCGGGGGCGCTTCCGGCGCGGCGGCCGCCTGGTCCGGCGCGGGGTCGGGCTTCGCGGGCGCGGCGGCGGCAGGCGGCGCTTCGTCGCGCTTCGAATCGCCGTCCGGGATCCCGACCATGCGCGGGACGATCGAGGTCGTCGAGGGATCGGTGGTGCGGACCAGCGTCGAGCGCTTCGAGCGGGCCAGTTCCAGCGCCTTGGCGTCCTCGTTTTCCGCGCTCGATCCGATCTTGTACGTGCGCGACTGCCGCTCGCTCACGCCCAGGACGATGTTCCCCGGGGCCAGGGCCGAACCGCTGACGGGCTTGCCGTCCAGGAGCGCCTCCAGTTCGGCTTCCAGGGTGGCGCCGTCGCCGGGCCGGTCGGCCGCGCGCCGCGCCATCATCGCCAGGATCAGCTTGCGCACGCCTTCCGGCAGGTCGTCGCGCCGGTCCCGCAGGTCCGGCGTCGGGCCGTCGAGTTTCGCGCGCAGCACCTTGCCGACCTGGTTGGACGGGAAGGGCACGTCTCCGCCGAGCATCTGGAAGAGCGTGCAGCCGAGCGAGTAGATGTCGCTGCGCCCGTCGATGTTCTCGTCGCCCAGGATCTGCTCGGGCGACATGTAGTGCGGCGTGCCGACGATCAGCCCCTTGAGCGTGGTGCGCTCTTTCTGCGCGTGCGCGTCGCTGGGCGCGACGAGCTTGGTCAGGCCCAGGTCGAGGATCTTCACCGTGCCGTCGTGGAGGATGAACAGGTTGTCGGGCTTCAGGTCGCGGTGAACCATGCCGCGCTCGTGCGCGTACTGCAGGCCGCGGACGACCTGCAATGCGATCGAGAGCGCCGTGCGCACGCCCATCCTCCCGCACTGCCGCATGATCTCGCCGACGCTCGCGCCTTCCAGGAACGGCATCACGTAATACGGCTGCCCGTCGGCTTCGCCCGTGTCGAAGGCCTGGACGATGTTGGTGTGGTTCAGCGTCGCCATCAGGTGCGCCTCGCGCTGGAAGCGCGCCACCAGCGAAGGGTTCCCGACGACCTGCTTCGGCAGCAGCTTGATCGCCACGAAGTTGCCCAGGTCCGACCGTTCGGCCTTCCAGACCGAGCCCATCCCGCCCTGCCCGATCTTCTCGAGCAGCCGGTACTTCCCGATCACGCGGTGCCGCGACCACGCGCTGTCCTGCCGGTGGACCAGTTCGCGGAGTTGCTCGGCCTGAAGCGACCCTTGCTCGACCAGGATCTGTCCGATGCGCTTGTAAAAACCCTTGGCGACGAGCGCCTCCTGCTCGCGCAGCGCGGCCTCGAGCTGAACGTCCGAAATAAGGCCCTGGTGTAGGGCGAGCTGGCCGATGCGGTGGTCGGGGGCGAGGCTTGCGTATCGCTCATGCGCTCAAGTCAGTTCGCCTACCTGCTCGTTCGACAAACTGCTCTATCCGGATTTGGTAGCTAAAGTCTATGTGGGTTGACTTGGAAAAACAACCTCCCCACCTCCAAGCCCTTACTATCAAGCTCACTGCCTCATGGGTTTGGAATCCAAAGTGGGCACTGAAGTTACCGCTTTACTTATTCCATGATGTGGTAAGTTCCTCTCATGAGCAGTTGGCCATTCGAGATACCGTCATGAAGCATGCTTGGTACTGCATGATCGAAAAGCGAAAGCTAGGTCCCATGGACTGGGATCAACTCATCGAATTATCGAAGTCCGGTAAATTGAATTCCGAAACGCCAGTTTGGCGCATCGGCATGTCCGCTTGGGCGCCATTGGATGATGTTATTAAATCGGCGGCCGTCGATGCGGACCTCGAGGCAGAGGGCCAGCCTGAGAATCAGACGCCTCAAGCGGAGAAGCAGCCACCAACCCGCCAGGATCCGTTTGGCTTCCAGGTACGGCCCTCCGACGCAAGCGTTTCAAACGCGGTACGCGTGCCCACACCATCTGCGTCGGAGAAGAGGGCAAGCCATGCCAAGCCGCAACTGAGCCATGCGGGCAAGGCGCCGGCCAAAGCCGGCAAGACCAAGGTCCTGCTCCTTCTTCTGTTGATGGTCTCCGCCGCAGGACTTTCAATTCGCGGTTGGATACAGGTTCAAGAGCTTCAAGAGCAACACGCGCGTCACGAGCGCGCGATCCAGGTAGATTCCGCGAAGGTATCGCAACCGCCACCAGCTTACGAACCGACGCCGATACCGGAATTCTTTCGAACGGACGGATTTGGACTGCTGGATACGACGCCTGCAAGGCCCGGGCGGCGAATACCGATCCCCCTGCAATGAAAAGTTGGCTGCAGGAATCGCTGGATCTTATGAACAATCCCCATACGACAGACCTCGTTCGCCGCGGTAAGTGCATAGATATTGCCACTGAATTCACCGGCTACCATCAGGAGGAAAGAGGCGTTCCCTATTACCATCGATTTCTCTTGAACGGCGGCACACTATATGCGAGCGGATATAGGGCTTACATCATCGGTCTTGCCAGATTGGGCAAATGGGACATGGCTGACGAACAATTTAAGCATCTTAAAAAGATTGCGGACGAAACTCTAGAACTCTATTCAGCAAATCTCTCCTATTGGCAAGAGCGAGAGTTTCAGGCCATGGAGTTGCATGACGATCCGGTCGATGCGGCACGTGCTTTTGTCGAAATGAACGACTTTGCGCCTGCTTATCATTACTCGGGGGAGTGGAAGGAGGCGTTTGAAACTCTGAACACCTATCTACTGAGGAAAATCGGCGACAAGTCGTTGTTGCCGCATATCCCGAAATTGGACTTCTTATGGCCTTACCAAATATCGCTTCGAGTCGAATCGCAGGCTCGACTGCTGGAGCAATTGTATCCAGATTTCAAGATTCCCGCATCGATGCAGAATGCTCGAGACCCTTTAAACGGTAGCGCGCCTTGCCCTCCCGCGGCCATGGTCCACCGCAGTCACTATTGGCGGTGGTTTATCGACGGGAGAAACGGGCCCTTGAGCCTCAAGCAATCTCAGCGTGCCGTTGAACTGGCGCAGAATGGCAAAGAATCTCGTCAACTGTTGTTTGCCCTTCATAATCTGGCGGAAGCAGGCACCAATGTGGGCGATTACGAGATCGTGTGTAAAGCCAACAACGAGGCCCTAAGGGTCGCCAACCTGCTCGGCAAACAGACGTTTCTCGTTCAGACCGCCATTTTGTGGGGTGAAATGCATTGCGAATTGGGAGATTACGCCGAAGCCGCCAAGTACTTTAAGTATGTTTGGGACTTTGGCAGCTATAATAAACTAGGCAATTTTATTGAAAGGGGGCAGACAGGCTTTGCAATGGCATCTTCGTTCGCGGGTACACCCAGCGATCGCGCAGAAAAAAAATTGCGCGAAAACCTCGCTTACACGGAGTTGCATGCTCCATCCAATGAGCCCCTGATTCTAAAAGAATACCTCGATTTGGGCATGTATCTCAGCCGTAGCGGTAAACTGGATGAAGGGCTCAAGGCCCTGGAACGCAGCGTCAAGCATCTTACGCCCGATCAAGAGGGACCCATTTCCTTTTTCGAGCAGGGTCGAATTCACCTTGTCAAAAACGACGTGGCGAAGGCCGAAGCTTGTTTCCGCAGGGGAGGTGAATTGTCCAAAGACTCCGGCAGCGTTGAATTCCAATGGAAGTGGCGCGTAGGCATTGCGGAATGCTACTTCCGGCAAATGCGCTACGCCGATGCGCGTAAACTAGTTGACGAGGCACTGGACATTATCGAAGCACAGAGATCCAATCTACGCGACTACCACAATCGGCGTACTTTGAATAACAACAAGTTCTTAACTTTCGAACTGGCTATTCAATTGGCGCTACAGGAGGGAGATGAGGAACAAGCCTTTCTGCTTGCGGAGCGCTCTCGCGCACGGACACTGCTCGATGCCCTGGGCGGCGACGCTGACCGCAAGTCCCCAAGCGTGCGACCCAAGGACGCCCAGGTACTTTGCGGGGATGGGGGTTTGGTGGTTTATTTGCAGCGCCGAAAGGATCTGCTCGCTTGGGTCATTACCTCCAACAAAGTCAAGCTCTTCCGGTTGTCGGTCAATAACGAGGAACTTGCCAAGACGATCGCTAGCCTGCATCAAGCCATGTTATTCGCTAACCAGAATGTCGAAGAACTACCAGAAACGCTGAGGGAAGATGCGCGCAAGGCCGCCGACTGGAAGTCGCCTTGCCAACGGCTCTATCGTGACCTTTGGCAACCCTTGGAGCAGGTCTTGGTAGGCATCAAGCGCATCACCATCATCCCACACCAAGTTCTCCATTATGTTCCGTTTCAAGGACTACTGGAAGAGCGCGGCTTCTTGATCGAACGGAACGATCTTCATTATGCTGCCAGCGTAACTGCTCTGGCGGCCGCCCAAGCACGCTCCTACGAGGCCTCCAATGGCACCCTAATTGACCTCGACCCTATCTACTCGAGCGATCCCGGGTCGCCTTTCCACGAGACCGAGTCGGGCGCAATTCGCAAGCTGTATCCTGATGCAACCGTGCTGACGGGACCCAAAGCTACATTGATGCAGTTCTTTGAGCTAGCTCCCAAAGCCGACATTTTGCACATCTCCAGCCACGGCATCTTCAATAATCTCTTGCCTGTCGATTCGGGCCTCGTCTTTGCCGGCAAGGACCAGCAGGATGCGCTTCTAACGGCACGCATGGTACTTCAGTTCAAGCTAAAACACACCCGGCTAATTGTAATGAGCGCCTGTGTCAGCAGCGTAGGCGGCCTGGCGGGCGGCGACGAGGTCACCGGTCTTACCCGCGCCTTTCAGGAAGCCGGCGTGCCTAATGTGATCGGCAGCCTTTGGCCGGTGGATAACAAAGCGACTACTCGCTTGATGACCATCTTCTACGGGCGCCTGAAGCAGAATTCCAAAGATCCTGTAGCGGCCCTCTGCGACGCCCAGCGGCAATGTCTGAAGGAAATGAACCACCCGGCTTTCTGGGCAGCGTTCCAAGTGTCTGGCATCGGCGCGCTCAAGTAGGCGATGACCCATGGGTTGATCAAATGACCATTAGGCGCGATGATGAACTCTGGTTGCCAGCCATGAGTTCGCATATTCAGGCCGTTCGTCGTGGAGAAGGAGAAAAGTAGCGTGGCCATCTGCGCGTGCGGACTCTCGAAGGGGCAGCCCTATTGCGATGGGAGCCACAAGCAGGTTGGCAAGCAGCCGCTCATCGTCGCGCTGGACGAGGCCAAAAAAAGTAGTGTGGTGCGGGTGTCGGCAGTCCAAGAACTTCCCGTATTGCGACGGTACCCACTCGAAGATCTAACACGTTCGCACTGCTTAACTTACACAGGCGCTACCTGCGCCGGACCCGCCGTGGAAGGGTCCGGCGGCGGGGCGTCTGCATTGGAATTTGGGCCCGCGCGCCAGCCTCTGCCGTTCCTGCGGCGTTTAATAAGGTAGGCAGGAAACGCGGCCCTCGGCCTGTCTTACTCATGGAATGAGGGGCGAGGCCGGCGCGAACCTGAAGAGGTGCGGCCGGTCCGGCGTCCCATCAGGGGTTGGAGGCTGAAAGGGAGTAGGACGACCTTCGGCCCAGCGGTAGGATGCCCTCCGGCGGTGCGGATTCGCGCGTGAAGCGCCGCGTCGCCCGGCCCGTACGGCCCCGCGACGTTCCGTTTGGCGCCGCACCGGCGGCGCGGCCTCCCAGGCCGTCGCACGGCTTGAAAACCGAAGGGAGCACGCAGGATGAGCGCCTTTTCCCGGCCGTCGAGATCGCTCTGGCTGGCGGCCCTGGTCCTTCTGATCTCACAACCCCTGGCCGCGGCCGCCGAGAGCCTCTCGAGCGAACAGGTGCGCTGGCTGATGCCGCGCGTCCTGCAGATGCACCTGACCCGGCCGGAGTTCGACGGCAAGTACCTCAAGCTCGTGCTCAAGAACTTCCTCGGCAACCTCGATCCCAGCCACACGCTGTACTTGCAGGCCGAAGTGGACAAGAAACTCAACCGGACCGACGCCGAACTGGACACGCTCCGCGCGGAACTGCTCGCCGGGAAGCTCGATTACTTCGCCGGCTGGCTCAAGGAGTTCAAGGAGCGCCAGCTTGCCCGCGACCTGCTCTACCAGCAGAAGCTCGAAACCGCCGACGAACGCGCGCGCTGGACGCAGAAGCTGGACAAGAAAGCCTCCGAAGGGATCGACTTCGACGGGTACCCCGAGACGGAAGAGGCGCGCGAGTTCCGCATCAGCCTCTTCGTCAACCGCGACTACCGCTCCTACAAGACCTACCTCTCCGACAAGGAGGCCCAGGACTTCGCCCTGCTGATGCTGCGCAAGCCGCGCGAGCAGTGGAGTAATCAGGACCCCGACAAGTCCGCGCCGAACCTGGTCATGAAGGCCTTCATGCGCTCCCTGGATCCGCACAGCGAGTACATGGACGCGGAGGACATCGAGCAGTTCGAGACCAGCATGGCGCGCAGCTTCGCGGGCATCGGGGTGCAGATCCGCGGCTGCCCGCTGGGCGTGCAGGTCACCGAGGTCATCAAGGGCGGGCCGGCCTTCCGCAGCGGCCGCTTCGCGCCCAACGACCAGATCGTCGGCGTGGACGGCGTCGTCGTCGCGGGCGAAACCCTTCCGGCCATCGTCCGCCGCATCAAGGGCGAGAAGGGCAGCAAAGTCACGCTCACCGTCAAAAAAGCCGAGGACAAAGCCCGCGACCTCGCCGAGCGCGTCGAGGAGATCGCCGTCGTCCGCGATACCATCGACATGACCGCCCTGCGCGTCACCGCGGAAGCCCGCCAGACCGAGGCCGGCAGCGTCGGCTTCGTCAAGGTCGACAGCTTCTACGACAACGTCCACGAGGACGTGCTGGCGCGGATCAAGGATCTCTCCAAGGACAAGCCCCTCGAAGGCCTGGTTCTCGACCTGCGCTCCAACAGCGGCGGGCTGCTGCGCGAGGCCGTCGGACTGGCGGGCCTCTTCATCTCCGAAGGGCCGATCGTCTCCGAGCGCGACTTCCTCGGACGAGACCACTGGAGCCGTGACGAGGACGCCCGGACCTACTTCGAGAAACCGCTCGTCGTCCTCGTCAACCAGTTCTCGGCCAGCGCCGCGGAGATCGTCGCCGGCTCGCTCAAGGACTACGGCCGCGCCGTCGTCGTCGGGCACAGCCAGACCCACGGCAAGGGCACCGTCCAGCGCGTCATCGACCTGGGCCAGCCCGGCATCGACATGCCCGGCCGCCTGCGCCTCACCTTCCAGCAGTACTTCCTCGCCGGCGGCGACTCCGTGCAGCTCAACGGCGTCCAGCCCGACATCTCGATCCCCGGGATCAAGATCATCGAAGACCTCCTGGAGCGCAATTACGAGGGCGCGATCCCCTTCGCCACCATCAAGGGCGTCGAAGGCACGCTCCCCGCGGACCACCCCGACCTGAAGAAGTGGATGCCCTGGAAGTCGAGCGTCCTCGCCGAACTCGCCGAAAAGAGCAAGGTCCGCGTCGCCGCCAACAAGGACTTCGACCTCTACCGCAAGCTGGAAGAAGAAGAGAAGAAGGAAAGCCCCGAGACGCACCTTAACGGCGGGGACGCGCCCAAGCCCAAGGAGCCGAAAACAGGGGAACCGCAAGCCGAAGAACCCAAGGTCGAGACCCCTGCCCCTCCCAAGCCCGAAGGCGAGACCGAACCGAAGGGCGAAGGCGACGAGCCCAAGGACGAGGACGACGAAGAGAACAAGAAAGACCCGCAGCTCGACGAAGCCTTTCTGATCCTCAGCGACGCGATCCTCGCCTGGAAGAAGGCCCAGCCGGAAGAGTAAGCGGGGCCCGAAGCCCGCTTACTTCCACGCCGTCGCCGTATCCCGCCCGCGCCGAGCAGCAGCGCGAGGATCTGGATCGCGCGGCGCAAGGACATGCAACGCCCCAAGCCCCAAGCCTCCATACCAGGTCCACCCCCTGAACCAGTTGCACGGAGTCCGGAATTCGTGCGTAGATTCTTCGCCTAATTCCGTTGTCACCGCCTTGGCCGCCGTTACCGTTCACTGTTTACCGTTCACTCTCTTCTCGGAGCCCCGGAATGCCCACGCTTCAAGCCGCTTCCCATGTCGAGAACTGGCGCGCGCAGTTCCACAAGGACGAGACCCTCCAGCGCGTGCGCCCGAAGGAATTCCACGGCTACCTGCCCAACCCGCACCGCGGCACGACCACCTTTCAGCGCTTCAACGGCGACGAGATTTATCCCGGCCTGGCCTGGGACGACAGCAAGGGCCCGCTGGAGTTCGCGCCCTTCCGCGGCGGCCCGGACGCGCTCAAGAACCCGCGTTACCTCGACACGACCCTCTCGTACTGCCGCTGGCTCTGGTCGGTGATCGAACCCGAACAGGGCGCGTACCGCTGGGACGTGATCGACGGTGCGCTCGAAGCCGCGCGCGCCCGCGGGCAGACCCTGCAACTGCGCATCCAGCCCTACATCAACGACGACATGCCCGCGTGGTACTGGGACGTTGGCGGCAAGCTGGACCCCAAGAGCAAGCCCGAGCGCCGCGAGCCCGACCACAACCACCCGTCCTACCTGAAGCATTGGGGCGCCTTCGTCCGCGCCTTCGGCAAGCGCTACGACGGGCGCCCGGTCCTCGAGAGCTTCGACATCGCCTACGGCGGGCCGTGCGGCGAGTGCGGCGGCAACACCACGCGCGCGACCGCGAAGAAACTCGTCGACGTCTACCTCAAGAGCTTCAAAAAGACGCAGCTCGTCTCGATGCTCGGCACTTTCGGCTGCGCTTACGCGAGCCGGTTCAAGGGGCTCGGCTGGCGCGGCGACTGCTACGGCGACCTGCGCACCGAAGGGCGCGGCCGCGTCCCCGACAGCCTCTGCTGGAACCACATGCTCGACGCGTACCCGAAGGAAGTCCACGAGGACGGCGTCCAGGACGCCTGGAAGACCGGCCCGGTCACGCTCGAAACCTGCTGGACCGTCGGCTACTGGCGGAAGCAGGGCTGGGACATCGACTGGATCCTCGAGCAGGGCCTCAAGTACCACGCCAGCGTCTTCATGCCCAAGTCGAGTTACATCCCGGAGGAATGGCGCGCGAAGCTGGAAGCCTGGGACAACCGCCTCGGCTACCGCTTCGTGCTCCGCCAGATGCTCCTGCCGCTTGAAGCGAAACCCGGCGCGCGCGCGAACTACTCGCTCTTCGTGGACAACGTCGGCGTCGCGCCGCTGTACCGGGATTACCCGCTCGCCCTGCGCTTCCGGCAAGGCCAGCGCTCGGCGATGGTGAAGCTCAAGACCGCGCCGCGTGCGTGGATGCCTGAGATCAACTACGCCGCCGGAGCCTTCACCGTCCCGAAGGACTTCCCCCGCGGCACGGCCGAAATTTCCATCGGCATCCTCGACGAAAAAGCCCGCGCCCCGCGCGTGCTCTTCGCCAACGAGGGCAACGCGCCCGACGGCTGGCTCCCGCTGACGTTCATGGATCTGAAGCATTGATCTGATTGACGCAGGGCGATGTACAATTGCAACTGAATGGATTTCTCCGCCCCTGCCGGGCGGAAGGCCTTTAGCCCACGGCGCCAGCCATGGGTGGGCGACTACCCCCGCCCCCACTCTACAACAACCCGTAACCCCACGCCGCCCCTCTCCCTTTAATTATCCGTGTCCACCGCCCCCTAACCGGTTGAACCCCTTGGGCCTGCCCGTTTAGGATAAAAGAATTGCAGCCGCTCCCGCGGCCGGGGGATCCGGATGGCGTCGCGACGCCTCATCCTTCTTGCGTTCCTGGGTTTCGCCGCCCTGCTGGCCGGCGCGTGGGCGATCACGGCGTACACGCCCGGCGGAGCCTCCAACCCGGCCGCTCCTCAACCTGCGCGCCCCGAGCCGCTCGTCCGCGCCGCCGCGCCGCCGCCGCGCCTCAAGCCGCCCGTCGATACGCTGCTGCTCCTCCCCGCGCAGGGCGAGGTGAAAGCGCCGTTCGTCCTGCGCGCGCAGCCCGAAGCGGCCGGCGGGGTGGTCCTCGATCTGCCGCAGGGCTCGGGCACGCCCGAGCGCGAAGGCCGCGTGCGGCTCCCGTTCGAACTCAAGGCTGCCGGCGCGTACCGCGCCTGGGCCCACGTGCGCTGGTCCGACAACTGCGGCAACTCGCTGGCCCTGCGCATCGGCGGCGAACCCGAGCGGACCGCCGGCAACGACCAGATCTACGGCGAATGGCACTGGGTTCCCGCCGGCGAGTACGACCTCGCCGCCGGCGCGCACGAACTCTGGCTCCTCGAGCGCGAGGACGGGATCGCGGTGGATCAGGTGCTCCTCACGACCGATCCGGAGTACGCGCCCCTCGGGCGGCTCGCGGAAGGGCGGGAAGATGCGGCCGTGCGCCGCTTCGCCGACGCCTTCGACCGCTCGCCCGGACATGGCTTGGGCGACTGGGAGCCCTGCGGCGGCGCGTGGAAGATCGAGTTCAGCCTCGACCCCAACCGCATCCCCAACCAGTACGCGCTGGCCGGCGGCGCCTCCGGCGGGCGCGCGCTCAACCTCGCCAGGACCCCGGCGTGGCCCGGCTGCCGCCTTTCCTGCGCCTACTTCCCGCAAACCGGGAGCCGCGGCGGCGCGGTGCTCGATTGGGACGGCGACGGCGCGCGCGCGCTCTGGCTCGGCTTCGCGGTGGGCGAGGCCGGCGCGAACGCTTCGACGCTGAAGCTCGAAGGCGCGGGCGCGCCCGTCGAATTGAACCTTGGCGCGACGCTCCGCGCCGGGCAATGGCACCGGCTCGAGATCGAACGCTGGGCCTGGACCCTGCGGGTCTTCCTGGACGGGCGCGAGGTCCTCGCGCGCCACGACCTGGAGCCGCGCGCCGGGCGCATGGGGCTCTTCCTGGACGCCGGCAACGCGGTCTTCGACGACGTGGAGGCCGAGGAACTCGCCTGGCAGGCCGACGACGGGCAGGGCTACAGGATCGACTGGGAGCCGGCGGAAGGCGCCGAGTGGGCGCGGGCCGGCAGGGCGCTTGAAGGCCGCGCGGGCCGGATTCACGCGCGCCACGGCGACTGGCCCGTCCAGGAGGTCGTGCTCGAAGAGGATCCCGCGAGCGCGGGCGGCTGCGGCGTGCGCACCGAAGGACTCTTGCCGCTCGAACCCCATGGGAGCGTGCGCGCCTGGCGGCGGGACCCGGTTGCCGCACCCGCGGCGGACCTGGAACTCGCGCCCGAACGGGAGCCCGCGCGCGTGCGCCGCGTGGCGGCGCGCTTCGGCCCCGACCGCCGCGAGACCGAGGCCTTCGGGCCCTACGCTTTCAGCGAGGCCGCGCTCGTCGATCCTTCCGATTACCTCGATTTCACGCCGGAAGAGTTCGAACGGATCCGCGCCTCGCCCGAGGCCGAGAAGCTCCGCCGGCGCGAGAAGACTCGCCCGGTCCTGGGCGGAAAGTCGGGCGACCAGGGCTTCTGGCGCCGTTACGCCGGCTCGTGGAAGCTCGAACACGGCGCGCTCGCCGGCAAGGGCCAGGACGCCGAAATCCGCCATGCCTTCGAGGCCATCGGCGACCTGGAGCTGAGCCTGAAGGTGCGGCTGGATCGCAAGGCCGAGGCCGAGTTGTTCCTGTACGCGCTCGACGGTGAACCCGGCGTGCGCGTCCGCTTCGGCGCGCCGTCCGACGCCGAACTCGCCCTGCCCGTCCCCGCCGACCGGAAATGGCACGAGGTCGTGGTCCGCGTCCGCAACGAGACGCTGGAGGCCTCCTGCGCCGGCGCGCCGCCCGCTCGCACGGCCTTCCGGCGCGGCGACGGCGGCGCGATGGGCCTGCGCGTGCTCAACGGCGAAGCCGCCTTCGACGACATTCTGATCGCGCGCCCCCGGCATTCCGAGCGCGGCGGCTATTATCCCTTCGTGCGCCGCGAGACCGGCTGGTGGCGCGAGGGCGGCGCGTGGCTCGACCACGGCGGCATCGCCTGCGTGCTCGCTTCGAGCTGGATCTCGCTCGTCGCACCGAACGCGGAAGGCCTGCTCTGGAGCAAGCGCGAGTTCAAGCCCGACCTGCTGGTCGCGTTCAACGTCGAGGAAAACACCGAGTGGTACGGCTGGGACAAACACCCGAGCCACACCCACTATCCCTACGACAACCTGAGCGTCGTGCTCGCGCCGGAACAGGACGCGGCCCAGGGCTACAAGCTCGTCGTGAACGCCGAGAACCGCACCGCGACGGTGCTCTATCGCGAAGGCCGCGAGGTCGCGCGCGCGGCCCAGGACGAAGCGTTCCCGCTGCGCTACGTCGGTGGGCACGCGCCCTTCCAGCCGCGCATCTGCCGCATCGCGCTGGCCAAGCACGGCGCGGCCCTGTGCGCGATCGTCAACGGGAAGGTCGTGCTCGAATTCGACGACCCGCGCCCGCTGCCCGTCCGCCGCGTCGGCTTGGGCGGTTCCCGCACCCGCGCCAACTTCTCGCAGCTCGAGATTCGCGAAGCCGCCGAAGAACTCCCGGTCGAGAAGAAGGAAGTCTCGGCACGGCCGTAGCGCCGGTTCGCGTTCGATTCAGCTTCCCGCGCCCGAATACCTGCGCAGCCCCGCGCGCCAGAGCAGCCCGCCCGCGGCCAGGCAGAGCAGCCCCGCCAGCCGGCGTGTACCACGCCAGCTCGGAGAAGAGGCCGTCCTTCAGGAACGCCGTGGACGGATAATAGGCCACGAACCCGAAGGGAATCACGAACGTCAGCAGCACGCTGACCAGCTTGTTGAAGATCGTCAGCGGATACTGCGCGAAATTCAGCAAGTTATAGACCGGCGGGATCAGCCCGACCCGCTCCTGCGACCAGAACGACAGCGCCGTCAGGCTCAGAAACACACCCATCAGCACGCCCCACGCGCCGAGGACCAGCGCGCCGAGCGCGAGGCCCGACTCCCAGGTCCACACCAGCCCCAGCTTCGACGAGGCGTACGTCACCACCGCGATGCCCAGCGTCAGGTCGGCCAGGAAATCGAAGCTGATCCCTTCCATCAGCATCTGGAACAGCGACGAGAGCGGGCGCAGCAGCAGCCGGTCCATCTCGCCCTGCACGAGATAGCGGTCGGAGAACATGTAGAAGTTCATCGCGAAGGCGTCGAAGAGCGCGCGCGGGAGCAGCCCGAAGCCGTAGATGAAAAAGACCTCTTCGCGCCGCCAGTCCTGCAGGATCTCGATCTTCTCGAAGAGGAACGCCAGCACCAGCAGCCCCGCCGCCTGCTGCAAGAGCGCGGCGAGGCACTCCATCAGGAAGTCGGCGCGGTACTCCAGGCGCGTCTTGACCGCCTGGACGAGGTACAGCCAGCCGACCCGCAGGTGCCGGCGCAGGTAGCCCATGGCTGGCCGATGATAGGCGCGCGCGGGCGCGCGGCAAGAGACGGTCATCCCGCAAGCGGCTTCTTCTATCATTCGTTCCGATGTGGGCTAAGCTTGGGCGGGTTATTTCAGCTAGCTTGAATGCGCGGGCGGCGAGAGCCCCTTGGAGCGTGGAGGATGCCATGCGGACTTTTGTGGCTTTGGGCTGGAGCGTCGTTGCGATCCTGGTCGCTGCCCTGCCGCTTGGGGCGGAGGAACCAGGCGGCGCGAACGCCAGAACCTACAGCCTGAAATTCGGCTGGCCGGAGTCCGGCAAGGTCAAGGTCGTCAACGAAGTCTTGAAGAAAGGAAACACCTCGGAGCAATCCTACGTCCTGAAGTGGGCCCCCGACGAGCAGAACCAGCACCTGGTCATGGAGTACACGGAATTCGATTTGCTGGCGTTCAACGGCGCGCGGGCGCCGGACCCCAAGTTCCTCAGAATCAAGGGCATGCTCGAGCAATCCGGCATGTTGACCGCATTCCCTAAATACCAGATCGAGAAGACGGGTGAATTCAAAGGCGCGCTGGGCCTTGAAGAACTGGAGGAAAAAGTCCTGGCGATGGTCCGTCAAACCCGCCAGATGACCGACGCCGAAGTCGAACAAGTCCGCGCGACGCTCAAGAGCCCCGCCATTCGCAGCAAGTTCGTGGAGAAGGTCGCCGACCCCTGGAACGGCTGGTGCGGCGTCTGGGTGGGCAGGGAGATCATTCCCGGAAAGGAAACGGCATCCGAGTTCGACGGAGACGGCGACAAGGGCGTCGCGACATTCAAAGGCGAGGGGCCGGTGGAGGATCGCGGCGCGTCGTGCCTGCGCTTGACCATGCGTGTCGAGCGGTCGGGCGAGGTCGTCAAGGCCCTGGTCCGCGAAATGCTGAAAGGCGCGCCGGCCGCCGAACTCCAGGACAACGACTTCCCCATCGAAGCAATGGTAACGGAGATTCAAGGCACCTACGAAATTCGGACGCTGCGCCCCCTGGTCGTCACGATGGTTCGGAAAATGCAGCCCAAAGATCCAAATTCAGACTTGGCCAAGCTGGGCCTGGAATCGCACAAGTACACCTTCCATTGGGAAGACTTGCCGGCGCCAGACACAAGAATCGAAACGCTCGAAAAGTAAGCGCGCCCGACCCTACTCCGTCTTCAAATCCGGCTTCCGGTTCGGCCGCGTCTTGGCGTCCTCGGGCGGCGGGAGCAGGATCCCCGCGGCCTCCGCCTCCGCGGCGGGGTCCGCCTCCAGCGGATCGACAACCGCGGCGGGCGTGGGCGTCACCGGCGGCTTGGGCTTGGCCGGCGGCGCGGGAAATGTCACTTGAGACTCCGGCACGCGCGCGTCCTCGCGCGATTCGCGCGGCTCGGGCGGGCGAACGACCTCCTTCACCACCTCGCGAATCTGCGCCGGCGGAACCTGGTTGTGCACCTGCACCGAGCCTTCGGGCAGCACCGCGTTGATCTGCGGCGAAACCGACGGCGCGTCGACGTGAATCGGAGGCGGCGGGACGACGACCATCGAACGCTGGCCGAGGTACATCGCGCCGGCCACGATCGCCGTCGTGAGCAGCGGCACGCCGAAAAGGATCACGAAGGGTTCCTTGCCTTCCATCTCGACCTTCATGGCGCGGTTCCCTCGAAAACGAGAATCCCCCGCGGGCCGGAGCCCAAGAAACATCGCGTCTGCCTGTGGCCGTTGAGCGAGACCGCCTCAATTAGTGACGTTCAGGCATGGCGTGTATGAGAAAAGATACCGCAGTTTTCGCGCCGCGGAACCGCCCGCCGGCCGGATTTCGCCAGGCGAGCTATGGGAAAAGGCATACGGCGCGCGGCGCGGATCAGGGCTGCCCATCCGCGGGACCCGCCGCGACGGCGGCCTTCATCTCGAGCGCGATTTCCGGCGAGAGCAGCACGCCGGTCCAGGCGGGCGCGACCATGTTCTCGACCCGCTCCCCGTCGTGCTGCGTGCGGTAGAAGGCCTGGAGCAGGAACTCGCCGTCGAGCTTGGCGAGGAACGCGAAGTCCTTGGCCTCGAAGTGCAGCTCCTTGGTCAGCGAATCCTGTTCGCGGACCAGCGAGAAGTCCGTCGCGTCCACCACCGCCAGCACCGCGGGGTCCATGTCCTGGGTCAGGTTCTTCTCGAAGACCGGGAGCACGACCGCCTCTTCGCGAGCCTGGCCCTTGCGCCGGATCAGCACCCCGAAGCCGCTCACCAGCCCGTCGTAGATCGCCTGCGGCGTCGCGCGTGTGTTCTCGACGCGCACGGTCAGATCGAACGAGTTGTCGTCGCGGATCGAGCGCCGCGCGCGGACGGCCTCCAGGCGCAGCCCGCGCTGCACCGCGCCGGGCTCCAGCTTCAGCAGGTCGTCGTCGAGCCGCCGGCGCTCGCGCTTCCCCGCCATCTCCTCGTCCCACGCGCGGAGAAACGGCCGCCGCGTGGCCGAGCGGCTGCGCGCCAGTTCGGCCTTCACTTCCGCGGCGTATTGGATGTCGTAGAGGTTCTGCGGGTGGTCGAGCTTGTAGCGCAGCGGCGCCCCGCCGGCAGGCTCCAGGCGGCTCCACAGAAAGAACAAGCCTTGCGTCCCCTTCGGCGGGAGCCGCCCCGCGGCCGGCGTCTCCACCAGCAGCGGCGGCAGCGGGTCTTCCTCGACCTTCGAGGTGCCCGCGTGGACGAAATCCTTGTTCTGCCGGTCCTTGTCGGGTTTGGGATGCTTGGCCTCGGTCTCCAGGATCGCCAGCGCCCGCCAGTCCCGAGTGGCCTCGTTGGGCGGCCACTTGAGCATCTCGAGGATCTTGAGCTTCACGCCGTGGACGTCGCGCTCGCCGATCTCCGCCACGGCGATCAGTTCCGCCTGCGCCAGCAGGTCCGAATAGCCCAGGATCTTCGCCGCGCCCGGCTCGGCCGCCGGCTCTTCCGCGCCCGCGCCGCAAGGCCAGCGCCAGAAGCAGGAGCGCGCCTCCGAGCGGCGCCAGGCGGCCCGGCGGCGCGATGAACCTCATTTCAGGCCGACCTTGACCGCGCCCTTGCCGCCCCCATTGAACGCGAGCTTGCCCTCGCGAGCCAGCCAGCCCAGCGCCCGATCCACGTCCGCGGCCTTCAGCTTCAGCGCCTTGGCGATGTTCGACGTGGACTGCTCGCCCTTCTCGTTCAACAGCTCCCATACCTGGCCCGCATGTTCGCCTATGATTTGCTCCATCTTCGTACTCCTTTCCGTAATCGGATTCGGGAACAGGAGCGCATTCTAACGCACGTGTGCGTCGATGCAATCGGGGCAACAAGCGTATTTTGGATGGCGTAGAGGAACTCTGCGCCTACGGCCGGGCCGCCCCGTTGGGCTGCTCCGTGACCGTCGCGCCGCCGCCCGCGCCCGGCGTCTGCACGAACTCCGGGCGATCCTTGTTATATTGCCACCAGGAGCGAAACTCCTCGACGGTCTCGTAGGCTTCGCCGGTCATGTTGCGCAACGTCTCGAGGGCCGACTTGCGCACCGTGCCGTCGTCGTTGTCGCCGGCCGTGAGCAGGAACTCGATCGCCTCCGGCGTCCGGAAATACTGCAGGTGCCGGATCACGTCCGCGCGGCCCTTGGTGTAGCGCTCGTAAGCCTTGCGGATGTACGGCACCGCCTGCGGCACGCGCAGCCAGGCCAGCGAGAGCCCCGCCACGTCGCGCAGCTTCTCGTCGTGGTCGTCGAGCACCGCGTCGAGCAGCGCGCCGACCGACTCGCGATCCTTGGCGTGGATCCGGCCCAGCGAGAAGGCCGCCGCCAGCCGCCCGTCCGGGTCGGCCGAGCGGGTCAGCAGGTTGGTCAGGCTCCGCGCCGCCGGGCGGTACTCCATGAACCCCGGCACGAAAGCCTTGCCGTCCAGGAACTGCCCCTTGCGCTGGTCCAGCTCCTCGAGGATCTCGTTGACGATCTTCTCGGTGCCGATCTCGGCCAGCGTCTCCGCGGCCTGCCGCCGCACGCCTTTGCTGCGGTCTTCCAGCATCAGCCGCACCGCCAGCACCGTCTCGGCGTTGTCCGCGTGCAGCCGCTTCATCGCGTCCAGCACCGCCACGCGCTTCAACTCGTGCTCCTCGTCGATGTAAACCATCAGGTACGGGATCATCGACTTGCCCTTGCGCTGGACCTTGCGCATGTGGGTTTCGTATTCCTGCTTGTCGAAGTTGATCGCTCCGTTCATGAGCTGCCCGGCGAGCATGCTCAGCTCTTTCTCCTTCTTCTTCGCCTCCTGCATCACCATCAACTGCAGCTTGTCGATGTCCGCCGCCGACATCCCGCCTTCCTTGGCCGCGTTGTGGACCTCGATCAGCCGAGCCGAACTCGTGTCGAACTGGCAGTCCGACTCCCCGAACTTCACTTCGAGCACCTTCAGCGTAAAGCCGGCTTTGAGCATCGCGTTCAAGGCGTCGTTATCGAGCGGCTCGCCGGCGCGCGACCAGCCTGCCAGCGCCACCAGTCCGCTCAGAACCGTCAGCAGTACACGCTTCACGAACGGCCTCCCTTGCCTGCTCGGCAACGCTCCCGCCGCGCGCCCTTCCCGTTCCACACGCCTGCTTAGCCCCGCCATTATAGGACCTGCGCGGGGTGGACACTATTAGTATTTGTCGGCTCAGCGTCCCCCCGTTGAGATGCTCCGGAACCGGCCCGTGTGACACCCTGCTTCCATGCGCGCCTTCGGGTTCCCTGTGGAAAGCGCCCGGAATCAACCGTCAATCCACATTCAATTCAAGCCGCAACCAAGACTCGCTGAGGCCCAAGTTTTCCCCTTCTGCCCACATCCGAGCGTTAGCGTGAACGGTATTCCAACCATACTAATAAAATGCTACGATGGGTTCGATCTGGTGCGTCCGATAATTCATAATCGCTACATCTTGAGGTCAAATCCAATCCCTGTTTTCCGCACCGTGCACGGTCCAAAGTCATTACATCCGAAGGATATTAACACCCCAACGCACCTGAGCAGATCATGCTAGTTAAAGACAATTATGGTGTTATAGTCATAACACCCACTTATTAACTGGCATTTCTGTCCTAGATGATGAAGATGAAGGTGTTATATTACTTCTACTCTTAAACCCCCCACTCTCCGGGACGAACGAAATCCAAACCCGGCTGCCAAGGAGATTCGTACCATGAAACTGGTCGTCAAGCGCGAGCCCTTTCTGGCCTCTCTCTCGGCGGCCTCCGCGATCGTCCCCCTGCGGGGCGTCCGCCCGAACCTGAAGAACGCGCTCCTCGTCGCCGATGCCGAAGGCGCGCTCGAGATTCAGGCCACCGACCTTGAAGTCGGGCTGCGTTACAAGCTCAAGGCCGAGTCCGTCAAAGACGCCGCCTCGCTCTGCCTCCCCTGCCAGACCCTCTCCGGCCTGCTGAAAGAATGCAGCGAGGAGGTCGTCACGCTCGACACCGAAGGCGCCAAGGGCATCCTGAAGGTCGGGCGCGACCGCTTCGAGATTCTGGGCCAGGAATCGAGCGAGTTCCCCGAAGTTCCCGATCTGGGCGAAGGCGCGGTCCTTCCGATTCCCGCCGGCGAACTGGCGAGCATGATCGATCGGACGATATTCTCGGCCGCACGCGAGCAGGGCCGCTACGCGATCAACGGCATCTTCATGCAGTGCAAGGACAAACTGCTCGAAGTCGTCGCCACCGACGGCCGCCGGCTCGCGTACTGCAAGAAGAAGCTCAAGGCCTCGGGGAACCTCGAAGACGGGGTCATCGTCCCGATCAAGATGATGCAGGAGGTCCGCAAGCTCTGCGACAGCGTCGGCGAAGGCGAGGCCGTCGAACTGGCCGTCCGCGGGCGCAGCGTCATCGTCAAGGGCGGCGACGTCACCCTCAGCAGCCTCCTGGTCGAAGGCATCTTCCCCAAGTTCCAGCAGGTGATCCCCAAGGACAACGACCGGGAAGCGAGTTTCAAGCGCGAAGACCTCCACCAGGCGCTGCGCAAGGCCGTCTACCTTACCAGCGACGAGACCCGCGTGGTCAAATTCGCCTTCAGCCCGGGCACCTGCCTCATCGAAGCGCGCAGCCCCGACAAGGGCGAGGCCGCGGTCACCGTCGAATGCGAGTACTCGGGCGACAAGCTGGAGATCGCCTTCAATCCGCAGTACGTGCAGGAAGCCCTGCGCGTGCTGAGCGAAGATACCGTCCGCTTCGAGATGAAAGACGGCAGCCGCCCCGGCGTGATGCGCGAAGGCGCCGACTTCCTCTACGTCCTGATGCCAGTCAGCCACAAGTAGCCCGGCTTCCGGCTCCGGGTGAGACCGAGCCATGAACGAGCCTCGCAAACCCGACGCGCTCGGCGATATCCTCAAGCAGGTCATCCGCAAGGAAGGCCTCGGCAAAAAGCAGCTCGAAGGCCGCCGCCTGGCGCGCAAGGTATTGCACGAAACGCTTGGCGCGGAGGTCGGCGCGCACGCCGATGTCGCCAGCGTCAAGACCGGCGTGATCACGATCGAAGCCGACAGCGCGGCGCTTTTTCAGGAACTCGAAGGTTATCGGCGCGAGGAACTGGCCGAAGCGTTCAAGCGGGCCGGGCTGAAGGTCCGCGAAGTCCGCGTCCGCCTGGCGCTCTCCCCGCCCGGCCGCGGCTCGTCTACCGCATGAGTTGGCGAAGTTTGCACGGTTGAGGGGTCTGGTTTTTGAGGCTTTTGAATTGAGCCGTAGGCCAAGTTACGGCTTCTGCGCGGTCGTCTTCCGCTGGCTCCACAGCTTCGACTTCGCCCGTTGCGCGGCCAGCAGCGTCTGCCGCGCGGCGGCGAGTTCCTGGTAGGTCCGCGCCAGATCCTGCATCGGCGCCCCGGCGCCCACCGCGGCGTAGGGACCCTCCGCCGGCGGGCGCGTGTTGATTCGCGCGCTCAGGCGCGGGTTGCTCCGGCGATCCACGATCCGCGCGTCGAACTCTTCCGGCGCCGACGTGCCATGCCAGTTCTCGCCGATCAGCAGTTCCAGCGGCCGGCCCTTCTCGACGGGCATCGCGCGCAGATGCGCGCCGGCGAGCTTCTCGAAGTGGTTCTGTTCCACGATCAGCCGTTCGATCCCCGGGTCCGAGCCCAGGACCAGGCCCTCGTTCCCGCCTTCGAACTGGCAGCGCTTCACCAGCAGCGACCAGGGGCCGGCATCGTACGTCGCCAGCACGCCCCCGCAGCGCTTGAAGTCGCAGTGGACGAAGAGCCCCGCGCCGCGCGCCAGCGCGTAATGCGCGCAACGGTTGAACGTGCAGCCAAGCCATTGCACCGTCCCGCTGGCCTGCGTCGTCGCCGTGTCGTGCAGATCCGCGCCGCGCAATTCGCTGGCCTCTTCTCCGTAAAAGAAAAGCCCCGCGCCGCTCGGGCCGGCGCCGTGGAGCGCGACCCGCCCGGCCGAGAGACCGTCGCTGAGCAGCCGGCCGTAGATCCAGAGCATCCCGTTCGCGGTCGGGTCCGGAGCGCCTTCGACGTTGGGCGTCTTCCCGTGCAGGTCGGGCTGCAAGTAGAGCCGCGCGCCGTTCTTCAGCAGCAGCGTCCGGCCGGCCGGGACGATCAGCATGCCCCGCACCAGCGCGGGGGTGTTCTCGGCGCTTAACGTGAGGTCCTTATCCAACTGCCCGGACAGCACCAGCTTATAGCCTGCGACCTTGGGTCCGCGGTACGAACTCGGATTATCGGGGTAGCCCGGCGGCTCGGGAGGCTGGTAGTCGTCGGGCAACTCCACCACCTCCGCCGCGACCAAGCCTTCGGGGAGTTGCGGCGGAGGTCTGAGCTGCGACAGGCCGCTGTCCAGTTCGGCATGGGCTTCGGATGCGCTTGGATAACTCAAGTACAGCAAATGAATTAGGATGACGAGCGCCAGGCGGCTGGAACACATGGCCTTGAGACCTCTGCACAAAGGATCGGACCCGCGACGGGGCGTCACGGTCCTCCTGAACCGGTTTCGGCAAGCCCAACTCCAACTCTTAAGCGAAGTTAGGTGATCGAACCGAAACTCGTGCAAGATTTCGGTGACATTAGTCATTAGTTGACTTGTTGACTTAAAGCAGCTTTGGTGACGCTTCGAGCCGATTTGACCCTGCTTTAGGGTCAGAACTCTAACCGGCTCTGAGATACTTCTAACGGAATGAACCGTGTCTCTAAACCGTGAGCCGCTCCACCAGCAGATCGCGCGCGAACTTCGAAACGAGGTGCGTGCGTGTCTGAAACCCGGCGAGAGGCTCGAATCCGAGGCCCGCCTCGCCCGGCGCTTCGAGGCCTCCATCGTCACCGTCCGCGAGGCCCTCCTTTTATTGGTCCAGGAAGGACGCCTCGTCCGGCGCCAGGGCAGCGGAACCTACGTCGCCGAGCGGCCGCCGGAGGCCGCCCCCCGCAAAGTCGCGATCCTTGCCGAGCCCGACCTGAGCAGCGCCCACGTCTCCTTCTTCTTCCCGGCCGCGGCCTCCGCGCTCCAGCGGCTCCTCGAATCCGCCGGCTACGCGGCGGAGGTCTTCTCGGGCCGGCTGCTGGGCGAGCTGGGCGACGACGGCTTGGCGCGGCGCTTCGAGGCGCAGGCCGAGGCCGGCGAACTGGCCGGGGTCGCCGCGGTGGCCGCGCTCCCGCGCGAGGCCTGGGTCCGCGTCCTCGCGCGGCACGGCCTGCCGCTCGTCGGACCCGCGAGCCGGCACGAGTACGGCGTGCGCCACGACGAGGAAGCGTTCCTGGCCGGGGCGGTCGAGTACCTCGTCGCGCGCGGGCGCCGGCGCATCGCCGCGATCGGCTGGTACGGCCGCGAAGGCGACCCCGCGGCCTCCGAGGCCTGTCTTGCCCGCCTTCGCGCGCGCTTCGGCGTCGAACTGCCCGCCGCGTGGATACCGCCCTCGGCTTCCCACGAAATGGTCGGCGCGCACTGGAACGCCTTTCACTCGGCCTGGCGCGCGCGGGACGAGCGCCCCGACGGCCTTGTCATCGCCGACGACCTGATGGCGCGCGAGGTCCTGCCGGCCGTGCTGACCCTGGGCTTGCGCGTCCCGGAAGACCTCCTCGTCCTCTGCCACGCCAACCGCGGCTCGGGCCTGCGCTTTCCCGTCCCCGTCGTCGAACTGCGTTACGACCCGGACGAGTACGGCCGCGCCATGGGCGAGATGCTCCTCCAGCGCATCCGCGGCGAGGCGGTCGAGCCGAAGCACCGGCTCCTGTCCCACGAACTGCTCGAGCCCGCGCCCGTGCTTTCCCCCCCTTCCCAAGGGGGGGCAGGGGGTCGCGCCTTCACCAACCGTCACCTCAAGGGAGAACGTCCGATGACGCCTTCATTCGCAGCCGCCGTGCGCGCGGCGCTTCTGCTGGCCTGCGCGTGGACCTTCGCCGCGTCCGCCGCCGAAGACGCCGCGGAGGCGGAGTTCTTCCTGCCCCCGGGCGCCTTCGAAGGCTTCCGCAAGGACGGCGAGGCGCTGGTCCCGCTCGCGCAGGTCCACGCGCTCGACGCCGGCGGCGTGCTCTTCGAGGCCGAGCGCCCCGACGAGGTGCTCTGGGCGCCCGGCGGGCAGGCGGGAGAGGACAGCGACGGCACGCGCTACGCCGCGGGCTTCAAGATGCTCCGCTATTACGTCCAGAGCGCCAAGCCGGCCAAGGTCGCGCTCTGGGCGCGGCTCAAGTACGCCCCGGAAAACGTCCGCCTCCACGTCAACGAGGGGCAGTGGACCAACGCCTCCGACCTGACCGCCGCGGGGAAGGACCCCAAGGCGAAGGACGCTTACAAGGAATTCGCCGGCGCCTGGCGCTGGTCGAAGCTCGCCGTGTTCGAGGTCCCCGCCGGCGTCTCGCCGCTCCAGCTCGTCGCCCCCTGGCCCGGCTACAACCACTCGCCCCTGCTGCCCTGGCCGCAGGATCTCCTGCTCGACAAGCTGGCGCTCCTGGCGGGCGACGCGAACCCCGAGCAGGCGCCGCCCGCCGAACGCCGCGCCGCGCCGGCCGCCTGCTGGGTCCGGAGCCAGGCGCTTAACCTCGAGGCCGCGCGCGGCTTCGGGACGCCGGCGCTCAAGGGCTCCGGCGCGGCGGTCCTCGAAACGAGCGCCGACGACGGCAAGACCTGGAGTCCCGCAGGCGCCGCGGCGCCCGGGGGCCGGCTGCTCGTGCGCGCGCGCTTCGAACCCGGCGCGGCCGCGCGCGTCGAAGGCTTCGCCGTTCGCGCCCGCGTGGATGCCGCGAAGTACCTGCGCCTCCGCTCGCCCGTCCTCGAACTGGGCTTCGACATCGCGGGCCACGGCGTCCACCGCTTGACCGACCTCGCCGCCGGCCGCGCGCTGCTCCACCCCGAAACCGCGCGCCCGCTCTTCACGCTCGAGCTGAAAGAGCGCGGCAAGCCCTTCCCCGACCCGCGGCACATTCTCGAACCCAAGGACGGCGTGCTGAAGGAAGCGAAGCTTAAGGACGGCGGGCGCGCGGCGGAACTCACCTACCTCTTCCTCGACGGCGCGCTCCGCGCGACCGCCTCGCTCGACCTCGGCAAGGACCGCGAGATACTGTGGAAGCTCGAACTGAAGAACGACTCGGCCTACGACATCCTCTCGTACGTCTTCCCGCGCTTGGGCGGAATCCAGGTCGGCGGGAGCGGACGCGACGACACCTTCCTCAACACCAACTTCTACGGCCCCTGGCTGGCCGTCACCGAGACCTTCGGCGAGTTCCGCCCCGAGGACCGCCCCTTCCCCGGCTGGGGGCGCCTGGCCTTCTGCGACCTCTCCGACGCCAAGGCCGGCCTGGCGCTGGCCACGCGCGAGCCCCGCGAGGGCGAGACCAGCTACGTCGCCCGCCCCACCCTCCCGCGCTGGGGCGAGACGATCTCCCTCGACGCCGTCAAGAACCACTGCGTCCCCGCCGGCGAGAAGAAATCTTGGACTTACGCGCTCTACGCCCACGAGGGCGGCTGGCAGGCCGCCGCCGACTGGCACGGCGCGTGGTTCCGCAAGGAATTCGGCGCGGCCGAGTTCCCCGAGTGGGCCCGCGACAGCCATGGCTGGCTCAACGAGAACACCGCGCTCAAGGACGCCTACTTCAAGTGGCCGATGCTCTGGGACGCCTTCGAAAACGCCCGCCGCCTGGGCCTCAACCACGTCCAGGTCTGGGGGCAGTTCGGCTGCAACTCCTGCGCGGCCTTCTGGTGGCCCTCGCCGAAGTTCGGCACGGCGGAGGAGTTCGCCGCGCAGAACCGCAGGATCAAGGCCGCCGGCGGGCACATCGGCTACTACCTCATGTACCACATCTACAACCGCTACAACAACCTCGACACCGAGACCTACGAAGGCTACCTCCCGCGCGGCGACTACCCCTCCGGCGTACCGCTGCTCACCGTCGAGCAGCTCAAGCGCGGCGCGATGGTCGGCGACCCGTCCGGCAAGGCCGCGGGCGTCTGGCCCGAGAACGATAAGGAGCTGGACGAGTTCCGCGCCAACCTCAAGCGCCTCCTCGACGCCAAGGAGTCCACCACCTGGGCCAACAGCAAGGACGGCACCTTCCCCAAGCACAGCATGGTCACGCTCAACCCCTGGACGACGTCTGGCAGCGCTTCATCGAGAAGTGGACCGTGGACCTTTACGTCAGGCAGTGGGCCTGCGACACGCCCTACGAGGACGTGATGGGCTGCAGCTCCGTCGGCCGCAGCTTCGACGCCTCGCGCGGCGACCACGGGCACATCCGCAACGGCGAATGGGACATGGCCAAACGCCTGGCCGAATCCGGGCGCAAGGCCAGCCCCGATTTCGCGCTCCTGGCCGAAGGCTCCGGGGAGCTGGTCTCGCGCTGGGCCATGGGCATGACCTCCAACCGCCACTACGGCTGGCGCGACCTCCGCGCGCACCGCCTCGCCCACCCCGACCACATCCTCTTCCTGGGCGGCTCCAACGGCGGTTATCACGAGATGCTCCACAACTGCGAGCTGGCCTACCTCTGCGGCGCGCGCTTCGACCTGATCATGGCCGGCGACGTCTTCGCGATCCGCAAGCTCGTGCGCTTCCGTGTCGCGCTGAATCGCTGGGCCGCCCGCGCCGCTTACCGCGATACGCTCGGCCTGGAACTCGACGATAGCCGCGTCCTCGCCACGCGGCACGAACGCCTCGCCGGCGGCGCGCGCGGCGTCCTGGTGACGGCCGTCAACCGCGAAGGCGTCAAGGACGCCCCCCTGGGCGTCGCCGTCGCCGTCTTCGAGGGCAAGCCCTTCGGCGCCTTCTGGCTCGACGAGGACGGCGGCGCGCGGCGCATCGAACCGGCCGTGACCGGCGGGCTGCTCCGCACGGCCGTGCCCCCCGCGGGCCTCTCGGCCCTGCTCCTCGTCGCCGAGGCCCCCAAGGACGAGGACCTCCTGGGCGGCGTGGTCCTCGCGCGCAAGCCCAACGCCTGCGAGGCCCGCGCGTGGCTCTGCAACCTCGCCCCCCGCGCCCGCGACATTGAACTGCGCCTTGACGGCCCCGCCGGGAACGGCGAGACCCGCCGCGTCCGGCTCGAACCCTTCGGCGTCTTCAACGCCGCCTTCGCCCTGCCCCTGGGCCCCGGCGACGGCTACGTCCGCCTCCACGCCGAGGGCCGCGAACTGGCCGTGAGCTACCTCTATCCGCTCCTCGCCGACCCCTCCTACGAGGCCAAGGGCACGGAAGCGCCCGACGCCCCGGACGGCCGGCGCGTCCTCCACTTCGGCCCGCGCAAGGGCTGGCAGGGGCACGGCGCCGCCCTGGAACTCGCCCCCGGCGGCAAGTACCTCATCCAGGCCAAGGGCCGCCGCACCGGCACGAAGGGCGCCATCCACGGCCTGGTCATCATGGAACGCCCCAACGGCAAGAAAGAGTACGCCGGGATCCACTTCCCCAAGGACCAGCAGGACTTCGCCGCCTGGGTCGACCTCCGCGCCGAGTTCAAGGCCCCCGGCGACCTCACCGGCGCTTCGCTCTATCTTTACAACAGCGACAGCGAAGAGACCGTGGACTACGACGCCGTGCGCGTGGAGATGCTCGAATAGAATGGGGCGAAGAGGAAACAGGAAGGATGCCGCGGGCGGTGCGTCCCGCGTATCCAGCCTGCTTCCTATTTCATACTTCCCTTCCTTCCCCCTGGGAAACTCCCCCGCCCGCCCTACCCAGAACCCCGGTTTCGTAGTACGCTGGGGATCCATGGGGGAGGGTGCCGCGGATGCGGATCAAGGACATCATGCGCACTCCGGTCAAGACGATCAGCCCCGAGGCGGGGCTTGACCGCGCGCTGGTGATGATGCGCACGCAGCGCATCCGGCATCTGCCGGTGGTTGAAGACGGCGCACTCGTCGGCCTGATCACCGACCGAGACCTGCGCTTCTCGATGGTCGAGATGGAAGGCCCGGACAAGCAGCCCAAGGGGCTGTATCTACCGGCCCTGACCAAGGTTCGCGCGGTGATGAAGACCGAACTGATTACCGCCGCGCCGGAGGACGAACTGCCCGCGCGGACGCGCCAGATGGCCGACCGGAAAATCGGCTGTCTGCCGGTCCTGGAGACCGGTACCACGAAGCTCGTCGGGATCGTCACCGAGACCGACCTGCTCAAGTACCTGGCGCGCCTGTTGGAGGAGAAAGAAGCCTGAGCACCATGGACCCCACCGCCGCGGCCCCCGCGGAGCCCGAGACCGCCGCGCCCGCGCCCGAAGTCGCCAGTTTCGCGGAACTCAAACTCTCCGAGCCCCTGCTGCGCAACCTCGCCGCCATGGGCTACCATAAGCCCACGCCGATCCAGGCGCTTTCCATCCCGGTGGCCCTCGAAGGCCACGACGTACTCGGCCAGGCCAAGACCGGCACCGGCAAGACCGCCTCGTTCCTGCTGCCCATCTTCGAGCGGCTCAAGCCCGGCATGGGCCGCCCCTCGGCGCTGATCCTCGCCCCGACCCGCGAGTTGGCCATGCAGATCCACGACCACGTGGACGCGCTCGGCCACGACCTTGGCTTCCGCTCCTGCACCCTCTACGGGGGCTCCAGCTACGAGCCGCAGATCGCCGCGCTCGCCAAGGGCGCCGACCTCGTCGTCGGCACGCCCGGCCGCCTGATGGACCACATGCGCTCGCGCCGCCTGGACCTCTCCGGCGTCAAAATCGCCGTCCTCGACGAGGCCGACCGCATGCTCGACCTCGGCTTCCGCCGCGACATCGAGTACATCCTGCGCCACTGCCCCAAGGAGCGCCAAACCCTGCTCCTCTCGGCCACCTTCCCCGACGAAATCGTGCGCATGGCCAAGCGCTTCATGCACGAACCCGTCCGGATCGGCACCGAGCCCGAGCGGCTCACCGTCGACCAGGTCGCCCAGTTCTACGTCGCCGTGAGCCGCGAGGAGAAGTGGCCCGCCCTGCTCAAGATCCTCGACGTCGAACGCCCCTCCCTGGCGATCGTCTTCTGCACCACCAAGGAATCCGCCAAGCGCCTCGCCGCGAAACTCAAGGCCATCCGCATCAGCGCCCGCGAGATCCACGGCGACCTCGTCCAGAAGAAGCGCGAGAAGATCATGGCCGGCTTCAAGAGCGGCAAGGTCCAGCTCCTCGTCGCCACCGACGTCGCCTCACGCGGCATCGACGTCACCGACATCTCGCACATCATCAATTACGACGTGCCGTACCGCAGCGAGGACTACGTCCACCGCATCGGGCGCACCGGCCGCATCGGCAAGAGCGGGCGCGCCTTCACGCTCCTGGCCCGCGAAGAGTCCCAGTGGCTCACCGAGATCGAACTCCTGATCAACCGGCAGATCGAACCCGTCCGCTTCGAGACCTTGGAGAGCCTCTTCTGGCCCAAGCCGCCCGCGGAGATCCCGCCCGAGTTCCGCAGCGAGGACCGCGAGAGCGAGGTGGACAGCGACGATTACCTCGAGGGCCCGCCCAAAAGCGGCCCGCGCGGTCGCGGCGGCGAGCGCCGCGGCGGCGGACGCGGCGGCGGTGGTGGCCGTGGAGGACAGGGCGGCGGCGAACGCCGCGGGCATGGAGGCAGCGGCGGCAGCCGAGGGGGGAGAGATGGCGAACGCCGCGCGCCCGCCGGCCTGCCGCGCATTCCGGAAGCGCAGCAGCCGGCGCCGGCCGCGCCCCAACCCCAAGCAGTCGGCGCGCCGGCCGGCGGACCCGAAACCGGCCCCGACGGCGCCCCCCGCAAACGCAAACGCCGCCGGCGCGGCGGCCGCGGCCGCAACAAAGGCGCCGGCGAAGCCAACGGCGCGAACCCCGAGAGTCCCCCGCCCTCCCCCGGCCCCGAAGCGGAGGCGTGAAGTTTACCGGCAAGACGCAGCGTGTCCCGGTAGCGCCGGCGTCCCGCCGGCTGTATCGCCGCCGTCCCGGTGGCTCCGTTCCATACCGCGGGCGTCCCGCCCGCACGTGGAGAGTGCCACGGGTCGGCGCAGCCGCCCCGTGCTGAAGCGCCGACATTTCTCCCACAAGTTGGCAAGTGCCCCGAGAACCAGCCGAGCTCCATCGCTCCGCGTCGCCCGGTTGGGGCGCCACGCGGCTCGGCGCAGCCGCCCCGTGCTTTCTACCGATACACCTCTCGCCGGTGCGCGATCTTCACCACCAGTACGACCAGCCGCCGGTCCTCGATTGCGTACAGCACGCGATGATCGCCGACACGAACCCGCCAGAGGTTCTCCTTGCCCGAGAGCTTCGTGCTGCCTTGCGGACGCGGCTCGGAGGCCAACCCCTCCAGCGCCCGGACCACGCGCGCCCGGATGGCCCGCTCGAGCTTCTTCAAGTCGCGCTCGGCCGCCGGCGTGAGCTGGACGGCGTAGGCCACCGCTTACAGCCCCAGCTTCTTTTTTACCGCGGCCAGGGAGGACGCCTGCTTCCCCGACTTCTTGAAGGCCGCCAGCGCCTTGCGCGCTTCATCCAGGTCCAGCTTGTCTTCCAGCGCCTCCAGCAGCGCCAGGTCTTCGACCGGCACCAGCGCCGCCACCGGCCGGCCTCGCCGGGTGAGCGTGACGCGCTCCTTCCCGTAGGCCGCGCGGTTGACGGTATCGGAGAAGTTCTTGCGTGCGTTGACGGTGTCTATCGGGGACATGTACAGAACCTCTTATCTGCACATAATGTACATCACTGGGCGTGGAACGGCAAGTGCTGATGGGGTCGGCTTCAAGCCTATCCCGGCGGTATGCCGCATGTGACTTACGCTTGGATGCGAAGTACGGCAGGCGCCCCCACCCGCCTTTCGGCCAGAGTCTCGGCCAGCTGTGAAGGGGGTCTTACCGCCGAGTGGCCTGCCGCTTTACGTGTCCCAAGTCTACAGCGTCAACATTCCGAAAAGCAATTGGAGCGGCGTTACGCCACGTCCTGCATCTTGTTCGCGTAGTCGCGTCCGGAAGTCGGCGGCGGGAGCGGCTTTCCGTCCTGGTGGTAGAGGGCGATGACGTCCTCTACGACCCGGCAGAGTTCCTCGAAGACGGCCTTCTCGTCCGCGCCGTGGCAGCCGCCATAAACCAGCCCAGGCGAACTCCCGACGAAGCACTGGTCCTCTTCGGACCACTCGACGATCTTCGCGTGGCGGGCGGCTTCGGTCATGACCTCGACTCCTGGATGGCGCGCTTCACCGCGCGTACCCAACCCTACCTGAATGACTGTACTTTTTGATATTTTAAGCGTCAAGACGGGGTGAGGCGCTTGGCCGGTGCGGTTTGTATGGGCCATTCACCGTTCTTATTCTTATTGAAAATCAAGCTTGACACTAGACGTCTAGACGTCTAATATCGAAGGCGATGGAACAGGGACAACGCAGATATCCTCCCGGTCGTGTACGTGACGGCATCCTTAAAGTGATGTCGTTAACTTCCAAGGCTCTTTCGGTCAAAGAAATTGAGGAACGTCTGAATCGGGTAGTTGGGCAAATTCCTGCATCTTCGGTCCGGTCCTATCTCCGGTTGAACACGCCGGGAATGTTTGTCCGGGAAGATCGTGGCCTTTACGCTGTGCGGTCTGCCATTGGGGAGGGCATTCAGAAAGAACTGCCGATGGGGGATGATTGGGCCGCGCCGGTAAAATTCGGAAATGCCACGTTGCATCATGCGGACTGTTTCGATTGGCTGGAGCAACAGCAGGACAACAGCTTCCACGCCGTGATAACGGACCCTCCCTATGGACTTCACGAATATACGGCCGAGCAGCAGGCAAAACTCCGCAAAGGTAAGGGCGGGGTCTGGCGTATTCCCCCTCGTTTGACGGGCACGTGCGTTCCCCACTTCCCAGATTCACAACGCTTACCCCCGAACAACTCGAACGCCTCCGCGCATTCTTCTTTGTTTGGGCGCGTCTCCTGCTGCCGAAAATCGTTCCAGGCGCGCACGTCGTGGTTGCAGCCAATCCGCTTCTTTCCTATCTGGTTTCGGGAGCCCTTGCGAATGCCGGATTAGAGCGTCGGGGCGAACTCGTCCGGTTAACCATGACCATGAGAGGTGGAGACCGCCCCAAGGCGGCGCATGAAGAGTTCTCGGAAATCAGCGTGATGCCTCGATCGATGTGGGAGCCGTGGATCGTTTACCGTAAACCGATAGAGGGGCGAGTTCAGGACAATCTGAGGAAATGGCACACCGGAGGATTTCGACGTCCGTGCCAGGACAAGCCGTTTGGAGATGTCATAAACTCGTCGCCAACGCGCAAGGCCGAACGGGATCTGGCCCCCCACCCGAGCCTTAAGCCGCAGTCGTTCCTTCGCCAAGTAGTTCGGGCGGTCCTGCCTCTCGGAAAGGGCGTGATTCTCGATCCGTTTGCGGGAGCGGGGTCGACGCTGTCTGCCGCGGAGGCGGTTGGCTATGAGAGTATTGGCGTGGAAAAGGACAAGCACTTCTTCAATATGGCCTGTAAGGCGATTCCGAAACTAATTCGTTTTTTGCCAAATGGGACTCATCCCAAACGATAGACCCAACTCTGGCGGAGTTTCTGAATGCCGTCCTTGTGCAAAGTAGCCGTGCGCGTGCCCAGTTCCCCGCGTGCATTTCGTCTGAAATCTTCGATGGCGACCCGCCCGAGGTAAATCTCTGTGAACGTCATGGGGCTGCGGTCGAGCGCGGGTTCCGTCTCGGTATCGACAGCGTATACGAATACGCACATCCACTGCTCACGAGCGCCGTGCGTATCGACGGCTCCACCGGCTTTTCTCGTGGTCTTGACTTCAACGCCCTCTGTTCCCGCCTTGATGGCATTGCCGGGGTATAGGCCTTGAACGATCAAGTCGGGGTGGCCGTTGAAGTACCGGTTCTCACGAAGAACCCTTGAGTGCTTTGCAAGGCTGGCGGTCAGCATGTCTGAAAGGACACCAGACATTATCGCGGGTCGCAACATGTCGTCCAGCCTCTGTAAACCCTTGCCAGTCAAATGGGTGTTAACATCGTAGAAGAAATCGTAGACGTCCTGCATGGCCATCTGGAAATCCTGGATGCGTAACTCAAAAGGCAGCAGTAGAGCAGCATTGAACGAAGCGATATTGATGTTGTTTCGCAAGATTGGCATAGGTCTTTCCAGCAAGGAAACGGCGCCAACGGCATTCCCGCAAGAATCGACGGAATTGGGCTCGCGTGGCCATCGCGCTCTTAAGGCACAGGGGACAGGACAGCGTCTATTCCTAGTGGACCTTCAAACTTGAATGGCGAGGTGGCGTCGAGGGATTTTGGTCGTGATCGAGGCGCGCGAAGGGGCGGCGTATCAAGAAGATACGCCAACCGGAGCGCAACGAAGAGCACGGCCAAAAGCGCCGACGCAACCCGACATTCAAGATTGAAGGCCCACTAGGTCACTCCGCGTGCTCGCCAGTAAAAGCCAATCTCCTTATCATGTCAAGGCGGTGAACTCGTCGGTGGTAAACGCTTCCTTTCCCGCATTGCAACCGGCCCGCCAACCCACTACGCCTGTTCCGATGGATCCTCTCAAACGCGGACGCCTGCTGATCTGCGGCGCGGCGGTCTGCTGGAGCAGCGCCGGGCCGCTCGTCAAATACGCCAACCAGGCGCTCGACAACTGGCAGATCACCGGCGGGCGCAGCTTCTTCGCGCTCCTCTTCATGCTCGCCGTGGTCCGCCCCTGGCGCGGCCCGCGCTGGTGGCGGCCGAGCCTCAAAGTCGCGCTGCTGGCGCTCGCTTACGCGCTGATGCTCATCGGCTACATCACGGCGCTCGTCTACACCACCGCGGCCAACGCGATTTTCCTCCAGGACACCGCGCCGATCTGGGTGATGCTCCTCTCGCCGCTGCTGCTGAAGGAGCCGTTCCGCCCGCGCGATCTGGTCCTGGTGGCGCTCTGCGCCGCCGGCATGTCGCTCTTCTTCCTCGACGAACTCGGCGCGGGCCAGGCTTTCGGCAACACGATGGCGGCCTGCTCCGGCGTCGGCTACGCGCTCGTCGTGATTGGCCTGCGCTGGGGGCGCGCCAAGGACGAGGAGCCCCCGCCTCGCCCGTTTCCCGAGCGCGATAGCGCGGCGCCTCCGCGGCGGGGCGGCTTGCACGCGGGAACTCGCGCGCCGTCGGACGCGGAACTGCTCGTGATCTGGGGCAACCTCTTCTGCTTTCTGATCTGCGCGTGCTTCGCCAAGCCCCTGCCGCCCGCGGCCGAACTGCCCGTTCCACTCGCGACGATCTTCGTCCTCGGCATCGTGCAGTTGGGCCTGGGCTACTACCTGATGATGCAGGGCATCCGGCACGTGCCGGCGCTGGAGGCCTCGCTCCTGGCGCTGCTCGAACCGGTCCTCAATCCGCTCTGGACGTTCCTGTTCATCGGAGAGCGCCCCGGCCCGTGGGCGCTGCTGGGCGGCGGGATTATCCTGGGCAGCATCGTCATGCAGTCGCTTCGCGCGCCGAAGGCGCCGCATTAGATATAATAACCTGTTACAATGCGTGAACACACACGAACGTGCACACTCCATTTTATTGACTCGATTCAATAGTTGGAAAGAAGGGGGCTCGAAATGCCCAATTGCTCCACGTGGAGCAATTGGGCATTTCGCGCTGTCTGAACCACTGGCGATGGAGACCATTACGTCAAGGCATTAGACACTATCATCTTGATAAGCAGCGCATGCGAAATCTACAACCAAAGAGTGATAATTCGAACCTTTCCCATCAAGCCTTATGGATAGGTTATCCACAGTTTTTCCACCACCCCAAAGGCCAATTGCTCCACGTGGAGCAATTATATCAATATCAACAAGCTATATGCAGTAGACTCTATTGCGCACAGTGCATCTTTTTCAGGTCTCGAGTCTTTCTGCCCTGCCTCTGACCTGCCCCCTCCTTACTCTTCTTCTATCCATCCAATAAGCGCAAGCGCATCCCCTGGTCAATCATTCGATCCTGCACGCAGTGCAACAATTTTCGAGTCCCTACGATTGGCTTCTAACGACTCAGACCGCTCTCGATGACCCTACCCCTCAATTGCTCCACGTGGAGCAATTGAAGGTTTGCATCCCTCTGGTTCAATCGCCCCAAGCCCCTCTCCCGTTCCCGCCTTGACCCTCAACCAAATCCAAGGCATAAAGAAAGTAAGCCAAACGGAGATCGCTTAGCTTATGGCCGATCAGCCCCAACCGCCGCGCCGAGGACTCGGCGCGCTGCTCCAGCGCACCACCGACGGCGTACCCGGTCAGCTCCCACCGGTCGCCATGAACCAGGTTTCCCTCAAGGCCATTCGACCCAACCCCAACCAGCCGCGTAAGGATTTCGATCCCCAAGCGCTCGCCGAGCTGGCCCAGTCGATCAAGGCCAAGGGGCTGATTCAGCCCATCGTCGTCCGCGAACTGCCGCCCGCCGAGGTCCAGGGCGAGGTCCGCTACGAAATCATCGCCGGTGAGCGCCGCTGGCGCGCCTCCCAGGCCGCAGGGCTGGAACAGGCGCCGGCCTTCGTCAAGCCCGTCGCCGGAGAAAGCGAAATCCTCGTTCTTTCCCTCATCGAGAACCTCCAGCGCGACGACCTGAATCCCATTGAGGAAGCCTTGGCCTACTGTCGGCTCCGAGACCGGTATCAGATGACTCAGGAGCAGATCGCCGACGCCATTGGCAAGTCCCGCGCGGTCGTGAGCAACCTCATGCGCGTCCTGGAGCTTCCCGAGTCCATTCAGCAGGCGCTCCATGACAGCAAGCTCTCCATCGGCCACGCCAAGATCCTGATGAGCATCCCCGACCGCCAGCTCCAGCTCCACCTCGCCGCCAAATGCCAGGCCGAAGACCTTACCGTCCGGCAGCTTGAGGTCTTTGCGCTTGGGCCGGAGCAATCCGCCGCGGTCACCGTTGTGCCCCGCGCCGGGAGCCAGATGAAGCGCCGAACCAAGCCCGACCACCTCAAGAGCCTTGAACAGAAGCTGTGCGAGCACCTGGGCACGCGCGTCAAGATCGAAGAAGGCGCCCGAAAGGGCAAGATCGTGATCGAGTTCTACTCTGTGGCGGACTTCGACCGGATCACCCGACAGATCGGCTTGACGGAGTAAGCCAGTTGCCGAGAGGAAGAGGTAGGCTAGGGCACAATCCAAATACCAAATATAAACCGAAAATATGACCGACTTGCTGTGCACCTTTCAAATCGGTTTTCCCCCCTTCCCAAGGGGGGGTAGGGGTGTTGCCTCGCGGTAAGCGCCGCGGCCCGGAGCGCCCAGCGATGATCCGTCGGCGGCTCCAAACACGCTGGAAGCTGCTCGCGCGGAAGCTCTTCCATCACCACGACCCCGCGGATCGGATCGCGCGCGGCATCTCGGCCGGGTTCTTCGCCGCCGCATTCCCGCTGCCGGGCTTGCAGATCCCGTTGAGCCTCCTCTTTGCCTATCTGGCTCGCGGGAACCGCGCGGTCGCCATCCTGCCGCAGTTCCTGGCGAACGCGGGGACGCTCTTCCCGCTGGCGATCGGGGAGTTCTACCTCGGCGCGTGGCTCTGGCCGGGCGCGGCGCCCGATCCGGACGCGGCCCTCGCCGGGACGCGCCTGGCGCTGGATGCCTGGAGCTGGTCGGAGCCATGGCGCTCGACCCAGGCGGTCCTCGACGCGCTGGGCGAACTGGGCCTGGACGCGGCCGGCCCGATTCTTCTGGGGGCCGTGCTGGTCGGCGCCGCGCTGGCGCTGGTCATGTACCCGCTGGCGCTGTGGGGCGTGCGCGCCTGGAGGAAGCGCCGCGGCGCGGCGTCCGCCGAAGAGCCGGAACTCGGTCCGTTCGAACTGCCTGTGCCTGACAAGGCGCTCACGCCCGCGCAGGCCATCGAACGTTACGCCGGCCGCCCGGAGCGCTTCCAGCGCGCCGAGTCCATCCGGCTCCTCGTGGACGGCCGCGAAGCTTACCCCGAGATGCTCGCCGCCATCGAGGCCGCGCGGGAGACGGTGGACCTGGAGACCTACATCCTCCGCGCGGATGCTGCCGGCGAGCGCTTCGCGGCGGCGCTGCGCAAGGCCGCCTTGCAGGGCGCGCGGGTGCGGCTGCTCTACGACGCCGTGGGCGCGCTGGGCCTGCCCGAGCGCTACGTCCACGGCCTCCTCGATGCCGGCGTCCACGTCGCCGTATACCATCCGCTGCATGTCTCGCGCCCGCTCTGGGCCTGGAACAAGCGCGACCACCGCAAGATCCTGGTCGTCGACGGGCGCACGGCCTTCGCCGGCGGGCTGAACCTCGCCGCCGACTACCTGCCCAAAGAAGAAGGCGGCGCGGGCTGGCGCGACACGCACGCGCGGATCGATGGCCGCGAGGCGGCGGGCGAGCTGTCCCGGCTTTTCGAGCGGACCTGGAAGCGCGCGCGCAAGTGGCCCGGCGTGGCGCAGCGCCGCCAGGAGTCGATGCCGCGGCGCGTCGTCGGGCACACCGCCGCGCTCGGGCCGGGCGTCCCGGTCCAGGTGATCGGGAACTCGCTCTTCCGCCAGCGCTGGCTCATCCGCCGCGCCTACCTCCGGGCGATCCAGCAGGCCCGTAACTACATCCTGATCGAGAACGCCTACTTCATCCCCGACCGCGGCATCCGCAAGGCGCTCTACCAGGCCGTCGAGCGCGGCGTGCGGGTGGGGGTGGTGGTGGCCCGGGAAAGCGACGTCGAATTGGCCGCCGCCGCGGCGCGCGCGCTGTATGCCGAACTCCTCGAGCGCGGCGTGCGGATCTTCGAGTGGCCCGGCAGCATGCTTCACGCCAAGACCGCCGTCATCGACGACGCCTTCGCGCTCGTCGGCAGCTACAACCTCGACCACCGCAGCCTCTTCCACAACCTGGAGGCCGTCGTCGTGACGCCCGACGCCGCCTTCGCGCGGCGGCTGCGCGAGCAGACCATGGACGACATCGCCCGCTGCGAGGAGCTGACCCCCGCGCGCCACGAAGCCCGCTCCCTCTCCACGATCCTCTTCGAGAGCTTCGCCTACCAGTTGCGCTACTGGCTTTGACGGCAGGTTCGAGGGTCGAGGTTCCAGGTTCGAGGGCCGGCTTGCCAGCCCCTCCCTTTCCCTTCAAGCTCTGGGAGAGCAACCAGAGATGAAGGAGCAGGAAAAGGCGTTCTCTGTCTCTCGTTTCCGATTTACGCCTGCACAGATCACAGATTACAGATCACAGAGCCCGCCTCGCCTTTGACCTTTCCCGCCCGTCCCGTACCCTCAGTCCATGCTCGGCATCGACCTTGGCGCCTCGCACGGCAGGGTGGCGGTCTTCGGCGCGACCGGCCCGCGCGTTCTTGAGGACCGGGATGGCGCGAGCGCGGTCCCGATGGCGGTGGCCGTGGATGGCGAAGGCAAGCCGGTGACCGGGCAGGCCGCGCGGAAGATCCTCGCCGAGCGCCCCGGCGCCGGCGCGGAAGGCTTCCTCGCCGATCTGGGCAAGGAGAAGACCTACGCCTTCGGCGGGCGGGCGTGGACCCCGGCCGAGTGTCTCGCGCTTTACCTCCAGCATCTGGCGCGACTCGCCGAAGCCGCGCTGGGCGCGCCGCCCGGCCCGGCGGTGATCGCCGTCCCCGCGTACTTCCACGACGGGCAGCGCCAGGCCGTCAAGGACGCCGCGCTACGGGCCGGGCTGGAGTTCAAGCTGCTCCTCAACGAACCGACCGCCGTCGCGCTGGCGTGGTGCTTCGAGCACCCCAAGGACCGCCGGCTGGTGATGGTCCTGGAGTTGGACGCCCGCGCCTTCGACGTGACGCTGCTCGACATGCTTCCCGAGCGCTTCGAAGTCCTCGCGGCCGACGGCGGAAAGGGGCTGGGCGCGGCCGAATTGCGCGACGGGGGCCGCGTCGCCGCGGCGCTCGATGCGCCGCTCCACCGCGCATTGCGGCAGGCGGGGAAGCAGCTCAAGGACATCGAGGAGATCCTGCTCGCCGGCGGTTCCGAGCACGTCGAGGCGCTGGAGGCCACCCTGCGCGACCGGCACCGCCGGACATGCGCCAAGCCGTCGCGCCCGGAAGAAGCCGTGGCCCTCGGCGCGGCCGTCTTCGCCCGCATCGCGCCGGACGCCGCGAAGCTCGCCGAAGCGCCGGGCGCGCCCATCGTCCAGACCAAGCCGGGCTGCCTGGTGTTGCTCGCCCTCGGCCTGGCGGCGCTCGCCGCGAGCTTGTGACGGTTGGTCACCGCGGAGGTCGCGGAGCGCGCGGAGGGTGGGGGAGGGGGAGGCGGGAGTGGCCCGTACGAACCGCAGGTTGGTGTGGGCGCCGCAGACGCAAGAGGTTCTTATATCACGAGCCATTGAGTAGGATCCGCCACGAATTTCCAGGAGCCTGCCATGCCCTCCACGCCGCCTATCGACCTCCGGCTCGCGCATAAATACTTCGCCGCCGAGTGCTTCAACCGGGCCTGGGACTTGATCGAGAAGCCGGACCGCACGCCGGCCGACGACCGGCTGATGGAGGCCCTCACGCAGGCGTCCCTGTTCCATTGGCTCCAGCGGCCCGACTGCGCGGACAAGAACCTCTCCATCGGATACTGGCAGGCCTCGCGCGTCCAGGCGCTCCTCGAGCGCGGCGCGGAGGCGCTGCGGCATGCGCGGACGTGCCTGGAGCACAGCCGGGCGCTGCCGCCGTTCTATCGGGGTTACGCTTACGAAGCGCTCGCGCGCGCCGCCGAGGTCGCCGGCAGGCGTGAAGATGCCAGGACGTACCTTGCCCAGGCTCGCGAGCAGGCCGCGAAGGTCGCCGACGCGGACTCGAAACAGGCGCTGCTCAAGGATCTCGAGACGCTGGCGCGTTGAGGTTTGCCGCGCGGCTCCTTTGGGTGGCGGACAAACACACGCGGCCGAGACGGCCGCGGGCATGGAAGGCAGGGCCTATGGACCGGATCTTCCGCTTATCCCGCACGCTCAAGCGCGACCCGGCCGTCGAGCGCTGGCTTGACGAGCATACGGACGAACTGGGCCGGCTCGCGCGGCGCTGGTTCGAGGTCATGCGCCGCTGCGGCGGCGACGTGCGCGAGGAGTTTCACGACGGCTGCCCGGTGGCGTGCGTGGCCGGCGCGGCCTTCGGGTACGTCAACGCCTTCTCCGCGCACGTCAACGTCGGCTTCTATCAAGGCGCGGCGCTTCCCGATCCGGCCGGGCTGCTCGAAGGCACGGGCAAGTTCATGCGGCATGTGAAGCTCCGGCCCGGGCGCGAGGTGAACGAGGCGGCGCTCGCGACGCTGATCGAGACGGCCTATCGGGATCTCAAGCGGCGCTTGAAGGCGGAGTAGCGCGCGGCATGTTCATTCTCCTGATCGGTCCCAAGGGCTGCGGGAAGACATACCTGGGCCAGTCGCTGGAACGGGTCCTGGGCGTGCGCTTCTTCCACGTCGAGCCTCTGTGGATGGCTTGGAACGCGGAGTGTCGGGGCGCGGGGCGTGCGCCGAATCTCGCGGGCGGGATCGCGGCGGTGCATCCGAAGCTCGCCGAGGCGCTGGGCGCGTACGAGCATGTCTGCGTCGAGACCACCGGCGCGTCGCGGGAGATTCTCGAGGGACTCCTGGCGCTCCAGCCGCGCACGCGGACGCTCCTCGTTCGCATCTCAGCGCCGCTGGACGTCTGCCTTGAGCGCATCGCCGCGCGCGACGCAACTCACCAGCTTCCCGCCGACGAAGCCACAATCCGGAAAGTCCATGCACTGAGCGAGGCGCTGGAGCTGGACGCCGACCTGAGCTTCGAGAACGCCGGGCTTGCCGAAGCGACATTTGTTGAGCGGGTGGCGCAGGCCTTACGTGCGCGTGCGGAAGATTAAGTTGGCCGGATCAGGCGCTGGAACCGGCATCCGCCGACTGGCAACCGGAGTCCGCCGTGCTAGGGTGATGCACGTATTTGCAGGCCGGCCGTACCCGGGTATTCGATCCGAGGCCGCAGCATGGCTCAAGCCCCCGCGCCCGTCTCGCCGCCGTCCGCGCCGCTGAGCGCCCGCTCGGGCTCGCGCGTCCCCGCGCTGACCGGCGATGCGCTGCACAAGGCGGTGCTCGAAAGCTTCGACGGCGCGATCCCTCCGGTGCCGCTGCCGCTGCACTACAAGCTGGGCCTTTTCCTCGTCGCGCTGGCGATGGTGCTGCTCCCGCTGGTCTACGTCGGGCTGATCGGCTTCGCGGGCTACGGGGTCTGGTACCACGCGACGCATAACTACGACATCGCCAGCGGGCTGCGCGGGCGGACGGCGGGCGCGGCGTTCCTGGGCGGGTACCTCGCGCCGCTGGTCGTGGGCGTGATCCTGATCCTGTTCATGATCAAGCCGCTCTTCGCGCCGCGGCCGAAGCACATGGACCCGCGCCGGCTGAACCCGCAGGCCGAGCCGCTGCTCTTCGCGTTCGTCGCGAAGATCTGCGATCTGGTCGGCGCGCCGCGCCCGCGGGAGATCCACGTCGACTGCGAGGTGAACGCCTCGGCGAGCTTCCGGCGCGGGCTGCTGAGCTTCTTCGGGGACGACCTGGTCCTGACCATCGGGCTGCCGCTGGCGGCGGGGCTGAACCTGCGGCAGTTCGCGGGGGTGCTGGCGCACGAGTTCGGGCATTTCGCGCAGGGCGCCGGCATGCGCATGACCTTCGTGATCCGCAGCGTCAACGGCTGGTTCGCCCGCGTGGTCTACGAGCGCGACGGCTGGGACGAGGCCCTGACCCAGTACGCCCACGAGACCGACATCCGCATCGGCATCTTCCTGCATCTGTCGCGGGTCTTCGTCTGGCTCACGCGGCAGGTCCTCAAGCTCCTGATGTACGCCGGCCACGCGCTCTCCTGCTTCATGCTGCGGCAGATGGAGTACGACGCCGACGCCTACGAGACCCACATGTCGGGGAGCGCCTGCTACGCCTCGACGATGCGCCGCGTCATCGAGATGTCCATCGCGCAGCAGCTCGCCAAGGGCGCGATCGGGAAAATGTGGGACGAGGGCCGCCTGATCGACGACATCCCGCGCCTGGCGCGGAACAAGGTCCGCAAGCTGCCGAAGGAGGCCGAGGAGCATGTCAGGAAGGAGCTGACCGAGGGCCAGACGGCCTGGCACCAGACGCATCCCTCGGGGCGCGACCGGGTCGCGGCGGCCAACCGCATCGGCGTGAAGGGCATCTACTTCGCGGCCGACGACGCCCGGCTCCGGCTCGGCGAGTCGCTGCTGGCGGCGGACCTCTTCCGCGACTTCGCGGGGCTCTCGAAGACCGTCTCGTCGGACTTCTATCGCGCCGTGCTGGGGCCGAAAGTCGGGCGCGCGCAGTTCGTGCCCGTCGACGACCTGCTCGACCGCGAAGACGCCGACGAGGCCGCGGCGAAGGCCGCCGCGCGCTACCTGCAGGGCGCGCCGACGCTGCTGCGCCCGCTCCCGCTGCCCGCGCGTCCGCCGGCCCCGCACGCCGCGCTCGCTTCCGGCGTGGAGGAGCTGGCGCGGCTGCGCGAGGAGCTGCTCCGCCTCGCCCCGGCCCACCGCGCCGCGTACAGGCGCTACGACGAGGCCGACACGGCCCTGAGCCGCTGCGCGCTGGCGCTGGCGCTCTGCAAGGCCAAGCTCGGCTTCGACCCCAAGGACTTCAAGCTCAAGCGGGCCGAGGCCGGCGCCGCGGTCGCCGAACGCGAGCGCGCGCAGCGCGAGCAGTTCGGCGCGGCGGCGGAACTGGGTCCGTTCGAGGCCTTGGCCGGCGCGCGGCTGCACGCCGCGCTGGGGCTGCTCGAAGATCCCGAGATCGCCGGGCGGATCCCCCGCGCCGAGGCCCTGCGCGCCGAGGCGGCGCGCGGCCTGCCGGCCTACCGCCAGGTCGCCGCCGCCGCGCCGAAGGCGCTGGAGCTGAACCGCACGTTCCAGGCGCTCTCGCTGCTCTGCCAGAACCTCGAAGGGCGCGAGCGGCAGCAGGAGTTCATCGCCGAGGTCCTCGCAAGCTGCCGGCAGCTCCAGCGCGCGCTGCGCGAGATTCAGGGTTGCTTCGACGAGTCGCCGTACCCGTTCGACCACGCGAAGAAGGACATGACCCTGCGGACCTACCTGCTGCCCGCGGTGCCCGGCGAGGAGCAGCTTGGCGACGTGCTCCGCGCGGCGCAGGAGTTCCTCGAGAAGCTCGCCGGGCTCTACTTCCGCCTCCTGCAGGGGCTCGTCGCGGCGGCCGAGCAGGCCGAGGCCGCGGCGGGGCTCCCGCCGTTCCCCGAAGTTCCCGAGGAGCCGGCCGCGGCCGAGTGAGTGAAGTCTTTCTCCGTCCTCCGTCATATCCCATCCCCCGAGTTGCCGCGCGCGCCGGCCTTCAGTACGCTGTGCGCATGCCGAACCATCCGCCGACCTTCCTCATCACCGCCGGGCCGACCGTCGAGGACATCGACCCGGTTCGCTTCATCTCCAACCGCGCCACGGGAAAGCTGGGCTTCGCGGTGGCGCAGGCGGGGCTGGCGAGCGGGCACCGGGTGATTCTGATCCACGGGCCGGTGAGCGACGAGCTGGACGCGGCGTTTCCCAAGCGCATGGCGCGGCTGACGAAGGTGCCCGTCCGCGGCGCGGCGGAGATGCACCGCGCGGTGCGCAAGCATGTCAAGGACGCGCAGGTCGTGGTCATGTCCGCGGCCGTGGCCGACTACACGATCGAGCAGCCCTCGAAGTCGAAGCTGAAGAAAGGCGCGGGCGAGCTGCTGCTGCGGCTGAAGCCGACGGCGGACATCCTCGCCGAGCTGGGGCAGTTGAAGCGCACGCGCCGCCCGGAGCTGGTCCTGATCGGCTTCGCGCTGGAGACCGGGACGGCGAAGCATTCGGTCGCGCGCGCGCTGGAGCGGCTGCGCGAAGGCTACCGCAAGCTGGTTTCGAAGAACCTCGACGCGCTGGTCCTCGACACCCCCGCGGCGATGGGCGCCGACGAGGCCGAATTCCGCGTCCTGCGGAGCGCGAACGACCCCGGCGCGAAGCTGAAGCTGAGCAAGAACCAGATGGCGCGGAAGCTGGTTGCGCTGGGCGAGGAACTCTGGCGCGAGCGGAAGGCCGCGCGCTGAATCAGCGGTCCAGCCAGCCCGCCTTGCAGTTGCCCCAGACCGGCTGCGCGCGGTAGGCCGGCGCGGCCCAGCGCACCGCGTTGCGAATCACCCGCTGCACGTTCTTGTCGTAGTAGGTTGGATACGTCTCGTGGCCGGGGCGGAAGTAGAAGATCTTGCCCGCGCCGCGCGTCCAGCAGCAGCCGCTGCGGAAGACCTCGCCGCCCGGGAACGAGCTGATAAAGACCGTGGCCTCGGGTTCCGGCACGTCGAAAGGCTCGCCGTACATCTCCTCGGCTTCGATGCTGAAGTGATCGCCCAGCCCCTCGGCGACCGGGTGGCCGGGCTTGGTGACCCAGAGCAACTCGCGTTCGTGCGCCTCGCGCCATTTCAGTTCGCCGCTGGTGCCCATCAGCAGCTTGAACGGTTTGCCCAACAGGCCCGAATGGAGCACGACGAGGCCCATCCCCTTCCAGACCCGATCGACGACCTGCCGCGCGCGCTCGTCGGAAACCTCCCGGTTCGCCATG
The DNA here is from genome assembly GCA_027493525.1 of Planctomycetota bacterium. GTDB lineage: Bacteria > Planctomycetota > SZUA-567 > H5-PLA8 > H5-PLA8 > H5-PLA8. The sequence continues at coordinate 2,419,859 of JAOSKN010000001.1, read as the reverse complement.
TGGCTCCACCAGAGCAGCACGTCGGTCGCGTCGAGCCGCGCGTCGCTGAGCCCGTGCTCGGGTTCGTCGAGCGTCGCGGTAGCGACCTCGAAGCCGCCGGCCTCGCGCAGCGGCGCGGCGAGGGCCTCGTGGATGCCCTTGGGGTAGATTTGAATGACCTTCTCGTTTGTGCGTTCGTGTCGGAACTCGTTCCAGACGGTGATGCGCAGGGGGGACATGGCGAAGTTCTCCGGTCACGCATTAAACGGATGGAGTCTTCAGGATAACGGCGAACGGTGAACGTGCCCAATCCGGAATGTGCGCAAGGCAGATGCGCCTGTCTGCAACGAAGGACCGCCTAAGCGCCGTCGGTCGAAGCTAGTACGGGTTGAGCGTCGAGACCCAGCGGCTCCAGCGCCACTGCCGGACGCAGCCGGCCACGAAGATCCCGGTGGCTATGAAGGTGAGGCAGAGTACGAAAGAGAAGTTCGAGACGTTCGAGGTGAAGATGTACGCGATGGCCCCCGCGTGCGCGGCCTCAGGCACGAGATCCTCCCAGAGTTCGCTGCGCTTCAAGGAACTGACCGCGCGCACGAGCACGAGGAAGATCCCGCTCAGCATGAGGATCGCGTTCACCTCCACGTAACGCTCGGGTAGGTCGTACCAGCCCAGGCCAAGAAGCGCCGCGACCCATGCCAGGCTCAGGCGCGCCAAGAGGCGCCGCTCTCGATGGTAGGCGTCCACGTAGGGGTGCGCTTCTAGCGGGAGATGCCAGCGCCCCAGGTAATGCCCCTTATGTTCCCGGAGGCGTTTGATAAAGCGTTGGGTCAGGAAACCGACGAGCAGTATCGCGGAGCAATAGGCGATGAACAGCCACCATTGCTGCGCGATTGCGGGAAAGACGAGCACGCCGAACGAGAAGCTCCAGATAAACAAGGCGACGGCTATGTCGCTGACTCCGGTCGAAGCGTAGTGGCGTTGAATATGCAGGACGGCCTGCCGGCGGCCCCAGGCTTGGCGGGCTTCCTGGTCTTCGGCGTCTTCGACGTCTTCGTCTTGCATCGGGTGCGCTCGAAGGTTCCGCGCGGACGGCCTACCTCCGCCCGTCCGCGATCATCCGGTCCAGCACGTTCTTCGTGATGCGCTGAACTTCCGGCATGGGCCCGAAGGTCCCGGCGAGGTTCCAGCGCGCGGGGATGTGCCCCGGCGGCGCGGCGAGCCCTTCGCTCCACCAGATCGTCCCCGCGTTGAAGACCCAGTTGCCCTTGGGTCCGGGATAGATCACCGCTTGGTGCCGCAGCGGCGCGGAAGGATCGTCCGCCGTCGCGTCGCTCCCGGCCGCCCAGAGCCTCCCGTCGGCGACGACCTCCAGGCCCTCGAGGGCCGCCGGCGCGCCATGGTACTCCCAGCCGACGATCGCGGGGATGCGCTCGCCGTCGGCCAGCCCCGTTCCAGCGTAGAGCCAGTGCTTCGCGTTCGTCACCACCCAGTCGCCGTAGCCGGGGCCGAAGGACTTCACGCCCATCAGCCGGTCTTCGTCGTCGAAGCGCCGCTCCCGCGCGAAGGCCCGGCACGGCGCCCCGGTCGCGCTCGAGGCGTGGAACTCGACGCGATGGTACAGGCTGTTCCCGCCGAGGAACGCCACCGAGAGCCCCGCGTCGCGCGCGCGGAGCACGTTCTCGTACATCGCATACGACCAGTATTCGTCGTGCCCGACCGAGAGCAGCGCCTTCGCGCCGGCGAGGAGGCCCGGGTCGAGCTCCAGGTCGAGGTTGCTGCAGTACGTCACGTCGTAGCCCTGCTGCTCCAGCCAGAAGCAGAGCGGGTGCTCCCAGAGCAGGAACTCGCCCGAACCGCCCGAGAGCGGCGCGTCGAGCACCTGGCAGTATTTCGCGTAGGGCCGGTCGAAACTCACGCGGACGTCCGTGCCCTGATACCAGAGTTCCGGCGTGCCGTCGTCGTAGAGCGAGCTTGTTCCCGGCCACTTGTTGTAGGCCTGCCAGGTCAGGTCGCTGGCCATGCAGAGCAGTTCGCAGGGGCGGCGCTCCTTCACGACGAAGACGACGTAGCTCTGCGCGCCGAAGGGCTCGTCGCGCGTGAGCTTGCCCAGGTAGACGCCGCTGGGCCACTCGGCGGGGATCGTAAGCGTCGCGGCCTTCGCCCAGCGGCACTCGCGCAGCCGCTCGACGGTCTCCGGCGGCATCGGCTGCGGCTCGGCGGCGAACGGGCCGAAGCTCCCGACATGCCGCCCGCCGGTTCCGCCGTACCAGCCCATGCGGTACACGTCGAGCCGGAAGCGGCCGGCGGGGTTGAGGCTGACGAAGAGGTCCAGCGCCTCGCCGCGCGCGACGCTCGTCTTCGAGACATAGCCCTCGACGCGCGACGAGCGAAGCTGCCGGATCAGCGGGCAGGCGACGAGGGTGCGCGGGTCGTCGAAGCGCGTGAACTGCGCCTGCCAGTGCAGCGTCCCGGCCTTGGCGTTTTCGGCGGAGATGGGGGAGTCGCGCATGGAGCTTCCTCAGGGGCGGCGCAGTGCGGCGGGTTCATGCGCGCTTGCGCTTGCGCTGCCCGCGAACCGCCGCGCGTTTGATCGCCTTGCGAACACGCCGCATGGCCGCTTCCTGCGAATAGCCTGGCTCGCCTTTGCGAGAGACCAACAGCCGGCTGATCTCCTCGGCCTGGAGCGCCTCGTACTCGCGCGCGCCGATCAGGAACCCGGCGACTTTGCCGTTATGCGTCACGCAGATCGCTTCCCCCGCCTCCGCCTCGCGCAGGTATTTCGGCAGCTTCGCGCGCAGCTTGCTGGACGGGACCATCCGGTTGGTGTCGACGAGCATCGCGGGGCCTCCTGCCTGACCTTACAAAGTATTGTACAACAGATTTCAAGCCTGGCTACCCCGCGGGCTCCTCTTCGTTCTCGCCCGCCAGGAAGGCGTACGCCATCCGCCGCCAGCGCAGGTGCAGGCACACGCCGGAGACGAAAAAGGCCGCGCCCCAGCCCCCAGGAAGAGCAGCAGTTGGGGAAACGTGGCGACGCGCAGGTACAGGTACAGCAGCCCGCCCCCGAAGCCCACGAAGAGCAGCAGGTCTTCCCAGAGCCCCAGGCGCACGTAATCGTGGAGCATCTTCGCGGCGTACAGCGCCAGGCCGGCCATCACGAGGTACGAGCCCAGGCTGCCCTTGCCCGAGCGCAGGACCGCGCCGGCGATCCAGGTCCAATAGGAGAAGCGCGTCAGCCCTTCGTGCCACTTGGCGTAGCTGGCGGCGTGCGGCGCCGCCTCGTCCGGCAGCGTCCAGCTCTGCGGCAGCACGCCGGCGCCGGCGTAGCGCTTGCGGTGCGCCCAGCTCGCCAGTTCGCGAATTCCGATCAAGCCGATCAGGCCGAAGAGGAAAAAAGTTCGGCAAGGCCAGCAGCGGCGGGTGCAGCGCCAGCGCCCCGGCCTCCAGCCCGAAGGCGATGCCCACCGCCAGCGCGGGGACGCCTTCGAAGGCCCGGAAGCGCCGGAGGTAGCGCCGCGCTTCCTCGGCGGGGGTTCGCGCTCCGGCGACGAAATCGAGCTGCTCGGGCGTGCTCATGCGGGCGGCCTTTCGAGTCGGAAGAACCCGCACGAGCCTACCCGCCGCGCGCTCCCGCGCCAGCGGCCCGCGTTGCCGACCGTCCGGGCTTAGGCTAGAGTACCCGGCATGGCCGAAGCCCCCGCCGATGCGCGCCAGACCGTCCTCGTCGTCGACGACGAGCCGGCGATCTGCTGGGCGCTGCGGCAGCTCCTGGAAAGCCACGGCTTCCGGGTCCTCGTCGCGGCCAGCGCCGAGGAAGGCTTCGACCTCGCCGCCGCCGAACGCCCCGACCTCTGCATCCTCGACGTGCGCCTGCCGGGCCAGGACGGCCTCGCAGCGCTCCCGCGCTTCCGCGAGGCGCATCCCGAGATGCCGGTGCTGGTCATGACCGCGCACGGCACGATGGAGACGGCCGTCGAGGCCATCCGCCGCGGCGCCTACAACTACCTCACCAAACCGATCCACAACGAAGACGCGCTGCACCACATCCGCACCGCGCTGCAGACCGTGCGGCTCTCGCGCGAGGTCGCGCAACTGCGCAAGGAACTCGACGCGGGCTTCGGGCTGGAGTCGCTCGTCGGCAAGTCGCCGGCGATGCAGGAGGTCTACAAGCGCATCGGCGCGATCGCGCCGTCGGACAGCAGCGTGCTGATCGGCGGCGAATCCGGCACGGGCAAGGAACTCGTGACCAAGGCCGTGCACCACTACAGCCCGCGCGCGAAGGGCCCGTTCATCGCGGTCAACTGCGCCTCGATGCCCGAGACGCTGCTGGAGTCGGAACTCTACGGGCACGTGAAAGGCGCGTTCACCGGCGCGATCCGGGACAAGGCGGGCAAGGCCGAGGTCGCCGACGGCGGGACGCTCTTCCTCGACGAGATCGGCGACATGCCGCTACCGATCCAGGCGAAGCTGCTGCGCTTCCTGGAGCAGAAGCGCTTCGAGCGGGTGGGGAGCACGGAGCCGATCGAGGTGGACGTGCGGATCGCCGCGGCGAGCAACAAACATTTGCCGGAGCTGATCAAGAAGGGGCTCTTCCGCGAGGACCTGTACTACCGGCTGAACGTGGTCTCGATCGAGCTGCCGCCGCTGCGGGAGCGGAAGGACGACATCCCGCTGCTGGTGGCGAAGTTCCTCTCGCGCGCGCCGAAGAGCGAGGCGGCGGCCTCGCCGCAGATCTCGCACGAGGCCCTGCAGCTCATGCAGCGCTACGACTGGCCCGGCAACGTGCGCGAACTGAAAAACGCCGTCGAGCACGCCGTGCTGCTGGCGCGGGGGCAGCCGCTGCGGCCGGAGCACCTCCCGCAGCACATCCTCCAGGATCTGCGCGGGGAAGGCGCCGCGCAGGGCGACAAGATCGAGGACCTGATCCGCGCGCACACCCACCGCGCCCTCGACGCCGCCGAAGGGCAGGACGAGGGGCACGTGTACAACGAAGTGATGGCGGACACCGAGCGCGTGCTGCTCGAGACGACGCTTAAGCGCGTCGGCGGCAACCAGGTCCGCGCGAGCAAGCTGCTGGGCATTCATCGCACGACGCTGCGGAAGAAGATCGAGGAGTACGGGCTGTAACGATTTTGGATTGACGATTTTGGATTGGCGGCGGTAATCGACGGGACGAACCTATGCGCCTTTATGCTCGCTCGATCCTACTAGCGCTGCTCTGCATGGCGAGCTTGTCCGTCTCAGCCTCCGACGAACCCGTCTGGCTCCCGCTCCACTTCGAGACGCCCATTCCCCAGCGGCCCACGGGCGGGCGCGAGCTGCACGTCTCGCCGCAGGGCCACGACGGCGGCGACGGTTCGGCGGCGAAGCCCTGGAAGACGCTCGCGCACGCCGTCGCGCAGCTCAAGGCCGGCGACACACTTACCCTCGCCGCGGGCCAATATAAGGAGAACGTCACGCTCAAGGCGTCCGGGACCGAGAAGGCCTGGATCGTGATCCGCTCCGCGCCCGGCGCGCAGGCCGTGATCTGCGGCGACGACGGGATCGTGCTCACGCTGGAGCCCGGCGTAGCTTTCGTGAGGCTGGAGAACCTGGAAATCGCGAGCGGTTCCCACGGCCTGCGCTGCAACAACTCGAAGGCCCCGGCCAACGCGCCCGTGCGCGACCTCGACGTGATCGGCTGCTACTTCCACGACCTGCGCGGGGTGGGCGTCAAGCTTTATCGAGTCGAGCGGGCGCTGGTTCATTCGTGCCGCTTCACGAAGATCCCCGACGGCGGCGCGGGCTTCGGGACCGGGGACGGCGGCGCGAAAGACGTGAAGGTCGTCAACTGCAAGAGCTGGAACCACAATGACGGGCAGGGCGCGGCGGGCGACAGCGACGGCTTCCACGCCGAAGGCGGCGCGGGGTTCCTCTTCGAGGCCTGCGAGGTCCGCGACGTGACCGAGGACGGAATCGATTGCAAGGGTGGGAACGTCGCGATCCGCAATTGCCGCGTGGTTCGCGCGCACAACGGTTTCAAGCTCTGGACCGCGCCGATCCGCGTCGAGAACTGCGTCGTCCAGGACGTGGCCGAGAACGCGCTGAAGCTCGCCGCCGAGGCCGGGAGGGCCGACGAGATCCGCGTGCGCAGCTCCACCTTCGTCAACGCCGGCGACATCCTGGCGGTCTTCTCGATCAAGGGTCCCGTCGGACGCCTCTCGATCCGCGACTGCATCCTGGCCGGCGGCAGGAAGGCGCTCATCGGGACGTGGAAGGACGGCGTGAGCCTCGAACTCGACGCGGATCATAACGTCTACGCCGATTCACCGCTGCTGCTGGCCACGTCCAAGCAAAAATTCGCGCCGGCGGCGTGGGACGAGTTCGCGAAGGCGACCGGCGGGCAGGCGCACGCGCGCTATGTCGCGAGCATGGATGAGTTGAAGCTGGAAAAGCTCGCCGAAGGCCAGCCGGCGCCTGCGGCGGGCAGCCCGGCCTTCGAGGCCGGCGACCCCGCGCAGGCCGCGCCCGCCGACCCGCTGGGCAGGCCGCGTGGGAAGAAGCCGAACATCGGCGCGTACTGAGCAGGGCAGGCGTCAGTTCCGCGCGTAGTGCCGCACGACCAAGTCGTTCTGCACCCATAGCAGCTTGTTGAACGCGCGGATCGTGCGCGCCTTGGCCTCGGCGGGCAGATCCAGTTCGAGGAGCGCGGCCAGCGGGACATCGCGGACATGCCCCATCAAGGCGTTCATCTGAATTAGCGGCACGTCGATCTCCCGGCCCTTGTTCCGGCGCGCGCTGACCTTCGGGCTGCCTCTGGCGAAGGTGAATTACCTGCCCGCGCACGCTTTTTTTGCCGCGCTTCTCGGACGGCGGCGCGGGGCTTCTCGCGGCGTGGCTCGCGCCGCTGGCCGGCGTCGCCTTCCTTCTATTGTCGCTGGCGTGCTGGAGGATGGGCGTGCGGCGCTACGCCTCGACGGGAAATTGATCATGCAAGTGCCACGGGTCGGCGCAGCCGCCCCGCGCCCGGGCCTCGCATTCTTCGCGCATGGTTTTCGCAAGCCATTGATCCATTGAGGGTTGCCGCCGCGTCTCGGTTTCGGCCGAAACCCGCGTAACTGCGCGGCGCGGCTGGCGTCCAACTCCGCGGCAGGCAGGCAACCCGAAGCGGAGGCTCGAACGATGAAGAAGATGCGTTTCCTGATCGCGGCGGTGCTCCTGGCGGCACTGACGACGGCGGTCCTTCCGGCGGCCGAGGACCTCAAGGGCGGCGAGGCGCACGCGCCGGCCGTCGAGAGCGGCAAGCGCCCGGTGGTGCAACTGGCGTTGCTGCTCGATACGAGCGGCTCGATGGACGGCCTGATCGACCAGGCGCGCACGCAGCTCTGGAAGATCGTCAACGAGTTCATCTCGGCCAAGCGGCACGGCCAGCGCCCGGAGGTCCAGGTGGCGCTGTACGAGTACGGGAAGGCTTCGCTGCCGCAGAGCCAGAACTACCTGCGCCAGATCGTGGGCTTCACGACGGACCTGGACAAGGTTTCGGAGGCGCTCTTCGCGCTGAAGACCGACGGCGGCGAGGAGTACTGCGGCGCGGTGATCCAGCGCGCGACCGCGGACCTGGGCTGGAGCGCGAACCACGAGGACCTGAAGGCGATCTACATCGCCGGCAACGAGCCCTTCAGCCAGGGCAAGGTCGATTACCGGCAGTCCTGCCGCGAGGCGATCGCCAAGGGCATCCTGGTGAACACCATCTTCTGCGGCGACCTCCGGGAGGGCGTGAACTCGCACTGGAAGGACGGCGCGGACCTCACCGACGGGCGCTTCATGAACATCGACCAGAACAAGCAGGTCGCCGCGATCCTCGCGCCGCAGGACGGGGAGCTGGCCAGGCTGAGCGGCGAGTTGAACAAGACCTATGTCGCGTTCGGCGCGCGCGGCCAGGAGCAGATGGACCGGCAGCGCAAGCAGGACGCGAACGCGGCCGCCGCCGCGCCGGAGGCCGCCGCCGCGCGAGCCGAGACCAAGGCCAGCGAGTTGTACAAACAGGGCGACTGGGATCTCGTGGACGCCGCCAAGGACGGCAAGGCCAACCTCGCCATGCTGCCCGCGGCGGAATTGCCCGACGCGATGAAGGAGATGAACGCCGAGGAGCGGAAGGCCTACGTGGAAGGCAAGGCCAAGGAACGGGCCGAGATCCAGGACAAAATCAAGGCGCTGAGCGCCGAGCGCGAGAAGTTCGTCGTCGCGGAACAGAAGAAGCGCGCCGAGGCCGGCGAAGATACGCTCGACGCGGCGATGATCAAGACCATCCGCGCGCAGGCGGAAAAGAAGGGCTTTACCTTCGAGAAGTAACGCGGGACCGACTTCGAGACGGACGGCGCGGGGCTCCTCCGGGAGCCCCGCGTGTTTTCGGGGCGGCGGGAGCGTGAGGGCTTCGCGGGCGCGCCGCGGGCAACCGGTTCAACAAAGTGCCGCCGCCGCGGCCCGAACGCCGCGAAATGCGGGGCTCTCGCTTGAACGCCGCGCCCGGCTCAGATCCCCGTGCCGCAGAGGACCTCCAGGTCGGGCTCGTAACGGACCAGGATCTCGCTGCCGTCGCCAAGGCGCTCGCGGCGGATCAGCCGCACGGGAACGTTCATGGGCCCGTGCACGTACAGGAAGCGCTGGAACCTGCCGGCGCCTGCCGGCGTCGGGCGTTCCTCGCGCAGAACCTCCTGCTGCTCCCCCAGCCAGACCTGCGCCGGGTGGGAGGGATCGTCCTGGAAGCTGACCAGGCGCGTCCCGTAGGTCGCGTGATGTACCATGCTGCGGCCCTCCGGCTCCCCCCGTTAATTCTTAAGCAATCGGCTTGCCCTGTTTTGGACCTTCCGACGCTACGGGGCCGTTGACGAACTCGGAAAGCCGGTATCGGCCGTTTGCGGCTCGGATTTGAGCCTATTTTGGAATTGGAACGCACCGGGCCAGCTTGGCAACTCAAGCCATCACACCGGGATGAGAGTCCAACTGGATCGGACTCAAGACGTTATACTATTTGATCCTGTGATTGGCGATAAAATTCAGCCTGTCGCGACGTGACGCTAAAGCCCGCACGGTTTCCCGAAATCCGTTCACCTGCGGCACGCCCGGAGCGTACAGTGGTCAGAAATTGACACGGACACGTGCATGGTCCTGCCGGCGGTTCGGTTGCTTCCGCGGCGCAGATTAAGCATGCCACTCGTATCCGCCCGGCAATCTCTGGTTGGCGCTGAATTCGAGGTGCAGCACGCGCCGCCGCGCGGGCGCTTGGGGCTTGGGCGAGCTGTGCAGGAGCAGCGGGCGCATGGCGAGCACGTCGCCGGGTTGCGCGAGGCAGACGGTCGAGCCCTCGGTAGAGGACGGGTAGGGGGAATCGAGGTCGGTCGCCAGATGGCTCCCTGGAAAGACCAGCAGCGGCCCGCTGTCGGCGTTCGTCGCGTCGAGGTGGAAGCGCAGGCTGAGCATCCGCTTCAGCACGCCGCGGGTCGCGCGGACGTGCGGGACGCCTTCCTTGACGCTGTGCGGGAGCATGGAACGGTTCGGGCGGTGCGCCTTCACGGGGATCGTTTCGTCGCGGTGCCAGCCGACGAACCAGCGCGCCTCCCCGGACTTTTCAAAGAGCAGGATCCGGACCAGGCGGGGCTTGCTCGCGAGCGCGAGCTTCAGGAACTCGGCGCAGCGCTTGGCCGCGAGGATCTTCTCGAGGTGCGGCAGGCCGTCGAGGGCGATGCGCAGGCCCGCGCGGGCTTCGGCCGAACCCGCCAGCCTGCGGCGGCGGTAGGCGTCGAGATCGGCGCCGAGTTCGCCGAGATCCTCCGCCCCGAGCAGCCCGCGCAGCCAGCAGAAGCCCTGGGTCCGGAGCTGTTCGAGCGGCTGCTCCTTCCTCTTGGTTTCGTGGTCCTGCCTGCGTTTCGCCTTCTCCTTGCGGTATTCGCGCAGGATCGCGTTGCGGGGCCGGTCGTCGAGGGGCCGGACTTCGATGCGGATGGTTTTGGGCGGGAGTTCGCCGGGACGCAGGAGCGCGCCGCCGCAGCGCCGGCAGAACCCCTTGTCGCCGGCGTCCCAGTGCCTGCATTGCGGGCAGTAGTAGAGGTCGTCGGGCGAGTGCGGCCCGCGCAAGAAAAGGTCCGTCAGCAGCACGCCGCAAGCCGGGCAGGAGGCGCCTGTCGTGCGCTGCCAAGTCTGGCAATGATGGCAGAAAAACCTGGGCATGTGCGATCGCGAATGCCAGCGCGCCTGAACAAATTCAATGCGACGGGAGCCCGTGCCCGCCGGGCTTGGGCTTCTCTTCCGGCGGCGCGGTAATGATGTTGAAGATCATCCAGCCCAGGCCTACCAGGAGCAGCACCGCGCCAATGATGGCTATCGTGTTGTTGGGCTTGGGGCCGAATTGGTTGGTCGGCTTCGCCTTTGCTTCCTGAGCCATCGAACGTCCTCCCATCCCAGCGGCCGAGTGAAAAAGAGAGCGTAAATCATGGCCCAGGATCCCCCCAAGGTCAACGCCCTTGCCGCGAAAGCGGGCCCTTCGGCCGCTTGACCGCCCCGCCGGGGTTCCTTATCATGCCCTGCGTCGAACGGAGCGCCTCGCGCCCAGATGAACGTCCTGCCTCCCGTCCTTCGCCGGGTTCCCCTGAGCCCCGGCGTCCTGCCCGGCCCCTGGCGGTCGATGCCGGGCTGTTGTTGCGCGTGTTGCTGTTGACCCTTCGGCGGGTCGAACGGCGGCCCGGCGGATAAGCGCAACCTCAGCTCGAACAGGAACCGAACGCCATGGAAACGATCGAACGGATTCTCCACGTTGTCCTGCTGCTCCTCGCCGCCGGCATGCTCCTGAAGCTCGCCTTCGGGCTGCTCGTGGCCTTGCTGACCGTGCTGCTCCGGCCGGCGGTGCTCGGGAGCGTCCTCGCGGATCTCCGTTGCATCCGCGAGCGCGACCCGGCCGTCGAAGGCTGGCTCGCGGCGCTCTTCTATCCCGGCTGGTGGGCGCTGACCTTTCACAAGCTGGTCGCGCACCCGCTCTACCGGGTCGGGCTGCGCACGCCGGCGCGAATGGCGAACTTCGCCGCGCGCTTCCTTACCGGGACCGACATTCACCCCGGCGCGAAGCTGGGGCGGGGGATCTTCATCGACCACGCGCACGGCGTCGTGATCGGCGAGACGGCGATCGTCGGCGACAACGTGACGATCTTGCACCAGGTCACGCTCGGCGGCACCGGCAAGGAACACGGCAAGCGGCATCCCACGGTCGAGGACGGCGTGCTGCTCTCCGCCGGCTCGAAGGTGCTCGGGAACATCGTCATCGGCCGCGACTCGAAGATCGGCGCAGGCAGCGTGGTGGTGAAGGCCGTTCCGGCGGAGTCCACCGTCGTCGGCATCCCCGGGCGCGTGGTGGCCAGCGGCGGGAGGCGCCTGCCGTCGAAGACCCTCGACCAGACCGACCTGCCCGACCCCATCGTGGAACGGCTCGCGGCGCTGCAGGACGAGCTGCGCGAATGGGAGAAGAAGGTCGAGGAACGCAAGGCCAGCGGCTCGCGCTGGCCCAAGGCCGGCCAGGACGTGCTCGCCGAGATCGTGGCGCATAAGAAGGAAGAGGTCGCCGCCGCACGCCGCAGCAAGCCCCTGGACGAACTCAGACGCGAACCCGGGCGGCGCGGCGACCGGCGCGGCTTCCGCGACGCTCTTCTCGGCCCCGGCCTGCGCCTGATCGCCGAGATCAAGAAGGCTTCGCCCTCCGGCGGCCTATTGCGCGAGGATTTCGACCCGCGGGCGATCGCGCGCGTCTACAAGCAGTCCCACGCCTCGGCCCTCTCGGTGCTTACCGACGCGAAGTACTTCCAGGGCTCCCTGGAGTACCTCGCGGCGGTGCGCGAGGCCGTGGACCTGCCGATCCTGCGCAAGGACTTCACCGTCGACGAGTACCAGATCGTGGAGGCCGCGCGCGCCGGCGCCGACGCCGTCCTGCTCATCGCCGCCTGCCTCGACGACGCGCGGCTCAAGGGCTTCCGCGAACTCGCCGAGGCCGAGGAACTCGACGCGCTGGTCGAAGTCCACGACGAGGCCGAACTGGAGCGGGCGCTCAAGAGCGGCGCGCGGATCCTGGGCATCAACAACCGCAACCTGAAGACGCTGGAGACGACCCTCGAGACGACCTTCGCGCTGCTGGGGCGGCTGCCGGCCGAGCGGAACGGGCTGATCGTGGTCAGCGAGTCGGGGATCAAGAGCCCCGGCGACACCCTGCGCCTCAGCGAAGCCGGCGTCAACGCGGTCCTGATCGGCGAGACCTTCATGCGCGCGCCGGACATCGGCGCGAAGGTGCAGGAGGTGATGGGGCATGGGGAATACGCGATCTGAAAGCGGCTATAGCATGAGTAAATCCTGTCTTTATATCGATTCATTTTCCGGTATCAGCGGCGACATGTTCATCGGCGCACTGCTCGAATTGGGCCTCGATTTCGAGCATCTAAAGGCCGAATTGTCGAAGCTGAAGCTCGAAGGCTATGAATTGAAGCGCGCGCCGGTTCTGCGCGGGGTCGTCGCGGCGACGAAGTTCGACGTGCTCGTGCACCACGATCCGGCGGCACATTCGCACGCGCAGCATCACGAACATGGACACGGACACGCGCACGATCACGCGCACCGTCACGGGCATTCACATGACCACGAACACGAGCCGGGGGAGGAACCGCAGCCTCGGAATTCGCAGCCCCACGTCCACCGGCCGTTCAAAGCGATCCGGAAGCTGATCGAAGAGAGCGCGCTCAGCCCGCGGGTGAAAGAAGGCAGCCTCCGCGCGTTCACGCTGCTGGCCGAAGTCGAAGCGCGGATGCACGGTCAAGCGGTGGACGAGGTCCAGTTCCACGAGGTCGGCGGGATCGACAGCATCGTCGATTTTGCCGGCGCGATGATCGGGCTCGAGGCGCTGGGGATCGACGAGGTTCGCTGCGGGCCGCTGGCGCTGGGCGGCGACGGGCCTCAGGGCGGCGGCTACGTTTCGTGCGCGCACGGGAAGCTCCCGGTGCCGGCCTTCGCGACGCTGGAGCTGGCGAAGGGGCTCCCGCTGCGGCGTGCCGGCGTCGATAAGGAACTCACCACGCCCACCGGCGCCGCGCTGGTCAAGGCGCTCGTGAAGCCCGAGCATTTCGGGCCGCTGCCGGCCATGAACGTCTTGAAGATCGGCTACGGGGCGGGCACGCGGAACGATCCGGCGATCCCCATCCCCAACGTGCTGCGCGCGGTGCTGGGAACGCCGGCCTCTGTCGCGGCGGGCTCCTGCGAGGCCGATACCGTCGTCGAACTCCAGGCGAACCTCGACGACGCCACCGGCGAGGTGATGGGCTACGCCGCCGAAAGGCTCTTCGCGCTCGGCGCGCTCGATGTCTTTTTCACCCCGATTCAGATGAAGAAGTCGCGCCCCGGCGCGCTCCTGACGGCGCTCGTTCCGCCCGAGAAGCAGGACGCGGCGCTAGAACTGCTCTTCCGCGAGACCCCCACATTCGGCGTGCGCTACGAGACGAAACGGCGCGCGAAGCTGGCGCGCGAGACGCGCACGGTCACGACCCCGTGGGGCCCGGTGCGCGTGAAGGTCGGGACGTGGAGGGGCGAGACGCTGAGCGCGCACCCGGAGTACGAGGACTGCAAGCGCCTCGCCGAGGCGCACGGCGTACCGCTGCGAGAGGTTATCGATACGGCCAAGGTTTTGTTCACCGCAGAGAACGCAAAGGGCGCAGAGAAGGAATAGGATCGGAAAAGGAAAGGACCCGGAGGTTCGACGCCCCAGATCCTGTCTTTTCTCTGTGTGCTCTGTGCTCTCTGTGGTTAATGAGCGCTACTTCGCCACCACCGCGCGTTCGATGTAGAGCATCTTCGGGGGCAGGTTCCCGCCCACGTCGATGGTGAAGCTGTGCGGGAGCCTGGTAATGACTTCGCTGACCGTCTTCGTCTCGCCGTACTTCAGGTTCTGCGGCTGGTCGTAGCGCTGGAGCTTCCCCGGCGCGGTGGCTTCCTGGAAGGCGTAGGTCACCTTCAGCGCCGCGCCTTCGGGGAGCTTGTTGTCCCGCGTCGAGACGGTGACGACGTTCTTCCCGTCGTGGAGGAACGGCTGCGCGCCGCGGTTGTGCTCGATGCCGGCGTCCACGCCGAACTTCGCCAGCGCGCCGGTGAACTCGGCCTTGAGCCACACGTCGTAGCGCTGCCGGACTTGGGCCGACAGGTCGCCGGGCGCGGCGGCGGACCAGGTCTTGCCGCCGTCGGTGGAGAGGCTCAACTTGCCCTCGCCGTTCTCGAACGCCGCATCGACCTTCGCGGTGGAGTAGGGGTAGGGGAGGGCCAGCTTGAAGACGGCCGAGCCCGCGCCGCTGGCGACGAGTTTCCCGCCGTCGGCCTTGGCGTTGGCCAGTTCCACGTCAACGGCGTCGGCGGGCTTGCCGAAGTCCGGCCGGTACGTGAAGGCGCCGTTGGCGAACTGGCGCCGGCCGTAGTGGATCAGGATCGGGCCCAGCACCGGATCGTAGCGGAAGTCCTTCGTGCCGCACGAATGCACGCCCGGCGTGCCGTCGGCGACCATCTCGCCCTCGCGCGCTTCCCACTGGACTTTCAGCGCCGCCCCCGAGAGCAGCCGCGGCAGCGCCGAGTAACCGCGGTCGCGCCCCGTCACCGAAGCCCAGCCGTCCTCGTGCTTCGCCGCCGGATACGCCTTGCTGTTCTTGCAGCCCTGCACGATCCCCTCGGCCGTGTCGCCGCAGCAGAGGAAGCCGTGCTCCGGGACGCGCCCGTCGTCCTTGCCCTGCAGCACGATCGATGGATCGGCCACGATGTCGTCCTGCCCGGCGATGGTGGACTTGTCCTTCGTCCAGAAGTAACTCTTCAGGAAGACGTCGAAGTAGTGCCACTTGCCGTCGTAGTTGACCTCCACCGTGGTGTGCCCCGGGCTGCTCCAGCCTCGGTAGCGCACGTCCCAGCCGGCCGTCTCGTAGACCGCCTTCATCACCGTGTGCTGCCCGCCGCAGAGCCCCCAGCCGTAGACGTTGATCGCCTTCAGCGGGCCGACCGACTGCGGCTTCTTCTCGTTCGGATACGCGTTGTGGAAGAGCACCTGATGGAGGTAGCGGTAGAGCGCGATCGCCTTTTCGTTGTTGTCCTTCGCGCCGGAGAGCCGTGTCACGTCGGCGACGATCGACTCCAGCGAACTCGAATCCACCGTCCGGTCGGTCGTGACCTTGAACCCGTCGGCCGCGCCGTACCCACGGCCTCCCAACGCCAGCGCCGCCAAGCTCAACATGAGGATCCATTTTGAACGCAGCATGGCGAATTTCCCCCTTTAGTCATCTACTGTATATACAACCTATAGTATGATGGGGTGGCGAAATCCTGACAATTTTTAACCATTTGCCATTTAAGTATTTACAATTCCAAAAGCGGCTCGCAACCATGGAACAAGGCCTTCAGCGGGCAGAGGACCATCAACCAAGGCGGTTTCCCGCCTGCGGTCCATTCCGTAGCTCTTGCTCTTTCCCCGATCCCTGGATACTCACTTCTCGGAACTCGGAACTCGGAACTCGGAACTCGGAACTCGGAACTCGGAACAGATGTTAGCTCTCGGCTACGCCTTCGCACGCAGCAGCTTCCTGGTGATGCTGACGCATCGCCTGCGCTACCTGATCGGGGTCTTCAATTACTTCGTCTACGCGACGGTGGCGTGGTACCTGTGGGCCGCGGTCTTTGCGAGCCAGTCGACCGTGGCGACCTGGAACCTCCGCGATATGCAGACGTACGTCTGCGTGAACTGGATCGTGCGGAGCACTTACTTTTCGAACGCCGACAACCTGCTCGCCGCGCGGATCCGCAAGGGCGAGATCGTCAGCGACCTGCTCCGGCCGACCTCGCTGCTGCTCCAGTTTTACGGCTCGGCGGTGGGCGAGATGGTCTTCCGCGCGTTCTTCATGGGCCTGCCGGTGGGTCTCGTGATCTGGCTGATCTACGGGCTGCGCGCGCCGGCGGATTACACGGCGGCCGTCTGCTTCACCTTCAGCGTGGTTCTGGCGTTCCACCTGTTCTTCGCGATCAACTTCCTGACCGGGCTGGCGGCGGTGCTGGTGGAGAACCTGCAAGGGTTTCTGTGGGCGAAGTTCCTGCTGATCCAGTTTCTCTCGGGACAGCTTCTGCCGCTGGAGTTCTTCCCCGAGGCGGTGCGGCCGTTCATGGCCTGGTCGCCGTTTCCGGGCATCGCGCACACGCCGATGTCGATCTATCTGGGGCGCATGGGGCACGAACAGATGCTGCGCGAGGTCGCGTTTCAGGGCGCCTGGACGCTCGTGCTGCTGCTCGGCTGCCAGTGGGGCTGGGCCGGCGTGCGCAGGCGCTTTACCGCGCAGGGCGGATAGGCCCGAATCAGAACGGCGCGAGCCCCTTGCCGGTGGCGTTGCCCGCGCCGTTGGCCCGGGAGAAGAACTTGGTGGGCACGACCCCGTTGGCCAGGGTGAGGTCGAGCATCACCGAGACGCCGACGTTGACGTCCGTGCCGCGCGCCATCACGTTCAGGATGCCTTCGTCCGCGAACTCGCCCTGGTAGTCGCCGAGCGCGGAGCGCATCACCAGCTTGATGGTGTTCTTGCGGCGGTTGTAGATCGCGGTGAGCCCCGGCGCGCGGCCCAGCGCGTTGAGGGTGAAGTTGAAGACCTGGCCGCCGACGTCGATGCTGCAGTTGAGCCCGTCGAAGGGGTAGCGCGTCCTGGGGGCCGGCACGGCGCCGGGGTTGTCGAACTCGCAGATCAGGACCACGCGGTCTCGGTTGGGGAAGCGCCAGTTGGCGGTGACGCGGAGGAAGTTCACGTTGAAGCCGGTCGCCGGGATGTTGTTGCCGGACTCGTACGCGCCGATATCGGCGATGGAGTTGACGACGCGGAGGAAGATCGGCCCGCCGCGCTGGTCGAACTGCAGGGCGGGATTCGAGTCGGTCACGGTGCCGGCGTCGATGGCCGGGCTGCCGTTGAGCAGCGCGTGGGTCCGGGTCGGGCCGCCGTTGTTGGCCAGCGGGCCGAGCTGCGGATCGACCAGGCCGCCCGCGCCGCCGATCAGGGGTCCTTCCGCCAAAGCCGGATTGGCGCCGCGGCCATCGCCGATCAGGTTGGTCGGCGCGTTGTTGAAGTCGCCGAAGATATCCGGGCCGTTCGCAGGGTTGCCGTCGCCGGTGTTCTCCGCGACGATCGTGCTGACGGCGTTGAAGACTCCGCTGTCATCCGCATAGAGCCCGCCGCCGCGCGCGATGCCGGGAGCGCCCGGAGTGAAGCCCGCGCCGCCCGCGCCGGCCAGCGCCGCCGAATTGTTCGTAATGGTTGAATTCTTGAGCCTGGACGTACCGTTATCGGTAAGATAGATGCCGCCGCCACTGGCCATGCCGCCGTCGCCGCCGTTGTTGGAGGAGCTGGTACCGCCGTTCCCTCCGTCGCCGCCCCGGACCTGGTTGCCGGAGACGGTCGAATTGAGGATATCGATATTTCCATCGACTAGGTGGATGCCGCCGCCCAAGCCGTCGCCGCCGTTACCTCCGTCGCCTGAAAGGGCCCCGTCGCCGCCTGCGCCGCCCTGGGCCAGATTTCCAGAGAGGGTCGAACTGACGGCAAGGAAGCTGCCGCTGGCGGTGAACAATACGCCGCCGCCCATGCCGTCGCCGCCGCTGCCGCCGTCCCCGTCCAAACTGGAGGCGTCGCCACCATTCCCGCCCAAGGCTTGATTGTCAGACAACGTCAGGTTGAGCGCTTCAAAGCTGCCGCTGCCGGTATACATGACGCCGCCGCCTTGGCCGCTGCCGCCTTGGCCTCCGTGGCCGGAGCCGGAAGAACCCGACCCGGCGTTCCCGCCGTTTCCACCTTGGGCCCGGTTGCCCGAGATCATCCCGCCATCGATATCGAAAAAGCCGCTGTCGTCGAAGTAGGCGCCGCCGCCTTGCCCGTTCCCGCCTGCACCTCCATTACCGCCGAACCGGAAGCTGCCTGTAGAACCCGCGCTGCCGCCGCTCCCGCCGTTGCCGCCGGCCGCCGAGTTGTCGGTCAGAATGAGATTCTGCATGGAAGCCGAGTCGGTGACGCCGGCAAAGAGCGCGCCGCCTTGCGCGTTGCCGCCCATTCCGCCGTATCCGCCTGCGCCGGAGGAGAACGCGTCGCCGCCGTTGCCGCCGCGCCCGCCCGCGGCAAGGTTGGAGTCGAAGGTGGTATTCGTGATGTTGGCCGAATCGTGGTCATCAAGATACATCCCGCCGCCTCGTGCCATGCCGCCGGGGCCTCCCGTGCCGGCCAGCGTCGAGTTCGTATCGCCGCCGTCGCCCCCGGCGCCGCCTACGGCCTGATTGCCCGCAAAGAGAGCCAGGTCAAACGTCGCGGAGTCTGACTCGCGCAGCGAGATGCCGCCGCCCAGGGCGAAGCCGCCCAGACCGCCGGGAGACCCGTCGGAGACGGAGCGGTCGGCGCCCCGGCCGCCGTTTCCGCCGAAGGCGCTGTTGTTCGTGAACCGCACGTTATTGGCGGCATCGATCGAGAGGAGAATGGAGTCGCCATCTGATTCCAGGAAGAGTCCGCCCCCTCTCGCATCGCCGCCGTTGCCGCCCGCGATGTTGCTCATCCGGACGATGCTGCCGTCGCCGCCGTCTCCTCCCGTGGCCGTGTTGCCGCTGAATTTGATGCTGGGGAGTATCGCAGCAACGTCCACCTCGAGGTACGCTCCGCCGCCTTCCGTGCGGCCGCCGTCGCCAGGATTGCCGCCCCGGGAACCTGCGCCGCCGTCCCCGCCGCCGCCTCCCGTGGCCCGGTTGTTCATGAACTCAGGGGCCGGGAACGATTGGGCAATGCCTGTGTTGGCCCACAGGCCGCCGCCCTGAGCCATTCCGCCCGAACCGCCAAACCCGGCGTTTCCGCCTGAAGTATAGGAATGCGTCTGGGTCGCGTTGGCGCCTGAGCCGCCCACCGCGCTATTGGCCGTAAAGAGGCCGTCATTGATTGCCAGCGACCCCAAGCTGCCATAATCCAAGTACAAGCCGCCGCCGTAGGCCCCGCCTCCGCTGCCCGCGTTTCCGCCGTTGCCGGGCAGGACCGAGATGGCAAAGGAGGAGCCCAGCCCGCCGGGCGAGCCGCCGGCCCCGCCCTGGGCCGTGTTGGAATCGAAGGTAGGCGAGGTCAGGCTGACCGTGTTCGAGTTGGTGAACACCGCGCCGCCCGTCGCGCCGCCGCCAGTGCCGCCATCCCCGGGATTGGCGCCGAAGGTATCGGAGCCGCTGCCGCCTCGGCCGCCGGCGCCCCCGTTGGCCGAGTTGGCCTCGAAGCCGGGCGTCCCGCCGTCTAGCGAGAAGATGCCGCTGGATCCCGATTCGTGGTACATGGCGCCGCCCCGCGCGATTCCGCCGTTTCCGCCGTTTCCGCCGTCGAGGCTGGAGGTCGCCGCGCCGCCGGCGCCGCCCGCGCCGCCGGCCGCCGCATTGCCCGTGAAGGTGAGCGTCCCGGTGGAAGGCAGCAGGCGCTGGACCGCGCCATTGGTTACGTACAAACCGCCGCCCCTTGCTTCGCCGCCGTTTCCGCCGTTGCCGGCGGAGGAATTGGGACCGGCGGAACTCGTCGAACCTCCCACGCCGCCGTCCCCGGCGACCGCGGAGTTGCCCGAGAACAGCGTCGTTCCGTTCACGTTGAAGCTGTTGCCCACCCAGAGCCCGCCGCCCTGGGCGAAACCGCCGTCCTCGGCGTCGCCGCCATAGCTTCCGCCATCGCCGCCGTTGCCGGCCGCGGCCTGGTTATTCGTGATTGAAGCAGTCAGGACCGAGACCGTGTTCGAAGAGGCATAGAGGGCGCCGCCAAGGGCGAACCCGCCGAAACCGCCAGAGGCGCCGTTGGGACCGCCAAACGCCCCGTGCCCGCCCACCGCCTGATTGTTGTTCAGGATGCTGCTGCCTTGAATGATCACGGGCGTGTTGGATGCGTAGATTCCACCGCCTTCGGCGCTCCCGCCGCTTCCACCGCCGGTTCCACTGAAGCCACTGGCGCCCTGCCCGCCCTGAGCCACGTTGTTGCTGACCTGCGAGGCCAAGTCGACCAGGAGTTGTGCGTCGCCGTAGCCGTTGAAGTAAACCGCCCCGCCCTGGGCCCCGCCGCCGGGCGCACCTACGGCGCCCCCGTCGCCACCCTGCGCGGTATTGTTGAGCAACCTGACGTTGTTCAGCGTCAGATCCTCCCCGCTGGGGAAGAAGATCGCGCCGCCGTACGCAAAGGTGCTTGGGAACGGAACGCTACCGTCGTCCTGGGCCAAGCCGTTCCGAACGATCAGGTTCTGGAAGGTGATGTGACCGCCGTTGGTCAGGATGTGGAAAGCGCGGTCGTTCCCATTGGCGTCCACGATCGCGCGGTTGGTCGTGCTGTTGGCCCGGATCGTGATCCGGCCGTAGGCGGCGTCGCGCGTGATGTCCAGGTCGCCGTAGGCGCAGGCGTTCTCGCCGCGCGTGGGCGTGCCCGCCAGGGTCAGGTTGTAAGTCTGCCCGTTGGCGAGCTGGATGATGTCGTCGTCGCCGTCGGTGCGCGTATTGAGATACTGGATGGCCGAGCGGAGCGTGATCTGGTTCCCGGCCGCCGCGCTCGAATCGGGGCTGGTGCTCGGATCGAGCGCCACGGCGTCGCCCAGCGTGTTGACCGTGATGGTCTCGGCGCTGGCGTGCGGGGCGGCGAAGCCCATGCAGGCGAAGGCCACGATCAGGGGGCGCGGTCGAGGTAACGCTGAAAACGCGGCGACGAAGGCATGGCGGCTTCCTCACAGGATTCCTGAACGCAGGCATGGGGCTGCGCACGTAAAATCGAATTTATATAAGTTAAAATCCTGGAAGCCGAATTCAACCTGCGATCACGCCAAACTGTCGATTCTATTCCTCACAAGTGCAGGCATTAAGGATGGAAAAACCGGAACCACCGCGACATCCGTGTCACGATTCCATAAGCTGGATTTTTGAAGGACCGATTCCAGCTTCCATTGAGCCAAGCTAAGTTGAGTCAATTCAATCAGGCGCGTCGCTGTCTTCAGTCCAAAAGTGGGTTGAGCAGCTTTCCGGTCGCGTTGCCGGCGGCGTTCTGGCGCGAGAAATACTTGGTCGGCACCGTCGCCGTGTGCTGAGTCCCGTCGAAGGTCACCGTCGCGTCGATGTCCCGGTCCACGCCGCGGTAATGCTGGTCGTTCAACAGCCCTTCGTCGGCAAATTGCGCGTTGTAGTCCCCGAAGGGGCTCAGGAACAAGAAGCGGATCTTGTTCGTGCGCCGCACGTAAATCATGACCAGTCCCGGCGCGCGGCCGCGGCTGTCCAGGGGCAGGTCGAAGACCTGCCCGCCCACGTCGATCTGGACCGCCAGCCCATCGAACGGATACAGGGTCCGCGGCGGGGGGGCCGCGCCGGGGTTGTCGAACTCCCCGCGGAGCACCACGCGGCTGCGGGTCGGGAATCTCCAATTGGTGGTCACGCGCAGCAGGGTCACGCGGTAGCCCGTGCCCACCGCCGTGCCCGCGCCGAACTCGAAGGCCCCGATGTCCGCGAACGAGTTGACTTCCCGGTCGAAGCCCGTCCCGCGTTGATCGAACGGCAGCGCGTCCGGATTGCTGCCGGCGTCGATGGCCAGGCTCCCCGCTTGCAGCGCGTGGGTCAGCGTCGGCCCGCCGTTGTCGGCGAGGGGGCTAAGCATCGGGTTGATGATCCCGCCGCCCTGGCTGTCGCCGATGAAGCTGCCGTTGCTGTTGGCGGTCGGATTGGCCTCCGTCAAGCCATTGCCGCCTTGCAAGTCACCGATCAGGTTGTTCCCGGTGTCCGTGATGCCGCCGTAGGCGTCCGAGCCGTTGGACGCCACGCCGTTGTTCGTGGTATTGCCCGCGATGATGGAACTGACGGCAGAGAACGTGCCGCCACCGGCCATCAGGCCGCCCCCTTGCGCCGAGCCAAACCCCGGGTTGGGAAGACCCGTTCCGCCATTGGAGGCCAAATTTTCGTAGACCGTCGAATTGCGCAAATTCACGACGGCCGGAAATCCACTTTGGTTGGATGAAAAGAGCCCGCCGCCAAACCCTGAACCGCCGGGAGCAAATATAGCGCCAAAGCCCACGCCGCCTCTGCCCCCGACCGCCTGATTGCCGGAAAACGTGGAGTTAGAGGACGTGACGGTCCCGTACGAAGCCCAGAGCCCGCCGCCTTCTCCGTTGGCGCCGTTGCCGCCGTTTGAAAAGAGGCCGAAGCCGCCATCGCCGCCTGCGCCGCCCTCAACAAGATTGTCGGAGAAGGTTGAATTCGTTATCGTGGACGTGGAGAAGAATCCGGGGAACAGCACGCCGCCTGCTTGAGCGACGCCACCCGCTCCCCCAGTCCCTCCCAATGCGATTCCAGGGCCGCCGATTCCGGCGCTCCCCCGTTCCTCCCTCTCCGCCGTCGGCTTCATTGCCGCTTACCGTGGCGTTCAGGATTTGGAGCGTTCCAAAACTGGTGTAAATGCCGCCCCCCGGACGCGCCTCCTGCACCGCCTGCTCCACCCGCACCCGCTGGAACACTGGGGGTAGATGGGCCAGTGAATTGGCCCGCGCCGCCCGCGCCGCCCGCGCCGCCGTTTCCTGCATTGGCGGAATTCTCGCTTACGGTCGAATCGGTTACGGATAGCGTTCCGCCGCCCAGGAAGAATCCTCCGCCCTGCGCTACTCCGCCGGCCCCTCCAGCCCCTCCGGCGTTTCCTGGCGCTCCGGCCGCTCCGGCGCCTCCGTCGCCCCCCAGCGCATTGCAGTACTGCAACAGGCTGGCGTTGATCAGGTTAACCGTGCCACTGCCGTAGGCGTAGAGTCCGCCGCCGGAAGCGCTTCCGCCGGCCGCCCCGAGCGTCCCGTTTGCGCCGGAGGCGACGCACGAACTGACCGCGACGTGATCCAGAGTCAACGTGCCCGAATACGCCAGGATCCCGCCGCCGCGCGCGTTCCCCGCCGTGACGCCATCGTCGGTCGCCAGGCCTCCCATGATCAGCAGGTCGCGGAGGGTCAGCGTGGCGCCGGAATTCCGCTTGTCGAATACCCGGTCAAGCATGCCGCCGTCGATGACGGCCTGCGTGCCCGGCGTGTCGCTGCGGATCGTGATCGCGCCGTAGGAAGACGACCGCGTGACGTCCAGGTCGCCGTAGGCGGCCGAGTTCTCCGGCCCGCCGGGATTGGCGCGCGTGAGCGTGTACGTACCCAGCCCCGCCGGCAGCACGATCTCGTCGTCGTCGATGTCCAATCGCGCGTTCAGGTACTGGAGCGCCGAGCGCAGGGAGCGGTTGCCGCTCCCGTCGAGCGGGCTCGTGCTCGGTGAGACCGCGACGGTATCGAGGCTGGTATCGACCGTGACCGTCTCCGCCCGCGCCTGCGGCGCGGCGAAGCCCAGCCAGGCGAAGGCCACCACCAGCGGGGCCTTATTCAGGTAGCTCTGGAAACGTGGAGACGATGGCATGCTGATTTCCTTTTGGGAAGCAGAAACCTGTTCCTGCCACGCCGGACCGAACGCCGGCGAGGGGGGTAAAAGCCAGATTGAGTAAACTAACTCTGAAACGATGCAGGTCAATTTGCGATTGGAGGATAACCGCAGGCAGTCAAATAACTTGTGCAGCACGAGCGCGCTTCGTGCTGCATCTCCATGCTGCCCGCCTGGACCGGCCCTACGGCAGGTTCAGCAGCTTTCCGGTCGCGTTGCCGGCCCAGTTCTGGCGCGAGAAGAACTTCGTCGGCACCGTCCCCGTGTGCTGGGTCCCGTCGAAGGTCACCGTCGCATCGATGTTCCGGTCCACGCCTCGGTAGTGCTGGTCGTTCAGGAGCCCTTCGTCGGCGAACTGCGCGTTGTAGTCCCCGAAGGGGCTCAGGAACGAGAAGCGGATCTTGTTGGTGCGCCGCACGTAAATCATAACCAGCCCCGGCGCGCGGCCGCGGCTGTTCAGGGCCAGGTTGAAGACCTGCCCGCCCACGTCGATCTGGACGGCCAGCCCGTCGAACGGATACAGGGTCCGCGGCGGGGGCACGGCGCCGGGGTTGTCGAACTCCCCGCGGAGCACCACGCGGCCGCGGGTCGGGATTCTCCAGTTGGTGGTCACGCGCAGCAGGGTCACGCGGTAGCCCGTGCCCGGCACGACCGTGCCCGCGCCGAACTCGAAGGCGCCGATGTCGGGGCCCGAACCGAAGCTCCGCGGGAAGCCCGCGCCGCGCTGGTCGGTCCCCAGCGTGTCCGGGTCGTCTCCGGTATCGATGGCCGGGCTGCCGGCCAGGAGCGCGTGGGTCTCGGTGAGGCCTCCGTTGTTGGTCAGGATGTCCAGCAGGGGGTCGATTACGCCCGCGCCGGCGCTGTCGCCGATGAAGCTCGCATTAACGTTTGGCGTGCCGGCCGTCAGCGCCGGGGCGCTGCCCTGCAGGTCGCCGATCAGGTTGTTCCCGGTGTCGGTGAGCGCGCCGATGACGTCGTCGCCGAAGTCGACGGCCGTGTTCCGCGCGACGATGGAGCTGACGGCCGCGAAGACGCCCGAGCCGGCCGCGGCCACCCCGCCGCCCAGCGAGCTGCCAGAGGAGCCGCTCGAGGTGCTGGACCCATTCACCCCGCCCTGACCTGCCCCCTGGGCCTGGTTGAATGCCACCGTCGAGTTGCGCAGATCGACGGTCGCGTCATCGGTGAAGAGCCCGCCGCCTTGCGCATCGCCGCCATCCCCGCCGGAACCCGGCGAGGAACTCCCCGCGCCGCCGTTCCCGCCGTCGTTCCCGGAGACCGCATTGCCCGAGACGGTCGAGTTCGAGACCGTCACCGTCCCGCCGTCGGCCCAGAGTCCGCCGCCCAGGCCGGAGCCGCCGTCTCCGCCGCTTCCGCCACTGAAGCTCGTGCCGCCGCCGCCGCTCAAGGAGCCGTCGTTCCCGCCGGAACCGCCCCTGCCGGCTCCGGCCAGATTGTTCGAGAGCGTCGAGGAGACGATGGAGACGGCGCCGCCGTTGGTCCAGATCCCGCCGCCCTCGCCGTTTCCGCCGCTCCCGCCCGAGCCCCCGGACAGATTGAAGGCAGAGATGCCGCTGGAGGCAAAGCCGCCGTTCCCGCCGTTCCCGCCGTTCCCACCGGTGACCGTATTTGAATCCATGGTCGTGTCGGTGAGGCTCAGCGTACCTGTGTTGAAGATCCCGCCGCCCTGGCCGACCCCGCCGCTGCCGCCGTCCCCGCCGCTCAGGTCCTGGGCGCTGCTAAAAAGACCTCGCCGTTCCGCCTTTTCCGCCGTTCCCGCCGCTGCTGCCGTCGGCCGAATTATTGAGGATCCGCGCGGCGGTCAGGGTCAGCGCCCCATCGTTAAAGATGCCGCCGCCGGCGGCGGAGCCGCCTTCGCCGCCATCCCCGCCCGAGAAGCTCTCCGTGACCCTCCCGAAGTCTTGCGCCGACCCGGCGTCCCCGCCGTTTCCACCGCCGGCGCCATCGACTTGATTGTTGGAGACCTCCGTGTTGGTCAGCGTCAGCGTCCCTGCGTTGAAGATTCCGCCGCCGGCGGCGAAACCGCCGCTGCCGCCGTCCCCGCCGTTCAGGTCGTCGGCGTTGCCAAAAGACCTCGCCGAACCGCCGCTGCCGCCGTTCCCGCCCGAGCCGCCTTGGGCGCCGCCAAAGTAGACCAGCGAGTCTCTCAGTTCGAGCGTGCCGACAATCAGGACCAGCCCCCGCCGTAAGCCAACCCGCCCGCGCCGCCATCGCCGCCGTTCAGGTCATCGATCGAGGTCGTGCTGGAGCCAAACCCGCCCCGGCCGCCGGCGCCGCCGGCGCCGCCGTTCACCGTGTTGCCGTACATCGTCACCGTATCCACCAGGGCGCCCGCGGGGGGCTGGCGATCGCCAGCCCGCCGCCCAGCGCGGCGCCGCCGTCCCCGCCCGAACCGCCCGAGAGGTTGGTGCTTCCCGTCGAGCCCCCCTGGCCGCCGGCGCCGCCGGCGCCGCCCCTGGCGCTGTTGCTCGAGACGTTGCTGTTGGTGATCGTCAACGTGGAGGGACCCAAGGCAAGCAGTCCACCCGAGTAGGCGTAGAAGCCGCTGCCGCCTTCGCCGCCCGGGCCGTTGGTGTCGCCTCGGCCGCCGGCTCCTCCGTCCCCGGAGATGGCGCTGTTGTTGACGATCTGGCTGCCGGTGATCGTCAGGTTCCCGTCTTCCTGCACGATGCCGCCGGCCGCGGCAACGCCTCCAAATCCGCCTCTTCCGCCCCCAAAGGTCCCGTAATCGCCGCCTTGGCCGCCTTGGCCGCCTTCCGCCCGATTATCGTCCACGGTGACCGTGTCCAGGGTCAGGTCCGCATCTTCCGTGTAGAGGCCCCCGCCTATCGCGAAGCCGCCTAAGCCGCCGAAGCCGCCAACGGAACTCCCGGAGGTAGTCGAGGTGGTGGCCGCTCCGCCGCTCGGGCCTTTCCCGCCGCTCCCGCCGTAGACCGCGTTGGTCATGAAGACCTGCGGAGTCATCCCCGCATCGGGCCGCAGTTCCAGCGAGCCGGCGTACAGGTAGAGCCCGCCGCCGGCGCCAAAGCCGCCGCGTCCGCCGAAGGACGACCCAAAAAACCCCGTGGTGGTGCTGATCTCGGATTGGTTCACGACGGTTCGCGCGTCGCCGCCGCTCCCGCCGCTTGCCGCATTGGACGAGAAGGTCCCGCCGTAAAACAGGGCGCCGGTCGTGCCCGGCATGAACACGCCGCCCCCGTAGGCGTCGCCGCCGCGGCCGGAGTGGCCTCCCGAGTTGCCGCTCCCGCCGTCTCCCCCGTTCCCGCCCAGGGCCGTGTTGCCCATGAAGTCGGTCGCGTCGGTCAGCGTTACCGTCCCGGCATAGGCCCAGAGCCCGCCGCCGGAGGCATCCCCGCCGCGGCCGCCATCGCCCGCTTCGCCCGGGTGGAAGTTGCTGGTGGCCCCGCCGCCGCCGCCGCCGTTGGCGCGGTTGTTCGTGAAGTTCCCACCAGTAATGGTCAGCATCCCGGCGGGCGAATCGACAAGCAACCCGCCGCCGGAAGCATCGCCGCCGTCCCCGCCGTCGCCCCCTTGCCCGCCCGCGCCGGTCCCCGCGTTGCCGCCGTCCCGGCCGATAGCGGCGTTGGAGCCAAAGCTGGGCGAGGCCAGCGTCGCCACGCCCGCGTCGGTGTAGATGGCGCCGCCCAGAGCCGCTCCGCCTGTTCCGCCGTCGCCACCCGAATTGGAGCCGCCGGTCCCGCCGCCGCCGCCGAATCCGCCGAGGGCCGAGTTGCCCGTGAACGTTCCGCTCGCGTTCAGCGCGAACGTCGTCCCCACGCCCTGGTAGATGGCCCCGC
Source organism: Planctomycetota bacterium (assembly GCA_027493525.1). Classification (GTDB taxonomy): domain Bacteria; phylum Planctomycetota; class SZUA-567; order H5-PLA8; family H5-PLA8; genus H5-PLA8. The sequence continues at coordinate 2,392,583 of JAOSKN010000001.1, read as the reverse complement.
CGCGTGCGCGCCCGCCGGCGCGGCCGTCGCCGCCGTCGGAATCGGACGCATCGCCGCCGTACCCGCCGTTTCCTCCACTGGCCTGGTTGCTTTCCACCGTGAGCGGCCCGGTCAGGCCGATGCTGCCGCCAAGGACCCAGAGCGCGCCGCCTTCCGCAAACCCGCCGTTACCGCCGTTGCCGCCGTCGCGGGCGGAGGTGCCGGTGTTCGCGCCGCCGTCGCCGCCGTCGCCGCCGAACGCGCCGTTGAAAGAAAGGGCGCCGAAGTTGGCGAGGTCCAGGTTGCCCGCGACCCAGACGGCGCCGCCTTCCGCCGACCCGCCAGGACCGCCCTCCCCGCCGGTGGAGGCTCCGCCGGTGGCGCTTCCGCCCTTGCCCCCGTCTCTCCCGAACGCGATGTTGTTGGAAAGGCTGGCCCCGTCCGCGCCGCCGTCGAAATCAGCGTTCCCGCCGGATACGTAAACCGCCCCGCCGGCCGCGTCGCCCCCTTCGCCGCCGTCCCCGCCAGCGCCGCTCGTATCCGTTGCTTTGCCGCCCACGCCGCCTTGGCCGCCGTAGGCGCCGTTGTCGGTCAAACCGGTTGAATCCGCACCAAGGGTGTCCGTGAAGGTCAATCCGGCCGAACTCCAGATCCCGCCGCCTTCGGCATCCCCGCCGGAGCCGCCACTTCCGCCGAGTCCATTGGAGGAAAGCATTGAACCGCCGTTTCCGCCCTGGCCGCCGCTTGCGATGTTGGACGTTACGCCGCTGCCATCCAGCATGACGGCGACCGTGGCGTAAAGTCCGCCGCCGAAGGCATGCCCGCCTTCGCCGCCGTTGCCGGCATTCGTAAAGCTGGATAGTGCGACGCCCCCATTCCCCCATTGCCGCCGGTCACGTCGTTGGTGGACAGGCTCGAACCGTCGATCGAAACGCTGCCCGTGTCGACGAAGAGCCCGCCGCCTTCCGCCGCGCCGCCGTTGCCGCCATCCGCCGACGTCCCGCCATTTCCCCCCTGGCCCCCGCGGGCGCGATTGTTCTCCACGCCTGAACCGTCCACGCTCACGACGGTATCGAAGGCCCAGATCCCGCCGCCTTGGGCGAGGCCGCCGTCGCCCCCCGCGATTCCCGAAGTCGTTCCGTTCGCCCCGTTGCCGCCCACGGCCTGGCAGCCGGCGACGAAGCTGCCGTTCTGGATATCCAACGTGCCCCCGCTCACGTACAGCCCGCCGCCCAGCGCGTTCCCGCCGTTCAAGCCAGCCGTCGTCGGCGTCCCGCCGTCCGCGAGACAATTGGTGATCGAGACCTGGTCCAGGACCAGCGCGCCCGGGTTGGGCTGGAAGATCCCGCCGCCGTACGCATCGAGCCCCGCGGAGCCGGAATCGGCCGCCCTACCGTCCTGAATCAAAAGGTTCTGGAAGGTGACGCTTCCGCCGCTGGCCAGGATGTGGAAGACGCGGTCGATGCCTTCGGCGTCGATCGTTGCAATGCCGTTGGTCCCCCGGATCGCAAAGGGCACGGCGCGCGTGATGTCCAGATCCCCGGTGGCCGCGGCGTCTTCGAGCGCCCCAGCGATCGAGAGCGTATAAACTCCGCCGCCCAGCGTGGAATCGAGAAGGACCTCGTAGGACGTCGTGCCCGTCTGCGCGTTCACGAACTGGATCGCCGAGCGGAGGGAGATTTCGGTCCCCGCGTCCAGCGGGCTATTCGCCGGGTCCACCGCGACGGTGTCGGCGACGGTCGTTACCGGAATCGGGATGGCCTGCGCGTACGCATGCGGCGCGGCGAAGCCCATCCAGGCGAAGGCCACCACCAGCGGGGCCTTATCCAGGTAGCGATGAAAACGCGGAGACGAAGACATGACGGAATCCTCCCGTGTGCGAACGCACACACGAACGGCCGAGCCAACGCGGTTGCGAACCGATTGAGTTCTTGCACCTCGTGATCGAAGGCAAAAATCTAGCCTCAATCCGCGCATTGTCGAGTATTGATTTATGCGAAATTTAGTACGGGGCTGGGACCAGAAATTTATATATAACACTTTATATAAAAATGTGTTATGCAGACAAGCGCAACCTCGATTCCAATGGAACTGAGGTTGCGCAGGGTAACATTATGTAAGTCCATTAAGGATTTGACTTCGGATCCAAGGCCGAAGCCCTCTCAATCAGCCCAACGAATTCATTTCGGTATCCCTTTGGGTCGTCGCCTTTGGCCTCTGAAGCCAGCTCGCGCGCCAGTTCCCAGTTCCCGCTGCCGCGGTAGGGCGAGTCGCGGAGGATCATCCCGAAGTAGGCCACCGCGGCGGCGAAGCGGAAGTCCTTGCTCGCCTTCTCGAAGCCCAGTTCCGGATCGGTCACCGCCTGCGTCATGAGCGTGCTCGTCTCGCCCTCGGGCTGCTTGTAGCGGAGCTTCAGCGTGAACATCTCGCCGTGGTGCGCATCGGACGTGAGCGCGCCTTCTTCCTGGTACTTGAGCGGGTCGGCGCCGACCAACTCGGCGTAGCGCCCCTTGGGGACGATCTCGTAGAGGGCCGTGACGGTATGCCCCGCGCCGATCTCGCCGGCGTCCTTCTTGTCGTCGTTGAAGTCCTCGCGCGCCAGCACGCGGTTCTCGTAGCCCAACAGGCGGTAGGCGTCCACGACGGCGGGGTTGAACTCGATCTGGATCTTCACGTCCTTGGCGATGGTCAGGAGCGTCCCGCCGGCTTCTTCGACGAGCAGCTTCTTGGCCTCCCGCTCGCTGTCCACGTAGCCGTAGTTCCCGTTGCCCTTGTCGGCGAGCTGCTCCAGCATGTCGTCCTTGAGGTTGCCCATGCCGAAGCCGAGGACGCTCAGGAAGACGCCGCCCTTGGCCTGTTCCTCGATCAAGCGGATCAGACTGCCCTTGTCGCTGATCCCGACGTTGAAGTCGCCGTCGGTGCAGAGGATCACGCGGTTGGCGCCGCCCTTGATGAAGTTTTGCGCGGCGGTGGCGTAGGCGAGCTGGATGCCCTGGCCGCCGTTGGTGCTTCCGCCGGCCTGGAGCTTGTCCAGCGCGTCGAGGACGTCGGCCTTGCGGTGGCAGGGCGTGCTGGGCAGGACCAGCCCCGCCGCGCCGGCGTAGACGGCGATCGCCACGCGGTCGTTCTCGCTGAGCTTCTCGACGAGCAGCTTCAGGGCCTGCTTGACCAGCGGGAGCTTGTTCCGGTCGTTCATGCTGCCGCTCACGTCGAGCAGGAAGACGAGGTTGCTCGACGGGCGGTTCTCCCAGGGGATCTCGCGCCCTTTGAGCCCGACCTTGGCCAGGCGGTTGCGCGGGTTCCACGGGCAGGTCGCCAGCTCGACGTGCGCGGCGAAGGGATGCGCGTCGCCGGCCGCCGGCGGCGCGTAGTCGTAGGGGAAGTAGTTGATCAGTTCCTCCAGGCGCACCGCGTCGGGCGGCGGAAGCTGCCCGCCGTTGAGGTAGCGGCGCACGTTCGCGTAGCTGGCGGTGTCCACGTCGATGCTGAAGGTCGAGACGGCGTCGGCCCCGCGCACGGACTTGAAGGGGTTGGGCTTGGCGGAGGCGTAGGATTCGGTGTTGGGGGTGGTTCGTTGAATGCCATCGAAAGGGAAGCCTTGAAAGATGAACGCATCATTCAGTTTTATTCCACCATCATCCCCGAATACATATTCGGCCTTCGGTGCATTAGCCTCGCTGGGATCATATATTTCATCGTAAACCGATGCAGTCTTCGAATACTCCAACACGCCCTTGCGATCGTACTCCGTTCTGCGGTAAATGTCTTCAGCTCCAGCGAACGTCTTGACTGCTCGGGCTTGCCGCCGCGCCTGCGTCAGCACAGGCAGTGCCAACCCCGCAACCACCAGCAGCAGCGCCGCCACGGCGCCTGCGGCCAACCGGCGCTCGAACCGACTTGCAACCGGTAGCGGCGTCACCTGCCGCTTGCGGCCGCTCTTCACGCCCGGCTTCAGCTCGGCCTCCAGCGCCGCCTTCTGCGCGTCCGACAAGCCCGGCGCGGGCTCGGCCTGGAGTTCCGCCTCGAGCCGCCCCGCCGCCGCGTGCAGGTCCTCCACGTGCCGGCGCAGCGCCGCGTTCGATTCCAGTTCGCGTTCGATCGCCGCGCGCTCGTCAGGGGTCAGCGCGTCGGTCTCGCCCAGCGCGTACGCGGTCAGCTTCGGGTCGTCCATGAGGTTCGGCATCGTTCGGTTCCTTAAGGTCTTCCAACGGTTTCAAACCACAGAGCACAGAGCACACAGAGCACATCAACGTGCGGGCGAGACGCCCGCGGAACGGGACCGCCGTTCATTTCGCATTCCGCATTCCGAATTCCGCATTGGGTATCATCTGGCCGCGCAGCGTCTTCAGGCCCGTATGGATCAGCACGCCGACGTGGCTGACGCTCAGCTCCGTCACGCGCGCGATCTCCTTGTAGGAGAGGCCGTGCTGGAACTTGAGCCGGAGCACTTCCTGCTGGGAGTCGGGGAGCTCCTGCAACAGGTCGAGCATCCGCGCGGTCGTCTCGCGCTTTTCCAGCGCCTCCGGGGGCGCGGGCGATGCGGCTTGCGGCGCGCGTTCGGCCTGGGTTTCCGTCAGCGGCGTCATCCGTTTCTCCTTCCGGCGCACGTCCAGGGCGCGGTTGCGGCAGACCGCGAAGAGCCACTCCCGCGTCCGCCCGTTCAACTCGGCCGGCGACTGCCGGCACAGGCGCAGGAACGTCTCCTGCACCACGTCGCGCGCGGCCTCGACGTTGCCCACCAACCGCGCCGCGTAGAGCGTCAGCGGGCCCTCGTAGTCCGCCACGGCCGCGCGCACCCAGGCGCCGGCCGCTGGACCGTTCGGACTGCGGGCTTCCTCGCCGCTCATGCCGGGCTCCGCCGTGCCTTGCGTATCCATCACGCGCGAGTGCGATCCTTATTAATGGGAATGTTCACGATCCCGGTATGCCATGGTTCAGACTTGAACGCCTAACCTCCTGGAACGCCAGTCTCTTGTGTTCTAAGCCGCCAGGATTCGCCCCGTTCAACTCGGATCGCGAAGCATGCGTGCGTACCTGCACCGTGCATCATTTTTCGAGACCCCGACCCGGGCCGTGAGCCAACCCACTGGCCGAATGGCCGCGGAGACGGGTATAAGAGATTGAGTGTAGGACGCGGAACCGTCTTCTCTGCCCGGTTGAATCGCGCGCCATGGACCTTGGCTTTCCGCAACGCATCGGCCCGTACGAATTGCTCGAGCTGGTCGCCTCCGGCACGCGCGGCGCGGTGGCGAGGGCTCGCGCGGATTCGGACGGTTCGATCGTCGCGCTCAAGTTCTTCCCGCAGCATGCGAAGGACGACACGCTCTCCGCCAAGCGCTTCCTGCGCGAAGGCCAGGCGCTCAGCACGCTCCAGCACCCCAACATCGTCGCCTCCCGCGGGACCGGCGAAGACGCGGGCTTCTATTGGATGGCGATGGAGTACGTGGAAGGGCCGAACCTGAAGGAACTGCTGATCCAGCACCACCACCTGAAGGAGAAGGAAGTCGTTCGCCTCGGGTTGGCGCTGGCCGACGCGCTGGCCCACATGCACGCGCTGGGGATCCACCACCGCGACGTGAAGCCCGAGAACATCCTGATCGCGCGCGACGGCGCGCCCAAGCTCGCCGACCTGGGCCTGGCCAAGGGCCTGAACCTGACCAAGGTTTCCGTCAGCGGCTCCGACACCGTCGTGGGCACGCCGACCTTCATGGCCCCCGAACAGGCGCGCGGGAACTCGGCCGTGGACGGGCGCACCGACGAGTACAGCCTGGGCTGCACGCTCTATTACGCCGCCACCGGGCAACCGCCCTACCAGGGCAAGAACCCCGCCGCCGTGATGCTGCTCCACACCCGCGGCGGGATCCCGCACCCCAAGACCGTGCTTACCAACCTCAGCAACGGCTTCTGCACGATCCTCGCGCACATGCTCGCGTTGAAGCAGGACGACCGATACCCGAAGCTCGACGAGGTCCGCGAGGAGTTCGCCGCGCTTCAGGCCGGCCGGCCGCTCCAGCGCAAGGCCCCGGCGCCCGAAGCGAGCAACTTCGCGCTGGTCTGATTTTCACCACAGAGCACGGAGGGCACGGAGAACGGCGAAAACCTCATGAGGTTGGAGGCCGCGATCTTGCTTGAGCCGTCTACTTCCCTTCCTTCACGTCGAGCGCATACACGCTGACGTTCACGGCCTGGCGCTTGCCCGGCGCGCGCATGCCCAGGGCGTAGTCGATGGTGTCGTGCTGCGGCCCGGCGATGAGGTACAGGCGGTCGCCGTCCACCACGAAGCCCCGCGCGCCGCCTTCGGGCGGCACGAAGCGCCAGCGCTCCCGCTGCGCGGTCAAGTCGTAGGCATGCAGCCCGTCGTGGGAACTGTAGTAGACGGTATAGTCCTTCAAGGCGACGGCGTATACATCTGCCGGCATCGAGGCGCCCTTCGCGGAGAGGCCCTGTTTTTCCAGCGCGGCGCGGACTTCCGGCGAGTACCCGTAGACGCGCTCGGGGAGCTTCAGTTTCCAGAGTTCCTTCCCGTCCCCCGCGTTGAGTCCGAAGACGACGCCGTAGCCGCCCGCGTAGATCTCGTCCTCCGTGGCGAGCGTGGCGGAGATCGAACCGCGATGCACCGTCGCGCTGTTGACCGCCTGTCCGGCGGCGTTCGTATGTTCCGCATGGAGGTGGCCGGCCTCGCCCGGCCAGTACGACCAGCGTTCCGTGCCGTCGGCGAGGTCGAGGGCCAGCAAGCCTTCCTCGCCCGCGCGGCCTCCGCCGGCCAGATCCTCTCGGCGCGCCAGTTGCGCTCGGGTGGTCAGGATCAGGCGCGCGCCCGAGATCTGCATTTCGGAGACGCTGCGCCCGTTGGGCAGCCGGCGTTCCCAGAGAACCTTGTTATTCTCGCGGTCGAAGGCGCGGACGAGTTCGCCGAGCAGATTCTGCTCCTGGACCGCCGCGCCGGGCGGGGCCTCGCGCGTGGCGTAGTACACGACCGTGCCGGAAACGCGGTAAAGACCCGTTCCGAGCGGCAGTTCCCACTTCTTCGCGCCGTCCTTGGCGTCGTACGCGGTGAGTTTCAATTTGTTGGCGCCGTCGGGCAGGGCCGCGTAGAGCTCGCCGCGCTCCGGGTCGCAGCAGACGCGCCCGAACCGGCCCTCGCCGGCTTCCAGGCGCAGGCGCTCCTTGCCCGTGAGCGCGTCGAGGACCACGCCAACCTGCGGCTTCGCGTAGTGGTCGCCCGAGAAGAGCAGCCCCAGCCCGCCGGGGACGGGAATGCAGTAGCGCCCCGCGGCGTTCGGCTGCGGCGCGAAGCGGCGGACTTCGCGGCCGGACTTCGCCTCGAGCACCGTCAGGCCGCCGGAGCCCGTGCAGATCAGGAGGCCCTGTTCGGCGCGAATCGCGTCGGCTTCGAGGACGCTCTTCTTCCAGACCACGCGGCGGAGAATTTCCGCGTTGTTCGGCTGGCTGGCCGCGGCCGCGCCGCAGGCCAGCACCAGCCACAGGACTGCCCTCTTGGAAAGAATGGCCACGCGCGCGTCCTCCTCCGCAGGGCGATACTACCGGAGGACGTTCCCACTCGGCGCCGGATTAGCGCGAGACTTCCCAATCTGATTTCCGATTCGGACAACTTTTGCCGGAAGATTACCCGGGCGGCGGCCGCGCCGGGTTCGCCCAGGCCGTCCGCCAGCGCCACGATGGGGCGGGCTCATTCCGCGTGCGCGTGGCGCAGCACTTCCTCCAGCGTCGTCTCCCCGAGCGCGGCGCGGCGGATGCCGTCGGCGATGAAGGTCGTCATGCCCTCGCCCACCGCCAGCATGCGCAGTTCGTCGGCGCTCGCGCGGCGCATCAGCGCGCCGGCGATCTTGCCGGTCACTTCCAAGGTCTCCGCGATCACGGTGCGGTAGCGGTACCCGGTCTGATTGCAGGCCTTGCAGCCGCCGGGCGCGTGGAAGTTCGGCGGCAACTCGCCCCAGTTCAGGCCGCCGGTCCGCGCGAGGCGCATCGCCTGTTCCAGCAGGTGCGGGGCCGGTTCGGCCTTGCGCTTGCACTCCGCGCAGAGTTTGCGGACCAGCCGCTGCGCCACGATCAGCTTCACCGACTCCGCGATCACGAAGGGATCGATGCCGATGTCACAGAGCCGGATCAGGGCGCTGGCCGCCTCGTCGGTGTGCATCGAAGAGAGGACCAGGTGCCCGGTCAGCGCCGCTTCCATCGCGACCTGGACGGTCTCCTGGTCGCGCAGTTCCCCGATCAGGAGCACGTTCGGATCGCCGCGCAGCGCGGAACGCATCAGCACCGGAAAGGTCAGCGGGCCCCGAACCTGCAACTGCACCACGCCCGGGATCAGGTATTCCACCGGATTCTCGATGGAGATCACCTTCCGGTCCGGACTGTTGATGCGCTTGAGGCAGGCGTACAGCACCGTCGTCTTGCCCGAGCCCGCCGGCCCGGTGCAGAGCACCATGCCCCAGGGCAGCTTGAGCAGCCGCTCGATCCGGGCCCGGTCCGCCGGCGCGAAGTCGACCCGCTCCAGGTCCAGCGCAACCTGGCTGGGGTCCAGCAGCCGCGCCGTCAGCCCCTCGCCGAAGAGGCCTGGCACGAACGAGACGCGAATGTCCAGCGTGCGCCCCCTGACTTTCAGTTCGATGCGCCCATCCTGCGGCAGGTTGTTGACGTTAAGATCGCAGTGCGCCAGGCGCTTCCAGCGTTCGATCAGCGGCTTCAGCAGCCGCAGGTCGAACTCCGCCACCGCCTGCAAGGCCCCGTCCACGCGGAAGCGCAGCCGCCCGATGGCCTCATTGAAACCCGCGCGCGTCGTGCCTTCCAGATGGATGTCGCTGGCGTGTACGGCGACCGCCTCGAGAATCATCAGGTTCACCGCCGTGGCAAGATTGCCTTCGTCGCTGGCGGGGCTGCTTTCGCGCCCCGTGCGCTTGGCGTACTCGCGCAACTGCTTCAGCAGCGGCCCGATGTCGGTGGGCAGCGTCTCGCGCGGGGCCTCGCCCTGCATGAAGCGCTCCAGGTCCTCGCGGTGGAAGCGCCACTGCCGGCCGGCCTTGAGGCCCTTCAGCTTCCCGGTCTTGAGCCAGCGGTAAAAGGTGGGGCGGGTGGTCTTGAGCAACTCGATGGCCTCCTCGAGGCCGATCAGTTCGCGGCCGTCGCCGGAAGAGGCGGCGGCGGGTTGCTCCGAAGCGGGGGACTTGCTTTTCTTCTTCGCGGCCATGGGCGGCTCCTTTGCTTGAGGTATCATTATTAATCATAATCACTATGATAAGTCACGATAATTTTAGAAAAATTTCCGCGCTGTTGGTCTAACCCTGGAAATTCACACGCTTTCCCGGGAGAATGTCGAATCGGATGTGTTTGAGCGTCGGATCCCGATTCCCAGGAGTCCAAACCTCTTCTCCGCGTCCTGTCTCTGCGGTGAACCGAATCTCGAAAGGCCCCCACATGTCCGTCCGCGTCCGCTTCGCGCCCAGCCCCACCGGCTATCTCCATGTCGGCGGGATCCGCACGGCGATCTTCAACTACTTCTTCGCGCGCAAGCTCGGCGGCGTCTTCGTGCTGCGCATCGACGACACCGACATCAAGCGCCATCACGACGAGGCCGTGCAGGTGATCCTCGACGGCCTGAAGTGGATGGGTCTGGAATGGGACGAGGGCCCGGAGAAGGGCGGCGCGTACGGCCCGTACTTCCAGGGGCAGCGCTTCGAGCGCTACAAGGCCGTCGCTAAGCAGCTCGAGGACGCCGGGCGCGCCTACTGGGCCAAGAAAGAGGCCCCCAAGGAGCTGCCGGCCTGGAAGATCGAGAAGCTCAAGAAGGCCGGCAAGTGGGACGAGGACCGCGCCGAGGCCGCCGCCGACCCGAACCCGGCGCTCTACTTCAAATTCCATCCCGGCGAGCCGAAGGAGGTCGTCTTCCGCGACGCGGTCTGGGGCGAGTACCGCCGCCCCGCGGAGATGCTCGACGATTACGTCATCCTGCGCGGCGACGGCACGCCCACCTACAACTTCGCCACCGTCGTCGACGACATCGACATGCAGATCTCGCACGTCATCCGCGGCGAGGACCACCTGGCCAACACGCCCAAGCAGATCAACCTCTTCGAGGCGCTCGGCGCGCCGCTGCCGGTCTTCGCGCATCTGCCCATGATCCACAACGACAAGGCGCAGAAGATCAGCAAGCGCCGCGACCCCGTCGCCGTCACGCTCTACCGCGACGCCGGCATCCTTCCCGAGGCGCTCTTCAACTTCCTGGCCCTGCTGGGCTGGTCCCCCGGCGACGACCGCGAACTGATGTCGAAAGACGAGATGACCGCGGCCTTCGACCTGGAGCGGATCAAGCACGCGCCCGCGCAGTTCGCCCTCGCCCGCAAGCGCGACTTGGCCGAGGACGCCGGCGAGGCCGAGCGCGTCGGGTGGCTTCACGAGTCCCTCCCCGGCACCAAGTTGGAATGGATGAACGGCGAGTACCTGAAGAAGTTGCCGGTGGACGAGTTGCTTGAACGCGTTTTCCCTTTTTTAGTGAACGCAGGATACCCGTTGAGAAAGGGCACCTACGCAATCTTTACACTTCCTCACATAGAAGGCGAAAGTGAAGCCGACAAGCAGGTGCGCTTTGATGAGGCCCTTGCGAAGGCAGAAATGGAACCCTCAATCTTTCGTACTGACACATCCGGCACAGACTCGAATCCTCTTGAAAATGTAATCGTTGACGGTTGGCTCAAGCGCGTCCTCGCCCTGGAGCAGGAGCGCAGCCGCACGCTGCTGGGCCTGGCCGAGAACGTCCGGCTCTTCTTCGAGCCGCCGAAGAGCTACGACTCGAAGGCCGTCGCGAAGTTTCTCGAGAAGAACGACGGCTGGGCGCACCTGGAGGCCGCCCGCGCGCTGCTCGGCGCGGCGTCCGACTGGAGCCCCGCCGCGCTGGAGCAGGCGCTGAACGCCTACGCCGAATCGAAGGGCGCGAAGTTCGGCGCCGTCGCGCAGCCGCTGCGCGTGGCGCTGGCCGGCGTGCCGGTCTCCCCGCCGATCCACGACACGCTCGCGCTGCTGGGCAAGGACGAGGCGCTCCGGCGCATCGACGCCTTGCGTTCGGGCCGCGGCAAGGCGGTGCCGGCATGAGCGCCACGCTGGACTTCTCCGTCTACTGCGCCGACGTGGGCCGGGTCGCTCCGCAGCCGGCGAAGAACAAGTTCGCCTGGACGGGCTGGCGCGCCTCGGCCGCCGGCCGCGAGGTCCTCTCCGGGCGCTATCCCGAGGAACTCGCCGAGGCCGTCACCGCCGACCTGGGGCGCGGGACGAAGGTCGCGCTGGGCTTCGAGTGCCCGCTCTTCGTGCCGCTCGACGCGGACCATTACTCGATCACCAAGGGCCGCGCGGGCGAAGGCCGGCGCCCGTGGTCGGCCGGCGGCGGGGCCTCGGCGCTCGCCGCGGGACTGGCCGAAGTCACCTGGATCCTGTTGCGCATCAAGGAGCAGATGATCCGGAAGAACTGGAGCGCACCGCCCGTGTACCTGGAAGCGGAGGAGTTCCAGACCACCAGCCGCGGCCTGCTGCTCTGGGAGGCGTTTCTCTCCGAGCAGCCCGAGGAGATCGCCGACGCGCAGATCGCCGAGCGCGCCGTCTACGCCTTCAGTTCGGCCTGGCCGAACCTGGACGCCGGCGATCCCTTCGCCGCCGAGGAGCGCCCGGTCTTCTCCGTCGCCGGCGCCGCGATCCTCCGCGCGGGTTTCAGCGACGATGTCGGCCTGCTCTTTCGCAAGGGCGTGGCCGTGAAAGGCTGAGTTGAAATGCGGAATGCGGAATTCGAAATGCGAAATGCCCTTGCATGCGGCGCCGTTCATTTCGCATTTAGCATTCCGCATTCCGAATTTTCCGGGGTTTCGGTGTGCTGACCCGCACCTTCCTCCACCTGCCCGGCAGCGGGCCGCAGCGCGAGCGCGGCCTGTGGGACGCCGGGGTGCTCTGCTGGGACGACTGCCTCGCCCGGATCCCGCGCGACCTATTCGACGAATCCCCCGCCGAAGCCTTCGAGGCGATGCTCTGCGAGTCCCGCGAGCGGCTGCGCGCGGGCGACGCGCACTGGTTCGAGGAACGGCTCGGCGCGGAGGCCTGGCGGCTGGCGCCGGATTTCGACGACGGGCGGATCGTCTACCTGGACATCGAGACCGACGGCTCGCCCGGCGACACGATCCCCGAGGACGAAGAGGCCCCCGGCGGCACCACCGTCGTCGGCGCCTGGGACGGCCGGGAGGCGCGCGTCTTCCTGCGCGGACCGGGGCTGGACGAACTCCCCGAGTACCTCAACCGCTACCGCGTCCTCTGCACCTTCAACGGCCGCTCCTTCGACATGCCGTACCTGGAAAAGCGCTTCGGGAAGGGCTTCTTCGCGGGCGCGCACCTGGACCTGCGCCCGATCACGCGCGTCGTCGGGCTCACCGGAGGCTTGAAGAAGATCGAGGCGCAGATCGGCGTGAAGCGCCCGCCGCCCATCGACCGCTTCACGGGCTACGACGCGGTGAAGCTCTGGCGGCTCTTCAAGCAGCGCCAGCGCACCGACGCGCTCGACGGTCTTGCCCGCTACAACCTCGCCGACGCCGTCAACCTGCAGGCCGTCCTGCGCGCCGCCTACAACGCCTATATCGCGCAGCAGAAGCTTCCCCTTCGAGCCCTTCGCGGAACTTCAGACCGAGCGTATGCAGGAAGGCGTGGACCGGGCGGTGAAGGCGTTGCTGGGGCGGCTGGCGTAGCGAGCGGAGCGTATCAGCGCCCCTGCACCGGCGCGCTCAATTCTTCCTGCATCTCCTTGAAGCGCGCGCTCTCCGGACCGAAGAGGTCCTTGGCGTAGGCGTTCAGCGCGAACTTGGTCATGTGGCACTTGCTGCATTGGTTGTGGAGGCCGAAGGTGGGGCTGGAGCGCATGATCCGCGCGCGCCGGCCGTGCTCGGTCAGGAAGAGCTTGTCGGGCGCGGCGATCTCGGCCTCGCTCTTCTTCTCATGGCAGAACTTGCAGTCCACGCGGAAGCGCTCGCTCTCCTGCTGGCACTCGCGGAGCGTCTTCTGCCGCGGGGTCTCCTCGACGCGATGGTCGAGCAGCGGATGGTCGAGGATGCTGTCCATCTTGGGCAGGCTCGCGCTGCAGGCCGCCAGGAGTAGCGCCAGGACGGGCAGCAGAAAAGCCAGATGGTGCGAACGCTTCAAGACCGGTCCCTCACACGTGCCGCGGATAGGCAGCGCCCATCATACCCCTAATGGAGTCAATGCGCACGGCCATCTTCTAAGAGCGGCTGATTCCGACCCGTCCTTGATATAAATAGGAAGGAGAACGCAACCTTGCCAGGTACTTGGGGATACGCGGACGCTCGGGAGGCGAAGGCCCTCCGCGTCCGGCGGCAGGCGCCGGATGCCGGCGGCTTGGGGCTCCTCGGCGAAGGGGAGGCCGGGTCACTGGCGCCGGGCCGCGCGCGTCCTTACAGTAGGGGACCCGGTGGCGGTCGTCCGGCGAACCGGCGCCGGCGCCCTTCCCGGCTAGGTCAACCGGCGGTGCAGCGCATGGACGATCGGCCGTTCGAGCGCAAGGTCTACAAAGCGCGCCTCACCACGCGCCGGGTTCGCGGCGGTCCCTACCTGCGCCAATCCGATGGCGAGCTGGTCGTGAAGTGCCTCGAGAACGAGATCGCCGCGTTCACCGAACTCGCCGAGCGCTACCAGAACGCCGCGCGCAACAAGGCCCTCGCCATCGTCCGCGATTACCAGGCCGCCGAGGACATCGCGCAGGAGGCCTTCCTCAAGGCCTACGACGCGCTGGGCGAACTCGAGAAGCCCGACAAGTTCGGTCCCTGGCTGATGACCATCGTCCAGCACACCGCGCTGGACCACCTGCGCGGGAAAAAGGAAGTGATGAGCCTGGAGTCGATGAAGGACCAGGGCTACGAGGCCCCCCGCGAGACCCGCGGCCTGCAGATCGACAAGCTGGAGGACCGCGAGGAGGACTTGCAGGTGCTCGAGGCCCTGCGCGACCTGCGCGACGACTACCGCGAGATCATCGAACTGAAGCATATCGAAGGGCTCTCGTACAAAGAGATCGCCGAGCGCCTGGACATGTCGGTCTCGGCCGTCGGCGAGAAGCTCTCCCGCGTGCGCAAGATGCTGGAGCGCAAGTTGACCAAGAAGACCGTGCCGAAGGCCGACGAAGTGGAGGGGCAGATCCCGTCATGATGGCCGTGCGCGAAGAAGACCGCGAGTTGCTGCTGTCGATGTACCTCGACGGCGAACTCGAACCCGGCCTGAAGGCCGCGGTGGAGGAGAAGCTCCGCGCCGACCCGGCTTGGAAGGCCGACTTCGAGGACCTGCAATCCGCCCACCGGCGCATCAGCCGCGTCGTCGAATCCAACTGGCACGACGAGGTCTTCACCGACAAGCTCCTGGAACGGGTCGCCGAACGCCCGCGCCCCAGCACCGCCAAGGCGCGGGCCGCCGCGGAGAAGCTGGCCGCCTCGGAACTCGACCGCGAGCGCGAACGGCAGGCGCGGCGGGCCCGCGAAGCGCGCGTGCGCCGCCTGGGGCTGACCGCCGCGGCCGCCGCCATCGTGCTCTTCGCCGCCACGGGCTACTTGTTGCTCAACCCCGGGACCGGCGGCGGAACCCCCGCCCGTCGTGGCCCAGCGCGAGCTACTCGGCCGCTTCGACGCGTCCGCCGCGAGCACGGCCGGCGGCGCCTCCGGCGGCGAACTTCGCGCGCGGGATCGTTTGGAGGCCCAGCCCGGCCGGGCGGCCTGGATCAAGCTCAAGGACGGCACCGTGCTTTGGCTCGGCGGCGGCGGCGTGCTCGAAGCCCGGGACGCGCGGCGTCTGGAGCTGCGCGAGGGCCGCGTCCTGATCCAGGTCGCGAAGGGTCCGACGGCCTTCCGCGTCGATCTTGCCGACGGCACGCACGTCGAGGCGCTGGGCACCCGGTTCGAGGTGGAGCTGGCCGCGGGCGGGCCGCGGGTGCGCGTCGTGGAAGGCCGCGTGCGGCGATCCGGCGAGGGGAAGAGCGCCGATGCCCGCGGCGGGCAGGAGATCGGCTCCGACTTCGCCGTCCGCGCCTTCGATCCGCGCGAGGTTCTCGCGCCGTGGCTCGACGCCGCGCGCCCCGACCCGGACGCCGCCCTCGGCGCGCTGCCTTCCGCGCCTTGGCCGCAGTTGGGCGGCTCGCCCGGGCACACCGGCGTAACCCCGGTCCGCGGCCCCGCCGCGCTGGTCGCCGAGGCGTTTTATCCGTTCCCCCGGGTCGAAGGCGGCGGCGAGGCGCCGCAGTACGCGCCGGCGGTCGTCGACGCCCGGGAGCGCGTCTTCGTGCTCCGCCGCGCCGACGCCGAGCGCTCGCAGCTCTGGGTCCTCGACCTGCGCGCCGGAGAACGGGCGTGGAAGCCCTGCGGCGAACCCGTCCTGGGGCTGAGCCAGAACCCGCCGGTCGTCACGCCGCGCGGCCTGGTGGCGCTGGGCGTCTCGATCATGACCGGCCCCAACGTCGTCGCCTGGGATCCGGGCCTCGGCCGGGTCGCCTGGACGAAGGACGTCGGTTCGTCGGTCTACGCGCTGACCGCCGCGCACGACGGCGCCGTGATCTGCAGCACCTTCCAGCGGGTCGTCGCGCTGGACGAACTCGACGGCCAGGAACGCTGGAGCTTCGCGCACGAGTCGGTCAGCGAAGTGCAGGCCCCGGCGTGCGTGCTGGAGAATGGCGAAGTCGTGATCGCCTCTCGCGCCGGCCGCCTGGTCCGCCTCGCGCCCGACGGCAAGCTGATGAAGGATGCCGGCTGGAACTCGCAGCAGGGGCTCTTCTGGCCGCCGGTCGCGCGCGGCGACGGTTCGGCATGGATCGCCTGCCCGCTGGGCGACGTGGGCTGCTGGAAGGCCGATGGCGCGGCCGACGTGCTGCTCTCCGGCGCGCAGGCTTCGACGTGGCCGTTGGGCAACGACGTGCTCGCGCTCGGCCCGGCGCTGCAGCTTGGCCGGGGCGTAAAGGCGGAACTGGCCGGCAGCAGCCCCGTGCAGGCGCTGGCCCTCGACGGCCGCGGCTTCCTCTACGTCGGCGCGCACGCCACGTTGAGCCGCTACCGCTACGACGCCAAGGCCTTCGCGGCCGGCCGCCCGCCCGCCACCGACGCGCTCTCGCCGGTACAGCAAGGCGAGATCGTCCGCGGCGGCATCGCGATCCTCCCTGACCGCCTTGTGGTCACGACCACGGAAGGGGTGCAGTTGTTCAAGTAGGCGCTTAACGGCTTCACCGTGGAGACGCAGAGAACGCGGAGAAAAGGGCGCTATCGGCCTTTAATTCCGCCAGTCCCACCGGATGCCCGACCCCAATCCTTTTACGTTTCACTTCAGTTCTTGAAGCCACGGCCTATGGCCGTGCGACCCTAAGAGGTTCGACCGATCCGGCGTGCCAGATAGGTTCTCCCTCCGGGAAAGCCCCGTGGGACAGGAGGGAGAACCATGGACAACTGGCAGAGTTTGTCCCACGTGCGATGGGATTGTAAGTATCATGTGGTAATCGTGCCCAAGTATCGGCACAAGGTGTTTTACGGAAAGTCCAGGTCCAAGGTGGGTGTGGTGTTGAAGCAGTTGTGTCAACAGCGTGGCGTGGAGTTGATCGAAGGTCATGCGATGCCCGATCACATTCATATGTGTTTGAGCATCCCGCCCAAGTTCAGCGTTTCTCATACCCTGGGCTTCCTGAAAGGGAAGAGCGCAGTTCGGATACATCGGCAGTTAAGGCAAGAGCGGCGTATGACGGGCTTGCATTTCTGGGCGCCTGGGTACTGCGTCAGTACGGTAGGCTTGAACGAAGAGCAGATCCGGAGGTACATTCGGGAACAGGAACAGCTTGAGCTAGGCCAAGGCTACTTGGACCTCGCTTGAGCCCAAGCCCCAACGGGGCTTTCCCCACGCAAACGCCCCCCTCGGGGGGGCTTCCTAAAGCCACGCCCTATGGGCGTGGTTGATTACTCCCCCCTCCGTGTCCTCCGTGCCTCCGTGGTAAACTTCCGCCATGCCCGACCTCGAGATCCGCCAGGTCGTCGTCGCCCTCTATCAGGAGAAGGGCAGCCGCTACCGTTTCCGGGGCGAGCGGCACGCGGGGTTGTGGGAGATCTTCTGCCTCGACCGCGGCAAGGCCTTCGTGCGCGTGGGCACGCGGCGCTTCCGCGCGCGGCCGGGCGATTGCTTCCTTTACGCGCCCGGCGCCTTCCACCAGCACCAAGCCACGCAGGGTCACGCGCCGCACTACTACACCATCGCCTTCACCGCGCGCGGCGCGGGGTGCTTGAAGGAACTCTGCGGGCGCGCGTGGAGCCTCCCCGGCCCGGCGCGCGCGCTCTTGCCCCGGATCGTTGCTGAAGCCGGCCAGGACCCAGGCGCCGCGACGCTGCGGCGCGCGCTGCTCGCGCAGTTCCTCGTCGAGTGGCTCCGCGCCGCGCGTGGCAACGAAGCCTCGAAGCCCGCGCCGCCGCGCGAGACGTATCACGAGAATACCGCGCGCCGCGCCGTCGCCCGCGCGCTGGAGTACCTGAGCGAGAACCTGAAAGGGCGGCTAAGCCTGGAAGCGGCCGCGCGCGCGGCGGGGGTTTCGCCGCCGTACCTGCGCGAACTGGCCCGCGCGCAGCTTGGGCATTCGCTCCGGGAGGAACTCAAGCGCCGCCGCGTCGCGCTCGCCCGGCACCTGCTCAGCCACGGCACCGGGAACGTGAAAGAGATCGCCGCGGCCGTGGGCTACGAGAACGTCAGCGCCTTCACCCGCGCCTTCCGCGCGGTCGAAGGCCTCTCCCCGCGCGCCTACGCGCGCACCGTCGCCGCCCGCGGCCCGACGCCGCTGCCGGAATGGTATGGAAGACCGCAAAGGGAGAAGGCCGGCAATTCAGAAAGTTGACAAAAGATCAATATCCGGAGTAAACTCATGACGGAATCGCACGCGCGTGCGGATGAGGCCGGGGAGGACTTTCGAGAGCCGCTCTCAAATGCCGACGCAAGGGTTCGCATCCGGAAAATCCTCCGGGAAGGCGGAGCCTATGCGTTTTCGCCGCACGCCGAGGAAGAAATGGCCAAGGACGGCCTGGAACGCACGGATGTCCTGAGCGTGCTGCGGGCAGGGACGGTGGACGGCGGCGAATTCAGGATGGGATCCTGGCGCTACCGCGTTCGGACGAACACCATTTGGGTGGTCGTGGCGTTCAGGTCGCCCCGGGAACTTCGTGTCGTGACGGCTTGGCGCGACCGTAAACGCAGGGGAGACTGGCGGCCATGAAATGTTTCGAGTGCGGCGCGGCCATGAAATCTGCGAAGCTTTCTCGTTACCATGACAAGGGAACCGGACTTCGCCATGTGTATTTGAAGAACGTCAGCGTACGGACCTGCTCGCGCTGCGGCGAGCGCGAGATCGTCATCCCCAACGTCGAGGGTCTGCATCGAGCTCTGGCGGGAAAAATCATCCGCAGGCCGGGTCGTCTTACGCCTTCCGAAATACGTTTCCTCCGAAAGCACATGGGCTGGTCCGGGACCGCCTTCGCTCGCGTGATGGGTGTAGAGAAGGAAACCGTCTCGCGCTGGGAAAATGGAAGGGCGTCCATGGGGAAACCGCCGAGCGGCTGCTGCGGCTTGCCGTGGCCCACGGTAAACAGGTTGAGTCCTATCCGCTGGAAAGCCTGGGCGCGATTGAACGGAAGGCTGGTGCCGAGCCGACGTATACCGCGCGCCAACGCAAGGACGATTGGGTGCTAGCGCAGGTGGACTGAATCGCCCGGGTCGCGACGGCGGGGCATGAAAATGCCGGACGGTGTCTCGATCTCCCTGGCCGCCGCCGCCTTGATCCTGATCCTCGCGCACGGCATAGGGTTCGTGCTGCTCCACCCATTGCGAAAGCGGAACTCTCAATTCCCAGGTAACACTCAATTCCAGGTGTTGGATTACTACACTCTGCTTGTGGAGCAGGCCTTGGCTACTTTCCTGATCGCCTGGCCTCTGCTCCACCAGGCCGAGCATCCTCGCTTGTCAGTTGGCGCGCTACTCGTCTTGGCGCTTCTGGCTTTCTGGTGGTTCATCGGCATTCGGCTGCTTTCCCGCGGCAAAGTCACAGACACTTTCAAGCGGACGGTTGCCCTTGGGGTCTTGGTGCCGACGGCCTTTGGCGGTACTCTGATTTTGCTTACAGCCTTTACAACCTCAGTTCTTTTCGGGCGCGATCCTGAAGGATACGTTTTTCTAGGGCTCAAAAGAGAAGTCTTTGCGGCATTCTGGTGGCGACCGCTGTGGCTTTTTCTGTTACTGCCATACGGTCAATTATTTCTAATGCTACTGGTATTGCTTTGCTGCCCTAGAATCGCGCGCTGGGTTGTACAAGGGCAGCAAGAACCTGATTCATAGCAACTATGTGGAATTCTGGCGCTGTTAGACGACGGGCAGGTTCAGTCCGGATTGGAGTCAAGGGCCTGCGCCCACAACACACCTCTGCCGCCGGGTTCTACAAATGAAAAACGCCGCCACGCGCCGGGCAAAGGCGGAACCGTGGCGGCGGGGCGCTGGCCGGCCAGGCCGGTCGAACCGGCCGCGCCCAAACTCCCTTAGTTGGGTAAGCCGTCAGCTTCTTACGGCGCTCGCGGCCATTGCCCCCCTCTCCCTGGTGAAGCGGGCTGGGCGAGGGAGGTTTCGCGCGGCGTCGTCTTGCACGCCCCGCTTGGGTTCTGCGGTAGCGCTGAGAGCCGCGCGCGCAGGGAAGCTCCACACTCCCGGCGCGGGCTTCGGCGAGACGAAGAGGCTCCACAGGAACCAGATCGCCGCGAGCAGCCCGAGCCCGATCAGGACCAGGACCAGGATCGCGGCGCCCAACGAGGACTTCGCGCCGTCGGGCGACGTACCGGCTCGCGCGCGGCTGACGGCCGGGCCGATGGAGCTTCCCACGCGAGCGCGCATGGCCGTGGGCGCCACGCTCACGGCGGGCGGCGGCGGCGGCGCGGCCGGGCCATCGAGCATGCTTGGCGCGTTCCCCGAACCGATCTGCGTTTGCCGTTGCGTGCTGGTTGCGCCTTCGGGGAGTTCGAGGTCGATGTCGTCGCAGACGACGATCCCTGTATGGTCTGCGGTATCCTCATCCCGCATTAAGGTGATATCGCACGCCCCGATAGATTCCGATTCGCTTGCAGTAGCCGGGCTCGGCGACGTTTGCTGCCGCAGGCTTGACTCCTCGACAGGCACGGAATCTAGGTCGTTGTCATCGACGACAGCACGGAGTTTCATTTCGCCGATACCCAAATAAACCATGGCTTCTCGCAAGGTATGCGTTCCGCCGGCTTTCCTTTTAATCTCCCACCCCGCGGGCTGTTCCACCGGTTGCTGGACCTTATGCAGCTCCGCCGGCTTCACCTTCTCCGCGCGATCCACGGCGACGAAGGCGGTGTACGGGCAGAGTACGCCCCGGGTCAGGGAGGCTTCGAGGATCCGCCGCTGCAGCGCCTGCGGGTCGGGCGCGCCGGCGGCGAGCCGGTCGAGCAACTCGCGCAGGTGCGCGCGCGCCCAGGTCTTCGCCAGCACCTCGCGGTCCTTCACCTGCCCTTCCACGCGCGCCTGCCAGGCCGCGCCGGAAGCCTCCGTGGCGCGGAGCACCAGCGCCCCGCGCGGTTGGCCGCGATAGCGCCCTTGAATCGTGACGGGGCAGCCGGCGAAGAGGTCCGGGAGCCGGCTTGGCGCAAGCGTCCCGTCTTCGAGCTCGAAGCCCTCGGCCTCCAGCGTCAACCCCGCCAGCACCGGCGCGCCGATCTTGCGGTGGATGCGGTCCATGACCTCCTCGAGCCGCGCCTCGGACTCGACGAACTCGCACGCGCCGCCGCCGGCCTCGGCCAGCCCGCGCAGGAAGGCGTCGTTGGGCGCCATGTCCACGCCGAGCGTGAAGACGCGGACGTGCGGGAGCTTGGCGCCCAGTTCCTTCAGGATCTGCCGCTCGTTGCCGACCTGGCCGTCGGTGACGAGGACCAGGACGCGTTCGCGCCCGGGCGGGGTCTCCGCGGCCAGCCGCTCGACGGCCTGCACCAGCGGGCGCGCCATCTCGGTGCCGCCGCGCGCGTCGAGCTTGCCGAGCCACTCCAGCGCGCGCGTGCGCATCGCGTGCTGCCCGGGGAGCAGGTGTTCTTCCCGGCGCGCGCCGGCCTCCATCGACCAGAAGGAGCCTTCGGCGCGGGTCGCGCCGGAAGCCAGGCTCCCGCGGAAGGTCTCGAGCACGTCGTCGAAGGCGAAGATGTCGAAGCGGTCGCGCTCGCTGAGCGTGTCGAGCATGCGCATCACGCTGCGGCGCGCGGCGACCATCTTCCAGCCGTCCATGCTCCCGCTGCGGTCCAGGACGAAGAGCAGATCGCGAGGCTTGGCCCGCGCCGCGTCCAGCGCCGGCGGGGTCAGGGTCAGCGCCAGGACGCCGCTCTCGGCGCCGGCTTGGTCGGGGCGCAGGACCAGCGCGGTGCGGAGCGCCTCGTCGCCGACCTCGAAGCGCAGGATGAAGTCGCGGTCGAGCCGCGCGCCGGGGCGGACCGCGACGCGCAGCCTGCCGTCGGGCTGCTTCTCGGTCACGACCGCGTGGAGGCTGCTCTGCATCCCGCGGAAGGGCAGCCCGGCCGGGTCGAGCTCCAGTTCGATGGCCAGGCGGACGGGGTTCGGGAACCCCGGGAGCAGGACCGGCGGGGTGATGCGCGAGGCGTCCGGGACCGCGTCGGTGTCGCCGGCCACCCCGTCGCCCACGACCGGGCCGGGGATCGGCATGCCGGGGATGTAGCGCGGAGCCACGACCAGCGGGAAGCGGAAGGTCGCCTCGTTCCGTTCGAGCGCCAGCGGGCCGTCCAGCGCGAGTTCGACCTCGGCGGCTTCGCCGGGCGGGATGTTCCCGGCCTTCATGGTAAAGACGTTGGGGCGTTCCACCTCGGCCAGCGCCGCGCGGTGCCCGGCCTGGAGCGCCTGCGCGTACTCGCGGCGGGCCGCGCCGCGCTCTTTCAGCACGCCCTCGACCTCGCGCCCGGCTACGCGCAGGACGAAGCGCGAAACGGCGGCGCGCTCGGGCAGCGGGAAAACGTACGTCGCCTCGAGGTTCCGGTCGTGCGTGTTGACGAAGACTTGGCGCAGGGCCAGGCGATAGTGCAGCCCGACGATCTCGCCGCGCACCGCGAGCGACTTCAGCGGGAGCGGCCCCTTGTCGGTCTCCAGCGCCCCGAAGCCGGCCTCCTCGTCGAGGCCCGGGACGCCCTCCGGCGCGGCGTGGGATGCATCGAGCGTGGCCAGGACGTCTTCCACGATGCGCTCTCCTTGCTTAGCCGCGTCCGTGCCCGGGCGTCGCGTCGTCGGCGTGGGCTGAATCATCTTGCGTCTCCTCCTCGCGGGCCAGTCCCCGCAGCCTCAACTCGTCCTGCAGCGCGCGCGCCGCACGGCGCAGCGCGGAAAGGTCCTCGTCGCTCAGCTTGCGCTTTCCGGTGAGGACCAGCGTCACGCCGTCGGCGACGAGCATCCCCTGAACGGCTTCGGGGGACGCCTCGGCCGCGCGCGGCGCGGTGGGATGTTCGGTCTCCTCGTCGCGACCCAGCAGCGCCGCGACGGTCGCGCGCGCGTACTCCGCGGGCTCCTGGAGCGGCGCGGGCTCGGCGGCCCAGAAGGGCTCCTCGCGGCGGTCTCGCGCCTGGGCCTTGTCGGCGGCAAAGGCGACGGACTCGGTGGCCGCTTCCAGCGCCGCGGGGCCGGCGGTCTTCAGCGCAGGCAGTTCGGGCAGGTGCGCGAGGTCTTCGAGCTTCGTGTCGGTGAGTCCCAGCAGGCGCGCCTGGATCTTCTCGAGCGGCAGCCCCTGAGCTTGCAGGCGCTTGATGGTCACGACCTGGAGCAGGTGCCGGCGTCCGTAGTAGGCCGTGCGCCCGCGCATCTCGGCCGGCCGGTCGAGCAGTCCAAGAGTCGTGTAGTACCGCAACGCGCGAGCGTTAGGAACCGCCCGGATCTGCCCGTTGGCGGGACCGGCGTAATCCACCGAAAGGGCCTCTTCGACCCGTTCCGCCAGTTCGGTGAGGGTCCAGAGGGGTTCGGGGGTGACAGGTTCCTGCATCATGCACTTATATTACACTGTTATGTAACACTGTCAAATACACTCATCAGAATAAAGTTGTCAATAATAAAATTTTATGACGTAAGCAATTATACAGACAATGCTTACCGGGAGTCTTCAGAAACGATCAAGAGAGGCCGCAGACTCGGCCTATGGCGAAGCCGCTAAAGGTCGTTGAGCAGCACCTTGGCTTCCTTCGCCGTTTCGGTCTCGGGATAGTCCTTGACGATCTCCTGAAGCTTGGCACGGGCTTCGTCGAGGGCCTTGTACTTGATGAATGCCTTGGCCGCGACCATCTGCTCCTTGGCTTCGGTCTCGCTGCCCAGGTTGGCGATGAGCTTCTTGTCCTGCTTCAACTCGGCGGCCTTGCGCGCGGCCAGTTTGCCCTCGTCGGTATCGGCGAAGTCATGGGCAAGTTTCTCGTAGAGGCCCAGCGCGCGCCCCCAGTCGGAACGTTCCAAGGCGGCGTGGGCGGCGGCGAGGAGGTCCTTGGCCTGCTGGTCGTGCCTGGCTTCCGTATGCGCCTCCTTGAATTCGCCGGTGGCGACCAGCTTGGCCAGATGAGCTTTGGCTTCGTCGCCGAGTTTCGAGCCGGCCCAGCGCTCGGCGGCCGCGCGCAGCGCCGCCTGGGCTTCCAGCGGTTCCTTGGCGAGCGCCGCGTCCAGTTCCTTCTTTCCGGCGGCGCCAAGTTCGGCGATGCCCTGGTTGGCCGCGTCCAGATTTGGTGAAGGCTCCTTGTTCGAGGCCACCATGGTTTCCAGGATCGAGAGCGCCTTGCCCGGCTGGTTCTGGGCAGCCAGCGCCTTGGCCTGCTCCAAGCGCTTGGCCAGATCGCCTTCGGCCTCCAGTTGGGCGCGCGCCTGCCCGACGGAGCCGATGACCTTTTCAAGCGCCGCGTCGAGGCCGTTCAAGGGGTTCCCGGCCCAGACGACCTGCCCGCTCACGACGATGAAGGCGTTCGGGATCGTCTCGATGCCGTAGTCCGCGCCGGAGGCCGAACCCGCGCCCACGGGATACGTCATCTTCAGTTGCTTCACGAAGGCCGCGACCTTCTCCTTGGGCTCGTCGGTGAGCCCCATGATCACGACGCCCTGCTCCTTGTACTTCTCGTGAAGCTTGACCAGGTGCGGGATCGAGGTCTTGCAAGGGCCGCACCACGTCGCCCAGAACTCGACGATCGCAATCTTGTCCTTCAGCGCCGCGAGCGACTCGCCTTTGGAATTGAACCAGTCCTTCACTTTGATCTCAGGCGCCTTGTCGCCAACCTTGACCTCTCCGGCGCCGAGCGGCGCGGCCAGCAGGACCAAAGCAAACGCGGCGGATCGAAGCGTGAACATGGCAGGAACCTCCCCGGGCGCGCGAAGGCGGGCTCACCAGGGCACGATGGTAGCGGACTGGAATGCGGAAGCCAGGGGCCAGTGAGCGCTGAACGGCAAGACGTCTTGCCGTCCGGCGTCGCACTACAGGCTCTTGAGCAACTCTTTGGCCTCGCCGGCCGCGGCGCTCTCGGGGAACTCCTTGATAAGGGCCTCCAGCTTTTCGCGGGCCATCTCGCGGGCGTTGTTCTTGATGAAGCTCTTCGCCATCCGAAGCATCCCGTCGGCCTTCTTCGTTTCCTCGTTGGCGCCGAGCTTGGCCATGAGCGCCTTGTCGGCCTTGAGCGCCTCGGCCTTTTTCGCCGCTTCCTTGCCGGTTTGAGTCATGGGGTACTCGCGCGCGATCTTCTCGTAAAGGGGCAATGCCTTGGCCCATTCGGAGCGCTGCGCGGCGGCTTCGGCGCCGGCCATCAGGACCTTGGCCTCCTCGTCGAACTTGTTCTTCAAAAGGGCCTGCTTGACTTCGCTGTTGCCTTCCAGTTCGGCGAGTTTCGCCTTCGCGTCGTCGCCGGCCTTGGTGCCGGCCCATCTGGCGGCCAGTTCCTTCACGGCGGCGTGGGCTTCCAGCGGAGGCTTGGCCGCGGCGGCTTCGAGTTCCTTCGCGCCCTGCGCCGAGAGTTCCAGCAGCTTCGCGGCGGCCTGGTCCTTGGCCTCGAAGCTGCCCTTGATCCCGGCGATCTCGTTCAGCTTCGCGGCGGCGCGCGCCGGGTCCGAACCCGCGGCCAGATCCCGGGCCTCGGCGAGGAGCTTTTCACCGCGCGCCTTGTCGGCAGGATCGACGAGCACCGGCGGCGTCGTGCGCAGGGCGTTTTCGACGGCCTTGTCCAGCCCGCTCATGGGGTGCCCATGCCAGACGACCTGCCCGCCCGGCGCTACGATGAACGCGTGAGGGATGCCGTTGACGCCGTAACGGTCGCCGCTGGGCGAACCGGCGCCAACCGCGTAGGTCATCTTCATATCCGTCACGAATTTCTCGATCTTGTTCTTGGGCTCATCGGTGAGCCCGATGAAGACGACGCCCTTGTCCTTGAACTCCTCGTGCATCTTGACCAGGTGCGGAATCGATGCGCGGCAGGGCGGGCACCACGTCGCCCAGAACTCCACGACGACGATGTTGTTGTTCAGGCCGGCTAGCGTGAGCGGCTGCGTGTTGAACCAGTCGTCCACTTTGATTTCGGGGGCCTTGTCCCCGACGTTGAGCGCCCGGGCGGGCGTGGCGGCAAATACGGCCAGCAGCAGGGCGGCGATCGAGAGGGTTCGCGTCAGCATGGCAAGATTCCTTATTCCAGTACCGGGTTGTTACGAGTATACCTCAAGTCGGGCAGAGATTCGACGCCCTGCTTCAAACCTTTACGGAAACCCGGCCGCGGGCTTTCGGGGAGCACGCTTAAAGTTACCTAAGAATATACGCCTGAACGCTTGCGAGCTTCATGTTGCTGTCGGCTAAATTGAAAATCAGCCCGCGATTCCAGCCACCTGCACCTTGTCCAGCACAAGGGGAAAGTCGTCGCCTTGAACCACCTGGCCCGGGGGGACGACCGCGGCGCCGGGCATCAGTGGCTTGTCGCTGGCGCTCTTCGTATCCGGCTTCATGAAGTTCAGGACAAAACTGCGCCGCGGGCGCTCGCTGCGGTTGGCGTAGCTCCCGTGCAGGGTGAGCGGGTGATGGAAACTGCACTCGCCGGCCTTGAGCTGGATCGGAGTGGGCTTGAAGGCCGCGCGCTGTTCGGGCGAGAGCACCTGCTTGATCGCTTCCATGTCCTCGTCGCCGCCGACGAGCTTGACCGTGGGCAGCAGGTTCCAGCGTTGGCTGCCGGGGATCACGTGGAGGCAGCCGTTATCGAGCGTCGCGTCGTCCAGCGCGATGAAGCAGGTGAGGTGCCCGATGGGCGCGGTGCGCTGCCAGTAGCTGTAATCCTGGTGCCAGGCCACGACGCCGCCGTGCTTGGCGGGCTTGAAGAAGACCTGATCGTGGAAGAAGCGCACGCCGCCTTCGAGCAACTGCGCGGCGGGCACCGCGATGGCCGGATGAAAGAGGATGTCGTGGAAGGCTTCTTCGGCGAGCCACGCGCCCTGGAAGTAGATCATCTGCGGCGTCGCGGTCGGCTCACCGGCCTGCTTGCTCAGTCCGATCAGCTCGCCGGCGCGCGGGTAGCCCGGGGAGGTCATGCGCGTCATGCCGTCGCGCAGCGCCTGGAGCTGCGCGACGTCGAGCACCCGGATGGGCGCGACGTAGCCGTGCTCGCGAAAGAAGGCCACTCGTTCGGCGGGAAGCGCGAAGCGAAGGGCCTCGGCGGGACCCTGCGCGCGCGGAAACAACGCGCCGACGGGCTCGTGGCGCCTGCGGTACTCGATCCGTTCGGCCATGGCCGGCTCCTCTCGTGCTGTGCGCACTCAGGAGAGGTTACGGCGCGCGGACCTCGTGCGCCAGCGCGCGCTTGACGCCGCCGAGCGTGACCCAGCCGCCGAAGCCGTCGCGCCGGAAGCCGGCTTCCGCGCCGTCCACGCGCACCGCCACTTCGCCGCCGCGGCGTTCGATCTCGGCCTTCGGGACGTCCGCCACGCTTGAGCCGGTCGCGGTGAGCACGTGGACGAAGAGGTCCTCGCGCGCCGGTTGCGTCGCGATCACTTCCATGCGGCAGACGCTGGTGGGCACCCAGTCCCGCGTGTTGGGATAATTCCCGCCGTTGTAGCCGTACAAGTTGTCGCCGTGATAGAGCTTCACGTCGTAGGCCGCCGGTTCGAGCGTCTGGATGAAGAGCCGGCCCGGGCCGTTGGTTACGACCCAGCGCCCATCGCGCTCCACGGGGATCGTCGCGGGCTGGAGCAGGAAGGTCTTGCGGAAGCTCGGGTCGGTGCTGACGACGTGGTCGCAGATCACAAAAGTGCCGGGACGCAGGAAGAGGATCTGCCGCCAGACGCGCTCGACCTTCTGCTTCGCGTAGGCGTTGGTGAGGTCTCCGGCGACGTACGAATACGCGCCGGGATCCTCGCAAGCGACGACTTTCGCCGTGTCGAGTTCGTCGCGGAACGTTTCCCACTGCGCGACGTCCCACGCGCCGCCGTTGTGGTGGCAGGCGAAGCCGGGGAAGCGCTGCCCGCCGTCGTTGGCGGGCGGCTCCTTGGCCAGGCGGATCGCCGGCCAGGTCTCGCGCGGGTCGTGGATCAGCAACGTGTTGTGTTCGATGCTGCGGATGTAGCAGTTGACGATGTGCGGCTCGCTCCAGCCGCAGTAATGGCCGCCGTCGTCAAGCAGCATCGCGTGCTTCCAAAGTACGAAATGCCCCTGGTCGAGGTGCTGGTGCGCGGTGAAGTGCTTCCCGCAATGGAAGTAGAGGTACGCGGCGTCCTCGTCCCACGAAGAGCGCGTCTGCCAGTGGCCGGGGCCGGGGCTGAAGTGCGAGCGCTTGAAACCGGCGAGGTCCGCGCGCGGCGCGTTTTCGTCGCGGTAAAAGAAGTCGAACCATTGCGCGTCGGCGTACCCGGCCCGCGGCGTCTGCGCGTCGAAGGCGGCGACGGCCTTGTGCGCGGGATCGTCCTTGTAGTAGTTCACGAGGAGGCGCCGGGAGGCCAGGGCGCGGTCGCGGTCGGGGCCGCCGGGCCGGCCGCCGCCGTCGCCCATGGGCACGGGGCGGCGCGTGCCGTCCTCGCGGATCGTGGGGAGCATCTCGAACATGCAGGCGACGGCGCGCTGCGCGTAGAACTCCGGCGCCAGCGCGTAGTAGTCGAGCCCCGTGTTGCGGCGCAGGCACTCGCAGAAGATCAGCCACTCGAAGAGCCAGTAATGGACGTAATAGCCTTCGCCGAAGCCGCCGCCGGCGCCGGAGAACTTCAGCGCGGGCATGGCGCGGGCGCGGTATTCCTCGTCCACCTCGCGCAAGTGCCGCCGCGCGGCGGGGTTCTTGTGCCAGGTCGCCAGCGCGCCCATGCCGAAGCCCCACATCTTGTAGCCGTACCAGCCGTTATGGAAAACGCTGGGTTCCTCGCCGCGATTCTGCTCGCGCGCTTCATCCATGAAGGTAAAGAAGCGCTTCCGTTCGGCGTCGGTCCAGCACTCATGGCACAAATCGTAGGGAATCGCGCTGTAGGCCACGTCGGCGCCGAAGCGGACGTGCCCCGTGCGGACGGGCTGGTCGATGAAGCGCGTCAGGACGAGTTCGACCGCCTTGCGCCCGGCCTCGCGATCGCCGTCAACCGCCGCGACAAGCGAAAGGGCGACGATGCGCTGGGCGAGGTCGCGGTTTTCGGGCTCCGTGGGCGCGGGCGAGGCGTCGGCCGCGATGGCCTTCAGCTTCGCGTAACTGTCGGCGCGGCTATTCGCGAGCGCCTTCAGCTCGTCCCGCGATCCAAAGAGCCGCGGGTGAACGTCCGGCACGGGCAGGGTCTCGATCTCCGGGTCGCGAGATGAAACGGTCGCGGCGGGCATGGGCGTATCTCCGTAAAAGGGTTGGCGTACCTTGAGAGCGCGGTCCGGGCGCCGATCCTTCGCGGCGCCCGGCGGAATCGGAGCCGTCTACTTCGATTCCAGCTCGGGCGGCACGGGCAGCCCGCTCAGCTTGAGGATCCATGCGGCGCACGTCGCGCGCACGGCGCGGTTATCCAGATCCGCGGGCTGCTTGCGCTCGCCGTACGCGATTTTCTTCTCGAGGCCGTCCAGCCAGGCCAGCGCCTCCCGGGCGGCGGGCGCGTCCGACTTGGAGGCCAGGCTCCAGAGCGTCTGGAGATAGCGCAGGTCGTCGACCCCTTCGCGGCAGCGCTCCAGCATCAGCGTGACGATCGGCCCGTCCTTGCCGTAATAGAGCACGCCCGTGTCGGGCTCGCGCCCGTCCAGATCGAAGAACTGGAAGCCGTGCTGGACGTGTTGATGCCACTGGTAGCGCCCCTTCACGCCCTTGCGGTACTCGCTCCACTGGTAGAGCCCGAAGCTGAAGCGCGACTGGCCCTGGTTGTAGACGTAGATTTCCTTGCCGAGTTCCTCGGCCTTCTTGCGGACCGACTCGTCGTGGAGGTTGAGGCCCGAGGACTTGATCGCCTCGAAGAGCCACTGATGAAAGTCGTTCTCCTTGGAGCCTTCCTTATAGGTCACGCTGTACTGCGCGGTGGTCTTGAGCCACGGCGCGGCTTCCTGGACGGCCTTGACCTGCTCGACCATCTTCCTCGCCACCTCGATGTTCCGCGGCTCGTCGCCCAGGTTGTAGGTGAAGGGCAGCCACTTTTTCTCGTCCGCGCGGGCCTTCACCGCGTCGAAGACGGCCTTGAGCAGCTCGGCGTAGGACTTGCCCGTCTTCTGTTCCCAGGCGCCGAAGAAGGCATCGTCCTTCACGTAACCGATGTGCTCGATGCCCGGCCCCCCATAGCCGCAAAGTTCGCGCGTGTACCCGGCGGCCCTGGCGCGCTCCATGAAGGCGTCAATGCGCGCGAAATCGAGCTGCGGCGTCCCATCGGCTTCGAAGCCTTTGAGCTGCACGCCCGGCCCGCCGCTGAAGGAGTTGAAGCCGTAGTCCACCAGCAGCTTCGCGATGGCGTCCGTCGGGGGGTGCCCGAAGAATCCGAAGACGAACTCGCATTCGTCCAGTGCGACCGGCAGCACGTGGACGGTGACCTTGAGGCTCTCCTTCAACCCGCCGTCGGAGCCGATGGTGAGGCTGCCCTGGTACGCGCCGGGCTGGGCGTCGGCCGGCACGCGCACGGTGGCGACGAATTCGCGCGTGAAGCCGGCGGGCAGCTCGATGGTTTCGAATTCGCGCAGGGTCTGCGGAATGATCTTGTAGCCGATGGCGCTGAAGCCGCGGCGCGAGAGGTGCCGCACCGCGCGCACGCTCCAGGCCGAGGCCGGCAGGACGGCGCCGCCGGGCCCCTTGAACTCGCCGACCTCCACGCGCGCCGGGCCCAAATCCTTCAGCGGGCGCACGGCGAAGCCGACCGGCTCGAACTCGCCGCGCGCGGCGAAGACGTTCGTTTCGCGGACCATCTGTTCGGGCGCGGGGATCGTGGTGCAGAACGTGTCCTGCTCCAGATCGGAAAGAAAGAAGAGCCAGCCCTTTTCCTTCTCGGCGGCGGGGAGCGCGTCGAGCGAGCCGCCTTCCGGCGTGGGCTGCATCGCCGCGGCGACGCGGAAGGCCTCGCGTTCCTCGTCCCACAGCTTCGCTACGAAAGCGTCGCCCGCGGCCTGTTTCTCGGCCGGATAGACGATCAGCCCGGCGACCTTGCAGGAGAAGTGGCTGTCGGCATGCCACTTCAGATTCAACTGCCCGTCCTTGACCTCGACCTTGAAGTTGACCGGCGCGTAAAACTTCGAGCAGTACAGATCCCAAAAGTCGTCACCGGGCCTGGGCTCGATGTCCTCAAAGAGGTGGTTGACTCGCCAGGCGTAGCCCTTTTCGCCGTGGTCCTCGCTGTAGACCTCCTGCCCTTCGGCCCAAACCTTTCGCACGCGATGCTTGGCCGCTTCACCGCCCCAGTAGCCGGCATCGCTGAAGGCGGTGGAGACCGTATACGTGCCGTTGGGCAGATCGACGACAAACTCCCAGTCTTCCTGGTCTTCGGACATGCAGATCCAGTCGCGCAGGAACGCGCCGGGCGGGAAGGTGTCGTCCCGGCCGCGATTGACGTGCCAGAGTTTACGGTCAAGCCCGTAGCCGCTTTCTTTCGAGTACACCGTGTCCCAAGTCACGGCCGTAAAGCCCATGGTCAGGTTCTGCTCGGGCGGGCCGAAGTCGAAGGCCTTGATCCCCTCGGGGGCCTTCGCCGCCAGGAGCCGAATGTTGTCGAGAAAGACCGCGCCGGCGTCCCGGTCCTTCTCGTGGCCGATGCC
This sequence comes from Planctomycetota bacterium, assembly GCA_027493525.1. Taxonomy (GTDB): domain Bacteria; phylum Planctomycetota; class SZUA-567; order H5-PLA8; family H5-PLA8; genus H5-PLA8. The sequence goes on along the minus strand of JAOSKN010000001.1, from coordinate 2,361,331 downwards.
CAGGTCCAGGCGCACGATCTCCGCGGGCTTGATCGCGTACTTGAAGTCGTTGTAGCGGCTGCCGGCCTCGCCCCGGAAGAGGCCCTGCAAGGGGAGCTTGAAGGTCCACGCGCCAGGCGGGATGACCCAGTTGGAGTTGTGCCGGTTCCAGTAATTCGCGCCCTTGGGATCGGAGAGCCAGTCTTTGTCCCCCAGCAGGATCGACAGCGGCTGCGGTTTCTCCCCGGCGTTGAAGAAATCGATGGCCAGCACGTCGTAACCCGACCAGTCGCCGACCATCCTGGATTGGGTCAAGAGCGTCAGGTAGGCGCCGGGCGCGACCTTCAACGACGCCTTGCCCGCAAGCGCGCGTTCGGCCGAGACCTCCGCGCTGCCCTTCACGACGTCCCAGCCGCGGATGTCGTCGGCCGTCTCGACATCGCGCAGCAGCTTCTGCTCGACCTCGCTCCCGCGGGCAGAGGGGAGTGTGAAAAAGACGGCGCAGGCCGCGAGGGCGAGGAGCAGGTACGGCGTGAGCGGACGGCGCATGGCGCGTTCCTCCGGATGGTGTGGTTCAGGATACGGCGACGCCCGCCGGCGGCGCGGCGGCGCGCGGCGTGTCGCAGGAGCCGCGCTGCAGGTACTCGCACGGCAGGAAGACCCGCTTGAGCGGGAGCGTGGGCTGGCGAAAGCGCTCCTTGAGGACTTCGATGCCCGCGATCCCGAGCTGCTCCCACGGCACGCGGATGTTGCACAGCGGCGGAACGGTGAAGCCGATGGTGTCGCCGTAGGCGACCAGGCTGAAGTCGCGCGGGATGCGCCAGCCGTGGGTGTAGACGGCGGCCATCGCGCCGTGGACCAGCTCGTCCCCGCCGGCGCAGAGGAGCGCCGTCGGCGGCGACGGCTCGTTCAGCAGGCGCTTCATCAGGGCGTAGGCGGTCTCGCCGCTGGGATTAAAAGCGAAGATGCGGTCCTCGCGGACGGGCAGGCCGTGCTCGCGCAGCGCCGCCTCGTAGGCCTCACGGCGTTGCAGGTGCAGGAACGTCTTGGATTCGCCCATCATCAGCACCACGTCGCGGTGGCCCAGGCGCAGCAGGGATGAGACCGCGGCCTTCACCGCCGCCTGCGAGTCGTGGTTTACTTCGTTGAAGAGCGGCTGATTCTCGTCGGGCTGGCAACTGTCCACCAGCACGCTGGGAATGGGGAGCTTCGCCAGGAGCCGCTGCAGCGGCGGGTTGTTCATCTCCAGCAGGACCAGCCCCTTCAGCGCCTGGTCCTCGCGAAGCCCCGCGACGAAGGCTTCGTGGGGCCGCGAAACCCTGCGGAAAGCAAGCGTCAGGCCGGCTTCTTCCGACGCCTGCTGGATCCCGGCCAGCATCCGGTAACAGAAGACGTTCTGGTTGTTGGTGCGGTCGAACTCCGCCACGATCCCGACCACCGGCGGCCGCCCGCGGCGCTCGCGCGGCGCGAACGAACCGCGCACGAAGGTGCCCTTGCCGCGAATCCGCGTCAGCAGCCCTTCCTGCGTCAGCTCGACGATCGCGCGCCGCACGGTCATTCGCGAAAGCGACAACTGCTTGGCCAGCGCGCGCTCGTTCGGGATCGCCGAATCGGCCCGGTACTCGCCCCGCGTGATCTTCTCGCGGAGCATCTCCTTGATCTGTTCGTAGAAGGGCTGGGGGCTGTCTTTGAGGATCGCTTCCATGGTACGGGGATATACACTCAAACCGCCATGAAGTTGGATCAATTCAATATTCATGACACATGAAATTTGTAAATACAATTATCTCATATAGATAAGATACTATAATGTACATTCTAGGTACATATGTGAGTATACCATAAGACCGTCTCCCTACTTGAAGCGCGTCTCCTTCCATGGTGCAAAGAGCGGCTTGAGCTGGTTGCGTTGGTACTTGCCCGTGCTGGTCACCGGGAACGACTCCCCAAAGACGACCACCTTCGGCGCGGCATGGGCGGCGAGTTTCGCGCGGCAGTGCACGAGGATCTCTTCCTCGGTCACCTTTGAACCCTCGGCCTTCACGACGTACGCGCCGACTTCCTCGCCGTAGACGGTGTGCTCGAAGCCCACGGCCATGCCGGCCTTAAGGCCCGGCACGGTGTTGATTACCTCGTCGACTTCGAGCGGGCTGATCTTCACGCCGCCGCGAATGATCAGTTCCTTGAAGCGCCCGCTGATGAAGAAGTAGGGCCGCCCGTCGGCGCCCTGGAGCCAGAAGCCCTCGTCGCCGCTGCGGAACCAGCCGTGGGTGAAGGCGTTCTCGTTGGCCGTGCGGTTGTTCGCGTAGCCGCTCATGATGTTGTGCCCGCGGATCGCGATCTCGCCTTTCGCGCCGGCCGGGAGCGGTTTCCCGTCGTCGTCGTGGATCGCCATCTCGTTGGTGGCGACCGGGGCGCCGATCGACGGATATCCGTGGTCGCGCATCCAGCCTTTGTGTTCGGCCGCCGGGCGTTTGCCGGGGATCGGGACGAAGCAGGAGTAGCAGGTGGACTCGCTGAGCCCGTAGCCGTGGCAGACCTCGATCTCGAAGGCGTCCTCGAAGCGCGCGCCCAGGTCCACCGTCAGCGGGCCGGCGCCGCAGATGATGTGCGAGAGCGTCGGGACGCTCGCGCGCGAATAGCCTTCGCGCGCGCCATCGCAGAGGAACTGCAGCAACGTCGGAACGACGCTGACGACGTGGACGCCTTCCTTGGCGATGCGCGGGAAGAACTTCGTGGTGTGGAATTTCCGGTTCAGCACCACCGTGCCGCCATAATAGGCGGGCGTGACGTGCGTCACGATCAGCCCGTTGACGTGGTGGATCGGGAGCACGCACATCATCCGCTTGCCGGGCGTCAGGTCGTGCCAGTTTGAGATCGCATGCGCGTCGGCGAGCAGGTTGTATTGCGTCAGGACCACGCCCTTGGGCACGCCCGTGGTGCCGGAGGTGTAGACGATGAGCGCCTCGGCGTCCGGGTCGAGCCCCCGCGGCGCGGCGGCGAGTTCGGCGTCCGCCGCCTTCGCCTTCGCCAGCAGGTCCTCGAAGCGCGCGAAGCCGGCCGGGGCCTTGGCCGGCGCGTCGCCCTCGACGGCCACGCCCGGGATGCCCTTCGCGAGCGCGCCGGCGCGTTCGGCGTATTCCTCCAGCGCGAAGAGCGCCTTGGCGCGGCTGTGTTCGATCACGTAGCCCAGGCGCTTGTCGTCTTCGCCCATGTTCAGCGGCACGACGGTCAGGCCCAGGCGCCACGCCGCGAAAGTGGCCAGGATCGTGCGGTCGTGGTTGTGCATGGCGGTGACGAGCCGGTCGCCGGGCCTGAGCCCCAGCGTGTCCCGCATGGCCTTGGCCAGCCGAACGACCTGCCCATGGAAGTCGCGATAGGTGTGCTCGCGGCGGATCTCCGCGCCGCCGGCCCCGTCGCCGTAATAGATCAGGAAGGGCTGGTCGGGGCGCGCATGAGCCTGGCGGTGGAAGGTCTCGGCGAAGGTCGCCGGCTCGACGAAGCGCGTTGCGTGCGGGCGCGCGCTCAGGTCCCGGGCGGCGGCGAGCTTGGCCAGGAGTTCGGACGGCAGCGTTTCGTCGGACATCGGGGGAGCCTCCGGGCAGGCACGGCTCCGAGTGTACCTGAAGGATGCGCGCGTGCCACGCGACGAAGCCTCACGCCCCCGGCGGCGTAAGGCGGCGCAGCAGCCGGATCCCGTCCAGGAACACCACCGCGCCGCCGATGCCGAAGGCGACGCAGAGCAGCCCCCAGATCGGCAGGAGCTTGAACCAGCCAAGCGCGCCAGCCGCCGCCCATAGCGCCAGCCCGCCGGCCACGCGCGCCCGGCCTTGGGCGCGGGTGAGCGTGTGCAGCCGCGCGCGCACGCCGTGTTCCAGGTCCGCGGCCTCTTCGAGCGAGAGCCCCGCCGCGGCGAGGTACTTGGCGGCCGTCAAAGGCCCGGCGCCCTCCTCGATCCACGCGCGCAGGTACGGTTCCAGCGCCTCGCGCCGCTCGCCCTTGGGCAGCGCGGAGAGGCGCGCCATTTCGGTGAGCAGCGGGTCGGAAGGCGCGCGCGGGTCGGGGACCGAAAGCGCCTCGTTGCGGGCGAAGGCTTCGCGCAGCGCGGCTTCGCGCCCGGAAGCGTCGGCCGGTTCGATCGACTCGTCCTGGACGGCGCGCGCCAGGGCGGCGCGGTCGGCCAGCAGCGCGCGGGCCTCGGCTTCGCGCCCGCGCGGGACACAGACGCGGAAGAAGACCCCGGGCAGATAGCCTCCGGCCAGCGAGGCCAGCGCTTCGCCCTGCGCGACCGCGGGGATTCCGGCTTCGCTCAACGCCGTCGCGTAGAAGGCCGCTTCGCTGGGAGAGCGCGCCTTGAAGACGCCGACCAGTTCGCGGTCCGCGGGGGCATCGGGCGGTTCGGGGGTCTCGAGCATGCGATCCTCGCCGCGCGGCAGTCTACTTCGCGCTTGGACGCCGGGAAACCCTCGTTAGGCTGAATGGCGATGCGCAAGCGCGAAGAGCTTGAAGCCCACCTCGAAGCGGCCCTCGCGCCCTGCGCCGTGCGCGGGCGCGACAGCCGCGGCCGGCGCGTGCCCGAGGACGAACCGCCCTACCGCGGGCGCTTCCAGCGCGACCGCGACCGGATCGTCCACTGCACCGCCTTCCGCCGCCTCGAATACAAGACGCAGGTCTTCGTGAGCGTCATGGAAGGCGACCACTTCCGCACGCGCCTGACGCACACGATGGAGGTCACCCAGATCGCGCGGACCGCCGCGCGCGCGTTGGGGCTCAACGAGGACCTCGTCGAGGCCCTCGCCCTCGCGCACGACCTCGGCCACGGCCCGTTCGGGCACTCCGGCGAGGACGCGCTGGACGAAGTCATGAAGGACCAAGGCGGCTTCAACCACAACACGCAGGGCCTGCGCATCGTCGACCTGCTCGAGCGGCGATACGCGGCTTTCCCCGGCCTGAACCTCAGCTACGAGACGCGCGAGGGCTTCACCAAGAACCTGGGGCCGGCGGGGCGCGCGAGGCACGGCTTCGGCGCGGAGTCCGTCTCGCTGGAGGTCCAGCTCGTCGGGCATGCCGACGAGATCGCCTACGACACGCACGACATCGAGGACGGCCTGGTCAGCGGTACGCTGGACGAGCGCGACCTGGGCGGCGTGGCTCTTTGGAGCGAGACGCTCGCGGAGGTCCTGCGCGAGCATCCGGAATTGAAGGCCGACCATCGCCTGCGCTGGCGCTCGGTCGTGCGCAGGCTGATCCGGCGGCTCACCGGCGACCTGCTCGCCGAGACCGAACGCCGGCTGGCCGAGCAGCGCATCGGCTCGCTGTCCGACGTGCGCGCCTGCGCGAAGGAACTGGTCGGATTCGGCGAACCGACGCGGCGCGCCAAGGCCGAACTGGAGCGCTTCCTGCACGCGCGCTTCTACAATCACCCGAACGTGCGGAGCGAGACCGCGAAATGGCAGGCGCGGCTGAAGGAATTGTTCAACGCGTACCTGGCCGAACCCGCGCGGCTGCCGGCCGATCACCGCCGCCGCATCGACGCCGAAGGCGAGACGCTCCCGCGCGTGGCCTGCGATTACGTCTCCGGGATGACCGACCGCTTCGCCGAGCAGACGTGGGGCGAGGTCTGCGGGGGCTGACGGGTTGCCCGCCGCCCCGGTCATCGGATATGCTGTGTCGCGGAGGCGACTATGGGCGTGAAGGTCAAATTCACCTACGAGGACTATGCCGCGCTCCCCGAGACCGGCCCGCGCTATCAGCTCGTGGAGGGCGAATTGGTCATGAGTCTCGCACCCAACGTCCGGCATCAGCGAATTCAGATGCGCCTTTCCCAGGCGTTGTATTCGTTCGTGGCTCTTCATGGGCTGGGCGAGATTCTCTCGGCGCCCACCGACGTCATCCTGTCCGAAGACGACGTGTACCAGCCCGATATCCTGTTCATTTCGCGCGCACGGTCCGAGATCGTTCATCCCGAAGGCCTGCGAGGCGCGCCGGACCTTTGTATCGAGATTCTTTCCGCGGGCAATCGGCAGCTTGACCTTACCGTCAAGAAGAAGCTCTACGCGCTCCACGGCGTGCGCGAATACTGGATCGTCGACCCCGACGCCGACACCCTCGCGGTCTACCGGCTCCAGGAAGATCCGTTGAAGCCCCTGCGCGCGCTCGGCGCCGGGGAGACCCTGACGTCCGATCTGCTGCCGGGCTTCGCGCTTGAGCTTGGACCCGTCTTCGCGCGCTGAGCCGCCGGCTTGACAGGCCGCTATGGCGAAGGGTACAGTGCCTTCCATGAGAGGCGAGACAGGCATGGGCAATCGCGGATACATCCTTTATTATCCGCTCTCTCATCGGGGCCCACGGCCGCGTGCGCGCTGACGCGCACCTTCTCTCGCGAGATGAAGCCATGGGCAGCCCCCATGGCTTTTTTGTTGCCCGAACGAAAAGGAATTCGAGATGCCCGGCGATGTCCTCGGCGAACTGAAATGGCGCGGCCTGGTCCACCAGGTAACCGACCCGCAATTGGGCGAGCGGTTGAAGAAAGAGTCGCTGGCCGTCTACTGCGGCTTCGATCCCAGCGCCGACAGCCTGCATCTCGGAAACCTGATGGGCCTGATCAACCTTGCGCGCTTTCAGAAGGCCGGGCACAAGGCCATCGCCATCGCCGGCGGCGGGACCGGCTTCATCGGCGACCCCAGCGGCAAGAGCGCCGAACGCAGCCTGCTGACCGCCGAACAGCTCGACGCGAACTGCCGCGGCATCCAGGAGGTCATCTCGCGCATCTTCCGCAATGCCGGCGCCGGCGAGGCCAGGCTGATCAACAACGCCGACTGGCTCTGCAAGCTCTCCCTGATCGAATTTCTGCGCGACACCGGCAAGCATTTCACCGTGAACCACATGGTCGCGAAGGACAGCGTCAAGAGCCGCATGGACGACCGCGAGCACGGCATCAGCTTCACCGAGTTCAGCTACATGCTGCTCCAGGCGTACGACTTCTGGCATTTGTTTAAGACCTTTGGATGTAGAATGCAAATCGGTGGCAGTGATCAATGGGGCAATATTACTGCAGGATGTGACCTCATAAGGAGGAGGATTTTTGTTGATACAATCCAAGCTGCATCTAAGAGTAGGAGCGTTTTGCCTCACGAACTCGCCGAAAAGGCTGAAAAAGCTGCCAAAGTAATCGAAAACTATACGTCAAATCAAATAGATAAAGTACTCAAAGAGGGTATAACGCAAGGCGAATTCAAAGTAGTAGCTGCGTTTTCGCAGCCGGCCTATGGCCTCACCTGGCCCCTTTTGGTTCGCAGCGACGGCAAGAAATTCGGGAAGACCGAGGACGGCGCGGTCTGGCTCAGCGCCCACCGGACCTCGCCGTACGCGCTTTACCAGTACTTCATCAACGTCCCCGACGCCGACGCGGGGACGATGCTGCGCTGGTTCACCGAGCTGCCGCAGGCGGAGATCGAGGCGCTTGAAGCACGCCACGCCGCCGAGCCCGCCAAGCGCGAGGCCCAGCGCGCGCTGGCGCGCGAGCTGACGCGGCTCGTTCACGGCGAGGACGAAACGCGCAAGGCCGAACAGGCCGCGGCGGCGCTCTTTGGCGGCGGTGCGAAGGATGGCGACGCGGGCCTGGCGGGGCTCGACGAGGCCACGCTGCTCGAACTGGTCAAGGAGGCGCCGAACGGGCCGCTGGCGAAGGCGCGGTTGAACGGCGAAGGCGCGCTCTTCATCGACCTGATGGCCGAATCCGGACTCTGGAAGAGCAAGGGCGAGGCCAAGCGCGCGATCCAGCAGGGCGGCGCGAACCTCAACAACGTTCGCGTTTCCGACTTGGGAAAGAAGGTGAATTCAGGCGAACTCCTGCACGGGAAATACCTGGTCCTGCGGAAGGGCAAGAAGGAGTATTTCCTCTTCAAGGCCGAATAACGCCGGTAGGTTTGCTTGAATTAAAGGACAAACAAAAGAATGAATTATGAAGTAAGAAGGATGAAGATATCGGAGTCTTTTTCTTCATACTTCATACTTCATACTTCATACTTCTCGTCAGGACACCGCCGCGCGCAAGCCTTCTTCGGCCTCGCTGCGCGCTGCGGCAAGCGAGATCGTATTGGACGGCGCGGCGGCGGTCCCGGCCTCCTCGGCGGCCTCGGCCTCGCGCTTGAGCTGCTCCGCGAAGGCGCCCACGTAGCGGCGCTCCACGTTTACCCCCAGTTGCGTCGTGACCACGTAGGGAATCGTGCCGCTGGCGCGGGCGAGATCCTCCACGGTGATCCGTTCGCGGGCCAGCGGATCGCTGCCGATCAAAATCGCCTCGTCGCCGACCTGCGCGCGGCCTTGCGGGGCGTTGGCCAGCGCGGTCACGTCCACGACGATGTAATCCATCGAGATCGTGCCGACCACGGGCACGCGGCGCCCGCGAATCAGCACCTCGCTGCGGCCGGTCAGCGCGCGGCGGTAACCGTCGCGATAGCCGACGGGCAGCGTGGCGAGGATCGAATCCTGCGTGCAGCGGTGCAACCGGTTGTAGCCCACGGTCCAGCCGGCGGGGCGCTTGCCGAGGTGGACGATGCGCGTGTGAACGGAGAGCGCCGGGCGCAGTTCGACGCCGTCGCGCGTCCAGTCCCAGGCGCGGCAGCCGTGCAGCAGCGCGCCGACGCGGACCAGGTCGAGCTGCGACTCGGGGTAGAAGAGCGCCGCGGCGCTGTTGGCCGCGTGCCGCACGCGGAAGCGCACGTTCTTCTCTTCCAGGTCGCGCAGCAGCCGGCGGAACATCGAGATCTGCTCCAGGCTGAACTGCCGGTCGGGCTCTTCGGCGCTGCTGAAATGCGTGAAGACGCCTTCCAGGTCCAGGGTCTTCTCGGCCAGCACGCGCTCGGCCGCGGGCCAGACCTCGTCGGGCGCGAAGCCGCCGCGCCCCATGCCGGTATCGACGTTCAAATGGATGCGCGTGCGCCGGCCGCGCTTGCGGCCCTGGTGCACCGCGCGGCTCTTCTCGGCGATGAGCGCGATTTCGTCCTCGCTGGAGACCGCGAAGGTCAGGTCGCCCTCGATCCCCGGCGAAACCTCGTCGCTCAGGCACGGGCCCAGGAGCTGGATCGGCGCCTCGATGCCGGCCTCGCGCAGTTCCAGGCCTTCGCGCACGGTGACCACGGCCAGGCGCTGAGCGCCGGCCGCCAGGCACGCGCGGCTGACCGGCACCGCGCCGTGCCCGTACGCGTTGGCCTTCACGACCGCGCAGAGCGCCGCGCCCTGCTTCAGTTCCTTGAGCGTGCGTTTGACGTTGTAGACGTACGCGTCGAGATCCACGCGCGCCCAGACGCGCGTCAACTCACGAGAGTCCCCGGTGAAGTGGCTCATGGGCGTCGGCTTCCCCCGTGCCCCGCGCGACCGGAAGACCGGTGCCTTCAACGAGAGCGCTTGAGGCACAATCCCTTGGTCTAGCTATCGTCCGTTCCGAAGGCGCGGCTGGAGACTTTTCCGCGGGAAACGAGCCGATTTCGGGATTCGGGCTGCGAACTCAAAGGCGTCTTTGGGAGGTTTCAGGGCGCTTTCAGGCCTAGATCAGGGATCGAAACCCTCATGCCTCCTTCAATTCAAGACACGGCAAGGCCTTAATCGAGCCATTTTCGGCTCAAGCTGGAGCCGAAAAACCGGACGTGGGATTTTTTTTGACGGATATGACGTGGCTTCGCGTTGAGCCCTTCGGTCGGCAGACCACCGCGCGGGGTTTGACTCAAGCCCCGCGCCCGGAATCCCGCCATGCCGACCGCCCTCAAGCCACCCCGCGACGACGGTGAAGCCGGGTTCGACCTGACCCCGATGATCGACATCGTCTTCCTGCTGATGATCTTCTTTCTATGCGTCACCGAACTCGTGAAGAGCGATCTCGAGATGCTGATGCTGCCGTCGGCGCACTCCGGTATCGAGGAGCAGCCGGCGTTGGCTCGGCGACTGGTGGTGAACGTCGGCTGCCGATTCGACCCTGAGACCGGGAGGTTCGATTACCGCGTACGCGCCCGGTTCCGGGACTTGAGCGACGCGCGCAAGCTGGCCGACTTCCTGCAAGGGTGGGTCGCCGCGGCCGAAGCGCCCCGCGAGGCGCTCGAAGTGAAAGTTCGCGCGGACGCGCGCGCGGAATATGGAAAAGTCCAGCAGGTCATGGCGGCCTGCGCGAAGGCCGGCATCCGGCGCATCGGCGTCGGGGTCGAGCCCGGGAAGAACTGAAACCCGTCAACCGAGGAGGACCCCGCCGTGAGCATGCTGAGAAAATCGATCGACAAGGACGTGAAGCTCGACATGACGCCGATGATCGACATCGTCTTCCTGCTGCTGATCTTCTTCATGTGCGCCACGCGCTTCAAACAGGTCGAGCGGCGGCTGGACGCATTCCTGCCGGAAGAAATCGGACAGACAGACGGTCCGCTCGTACATTCAATAGAACCGCTGACGATCTTCGTGCGCGACGACGCGGCGATGCGCGGCAGCCACGATTTCAACGCGCGCTCGATGCGGGAGGCCACGTATTACCTCTCCAGCCGCGACGCCCGGCCGGTCGCGAACCCCGCGGAACTCTTCGGCGTGCTCAAGCAGCTCGCCGGCGGCGCGGACGCGCGCGTGCTGATCGCGCCGTACGACGAAGGCGCAGGGCGCGACCAACTGGTCCCGTTCTTCAACATCGTCCGCGTGGTGGACCTCTGCAAGGAAGCCGGGATCGTGCGGGTGAATTTCCAGGCGCCGGCGCAGATGAATTAGAAGCTGCCGAATTCCGAGGCGATCCCGCGCGCCTGGAGCCAGGCCTTGAAGTCGTGCACGCTGGCGAAGCGCTCGCGCAGGAGGTGCAGGAGCACGGCATCCTTCTGCTCGGGCTTGATCGCCAGCGCATATTCGTATTCGTCTCTGCCGACGAAATTCTCGAGCTTCGGGTCGGCGTCGCAGCCTTCGTACAGGAGCGTCCCGTCCGTTTCGACCCTCGCGCACAGGTAGCTGCGCGGATTTTTCTGGTCGCGAATGACGAGCTTCGCCGGCGTGTCGTCGGGATGCCGGGGCGGCATCTCCGTCGGGTCAGGTTTGCTGGCCATGGTGAACTCCGGACTCGCTCACTGTCCTTTTCCCATCCGCATCGCGATCTCGGCGTAGACCTTCGCGGTGACAAGCTGGTCGGGGAGGTTGAGGTACTCGAAGTCGCCGTGCGCGCCGCCGCCGCCGGCGCCGTAGCCGATGGCGGGAATCCCGCCGTCGTTGGTGAGAAAGTGCATGTCGGTGAAGCCGCCGGTCATGCGCAGCCTCGGGCGCTTGGCGTGGACGGCTTTCACGGCCTCGCAAGCGGCGCGGCAGATCGGCTGCTCGGGGCGCGTGTGCCCGGACTCCACGTACAACGGGAACTCGACGGTGGCCTTCAAGTCCCGGTCGCGCCGCATGGCCTCGCGGACGGCGGCGACGTACTCGCGCTTGACGGCCTCCACCTTCTCTTCTGGAATCAGGCGCCGGTCGATGCTGAACCGGAAGCGGTCGGGGATCGTATTGACTTTCCCGCCGCCGCCGCTGACGCCGCCGATCATCTGCGTGGCGCGGCGGGACATCGCCGGCGCGACGAAGCGGCTGCGCCGCGCGGGAAAACGGCGTTCGAGCTTGCGCAGTTCGCCGATCAGCCCGATCGCCTTCTCCAGCGCGTTGATCCCGTTGCGCGGATTGGACGCGTGGCCGGGTTTGCCGTGGACGGTGACGTCCAGCCAGAGCACGCCGCGGTGCGCGATGCCGACGTTCTGTCCGCCGCCGCCTTCGAGCAGCACCGCCGCGTCGGCTCGCAGGCGTTTGGCGCGGACCAGGTGCCCGAGCCCCGCGTAGCCGCCGGTCTCCTCGTCGGCCGTGAAGGCCAGTTCGACGTTCCACGGCGGGCGCTGGCCGCTCTCCAGGAGCGCCTGCACGGCGAAGATCGCCGCGGCGTTGCAGCCCTTCATGTCGCTCGTCCCGCGCCCGATCAGGCGCGCGCCCTTGCGCACCGGCTTGAACGGGTCGGTCTTCCAGCCGGCCGTGGCCGGGACGACGTCGTAATGTCCGGTGAGCAGCAGCGTCCGCTTCGATCCGTGATCCCAGCGCGCGACGACGTTGTAGCGTGGGTGATCGTCGAGCCCCGGCACGTACTTCGCCTGCTCGCGCGGCGGCACGCGCAGCACCTTCGGGCGCAACCCCAGCTCGCGCAGCTTCTCGGCGAGAAATTCGACGCAGGCGCGGTAGTTCCGGCCCGGCGGGTTGGTCGTATCGATCGCGCAGAACGCGGTCGTGAAGGCCAGCAGATCCTTCTGGTGCGCGTCGAGCCATGCGTGGGCGGCGTGCGCGAGGACTTTCGGGGGGCGTCTGGCCATGCGGGTCGCTCCGGAAAGGGAGCTAGGATAGCGAGGCCGGGGCCGGGCGTCGAGGAAGGGCGGGGCGCGTCTACAGCGCCAGTTCCAGTTCGCGGGCCTTGGCGCGCAGTTCTGCGGCCCATGCGGCTGCGCGGAGCGGCGTGTACGCGGTTGCTGCGCAGACCAGCCCCAACGCGGCCGCCAGCCGCCCCGGCGTGCGCGGATCGAAGACCGGTACGGAAATGCGCGTGCGGCGCGGCTTGTGCCCCGTGTATGTCAATGCCGCCCAGCCGCGCCGGCGCGCGCGCTCAAGCTGCTCGAACAGGTCGGCGGGCGCGGCGCGCTCGACCCGCAGCGCGCTCCGGCCCTCGGGGCGCGCAGCCAGCCGGATGTACTCCTCGACCCGGCGTCCGGCGTCGAAAGCCAGGTAGACCAGGCCGTGCGCGACCTGGTGGTTGAGTCCAAAGAGCAGTCCTGCGCGGGCGCTGACCTCCACCGGCGTGCCCTCCGCCAGCCAGACGTCAAGCATCAGCAATTCCCAGCGCCCGACCGCCACGCAGACCTCGCTCATCTGGTGCGTCGCCTGCGCAAGCTGGCTCAAGAGGGGCTGGACCGCGCGGACCAGCGGGACGCTCTGCCGCGCCAGATAGCCGAGTTCCAGCGTGCGGCGCCCCAGACGGTAGAGCCCGCTCCGGGCGTCCTGGGCCACCAGCCGGCGAACCTCCAGCACCTTCAAAACGCGGTAGAGCGATGCGCGCGGCACGCCCAGCCGTTCGCGGAGCTGCTCGGCGGACGCTCCGTCGCGGAAACCCGTCGCCAGCGCGTCCAGGACGGCCAGACCGCGTTCGAGTGCCGGCGCGGCCGGGGCCTCGTGTCTCATATATGAGACAAGATGGCACGGCGGCATGGAATCGTCAAGCAGCGCGGGGTATCGATAACCGGGAACGCCAAAGGAGCCCGCCATGACCGCCGAACCCGCCTTGAACCTCACGCCGGACCAGATCGAATTCTTCCACCGCGAGGGCTATCTGACGCTCGAGCGGCTGACCTGCGACGAGGAACTCGAACAGCTCCGCGCGATCTACGACCGGCTTTTTTCCCGGCAGGCCGGCCGCGAGGAGGGCGCGCACCTGGACCTCGCGGGGCTCGATGAGGACGGAGCGAAGGCCGCGCTTCCGCAGATCCTGAATCCCAAGCGCTTCGCGCCGGAGCTGGAGCGGACGCGGTTCCGCCACAACGTGCTGAACGTCGCGAAGCAACTCTTCGGGCCGGAAGCCGACTACCGCGGTGAGCACATGATTTACAAACCGGCTCGCGTCGGCGCCGAGACGCCCTGGCATCAGGACCAGGCCTACCACAACCCCGACTTCATATACCGGCAGGTGAACTTCTGGATGCCGCTCGACCCGGCCCGCGTCGAAAACGGCTGCATGCAGTTCGTCCCAAAGAGCCACACCTGGGACGTCCCTGCCGCACCATCACATCAATCACGACCCGCGGATTCACGGCTTAGAGGTGGACGAGCCGGAGCGCTGCTTCAAGCAGGCCGTGGCCTGCCCATTGCCGCCCGGCGGCGCATCCCTGCACCACAGTTACCTGCTGCACTACGCGGGGCCGAACCGTTCAGAGACTCCGCGCCGGGCGTACATCCTGACCTTTGCGGTACCTCCTGCGCCGCGCAGGGAGAAACGCGTCTTCTCATGGCAACAGAACGAGAACACATCACGGCAGCGCCGCCGCAAGGAACACGAGGCGAAAACCGTCATGTCTTGAAGAGGGGTTCGGACATTCGCAGGCGCGCCAGCCTGCGGGCTATTCACGGGGCGTGTCCGCTTCGTCCGGCGCGGCGCGGGCTGCGGGAGGATTGCCGGGCTTGGCGAGCTTGTCGGTCAGCTCGATTTCGACTTCCTGTGAGTGCAGTTCACCAGTCCACGCCGGCTGTTCCGGCGCCCGGTAAAACGGCTTCCAGCTTTGAGCGGTCTTCGGATCAAGTGAGAGCCGCGCGCGGATGCGAAGCTTGCCCGGCGCCTCCAGGTAAAACGCGAAGTCGCCGAACGTCCGCTCGAGCATGGCTTGCGTCGCCTGCGCCGAGCCTTTGAGATAGAGCGTCCCGTTCATGGGCAGCTTCACGAAGCTCCCTTTGGGCACGAGGACAAACGCCGGAATCGGGGGCGCGGGCAGCACCGAGCCGTCGGGGTTGTAATGGCGCGAGGCCAGAAGGTCGGCGCCCCGGACGAGCAGGCCCTGCTTCGGATCCCAATGGACCCTGCGCAGGGCGTCAGGTTGAAAGCCCACGTAAACGTTCAGGTCGGATTCGGCGGCGTTGCGCAGCGTGAGCGAAACCTGGAAGGGCTGGCCCGCCGCCACGCTTGCCCGGTCCAGCGCCAACTCGGCCTTCAGCCCATTCACTTCCTTGCCTAGGGCGCCGTACAGTTCGACGACCTTCCCAAAACGCGCGCGCAGTTCGGCATCCGGCTTCTCGCGCAGGGCCTCGAGCAACGCCGGGACGGCGCGCTCGGCCAGCGCGCAGAGCTTGCGCGTCGCGGCGTCGCGAACGTCAAAGTCCTCGCTGCCCACTTCCTTCACGAGCGCCTTGATGCCGGCCCCGTCGGGCGCGGAATCGGCGGCTCCGAGCGGCGCCGCTGCGAGGAGCGCCAGCAGGATCGCGCCGCAGGTGGGTTTCGTGCGCTTCATGGCCCCAATTCCTCCAACCCAGCGTTCCTTTACACGCCGCGCCCCTAAAGCACAACGGCCCATCGGAAGATGAGCCGTCGCGCCGCGATCCGAAGAGTCCGAACGCGCGCTACTTCGCCGCGGGGCTTTCGACGCGGTAGGCCTTGCCGTCGACCACCACGAGGACGTTCTCGCCCAGCGCCAGGACGGCGCCCAGTTCGGGGTGTTGCTTGAGCAGTTCGAAGTAGTCCTTCCCGTAGGCTTCCAGCTTGGCGGGCTCTTCGCCTTCCTTGGGCGCGAAGGCCGAGTCGACCCAGATGCCGCCGCGGAGGTAGAAGGCGCGGCCCAGGACGTTCTTGATCATGACCTGCTGGGCCGCGGCGAGGGCGATGCCGAGTTCGCCGGCCCGGTCCTTGTACGTGCCCGAGAAGCCCGCGTAGGCCTGCGCGCGCAAGGCGTGCGAGGCGGCCTCGCTGTCGGCCTTGCGGCGCTGCTCCCCGTCCAGGGCCTTGCCGGCTTCCGGTTTCGGCGCCGCGGCGGGCATGTCGGCGGCGAGCCCTTCGGCGTTCTTGAGCAGCTTCTCGGTCTCGGCCAGCGCGACGGCGACGTCGCCGCTCTTGGTCTCGGCGGCCTGCTGGGCAAGCTGCCCGGCCTGCTGCTTGGCCTCCTCGTGGCTTTCCCTCATGGCGCGCGACGCGTCGTCCCAGCCGCGCCCGCCGCCGGCGCCGCCCTGCGGGGCGTTGGCTCTGAGCGCGGCCTCTTCGAGTCGGTTGCGCCAGCGCCCGTCGCGCAGCTCCTCGGGGTTCATGTTCGGCTCCAGCACGAGCTGACTGGTGTAGGGCGTCACGATCCCGTGGGTCTGGGCCAGCGTGACGACCTCGTCGATCAGCTCCTGGTTGGGGCCGGACAGGCGGATCTCCTCGAGCAGGTTTCCGATCTTGCGCATGGCCCAGACGCGCGGGAGGAAGTCGTTGTCGCGCTGGGTCTCCGGCCATAGCACCGGAACGCGGATCTCGCGCTTCTCGCCGGCCACGTTCCCGGTCAGGACCACGTCGCCGCTGCCCGCGCCCTTGTAGCGGCCGAAGACGAGCAGCTCGTTGCCCTTGAAGAGGGCCGGGAGCTTGCGCGGGTACATGCCGTTGACGCGCGCATCGGCCCCGAAGTCGATGGCCAGGTCGGTCATCACCGGGTTCTTGATCTTGGCGTAGAAGTCGCTGACCTTCAGTTCCAGGTCCTCCTTCGGCGCGACGTAGCCGCTGGTGCCGCTCGCTTCGAGCGCCATGCGGTCGAGCAGGTGCGTGTTGACGTCCGTGCCGACGCCGAAGACGAAGACCCGCGCCCCGGCCTTGCCGTTGGCCTGCTCCACGTCCTTCAAGATGCTCTTGGTGTCGGTGATGCCCACCGAGGGCTTGCCGTCGGTGAGGAAGACGACCAGCTTGGCCGTCGCCGGGCCGGCAGTGAAGTCGTAGGCCAGCGCCGTGCGCAGCGCCTCGTCGATGTTCGTGCCGCCGGTGGCCTCGAGCAGCTCGACGAACCGCAAGCCCTTCTTGACGTTCTCCTTGGTGGCCTCCAGCAGCCCGTTGGGGTTGAAGGCCTTCACTTCGGTGCTGAAGGGAACGATGTTGAAGCGGTCGCGCGGATTGAGCTGATTGACGCAGAAGGAGAGCGCCGCCCTGGCCTGCTCCATCTTCTCGCCCGCCATGCTGCCGGAAGTGTCCAGGACGAAGACGATCTCCTTGGGCAGGACGCGGTCGGTCTCCAGCTCGTCGTCCGGGCGCGCGAGCAGCATGAAGTAGCCGTCCTCGCCGGCCTTCTCGCGGTGCACGATCATGCGCAGCGCGACGTCTTCCTTCGAGGGCGCGTAGTAGAGCCGGAAATCGCGGTCGCTGGCCAGGTAGTCCTCCTTGAACTTGATCGTCGCGCTCTTCGCATCGGGCCGCTCCACCGAGACCAAGTGGCTGGGGCTGTAGACGGGTCCCAGGGCCTCCGCGCCGCGGATCACGCACTCGAACTGGAACTTCTCGACGCCGCTGCGATAGAGCTGCGAGCCGGCGAGGATGTGCCGGAAGTCGTAGAGCCCGCCGGTGGGCTGGAGCACCTGCGTGTAGCTGAACTGCAGGCTCCGCTCCTGGTTGGGCTCGATCGGGAAGACGCGCGCCTCGTACAGGTTCTCGCCCACGAAGCGCAGCAGCGCCGGATCGCGCCGCTGGTTCACGATGGACTCGTAGATCGACTGGGCTTCCTGGGCGTTGTAGAGCTTGCCCTGGACCATCTCGTCGCCCATGGAGAGCGCCGACTTGTTGATCGTGGCGTCCTTGGGCAGCGGGACCATCACGCGAACCTCGAGCTGCCGGCCGCTGAGGTTGCGGAAACTCTGCGTGATCGTCGTCGTGGCGACGTTCTCCTCAATGCGCACGTCCACGCGGCTGTTCGTCGCCCGGAAGGGCAGGTCGGAGGGGCGAGGCGCCCGGATCAGCCGGCCCGGCTCGATCTGGTCGACCGCCACGCGGGCCTCCCGATCCGTCGGGACCATCAGCATCTCCGCGCACGCCGAGCGCACGAAGGCCATTCCCAGGCACGCGACCAGCCCCAGCAGCAGGCATTGAGCTCGATTGAACTTCATGGCTTGACCCTCGTTCGGTTGACCCGCCTCGTTCGGTTGGACGCCCGGCGCCGCGGGAGGTTTCGCATTCTCTCGATCCTGATTACGTGCTTGGCGGGTTTCTCTTAAGGCTCGGCGCGGAGATGGAACCAGCCTGCCGGGTTGATTCTCTAATCCTTGTTATAAACATAACTTGTGAGATCCAGTCAGGTCGGTCTTGCGACCATTTGTCGGCGGAATGAGCCGATGGCGGCCAAGACCTGGACGTTGCGGCGCGCCTGCGAGACGAGGTTGAGCAGGGGCAGATCCCTGTGGCTTTCAAGTTCTCTCAGGTTCGGCGGCACGGCGTCCCATTCGGTCACCGGGTACTCGCAGGGCTGCTCGATGAAAGAAACCGGTCACGGGGCGCATGGAGGCGCCGTCACAAGCCGCGGATCACTCTGTCCGTGCAGCAAGCAGCCTTTCGCGGAGGAACTCACCATGTTCGGCCGGTTGGTCATGGGATTTGTCCTGGCGCTGTCTCTTGGCAGCCTTCGCGCGGCGAGTTCCGAATTGCCCGACGTCGACCTCGGCCAGCCCATCGTCCTGACGCTTAGCGGAAACCGCGAGGTTCGCGGAACCTTGATGAAGGTCGCCCAGAATGGCGTCACGGTCCGGACGGAGAGCGGCGAACGATTCTATGCTTCGCGGGAGATCGTTTCCGCGAAGCGCGGTCCCGCCGCGAGAGGCGCCGATCCGGTCGTCGAAGAGGAAGAGCGTGGCGGCGTACGCATCGGACCCGCCAAGGAGCAGCCCGCGGCGAAAAACGAGTTCGATTTGAAGGACCTGCTCCAGCCGGAAGCGGCGCCCAAGCCCGCGCCCGCGGCTCCGGCCACGCCCAAAAAGCCGAATGCCGAAGACCCCCGCAACCGCACGCTGCCCACCGAGATCCGATTCGACGGCAAGAACCTGCCGGAGCCGTTCAAGGCCGCGATGCGGAACCTCCAGGCGCGCTCCTACGCCTTGGCCATCGGCGATCTGAAAACCCTCTTCGAGAAGGGCCAGGAAGCCGAAGTCAAGGCCGCCGACGAGTACTGCCGCCTCACGCTGAGCCAGTCGCTGCCCGAACTGCTGACGTTCCTATACCTTTCGACGCCCTGCCAGACCTGCTCGGCCAAGGGCATCGCGACCTGCAAGCTGTGCATGGGCACGGGCTACGGTTGCCGCTTCGTGGAGCACGTCAAGGGCGGCGGCGGGCCCACCCCTGGGACGCGCCGCGGAAGCCAGAAGCCTTTGACCTTCACCGATCCGGAGACCGGCGGCGTGGAGCACCGCGTCGTCACCATCTGCAACTTTTGCCGCGGGAATGGCTACGAAGCCTGCCAGACGTGCTTCGCCACGCGACGCCAGTTCCACAACCCCACCCCGCGCGAAGCGCTCGTATACGCCGACGCCCTGCTGAAACTCGCCGACGAAGTCCTGGCCCTTGACGAAACCGATTACGCCAAGACCGGGAGCGATGAGGCGCCGGCTTATCGCGAGCGCGACACGCGCCGCATGAACAGCCCCCTCCCGCAGGCCTGGATTCGCGATTCGGCCAATCGGGTCAAGTCCAACATCATGCGCATGTGGCGCGCCGAGAAGTACGTCCGTGAAGCCATGCGCGTCGACCCGCTCGTCGAAATCCGCCACAAGCGCGACCTCATCGAGGAGCTTACGCGCATCAGCTACCGGCGCTTGCACCTCATCGGCGAGCTGACCGAGCGGCAGCAGATCTATGCCCAGAACCGTTCCGAACGGTTCCTGGACGAGATGAACTACAGCGAGAACTTCAGCCCCTCCGGCTCCGAACGCGCCCGGTTTGGTGAGATTCTTGGCGACGAGTAGGATCGGCAGCAGGGCAGCAGTTGCAGACTTCGCCTGCACCAGGTGCAAGTCCCGTACCTGTTGTCTGAACTGCATTTTCGGCAGGAACTATATATCCTGGACAGACTTACTAAGGGGGTTGGCGCCTAGCAAAGGCGCGCCCCCAAGCGTCTAGATCTAGTGGGCCTTCTATCTTGAATGGCGAGGAGGCGTCGAGGGATTTTGGTCGTGATCGAGGCGCGCGAAGGGACGGCGTATCAAGACGATACGCCAAATGGAGCGCAACGAAGAGCACGGCCAAAAGCGCCGGCGCAACCCGACATTCAAGATTGAAGACCCACTAGGCGCCTTCGGCAGGGGAGTTGCGTCTATGCCCATTAAATTCCGCTGCCCTCTGTGCCAGCGCAAGATCCGCGTTCGCGACGAATTCGCCGGCAAGCGCGGCGGCTGCCCCAACTGCAAACAGCCGATCGATATCCCCGCCGAGAGCACCCTCGACGAACACGACAATCCCGTCGGGGCGGCCGATCCGGGTGAAACTCCTCCGGTCGAGGCCGCCACCGCCACGGCGGAGGTCGAGGAAATCTCGCCCAAGGAAGCCGCGCGGCTGATGCAATCCAGGCAATCGGGCCGCGAAGCGCCCAAGTCGGTGGACGACACCGCCGCGGTCCCATCCGCCACGGCCGGCTCTTTCATCCGTTTCGATTGTCCCAACTGCGCCAAGCCGATGGGCTTTCCATCGGCCATGGCCAGCCAGGCGGCGACGTGCCCGGCCTGCCGCGCGCGCGTGATGATCCCCGAGCGGAGCGGAGAGCTTTCGTTCCTGGTTGGCGCGGTGCCGCGCGAGGCCCGCACCGGCTCGGGCGCGCGCACGGGTCTGGCCGCCGCGCCACGCGAGGCCGAAGCGGGCGGAAAACCGCCCTGGAAACCGGTGGCCATCGGCGCCGGCGTGATCGTCCTGGCCCTGATCCTGGGCTTGATGATCGGACGCGGCTCGGGCGGGGATGCCGACGCCAAGAGCGCGCCAGGCAGCGAGAAAACCGAAAAGAGCGAGAAGACGATCGCCGCCCAGACCCCCGCGTTGCAGGTATCGCCCCCGCGCCGGTGAACGGCAACATCGAGCGCGTCGAGCCGCCGCCGTCGCGGCCCAAGCCGCCCGAAGAGCCCATCGCCTCGATCGGGCCCGGACCCCAAGTTCGGCCCGAGCCCGCCGTCTCCGTCGTGCCCCCCGTGACGAGCCCCATCGAGACGAAGACCGAAGCCGCGCCGGCCGCGACCCTGGATCCCATGCAGGCATTGACCGGCCGCGACACGTCCTCGCCCAAGCGCGTGGAGGAGGACGAGGAGGAACCCGGTCCCGCGATGGTTCAAAATCCAGCCGCCCGGGAACCGGCGCCGGCCCCGACGACGCCCGCCGTCGAACCGCCGCTGGACCTCAAGCCGCTGCCCCAGGATCCGAAACCGGAAGTCGCCCAACCGCAACCGGCCCAGCCCGTGCAACCGCCGCAACCCGCGCCGCCCCCGGCCGAGCCCGCGAAGCCTTCCCTGGCCGACCAGTACGCGACGATCCCGCACGTCCCATTCGTGCACCTGGAAAAGGACCCCGCGCCTCCGCTCCAGGCCTGGATCCCCTGGAACTTCGGGCCCAAGTACGCGGGCAAGCGCGACACGAACGTGCTCCTCGAGGATGCCAAGCGGGTCTTCGAAGAGGCCCAGCGCAAACATGAATCCTGGGAGAAGATGACCAGTCTGGAACTCGTGCGCGTGGATACGCACCACGTCACCGTACACGCGCGCCTGACCGAAGCCCTCGCGCGCGGGGTCGGACAGAAGCTGGAAGACCTGACCGGCTTGCTGCAGCGGGACACGCGCTCGGTCGCGCTCACCCAGACCCGCCCTGACACCCACGAGCTGGTGATCCTGTGGGACGACATCGACTACAACAAGCTGATCGACGCCTTCGAGAAGCAGCAGCCGGGCGAGCATTGGAAGCTCGCGCGCATGGCCACCGGCGGCATGTCGCGCTACACGGGCTATTTC
This sequence comes from Planctomycetota bacterium, assembly GCA_027493525.1. Lineage (GTDB taxonomy): Bacteria > Planctomycetota > SZUA-567 > H5-PLA8 > H5-PLA8 > H5-PLA8. The sequence continues at coordinate 2,339,860 of JAOSKN010000001.1, read as the reverse complement.
AACGCCAGGCAAGGCCTGCCCCCGGGCCCCGAGCACATGGCGCTCTTCCAGTTCGGCAAGCTGCTGATCCTGGAAGCCACCGACGGCAAGGCCCCGGCGTGGCTCAACGAGGGCTTCGCGGCGCTCGGCGAGAACATGGTCACGCACCAGAACCTCTGCTATTCGTTCCGCTACGAGCCCAACGCGGTGAAGTTCGGCGAGAACTGGAACCAGGACATTCGCAAGTTCGCCATGGAGAGCAAGCTTAAGACCTGGGATCTGATCTTCCCGCTGGATCTCGTGGGCATGTCGAGCCTCGACTACCTGACCTGCTACTCGATGGTCAGCTACCTCTACAAGGCCAGCCCGGCGATGTTCCTGAAGCTCGTGGACAACATTCGCAACGGGATGGACAGCAAGACGGCGGTCGAAAAGGCCTATGGCCGCCCGCTGAAGGATATCCAGCAGATGTGGGGGCAGTGGGCGCTCCAGCAGCGCTGATGCTGATTGTTGCAACCGGAGCTATTACGATCTCGTGAGTCCTGAAGCCAACCTGGCCATGAATCGCATTGAAACGGCACATTGGGTTAGCCATGTGGCCTTACTTTCAATGAATCGATATCGTTCGCTGCTTCAAGACAAGGTTGCATTTGATGCTATTTTTCCAGGAGTGGATTTCACAAATCCAAAGATCACCCATGCTGTTGATGACCATGGGGTACTTTTAGAAACTTCTAAAAAAGAACTTCTAACGGAAGAGAATTACAACCTGTTCAAGGCTTGGCAGATTGTACTTGCAATCATTGGGATGTCTTCAATTCTTGAGTGCTATCAGAAGGATGTTATCGAAAAGCAAACAGGACGTGCTTACAACAAGATGGGTATATTTGATAGTTTTCCAGCGGAGACTTCAATTCAAGTAAGTGAATTTCCAAGATTTGATCGCCTCAACCATTACCACAAACTGAGAAATATTTCGGTGCATCGACTTGGGAAAATAGATGAAAAGTTTCGAAAGAAAACAGGCGGTCTAGACCTACTTGATGGTCCATATACCTATTGTCCTCAACAAATAAGTGAATATCGGGAACTGATTATTGAGTTCGTCAGATTTGTAGAGTTAAGACGAGTTTGAATGACACGCATTGCTTTTGTTTTCCAGGCAATTTTTCAACTTGCCGTTTACAAGTACCTTGACTTACTGCAGGTTGACTCGATTAAGCTCTTCGTCCTTTAAATGGATGCAATACGCGCATGTCTCTCCCCAACCTCGTCTACATCCTCGCCGACGACCTCGGCTACGGCGATCTCGGCTGCTACAATCCGGACTCCAAGATCCCCACGCCGAACCTCGACCGGCTCGCCGCGCAGGGCCTGCGCTTCACCGACGCGCACGCGCCGTCCAGCGTCTGCACGCCCAGCCGCTACGCGATCCTCACCGCGCGCTACTGCTGGCGCACGCGCCTGAAGCGCGGCGTGCTCTGGCCCTGGGATCCCGCGCTGATCGAACCCGGCCGGCCCACCGTCGCGAGTTTCCTGCGCGGCCACGGCTATCGCACCGCCTGCATCGGGAAGTGGCATCTGGGCTGGGACTGGCCGACGCTCGACGGCAGGCCCTCCAACGCGGGAATCGCCTACGGCGTCAACGACCGCCGGATCCGCTGCGAGCTGGGAAAGAACATCGACTATTCCAAACCGCTGCGCGGCGGGCCGATCGACCATGGCTTCGAGACCTACTTCGGCGACGACGTGCCCAATTTCCCTCCCTATACATGGTTCGAGCAGGATCGCGTGGTCAAGGCGCCGAGCGTGGACAAGCCGCAGGACATGTTCGGCAACCCCGGACAGATGGTCCCCGAGTGGAAGCTCGAGGCGGTCATGCCCGAACTTACTCGCCGCGCGGTCACGTACATCGAGGCGGCTGGCGAGGAGCCCTTCTTTCTGTTCCTCCCGCTCACCGCGCCGCACACGCCCATCGTCCCCCTCGAACGCTTCAAGGGCCTCAGCGGGGCGGGGGACTACGGCGACTACGTATGCGAGGTGGACTGGTGCGTGGGCGAGGTCATGGCCGCGCTGGAACGCAAGGGCCTGGCCGGGAACACGCTCCTGATCTTCACCAGCGACAACGGCCCCGAGAACTTCGCCTACGACCGCATCCGCGAGCACGGGCACTACAGCATGGACGGGTTGCGCGGGCTCAAGCGAGACACCTGGGAAGGCGGGCACCGCGTCCCGTTCCTCGCGCGCTGGCCTAAGGCGATGCCGGCGGGCCGGACCTGCGGCCGCCTGGCGAGCCTCGCCGACCTGCTGCCCACCTGCGCCGAGATCCTGGGCCGGCCGCTCCCGGAGGGCGCGGGCGAGGACGGCGTGAGCCTGCTGCCCCTGTTGCGCGGCGAGGACGCCGAGGTCCGCGCCTTCGCCGTGCATCACAGCGCCAAGGGAACCTACGCCATCCGCAGAGGCGCGTGGGTCTACATCGACGCGCCCAGCGGCGACGACAACCGGGAACCCGACTGGTTCAAGGCCGAGCGCGGCTACGCCTCGCACGACCGGCCCGGCGAACTCTTCAACCTGAACGACGACCTCGCCGAGCGCGTCAACCGGCACGCCGAGCGGCCGGACCTCGTGAAGGAACTCGCCGCCCTGCTGGATGGGGTCAAGCGCGGCGACGGCGCGCGGGCCGCGTCCGCCCCGGAGCGGGATCTGACCGAATAGGCGCGCGCCGCTTGCGCCGGTCCGCCCGCCTGCCATCGTTCCGCCGCTTTCGCGAAATCCACAGAAAGGGAAGCGTCATGGAAATCGTCAAGCCGATCCTCCGCCAGCTCCTCCCGCCCTTTGCCGCCTTCCTTCAGGTCGGCGCGATGACGCACCCTTGGATCGCATCGTCCTGACGCTGCTGGGCGGCCTGTCCGGCGTGATCCACGCCTTCTGGCTCGTGCTTGCCAAGAAGAAGGGCCGACGGCTCCTTACGGCCCCGCCTGAATCGCGCGCGCCAGCGTATCGAGATCGTCCTCCGAATTGCAGATGCCCGGGCTGACGCGCACGAGCGGTCCGCCTTGCGGCATGGGCCAGCAGGCAACCGTGATTTTATTCCGCTCGTAGAGGCGCGCGCCGGCATCGCGCCCGCGCCAGGCCTCCGGAAGCTGCACCGAAAGCAGCCCCGCGTGCAGCGCGCCCTTGGGAGAGTGGTCTTTCAGCCCCAGTTCGCCGCAGAGCCTTCCGCGCGCGTGCGCGACCAGTTCGGCGACGCGCGCCCGGATTCGTTCCTCCCCCAACGATGCGCGGTACCGCAGCGCCGCCTCCAGCGCCAGGAAGGCCGAGAAGTCGTGCAGTCCCTGGATGCGGAAAACGTGGGGGAACCTCGCGCCGCCGAAGCGCTGCGCGTCGGGAACCGCGTCGCGCGGCGTGCCGCCCCAACCCACCGCACGAGGCTCGAGGACGCCTTGGCGTTCTTGCTTCACGTACAAAAAACCGGCGCCCTTGGGTCCCAGGAACCATTTGTGCAGGTTCCCGCCGTAGAAATCGATATCGGCGTTCCCCAGTTCCACCGGCACCAGCCCCGGCGCGTGCGCGCCGTCCACCACGAGAATCGTGCCGCGCGCGCGGAATTCCTTCGCGAGCCGCGCGACGGGCAGCACGAGCCCTTCCCCGGTGGTCACATGGCTCAGGAGCGCCCCGCGCGCCTCGCCCCCGACCTGCGCGAGAATCCCCGCGACCAATTCATCCTCGCAGGCCGGCTGTGCGGGTACCTCGAGCATCCTCACGCGCAAGCCGTGCCGGCGCGCGGCTTCCTTCGAAGCGTTGACCAGCGCGCCGTACTCGCGCGAGCCGATCAGGAACTCGCCGCCGGACTTCCAGGGGTACGAGAAGAGCGCCTGATTCAGCGCCTGCGTGACGTTCACGTGGAAGACCAGGTCTGCCGGCGCGCAGCTCAGGTACGCGGCCAGCAGGCCGTGCACGCGCCAGAGCGCCTCGCCGCCGCGGGCCGCGCCCACCCGGGTGGGGTTGGCTTCCGCGCTCTTCATCCATTCGACCTGGGCCTCGAAGACCGGGCGCGGCAACGCGCTCCAGGTGCCGTTGTTGAGGTAGATCTCGCCGGGCGCGAGCATGAAGTCCGCGCGGATACTCGGCCAGTCCACGGGCGGCGGCGCGTGCATGGGCATCCCCTCCGATCCGATCCACGCAGCGGTATAGACGAGAGCGGCCGGAAAGCGAAGCGGCTTGCATCCGGCGGCTTTGCAGGGTATATTTCATTTATGAGTAGATAACTTATCAATTTTGAGAATATAAAATGGTGCTCCACGCTCTGGAAGTCCTCGAAGCCCTCGCGCGCGCCGAACGCCCGCCCGGCTTCGCTCAGTTGCTGGAAGAAACGAAAATCCCGCCCGCCACGCTCAACCGGCTCCTCGCGCGCCTGGGCGATACCGGCTATGCGCGGAAGGTCGCGCGCGGAACCTACGCGCCCGGTCCGCGCCTGCTGGTGCTGGGCCTCCTCGCGACGAAAGATGCCGCGGTGGACGCCTACCGCGCGACGCTCGACGAACTGGCCGCCGAGACGGGCCTGAACGCCGAACTTTACGCGCTCGCGCCGGGTGGGGTGGTCTTCCTCGCCGCCGCCGCGGGGACGACGGAGTTCCGCCTCGCGCTCCGGCCCGGGCATCGTCTCAAGGATGTCGTCGCGAATCCCGCGGGGCGTTTCTTCCTGCACCGGTTTCCGGCGGTCCTCGAGCGCTGCGCCGAGTTGCAGCTCAAGCACGAACTGACGCGGAAGGCGCTGGAGGAACTGGTGGCGGAGGCCGCCCGGCGGCGCTTCGCCGTGGACCGAGGCATGGTCAGGCCGGAGCTGGCGCGCGTGGGCGCGCCGGCGCCCGACGGGGCGCATGCCGTCTGCCTCTCCGGCCTGCTGGGAGACATCCCGCAAGCGCGCGAGCCGCGCCTGCGCAAGACCCTGCACGCGGCGCTCAAGCGCGCCACGCCGCTGCCCGCCTTAAAGGAGGCCTGAGCATGTCCGCCGAACGCCCCAACGTCATCCTCATCACCGCCGACCAGTTCCGCGGCGACGCGCTCTACAGCGCCGGCAATCCGTACATCCAGACGCCGCACCTGGATCAGCTCGGCTACGCCGGCGCGCGCTTCTCGGGGGCCTTCTCCGAATGCCCCATCTGCGTCGCCGGGCGCCTGTGCCTGATGACGGGCAAGAGCCCCTGGGCCACCGGGGTCTACTCGAACTCCAAGGTCGAGAACTGGTCGCACGCGTTCCTGGCCGAGGCCTTCGGCCGCCACGGCTACCAGACGCAGGCCGTGGGCAAACTCCACGTCACGCCCCAGCGCCGGCGGATCGGGTTCGATCACGTGCTGCTGAACGAGGAAGGGCGGCGCGAAGGCAAGCTGCGCCTCGACGATTACGAGATGTACCTCCAGGAAAAAGGACTGTTGCAGCAGCTTTGGGCGCATGGGATGCCCGCCAACGGGCTGCAATCGCGCCCGGCGACGCTCCCGGAGGAGCACATCTCGGACGCGTGGACGGCGCGCGAAGCTTGCCGCTTCCTCGAGCGCCGAGATACCACGCAGCCGTTCTTCCTCTACGTCTCCTTCCGCAACCCGCACCCGCCGCTGACGCCCGCGCAGGTCTACTGGGACCTCTACCGCGACCGCCCCGTGCGCGCGCCGGTGCGCGGCGAATGGGTCGGCCGGCGCGAGCCCTCGAACCTCGCCTTCAACCGGGCGCGGAACAATTGCGACCTGCAGCCGGAGGCCGAACGCCTCCAGGCGATTCGCGCCTACTACGCGCTCATCACGGGCATCGACCACCAGATTGGCGTGCTGACCGGCGAGCTGCGCGAACGCGGGCTGGCGCACAACACCGCGATCCTCTTCACCGCCGACCATGGCGAGATGCTCTTCGACCACGACGCGGCGCATAAGAGCATGTTCTACCAAGCCTCGGCGCGCATCCCCATGCTGCTGAGCGTGCCGGAGGGCGTGCGCGAGACGCGGCCCGGCCTGGTTATCGACCGGCCCGTGATGCTCCAGGACGTGATGCCGACGCTGCTCGACGCCGCCGGCCTCCCCGTCCCCGAAGGCGTCGAGGGGCGCAGCATGCTCCCGCTCCTGCAGGATTCCGGCGCGCCTTGGCGCGAGCACGCGGTCGGCTGCTTTGGCAGGCACACCTACGGGATCACCGACAACCGCTTCCGCTACATCTATTGGCTGGACGGCGGCCTGGAACAGCTCTTCGACTGCGTCAACGATCCCGACGAACGCGTCGACCTGGCGGAAGATCCGAAATACGCTGTCGAGCTGAAAGCGTTTCGTGCGCGGTTGGTGGACGAACTCGCGCGGCGCGAGGACGACAACCTGCAGGGCGGCAAGCTGGCCTCGAAGGAGCCCCGCCCCTTCGACGAACGGGTGGCGCGGCGGAGCAGCGGTTGGAACGTCCGCGGCCTCCACTGGCCCTCGATCTGACGGGGGCTACTCCTGCTTGAGCGGGACGGCGGCGCACTCGAGCGTGGTCATGCTCCCGGGAACCTCGACCAGGACCGCCACCCCAAGGTTGCCCGGCGCCTGCCCGCTCGGCGCATCGAAGCTGGCGCTGACGCCCTTGTCGAGCGCGTCGGCGGCCGGGAGCGGTTCATGCGCCTTCAGCACGAGGTAGGATTCCTCGAGCGTCTTCCCCGCGTTTTCACCGGCCATGCACTTCGTCGAGGCCTGCGCCTGGAAGAGGACCACCCGCACGACGGCGCCGGGATCCAGCGTGTACGCCGCGTCGACCTTTGAAAGCTTGACGGGCGCGGCAATCTTGCCGTCCTTCAGCGTCGCGCTCACCTCGATGCCCAACACGGCCGCCTTCGCCGCGTCCGTCTGGATGGCTTGTCCGAGCTGTTGCGTCGGTTTGTTGGCCACGATGAACTGCGGCGTCACCAGGCCGCGCAGCTTCAGGATCCGCGCGTAGTCCTTCTGCCGCTGCGTGTGGGCGGGGCTGGCGAACTTGTCCGGCCAGCCGATGTAATCCCAGTAATCGACATGCCAGGCCAGGGGCACGATCTTCGCCCCGAACTGCGCGTGCACGCCAAGCTGCGTCAGGACCTTCTCCGCCGGCGGGCAGGAATTGCAGCCTTGCGAGGTGAAAAGCTCCACGAGAACCTTGTGCTGCGGCTTGGGCGCGGAGTCCTCGGCGCGCGGCGACCCGCAGCAGAGCGCGACCAGAGCGGCTAAGGCGATGATGGATTTCATGCGAAGCTCCTCGCTTTCGGGACGGCATGCAGCGTACATGGTGGAGTCGGCGGCGGGCCGGGATGCTGCACGGAATGCCGCCGTATAAAGCGGCACTCTAAGCCGATGCGCGGCATGAGGCTGCGTCAATGGCCCGGTTCCGGGCCCTCGGGCGCCGGGGCCTTCTCCTTCTCGTCGGGTCCGTGGGAGGCGTACCCCTGGGAGAGCTGTTCGCGGGCGAGGTTCCCAAAGCCGGGGAAGTCGCGCTTGGCGTAGGCCACGCGCTGGCCTTCCAACTCGACGGTCTTGCGCAGGAAGTTCATCAGCGCCGGATACTTTTCGGGCGTGACGCGCTGGAGCGGCATCAAGTACGAGCGATTGCAGTAGAGCTTGCGCCCGACCACGTTGAAATCGGCAAGATAGAAGCCGAACTCGGTGACGACGTACAGGTCGTCGGGCGCCTGCACCCAGGCGTAGCCCGCGGGGCACTCGTAAGCCACGTGCTGGTCCAGCTCGGCGACTTCGGAGCGGAGCACCAAGTCGTGGATGCGCTCCGGCGGGCCGATCAGGCGCTGGATCCCGGAGGGCGAGAGGAACGGCTGAAGAAACCAGGCCTGCTCGGCCTTCAGGGCCAGGTCGGGGACGGCGCCGGCGTAGACGAAGCGCAGCGGCCGGTCGGCGTGCTCGCGATCCAGGATCTTCACGTCGTTGAGCCCGATGTTGGGCCAGAAATTGCGCACGATCCCTTCGCGGATCTGCGCGGCCTTGCGCGGGTCGTCCAGCTCCCGGCGCACCGAGCCGCCGGTCGTGCCGAACAGATGCAGCGTGCCCTGCGCGGCGCCATGGCCCTGCTCGTCCAGCGCGACGGAGACGTCGTGGCGCAGCGGCAGCGCGCCGAGTTGTTCGCCCAGGACGCGCTTGATGCGCACGCCTTCGTCGCCGAAGGTGAGCGCGAGCGCGCCGATCTGATCGTCGGCGACGTAGCGCAGGTCGAAGTCGCGGGCCGGCTGTCCCGTGAACTGCAGCCACTGTTCGGGGCCGTCCTTGGGGCTGAGCATCAGCATCTGGCCCAAGGACCCGAAATTGGTAAATGCCGAGGGCTCCCAGTCGCGGCGCGCGTTCTTGCCCGTGAAGACGCGCCCCGGCAGGTACGTCCCGTTGACGAAGGCTAGGCGCGCGTCGAGCCCCGCGGCACGGCACATCTCCGCCGCCAGCCGGGTCATCAGCCCCGTCGAGCCGGCGCGCAGGTCCCAGATGTCGTCCAGCGTGCGCGCTTCCTGGCCGGGCTGGATGTTCAGGCGCACCCACTCGCAGAGCGCGCGGAAGCGATGCTCCTCGTCGGGCAGCGCCTTCGCGATCCGCGTGGCGACCTCCGCGGCTTCTTCCGGCAGGGCGTCGTTCAGGTTGAGCTGCAGCCAGTTCGTCGCGCGGAACGGCCGCTCGCGCGACTCGACGAAGACCAGCGGGATCGTTTCCTGGTCCTGCTCGCCCGGCATGAACGGCTCGACCTTGATCCCTTCCACCTGCTTGTTCGTCCACTGGTAGACCGTGTAGCCCTCGGGGCCTTCAAGGATCTTCTCGTCGACCAGTTCCGGGCGGATCTTGCGGATGTCCAGTTTCGCCTGCTTGGGGACCAGCACCACCCAGCGCGAGACCGCGCGCGGCGCGTCGAGCGCGTTGAAGTTGAAGGCCATCCCGAACGCCGGCTCGAACTCGTCGGGCTCCGCGTGCTCCAGGTACGCGTGCTCCAGGATCGAGCCCGGACCCACCCGGTAGTAGCTCGCCGATTGCGCGAAGTTGAAGTCGTGGACGTTCTTGGGCTGGAAGACCGAGCCGTCGGGGTTCAGCGTGCGCACGAAGACCATGTCCTGCCGCTGCGCTTCGAGAAGTTGCTCCGACAGTTCGTTGATCCCGTCCAGGTTCAGCACCTTCTGGGCGATGTGGACGTAAGATTCGCGCGAGAGGTCCGGGTAGATCTTGGTGACCATGAAGTCGACGATCCAGGCGTGGTTGGAGCGGGGGTAGTTCTCCTGCGTGAAGCGCGTCGTGTCGATCTGCGCGACTTCGACGTCGTAGGGCTTCCACCACTGCTCGCCGCCCTGGCCGTCCAGTTCGCGCATGCGCCGGCGCAGCTCGAAGTCGTCCGGGTGATCCTTCAGGCGCTTCGCGAGCAGGTCGCGCGCCTCGTCCTGCTTGCCCATGCGCAGCGCCAGGTCGAAAAAGGCCGATCAGCGCCCCGCGGTTGCGCGGCTGGCGCTTGAGCAGCTCCGCGCGCAGCTTGTAGGCGCCTTCGAGGTCGCCCCGTTCGATGAGCAGCTCGGCGCGCAGCACCAGCAGTTCGTCCTGCCGCTCGGGGAATGCCCGTTCCTGCTCGTCGAGGATCGCGGAGGCTTCGTCCAGGGCGCCCGTGTCCACCAGCCGCCGATGGCGCTCCATGGCCGGTTCCATGCCCCGCTTGACCAGTTCGGCGCGCAATTGCAGGGCGCGCGAGCGGTCGCCGGCCATCTCGTGGAAGCGCGCCAGTTGCGGCAGGAACGCGGGCTCCAGCTTCGCGGCGGCCTCGTAGCGCTGTTCGGCCAGCGCCAGCATGCCTTTGCTCAGGTACGTCTGTCCCAGCCGCTCCTGCGCGAAGGCCGAATCGGGATAGCTCTGCGCGCAGGTCTTGAGCAGCTCGAACGCCTGTTCCGGGAGCTGGTGCTGCTGCATGAATTCGGCCAGCGCGAGCAGGTGCTGGTGGTTGCCGGGCACGAGCTGGAGCGCGCGCTCGCGCATCTGCCGCGCTTCCTCGGCGTGCCGCGTATCGGCGTGGCTGGCCTCCTGGCCCACGCTGGCGAGCGCCTGCGCGGCGAAGTCGAGCATGTGCGCGGAGTCCGGCCAGGTGCCGACCATGCGCCGCGCCAGCGCTTCGCGCGCCGGCGGGTCGCTCTCCTGCCGCACGGCCAGGTCGAGCCAGCGCATCTCGGCCGCGTCCAGCTCCCCGTTTCGCGCGAGGTTCGCGAAGCGGTCCGGGCCGCCGCGCGCCTCGGCGGGGAGCTTCTCGAGGAAATGCCGCGCCAACGCGCCTTCGGCGGCCTCCGAAAAGACGTACCCGCGAACCGGCGCGACGCGGTGCTTCGCGACGTCCTCAGGCGGGAGCAGCGCGGCCTTGACGCCCGGCGCGGGGCTGTAGTCCGTCGCGAGCACGCGCACGACCAGGTCCGAGGCGAAGGGCAGTTTCACCAGCAGCGCGTTGCTTCCCTTCAGCAGCCGCGTCCGCACGATGGTCGGCGAGCGCGGGAAGCGTTCCTTCGGATCCGCCTGCAACACCGGTACGCCGCGCAGGTAAAACCTGGCCCCGTTTGGCGCGCCGCTGACCAGAAGCACCTCCTGTTCGCCTTCGCTCTCCAGGTTGGTAAAGGCGTAAAATATCCCCTGCGCGCCCGGAAAAAGGCGGCCCAGCGAAAGCGTGCGGAAGCCCACCGGCAGGTCGGCGCGCACCGGGACGGGCTTGCCCTTCTCGTCGCTGAATTTCAACTCCTTCAGTTCCTGCTCGGGCGGAAAGCGCCGCTCCATCGGGTTGTTCCGGTCGCCCGCGCCGAACGGCCCCGTGACGAACTGCCAGCGGTCCACGTAGCCCAGATCCTTCAGCGCCGCCGAGGCCTTCTCGGTCTCGTCGCGCGAGAGGTACAACGTGGCGAGGAGATCCTGGAGCGTGGCGCGGACGGCGGGCGCGGCCTTGGCTTCGGTCTCCAGGAAGGCCTGGACCAGCTCGTTCCGCGTCTCGGAGAAACTCAGGCCGTCCATCGCGCGCATCGCCAGGCCCTGGCAGAGCGTCGAGCCGGCGGAGGCCTTCACCATGCGGATGTTGAGCTGCTGCGACTCGCCGTAGCGCCCCTGCATGATCGCGACCGCGCGCAGGGCTTCCAGCGCGGGCAGGTCGTCCGGGTTCGCTTGAAGCGCCGCCTCCAGGCTCTTGCGCGCGCCGTCGAAGTCGTTCTTGAGCAGCAGATCCCAGCCGGAGGCCGAGGGACCCGCTGGCAGCTTGACGGGGCGCTCGGGCTTCGTGATGACCAGCGGTTGGGCGGGCCGCTCGGCTTCCTTCTCACCGGGCGGCGGATCGGCCTGGTCTTCGGCGCGCGATCGTCCGAGCGACGCGCACAGGACGAAGCAGGCCAGGCCGAAGAACGGGAGCATCCGATTCGGAACGGGCATGTCGCACCTCGGGTTAAGCGACCAGCCTACGAGCGGGAAGGCTTGGCCGCCAGCGCCACCGCGTGGTATAGGCGTAAAGTATGCCTGCCCGAAAATCCGCGCCCGCCGTCCGGCGCCTGCGCATGGACCAGCACCTGCTCCGGGGCGCTGAGGGGTTGCCGCTCTCCGTCCGCTGGCACGATGTCAATGCCATGGTCGGCGCGCACGACCACGACTTTCACGAGATCGCCCTGATCACGCAGGGGCGTGGCGACCACTTCACCAGCCGCCGCCGCGTGCTTACCGCCGCCGGCGACGTCTGGATCATCCGCCCAGGGCACTGGCACACCTATTTTGACGCGAAGCATCTCGGCGTCTTCAACTGCCTCATCGGGGCGGAACTCTTCCGTGAACTGAGCGCCCCGCTGCAGCGCGCGCCGGGCGCGGTGGAACTCTTCTGGCGCGGGCCGGCCCGGCAGGCCCGCGACGGCTGCTGTCTGTTGCGCCTCGCACCGGGCGAGCGGCTCGAAGCCCAGCGCCTGCTCGAGCGACTTGCCGAGATCCTCGCCGACCCCGCGCCCGCCGCGCAGCTCGCCGCGCGCGGCCTGCTCTGGCAGTTCCTCGCCCTGCTGGCCGGCGCCGCCGAGAAGCGCCTCGCCGAGCCCGGCGCCGCGGCGGAGGCCGAATCCGCCGCCGCGCGTCCGCAAGTCGCCGTGCGTGTCCTGGAGATCCTCGAGCAGCGCTACGCGGAGCCGCTTGTTCTGGCGGATCTGGCGTCCGCCGCCGGCGTCAGCGCCCCGCACCTGAACCGCCTCTTCCGCCGCCTCACCGGCCAGCCCCCGCTGAAGTACCTCCAGGAGATCCGCATCCAGCGCGCCTGCCTGCTCCTCGCCGGCTCGGACCGGCCCATCACCGAGGTCGCCGGCAAGGTCGGCTGGCCCGATCCCAACCTCTTCGCGCGCCGCTTCAGGCAACTCCTGGGCGTCTCGCCGCGGCAGTATCGCGAGGCGCGCGCGGAGGGCCGCAGAGGGAAACAGTGAACAGTGAACAGTGAACGGTGAACGGTGAACGGTGAACGGTGTTAGGATACACTTGAGCGGTACAAGTTTCTGACTACAGATTACAGATTACAGATTACAGACTGCGGCCCTTGGAGGCTCACGGCATGCGGCGCGGCGCTTGGTTGGCGATACTCTTTTTGGCGTGCGCGTCGCCGGCCGCCGAGGATCCGCCGATCGTTGCAATCCCCAATGGCGGCTTCGAGCAGGGCGCAGAGGGCTGGTCCTTCGAAAACGACGGAGGCATCAGCGCGATCTCCACGGACAAGACTTCCAACGGAAAGCGCTCCCTGAAGGTGAAGGACGAGGACCAGAAGAAGGGCTCGTCGGTGCTTGGGCAGGCCGTCGCCGTCGACGGAGCGGGGCGTTACGAGCTGCGTGGGAAAGTCTGCGCGATCTCGGGCGCGGGGCTGGGGCTTTACGTCCACCGGCTCGACAAGGACCGCAACAGGCTTCCCGCGGACAACGAGAACCACGTCGGCGCGGTGGACGGCATCGACGCCAAGTGGCGGCCGTTCGCGTGCGAATTCCAGGCCCCGAAGGGTACGGCCTTCCTGCAGCTCTGGATCCACAGCTACGGCGGCGCGGAGGTCGAGGCGTATCTGGACGAGTTCGAATTCGCTAGGCTTCCGCCCGCGGAGGCCAAGCGCCCTTGGCCGGCGCAGTACAAGCTGGCCGCGGAGGACCAAGACAAGCTGACCCCGGCCGACGTGCTCGGACCCGATGGGCTCGTCTACCCCAACTGGACGCGGACCGGCGTGCAGGGCGGCATTCCCGGCGTGAAGGTCGTCGCGAAGCTCGGCGATTTTGGCGCAAGCCCCGACGACGGGCAGGACGACAGCGCCGCCTTACAGAAGGCCGTGGACGAGGTTGGCGCGAAGGGCGGCGGCGCGATCCTGATCCCCGCCGGCACGTGGCATCTCGACGGCTTCGTGACGATCCGGCACGACGGCGTGGTCCTGCGCGGCGAGGGCCGCGAGAAGACGAAGCTCGTGTTCCGCTACAAGGTTCCCGAGCCCGGCGTCGCGTTCTTCTGGCCGCCGCCCGGCGCGAAGGCCGGCCCCGGCACGCCGTTCGAACTCCACGCGAACCCCAAGGATCTGCAAAGCCTGGCGTTCGTCGCCGGCGGAAAGACCGTCGCCGAGTGGAAGCGCGGCACGCACAGCGGCAACACCTTCAGTTGGCGGCGCTGGGGCAAGCACCTGCTCGACGCGGGCCTGAAAGGGCCGCTCGAACTGCAAGGCGTGGCCGAGTACAAGGGCGGCAAACGCCTCGAAACCGCCCTGAACGTCGAGTTGGATCCGGACGTTCGGGACGCACGCCTCGCCCCGGTCTCCGACGCGGCGATCGCTTTTCGCGGCCCGGGCTTCGACGGCGAGAAACTCCCGCTGGCCAAGGACGGCGCGCGCGGCGCGCTCGAGGTCGAACTGACCTCGGCCGGCGACCTCAAACCCGGCGATTTGATCCTCATCGACGGGCCGGCGACCGAACGCTGGAAAAAGCTCACGCGCAACAAGTGCCCCTGGGGCGCGTACCGGCGCTACGAGGTCCGCGTCGAGAAGGTGGACGGCGCGAAGGTTACGCTCGAACAGCCGCTGCGCATCGAGTTCCCCGTGGTGGACGGTTCGTGGGTGCAGCGCGTGCTGCCCATCCGGCGTGGCGGCGTCGAGGACCTCTACATCGAACAGCAGGAGAACCTCTGGATCAGCACGGTCCTCTTCGACTTCGCGCTCGAATGCTGGGCGCGCGGCGTGAAAGATCCACAAGTGTGGCCGCTTCCCGATCTATGGCAAGCACGCGAAATGGTGCTCGCTTCTGGACTGCCAATTCGACGACGCGCACTTCAAGGGCGGCGGCGGCACGGCCTACGCCGGCTGGGAGTATTCCTGGGACTGCCTGGCGGAGAATCTGGAGACCTGGAAGCTGCGCCACGCGCCGCTCTTTCAGTGGTCGGCCTCGGGCAACGTGATCCGCAAGAGCGTCTTCCACGAGAGCGACGGGCAGTGGCACAGCGGCTGGACGAACGAGAACCTCTTCGAGCAGTGCGTCGTCGAATCCAGGCTGGGCCATGGCGGCTACGGGCACGGGCTCTGGGCCAGCCCGCCCGAGGACGCCGCGCACGGCCCCAACGGCCCGCGCAACGTCGTCTACAACTGCGACCTCACGAGCCTGCGCGACGGCCTGTGGATGGGCGGCATGAACGAGAACTGGCTGATCCTGCACAACCGCTTCGTCGTCGAGAAAGGGCGCGGCGTCTTCGCCAAGACCGCCAGTTTCGACCACGTCATCAAGGGCAACGTCTTCGTGCTGAAAGATCCGGCTTCGCCGATGGTCTATCTGCAATCCGAGGACTGCCTGGGCGTGGAATTGCGCGATAACAAACTCTTCGGCGGCAACGGCGCCTTCGCCGCCGGCCTCGCCGAACCGCTGGTCAACGAGGGCAACGAAGCCGCGCCTCTCGCCGACGCCCCGCGCCCGGAGCCGGCGGTCCCGTCGATCTACGAATGGCAGCAGGAGCACGCGAAGCAGCGGAAAAAGGAATGACGCCGGACGGCGAGGAACCTATTGGGAACGGTGGTGTGCCGGGCGCCGGCGGCTGGGCATCGACTTGAAAGCCGGTGCCTATGGGTCCGACCCTCTACGAGGATTGGCTCGCGCGCCGGGCAAAGCTGACGGAGGCGCAGGCCGCGGGCGAGGCAGCCTACGCCGCGGCGCGGTGCAGAGTCTTCGATTACCTGCTGGAACGGTATCGCGGCGCGCCCGAAGGTCAGCTTGAAGCGCGGTTTCCCCTGCGCGTCGCTCTCAAGCTGGAAACGCGGGCGATTCTGGTTCACCACCACCTGGGTCCGAAGGACAGGACCAGCGTCAAGAATGCAGCCGATGCGCATCTCCGCGTCGGTCGCATCTTGAAGCGTATGGCTGCACAGGAGATTCAGGCGTCGGTGAAGGCCCCGGCATGCAATACGGCGTTCGATGAGTTGGAGCAGTTCTCCAAGAGCCTGCTCGCCATCGACCAAACGCTCGCGGATTTGAACACCGCCTGGCTCAGGTTTCTGCGCATTCCCATGGGGGAGGTGGACCTTGAGCAGAGCATCGCCCTGTTCCACCGCTTGGATTCCTATCTGCAACGCGCAGTCCTCGGCGAACTGTATAAGAAAATACAGGAGCCCAATTTGCCTGTAAAAGTTGCGCCTTTGCGTGGCGGCCTGAGTTTGGCAGCACCCTTTCCTATTATGGACTTCTATACGCGTGCAGAACATCCCTACGCCTTCGGCTATACGCACCTGGCTTGGCGCTGGAGGGTCGAGCAGAGGCTTCTCGATGGCGTTTTGGAAAGCTTCGAGCACCTGTTCCGGGCACCGTATTACCGCGCGATGGCGGCCGAGCGCATGCGCAGCGAGCAGGCGAACGCTTCGCCGGAGATCCGTTTCCGGGCGCTGCGCTTGCTCTGCGAACTCGGATCGTTTGAAGACATCGGGCTGCTGCAGGATCTGATGGCCTTGCCCGCGCAGCACGACGAGTATCCCGGGGAGAGG
The DNA here is from genome assembly GCA_027493525.1 of Planctomycetota bacterium. Taxonomy (GTDB): domain Bacteria; phylum Planctomycetota; class SZUA-567; order H5-PLA8; family H5-PLA8; genus H5-PLA8. Next base: position 2,323,905 of record JAOSKN010000001.1, on the reverse strand, counting down.
CAAGCGCTCTTCGCGGCCATGGAAGACCTTGCGCGCAAGACGCCGACCTGAGCGGCCTGCAAGGGCGCCGCCTCTTCCTCAGAACATCCCGAGCTGCAAGCGCGCGGCTTCCGACATCATGCCCTTCTCCCACGGCGGGTCGAGCACGATGCGGACGTCGGCCTGCTTCACGCCGGGGAGTTCCTGCACGCGCTGCAGGGCGTCGCGGCGGAGCACGTCGCCCATGCCGCAGCCCGGCGCGGTGAGCGTCATGTCGATCTTCACGTCGTAGCCGCCGTCCAGCGCCTCAATCTTGCAGTCGTAGACGAGGCCCAATTCGACCACGTTTACCGGCACTTCGGGGTCGTAGACGGTGCGCAGGCGTTCGAAGACCCGCTCCTTCAGTTCGCTTGCGTTTGCGGGCGGCGCGGCGCCGGCATCCGGCGCGGCCTCCACTTCCAGGCCCAGCGCGTCGGCATCGCTTGTGCCGATGCGGACCATCTGCCCGTGCTCGGTCAGGACGGTGTGCGTGCCGCCGAGCGACTGCATCAGCGTGACCTTGGTGCCCTTCGGCAGCCCCGTGCTGAAGCCGCTGGGGATCAGCACCACCGGGCAGTCGCGCGTCAGTTCGATCGCCTCACGAGCCATCGGCGCTTCCCATGACCTGCTGACAAGATGGATGAAGGATGAAATGTGAAGGCTGAAGCAACGCTTCATCAATTCATGCTTCAGCCCTTCTATTCCGTGCTTACCTCAGTCTGCCGCTCGTCCAGCGCGGCCTCGAGCGTGCGCCAGGCGAGGCTCGCGCACTTCACGCGGACGGGAAACTTCTTCACGCCGGAGAAGACGTTGAGCTTGCCGAGCCGCTCGGACAGCTCGGCGGCCGCTGGCGCGTCGGTGACCATCCCGACGAAATCGCTTGCCAGCGCGCGCGCCTCGGCCCTCGTCTTCCCTTTCACGGCGGCGGTCATCATCGAAGCGGAGGCCGTCGAGATCGCGCAGCCCTTGCCCTCGAACGCGACGTCCTTGATCGTCTCGCCGTCCAGCTCCAGGTAGACATGGATGCGGTCGCCGCAGAGCGGGTTGTGGCCGCCGGCGTCGCACGTGGGATGCTCCAGCTTGCGGCAGTTCCGCGGCTTCTTGCTGTGGTCGAAGATCACTTCCTGGTACAGCTCGTCGAGGTCCGCCATGGCCCGCTTCCTTCTTATTCGGCGCCGAACCCTCACGCGCCCGAGCGCAGGGCGGTGGTCGCTTCCATGCGCCGGTGCACGCGCTCGGCCACGTCCGCGCGCAGCGCCTCGTGGCCGATCTCTTTCAGCACGTCCTCGGCGAAAGCCAGCGTAAGGAGCCGCAGCGCCTCGCCGCGCCCGATCCCGCGCGCGCGCAGGTAGAAGAGCGCGTTCTTGTCGAGTTGCCCCACGGTCGCGCCGTGCGTGCACTTCACGTCGTCGGCGAAAATCTCGAGCTGCGGCTTGGTCTGGACCTCCGCCGCGCGCGAGAGCAGCAGGTGCTTGTTGTCCTGCTTCGCGTCGGTCTTCTGCGCGCCGGGGCGGACGAAGATCTTGCCGTTGAAGACCGCGACGGCCTCGTCGTCCATCACGCCCTTGTAGACCTCGTAGCTGCGCCCGTGAGGCTGCGCGTGGTCCACGATCGTGTGATTGTCCACGTGCTGCGCGGCGTTGGCGATGTAGAACCCGTTGACCGTGCACTCGACGCGCTCGCCGTCCAGCTTCGCGTTGACGTCGTTGCGCGTCAGCTTGCCGCCGAGCGAGATCGAATGGTTCGCGTAGCGGGCGTCGCGCGCCAGGCGGATCTCGGCGCTGGCGATGTGCGTGGCCTCCAGGCTCTCCTGCTGGAGCTTGGTGTGGTCCACGTTCGCGCCCGCGCCCACGGCCGCTTCGGTGACGGCGTTGGTGAAGTACGCGCCGCCGGAAAGTCCCGCGTAATGCTCGACGACCTGGGCGCGCGCGCCGTCTTCGAAAACCAGCAGGTTGCGCGGATGGCTCACCGCCGGCGCGGCGGATTCCGTCGTGACGAAAAGCAGATGGATGGGCGCTTCGGCCTGGACGCCCTTGGGGACGAAGACGAACGCGCCGTCGAGCAGGAACGCGGTGTTGAGCGCCACGAAGGGATGCTCGGCCTGCCGCGCGTACCGGCCCAGGTGCGCCTGGACGCGCGCGTCCCCGGCGGCGATGCGCGCCTTCAGGCTCTCGGCGACGACGCCCTTGGGCAGCTCGCCGGCCGAAGAAAGCTGCGCGTCGAAGTGCCCGTTGACGAAGACGAGCCGCGGGCCGCCGAGGCCGGAGAAGCCGAACGGCTTGAGCGCTTCGGGGGCCACGGGCGCCGGCGCGGCCAGCTCGAAGGCGTCCTTCGCCAGGCGCGCGACGTTGGTGTAGCGCCATTCCTCGTTGCGGGTGGTGGGGATGCCCAGCTCGCGGGCGTGTCCCAGCCCCGCGCGGCGCAGCTCGTGCGCCCACGCCGTCTTCGCCCCGTTCAGCCCGCTCTCGAAAGCGGCGAAGCGGGAGAGCAGGGCCTCGGGATCTTCCTTCAGTACGCGCATCGTCGTCATTCGCCTCTGCTGCACGGTCTTGCGGGCGGGACGCCCGCGGGACGAGCCATTCTTATCCGCCGGCCTTGGCGGTCTGCTCCTCGACATCCGCGTAGCCCTTCGCTTCCAGTTCGAGCGCCAGTTCCTTGCCGCCGGAACGGATGATGCGGCCCTGGTAAAGCACGTGGACGAAATCGGGGACGATGTAGTCCAGCAGCCGCTGGTAGTGCGTCACGACCAGGATCGCGCGGTCCGGCGCGCGCAGGCTGTTGACGCCGTCGGCGACGATCTTCAGCGCGTCGATGTCCAGCCCGCTGTCGGTCTCGTCGAGGATCGCGAGCTTCGGCTCCAGCACCGCCATCTGGAAGATCTCGTTGCGCTTCTTCTCGCCCCCGCTGAAGCCCTCGTTGACGCTGCGTTTGAGCAGGCTCTCGTCCATCTTGAGCAGCTTCATCTTCTTGCGCGTCAGTTCCAGGAAGTCCATCGCGTCGAGTTCCTCCTCGCCGCGGTGCGCGCGGATCGCGTTCAGCGCGGTGCGCAGGAAGTAGGTGTTCCCGACGCCGGGGATCTCGACGGGGTACTGGAAAGCCAGGAAGACGCCCGCGCGCGCGCGCTCCTCGGGGGCCAGTTCCAGCAGGTCCTTGCCCAGGTACGTCGCCGAGCCGCCGGTGACCTCGTACTCCTCGCGCCCGCAGAGCACCTGCGCCAGCGTGCTCTTGCCGCTGCCGTTGGGCCCCATGATCGCGTGGACCTCGCCGGCGTTGATCGTCAGGTCCAGGCCCTTCAGGATCTGCTTGCCCTCGATGCGGGCTTGCAGGTTCTTGATCTCGAGCATGCTTCCTCGCTTTCCTCGTGAACTACTTCAAACGGCTTTACCGCGGAGGCGCAGAGAACGCGAAGGACCACAGAGGAACATTGGGGTGTAAACCTCTGGGAATCTCCGCGGTCCTCCGAGCCCTCCGTGTCTCCGTGGCGGGCCGTTTGCCGTTCAGCCCACGCTGCCTTCCAGGCTGATGCCCAGCAGCTTCTGCGCCTCGACGGCGAACTCCATCGGCAGCTCGTTGAAGATCTCCTTGCAGAAGCCGTTGACGATCATCGAGACGGCGTTCTCCGTGTCGATGCCGCGCTGGTTGCAGTAGAAAATCTGGTCCTCGCCGACCTTGCTCGTGGAGGCCTCGTGCTCGACGGTCGCCGTCGGGTTGCCGACCTCGATGTACGGGAAGGTGTGCGCGCCGCACCGTTGCCCGATCAGGAGCGAGTCGCACTGCGAGAAGTTGCGCGCGTTCTCGGCGCCCTTGGCGATCTTCACCAGCCCGCGGTAGCTGTTCTGCCCGCGCCCCGCGCTGATGCCCTTGCTGACGATGGTGCTCTTGGTGTCCTTGCCGACGTGGATCATCTTCGTGCCGGTGTCGGCCTGCTGGCGCTTGGTCGTCAGCGCGACGCTGTAGAACTCGCCCACCGAACGGTCGCCTTGCAGCACCACGCTGGGGTACTTCCAGGTGATCGCGCTGCCGGTCTCGACCTGGGTCCACGAAATCTTGCTGTCGGCGCCGGCGCACTTGCCGCGCTTGGTGACGAAGTTGTAGATCCCGCCGCGCCCTTCCTCGTCGCCCGGATACCAGTTCTGCACCGTCGAATACTTGATCTGCGCGCGGTCCAGCGCGAGCAGTTCGACGACCGCCGCGTGAAGCTGGTTCTCGTCGCGCATCGGCGCGGTGCAGCCTTCCAGGTAGCTGACGTACGCGCCTTCCTCGGCCACGATCAGCGTGCGCTCGAACTGACCCGTGTTCGCCGCGTTGATCCGGAAGTACGTCGAGAGCTCCATCGGGCAGCGCACGCCCTTGGGGATGTAGCAGAAGCTCCCGTCGCTGAAGACCGCGCTGTTGAGCGTCGCGTAGAAATTGTCGCTGTAGGGCACCACGCTCCCGAGGTACTTCTTGATCAGGTCGGGATGCTCTTTCACGGCCTCCGAGAAGCTGCTGAAAATGACGCCCAGCTCCTTCAGCTTGCTCTTGAAGGTCGTCGCCACCGAAACGCTGTCGATCACCGCGTCCACGGCCACGACGCCGGCAAGCATCTTCTGCTCGTCCAGCGAGATGCCCAGCTTGTCGAAGGTCTTGCGGACCTCCGGATCCACCTCGTCCAGGCTCGCGAGCTGCTTTTTCTTCTTGGGCGCCGAGTAGTAGACGATCTTCTGGTAGTCGATCGGCGGATAATGGACGTTCGGCCACTCGGGCGCGTCCATCGCGAGCCACTTGCGGTAGGCCTTGATGCGCCAGTCCAGCAGCCACGCCGGCTCGTCCTTCTTGTGGCTGATGAAGGCGACGATCTCCTCGTTCAGCCCGGGCGGGGCGGAGTCCGCCTCGATGTCGGAGACGAAGCCCCACTTGTACTCGCGCTTCGCCAGTTCCTCGATCTGCTTGGTCTCGGTCGTCATCTCGGCGTCCTCAGTTCTTGCGCGCGGGCGCGGAGGCCTCGGCGGGGCGGCCGGCGGGCGCGCCCTCGACGCCCAGCCATGTCGCCTGGCTCATGTTCCGCCGCATGCTCTCCACCAGATCCTGCAGCGTGACGCCGTTGAGCGTCTCCTGCATGCGCCGCTCGGCCTCGCGGAACGTGCTCAGGATCAGGCACTTCGCCCCCAGCGAGCAGCTCTTCGCCGGCGCGTTGCAGTCGTACAGCGGGATCGAACCCTCGCAGACCGTCGCCACGTCCAGCAGCGTGATCTGTTCCGGCAGGCGCCCCAGCGAGTACCCGCCCTTCGCGCCGCGGTGCGAGCGCAGGATCCCCGCTTTCGTCAACTGTTGGAAGATCTTGGCGAGGTACGATGGCGAAACCTGCTGCGCCTTCGCGATCTCCTCGACCGAGAAATCCTGCCGGTCGCCGTGCGCGGCGATGAAGAAGAGGCTGTCCAGCGCCCACTCGGTGCTTTGCGTATATCTCACGACGGACTCCCTTGAATACGGGTTCGCCGCCGAACCGACGGCCGGTACGAGCCCCCACTCCATGAGTCATGGTAGCCGAAACCTGTGCGGCAATCAAGAGAATCAGGACACCAATTATCCGTAATAGGTCCTGGAGTCGAAACGCACCGGTTTGCCGGACTCAATCCATAATCCTTGTACATTTATTTAGTTATACAAATACCTGGACGGTGTCGACAAGTCGCCGGGAGCGACCAAAGGCACCTGTGCAAGCTACTCGAAGCCCAACATGTTGAACTGGAGTTTCCCCTCGAACGTCATCTTCTCTTTGTTCCACGGCGGCTCCCAAACCAGCTTCACGTTTACGCTGGAGACGCCGTTGAGTTTCCCGATGGCCTCGCGAACCTTCGACGTCAACTGGTCGCCGACCGGGCAGGCGGGGTTGGTGAGCGTCATCTCGACGTCCACCTTGCCCTCCTCGGGCTGCTCGATCTTGTAGATCAGGCCGAGGTCGAAAATATTGATCGGGATCTCCGGATCGAAGATCTCGCGCAGCGACTCGCGCATCTCGTCGACGGTAGCCACGGCGCGCTCTCCAGGTAAGCCCTTTCAGGATTCACCGCCGAGAACGCAGAGGGCGCGGAGAAAGAGAAGGTGAGCCATTCGCCCCTCATTATTTCTCCACATGGGAAAAACTCTGCGCGCTCTGCGCTCTCGGCGGTGAAAACGGCTCTTACGCCCGCGCCGCCAGCTTCTCGATGCGCTTGGCGTAGTCGATCCAGCAGGCCGTCGCGGCCGCGGCGTCGTCCACGTCCTTGCCGGCGTGCACGGCGGCCTTCAGGTGCGGCTCGATGCTGAGGTAGCCGTCGTAGCCGCGCTTCTTCAGGTCCTTGACGATCTTCAACTGCACCGGGTCCTCGTCGGGGTAGCAGGTGGCGTACTTGCCGTCCGCGCCCGGCTTGCCGGCCTTGATGTGCACGTGGACGACATGGTCCTTGACCGCGTCGTAGAACTTCCAGGTTGCCTCATGGTCGTGGTCGTGGAGCGTGTTGTTGCCGGTGTCGAAGACGAGCTTGAACGCGGGGTTGTCCACCTGCTCGAGCATCTCCAGCGTCTGCTTCGGCCCGATGCCGCCGTACCCGTTGCAGTTCTCGTGGACCAGGATGATGTCGGCGGCGCGGGCGCGCGCGGCGAGTTCCTTCAGGCGCCGGAAGACCTCGGCCTTCCATTTGTCCTCGGGCCACGGCTCCTTCGCGTTGGGGTAGCTCATCACGCGGATGAACTTCGTCCCCGTCTTGCGCATGCGCTTGATGTTCCGTTCGAGTTCGTTGATGTCCACGTCGAAGTCGGTCGTGATCGGCCGGCCCCAGTTGGCGATCTGGCTCCCGTAGCCGACGATCTTGATCCCCGCCGACTGGAGCGTGTCCCAGGCGGCCTCGAACTCCGCGTCGCTGAGGTCGCAGAAGTTCTTGCCCTCCACCAGCCGCGTCTCGATGGCCGACCAGCCGACCTTCTTCAGCACGTCGATCTGGCCCTTGAGGGACTTGGTGGCCTCGTCGGCGAAACCGGTGAACTTGAACGCCATGGGATGCTCCTCATGAAAGGGGACCGGGGCCGGTATCCGGACTCCGAACAACAGGCTCCTACGCCCAGTAAAACTCGCCCTTGTAGACCGTCTTCACCGCGCCTTCGAGCAGCGGCGGGGCGCTGGTCTTTTCCTGCAGCTCGAAATGGATCGTCAGCGCGTCGCCGCTGGCGATGTGGACCTTGACCGGGCTCTTGTAGCCGTGCACCAGGCCCGTAATGATGGCGGCGGCCGTCGCGCCGGTGCCGCAGGCCAGCGTCTCGTCCTCGACGCCGCGCTCGTACGTGCGCAGCCGGATCTCGTTCTTCCCGAGCAACTGGACGAAGTTCGCGTTGGCGCCCTTGGGCTTGAAAACCTCGTGGTAGCGGATCGCCGCGCCGCGCGGCTTGATCTCGATCCGGCTTACGTCGTCGCAGAACTCGATCGCGTGAGGCACGCCCGTGTTGAGGCAGTACAGGTCGCGCTTGGCGCCCAGAATGTCCACGTTCTCCTTGATCTCCAGCGCGCCGGGCTGGGAGAGGCGCACCTTCGCGGAGCGGCCGTCTTCGGGCACCGAGGCCAGCAGCGTCCCGGCGACGGTCTGGATCTTCTGTGCGCGCCCGGCTGCGCCGAGCTTGTACGCGAAGACGGCGATGCAGCGGCTCCCGTTCCCGCACATCTCGGCCTCGCCGCCGTCGGCGTTGTAGTAGCGCATGCGGAAGTCGTGGCCGGGCTTGTCGGCCGGTTCGACCAGGATCGCGCCGTCGGCCCCGGCGCTCACGCGCCGCGGGCAGACCGCCTGCACGAACGCGGACTTCTCGGCCTCCTTCAGCAGCCCGTCGCGGTTGTCCACCATGACGAAATCGTTGCCGGTGCCGGACATCTTCACGATGGGAATGGCGCGCATGGCCGGGGCTCCTGGTCTATCGACCGGAATCGTTGTACCAGGAATCGGGGCGGCATCAAATGGAGCGGCTCAGGCCGTCATTCAGGAGCGCGCGTTGGGCAGGGCGAGCGTGAAGCACTTCCCGTTAGCCGTGAGGTCCAGCCGCGTCTTGCCGTCGCCGCTTGGCGCGATGAACTCGCCCAGGATCCCGCGTGCGATCTCAAGACCCGGACGTTCGATCGGCAGCCGCACGTTCGTCACGAAAGCGCTGGTTTCATCGGACGCGGATTCGTGTTGGAGAACTTCGATCAGGAACGGCACGCCGGGCCGACAGGCCCACAGCGCGCCTCGAGACTGCGTTCGCAGCGAGCGGGGATGCAGAAACAGGCCGGAGCCTTCGAGCCGCCTGCCGAAGGCGGCCAGGTCCGGGACGGTGAGGCCGATATGATGCAGACCTTCGCCGCGCTTGAGAAGCGCGTGGCGATACGGTCCCTCGGCGACCGGTTCCACTAAAAGCAGGGAAGCCGAACGGCTCGCGCCGCTTGTCACGTACGCTTCGCGCGTCCCTTCGGTGGGCTGTTCTTCGACGGGGCCAGATTCGCACTCCGGCGGAAGCGTCGCGGCAAAGGCCTTCAGGTCGTTAACCAAAACCGCCACATGGTCGATCGTCAACCCGTCGCCTCCCGCGCGCATCTCTCTTACTCCTTTTCTTTCTTCCCCTCCGGCATCTGGTCCGGCAGCACGAAGCCCGTACCGGTCTTCCCTTCCTTCTTGGGCGGCTTCGGCGCGGCCTTGGGAGGCTGCGGGCCGGGTTCCTTCTCGCCTTCCGCGTCGTCCGGCTCGTCCATCGGCGCGTCCTCGAACTCGCCCGGCGGCGGCCATGCGATCTTCCACGCCCCGTCTTCCTCGATCGCCTCCACACGCACCTTTACCGGTTCGACCTGGTCGGGCAGGTACTGCTTGACCAGGATATCGGTGATGCCGGTCCGCTCGTCCTTGACCACTTCCAGGAACTCCACGTCGCTGAAGACCAGCGCCGGGCCGAGCTGCTCCAGGTCGTAGCCGTAGGCCTCGGCCACCTGCTTGGGCGTGACGGCCTTGAGCCCCGCCTCGTCCTTCTTGGCGACCGCGGCGAGGAACTTGCCCAGCGCGCCCTTCGGCCCGGCCTCAGCGGGGCCCGGAGGCTTGGGGAAGGTTCCCGCCTGCTTGGCTTCGACGCGCTTGAGCGCCCCGTCGATAAGTTCCTTCGTGACCATGTCCGGGAAGATGTTCAGCAGGCGCTTGTACTCCGCGGCGGCCTTCGGGTAGTCGCGCTGGACGTACTCGTAGCCCAGCGCCAGCGTGCGCCCGATGTTCACCGAATGCCGGCTGACATCCATTCGTTCCTGCATGTACGCGGCCAAGGCGAGCGCCGCCGGGTAGTTCTGGTCAAGCTCCCAGAAAATATCGAGGCTCTGGAAGAGCATGTCCTGCGCGGCGCGGTCGAGCGGGAAGGCGTCGCAGAAGGCCTTCAGCGTCTCCACCTGCTTGTCGACCTGTTGATTGGTCTCGTAATACGTGATCAGGTTCTCGTAGGCGTTGCGGACTTCCAGGCTCTTGGGGCATTCGTTCAGGATGCGCAGGTTCGTGGCGAGCGAGTTCTCGGCGTCGCCCAGGTCGCGCTGCAGGTCGGCGATCTGAAGCAGAAGCGCCGGCTTGAGGCGGCCCACGGCCTCCTGCGCCTTCAGCCCGTCGTCCGCGGCGGCGAGCGCCTCCGCGTGCCGCCGCAGGTCGGCCAGGCACTTGGCGCGCTCGAACTGGACCGACGCGCGCAGCACGCCCTGCGCCTCCGGCGGGCCGGCGAGTTGTTTGTCGAAGTGCGCCAGCGCCTGCGTCGCCCGCTCCACCCGCTGCTGGTCCTGCCGCGCCCGGTTGGCCATCGCCATCATCGAGCGGCGCTGCTGCGCGGAGGCCATGTAGTACATGCCCTCGTTGAGGTCCTTCAGGAGCAGTTCCAGCCGCTCGTTCGTCAACCCTTCCTTGTAGACCGCCGAGAACTGCGCCCGCGCGTTGCTGAAGCGCTCGGCCGACTTCTTCTCGATCTCCTCGCGCACCTGTTTGGCCCGCTGCGCGACCTCGGGGGTCTTGCTCCGTTCCAGCGACTGGATCAGGTTCAGCACCGTCCCGCCGGCCTTGATGAACGCCTGCGCGGCGGCCTCGCGCTTCTCGGCGTCCTCGCCCTGAAAGTCCGCCATCAGGCGGCCGCTTTCGTGGGCGCTGAGCGCGAACGGGTTCGACGGTACAGGAGCCGGCGTCGGGCGCACCGGCGTCGGGCGCTCCTGCCCGGCGGCCCAGCCGGAAAGAACGAGCAGCAGCATCGAAAGCATGCGGTGGGTGGCGCGGTGCGGCACGGCGGGGAGTCTCCTCGGATGGCGGGTGAACGCGGCGCGCGGATCGAACCGCGCCGAAAGCCGCATGGGTGGAATGGACGACGCAGCGGGGCTGCTCTTAGCTCCTGGCTCCCGGCTTCCGAAAGCGCGAGGCTGGAAAATTGACGCAGTCCGCGTGCTTATCTTCAATCATGCAGGGAAGATGCGGGATCGGCCCGATGGCGGATCCTACACCTTGGACGGCGTCGCTTTCAGAAACCCCGACTGCTGCAATGCCGCGCGGAGGTCGGTCTCATGAACCTTCTGCGCGTCGAAGGTAACTTCGGCGAAGTGGTCGTCCAGGGACGTGATGACCTTCACGACCCCCTGCACACCCATCAGGGCCTGCTGGACGCGCGCCGCACAGCCGTTGCATTGCATGTCGTTGACCTGGAGTCGCTTCGTGACCATTTTCGGGCCTCCTGTGGCAGGTATCCTGTATACGCCCGGGCGTACTTAAGTCCCCGAACCGGAGCGTTTCGGGGTCCGCTTTCAAATTCAAACCCTCGATAATGTAGCGTAGCAGCCGTGAGGGTCAACGGCGAGCCCGGGGCCGCGACCGCAATTCCGGGCTGAAACCTGCCGTTTACGATTCCCGCGGCGGTATCTATGGTTTCGCGCATGGGGAAACGCCAAGCGACTCGCAAATCGCCCCGCCCCCGGCGCGGGGCGGCGTGGGTCAGGGAGCAGGCGCTCCGGGTCAACGCGGCCCTCGCGAAGGCCTATCCCGAGGCGCATTGCTGGCTCTACTTCCGTTCCCCGCACGAGTTGCTCGTCGCGACGATCCTCTCGGCGCAGTGCACCGACGCGCGCGTGAACAAGGTCACTCCGGGTCTCTTCCGCGCGTATCCGGACGTGCGCGCCTTCGCGGCCGCGGACTTGAAGGACCTGGAGCGGGCGATCCAGTCCACCGGATTCTTTCGGAACAAGGCCCGGTCGATCCTGGAATCGAGCAAGGACATCGTGGCGAAGCACGGCGGGGAGGTGCCGCGGACCCTGGAGGAACTGACCGCTCTGCGCGGCGTGGGACGCAAGACCGCCAACGTGGTCCTCGGGAACGCCTTCGACACGCCCGGCATGGTGGTCGATACGCACGTCGGCCGCATCGCCCGGCGCCTGGGGCTGACGCGCCATGAAGATCCCGTGAAAGTGGAGTTCGACCTCATGAAGCTCCTGCCGCCGCGGGACTGGGTGGCGTTCGGGCATCGCACGATCGCGCATGGGCGCAAGTTCTGCAAGGCGCCGGCGCCGCGCTGCGGCGGATGCCCGCTGGAAGCGCTGTGCCCCCACGAACCCAAGGTGTTCGTGAAACGCTCGGGCGAAAAGTCTCCAAATGAGCTTTAATTCGCCGTGAAACGCGGCACTATGTTCTGGACTTTTCCATTGTCGATTTCATATTCTAAACGTTCGCGCGCTTCATGCGTGACGTAGCTGGTCACCCGCGCCCGCCCGGTGCGAGTGCAAGGGAGTTCCCCTCATGGCGTCCCCCGTCTCCGCCCTTCGCAGGTTCGTCTTCGCGCTCCTCTTCGTCTTCGCGATCTTCCCGCCCGCGCCCAGCGCGAGCGAGGACCAGGCGCCGCCGCCCGAGTCCGTCTCGGTCCAGCCCGCCAGGCTCTCCTGCGGCGGCGGACTCGAAGATTACGACTACACGATCCAGAACGGGCTCTACGCGACCATCACCGCCTTCAGCGGCTTCGAGGAACCGAAGATCCGCGACGAGGACGAGGTGAAGGTCAAGGGCGTCCCCGGGATCGAGAAGGAAGTGAAGGTCAAGGTGCTCTGGCAGGAGCGCCCGGCGCCCCTCGCCGTCCTGCTCCTGGGCCTGGCCACCCGCAGCAAGTCGCCCCTGGCCCAATTGTGGAAGCAGCAGATGTACGACGCCGGCTGCCACGTCCTCACCTTCGACTCGGTCTTCCTTCCGGCCTTCAACGAGCGCTCGCGGCACGGCGTCCCCGGGAACGTCCACGAGGAAGCCAGGCTCGTCGCCGGCCTGATCGGCAAGTTCGTCGAGAGCGGCAAGCACAAGGATCGCGTCACCGACGTCCGGATCCTCGGCGCCAGCTACGGCGGGATCCTCGCCCTGAACCTCCCGGCCATGGCCCGCAAGGGCGAGCTCTCCTTCCAGCCGGCCAAGGTCCTGGCCGTCTCGCCGCCCGTCAGCATGCGCACCGCCGCCGTCCGCCTCGACGACTTCTACCGCCGCTACCGCTGGAACTACACCCTCGTCAAACTGGGCGGCGACCTGCTCGGCCACAAGCCCGTCGGCCCCGGCGAAGCCATTCCCTTCACCGACGAGGAGATGAAAGCCGGGATCGCCGCCGCCTTCCGCCTGGACCTGAAAGAGGTCATCGACTACAGCGATTCGCGCTACAAGCTCGGCCTGCTGCCCAAGTCCGGTCTCCACGGCGACGAGTACCGCCGCGACACCGCCGGAACCTGGACCTTCGAGCGCTACCTGTACGAAATGGTCTACCCGTACTGGCAGCAGCAGGGGAAGGTCGAGAGCATCGATCAAATGTGGAGCGCCGGGCGCGTGGAGACCCTGATGGCCGGCGCGCCGAACACCGTCCGCGTGATCCTCGCCGCCGACGACCCGCTCAACGAACCCGCCGAACTCGAACGCCTGCGCAGCGAAGTCCCCTGCTGCCAGCTCACCGTGCTCCCCTACGGCGGGCACATGGGCTTCGTCGGGACCCAGTGGCTCAAGAAGCAGCTCCTGGAGTTCGGGAAGCCGTAATCCCGGCGCCTGCCCAAAGGTAAAGCCCGGACGTAACGACGAGACCCGCCAGGCTCAAGCCCGGCGCACCTGTGCATCTTTTTTTACCGTACCGTAGACATGGCGCGGAGACCATCCGGCGCCACCCGGCTGCCCGTTCTTATGTATCCGGAGTCAAGAAGAACGCCGGGGTGAGTTGCTCGTGCACACCCGTGCATCTTTTTTAAGGTCTCATGGACAGTGAGCGAGAGGCTTGGACTTGCGATCGTGGTCAGGTTCAAGACGAGATTTCGGGATGGGGAATGGCTCGGAATCCCTTAAGGGCTGCACACCTGTGCATCTTTTTAGGGTTTCGTGGATGAGACGCGAGGGTTGGACAAGCAGAGCCCACAAGGATGATAAGTAAGGGAGAAGTTGGGAGGTAGAGCAGGCTGCGGCGCAAGCTGCACACCTGTGCATCTTTTTTAAGGTCTCGTAGACGGCATGCGGAGGCTGGCCTGAAGGCCCACTAGTGTCCTGTAAGAGAAATTCGTTGATGCGGTTTGGGAGGGATTTTGACCGTGATCGAGGCGCGCGAAAAGTCATCGTATCAAGAAGATACGCTGATCGGAGCGCAACGAAGAGCACGGCCAAAAGCACCCCAAAACGCGCAACGGATTTCGCTTACAGGACACTAGAGCCATATAAGGTCGCGGCGTCTTGTACGGACTCTGGGACGAGGTCATCCTGAAATCCGGATTCCCGGACGGGTTGAAAATCCGATCCCCGGCGCTCAGTTCCGTAAGGTTCTCTCGTTTCAGGTATTGGACGAAAGCGCAGGCATGGACTCTCCTGGTACGCCACTTGCCTTATCACCCAACGCAGGACAGCAGATCGGAAAACCGGACGCGCAATTGAGGAGAACCGCCATGTCACGCTTCCAGAACGCTTCGGTCCTCGAAGGCCACCGCGCCTCGATGCTCATGGCCGGTTTTGGCATGGTCGCGACGGCTCTCGTCGCCCTCGTCGCCCTGCTCTCGTTCTAAAGGGGTCCGGCTCGCGCGCGGAACCTACGACGCCCGCGCGCTGCGTTCGAGCAGCCAGCCGGCCGTGAAGACGGCGCTGCCCAGGAACAGATAGAGGTACTCGCTGGCCACGTCGGGATGCCCGGAAGGCGTGATCCCCAGCCCGGCGAAGAGCGCCCAGCCGACCAGGATCATTCCCGCCACTTCCAGCAGCTTGCCCAAGAAATAGCGCATCGCAGGCCCGTTCCCGCCCGCAGTATAGTCACGCCCTATCCCTTCGTCCAATGGGACCGCCGACGCGTGCCGGATCGGGGAAGCGTAAAAGGACCCTGTAGGCGCAGCCTCCGTCGGCCTTGCCGCTATAATGCGCCTTGGGCCACATCCCCGGAAGGACGGTGCGCGGCTTGCCTCTCGACGACGTTCGCTTCGAGCCCTCCATGGACAGCTTCGTCGGCGCCGCGCAGGGCGCGCTGCGGGCGATGGGCGAGGAACTTCCCGCCGACGCGGCGTGGGGGCTTTCGGGGCTCGCGTTCGGCGCCCAGGTCCACCGCACGCTCGCGCCCGAGGGCCTCTTTCCGCGCGCTTGGGACGTGACGTACACGAAGGTCATGGAGCGGTTCGGCTACGGCTGCATCGCCGGACTGCGCGACTTCTTCTACACCGAGGACGACATCTCCCTGCTCCGCTCGGGCTGGATGCGCAACATCCGCAAGCACCTCGACGAAGGCCTTCCGGCCATCGCCTTCGGCCTCCACGGCCCGGCCTTCGGGATCGTCCACGGCTTCGACGAAGACAAGGAAGCCTACCTCGTCAGCACGCGCTTCGACGGGCACAAGGACGAACCGGTCCACGTCAACGACCTTGGGCTCGTCGATCCGCCGCGCGTCTTCGTCCTGATCCCCACCGGGAGCCTCTCGAAGTACGACCGCGCCGCCGCCGCGCGGGAGGCGCTCCGCGAGGCCCCCGCGCTCCTCGCCGGCAAGCAGGCCGAGGACGCGCCCCCGGTCCCGCCCGATCTCGCCGTGGGGCCGGACGCCTGCGAGGCCTGGGCCGCCGCGCTCGAAGCGCGCCGCGTAACGCCCCCCTGGGGCGCGGCCTACACCGCGGCGTACTACGTCGAAGCCCGCACGAACGCCGCGGCCTTCCTGCGCCGGGCCGCGAAGGCGTGGCTGCCCCAACTGGCGCCGGGCCTCGAAGAAGCCGCTCTGGATATGGATCGCCAGGCGCGCGGGCTCGAGGCCCTCGCCGGCCTCTTCCCCGTCCGAGAACCCGAGGCGCTGGAGAACCCAGGGCGGATTGCCGAGGCTCGCAAGCTCCTGAACGGCCTGCGCGCCGAGATGGCCGTCAGCCAGCGGCGGCTGGAACGCCTGGGCCAACAGCTTGCCCCGCCGCCGGAACCTACGAAGGAAGCCTGACGCGGAGGCGTCGAGCATTGTAGTATCGTATGGAGGAATTACTTGGCGGATGGGCGATGGCTTCTTTGACCTTTGACCTTCGATTTTTGACCTGAGTTAAGGACCTGCATGCGCGCGCGTACCCGTGACCGCCTGGTGCTTCTGGCCGGCGCCCTCATCGTCGCCCTGGGCGTGGGGCTGGCGCTGTGGGGCGATCCCGTCGCCTCGCCGCCGGTCGCGCCGCCGCCGGTCGCGCCGTACGACGACACCCCGCCGGAGGCGTCTGCGGACGAAGCTCTCATCCTGGCCGGATTCAAAGGCGAGTTGAAGCAGGGCGGGATGTTCGGGCCGACGGGGGAGGTCGTCTCCTTCGTCATCGGGCATATCGTCCGGCTGGATGTCGAGTCCCGCGGCCTGGACGAGTTCCGCTGGACCTGCAACGGCAAGGTGCTCGTCCAGGACGGCCGGGAATGGAGCGCCAAGCCCACGCGCGATTTCCCCTTCGACGAAGCGGGCAAATACCGCTTCAAGGTGGAAGGGCGCAAGGCGGACCGCCCCGAAGCCCCCGTCCCGTCGCTCGAAAAGGCCGTCGAGGTCAAGGCGCTCGAGATCGTCGGCTTCGAGATCAACCCCGACAACTTCACCGACCGCTACCTGATCGGCGATGCCATCGCGCTGGACGTGCTGATGGCCGAGCCGATCTCCGAGGTTCCGTACCGCTTCCGCTTTTCACTGAACGGCAAAGTCTTGCCCAACGACGCCGACGGCGAGGAGTGGAGCGAGTGGGGTTCGCTTTCCTATACCTTCGAGGAGGCCGGGAAGTACCTCTTCAAGGTCGAAGCCCGGCGCGAGAGCGCGGAGGGGCCCGAGGCCACCAGGGTTCTCGACAAGACGCTCGTGGTCGCCCGCGCCGTGGTGGAGTTTTTCCTCCCCGAGCCCGAGACCGCCACCGTCGGTTCGGCCGTCAGCCTGATGGCGGTGCTCAACCGCGACTCCGAAAAGGGCGAGTGCCGCATCGGCGTGCTGGACCTTCAAGGCTTGAATCCAGACCAGAGTTACCACTGGCTGGCCAACGACGACGGGAAGATCTGGGACGCCGACGGGTTGCGGACCTGGACGCCCGCCAAAGCCGGCGACTACCGCCTGCGCGTCGAGGTTCGCCCGGACGACCAAACGGAGCCGAGCGATTTTCGGGAAATTTTATATAGTGTCCGTCCAGCGCCGGGCGATTTCTAAGCAAAACGGCCCAAAAAGAAACTCAGAATCGAAAGAGCCTTGCGTCGGTAACGCGCGAATCGGCGGACGCGGACCGCCCAAGCTCTCACTTCGTGCAGCTTGGATAGCTTTCGAGCTGCACGGCTTGTGTGGTAAGTTCTTCGCGCCGTTGAGGTTTGCGAACTTTTGGACTTGCGTGTGAGGCGCGGCCATTTAGATTGGTTCTCGCCATTTGCAAACCCAGGTCTCGGGGTCTCGCCGGCCGGTCGCCAGGGGCTCCGGATGCATAGCCGTCGAGGAACCTTTATCCGTTGAAGGTTCTCGTCCAGGTTGTGTGTTGGAAAAGAGGTGGCGCAACAATGCGGGCCAAGTTCAAGGCATGGGGGCGCAGTCGCGCGTTGCTGTTGGGGCTTCTTGCCGCGGCGCTCGGATTCTCGTATGCCGTCGCCAATCCCGGCGTGGGTTCGCGCCAAGTCATCACCGGCGGAACGGTGGGCACGGCCAACGGCGCGATTGAGTTCACGAACGTCCTGACGCTGGACAACCCCGGTCCCGTGGCCGACGAGTTCGACCTCGGCAACGCGGTGTACGGCGAGTCCTTCGACCGGTTCTTCGGCGCGCACGGCGGCGTCCGGCCTTACATCTACACGGGCGGTCCCACGTTCGCGGCCGGCACGCTCTCCAACGTCCTGGTGGATCGTTCCGGCTACATCACCGGCACGGTGGTCGAACTTCAGCCCGGCAACGCGGTGGTCTTCCAGTCCACGGTGAACGACGGGACGGGCGTCAATGCGGCGGTGGGCAATTACACGCTGACGATGAGCCTTCCCGGCGCGCTCGGCTATATCATCGCCAATCCCCAGTCCACGCTGGGCAACGTGCTGCATCAGCTCGTGAACGGCGACGTGGGCCTGCCCTACCTCGACAAGCTCGAAGTGATCAACGAGATCGAAACGCTCGACGGTTCGCCGCTTCTTAACGCCGACCAGGGCGCCGACCCGCTCCGCGACAAGCCCATCGGCGGCCGCGCCACGTTCCTCCTCGACGACGGCACCCACCCCTTCACGATCAAAGCCGCGCCCGGCGACCCGGTCGCGTTGTACGCCGCGCCCGGCGGCGCGCCCATCGCCACCTTCGCCACGCTGGAAGAGGCCGGCCTGTCGATGACCTACGACGGCTACGTCTCCGGCGTGCCGCTCTACGGGGGCTGGTACGAGATCGACGTCCTCACCTTCGACGGCCGGGTCGACTTCCCGGCGGTCGATCCCCAGATCTACCGCAATCCCAACGATCCCACGCAGCCCACGCGCGTCGGGTTCGCCGTCGCCGGCAACCAGGGCCCGAACACCGACCCGACCGAGCCGGTCAACCTGGGGCAGGTGGCCAGCGACATGGTCATCACCCGCGTGGTCTGCCGCACCACCGATGGCTTCCGCCCCGGCCGCGATTCGCTGACCATCTCGGGGCGCATGAACCCGACGGGGCAGCTCTCCAAGGCGCTCCGTTCCCAGCAGGTCTTCCACGTCCGCTTCGGTCCGTTCCACTACCAAGCGCAGATCACCGATGGCGGCGACGTGGACGTGACCTTCCTGGACAACACGCGGCTCCGCGCCCGGATCAATTCGCAGGTCGGCACGGTCTCCGCGACCATCTCCGGCACGACCCTGAACTTCCCCCGCAACGCCCTGGTCGCGCCGCCCGAAGGCAACAAGCGTCTGGCCGTCGGCATCGGCATCGGCAACATGTTCCAGGCCAACGAATGCCTCGAAATGCAGATCCGCAACGTCGGCGTCTCGACCATCCTGCAGTACGTCTTCCGCAACCCGGGCTCGGAGACCATCCTCTTTAACCGCACCTTGGGCGGGACCTTCCTGCCCTACGTGGTTGCCGGCCACGATGCCGACGAGATCACCGGCTTCCCCGGCGACGATTGGCAGGCCAATTTCCTGTTGTCCCCGCGCGTCTCGGTTGACGATCCCACCAACACGCTGGGGGTGACGGCGCCGGGCCTGCTGCCCACCGACGGCACGGTCGATACCGCCGGCCTCAATCAGCTCCAGGGCGTCACGGTCAAGATTGGCTCATGGCAGGCCTCTTGGGGCACGACCTTCGACCAGCACATCTCGGTCCGGCCGATCGGCCCCAGCGCCACCTCGGTCTCCCGGCACACCGGCCGCATCATCCGCGCGGGGATCAAGCTGCTGATCGTGGACGACCGCCGCTACCAGGCCAGGCTGATCACTTGGCCGATCGCCGGCGCCAACGGCTTCCCGCGGACGAGCATTCCGCAGGCCGACCTGCAGACCTCGACCGTAGCCCAGGTGCCGCTTTCGATCATCTTTAACCGCCCGGTGTCCACTACCGGCCCCGCGGTCGCCGACGGTTTCGACTTCTACGGCGAGGCCGCCGCGACGGTCGGCTCGGACAACGGCCGAAATTACAGCACCAATCCCTGAGCCGTCCCGGCACGCTCCCGTTTCACCCGCCCCTCTCCCGCCAAGGGAGAGGGGTTTGCTTTTCTCCGCGCGCATGCTTTTGGAAGGTATGCGGTTGCGTAAGCGGCGGTGCCCCCGCTACAATCCGCGCGCCTGAACCGTTGCAGCGTCCGACAAGGGGTTCCGAACATGTCCGAGATCGTCTCCGTCCGCGGCCGCGAGATTCTCGATTCGCGCGGCAATCCCACGGTGGAAGTCGATGTGCTTCTCGAGACCGGCGTGCGCGGGCGCGCCGCCGTGCCCTCCGGCGCCTCCACCGGCGCGCATGAAGCCGTCGAGCTTCGCGACGGCGACGACAAGCGCTACCTGGGCAAGGGGGTCACGCGCGCGGTGCGGAACGTCAACGAGGCGCTGGGCCCCGAAGTCACCGGCCTCGACGCGGCCGACCAGCGCGGCGTCGACCGCGCGCTCCAGGAGATCGACGGCAGCGAGAACAAGGGCCGGCTCGGCGCCAACGCGATCCTGGGCATCTCCCTTGCCGTCGCCAAGGCCGCCGCGGCCGAGACCGAACTCCCGCTCTACCGCTACCTGGGCGGCGCCAACGCCTGCACGCTCCCCGTCCCGATGATGAACATCCTCAACGGCGGGCAGCACGCCGACAACAACGTGGACATTCAGGAGTTCATGATTCTCCCCATCGGCGCCCAACGCTTCGACGAGGCGCTACGCATGGGCGCCGAGGTCTTTCACCAGCTTAAGAAGGTGCTTAAGAAGAAGGGGCTCAACACCAGCGTCGGCGACGAGGGCGGCTTTGCGCCGGACCTCAAGAGCAACGAGGAAGCGCTCCAGGTGATCCTTGAAGCGATCGAGGCCGCGGGCTACGAACCCGGCAAGCAGATCGCGCTGGGGCTGGACTGCGCCGCCACCGAATACTACGACGCCAAGAAGAAGCTCTACACCCTCGAAGGCGACCTGAAGGCCAAGCAGAAGGACTCCGACGCCGTCGTGGCCTGGCTCGCCGACTGGTGCGAGCGCTATCCGATCGTGAGCATCGAGGACGGCTGCAGCGAGGACGACTGGGACGGCTGGGGCAAGCTGACCAGGGCGCTCGGCAAGAAGGTCCAGCTCGTCGGCGACGACATCTTCGTGACCAACATCGAGCGGCTGGGGCGGGGGATCCGCGAAGGCATCGGCAACAGCATCCTCGTCAAGGTCAACCAGATCGGCACGCTGACCGAGACGCTGGAGGCCATCGAGATGGCCAAGCGCGCCCATTACACGGCGGTGATCAGCCATCGCTCCGGCGAGACCGAGGACACCACCATCGCGGACATCGCGGTGGGGACCAACGCCGGGCAGATCAAGACCGGTTCGCTCTGCCGCACCGACCGGGTCTGCAAGTACAACCAGCTCCTGCGCATCGAGGAGGAGCTGGACGAGACGTCCCGGTACCCGGGGCGCTCGGCCTTCTACAGCCTCGCGCACGGCGGTTAGCGCCCGCGCGGGCCGGAAGGTCTTCGAAGACTCGAATACGGCGGCGCCCCGGGAGGGGTTCCGCCGTTTGGCTTTGGCGCCCCGGCCGGGGCGCGGGGTTCCGGGAGGCGCTCGGGCTTGGCAGACTGGACCATCGCGGATTCGATCGAACTCTATGCCCTCCGCAACTGGGGGCGCGAGTTCTTCTCCGTCAACGACCGCGGCGATGTCGTCGCCCATCCCACCGGGCGGCCGGAGATCGGCATCGACCTGAAGGCGCTCGCCGACGAACTCGAGGCCCGCGGGATCGCCGCCCCCTGCTGATCCGCTTTCCCGACATTCTCCAGCGCCGCATGGAATCGCTCAACGGCTGCTTCAGCCGCGCGATCCGCGAGCAGGGCTACAAGGGCCACTACCGCGGCGTCTACCCCGTCAAGGTCAACCAGGAACGCACCGTCGTCGAGGCCATCGTCCGCCACGGACGCAAGTACCACTTCGGGCTCGAGGCCGGATCCAAGCCCGAGCTGATGGCCGTCCTCTCCTACGCCGAGCAGGTGGAAGGGCTCTTCATCTGCAACGGCTACAAGGACGAGGAGTACATCGACCTCGCGCTCTTCGGCAACAAGCTGGGCAAGGAGGTCGTGCTGGTCGTCGAGAAGCTCTCCGAACTGGACCACATCCTGGAGATCGCCCAGCGCAACCAGGTCCGCCCCATCCTGGGCCTGCGCAGCAAGCTCCGCGCGCGCGGCACCGGGCGCTGGGAGTCCACCAGCGGCGACAAGTCCAAGTTCGGACTGACCTCCGCCGAAATGCTCAAGGTCATCGAGAAGCTCCGCGCCCGCGACATGCTCGACTGCCTCCAGCTCCTGCACTTCCACATCGGGAGCCAGATCAGCAACATCCAGAACATGAAGAACGCGCTGAAAGAGGCCGCGCGCTTCTACGTGGAGCTGCGCAAGCTCGGCGCCGGCATGCGCTACCTCGACGTCGGCGGCGGCCTCGCGGTCGATTACGACGGCAGCCAGACCAACATCGAAGGCAGCATGAACTACACGATCCAGGAGTACGCCAACGACGTCATCTTCCACGTGCTGGAGGTCTGCGACGAGGCGGAAGTCGAGCACCCCGTGCTGGTCAGCGAGTCCGGCCGCGCCATGACCGCCCACCACAGCGTCGTGCTCTGCAACATCCTCGGCGTCTCGGAGGTGGACGAAACCAACGGCAGCAACGGCGACGCGGCCCTGAGCGAAGACGCGCCCAACTGCCTCCTCAATCTGCTGCACATCAGCCAGACCGTCGCGCCGAAAAACGTCCGCGAAATGTACCACGACGCCGTGCAGATGCGCGACGAGGCGATCACGCTCTTCAATCTCGGCTTCCTCAACCTCGAGCACCGCGCCCAGGCCGAGAAGCTCTTCTGGAAGATCTGCCGCATCGTCAGCCAGATGATCCAGGAGCTGGAGAACGTCCCCGAGGACCTGCTCGGTTTGCGCCAGGAAATGGCCAGCATCTACTACTGCAACTTCTCCGTCTTCCAGACCCTCCCCGACTACTGGGCCATCAACCACCTCTTCCCGATCATGCCCATCCACCGCCTGAAGGAGCAGCCCACCCGGCAGGCCATGATCGCCGACATCACCTGCGACAGCGACGGCAAGATCGACGAGTTCATCGACGGCACCGAGAGCCGCAAGCTCCTGCACCTCCACCCGCTCACCGATCAGCAATACTACATCGGCATCTTCCTCGTCGGCGCCTACCAGGAGATCCTGGGCGATCTGCACAACCTCTTCGGAGACACCAACGCCGTCCTGGTTACCGTGGACGACGACGGCGGCTACCGCATCGAGCAGGTCGAGCCGGGCGACACCGTGGAGGACGTGCTGCAGTACGTGAGCTACGACAAGAAGGACATGATCGACCGGCTCCGCGCCGCCGTCGAGGCCGCCGTGCGCTCCGGGAAGCTGAACCTCGACGACACCCGCCGCTTCGTTAAGATGTACCAGGATGGCATGGACGGCTACACCTATTTGGAACGCTGACGCCGTGACCCCACGCGACGACTCGACCCTCCGCTCCCGCAGCGCGACCTTCACGCTCGTGGCCAAGGACGCCGCGTCCGGCCAACTGGGCATCGCCACGGCCTCGCGCTTCCTGGCCGTCGGCGCCGTCGTGCCTTTCCTGCGCCCCGGCGTCGGCGCGGTCGCCACCCAGCACCACCACGAGCCCCGCCTCGCCATCGAGGTCCTCGACGAACTCGAAGCCGGGGTCGAGCCGCGCGACGCCGTGCAGCGCGCGCTGAAATTCTTCGGCCATGCCGAGCGCCGCCAGGTCGCCGTCCTGATGGCCGCTCCCCAGGAGGGCCAGCAGGGCGCCTACGCCTACACCGGCGACGCCTGCCAGGCCTATGCCTCGCAGCTCGTCTCCGACGACCTGATCGTGCTGGGGAATACCCTGGCCGGGGAAGAAGTCCTTGCTGCCGCGGAACGCGGCTTCCGGCAGAGCAACTCGCCGCACCTCGCCGAACGCCTGCTCGAGGGGCTCCTTGCCGCCGATCGCGCCGGCGGGGATGCGCGCGGCAAGCAGGCCGCGGCGATCAAGGTCGCCGGCAGTCAGGCCTTTCAGCCGGCCAGCGTCGACCTTCGAGTCGACGACCACCCCGACGCGCCCAGCGAACTCCACCGCATCTTCATCCTGCATTGCCAGCTTTCGCGGGGCGGGTGAGCCTTGCGCGGAATGCAGGTCCGACCCGCCATGCCTTACACCGGCGTCAGCGTACCCGAAGGCTCGTACAGCTTGAGCCCGTTCTCGGAGGACGAAGCCCCCAGCTTGACGCGGATGCGCCGCGCCAGGCGCTTGATCTCGATCGGTTGCATCTCCAGCGCCTTCGCCACCTGAAGGTTGCTGTAGCCGTTCAACAGCATGCTCAGGACTTCCGACTCGCGCTGGCTCAGCTTGTAGTGCGCCCGCAGTTTGGACAGCGGTACGCCGGGCCGCCCCAGCAGTTCGTCGGCATACACGATGTACATGGTCTCTCGAGTCTCGGCGTCCGCCTCCGGAAGCGCCGTCGCCGTGAGCCGGTACTGCCGCCCGCCGCGAAGCTTGATGTGCAGCTCGTGGTCCTCCGGAATTCCCGAATCCCGGGATGCCGTACGAGCCATCAGCCACGCGCCCAGTTCCCAGCCTCCACGCTCGCGACGCCAGGATTCCAGAAACCGCCAGCCGGTGAGGTTCGCATCCAGGATCCGGCCGTCCGACCGAGCCACAAAGGCATAGCCATCAAGCTGTTTCACGAACTGGGACCATCGGGAGATTGAAGCTGTGGCGCCGTTCATGACCAAGTTCCTTTTTCCCTTAAGACGCATATTGCGACATACCCTGCTCTCATTGAGGAATAGGGCAATGCGCATACCACTCCGCCCTTGTTTCAATTCCTTGCATTAAAAGCACAATCCGGCGTTGTTTCACGAGAAGTGGTGTATCTATTATACTGGTTAGCAGAATTATATTCCGCTCACCCCGATCTTAGAGGAGCTTGAACATGCATCCGAACGCTCCATCGGCCGCTCGCCAAAGCCTGCTGCTGGCGCTGACGCTCTTCCTTTCTGGAGCGTGCGCCCTGGCCTCCGAGCCGCTGATTAAGGTCGTAGCCGAAGGCGGCAACGCCGAAGGGATGAACCTGACAGGAAGCTGGGAAGCCGTCCCCGAAGGCCCGCGAGGCGGAAAGGCGCTCAAGTTCGACGGCAGCTTTTCCGGACGTCTCGATCTGAAGGCCTTGAGCGTGGAAGCCCGCGAGTACGACTTCATCAAGCTCGACGTCAAGGCCGACCGCGCCGCGCAACTGGTCGTCTCGCTCGAGAATTATCCCTTCGAAGGCGCGCTCTGCCACTGGTACGTCCTCGACGGCATGCGTGGACCCTTCGACTGGCGCACGATCTGGATCGACTTGCGCCAGCCGGAAGAGTTGAAACTCGCCGGGCAGGGGAAGGGGATGGACGCCAGCGTTCCGGACGCGCGCGGCCTGCGTCTCTCGGGCGGCACGGCCGACACCCGCCGCGCGATCCAGGAACCCGGAGAGAACGTCTGGCTCGGGGCGATCCGCTTCGTCAAGCAGGCCGTGAGCCTTGACTGGGACCAGCGCCTGGCGCCCTACACCTGGGGCAAAGGGCAGGATCTGGTTTTCACCTACCCGTTGCGCATCGCCAACCGGCTTGACCGCCCGCTCAGCGCGAAGTTGAAGCTCGCCCCGTTCCGCGCCGAACACGCCCGCGCCGAATTGGAAGCCGAAACCGTCGCGCTGGGGCCCAAAGAGACCAAGACCGTCGCCGCGCGGATCGTGCTGCCCGCCGAGGCGGCCGCGGCCAGGGAGCCGCTCTACTGCGAGTTCTTCGAGGCGCGCGCCGAAGCCGAGGGGCTTCCCGACTCGGAGGTCACCATCC
Source organism: Planctomycetota bacterium (assembly GCA_027493525.1). Lineage (GTDB taxonomy): Bacteria > Planctomycetota > SZUA-567 > H5-PLA8 > H5-PLA8 > H5-PLA8. The sequence goes on along the minus strand of JAOSKN010000001.1, from coordinate 2,298,923 downwards.
TCCGCTCCTCCGATCCCATCCACCTCAGCGTCACCGTCCCGATTCCGGAGGAAAAACTGGCCTATCCGCTTCTGGGCCGGCGCAAGGACTTGCCCGAATACGTCACCGGCTACCCGGGCCGCGGCGGGCCGGACGCGGTCAAGGCCGCCTTCGAGGCCGGCCGCCCCGAGGACCTCGAGGACGTGCTCCGCTACGGCGGCCTGGAGATGACGTCGGCCTGGCTCGCCACCCATAACGCCATCCGCAAACACTGCGCCGCGCCGCTCTACGCGGACGGCTTCAAGCAGGCCCAGGCCACGGGCGCGAAGTACGAGAACGCGCTCACCGCCGCGGCCTTCCTTTATGAAGGGACGGGGAGGCGCGATACCTCGAAAAGGCCCGGGCGCTTCTGCTCAAGGCCGCCGAACTCTGGGCTCGCGAGCAGGCCGCCTGCGACGCGCGCCCCTTCAAGCTCATCAGCGAAGGCTTGCTGGCCGACAACACGCTGCATCTGGGCTTCCATGTCGGCGGCACCACGCGTCCGCCTTACGGGTACGAACGCCACGGCGCGTTCAACGACTTCGACCTCGTCGCCAGGGATCTGGATGAAGCCGCGCGGAAGAAGATCGTGGAGGAGTTCATCCTCCCGGCGGGGATCAAGACGCGCAACCACTACGTCGGCCCGGGCAATCAGACCTGCACCGCCGACTACCTGACGCTCTACGCCGGCCTGGCCGCGCGGAACTGGCCCCTCGTCAGCCACGCGCTTTCCTCGGAGCACGGCGTGCGCGGGCAGATCCAGTGGGCCTTCGACGACGACGGCCTGTGCCTGGAAGGGCACTACCAAGCCTATACGATCAGCCCGCTGCTCTGGTGCCTCGAGGCGCTCTGGCATCGCGGCATCGACCTCTACGACGAGCGCTTCTTCACGATCGTCCACAGCCGCGGCGCCGACGCCATCGGGCAGGGCTACAAGTATGCGATCGTGAAGTTCCTCGACGAGCAGCGCTTCGCCGGCAAGCCCTTCGTGGAACGGTTCCGCGAGCAGGCCGGCGACGGCTTCCACCTCGGCGCCTCGACGCTGCTCAAGTGGAACGACCGGCAGGTCTCGATGAACTGGGGCACCCACATCATGCGCGGCTCGCACGACCGCTGCGCGCTGACCATCGCCACGACCACGGCCGGCGCCAAAGGCAAGCCGCGCCGCGTGGAGATCGGCGGCGGCGCCTACAACCACTCCTCCTTCAACCAGGCGATCGTCATCGTGGACGAAGAGCTGCAGCGCTCGGAGCCGGCCGAGCCGCTCTCGTACGACGTGGAAGGCCCGGTGCAGCATATCGTCGCGCGCAGCGACAAGCATTATCCCGGGAGCGTCATCACCCGCGCGTTCGTCCTCCTGGACAAGCACGTGCTGGTTCTGGACCGCGTCGCCAGTGAGCGCCCGCGCACCGTCGACTGGTGCCTGCCCGGAGCGGGCGCGAGCCTCTCGCTGGAAACGAAGGAAGGGTCATGGACCGAAAAGCCCGACGAGCCCACCAAGCGGCACGTCTTCGGAGGCTCGATCGCCAGCCACCAGGCCGCCGTCACCGGCGAAACCTGGCGGGACGCCGGCGTCAACCTGACCATGCTGGGCGCGCCCAACACCCGCCTGCTCGCCTACGGCGGTAACCGCAAGGGCATGCTTGTCCGCCGCGAGGGCGTCCAGCGCACCGACTATGTGGCCTGCTTCGGCTCCGATACGAAAACCCTGGCGCGCGTTCCGGTGACAAAGGCCGGCGGCGCGGAGGCCGACGCGCTCGGCGTGAAGGTTGAACTCAAGGACGGCACGGTCTTCCATGCCTTGGTCAGTTACGAACCCAAGGGCACGGAAGTCGTGCTGGGCGAACTCAAGACCAGCGCGATCTTCGCGACGGACTACTCCGAGCCGAAGCGCGAGTAGGCCGGCTTCCAGGCCGGCAATTTTACCGCGGCGCGGGCACGGGGCGGCTGCGCCGACCCGTGGCACGAAGCGGTACGTGTATCCGTTGCTTGCCACCACCTTCAGGTGGTGGATTGCGGCTCCCTTTTATGTCTTTTTCCGCCGGCTTAAGCCGGCGGAAAGAGGATTGATGGGCTGCGCACCACCGGCTGAAGCCGGTGGCAAGCAACGGATGAGGGTGTCTCGGGCACGCGGAGTCGGAGGCGGCGCGGCACGGGGTATGGCGGGGGCGCGGGGCGGAGTACCGACCCGTGGCGCCAGATCGAAAAAGGAATCTCAGACCGTGCCCCCAGCCCGGTCGCGCGGGCGCGCTTCAAGTGGCCGCCGGCTCCAGCCGCACGGCCTCGTACGCGCGCGAGACGACCCAGTCCGGGCGCGGCTGCTCCACCGGCCTCGGCGTGTTCGCCACGTCGTTGTAGCAGACAATGAATGTCTTGCGCGGCAGCGGCGACATGTTGTGACCCGAGCCGTGCAGCAGGTTGCAGTCGAAGAAGAGCACGTCGCCGGGTTCGCCGGCGATGTGCCGGATGTCTTCCTCCCGCACGCGCCGCCTCAAGGTCGGCACGTCCACGCACCACTGTTTGTAGCTCGTGGTGACCGTGTCGGCGAAGTGCTCCTGCCGGCCCCAGGCATGGGAGCCCGCCACGACCATCAGGCAGCCGTTGTTAACCGTGGCGCGGTCGAGCAGCACCATCACCGAGGTCAGTTTCGGCTCCACCCCGTCCCACATCCAGTAGCCGTAGTCCTGATGCCAGAGCCAGACCGCGCCCTCGAACGAGTCTTTCACGTTGATCTTGCTGTGCCAGACGTACACCTCGTTGCCGGTCAGCGCCCGCACCGGTCCAAGGATCTCCGGCCGGCGCACGAGCGCGCGGAAGGGCGGGCTGTGGCGGTCGGCGCTGTAGACCTGCCGCACCGCGCCGCTCTTCTCGCGCTCGCGATGCATGCCGTCGCGGGCCTCGTCGCCGGCGAGCAACTCCGGAAGCGTCTCATTCAACGCGCCGAGGTCCCGCGGCCCCAGCAGCCCGCGCACGAAGAGGTAGCCGTCCTTGCGGTACTTCGCGAATTGCTCGTCGCTCCAGGTCATGCTTGCTCTCCTGTCGTGCCGCGGAGAACCTACGCCGATCCAAGGCGTACCGCCATGACGAGCCTATGCTAAAAATATCGATAATATGATATACTATGATTATGGATATGATGGCCCTGGCTCGCCGCTACCAATGGGACCTGCTCCCGCGGCTGGCCTCCGAGATCGAATTCGGGCGCGCTACGGCGGCCCGACGCGACCTTCGCGAACTCCTGAAGGTCCTGGCACGGCAGAGCGGCGGCGACCTGACGCTCTTCAAGATGCGCTGCGCGCAGACCATGAGCGCCTGCGTCCGCGGCGCGCGCCTCGGCGGAGGCGCCGGCGCGGCGCTCCTGGCCGCGCACATCGACGCGCTGCGCCGGCTGAGCCGGCTCGGATCGCGCGGGGCGGTCAAGCGCGCCATGGAGCGCTATCTCGAAGGACTGCTGCGCAGCGTTCGCCCGACCGGGCAGGGGCGCATGGCCCGCGTCGTCGCCTCGATCCGCGAGGACCTAAGCGCGAACCTCGCCGAACCGCGTTCGCTGGCGCAATACGCGGCGGAGCTGGAACTGAGCGAAGGGCACCTTTCGCGCCAATTCGCGGCTCTTGCCGGGCGCTCCTTTCGCGAAGAACTCCGCCGCCTGCGCGCCGAAGCCGCGAAGAAGCTGCTGCTCGAATCCGGCGAGAAGATCGGCCTCCTCGCGCGCCGCGTCGGCCTCCGCAGCGCCTCCCAATTCATCGCCGATTTCAAGCGGCAAACCGGTGTCACTCCGGGCCGGTTCCGGCGCCGGGGGCGGAAATTTGAGATTCGTAAAGCGTAAACGGATGGCGGATGGTGGATGGTGGATGCCGCGTAAGGGTTACTTGTCCACGTCGTTCGTCTTGGGGCTTTCGGCGGGTTCAGCCATCAACTCCAATGTCCAAGGCAGGCCGTTCTCTGTGTCCTCTGTGGTAAAGAAAATTCAATCCGCCGCCTCGACCAGTTTGAGGAACCGGCGCCCCGATTCGGCGGAGTCGGAGAACGCATCCTCGGCGCGGAGCACCTCCAGGGCGCGGCGCGCGGCGGCCTGTTCGGCTTCCTTCTTGCTCTTGCCCGTCCCCGCCGGGAAGCGTCGGTTCCCGATCACCGCGACGATCTCGAAGGTCTTCCCGTGGTCGGGGCCCGTTGCGCTGACCACGCGGTAATGCGGGGTGAGGTTCACGTGCCGCTGCGCGAGCTGTTGCAGCGTGGATTTGTAGTTCGTCTCGCAGCCGTTCTCCGCCAGCGCCCGCAGCTCGGGGCCCAGAATCCGCAGCACGAAGGCGCGCGCGGACTCCAGCCCGCTGTCGAGGTACACCGCCGCCGTGACGGCCTCGAAGAGGTTCGCGTAGACGCTCGGCGGGAGCGGCTCGTCGGCCGGCAGCCCCTTGCCCAACCGCCCGACGTCCCGCAACCCCAGCGACTCCCCAGCCCGCGCCAGGCTCACCGTGCTCACCACCGCCGACTTGATCTGGGTCAGTTTCCCTTCGTTCCAGCGAGGATAGAGTTCGTACAGGCACTGCCCGACGCACAAGTTCACGACCGCGTCGCCCAGGAATTCCATTCGTTCGTTGTCGGAGTCTTCCTCGGCGGTGCTTGAGGGATGGGTCAACGCCCGTTCAAGCAACTCGGGGCGCTGGAAGCAGTAGCCGATACGGTCCTGGAGTCGGAGGTAATGGGTGTCCGGGTGGATGATCTGCGTTGAGGGTTTGGGTTTGGACATATACTCGGAAGTCTATCGGGTTGACGAACTTGGGAATCCGCTACCGGCGCCGCGTCCCAAACCCCCACCTCATGGATGAAACATAGCGTTTGAAGAATGAGAGTCAATCTTTCTAATTCGGGCACTTTCCTGCACCCAGTGTGTCAATTCTGGCATAACTCTTTATGTACCTTCTAGATACCGCATTGAATGAAGGTCCTGAAAAGCTGCGGTACGGCGCAACGTGGAGGCGAGTCGGGAGTCCAACCTAAAGAAGAATAAGGGGGCTTCGGCATGCGTCGGTTCGGCTTGCTTGCCTGTATCGGGTGCTTCGTCCTGGCGGCCTGGGGCGACGAGGATCTCAAGAACACCAACGGCATCGGCGAGCCCGTCGAGGGCTTGCAGGCTACCCTCAAGGCGGTGAAGTCGGAGTTCGGTCCCGGCGAGTCGGTGCTCCTGGAGTGGGTCCTGACCAACATCGGCGAGAAGCCCGTCGTCATCCGCTACGCGCGAGACCGGCGCGGGCTGACGCAGTTTCGCGTCACGGCCCGCCGCGACGGCAAGGAACTGGTCCTGACCCGGCGCGGCGCGGATGAACCGGAGCGGCTTGAGGCCTTCCGCGAGCGGAGCCTTGCGCCGGGCGCGACGATGCGCGAGTGGATCGATCTGGGCGGCCTGGATTGGGCCGAGAAGGACTGGCTCAGGCCGCACGGCGCCTACGAGGTTCGCCTGACGTTCTCCGGCGCGCCGAAGGAATTGCCGAGCGGCTGGACGCGCTTCGAGGTCACCGAGCCCGGGCGCGCGGTGATGGGGCCGGCCGACCGCGAGGTCGCCGAACGCGTTCGCAACCTGGTGAAGCAGCTCGGCGCGGACGACTTCCAGGCCCGCGAAGACGCGCAGAAGGCCATCCTGGAGATCGGCAAGCCCGCGCTCCCGTATCTGAAGCAGGCCCTCAACGAAGGCGATCCGGAGATCCGCCTCCGCGCCAGGCAGGTGCTTGAGCGGCTGCAGCAGCTTCTGAACCCCGAACCGGCGCCGCAACCCGTGCCTCCGCCGGTCCCGCCTCCCGTGCTTCGGCCCCAGCCGCGCCCGCCCGTCGTCCGCCCACCGGCGCCTCCACGTCCCCCGTCGTCCAGCCGCAACCCCTCCCCGAACCCCCGCCCGCGCCGCCTGAAGACGAGTTCTGATCCGGCTTCGGAATGCGGAATGCGGAATGCGGAATGCGGAATGCGGAATGCGGAATGCGGAATGCGGAATGCGGAATGCGGAATGCGGAATGCGGAATGCGGAATGCGGAATGCGGAATGCGGAATCAATAATCCAAACTAAATATCGTACCACATTTGTTCCACACAGATCACAGATCACAGATCACAGATCACAGATCACAGATCACAGATCACAGATCACAGATCACCGCTACGCCCGCTGCGCCAATCGGTACGCCCTGGGCGTCATCCTCACGAACTTCTTGAAGACGCGATGAAAGTGCTCGGGCGTCTGGAAGCCGCTCTCGAGCGCGACTTGCAGCAGCCCGTGGCCGGTCTCGGCGAGGAGCTTCCGCGCGCGGTCGACGCGCTGCCGCTGGAGGAACTCGGTGAGCGTGCGCCCGGTCTCCTTCCGGAACAGGCGCGAGAGGTGCGCGGGGCTGACGTGGGCGGCCGCGGCGGCCTGCGCGAGTCCGACGGGCTCGGCGAGCCGCTCGCGCAGCCAGCCTTGCGCGCGGCGGACAGGCTCCCCGGCCGCGCCGGGCTCGCCGGCGTCCGCCAGCCGCCCGCGCAGGTAGCGCGCCAGTTCCCTGAGCGCCTCGGGGAAGGCTTCCAGAAAGAGCGGGAGCGCGAAGGTCTCGCGGAGCCGCGCGAGCTGCTCGTGGAGCGCGCGGTCCAGCCCCCAGCCTTCGTCGAGGTCGCGCGTCAGGAGCATCAGGAATTCCAGCAGCTTCCGCCGGACCTCGTGGAGCTGCCGCTGGTGGCGCACGAGCACGATCCTCAGCCAGTCGCGGACGGCGGCCTCGTACGGCGCGTGCCGCTCGCGGTACAGCCGCAGCGCCTCCTGCCGCGCGGCGCGTTCGCGCTCGAAGCTCAATTCGCCGAGCCGCCGCTCGAGCGGCGCGAACTGCCGCGCGCGGAGCTTCAGGATCGCCTGCTGCACCGCGCCGACCCAGCGCTGCGGGGCGGGGCAGGGGTGAGGGGGTCCAAACTCCAGCCGGCGCCGCGCCAGCGCACGCGCGAAGGGCGGATCCGGTCCGGCGAAACTCAGGTAAGCCATGTTCGGGTGCACCGCCAGCAGGCGGTGCGGCGGCAAGGCGCGGCGGCCTTCGGCGAGCCGCGGCGGCTTGCGCCCCGCGTACTGGAGCGCCACGACCGCGCAGGGGAAGCCCACGCCGGCGGAGGCGAGCATGCGCTTCACCTCGCGCGGCCGGGGCGGCGGCCCGCCGTGGATGGCTTCGTACAGGATCGCGTGCGATTCCGGAGGATCAAAATAAGTCATAAAACGGTCAATTCGCTCCACGCCCCGCGCCGCCTTCACGGGCTAGAGTACCCGCGTGTTCGATTCAGGAAAGCAAAAAGCTACCGTGTGCGGTTCGACCGCGCGGCCCCCCAGGAGACCTAACATGACCGTTCTTGCGCCCGAGCAACCCGCCCTCCAGGCCCGCGTGAACGTCCTGCAACCGGTGGGCGCCGCCGCGCTCGCGGAAGGCCCCGGCGCCGATCCCCGCGACGCACGCGCGCACCTGCGCCCCAAGGTCCTGGCGTACGGGCTCACGCCTGAACAGCTCGCGAGCTATCGCGCCAAGGGCTACGTCCACCTGCGCGGGGCCTTCGGCGCCGCTGAAGTCGCCGCCTGGCGCGAGGCCTGCGACGAGGTCCGCCGCCGCGCCGACCTGATCCACCCGGACAACCTGCGCTTCGAACTCTGCAAGGAGCAGCCCGACGGTTCCCGCCCGGTCTGGAAGATCGATCCTTTCGCGGACCTGCATACCACCTTCGGCGCGCTGGTCCGCGACCGGCGCATCCTCGACCCGCTCGCCTCGATCTACGATGGCCGCGACGCGCGGCTCTTTAAGGACAAGCTGATTTACAAGCCGCCCGGCGAGCACGGCAACGGGCTGCACCAGGACTACCACTGGTGGCAGGGGTTCCCCACGAGCCTGATCAGCGTGCTGGTCGCGATCGATCCGGCCGACGAGGAGAACGGCTGCACCGAGGTCTTCCCCGGCTACGAGAAGGGTTTCATGACCGAGCCCGGACGCTGGAGCGAGCTGACCGAGGACCGCATCCGGCTCGACGAGGGCGAGAAGCTCGTCACCGAGCCCGGCGACATCGCGCTCTTTCACTGCTTCGCGCCGCACCGCGCCGCGCCCAACCGTTCCACGCGCTGGCGCCGCCAGGCGTTCCTCACCTACAACGACGCCGCCGACGGCGAGCACTACTTCGCCCATCGCGAGCATTACTGGTGGTACGTGACGCGCTGCCGCAAGGCCGAGGACCAGCGGCGCGCGTTCTTCGTGTAGCCGTCTCGCGCGGACGATCCGGCGTGCCGCGGGCTGGCGCGGCCGCCCTGTCCCTGGGGCAACCTTAAAGGAAAATTCACCCCGCGTGCGCTAGGATAAGGGTCTTCTTCCCCCGGAGACCCCCCGCATGGCCCAGCCCCTGAACATCCTTCTCATCACCACCGACCAGCAGCGCGGCGATTGCCTCGGCATCGACGGCAACCCGGTCCTCCACACGCCGTACCTCGACGGGCTGGCGCGGGCGGAGGGCGGCGCGTTCTTCTCGGCGGCGTACGCGGAGGCCCCCGCCTGCGTGCCGCAGCGGACCGCGTGGATGCTCGGCCAGCACCCGCTCACCTGCGGCCAGAACCGCTGGCGCGGCCGGGAGTGGAAGACCCCGGAGACGCTCACCGGCTGCCTCGCCGAGCAGGGCTACCGCGTCGGCGTCTTCGGCAAGCGGCACTTCCTGCCGGTCCGCGAGCCCTACGGCGCGCACGAACTGAAGATCTACGAGAGCGGCCGGCACGACGAGGACCCCGACGACTTTCTGCTCTACCTGCGCCGCGAGACCGAGTGGGGCGGGTACTCGCGCGCGCACGCGATCGGGAACAACGACATCTTCGCCGCGGCCTCGCCGCTTCCAGAGCAGCATCATCCGTCCACCTGGACCGCGCGCGAGAGCGCCGGGTTCCTCGAACGCCACGCGAAGGAGCGCCCCGGGCAGCCGTTCTTCCTCTGGACGAGCTTCAACAAGCCGCACAGCCCGTACGATCCGCCGCAGCCCTACGACCGGATGTACCGCCCGCAGGACATGCCCGGCCCGGCGTGGTTCGAGAAGCTCGAGGACGAGATCGGGCCGTCGCAGCGCGCCGCGCGGCATTACACCTGGGACACGATGGGCGCCGAGCAGGTGAAGGTCACGCGCGCGCACTACTACGGGATGATCTCGCACATCGACCTGTGCATCGGGCGCGTGCTGAAGAAGCTCGATCAATACGGCCTGCGCGAGAACACCGTCATCGCCTTCACCTCCGACCACGGCGACATGCTGGGCGACCACCACATGTACTTCAAGGGGAACTTCTTCGAGGGCGCCTCGCGCGTGCCGTACGTCTGGTGGGTCCCGCCGAAGCGAGGTCAGGAATTGAACCTCAAGGCGCGGGGGCGCGTCGCCGCGCCGGTCGGCGTGAGCACGCTCGGCCCGAGCCTGTTGGAGGCCGCCGGCGCCGAGAAGCCCAAGACCTTCGACGCCGGCTCGGTGCTGCCCTGGCTCCAGGAATCGAGAGGTCCCGCGCAGGCCGAAGTCGTCACCGGCTACGGCCACGACAAAGGCCACACGGCGATGCTGCGCTGGGAGCGCTTCAAGTACCTCTACTGGCAGCCCGGCGACATCCGGCAACTCTTCGACATGCAGGCGGACCCTGGCGAAATGAACAACCTGGCGCTGAAGCCGGAGCATAAAGCGCTGGCCGCCGAGGCCCACGCGCGCCTTGAACGCCGCCTGGCCGAATACCCCTTTGGCCGCTCGGAGGTCCTCGACGCCGGCGGCAAGCTGCGCGGGCTTCCCGAGCCGACCGACGCCTTCCGCCCCCGATCGCGGGGCCGTGGGGGCGCAGGCATAATTGAATGCGGAATGCGAATCACCTGAAGATCGGCCAGCTTTTCACCTGCTCGACCGCGCCGGGGTTGGGAAGGCTCAGCCCCAGCGGCGTGACGCTGATCCAGCCTTCGCGCAGCGCCACGGCATCGACTTCGGGGTCCTCGTCGCGGTAGACCATCGCGCCTTCCAGCCTGAAGCGCCGGTGCGGGCCGTCGACGCGCTCTTCGACGTACGACTCCTTGAAGCCGCTCATGCCCTGCCGCGTCAGCTTCACGCCTTTGATCTGCTCCTGCGGCAGGTCGGGGAGGTTCGCGTTCAAGGCGGTCCACGGCGGCAGGCCGTGTTCGAGCGCCGCGGCGACCAGCGGCAGCGTCAACTCGGCGGCCAGTTGGAAACGCCAGAGCCCCGAGGCGGGCACGTCGAGCGAAACGGCGAGCGCCGGCAGCTCGTTCATGCACGCCTCCAGCGCGCCGGCGACCGTCCCCGAATAGAAGACGTTCATCCCCACGTTCGGCCCGCGGTTGATCCCCGAGATGACCAAGTCGGGCTTGAAGTCCGGAAAGAGGTTTGTGATCGCGACCTTCACGCAGTCCGCCGGCGTCCCGCGCACGCGGAAGGTCGGGACGCGCGCCAGCTCGTCGGGGAGCACCATCGCCTCGGCCAGCAGCGGCTCGTGGAGCGTGATGCAGTGCCCCACGCCGGACTGTTCGCGCTCGGGCGCGGCCACGCGCAGCTCGTAGCGCCCGGTCCGGACGATCTCGTGCGCCAGCGTCGTCAGCCCGGGCGAGGCCAGGCCGTCGTCGTTGGTCAGCAGGATCCGCGGGCGCGACATCGCGTTGGCTCCGTGATGGAAAGGAACCGCAATAGCAAACAGTCAACAGTGAACACTGAACAGTCAACAGTAGATTGCAGACAGCAATTTCGCTAATTGCCGTCCTGTTGTTCACTGTTCACTGCTTCCTTCCCCTACCGCACGACGGTATACAGCGCGTCCTCCGGCAGGGTGACGGTGAGGGCGCCGCCGGCGGTGGAGACGGTCGCGCGCTTGCCGGTGTCGTAGGCGTTGCCGTCGAGGATCAGGGCTTCCTTAAGCGCGCCGGGCTTCTTGAAGGTGACCTTGGCCTGAATCTTCTTCACGTTGAGCGGGTACGTGCCGAGCGCGAGGATCTTCTCGCCTTCGCCGGAGGGCTCGGTCTTCCAGCCGTAGTGTGCGTCTTCGGTGACGGCCTGAATCAGGATCTTCTGGGACTGCGCGAGAGGCTTGTCGTCGAGCGCGACGACCAGGACGCTGCCGTACTCGTTCTGGGATTCGACGATCACGTCGCCGAGGTCGAGCTTGCCCTTCTTGACGAGCATGCCGCAGGCGCCCTGCGATTTCGGCGTGTTGACGATGGCGACGCCGGCGCCGTAATCCCATTCCAGCTCGCCGGTGACGGACTTGATGAGCTTCTTCTCGTGGTCGATGTACTTGCTCAGGTCGATGAGCTTGTTGCGGCTCTTATCCCCGTCGCAATCGTAGACGACGCGGCCGACGTAGAAGGCGAGCGGGTCGATGACGTCGAAGTCCTTGCCCTGGAGCATGCCGCCGGCGGGGATGTCCTTTTTGCGCAGCTCGTCGAAGCCCTGCTCCTCGCGGACGGCGGAGCCCTTGAAGGCGTACTGCTCCTTGAGGTCGAGGGACTGGTGAACGACGGTCTCGGCTTCCTTGATGTCGCCGCGGCGGCACATCAGGGCGCAAGCGGGAAACATGCCGAAGAGCGAGGGATTCATGATGCTCCAGACGGCCGGGGAAGACTCCCACTGCGCGTTGCCGGTGGCGAAGAAGTTCCAGCCGTCCATGCCCTGCAGGTTGCCGTAGGTCGCGGCAAGGAAGGGGAACTCGCAGCGATAGCGGTTGGGGCGCTCCCAGTTGATCTCGGTGACCATGGTGGGGCGGCCGTCGATCTGGTTGAGCTGGATGGGCAGGGCCTCGGGCATCAGCATGCCGCAGCGGCTGACGAAGACCTCTTCGGTGTCCACGGCGTAGAAGCGCTTGCGCTTGGAGAGGTACTTGGGCCCAAAGTAGTTGTTGCGGCAGACGACGTCGCCGGCGAGGTAGGTGTAGCGTTCGAGGGCATCCATGAGCCGCGCGTCGGCGGTCTTCCAGTTGCTGCAGCTCACCAGGCATTTGGCGCCCAGTTCTTCTTTGATGAACTTCACGGTGCGGTCGTAGAAGGCGCGCTGGCTCTCGACGAGGAACTGGAGCTGGTCGCCGGCGCGGGCCTTCCACTGGGGCTGTTTGCTCAGCCCGTCGGTGGTGAGGTTCCACTGCTCCAGGAAGTCGGCGACCCCGGCGGCGAAGTCGTCGCCCTTGGCCTTCTGGCCGCCCCAGGCTTCCAGGGCCTTGTCGAGGCTGCCGTGCTTCTTGGCGAGCCAGTCGCCGAAGTGTTTGCCGAGTTCGCGGCGGGACGCCGGCGTGAGCAGCTTGGGGAAGGTCCAGAAGAGGTAGCTGTCCTCGTTCTGGATCTCGAACGTGGCGAGCGTCGGGTCGTCCTTCAGCGCAACGCCGGTATAGGGGTTTTTCGTGGCGAGCATCGTGCGCACCCAGCCGCGGTAGACGGCTTCCATCTTGGAATTGAAGTGAAGCAGGGCGTGCCCGGACTTTTTGCCGTCGTAACCGTCAGGGAGGCCCCACGCGCCGTTGGGCGACCAAGTGCCCCACCAGACGTGGCCCAAATAGAGGTAGATGCCGGCCTTCTTGAAGGCGGCGGCGGCGCGGTGGATGCGGTCGAGGTGCTTGGCGTCGTAGACGGCCGGGTCGGCGTTGCCGAGTTCGGCGATCTTGGCCTCGATGCGCACGTGGTTGACGCCGTTCTTGGCGAAGCGGCGGGCCATGTACTCGAGCGAGGCGTCGTCCATGTCCACGGAGGCCTGGACCGACCACATGCGTTCGCGCTTGCCGTTGCCGAGCTTGAAATCGAGCCCGTCGATCTTCAGCGGGCCGTTGACGCCGGATTCCTTCTCGTTGAGTTCTCGCAGATCGAAGAGCGCGGAGCTGTCGAAGGCGTCGTTGGCCGGTTCGAAGGCGAAGTGGCCGGGCATGGCCAGGCCCGAAGTCTCGCCGGGCTTGAGCTTGCCGCGCGGGGTGAAGACGCCGTCGATGAGCACGAAGCAGTCGAAGCAGGCGGTCTTGTTCTCGCCTTCCTTGGCCAGCAGGCGCAGTTCGAAGGTCTGCTCCCCCTTGGGCAGCTTGACCTCGCCGAGGTAGACCCAGTTGGCGCCAAGATGGAGGCGGATGTAGGAGCTGTCGGCCAGCGCGCAGTCGCGCCCGCACTCCCGCCACTCGGCCTCGCCGAAGCGCCAGCGGAAGGGGCCGTGCTTCCAGAATTTGCGCGTCCAGAGCTGGTAGCTGGCCTCCGCGGGGACGTTGACCTTGTACTTGGCGAAGGCCTCGGCCTCGCCCGCCGCGCGCTTGCCGTCGTTGGTGAGCCACTTCGCGCCGGAGAGCACTTCGTCGGCCTTCTCCCGGAAGGTGGCTTCGCCGAAGGAACTGGTCTCGGGGAAGTTCGTCTCGGCGGGCTGCTCGCCTTCCCACCAGACCCATGGGGTCTCGGCGTGGGCGGCGGCGCAGAGGAGCGCCAGTGCGGCGAGCGCGATTCGCGTGGCGTGGAACATGGATGAGCCTCCCAGTCTCCGTCCATCCGGACGAGTTTCAGCGTGCGGGATTCGAGTGTGGAGCGAACAGGTCTTTTCAGGTACTCCCGTTCCTCGCTCAACTCTCCATTATTTTCATTTCCCTTATTTTCCAAGATTTATAAGGTAATATTATATATAAATTGTACTTACCTTTATTTACAAAATATCTCCATCTTTCTCAACTGGAATACACCGGTTGCTTGCAAAGCGTTCTACGGAATTAGAAACGGCGGGCGGCGTCGCTGAGGGGGTGTTCGCGGAATACGTGGGAGGTCAAGCGGAATCAGCCGCCGAGCCAGCCTGCCAGCGCGACGGCCAGGAGCATCACGCCCATGCACCCGCCGCGCGCGGGCTCCCAGCCTTCGGCTTTCAGTTCGGCCTCCAACCCGTCCACGAGCTGCTTGCTCTCGGCCAGACCCAGGTTGGTCATCGCGCGGCACTCCTTGATCGCCGCGATCTTGCTCTGCTCCTTCAGGATCGTCTTGAGCTGCTGTTTCTGTTCGTCGCTGAGTTCCATGGTCTGATCCTGGGGGTCAGGGGCGCGGCAGCGTGCCGTGATAGGGGACCAGGCGCAGGCGCGGGCGCGGGCTGGGTTCGAGTTGCTCGCCGACGCGGTCGCGAAGGGCCGGAAGCGGCCCGGCGGCGGGTTCGGCGCGAGGCTCCGGCGGCGCTGCGGGAGCGGGAGCCGCGGCGGCGCGCTCGTGCGGGAAGCGATTGGAGGCCTCGGCCTGCCCGGCGGGTTCGGGTTCGGGCCGCGCGATTACGGGCGCCGGATGGGCCATGGCCTGGCCGATCCCCTGCGCCGCGCGTACGGCCAGCGAGGGCTCCGCGGGGGCATCGTCGTCTTCTTCGCCGGCGGGATTCGCCTCCGGGTTTCGCGGGGCTTCGCGCGGCGCGGGCGGGTTTGCGCGGCTCGCGCGCGTCGAGCTTGCCGGCGGACTCGGAAGCCAGGCACTGGCTGCGCGACATCTCGAGCAGCTCGTCGGCCAGGCGCAGGTAGGCCTTGGCGCCGGCGCAGGCGGCGTCGAAATGGACCACCGGAATCCCGTCCTTCTGGCTCTCGGCGATCTTGATGTTCATGCGCACGAGGACGTTGAAAAGGTGCGGCGCGAGGCGCGGGTCGGCCTGCAAGCGCTTGAGCGTCTCGCGGCTGACGTTGGTGCGGCTGTCGTAGAGCGTGACGAGAACGCCGCTGACGTGAAGCACGGGATTGAGCGCCTCGCGGAGCATCCCCACGACCTCGAAGAGCTTGCCCAGGCCTTCCAGCGCGAAGGGGTGCGCCTGCAAGGGGACGAGCGCCTCGCCGGCGGCGACCATCGCGTTGACCGTCAGGAGCGAGAGGCTGGGCAGGCAGTCGATCAGGATGAAATCGTAGCGCTCCCGCACCGGGGCCAGCGCGCGGGCCAGGCGCGTCTCGCGGCCCATCACGGGGACCAGTTCGATCTCCGCGCCGGAAAGATCGATGTGGCTGGGGATGAGATGCAGGCGCTCCCACGCCGTCGGCTTGATCAGCTTCTCCGCGACCGCGTCGGAACCCAGGAGCAGCTCGTAGACGGACTCCTCCAGCCCGTTGGCGTGGAGGCCCAGCCCGTGCGTCAGGTTCGCCTGCGGATCGAGGTCGATCAGGAGCACGCGCTGCCCGCGCACGGCCAGCGCGGCGCCCAGGTTGAGCGTCGTCGTCGTTTTGCCGACGCCGCCCTTCTGATTCATAATGGTGATCACGCGGGGCATGGGGTACGAAGTTCCGAGTTCCGAGTTCCGAGTTCCGAGCGTGCGCGGCGGCTCGGGTTGTTTTACGGGAAGGGCGATACGGCGACAAGGCAGGGGCTCGAATAGGCCGCGATTTCCGCACGCAGAAATTCACAGAACCTGGGCTGGCCGGCCGTCCCTACGCGAACCACGGGATTTCCACGGCTTCTTCACAACCCAATCCACAGCTCGGGCGTTAGACTGAAGGGACGTTTCGAACCTGGCGAGCGAATCCGCGGATGCGCGATGCCGTGAAGTCATCCGAAACCGGCCACGCGAAGTACCGTGCCGCAGAGGCAACTGGCCCAATGCGCCGGGCGTTTGGGGCCGGATCGAGGCGCGCCGAGGGAGCATATCGGGACGAGGATCCGTGACCGAGGCGCAACGAAGAGCCGGGCCAAAAGGACCAAGCAGTGGGCCAGAAACTACTGTGGCGCGGTACTAAGCGCTTTATTGCCGCGCCGATCGTGGCGGGGCTCTCGGCGGCCGCGCTGGCTCAGGCCGCGCTGGTGGCGGCCGGCGCGCTGGGGTTGCCGGCGTGGCTCCCCGGAGGGCGCGCGCTGGAACCGGGCACGCTGCCGGGCGCGCTGGCGGGGTTGGGCGCGGCGCTGGCGCTGCTGCTGGCGCCGGCATGGCGCGGGAGCCTGCTGGCGCAGGAGCGGCGGCTGGCGGCGTGGGGCCTGGCGTGGTTCTTGGGCTTGTGGCAGGGCGCGGCCTGCGCGTTCTTCCTGCTGGTGGCTTCGCGGATGTCGGCGCTGGAGCCGGGCCGCGTGCTTGGCGCGTTTGCGCTGGTGGCGACGTTCGGATCGCTGGCCGCGCTGCTGGCCGCGCGCTGGCCGAATGCCTTTCCGGGGCTGGCGGTTTTTTGGGCCGCGGGCGTGCCGATGAGCTGCTACATCCTGGCGGAACTCTTTCGCACCACCCCGCCGGGTTTCGCGGGCTGGGCCCCGAACGCTTCGGACGAAGCGCAATGGCTGCACGCGCTGGTGGACGCCGCGTTAAAAGGTTCCCCCGGCACGGCGGCCGTCGGCGCGTTGCAGGGGCGGCTGGCGAGCGGAGCGGAGTTCCAGGGCGCGAGCGTGGCGGCGGTGGCGGGGCTTGGGCTGGCCGCTGGAGGGCTGCTGGTAGCGGGGCTGCGCCGGGAACCGCCTGCCGTTCCCGAAGCGCCTCGATTCTCGGCATGAATAAGCCGAGTCCTGAAACCTCCCGCGAAGCTTTGGGGATTCCGGTTGGTCATGCTTCGATAAGGCTGCGGCGCGTATCGGGTTGCGGCGCTCGGAATTTCCAGGGGTGATTGCAGGAAATCGGCTTTTCCCCCGTCACAGGAAGGTTGCAGGAGCGCGGCCGGCCGGTTACTTGCAGGCGCGCCGAATCGCGATACAACCTACCGCGCCGATTGGACTTGCGACGATGGCTGGGTCGCTCCGCGCATGGGAAGGCTTGAGGACCGCAGGGCATGGCCAAGCTGATCATTGTAAACGAAGAAGATCAGGAGCGCGTGCACGAGCTGATCGACCAGGTGACCACCATTGGGCGTTCCTCGAGCAATACCATCCAGATCACCGACAAGAAGTCCAGCCGCAACCACTTCCGCATCGAGAAGGAAGGCGAGCGCTTCAAGGTCATCGACCTGGGTTCGACCAACGGCACGCGGCTGAACGAGGAACGGGCGACCACCGACTTGCTCTGCCCGGGCGACGTGATCCGAGTGGGGAAGACGACCTTCCGTTACGACGGCCCCGGCGAGGCGCGCCCGCCTTCAAATAAGCCGCCGCCGCCGCCCGACGACGACGATGAGGTCGGCGCGACGGTGGACCTGAGCGAGGCGGCGTCCGCGGCCCCCGCCGCCCCGCCCAAGGACGAGGAAGCCGAGAAGCCCAAGTACGTGCTCGAGGTGGTCGAAGGCGAGGACGTGGGCAAGCGCTACGAGTTGGGGCTCCAGCCGCTGACGATCGGGCGCAAGTCGTCCAACACGATCCAGCTCCACGACGAGGCATCCAGCAGCTTCCACGCCGAGGTGAAGAAAGAGCCGATCGGGTACGTGATCAGCGACCTGGGCTCGACCAACGGCACGCGGGCGAAGGCGCGGAGCGCCGGCGAGTTCGAGAAGATCGTCAAGACGCCGCTCTCGGTGGGGATGAAGATCAAGATCGGGAAGACGGTCTTCGAGTACCGCAACGTCGGGAAGGCGCAGGAGGAGGACGAGCTTTTCGCGACGGTGGCGCTGGATCCGGAGAAGTTGGGGGACCAGATCGCCGAACGTCCCGCCGCGGCGAAGCAGCCGCCTTCAACGCTGGTGCTGGGCGGGGCGGCGGTAGCGCTCTTTCTGGCGATCGTGGTCGGCGTCGTGACCCTGCTGCCGAAGAGCGGCGAGGAAAAGGGCCCGCCGACGGATACGCCGCCTCCGCCTCCCCGGCGGCGGCGGAGATCAAGATCGAGAACGGCGACTTCTCGCTGGACGTGGACGACCAGGGCCACCCGATCGGCTGGAAGCCGAAGGCCGGGCAGCCCGGAGTGGTGCGGGTGACCATCGAGGCGGACGCGCAGGCTCCGCTGGAGCCGAAGCCGGAGATCGCCAAGGGGCTGGTGATCCACAAGGCGGGGGCGACCTCGCCGTCGTGCCGCAGCACGGTGGAGACGGTGGACACCTGCGCGGTGGACCCGGCGAAAGTGTACCAGCTCTCGGGCTGGCTGAAGAACGACGGCGACGGGCTGGTGGGCCTGCGGGTGACCTGGCAGAAGGGCGACCGGCAGTTCTCGGAGCATCCGGTGGTGCTGGTCGCGAACCAGCCCTGGAAGGAGCGCAGCGCGCTGCTGCGGCCGTTGCCGTGGGCCGACCGGGTGCAGGTGGGCGTCTTCACCGAGGGGCGCGAAGGGAAATCGAGCTTCGACAACATCCAGTTCGTCGAGAAGGCCGACGGGGATGTGAAGCCCGCGCCGGCGGTGCGCTTCGGGCAGGTGGCGGTGAACTTCGAAGGGACGAAGGGGGTCTTCTCGGCGCACATCGGCGGCGTGACGGCGCTGGTGGACGCGACGCTGGCGCTGGTCAGCGAGGACGGGAAGACGGTCTCGGGCGTGGAGAGCGGGATCCAGCCGGTGGCGACCGAGGAGGGCGGGAAGGTTGCCTTCCGCGGGCTGCTCTACGACTTCCTGCTGCAGCGCTCGACGAACTACCTGGTGGGGGCCAACGCCGGGGCGGGCGGGGTGGAGGCGCGCTTCGCGGTGGACCCGCAGCCCGGCAGCGCCAGCAAGCCGCGGCTCTCCTTCTATGTGGTCGGCCCGCAAGCGCTGGGCGAGGTCGAACTGGGGCTGGGCGACAAGCACGAGCGGCTGCAGCCCAGCGACAACAAGCGGCTCAAGAACGTCACGGACGTGACCTTCAACATCGGGCAGCGGCCGCAACTGTACCTGAACTTCTCGAGCCCGGTGGAGGTGGAGACGCGGCGCATGGGCGTGCAGCGCTACGTCGAGGTGACGTTCAAGACCGAACTGGCGATCGAGATCGCGCCGGAGAACATCAGCGAGAAGCAGATCCTGGCCAACAAGCTGAAGGATCTGGATGAGGCGATGCAGAAGAACCAGTGGGCGCTGGCGTTCCGGCGCTGCCAGGAGATCGACGCGAAGTACCGCGGGAAATTCGACGAGGCGCGCGAGAAGGTCGACGCCGCCCGCGGGAAGCTCGACGAGGCCTGGAAGTCCGACGAGGAGAAGATCGCCCAGCAGCTCGGGCTGCTGAAGCAGTTCGGCGCCGGCGCGGCGGACGCGACGGAGAAGTTCCTTGCCGAGCTGGCGGGGAAGTGGGCCGAGACGCCGCGGCTCTCGGAGATCAAGACCGCCATGGCGCAGGTCGAGGCCGCGCGCGCCGCGGGGAAGAACCAGGCCGCCGAGGAGGCCGCCGCGCTGGACCTGGGGCGCGCGCAGAAGGCCTTCGAAACCGGCGGGGACAACCTCCAGGTCGCCGTGATCCTGTGCAACAAGATCCTCCGCGACTTCAAGGACACCGAGGCCGCCAAGGCCGCCAAGGAACTGCTGCCCAAGGCGGAGGCCGCCAAGGAGAAATACAACAACCTGGCCGACATCACCGACCGGCTGAAGCATAAGGTCGAGGCCTACGCCAAGGCGGGCGACTACGACACGGCGATCCAGATGATCCGCAACGACCCCGAGTTCCGCGCGCACGCGCACGAACTGGAGGAGCTCCAGGCCTACGTGAAGGTGCTCGAGGGCAAGCGGAACAACAAGTAGCCCGGGCCTTGCGCGAGCGGCGTCCTTGCGGCGCGCGTCGCGCCGGATATATCCATACTCCAGCCCATGGCTCCATCCGAACCTGCGCCTTCGGCCCCGCCGCCGAAGGGCAAAACCGAAGAGACGCCCGCCGAGGCGCGCGTGAACACGGTCAAGCTCGCCTGGATCGGCGTGGGCGGGTTGGCGATGGCGGGAATCGCGGCGGCGCGGCATTATCTGTTCTGGTTCCCGCATCCGGCGGGGTACGTGATGTGGATGGCCTCCTTCCCCATCGATTGTCTCTGGTTCAGCTTTTTCCTTGGCTGGATCTGCAAGTGGTCGATCGGCAAATACGGGGGCATGCGCGTATGCACCCAGGCGCGGCGCTTCTTCGTCGGGCTGGTGGTGGGCGAAGCGCTGGCCGCGGCGTTCTGGGGCGTCACCTGCATGCTCTTCGGGATCAAGGGCGGGCACGCCATATGGATCGGTTAATGGCGGGCCGGGCGCAGCGATGAGCGAAGTCCCCGAGAACGCATCCGCGATTCGGCCTCCATCCGGCGGCTACCGGCTGGGCCCGCGCCTGGCCGGCACGGCGCTGGAGGAGCGCCAGGAAGAGATCCGCGCCGAAGGCGCGTCCTGGCGCGGCTGGGCGCTGGGGCTGCTGGCGGTGGCCGGGCTCAGCGCGCTGATTCCCTACTCGGATTTCGTGATCAAAGGGACGGCGCTCTCGTTCAACGCCTTCCCGATGGCCTCGGTCTTCCTGATCTTTGCGCTGGTGGCGGCCGCGCAGGTCGCGGCGCTGGCCTTCGGGCGGCGCCTGAAGCTCTCGCGCCAGGACCTCACGCTCGTCTTCTGCATGACCATGGTGATGTACTCGATCCCCGGAGTGGGCTTCTGGTCGTTCTGGTCGACGGGGATGACGGGGGCGGGCTTCCACGCGAGCCCGGAGAACCGCTGGGAGGAACTGATCCATCCGCATCTGACGGAGGGGTTCTTTCCGCGGGATCCCGAGGATCCGCAGGATCCGGGCCCGCGTCCGGTGGAGTGGTTCTACACGGGCCTGCCGCCCGGCAAGACGGTCCCCTGGGGCGCGTGGCTCGGTCCGTACCTGCGCTGGCTGATCGTAGTGGCGCTGATGTACGGGATCTGGTTCAGCGTGGCGGGGCTGCTGATCCGGCGCTGGTCGGACCACGAACGGCTGCCGTTCCCCGTCGCGCAGGTGCCGCAGGAGATGCTCTCGGGGTACGAGGGGCACGATGCCTCGGCCAAGCCCTTCCTGAGCGACCGGGTGGCCCTGTGGGGCATCGCGATCACCTTCCTGGTCCATAGTTGGAACGCGCTGAGCGACTACGTGCCCAACATCCCGCTGATTCCGCTGATGAACTCGAACCTCAACGGCAAGTACCTGACCGAGGATCCCTGGCGGCACATCGGGGTGGTGCACTGCCACATTTTCCCCTCGATCATCGGGCTGACGTTCCTGCTCTCGCTGGAGGTTGCCTTCAGCCTCTGGTTCTTCTATCTGGCGATGAAGCTTACGAATCTGGCGTTCATCCCGACGTACAGTTGGACCGAGGTGGCGCAATCGCGGGTGAGCCAGGGGAGCGGCGCGCTGCTGATGCTGGTGCTGTTGGGGCTGTGGCTGGCGCGGAGCGAGCTGGGGAGTTCGCTGAAGCAGGCGCTGGGGCGCGAGCCGCGGGAGGAACGCCCGGGCGAGCTGTCCCCGCGCATGCTCTGGCTCACGCTGCTCGTCTCCTTCGCGGGCGCCGCGTGCTGGATGCGCTGGTTCGGGATCGAGCTGGTCTGGGCGCTGCTGCTGCTGGGGCTGTTCATGCTGGTGATGGTCGGGCTGGCGCGGCTGATCGCGGAGGCCGGCGTCTTCGCCGCGCAGTTCTACGACTTCCCGGCGTACATGCTGCAATACGCGGCCACGCCGGCGGTGCTGGGTTCGGCGCAGGTGGTGCGCACGATGATCTGGGACCGGGTCTTCACGGCGGACTGGTTCCGGATCGTGCCGATTCCGAATATCATGAACGCGCTGCATCTCTCGGGACAGATGGGGCTGCGCAAGCGGACGGCCTTCCGCGGCATGGCGCTGGCGGTGGCCGTCGCGTTCGGGCTGAGCTTCTTCACCTTCCTGCACACCGTCTACACGAAGGGCGGCGCCAACGATTTCGGCTGGTTCTTCAACGGCCACCCGCAAGGCGAGTTCGACCGGATCGGGAAAATCTCCAACAAGATCCAGGCGTGGGAGAAGAAGAGCAAGAAGGCCGCGGAAGCGGGGAAGCCGATTCCCTTCGAGGAGATCCCCAAGGAAGCGCAGGTCGACGCGCCGAAGCTCACCTGGATGGGCGTCGGCGGGGGCGTGATGGCCGGGTTCATGGTCCTGCGGCGCTTCTTCTTCTGGTGGCCGCACCCGGCGGGTTACGTGATGTGGATGGCGTGGTTCCCGCACGACATGCTCTGGTTCAGCTTCTTCCTGGGCTGGCTGTGCAAGTTCGGGATCAGCAAGTACGGCGGGATGAAAGTCTATACGATCGCCCGCCGCTTCTTCATCGGGATGGTCGTCGGGGAATGCTGCGCGGCGGTCCTCTGGGTGGTCGTGAACATGCTTACGGATCACCGCTTCGGTTACGTCATCCGGATCAGCTAAGCGGCCTTGCGGTGCGCTTTCAAGTTTCTGCTTGGCCCTTTTAACCGTGCTCTTCGTCGTTCGCTCGTCGCAGATGTTCTTCGAATATGCTCCTCGCTCACTCCTCGATCACGGTCAAAATGACCGGCGCATAGTCCTTGAATTCGCACCGCAAGGCCGCTTAGACCGGCGGTTATCTTCCGTTACGTTCAAGCCGATCCAGTTCCGCCAGCCTTCGGTCGGCGTTGAAGACCGGCGGAGGCAGGGCTTCCGCGCGGCGCTCGGCCTCGGCGGGATCCAGCTCCGCGCGCGGCCGGCCGAGTCCGCGGAAGACGGGGAGCCCCTGCTTGCGCGCGAGAATCTCGCGGCGCGTGCGCCCGCGCTGGGCGTCCTCCCACGGATCGGGATGCTCCGCGAATTCGAAGAAGACCGGAACGACGGCCTTCAGGTAGCGCCAATAGGCGGGGTTGTCGGTCTGGAGCACGAAGAGCCCGCCGGGCTCCAGCGCGCGGTGCGCCAGCGCGAGGAAGCGCGGCGTCACGAGGCGCTTGTGGATCTCCCGGGCCTCGTAGTACGGCTGCGGATGGTAGACGTGGAGTTCGCGGACGCCGGCGGGCGGGAGGTACTTCTCGAGTACGACCTTGCCGTCGCCCACCGCGAAGCGGAGATTCCGCAGGCCGCGCTGGTTGCCGCGGCGGCGCGCGTAGCGGATCACCACCGGCAGATTGTCCACGCCGAGGTGATCGAAATCCGGCCGGTAGAGCGCGCTGCCGAGCAGAAAGCGGCCGTTGCCGCAACCGAGGTCCACGACAAGCGGCGCGGAACGTCCGAAGACTTGCTCAGGCACGAGCGCGCCGGCCTTGGGCCACTCCTTCAAGGCCGTCTGGGTCCAGAATTCCGGCGGCAGGATCGTACCCGGAATGGGTACGCCGAATTCGCGCTCGTGCTTCGGAAGCTGTGTCTTGCCGAGCGGCCTGGAGGTGTTGTAGGGCTTGGGCATGGTTGTTTCGTGCGCAGTATACCCGCTTGCGCGTTTGCCGCCTGATGTCCTGCCGTTCGTGCAACTGCCGATCAATTCCCGACCTAGGCAACCACACGAATTCGGCATTATGATTTCTCGAATTTCATGCAGTGGTCGGCGCTCCTCACGCCATAGGTGACTAAGGAGCGCACGGAAATGCCAACCACGTTGCGGCGGCGGAAGCAGTCCAGACTTATGACTCAAGAGACTCCACAGATCCTCGACGATTCCACGCTTCTGGCGCGCTATCTCGAACGCCGGGACCAAGACGCTTTTCGGCAACTCGTCGATCGGCACGCGCCCATGGTCTACGTGACCTGTCACCGCATGCTCAGGGATGAGCACGCCGCAGAAGACGCCGCACAGGCAGTCTTTCTCCTGCTGGTTCGACGGACCAAGGACTTGAAAGGTCACATAAACCTGGGCGGTTGGCTTCATCGCACGGCCGTTTTGACTTCAAAGGAGTCCATACGACAAGGGCGTACACGAAAGTGTCACGAACGGGAGGCCGGAAATATGCGTCTGCATGCCAGCATGGACGAATCGGCTCATCCCGTCTGGAATTCGGTTTCCGATCGACTCGACGCTCTTCTTCACGCTCTCCCAAGCGAACAGCGCGAGGCCATTGTGCAGCGCTTCTTGCTGGGGCGCAGCGAAGCAGAGGCCGCACGCGAATTGAAGGTTCCGGTGGGCACGCTCTCGGCGCGGGTCGCGCGCGCGTTGGGACGCCTGCGCGAAAAACTGGGAGGCCACGTGGCGACCCTGGCCGTGCCGGCCCTCGCGAAACTGCTGGCCGAACACGCTGCCGAGCCCGCGCCGGCCACGCTAACTCAAACCATCCATGCCGCTTGCCTGGGTCAGGCAGCGGCCTCTACCGGTGCAGTATATCTGCTGGAGGCCACCATGAGGACGCTAATCTGGATGCAGGTGAAATCCATGGCACTGATCTGTGCGGCGGTGCTGGTCTTGGCCGTTGCCGCGCCGGTCACCTATCGCGTGCTGGCGGGCGAAGCTGTCCCGCCGGTGGCCGTCGAGCCGCCGCAGCCCGGTCCGCCTCCACAACCCGCACTTCCCGTCGTCCCGGCGCGGGTCACCTTCGAGCCCAAGCCGACCGAGCAGGCGCTCTACTACGAACGCGTCGCGCATACGAAGTTCGAGGTTGACGACAAAGCCCTAGAATTGGTCAAGAGTTTCTTCATCCCCGAGTTCGTCGACTGCCAGATCCTCAAGCTCGACGCGGTGAAGCAGCAGGCGGGCATGAAACTCTCGTTCCAGGCCGAGAAGGTCTACAGCTCGGCAACCGGAGCCGCCTTGGCCCAGGCTCAATCCGGTCTGGAACCGAAGACGGTCTATTTTTTCACCGCCTATTCGAAGAACGGCAAGGAGGCGCCCCTTCAAGTGGACTTGGACCTGCTCCCTGGCCCGAAAGTAGTCTCGGCGATGCCGGAGTTCGACTTCGCGCCGGTCGGCAACGCCTTCGCGGGAATGGGCTTCGCCGCCCTGGAATTTGGCCTTTCGATCCCGCTCGCGCACACTTGCGGCGCCGCGCGCGCCAAGGGCGACACCTGGAGCCTGCCTGTCCAGTTCGGGAAGGATGACTCGGCGAAACTGCCGCAACGCAAGTTCATGCTGGCGGGATTGGCGCGTGTCGAAGGGCGCCTCGTCGCAAGGCTCGAGGAACCCGAACAGCCGCTCCAAATCGAGCAGCCCAAACTTCTGGACGGAACCATTGACATCTTGGGCAGCCAATTTCCGTACGTATTGGGCGTGAAACTGGACGGCAAGCGACAGGCGACGAGCCATGTAGACGTCGAACGCGCCGTCGTGCTGGACTCCGAGGAGCACTGGGCGATCACGCTGGAGATCACGCTGACGCCCAAGGGCGAGATGCCGCCGCAGATTCGTACGTTCGTCGGCACCGGCATGAACGGGAAATGTGACATTCGAATCCGCGACCGCTTGATCGACGCCGCGCAGGCCAACGCCTTGAACGGCAAGCCCGCCCCGGCAGTCGCAGTCGCCGCCGCGAAGGCGCGTTGGGAAGCGTTCTCCAAGGATCACAAGGACGCCCTCGACCGGAAGCTGGCCGAAGGCCTCCTTGATCTGCTGAAGAAGGCGCCCGAGGCTGCCAAGACCGCCGAGGAATTCTGAACCCTAAGTACCGCGTTGCGGAAGTTCCTGACCCACGGCGCCGGGCCTTTTGCCCCGGCTCTTCGTTGCGTCTCGGTCACAGATCTTCGTCCCGATATGCTCCCTCGACGCGCCTCGATCCGGGGACAAAATACCCGGCGCATTGGGCCAGTTACTTCCGCGGCACGGTACTAAGCGCCTCGCGCCCGCTTCGCCGCTTCCTGCCCCGCCAGCCAGCCGGTGCTGAAGGCCGCCTGGAGGTTGAAGCCGCCGCAGCGCCCGGCCAAATCGAGGATCTCGCCGGCGAAGAAGAGCCCGGGCACGCGGCGCGATTCCAGCGTGCGCGGGTCGAGTTCATCCCACGCGATTCCGCCCGCGGTAACTTCCCCCATTCCATCCCGCGCGTGCCGGTCACCGCCAGGCTCAGGTTCTTGCTTAGCTCCACGAAACCCTGCCGCTGGGCGCGCGTGAACTGCCGGGCCAGGGGCGCATCGACGCCGCAGAGCTGCCGTACCCAGGCCTCGAGGAGGCGGCTGGGCAGCAGCCCCGAGAGCGCCTGCGGCACGGTGCAATTGGGCTGCGCATTCAGGCGCGCGAGCAGTTCGGCGTCGAGGTTCTCCCGGGCGCGCTCGGGAAAGAAATCCACCGTCAGCCGCGCGCGGTTGAGGCCGGCCAGGACGAAGGCGTTGGAGACGTCCAGAATCGCCGGCCCCGAGATGCCGAAGTGCGTGAAGAGGATTTCCTTGCGCTCGACGACGACGGGCTTGCCTCGCGGTGCATCGAGCTTCCACAGCTTGCACTCGGCGTCGGGCCAGCTCGTGCCGCTCAGCCTTTTCGGCCAGTCCTCCGCGAGCTTCAATCCGACCAGGGCCGCATGGAGCGGCGTGACCGCATGGCCCAGCGCGCGCGCCCAGGCGTAGCCGTCGCCGCTGGAGCCCGTCTGGGGATAGCTGAGCCCGCCGGTGCAGACGACGACGCTCCGCGCGCGCAGCGACGTCTCGTGCCCGTCCCGCGAGCCGCGCAGCTCGAAGCCTTCGGCCTCCGGCGCCAGGCCGGTAATGTGGAAGCCCGTGACGAGTTCGCCGCCGAGCGCGAGGAACTCCTTGACCAGCGCGTCGACGACGTCCTGCCCGCGGCCGCTCTTCGTATAAAGCCGGTAGTGGCGCTCGACCTGGCCCTCGACGCCGTGGCGCGCAAGCAGTTCGATGAGCGCGCGGTTGTCGAAGACCTTGAGGGCGTGGCCGAGAAGCTTGACGCGGGGGTCGCCGAACTCACGGACGAACTCGCGCGGCGGGAGGGTGTTCGAGAAGTTGCAGCGCCCGCCGCCGGAGATCGCGACCTTCTTGGCCGGGCGGGGCATGCGTTCGAGGAGCACGGCGCGCGCGCCGGCCCGTGCCGCGGCGATGCCCGCCAGCAGCCCCGCGCCGCCGGCGCCAACGACCGCGACATCGGCGTTCACGCGCCCTGCGCGCCGGCCTGCAGCACGCGCTGGAACGTCTCGAGGGTCAGGCCCATGCCAAGCCGGCCCAGGGCGGGGTTGTAGCGGTAGCCCTCGTCGCGCATGAAGGCATGCTGCGCGTTGAACTCGTGCCAGGTGAAGTTGACGTCCTTCTCGCAGAGCGCGTCGTAGATCGCGCGGCGGCCCTCGAGGGGAATGTGCGGATCCTGGCGGCCCCAGATCAGGAGCAACTCGCCCTGAATATCGCCGCAGCGCGCGAGCGTGTCGTCGGCCTTGCCCTTGCCCAGCGTATGCGAATGGATGTCGGTGGCGTAGAAACAGGCGGTGGCGAGCACGTCGGGATTGAAGCCGCAGCGGAAACTCAGGTGCCCGCCCAGGCACAGCCCGATGGAACCGAGGCGGCCCGAGCAGCGCGGGAGCGCCTTCAGGTGGTCCAGCACGGCGCGCGCGTCGTGGTCGAAGCCCTTGACCTCCTTCTCGATCTTGTACTTGTTGCCCTTGTCGGTGTCGGGCTTGTCGTACTGGAAGGGCGAGCCCGGCGGTTCGAACTCGTGGTAGACCTCCGGCGCGGCGACGATGAAGCCCTCGCCGGCGAGCGCGCGGGCGACGCGCTGGATGGGCCCGGTGACCTGGTAGATCTCCGACCAGAGCGCCAGGCCCGGATAGCGCCCTTCGTCGGCGGGCTGGAAGCGATAGGTCCGCATCGTCCCGCTGGGCGTTTCCAGATCGACATGGTCTTCGGTGAGCAGCATGGCGGACCTCCGGCGCGCGGATCGGGGAACGCAGCGAGGGTACCGGGCCGCGCGCCGGGCGCAACTCGCCCCGCGGGCGCCAGGATTGACAGGCGGTGGGCGCACGCGAAAATATGGGTTCCGTCGGCCCTGGAGCCGGACATGAAGTTCTTCTTTTGCGAGAGTTGCGGCCAGCGAATCGAGCAGGCCGAACTCGACGCGGGGCGCGCGCGCGACAAGCAGGCGAAAGGGGTCTTCTGCCAGGCTTGCGCGCAAGCCGTGATGACGCAGACCTTCGAAGCGCTCCAGGAAGAGCAGGCCCGCAAGCTCCTGGGCGGGGACGAGGCGCGCCCACGCCCGCGCAGCGCACTCCCAAAATCCCCGCGCCGATTCTGGTCCCGCCGGCCGAACCGCGCCGCCCGCGCTCCACCACCAAGCTGCGCGCCGCTTCGGAGATCCGCGCGCGAAAGGATTCCGAAGCGCCGCCGCGCCGCGCCGCGAACGCGGCGGCTGCGGCGATGCTCGCCGCGGGGACCGCGCTGCTGGTGCTGGCCGCGGGGATCCTTCTGACGCGCGGCGGCCGCCCGCCCGAAGATCCACGCGAGGGCGATGCGACGCCCGGCGAGCAGGGGGAAACCGGCGCCGCGGTCGCGCAGACGCCGGCTCAGCTCGAGGAGGTCCACGCAAGCACCGCCCTCACCCGCTTGCTGAAAACCGACGGGCGGACCACAGGCTGGACCGCTTGCATCGAGACGGGCATGGAACTGAAACAGGGGGAACGGACGTATCCCAACAGCCTGGAGATTTGGCCGGCGCGCGCCGAGTCGCTGCCGGTCCTTGCGGCCTTCGATCTGGGCGGTCGCTACACGACGCTTTCGTTTCATTACGGTCAGCCCGGTTCGGGATCCGCGCCCGGCGGCGGGTTCCAGTTCGCCTCGGGCAGCCGCACGCTTTGGGAGTCCGATCCGATTGTAAGACGCGGCCAGTTCAAGGCGGCGCGAATCGACGTGCGCGGGGTCAAGACGCTCCTGCTCAGGTCGTACGTCAAAGCGGGCGAGGACGGGATAGGGATTCAGTTGCTGAGCCCCGAAGTCCACCTCGCCGAAGCCCAAGGGACGGAAACCTCTGGCACGCTCTATCTGGATACGCTCGAGCCGGTCTTTTTCAAAAAGGAACTGGAAAACCCGGTGCTGCATGACGCTCGCGCCGCGATCAAAGGGGTTGCGTACGAACGCGGCGTTTCCTTTCCTCTGAAGCTGAAGGTCGAAGGTTACGCGACGTATTTCCTGCATGGCGAATACAAGAGCTTCCGGGCGATGGCGGGGTATACGAAGCCCGGCCTGAACGCGACCGTCAGGTTTATGGTCCAAACCAACCCCGCGAAGCGGCGGGTCGAATTCACGCTGAAGCCGGGCGACGAAGGCCCCATCCCGATCGACTTGGACGTCCAAGGCGAAAGGAGCGTTCGGATTTCCGTGTTCGTGATTAGCGAAGACTCCGCGCCCAAGGAGGAGATTCGAGGCGCGTTCTTCGATGCGCGCGTGATTCCGTGACCTGAAGCGGCGCCCCGAAACCGTGCGCCGTCCCCGCCAGTTTGACGGAGGCCGCGGCGTAGACGCGCGCGGCCGTCGCCAAGCTTGCGATGGCAACGCGCTGGCCGGATGGGTCATCGCCCCGGTCTCCCGGACCGTAGACCGCGCCGTCCCATCCCGCTTTCGCCAAGAGCATGGCGTCCGCATCCCACGATTCGAGTTTTCCGTAGTGCTCCGCGGTGGACGGCGCACCGGCGGCGGCCAGATGAGCCGCGGCCATGGCGCGTGGCGCTTCGGAGCCGACATGGAATTCCGAGGGGCAGGCCCTGACGGCCAAGCCCGTCGGCCGGCCCAGGATGAAACGGCTTGCCCCCGGAATGCCTTCAAGCAGCTTGCGCGTGCCGAGGCCCTCCTCAGGACCGCCGACGACGAACGCGACGATCAGGTCGCCGGCCGGCTCGAAGCCGTGCTCGTGCAGCGTACGCAGCGCTTCGAGGTAGCACGCGTTCGCGCCGAGCATGTCGCCGGCGCCGGGTCCATAGACGAACTCGCTATCCGCCCCCCGCGCCTCGGGCAGCGGGCTTCATCCGTCCCGGGCGGGGGCGTATCGAGGCGTCCTGCCAGCAACAGGGCCGGCGCACCGGCGCGACCCGGCCGGACCCCGAGCACGTTGAGCCGGCGGCGCCGCACGTGCTGGCAGGAGACTCTCAGGCCCATCCCGCGCATGACCTCGGCCAGGAAGATGGCGAGGCGGCGCTCCTTGCCGCATGGGCTGGGGACGCCGAGCATTTCCTGGAGCAGCCCGACCAGCCTGCGCCGGTTGATCGGCGGCGCCGAAAGGGAAAGCGTGGACGAGGTTTCCGCGTGCATGCCGCCGTGCTCCAGCATCCGGCTCAGGCCTCGGGCAGGGCCGCGAGAAACGCGTCGATGTCGCCGGCATCGTTGTGGATCGAAGGCGAGATGCGCACGCCGCCGACGCGGACGGCGACCGCGACGCCGGCTTCCTTCAAGCGCGCGGCCACGGCCTCGGGTTCGAGCCGCGGGTGCGCGAAGGTAAGGATGCCGGAGCGTTCACCGTTGCCGAGCGGGCTGAGGATGCGGCAGCCGCGCTTGCGCAGGCCTTCGACCGCTCGGGCGTTGAGCGCCAGGATGTGGGTCTCGACGCGCGCCAAGCCCAGGCTCAGCAGCGTGCGCGCGGCGGCGTGGAGGCCGTAGAGCCCCGGAAAGTTGACGAGGGCTTCTTCGAAGCGCCCCGCGTCCGGGCGGAAGGTGAGGTCGTAATCGACGTGGTCTTCCGATTTCGCGACGCTATGGTAGCCGACATTCCATGGATGAATGCAATTCATGGCCTCGCGCCGGCAGTAAAATATTCCGGTCCCTATCGGGCCGAGCATCCATTTATGCCCGCCCGCGGACAGGAAATCGACGGGGCAGGCGGAGACATCCAGTTCCAGCGCGCCGACATGCTGGATCATGTCGAGGTTGAGCAGCACGCCGCGCGCGCGGCAGAGTTCGGAGACGCGGGGCAGGTCCAGGCGGTAGCCGCTGGAGAACTGCACGCCGCTGAGCGTGACCAAGCGCGTGCGCGAGTCGATCCGCTCGGCGAGATCCTCCACGCGAACGCGCCCTTCGCGAAAAGGCGCCCAGCGGATGTTCACGCCGCGCCGCGCCAGATTCATCCAGCAGTAGACGTTGGACGGGTACTCCTGCTCCGAGACGACCACGTTGTCGCCGGGCCTCCAGTCGAGGCCGTTGGCGACGAGCAGCAGGCCTTCGGTGGTGTTCTTGACGAAGGCGATCTCGGCGGCGCTCGCGCCGATGAGCCGCGCGAGGTCGGCCTTGATCTCGGTATCCGCGAAGCGGCACCACTGCGGGTAGTGCTCGCGCCCGTTGAGGCTCACGTCCTCGTTGAAGCGGTCCACGGCGCGGCGGACGGTGTTCGAGAGCGGGCCGATGGAGGCGTTGTTCAGGTACACGCCGCGGCGGGCGATGGGGAAGTCCTCGCGCACGGCGGCGAAGGAGACGGGCGCCTCCAACGCGGGCTCGGTAAGCAGCGTCTGCGGCATGCGGATCGTCCTTTCGTTCAGGAAACCCCGCGGCCCTGCGCCTCGAAGGCCGCGCGCACGGCGGCGAGCAGTTCGGGGCGCAGGGTCAGGTCCAGGCCGGTCAGCGCCATGGCGGCAGCGGCGGAGCGCATGCCGTCCAGGCCGGCCCGCGAGCGGGCGGCGGCGGCGAATTCCGGCGTATGGTGCTTCACCTCGGGAGGGACCATCTGGAAGTAGGCGTGGATCCCGGGCAGCGCCTGCGAGACGTTTCCGAAGTCGGTGCTCCCGATGGCCCCGTCGGCGGGGAAGACGTGGACCTCCTGGCCGCAGAAGCGCAGGTTCGCGGCGTAGGCCTCCTCGAGCGGCGCGTTGCGGCGCATCGCGAGCATGGGATGCCGTCCGGACCCAGCCTCGACGCGCGCGCCGACGGCCTCGGCCGAGGCGCGGGCGAGGCGCAGCAACTTCCCGCACAGCTCGTCGAGGTGCGCCTGCTGCCTGGCGCGGACGCAGAACTCGGCGCGCGCGTAGTCCGGGACGAGGTTGGGCGCCTTGCCGCCGTGGGTGACGATGCCGTCGATCCGCGCACGCTCGCGAAGCTGCTGCCGCAGCAGCCCAACGCCTTGGAAGGTCAGGAGCAGCGCGTCGAGCGCGTTCACGCCGTGCCCGGCGGACGTCGCCGCATGCGCGCTGCGGCCGTGGAATTCCAGGGTCATGAAGCGCAAGCCGAGCATGTCGCGGCTGGGGAGATTGTACGGCCCGCCATGCGCCATCATCGCGACGTCGGCCCCGTCGAAAGCGCCGTGTTCCAGGAGCGGCGCCTTGCCGCCGAAGGATTCCTCGTCCGGGGCGCCGATCACGCGCACCCGTGAGGGCAGGGCCTCGGCCAGCGCGTGCCCGGCCAGGCAGGCGGCGACGGCGATCAGGTTGTGCCCGCAGGCATGGCCGAGGTCCGGAAGCGCGTCGTACTCGGCGACGAACGCGATCGCCGGGGCGCTGGCGGAGGTTTCGCGCGAAGCGGCGAAACTCGTCGACAGCCCGGCGAGGCCGCGCCGCACGCTGAACCCGGCGCGTTCGAGTTCCTCGCCGAGCCACGCGGAGGCGCGGTGCTCCTGCCGCCCCAGCTCCGGATGGGCGTGAATGCGGAGGGCGACGTCCTCCCAGGCCGGCGCGAGGCGGCGCAGCGCGCCGAGAAGCTCGCGCTTCAGCGAATCCGCCTCCGCGCCCTGCCGGGCCTCGATGCGCTCGGCGAACGCCGCGCCCGCCGAATGTTGCCGTGCCTCCATGCCGCGCATCCTCCATGGCCGCCTGAAGCAACGTACTCAGCGCGCAGCGGACTTTTCAGCGGACTTGTTTGGCAAAAGTGGTACGATTCTACGTTCCATGAACCCTGGAATCCCGCCCCCATGAGGCGCTCCCGAGCGCGCGGCAAACCGAAGAGCGGCCCTTCGAAGTCGCGCATGGAAGAGGACATTTTCGGGATTCTGCGCGAGCAGGTCCTGCCGGCGCTGGAGCGCTTCCCGCCCGAGCGGGTCGTGATGGCCCAGGAAGGCGGCAAGCGCAGCTTCGCGCCATTCCCGCTGCCCGCGAAGCTGGACGACGCGCTAGGCGACCGCCCGAGGTCGCCGGGCAGCTTCGGGGACTATAGCGCCAGCGCGATCCTGGAGTTCGCTTTTGGGCTGGGCGGCAAGGCGATGCTCGGGATGGAAGGCCGCTCCTACGCGGTGGATGCCGGGGACATCGCGGTGATCCCGGCGGGGATCAAGCACCAGGAACGGATCATGCCGGGCGTCGATCCGTACCGGCTGCTCTGGATGCGCTGTTCGGTTGGGCGCATCTCGCTGCACGTCTCGTCCTTCGAGCGCGCGACGGGCTTCCACCTGATCCGTTACGCGCGGCTGAATCCCGGCGGCAAGATCGCGCTGGTGCTGGAGCGCGCGGCCGAGGCGGCGGCCGAGCGCGGCGACCAGTGGCACCGCCTCTTCCGCGCGCGCTTCGAGGAAGGCATGATCCTGATCCTGCGGCATCTCGACGCGCACGGGGTGGGGCAGAGCGAGCAGGCGCACCGCGAGAACGTGGTGGAGTTCGCCAAGGCGTTCATCCAGACGCACTTCGCCCACGACCTCTCGGTGGCCGGGATCGCCGGGGAGGTGTTCCTGAGCCCCAACTACTTCACCTCGCTGTTCACGAAGTCCGTGGGGCTCACGCCGGTGCAGTACATGCAGCAGGTGCGGCTCGAGGCCGCGCAGCGGCTCTTGCAGGACAGCGACCTGCCGATCCATGAGATCGCGCGGCGGGTGGGGCTGGCGTCGTCGACCTACCTGAGCCGGCTGCTGCGGCGCGAAACGGGGCGCTCGGCGCGGGAACTGCGCCGGGCGGACTGATCAGGCCTCGGGGGCGCGGCCTTCGCGCAAACGCGCGCGGACCTTTGCGAACCACTCCAGACGTTTTTGCAGGTCCTTTTCAAAGCCCAGCGCGCCGGGCTCGAAGAATCGCGTTCCGCGCAGGGGCTCGGGCATCGACTCCATCGGGCCGATGTGCTCGGGGTAATGGTGGTCGTAGTCGTAGCCGCTCGCGTAGCCCTGCGCCTTCATCAATCCGGTGGGCGCGTTGCGCAGATGGAGCGGCACGGGCAACGGCCCGCTGCGCTCGACCTCGGCCTTCGCCGCGCCGATGGCCTTGTAGAGCGCGTCGCTCTTGGGCGCGCAGGCGAGGTACACGGCGGCCTGGGCGAGCGCCGCGTCGCACTCGGGATACCCGATCAGCTCGACGGCCTCCTTCGCCGCGACGGCCTGGACCAGCGCCTGCGGGTCGGCCAGCCCGATGTCCTCGCTGGCGATCCGCACGAGCCGGCGCGCGAGAAAGACCGGGTCCTCGCCGCCCGCGATCATCCGCGCGAGGTAATACAGCGAGGCGTCGGGATCGGAATTGCGCACCGCCTTATGCAGCGCGCTGATCAGGTTGTAGTGCTCTTCGCCCGACCGGTCGTAGAGGATGGTGTTGCGCTGGAGCGCTTCCTTGGCGAGCTCGGCGCCGATGAGGCGCCGGCCGTTCTCGCCCTTCGGCGCGACGCGCGCGGCGAGTTCCAGCGCGTTGAGCGCGCTGCGCGCATCCCCGCCGGCCAGCTCGCAGAAGATCTCACGCGCCTCGGGCTCCAGCTCGGCCGGCTCGGCGCCCAGGCCGCGCTCGGCGTCGGCCAGCGCGCGGTCCAGGAGCGTGCCGAGTTCGGCGGGCTCCAGCGCGCGGAGCACGAAGACGCGGCAGCGCGAGAGCAGCGCGCCGTTGATCTCGAACGAGGGGTTCTCGGTCGTCGCGCCGAGCAGCGCGATGGTGCCGTCCTCGACGGCCGGCAGGAAGGCGTCCTGCTGCGCCTTGTTGAAGCGATGGATCTCGTCGACGAAGAGGATCGTGCGGCGGCGCTCGAACATCAGCCGCTGCCGCGCGGCCTCGATCGTCTCGCGCGCTTCCTTCACCCCGCTGGAGACCGCGCTGAACATCACGAATTGCGCGTCGGCGGCCTTGGCGATCAGGTTCGCGAGCGTCGTCTTGCCGGTGCCCGGCGGGCCCCACAGGATCAGCGAGGGCAGCGGGCGTCGCGGGGCGTCGGAATCGTGCTGCGCGGCGGCCTCGTTTTCGAGGATGCGCCGGAGGATGCGGCCTTCGCCGAGGATGGCGGCCTGTCCGATGTACTCGTCGAGCGTGCGCGGGCGCATGCGGTCGGCGAGCGGCGCGCCGGACTTCTTGACCTCCTGCGCCGCGGCGGCGAAGAGGTCGGCGGAACCCTGGGAGCGTGGCGTGCCCATGCGCCCAGTCTCCCCGCCTGGACGCCGGGTGGCAAGCGCTCAGTCCGCGTCCTCCACCCGCTGCCACGCCCGCGGCGCGTGCCCCGTCTGCTGCTTGAAGACCCGGTAGAACTGCGCGTAACTCCCGAAGCCCGCGCCGAGCGCCGCGTCGAGCATGCTCGTGCGCTGCCCGTCGCCGTAGAGCCGCAGAAAGCGCTCCACGCGCTGCCGGTTGCGAAACTCGGTCAGGCTCACGCCAAGCTGCCGCTTGAAGAGCCGGCTCAGCCGGTTCGGGCTCAGGCCGACCTTCGCGGCGAGCGCCTCGACGCCCAGCTCCAGGTTCCCGCCGCGCAGTTCCTGCGCCGCCTGCTCGACGGCGGGATGCACGGCGGCGCCGGCCTGGCTTTCGTCCGCCGAGGCGTACGCGTTCCAGACCTCCAGCAGCAGATAGGGCAGTCCCGCGTTGAAGCGCTCAACATCCGGAATCGCCGAGCGCAGCTCGTGCATCAGCGCCTCCAGCCGCGCGACGGCGGCGGAAGACAGCCGCCGGCAGAAGCCGCCTTGGGGGTCTTCCGCGCGCAGGACCTTCGTCGCATCCCGGCGGCAGACCCGACGGAGCAGGCGCGGCCGGAAGACGGCGATCCACATCGAGAAGTTCCGCGTGCGGTCGATCAGGATGTGCTCCTGCGCGGGGAAGAGCCAGATCAAGTCGTGCCGCCCCAGCTCCTGTCGCCGCTCGCGGAAGAGGTACCGCGCGGTCCCGCGCGTGACGAGGTTGAACTCCAGCTCGTCGTGCCGGTGCATGGGATGCGTCTGGCCCTTCCAGTGGTACGGCCAGAGGTAGCCGTCCAAGGCGTCGGGGATCCGGAGCCGTTCTTTCATGGGACACGAAATGATAACAAGTTGCCCCAGAATGAGAAGATTAAGCCCATCCGGCGATGGATACTGAGAACATTGATCAAAGGTCCAAAGTTAAAACCAAGGAGCCCGCCATGCACGCCGTCGCGCCGATTCAGATCACCAAGGCCCAGCAGGAGCAGTACCGCGAGGAAGGCTACTTCATCCTGGAGTCGGTCATCCCGGAAGAGCACTTGCGGCTGTTGCGCGATTGCTGCCAGGCCTCCATCGAACGCGTCAACGCGAAGATGGACGCGCAAGGCGTCGTCAAGCTGGGGATCAATCTCCGGGACAACCGCTACTTCTGCGGCTTTCCGTCGAACGACGACCCGCAGTTGCGCGAGTTCTACTTCAGCCCGCTGATGGCCGAGATCTGCAAGGCCACGATCGGGGGCACGGCGTACTACTTCTGGGAGCAGTACGTGGTGAAGGCCGCCGAGAAGGGCATGACCTTCTCGTGGCACCAGGACAGCGGCTACTGCCGCGACGTGCCCGGCCACCCGCCGTACGTGACCTGCTGGTGCGCGCTCGACGACATGAGCGAGGCCAACGGCACGGCGTACATCCTGCCTTACGGCCGGGCGGGCTCGCGCGAACTGAAGGAGCACGTCCACGATCCGCGGACGAACGATCTGATCGGGTATCACGGCGAGGATCCGGGCGTGCCGGTGCTCGCGCCGGCAGGGAGCATCGCCGTCTTCAGCTCGTTCACCTTCCATCGCAGCGGCTTCAACCGGACCAACGGCTGGCGCCGCGTCTACCTCGCGCAGTACTCGCCGATCCCGATGGCCAGCCCCGAAGGCAAGCTCATGGGCCGGGCCGAGCCGTTCCTGAAGGACGGGGAGCTGGTGGCGAAGGCCTGAGTACCGCGCCGCGAAAGTTCCTGACCCACGGCGCCGGGCCTTTTGCCCCGGCTCTTCGTTGCGTCTCGGTCACAGATCTTCGTCCCGATATGCTCCCTCGACGCGCCTCGATCCGGGACAAAATACCCGGCGCATTGGGCCAGTTACTTCCGCGGCACGGTACTGAGTACGGCCGTCGGCGCGCGCTATTCCTGGAGCAGGAAGATTCGCGCATTGGCGTCGGCGGGCAGGTTGAGCGTGCGCCCCTTCACGCCGTCGAAGTCCTGGAGCACGATCTCGCGCGGCGCGCCGCCGTAGACGACCGCCGGATCGTAGGCGAAGAGCAGGTGGTAGACGCCGAACCTGACGCGGCGCACGATCGGGAGCGTGCCCTTCCACTGCGCGCCGGCGTCGACGTCGATCTTCACCTCGCCGTGCCGGAGCAGGGTCTCGAAAGCGCGCGCGAGCGCCATGCCCTCGATCATCCCCGCGACCGCCTCGCTCTGCGGGCGCAGGAGCTGCTCGAGCTTCGCGCGGTCCATTTCGAATACGGGAAAGGCGTCGCCCAGCCCCTTGTCCGGCCGTGCCGGCAGGATGCGCTGGAACCGGATGGTGTCTTTCGTCTCGTCGAAGCCGATCGCGTGCAGGGCCTCGTACCGGGCGAAGGCGTCCTCAACGCCCTTCGTGTCGGCCGCCGTGAAAGGCGTCCCGATCATCGCGTCGAGCGGCTCCCAGACCGAAGTCTTGACGTCTTTGCCGTCGGGGCCGGCTTGGGTCTTTTGCGTTTTCTGTTTCAGGTTGACCCGCTGGTGCGTCCCGGTGCCCGACCAGTTCCAGGCCACGAAGCCGTCGACGCCGGCGAAGAAGAGCGCGGCCGTCAGCGCGCGCATCTCCTCGTTGGCCAGCGGCAGGCCGCGCCACCAGCGCCAGTTTGGCCCGCCGCCGTGCATGAGCGTCCAGGTGTAGGGGCGGATGGGCTTGGGCCGCTCGGCGGACAGGACCAGCTCGCGGTTGCGGTCCATGTTTTCGAGGACATAGGCGACGTTCTTGGGCGACCAGTAGAAGCAGTAGACGCTGTTGTTGACGATATCGACCTCGTCCAGAATCTGCCGTCCGAAGGCGTTCCAGGCGAACTGCGCGCCGGGCTCCGCTTCGGGCTGCTCCAGCCCGCCCCAGGTCCGGCCGTACGGCGCCCAGCCGTAAATCGAGAGGTTCTTCCAGCCCTGTTTGCGCGCGCAGCGAACCGGCTCGATGTAGGTCCGCGCGTAGCCGTCGTAGTATTTCTTCTCGAAGGCCGCGCGCTCGGCCTCCGTGCCGCCCTTGGGATACCAGTCCTGCGCGCGGAGTTTCTCGGGCGCCAGCACCGGGTGCTCCATGTCGATCATCAGCAGGTCGGCGCGGTCCCTGGCCCGATCGGAGCCGGCCTCGAGCTTTCCGCGTCCCTCGTCCAGCAGGAGCTTCGGGAGGTCCAGGTCCATCAGCAGGTCGTAGCGCCCGGCGGGGAGCTTGTGCGCGGGGAGCCAGTCGTCCCAGTTCACGAACCCCATCCAGTGCATGATCCGCGCGCCTTGCGGCCAGGAGGCCGTCTCTTCGACCTTGCGGATGTACGGGTAGGCGTACTCGAAGCCGTGCTGCACGGCGTAATCGGTCATGTCGTAGTTGTGCCAGCCGCCGTAGTTGAACTCGCAGTGGAACTCGCGGAAGCGGAAGGGCCGGATGCCGCGCGCAAGGTAAGGGCGGGCGTTGTCGATGCCGTCGTCGGCCTGGCGCGGATCGTACTTCGGGCGCGGGCCGGAGGGGACGGGCGGGTTGGGATCGAGTTCCTTGCCGCGGAGGTCGTCGACCGTGAGACCCTGCTCTTTCGCCAAGGTCAGGCTGCCGGTGAGCGGCACGGCTTTGAAGCCGGGGACGAGAATTCCCAGGCGGCGCAGGTCCTCGTCGGCGGCCTCGCGCAGGCGCTTGGGATCCTTGGTCTCCGCGTTGTCTTTCGAACCCTTGGCGGGGGCTTCTCGCCCTTCCTGGCCGCCGGCCGGAACCTGCGTGCCGGGAGCTCCGTCCTCCCGCGGCGCGCCGGCGGGGGCCTCGGCCGTTTCCGGCGCGAGTTGGTGCATCACGGCGGGGACGCCCACCGTGCCGGCCACGGCCACCGCCGCGACCACGAGCGCGAGCTTGAGCTTCGCGGCCGCCAGCAGCGTACCGCCGCCGGCCTTGACGAAGAGCGCGCCGCCCGCGGTCGCGTTCACTCCGGCCCCGCCTGCGGCTCCGGTCGCGCCGGCTGCCGCGGAGGCCTTGGCGGCCGCCGCCGCGCTATGGATCGCCGCCGCCAGGCTCGCCGGGGCGATGGTCCCCGGGGCGCTCTGGAGGGTCGCGGCCAGGGCGGCCGTCGTGCAGGCAAAGCCCTTGCTCGCCAGCGTCTCGCGCACGCGCTCCAGCCCGCGCCGGATGTTCGTCGCGACGGTTCCGCGCGGCATCTCCAGCACCGCCGCGGCCTCGTCGTAGCTCAGTCCCTGTTCGTAATGCAGCGCGATGGGCAGGCTGTACTTGCGCTCCAGGCCGGCCAGCGCGGCGCGCGCGGCCTCGAGCAGCTCGTGGTCGCCCAGCCGCTCCAGCATGCCCTGCGGTGAAGCCTGCTGATCCATGCCCCGCCTCTCTTCTCGCGCTTTCCGCGCCTTCTCGCTCTCGGTCCGATTGAGATGCACGCGGAAGACGATGCGCAGCAGCCATGCGCGGAAGGAACCGGTTGGCTGGTACTGGGCGATCCGCTCGGCGGCGCGCATGAAGGCCTCCTGGCAGAGGTCCTCCGCGTCGGCTCCGTTGCCGGTCAGCCGCAGCGCGAAGCCGTAGCACGCGTTCTGGTGCTCGGCCAGCAGATCGCCCAGCGCCTGGCGGTCCCCGGACCGGGCCGCCGTGAGGGGTTCGTCGATCGCCACTGCCGCCATTGTCCGCGCCCCCGTTTGCAAGATCAACAGGGCCGCGGGAGGGGTAGATTCAGGAATTTGGCGTCAAAGGCCTGAAAAGTAAGGAGGGGAACATGTGCAGCCGGCCTGCCGAATCGTGAATCGGGGCGTCCGCTCAGCAGGATACGTCCTTCCCCTCGCTGCCGTAGATCGCCAGGCGTTCTTCGGTCTTCATCTTGGAGACATTCGCCGGGGCGTAGTGGAACTGAAGCGCGCGGCGGCGCTGGTCGGAGTGATTGGTGGGCGTGCCGTGGGGCAGCAGCCCGTCGAAGAAGAGCGCGCCGCCGGGCTTGAGCGGGACGGCGACGGCCTGTCGGCCGAGCATCTCGCGGTCGCAGATCTGCCAGTCGCGGCGGTTGAAGTGGATCTTGGGGCCTTCGCGGTGCCCGCCCGACAGGACGTGCATGCAGCCGTTGGCGACCGTCGCCTCGTCCAGCGCGATCCAGACCCCGACGACTGCGGTGCCGACGGGATAGTTGAAGTACGCGCAGTCCTGGTGCCAGGGCTTCTCGCGCCCGATCTTCGGCGGCTTGACCAGGGCCATGTCCTGAAAGAGTTCGGGCTCCGCGCCGCCCATGAGTTTCGCCGCCACCGCCAGCAGCTCGGGCTTCTTCGCGAGGAGGTCCAGGCGCGGGTCGAAGCGGATGAAGTTGAAAACCTTGCGCACGGCCAGTTCGCGCTCGGTCTCGCTAAGCGTCTCGAGCTTCTCCTTCGCGGCGGCCTCGAAGAGCACGCCCTTGAACTCGGGGTTGCGCCCGACGATCAGGTCGTGGAGGCCCGCGCGCGCGTCTTCCACTTCCTGCTCGCTCAGCGCGCCCTCCACGGCCAGGAAGCCGTCCCGCCGGTAGCGCGCGACCTGCTCGTCCGCAACCGCCGCCAGCCCCCGCAACGGCGCGGCGCTGGACGCGACCGTATAGAGTTCCGGCGCGTGCTCGACGGCGACCTGCTTCTCGAACAGCACGGCTTCGGCCATGGGCGGTTCTCCGGGGAAGGCAGCCGGTTCAGACGTACCCGAACGGCTTGACGTCGTGGATCACGATCGACTTGGGCGCCTCGCCCTTGCCGATGAACTTCAGCCCCGGCGTCTTGTAGCTCAGGATCGCCACGCGCCGGTCCTGCTCGGAGCGGTTGGGCTCGCTGCCGTGCAGCAGCAGCGAGTGGAAGAGCAGCGTATCGCCGGCTTTGAGCGGGACGTAATGCGTATTCGCCTGCTGTTCCTCGGTCAGGTCGATCTGGAGTTCCCTGCCGTAGTGCTGGATCTCCTTCAGGTGCGTGCGCGGGATCACCTGGAGGCAGCCGTTCTCGGGGGCGGCGTCGTCGAGCGCGGTCATGGCGGAGCAGAGATCCATCGGGTTCCAGGGCCAGTAGACGCTGTCCTGGTGCCAGGGCTTCTCGCGGCCGACGCGCGCGGGCTTCATCATCAGCACGTCGCGGTAGAGTTCGATCACCGGACCCATGACCATGCGCAGGGCGCGCGTGATGCGCGGGTGGCACATCAGGTCGTGAAACGCGCCGCTCAGGTCGCTCATCCCGCCGATCTTGCGGAAGGTCGGCGTGGCGCGCTTCGCGTCCTGGTTCGGCTCCAGGTCGAAGCCCTCGCGGATGCGCGGGAGCTTGTGGTGCTCGCGCACCATCCGCGCGACCTCGGCATCCAGTTCGTCCAGTTCCGCGCGCGAAAGCACGCCGCGGAGGACCAAGAAGCCCTCGCGCCGGAAGAACGCCGCCTGCTCCTCCTCGCGCTCGGGCATCGGCTCGGTCCAGACCTTCGCGCCCGGCTTGACGACCGAGACGCCGGCCTCCTTGCCCAGGCAGGAATACTTCGGCTTGGCGGGGGCTTCGAGCGTAGGGGCGCCGGACATGCGGAGGTCTCCTTAACCGATGTGCTGAGTATCCCTTACGAGCCGGTTCCAGGCCATGGAACCGAGCTGGAAAGATTTGTATTTATCCGATATTCTCCATGCATGTTCGTGGACTGGCCGAGTACCCGGGTCAAGCTGTCCAGCGGAGGCCGCGTGCGCTGCGAGCCCGGCTGGCGGTTAGAGGAATCATGGTCTAAGAGGTTATTCGACTACGACTTATGGTTCGTATGGGCCGGTCATGGACAGATGCGGACTCATCAGGGCTTGGTGCATCTGCGCCCCGGCATCTGCCTATGGATGCGCCCGGGAGGCTTGTATCTGGCCGAGCAGGACCTGCACGACCGGCTGGGCGTCAGCTTCCGGCATTTCAGCCTGTTGGACGCCCGCGGCGCGCTGCGGCCTTACGCTGCGCCGGTCCCGCCGATCCTCAACGACGTGGCCGACGTGAACTTCGTGGACGGGGTGCTGAGCCGGGTCAACGAGCTGTTGCGGAGTTCGGGCGAGCAAGCCGAGGCGATCGCGGCGCAGCTTTTCACGGGCCTGCTGATGGACCTCGACGCGCGGGCCTCGCGGCGGGGCGGGGCGGGCGAGGCCGACGAGTCGGCCACCGACCGGCGCCACCGCCAGACCGTGCTCGCCCTGGCGCAGCGGATCGACGAGAGCCCGCTGGAGGCGCAATCGGTCGCCGAACTGGCGCGCAAGGCCGGCTACAGCCCCGACCACTTCGCGCGGATCTTCCGCAAGGTGCTGGGGCAGGCGCCGCGGGAGTACGCGCTCCGCGCGCGGATCGACCGCGCCCGCCAACTGCTGGCGGAGACCGACCTGAGCGTCTCGGAGATCGCCTTCGCGCTGGGTTACAAGGACGTGTACTTCTTCTCGCGCCAGTTCCGGCAGAAGACGGGGACGACGGCCAGTGCCTACCGCCGCGGCGCGGCCGCCCAGCCTCTGCTTTGATTCGCCTCCTTCTTCCGTTAGATAGGTGCGGTCTAGGCGCGAGGCGCCGGGAAGGATTCGCATGGCCGCACCGAAGCCCACCACCGTCGGCGAACTGAAGCGCAGCGGGTACCGGCCCTGCGGGCTGAAAGACGAACTGCGCCGCAACCTGATCGCGAAGCTCAAGTCGAAGGAGCCGCTATTTCCGGGCGTGATCGGCTACGAGAAGACCGTGCTGCCGCAGATCGTCAACGCGCTGCTTTCGCGGCACGATTTCA
Source organism: Planctomycetota bacterium (assembly GCA_027493525.1). Classification (GTDB taxonomy): domain Bacteria; phylum Planctomycetota; class SZUA-567; order H5-PLA8; family H5-PLA8; genus H5-PLA8. The sequence continues at coordinate 2,256,343 of JAOSKN010000001.1, read as the reverse complement.
TCCTGCTGGGCTTGCGCGGACAGGCCAAGACGCGGATCGCGCGGCAGCTCACCGAGCTGCTCGATCCCGAGATCCCCGTGCTGGCCGGCTTCCCGCTCAACGAGGATCCCCTGGCGCCGGTGAGCAACGGCGCGCGCGCGCATCTGGCCGCCGCCGGAGATGCCGCCGCGATCCACTGGCTCCCGCGCGCCGAGCGCTACCGCGAGAAGCTCGCCACGCCCGACGTCACCATCGCCGACCTGATCGGCGACATCGATCCGATCAAGGCCGCCACCAAGCGCCTCGATTACGCCAGCGAGGAAGTCATCCACTACGGGATCATCCCGCGCACCAACCGCGGCATCTTCTGCATCAACGAGCTGCCCGACCTGCCCAGCCGCATCCAGGTGGGGCTCCTGAACATCATGCAGGAGCGCGATATCCAGATCCGCGGTTTCCCCGTGCGCCTGCCCATGGACGTGTTGATGCTCTACACGGCCAATCCCGAGGACTACACCAACCGCGGGAGCATCATCACGCCGCTGAAGGACCGCATCGCCAGCCAGATCCTGACGCATTACCCGGCCAAGCTGGAAGAGGCGCTATCGATCACGCGGCAGGAGGCCTGGACGCGGCGCGAGGGCGAAGTCCGCGTTTACGTGCCGGCGTACCTGCTGGAGGCGGTGGAAGAAGTTGCCTTCGCGGCGCGCAAGAGCGAATTCCTGGACCAGTCCAGCGGCGTCAGCGCGCGGCTCCCGATCACGCTGCTGGAGAACGTGATCTCCAACGCCGAGCGGCGCGCGCTGCTCCACGGCGAAACCTCGGCCTGCGCGCGGCCCGTGGACTTTCAGCCGGCGATCAGCGCCGTCACGGGCAAGGTCGAGCTGGTCTACGAGGGCGAGCAGGAAGGCGCGGCGAACGTCGCGCGGCACCTGGTCGGGCGGGGTCTTAAAGAGGTCTTCGACCGCTACCTGCCCGACGCCTACGGGAAGGAGAAGCAGGAGGCGAGCTTCGGCCCGTACAAGCAAGTCGTCGCGCACTTCGCGGCCGGGCATGTCGTCCAGCTCCACGACGCCGGAAGCGCCGCGGAGGCCGAGCAGGCCCTGCAGGCCGTCGGCGGGCTGGCGGACCTCGCCAGGCAGTACGTGCCGATGAAGGACGAGCGCCTGGAATTGGCCGCGGCGATGGAGTTCGTGCTCGAGGGCCTGCACCAGTCGCGGCTGCTGGCGAAGGACGAGACCGAGGGGCTCGGGCGCTACCGCGACATGCTGGGCAGCATGTTCGACGGGATGGACGAAGGCGGTCCGCCGAATCCGCCGAAGGAGCGCGGCCGGCGCAGGTAGGTTTGAGTCTTGAGGAACAAGACGGAACGCCGCCGACTCGTTGGCTGTCTTGCGTACCGCGGGCGTCTCGCCCGCAGCCATACCGTCATGCGCTATCGCTACATGTACCTGGGCGACCGCAGCACCCGAAACGCGCTGCGCGGCCGGCGCTGCAACCCGCAGCGCCGCCCCGACGGGCGTTGTGTGGTCAGCACGCGCATGGCCACGGCCGCGGTGATCTTCGAGGACGGCGCGCGGCACGTCGTTGCGCGGCGCAGGCTGAGACTGCTCGAGAAAACGGCCTGACCGGGAGTCTTACAGCCCCGCCTCCGCCAACTGCCCGCGCAGGTACGCCACGCTCAACGGCGCTTCCGTGGCCAGGTCGTTCCATTTGCACTCGATGGAGATGAGGTCCGCGTAGCCCACGCGCTTCAGGGCTTCGAGGTAGGGCAGGAAGTCGTCGCCGGCGACGCCCGGCGCGGTGCGCTGGGCCTTCTCGGCGAGGTGGACGTGCCGGAGCAGGCTTCCGAATTCGTCTATCGCCTCCGGCGGCTCGTCCTCGCGGAGCATGTGGAAGAAGTCGGCGAGGAGCCGGATATGCGGGTGGCCGGCGGCCCGGACCAGTTCCGCGCCATCGGCCAGCGAGTTGATGAAGTTGCATTCGCCGCGGTTGAGCGGCTCCACGACGACGTGGACGCCGAGGCCTTCGGCGAGCGGCCCCAGGTCCTTGAGCAGCGCGACGAACTGCGCTTTGGCCTTCTCGCGGTCGAAGCCTTCGGGGATCGCGCGGGAGCCGCCGCTGCCGAAAACGATCACCTCCAGGCCGATGTCGTGCGCGCGCATGAAGGCGTGCTCGGCGTAGCGCAGCAGCGCCTCGCGGTCCACGGCCGGCCCAACGCACTTCAGGGCGCCGGGCAGAAAGCAGTTCGCGGCCGGCACGGGCAGCACCGGGTCGGGGAAGGCCTCGCGCGCTTTCGCGTAGGTTTCTTCTTCCGCCTGGGGCAGCAGGAGGCGCTGGACGTTCTCTTCGACGAAGTCGGCGCCGAACTCCTTGAGCTGGGCCGACTGCTCGATGGACCCGCAGATGCCGATGCGCATGACAGGGGGCTCCTTTCGTGAGACGGTATTCTAACACCGTGCGCCCGGACGGCAGTCCGCATTCTGAAACGAGGCGCAATTCCCTCGCAAGGGCCGCTCCGCCGGCGCGTCCATCCGGTATAAGATAGGAGCCTGGAACGGGAAGCGAATATGCGGCGAAGCGGTTTGATCCTCTCGGCCTGCGCGGCGCTGGCGGCCCTCTCGTGCCGCGCCGAGGAGCCGGCGATCCTCTGGCAGGACGATTTCCTCGCCTTCGAGAACGCGGACCATCCTTCGAAGGGCTGGATCCTCGGCGAGAACCCCACAGTCGAGGTCGAGGTCGTCAAAGGTACGCTCCTGCGGATTCGCAAGACGGCGGACGAGCGCTTCGGTCTGCTCCGCCGGCGCCTGCCGTATGCCGCGCCGCCGGCGGAGGCGCCGTTCGGCGGCCCGTACCTGCAAGTCAAAATCGATCTGGTGGAGAATGCCGAGCACGGCCTGGAGCTGGCCCGGAACGGGAAGCCTTTCGCGCCGCTGCTGCGCGTTCCCGGTGTCAGCACTTTCAGCCTCGGGCAGGCCCGCGAGTGGCCCGACGCGGAGGGCCACTTCACCCTCGATCTGCGCCCCGGCGGCGCGGAGGGCGAAGCGGGCCGCGGCTTCGTGGACGTGGACTGGGTACGGCTGGCGCGCGTGCCCTTCGACGGGCTGGTGGTCGAGCTGGCCGAGGACCTCGACCGGGACGGCCAGGCGGGGATCGGCGACACGGTGCGGCTGAGCTACTATTCGCCGCAGAAAGTGGACGCGATCGACATCCGCTGTTTTCTCGCGGAGGGCATGGCGCCGGTCCGCCTGGCGCAGGAAGCGAACTTCAGCGTCAAGACCGAGACCCTAGAAGGCGGCTTCGCCTACCGCTGCTCGATCAAGCTGACGGAGGCCGCGACCGCCCTGCCGGCCGCGGGCCCGGGCGCGCTGCTCTTTCACGCCAAGGCCGAACGGCGCGATCCGCACAAGCCCGCCGCCGCCGAGACGCATCACGCCTACGGGTTCAACGCCTTCGCGTTCCGGCTCGAAACGAAGCACGCGCCCGAGGCGCCCCACGAGGCCAAGACGGCCACCGCCGCCGAACAGCGCATGCTGTGGGCGGAGCGAACGCGCGGCGAAAACCTCGCGCTGGGCCGGCCCGTCCGGTTCTCGCAATCCCCGGAGTATCGACTGACGAAGAACGAAGCGGACGTGAACGAACTGACCGATGGCAAGCTGGCCTCCAAGACCGACGATCGGATCTGGTTCGCGCGCGACGCGGTGGGCTGGGACGACGCCTCGAAGGTCTACGTCACTTTCGACCTGGGCGCGGTTCTGCCGGTGGACCGCGTGGTGGCGCGCGTGCTGGGAGGCCGGGAGCAGGAGGCGCTGGTCTTCCCGGCGCGCCTGGAGGTCCTCGTCAGCGAAGACGACCTGACGTATTACCGCGCCGGGGAACTCCACAAGCGCGGCCCGGACGACCTCAGCGCGAGCGCCTTCGAGCTCGAGGAATCCGGCGTCGCGTACACGCACCCGTTCGCCTTCGAGAACCTGAAGACCAAAGCGCGCTACGTGGCGCTGGCCATCGAGGCCGGCTCGACCTTCCTGTTCCTCGACGAGGTCGCGATCCTCCGCGGAGCCCACGATCCGGCCGGCGTGGAATTCCAGCCCGAGGCGCGCGTGCAGGTCATCAACAGCGGGCTCGCCGTCGTCACCGACAAGGATTTCCTCGCCGTGCCCTGCAAGGCCACGGCCCCGCAGTACCTGAACCTGATCGACATGCGGCCGAAGGAACTCCGGCAGGCCGGCGAGGACGTGCCCGTCACGCTGGAGCTGCCGGAGGCCGTCGAGCTGCTGAAGCCGCTGCCGGCCGAGGAACCCGAAGCCTTCAAGCGCGACGGCATGCGGTACCGGCGCTACGCGCTGTACGGGGAGTCCGCCTTCCGCTTGCCCAAGGGGCGCCCGATCTACCTCACCACCCGGCAGGAGCGCCTGCAGGGGGTCGCGCGCATGTGGGTGCCGGGCTACGAGCGCAACGCGTTCGAGGTCCCGCTGCGCGGCGTCACGCCGGCCTCGCCAGGGCCCTTGCAGCAGCTCCACGTCAGCCTGGCCTGGATGTACGAAGGCGAATGCCTCGGCTGGCCGGGGTTCTTCGAGGCCTGGCCGCGTCTGGGCTTCAACGCCGTGGCGACATTCCCGCGGTTCTGGAAGGAGGGCCAGCCCGGCGACGCCAACGCCGCGTACCTCGACCAGGCGCGCAAGCTGGGCCTGAAGGTGATTTACAACGAGTCGCCCTGGCACGTGCTCGCGCAACTGCGCAGGAACAAGAACGAGATCTTCCATGAACTGGAGGGCGGCGCGCGCGGCAAGAGCCTGTGCCTGACCTATCGCGGCGAGTATTACGGCATGGAACTGGAACGCATCGCGCAACTGACCAAGAACTCCCGGCCCGACCTGATCTTCCACGACCTGGAGCTGTTCTACGAATCCGCCGTCGAGGCGCCGCGTTGCACGCACTGCCGGCAGAAGCAGAAGGAATCGGGGAAGGCCTGGGACGAGTTCCTGACGGATACGGTCGCCGAGATCGTGCGCGACATGGACGACGCCGTGATCCGCGCCACGAAGGACGCCGGCATCGGGAGGCCGCGCACGGGCTTCTACCACGTCATGCCCAGCCACGTGTACCACAAGGTCTTCGACTGGAAGAAGCTCTATCCCAGCTACATCGACTTCGCGATGCCGAGCCTGTACGTCAACGGCGACCCCCGGCGCGTTCACGACGCGATCCGGGAGAACTACAAGCTGATCGGGAAGAACGACATCATCCCGTGGCTGACCGCGGGCGCCCTCGGCGAATTCGACCCTCGGCGCATGGAGGCGATGGTGCTCGAGGCGATCCTCAACGGCTCGCGCGGCATCACCTACTACAAGCTCCCCGACTTCGACACGCCCCTGGACTTCCATTACCACGCCCGCGCGCTCGCGAAACTCAAGCCCTTCGAGGCGCTGATCATGCAGGGCCGGCTCTTCGAGGACGCCGCCGGCGACAACCCCGAGCTGACCTGCACCTGCTGGGGCCAGGAAGAGGAAGGCCTGCTCCTGGTCGGAAACTACGCCTCGCGCAAACCGCAGAAGGCCGCGATCAAGCTGCCGCTCGAAAAGGGCGGCGCGCGCGACCTGGAGAGCGACGAGAAGTTCGAGATCCGGGAGTTCACGGTGGAGGTGGAGGTTCCGCCGGGCGCGGCGCGGCTGTTCCACTATAGGAAGTGATCGGGAAGTCGAGCACGCCGGACGCTCGCCCTGCTTGTGCTTCGTGCCGCCGGTTCGCCGCGATCAGGAAGGCTTCTTCGGCTCGGCGGTGATCAGGACCTGCGCGGGCCGGAGCAGCTTGCCCTTCCACGTGTACCCGGGCCGGCAGACCTCGGCGACCATGTTGGGTTTCTCGCCCCTGGCCTCGTCGGCGGGCCGGGCCGCCACGGATTCATGGAGGTTCGGGTCGAAGGCGCAATCGTGCACGTCGATGCACTCCAACCCGCGCACCTTCAGGGCCTGCGCGAAGGACTCCACGATCAGGGTCAGGCCCTCGCGCGCCGTGGCGAGGTCCGCGCCGTCGCGGTCGAGGTCCTTGCGGGCGAAGTCCATGCTGTCCAGGATCGGAAGCAGGTCGGCGACGTAGCCGCGCAGGGCCTGCTCCTCGGCGGTTTTCAGGTCGCGCTGCGCGCGCTCCTGGTAATTGAGAAAGTCGGCCTTCGCGCGGGCGGCGGCTAGGCGCTGCTTCTCGGCTTCGGCGCGCGTCAGGGCCAGTTCGTCCTGCGCGCCGGCGCCGCTCTCGGCCGCGCGTCCGACGAGTTCGCGAATCGAGGCCTGGAAGCCGTGGACTTCCGCGAGCTGCGCGCGGTCGGGCATGCCGCCGATCAGCGCGCGCGCGAACCTCTCGATCGCGGCGCCGAGCGCTTCGGCTTCGGCCGCGAATTCGTCCACGCCGGGTTGCGGCTTCGTCTCGGCCGCCTCGGCTTGCGCCGCCTCGGTGTCCTTTTCGTCCATGCCTCGATGCCTCTCGCGCCTACTCGGTGAAGAACTCGCGCAGCTTGTCGAAGAACGTGCTCTGGCTGGTCGGCTTGCCGTTGACCTGTTCCAGCTCGGCGAGCTTGCGCAGCAGCTCTTCCTGTTCCTTGGAGACCTTCTTTGGGGTGTGAATGACGACGCGGACGAACAGGTCGCCGCGGCCGTAGCCCGAGACGTCAGGCAGGCCCAGCCCGCGCAGGCGCAGCAGCTTGCCCGAAGGCGTGGACTTGGGCACCGAGAGCTTGACCCGGTTCTCGAGCGTGGGGACCTCGATCTCGCCGCCGAGCACGGCCATGGTGTAGGGAATCGGCATCTCGACCAGCAGGTCGCGGCCGCGGCGGATGAAGAAGTCGTGTTCCTTCACGCGCACGATGACGTAGAGGTCGCCGCGCGGGCCGTTGTCGTCGCCGGGCTCGCCCTGGCCGGCCAGGCGCACGCGCGTGTTGTCCTCGACGCCCGCGGGGATGGGGACTTCGAGGCGGATCTTCTTCCGTTCGCGCCCCGTGCCCTTGCAGGACTCGCAGGGCGCTTCGATGGTCGAGCCTCGCCCGCCGCAGCGCGGGCAGGTGGTCCGCATGGTGAAGAAGCCCTGGCTGCGCGTGACGTAGCCGGTGCCGCGGCAGTAGTTGCAACTCGCGGGGCGTGTGCCGGCCTTGGCGCCGCTTCCGGAGCAGGTCTCGCACAGTTCGTCGCGCGTGATCTCGATCTTCTTGGCGACGCCCTGCGCGGCCTCTTCGAGCGTGATCTCCAGCTCGAAGCGCAGGGATGCGCCGGGCGCGGGGCCGTAGCGTCCGCCGCCGCCGCCCGCGCCCCCGCCGAAGAGGTCTTCGAAAAGCGAACCCGAGCCGCCGCGTCCGCCGAAGAAGCTGGCGAAGAGGTCGTCGATCGAGACGCCGGAGAAGTCCGCGCCGGGAACGCCCTGGAGCCCCTGGTGCCCGAATTGGTCGTAGCGCTTGCGCTTCTCGTCGTCGGAGAGGACCGAGTAGGCCTCGGCCACTTCCTTGAAGCGCTTCTCGGCCTCGGCCTTGTTGTCGGGGTTGCGGTCGGGGTGCCACTTCTTGGCCGCGTCCCGGAAGGCCTTCTTGATCTCGTCCGGAGGCGCGTCCTTCTTGACCCCCAGGACTTCGTAGTAATCGCGCTTGTTCGACATGGTTCTGGCCATGACCGAGGCCGCCCGTCCGAAAATCTGAGTGGCTAGGGTCTTTTCCCGATCTGGCTTGCACCTCCGGAATCAACCGGATGGGAACAGGCATCCAGAATTCTCAAGCAACTCGGGCCGGCATGGGCTGCCCCAAAACACAAGCCCCTCCCGCCGTCGGATGACGGACCGGGAGGGGCTGCGGGGCTGCGCTCTCGATCCGTGCGGCGCGCCGATCAGTGCACCGCGCCGACGACCAGTTTCTTGCCCTGCTCCTCGTCCTTCAGCTCGGTGATCATCGTGTCCACGGTCAGGAGCAGTCCCGCGGCGGAGGCGGCGTTGCGCAGGGCCGACTTGACCACCTTGGCCGGATCGATGATCCCGGCCTTGACCAGGTCTTCGTACTCGCCGGTCGCGGCGTTGAAGCCCTGGTTGCCCTTGGACTCGAGGACCTTCTCGACGACCACGCCGCCGTCGTAACCGGCGTTGTCGGCGATGCGGCGCAGGGGTTCTTCGACGGCGCGCAGGACGATCTCGGCGCCGTACTTCTCGTCGCCCTTGAGCTTGCCGCGGACCTTCTCGGCGGCTTCGCGCGCGCGGAGCAGCGTGACGCCGCCGCCGCAGACGAAACCTTCCTCGGCCGCGGCCTTGGCGGCGTTGACGGCGTCGTTGACGCGCTCCTTGGTTTCCTTCATCGCGGATTCGGTCGGCGCGCCGACGCGGATCACGGCCACGCCGCCGGCGAGCTTGGCGAGGCGCTCCTGGAGCTTCTCGCGGTCGTAGTCGCTGGTGGTGGTCTCGATCTGGGCGCGGATCTGCGCGACGCGGGCGTTGATGTCGGCCTTCTTGCCCTGCCCGCCGACGATGGTGGTGTTCTCCTTGTCCACCGTGACCTTCTTGGCGCGGCCGAGGTCGGCCAGCTCGATGCCTTCGAGCTTGACGCCCAGGTCCTCGCTGATAAAGCGCCCGCCGGTGAGGACGGCCATGTCGGCCATCATCGCCTTGCGGCGGTCGCCGAAGCCGGGGGCCTTCACCGCGACGGCGCGCAGCAGGCCGCGCAGGCGGTTGATGACCAGCGCCGCCAGCGCTTCGCCTTCGATGTCCTCGGCGATCACGACCAGCGGCTTGGAGGTCTGCACGACCTTCTCCAGCAGCGGCACGAACTCCCGCAGGCTGGAGATCTTCTTCTCGTAGAAGAGTACGTAGGCGTCTTCCAGCTCGCAGGTCATGTTGTCGGCGTTGGTGACGAAGTAGGGCGAGCTGTAGCCCTTGTCGAACTTCATGCCCTGGACCACGTCGAGTTCGGTCGCGGTGCCCTTGCCTTCCTCGACGGTGATGACGCCGTCCTTGCCGACCTTTTCCATGGCGTCGGAGATCATCTTGCCGACCTCGCGATCCTGGTTGGCGCTGACGGTCGCGACGCGCTCGATGTCCTCGCGGCTCTTGCAGGGCTTGGACAGCTCGCCGATCTCGGAGGCCATCGCCTCGACGGCGGCGTCGATGCCGCGCTTGAGCGAAGTCGGGTTATGGCCGGCGATGGCGTAACGCAGCCCCTCGCGGTAGATCGCCTCGGCCAGCACGGTGGAGGTCGTGGTGCCGTCGCCGACCACGTCGTTGGTCTTGCTGGCGACCTGGCGGATCATCTGCGCGCCCATGTTCTCGAAGGGGTCTTCCAACTCGACCTCCTTCGCCACGGTCACGCCGTCGTTGACGACGCCGGGCCCGCCGAAGGACTTCTCGTAGGCCACCCAGCGCCCGCCGGGGCCGAGGGTGACGCCCACGATCCGCGCGAGTTTCTTGATGCCGGAGAGCATCTTGTGCCGCGCGTCGTCGGTGTAGATCAGTTGCTTAGCCATGTTCCGCTCCTAATTCGCTGTCCTCAAAACCCCAGTCGCGCCTAACTCACGAAGTTCGGTGTCAATCACGTCATCGTTGAAAATTGGTCTTCCGCAGAATCTCACCATGCGGTCACGCAGGGCCGGCCACTCACTCGTTGTCGTATTCATGTCAAGCCGCTGACCTGAATGGAATTGAATGGAGACATCAAGCCAGGCCATTTCGAATAGCGACAGAAGTGGGTGATGTATTCCTTGCGACTTCATCCGATATAGTACCGTAATGCCCCGGCTCCGTAACGCATAGTCAACAGCCCGCGGATCGCATTTGGCATCGGGCATGAGCGTATCCAATAGGTCGGCCGCCGCGCGGACATTGCCGCACAACTTAACTGCCTGCTTCAAGCCGTTGGCGAAAAACATGCCTTATCCCTTACGCCTCCGCTTGGCGCGCCCCTCCAACCAACGTTTGAATGAACGCTGGCTTTCGCCGGATTGCTTTCCCGCGAGCAGGTTGTCCACGCTGATGTCTTCGTCCAACTCCGCCCAATGAACTCCGTGCCCTTGCCCGATCAGCCGCCACGCCGCGCGTTCCTTGGGAGTAGCGTGCGCCAGACGCGGAAACCATCCCACCGGAACGGCGAGCGTGCGCCCATCCACGAGATCGACGACCAACTCCTCGTCGCTCACCTTCAGCGACTGGATGCGCGCCGTCTGGGTTTCACTCGTTATAGTATTCATTCCATGCACTCGTCAGGCTCTCACGGCTCTCCAACACGATACGCTCGATCTTCTTCAGTTCCTTCCTGCCAAATCCCGCGCTTGAAGCCAACCGCACGGGGTCAAGCCAGTATTTCGCCTCCATGTCCTCGCGCTCTACATGTACGTGGGGAGGTTCATTCCCGTCACCCGCGTAAAAAAAATTCGGTAGGGCCCATGCCGCATCACGGTCGGCATGAATCAGCCCAGCTTCGCCAGAATGTCGCTCTCGCGCATGATCAGCAGTTCTTCGCCGCCGACCTTCACTTCGCTCCCGCTGTACTTGCCGAAGAGCACCTTGTCGCCGACGGAGACTTCCAGCTTGCCGCGCTTGCCGTTGTCCAGCAGCTTGCCGGGGCCGGCCGAGACGACTTCGCCGCGCTGCGGCTTCTCCTTGGCGGTATCGGGGAGTACGATACCCCCGGCGGTCTTTTCCTCGGCCTCCAGGCGGCGCACGACGACGCGGTCGTCGAGCGGCTGCAGGGCGATCTTCTTGGCGGTGGCGGTGGCCATGTCTGCGTTCTCCTCCGTATGACGTTCGAACCCGGGTCCTTGAGTCGTTCGGCGCCCCGCGCCCGCCGCGGGGCCGCGCCGCTTAGTCGTCGTGATCGTGATCGTGGTCGTGATCGCCGCCCTTGTCCTTCTCGGGCTTCTTCGCGATCAGGCAGTCGCTGGTCAGCAGCAGGCCGGCGACCGAGGAGGCGTTCTGGAGCGCCGAGATCGTGACCTTGGCGGGATCGATGACGCCGGCCTTGACCAGGTCCTCGTACTCGCCGCGGTCGGCGTTGTAGCCGTAGGCGCCCTTGCCTTCCTTGATCTTGTTGACGACCACCGCGCCGCGCAGGCCGGCGTTGGTCGCGATGTGTTTGGCGGGGGCTTCGAGCGCCGCGCGCAGGATCTCCACGCCGACCTGTTCGGTCTCGTGAAGCCCCTTGAGCTTGTTCAGCGCGCCCTCGGCGCGAATCAGCGCCACGCCGCCGCCGGGAACCACGCCGGACTCGACGGCCGCGCGGGTCGCGTGCAACGCGTCCTCGACGCGAGCCTTCTTCTCCTTCATCTCCGACTCGGTCGCCGCGCCGACGTTGATCTGCGCCACGCCGCCGGCCAGCTTGGCCAGGCGTTCCTGGAGCTTCTCGCGGTCGTAGTCGCTCGTGGTGACCTCGATCTCCTTGCGAATCTGGCTGATGCGCCCCTGGATCTCCTTGTCGGAGCCGGCGCCCTCGATGATCGTGGTGTTGTCGGCGTCGATGCGGACCTTCTTGGCGCGTCCGAGGTCGGTCAGTTCCACGTTCTCGAGCTTGATCCCGAGGTCCTCGAAGATCGCCTTGCCGCCGGTCAGGATCGCGATGTCCTGGAGCATGGCCTTGCGGCGGTCGCCGAAGCCGGGCGCCTTCACCGCACAGACCTTGACGATCCCGCGAATCTTGTTGACCACCAGCGTCGCCAGCGCCTCGCCCTCGATGTCCTCGGCGATGAGCACCAGGTTGGCGTCCTTCTTGCTGATCTTCTCCAGCAGCGGGACCAGCTCGCGCACGTTGGAGATCTTCTTCTCGTAGATCAGGACGTAGGGGCCGTCGAACGCCGCCTCCATCGCTTCGGGGTTGGTGACGAAGTGAGGCGAGAGGTAGCCGCGGTCGAACTGCATGCCCTCGACCACGTCCACTTCGGTGCTCAGGCTCTTGCCTTCCTCGACGGTGATCACGCCGTCCTTGCCCACGCGCTCCATGGCGTCGGCGATCTGCCCGCCGATCTCCTCGTCGCCGTTGGCGGCGATCTTGGCCACGCGGAAGATGTCGTCCTTGTCCTTCACCTTCACCGACATCTTGCGGATCTCTTCCACGACGGCCTCGACGCCCTTCTCGAGGCCGCGGCGCATGCGCACCGGATTGGCCCCGGCGATCATGTTGCGCAGGCCCTCGAGGTAGATCGCCTCGGCCAGCACCGTGGCCGTGGTCGTGCCGTCGCCGGCCGCGTCGGAGGTCTTGGAGCTGACCTCCTTCACGAGCTGGGCGGCCATGTTCTCGTAGGGGTTCTGCAGTTCGATCTCTTCGGCCACCGTGACGCCGTCCTTGGTCACGGTCGGCGCGCCCCAGGACTTGTCGATGACCGCGTTCTTGCCGCGCGGCCCCAGCGTGGACTTCACCGCCCGGGCCAGCTTCACCACGCCTTCCTTGATGTGCTGATGCGCTTCCAGGTCAAAGGCCAGTTGCTTGGCCATGGGTTTCCAACCCTCCATGCCTTTGCCGGCGCCCGATTGGGCGGCGCGGCCATCGTCCTAACGTCTCGAATCGGGCAGATACCCGTGCGCGGGCGGTTTGCGGCCCGCGCGGAATCTCTATCGGCTTCACGGACTAAACAAAGACCGTGCCAGCCGGCTCATGTGCAATGTCATGTTTAACCTTATTCAGTATAATGGGTTAAGAAATCAGAGACTCGGACCACGCATGGTGCTCCAATACCCCATCGGTTCAAACTGACTTGCATCCCCGTGTCTCCTTGCGTCAATCTGACTTCGGCCCCCTTCCTTGTCGCGCTTGCCCGGCTTGAGTAAGGTAAGGGCGCGTACCCACCTATCTAAGGAGCTGCCGATGTCCAACCGAAAAAAGAACCGAGCAGGAGCCCTTCGGTTACAGCCTGAACACCAGCACCCTGGCCGGGCATAAGCTGGGCCTGCTCGATGAGATCCGGATTACCCAGGAGGCCGGGTACGACGCGATCGAGCCCTGGATCCGCGAACTGGACGCGTACGTCCAGGGCGGCGGCAGCCTCGACGAGCTGCGCATGCAGATCAACGACGCGGGCCTGGACCTCGCCGGGGCCATCGGCTTCTTCGAGTGGTGCGTGGACGATCCGGCCCGGCGCAAGAAGGGCCTCGAAGAGGCTCGCCGCAACATGGCGATGCTCCAGGAACTGGGCGGGACCTGCATCGCCGCGCCGCCGTTCGGGCACCAGAACGAGCCCGGCCTGGACCTGCTGAAAGCCGCCGAGCGCTTCGCGGACCTGTGCAAGATCGGCGACGAGTTCAACGTGGTGCCGATGGTGGAGTTCTGGGGCTTCTCGAAATCCCTGTCACGCTTAGGCGAAGCGATCCTGGTCGCCGTCGAGAGCGGCCATCCGCAGGCGTGCGTGCTGGCCGACGTATACCACATGCATAAGGGCGGTTCGCCGGTGGACGGCCTCTGGAACCTGGGGCCGAACTTGATCCAGCTCTTCCACGTCAACGATTACCCGGCCGATCCGCCGCCCGCGCAGATCCAGGACAAGGACCGCGTCTATCCCGGCGACGGCGTGGCGCCCCTGGGGAACGTCTTCCGGGCCCTGAAGGACATCGGCTACCGCGGCTACCTCTCCCTGGAACTCTTCAACGAGGGGTATTACCGGCAGCCGGCCGAGTCGGTCGCGCGGACGGGGCTGCGGAAGCTGCGCGAGATCGTCTCCAAGGCCTGCGGGCGCTGACGCCGGCTTCGCGAGGCCAGCCGAGGTCCGGATCCCGAAATGGACGCGCCCGCCACGACCCCGCCGACGAGCGACCTCGCCAAGCCCTGGAACTCCGCCACGACCCTGTGCATCGCGCGGCATATCGACGAGCTCGCGCGCGGGCGAACCCTGGACATCCTGGACGTCGGCTGCGGGGACGGCGTCGCGATCGAACTGCTGGCCGGCGCCGGGCATCGCCTCTACGGCTACGACCTGGCGTACCGGAAGGACGAGGCCGAGCGGCGGCTGAAAGGCTTCTTCGGCGCCGACTACGATTCGCGGATCCGTTTTGTCACGAGCGGGACGACGATTCCGTTCGCGGACGAGTCCTTCGACGTGCTCTTCGCGAACCAGGTCTTCGAGCACGTGATGCATCTGGACGCCCTGCTGAAGGAGTGCGCGCGCGTGCTGCGGCCCGGGGGCGCGCTGATCGCGCTCTTTCCGTTCGCGACGTATCCGCTGGAAGGGCACGTCAAGATCCCCTTCGCGCACTGGATCCCGCCGGGCGCCTTGCGCCGCTGCTGCATGTATCCGTTCTACGCGCTGCGCCTGCGCCCCGTTGCGCCGGCCCGGACGGCGCGGGAGGCCGCGGCCCACTGGGACGAATGGCTCGCCAAGGCGACGTTCTACCGCTTCCGGAACGAGGTCGAAGGCCTGGCGCGCGCGTACTTCGAGCGCTTCGAGGTGCGGCCGCAGACGTACATCCAGGCGCGGATCGACCTGCAGCGCAGGCGCGGCGGCCTGCTGCGCCGGCTGGAGGCCCTGGGCCTCTCGCTCACGAAGGGGCGGCTGCAGTCGTTCCTGATGACCTACGGCTTCATGGCGGTGCTGGTCATCCAGAACCCGAAGCGCGCGCAGGCCGAACCGCCGGCCGGAAGCGCGTGAAGCGCGGGCTTCATTTCACGTAGAGCACCGAGTTGCGCCCGCCGAAGCCGTCGTGCTCGTACTCCGTGGCCAGCGGGTCGGGGATGTACCACTCGCGGTTGATCACGAACTTGTAGACGTAGCGCCCCGGCACGAGCGGCAGCTCGATCGCGAAGCCGCCCTCGGGATCCCGGGCGAGTTCGTCCTGCCCGCGGTCCCAGCCGTTGAAGTCGCCGACCGCGTGGACGCACTGCGCGGACTCGCGGCGCTCGGGGAGATAGCGCAGCCGTACGGAGGTCGCGGGGCGGTAGAGCGCCACGCGGTTGCGCCCGCCGTGCTTGGCCGCATAGAGGGCTTCGTCGGCGCGTTCGAGCAGCGCGGCCCCGTCGCGCGCGTCGCGGGGGTAGGTGGCCACGCCGATGCTCACGCCGATCGAGCGGGCCTCGCCGGGCGCCAGCTCGATGCGCTCGGCCTCGACGGCCTTGCGCAGTTCTTCGGCCATCCGCGCGGCCTCGTGCTTGGCCGTTTCCGGGAGGATCACGGCGAACTCCTCGCCGCCGTAGCGCGCCGCGACGTCGGTCTCGCGGGTCTTCTCCCGAAGCACCCGGGCCAGCCCGCGCAGCGCGGCGTTCCCGGCCTCGTGGCCGTGGGCGTCGTTGAAGTCCTTGAAACGGTCGAGGTCGAGCATCAGAAGCGAGCAGAGGTGGCGGTAGCGGTCGGCGCGGCGGATCTCCTGCTGGAAGCGGCGCGTGAAGGAGCGGAAGTTATCGAGGCCCGTCAGGTGGTCGCGGAAGGCCATGCGGACGAGCTGGTCGTAGCTCAGGCCAGGGTCGCCGTCCGGCCCGGCGCCCGGCGCGTCGACCCGGTCGAGCAGGTCCATGGCGGCGGTCTTGAGCCCGACGTCGCGGCCCAGGGCCTTGCGCAGCTCCTCGCGGTGGGCGGCCAGGCGCTCGAAGGTCGCGCGGGCCGCGTCGGGAGGGACGGAGAGCCCGGTCAGGCTCAGCGCGAGGGACTGGACGTTCCCGGAGCCGCCCAGCGCTTGGGCCAGCCCCGCCTCGATCTCGAAGCCGTGCTTGCCGCCGAGCGCCAGCGCGCGCAGCAGGTGCGGATCCATTTCGTTCGCGTTCATGGCGCTCGGATATCCAGCTCAGCCGCCGGTTTTTCGAACAGCACCTCGAAGCCGGAGCTTACGAACTCCTCGAACGGCACGCCCTTGGCCTTGAAGCAGGCGGGATGCCGTTCGATCAGCTCGACGGCGCCCGCGTCCATTGTCTCGTATAGGAAGAGCGGGCGCAATCGGCCCGGCGGCGCGCGGAAGAGCGCGCGGAAGCGCGCGGCGGGCCAGGCGTTGACGTAGGGAATCCGGGGCTTTTCGCCGAGGCCGCGCGCGAAGGCCTGGAGCGCCGCGGGCTCGAAGAGCACCTGGACGTACGGCGCCCGGACGTATTCGTAGGCGTGCAGGCCCCAGGGCGAGAAGTACAGCGGCGCGAAATGAAGGTAGGCGCGGCCCCCGGGCGCGAGGACGCGGGCGAGCTCGCCCAGCGCCCGCTCGGGATCGGCCAGATGCTCGAACGCATTGTACGAGTACGCGAAGGCGACGCGGGCCTCGCGCAGGGGCACGCGCGCGGCATCGGCCTTCAGGAAACGGACCCCGGCGGCGCGGGCCTCCCGGTCGAATCCCGCGCTGTCCACGTCCAGCGCGCACACGCGCCAGCCTTCCCGGGCGAGCGCCCCGGCCAGCGTCCCGTCGCCGCAGCCGAGTTCCAGAACTTCGCGGCCCGGCGGCGCGAAGGCGCGCAGCAGGCCCGCGAGAACCTCCATGCGCTCTTCGAGCCTCTTGCGCCGGGCGCCGGCGCCCGGATCGAGCGAAGGGTGCGCGGGATAGCGCGCGTGCAGCCGCGGCAGTTCCTCGGGCGGCAGCCAGGCCGGCTCCGCGCCGGCGGCCTGGAACGCGCGGCGGGCGCGGCGGGCGCGCAGGCGGTTCCAGGCCCTGCGCAGGGCCGCGCGGAGCGGCTTGGGGACCAGCCTGCGCAGGGCCACGCGAGCCGCGCCTCCTGTGGGGTTGCGCCCGCGCCTCAGCCCGCGTCCTGCGGGTCCAGCGGCTTCCCGAGCACCTCGGCGACCTTCGCGGCGAGGCGGTCCATGTCGGCGATGCGGCCGCGGTAGACCTTCAGGGCGGAGCCGTCCGCGAAGCGCAGGAGGCATTCGCGCGCGGGCCGCCCGCCCAGGAGCCGCGCCGGCAGGGCGCGGCATTCGACCTTCGCGACGGCTTCGAAGCCGTAGGTCCGGCGCTTGCGGAAGGGCCGCCGCCAGTGGATCAGCTTGCGCCGCGCGTCGAAGACCAGGCGTTCCTCGTCGAAGAACATCTCGCCGCCCACCACGCCGAGCAGGAAGCCGGGCGCGCTCCACCACCACGAACCGGCAAGGTTCTGGAGCAGCTCGTAGAGGAACCAGGCCAGCCAGCCCAGCCCCGCGGCCATCACGAGCAGCCCGAGCAGCTCCCACGCGAGGTGGTGGCGCACGGTCAGCAGATGCGGCGGGCGGAAGTCGAAGGTGGGCATGGCGTGAAGAGTGTAGTAGGGCCCCGCGCCGGTGTCATCTTATTAGAGTGCGTCAGCGCGCGGCGGGGGCGGGGACGGTGTCGGCGGCGACGGGCTTGGCGGGCGGCTCGCCCTTGCCCGGCGGCGCGGCCTCGGCCTCGGCGGGGCGCGCCTCGGACGGCGGGGCGAGGCGCTCCTGGGATTCCTTGGGCAGCAGGACCGGATCGCCGCCGAGTTCGAGGAAGCGGTTGTAGTGCTGGCGCGCCTTGTCCGGCTCGTCGAGGTAGAAATCGTAGAGCACCGCGACGTTGTAGTGGACGTGGCGGTCGTTGGGGGCCAGCTCCAAAGCCTTGCCGTACTCCTCTTCGCTCTTCTTGTACTTCTTCCACTTGCGGTAGACGACGCCGAGGCCGACGTGGGCGGAGACGTTCTTTTCGTCGTCCTTCTGGATGGCTTCGAACTGTTCGAGCGCCTGCGCGAGGCGGTTGTCCTCGGTGTAGAGGTTGGCCAGGTTGAGGCGCGCGCCGGCGTCCTTGGGGTCGAGCTGGATCAATTCCTTGTAGAGCTGGAGGGCCTCTTCGCGCTCGGCGGGATCCTCGGAGCGCTGGAGCAGGGCGGCGAGGCGGCGGCGCGAGGGGACGTCGCGGCGCTTGATCTCGATGACCTTGCGGTACGCCGCGATGGCCTTGACGCGGTCGCCGCGCTTGAGATGCAGGAACGCGGCGTTGCGCCAGCCTTCCTCGTCGCCGCTGTTGCCGAGCGCCTCGTACTTCTCGATGGCCGCGGCGTCGTCCCCGATGGACTTGTAGATGGCGGCGAGGCTCTTCTGCGCCTCCAGGTCCTTGGGCGCGAGCTTGATCAGGCGCTGCCAGCAGAACATCGCGCGCATGGGCTGCTTGGTCTCGTCGTAGAGCCGGCCGGCCTGGCGCAGCGCCTCGCGGTTGGAGGGATTGGCCTCCAGCAGCGCCTCGTACATCCCGGCGGCCTGCTGGAACTGGCCGAGGAGCTTGGAGAGCTTGGCCAGTTCCATCGCCGTGGGCACGTCCCGCGGGTTGGCGGCGATGATGGTCTGATATTCCTTCACGGCGTCCTCGCGGCGGTTGAGGTCGCGCAGGGTGTTGGCGTAGTTGCGGCGCGCCTCGGCGTCGTCGGGCTTGAGCTTGAGGTAAGCCTCGAAGGCCTGGACGGCGTCGTCCTTGCGGTCGATCTTGAGCAGGACCATGGCGAGCAGGAGCTGCGTGGGGGCGTCGTCGGGCTTGAGCTGCAGCGCCTTGCGGTAGACCCCGATGGCCTCTTCCGGCCGGTTCTGGCCGGCGTAGATCGAACCCAGCGCGGCGAGGGCGACGGGATCGGACTTGTTCAGTTCCAGCGACCAGCGCACGTGCTCCTCGGCGCCCTCGAGGTTCTTGGCGGCGGTGTAGAGTTCGCCGAGGCGGCGGTGGACCTCGTGGTCGTCGTTGCGCGCCTGGAGCACGCGCTTGAACTGAAGCACGGCGCGGCCCTGGAAGCCGGGCAGGTCGGCGTAGAGGAAGCCCAGCCGGCGGCGCGCGTTCAGGTCGTCGGGGCGCCGGTTGACCAGCTCCTGGTAGGCCAGCGCGGCCTGGCGGCGGATGCCGGCCCGGTCGTAGGCCTCCGCGAGCGCGTGGAGCGCCTTGATGTCTTCGGGGTCGGTGCGCACGAGCCGCTCGTAGATCGCGATGGCGCGCGCGGTGTCCTTGCCGGCCTCGGCGACGCGCACGGCTTCCAACTGCAGGGCGCGGTCGGAGTGATCCAGGTCGGCGGCCAGCAGGCGCATCTCGCCGGACTTCTGGGCCTGCCCGGCCTTCTGGTACAGGCGCGAGAGCTGCTTGGGGATCTCGGCCATGGCCGGGTACTGCGGGCGGAGCAGCTCCATCACGGAGATGGCGCCGTTGAGGTCGCCCAGCCCTTCCAGCAGGCGGCTCTTGAGGATCAGCACGTCGGCCCGGCCCAGGCCGACCTTCTCGGCGGGGACGAGTTCGGTCAGGGCTTCGCGCAGGCGCCCCTGCGCCTTCAGGCACAGCGCCAAGTCGTACGTGGCCTCGGCGGCCGTGGTGTCCTCGGGCCGCCGCTCCTGGTTCCAGTAGAGCAGCGACTCGGGGAGGATCTTGTCGAGCACCGTGCCGTGGGTGACGCGGGCCTGCGCGTGGACCGGATTGAGCGAGAGATGGGTGAGGGCCTGGCGGCAGGCGGCCTCGGCGTCCTTGTAGCGGCGGCGGCCGTAAAGCATGCGCGCCTTGTCCAGGTAGCAGGAGGTGAACTCGGGGTCGAGGCCCAGCGCGCGGTCGTAGCTCTCCAGGGCCTCGCGGTAATGCCCCAGGCCCTCGTGGGCGCGGGCGAAATCGCGGTAGATCTTGGCGTCGTCGGGGCTGAGTTTGACCGCGCGGTCGAGCATGGTCAGCGCGTCGTTGTAGTTCTCCTCGGCGATCAGGATCACGCCCAGGTTGTGGTGCGCCTCGGAGAGCGTGGGATCGAGCTGCGTGGACTTGACGTACAGCTCCTTGGCCAGCTCGTAGTTGCCCTTGGCCTGGAAGAGTTCGCCGAGCGAGTAGTAGGCGACGGCGTCGTTGGGATCGACGCGGGTCCACTGGCTGAACTCGCGGACCTTCTGGTAGTAGGCGACCTCGGCGCGGGTGAGCTTGCGGCCGCCGACGTCCACGTACTCCGACGGCGGCAGGAAGGGCACGGCCGTGCGGATCGAGTCCCCGCAGCCGGCCAGCGCCAGCAGCGCGAGCGCCGCGGCGGCGCGGGCGAAGCGCGTCAAGGTATCGTTCGCCTTACGGCTCATGCGGCCATCCGTTCAAGCCAGACCCCGCCGTCCCCCCGCTCGCGCAGCCCCAGGTCAGGGCGTGAACGCGTCGGCGTTCGAAGAGTAGGGGAAGTGGGGCGTCGTGTCCCAGCCCACCGCGCCGGCGGGGCGCTCATGCGTCACGCCCACCTTGCGCAGCAGGTAGCCGATGTAGGTATTGGAATTCTGGGAAGGCTTGAAGGCCGGCCCGCCCAGCCCGACGTTCTCCTTGCCCTTCCCGCCCGTGCCGGGCTCGCCGGAGCGCCGGTCCTTCCGCGCGTACTTGCGCGCTTCGGCCTCGATCGCGCGGTAGTCGCAGTCGAGCTTCACGTCCTGGAAAACCTTCTGACCCTCGGTATCGGTCCGCCCCGGCAGGATGAAGACGCCGTACACGGTGACGCCCGAACAGGGGAACTCGCCCTCGCCCACGCGGCACGCCGCGGGATGATGGCTGTAGCCGCGCAACTCGGTATGCCACCAGCGCCCCTGCTCGTCCATCCAGTCGATCGCGCAGTGGGTCGCCCCGGGCGCGTTCTCGTCGAGCCATTTGTTCCAGGTGCTGAATGGCGGGATCGGCAGATGCGGCACGATCCAGCGCTGGTTCGCGATCACCGAAGTGGACATGTTGACCAGGCGCACGTCGCCGGGCTGGCCCTCGGTGCTGAGCCGCGTGTTCACGACATCGGGCTGGATCGGCCGCTGGGCGGCTTCCAGCGCGGCGGCGGCCATGGAGGCGGCGGCGTCCTCCGAGCCCAGCCGCTGAGCCGCGGGGCGGGCGGCCGAGCCTTCCCGAGCCTTAACCGCCAGCGCCACTTCGCGCTCGCCGCCGGCCGCCGAACCCTCTTCCGTCTGGGCGGCACGCACGGGTGCACTGAAGACCACGGAGGCCAAGCTCAACAAGATGAAGAAGCGCGCAAAGATGGCGCGAGGCATCCCGTCACTCCCCCGGAACCCCAACCAACAGGTTGCCGGTCTTCGGTATCGGCTGCGCATGAGCATCAAGTCCAACATTCTTACCGCAAGAGAGGCCGCGGCACAATATCCAACGTCAACCCGCATAGCATGTTAGAATCGAGCGTTGCGGGGCCGAGGTTTCAGACCTCATATTATACTAATTTACGGGTCGGTCCAGGCTCAGGCTCAGTTCTTCAACCCTTGCAACGGCGCAGGGATCCGGCCGCCGCGCTGCATCAGGCGGTCGCAGCGGTAGCGGTTGACCGGCATGACGGGTCCAGACCCTAACAAACCTCCAAAATCGACCGTATCGCCGGGATTCTTGCCTGGGGCCGGGATGAGCCGGCAGGCGGTGGTTTTATGGTTCATCACGCCGATGGCCGATTCGTCGGCGATGATCCCGGCCAGGGTCTCGGCGCTGGTGTCGCCAGGGAGGATGATCATGTCGAGGCCGACGCAGCAGACGGCGGTCAGGGCCTCGAGCTTCTCGACGCTGAGCGCGCCTTCGGCGGCGGCCGCGGCCATCGCGCCGTCTTCGCTGACCGGGATGAACGCGCCGCTCAAGCCGCCGGTGTGGCTCGTGGCCATCGCCCCGCCGCGCTTGACGGCATCGGTGAGGAGCATCAGCGCGGCGGTGCTGCCCGGCGCGCCGGTGCGTTCGAGGCCAATCCCTTCGAGGATCTCGCCGATCGAATCGCCGGGCGCGGGCGTCGGGGCGAGCGAGAGGTCGATGATGTTGAAGGGCACGCCGAGCTTTTCGCTGACCTTCCGCCCGACCAGTTCGCCGATGCGCGTGATCTTGTAGGCCGTGCGGCGGATCTCGTCGGCCAGCGTCTGGAGGTCCACGCCGGGCAGGCCCTTCACGACGGCGTTGACGACGCCGGGGCCGCTGATGCCGACGGAGAGCCCGCACTCGCCCTCGCCGAGCCCGTAGAACGCGCCGGCCATGAAGGGATTGTCGTCGACGGCGTTGGCGAAGGCGCAGAACTTCGCGCAGCCCACGCCGCCGCGCTCGGCGGTCCGCTGGGCCAGCGCCTTGAGCATCCGGCCGAGCATGTAGCAGGCGTCGATGTTGATCCCCGCGCGCGTGGAGGCCACGGCCACCGAGCCGCAGAGCCGCTCGGTGACGGCCAGGGCCTCCGGCAGCGAGTCGATCAGCGCGCGGTCGTGCGCGGTGAAGCCCTTCTGGACCAGCGCGCTGTAGCCGCCGAGGAAGTCGATGCCGATCTCCTTGGCGGCCTTGTCGAGCGCCTGCGCGACGGGGAGCGGGTCGGCGAGGCCCAGTTCGGCGACCGGCGTCACCGCGACGCGCTTGTTGACGATGGGGATGCCGTACTCGGCCTCGATCTCCCCGGCGGCCGGGACCAGGCGCGCACCCAGGCCCACGACCTTCTCGTAGACCTTGCGCGCGGTCTCGCGGTCGGACTCGGCGCGGCAGTCGAGGAGCGAGACGCCGAGGGTGGTGGTGCGGATGTCGAGGTGCTCCATCCCGATCATGCGGATGGTTTCGAAGATCTCCTCGAAGGCGAGCGACATGGGGCGCTCCTGTGCGGGGGCCGGCCGCCAAGAGGGTACGGGGTGGGGCGGGAAACGGGAAACGGGAAAACGGCGGTTGCCGGTTGCCGGTTGTCGGTTTCTGGTGGCCAAGGAAGGGATTCCGGGCCTGAATCCCCTCGTCGGCGCTCCGAAGGTCGTCTACGAGAGATGAAAAAAAGATGCACAAGTGTGCAGGGGATCGGGGGCCGGCATCCAAACTCCGGTCGAGCGGCCCCGAAGGCGGCCGCCTGCGAGGGCGTAAAAAAGATGCACCGAGGTGCAGGGCGCTTCGCGCCGAACTTCGATGATCGCAAGGTCGTGGACATAGATATTGGTAGAATCGTCCATGAGTCCTTAAAAAATTTGCACAGTGTGCACGATTGCAGACACGGTGAAAAGGGGCCCTGTTTTCGCCGGGCCGTGCGCGACCGGCCGCTGCGGGGTGGCGCAGCGGGAGAAGGCACTGTAAGGCGATCCGATAGTATGTCAACGATAATGTTTATTTTAAGATAAGTTCTGACATCTGCCATTTCCGGAACTCGAGATGTCACCGGACCGTAAAACTGTCCCGCTGGAATGCCTGAACTCTTGCCAAACCTGGGTCGTAGGAATATGGGTAATGAGAGGTAATAGTGAGGCGGAAGCCTATTTCATGGTTCAAGCGTGGAACGGCCTGGCGGGTTTAATGGGAACTCCGATCCTGGCCGGTATGCCGTCCTTTACGGTCAACGAAGCCGCGTCGCTGCGGCTCGAGGCGCTCTCTTTTTTCCTGATGGCCTTCGCGCTCTGCGGGTTGGGCGTGAAGCTGCTCTGGAACTACCTTCAGAAGGATTTTCCCACGCTGCCGCGGTTGACGTATCTGCGGGCCTGCGGGCTCACGCTGCTGCTGGGCCTGCTCTTCATGATCGTGCTGACGATGATTTCCGGCGCGCGGGAACTCATGACGCCGGGCGCATGGGTCAAGTCCGGCGCCACGTACAGGCTCAACTCGGCCGATCCGAGCGAGCCGAACCGCGAACGGTTATGGAGCCTGGGAATGGCGCTGGAAAAGTATGCCGCGGCACACGAAGGGGAATTTCCCGCGCACGAATTCGTGCCCGAGCTGCCCCCGGCGGCCTGGCGCGCGGCGGACGGTACGCGCTTCATTTACCTCTCCGGACGACGGCTGGACGATGCGGCGCCCGGCATCGTCGCGTATCCGTCCGGATCCGGTGACGAACCGCGCCCGGTTCTGCTGAGCAATCTGGAATTGGTTTCGCTTCCCTTGGCCGAGATTCGCCGGCGGCTCCAGATCGAGGTCGCGGAACGGCATGAATGAGCGGCTGAGTCGACTGATACGCGTGGCCTTCGTCCTCCTGCCGATTCTCATGTTGCTGGCGCTCAGCGGGTTCGAGTTCCTCGTTCGGGTTCCGCTGGAGCTGGCCTTCGGGTGGATCCCGTTCCTGCGCGACGCCGCCGGCCGGATCGCGTTCAACCCGAGCGCGATGCTGACGTTTGCCCTGTGCCTGGGCGGTTTCGCGTACGGCGCGCATCGGTTGGCGCGCTGGTTGTACGGAGCGGCCACGGAGGCGCGCGGGGCGCGCATGGCGTGGCCGGTTCGCTGGACGGCCGCGGTCGTGGCACTGGTGATCCTGCTCTTCTCGGCGGGGATCGCGTGCATCGGGGTTTTTCATCAAAGCGCATGGCTGGCCCGCTCGAAGGAGTCGCTGGTGGTCAACCGCAGCGATCGAATACGGTTCAGTATGGAAGCCAAGGCACTTATGCGTGCCGCAGAGCAGGGCGATTGGAGCACGGAACGCGTTCGCGCCGCGGCTCGATCCTGGGTGGGAGACCTGGACGGCCGCTACCAGATGCTGGTCGCGACGGACCGGCACGGCGAATGGAACGGGCTGGTGACGGTGTTACGCGAGCCCGCCGAAGGCTCCGATCCCGGACAGGTGGCCGCAGTGCTGCCGAGGAATGGATCGGAGCGCGGCGTCCCAGGCCCGCAGGCCGGTCTCGAAGCGATTCTGGCTCATTTCGCGCGCGCGCGAGAGCCTGCTCCTGCGCCTTAAGCCCTGCGCCGCGAAAAAAAACGGCTTTGAAGCTCGCGCTCCAAAGCCGTTTTTGGGCCGTGGTCTCTTGCGCGCGAAGTCTTACCAGCGCAGGGTGAAGCCCAGCGAGGGGCCGTGGTAGAGCAGGTTGCCGTTGCGGTTCAGGTTCATCTTGCTTTGCACGACATCGCCGTCCACCTGGTCAACCGCCAAGCCGTAGTTGTTCGCGCCAAGCGCCAGTCCGGTCAGCACCAGCATGTTATAGCCAATTCGAATGTCGAAGTTCTTATGCGGCCTGAACGTGCCGAAAACGCCTGCTTCCGCCAGCAACGCTAAGCCGACCTCGTCGTCGTCCGCGTCGTAGATGATGCCGTCGGTCCCGTCACGCATGGTCATCTCGCCGGACGCCGCGTTGGCAAGCATCCCGCTCTTGCCGCTCACGGTCACGCTGGCCCAGTCGTTGAAGGTATGTGTAAGCTCCAGGCCCAACTGGAGGCCGATCAGGTGGTTCTGGGTGTTTACCTCGTAAACGCCAAAGTCGGCCTGGGCATCACCGTCATCGAAGGCCGAAACGGTCAGTTCTTCATCGATATTCAAATACCGCACACCGGCCACTACGGTCGGCACCCAGGTGCCGATTCGGCTGATTTGATGCCTAACGTTGAACTCGCCGCTATGCAAGCTTGACTTCAGATCGGCCCGGAAGTTATCCTGGCTCTCAAAAGCATCAAAACCCAGCGTATCCCCGAATCCTTCAGAGTCTTCATCGAGGCCAAACGTACCGCCAAGATCGCCGTCGGGATCGGAAGTGTCGCCCTCCTCGTCGAAGGAATGCAGCCCGAAATAGGTGAGTTCCAGGCTTACCGCCTTCGACCACTGGTATCCGACCGTTAAACGCATGCCCGGCTTGAAGGAATGGTCCAGATCTCCCGTATCCAAGGCGACAAAAGGTTCGTCCTCATCATCTTCATCGATAGCAAAAGGAGCGGCGCTGCCTTCGTCGAGGCTGTAGCGGAAAAGGAACAGCGCCTCGGCGCGCCCGTACCACTGGCCGGCCTTCTCGCTGGCGCCCAGGGTCGGGGCCTGGACTTCGTATTTCTGGTACTTCGCGCCCAGCGCGCGGTCGACGGCGCTCTCGATCTTCTCCGTGGCCGTGGTCTGCGGCTGCGCGGCGTTCTTCAGGCCCTGGATGGCCTGGAGCACCTGCGCCTCGCTGGCGCCGTCCGGCAAGCCCAGTTCCTTGGCCACCTTGGCCAACGGGGCCTCGGCGCCGGAAGCGGCAGCCGCCACCCACAGGACCAATACGGCAAGATTCAGGCGCGCGATCATGGTTCCCCCCACTTGGCGAGCGCCCTCCCTGGCCCACGCGTCTGCGCGGACCAAGTTCGGGCAACGGCGGTCGATTTCCGCAAGGAGAGTCACGTTAGAAGGGGCATACCGAATGTCAATGAAATAATAGGATATACGTATCGATACATATTATATTAGGGCAAAGGCACGCGCCCGAGGTGCAACTTGGATCCAGGATCCGGCGCCGCGGGTCAATCGGTCAAGCCCCGCTCGGCTGGAACAGCCAGAGCAGCGCGCCCCAGCCCAGGACCAGCAGCACCAGCCGGCCCAGGCCGAAGGGCGGGAGGATGCCGCGGTCGGGGTGGGCTTCGCGAAAGACTTGCCACGCGATCCAGAAGCCGCAGCTCGCGCCGGTGACGGCGAAGAGGACGACGACGCGGGGAAAGACCCATACGTCGGGGTCCAGGAATATGCCCACGAGGTAGCCGGGGAAGTTCCCGAATGCCAGGCAGGCGCCCCAGACGGCGCCCACGGACAGAAACTCCCGATCCGTGCGCCTTTTCGCTTCGTGCTCCGCATCCTGCGACTTGCGCAGGATCCCCAGCAGCATGGCGGTCAATACAAGCGCGCCCGGCCCGCAGCCCACGAGAGCGATAGCCGCCAGTCCCAGCAATTCCACGGGATACCAATTCCCATCGGTCAATTCGAGGTCCGTGTCGTCCATGGACACGTGCTTCCAGATGCTTCCTTGTCCCTGGTGCCAGTAGGTCAGCACGCATGGAAGCAGCACGCCCAGCAGGAGCGCGCCGAGCAAGGCGGAGAGCGCGTACCGGTTGATTAGGGACCAGTGCCCGCGATCGGGGCTCAAATGCGTGGAGGGCGCGCGAGGGTCTTCGGGCATCCGCAGGCGCCTCATTGGCCGAATGAAGTTACGCCACCTTCAGCGGGCGGGCCGCCCCGCGTTGCGCTCGCGACAGCCCCCAGCGTCCCCGCGCCACCCTTGCCGGTCAAGCCTGCGCCGCTCGCGCGGTCTGCCCTGAAAGACGCGCGCGGGCCGGCTAAGCGGTCCTGCCTAAGTTTGTTGCCTTTGCCTTGAGCGGCTTTCCCTCCTCTCCGAGGAGGGGAAGGGGCAGCGACTGAAAAACCGCGCGAAGCGCGCTCCAAATTCCAAAAAACTTAGGTCAGACCGTTTAGAATCGCGGCTTCCTCCCATCCGAAAGGCGCGCCATGAAGACCCTCCTCATCCTCCTCGACACCTTGCGCCGCGATTACCTGCGCTGCTACGGCAACGACTGGGTCCATTCGCCGAACCTCACGCGGCTGGCCGAGCGCTCCGTCGTCTTCGAGAACCACTGGGTGGGCTCGCTGCCGTGCATGCCCGCGCGGCGGGAGTTCATGACCGGGCGGCACAATTTCCTGCATCGCACGTGGGGGCCGATCGAGCCCTTCGACGACGTGCTGCCGATCGAACTCGAACAGCGCAAGGTCTTCTCGCACCTGATCACCGACCACTACCACTACTTCGAGCTGGGCGGCGAAAACTACCACACCTGCTTCGACACCTGGGACTTCTACCGCGGGCAGGAAAGCGACCCCTGGGTCAGCCTCGTGGACGCCGCGGCCATGCCCGAGACGCTCTCCAAGCGCATGAACATGCAGAACTGGAAGAACCGTTCGAAGCAGCTCAAGGAAGAGGACTTCTCCGCCGCGCGGACCGCGCAGGCCGCCGTGCGCTGGCTCGAGGAGAACAAGGCCGCCGACCACTGGTTCATGCAGGTGGAGATCTTCGATCCGCACGAGCCGTTCTACTGCGCGCCCAAGTACCGCGAACTGTACGGCGACGCCTGGGACGGGCCGCTCTTCGACTGGCCGGCCTACGACGAGGTGAAGGAGAGCCCCGAGGCCGTCGCGCACATCCGCAAGTGCTACGCGGGGCTGCTCACGATGACCGACGCGTGGGTCGGGAAGATCTTCGATACGCTCGACGCGCTGGACCTGTGGAAGGACACGCTGGTGATCCTCTCCACCGACCACGGCACGATGCTGGCCGAGCACGACTACTGGATGAAGAACTACATGCCGGTCTACAACGAGATCGCGCACATCCCGCTGCTGGTGCACCTGCCGGGGAGCCGGAAGGGCGGCACGCGCTGCGGCGCGCTGACGCAGAGCGTCGACGTGATGCCGACGATCCTGGAGCACCACGGCTGCACGATCCCGCCGCACGTCTACGGGCACAGCTTCCTGAAGGCGCTGGAAGGGCAGCCCACGCGGCAAGACGCGATCTTCGGCTACTTCGGCAAGGCGCTGAACCTCGTGGACGGCAAGCACGTCTACATGCGCAACCCCGTCTCCAAGGGCGACGCGCCCATCTACGAGTACACGGCGATGCCCGCGCGGAGCACGTGGTTCCGCAATCGAGACCAGTACGACAAGATCGAGATGGGCCGCTACTTCGGGCACGCTTACAACATGCCGCTGTACAAGATCCCCGGCGGCGGCGGGCCGCCGAAGCACCACGAGGGCGAGCCCTCGTACGCCGCGCGGCATCAGCTCTGGGACCTGGAGCAGGATTACAAGCAAGCCGCGCCGCTGGACAACCCGGCGTTGGAGAAGCGCCTGGCCGAGCGGATCCGCGCGCATATGCAGGCCTGCGAGGCGCCGGTGGAGCAGTACGCGCGGCTGGGGCTGGAGCCTGTAATCTGTAATCTGTGAACTGTGAACTGTGAACTGTGAACGGAGAACAGTGAACAGTGAACTACTTACACTGACCTTAGAACAAACATGCTGTTACTGTTTACCGCTCACTGTTTACTGATTACTGTTTTCCAATCGCTGCGCCTTGAGGTTCGCATGCCCGACTCACCCAAGCAATTCATCCTGAAGCCCGAAACCCTGGCAGGGTTGGGGGCGCTGGTGCTGGGACCCAAGGGGCCGCTCTCGCCGCTGCGCTACGACGGCCCCGTGCCGCTTCCCGAGGAGCAGGCCCGCGCGCTGCGCGAGGCCGGCGTGCTCGACCGCGCAGGGCGGCCTTCCGAGCAGTCGAAAGAGACCCTCGTGGCGCTTGCCGAGACCAAGTCCTTCGCGCGCGTGCGCCTGGCCGCGGGGAAACGCTTCTACGACCACACGGTCTATTTCGCGCCCCGCTTCGACCGCGCGGTGGCCTTCACGCTGCTGCCCGACGGCGTCCTGATCCGCGACCCGGCGCCCACCGGGGAGATCCTCGAAGGGCTGCGCCAGCACACCGGGGGAAGCCTGATCCGCGTCGCCGAGTTCAGCGCCGTCTGCGGCTTCGAGACGGCCTTCGTCCTGGCGGCGGCCCTTGATTTTCACCGCCATGCGATCCTGAGCGGGATCGTCTCGGGCGCGAACTCCGGGACGCCGGCCTTCGACGCCGAAACGCTCGCCGGTTTCGCGCGCGGGCTGCCGTCCTCGCCGCAGTGGCTCTACCACGTGGCGCGGGATCTGGTCGAGCGGAAGGAACCGGCCGAGGCCGCGGTCTTCCATGCGGGGCTGCGCGAGCTGCTCGAAGCCGGGCGCCTGCGCCGCGAAGGCGAGCGCTGCGTTCTGGCCGACGCCGCGCGGGACCTGGCCGAGGCCCTGCCGCTCGTCGAACTCGTGCTCACCCTCAACGCGGCCCGCGAACTGCCCGGCGGCGAGGTGACGATGGCCGGCATGCGCGCGCTCCAGGCCGGCGTGCGCGCCGTGCTGACGCTCGACGTGGACCGCGACGCGCTGCACTTCGAGTGCCTCTCCGCCTCGGCGCTCGTCGAGTTCCTGCATTTCTTCCTAAGCAACCCCGGCGCGGTGCGCGGGGGCGGGTAGGCGGGCTCGTGGCTCGGAACTCGGAACTCGGAACTAACGTTCAGGGTTCGATCCGCGTACCCAACACCTTCAGAAAGGCGGAGAGCCAGGCCGGGTGCGCGGGCCAGGCGGGCGCGGTGACGAGGTTCCCGTCGGTGTGCGCGCCGTCGATGGGAATCTCGACGTACGTTCCGCCGGCGCTCGTCACGTCGGGGCCTACCGCAGGATACGCCGTGCAGCGCCGACCCTTCAGGACGCCGGCGGCGGCGAGCACCTGCATGGCGTGGCAGATCGCGGCGATGGGCTTCTTCGTCTCGGCGAAGTGCCGCACGATCTCCAGCACGCGCGGGTTGAGCCGGATGTACTCGGGCGCGCGCCCGCCGGGGATCACCAGCGCGTCGTACGCTTCGGGGCGGATCTCCGCGAAGGTCGCGTTCAGAGCGAAGTTGTGTCCGGGGCGCTCGAGGTAGGTCTGGTCGCCCTCGAAATCGTGGACCGCGGTGCGAACCTTCTCGCCGGCCTTCTTGCCGGGACAGACGGTGTGGACCGTGTGCCCGACCATCAGCAGCGCCTGGAACGGCACCATGCACTCGTAGTCCTCGACGTAATCGCCGACCAGCATCAGGATCTTGCGCGCGGGCATGAGCGGGGCCTCCGGAAGGGAATGGAATGGTCAGCCGACGGCCTGGGATTCTGGATTCGACGGGGACTCCGCGCAAGCCCAGTCGGCGGAGCCTATTTCTCGAGCAGCGCCTCGATCCGCGCGCGGCCGGGGTAATGCTTGTTCAGGTCCAGCGCGCGCTTGAGAAGCTTGCGGCCGGCTTCGGCCTCGCCCGCGGCGAGGAGGATCTGCCCGGCGCGGTCGAGGAGTTCGGGGTCTTCGGGCAGCCGTTCGAGCGCGTGGCGGAGGGCTTCGGCGGCCTCCTTCGCCTTGCCTCCCCGATGGAGCGCCCAGGCCAGCGCATCCCAGGCGTAGGCGTCCTTGCGCAGTTCCAGGTCCTTGCGCGCGAAGTCCGCGGCGCGCCCGGGATCGCCGCCCGGCCCGGCCAGATAGCGCGCGAGGTTGCGGTAATCGTGGGGGTTGTCGCTCGCCGCGGCCTCGGCGTAGAGCTCCTTCGCCCGCGCCCACGCGGCGCGCGCTTCGTCCTTCAGGCCCGCCGCCTCGCACGCCTCGGCCAGGAATTCGACGAGCTCCGGATGCGCGCGCCGCGCGACGACGGCCTGCGCGTCGGCGACCGCTTCGGCGTGCGCGCCGCGCGCGAGGTTCACCTTGGAGCGCTCGATCAAGGCGGCCAGATCCCCGGGCACGAAACGCAGCGCGGCCGCGCAATGCTCCTGGGCCTCCTCGTACCGCCCGCGCAGGCGCTCGAATTCGGCGGCGCGGACATGGCACCAGGCCTGCGGCCCATGGGGAAGCGCCTCCTCGTGGGCGATCTTCAGCGCCTTCTCGAGCTCCCTGAGGGCGTCCCGAAGACGCCCGCTCGCAAAGGCGAAGTTGGCGCGCCGCGCCGCGCGCTCGAAAGGGTGCGCGCCGCGCTCGAAGCGCGCATAGGCCTCCGCCGCGCCTTCGAGGTCGCCGTATTCCATGCGCGCGTCGCCGAGCGCGCCGTAGGCGTCGGGGGTCGCGGGCTCCAGCTTCGCGGCTTCCCCGGCGGCCGCCGCCGCGGCCTGGAACCGGTGCTGCGCCGAAAGGGCTCCGGCCAGGAGCAGCAGCCCGCCGTAGTAGCGCGGATTGCGTTTCAGCGCGATCCGCGCGGCCTCCTCCGCCTGCTTGAAGAAGCCGTCCTCGCCCCGCTCCTTGCCGGCCTGGAGGTACAGCGCGCAGAGCCGGCCCGGCGTCTTGAAGTCCTCGGGATCGCGATCCACGCGCTGCCGCCAGAACTCCAGTTCCGCGTCGCCCGCGGCCTCGGCGGATCGGGCGGGCGGCGCCAGGAGCGCGGCCCAGGCCGCAAGAAGCAAGGCCATTCCACGCATGCGGCTGCGCTCCCGAAACAGCGCGGGGCGGGCCATGGCCCGCCCCGCGCGTGAGACCGTGCTTGGACCGCCGGGCGTTTACTGCCGGATCGGCTGCATCACCGTCGCCGGAATCGGCGCCGCCAGGAAGGGGAACACCGCCAGGAAGGTTTCGGCGGGCGCATCGAGGTTATCGGAGTTCAGGTTCGGGTTGTTGTTGGTCGCCAGGGTCAGCACCGTGTCGATCACGTCGTCCGCCGGCGCACGGCCGTTGGGGAAGGCGGAGGTCGCCTGGGTCGTGTCCAGGTTCAGCACGTCCGGCAGCAGGAACTCCGCCAGGCCGCCGGGCTGGCCGGGATTGATCGCGCCGAAGTTCGTCAGCGAGATCGCCACGTCCTGGAAGAACAGAGTGCGGTCCTGGGAGGGCTGGGCGCGGTTGAACTCGTTCCGCCGCGCGCTGGGGATCAGCGCCGTCGAGATGGCCGGCCGGCCCATCCGGTCCACCTGCACGTAGACGCCCCCGCTGCGGCTGTCGCGGTTGGTGAACTGGACCGTGCTGCGGCGCCGGTTCGTGGCGCCCCAGATGTTGAGGTCGGTGTTCGAGCCGCCGTTGGTCAGGCTGTCGGCCGGCACTTCCAGGACCAGCGCCGTGATGTTGACCCCGCCGAAGAAGTCGATGCCCGGGTCGCGGAACGCGGTCTGGGTTCCGGCGAGGATCGCGTTGAAGCGCGAGCCGTCGAAGAAGAAGGGATCGTCGCGCATGCCCGCGAAGACGCGCAGCACGCCGCCGGTGTTGGGGTTCACCTGAATGGTCCCGTTGGCCGGGCCGCTGAACGAAGGCGCGCGGGCGCCCAGGGGCGTGTTCGCGCCGCCCTTCCGTCCGGGACGGTCCGGGCCGAGGATCGTGAACTGCTGCGCCGCGGGCAGGCCGGTAAAGAGCGCCTGGATCACGACGTCTTCCCTGAAGTCGCCGTCGTTGTCGATCTTGAACTGCAGCATCGTGTCGTTCGAGAAGGGGTTGGTCAGGCCCGGCGCGGTGAACGGGTTGACCGTCATCACCAGGATCACGTTGTCGGAATCCTCGGGACTGACGAAGGCGTAGATATCGTTGATGTCCGCGGCCGGATCGAGCAGTATGGCGGGCGCTTCGCGGTGGTCGGCGCCCGTACAGAAGAACAGCACGGCCACCACAGCCAGCCAGGGAGCGACAAACCATTTCTTTCTAGAGCGCACGGAATACCTCCTCATGAATTGGGAATCCGCACGACATGGAGCGGTATCCTGGATTTCAGGATGCGGTGAATATGTCCCGGGGCGGGCCGAATTCAACTGGGATTCCGGACCCCTGCGCTCCACTTTTCGGTATCTTCATAACAGGACGGGGTTTATGATTTACGAACGAAGCCCGCTCGGACCACGAACAAACCGCGCGCAAGCTTCGTCGCTCCGCTCCTAATTATTGCGGATGGATGCTGGAGCGGGAAGATACCGACGCCAATCGCTCAGTCGTAGCAGCAGAGGATGTTCCCGCGCTGATTCCCGGACTGCAGGGGGCGCGCGCCGAGCGCCTTCAGGGCGGCGTTGACCTGGCGCACGGCCTGCCGCGGGGACGCGCCGGTGCTCAGCAGCCGGTCGTAGATCATCGCGTCGGCAAGGTTCGCGAAGGTGTCCTCGACCTCGGTCCGGTAAGCGATGATCCCCGCCAGTTCGACCTCCCGCACCAGCGCCTGCAAGGTCTCGCCCAGGCTCCCGATCTCGCAGGAACTGAAGAGCAGGATCTTGCCGCGCATGCCGCGGAAGAGTTCCACGTCCTGGGTCAGGTCCACCTCGTCGAAGGTCAGCGAGAAGGTGCCTTCGCGGTGGCCATGCCCGCAGAAGTGGACCATGCGCACCGTCGGCCGGCGCCCCTCCGCGCGGAGGAAGCGGCGGAGATCATCCTTGGAGTGCACGCGCTCGTAGAGCAGCCGCGCCCCGTATCCATGCAGCAGTTCCCGGATGAACTCCCCCTGCCCGCGCGAGGAGTACAGGCTCCGGTCGAGCCGGGACTCGAGCATCAGGAAGGTCTCGCGCGTGGGATAGTTGAGCTGGCGCGCGTGTACGATCCGGCGCTCGCCCATGTCCGTGACGATGCGGCGGAGGCACCGTTCGACCTTCGTGACCCGCGCGCCAACCCGCTCGCGCTTGCGGCGGAGGATGACACGCTCGCCAATCTGGAAATCGCGGGAACGCATGGCGGGATCCTGCTTCGCAAAAGAGGCCCAAACTCCCCTGGAGTCTCGGCCCCTCCTACTCCCAACATTCTATGTCATGAATCGTAAAAGCACAACGCGTGCCAGTACAAAAACAGATGAGAACTTACTTTCTTTTATTGACTATAACTATTTACAAAATAAGACTTTACTTATTGATAATGATTCTATGAAAAGATACGAATATAATCCAAAATTAACCCCCGTTGTTATGCGGATTTAGGAGATTGCACTGGCCTAATTCCGGCTCATCCTTGATGATCGTTTATGGTCTTGGGCGGACAAGGAGTTGTCATGTTCGGTTGCCAAAGGCACTGGGTGCACCTGTGCCTCCTCTCCCTTCTAGTGGTTGGTGTCTCGGGCCGAGGCGGGCTCGCGGGCGAACCGACTCAAGTCCCTGAAAAGGAGGCGCCCGTGTCTACCGCGCCCCAGCCTCCGAAGCACACCAACCGGTTGGCCGACCAGACGAGTCCCTACCTGCTCCAGCACAAGCACAATCCCGTGGACTGGCATCCCTGGGGCCCGGAGGCCTTCGAGAAGGCGCGGAAGGAGGACAAGCCGATCTTCCTCTCCGTCGGCTACAGCTCCTGCCACTGGTGCCACGTCATGGAGCGCGAGAGCTTCGAGCAGGAAGACGTCGGCGCGTTCCTCAACGCGCGCTTCGTCTGCGTGAAGGTGGACCGCGAGGAACGCCCGGACGTGGACGACATCTACATGCGCTACGTCCACCTTTCCAATGGGCGCGGCGGCTGGCCCATGTCGGTGGTGCTGCGCGCCGACGGGGCGCCCTTCTTCGGCGGGACGTACTATCCCAAAGAGGCCTTCGTGACCCTGATGGGCCGCCTCCACCAGGCCTGGACCGAGCAGCGCCCGAAGGTCGACGAGGTCTGCCAGCAGATCGCGCAGGTTCTGAAGCAGGAGGCGCAGGGCGGCTGGGGCGAACCGGAGCGGCCGCTGGACGGGAAGACCGCCGCGCGCGCCGTCGCGCTCCTGCACGAGCATTTCGACTTCCAGGAAGGCGGGCTCCAGGCGCGGATGAAGTTCCCGCCCCACGCCATGCTCAAGTTTTTCCTCGAGCTGCTCTCTCGCGACCCCGCCAACGCCCGCGTGCGCGAGATGACGAAGCTCACCCTCGACAAGATGCAGCTCGGCGGGATCCACGACCACGTCGGCGGGGGCTTTCATCGTTACGCCACCGACCCCCGCTGGTTCTTGCCGCACTTCGAGAAGATGCTCTACGACAACGCGCAGCTCGCCTGGGTTTACAGCCGCGCCGCGGCGGTATTGAAGGACGAGGCTTACGCGCGCACCGCCCGCGGCATCTTCGAGTGGATCCTCCGGGAGATGACGACCCGGGACGGCGTCTTCTACTCGGCCTACGACGCGGACAGCGAAGGCGAGGAAGGGCGCTTCTACGTCTGGGATCGGAAGGAACTCGACGCGCTCCTCGGCGCCGACGCCGCGGCGTATGCCGAGCGCTACCGGATCTCGAAGGATGGGAATTTCCACGAGGAAGCGACCGGCCAGCCCACCGGGTTGAACATCCCGCACCTCCAGGAACCCGTCGCGGAGGCCGATGCGCGCGCGTTTCTGGAGGCCTGTAACGCGAAGCTCCGGGCCGCGCGGGCCAAGCGCGTCTGGCCGGGGCTGGACGACAAGGTCCTCACGAGCTGGAACGCGCTCGCGATCGGCGCCTTCGCCCGCGGGGGGAAGGACCTGCGCGAGCCGCGCTACGTCCAGGCCGCCGCCCGCGCCGCCGAGTGGCTGCTCCGGAACATGCGCACGCCCGAGGGCCGCTGGCACGCCACGTACAACCGCGGGCAGGCCAAGCTCGCCGCATACCTCGACGACCACGCCTTCCTGGCCGACGCGTTTCTGGAGTTGCATGAGGCCACCGGCGACGCGCGCTGGCTCCGCGAAGCCGAGGCGCTGGTCGCCCTCCTCGACGAGCACTTCCTCGACCGGAAGAACGGCGGCTACTTCTTCGTCGCCGACGACCACGAGACGCTGCTGGTGCGGATGAAGAACCCCGCCGACAACGCCACGCCCTCGGGGAACGGCGTCGCCGCGCAGGTGCTGGTGAAGCTCGAGGCCCTGACGCGGAAGCCCGCATACGCGCGGCGCGCCGAGACGCTCTTCTCGGCCTTCGCGGGGCTGATGGACCGCCAGCCCTTCGCCGCCGAATCGCTGCTGCTGGCCTGGGAACGCAGCCTGGCCGCGGGCGCCGCGCAACCCCCGCCCAAGGCCGAGATCCCGCCTTCCAAGCGGCAGTTCGGCCCGGCCATCGCCGAGCTGCTGGTTGGATTTGAGCAGTTGCCCGCCGGCGCCAAAGTGCCCGTTGCCGTGCGCATTCAACTCGACGAAGGCTGGCACGTGCAGTCGAACGCGCCCACTCGCGACGAGCTTGTCGCGACCTCGATGCGCCTCGAGGAGACCGCGTGGGCGAGCCTGCGCGAACTCAAGTTTCCCAAGCCCGCGGAGTTAAAACTCGACCCCAAGCTGGGACTCGGCGAGGCGCTGCAAGTCTATGGCGGCGAGGTTCGGATCCTGGCCGAACTCGAAGTGGCCGAGACGGCGACTCCGGGCGCGCATGTGCTTCAGATTGAGCTTCAGTTCCAGGCCTGCAACGATCGATCTTGTGAACGTCCGGTAAAGGCCCGGTTAGC
Source organism: Planctomycetota bacterium (assembly GCA_027493525.1). Taxonomy (GTDB): domain Bacteria; phylum Planctomycetota; class SZUA-567; order H5-PLA8; family H5-PLA8; genus H5-PLA8. The sequence continues at coordinate 2,219,975 of JAOSKN010000001.1, read as the reverse complement.
ATCCGAAGTGGTGGTTGTGCCGGCGGGGACCGCGGTAACACGCAAGCACGAGAGCATCTTCAAGACGCCACCGGAATAGCAGTTCGGATCGCAACATGTTTAATATCAACGCGTTAAATGGGAAACTCAGGGATGGCGAAAGAGCTAAAAAATATCATTTCGAGGCCCGGTTTTCCTGTAGACAGGTGCACAGGAGAACGCTACCATCTGTCGTCCATTCATGGTTGCACCAGAGCATCCAGTGAGCCTCGTCATGTGGCGAGCTGCTGGGTTTCCAGGTGATCCATGAGCGTGGTACTCGAAGATCAAGCCGGAGGGGGCATACCTTCATGAAGCGCGCGATGATTTGGGTGTTGAGCCTGAGCGTGCTGGCCGGGATTGTGGCGCCGGCGGTTACGGCGGCGAGCCCGACCAAAGAGGAGTTTCAGAAGCTCAAGGACGAGCTGAAGAAAATCCGCCAGCAGGTCGAAGGCAGCCGTCCCGTGGGCGAAGGCGTGGTCGGTCGCGCCGATGCCACCGTCGGGGACAAGTACGGCGGCTACGGCCCGAACGAGAAGGTCACGACCCGCTCGGGCAACCTGAAGGTGGGCGGCCTGCTCCAGGTCTGGTTCTACACGATCCAGAACGACCAGACCGGCTGGGTGGACCCCAACCAGGCCAACGGCGGCGGCCCCGCCGGCTTCGGCTCGAACGAAGTCAGCGATAACGACGGCTTCCGCGTGCGCCGCGCGCAGCTCCGCTTCACGATGGACATCCACGAGAACGTGACGGGCTACGTGGCCTTCGACACCGCCCGGGAAGCGCAGTCCTTCCCGAACCTGCCGCAGAACCAGAGCCAGGTGAAGTCGGGCGACGGCACCGCGTACTACAATTCGGGCTCGGCCGCCGGCGGCAACTTCAACAACGGCGTCGTCCAGAGCGGCGCGGGCTCCCCGAACTTCACGCTGCAGGACGCCTACATCAACGTGCACGGCATCATCCCGCACCACGACTTCACCACGGGCCAGTTCAAGCGGCACCTGGGCGAGGAAGGCACGCGGGACGAGGCGTACCTGGACTTCGTCGAGCGCTCCCAGATCACGGCGCTTGCCGACCTCCGCGACCTGGGCAGCCAGGTGCACGGCTCGTGGTGGGATGAGCGCCTGCAGTACTGGCTCGGCGCGTTCAACGGCGCGGGCACGGCCTTCCAGCACCGCGGCAACCGCGGCGACGATAACGACGACAAGGACTGGGTGGCCGCGATCCTGCTCCGCCCGCTCTGGAAGAACGAGAAGTTCGGCAGCATCGAAATCGGCTACAGCATCATGCACGGCAAAGGCGGCGAGTCCGGCGGACGCGATGCCGCGCAGTTCAACGGCGGCGGCACCCCGGTCGATGGCCTCCAGCGCAATCGCACCGTGCACCAGCTCCAGTACGCCTACCTGTCCTGGAAGGCCGGCGAAGAGAGCCCGGTCAGCGGCTGGTGGATCCGCGGCGAGTGGGGCCAGTACCGCGACCGCTTCGCCCCGACCGGCGAAGTCGCCAGCACCGCCGCCGCCGGCGTCGGCGATCCGGCCCCCTTCAACGTCGAAGGCTGGTACGTCAGCACCGGCTACCGAATCTCCGAGAGCATCTGGGGTGAAGGCCTGCGCAGCGGCGGCGACTTCGGCAAGTACGTCCTGGAGCCGATGGAATTCACCTTCCGCTTCGACCGGATGGAGAACCTCTTCTATCAGGATCTGGACAACCCGGGCCGCGAGCTGGACGTCTTCACGACCGACGTGATCACCGCCGGCTTCAACTACTACATCAAGGGCCACAACGCCAAGCTGCAGGTCAACTACAACTGGGTCAACGAAGAGGACAAGGCGGACAACCCCAACGGGCGCGAGCTCCGCGAGGTCCGCAATAACAACCTCGTCGTCAACTTCCAGGTCCACTGGTAAGACGTTCGCAAGACAGCCGATGAACGGGCGGCCTTCGGGCCGCCCGTTTTCGTTTCAGCCTGGACTTGATTCGGACCATGGTTCGGATACCCTGCCTCTCCGGCTTGAAGACGGATAGGCCAGCAATCAGGGAGCAGGACGATGGCGCATAAACAGGGTCAGGGCTCGAGCAAGAACGGCCGCGACAGCAATCCGAAGTATCGTGGCGTCAAGGTGTACGGCGGACAGGTCGCCAAAGCCGGCAACATCATCGTGCGGCAGTGCGGGACCAAGTTCAAGCCCGGCCGCAACGTGGCGCTCGGGCGCGACTTCACGCTCTACGCGCTCGCCGACGGCGTGGTCTTCTTCGACCGCACGGCCCAGCGCCGCGTCCACGTCCTGCCGCCGGAAGCCGCCAAGAGCGCCAACTGACGCGCATCCGCTTCACCCCAAGTCGCCTCTCGCCCCGTTCAGCCGAACGGGGCGCTTTTTTTCAGGCCTCGGCCTCGGCGCGTGTACGCTCCCACGCCAGCATGGCCTTCTTCCGCTCCGGCCCCCAGCGATATCCACCCAGGACGCCCAGTTTCGCGATGACGCGGTGGCAAGGGATCAGATACGCGACGCGGTTGCGCGCCAAAGCCTGCCCCACGGCCCGCGCCGCGCGCGGCCGGCCCAGGCTCCGCGCCAGTTCCGCGTAGGTGGCCGTGGCGCCCGCGGGGATGCGCAGCAGGGCGCTCCAGACGCGAACCTGGAAGTTGGTGCCGGCAGCCAGGACCGGCAGGGGCTCGCCCGCGGCGCGGGGCTCGAAGATCCGCCCGGCCGCCGCCTCGGCTTCCCGGGGCCGTTCCACGAACTCCGCGCGCGGCCAGGCCGCGCGCAGCCGTTCCAGCGCCCGAGCCTTCGCGCCGGGGTCCGGATCGATGAAATCCAGATGGCAGATGCCGCGCCCGGTGAGTCCCAGCAGGCAGGCGCCGAAGGGCGAGGGCTGAACGCCCCAGCCGATTTCCAGCCCGGCGCCGCGAGCCTTGAATTCGCCCGGCGTGACGGCTTCCAGCGTGACGAAGAGGTCGTGCAGCCTCCCGGGGCCGGAGAGCCCCGCGTCCCACGCGGCCGCCAGCACGTTCCCGCGTTCGCGCAGCCGCTCCTTGGCCAGTTCCAGGGTCACGACCTGCAGGAAGCGCTTGGGCGAGACGCCCGCCCAGCGCTTGAAGAGCCTCTGAAAGTGGAACTCGCTCAGATGGACGTGCGCCGCGACTTCGGCGAGCCCCGGCTGCCGCGCGGCTTCGCGCTCGAGGAAGCGGATCGCGCGCTCGACTCGCGCGTAATCGTCGGACGGGGCGTTCATGAGGCCCAGCATACGCCGCGCGCCGGCCGGCCGGCCACCCGGATCTTGCGGAGTTGCTCCCGGAGGGTCAGAAGTTCAGGAAGACGCGGCTCTCCGGAAGGCCATGCGCGGCGAGGATGCGCTTGGCGTCGGCGACCATGTCCTTCATCCCGCAGGCGAAGACGCAGGCATCGGGGGCGACGTGCGCGCCGCACTCCTCGAGCAACGCCTGGACGCGCCCGGTGCGGCCGTTCCAGACGCCGCCGGGCGGCTGGGAGCAGATCGCGTGGAACTCGATGCCCTGGGCGGCCCAGGCCTTCGTCTCGGCCGCGTAGGGGATCGCGTCGGGGCGGCGCGCGCCATAGTAGAAGCGCACCGCGCGGGGCTTGAGCCGGCCGTCGAGGACGGCGTGCGCGGCGGCGCGCAGCGGCGCCAGGCCCGAGCCGACGCCGACCAGAAAGAGCGCGCGCCCAACGGCCTCCGCGGCCGGGAACCCCTTGCCCGCCGGCGCGCTGATGGAGAGGTCCTGCCCGGCTTTCTTTCCGGCGAGCGCCTCGGCCAGCGGCGGCCCGCGCTTGATCAGGAACTCGAAGCCCTCGCGGCCGGGGCCGGAAGCCAGCGCGAAGAAGCCCGGCTTGCCGTCGCCCTCGCGGATCTGGACGTACTGCCCGGGCGTGCCGTAGGCCTCGCGCAACGCCGCGGGAACGCCATTCAGCGCCAGGTGGACCAATTCGGGCGTTTCGGCGCGAACCTCGGCGAGCGGCACGGCGTGGAATTCGGGGGCGTTGCTCATGGCGAGTCTCCTGGCGGTGCGCGGGGGCGTGCAATGGATTGTACGGGATCGGAAAGCCCTGCGCCTGCCCATCCCCGCGCGCGAGCCCGGCGTTCTTCGTTTTGCCCTTTCAAGCTCGGGTGGGTATACAAGGTAGTGGTACGGATCGAGCGCCGCAGGAGCCCGCCTTTGAGCAGCAAGCCGAGCAGCCGTTCTTCCCGCCGCGGGGCGCCCGTGCGGGCCTCGAAAAATGAGCGCACCCGCGAACGCGCTCCGGCGCAGGGCACGGTCTGGATCAGCCACCAGAACCGGCTGGTGCCGGCCGGCGCGCTGCTGGACCTGAGCGAGACCGGCGTGCGGTACCGGCACGATCCGTCGGCATCGGCAGCCGACGGCTTCCCGGTGGCCGTGCCGCAGGCGGACCAGCCGCTGATGGTGGCGGTGACGATGCGGGCCAGCGAGCAACCCAAGGGGCTCAACGCCGAGGTCGTGCGCGTGGAGGCGCTCCGCGACGGGGGCATTGAAGTCGCCTGCCGTTTCGAGGCGCAGGACGCCAAGGACCAGCTCCTGCTGCACCGCAAGTACGTGGAGGCCTCGTTGCAACGCTCGCGGAAGCATCTGAGCGAGATGCGCGCGCGGCTGCTTCACGACGCCGCCCCGCGGCGCCGGCAGCGGGAACCGCTGGGGCGCGTGCTGGTGAAGCGCAAGGCGCTCGACAAGGGGGACCTGGAGCGCTTCCTGGACGCCAACCGCAGCGGCGTGCGCCTCGGCTCGGGCCTGGTCTCCGCCGGGCTCGTCAGCAGCCGGCAGCTCGCCGAAGCGCTCTCCGAACACCTGGGCCTGCCTTTCGTGGACCTGGACGTGACGGGCATCGGCGCCGAAGCGCGCGGCGCGCTGCCGGAAGAGGATTGCGCCCGGCTCGGCATCCTTCCCTTCGACGTGAGTTCCCGCACCCTCCGCGTCGCCGCGACGCACCCGCTGACGCTTCAGGAGCGCGAGGACCTGGAATCGCGCAGCCGGATGAAGCTCAGGTTCTACCTGGCCGACCCGAAGCAGATCCTGAAGGCGCTGGACGGGAGCGCGGAGCTGCCCCAGCGCGCCGCGCCGCGGATCTCCACGACGGTGCTCGCGCGCTACCGCTTTTACGGCTCGGCCCTGCAGCAGCTCGACCCGCGCACCTTCGAGGGCGGCGTGGCCAACGTGAGCGACGGCGGGATGCTGATGACCGGCCCGGCGCCGGAGGACCTGGTCCGGAGCTTCGAAGTCGGCGACCCTCCGCGCGTCTTCCTCGCCGCGCAGCTTTTCCACGGCAGCGACGTGGAGCCGGCGGTGCTGCGCTTCGAGCCGGTGCGGATCGCGCGGGTGCCGGCCGAGCCGGCGCGCGGGAGCACGGACTTGCCCGACACGCCGCGCTGCTGGATCGGCGCGCGAATCGCGGCGCTGGTCCCCGAGGACCGCAAGCACCTCGCCCGGCTCTACGGGATCCTGCGCCCGCCGCAGGGCTGAAGCCGGCGTGCCCGCGAACCCCTCCACCCCCGCCGTCCTGGTCTGCGGCGCCTCCGGCACGCTGGGCGGGGCCGTCGCGCGCGCGTTGCACCGCCGCGGGTGCGCGCTGGGACTGCACCGGCACGCCCATCCCGAACGCCTCCCCGAACTGCCCTGCAAGGCCTACGCGGCCGATTTCCGCGATCCCGAGCAGCCCGCGGCGCTGGCCAAGGCTTTCCTGTCCGACTTCGGCCGCCTCGACGCGCTGGTCTGGGCGGCGGGCATCGCCCGCGACGCGCCGGCCGCGGCGCAGTCCGAGGCCGACGTGCGCGAGGTCCTCGCGGTGGATTTGAGCGCGCCGTTCCTGCTGGCCAAGGCGCTGGCGCGGACGTTCCTGAAGCAGAAGGCCGGGAGCGTGGTCTTCCTGAGTTCCCACGCGGCGCTGAGCGGGCGGGCCGGCGGCGCGGCGTACGCCATGGCCCAGGCGGGCCTGCTGAGCCTGATGAAGTCGCTGGCGCGCGAGTGGGGTCCGTTGGGCGTGCGGGTAAACGCCGTCGTGCCGCCGTTCGTCCGCGAGAGCGAGATGGGCCGCGCGGCCAGCGAGGCGTTCGTGGAGGCCGTGGCCAGGCGCAACGTGCTGAAGCTCGAAGCCGACCCCGCCGCGGAGGCGGGGCGCTTCATCGCGGACCTGCTGGAGAACCGGACGGCCTGCGGGCAGGTCTTCACGCTGGACGGGCGGATCGCGATCTGATCGCGGCGCGGGCGGGAGTACGCATGGACTTTCTCGATCCGGAGCGGGAAGCGGTGCGCATCCGCGAGGTCTTCGGCGCGGAGGGCGTGACGAAGGTCTGGGACCTGCTCGACCGGCAATTCGCCACGCTGCACAGCCGCGCGCAGGTGCTGCTGGGCCTGGCGGGGATCGTGATCACGACGACGGGTTTCAGCGGGCGGGTCATCGCCGGCACCAGCGCGCTGGCGCAGGGGCTGATCGTGGGGGGCGTGAGCATCGCGCTCGCGGCGGCGGGCCTGCTGGTCTGGGGCGTCCTGCCGATCCGCTGGATCACGCAGTTTCCCGGAGAGCCGCCCGACGCGTGGCTGCGCGGCGCGCTGGCCTACCGCGACCGCAAGACGCGCCTGTACCGCGTCAGCCAGGTGCTGCTCGCCGTGGGTCTGGCGCTCTACGTGGCCGCGATCGCGGCGATGCTCTTGAATCCGAACGCGGGCGCGCTGCCCGCGCGCTGACCTACCATTCCAGATAGCGCGGGTGCCGCGCGACGAACTCCTCCATCAAGCGATGGCGTTCCGAGAGCATCCGCCTGTATTCTTCGCGGGTGACGAAGGGGTTGCCGTCTTCGCGCATCTCGTTGAAGACTTGGTGGGGATGCCCGCCGAGATACAGGTCGAATTCCAGCGCCTCGAGCGTTTTCACGGCGCGGCGGTAGTCGGCGCAGACGCCCGGATAGCCGAGTTCGTCGAGGCCCTTGACGCTGTGCTTGAAGCCCGTCGCGTCGCCGGCGAAGAGGACGCGGCAGGGGCCGTCCGGCCCGTCCACCTCAGCCAGGAAGACGACCTCGCCCGCCGACTGGCCCGGCGCGTGGATCGTCCGGAAGGCCACGCCGCCGCGCTCGATCGCGTCGCCGTCCTTCAAGCGCCGCGCCACGCCGACGGGCGGCGTCTTGCGCTCGCCGCGGTAGCTACCCGACTCGACGATCCCGGCGTCGAGTTCGTGGACCATGACCGGGGCGCCCGAAAGCTCCGCGAGGCGCGCGGCGCCGCCGATGTGGTCCCAGTGCCAGTGCGTAAGCAGGATCAGGCGGATGTCCCGGGGCTCGAAGCCCAGCTTCCGAATGTTGTCCGGCAGGAGTTCGCCATCGCTCTCGTACCCGGTATCCACGACCACGAGCCCATCCGGGGTCGCGACCAGGTAGGCGCAGACCGTCAGCGGGCCGATGGAATGGACCGGGCCGTAGATCTGCCGCGGCTCCGGATTCGGGAGCCGCTCGCCCCGGGCATCGTGGTACGGGCGAAAGCGAAACTCGGTGCGAAATGGCATACCGTGCTTTTACCACGGACCGGCAGGCGGAAGAAGCTCAGCGGCCGCCCGTGCGGGCCTGGCGGATCTTCAATTCGCGCGTGGGCTGGTCGTCGTCGTAGTTCATGCGCAGGCGCTTCCCGATCAGGACTTCGAGGGCGCGGATCACGGAGTATTCGCTGAGGTTCCGCTCAAGCGCCTTCAGCAGTTCCTCGACCGCGTCGTCTCCGCCGAGAACTTCAAGGGCCGCGCAGGCTGCCGCGCGGTCGGCGGGATCCTCGGACGCGAGGAGCTTCAGCGCGCGGGGCTTGAGCGCGGGCGCGCCGAGGACGGCGGCGGCTTCCCAGGCGGCGGCGCGGACGTCGGGGTCCGGCGCGGCCAGGTGCGGCTCGACGTCGGGCAGCAGTTTGGCGGCTCCGTTGGCGGCGCAGGCCAGGAGCGCCGCGTACCGCGCCATCGCGTCGCCCGCGAGGCCATTCCGGATCGCTTCGAGGGCGGCCGCCCCGCCCGCGGGCTGGGCCGTCCGCCGGGGCCGCCAGCGACCCTCGACGTTCTGGTAGCCCAGCGCTTCGCGCGCGGCGGCATGGCCGGGATCGGCGGCGAGGACCGCGGCCCAGGCCTCCTCGGCCAGGCCTTTTCCGCGCCCGGCCTGGAGGAAGCGCGCGACGCTCTCCAAGTTCCGCGCATCGCGGCCGGCGCGGGCGAGGTCCGCCCAGAGTTCGCGCCGCGCCGGTACGGCGCCGGGCGGCCCGGGTTGCGCGGAGGAATCGGAGAGCCCCGTCGCCAGCACGGCCACGTTGCGGAAGACCGCCACCGCGCCGTCGCCGGCCTGCGCGTCGACGAGCACGCGGTGGTGCGAAGGGCTGCGGAGCCAGTCCTCGAAGTGGCAGCCGTTGTACGCGACGGCTTCCCCGTTGCAGCGGCGGTGCCCCTCGGCCTCGGCGCGATCGGTGGGCCCATTGCGGCCGGCGATGTCGCAGAAGTGCCCGCGCAGGTTGGCCTCGGCCGAATGCCGCGCGAACCAGGCCGCGGCGCGGTACAGGCGCCCGTCGAAGCGCAGCGGCGCGAGCCCCAGCGCGGCGCGGTACGCGTTGACCTGTTCCAGGACGAGGCGCTCGATCGGCCGCGCGAGCGAAGGCGCGTGCAGGTTGGCCCCGCGCACAAGCCGTTCCTGGGCCTGCGCCGGCTCGACGGCTTGTTCGACGAGCCGCTCGGCCTCGAAGCGCCCGAGGGCGGCGGAGGGAGGCCGGTCGAGGAGCGCGAGTTCCCTCAAGTATTCCTCGGCCAGGGCGGCTTTGGCGGTCAGCTCGGGGACGGCGGCGAGAACGGCTTCACGCCGGCCCGCGGCTCCGACTTCGACGGCGCTCACGGCGGCCTCCACGGCCTTGCGCGCCTCGAGCGCGGCGTTTTCTGGATAGGCGTTCTCGTCGCGGATCAACGCGAGCGCCTTGGCGCGGGCGGCCTCGAGCTTGCCGCGCTCCTCGTCGGCGGCCTTCCGAACCGCCGGCTGGGCCAGCAGGCGGCGCAGGTCGTTGAGCGCGTAGCGGTATTGCCCTTCGAGGAAAAGCGCGAGCTTGGAGCGCGCGCCGGGACCGGCCTCGCGCAGCTTCGCGTAGGCCTCGGCACGCTGCACGGGGTCCGCCTGCTTGGCCTGCGCCAACAGGGCGGCGACGTCGGGCTCACCGCCGAACCCGGACGCCGCCGCGAGGCCGCTCAGAAGCAGGACGATCGGGAATCCGCGCATCTCTCCAGTTTAGACGAAGGCCGCGGGCCGCGCGTTAGATTCCGCTTCAAATTACCAGGTCCCGGGCCGGACCAGGAGCAGGCCGTTGGAGCCGGACTCGAGCTTGCCGGGGCTGAACTGGAGCGACTGGAGGCTCATCGCCGCCACGCCGCCGGCAGGCGACCAGACGATATCCTCGCGCTGGGGCACGCCCGGGATGCCGACCACGCCTTCGAGGCCGCCCTTGGCCTCGCCAAAGCTCGGGCCGACCTGGCGGGCTTCCTGCTTTTCGGCGTCGAGGATCCAGAGCGAGCAGGTGCCGAACTTGAAGATCGCGCCGTCCTTGCTCATGCTCCCGCCGGGCCGGCCGGACTGCATGGCCAGCATCATCATCTCCATCGCGCGCTCCTGCTCCGTCTTGCCTTTCAGCTTGATCTCCTTCGTCTGCTGGCCGGTCATGACCGCGAGCGCGCGCGAGCCGTCGGCGCGGACCGCGAGCAGGGAGAAGCCGGGCGCTTCGAGCCCCTTCAGGTTTTCGGTGCATTCGCGCTCGGACAGCTTGCCCCGCGCGTCGATGGAGCCGAGCCAGGCCTGGGGCGTCCCCGATCCGGCCCCGCCTAGATTGGCGACCTGGAAGGCCAGGAACCGGTCGAGCTTTTCGGAAGGCGCGACGAGGAGCGTGTCGATCCAGCGCGCCAGGCTGAGCTTGCGAATGAGCGTCAAGTCCTTGCCGTCCCAGAGGTAGACGTAGCTCGGCATGCCGGGTCCGGGCTCGGCGCTGCCGGGGTTGCGCCCGCGCTCGGGCGCCTCGTCGCCGCCTGCCACATAGGTGCCCATCATCTGCGACATGTCGGGGCCCTTGCGCAGGGCGTGGATCAGGACGCGGCCGTCGGGTCCGGCCGCTTCGGCGCTCACGAAGTCCACCGGCTTGTCCTGGCCCAGCTTCGCTTCGACCTGCTGGCGGGTGACGAGCGGCGTCGGCTCGCCCGTACGCGCGTCGATGCGCCCCAGCGCGTCGCTTTCGAGCGTAGCGAAAAGGCTCTTGCCGTCGGGCGCCCAGAATGCGGTGTCGGGGCGGATCAGCGGGCGCTTGGGTTCGGGGCCGGTCGGGTCGGTCGTATCGAGGACGCGCTCGAGGCGGCGCAGCAGGGCGCGGTCCTCGCCGGCTACGTCTCCAACCTGTTCGGCGGCTTCCAGCACCAGCCAGTGGACGTAGCCGCCGATCTTCCGCCCTTCGAGGAATGGGATGCCATCGGCGCCGAGGCCCAGTTTGCGCGGTTCGGCCTTGGGTGGGAGCGCCAGCACTTGCAGGCCCTGGGGTCCGCGCAGGAGCATCTGGGCCGAATCCTCCGAGAAGGCGGCGGCGCGCCCCCAGCCGCGCGTGTCGAACTGCGAACGCTTCACGAGCGGGGCGATGGGGTAGCGTTTGCGCTCGGCCTTATCCGGAGCGTCCAGCGCGGCGGCAAGATCGAGCAGGACCAGTTGGTCCGCGCCTTCGCGCACCGCCAGCCAGCGCCCGTCGCGCGAGACCACGGGCGCGCCGACGGCCTTGATGTCCGTCAGCAGCGCGTGCGCGGGGCCCGCGGGTTCGGCGGCGGGCGCGGCCACCGGCTTCTGCGGTCCGGGCGGCCGGTCGGCGGCGGGCTTCGCCCGCTCCCCGGCGACGAGCGCCGTCGCGGTCAGCACCAGCGCCAGCAGCACGGCCAGCGTACAGCTCAACAGGACATTCTTGGCAAACATGAGCCTCTCCACTCCATGTACGAGGGTTTCAACGGCGGGGGCGAGGGCCGCGCGGCCCGTAGCCACGGCGGCCGTCCGCGCGCGCGACCTCCAGCAGCGCGGCGCCCAGCGCCGAGCCGGCGTAGACGCGCCCGCTCGCGGCGAGGTGCGTCTTCATGCGTTCGAGTGCGCGACCCAGGCGCTGGCGGTACGCATCGTGACGGAGGCCCAGGCGCGCCGCGGCCTGCTGCTGCGGCAGGCCTTCGAGGTAATGCAGCACGAGCGCCTCGCGGTCCCGCGGCTTGAGCGCGCCCAGCGCTTCGTCGAGGACCTCGCGAAGCCCCCCGGCTTCTTCGGCGGGCGAGGCCTCTCGGCTTGCGGCGGCACGTTCGTGGCGCCGGCGGATTCGAGCGTCGCGCTGCATGGTGCGGGTCACCCATTCGGAGGCCTGATAAAGCCAGCCGGCCAGGGACGCGCGCGCCGCCAGGCTCCCGGCCTTGCGCGCGAGGAGCACGAAGACGGCCTGCGCGGCATCCTCGGCCTGCGCGGCGTCCCTTACGCGCCGCCGGCAGGCGCCGTGGACGAGCGCGCCGTGGCGCCGGACCAGTTCGGCGAAGGCCTCTTCGCGGCCGGGACCGGGATCGAGATAGCCGCGCAGCAGGTCGCCGTCGCCCAGGCGTTCGAGAGAACGGCCGGTCGCCGTTGAAGAAGCGGGGCTGCCCGCGGCGCTGCTCATGGTGCGTGCCATCATACCCATGACCGTCGGCTCCTGCCTATCCCTGGCACGAGGGAGGCAGGATGTGACAACCGAGTTGGAATTTTCGGATCCAGAGAGGTCAGGGCACGGTCCAGACGGTATCCGGCCCGTAGGCGGTCAGGTGCGCGGCGTCGTTGCGGCCCCGGTCGCGCTGGTAGACGACGCCGGGCACCCCGATCTGGAAGGTGTTGCGGCCCGTGGTGTCGTACGAGAGGGGAATCGCGCTGAGCCCGTACCCACCAATCAGGTTCCCCGACTGGACGTACGATTTCGAGCCCCCTGGCGAGTCAGGGCCCTGCCCGGTCAGCACACGAAAGATGTACCCGGTCTTGGGAATGGCGGTGTCGGCGTCGCCTTCGGCGAAGGCCATCGACTTGTCCACCAGGCTCAAGTCGCCCGAGCCGGCGGTGAGTTCGTAGAGGCTGTAATCCCCGCGCAGGCTGGTGGCGTACTCGAGCAAGCCGTCGCCGTCCCAGTCGGACTTGTAGTAGAGCGACTGGGCCTCGCAGAAGATCTTGCAGGCCGCGACGGCGGCGACCTCGTTGGCCGCCATCTTCGAGCGGATGGCGTTGGGCACGGCGATGGAAGCCAGCAACGCGATGATCGTCAGGACGATCATGATCTCGATGAGCGTGAACGCGGGTTTGCCCAGGCGGGTGAACATGCAGGCCTCCGGGTGACGGATCCTCACTTCAGTTCTTGAAGCCACGGCCTATGGCCGTGCGACCCTAAGAGGTTCGACCGATCCGGCGTGCCAGATAGGTTCTCCCTCCGGGAAAGCCCCGTGGGACAGGAGGGAGAACCATGGACAACTGGCAGAGTTTGTCCCACGTGCGATGGGATTGTAAGTATCATGTGGTAATCGTGCCCAAGTATCGGCACAAGGTGTTTTACGGAAAGTCCAGGTCCAAGGTGGGTGTGGTGTTGAAGCAGTTGTGTCAACAGCGTGGCGTGGAGTTGATCGAAGGTCATGCGATGCCCGATCACATTCATATGTGTTTGAGCATCCCGCCCAAGTTCAGCGTTTCTCATACCCTGGGCTTCCTGAAAGGGAAGAGCGCAGTTCGGATACATCGGCAGTTAAGGCAAGAGCGGCGTATGACGGGCTTGCATTTCTGGGCGCCTGGGTACTGCGTCAGTACGGTAGGCTTGAACGAAGAGCAGATCCGGAGGTACATTCGGGAACAGGAACAGCTTGAGCTAGGCCAAGGCTACTTGGACCTCGCTTGAGCCCAAGCCCCAACGGGGCTTTCCCCACGCAAACGCCCCCCTCGGGGGCTTCCTAAAGCCACGCCCTATGGGCGTGGTTGATTACTTCAATTGGCTCAAGCCAGCATCTTCTTGAGGCCTTCGGCGTACTGGCGCAACACGCCGTCGGCCTTGCCGCCGTCGCCGAGCTTGTGAATCACCTCCAGCGAGGCGAAGGCGTCGACGCCCGCGTCGCGGCAGAGGCGCAGGGGCTTGGCGTGGTCGATGACGCCCTCGCCCAGCGCAACCGTCTCGAGGCTCATGCCGTCGGCGGCATAGCGGCCGTCGTGGAGGTGCAGGTGCCGGACGTGGCTTCCAAACTTCGCGAAGCTTTCTTCGGGGCTCTCGAGAAAGCGCTGGGTGTGCATGACGTCCCAGAGCGCCTGGAAGTTCGGGTGCCCGACGGCCTCGATGACCGCCAGCACCTGGTTGCTGCGGCACCAAGCGTCGTGGGTTTCGAGGCAGATCGTGACGCCGCGCGCCTGGGCCTGCTCCAGCGCCGGGCGGACGGTCTCGGCGGCGCGGCGGACGATCCCGCGCAGTTCGCCCTTGCCGAAGGCGCCGCCGAAGACGCGGACGCAGGGCGCGCCGAGGTCGCCGGCCAAGTCGAGCGCCTGGCGGAGGTCCTCGAGCTGCTGCTTGCGCTCGGCCTCGTCGTCGGGGGCGAGGCGCACGCCGGTGGCCACGCAGCAGATCGCGAGGCCCTCGTCCGCGAAGCGCTTGCGCACGGCCTTCCGTTCGGCGGCCGAAAGCGCGAGTTCCACGCCGCCCTTGTGCCCCCAGGCGATCCGCGGCTCGTAGCCGGCGTAGCCGTACTTCTTCATCCCCGCGATGGTCTCGTCGAGGGTCCAGTCGGGGCAGACGCTGCTCATCGTGGCCAGGCGGATCATGGTAGCTCCTTGCTGAAGACGGACCCTGAACTCCGTATGCGGCAACAAAAGGCGGGCGAGACGCCCGCGGCCGCCGCGCCTCGCTCAACCCGGCCAGACTTGGAGGCCGCCGTCCACGCGCAGCACCTGCCCGCTGACGTGCGCGGAGAGCGGGCTGCACAGGAACGCGATCGCGTCGGCGACTTCCTCGGGCTTGCCGAAGCGCAGCAGCGGCTTGGACTCGTCGAGAAACTTCGGATCCACCGAGCGCGTGGCCTTGAAGCGCGCGGTGACGGTCGCGCCGGGGCTGACGCAGTTGACGCGGACGCTGTGCTCGCGGACCTGCGTGGCCAGGCAGCGCGTGTAATGCAGGATCGCGCACTTGGCCACGGCGTAGGCGCCGCTGTTGACGTGCCCGGTGTGGGCGTCGCCGCTGCCGATGTTCACGACCGCGCCGCGCTTGCGCTCGATCATCCCGGGGACCACCGCGCGGCAGAGGAGCATGGTGCCGAAAAGGTTGCGTTGGAAGATCGCCTGAACGTCTTCCCAGGGCACGAAGAGCGAGTCGTTGGGGTTGGGCTTCCCGCCCTTCGCGGCGATGTCGCCGCCGGCGACGTTCACGAGGATGCTCACGGGACCCAGCGCCGCCTGCGCGTCGGCGACCAGCTTCGCGACGGCCTCGGGGTTGGAGATGTCGCCGGTCACGCCGACAGCCTTCCCGCCAAAGCGCGTCAGGCGCTGGGCGACCTCGTCGAGATCCTTGGCCTCGCCGAACTCCGCCGGCGCTTCGCGGCTGATGTCGTGCACCGCCACGTCCGCGCCCCATTCGGCCAGCCGCGAGATCACCGCGTGCCCCAGCCCGCGCCCGGAGCCGGTCACGAGCGCCACTTCTCCCTTGAGCAAGTCCATGCCCGAAACCCCCATACAATCTGTGGTCTGTAATCTGTAATCTGTAATCTGTAACTGCCGTTCGTTTAGTTCACTGTTTACAGTTCACAGTCCACAGTTCACAGATCACAGATCACAGATCACAGATTACAGGTCACAGGCTCCCTACGGCCGCAGCGCGATCTTCACCCGGTCGCCGGGATCCGTCGCGAGGCGGTCGAAGGCGGCCTGGCCCTCGGCGAGCGGGACGATGTCGATCCAGGGCTCCAACTCGATGCGGCGGCCCGCAACGATGTCGAAGGCTTCGCGGTAATTGCAGGGCGTGTAGCCGTAGCTGCACTGGAGCCGGATCTCGCGGCGCACGAGGTCGGTAAAGTCGAACGAGGTCTCGGGGTGGTCGATGCCCAGGAGCAGCGCGGTGCCGCCGCGGATCAGCGCGGCCGCGGACTGCTGCCGGCAGACCGGGAAGCCGACGGCCTCGATGCCCACGTCCACGCCGTGCCCGCCGGTGAGCTTTCTGATCTCGGCGACGACATCCTGGGTTTTCGGATCGAGCACGTGTTCGGCGCCGAGCTTCTTCGCCACGGCGGCGCGGCGCGAATTGGGTTCGACGACGGCGACGACGCGCAGGCCGCGCAGGCGCGCGACGCAGAGGATGGCGATGCCGAGGGTCCCGCCGCCCCAGATCGCCGCGGTGGGCAGCAGCCCGGAATGCGCGGGCGCCATGGAGATCAGGTGCACGGCGTTGGCAAGGGGTTCGACCATGACGGCCTCGCCGTCGGGGACGTTATCGGGCAGGGGGAAGAGCTGCCGGGCGGGCGCCTTGACGTACTCGGCGAAGGCCCCGGGGACCTGGTCCATGCCGATGAGGTACCAGTCGAGGCAGACGTTCTGCCGGCCGGCGCGGCACATTTCGCAGGCATTGCAGGGGACGAGCGGGTTGACGGAGACGCGCCGGCCGATCAGGCCTCGATCGACCCCGGCGCCGGCCTCGGCGACCGTGCCGAAGAACTCGTGGCCCATCACCAGCCCCGGCTGGCGGCGCGGGCTGCGCCCGAAGAAGCCGTGCATGTCCGAACCGCAGATGCCGGCCGCGCCGGTCTTCACCAGCACCTCGCCCGGCCCGGCCTTGGGCCGTTCCATCTCGCGCAGTTCGACTTTCTTGGTTGCCGCCAGAAAGAGAGCCTTCATCGTTCGACTCCTTGCCCGATCGATGCCCGCGGCCTGTGCGACGCCCGGTTCGGACCCCGCTTCACTGCGCCGTCCAGCCGCCGTCCACGAAGAGCGCGCTGCCGGTGACGTACGAGGAGGCTTCGCTGGCCAGGAAGAGCGCCGCGCCGGCGATCTCGTGCAACTCGCCCCAGCGCCCCATGGGGATCTTCGCGACGAAGGCCTTGTACTTCTCGGGATCGTTCAGCAGCGGCTTGTTCATCTCGGTCGCGAACGGCCCCGGGCAGATGGCGTTGGCGGTGACGCCGCGCGCGGCCCACTCCAGGGCCATGACGCGGGTCAGGTTCAGCACGCCGGCCTTGGCCGAGGCGTACGGCGCGCGGCCCGGGATGGCGATGACGGAGAGGATCGAGCCGAGGTTGATCACGCGCCCCCAGCCGCGTTCGCACATCCCCGGCGCGAAGCGCTTCGCCGCGAGGAACGGAGCCTTGAGGTTCACCGCGAGGACCGCGTCCCAGTCCTCTTCCTTGAGCTGCGCGACTTCGCCGCGGATGTTGATGCCCGCGTTGTTGACCAGGATGTCTATTGGGCCCAGGAGGCGCTCGACCTCCTCGGCCATGCGCTCGACTTCGGCGGCCTTCGTCACGTCCGCGGCCACCGAGAGCGCGCGGCGGCCCGTGCCCTGCTCGATCCGCGCGGCGGCCGCCTGGACCTCGGTCTTGTTCCGGCTGGCCAGGGCCACATCGGCGCCGGCCTGCGCGAGCGCGGTCGCGATCACCTCGCCCAGGCCCTTCGAGCCGCCCGTCACCAGCGCGCGGCGGCCGTCGAGCTTGAAAAGGGCCAAAACGTCCTTTTCCGGCATGGCGAAGGCACCTCTCGATTCGTCCGGCCGTTTCCTGGTAGGCGGCCACGATTCTACGAGACCTTAAAAAAAGATGCACCGTGGTGCACGCTTGAAGCTCGACCGCCCATTCCGCGCGCCGCTACCGCCCCTCACCCGCGCATGCCCGGGCCGTTCCGACCTTCCAGGGCCAGGATCTCCCCGACTCCTCTTCGTCTACGAGACCCTAAAAAAGATGCACCGTGGTGCGTTATCGGCGCTCGGCTACCGGCTCCATCTCTCTACCAAGCAGGGCTCCAGATCCCAGACCGTGTCTACGAGAGCTTAAAAAAGATGCACCGTGGTGCACGATTGGCTTTCGGTCGCCTGTCCCCGTCTCCCGCCTCCCGACTCGGAATGCTCTCGCGTGGGCGGTCCTACCTTTTAGGATGCCAACCCCAGCCTTCTCCCACAGTCTACGGAACCCTAAAAAAGATGCTCTTCGTGCACAAAGCGGGGGTTCGGCATTCAGGCCCGCGCCGGAGTCCGCTATTTCGCGGTCTCTCCCAGGTTTCCAAGGAGCCTCGCGCTCTCGCGCATCTGCTCCAGTTCGAACGCGACGATGGCCTCAGGGCCGGCGCCCGCCTCCCACGGCGTGCGGTAGTCCGCGTCCTCGGGGAGCAGGCCCTTGCGCGCGGCGGCCAGTCCGGCGGCCAGGTCCCGCGCGGTTCGCGGGGCGTACCCGTTCCACCAGTCCGGCATGAGCAAGCGCACGTGCCGGACCTCCAGCGCGCCGGGTTCCAGCACGGCCGTCAGCTCGTCCTGAAAACGCAACAGTTCGCGGATGACCTCGGTAAAGGGTATCGCGCCGCTCCCGGACGCGCAACGAATCAGCCGGTAGCCCTCGGCGGTCCACTGGACGCGGTAGTCCTTCAAGTGCACGTGCCGGACGCGCGGGCCAACGGCGCGGGCGAATTCGACGGGGTCTTCGCCGACGGCCAGCGGGTTCCCGGTGTCGAGGCAGACGCCGACGTGGGGTCCGAAGGGCGCGCAGAGATCCATCAGCTCGGCGCTGGTGAGGTCCTGGTGGTTCTCGAGGCCCAGCGCGAGGCCCGCGTCGGCGGCGCGCGGCGCGGCTTCGCGCAGGGCCGCGCGGACCTCGGCGAGCGTCCGCTCCCAGCGCGGCCCGAGCGCGGCGCGGGCGCCGGCCAGAACAGAGGTCAGCGACATGCGCACCACCGCGGCCCCCGCCTTCGGCGCCAGTTCGAAGCTGCGCTCGAAACCCTGCACGGGCGAGCCCTGGCTCAACACGACTTTCGCGTTCAGCTCGTGCAGGCGCGCGCGCAGCCGCTCCCAGCCCGCGCCGTCCAGCGCTTCGAGCAGGGTCGTGGGCACTTCGACGACGCGCGCGTTCAGCTCGGCGCAGAGGTCGAGGTACGGCCAGAGGCCCCAGGGCCTGGGGTTGGCGCGCGGCGTGCCCTGGCCGGGCCAGCCGAGCACGGTGTAGGAGAGTCCGTAGGGGTTCAAGCCGATGCGCAGCATGGGGCCTCAGGTCAGAGAAGCAGGTCAAAGGTCACAGATTACAGATCAGAGGCATGCGCCGGGTTCACTCTTTCTTGAGCGCCTTCAATTCCGCCTGGGCCTGCTCGCGGTACGGCGTCAGGAGGCAGGCCTCGAAATCCTGCTCGGCCAGGCGCGTGCTCCCCAGGGCGGCGCGGCAGCGCGCGCGCAGGAAGAGCGCGGCGTGGTACTCGGGGAATCGCTCCAGGGCGGCGTCGAGGTCGATCAGCGCCGGATCGAAGCGCTTGACGCGGAACGACGCCAGCGCGCGGTAGTAGTAGAGGCGCGCGTAATCCGGGTCGAGTTCGAGCGCCTTGTCGAGCAGGGGCAGGGCCGCGGCCTCTTCGCCGGCGCCCAGCTTGTCCAGGGCCTGGCGGTACGGTTCGTCGGCGGGGGACTCGGGCAGGCCCTGAACGAAGGCCTTGAGCGAAGCCTCCAGGGGCGCCCATTCGTCGTCCAGGAAGACTCGCGCCGCGACCGCCACGTTCGCGGCCTCCGTGGCTCGAGGTCCCAGCGCGCGGTAGATCCGGGGCAGCACCTTGGCTTCGCGCATGCGGGCGTCGGTGAGCAGGAAGCGCGCGAAGGCCCAGGCTTCGGTGTAGTGGAGCAGCGGCTGCGCGGTCCAATCGGAGCCCTGCAGGCGGACGAGTTCCTTGAGCGGCACGTAAGGCGAAGGCTGCGCCTCGAGAATGCGCTTGCGGTAGTCGCGGACGTGCCCGCGCGCGGGGCCCAGGACGAGGTTGCCCTGGGCGTCCAGTTCGGCGTCCTCCAGCACCTCGCCCAGGCCCTCGGCCAGCCACGGCGGCGGCTCGGCGATCCAGGCGTGCAGGAGCGCGTTGGCGACGGCGTGGCGCAGGCGCGCCCGCATCGCCGCCGGATGGAGCAGGTAAGCGGCGATCACGCGGCGTTCGGGCTGGGCGCCGTGGACGTAGGTGTAGCTGCCCAGGCCGCCGGCGCGCCGCTCGTTGAGGAACCGGACGAAGGCGGCCTTCTCCGATAAGAGCGCGATGTAGAGCCGTTCGGGGACCGGCGCGTCGTTGGGCAGTTGGAGCAGGCGGAAGATCTGCGGGACGCACTTGGAGACGTGCTGGAGCGCGCCCATGACGTGCTCGTCGGGCGCGTCGGAGACGATCGTCACCAGGGGCGCTTCGCTGATCCGGACGTCGCGGCCGGAAGCGCGCTGAACTTCGGTTTGCAGCGCGCGCGCGGCGGGGTCCTCGGAGGCGCGGAGGGGCAACGCAAGCAGGAGCGCCAGAACGGCCACGCGGAGTGGATTCATTCCTCCATGCTACGCCACAGGCCGCGGCGCGCCAAGATCGGTTGGCCCGCCCGGGTGCGCTGGAATCCCGGACGGATATGTTAGGCTCTCCGCTTCCAGAACCAGGAGAACGACGCATGGGCGCGCGCAAGAGGTACGTGCTGGCGGGGACCGGGGGCCGCGGGCTGGGCATGTTCGCCGCGCCGCTGCTCAAGGATTTCACCGAGTTCTGCGAGCTGGCGGCGCTCTTCGACGCGAACCCCGACCGGCTCAAGGCCGCCAACGGCCTTCTCGGCACGAACCTGCCCGTCTACACCGACTACGCGCAGATGCTGAAGGAGATCGAGCCCGACGCGGCGATCGTGACGACGCGGGACTCGACGCACGCCGAATTCATCTGCCGCACGCTGGACGCCGGGAAGCGCGCGATCAGCGAGAAGCCGCTGTGCGTGGACGGCAGGCAGTGCCGGCAGATCCTCGCCGCCGCGAAGCGCAACCGGCGCAAGCCCCGCGCGCGCTGCTTCGTCACCCACAACATGCGCTACGGCCCGGCGATTCAGGAGCTGAAGCGCCTGATCGCGTCCGGCGCCATCGGGCAACTCAAGTGGGTGCAGTTCCAGGAAAACCTGGACCGCCGCCACGGGGCCGACTACTTCCGGCGCTGGCACCGCGTCAAGGCCAACAGCGGCGGGCTGCTGATCCACAAGGCTTCGCACCACTTCGACGTGCTGAACTATCTCATCGATTCGATTCCCGAGACGCTCCTCGCGCGCGGCGGGCTGACCTTCTACGGCAAGCACGGCCCCTTCCGGCACAAGCGCTGCGAAGGCTGCCCGCACGCGGGCCAATGCGAGTTCCACGTCGAGCTGTTCAAGAACGAGCGGACGCGCAAGCTCTACAAGGAAGCCGAACGCGCCGACGGGTACATCCGCGACGGCTGCGTCTTCGACCGGGAGATCGACATCGAGGACCAGGCCTCGGTCCTGTACGACTACAAGAACGGCGTGCGCGTGACCTACAGTCTGCACGCCTTCGGGAGCTACGAGGGCTGGATCATCCAGTTCGAAGGCGCCGACGGGCGGCTTGAACTACACGAAGTTCACGACACGAGCTGGCTCTCGACCAACGCCTCCCAGCACGGCCTGGGCGGGCCCACGGGCAAGCACCTGTACCACTGGTCGAAGTCCAAGGGTTTCCGCGAGCTGCCGATTCCGGAAGCCCAGGGCAGTCACGGCGGCGCCGACCCGCAGATCCGGCATGACTTCTTCGGCCGGCCGTTCGATGCCAAGCCCACGCCGCAGATGGCCCCCTTGGAGGAGGCCGTCCAGGCGGTCCTGATTGGCCACGCGGCGAACGTGTCTCTCGCGCGCTCGGGTAAACTCGTCAGGGTACAGGACTTCTTGAAAAAGGGCTGACACGTTACGCTTGTCCCCCCAGCCAGACTCCCTATGATGGCTGGGGGAGCAGCGTCTTTAGAGGTACCCATTCGGCACCGCGTATCGTATGCTTTTAGCCGTTCGTTTACCTGGGAGCCAGGTGTATGTCCGCCCCAACGGAACCGGAAGCCCCTTCGGCTCTGCAGGACTCCAACCCCTCGGGCGAAAAGCTGGAATCGGTCGGGCCTTACCGGATCAAAGGCACCTTGGGTCGCGGCGGAATGGGTGTGGTGTACCGCGCCGTCCATGAGACCCTGGAACGCCCGGTCGCGCTCAAGATCCTGCCCCCGGAATTCGCCCAAAACCCCGAATACGTCTCGCGATTCCTGAGAGTGGCGCGCGTCGCGGCGACGCTCCGCCACGACCACATCGTCCAGGTCTACGACGCGGGCCTGTTCAAAGGCCGCTACTACATGGCCATGGAACTGGTCGAGGGCACCTCGCTGGGCAAGTACGTGGAGCAGAACGGGCCGCTGAGCGAGAGCGAAGGGCTGCGCCTGCTGCTCCAGGCCGCCCTGGGCCTGCAGGCCGCGCACGAGAAGGACCTGGTCCACCGCGACATCAAGCCCGACAACCTGCTGCTGGACGAGAAGATGAACGTCCGCATCGTGGATTTCGGACTGGTGATGGAGTCGAGCAGCACCACCCATTTGACCAACACCGGCGCGACGCTGGGCACGCCGCTCTACATGAGCCCCGAACAGGTGGACGGCGAGAAGGCCGACGCGCGCAGCGACCTCTACAGCCTGGGCGTGACCTTCTTCCGCGCCTTCACCTCCAAGCTGCCCTTCGAGGGCGGCTCGATGATGAACCTGCTCTACAAGCACAAGTTCGAGGCGCCCGAGGATCCGCGGAAGTTCAAGCCCGACCTGAGCAAGAACCTGAGCAACCTGCTCCTGACCATGATGGCCAAGCTCCGGGAGCAGCGCCCGCAGAACGCGGCGGACCTCGCCGATCTGGTGCGCAAGGTCCAGGAAGGGAAGAAGATCCCCAATCCGCCGCCGCTCCCGCCGCCCCCGGGCAGCGGCGAAATGACATCGGTTTCGGGTTCGGCCGCCGCCGTTACCCCGATCACGGCGGTCCAGGATGCGGTCAAGGGCAACGTCAAGATCCTCCTGGCCGGCGCCGCGCTGGGCGCGGTGGTCCTGATCGCGGCCCTCGCCCTGCTCCTGGGCGGCGGCGAGAAGAAGCCTTCCGAAGGCGAGTCCCAGACGGTCAATCCCTCCACGGATGCCGAAGCCGGGAAGACCCCCGGCGAGGGCGAAGTTTCCCCAACGCCGCCGGTCGAGCCGCCTGCCTTGCCCGATCCCGCGCCCGCGGACCCCGCCCGCCCCTGCCGCCGCCGGGAGGCGACGGCGAAGCGCTCCGGCAGGCGCTGGCCGAGGCCAGAAACCACAAGACGCAGGGCAAGCTGGAGGAAGCGGCGGCGGCTTTCGAACGCGCGGCCAAACTGACCGGCGACGCCGCCGCGAGCAAGCGCCACGCCCTGGAGGCCGCGCAACTGCGGCGCGAATCGAATCTGAATCGCGGCCGCGCCGCCGAGGACCGCAAGGACTGGGCGCTGGCGGTCGCCTGGTACGGCCAGGCGCTGGAACAGCAGCCGGACCCGGACCTGGCCGAACGGCGCCGGATGCTCATGGAGACGATCCGGAAGGACGCGGAATACGAGAAGCTGGCCGCCGCGGGACAAACGGCCCTGCAGGGCGGCGAGTACGTGCGCGCGGAAGCGGCGTACCGCGAAGCGCTGGTCCTGCGTCCGGGGGATGCCGCGGCCAGCAAAGGCTACCAGGAGGCTCAAGGGCGCGTGATGCTGGCGGAGGGCGACCGGCTCGTCCAGGCCAACCGCCTGCTGGAGGCGCACAAGGCCTACCAGGAGGCGCAAAAGGAACCCACGCTGCGGGACGAGGCCGGCCGCAGGCTAAGCGCCGTGGCCGAACGAATGCGCAACGGCACGACCCCTACACCCCCCCGCCTCCGCCGCCGGTTCGCGTGGCCCCCTCGAGCCCAGCGCTTGAGCGCATCAAGGCGCTGGTGGCGCAGCGCCAGGACGCCGAGGCGCTAAGACTGATCGGCCAGGAACTGACCGCCCGCCCGAACCACCCCGAGCCGCTGGCGCTCAAGGCCAGCCTGGAGATGCTCCAGTCCGCGGAATCGATCTATAAGCAGATGGAACCCAGCCTGGACGAGGCGCTGGAGACGGTGCGGAAGATTCTGGACGAAGAGAAGGAATATCCCGCCGGCAAGGATCTGAGGCGGGACCTGCAGAAATGGAAGCGCCAGGCCGCGGATCAGGGCGCCGAACTGCGCAAGGGGTTCGACGCGCAGAGCCTCGACCGCTTCAAGATGGCCTTCGCCGACGCCAAGACGGCGGCGCGCGACGCCTCGAACGCCCTGATCGACGCGCGGCCGACCTTCGAGAGGAAGGCCGGCGAAGAGGAGAAAGGCCTGTTCCGCCTCGGATCGTGGGGCGGCGCCGACAAAGGGAAAGCCGACCGCATCCGCGAAGCCGGCCGCAAGCTGGAGACTCTGGGGAAGAAGATCGGTTCCCTGAGCAAATAAGACTGCGTACATGCCCGATACCCCAACCGCCTCCGGCCCGCCCGCCCACGCCCCCTCCGGCACGTCGTACCCCTACCGGTTCGGCGAGGTCGGCGTGATGATGGGCGTCCTGCGGCGCGAGCAGGTGCGCGAGGCGCTGGATCAACAGGCCGCGCAGCGCCAGGCGGGCCAAGCCAAGCAGATCGGCCAGATCATGGTGGAGCGGGGCGTGATCACGCCGCGCCAGGTCGCCGCGATACTCGTGGCTCAGAAGCGGCTGCGCACCGAGGGCGGCGGCGCGCCTCAGGCCAACCTCAACGCCACGGACCCGTCTCAACTGGCGATCGAGAAGAAGGGCCGCGGGCGCGCGGCCTCCAGCACCGCGCGGCGCCCGGCGGTGGGCGCCCGGAGCAGTTCGTCCTCCACGCGCCAGGCGATCTCGGGGTCGCCGTCAAAATCCCCGTCGCCCGCTTCCGGAGGCGGCGGCGCCCGGAGTTCGCGCGGCGCGTCCTCGGCGGCCCGCCCGGCGGTGGCCTCGCCCGCCCCGCAGGCCGAGGCGGCGCCGCCCAAGTCCAAGCGCCAGCAGCTCGGGCAGTTCGAATTGCAGCGCCAGCTCGGCGAAGGCTCCATGGGCGCGGTCTTCGAGGCCCGCGACACCGAGGCCAACCGGCGCGTGGCCCTGAAGATCCTGCCCAAGAACCTGGCGAACGACGCGGAGTTCCTGGAGCGCTGGCGGCGCGAGGTCAAGACGCTCAGTTCGCTGAACCATCCCAACATCGTCGCCTACTACGGCGCGGGGCAGACGGGCGGCTATTCGTACCTGGCGATGGAGTTCGTGGACGGCGAGAGCCTCAGTTCCCGCCTCAAGCGCGAGAAGCGCCTGCCCGAGGACGAAGCGCTGCGGATCGCGCGGCTGATGTCCCAGGCGCTCGGGTACGCGCACAACCTGACCCTGATCCACCGCGACATCAAGCCCGAGAACGTCCTGCTGGGGCGCGACGGGCAGGTCAAGGTGATCGACTTCGGCCTGGGCAAATCGCAAGAGGACACCTCCAAGCTGACGGCGGTGGGCATGAGCATCGGGACGCCGCACTACCTCAGCCCCGAACAGGCGCTGGGCAAGGAGCACATCGATCACCGCGCCGATCTCTACAGCGTGGGCGCGACGCTCTTCCAGATGCTGACCGGGCAAGTGCCCTTCGACCACGCCTCTTCGACGCAGGTGATGGTGATGCACGTCCGGCAGCCGCCGCCCGACCCGCGCTCGATCGTGCCCGGCATCACCCGCGGCGCGTCCCAGATGGTGCTGCGGCTGCTCTCGAAGGAGCCCGAGGAGCGCTTCGCGAACGCGGACGAATTGATCGCGGCGATCGACCGCGTGGCCGCGGGCAAGCCCGTGGAGGCGGGAGGCGCCTCGCGCGTGCCGGGCGACGCGACCGGCAAGCGCCAGGGGCGCACGGGACTGCTCTCGAAGGTGCGCCGCGGCCCCAAGGGCTGCCTGAGCGTGTTCCTCTTCGCCCTGGCGCTGCTCGGGGCGGCGGGCGCGGCGTGCCTGTGGTAGGCTGCCGCCCGACATGAACGCCCCTGCCGGCTCCTTCGACCTGCGGCCCGACGGCGACCGCTTCGGCGAACTGGCCGTCGCGATGGGCCTGCTCAAGCCCGAACAGGTTTCCGCCGCGCTGAAAGAGCAGGCCGCCAAGAAGAGCCAGGGGAAGGCGCCGCCCCTGGGCGAGATTCTTTACGGGCAGGGCCTGCTCGATCTGCGCAGCATCCAGCGCGTGCTGCTCGAGCAGACGCGCAAGCGCAAGGCCGGCGGGGGCGCCAGCGGGAGCCGGCAGACCCTGATGGCGCGCCGCCGCGTCGGCCATTACGAACTCCTCCAGAAGCTCGGCGAAGGCGGCATGGGCGCGGTCTACAAGGCGCGCGACACCCAGATGGACCGCGTCGTCGCGCTGAAGGTGATCAAGCCCGAGTTCGGCGGCAACGCGACGTTCGTCGAGCGCTTCAAGCGCGAGGTCCGCGCCACGGGGCAGTTCAACCATCCCAACATCGTCGCCGCCTATTCGGCCGGCGTGCTCGACGACGTATTTCACCTGGCGATGGAATACGTCGAGGGCCAGAGCCTGGTCCAGGCGATTCAGGCGCTGGGCCGGTTGCCCGAGAAGAACGCGCTGAAGATCGCCCGCGACGCCGCGGCCGGGCTGGGGCACGCGCACCAGCAGGGGTTCGTGCACCGCGACGTGAAGCCCGACAACGTGCTGCTCGGCAACGGCGGCGAAGTCAAGGTGACCGACCTGGGGCTGGCCAAATCCATCGAGGACGACCAGCGCCTGACCAAGACCGGCGTCGCGCTGGGCACGCCCAACTACATCTCGCCCGAGCAGGCGCGCGGGGACAAGAACGTCGACCGCCGCAGCGACATTTACAGCCTGGGGGCGACGCTGTACGTGATGCTGACCGGGCGCGTGCCGTTCAAAGGCAAGAACAACGCCGAGACGATGCACAAGCACCTGACCGAGGAACTGGAAAGCCCGCAGGACCTCGTGCCGGAGATCTCCGACGGCGCCGTCGCGGTCGTCTCGAAGATGATGGCCAAGGAGCCCGATCGGCGCTACGCCGACTGCGGAAAGCTGATCGAAGACCTGGAGCACGTGCTGGCGGGGCGGCCGCCGGCCCACGCCACGGAAGACGCGCTGGAGCGCTCCTCGGTCCAGCCCCCCCGGCGGCGGCGCAAGGCCGGAGGGCGCGCGCGCGCGAAGTCCGGGGGCGGCTGCCTGGTCTTTCTCGCCATCCTGGCCGCGGCGGGCGCGGCCGGCCTGGATGCCCTGCTGCGCCTCGGCTGAGGCGGCTCGGTCGTTGCCTCGGCCGGACCTCGCCCCTACACTGGACTCCGGGCGCCGAGCCGCTGAAGCGTGCGCAACGGGAGCCGCAAATCTATGGACGAGGTCTTCACCGACGAACCGCTTGGCGCGCCAACACCGGGGCCGACTGGTTCCGCGCGCTTCGGCGATGTGGCGGTCGAGATGGGCCTTTTGACGCAGGAGCAGGTGCGAGAACTGCTCAAACAGCAGAAGAGCGACCGCGACGAGGGCTTTCCCAAGCGCCTGGACGAGATCGCCATCGAATTGAATCTTCTGGCGCGCGTCGAGTGCGACCTGGTGCTGAAGGAACTGCGCCGTCGCCGCGAAGCGAATCGCGATTCGGTAGCGCACTTGCCGGGCGAACTGGTGGTACCCTGCCAACTGGGCGCGCTGGAGGTGGAGCAGCGGCTCGTCGGCCCGCTGGGCACGATTTACCGCGCGTTCGACAAGGGGCGCGGCAAGGACGTGGCCGTGAAAGTCGTCCCTCCGGCCCTCGCCGCGGACCAGGGCTGGTGGGACCGCGTGAAGTTCGAGGCGCGCGTCGCCAGCCGGCTCTCGCACCCCAACATGATCGCCGTGTACGCCGCCGACGAAGTGGACGGGCGCCGGGTCGTGGTCATGGACCATGTCGAAGGCGAGCCGCTGATCAACCGCGTGACCGCCGCGGGGCTGCTCAACGAGCGCGAGGCGCTGCGCTACGGTCGCGGGCTGGCCTTCGCGCTGTACCACGCGCACGTGGTCGGCCTGCTTTACCGGGACGTGCAGCCTTCGATGGCCGTGATCGACCGCGCGGGCATCTGCCGCCTGTACGGCCTGGGCCTGGCGAAGTTCTATACCGAGGACCATGAGATCGCGGAGTCGGGCCTCGCCATCGCCAACCCCTTCTACCTCGCGCCGGAACTGCTCGCCGGCGACGACGCGGCCGGCCCGGCCGCGGACCTCTACGGCCTGGGCGCGACGCTCTTCCATCTGCTCTGCGGGCATCCGCCATACGAAGGCGCCCCCGAAGAAGTAAAGGAGATGCACCGCAGCGCGCCGATCCCGGACCCGGCCGACTTCGTGCCGCAGGTCTCGAAGTACACGCGGGGCATGGTGATGAAGCTGCTGGCCAAGGATCCCGCCGACCGCTACGAAGGGGCCGATCACGTCGCCGGCGCGATCGACAAGCTTCTCGAGCCGCCGCGCATCCACACGGGCATCGTGCCGCCGGCGGCGAAGGAAGCCCCCGAGGACCTGGAACCTCTCGACGAGGAGCGGTAGCGCCCGGCGCCGGCGGGCGCGGAGCGGCATGAGCATCCCCGAGCACCTGCGCGCGGCCCTCGACGCCCTGCCCGACCGGCCCGGCGTCTACGTCTTCAAGGGCGAGGCCGACCGCGAACTGTACGTGGGCAAAGCCAAGAGCCTGCGCAAGCGCGTGCGGCAGTATTTCGACGAGCAGCGCATCGACCGCAAGACCGCCGACCTCGTCTCGCGCGTCCGGACCCTCGAATTCATCGAGTGCGAGAGCGAAGTCGAGGCCTACCTGCTCGAGAATCGCCTGATCAAGGACTTTCAGCCGCCGTTCAATTTCTACAACAAGAGCGACATGAATTTCCCGGTGGTGGAGATCACCTGGGGCGAGGCCTTCCCGCGCGTGGTCGTCACCCGCGACCGGGGCGATCCCAAGAGCACGTATTACGGCCCGTTCGTGAGCGTCACCTGGCTGCGCACGGCCTTGCAGGTCTTGCAGCGCGTCTTCAAGTACCGCACCTGCACGCTCGAGATCGTCGAAGGCGACCCGAAGAACCTGCATTACCGCCCGTGCCTGGAGTATTACATCGGGCGCTGCAAGGCGCCCTGCGCCGACCGGCAGAGCGCCGCCGACTACCGCGCCGACCTGCGCCGGTTGTCGCAGTTCCTCTCGGGGCAGGCCAAGGACGTGCGCAAGGACCTGGAACGCGAGATGTGGGAGGCCAGCAAGGCGCGGCGCTTCGAGGAGGCCGCGGCGCTGCGCGACACGCTCAAGGCCCTGGAGAAACTCGGCGAGCGCGGTTCGCTGGACGACGACGTGGAGCCCGGCGTGCTTCACATCGATCCGAAGGAGGGCCTGGCGAAGCTTCAGGAACTCTTCGCGCTGGCCCAGGCGCCGCGCACGGTCGAGGGCATCGACATCGCGCACTTGCAGGGCACGGAGACCGTCGGCTCGCTGGTCAGCTTCACCGACGGGCTGCCCAGCCGCGAACGGTACCGGCGCTTCCGGATCAAGAGCGTGGAAGGGGTCGACGACTTCGCGTCGATCCGGGAGGTCGTCACGCGGCGCTACGGGCGGTTGGCGCGCGAGGGCCAGCCGATGCCCGACATCGTCCTGATCGACGGCGGCATCGGGCAGCTTCACGCCGCCCGCGACGCCCTGCATGCGACGGGGCTCCGCGTGCCGTTTCTCGCCAGTCTGGCCAAGCGCGAGGAGCTGCTGCACACGCTTGAACATCCCGAGGGGTTGCGCCTGCCGCGGCGCAGCCCCGCGCTGCGCCTGCTCCAGTACGTCCGCGACGAGGCGCACCGCTTCGCGCAGCACTACCACCACATCCTGCGCCGCAAGAAGGTCATCGAGGGCCTGGGCGACGAGCCCGCGTGATCAGCCTTCGAGCTTGAAGCCCAGCCGCTTCGCGAGTCCGCGCAGCCAGGCGGCGCATTCGCCGTAGCGCCGGCCCAGGTTCTCCAGGCTGCCCAGGTCGATCCCCACCGGCCCGTCGTAGCCCTGGCGGACCAGTTCGGCGAAGAGGCCCTCGAAGTCGATGTTGCCCTCGCCGGGCATCAGGTGCCGGTTGTCGGTCCCGTCGTTGTCGGCGACGTGAAGCCCGGCGATGCGTCCCTCCAGTTTGCGCGCGGAGAGGGGCAGAAGCTCCTTCTGCGCGTTGAGGTGCGCGCAGTCGAAGTTCGCCTTGAAGTTGGGCCGGTCGACGTGGTCCATCAGGCGGAGCATGCCGTCGGTGTTCGCGATCGTCTCGCCGACGCGCGGCTCGATGATCAGGGTCAGGCCCTCCTCGCGGGCGATGTCCGCGCAGCGCCGCGTGCTTTCGACGAGCGCGTCCCACTGGGCGGCCCAGGAGAAGCCCGCCGGCAGCTTGATGCGGTACTGCTCGTTGAAGCGCATCTTGTCCACGTACGGCTTCGCGCCAAGGAACTCGATGGGCGGCGTGAAACTGGCGATGTGCACGGTCCGGGCCTGAAAGAAGGCCGCGGTCTTCGCGCCGAGGCGGAAGACTTCGTAGGCCGCCGCGCGTTCCTTCGCGTCGAGGCTCACCAGCGGGCGCAGCACCGGGCAGAAGTTGACGCAGCGCATGCCGCGCTCCTCGAGCGCCGCGCGGAAGCGCTCGCGCTGTTCCCAGACGGCGCTGATGTGCGGCTCGCCGACGCCTTCCAGCTCGATGTGCGTGAAGCCCAGCTCGCGCAGCTCGTCGATGGCCTTCAGGCCGTCCTCGATCGTCGGCGGGTAGCCGTAGCGGTCGATGGTGTAGAGGTAGCAGGCGGTCAGCAGCATGGGATTCCTCCGTTCAGGCGCCGATTTCCTTCCGGCTCGTGGATCTATACCCCATCCCCGATATGCCGTATCGATGATTGGGTTTGCAGAAACGATGGCTTGCGCCGGCGCTGTCCACGGCCCGGCACTCGGCTAGGATGAAGTCCGACCATCCAATGGAAAGGGCGCGCATGAAACTCCCACGCATGCTGGAGTTGACTCAGGAACTCGTCTCGGCCTATGGACCCTGCGGCCAGGAGGCGGACGTCCGGAACATCGTCGAGCGCGAGTTGCAGGCGATCTGCGATGAAGTTTGGGTGGACGAAGGCGAGAATGCGATCGGCCTGATTCGCGGGACGAATAAGCAGAAGCCCGTGGGGCGAGTCCAGCCCCCGGTCGTGCGCGTGATGGCGCACCTCGACGAACTGTCCATGTACGTAAAGCGCATCGAGGCCGACGGTCGCCTGCGCGTCCGCCCGCTGGGCGGCATTCAGCCGTGGTCGATGGGCCTCGGTCCCATTGAAATCCTCGGCGACAAGCAGACCTTGCCGGGCGTGCTCTCCATCGGTCCGCTGCATGTCAGCGCCGAGAGTTCGCAGACCTGGGCCTCGAAGACACAGGGCGGCGGCCAGGGCGTGGAATGGCGGTCGGTGCATGTGTTCACGCGGCGCAGCAAGCGGGAACTCGAAGCGGCGGGCGTACACGCCGGCACACGCGTGGTCGTGGCGCGCTCGCGGCGCGAACTGCTGGAACTCGGCGACTGCATCGGAGGATACTTCCTGGACGACCGCGTCTGCCTGACGATCATGCTCGCCGGCGCCTCGCTGCTGCGCGCCAAAGCCAAGCGTCCGCCCCATGACGTTTATCTCGTCGCCACCAGCAGCGAGGAGATCGGCGGCGGGATGGCGGCCTACGCGGCCAAGAAGCTGCCGGGCACGATCACGCTTGCCGTGGACGTCGGCCCCGTCGCGGCGGAATACGGCACCGAACTCGACGACCGGCCCATCGTGGTCTTCCGCGACGACCGCAGCCTGTACTCAAAGCCCGTCTCCGACGCGCTGATGCGCGCCGGAAACAAGGCGAAGCTGAAGCCGCGCGCGGCGACCTGGGAGAGCTACGGCAGCGACGCCAGCTTCTCCAAGACCGTCGGGCACGCGCCGCATGCCGGGCTGCTCTGCATTCCGACGGACAACACG
Source organism: Planctomycetota bacterium (assembly GCA_027493525.1). Lineage (GTDB taxonomy): Bacteria > Planctomycetota > SZUA-567 > H5-PLA8 > H5-PLA8 > H5-PLA8. Next base: position 2,188,916 of record JAOSKN010000001.1, on the reverse strand, counting down.
CACGCCTACGAAGTCGTCACGCGCCGCGGCATCGAGAATTGCGCGAAGTTGCTGGCGGCGTATCTCGAACGGCCCCTGTGACCCGAAGGAGCACGCCATGCCGCGCAAACGCCGCATCCGCGCCGAGGATTTCCGCGAATGGCGCCTGGCTTCGGACCCCGCCCCGAGCCCCGACGGCTCGTGTTTCGTCTTCGCGCTCCAGCGGACCAACGCCGCCGAAAACCGTTACGAGAGCAATCTATACCGCGTACCCGCGCGGGGCGGCCCGGCGCGGCGGCTCACCCACGGCGTCCACAAGGACACTCAGCCGGCATGGAGCCCCGACGGCCAATGGATCGCGTTCGTCTCCAACCGCGAGAAAGAGACGCCGCAGCTCTGGCTGCTGCCGGCCGACGGGGGCGAGGCGCGGCGGCTGACGAACCTCGCGGGCGGCGGCGTCCGCGACGTGCGCTGGGCGCCCGACGGCAAGCGGGTCCTCTTCGCGCACCGCCCGCAGCCGAAGGAAGATCCGGAGGCGCGGAAGAAGCGCGCGACCTTCAAGCACATCACGCGCCTGCGCTACCGGCTCGACGGCGACGGCTACTTTCCGGCCGAACGCTGGCACCTGTGGACCGCGCGCGTGCCGGGCGGGACGGTGAAGCAATTGACCTTCGGCGACTTCGACGACGGGCACGCCGCGTGGAGCCCCGACGGCCGGCGCATTGCCTTCAGCAGCAATCGCCTTCCGGACGCCGACTGGCATCCCACCAACAGCGACCTGTTCGTAATCCCTTCCGCCGGCGGGCGGCCGCGGCAGCTCACGTCGCATCGCGGGCAGGCCAGCCACCCCGCGTGGTCGCGCGACGGCAAACGCCTCTTCTACCTGGGCAGCTACGCGGGCGACGGCGAGTGGAACAAGAAGCCGATCCATGTCTTTAGCATTCCGGCGGCCGGCGGGAAGGAAGTCAACCTCACGCCGAAGCTGGACTACTGGCCGGTCAACGGCGTGCTCTCGGACTCGCTGGGCGGTACGTTCGGCGCGGTGTTGCTCCCCTTCGGCGAATCCGGCGCGGAGCGGCTGCTGATCATGCTCAACGAACGCGGCGGCTGCCGGCTCCATTCGCTGCCGCAGGCGGGCGGCGCGCTGCGGCCGGAGTTCGCCGAGGACGCCAACGTCGCGGCGGTGGCCGTCGCGCGCGACGGGCGCAGCGCGGCGGCGGTGATCGCGCGGATCGAAGATTGCGGGGACGTGTACCGCCTCGCGCTCGACGGTTCCGGCGGGGCGAGGCGCCTGACGCACTTCAACCGCGCGGTCTTCGGGCGGCTGGAGCTGAGCGCGCCGGAGGAGACCTGGTTCCCGAACGGGCGCACGCGCGTGCACGGCTGGATCCTGCGCCCGCCAGGTTACCGGCCGGGGCGGCGCTACCCCATGCTCCTGCAAGTGCATGGGGGCCCGATGGCGCAGTACGGCTACACGTTTTTCCACGAGATGCACGTGCTCGCCGCGCAGGGCTACGTCGTCGTGTACACGAACCCGCGCGGGAGCGACGGGTACGGCACGCGCTTCCGCTGCGGGATCGACGGGCGCTGGGGCACCGACGACTTCAGCGACGTGATGGCCGTGGCCCGCGCGATGGCGCGCAAGCCGTACGTGGACTCGAAGCGCATGGGCATCCTGGGCGGCAGTTACGGCGGCTTCATGACCACCTGGGTGCTCGGACACAGCACGTTGTTCAAGGCCGGCGTGACGATGCGCCAGGCCGGCAACCGCTATTCCTTCTTCGGCACCAGCGACATCGGTTCCTCCTGGCACCACGATTTCGGCGGCTACCCGTGGGAGAAGCCGCTGAAGTTCCTGCGCCGCTCGCCGAACTTCTACGCCGGCCGGATCCAGGCGCCGCTCCTGATCGTCCACAGCGAGCAGGACTACCGCTGCCCGCTCTCGCAGGCCGAGGAGCTTTACGTCTCGCTGAAGGCGCAGCACAAGACGGTCGAGCTGGTTCAGTTCGAGGGCGAATCCCACGGCCTCTCGCGCGGCGGTAAGCCGCAGAACCGGCTCGAGCGGCTCCGCCGGATCGTGGACTGGTTCGAGCGTTACCTTTGAGCGGGCGGCCCTTTTGACATACGCTCGCCATGCGCCAGAATGGATCGTGGAAGGAGCGCACCATGGCTCACCCCTGGCTTGACGTGCCGCTGCCGCCGTTCGAGAAGCCGGCCGACACCTTGAGTACATGAGCTCCAAGGGGACGAACGCATGAGGTCGTTCCGGAAGGAACTCCACTTCGCGCTGCCCACGCGCCGCGCCTTCGTCAACATCACGCCGCAGGTGGAAGCGGCGCTGGCCGAGAGCGGCGTGCGCGAGGGGCTCTGCCTCGTCAACGCCATGCACATCACCGCGAGCGTCTTCATCAACGACGACGAGTCCGGGCTGCACCAGGATTACGAGAAGTGGCTGGAGCGGCTCGCGCCGCACGAGCCCGTCGAGCAGTACCTCCACAACCGCACGGGCGAGGATAACGGCGACGCGCACCTGAAGCGGCAGGTGATGGGGCGCGAGGTCGTCGTCGCGATCACCGGCGGCGAGCTGGACTTCGGACCGTGGGAGCAGATCTTCTACGGCGAGTTCGACGGCCGGCGCCCCAAGCGCGTGCTGATCAAGGTCATCGGCGACTGACGACCGAACAGTTATTTACGGATCCGCCATGCCCCGCGTCTACTTCACCAAACACCTGCTGCGCTACTTCCCAAACCTCGAGATGGAAGGGCTGGAGATCGAAGCATTCAGCGCAAAGTCCCTGGTGGCCGCGCTCGACGCGCGCCATCCGGGCCTGGCCGGATACCTGGTGGACGACACGGGCGCGCTGCGGAAGCACGTCAACCTGTTCGTGAACGATGAGCCTGTGCTGGATCGGAAGAAACTCGGCGATACGCTGCGCCCCGGCGACGTCGTGCATGTGATGCAGGCCCTTTCCGGCGGTTAGCGCGCGCGTAAAGAGGCGCTCAAGAAGGAGCATTCCATGGCTCAAGTGCTGATTCTCGGGACGCGCAAAGGGACGCTCGTGCTCAAGCGCGAGGGCGGCGCGTTCAAGCCCATGCGCGCCTCGCATTCCGGGATCCCCGTGCCGTACGCCTGCGTCGATCCGCGCACGGGCACGCTCTGGGCGACGCTGGACCACGGGCACTGGGGGAGCAAATTGCAGCGCAGCGAGAACGGCGGCGAAAGCTGGGAAGAATTGACGCCGCCGGCCTACCCCGAAGACGAGGAACTGGCGGACGGAACCGCAGCGACGCTGAAATACCTGTGGGTGCTCGGCCCCGGCGGCGCGGGCGAGCCGAAGCGGCTGTACCTCGGCACGGAACCGGGCGGGCTCTTCGTCAGCGACGACGGCGGCGAGAGCTGGGAACTCAACCGCGGGCTCTGGGAGCACCCGTCGCGGAAGCAGTGGTTCGGCGGCGGGCGCGACAACCCGGGGATTCATTCGATCCTCGTCGATCCGCGCGACCACCGGCGCGTGCTCGTGGGAATCAGTTGCGCGGGGGTCTTCGAGACGGCCGACGGCGGCGCGACTTGGAAGCCGGCCAACCGGGGCTGCACGGCCGACTTCCTGCCCGATCCCACGTCGGAGGTCGGGCAGGACCCCCACTTCGTCGCGGGCTGCGCGTCCGCCCCGGACGTGCTGTGGCAGCAGAACCACTGCGGCATCTTCCGTTCCACCGACGGCGCGAAGAACTGGACGAAGGTCTCGCAGGCGGGCGGGCCGGCGCACTTCGGCTTCGCGGTGGCGGTGGACGCGAAGAACCCGGAGACGGCGTGGGTGGTCCCGGCGCAGGCCGACGAGGTCCGCATCGCCGTGGGCGGGGCGCTCTGCGTCTGCCGCAGCGACGACGGCGGGAAGTCCTGGCAGGCGTTCCGCAAAGGGCTGCCGCAGGAGCAGGCCTACGACGTCACGTTCCGCCACGCGCTGGACGTAAGCGGCGATGCGCTGGCCTTCGGGACCACGACGGGGAACGTGTACGTCTCGTTCGACCGCGGCGCGTCGTGGACGTGCCTGGGCAACAACTTTCCGCCGGTCTATTCGGTGCGGTTCGGGGAGCTGTAAAACGTGCGCAAATCCCAATAGGGCTCTGAAGATTCTGATGTTTTTCCGTAAGACTCGAAAAGTGAACGCGGTCCGACCGGAGTGTGAATCGAGCGGCGCCTTATGAGTATCCCGCCTACCATGCGCAAGCGAATGAAGCGTTTCATGCGTTGGAGTCTTGGGATCGGCAGTTTTCTTGCCCTTGTAGTTGGAGCCAAGGCAGCAAGTGCATGGTGGAAAGAAGCCCAGATTCGCGACAATGAAAGAATCGCTATCAGGGCGTGCAAGACCTATGCCGAGGCGCAGGACGTATTCAGGCGTACGGATTATGACGAAGACGGCGTTTTTGAATATGCAACGCGAGCCACAGGACAACACAGCCTTTTTGAATTACAAGAAGGTGCTGGCGACCTTGGGCTGATTGAAGGGGAATTTGCCAGAGCCTTCAAGCCACCGCCTGAGGGAACACCCTTCAAAGGCTACTTTTTCAGGATCCTCACCGGCCAAGGCGCGCATGCCCCCGGCGGCGCCAAGTCCTACATGGTCGATGGGAACATGACGCTCGGATACGGCTTGCTTGCGTATCCGGATCAGCACGGTGAGACGGGCCGAAGCGTTTTATTAATGAACAATACAGGCACCATTTACGAGCGCAATTGGGGACCACGCTCCCACGAGGAATATTCTCGGCTTACCTATATGGGCGATGAACTGGATGATACCATTCAGACAGAGTATCCCCTGCTCGAGATTGTAGACGCCGATACCGAGCTTCGCTCCACACTCATTTCTCCCGTACTGGAATGTTCAATCGCGGAAGACCGAAATGTTCTTTGGTGCGCTTCATCCGAACTGGCTTGGAATGAACTAAGAGAAGAATTGGGCGGGCCCATTGAAGTTTCAGATGGGCCTCATTGGATTGCTTCACTAAACCGCTCTCCTTTTAGCAAATCCATGGTCGATTCTCGCGCCATCGTTGCAGGTGCGGGATTTACACCTAAGGTCACGAGCTGGCTCTCTGCGCAGGCCAAAGCCAGGTTTGGCGATGGATTCACCATTCCAGGGCTTCCCGATGACTTGCCCCCGGGGCATTTGGTTGCCTATGCCCTATTGCGAATATCTCTAGAGTTCTCAACACCCTTCGCCAAGCCCATGAAACCTCTCGATTTCAAGGGCCGCGAGGTGGTTTCCTTTGGCCTGTGGGACGGGGCTTTCGACTGGGAGGCTCTAAGATCACAGGTCGCGGTGTGGCGATACGAGAGCCAGAACGACTTTATCGTGGAACTACACACTACTTCCAACGATGAACGAATCCTGATAGCACGCAGGAAACCAGGTGGAACCCTTCTTGATGCCGTTCGAGCCGTCATCGACCAGGCGAAAAAGCCGAAGGCCCTTGCCTTTCATGAAGGTGATCGGCTTGAAGTCCCGGTATTCAATTTTGAGATTCAAAAGACCTTTGTAGAAATTCAAGGCAAGGCCCTTAGCGCGTCAGGCGGGAAGCCGGGGATACTTGAAAGAGCGGCCCAAAGTACACGGTTTCGCCTGGATGAACGAGGCGTGAAACTCGAATCGTGGGCCTCTTGGGTAGTTTCAAACGGCGAACTTCCGAATACGCCGCGCCGCTTGGTTTTTGACGGACCGTTCCTGATCCTGTTGGCGAGGAGAGACGCGCCACTGCCCTACTTTGCGCTCTGGATCGTGAACTCTGAACTCCTGACCGTACCTACGGACTAGCTACTTCACTCCTTGAACAGTCCTCCATCTTCCAACGCGCCCACATCCTTCGGCGGCTTCAACCCCAAATGCTGGTACCCGCGCGCGCCGAGCATACGGCCGCGGCTGGTCTTGAGCACGAAGCCTTCCTGAATCAGGAACGGCTCGTAGACTTCCTCCACGGTGTCGGGCTCCTCGCCGACCATGGCCGCGACGGTCTTGACGCCGACGGGCTGGCCCTTGTGGGTCAACAGCGCCTTCAGGATGCGGCGGTCCATGCCGTCGAGGCCGACCTCGTCCACGCCTTCGCGTTCCAGGCCCTTGCGCGCGATTTCGAGGGTCAGGCGGCCGTCGCCTTCGACCTCGGCCCAGTCGCGCAGCCGGCGCAGCAGGCGGTTGGCGATGCGCGGGGTCTTGCGCGCGCGCGCGGCGACCTCGGCGGCGGCTTCCGCTCCCGTCTCGACGCCCAGGATGCGCGCCGAACGCGCCACGATCTTCGCGAGTTCGTCCACGCCGTAGAAACTCAGCTTCTGCGGGATCCCGAAGCGGTCCTGGAACGGGCGCGAGAGCAGCCCGTCGCGCGTCGTCGCGCCGATCAGGGTGAAGGGCCGGAGCTGGAAGCGGATCGGGCGCGCCGAGGCGCCCTGGTCCACGGTCAGGTCGATGAAGAAGTCCTCCATCGCCGAGTAGAGGTACTCTTCCAGCACGGGCGTGAGGCGGTGAACTTCGTCGATGAAGAGGACCGTGCGCTCGGGGAGGCTCGTGAGCAGCCCGACGAGGTCGCCGGGTTTTTTGAGCGCCGGGGCGGCGGTGCCGTGGTACTCCACGCCGAGTTCGTGCGCGATGATCCGCGCGAGCGTCGTCTTGCCCAGGCCGGGCGGCCCGGAGAGGAGCACGTGGTCGATGGCTTCGCCGCGCTGCTGGGCGGCCTTGACGTAGACGCGCAGGTTCTCGACGACGCGCGCCTGCCCGACGAAGTCGTCGAAGCTCCGCGGGCGCAGCGTGGCCTCGAAGGCGTCCTCGTCGTCGCCGGCGCTGCGCGGGCTCGCGGCGCCGCGCGGCGCGGCCTGCTCGGGCGCGCCGGGGGCGGGCTGCTTCGCGCGGCGCGGGGGCCGGGCGGGCGCGCCATCAGCCGAGCCTCCGGCCGGATTCTTCGGCCGTCCAATTCAGCATCTGCTCGAAATTCGGTTCGAGGCCAAACCGTTTGACCCAAGCGCCCAAGACATCCAGATCCGCGCGTTTGCCGTTTTGGAGCCAGACCGTGATCAGGTCGCCTTGGTCGCGCTTACGGAAGGCGCGCAGCTTCAGGACCAAGAACCCTTCCAAGCCAACGACTCGCAAGCGCACACCCCCAAAGGACGATTCGATTCCGGTCGCATGCAGGAAGCGCCATGAATTCATGTTGACTGACCAACAGATCCACGTTGACTGGGGGCGCGTCTGGGAGCCCGAACTGCAAAGGTTCGAACCAAAACATCGCGTCGGGCGGGAGGAAACTTGGGCCTTCCTCGCGATGGGGGCGGACATCCTGCCGGGCCAGCGGCCCTCGAAGCTCATCGAGCTTCTCAGGGTCATGGCAGACGAAGAAATCCACATCGCGGGTCGCGCGTTCGTGTCCGTGATAATTCAATGCCAGACCGCCGGCTAGCACGTAGCGCGCGCCCGCCTCGTTCAACCCCTTCGCGCCGTGAACGACGGCCTTGAATAGTTGTTCCGGCGTGGGCCGGTGTTCTCGCGAATCCATGCCGTACGGCTCCCCGTCCTCCGCGGCCACCAGGCCTTCCTCGATCAGCTTGCGGCGGCCTTCGCGCAGTTCGTTGCCGATGACGTAGCAGGCCTCGTAGAGGCCCAGCCAGCCGTCGATGGCGCGCTGCATGCGCGGGTCGTCGCTGGTGACCTGCGGGGTGATGTAGCGATAGCCTTCGAGCGTCATCCGCCTGTTCCCATGCCTTATATTATTCCGCGTACGGCAGCGCGCGGCCGATCAAGTCCTGGACCGCCGCGGGCTTGCGCCCTTGCGCGCGCAGGTCGTCCCAGGCGCGCTGCACGGCTTTCAGCGCCACGTCGTTGGGGACCTCGTTGAGTTTGGCGACGGCCTTCACGGCCAGTTCGGTCCATTCGTCGAGCGCCATGAGCGGCTCGGCCGGCGCGCTCGCCGGCGCGCGCGCGGGCATTTTTCCGGCGGCGGCCTCGTCCTGGCGCACGAGGATCTTGCCCAATTCGAGGACGATGCGCTTGGCGGTGGCCTCGCCGACGCCCTTGATCGCCTTCAGCGTGGCCACATCGCCGAGCCGGATCGCCTGCTGGAGGTGCTCGATGCGGCCGCCGGAGAGGATCGCCAGCGCCACGCGCGGGCCGACGCCTTTCACGGTCCCGGTCAGTTGCCGGAAAAAGACGCGCTCGGCCTCCGTCGCGAAGCCGAAGAGGGTCAGCGCGTCGTCGGTGACGTGGAGGTGCGCGAAGAGAGTGACGGGTTGGCCGAGCGCCGGGAGCGCCTGGTAGGTGCCGAGCGGGATCAGCAACTGGTAGCCGACGCCGCCGGCTTCGACGACGGCCTCGTTGGGGAATTTGCGGATCAGCGCGCCGCGGACGTGGTGAAACATGGTTTCATCATGCCGCCGGGGCGGCGCTTCGCAGCAACAAAAAACCGCGGAGCGCCTTGCGCCCCGCGGTCCGAGAAAAGCAAGGGAAGCACGGTCAGTTAATGGGCTTCAGCGAGAGCCCCATTTCGCCGAGCTTCTGCTTCACTTCGTTGAGGCTGGTCTGGCCGAAATTCTTGGTCGCCAGCAGGTCGGCTTCGGACTTCTCGCACAGGTCGCCGATGGTCTCGATGTTCAGCTTCTGCATGCACTTGCGGCTGCGCACGGAGAGTTCGAGGTCGGTGGCCGGCTTCATCAGGGCGGCGTTCTCGGAGTTGCCGGTGCGCATGCGCTGGGCGCGCGCGCGCTTGTTCTCTTCGTCGCGGAACATGCCCAGGCGCAAGCCCTTGGACTCCAGCAGGTGCTTGATTTCGGTGAGGGACGTCTCGCCGAAGTTCTTGTAGGCAAGCAGTTCCTGCTCGGTCTTGCGCACCAGGTCGCCCAGGCTCTTGACGTTCATCTTGGCCAGGCAGTTGCGGCTGCGCACGGAGAGTTCGAAGTCGGAGATGGGGATGCGCAGGACCGACTCCAGGCGCTCGTTCTCCTTCCGCTCGTTTTCGTCGTAGTACATGTCCAGCGACTCGATGCAGTCGCGGAGGTACATCGTGGCGCGGCGGTTCATCGGATCGACGCGCAGCGCTTCCTTGAGCGACTGGATCGCGCCGTCCAGGTCGTCGCCGTCCTCGAGCAGCAGCGCGAGGTTGATCATGGCGTTGACGAAAGCCGGGCCCTGTCCGGTCACGCGCTTGTAGAGTTCGACGGCCTTCTCGTCCTCGCCGCGCAAGTCGAGGTAGTACGCGAGGCGGAACGCCGCTTGCGCGTGGGCCGGGTCGAGCGCGAGGGCCTGCTCGTAGGCCTCGCAGGCGCGCTCCTGGAAGCCCTGCTTCTCGAGCACGAATCCCTTGGCGTGGAAGAGGTCGGCATCCTTGAGCCCCTGGCCCTCCAGGCGGCTGAGGATGGAAAGGGCATCGTCCAGGCGCCCGGCCGCGGACTGCGCCGAGGCCAACTCGATCTCGACCTTCTGGCTCTGCGGATGCTTCTGCGCGGCGGCCTTGAGGTGCTGCAGCGCCTCGTCCGCGCGCCGCTCCTCGAGCGCCATCTCGCCGCGCACCAGGTCGGCGAGCGCGCCGTGGTAATCCTTCAGCGCCGCGCGCGCCTCGTCGTGGCGGTACAGGATCCACGAGAACGCCGCGCGGCGGAGCTGCTTTTCGTCGGCGGAGAGGCTCTCGCCGTCCAGCGCGTACAGGCGCGCCTGGAGGCTCTTGCGCTCGCCCAAGTTGCTGCGCGAAACCGTCCGCAGCTTCAGCAGCAGCTCCGGCGAGAGCGCGCCCAGCGCGCAGATCTCATCGACCACACTCACGACATTGACGTCAGACGACATGGCTCCTCCTCGTACCTAGCGTACGCGGCTGAAAATCCTCAGTACGTCCAAGTCCGTGACAAGCATGGATCCGGCAATGGATTGGGGACCACGGGGTCCGTAGCCAAGCCATGATAGGCGAGGCGGCCGGCAGTTCAAGCGTCAATAGCGCTGCCTACGCACCATGCGAAGCCGTTTCTATTGGACAGCGTACCGAACCACCAATCGCACGCTGCTCGCGACCGCCTTGCCGTTGGCGAGCGCAGGATCGAACCGCGCCGCATGGACGGCTTCGAGCGCCGAGCGGGTAAACGCCTCCACGGCCTCGGCCTCATGCGGCGAGACCTTCACCCGTTCCACTTCGACCCTCGTGGCGCGGCCGGAATCGGAAAGGTGGACCATCAACTCGACTTGGGCGGTGCGCTTATGCCTGAGCTGGTCGGACGGATAGCGCGGCTTCAAGGCTTCTTTCAACTGCGCCGCGCGGCTGGGCCCGCCCCGCGGCGCGGCTTGAACGGCGGAGCCTGCCGGGGTGGACGGCTTCGCATCGGACGGGGGCCCCGGAGCCGCTCCCGCCGCCGGCGGACGAAGATTTCGCGGCGGAGCCCAGCCGGAGGGAACACCCACCACGACCAGGATCTCCGCGGAGCCCCATTCCGCCGGGCCGGGTTCCTGGAGCGGCTCGGATTCAAAGACGACTTCGGGGGCCTCCGGCGGCGCGACGGAAGCGTCCGCAGGCTCCGAAGGCTCCTCCAGCGCGGGAGGCAGAAGGCGCGGGACCTCAAGCGTCTCGTGGACGGGCCGCCGGGTGAACTCGAGGGGCCGCTCCACCACGGGCGAGGCCGGAAACAGGATCGGCGCGGCCAGGAAGAGCAGGAGCAGCAGCGACAGATGGAAGGCGAGCGAGAGACTCCAGAACGCCCTGCCGGAACCTTGCCTCGAGAGCCGCGCCGAGGCGGGCATGCCGCCGCCTTCCGGGTGAAGGACCGGGGCCACCACGGGAAGCGGAGATTCCGGAACGCTCAAAGATCGAAGCCCTCAAACGCCTACCAATTGTATTGTATGCCGAGGATCGCGTTGATACCCGGCATGTTCTGTCCCGAGCCGTGGATGCGGTAATCCACGTTGCCGATGTTCTCGATGGCCCCGGAGATGCGCAGGCGGTCATCCAGGAGCTTGACCCCGCCGCGGATGCCGAAGACGCCAAAGCCCGGCGTGCCATCGGGCGGGAAGCGCCGCATGTCGGCGCGGTTGCCGAAGGACCTGCGGTTGGCGTCGCTGAAGACGTCGGCGTGCAGTTCCACCCACCAGCGTTCGCCGAGCGGCTCGTACTTCAAGCCCATGTGGCTCATCACGGGAATTAGGCGGTCCACCACGTAGCGCCGCCGCACGGGCGGGACGTTGTTGTCGTACTGCAGGATGTCGCCTTCGGTGACGGTGACGTTGCCCCAGAGGGTGAAGTCCTCGAGGAAGGTGTAGCGCAGTCCAAGCTCGGCGCCGTAGATGTAGCCCTTGCCCCCATTGCGCTTGGCGACGACGGGCGGCGGGCCGGGATCGCCGGTGGGTTCGCGAATCAACTGGTTATGGATGAACGTATAGTAGTAGCTGGCCTCGGCCTGGAATCCGCCGTAGCGGGTCTTGAAGCCGAGTTCGTACGTCGTGAATTCCTCGGGCTCGACGCCGGGCGATGGGATCTCCTGCGTCACGCCGGCATCGAACGACGTGAGGTCGTGAAAGGACGGGGCGCGGAAGGACTGCTGCACGCCGCCGAAGACGCGCCAGTGGTCGCCGTGCTCGAGGTCCGGGCGGACCAGGAAGCGCAGGGAGCCCACGAAGCTCGACCAGTCCCGCTCCAAATCCGCGGCCGCGCCGGTGTCGGGATCCTGAAACTTGTCGGACTCGACGGTGATGTACTCGAAACGCCCGCCGCCGGTCAGCGTCAGGTACCGGTCGAAGAGGTCCACCTCGTCCTGGATGTAGGCCCCGAAGAGGCTGTAGCTGCCGTCGTCGCCGACGGGCCCCTGAATGCGCACGGTGGTGACGCCGGCGGCGGAGATGCGTTTCTCGGCCGACTGGATGAAATCGTGGAAGTAATCCAGGCCGTAGGTGAGCACGCCGAAGAGCGGGGCCTTCGACTTGGCCTGGATCTGCGCGCCGTACGTATTCACCTCGAAATCGCCGAAGCGCTGCTCGCCGTTGGCGCGGACCCGGTACACGTCTTCCATCGTGTTCTGGTAGGAGAGGGTCGTCTCGACCTCCTCCACGAGCGGCGTGCCGGTGTCGCTCCAGCGGTGCTTGAGGTACGAGAGCAGCCGGTTCTGGTCGAACTCCTGCCGGCGTTCGGTTCCGCGCGCGGTCCCTTCCCAGGTCTTGGCGAAGACGGTCTGCTCCGTGCGGGGCGAATCGTCGGTGCGCCAGCGGTCCACGTAGAAGGTCAGTTCGTGGCCCTGCACGGGGCGATACTGCACTTTGCCGTTGAGGCTCCAGGCCTGCCAGGCGGTGTACTCCGTCTCGCCCACGCCGCCGCCGGCGACGAAATCGTCGTTGTCGCTGAAGGTCCCGCCGAAGATGAAGCCGACCTTGTCCTTGTGGCTGCCTTTCACCTCGACGTGCCCGATGTGGCTGCGTTCTGCGCTGGCCGTCCGGTAATAGGCCGTCCCGCCCACCTCGGTCTCGTCGCTCCAGGTGTCGGTCGATTTGGTGATCGCGTTGACGACGCCCCCGACGGCGTCGGAACCGTACAGCGAGCTGCCCGGGCCGCGCAGCACGTCGATGCGATCCAGGAAGAGCGGATCGATCGTCGCCCAGTACTGGTTCGGTCCTTCGCGGAAGGTCGAGTTGTTGAAGCGCACGCCGTCGATCATCAGCAGGTTGCGGAATCCGGTGAAGCCGCGGATGTACGGGCTGCCTTGCCCTTGCCCGGTCTTCTGGATAAAGGTCCCCGGCAGCTCCTTGAACGCGTCCGAGAAGTTGGGACTGGCCTGAAGCCGCTCCACGATCTCGTCGGCCTTGACGACGCTCACCTGGTTCGGAACTTCGTAGGGCTCTGCCGCGGACTTCGTAGCGATTCCCGTTACGTCGACGGTGATCGTGGGGGTGGCAGGCTCGGCGGGCTTAGGCTGCTCTTCCGCCGGCTTCGGCGCTTCGGCTTCGCCGCAGTTCGCCAGAGGCAACCCCGAGAAGGCCAAGGCCATTCCCAGCAGCAGCCCGTAGGGCCGAAGTTCGCCTGCCGGCACATTCCCGCTTGCTGCCATGAAGCCTGCTCCCTCTCAACGTTTCGGGCCAACCCTGGTATTGAACCTTGGGCAAGGCTACGATCAGCGGCAAGTCCTATGCCAAGTTCTAAGGTCGAACGCAGCAGAGGGTTAAGGTCTTAGTCGAAGTGCCGGTGGACATTTTTATGCCACCCGCTGTAGCCGGTTCATACAGTCGGCCATTCAAACCTGAAAAGGAGTCGGATGGGACCACTCAGGTTTCCTTGCACCGCGAGCGTGGACCGCTACAATGCCCCGTCTGTTTTTGAGCGCCCTTAGCTCAGTCTGGTAGAGCAGCTGACTCTTAATCAGCGGGTCCCAGGTTCAAATCCTGGAGGGCGTACCAATTCCCCGAGTGGGGCGGGTCGTAGTCGGAGCGGGAGTCACGGTCATGGCGTCTCATTGCGAAGTGTGCGGCAAGGGTCCGGTGGCGGGCGTCTTCTACGTGCGGCGCGGCTTGGCCAAGGCCAAGGGCGGCGTCGGGCGCAAGATCACCGGCAAGACCAAGCGTTGGTTCAAGCCCAATTTGCAGAAGTTGAAGGTCGTTGAGAAGAACGGGCATGTCCATCGCGCCTGGGTCTGCACCGGCTGTCTGCGAAACGGCAAGGTCACCAAGGCGCCGAATCAGGCCTTGGCCCGGAAGGCTCGCGAAGAGCGCGCCAAGTAGCTTGCGCCCCATTTCCAATTCAAGCCTATCGAACCCGCGGCGACCGCCGCGGGTTTTCTTTTATAAGCCACGAATGTAATTGAAGTTGTGAATGCGGCGCACCCCGGTATCCTGCGCCGGCCTGGATGGGTTATCTCTCCTGTGGGCAGAACTGTCCCGCAGGCCGGCTCGTAAATACAAAGGATGTGACGCCAAGGCCTAAGTACAGCGCCGCAGAAGTAACTGGCCCAATGCGCCGGGCATTTTGACCCGGATCGAGGCGCGCCGAGGGAGCAAATCGGGACGAAGATCTGTGACCGAGGCGCAACGAAGAGCCGGGCCAAAAGGCACCAGCAGTGGGTCAGGATCTTCTGCGGCGCTGTACTAAGATTGTCCTACTCGAATCTTGCCGCGGCCGAAAATAAGGCCGGCGGAGCAACAGGACTGGCCTGTGCCGTCCCCGCCGGTCGATAACGATACGGAACAGCCATGGCGCACGCGAACCTGAAGGAACAGATCTCGGCCGAAACCGGGCAGGCCAGCGCGGAGATCGTGGTCACGCTGCTCGGGGGGGTGCTGCTGCTGGCGAGCCTCGCCGCGCAGTATCTTTTTGCGCCCGCGCAGGCCCCGGAGCCGCAGGCGCACCACGCCGAATGGGCCGGCGGGCACGGCCCATCCAACTTCTACGCCGAGGCGCTGGCCTTCGTCGCCGCGATCCTGCTCGGCGCGCCGCTGGTGCTCGGGGCCTGGAAGGAACTGGTCCACGGGCATTCGCACATGATCGAGCTGGTGGCGCTGGCGTTCCTGGCGGCCTTCGCCACGGGCGAGTACCTCACCGCCGGGGCGATCGCGTTCTTCATGATCCTGGCGGAGTTGATCGAGAGCCGCACGGCGCTGGGGGCGCGCGCGACGATCGAATCGCTGATCCGCATCACGCCCACCACCGCGCGGAGGCTCGAGGACGGGCGCGAGACGGCCGTGGACGCCAAGGACCTCAAGGCCGGCGACCGCGTGCGGGTCCTGCCCGGCGACAACATTCCCGGCGACGGCGTGGTGGAGACGGGCTTCAGCACGGTCAACCAGGCGAACATCACCGGCGAATCGCTGCCGGTGGACAAGCAGGCCGGCGACGAGGTCTTCGGCGGGACGATCAACCTTACCGGCGCGCTCGAGATCAAAGTCACCAAGGCCGGCGAGGACACCACGCTGGGGCAGGTGCAGCAGCTCATCCTGCAGGCCGAGCGCACGCGCATCCCGATCACGCGCCTGATGGACCGCTACGCGCGCTGGTACACGCCGACGGTGCTGATGCTGGCGGGGATCGTGCTCTTCTTCACGCACAACCTCAAAGACGCGATCTCGATGCTGATCATCGCCACGCCGTGCGCGCTGATCCTGGCCGTGCCCACTGCGATGGTCGCGGCGCTGAGCGCCGCGGCGCGCCTGGGCATCCTGATCAAAAAATCCAGCGATCTCGAAGTCGCGCGGAACCTCACCGCCATCGTCTTCGACAAGACCGGCACGCTCACCACCGGAACGCTCTCCGTTACGCGCCTGCAGCCGGCGCCAGGGGTGGACCCCGCGGAACTGCTGGCCGCCGCGGCGCTGGCCGAGCAGCACTCGCGCCATCCGGTGGCCCGCGCGGTCCTGGAGGTCGCGCAGCGCGCGCGGATCCCGCTGCGCGAGACGGAGAGCTTCGAGGAGGTCTCGGGGCGCGGGGTGAAGGCGCGCTTCGAGGGCCGCGAGATCCTGGTCGGGCGCGCGAGCTGGCTGAAGGAACTGGGGCTCGACACCGCGGCGCTGGACTCGCCCGAGGCCGAAGGGCTGAGCCTGCTCTACGTCGCCCGCGACGGGAAACTCCTGGGCTGGATCGGGATGATGGACAAGACGCGGCCCGACGCCGCGCAAGCCATGGACCGGCTGCGCGAGCTGGGGCTCAAGAACCTCGTCATGGTCACCGGCGACCGGCTCTCCGTGGCCCGCCGCGTGGCCGCCGAGATGCACTGCACGGACCTGAAGGCCGAGGTGCTCCCCGCCGAGAAGCTCGAACTGGTGGACGCGCTCAAGAAACGCGGGCATGTCGTGGCGGTGGTCGGGGACGGGGTCAACGACGCGCCGGCGCTGGCCGCCGGAAGCATCTCGATCGCCATGGGCGCCGCCGGGAGCGACGTGGCGATTCACTCGGCCTCCATCGCCCTGATGAACGACAACCTGAACCGCATTCCGTTTCTGATCCATCTTTCGCGCCGGGCCAGCGCCGTGGTGCGCCAGAACCTGATTTTCGGGGGCCTGTTCATCGTGACCTTCTTCGCCATCGCCGCGGCGGGCCAGTTGCCCGTGGTGGTCGCGGCGATGCTGCACGCGGTGGCCGAGGCCGTCGTGATCTTCAATTCGGCGCGCCTGGTCCGCGAGGGCGAGAACCTGGAGACGCTGGCCGTGCAGGCCGGGCCGCGCGGGGACCTGACCGTCCCGGCGGCCCAGCCGGCCTGAGGATGCTGCGATGACGTCAGCCGACTTCGCGGGTCTGAAAGAGCGCCACGGCGACGCCGAGGATCGCCGCGACGTAGAGCGCGCTGTACGCGCTCACCAATCCCACCAGCGGCGCGAACTCGCCGAGGTGGCCGTGGTCCCCGTGGAGCGCCTCCGCCAGCCAGTGGAAATTGAGATTCGGCACCACGCCGTAGGCGACGCGCGCGATCAGGCGCTCCTCGCGGTAGCCGCCGAAGAGATAGTCGCTGCTCAGGCCCAGCAGGAAGACGGCCGCGCAGATCGAGAGGGTCATCACCTGCCCCAGCCGCGTGCTTACCGCCACCGCGACCGCGCTCAGCACCGCCAGCGCCTGGAAGATGCAGAGCACGGCGATCCAGACCGGCGCGTTGAAGTCGCGCCCCGGCGGCTGCAGGGCCCAGTTCTTGTCGAGACAGAGCGCCAGCCCGTAGGCCAGGAGCATCAGCGGCGCGAGGCCCGCGGTGAGGGCCGAGGCGAAGACCCAGTTGAAGAAGTAGTTGCCCAGCCCCGCCCCCGCGAAGGCCAGCGCCAGCGCGCCGCCGCCCAGCAGGATCACGGGCATGTCGAAGGGGTCGTCGGCGCGCGACATCACGCCATGGCGCACGGTAAGCTGGAACACCAGCGCCCAGATCGTGAACGCCACGCCCAGCGCCGCCGTCACGCCCAGGTATTTGCCCAGCACGAACGCCGGCCGGCTCACGGGCTTGCTGACCACGGTGAGGACCGTCTTGTTCTCGATTTCGCGGTTGAATACGCCCGTCGCGCTGAAGGCCGCCAGCAGCAGGCCCGCCACGAAGAGGGTGCTGAGGCCCAGGTCCAGCAGCAGCTTGTTGTCGTCCTCGAAGGCGTATCCGCAGATGGCGAGGTTCAGCGCGAGCAGCAGGCTGCCGCCCACCAGCAGCACCACGTACACCGGCTGGCGGATCGACTCCTTGAAGCCGTTGGCCGCGACCGTGGCGAGCTTGCCGAGCATGCGTTCCCAGCCTTGAGTTCCGGGCCTGACCTGGATTATACGCGCCGCGGCGCGCTTCGGTTGGTCCGGAAAGCCGGCCAGGGGGGCCGCCCGCGGTGAGCGACCAGGGGCAGCAGACCTATCAGCGCGCGATCGTCGGCGCCCTGCTCGGCCTGGGCGTGCAGACGCTCTCCGCGCTGGTCCTGCTCGCGGTGGCCTTTTCCGGCGACCCGGCCGCCATGCTGCCGGCGGTCTGGTACGCCTTCGCCGGCATCCCGGTCTGGCTCGTCCTGGTCCTGCTTTATCACCAGCACCGCCTGGAGCGGGAAGAGGCCCTGGAATCCGAGCGGCTCGCGCGGCAGGCTCCCGAAAGCCGGCTCTTCGGCGAGGCCGGTGACGCGCTGAGCCTCTCGCGGCGGCGCCTGCAGAAGATGTACGGCCTGGTCCTGCCGCTGACCGGCGTGCTGGTCGGCGCGTACCTGATGGCCGGCGGGCTCTGGCGGCTCGGCGAGGCGCAGGCGTCCCTCGCCCCCACCCCGAATCGGTTCACGGCCTCGAACGCCCGCTCGTCGGCATGGCCTTCTGTCTGGGCGTGGCGTTCGTGGACTTCCTGGTCGGGCGCTACGTGGCCGGGATGACGCGCGTGAAGGAGTGGGAACTGCTGCGCGGCGCGGCCGGGTTCCTGATGGGCACCGCGCTCGTCTCAACCGTGCTCTGCGGCGTGCTGGGCGCGGTGAACTTCGACGCCTACGCGCCGCTGCATTACCTGCCTCACGCGCTGTGCGCGGTAGAGATCCTGCTCGGCGCCGAAGTGCTGCTCAACCTCGTCTTGAACTTCTACCGTCCGCGCAAGACGGGCGAGACGCCGCGCCCGGCCTTCGACAGCCGCGTGCTGGGCCTGCTCACCAGCCCCGAGAGCCTCGGCAAGGCGCTCCAGGAGGCGCTCAACTACCAGTTCGGATTCGAGGTCACGCGGAGCTGGTTCTGGCGGCTGCTGAACCGCTGGGCCGCGCCGCTTTTTGCCGTGGGCGTGCTCTCGCTCTTCGCCGTCTCCTGCCTGGTCCTGGTGGAACCGCAGCAGCAGGCGCTGGTGCTCCGCTTCGGCGCGCTCAGCCGCCCCGAGCCGCTGGGGCCGGGGCTCCACTTCAAGTGGCCCTGGCCCGTCGAGACCGCGAGCGCCTGGGACGTGCAGCGCGTGCGCCAGTTCGCCCTCGGCTCGCACGAGCACCTGAAGGAAGGCGAGACGGTGCTTTGGACGAACGAGCACGGCGACAGCGAGCAACTCCTGATGGCCGCGCCGCCGCCCAGCCTGGCCGAGACCGGGGGCGCCGGCGCCGGGCAGCGCGCGCCTTCGATCTCGCTGATGGCGGCCGAGGTCTACGTCAATTACCGCATCCGGGACCTCGTTGCCTTCGCCCGCGGCGAGAGCGAACCCGAGGCGCTGCTGAAGGACCTCGCCGAGCGCGAACTGACCCGCAATCTGCTCGCCGAGGACGTGGACGTCTGGCTCGGCGCCCGGCACGTGGAACTCGGGCAGCGGCTGCGCGAGCGCATCCAGGCCGAAGCCGACCGGCGCAAGCTGGGCGTGGAGGTGCTCTTCGTCGGCACCGCGGGCCTTCACCCGCCCCGCGACGTGGCCGAGGCGTTCCACACGGTGGTGCGCGGCTACCAGGAAGCCGCGACCGCGCGGGAGCGCGCGCTGAAGGACGAGATCGCGAAGCTCGCGCGCGCCGCCGGCACCCCCGACCACGCGCGCAGGATCCTCGAGCAGATCGAACGCTACGACTACCTGAAGGCCAACAACGCCGAGCCCAAGGTCCTGGCCCGGCAGGAGGCGCAGATCGAGGAGTTGCTGCAGCAGGCCGGCGGCGAGGCCGCGCGCCTGATCGCCGAGGCCCGCGCCTTCCGCCACGAAAGCGAGAACGCCGAACGCGCCAAGGCCGAGCGCTTCACCCAGGAACTCCAGGCCTACCGCCGCGCGCCCGAACTCTACCGCGCCCGGCGCTACCTCGAAGTGCTGGCCGAAGGGCTCAAGAACCGCCGCAAGATCGTCGTCGTCTCCGGCCGCAAGGACCTGACCGTGCGCATCGACCTGAAGGACGAGGGGCGCGAACTGGCCCCCATCGACCTGGAATCCGTCTTACCCAAGGAGTCTCCCAAGCCATGAAGAAGCACGTCTCGCTCTACGCCATGGGCGGCACGGTCGTCGTCGTGCTGCTGCTGTACATGGTCACCTTCACCGTCCGCTTCGACCAAGCCGCCGTCGTCACCACGTTCGGCCGCGCCGGCGAGGACGCCGTGAAGAACGCCGACGGGGCCAGCGCGGGACTGTACTGGAAATGGCCCGCCCCGATCCAGCAGGTGCGCTACTTCGACGCGCGCATGCGCACCTTCGAGACGCGCCTGGAACAGATGACCACCCGCGACAACCACACGCTCATCTTCGGCGTCTACGTGAGCTGGAGCATCTCCGACCCGCTGGCCTTCTATCAGCGCGTCGGCGGGGAGGAGAAGGCCGAGCCGCTGCTGGAGTCCCGCCTGCGCGAGGCCAACGCGCTGGTGAGCCAATACGCCTTCGACGACCTGACCAACGTCGATCCGCAGCGCCTCAAGCTCGGCGAGGTCGAAGAGCGCGTCCGCGAAATGATGAGCGAGGAGGTCGCCAAGCAGGGCTACGGCATCGAGGTCCATGCCGTCGGGCTGCGCCGCATGATCCTCCCCGAGGACGTGACCCGCACCGTCTTCGACCGCATGCGCGAGACCCGCCAGCGCCTGGCCCAGAGCGCCCGCAGCGCCGGCGACGCAGAGGCCAGCCGCATCCGCAGCGAGGCCGAAACCGCCGCCAAGGCCATCGAGTCCTTCGCCGAACTCCGCGCGCAGGCCATCCGCGCCGAAGGCAAGGCCGCCGCCGCCGAATACTACGACGTCTTCCAGAAGAACGAGGACTTCGCGATCTTCCTGCGCCAGATCGAGACCCTCAAGCAGACCCTCGAACACAACAGCACCTTCCTCCTCGACATGCAGACCACCCCGTTCAACCTGTTGAAGCCCGAAACCCCGGCACCGAAAGAGTGAGCGGCGACGACATGGCCGAACACGAATCCCATCACCACCACGACCACGCGCACGACCACGAGCATGCGCACGAACACCCGCACGCGCATGACCACGCGCACGGCCACGCGCACGACCACGGCCACGGCGGCGGCAAGATTTCCATCTTCGGCCACGACCACGGCCCGCACCACCATCACGACGACGATCCGGCGCCCGAGACCGACGAGTCGCTGGACCCCGCCAGCCGCTCCCTCGCCGACGCCCTGCGGATCAGCTTCTCCCTGCTCAAGTGGATCATGGTCGCGCTGGTCGCGGTCTTCTTCTTCAGCGGCTGGTTCTACGTCCAGGAAGGCGAAGTCGCGGTGCTGGCGCGCTTCGGGCAGGTCGTCGGCAGCGAGAAGGGCTCGGTCCGCGAAGCGGGGGGCCGTATTTCGCCTGGCCGCGGCCCGTCGATCAGGTCGTCTTCGTTCCCGTCACCGAGCAGCAGCTCCAGCTCGACAAGGCTTTCTGGTTCGAGGTTCAGGAAGCGGACCGGGCCAAGAAGCTCGACGAACTGCCCGCGCCCAAGGGCGGGTTGGCGCCCGGGAGGGACGGCTCGCTGCTCACGGGCGACCGCAACGTCGTTCACGCCAGGTGGTCGGTCTCGTACCGCGTCGCGCCGGGCGACGCGGTGCGCTTTCTGCGCAACGTCGGGCTGGGCGAGAGCCGCTTCAACCGCTTCGTGCATGCGCAGGAACTCGTCCGCGCGGCGACCGAACAGGCCGTCGTGCACGTCGCCGCGCAGACCGCCGCGGACGATTTCCGGACCGGCAAGCTGCCCAAGGAGCGGCTGCAGCGGGCCGTGCAGGCCTCGCTGAACCTGATGAACGCGGGCCTCACCGTGACCAACGTCTCCTGGAGCGATCCCACCCCGCCGCTCGCGTTGCGCAAGGATTTCGAGGCCGTCTCCGAGGCCGAAAGCCAGAAGGCCCAGAAGATCGAGGAGGCGCAGCGCTACCGCTCGAAGCTGCTCCACGACGTCGCCGGCGAACAGTTCGGCCCGCTGCTGGAGGCGATCGCCGAGTGCGACCGCGCCCGGGCGCGCGCGGACGCGCAGGCCCGCCGCGAAGCCGAGGCGAAGCTCGACCGGCTGATTCTGGGCGAGGGCCTCACCGGGCGGGTCGCGCAGCTCGTCGCCGAGGCGCGCGCCTTCAAGCGCGACGAGATCCAGAAAGTGCGCAGCGAGGCCGAGACCTTCCAGGCCCTCCTCCCGCGCTACGAACAGAACCCGCGCATCGTCCGCACGCGCAGCCGGGAGGATGCCGTCGAGGAAGTCTTCGCGGGGGACGTCGAGACTTTCTACCTGCCGCCGGGCTCCAAAACGGTCTACCTCGAATTGGGCCGGGATCCGGAACTGCAGCGCCAGCGCGTCATCGACCGCTATAAGGCTCAGCAGGGCGGAACGCCAAAGCCATAGGGCGCGCCGGCGGCCCCAGGTCCGGAACGAGCATGCACACGAACCCCGACCCCGGAACCGAAGCGCCCGTCATCGAGTGCCGCGGGCTGGCCAAGACCTTCCGCGACTTTTGGCATCGCCCGCGCGTCAAGGCGCTCAACGGCATCGATCTCCTCGTCCGCCCGCGCGAGGTCTTCGGACTGCTCGGTCCCAACGGCTCCGGCAAGTCCACCACGATCAAGCTGCTCCTGGGGCTGCTCCACCCCACCGCCGGCCGCGTCAGCATCTTCGGCCGGCATCCGAGCGACGTGGAGATCAAATCGCGCATCGGCTACCTACCCGAGGAGTCCTACCTCTACCGCTTCCTTAACGCCCGCGAGACGCTCGAGTACTACGCGCGGCTCTTCAACCTTTCCCGGCCGGAGCGCCGGCGGCGCATCGACATGCTCCTGGAGATGGTCGGCCTGGAGGCCGTGCAGCGCCGCCCGGTCGGGGAATACTCCAAGGGCATGCAGCGCCGCATCGGACTGGCCCAAGCGCTCGTCAACGACCCGGACCTGCTGATCCTCGACGAGCCCACCACGGGCCTCGACCCCATCGGCACGCGCCAGATCAAGGATCTGATCCTGCACCTCAAGTCGCGCGGCAAGACGGTCCTGCTCTGCAGCCATCTCCTCGCCGACGTCGAAGATGTCTGCGACCGTGTCACGATCCTCTACGGCGGCACGATCCGCGCCCTGGGCACGGTGGACGAACTGCTCACCGAGACCGACGCGGTGGTCTTCGAGACCGAGAAGCTCGGCGCGGCCGAGATCGAGAAGGTCCGCATCCTGATCGAGCACGCGGCGAACGCGAAGGTCCGCAAAGTCGACGCGCCGCGCAAGCGCATGGAGTCGCTTTTCCTCGAGATCGTCGAACGGGCGCGCGCCGAAGGCGCGCAGACGTATGGCGCCGGAGCCGGCGGGCCGGTGGCGGGTTTCCTTGGCGAAGGCGCGCTGCCCGACGCGCCGCCCGCGGCGACCGAGCGCGTCGAGCCGGCGCCGGCCGCACTCAAGCCCGACGCGGCGGTCGTCGCCGAACTGACGCGCCCCGCGCCGCGGCTCGAACCGGCGCCCGAGCCCGCCCCAGCGGCTCCACCGCCCGAACGCGAGGCCGTGCTCGAGGAGCTGGTCCAGGCTCCCGGCGCGAAGCCGCCCGCGCCGCAAACGCCGGCTGCGCCGGCCAAGCTGGAGACGGCGGTGCTCGACGAGTTGCTGGGACGCCCGCCCGCGTCCAAGCCAAAGCCCCAGGCCGGATCGCCGCCCGGCGCCCCGCCCCAGCCGCCCGCCAAGCCGCTGCTGGACAAGGACGCCCGCGTGAACCGGGATCTGCTCGACGACCTGCTGGGCAAGGACCGCAAGGAATGAGCCCCGCGGCGCGCGACGTCGTGCGGCGCTGCAAGCCCTACGCCGCGGCGCTCGCTGGCCTCGGCGCCGCCCTCGGCTTGATCTACGGAGCGACCGGCGAGCCGCCCTGGCTCACCGCGCCAGGCCTGGGCCTGCTGGCCGCCGCGGCTTCGGCCGCCGTCTTCCTGCTGGGCCTGGCGCTCCTGCGCGCGCTCCTGAGCCTGGGCTGGCCGCCGCTGGCCGTCGCGCGGACGGTCCTCGACGAAGCCTTGCGCATGCGCATCGCGGTCGTCTTCATCCTGATGCTGCTGGCGCTCCTGACCCTGCTTCCGCTGACCCTCGACCCGGGCTCGCCCTTGCGCTACCGCGTCCAGTCCTTCCTGAGCTTCTCCCTGGGCGCGGCCGAGACGCTGCTCTGCCTCATGACGATCTTTCTCGCCTGCGGCACGCTCTGCGACGAGATCGCCGACCGGCGCATCTATACGATCGCGACCAAGCCCATCGGCCGCGGGGCCTATCTGCTGGGCAAATGGCTGGGCCTGCTGCTGCTCAACCTGCTCCTGCTGGCCGTGACGGGCCTTTCGATCTTCGGCTTCGCGCGCCTGCTGGCCGTCCAGCCGGCGCTCGACGCGGAAGACGCGGCGGCGGTGCAGGAGCAGATCCTGACCGCGCGCCGCACGGTCCGCCCCGCGCCGCCGGAAGGCCTGGATGCGGAGATCGAACGCCGCCTGGCCGAGATCGCGGAGAAGGATCCCGAGTTCCTTGCCGAACAGGGCCGCGGCCGGCTCGCCCGCCAGGTCGGGCACCAGGCGCTCCTGAACGCGCGCAGCCTCTCCCCGCACCAGCGCGTCAGCTTCACCTTCGAGAACCTCGGCGAAGCCGCCCGCTCCGCCGGGGAGCTCCAGTTGCGCTTCAAGTTCCGCGCCTCGAAGGCCACGGACGACGGCAAGCTCGCCCTGCGCATGGCCCTGAACGGCCGCGAACAGCTCGTGCGCCCGTCCATCGACACCTTTACGTCTGGAAGCTTCCGGCCCGAGCCGTCGATGCGGAGGGCAAACTCGTCCTGACGGTGATTCACGAGCAGCCCGGTGGACCGGAGCAGGCCTTCGACGGCACGGTGATCTTCCCGCCCGACGACGGGCCGGAGATCCTGTATCCCGTCGACGGGTTCGGGATGAACCTCGCGCGCGGCATGGCGATGACCTGGATCAAACTCGGCTTCCTGGCCGCGCTGGGGCTGCTCGCGGGGACCTTCCTCGGCTTCCCCGTCGCCTGCCTGCTCGCCCTCGCCGTCTTCGTCCTCGCGGCGGCCAGCGGCACGCTGCTCGAATCCCTGGAGTACTTCGGCGAGAACACGCAGCAGCAGGCCATGAAGGCGGTCGCCGTGGCGCTGCGCGAGGTGCTGGGAGTGCTCGCGACGCTGCTGAAGCAGTTCAGCCGCTTCGCGCCCCATGGCGACATCGTGACCGGCCGGCTGGTGCCGTGGAGCGACGTCACCGCCTGCGCGGGCTGGATCGGGCTGCTCTGGACGGGGCTGACGGGTCTGTCGGCCTGGCTCGTCTTCCGCGCGCGCGAGCTGGCGAAGGGGACCTCGTGAGCGACCGCCTGACCGTAGCCTGCGCGCTCGCCTGCGCCGCCGCGTGCCTGGCCGGCGCCGCGGCCCTGATGCCCGCCATCGACGCGCGGCGCGCGCAGCTCGGCCTGACCCTGGATCCCGAGCGCCTCCGCGACGTCCCGCCGCAGATCGCGCTGACCCAGGCCACGCTCGGCAGCTTCCGCGGACTGGCCGTGGATTACTTTTGGGCCCGCGCCACCCGCATGCAGGATGAAGGCAAGTTTTACGAGGCCATGGAACTGGCCAACTGGATCACCGTCCTGCAGCCGCATTACGGCACGGTCTGGGAGTTCCAGGCATGGAACATGGCCTACAACATCTCCGACGCGGTCAGGACCCCGGAAGAGAAGTACCTGTGGGTGCAGAACGGCATCCGGCTGCTGCGCGAGCGCGGCATCCCGGCCAACCCGCGCGCCGTGAACCTGTACGTCCAACTGGCGCACCTGTTCTTCCATAAGGTCGGCAAGTACGCCGTCGGCGCGCACTGGCATTACAAGCGCGAACTGGCTGCGGAATGGCACGAACTGCTCGGACCGCCCGTTCAAGGCGGCGTTCAGGCCGAACTCGGATTCTTCCAGGCTTTGGCCGACGCCCCGCGCGACCTGGAGGCGCTGCGCTTGAGCCAGCCCGCCGCCGCCGCCGAACTCGATGCCCTGAAGGGAATCGGGCTGGACCTCGACCTCGGCGGTCTGCGGCACCTGGGGCGGGTGGCGGTCTGGAGCGTCCTCGATCCCGAAATCCGCGACGCGCTGCTGGCGCGGGTGCCCGACCAGGCCAGCGCCGCGCGCGACCGCAAGCTCCTGGACTGGCTGGCCGGCGCGCAGGCCGAACCGCGCCGGCGCGCGCTGGCCTTCTGGCGCGCACAGGTCCTGCGCCGCGTGTACCGCATGGAGCCCCGCTCCATGCTCGGGCTGGTCGAACGCTACGGACCCATCGACTGGCGGCACCCGGCCGCGCAGAGCCTGTACTGGGCCTCGGAAGGCGCGCGGATCGCCGAAGCGTACCCGCGCGAAGACCTCGAGTTCGAGCGCGTCAACGCCTCGCGCTACGAACTGCACTCCCTGCAGGCCCTGGCCTTCACCGGGCGCCTGAACTTCGAGCCCATGACCGGCTACTACAGCCAGGGCCCCGATCCGCGCCTCTTCGACGCCTTCGAACTCGCGCTGACCGAGGCCTCGCGGCGCGAAGGCACGCCGGAGAGCGTCCCGGAGACGTTCGCGCAGGAACACCGCGGGTTCCTGACTTGGGCGGTGGAGCAGGCCTACCTCTACGGGCGGGAGGGGCAGGCCGCGGGGTACTATGAGAAGCTGCGGACCGTCTACGGCCCCAAATATCCGCGGAATTACGTGGCGCCGCTCGAGGAGTTCGTCGTGCGCACCATGACCCGCGGGCAGGACGTGATCGAGAACGTGCTCCCGGCCCTCAACGGCCTGGCGAACCGGGCGATTCTGGAAGGCTGGGCGCAGGGGCGTCCCGAAGTGGCGGCGCGCCTGCTGGGCCTGGCGCAGCGGC
The DNA here is from genome assembly GCA_027493525.1 of Planctomycetota bacterium. Lineage (GTDB taxonomy): Bacteria > Planctomycetota > SZUA-567 > H5-PLA8 > H5-PLA8 > H5-PLA8. The sequence continues at coordinate 2,162,779 of JAOSKN010000001.1, read as the reverse complement.
AGATCCATCAGCGCTTCATGGATCGGTACGCGAAGGGCGCGCAGATCCAGCGCGGCGCGCAGGACCTCCCCCCGTTCCCCGATCTGGTCGCCGACGTGCTGGCCAAGGTCCTGCTCTCGCCGGCCCTGGACATGCCGGTCAAGGCGCGCATCTGGCATAGCGCGCCGATATGGGCCCTGCAGCGCGTCTACGACCGCACGTTTAAAGGACTTCGGGAGCAAGCCGCCGCCGCCGGATGGGATGGAGTCCGGGCCTTCTTCGAGCCGCCCGGGATGGACGCCTTCCGCAAGAGCCGCCCGTCTGCGGCGCCGCCCGAACCCGAATCACAGGGTCCGAAGATCGACCGGGATTAAGTACAGCGCCGCAGAACTAAGCGCTCGCATGGAGGCTCTTAGCTGTCGGGATCGCCCGCGGCGGAATCGCCCGAGCCGGCGGCGGCCAGGCCCTGCGTGGCCATGACCTTCTGCCGGACCTCTTCGCTCACGTCGGGGTTGGCCTTGAGGAACTGCCTGGCGTTCTCGCGCCCCTGGCCCAGGCGGTTGCCGTTGTAAGAGAACCACGCGCCGGACTTGTCGATGGCCCCGCACAGGATGCCCTGGTCGAGGACCGTGCCCTCCCAGGAGATCCCGCTGTCGTACATGATGTCGAACTCGGCCTGCCGGAACGGCGGGGCGACCTTGTTCTTCACGACCTTCGCGCGCACCACCGACCCGATCGCGATTTCGCCGTCCTTCAGCGTGCCGATGCGGCGGACGTCCACGCGCACCGAACTGTAGAATTTGAGCGCGCGCCCGCCGGGGGTCGTCTCGGGGCTCCCGAACATCACGCCGATCTTCTCGCGGATCTGGTTGATGAAGATGACGCAGGTATGGCTGCGCGCGATCGCCGCCGTCAGCTTGCGCAGCGCCTGCGACATCAGCCGCGCTTGCAGGCCCACGTGGCTGTCGCCCATCTCGCCTTCGATCTCCGCGCGCGGGGTCAGGGCCGCGACGCTGTCCACCACGATGATGTCCAGGGCGTTGCTGCGCACGAGCTGTTCGCAGATCTCCATCGCCTGTTCGCCCGTGTCGGGCTGGCTCACCAGCAGTTCGTCCAGGTTCACGCCCAGCTTCCGCGCGTAGGTCGGATCCAGGGCGTGCTCGGCGTCGATGAACGCCGCGTAGCCCCCGGACTTCTGCGCGTGGGCCACGACCGTCAGCGCCAGGGTCGTCTTGCCGCTCGACTCCGGCCCGAAGATCTCGACCACGCGCCCCTTCGGCATCCCACCCACGCCCAGGGCCATGTCGAGGGAGAGCGCCCCCGTCGAGATCGCCGGCACCAGCTTGACCGTCGTGCTGTCCAGGCGCTGGATCGATCCGGCCCCGAATTGCTTCTCGATCTGCGCCAGCGCGCGGCTGAGCGCCTCGGCTTTGCGTTCCCGCTGTTCGTCGCCGGCGTCCGCTTCGGTCTCTTTGCCGCCCTTGGCTTTCGTCTTGGCCATGATCTGTGATCCTTAAAATCGCGCGTGGAGCGTGGATGAAAAGGCGCCTGATTCCGAGTCGAGCGCAGAGGGTAACATTTTCCTCAAACGCAAGCAAACTCAGGTTGAAATTAGGCTATCTCTCTTATCGTAATGCCTTTCATTATAATAAGATGCAATTCCCATTCCCTACTTCGCCAGCGCGCGCATGGCGCCGCACAGGTCGCGGTGCTCTTCGGCCTCGCTGGTGTGAATCTTGTCGCTGACCAGTTCAAGCCAGGAAGAAGACTGGGGCGCCTGGGCGGCGAAACTGGCGGTCATGACGGCGGCGGCGGCGGCGCGCGCGACATGGCTTACGATGCGCGTGGGATCGTCGGCGGCGGCGGCGCGCGCGGCGCGGACGGCGGCCTCCGTGGCGGCTTGCTTGATGTAGGCGGCCGGGCCGCTGGGGGCCGGCTCGTCGGGGTTCGGCGCTTGCGCGTCGTTGGAGGCCTTCTGGGCGGCGTGCGCATGCTCCGAGGACGGCTCCTCGACCCAGCGCTCGGCGGCGGCCAGCGCCGCGCGGGCGCCCGCGTCCGGCGCCCAGCGCTGCGCGCGCACCGCGCAGAGGCAGGCCAGCTTCACCAGCATGCGCTTGCCTTCGGTCGTGTAGGGCGGGTAGCGGGTGTAGGAGAGCAACTGCATCAGCCAGTCGGCGTACTCGATCTTGCGCTCGATCTCCTCGACCTTTCCGCCGTCGGGCCAGCCGCGCGCCAGCCATTTGACGAAATGCAGGTCGCGGCAGCGCGCGCGGAGCCAGTCGGCGTCGATCTCCGTGGGTCCCGGCTCGGCGCGGGGCTCGTAGTACGGCTTTTCTTCCCTAAGCGGCAGCGCGAGTCGGATGAGGTCCAGGGGCGGCAGCGAGACGAAGCGCAGCTTCAGATCGGAGTAGGTGTTCCTGATGATCGAACGCAGGTCCGCGACGTGCGGCTCGAAATGCCCGTCGTCCAGCGGGAGCCCCAGCTTCGAAATGCGGCCGACGCGCTGTTCGGCGCCGTCGAGCGTCACGTTCTTCGCGCCGCAGCACAACTGCGTGGGGGAGACGTCCAGCACGGTCGCGACGTATTGCAGGATCGCGCGCTGGTGGGTCTCCTGGTTGTCGTATTCGGGAAGCGTCTTGAAGCCGGTGTCCTCGAAGGTCTTGCGCACCTTGGCGAAGGGGCGGTCGTGGAGGTCCACCGCGACCAGGATCGTCGCGTTGTAGCGCCCTTCGCGCAGGTGGTAGTGCTTCAGCGCGACCAGCGCCAGGGCCGGCGGCGGCGGGGCGGCCTGAAGCTGGGCCTGCGTGCCCTTGCCCGGCGCCCGGCCGAAGGCGGTGGGCGCCTTGCTGTCCGTCAAATGGCGCGTCTCGTCGATCTCCGGGTCGTACTGCGTGGCCGGCGTGGCCTGAGTCGGAGCCGGCTGCCCGACCAGCGTGAGCTGCTGCTCCAGTTCCGCCAGGCGGCGCTTGAGCTTTTCGCGCTCGGAATGCAGGTCGTCGGATTTCGGCTTGGGCCTGGCTTCCGCGGCGCTCCGTTCGTACATCTCCGACTTGCTCATCATCAGGCTCGGCTCGGGCTCGGGCTTGCGCGGCTTCTCGTCGGAGCCGTCCTGGAGCTTCTTGAGCTGCGCCTCCAGCGCCTTCACGTAGTCCTGAAGCTCCAGGCGCTGCGTGTCGAGCCGTTCGCGCTCCTGCTTGAGGTGTTCGACCTCCTCGCGCAGCCGGCCGTCGGGGAGCGGGCCATGGATGGTCGTGTTCCGCAGCGAGTCGATCTGGTTCTGCGCGCCTTCCAGCGCATCCTTGGTCGCGCGCAGGACGCTCTTGAGCTTCTTCTCGCGCCGCTTCTGCTTGACGAGGCGCTTCTTGAGTTCCTCGGCGGTCCGCGCCACGCCGTCGAGCGCGTTCATGGCGGTGTCGGGCGGCGGATCCTTGGATTCGGCCACGCCGCCGAACTTCGGCGAGACGCGTTCCCCGCAATGGTGGCAGGAGGCCAGGTCGGCGGCGGCGGGCAGCGCCTGCCAGCAGAACGAGCAGAGCACCTTACCTTGGGGCGGCTGGATCGGTTCGTCGGGAAAGGTGAAGCGCGTCCCGCAGCGGGTGCAACGGTACTTCTGGCGTCCGGGGTCGCCTTTGAAGCGCTTGCCGCATTGGGCGCACGCGACGATCAATCTGGGCATGCTCGCTCCGGGTCCGGTTCCGGCGTCGCGGGAAATCCCCTATTCCGTGATTGGTTCCCAGGATACGGCCAATTGGCCGATTGCCTAGCGAGGATTGGGCGCGTGGGGATATGCTTACTGGATAGGAAGTTACAGGAGCGAACTCGCGGCATGGACGAATTAAGTGATCCGCCCGATATCGAAGCTAACCTTGGCGACCGGTCGCAATTGGCCAATTTGGTCAACTTAGCCACCGTAGGCTCCACAGGGGAGTTGGTTTATCTTCTGAATGCTCTTGAGGAAGCCGGTATACCGTGCAGTTCGTCCGGCGACCATGTCCACATGCCTTTCGGACACGGGGTACTCGAATCGCGCATCTTGGTGCCCCGTGAATTCCTAAACCGTGCGCGAGAGGTCGTGACACAGGCCCGCAAGGACGCCGAAGTGCGAGGGCATCTGGATGCCTTCCAACCTGAAAACGTCGAGGAAGGACTCGACGAAGCGGCCTCCCATCCCGGCACAAGCATACTGGTCGACCTGAACCTCGAAGAGAATCATGAGCTCAAAATGGCGCGCCTGCGCGTACTTCTCGTGGAATGGTTGGTTGACAGCAGTACACCGGTGGAGATCGCTCGCCGGCTTGCCGTCGCTGGATTGACCAGGCTCGAAGCCGAAGCCCTTTTAGAAGAAGTCAAGGATCAAGAATCCGAGCGCCTTGAAGCACGCCGCAAGTCGCATTTCATCGGTGGAATTCTGGTCGGCGTCGGAGGGATCCTCTGGTCTTTACTGGGGCTATTGAATTATTCCACATATGCCGGAGGAAACACGTTTATCTATGGCACAACTGGAATGATGGTCGGCTTCCTCTACGCCGCCCACATCCGCTCGCGCCCCCTGCCCTCATTCCCCAAGTTGCCGCTGGAAGAACCGCCACACGAGAATCAGGCCTGACGCTCACGCGTCCGGCACGCGCTCCCAAATCAGCGTGCCGACGTAATGCAGCCCGTCCCCGCTCGGAATGGGATCGGTACGCAGCGTGAGCCGGTCGCCGTCGAAGGCGAAGTGCCGCACTTGATCCGTCCCTACCCATTCCGGCGAGAGGCTGCCTTCGACGTGATGCGTGACCGTCCCGGCCGCCGCGTCGATCGAGTAGCGCCCCCAGTAGGCGATGTAGCCCTCGAAGGCCGCGCGAACCTCCGCGTCGGTCCCACGCAGCCGGTTCCCGCTCGCGAAGGCCGGGCGGTCCAGACCCATCATCTGCCCGTTCATGTGCCCGCGCCCGTCGTACAGCAGTTGCCCCGCCGCGCGCGGCCCGACCGGATGCACGACCTTCCCGTCGTTGCGCACGAAGGAGCCTTCGACGAGCCGCCACGCGCCCGCGAAAGGATCCGCGTTCATCCCGCTCAAGCTCCCTTGCGCCCCACCAGCGAGAGCCGCGCCGAGCCCGCGCCAAAGGCCGCGCCGCTCTGGGTATCGTACGCCGCGACCGGTTCCAGCCCCGCCGCGCGGAAGAGTTGGGCCAGTTCACGGTACGTATAGATGCGCATGCTCAGCGTCTGCCGCTCCTCGCGCCCCTCGCGGACGAAGATCCACTCGGAGACGACCCGGCCGCGTTCGTGATCCCAGCGCCGGTCTTCCAGGATCCGTCCGCCGCCGGGACATTCGCTCCAGCCGCGCGGCTGGTACTTGAGCAGGAGCGTCTCCACGCAGTGGCCCTCGATCAGGAGCCTGCCGCCAGGCTTCAGGACCTTCGCGGCCTCGCGCACGAAGGCGGCGTTCTCGGCGTCCTCGAAGTACCCGAAGCTCCCGAACCAGCAGAAGGCCGCGTCGAAGGCCGCGCTCCAGGGCAGGCTGCGCATATCGCCTGCGAGCCACTCGAGCGCCAGGCCGCGGCGTTCGGCCTCGCGCTTCCCGCGCTCGAGAGCCTTGGGGTTGAAATCCAGCCCCGTCACGGCGTGCCCGGCCCCGGCCAGTTCCAGCGCGATCCGCCCGCCGCCGCAGGGCACGTCGAGAACGCGCGCGCCGGTTTGCAGTTCCAGCGCCTTGGCGATGAAGGCGGCCTGCCGCCGGTCTTTCTCGGGGTCGCCCGCGCCCGCCTGCACGGCGTCGTAAGGCCCGAGGAAGAAATCCTGCCACCAGTTCGATTCGCTCATGAGTCGTCCGCCCAGGCATGGCCAGGTTGAAACGGATACGCAGGACGATCCCGCGACCGCAGATTATGCTTGATGCTTGGCCCTTTTGAATTCAGGCCTGAAGGTCTCCCACAGCTCGCCCAGCGCCACGGGAATGGAATGCGTCCCGTCGACGACGGGCAGGAAATTCGTATCCCCCAGCCAGCGCGGGAGGACATGCAGGTGCAGGTGGGCTTCGACGCCCGCGCCGGCGGCCTTGCCCAGGTTCATCCCCAAATTGTGCCCCTGCGGGCGCATCGTCTTTTCGAGGAGGCCCACGCAGCGCCGGGCGAGTTCCCACATGCTCTTGTGCTCTTGCGGGGTCAGGTTCGCGAAGTCGGACGTATGCCGCAGCGGGGCGACCAGCAGGTGCCCGCCGATGTACGGGTAGCGGTTCATGATCGCCAGCGCGTGCCGGTCGCGGTGCAGCAGCAGCGCGTCCTTCCATCCCGCCTCGTCGCCGGCTTTCAGCGCCGCGGCGCGGCAGAAGAAGCAGCCCGGATCCTTGGGGGCCAGAATGAAGGGCATACGCCAAGGCGCGAACAGGGCCTTCTGCGCAATCGGTCCGCGGCCACGCTTTGAAGCCTTCGCGGCAACGCGGGTCTTTTTTCGGGACTTGGCCATGCGGTGAGCTTCCGAGCCCGGGGCTCAGGGTCAAGTCAAGGCGCGGGCAGGATCCGCATGTATGCCCTTCGTTAGGGTCGGACACGGGAGAAAAAGCCCATGGCCCCAATCGGGGGAGCGTATAAACTCGACACGGCGTGTACACCAAGCCGGCAGATGCACCGAGCAACCATGAATAATCCAACTTCTCCCACGTCGAATTCCCGGAACGAACCGCCGGCGGAAGGCCCGGCGCTCGATCCCGAGGATGGCGGGCTGGTCGAGCGGGTGCTCAACGGCGACGCCGAAGCCTTCGAGGCCCTCTTCAAGAAGTATCGGCAGCGCGTCTTCGGCGCGGCCTGGCGCGTGCTGCGGGACGAAGAAGCCGCGCTCGATGTCGTGCAGGACGCCTTCGTGAAGGCCTACGAACGGCTGGGCGATCTCCGGGGGAGGCGCGCTTCTTCCCTTGGATCCGGCGCATCGCGGTAAACATGGCGATCGACCGGGTGCGGCACGCCCGCCGGGGGTGGAGGTGGGATTCGACGAGGCTCAGTTCGGCAGCGGCGACGAGACCGACCGCGAGAAGGTGGCGGCGGATCCGGCCGAACGCGCCGAACGCGAGAGCCCCTCGCGGCGCGCGGAACTCTCCGAGTTCGGCGCGAGCCTCGAGCTGGCCCTGGAGAAGCTCAGCGAATCCCACCGCACCGTCTTCCTGCTCCACGCGGCCGAGGGCATGACGTACCGGGAGATCGCCGAGACCGTCGGCTGCAACATCGGGACCGTGATGTCGCGCCTCTTTTACGCGCGGAAGAAGCTGCAGGAGCTGCTGGCGCCGCACCTGGAAGGCGAAGGGTAAGGACTGAAGAACGGCCTCCGTGGGACGTTGGACGTGCCGAGGGGTGGGAACGGACGGACGCATGATCGACGACGCGATGCTCGAACGGCTCTCCGCTTACGCGGATGGCGAACTGGAGCCCGGCGCGGCCGCCGAGGTCGAAGCCGCCCTGCGCGCCGATCCCGCGCTGCGCCGCGCGCTGGCCCGGTTCCAGCGCCTCACGCGCGAGGCCGCGGCGCTCCCCGTGCCCCAGCTCGAATCCGGCGCCGAAAACGCGCTCTGGGAGGTCGTCCGCGAACGAACCGTCGGCGGCGAGGCCGGCTGGGAAGCCGGGCGCTGGGCGGAGGTCTCCGGCCGGCTTAAGGCCGCGCCGGAGGTCGATGAGGAACGCTGGACGAAGGTCTGGGCCGGCATCTCTTCGCGCACGCGCGGAGCGTCCGAACGCGCCGTGCGCCCCGCCGACTCCGAGGCCCCCATCGCCGCGGACCTCACGCCCGGCGAACTCCCGGCCGTCGCCGGCGACAAGGTCGTGCGAATGCCCGAGCGGCGCGTGCTGCCCATCTGGCCGGCCGCCGGGGTGCTGGCCGCAGCGGCCGCGGTGATCCTGACCCTTACGCTCGGCCTGGCCGTCCTGCGCGAGAACGGTCCCGAAGATCCCGGCAAGGGGCCCGCCGTCGCCAGGCAGGATCCCGGCCCCGGCCCGCTGCGCCAGGTCAAGTACGATCCCATGCCCGAAGTCCTCGACGACCGGTACCAGATGGTCGTCAAGAACATCCCCGGCATCGAAGAGCCGGTCCTCTGTTTCTTCTTGAAAGAAGAGGAGCCCGCCGTACACCAGCGGTAATTCGTCATGGCGCCGAGAGCGGGCTGGAGGGGTCCGGTTTCGGCGTATCCCGGGCGCCCTCTGGAGCTACGCAACGCTTATGACTCGCGCCCGTCTCCGCCCGCTTGCTCTCGCGCTTCTGCTCGTGCTCGGGTTCTCGTCCGCCTCCGCGCGGGCCGGGGAAGGCGATGAAGTCGGCATCGTCGCCACCGTCGCGCAGGGTTCCGACCCCGGCAAGAACACCGACGACCCCGAGGTCGATGCGCAACTCCGCAAGTACAAGCGCATCCTCAAGGGGTTCCTCTGCGGCAAGTACGCCTTCGTCGGCAAGGATCAGGCCAAGGCCAAGGTCGGGCAGACCGTGACCCTCAAGGCCGGCCCGTATACGCTGGATGTCACCTTGGCCGAGAAGGACGAACACAGCGCCTCGGTCAACGTGGTGGTCAAGGAAGGCGAGGCCGAGATCGGCAAAGGCGGCCTCAAACTGAAGGGCGGCCCTTCCGTCATTCAGTTGAAGGAGCCCAAGGCGCCCCTGATCGTCCTGGTCGAGCGCCAGGAATAGCCGCGCGCCCGCCAACCGGCGCCCGCGTTCCAAGTTCTAAAAGCGCAAGCCTCCACGCCGGCGCATTACGCCGGAGTGGAGGGCTTCAGTTACGCGAAAAACCGGCTCAGTAGGCTTTGATCTTGATGTCCACGCCGACGGGCAGGCTCAGCTTGCCCAGGGCGCCGACGGTCTTGGTGGTGGGCTCGAGGATGTAGATGATCCGCTTGTGCGTGCGGATCTCGAACTGCTCGCGGGACTTCTTGTCCACGTGCGGGCTGCGCAGCACCGTGTACTTCTCCACGCGCGTGGGCAGGGGGATCGGGCCGTGGACCTTGGCCCCCGTGGCCTTGGCGCGCTCGACGATCACCTGCGCGGACTGGTCCAGCAGCTCGTGATCGTACGCTTCCATCCGAATGCGAATCTTCTCCGCCATGGCCGTGCAACACCCTTCAGTCAAAGAGCCTTCTGAAACCGGCCGCCGCTACGCGCCGCCGCGAGACCTGCTCTTCGGATCGGCCGGCTGCCGGATAAGCCGCTCCATTAAGCCGCGTCCCGAAGCGGGGTCAAGTCGAGAACCGCGCTTCAGCCGCCCAGGCGCTTGACCGCCTCGCCGGTATGGATCCCCAGCGCCCTGGCGTGGAAGCGCAGCGCGGGCTGGATGTGCTCCTCCCAGTAGTCCCAATTGTGGACTCCCGGGTGCTCGCTGTACTCGTGCGCGACGCCCAGCTTCTCAAGGTACGCGTGAAACTCCCGGTTATGCGTGATGAGGTGGTCGTCCAGGCCGCAGTCGATTCTCAGCTTCGGCAGGCGCGTCCCGGCTCGCTTGTGCCTTGCCGCCAGCGCAAAGACGTCGTGCGCGCTGCCCTTGCGCCGCTTTCCGAAGACCTTCTCGAGGAACGCCTTGCGCTCGCCCTGGAACGGCCGGCCCATGTTGAAGAGCGCTCCCGAATGGCTGTGCGCGCTGACGAAGAGTTCCGGGTGCGCCAGCGCCAGCCGCATCGAGCCGTAGCCGCCCATCGAGAGCCCCCCGATGCAGCGCCCGCTGCGTTTGCCGGCCGCGGGAAAGGTGCGCTCCGCGAACCCGATCACGTCCTCGACCAGATAACGCCCGTAGGCCGGGCCGTCGTCGTTGTCGGTGTAGAAGCCGCGGAAACCGTCCGGCATCACCACGATCAGCGGCAGCGTTCGAACGAACCACTCGATCCGCGTGCGCCGGTGCCAGATCGTGTGGTCGTCGCTGAGGCCATGCAGCAGGTAAAAGACGGGGAACGGCCCCTTGCCCTGTTCGGGCACGATCGCGTAGAGGCCGACCTCCTTTAGCAGCACGCGGCTGAAGAACGATGCCTGGATGAAGGCCATGTGCGGTTTCTCCCAAAGGTGAAATTGAGCCAGAGCCGCCGGATTCTCGCAGGAAAACCATTTTTGGCCACCGAGCGCGCAAGGTGACTCCGCTGAATACTCAAGGTGCAGCAGCCATGGGCAGGCCCTTCTGACGACTGGCCTCAAACGATGGCGAGTCGGAATGACCAGTTATGCCGCCGATCGCGAGGAACCGATCCGGGCACTGATTCCACAACTCATTTAATAAAAACAGGTTACGCCGACAGGCACGTGTGGCCTTGGGGTTGCTATTTCCGGTTGCCCGACAACGGATGAGACGGGTACGAACCAAATAGCGAGGGGGTTTTGCGATGTCCACGAAAGTCACGCCTCTGGGCGACAAGGTGCTGGTGAAGCGGTTGGAGGCCGAAGAGAAGACGGCCGGCGGGATCGTGCTTCCGGACACGGCCAAGGAGAAGCCCAAGGAGGGCAAGATCGTCGCCCTGGGTTCGGGCAAGCTCCTGGACGACGGCAAGCGCGGCGATTTCCAGGTCAAGAAGGGCGACCGCATCCTCTTCTCCAGCTACGCCGGGACCGAAGTGAAGATCGACGGCGAAGAGTATCTGCTGATGGCCGAAGAAGACATCCTGGCGGTGGTGCAGTAATCGAACCCCCGAATCCGATTCGCGGAAACCCGAGAGCCCGATAGAGAAGGAGTCGAACCATGGCGGTGAAGAAGCTGGTCTTCGATCAGGACGCGCGCGAGGGGCTCCGCTCCGGCGTGCGCACGCTGGCGCGCGCGCTGCGCGTGACGCTCGGCCCGCGCGGCCGCTGCGTGATCATCGAGAAATCCTTCGGCAGCCCGACGGTGGCCAACGACGGCGTGACCGTGGCCAAGGAGATCGAGCTGGAGGACAAGTACGCCAACATGGGCGCGCAGCTCGTCAAGGAAGTCAGCAGCAAGACCAACGACCAGGTCGGCGACGGCACCACGACCAGCGTGATGCTCGCCGAGGCCATCTTCGACGAGGGCCTCAAGAACATCGCCGCCGGCGCCAGCCCCACGGCGCTCAAGCGCGGCATCGAGAAGGGCGTCGAGCACGTCGTCGGGCTGCTGACGAAGGCCTCCAAGCCCGTCAACGGCCGCGCGGACATCGCCAAGGTCGCCGCCATCGCCGCGAATAACGACACCGAGATCGGCAACAAGATCGCCGACGCGATGGAGCAGGTCGGCAAGGACGGCTGCATCACCGTCGAGGAAGGCAAGGGCATCGAGACCGAGCTGGAACTGGTCGAGGGCATGGCCTTCGACCGCGGCTTCCTCTCCCCCCACTTCGTCACCAATCCGGCGGAGATGAAGGTCGAGCTCGAGAACGCCTACGTCCTGATTTACGAAAAGAAGCTCAGCACCGTCAAGGATCTGGTCCCGCTGCTCGAGAAGATCAGCCAGAGCGCCAAGCCGCTGCTGATCATCGCAGAAGACGTCGAAGGCGAGGCGCTGGCCACGCTGGTGGTCAACAAGCTGCGCGGCACGCTGCAGTGCGCCGCGGTCAAGGCCCCCGGGTACGGCGACCGCCGCAAGGCCATGCTCCAGGACATCGCGGTCCTTACCGGCGGCAAGGCCATCACCGAGGACCTGGGCCTCAACCTCGAGACGCTCACGATCGATGACCTGGGCCGGGTCAAGAAGCTGGAAGTCGACAAGGACAACACCACGCTCATCGAGGGCGCCGGCTCCAGCAGCGACATCCAGGGCCGCATCGCGCAGATCAAGAAGGAGATCGAGAGCACCACGAGCGACTACGACCGCGAGAAGCTCCAGGAACGCCTGGCCAAGCTCGCCGGCGGCGTCGCGGTGGTCAAGGTCGGCGCGGCCACCGAGAGCGAAATGAAGGAGCGCAAGCTGCGCGTCGAAGACGCGCTCAACGCGGCCCGCGCGGCCGTCGAGGAAGGCATCCTGCCCGGCGGCGGCACGGCGCTCCTGCGCGCCGCGCAAGCCCTCAAGGACCTCAAGCTCAAGGGCGACGAGAACGTCGGCAAGGACATCCTGATCCGCGCCTTGGAAGCCCCCTGCCGGCAGATCGCCGAGAACGCCGGGCACGAAGGCGCGGTCGTCGTGCGCCAGATCCTCGAAAGCAAGAGCGAGAACTACGGCTTCAACGCGCTCTCCGAGGAGTTCACCGACTTGGTCAAGGATGGCGTCTTCGACGCGGCCAAGGTCGTCAAGGCCGCGCTGCAGAACGCGGCCTCCGTGGCCGGCCTGCTCCTGACCACCGACGCGGCCATTTCCGAGGTGCCCAAGAAGGACAAGGGCGGCCCCGGCGGCCCTCCCGGCGGCGGCGGGATGGGTGGTATGGGCGGCATGGGTGGTATGGGCGGCATGGGCGGGATGGACTTCTAAGCCGCGCCCGATCTGCCGTAACCACGAAGCAAGCCAGCGCGCCCCGGACCTCCGGGGCGCGTTTTTTTAAGCATCGGCCAAGGCCGCTTGGTCCCGGGACGCCGAGCTAGGAAGCCGAACGAGGGGGAGTTTACTTCTCGCGGAAGACGATGCGGCCCTTGGTCAGGTCGTAGGGCGACATCTCGACGAGCACGCGGTCGCCGGGGAGCACGCGGATGTAGAAGCGGCGCATCTTGCCGCTCAAGTAGGCGAGGATCTCGACTTCGTTGTCGAGCTTGACCTTGAACTGCGTATTGGGCAAGGCTTCCTGCACCGTGCCGTGAATCTGAAGCGTTTCCTCTTTCGCCATGGGACCCTTCACACTTCGAACCGCCGCGCCGCCGGCGCGGAACCGTCCATCGGTTCCTCTCGCGCCGCCGCCCGGTTGCCTCTCGAATCGCCAAGCAGGCAAAACGGAGAGTTTCCCCCGCGGGCGCGCGGAACGCAACTCTAGATTCACGGCGCGAAAAACGGAACCGGCCGAAAACACGATTGGCCGTACAATGCGCCGCCATGCCCGCGCACCGCAACCGCATCTGCGTGGCCTCGCACCACGAATCCCTCGCCGCGCTGCGCGAGGATCCCGAGTTCCGCGAACTGCGGGAGCGGCCCGGCGCGGGCTACCTGATCGAATTGCGCCTCGACCGGTACGCGGACCTGACGGCGGGCGCGTTCGAGCGCGCCGCCCGGGAATTCGGCCCCGAACGGCTCGTGGTCACCTACCGCAGCCCGGAGGAAGGCGGCGCGCGGGAGCGCGTCAGCGACGCCGAGCGCGGCGGCTACCTCGAGCAGGCCGCGGGGCTCGGGGCGGCCTTCGTGGATCTTGAACTCCACGCCTGCCAGCGTTCGCCCGCGCTCCTGGAGGGGCTTAAGCGCGCGCGCGGGACCGGCGGAACGAAGCTGATCGTCAGCAGCCACGACTTCGAAGCGGTGCCGCCCTACTCGAGGCTCCACGACCTGCGCCTGGACGCGGAGGAGTTCGAGCCCGACCTCGTGAAGTTCGCCGTCACGCCCGCGACCATTCACGAGACCGAGCCGCTGCTGCGCTTGATGCGAGACGCATCCGGCGCATTCCGCCTCCCGCTCCTGGCGCTGGGCATGGGCGAGGCGGGATTGTGGACGCGCGTGCTGGGCCCGCGCTTTCCGAATCCCGCGCCGTTCACCTTCGCCCGCGGCGAAGGCGCGCCCGGCACCGCGCCCGGCCAGCCGACCTGGCGCGAACTCGAAGCCCTTTACCGCTTCGGCGCGCTCGGCCCGGACACGCGCGTGCTGGGCGTGATCGGGAACCCCATCGGGCATTCGCTCTCGCCGCGCATGCACAACGCCGCGTTCGCCGGCGCGGGCCTCGACGCCGTGTACCTGCCCTTCCTCGTCGAAGGCGACCCGGCGGCCTTTCTGCGAGTCTTCGCGGAAGGCTTGGGGCTGGCCGGCGTATCCGTCACCATTCCGCACAAGGAAGCCATCCTGGGCGCCTGCGCCGAAGTCGAGCCCCTGGCCGCGCAGATCGGCGCCGCCAATACGCTCATCCGAAGGCCCGATGGCTCCTGGGCGGGAAGCAACACGGACGCCGATGCGGCGGTTGGGAGCCTTGAAGAGGCCATGGGCGGCTCGGGCACCTTGAAAGGCCGCAAAGTGCTCGTGCTCGGCGCAGGGGGTGCCGCGCGCGCCTTGGCCTTCGCCTGCAAGTCCCGCGGCGCGGAGGTTTTCCTGCATAACCGCACGGCCGGAAAGGCCGAGAATCTGGCCGCCGCGGTGGGCGCTTCATGCGTCCAAACCTCGGACCTGGATCGCGCGGATTTCAAAGTTGATGTGGTCGTCAACGCGACGCCCGTCGGGATGTACCCGCAGGTGGACCAGTCGCCACTCACGGATTCGCAGATCGTGAAGGCTGACTTGCACTTCGACACGGTGTACAATCCGCTGCGCACCAAGCTGTTGCAGCGGGCGGAGGCCCTGGGACGCCGGACCCTCGGAGGTCTGGCGATGTTCGTAGGCCAGGGCGCGCGGCAGTTCGAACTCTTCACGGGGCGTCCGGCGCCGCGCGATCTGATGGAGCGCGTCGTATGCGAGGCGCTCCAGGCGCGCACGAAGGGGTAAGCCTTGCGAGTCGGCTCGGCGCTGCTCATCGCCATGCTCCTGGCCGGCCTGGCCCGCGCCGGGGAGTCCGAGCACGTCAGCCCGTTCCTGCCCCGGGGGCCCCAGGAAGACAAGAACGCCGAACAGCACGCCCAGGAGGTCAAGAAGAAGCTGCAGGAAGCGCAGGAACGCGCAGTGAAGCAGCTCGAAGAGGAGACGAAGAAGCGCGAAGAGAAGAAGGACAGCGGCAAGAAGTTCGAGAAGAGCAAGGAGCACGGCCCCGCCTCGCCCTTCGTCGCCATTCCCACCAGCGACAAAGTCAAGGTCGCCAAGATAGAATTCGACCCCGAGGCCGCGAAGAAGCATAAGAAGGGCGAGTCCATCCAGCGGCCGCTCGAGTTCGAAGATCCGCGCGAAGCCGCGACGGTCTTCGAGTTCCCCGACGCCGGAAAAGGCACGCTCAAGCGCAGTGGGGAGAACATCTACGAGATCACGCCGCCCAACGGCAAGGGCATGAATGTCCTGCCCGTCAACCAGTCCCTCGAGGCCCCCGAACACAAGCGCAGCTTCTGGGACAAGCTCACCGGCCAGAACAAGGATCCCAAGACCAAGCGCCTGGAGGCTCAGGAGCAGGAGACCGCGGGCATCGGGCTCTCGCGCCCCTCCGCCTCGGCCGACAACGTGGCGAACCGCGATTCGCTGCTGCGCCGCTTGCAGGCCGAGATGCTCAAGCTGCACGCGGATGAGGCCTCCCGGCAGCAGGCCGACCGGCAGGCGCGCGACCCCAACGCCAAGGCCGCCGTCGTGCCGCTGGCGGAGTTGCCCGCGAAGCAGGAAGCCGCGGACCCCGGCGCGGCGGGCGAAGCCGTCCCGGCCGCCGAACTCGAAGCGCAGCCGCTCCCTCGGCTTCCCGCCGCCGAGCCGAGCACGCCGGAAGAATGGAAGAAAGCCCTGGAAGACCGCTACCGGCGCGGGATCTCCAGCGCCGACCTCGTAGAGCGCGAGTGGGCCTACCAGTTCGCGTCGGCCGCCCGCCGCGCCGACGCCCAGCCGTACCTCGTGCGCGAGCTGAAATCCAACGGCATGCTGAACACGCTGGCGGCCACGGTCCTCGGCAACCTGGGGCAGGCCTCGCCCGACGCCGTGCTGGCGCTGACGGCGGCGCTCGACGCCAAGGAGCCGCCGCTGCGGATCGCCGCGGCGCGCTCGCTGGGCCAGTTGAAGGTCCCTGCCGCCCGCGCGCTCGTGGAGCGCTTGAAGACCGAGCGCAATTTCACGGTGCGCGCGGCGTACTGCGAGGCGCTGGGCTGGATGGGCGAACCGCTGGCGCGCGAACCCCTGCGCGCGATCGTCCACGGCAGCGAGGACGTCGAGGTCGTCCGGGCCAACGCCGCCGTCTCGCTGGCCCGCATGGGGGACCGTGAGGGCCGCACGCACCTTGCCCGCATCCTCGAGCATCCGATGCCGCAATTGCAGGTGCTGGGCCTAGTCGGGCTTTGCGCGCTGGGCGGCACGGAGGCCCCGGGCTACGTCGTCGCGGCGCTCGAATCCCCGTACGAGGAAGTCTGGACCACCGCGCTCTTCGTCTCCCCCGCAGTTGGGTCCCGCGCGCGTCCTGCCGGCGCTCTCGGCGCGCCTGGCCGCGACCGACGAACGCATCCGCCGCCGCGCGGCCATCGCCATGGGCCTGCTGGGCAGCGACGAAGGCGCGCCCTACCTCGTCAAGTCCCTGCGCCAGGGCAGCATTTTCGAGCGGCAGATGGCCGCCGCGCTGCTGGGCGCGCTGCAGCACCGCGAGTACGCCCCCGAGCTGATCGCCGCGCTGCGCGACTCCAGTTCCAGCGTGCGCCAAGCCGCCGCCATCGCGCTCACGCGCATGGACGTCAAGGAAGCCGTTCCCGCGCTACTCGACGCCGCGCGCGGCGCGAAATCGCCTCAGGCCCTGCCCCCCGCCCTGCGCGGCGCGATGCCGGACATCAACGAACTGATGACCCTGCTCTCCGCCGTGCGCGTGCTCAAGGGCGAGGAGGACACCCTGGTCCTCGAATCCCTGCCCGAGACCCAGGAAAACCGCTGGCCGGAGTACGACCGCGAAGTCTTCAAGTACCAGCTCGAGCTGATCAAGACCTACAAGGTCGAAGAGGTGCTCAGCGCCGACGGCCGCCCCGTGGGCGCGGTGCTGATCGAACCGTCGGGGAAAGAGAAGCTCGTCCGCCCCAACGAGAACGTCGCCGCGGGCTTCACGCTTGCCGACATGGGCGCGGGGGCCAAGGGCGCCGGCGCCGACTGGGTCAATCTCCGCCGCGGCGACACGCGCGTAACGCTCACCAAAGGCCGGCCGGCGGACGTCTTCTTCGGCGAATACACCCGGCGCGACCTGAAGCTCCGGCCGGAAGACCTCAAGCCCAAAGAGTGAACGGATGCTCCTGATCGGGATCGACGAGGCCGGATACGGACCGGTGCTCGGGCCGCTCTGCCATGGCGCATGCGTGCTGCGCGCGGCCGATGCGACCCACGAGGGGCTGTGGAAGATCCTCGCGCCGGTCGTCGCCCGCGCGCCCGCGCCCGAGGGCGCGCTTCCCGTGGACGACTCCAAGAAGCTCTACGCCGGGCCGCGCAAACTCGAGCGCCTGGCCGAACCGGTCGAGGCCTTTCTCGTCCAGGCCAACGGCGGCGCGGGGCGGCTCGTGAATCCCGCCGACCTGGAGGAACTGGCGCGCGACCCCTGGGGGCGTCCGGCTCCCGATGAGGATGAAGTGGAAAAGGCAAGCGCGGCGGACGGCCCGGCCGCGCGGCTTGAGGCGCGCCTGCGCGAGGCCGGGGTCGCGGTACTCGAATACGGCGCCCGCGCCCTCTCCGCCCGCTCCTTCAACGCGCTGATCGGGACACACGGGAATAAGGCCGAGGTCAACTGGCTGCGCGCCGGAGGGGAATTGAGACGCGCCGCCGCGCGCGCCGAGCCGGGGGAGCCGATCCATGCCGTGATCGACCGGCTCGGCGGGCGCAAGTTCTACGCCGCGAGCCTCGGCGCCCTTTTCGACGGCGCCTTCGTTCGAACGCTGGAGGAACAGAAGGGCCGCAGCGCGTACGCGCTCGAATGGGAGGGACGCCGGCTGGAGGTGGAATTTTTGGAGCAGGCCGACGGCGCCTCCTTCCCCGTGGCCCTGGCGAGCATGGCGGCCAAACTCGCGCGCGAGCGGCTGATGCGGCGCTTCAACGATTGGTTTCTCGCCCACGATCCCAATCTGAAGCCGACCGCCGGCTACTACACTGACGCCCAGCGCTTCCTCGCCCAGACCCGCGACCTGCGCGCGCGCCTGGGCGTGAAGGATGCTGATCTGGTGCGCTGCCGGTAAGCGCCCGCCGCGCGCCGGTCAGAGCAACAGGCACGCGTCGCCGTAACTGAAGAAGCGGTAGCCCGCGGCCTTGGCGTGCTCGTACGCGCGCAGCACGAACTCGATGCCCGCCGTCCCGCCGGGTTCGGCAAAGGCTGCGACGAGCATCAGCAGGCTCGACTTGGGCAGGTGGAAGTTCGTCATCAGCGCGCCGGCGACCTGGAACTCGAAGGGCGGGCGGATGAACAGGTCCGTCGTGCCGTGTCCGGAACGGAGTTCCCGCGCCGCGGCGTCCCAGCGCGCTTCCAGGACGCGGGTGGAGGTCGTGCCGACGGGGATCACGCGCCGGCCCTCGCGGAGCGCGCGCGTCACGGCCGCCGCGGCCGCCGCGCCGGCGTGGAAGGGCTCGGGATCGACGGCGTGCGCCTCGATCTCCTCGGCCTTGACGGTCCGGAAGGTCCCCATGCCCACATGCAGGGTCAGGTTCGCGCGTTCGACGCCGTGCTCGTCCAGGGCGTCGAGGAGCGCGGGCGTGAAGTGCAGCCCCGCGGTGGGCGCGGCCACCGCGCCGGGCTCGCGCGCGAAGACCGTCTGGTAGCGCGCGCGATCCTCGGCCGCCGACGGCCCGGCGGGACGCTGGATGTACGGCGGGAGCGGAACCTCGCCCTGGGCTTCCACGAATGCGGCGAAGGCGGCATCGTCCAAGGAAAAGCCCAGCACGTCGCCGGCCTCCCCGCGCCGCTCCAGCAGCGTGGCGCGGACGCCGCCGGAAAGCTCCAGCGCCTCGCCTTCGCGCAGCTTTCCGCCGCTGCGGGTCAGGACCCTGCGCGCGCAGCCGCCGGCGGGCGCGAGGCGCGCGAGCGCCGCGGCCTCGGCAGGTTCAATCGGGAGCAGGAAGATCTCCACCTTGCCGCCCGTCGCGGCGCGGGTCGCGCGCAGACGGGCGGGGATCACGCGCGTGTCGTTAAAGACAAGCAAGTCGCCGGGCTGAAGCAGCTCGGGTAGGTCGCGCACCCGGCGGTCCTCCCAGGTCCGGGACGCGCGCCGCAGGACCAGAAGGCGCGCCGCATCGCGTTCGGCCAGGGGATGCTGCGCGATGGCCTCCGGCGGCAGGCGGTAGTCGAAACGCGAGAGCCGCATGGACTCAAGGTAGCGCGCGCGGCCGGAAACCGGAAACGCCGGAAGCCCGGCCACTGAAAAAAAAGCGGGGCGGGAACTTACGTTCCCGCCCCGCCAGGGTGAGCAGCCGGAGGGGATCCGGCCTGCCGGGAGAACCGCTCGACCTACGGCGTGCCGTGGTCGGTGGCCAACTGACCCATGCTTGGCGCGCCAGCCAGGCCAGGCGCATGGGCAGAGCCGAGGTTCGGCACGGAGACCATGCCGTCCTTCGGGTAGGCTTCGTTGCCGTGCTCGTGAAGGTCCAGGCCTTCCACTTCTTCCTGCTCGCTGACCCGCAGGCCGACGGTGGCCTTCAGCAGCGAGAAGAAGCCGAGCATCAGCGGGAAGACGAGCAGGAACGCCGCGCCCACGCCCATGAGCTGGGCGATGAACTGCTTGCTGTCGCCGCCGTTGAGGAGCCCGATCGAATCGCCCAGCTTGCCTGTCGCGGGGTCGTACACGACGCCCCACAGGCCAACCATGAGCGTTCCCAGTACGCCGCAGACACCGTGAACCGAGATGGCGCCGACCGGGTCGTCGACCCGGATTTTGTCGAAGAAGAGCACCGCGCCGACGACCGCCGCGCCGCAGATTAGCCCGACGAGCACAGCGCCTGAAGGCGTCATGTTGAAGCAGCCCGCGGTGATGCCGACCAGACCGGCCAGGACGCCATTGAAGGCCATGCTCGTGTCGGGCTTCTTGAACAGGATCCAACTCAGTATCAGGGCCGAAATCGCACCCGCCGCACCGGCCAGGTTCGTGGTCACCGCGATGCGGGCCATGGCATCACCCACCGAGGTCGTGCTGCCCGGGTTGAAGCCGAACCAGCCCAGCCACAGGATGAAGACGCCCAGGGCAACCAAGGTCATGCTGTGACCGGGAATCGGCTTGATCTTGCCGTCCTTGCCGTACTTGCCGATGCGCGGACCGAGCACGATCGCGCCGGCTAGCGCGGCCCAGCCGCCGACGGAGTGCACGACCGTCGAGCCGGCGTAGTCGATGAAGCCGGCTTTCGTCAGCCACGTGGCGTTATCTGCGAAAAAGAGGTTGCCCCATGCCCAGTGCCCGAAGATCGGGTATACGAACGCCGAGATGAACGCGCTGTAGATCAGGTAGCTCGTGAACTTGGTCCGTTCGGCCATGGCCCCGGAAACGATCGTCGCCGCGGTGGCCGCGAAGACCGTCTGAAAGATCAGGAATGCCCAGGAAAACCCGATCGACTTTCCAGTGGCTTCGGCCATAGGCTCGGCATCGAAGAAGAAGCCGCTGCCGCCGATCCAACCACTCGTCGTCAGCCCGAACATCAGGCCGAAGCCGATGGCCCAGAACGCGATCGAACCGACCGCGAAGTCCATCAGGTTCTTCATCAGGATGTTGCAGGTGTTCTTCGCGCGCGTAAGGCCCGCCTCGACCAGCGCGAAGCCGGCCTGCATGAAGAAGACCAGGAAGGCGGCGAGACACGTCCACAGGATGTTCGCGTTTTCCAGCAGGCTGCCGATCGAAGCGGCGTTCGACTCCGCCGTCGGCGCGGGCTCCTCGTCGGCGCGAACCATGCCCGTTCCGGCCAGCGCGACCAGCGCCAGGACAGGCAACCAGCTACTCAACTTCGTAAACGAAACAGCCGATGCTCGTGATGCGGACATGCGTGTCTCCTCCCCTTTTCCCATTCCGTTCGTCACCCTTGACGGCTCCACGACTGGAGGCGCACATGGGCAATCGAGCAGCCAGAACGAAGAAAAGCGGCGCCTTTTTTCCCAACCTCCAGGATGCCAGTAGCTTAAGATTTGTGATCCGCTCTGAATCGGCCATTACATTAGATATTTGTTAGGATTCTGGTCAAAATCCAATTACGCAGCCTGGTTGGTTTTGAACACGGCTTGCTCAAAAATGATTTAGGTGTTGCTCAAACACATAGACTTCAAATGACCTATCCATTCGAGAGCATCCACCGTTTCGAGAGATGGCGGGTCATTCACGGCCCATGGCTCACTTGACCTACATCTCATCGGAGTTCGCTGGACTGGGCAATTCCAATATGTACACGAACATTTCCACCACAGGCGGGGCCCGATACGGCGATGGGCATTAGGTCTGGCTTGTCAACTTCAGCAGCGCGCCAGCAAGGTCCTTCAGTGCGGCGGCAGCCGCCAGGGGCAACTTGATGAAGGGTTCCCCGGTTCGCGAATCGCGATCCACGATGCCGCCAGGAGCGGAACCTGCCAGCCCTTCCATGAGCGCGGTGAACGCCTTGCCCGCAGCGGCCAAGTCTTCCATCGCGCGCGCGGCTTGTTCGGTTCCGGCCGGCGCGGGCGTCCCGGCGGGTTCGGCCCTTCCATCCTTCCGCGGCTGCTCCTCTTCGACCCGCGCGGGGGGCATGGCCGAGTCGGCGCCCGTAACCCGCTCCACCGAATCCATGAACTTCTTAAGGCGCGATCCGCCCATGAATACTTCGCTCGACCCTCCATCTAGCACGCCCGAGAAGAGGGACTTCTTGAACTTCAGCACGTCCAACATGCCGTGTTCGATCGTCCCGCTCGCGACGAAATGAGCCACTTGGACGGGGCCGCGTTGTCCCAAGCGGTGTACGCGCCCGATGCGCTGTTCCAGGACGGCCGGATTCCAGGGCTGGTCGATGTTCAGCACGGCGCTGGCGTGCTGCAAGTTGAGGCCCACGCCGCCGGCGTCGGTGGAGAGGAAGACGCGGCAGCGCGATTCCTCGCGGAAGCGCTGGACCAGGTCTTTGCGCTTGGGACCCGGCACTCCGCCGTGAAAGAGCACGAAATCCAACCCGCGTTCCTTGAGCCGCGGCGCGAGGAGTTCGTGGGTTCCGAGCCATTGGCTGAAGAGAACGGCCTTGGCCTCCTTGCGTTCCAGCAGTTCGCTCAGTACCGCGCAGACCTCCGCGAGCTTCGTTCCGTGATCGGAGGCGCGGTCGCAAAGGTAGGTGCTGTTGCAGCTCATGCGCATGTATTGCAAAGCGATTTGCAGGCGGCGTTGGTCAGTTTCGGTCAGGAACCCGCAGCGCCGCCATTTGTGTACGATCTTGGCGACGATATCCCGGTTCTCGTCGTGGATGGCCCGCTGTTCGGGCGTCATTGGCACGAAATAATGCTTCTCCAATCGAGGCGGAAGCTGCGACAGGACTTCCTGTTTCGTACGCCGGATCAGAATCGGGCGCAGGGTTTCGGAAATGGCGTTCAGGTTCGTATAGCCCACGACACGGCCATGCTCGTCGGCCTTCTGATGGTTGGCGAGGAAGCGAAAGGCCGGCCCCAAGCGAAACCGGTCCACGAATTCCACGATCGAGTGCAGTTCCTCCAGGCGGTTTTCCAGCGGCGTGCCGGTAAGCACAAGGGCATAGGTCGAGGCCAGGCGCTTGACCGAAATGGCGGCGCGCGTCTTCCAGTTCTTGATGCGCTGGGCCTCGTCAAGCACGATCAGATCCGGTTCCATGGCGCGTATCGCGTCCAGGTCGCGGTGCACGACGTCGTAGTTGACGATCTTGTAGAAACTTTCCTTCTTGTAGAGCCGCAGGCGGTTCGGGAGCAAGCCCTCTATCAGCGTGGCCTCGCGTCCGGTGAACTTGCCGATTTCCTGCAGCCATTGAAATTTGAGCGAGGTGGGGCAGACGACGAGCACGCGCTCGATCGCGGCCGTGCGCGCGAGGATTTCGGCGGCGGCCAGCGCCTGGATCGTCTTGCCCAGGCCCATCTCGTCGGCGATCAAGGCGCGGCCCGCGCCGGCGGCGAAGAGCGCGCCGGTTCGCTGATAGGGGAACAGCGGAACCGCCAGCAGCTTCTCGAAAGCGGGGCTGTCGATGCCGCGCGGGAACTCCTCGGCGAGGCGGCGCTTGAGGCTTGCCAGGTCGCGCACCTGGGCCACGAAGGCCAGCGCGTCGTCGTAACAGCGGACCTCGTGCCTTGCGCGGCTCGCGGTTTTCAGGAAGGACTCCAGCCGGGCGAACGCCTCGGCCCGCAAGACGCCCCGGCCGTCGAAGTAGTCCCTGGCCGCCTTGCGCAGACCAGGCGGCAATTCCAAGCCGGGCCGAAAACAGATCTCGCGGCGAGCGCCGTACTTCAGGAAGACCTCCGAATAGGCAGGCCGAAAGCCGTAGGCCAGGGCCTTCGCGCCCCCGGGCTTTCGCGCCAGCCGCGCCAACGCGAACTCGATGTGCTTGCACGTGCCCAGGGTATTCACGGCGTAGTCCGGGCAGGAGCAAAAACTCTCGCCCAAGCCAACTCCCCGTATCGCCACCCGGTAGGTCATTTTGCTGGCTGGATTCGTCACCAGGAAATCCGAAAAAAACTTCTCGCGGCCCATGTTCTTGAGGCGGAAATTCTGCTCACGTCCAAACTGCTTGCGCAGCGCGACCTGCCAGGCCTCGAGCGACAGATCCTGCGGCCGGCGCAACCGGGACAGTTTCGCGGCACGAGGCCGCTTGTTCTTCGCCCCCGAGGAAGCCGCCGGTGAACTCGAGCGGTAACGGGGCATGGGCGATTCGGGCACGACGGAATCCTCCGAAGAACGGCTATCCCGGAAGCGTAAGGCGGGTTTTCGGCGGTTCAATGCCGTGTCCGGACATATGGGCCATGAAGGCGTCAGGAACGCCGAGACGCCGGCGGAGCCGGCGCGGCGCTCGAACCGGCTAGTGTCCTGCAAGCGAAATTCGTTGATGCGGTTTGGGAGGGATTTTGACTGTGATCGAGGCGCGCGAAGAATCATCGTATCAAGAAGACACGCTGATCGGAGCGCAACGAAGAGCACGGCCAAAAGCACCCCAAAACGCGCAATGGATTTCGCTTACAGGACACTAGCGGGCCTTCAGCCGATACAACACCTCGCCGGCGTGGTCCACGACCAGGATGCCTTCGTCCTCGCGACCCCTGAAGTGCGAGACGTGGATGCTGGAGGGGTCGCGATAACCGAGGTTCACCTTGCGCACGCGCGCTTCGGGGATCCTCGTCGCGAGCGTCACCGTGATGCGCGGGGTCTCGACGCCATCCTTATAGCCGCCCATGCCCTTTACGTGCGTGGAGTGCGCCAGCGTGCCCCAGGGGTACTTGCGGAACTTCTCCCACTGCCGCACGAAGTATTCCTTGGTGTGGTAACCGATCTCGTCGAGCACCTTGCCGTGGGTGTAACTGAGTTCGTCGATGTGCGGCGCGTAGATGATCAGTTCGCCGCCCTCGGCGACGATGGGCTCCAGCTTGTACATCCCCTTTCCCGCGACCCAGATGTCGTCATACATCTCGGGCATCACCGCCAGGACCTGCTTGTAGGGCTTGTCCAGGTAGCGGACGTGCACCGTGGAGGAGAGGTCCGCCGCCGCCGACCAGGCGCTCTCGTCTTCGCTCACGTAGACCCCGTGCAGATGGTCGTGGGCCGTCACGTAGCAGACGAAGAGCTTGGGCGTGGAGATGAAGCTCGCGGCGCGGTCGATCACGTCGCGCACGGGTGTGTGCTTGACGCCGATGGTGTTGAAACAGGTGATCAGCGCGCCGATCCAGTGCGTGGTGTTGATGACCTCGGCGCCGCTGACGCCCGGGAAAAAATACTTGGTGCCGCCGCTGTAGCCGGCGACTTCGTGCGGGAAGACCGGTCCGCAGACGATCACGCGGTCGTACTCGAAGAGCAGCTTGTTCAGGCGCACCGGGACGTCGTGCTCCAGGCGCCCTTCGCTGAGTTTCGCGATCTCCGCGCGGCCGATGGTGCCGGCGGTGACGAAGGTCTCCGGCTTCTGCCACTCGTGGTTGAAAATGCGGGCTTTGGCAAAAGTGGTCTTGAGTTCCTCCGGCGTGACGTCCCAGCGCTTGCAGATCGCCTCCTCGGACATGGGTTGGTGGGTGCCCAGGGCGATCAGGAAATCCAGGACCTTCACGCGCGGCGCAAGCAGTTCGTAGATCAGGCGGAAGAAGAGCCCCTGCGGGCCGCTGCGCGTCCCGTCGGGCACGACGACCAGCACGCGCCGCCCGTCCAGCTTCGCCGCGCTGAAGCCTTGCGCGAGCACCCTCCGCACGTCGCTGTCGGGCACCACGCGGTCCGGATACCCTTCGCCTTTCACGCTACACCCCTCCGAAGGCGGAGAACCCGCCGTCCACGGGCAGCACCACGCCGGTGATGAAGCGCGCCGCCGGGGAAAGCAGGAACAGGATCGCGCCGGAGAGGTCCTCGGGCGCGCCGAAGCGCTCCTGCGGCGTGTGCTCCACGATGGCCTGCCCACGCGCGGTCGGCGCGCCGGTCTTCTCGTCGGTGAGCAGAAAGCGGTTCTGCTCGGTGAGAAAGAATCCCGGCGCGATGGCGTTGACGCGGATCTGCGGGCCGTACTCGTGGGCCATGTGCACCGCCAGCCAAGTGGTGAAGTTCCAGACCGCGGCCTTCGCCGCGCTGTAGGCGACGACGCGGGTGAGCGGGCGCAGCGCGGCCATGCTGCTGACGTTCAGGATCGAGCCCTGTTTGCGCTCGGCCATGTGCTTCCCGAAGACCTGGCAGGGCAGGATCGTGCCAAGCAGGTTCAGGTCCACGGCTTTCTGCAGGCCTTCCACGGGCAAGTCGAAGAACGGCCGCTCGGGCGGCACGGCCGTGGCATCCG
Source organism: Planctomycetota bacterium (assembly GCA_027493525.1). GTDB lineage: Bacteria > Planctomycetota > SZUA-567 > H5-PLA8 > H5-PLA8 > H5-PLA8. The sequence continues at coordinate 2,137,251 of JAOSKN010000001.1, read as the reverse complement.
GGCGGTTCCCGCCGGCGTAATTGAGCAGGTGGTCGACCCCGCCGAAGCGTTTTTGGACTGCCGCGAGGCTCCGTTCGAGGTCCCCGCGGTTCATCACGTCCGAGGGGGAGCGCGAGCGCCTCGCCGCCGGCCGCCTCGAGCTTCGCCACCACCTCGTCGAGGCTCTCGCTCCGGCGCCCCAGCACGCCGACTTTTACGCCCGCGCCGGCCAGCGCAAGGCACGCGGCTTGCCCGAGCACGCCGTAGGCTCCCGTCACCACGGCGACGGTCCCGCTGAGATCGAAGGGGTTTTCCCGGGTCCGGCCGCTCATGAAGCTCTCCACGGAAGGTGCGGTTCGGGCGCTTCCGGCCTTGGCCGGCGCTTGCGCTTGTTTTCTCCCTGCTGCGATTCAGGATAGCAGCAAGCGACGCATTCCCAAGAGCCGAATCGACGCCGCAGGGTTCATTAAGGAGCTGAGCATGGCCGAGCAGCCGCAAGTACTGGGACTGAAGCGTTCCTTCGGCTTCGGGGACCGCCTGGGCCTGGCGACGCCGGGGCACCTGGACGCGGTGAAGGGCAGCGGCTTCGCTCCGATCTTCGCGCAGCAGTCGATCCGCGAGATGCGCCGCACGAAGCGCGAACCCGTCGAGGTGATGCGCGCGGCCGTCGAGGCGCTCAAGGCCGAGCGCTGGGCGGACGCCTGGGGCGCCGACGCCGATCACCTGCAGACCGAGGAAGACGTACAGCGCACCGCTCGCGAAGGCTTCACCTTCTTCACCATCGATCCCAGCGCGCACGTCCACAAGACCGCCGACGAGCTGAACGACCTGGAACTCGAGACCGCCTACCAGAAACTTGCCGCCACCGGCGCCGTGCAGGCCAACCAGGCCTTCGACCTGTACCTCGGCAAAAGCTTCGACTTGGGCGAGGGCGCACGGATCGATTTCGAGGACCGGCGCGCGCTGACCCGGGCGGTGGTCAAGTACGGCGCGGCGCTGGCGCACACGAAGCTCATGAACGGCTGGATCGCCAAGGCCTGCGCGGGCCGCCCGTTCGAGCTGGAAATGTCGGTGGACGAGACGCCCAGCCCGACCAGCCCGCTGGAGCACCTCTTCGTCGGGCTGGAATTGAAGCGCCTCGGCGTGAAGCTCGTCAGCCTCGCGCCGCGCTTCACCGGCGAGTTCGAGAAGGGCATCGATTACAAGGGCGACTTGCAGGTCTTCGAAGCCGACTACAAGCGGCACGTGGCCATCGCGAAGCACTGCGGCCCATACAAGCTGAGCGTGCACTCGGGCAGCGACAAATTCCGCATCTATCCCATCGTGGGGCGGCTCAGCGGCGAGCTGGTCCACGTCAAGACCGCGGGAACGAGCTACCTCGAAGCCCTGCGCGTCGCCGCGCGCGCCGACAAGCCGCTCTTCCGCGAGATCGTCGGATTCTGCCGCGGGCGCTACGAGACCGATCGCGCCACCTACCACGTCAGCGCGAAGCTCGGCGACGTGCCGGCCGAACCCGCCGACGCCGAGTTGGAGCGCGCGTACCTGGAGCACGACAGCGGGCGGCAGATCCTCCACGTCACCTTCGGTTCGGTGCTGGGCGGGGAATCCGGCACGCCGCCGTACAAGCAGCGCCTGCTGGAACTGCTCCACAAGCGCGCGGACCTGTACCGCGAGGTCCTGCGCGCGCACCTCGGCAAGCACATCAAGGGTCTGCTGGCGGGCTAAGCGGGACGTCGCGCCGGGAGTACCCCATGTCCGCAGCGAAGCCGAGGCCCTTCGCCCTCCACGGCAGCGAGAAGATGCGCTACGACGCGTGCATGGGGCCACTTACCCTGCGTCACGCGGGCGCACCAGGACGGCTCGCGGGAAGCTCGAGCCCGAACCGGGCTGGCTCTACAACAACCCTCGCCCTGTCCTGGACGCCTCCGGCGCGGTGCAGGAAGGCTGGTTCCTTTTATTCGGCTGGTCGGGACCGGAGGGACTTGAAGCCTGCGCCGAGCCCACGCGCAATCGCGCGCAGGCGTACCTTTGCCGCGAAGGCAGGTATCCATGAGAACCCCTGCATGCGGAAGAGGTTAGCTGACTGCCGCAACACGCGGGCAATCGGGAATTGAACTTCACTCCACACCGGCCTGTGCTATAAGGACGCGCTGTGGGGGCCCCGGGACGTGCCCGCGGCCAATTGGCAAAGCCTCACCGGCTCAACTCAACATTCAAGAGAGAGGGAGCGACCATGTCCCAGGAACGCTCAGGCGTGATCACATTCAAAGGCGGCCCGCTGACGCTGATCGGACCCGCGCTGAAGACCGGCGACGCGGCGCCGAACTTCTCGGTCGTGGACGGCGGCTTGGCCGAAGTGACCCTGAAGAGCAGCGCCGGCAAGACGCGCCTGATCAGCGTGGTCCCCTCGCTGGATACTCCGGTCTGCGACGAGCAGACGCGCAAGTTCAACGAGAAGGCCGCCGCCCTGCCCGGCAACGTGGCCCTGCTCACGCTCAGCGTGGACCTGCCCTTCGCCCAGAAGCGCTTCTGCAGCACCGCGAAAATCGACAAGATTCAGGTGCTCAGCGACTACAAGGCCCGCGACTTCGGCGTCAAGTACGGCGTGCTGATCAAGGAGCTTCAGCTCCTCGCGCGCGCGATCTTCGTCGTCGGCGCCGACGACAAAGTCAAGTACGTCGAGATCGTCAAGGAAGTGACCAGCCATCCCGACTACGAGAAGGCGCTCAACGCGGCCAAGACGGCGGCCGGTTAAGGCATAAGAAGCGCTGCGCGAGGATCCAAGCGGGTGGCGGCCACGGTCGCCGCCCGCCTTTTTGAAAACTTGCTCTACAGCCGGCCCATTTCGCCATCGGTGCAGAGGTTCGCTGGGGCCGCTGAACCGTGCGCTTCATCCACGCCCTCGACTTCGCCAACAACACCCGGCCGAGTGCGCCGCATTAGCCGTGCCAGATCAGCTCAGAAAAAAAGGAGAATGCAGATGAGTGAAGGCACCAAGAGCCCGGCAGCTTCCCATCAGCCCCTCGCCGGCAAGGCCACCTCGAACCAGGACTGGTGGCCGAACCAGTTGAATCTCAAGATCCTGCATAAGAACTCGCCCAAGAGCGATCCGATGGGCGAGAAATTCAACTACGCCAAGGAGTTCAAGAAGCTGGACTTCACGGCCCTCAAGAAGGACCTCTATGCGCTGATGACCGAATCGCAGGACTGGTGGCCCGCCGACTTCGGCCATTACGGGGGGCTCTTCATCCGCATGACCTGGCACGCCGCGGGCACCTACCGCATCGGCGACGGCCGCGGCGGCGCCGGCACCGGGCAACAGCGCTTCGCGCCGCTCAACAGTTGGCCGGACAACGCGAACCTCGACAAGGCCCGCCGTCTGCTCTGGCCGATCAAGCAGAAGTACGGCCGGAGGATTTCCTGGGCCGACCTGCTGGTCCTTGCTGGCAACGCCGCCCTGGAGTCGATGGGCTTCAAGACCTTTGGCTTCGGCGGCGGGCGCGCGGACGTCTGGGAACCGGAAGACGAGGTCAACTGGGGCGTCGAGAGCCAGTGGCTTGGCGACAAGCGCTACAAGGGCGACCGGCAGCTCGACAACCCCCTCGCCGCCGTGCAGATGGGCCTGATCTACGTGAACCCGCAGGGGCCGAACGCCAATCCCGACCCCGTCGCCGCCGCCAAGGACATCCGCGAAACCTTCAAGCGCATGGCCATGAACGACGAGGAAACCGTCGCGCTCATCGCCGGCGGGCACAGCTTCGGCAAGACCCATGGCGCGGGCCCCGAGTCGAACGTGGGCCGCGAACCGGAAGCCGCCGGCATCGAGGAACAGGGCCTGGGCTGGAAGAGCAAGTTCCGCTCGGGCAAAGGCGCCGACGCGATCACCAGCGGCATCGAGGTCATCTGGACCACGACCCCGACCAAGTGGAGCAACAATTTCTTCTGGAACCTGTTCGGCTACGAATGGGAGCTGACCAAGAGCCCCGCTGGCGCGCACCAGTGGCGGCCGAAGAACGGCGCGGGCGCCAATTCCGTGCCGGACGCGCACGACAAGACCAAGCGCCACACGCCGTCCATGCTGACCACCGACCTCTCCCTGCGATTCGACCCGGCCTACGAGAAGATCTCGAGGCGCTTCTACGAACATCCGGAGCAGTTCGCGGACGCGTTCGCCCGGGCGTGGTTCAAGCTGACCCACCGCGACATGGGTCCCCGCGTACGCTACCTCGGCCCGGAGGTTCCCGAGGAAGAGATGCTCTGGCAGGACCCGGTTCCCGCCGTGGACCACAAGCTGGTCAGCGCGAAGGATGTCGCGTCGCTCAAGCGTAAGATCCTCGATTCGAGGCTGTCCATCTCCGACCTGGTCACGACCGCCTGGGCGTCGGCCTCCACGTTCCGCGGCTCCGACAAGCGCGGCGGCGCCAACGGCGCGCGCATCCGCCTCGAGCCGCAGAAGGACTGGGAGGTCAACCAGCCGGCCCGGTTGGCAAAGGCGCTCAAGGCGCTGACGGGCATCCAGAAGGCGTTCAACGGCGCGCAGTCCGGCGGGAAAAAGATTTCGCTCGCCGACCTGATCGTGCTGGGCGGTTGCGCGGCCGTCGAGAAGGCGGCGAAAGACGCCGGGCATACGGTGGAAGTCCCCTTCGCGCCGGGGCGCACGGACGCCTCCCAGGATCAGACCGATGCGGAGTCTTTCGCCGTGCTCGAACCCTACGCGGACGGCTTCAGGAATTATCAGAAGGCCAAGTACGCCGTTGCCGCCGAGGAACTGCTGATCGACCGCGCGCAATTGCTGACGCTGACCGCGCCCGAGATGACGGTGCTTATCGGCGGCATGCGCGTCTTGAATGCCAATGCAGGCCAGTCCAAACACGGCGTCTTCACCAAGACGCCGGAGTCGCTCACCAACGACTTCTTCGTGAACCTGCTCGACATGAGCACGGAGTGGAAGGCCTCCGCGAAGGATGCGGACGTCTTCGAAGGGTACGATCGGAAGTCCGGCAAGCTCAAGTGGACCGCCACGCGCGTGGACCTGATTTTCGGTTCGCACTCCCAGCTCCGGGCGCTGGCGGAGGTCTACGCCTGCAAAGACTCCCAGGAGAAGTTTCTGCACGACTTCGTGGCGGCCTGGAACAAGGTCATGAATCTTGACCGCTTCGACTTGGCCTGAACTAGACTTGCGGCGGTATCGACGGGTGGCCCGGGCGGTTTGCTCGGCCACCCGTCTCCTTTATAGGCTGCTTGCCGTACGCAGTCTCCCTACCTCCGCGCTGAAAGCGCTTGTGCAACTTCCTGAAGTGCGCGCTCGAATCGACCGATTCCGTAGAAGCACACGTGCGGCCGGCCAGCGATTCCGAAGAAGCCGGACTCCTTTAATGGGCGCTCGATCCGGTACGCACCAACGCGGTTGCCAATTGGTGAAGCTGCGGCGTATATTAGTTGATGGCGATAAGTGTCCAGCCTTAAGGGGGGCGGCCGGTGGCGGCGCACGAAGAGGTTGAGCGCTCCGAAACCGAATTGGTCGTCCTCGACGACGAGTCGTCGTGGAGGGAATTTCAGGAGCGGGCGCTCCGTCGCGCCGGCTACCGTCAGGTTAACGCCTACGCGGCCGTCTGTTCCTGCCTGGAAGAACACCTGAATCACGGGCGCGGGCGGCGCGCCGACCTCGTCGTCTTCGGCGTCCAGCCGCGCAACGAGGCCAACTGGAACCACCTTCGCGCCATCCGCAAGATCTACGACGGCCCCATGCTGGCCACCACCGAACGGCACGACGATGCGGTCCGCGAGAAGGTCATCGACCTGGGCGTGGCCGACTGCCTCCCGGTGGGCGAATTCGGCGAAGAGGCCCTGGAACTGAAGGTGGACACCGTCCTCGCCGCGTACCGCATCAACGCGCTGATCGAGGAGAACGACCACCGCAACCAGCGCCTGTTCGTGAACATTCTGACCGTGATGGTCAAGATCCTCGAGTCGAAGGATCCGTACACGCGCTTCCACAGCCACTCCGTGGCGCTCTGGTCGCGCATGGTCGGGCGCAAGAAAGGGCTGAGCGAGGAGGAACTGATCCGCCTGGGCCTCGCCGCCGTCTTTCACGACTTCGGCAAGATCGGCATTCCCGAGGAGATCCTCAATAAGCCCGCGCGCCTCACCGACGAGGAGTTCGAAGTGATGAAGCAGCACCCCGTCATCGCGCGGGACCTGCTCTCCTCCATCGACCTGCTCCACGACCTGCTCCCCGCGATCACGCACCACCACGAACGCTGGGACGGCCGCGGCTACCCCGCGGGGCTGAAGACCGAAGAGACGCCGCTCTGGGCGCGCATCATCTGCATCGCCGACGCCTACGACACCATGGCCAGCCGCCGCACCTACAAGGATCCCATGCCCCAGGAGAAGGTCATCGCCGAGTTGAACAAGGGCAAGGCCACGCAGTTCGATCCCGAACTGGTTGACATCATGCTTGAGATTCTTGCCGAGCGCGACGCCGAGCAGCAGGCCAAGAACGCCTGATCCGCGCGCGCAACCCCAGCCAACGTCAGCGCAGTTCCTTCACGATCCGCTCCACGTCCTCGCGCTTGATCTTCGCGTCCCGCAGGATCGCCTGGGCGAAGTGGCCTTCGGCCTCGTCGGACTTCCCCGCGCAGTAGAGCGCCACGCCGAGGGTCAGGTGCCCTTGGCCGTCGTTCTCCCCGAGCACGGCCGTGGCCAGCGCGGGCCAATCCGGCTCCTTGAGCTGGGTCCAACTCCAGGGCATCGGGTTGCCCTGTACTTCGACCTTCAGGCCCTTCGCGTCGGCGCCCGCGAGGCGCACGGATTCGGGCTTGTTCCCGAAAAGCGTGAGATAGGCCTTGGGCCGCGCCCCATCCTTGAGAGCCTGGATCACTCGTGCGCGGATCTTCTCCTTCCAGGCCTCCGGCAAGGCCTGCGGCTCCGGCGCGGCGGGCTGGGGCGCCGCGGCCACCTTCCCGAGTTCGGAGGGCTTGGACGGACCGGTCGCCGGCGCCGCGACGCTCGGCGCGGGCTTCGCGCCGAATTCCCACGCGCCCAGGTCGGGCATGGGGTCGCGGGCATTGCCGTCGAAGTCTTCCTTGACCTCCTCGAGCGGCTGGCCCTTGTTGACGGCCGCCGCCGCCTGCGGCGTGAGGCGCAGGTCGCCGGACTCCGGGTTGGCGAAGCAACCCGCGCAGTTGCCGAAGAGGTTGGTCCGCTGCTCCAGCCCCGGCGCGTCCCAGAGCTTCCCATGGACGAGGTTGTTGGCGAGGACCACCTTTTCCAGCCGGGATCCCGTGACGCCGCGGATGCCGCGGCCGTTCTCGGCGTCCTTCAAGCGGCAAATCGAATTGTGGCTGACTCGGACGTCGCGCGCCCAGGAGATCTCGATCCCCGCGTCCACGGACGTAACGATGGCGTTGTTGCGGATCTCGAACTCCTCGGCGTGCCACATGCCCGCGGCCTTGTCCTCCGCGGTGATGTGCGGGTTGCCCACGCCGATGCCGCGGTCGCAGTTCAGGATCAGGTTCCGTTCAATGGTCACGCGCTTGCAGTTCACCCACAGGAAGATCGCCGCGCGCGCCTCGCCCGAAGCGCCCTTGAGGTCGCGGAACTCGTTATCGGAGATCGTCCAGCCGTCCAGCGCCATCATGTCGATCGCGGTGATGTAGTTGCCGTCGAAGAGCCAGTCCCTCGGGGGGATGCGGTCGCAACTGAACTTGCACCAGCGGATCGAGCCGCCCTTGGCCAGCGCCTTACTCCCTCCCGAGCCCTTGATCGCACGCACCCCGATGTTCTTGAAACGGCAGTTGTAAACGTGAATGTCGTTCAAATGCCCTTCCGCGCTGACCTTGATCCCGTAGGTGCGCGTCTCTTCCATCGTGATGTTCGCGAAGCTGATGCCGCTGGCGCCGATGAGGTTGAAGTGCGGGCCGCCGCCGTGCTCCCCCACCCAGCCCGGCCCGCGCAGCACGGTCTTCGACGGATCGGGATCTCCACCCATGATCACCAGGTTGCTCGTATCGCGAACCAGGATCACCTCGCTCAGCGCATAGGTGCCCGGCGCGAGGACGAAGACCTGATTCGGCTTCGCACGGTCGAAGGCCTTGTTCAGTTCCGCGACGGTGGCGATCCGCTTGACCGGCCATGGCGGAGGCTGAAACGGCGGCGCTTCGCGCCCCCACGTGTGCAACGGGAGAACCGCGCCCAACGCCAAGAGCAGGCTCCAATGCAACCTATGCATCATTATGAGGTTACTCAATCCCATCCAGACGCATCTAGACTACCTACACCTTGACGACCTTGCGGGCGGTTTCTTGCGACTGAAATCTAGATCCGCCGCCGGAAACCGCGATTCAGCGGCGTTCCCTGCGCAAATCCAGCCACTCGCATTCGGCCGGTGTCAGCTTGAGCCCCAGCGCGCCCACGTTGGCCGCGATCTCCTCCCGATTGGCCGCGCCGATCAGGGCATAGATGTCTATTGGCTGCTCGAGGACCCAGGCCAAAGCGACCTGGGGCACGCTGAGGCCTTTCTCCTTAGCCAATTCGGCGGCGCGTTCGAGTCGCTGAAAGTTCTCCTCGTAGCAGTAAGCCTTCACCACGGACGGATCGAGGGCGGCCTCCTTGAAGTTCTCGCGATTCAAGCGCCCGCTGAAGAAGCCCCGCGCGAGGCTGGACCAAGCGAAAATCGGCATCTTGTGCTCGGCGTACCAGCACCGCGCGTCGGCGTGCTTCGGCCCGCTGATGGTGATGCAGTCCGGCCCCCAGGGGCTCTGCTGCTGGTCGGCGAGCGAGAGGTTGGGGCTGCTGATCGAGAAGGGGACCAGGCCGTGCTTTGCGGCGTACGCGTTGGCCTCCTCCAGGCGCTGGTGCGTCCAGTTGCTCCCGCCGAAGGCGCGGATCTTCCCCGCGGCATGGTGCTCGTTCAAGGCCTCGACAATCGGCCCCACGGGCAGTTCCGAGTCGTCGCGGTGCAGGAAGTAAAGGTCGATGTACATCGTGCGCAGGCGGGCCAGGGAGTCGTGCAGGTCGCTGGCGATGTCGTAGGGCGTGACGCGCTTGCGGTCGGCGTTGGGATGGGAGCACTTGCTGATGACGACGACCTGCTCGCGGTTGCCGCGCCGTTCCATCCACAGCCCGATGCCGCGTTCGCTCTTGCCCCCGCCGTAGACGTGCGCGGAATCCAGCGTCGTCCCGCCGGCCGTCACGAACTCATCCAGGAGCGCGAAACTCTTCTCGGGGTCGTCCGAGCTGACGATCATGGTTCCCAGCACGAGGCGGGAGACGGGTTTGTTGACTCCGGCGATTTGGCCGTATTCCATGGCGAAGGCTCCAGGATCAAGGCCGCTCCGCGGCTCAGGTTGGATTTGAAGCTAGATTCCGGCGCGCGGGTGGCAAGGCCCGATTGCCACGCCAGCGCGACTCCGGGCTTGCAAGACGCCCGCCGGCAACTACACCAGAGGCACGCGGGCCGGCCCGCGCCATCGGGACTTCGCCATGCGCGCCAGCATCCTCTTTGCCGTACCTCCGGACCCCGAAGCCGAGCGGCGCATCCTGGGCCGCCTCGAGGAACTCCTCGAACTCATTAACATGGACAAGGAAGAGCAGGCCATCGACCCGGACAACTTCACCGGGAATGCCCCCGATTACCCCGACTGGCTCAAGCGCAGCTTCGCCGCGCCGGTTCACCACGAGGAGTTGCAGGACTTGCTCGACCTGGAGCCCGGAGACTTGGAAGGCTGGGACTTCGAGGCCTGGTACGAAGACCTCGCGATCTGCCTGAGCCACGACTTCAAGCTCGAGCGCAGCGACGAGCCCGGACGCTGGGCGCTCGATTTCGAGGTCGACGACGAACACTACGGCGGCGACATGAGCCACGCCTGGCTGATCCTGGCCGCGGGCGGCGGGGCGCTGGAGTGCCGCGGCGCGGCCGGCGACGCCGGCGAAGCCTGACGACGCGCCTGGCCCGGGGGACCCGCATGGACGGCGAGTGGCGTCGGGACGGCGAGTTCCATTCCTTGCGCGCGCCCAGCTCCCACCTGCGCGGGCCGGGCCTCGTGGAGGTACTCGCCCCGCGCGACCTGCCGGACGACCGTGCGGCCCCAACCGTTTACGTGCTGCCCGTCGAACGCGACGGCCAGACGCGCTTCGGCGACGGCTTGCGCGAGATCGCCCGCCTCGGCCTGCACGAATCCCGCGGCATCCGCTGCGTCTCAATGAGCTTCGACGAATGGCCCTGGTTCGGCGCGCACGCGACCGATCCGCGGGTCCGCCACGAAGACCACCTGCTCGAAGTCGTCCTGCCGACGGTCGAGGCGCGCTTCGCCTCCCAGGCGCGCCTGCTGCTGGGCTTCAGCAAGTCCGGCTGGGGCGCGTTGAGCCTGATCTTCCGCAACCCGGACCGCTTCGGGTGCGCCGTCTCCTGGGACGCGCCCCTGATGCTCGACGCGAGCGGGTACGAGGCCTTCTACACCGGCGCGCACTTCGGGACGCTCGAACGGTTCCTCGACTTCCGCCCGCTTGTCTCGGCCCGCGCCTCGGCGCACCGTTTCCGGGAAAGCGAGCGAGTCGCCGTGCTGGGGTACGATGCGTTCGGAACGCAGAAAGCCCCGGGCGGGCGCGATCACACGCAAGCCTTTCACGAGGAACTCGACGCGCTGGGCATCCCGCATGTTTTCCGCAATGACCTGACCTTCGCGCACCGCTGGGATTCGGGCTGGCTGCCGCAGGCCCTGGAGATTCTGCTGGACCTGTACCGGCGGGAACGCTCGGGTGCACCAGGGAACCGCCCATAACGCAGCGGGTTAGAGGAGAATCGCTCCGGGTAAGACCTGCGCTCCTTTTCCGACACAAACTCCTAGTGGCGGCGGACTCCAAGGAGTCCCTTTGGTATCATCCTGCCGATGCCGCCACATGCCATGGCATCCGCAGCAGTCCCCGGTCCCCGCTCCTCCGCACGGCGGGTCCGGTCAGCGCGGCACGATTCAAGGGCCGAAGTATCGATGAAACGCCTTCTCCCGGCTTTCCTCGCGCTGGCGTGCGCGGCTGGCCCGCTCCATGCGGCCTCCGAGGGGGTGGCCAAGGTGCAGGTGGCCAGCGGCCTCTCGCGCCCGGTCTTCGTCACTCACGCCCCGGGGGATGCCAGCAGGCTCTTCATCGTCGAACAACACACCGGCAGGATCAGGATCCTCAACCTCGCCACGAACACGCTCAACGCGGCCCCTTTCCTCACCGTCGAAGGCGTGAACACCGGGAACGAGCAGGGGCTGCTGGGCCTGGCCTTCCATCCGAATTATGCCAGCAACGGATACTTCTACGTCAATTACACGGCCGGCGGCCCGAGCCGGACGGATATCGCGCGCTACCGGGTTTCCGCCGATCCCGACACGGCCGACGCGGCCTCGAAGACGGTCCTGCTGACCTTCGCGCAGCCGGAGAGCAACCACAACGGCGGCTGGATCGGTTTCGGTCCCGACGGATTCCTGTACACCTCGACCGGAGATGGAGGCGGCGCCAACGACGCGCACGGCTCCTTCGGCAACGCCCAGAACCGCGCGAACCTGCTGGGCAAGATCCTGCGCCTCGACGTGGACGGCGGGACGCCCTACGCGATCCCCGACGGCAATCCGTACAAGGGGCACGCCACGTTCCGCGAGGAAATCTGGGCCTTCGGGCTGCGCAACCCGTACCGTTGCGGTTTCGACCGCGGGACGGGCGATCTCTGGATCGGCGACGTCGGCCAGGGCGCGCGCGAGGAGATCTCGCGCATCCCCGCCGGGGTCGGCAATCTGAACTTCGGCTGGCGCGTCTGGGAAGGCAACCGGCGCAACTTTTCCGGTGAGACGACCGTCACGCCCGAGACCCCGCCGGTCTACGACTATCCCCGCTCGGACGGCTACGTGGCGATCGGCGGGTACGTTTACCGCGGCTCGGTCATGCCCGGCCTCCAGGGCACCTACTTCTTCGGCGACTACGGCACGGGCCGAGTCTGGAGTTTCGTCTTCTCCGGCGGCAATGTCACCGAGTTCACGAACCGCACCGCCCAGTTGGGCAACGTCAACGGCATCGTCTCGTTCGGCGAAGACGCGGCGGGCGAACTGTACCTCGTCCTGCTGAACGGCTCGGTCCACAAGCTCGTGCCCGCGAACCCCAGCGTCTCCTTCTCGAACGCCGCCTCCGCGGGCGCCGAATCCGCCACCCCGGCCAACCTCGCCGTCGAACTCAACGCGCCCAGCTCGCAGACGGTCACCGTCGATTACGCCGTCTCGGGCGGCACGGCAACCGGCGGAGGAACCGACTTCACGCTCGCCGCCGGCAGCCTCTCGTTCAGCCCCGGCCAGACCGCGAAGAGCATCGCGCTGGCCGTCGCGAACGACGCGCTGGACGAGCCCGACGAGACCGTCGTGGTAACCCTGAGCAGCCCGTCCAACGCGACCCTCGGCGCGCAGCCGTCGCACACCTACACGATCCAGGACGACGACAGCGCGCCCAGCATCGCGTTCCAGGCCGCGGCCTCGAGTGGCAACGAGGCAGCCGGCGCGGCGAACCTGGCGGTCGTCCTCAGCGCGGCCTCGGGCCGGACCGTCACGGTCGATTACGCCGTGACGGGCGGCACGGCGACCGGCGGCGGGGCCGACTACACGCTCGTCGCGGGCACGCTTACCTTCGACCCGGGCCAGACCGCGAAGAGCATCGCGCTGGCCGTGGCCGACGATGCCGTCTCCGAGCCCGACGAGACGGTGGTCGTGACGCTCAGCGGCCCCTCGAACGCGGCGCTGGGCGCCAACGCATCCCACACCTACACCATCCAGAACGACGACGCCCAGCCGTCGGTCGCCTTCGCGAGCGCCGCCTCAAGCGGCGGCGAAGCCGCCGTGGCCGTCAACTTGACGGTGTCCCTCAGCAACGCCAGCAGCCAGTCCGTGACGGTCGAGTACGCCGTGACGGGGGGCACGGCAACCGGCGGTGGAACCGACTTCACGCTCGCCGCCGGAACCCTCACCTTCGATCCGGGCCAGACCGCGAAGAACATTCCGCTGGCCGTCGTGAACGATGCCGACGAGGAAGAGGACGAGACGCTCACGGTCACGCTCAGCGCGCCGTCGAACGCGGCGCTCGGCAGCCCCGCGGCGCATACTTACACCATCGTGGACGACGATACGCCGCCGCGGGCTTCCTTTGCTCTGCCCGCTTCCAGTGCGGGCGAAGACGCAGGCGCCGCGAATCTGGCCGTCCACCTGGATCGCGCCGGCACGCAGGTCGTTACGGTGCCCTATTCGGTCACTGGCGGCACGGCGACGGGCGGCGGCGCGGATTACACGCTCGCCGCCGGCAACCTCACGTTCGAGATGGGCGAAACCGCGCAGAACATCTCCGTCCCGCTCGTCGAAGACCTGCTCGACGAAGCCGACGAGACCGTGCTCGTCACGCTGGGCGCGCCGACTCACGCCACGCTCGGCACGCTCACAGCCCACACGCTGACGATCGTCGACAACGACGTGCCGCCGAACTTCACCAGCACGGCGCCCACGGCGGCAGACGTCGGCGCGGCCTACGGCTACGACGCGAACGCCACCGGCAGCGGGACGATCGTCTACAGCCTGCCGCTCAAGCCCGATGGCATGAGCATCGACGGCGCCAGCGGCCTGATCCAATGGACCCCCGGCGCCGACGGCTCGTTCGACGTGACCGTCCGCGCCAGCAACGGCGTCGCGCCGGACGCCGAGCAGTCCTACGCGCTCGTGGTGTCCCGCTACGGGCTGACCGCGCGCCCGCCTGCGGCGCCCTACCTGAATATGCCCGAGACGGAGAACGGGACCCTGCCCGCGCTGCTCTCGCAGACGGGCGCGTTCGGCGATACCGCCGCCCTGACCCCCGCGGCGGCCCTGATTCCCTACGGCGTCAATTCCCCGCTCTGGTCGGACGGCGCGGCGAAGACGCGCTGGATCAGCGTGCCCAGCGGGTCCACCGTCGGCTTCGCGGCCGAGGGCGAGTGGCTCTTCCCGCCCGGCACGGTGCTCGTGAAGCACTTCGAGTTGCACGTGGACGAGAACGATCCGGGCGTGCGCAAGCGCCTGGAAACGCGCCTGATCGTCGTCAAAGCGGACGGCTCGGTCTACGGCGTGACCTACAAGTGGCGCGCCGATCACTCCGACGCCGACCTCCTGCCCGGCGGGCTCGACGAGAGCGTGACCATCCAGCAGGCCGGCGGCGGGACGCGCGAACAGACCTGGACCTATCCCAGCCGGGCCGACTGCCTGCGCTGCCATACGCCCAACGCCGGGCACGTGCTGGGCGTGAAGACCCGCCAGCTCAACGGCGACTTCGCCTACCCATCGGGCATCCTCGACAACCAGCTCCGCGCGTGGAATCACGCCGGGCTCTTCGATTCCGCCTTAAGCGAAGCCAACATTCCCAACCTCGCGAAGCTCGTCGCGGTGACCGATACGTCGGCCACGCTGGAGACGCGCGTGCGCTCGTATCTGGATGCCAACTGCGCGCAATGCCACCGGCCGGGCGGCGCGCCGGCGAACTTCGACGCGCGCTTCGATACGCCCCTGGACAGCCAGGCGCTTATCAACGGCATGGTGGACAACGCGCTGGGCATCGCATGGGCCAAGGTCGTCGCGCCGTCCAGCTCGGCGCGCTCCGTCGCGCGGGTGCGCATGGCGGCCGTCGGCCCCAGCCAGATGCCGCCGCTGGCGCGGCACGTGCCCGACGCGGACGCCCTTGACGCGTTGGCCCAATGGATCGACTCGCTGCCGCCCGCCAATCCCGTGGCGCAGTTCACCAACGTCGCCGCCGCGGAGACGCTCTCGGGCGTGCGCACCTTCAATGTGCGGGCTTTCACGCCGGACGCGGCGGAGGTCGACGGCGCGGGGCTCCTGGGCGTCGAGTTCCAGCTCCGCCAAGGCGCGAACGCGGTGGCGGTCTGGAACGCTCCGGGCGCGCCTTACGACTGGACCTTCAATACCCGAACGGCGCCCAACGGGGCTTACGTCCTGCGCGCGACGGCGACGAGCCTCGCAACGCTGGGCGGAACGCTCGCCGTCGTGGACCTCGCGGTCACGATCGACAACGCGGCCCACGCGCCCGGCGTAAGCATCGTCACCCCGCCGTCCTCGCCCGTGACCGTCTTCACCGGGGACCCCGTGCCCTTCCTCGCGCAGGGCGCCGACGAAGACTTGGCCTCGGGCGACCTCCTGGCGTACGCCTGGACCTTCGGCGACGGCCAGAGCGGGACCGGCGCGAGCGCGCCCCACGTGTACGCCGCGCCCGGCGCCTACACGGCGACCGTCACGGCGACCGACCTGGCCGGGCTGCAGGACAGCGCCGCGGTGGAGGTCATCGTCGTCGATCCGCCCGAGCCCACGGACCTGCGCGTGGATTCGGCGAGCTACGCGCTGAACTTCGCGCGCGCCCTCAGGTCCGGGCCACTGGCGGACCAGTTGACGCTGCGCGGCAGGGTGAACCTCGGCGCGCTCCTCGACGCCGGGCTCGACCCGAACGACCTCGCGGGCCAGCCGCTCACGGTGAACTTCGGCGGGGCCGCATTCACGCTGCCCGAGCCGTCCCGGGCCAGCGCGTCCGCGGTGCTCTGGCAGAGCGAACGCGGGGCCGAGCCGTCCGTGACGGCCTCCTTCAGCCCGCGCAACGGTTCCTTCAGCGTCTCCATCCGCAACGCGGCGCTCGCCGCGGACCTCGGCCCCCTCGGCGCGTCCAACGCCTCGGGCATCGTCAACCGTGAGGTGAACGTGGCGTTCCGCTTCGGCATCGGCGCCTGGACCCGGGAGGTCGCGCTCGGCACGCTCTACTCCTGCGCGCGCGCGGATACGGCGGGCCGCGGCTCCTTCCGGCTCGGAACGGCCTCCACGCCGCTGCCCGACGGGATCTTCTTCGTCGGCTCGGCGCTCCTGTCGCAGGCGAACCGCGGGGGCGTGCTCCTGCAGCGCGCCACGGTCTCGCTGGTCTTCTTCCCGCCGGGGGGCGCGGCGTACCACCCCCTCGCCGGGGGCGCGACGGCGCATCTCGGGACTTACGTCGAGAACGTAGGCGACGGTTCGCTGGCTGGGGAGACCTTCAAGGCCTCGGGCGCGACGACCTTCACGTACACGCGCCCGCGCCGCGAGATCGACGGCTCGCCGATTCCCGCCACGGGCGTCTCGAACATGCGATTCCTGACGACGCGCGGCATGGTGAGCGTCTCGACGAACTGGATGGAAGCAGGCTCCGGCGATGGCGTCTTCGGCGTCGCCCCGGTCCTCGACAGCCGCGGGGATCCGCGGGCGTACGAACTGCTGCTGGTCCGCGTCTCCGTGGGCGGCTTCGACATGCGCCAGCTCGTGCGCCTGATGCGCTCGGGAACTTCCTGGCGGCAGTAGGCCGCCGAACTGCGTGGCGTCCCCGTTCCGTCCTCACTCTTTCGTTCCAGCATGCGGCACGCCGGCCGCCCCGCTCGCGAACGAGACGAAGACCGGGCCGTATCCGGTCTGGCGCGGCCGAGGGTTACTCGCGCAGGGCCTGGGCGAGTTCCATGCCGAGCTGCGCGGCGAGCGCCGCCGCCCCGCCGGCTTCCGCGAGCTTCAGCGCATGACCCAATGCGCCGGCGTCCCGCGGGCAAGCCGCCTGGAGCAGGCGCGCCAAGTCGTCGTCGCGGATTTCCGACCACTTCACCGGCAGGCGGTTGCCCTGTTGCACCAGCGTCAATCCGGAGCGGTCGGCGCCGGCCACCTGGCAGCGCGCAGCACGCTCCCACAACCGCAAGTGGGCGCTGACCGGCCAGCGCGCGGCCTGGGTCTGCAGCAGCTCGCGCGCGGCCTCGCGGTGCGGCGCCGGGTCGAGCTTGGGCTGGGACGCGACGACCGGCGCGGGCGCGGAGAATTTCGGCGCGGCAAGCGGAGCCGGCGGCGCGGCCGCGCGCCGCAGCGGGCCAATGTAAGCCTTCGCGACCACGATGCTGTCGTCGAAGCGCTTCTGATCCTTGGGCGAGGTCCACTCGCCGCCGAAGTACGCGCTGTGCGTGACATAATTGAGATTGAGCTTGTCGGTGGTGCGCCAGCGAATATCCCGATGGTGCCCCTTCAGTTCGCCGTCGATCCAGAGCTTCAGTTCGCCATTCCGTTCGGCGGGATCGTTCGCCTTCAGCAGCAGCTCGATCGCGTACCAGCGGCCGGGGACGAGCTTCGCCGGCGCGCCGATATTCTGGTCCCCGTTGCTGCCCCAGCGGCCCATGTCCATGTGGTAGTAATAGAGGTACGGCGCGCCGTCTCCATGGAAACAAACGCGCGCGCCGAATTTATCGTCGCCCATCGGCTTGATGCCCGCGCCGCCGCCGGCCGCCAGGCCCTTGTCCTTCGCGGCCAGCAGACCCGGGCCTTTCAACCCGCCGCCAAAATCGTACCCTTCCTCGAAGCGCGTATGGAACCGCAGGTACGCCGCGTCGCACTCGGCGATCTCGTGGAACGTGTTGAAGGGGACATGCTTGCCCTTCAAGTTCTGATTGGCGAGGCACGCGCCGCCCTGAAAGGCCAAGGACGAATCCTTGACGGCCTCGCGGAGCGTCTCCCGGCTCCACGGCGTCGCAAGCAGGTTCGGCGACGCGCCTTCGAAATCCTCGTAGAAGAGCACGTCCGGGTGGCGCGCGAGCCCCGCATCGCCCGGCCAAGCCGCGGCCAAGCCGGCGCTTTCCGTGGCGGCGCGGCAGCGCCCGAGCGACAGGGCCAGGAGCACGCCGATCGCGACCGGGTGGAATGAACTCAGCATGGCCGGACCTCCCGCTATGGGGCGTCGAGCAGCGCCAGCACGCGCGCATGCGCGCGCGAGAGGGCCGCGGCGTCCTGTGTGTAGAGAAACATGTTCTCGACCAGCCCCGCGCCGCCCAGCAATTTTTCGGCCTCCGCCTTCGCCTCGCCGCTCAGGTTGGGAAGCTTCCTCTTCAACTGCACGAGCAGCTCGTGGTCCTCCAGCCCGTCGCGCAGCGCCTCGAAGCGCAGGCTGTTGATCGGGCGGCCCTCGTCGCCCGGATAGACCAGGTAGCCGTCGCCCGCGACCGCGGGCTTCTCGTCCTTCCAGTCGGCCACGAGCACGCCGTCGGCGCAGCGCGCCCAGCTCCCGTCCTTCGGCGCATCCTTGGGCCACGAGGTGAGGTCCCAATACTCGAAGCCGTCGATGCCGTACTTGAATGCCGACCAGCCGACGATCCGCGCGTCCACCAGCGGGCAATGCAGAAACAGGTTGGGGCGCTCGCGCGGCCAGATGCAGATCGCCCACCACAGCTCCTTGCCCCGGGCCTTCCAGGCGTTGGCCTGCTGCTGGTCGCTCTGCTGGACGTACACGTCGAAGACGTCGGCGTGCGCCTTCAGTTCCTCCACCGCGCCGACGGTATTGACGCACGAAAAGACCCGGACTTCGGGATTCGCCGCCTTGGCCAGCGTGTAGACCTCCTTCACGTGCGGCCAGTTGCCCTTGCCCGGCTCGTCGATGTTGTTGTAGTAGGCGTGTTCGAGCCAGCCTTTCTCTTTGAGCCACGCGCCGTAGACCTTCAAGACTTTCGTCATCTGCGCCTTCCACTCCGGCGAATATTCTTTAGGGAAGCCCCACTTGCCGGGCTTGGGCGTGGAGGCCAGCGCGAAGGCGTTGAGCCCGCGGTCCAGCGCGTACGACAGCTTCTTCTCGACTTCGCTGAAATCGAAGCCGTCGCCCTTCGCGGGAAAGTTGGGTTTCGTCCAGCTCATCCCGTTGGCGATGTTTCCCAGCCCCAGGCGGTTCTGAAGCGCGAGGTCTTGATACGGCAGGTCGGCCTTGCCCGCGACGCACATCGTCCGGAGCGTCAGGCGCTTCGGCAGCGTCGCCGCATGTACGCGCAACCTCAACGGAAGCTTGGCTTCGAACGCCCCGGTCCTGACGCGGACTTCGCCCTCGTACGCGCCGGGCGCCGTCTCCGCCGGCACGTACACGCGCAGGTAGACGGGCTGGACGGTCTCCTGCGCCACGGAGAAAGTCCGGTTCGGGAGCAGCGGATCGGCCAGCGCCTGCTCGTTGCGCCCCTCGTACCACGGCCGCGCCCGCGCGTTCTTCAGGTACACGACGGGGTGCGCGGAGACGTTCGCCGCGTCGAAGGCGCCGGGGCCTTTCAGCGCGCCGACTTCGATGGAAACGTCCTTCAGCTCCTGGCGATGCGCGAAGATCAGAAGCTGCGCGCCTTCCAGTTCGTGCCGCGCCGCGTCGAGTTCGATCCCGGCGTGGAGGTCCTGCATCAGGAACGGGCGTTCGCGCAGGACGCGCTGCGAGCCGTTCGTCGCCAGCAGGCCGAACTCCGCGCGCCCCGAGACGCCGGTGCTTGCCGCGCGCACGACGGCCTCGTATCGCGCCACGCCCTTTGCTTCTTTCTCAGGCGCGGCCTTGGGAAAGGTCCGGGCCAGTTCGTCCGCGCGCGCGGCGTACCAGCCGGCCTCCGCCTGCGCGTCCCGCTCGATGACGCGGCACTCCACGTCGTCGAGTTTCAGCGTGCCCTGCCCGTACACGTAGAACCAGATCTGAAATTTCAACGGCGCGCCGGCTGCGGCCTGCTTCACGGGGACCGTCGCGCGGTGCTCGTAGCGGATCCAGTCGTGCGTGCCGCCGGCCAGGTCGAATTTTCCAGCGCCCTCGCCGCCGGGGCCTTCGTAGTTGACCCAGGTTCCGCCCAGGTGGTTCTCGGCCTTGGCCCAGAGCGATACGCGGAGGTCCGCGCCGGCCGGGACATCGAAGCCAAGCGTGAAGAACTTGCCGCGCTCTTTCGTGCCCGTGGAAATCAGCGCCGCGCCCTGCCCGCCCTCGCGCCCGGCGCAGGGCTTCACGTCGAAGGCCCCGTTGTTGTCGTTCCACTTCCAGTGATCGGCGAGCGCCGAGCCCTCGAAGTCGCCGCCGGGAAGCAGGTTCGGCTTGGCCTGCTCGAAGACCGGCTCCTGCGCGGTGGCGCACAGCGCCATCGCAAAGAACAGCACGACCGGCAGCTTCCATTCCCTGTGCGGCATGCCCTACCCCCTCAGGTTCAGCGCCCTAACAGCGCCTGCAAGGTCTTGAAGCGTGCGGCATCGAGTTTCACCAGTTGATCCGAAAGCTTTTCCCGCAGGGACACGTTGCCGGATGCCGCGGCGAGCACCGCGGCGTGCAGCAGCGCTTCGGCATCGCCTGGCCGGCAGGCCTCCGCCAGCCGGGCCACGTCCTCGTCATTTAGGTCCTTCCAGGCCACCGGCAGGCCGTTGCCGCGGAGGCGGATCGTGACGCCCCGGTCGTCGAACCCGGCCACGCCCACTTCCTGGGCCTGTCCCATGACCTTCAACCAGGCCTTGGCATCCGCGGCCGGCTTCGTCTTTGCCAGGGCCTCCACCAGCGCCTTGCGGTGCGGCGCGGCGTCGAGCTTCGGCGCAACCGGCGCGGCCGGAACCGGAGCCGGCGCGGCGGCGGCCGGATTCGGCGCGGGTTTGAGTTGCAGCGTGCCGATCGGCTTGCGCGCGACGACGACGTGGTCGATGAAGAGGTGGTGGTCGCTCGGCGCCGTCCACGTGCCGCCCAGATAAATATCGATCCAGGCCTTCTCGATCTTCAACGCGGGAACGTCGCGAAAGCGGAGATCCGTCTTCTCGAAGGCCAATTGCCCGTCGACCCAGCCGCGCAGGATGCCGTCGTTCTGGCCGGGCGTGTTGAGCTGGACGTGCTGCTCCACGCAATACCAGCGATTGTTCTCAAGATAGCCGAGGCGGTCGCGTTCCCAGATCCATTCCGAGCCGTAGATCCCTTTCATGTCCACGTGATAGCAATAGTAGCCGATAGGCGTCTTGCCGTCCTTGCGCCCGCGAAAGAGCCCGCGCGCCGACCAGCCGTCGCTCCCGTTGACCTTGCGTCCGCCCCAGCCGGCTCGCCCGTACGTCCCTGCGATCCCCGGCAATTTGCCGCCGCCGGTCGTGGGATCCCAGTCGTCCCCCAAGCGCAGGTAGTAGCGGAAGTAAATCTCCTCGGGTTCCTCACCCAGCTCCTTCTGGAACGCGAAGTCGAGGCTCGCGCCGTAATGGCCGTCCTTGTCCACCTTGATGCGCAACGCCTTGCCGCTCAGCGGTTCGAACTTGCGCGCGGCGTCGGCGTCCACGGTCTCGCAGCGTTCGGGAACCTTGCGCTGGCCCCAAAGACGGAACCAGTCGGGTTCCTCGAAGTCGCTGAACAGGATCACGTCGTCGCGTCCCGCCAGACCCGGCTCCAGGGGCCTGCTGCCGAGCGGCAGGGTCGCTGCCGAACCGGCCCAGGCCCGGGCCACCCCGAACAGGCACGCCGCCAAGAGGCACAGTTTCATCGGCTCGGCCTCACGCCCGCGGCGGAGCGATCGTCGCCCCGTCCTGGACCTGCATGGAAAGTTCCCGCGTCACCGGCGCGCTCGCGCGACCGGCAAGCAAGTCGCTGAGCACTTGCGCCGCCGCCGCGCCGACGCCCTCCGCCGACGCCCAGGCGCAGGCGAGGTCGAGCGGCAGCTTCAGATCCCGGGCCGGCAGGTTCATGCAGGCGAGCGAGACGTCCTGCGGCACCTTCAGCCCGCGCGCGGACAGGTGCCGCCAGACCCCCGCGGCCTTCCGGTCGTTGTCGCAGTAGATCGCCGTGAGCTGCGGGGCGCGGTCGAGCAGGCGCAGGGCGGCAAGCTCGCCCGCTTCCACGTGCGGCCCGACCTGCCACTCGGTCCGGTCCGGATGCAACCCGCCGAGCGCCTCCGCGGCGCCCTCGGCCTTCGCGCGATCCCATTGGACCGGGTCGGGTTGGGCTTCGTCGCGCGCGCCCAGGATGCAGCCGATCCGCTCCGGACGATGCCCCGCCGCGAGCAGGCGTTGCACCAGGGCCCGCGCCGCCGCCTTGTGATCGCGCAGGACCACGGTGTACCCTGGCATCGCGTGCGGGACGTCCAGCACCACGTACGCCCCGCCGGCCTCCCGCAGCCGCTCGATATGCTTCCGGTTGCCGGCGAAGTACGGAAAGACGAGCCCTTCGCCGGGGCCGGTTTTGTCCCCGCGCGCCGCGAGCACTCGTTCGACCAGGGCCGCGCGGCCGTCCTGATCCAGGTCCTCGTGCGGCTCGACCCGCGCGCCGAGCCTCCGCGCGGCCTCGAGCAGATCCTGGAAGACCTTCAGGCCGCGGTGCGCTGAAGCCGGTACGCCGACGAGGTGGAAGACCGCCGAACCCCGGGCGCGTTCGCAGACGCGGCTCCCCGAACCCACCAGTCGCGTGATGTAGCCTTCTCGGACCAACTCCTGCAACGCGCGGCTAACCGTGGAATAGCTGAGCTTATGCTCGGCCATCAGTTCCCGCTGCGTGGGTATCTTCTGCCCCGGCCGAAGTTTCCCGCCCTCAATCTGGGACACCAAAAGATCCTTGAGCACCGCGTACTTAGGGGTTGAGTGGATTTCTACATCGCTCACCATGTTTACCTCGTCTCCCAAGTCAGATCGTCAACATTATGAAAATAAACAGGTTGCGTGATCCAAATTGAATCGAGTCATATACTCATGTCCACATACACCAGAAGTCCTTGAAGCGCAGGCTGTTTTCGCTCAAATGACTCGCTTCAAGTCAGAAAAGCAGGATGACCAAGGCAATTCTCGATGGCATCCCCGAGTTCAGATTGCCATTGGCTTCCCCGGCTCGGAATGGGATAAGTAAGGAAGCCTCCTCTACGCCACGCCGGGAACTCGCATGGATTACGAACTCGAACGGCGCTACTTCCTTGAGCGGCTCATGGACTTCGTCGATGGGCTGGAGGAAGAGACATCTGAACTACATCTCGGCGACGAGAACCGCGTGCTCTTCCGGGTCAACGGGCGCCCCTTCGAGGCCCTGGCGTGGATCAATGCCGAGTCGGACATGATCTGCATCACCACCCGCACCGAAGACCTGCCCTTCGAAAAGTTCGACGAGGCCGTGCAGTTCCTGAAGGGGACGCTGGAGTGCTGCTGGGACTACTGCATCGCCGTCAGTGCCGTGGAGGCACGTTACGATCTCTCGATGGCGCTCTTCACCGGCGGGATGACCTTCGAGGCCTTCGAGGCGACGATCTACAACCTGCTCGCCTGCGCCGAGGCGATCGAGAAGACGTACCACGAGAAGAAGGAAGCCTAAGGCGGCGCGGCGCGCGCCTCGGCTCTCAATTGTCGCAGGGCCAGCACCGCACCGAGCAGGATCAGCAACGTCCCGCCAAAGCCAAACCACCAGCCGATCAACATGCTGGAGTCCTTGCCTAAAAGCACTACGAACCAGGCCAGACTGGACATACCGCCCGCCAAGCCAATCCACGCAGTCGCTGCTCGTCCATCCTGCATGCGCAAGCCTTCTGCGAGCATTAGGCCTACGATAAGCCAGGCCACGAGTAGCACCGGAACGTAGGGTTCCAGGAGCATATAACTGCCATCGTCGGAGAAGCCGCCCGAATCCGATTCGACATGGCATAGGTAGTAGTCCGAGGGAACCAGCAGCGTGAGACAGGCGGCGCTCCACGCCATCACCAGCAGGAGAACAGCTATTGGGGCGGGCCTCTTTCTCCAGGCGAGGAGCGCGGCCAGGAGGAGGAATGCGGCGAACACATGGGGGAAGAGAAACCCGCCCACAAAGGAGAATACGTATAAAACGTGGCGCTGGTAGGCCTCGTGAAGCAATGGGTACGCCTTCGACTCGGCTCCCTTGGTATGGAGTTCCTCCCTGAAGGAGTCACTGCCCTCTTTTAGCATCTGAGGCAGGTGGCTCACTTCAGTTCTTGAAGCCACGGCCTATGGCCGTGCGACCCTAAGAGGTTCGACCGATCCGGCGTGCCAGATAGGTTCTCCCTCCGGGAAAGCCCCGTGGGACAGGAGGGAGAACCATGGACAACTGGCAGAGTTTGTCCCACGTGCGATGGGATTGTAAGTATCATGTTGTAATCGTGCCCAAGTATCGGCACAAGGTGTTTTACGGAAAGTCCAGGTCCAAGGTGGGTGTGGTGTTGAAGCAGTTGTGTCAACAGCGTGGCGTGGAGTTGATCGAAGGTCATGCGATGCCCGATCACATTCATATGTGTTTGAGCATCCCGCCCAAGTTCAGCGTTTCTCATACCCTGGGCTTCCTGAAAGGGAAGAGCGCAGTTCGGATACATCGGCAGTTAAGGTAAGAGCGGCGTATGACGGGCTTGCATTTCTGGGCGCCTGGGTACTGCGTCAGTACGGTAGGCCTGAACGAAGAGCAGATCCGGAGGTACATTCGGGAACAGGAACAGCTTGAGCTAGGCCAAGGCTACTTGGACCTCGCTTGAGCCCAAGCCCCAACGGGGCTTTCCCCACGCAAACGCCCCCCTCGGGGGGCTTCCTAAAGCCACGCCCTATGGGCGTGGTTGATTACTGCGGTCATGGGGGAGATGCGGAAACAGCCCCCCACCATCGGCAGGAAGAACGCCACCGTCAGCAGTAGCCCGCCCGAGCCCATGTGGAACCGGGCGAAGGACAACAGACGCGAGGCCGGCACAGCGGACGGCGGCACGGACGGTTCGATTGGCTTGCTGGTATCCATGACGAACGATCAACACACCCGTAAGCACTTAACTGGATTAAAGATACCGAATCAGTCCTTTTATCCGTCCCAAGAAATTTGCTCTCGCGCCTTGACTTGTGTGATATTTTGTTACAAATTGTGACATACGCCCACGGGGGAGCGTCCCACTCATGCTCGTCGAAGACCGCCGCCGGCGCCTGCTCGAAACGGTGCGCCGTGAAGGCTCCCTTACCGTGGCCGCCGCCGAAGAGACGCTGAAGGTCAGCCGCATGACCATCCACCGCGACCTCGACGCGCTGGCCGCGCAGGGGCTGGTGCGGAAGGTCCACGGCGGGGCGGTGGCCGTCGCGCCGGAGAACGGCGAGGCCGCGCTCTGGGGCCGCCCCTTCGAAGAGCGCCGCGGCGCGGCGGCGCTGGCCAAGCGCAGCATCGGCAAGCACCTCTACGCTCTCGTCTCCGGCGCGCGCACGCTCGTCTGCGACGCCAGTTCCACCGTCTTCGAACTCGGCAAGCTTCTCTCGCAGCGCGCCGACGCGGCGGATCTCTTCGTCGTCACCGGCGGCATGCCGCTATTTGGCGAACTCTACCACCACCCCAGCGGGATCCGCGTCGCGCTGCACGGCGGCGAGCCCCACCCGCGCACGGGCAGCCTGATCGGCCCGCTGGCGCTGGCGAGCCTCGCCGAGATGCGCTTCGACTGGGCCGTCGTCTCCACCGCCTCGCTGATGCGGGAAGAGGGCGTCGCGTACGATTCGACCCCCGAGGAAGCCGAGTTGAAGCGCGCCTACATGCAGCACGCGCGCAAGAAGGTCCTCGCGCTAGACGGCACCAAATTCGACCTCTCCGCGCCCTTCAAGCTGGCCGACTTGGATGAATTCGACGCGCTCGTCACCGAAGACGGCGTGAAGGAACTCGGGGCCGCAACGCCCGCCAAGAGGAGTCGCGCATGAGCGTCATCGGGCTGGATATCGGCACGACCGGCGTAAAGGCCTGCGCCTTCGACGCGGACGGCAAGCTGCTCGCGCGGAGCTACCGCGAATACCCGCTCAGCTTCCCGCAAAGCGGCTGGATCGAGATCGACCCCAAGCAGGTGCTCGAGGCCACGCATGAAGTTCTCGCCGAAGCCGCCGCCAAGGCCAAGGCCGCGGGCGATCCGGTCCAGGCCGTCGCGACCAGCGCGCAGGGCGAGGCCGTCACGCCCACCGACGAGCGCGGCGCGCCGCTGGGCATGAGCATCGTCACCTTCGACAAGCGCACCGAGAAGTACGTGAAATTCTGGGACGAGAAACTCGGCCGGCAGAAGTTTTTCGAGATCACCGGCATGCCGCTCCACGGCATGTACACGCTCCCCAAGGTCCAGTGGTGGAAGGACGAGCGGCCCGAGGTCTACGCGAAGGCGAGGTATTTCCTCTGCTACGAGGACCTCGCCGCGCTGGCGGTCTTCGGCCTGCCCCCGGTGATCGGGACGAGCCTCGCCGGACGCGCCGGCGCCTACGACCTGAAGGCTCGCGCCTGGTCGAAGGAACTCTTCGAGAAGGCCGGCCTGGATGCGTCGCGCTGGGCAACCCCGAAGCCGGCCGGTACGGTCGTCGGCGAGATTCCCGCCGCGCGCGCCGCGGAACTGGGCTTCGCGAAAGGCGCGCTCCTCGTCGCCGGCGGCCACGACCAGGCGCTCTGCGCGCTGGGCTGCGGCATCGACCGGCCCGGCCGCGCCAGCTACGTGACGGGCACCGTCGAGTGCATGGCGCCGGTCTTCGACGCCCCGGTCCTCGCGCCCGCGATGCAGGCGCACAACTTCTGCTGCTACGAATCCGCGCTGCCCAGGAAGTACCTCAGCATCACCTTCAATTTCACCGGCGGCTCGCTCCTGAAATGGTGCCGCGACACGCTCTTCCCGGAAGTCAAGGCGGCCGCCGAGGCCGAGCAGCAGGAGCCCTACGAGCGGCTGCTCGCCGGGCTGCCCGACGGCCCCACCGGCATCCTGATCCTCCCGCACTTCACCACGACCGGCACGCCGCACCTCGATACGCGCAGCCGCGGCGCGATCGTCGGGCTCCAGCTCGAGACGAAGCGCGAGGAACTCCTCAAGGCGGTCCTGGAAGGCGTCACCTACGAGATGGCGCTGAACGCGCGCCTGCAGCGCGAGAACGGCATCGCGATGCAGGAGTACCGCGCCATCGGCGGGGGCGCGCAGAGCGCCGCGTGGATGCGCATCAAAGCCGACATCCTCGGCGTGCCCGTCGCGCGCATGGAGAACGGCGAGGCCGGCTGCCTCGGCGCGGCCATGCTGGGCCTGACGGCGCTCGGCACGTTCAAGAACCTCGGCGAGGCCTGCGCGCTGGCGAAGGTCGCGACGCGCTTCGAACCCGACGCGAAGCGCCATGCGGCCTACGCCGAACGGCTCGACCTCTACGCGAAGCTGTACCCGGCGCTGAAGGAGACGGCGCACGGGCTGGCGGGACTCTAGCTAACCACGGAGACACGGAGGCACGGAGCACACGGAGGCATTCAGGGGATGAGTTCTTTGCCGTTTGCAGTTTGAAGTTTGAAGTTTGAAGTTTGTTTGGTTCTTGGTTCTTGGGCACTTGGAATTTGATTTCGCGACTAAGGGGATAAAGGGAGACCAGTCATGGGTGAGCTTTGGCGAGACGAATACAAGCTGCTGGAGCAGAAGCTGGCCGTGCGCGGCCTGAACGTGAAGGCGATCCGCGAGCGGATCAAGGGCTTCCGCTGCGAGACGCCGAGTTGGGGTTACGGGCCCAGCGGTACTCGCTTCGGCGTCTTCGCGCAGCCCGGCGAGGCGCGCACGGTCTGGGAGAAGTTCGAGGACGCGGCCGAGTGCCACCGCCTCACCGGGATCTGCCCCACCGTCGCCGTCCACATCCCCTGGGACAAGTGCGAGAACTACGACAAGCTCCGCGCGTTCGCCGCCGAACGCGGAGTGGCCGTCGGCGCGGTGAACCCCAACGTCTTTCAGGACAAAAGGTATCAGTTCGGCAGCTTCGGGCACCCCGATAAACAGGTTCGCGACAAGGCGCTCGAGCACATGAAAGAGTGCTGCGAGATCATGCGCGCCACCGGCAGCGACATCCTCTCGCTATGGTTCGCCGACGGCACCGACTACGCCGGCCAGGACGACTTCCGCGCGCGCAAGCGCCGCTTCGAGGAGGACCTCAAGGCCACCTATAAGCTGCTGCCGCCCAAGAGCCGCATGCTGATCGAGTACAAGTTCTTCGAGCCGGCGTTCTACGGCACCGACCTGCCGGACTGGGGCATGGCGCTGCTGATGGCGCAGAAGTGCGGCGAGAAGGCGCAGGTGCTGGTGGACCTGGGCCACCACGCGCAGGGGGTCAACATCGAGCAGATCGTCGCGACGCTCATCGACGAGCAGCGCCTCGGCGGCTTCCACTTCAACAACCGCAAGTACGCCGACGACGACCTGACCTGCGGCAGCGTCAACCCGTACGAGCTGTTCCTGATCTTCGTCGAACTGGTCGCGGCCGAGGCCGAGTCCGGCACGCTGCCTTACCCCATCGCGTACATGATCGACCAGTCGCACAACTCCAAGCCCAAGCTCGAGGCGATGATCCAGACCGTCGAGTTCATCCAGGCCGCGCAGGCCAAGGCGCTGCTGGTGGACCGCAAGAAGCTCGCCGCGTGCCAGGCGAAGATCGACGTGGTCGGCGCCGAGCGCTGCCTCACCGACGCCTACGCCATCGACGTCGAGCCGCTGCTGAAGAGTGTCCGCGAGGAACTCGGCGCGGCCCTGAGCCCGCTGGAGGCCTATCGCGCCAGCGACTACCACGAGCGGCGCGCGGCCGAGCGCACCGGCAAGGTCGCCGGCGCCGGCCTGGGCGTGAACTGAGCGGAGCGCCGGCATCCTGCCGGCGGGACCGCGGGCGTCTCGCCCGCAGCCGTTTGCAGGGAGTCCGGGGTGAGGGCGTGCCCGCTTCCCGCGTGGGAAGCGAAGATCCGTCGTGCAACGAGGAAGGATTCCGCACCATGGCCGTCGACAAAAGCAAAGCCGCGCAGTTCAAGCACGTAAGCTACCTCTGGGACGACGGGAAGATTCCCGCCGACGAGGTCGACAATTTCATCCAGCGCAGCAACTGGCTCGGCGCCGACCTACGCCTCACCAACTACGCCGGCGGCAACACCAGCGTGAAAGTGAAGGAGACCGACCCGCTCTCCGGCGAGCCCGCCGACGTGCTGTGGGTGAAGGGTTCCGGCGGCGACTTGGGCACGCTGACCATGGGCGGCTGCGCCAGCCTCTACCTCGACAAGTTCTACGCGCTCGAGAAGCTCTACAAGGGCAAGGCGCACGAAGACGAGATGGTCGGCTACCTGCCTCATTGCACCTTCAACCTCAACAAGACCGCCGCGAGCATCGACACGCCGCTGCACGCCTTCCTGCCGCACAAGCACGTCGACCACCTGCACCCCGACGCGATCATCGCGCTGGCCGCGTGCAAGGACGGCGAGAAAGTCGTCGCGGACCTCTTCGAGGGGCAGCTCGGCTGGGTCCCCTGGCAGCGCCCCGGCTTCGACCTGGGCCTCAAGCTGCGCGAGTGCCACCAGCGGAACCCCAAGGCGCGCGGCATCGTCCTCGGCGGGCACGGCCTCTTCACCTGGGGCGACACTTCCAAGAGCTGCTACGAGAACACGCTGGAGGTGATCGAAAAGGCCGCGCACTTTCTCGAGGAGCGCGCGAAGAAGGTCAAGTTCTTCGGCGGCAAGGTCCGCGACTCGCTCCCGGCCGAACGGCGCCGCGCGCAGGCGCTCCAGATCATGCCCGTCCTGCGCGGGCTGACCAGCAGCGTCAAGAAGACCATCGGCCACTTCCGCGACGACGCGCCGGTGCTGGAATTCCTCGAGTCGAAGGACTTGGAGAAGCTCGCCGCGACCGGCACGAGCTGCCCCGACCACTTCCTGCGCACCAAGCGCTGCCCGGTGGTGCTCCCGCTCGCCCCCGACGCCGACCCGACGACCGAAGACGCGCGCGGGAAGCTCGAAGCGCAGTTCGCGAAGTACCGCGAAGACTACGCGGCCTACTACGAACGCTGCAAGCATCCGGACAGTCCCGCGCTGCGCCCGCCGGACCCCGTGATCCTGCTCTGGCCCGGCGTCGGGCTCTTCAGTTTCGCCAAGGACAAGCAAACCTCGCGCGTCAGCGCCGAGTTCTACGTCAACGCGATCAATGTGATGCGCGGCGCCGAGAGCTGCGGCGGATACGTCGCGATCAGCGAGCAGGAAGCCTTCAATATCGAGTACTGGGCCCTGGAAGAGGCGAAGCTGCGCCGCATGCCCCCCGAGCAGGCGCTCGCGCGGCGCGTGGCCCTCGTCACCGGCTCGGCCAGCGGGATCGGCAAGGCCATCGCCGAGCGGCTTTCGAAGGAAGGCGCATGCGTCGTCATCGCCGACCTGAACCTGGAGGCCGCCGAGAAGACCGCGCAGGAGATCAACGCGCGCACGCCCGAGCGCGCCGTCGCCGTCAAGGCCGACGTAACGAATGGCGAGGCCGTCGCGGCGGCCTTCGGCGAGGCCGCGCTGGCCTTCGGCGCCGTGGACCTGATCGTCAACAACGCCGGCCTCTCGCTCTCGCGCTCGCTCGCCGAGACCAGCGAGAAGGACTGGGACCTCCAGTACGACGTGATGCCGCGCGGGACGTTCCTGGTCAGCCGCGAGGCCGCGAAGCAGTTCGAACGGCAGAAGCTCGGCGGCGACATCCTGATCATCGCCAGCAAGAACGGCGTCGTCGCGCAGCCCAACAACATCGCCTACGGGACCGCGAAGGCCGCGCAACTGCACCAGATTCGCCTGCTGGCCGCCGAGCTGGGGCCCAAAGGAATCCGCGTCAACGGCATCAACCCCGACGCGGTAGTGAAGGGCAGCGGGATCTTCGCCAGCGGCTGGGGCGCCGACCGCGCGAAGACCTACGGCATCAAGGAAGACCAGCTCCCGGCCTTCTACGCCAGCCGCACGCTCCTGAACAAGGAGATCGAGCCGGCCGATATCGCCAACGCCGCGTTCGTCCTCGCCGGGCCGGACCTCGGCAAGACGACAGGGCAGGTGCTGAACGTGGACGGCGGGCTGGCTCCGGCCTTCATGCGCTGAGCGTGCCACGGGTCGGCGCAGCCGCCCCGTGCTGGGAAATGGGCGTACCGCGGGCGTCTGACCCGCATGTGAATCGGCATCAAGATGATCACTGTCCTGCCCGGCATGGGTGCTAACAATCGAATGTACTCTGGCGCGTGGCGTGAGTTGCGTGGTTACGACTATTTGGATTGGCCTGCAGGAATAGCCCCCGATTCGATTGCTGGTCTTGCTAAGTCAATCGCGGAAGGGATGGATTATCAGCCAACTGCGCTCATTGGTTCTTCTCTTGGAGGCATGGTTGCACTTGAGTTGGCAAGCCTGATGAAAGTACAAGACGTGGCCTTACTCGGAAGCGCATTGTCGAGCAATGAAATCAACCCGCTATTGCGCCTGTTGGGGCCGATTGCTGAGGTATCTCCGCTTAGTCTATGTCAGGTTCTCGCGGGAAAGTCACCATCGCTCCTCTCAAGAATGTACAGCGAACAAGATCCCGAGTTCATTCGGTCGATGATTCGATCTGCGCTCCACTGGTCATACAAGGGCGGTGCCAAGGTATACCGAGTTCACGGAAGGCATGATCTGGTAATCCAGTGCCTCAAGGCAGACGTCTGGCTCGAGGCGGGACATCTTATTGCCATGACAAACCCAGAGGAGTGCATAACCTCAATTCAACGCTGGCGCATCGAACAAGGAATTGAACCTGACTCTTTAATGGGCAACAGATGACATGACAGGAACCCGAACATGCCTCAGCTCTACGGCCGCGACTGGACTCCGGATGAACTCCGTCGCCGCGTCGGCGACCTCTCCCAGCTTGGCGGCGTCACGCGCACGCTCCTCGACGACGGCGCGGGGCGCGGGAGCCGCGTGGCGCTGGTGCGCACCGGCGGCGGCCTCGAAGCCGAAGTTCTCCTTGACCGCGCGATGGACCTGGGACGGGTAAACTTCAAAGGCGCGGCGCTGGGCTTCCGCGCGCCTTGCGGCGACGTGCATCCTTCCTTCTACGAAACGCAGGGCGTCGGCTGGCTGCGCAGCTTCAGCGGCCTGTTGGCCACCTGCGGTTTGCAGAACGTCGGCGGCCCGTGCGAAGACGAAGGCATGGCGCACGGCGTCCACGGCCGGATCAACAACACCCCGGCCGAGCGCGTCGCCGTCAGCGAGGGCTGGGACGGCGACGCCTACCGCATCGCCGTGAGCGGCAGGATGCGCGAAGTCACGCCGCTGGGGCTTTTCGGGCCGAACCTGACGCTCACGCGCACGCTCCGCACCGAACTCGGCGCGAACTGGCTGCGCATCGACGACGTGGTCGAGAACGAAGGCTTCACCGACGCGGCGCTGCTGATCCTCTATCACGTCAACGTGGGCTTCCCGGTCCTCGACGACGGCGCGCGCCTGCTGGCGAAGGCGAAGAAGACCGAGCCGCGCGACGAGGCCGCCAGGCCGGGCCTCGGCGCGTGGGACCGCTTCGAGAAGCCGCAGGCCGGCTACGCCGAGCAGGTCTTCTTCCACGACCTCGTGCCGGGCGCCGACGGGCGCGCGAAGGCGGCGATCGTCAGCCCCGAGCGCGCCGGGAAGCGCCTGGCCTTCTGCCTGGACTACGACCCTTCCACGCTGCCGCGCTTCATCGAGTGGAAGCAGATGGGCGCCGGGCCGTACACCGTCGGGCTGGAGCCGGCCAACTGCCTGGTGCTGGGCCGCGCCGCGGAACGCAAGGACCGGGGCCTGACGCTGCTGAAGCCCGGCGAACGCCGCGCCTTCAGCCTGCGCCTCAGCGTCCTCGAGGACTCCGCCGCGATCGGGGCGCTGGAAGACGAACTGCGCCGGTAGGTTCAGGCGTCCTTGCCGCCGGCCGCGCGTGCGGTAGGCTCACCCCCGAGTTCCCCATCGACGAGCACCGGACGCGCGCATGCCCCGCAAGGTCTCGCTCTTCGTCACTTGCCTGGCCGACCAGGTCATGACCCAGGCGGCCTGGGCCGCCGTCGAGCTGCTCGAGAAGCTCGGCTGCCAGGTCGAAGTCCCCATGGGCCAGACGTGCTGCGGCCAGCCCGCGTTCAACAGCGGCTACCGCAACGAGGCCCGCGAAGTCGCGCGGCACTGGCTCGAGACCTTCAAGCACGCGCAGTACATCGTCTCGCCCTCGGGCTCCTGCACCAGCATGGTCAAGGTCTTCTACAAGGACCTCTTCGAGCCCGGCAGCCCGGAGGCCCGCGAAATCGCGCGCCTGGCCGCGCGCACATACGAGTTGACGCAGTTCATCGTCTGGGAGCTGGGCCGCACCGACGTCGGCGCGCGCTATCGCGGCAAGGTCGCGTACCACGCGAGCTGCCACCTGCTGCGCGAGCTGGGCGAGCGGCACGCGCCGCGCGGCCTGCTGGAGCGCGTCCAGGGCGCCGAACTCGTCTCCATCAAGGACAGCGAGACGGTCTGCTGCGGCTTCGGCGGCACCTTCTCGGTCAAGATGGCCGATCTTTCGGCCGCCATGCTCGACGAGAAGCTCGCGGCGCTCGAGGCCAGCGGCGCCGACTGCGTGGTCGCCTGCGACGCCGGTTGCCTGCTCCACATCGGCGGCGGCCTGACGCGTCGCGGGAGCCGCGTGCGGGCCTTCCACATCGCCGAACTGCTGACCGGCCGCGTGCCCGCGCCGGACGCGCACGTTTAGCAGTCCGTTGGAAAAGGGGGCGCGGTCAGAAAACGAGGGATTTTTGTCCAGACCGAGGCGCGGCTGAGGAGCATATCCAGAGGAGATCTGTGACGAGGGCGCAACGAAGGGCTGGGCAAAAAGCGCCGTTTTATGGCCCGTTCCCTTTTTCAACGGGCTGCTAGGGGAGCCGCCGTGAGCGCGAGCCACGAACCGACATCGCACACCTTCGAGGCCAACGCCCGCGAGGCGCTCGCCAACGCGAGGCTTCAGAAAGCGCTGGGCGCGGCCTCCGGGCGCTTCGTCTCGCATCGCGCTTCGGCGGTGGCCGAGCGTCCGGACTTCGAGGAACTCCGCCGCTGCGGGCACGCGATCAAGCAGGAGGCCCTCGACCGCCTGCCGCAGCTCCTGGAGCAGTTCGAGGAACACGTCGTCGCCCGCGGCGGCCGCGTGCACTGGGCCCGCGACGCCGAAGAGGCCAACCAGCACGTCATCCGCATCGCCAAAAACGAGAACGTCAAGCGCATCGTGAAGTCGAAGTCGATGGCGACCGAGGAGATTCACCTCAACCACGCATTGGAGGCCGCGGGCTTCGAGGTCGTCGAGACCGACCTGGGCGAGTTCATCATCCAGCTCGACAAGGACATCCCCTCGCACATCATCGCGCCGGCCGTGCACCTGACCAAGGAGCAGGTCTCCGAGATCTTCGAGCGCGAGCTGCGCGAGACCAACGCGCCGGGCGCGGGCATCCCGGGGCTCAACGCCATCGCTCGCCGCACGCTGCGCAAGAGCTTCCTCTCCGCCGAGATGGGCATCAGCGGCGCGAACTTCGCCGCCGCCGACAGCGGGTCCATCGTCATCGTCGAGAACGAAGGCAACGCGGGGCTCTGCTCGACCCTGCCCCGCATCCATGTCGCCGTGGTCGGCATCGAAAAGCTCGTCCCCCGCTTCGACGACCTCGCCGTGATGCTCAAGCTCCTCGGGCGCAGCGCCACCGGCCAGCGCCTGACCAGCTACACCAACTTCATCACCGGCATCGCGGGCGACGGCGAGGAAGGCCCGGAGCAGTTCCACGTCATCCTGCTCGACAACGGCCGCTCGAAGATCTACGACGACGACCACCTGTGGGGCTCGCTGCGCTGCATCCGTTGCGGCGCATGTCTCAACGCCTGCCCCGTCTACAAGCGCGCCGGAGGGCACGCCTACGGGTGGGTCTATCAGGGACCCATCGGCGCGGTGATCACGCCGCAGTACCTGGGGCTCGAGCGCGCCCCGGCGCTTCCCTATGCCAGTTCGCTCTGTGGGGCCTGCTTCGAAGTCTGCCCGGTCAAGATCGAGATCCCGCACATGCTGCTGGAACTGCGCAGCCAGGTCGTGGAGGCCTCCACCGAGGCCTCCGGCGCCGCGCCCAAGCGGCCGTTCTTCGAGTCCCTGAGCTTCGGCGCGTTCGCCTTCTTGGGCCGGCGGCCGAAACTCTGGGACTTCGCCACGCGGCTGGGGCGCTGGTTGCTCCGCGCGCGCTCCAGCGACGGCCAGATCCCCGCGCTGAGCCTCCCGCTCCTGAACCGCTGGACGGCGCGCCGCGACCTCCGCGCGCCGGCCCGCGAAACCTTCCGCGAGGAATGGGCCCGCCGGCGCGGACGCGCGGACGCGGAGGCCGACGCGTGAGCGCTCGCGACGAGATCCTCGACAAGCTCCTCACCGCTCAGGAGCGCCGCCGCTACAACCCCGACCGAGATGCGGGCAAGCCCTCGCCGCGCCCCGAGGCCCCCTCCCCGCCATCGATCCGGCGGACCTCGAAGGGCTCGTCTCGCGTTTCATCGAGCGCCTGCAGGGGGTCGGCGGCGAGGCCTGCCGCGCCGGCTCCCTCGAAGACGCCAGGAAGGCGCTGGGTGAGCTGCGCATGAGGTGGGACGCGCAGGGTGTCGTCTACAGCCTCGACCCGCTGGTGCAGGAACTGGGCGTTCCCGAGTGGCTGAAAGGCGAAGGCGTGCCCGGGCAGGTGCTCGACGGCGGCGAAGGCGAGCGAGTCTGGCGGGCGGAACTGGCCGCCGCGGCCGCCGCCCAGCGCGAACCGAACGTGCCCTGGCACATGGCCGTGATCGGCTGCGCCGGCGCCATCGCGGAGACCGGCAGCATCGCGCACCTGACCGCCCCGGGCCACGGTCGCGGCGGCTGGCTGCTCTGCCGCGCGCAGGTGGTGCTGCTCACCGCCGAGCAGATCGTCTCGGACCTCGACGGGCTCTTCGTCGGCGGCGGCGCGCTCGACCGCAACGCCCTCCCGCGCGCCGTAACCCTCGTCACCGGCCCCAGCCGCACCGCGGACATCGAGCAGACGCTCACCATTGGCGTCCATGGCCCCGGCAAGTTTGCGGCGGTCGTGATGGGTTAATGGCAGTCGAAAGCCAACAGTCACAAGCCAAGAGCCAACCTACTGCTTGCTCTTCACCACCTCCGCGATGCTCGCGACGGTGCGGAACTTCTTGACGCTGAACTCCTCGTCCTCGAGCGCGATGCCGAAGACCTCTTCGAGCCCGATCACGATCTCCATCAGTTGCACCGATTCCAGCCCCCACTTCTCGATCAGGTCGTCCTCGTCGCCGATCTCGTTCGGCTGCGCCTTCAGCATCAGGCGGTCGACGATCATGATCTTGAGCTGGTCTTCGAGTCGTTCGTCGGCCACGGTTGGCTCCTTGGGCGTGATGGGCGGCGGGTCCGGCATCCTTTCACGACACCTTCCTATAAACCGGGAAGGGCGCGAGAGCTAATTCAAAGCCCGAGTTCCGTCCGGACTGTCCTTGACAGGGCTCCGGAAAGGCTTAGGTTGCTCGACGTGCACACGTAACAATTCGATGCCCGACTTGAAAGTCTCTCGGGGGCTGAGACGCCAGCATGGTTCAGATCAACTTCGCGACGCGCGAGGTCAACTGCAAGATCGTCTATTACGGACCCGGACGCTGCGGCAAGACGACCAACCTTCAGGTGGTTCACGCCAAGGCGCCCCCGAATTCGACGGGCGATCTGGTCTCCATCGCGACCGAAACCGACCGCACGCTCTACTTCGACTTCCTCCCCCTGGACCTCGGGCAGGTCGCGGGGATGCGCACGAAATTCCAGCTCTACACGGTGCCGGGACAGGTCTACTACGACGCGACGCGCAAGCTGGTGCTCCAGGGCGCCGACGGGGTCGTCTTCGTGGCCGACTCCAGCGCCGACATGCTCGACGAGAACATCGAGTCCCTGAACAACCTCGAGACCAACCTGAAAGAGAACGGGCTGGACTTCAATGAGGTCCCCATCGTGCTGCAGTGGAACAAGCGCGACCTCGAGAATGCCCTGCCCGTGGACGAGTTGAACGCCAAGGTCAATCGCGGGAACTGGCCTGCCGTCGAGGCCGTCGCGGTGAACGGGGACGGCGTCTTCCAGACCCTGAAAGCCATCTCGCAGGCGGTGATCAAGAAGCTCAATCGGGATCAGGGGTATAGCGAGGACGGGAGCAAGCGCGGCTCGGTGCCGCGCCGGGCCATCTCGGCTGCGCCCCCGCCCCCGCCCCCGCCCCCGCCTCCGCCGCCGGGCGCAAAGGCGCCGCCGCCGCCCGCTCCGCCCAAGGCCGCGCCGCCGCCGCCTCCGGCGCCCAGGAATCCCACGCCGGCCGCGCCCGTTCCAGCCGTCAAGGCCGAAGGGCCCAAGCCCGCGCCGCCGCCCGCGCCCAAGCATCCGACGCCGCCGCCGCAACCCAAGGCCGCGCCGCCGAAACCCGCGCCCGAACCGGAACCCGAACCGGCGGAGGAGGCCGAGCCCGAACCGGCCGCCGCCCCCGCGCCGGCTCCGGCCGATAAGGCGCGCAGCGCCTTCTCCGCCGAACTCCAGCGCCGCAAGCAGGAAGAAGAATCGCGGAAATTCACCAACCCCGAACCGGCGGCGCCGCCGGAGCCCGCTCCGGCGGGCGGCGGGGCCAAGACCGCGGTGATCGTGCTGATCGTCGTCGCGCTCGCGGCCGTCGCGGCCGTCGTGTTCATGGTCATGAAGGGCGGAGGATAGACTCCGCCAACCGGCGGTCCACGCATGGACCGCGGTGCCTGAAAACGGTATACTGAGGCTTCGCCGGGCGTCGATCGCTGCTTGGGACCGGTCGCCCAGGAGGAATCCGATGGCATTCAGCGAAAAAAATGAGGCAGGCCCGGCTGGTCTTCTACGAAGAAGACGTCAACGAGATCAACAAGATCCTGGGCGACTTCCTCGACCGCTCGCAGGCCAAATGCGCGCTGCTCATCGACAAGGAAGGCCACCTCGTCACCAAGAAAGGCTTCACCAAGTCCTTCAATACCGACTCGATCGCCGCCCTGGTCGCCGGCTCCTTCGCCTCCACCCGCGAAGTGGCGAAGCTGCTGGGCGAGACCGAGTTCACCGTCCTCTTCCACCAGGGCCGCAACGAGAACATCCACATCGGGCTGGTCGCCGAGCGCGCGCTGGTGGTCATCATCTTCGACGACCGCACCACCCTCGGCATGGTCCGCCTGTATGCCGAGGAACTGACCCAGAAGCTCTCCGATCTGCTGATCAAGTCGATCGAGAAGAACAAGGACCGCGAATCGACCGTGGGCCAGGGGTACGAACAGGCCGCCGAGAAGGCCCTGGACGATTTCTTTGGCGCCGGCGACGAAAAGAAGTAGCTGGCGGACACTCGGGCTCCTTTCCTTGCGCTAGTGCTGGCAATATCATAGTTTGCATCCCCGGCGGCGGGGCGCCTCGCGCGCCCTTGGGGCCTTTCCGCGCCAAGGCGCATGGCCCGGCCTGGAGGTCATGGGTGGCTTATGGGCTTCCAGGGAAGCGTTGAAAGCTTCAGCCTGGCCGACGTCTTCCAGAACCTGGCCATGAATCAGCAGACGGGCACGCTGCGGATCACCCAGCCCGGCGGCCTGGAACGTCACATCTATTTCGAGTCCGGTCAGGTCAAGAACCTCTCCCGCGGCAGCAAGGTCCCTCTCGTGCTCGGCGAAATGCTCGTGGGCCGCGGCATCGCCCAGCCCGAGCAGATCGAACAGGGCCTGGCGCGGCAGCAGGAGTCCGGCCAGCCCCTCGGGCGCTGCCTGCTCGAACTCAACTTGCTCTCCCAGGAAGAGATCGACCGCGCGCTGATTCACCAGATCGAAGAGGAAATCTACGAACTCTTCGGCTGGGAAAAGGCCACCTTCGAATTCACCGAGGGCCGGCCAACCCGGACTTGTTCATGGAGCGCGCCTCCGGCGCCGGGCCCTCCATGCCCATCTCCAACCTGATCATGGAAGCCGCGCGCCGCGTCGACGAGTGCGAGCGGCTGCGCCAGCAGGTGCCGTCCTTCCGCGAGATCTACGTCGTCGACAAGCAGGTGCGCGAGGCCATCGAGGGCGGGCAGCTCGAGGTCGACGTCATCGAGAAGCGCGTCATCTCGCTGATCGACGGCAAGCGCGACGTGGACGACCTGATCCACGACACCTTCCTGTTCCGCTACGAGGTCCTCTCCGCCGTCTCCGGCTTCCTGCAGTCGAGCCTGATTCGGCCCGCCGCGCTCGACGAACTGCGCGCCGTCACCGAAGAGATCAAGGCCGCCGGCGATAAGGACCGGCTCTGCAAGAACCTCGAACGCCGCCTGGCCATGGGCGAGGACAACGCCGAGGTGCGGCGCGAACTCGCCACCTCCCTGGCCGCCTCCGACCAGGCCGACAAGGCCGTGATCCATTTCAGCGTGCTGGCCGACGGCGCTCTCAAGAGCGGCGACGAGGACGCGGCCGTCGAACTGTACCGGCGCATCCTCCAGGTCCTGCCCGACCACCTGCCCTCGCGCGAGCGGCTCGGCGCGATCTACGGCAAGCGCGGACAGGTCCGCGAAGCCCTGGTCCAGTTCCAGGAGGCCATGCACCACTACCGCCAGAACCAGCAGGCGCAGCAGGCCCGGCGGATCGCCCGGCAGGCGCTCGAACTCGAGCCCGCCGCCCATGAAATCCGGCGCGAGCTGGTCGAGATCCTCAGCGAGGAAGGCGAACGCCGCGCCGCCTCCCAGGAGTGCGAGATCCTCGGCGACATGATGGCGCGCCAGAACCAGAACAAGGAAGCCGCCGAATACTACCGCCGAGCCATGCAGCTCGCCCCGGGACTCGCGCACCTTAAAAAGAAGCTCGCCAACGTCATGCTCACCCAGGAGGACCGCCGCGCGCGCACCAAGCGCACGCTGATCCTCACCATGGTCTTCGTGGCGATCCTGGCCACGGGCGCCCTGTTGGCCCTGCACGAACTGGGAAATTACAAGAATCTCCAGCGCCTCGAAGACCAGGTGAAGCAGCTCACCGCCGACGCGGCGGCTCTGGAGGACCAGGAAAAGTTCAAGGAGGCCGCCGACAAGTACAATCAGGCGGGCATCCTCGCCCGCGAAAGCAAGCTCGCGCGCGCCTTCGGGCCGTTCTCTGGCGTCTCGAAGACCGTCGAGGGCCTGGTCATCAGGCTCGATCGGCAGCGCGCCGAGGCGATGTCCAACTTCGACAAGCTGCGCGAACAGGGCACGCAGAACAGCAAGCAGATCCTGGCCGAAGGCGAGGCCTTCTGGAAGGAAGATAATGTCTTCAAGGCCCTCGAGAAGTTCGACGAAGTGCTGAACAACCCCTTCACGCCCCCTGAAGTCCGCGAAAAGGCCAAGGAACTCAAAACCCAGGCGGAGGAACTGGCCAAGGAATTCAGGACCGGACTCGAACGCATCACCAAGCCGCCCAAGGAGGCCTTCCAGAGCGTCGCCGAGGAATTCCAGTTCAAGAACGCTTTCCTGCGCCGTTTCGCCACCGTGCCCGAGATGAAAAACGTCGCCATCGAGGTCCCGCTGCTGATCGTGCTCAAGAACATCGACCGCGCCCTGGCCTACAAGGACGAGAAGTTCGTGGGGCCCGTCAGCCGCGGCGCGGACAACGTGATCCGCTATGCCCCGGGAAGCGTGAAGCAGTTCGAGTTTCGGCGCGACGGCTACGAATCCGTCGTCCGCTCCGGCCAGGGGCTCGACTCCGAATTCCAGCTCAGCATGAAGCGCAAACCGGCCTTCATCAGCGTCCTGCCCGCCAACATCAAGCCCTCGGGAAACGCCTGCTACGACGGCGCGAGCCTCTGGGTGGGCACCGTCGACGGCGGGCTGGTCAAGCTGACCCCCGGCGCCAACTCCCTCGACGGAGCCTGGCAGTTCAACCTGGAAGGCCCCGCCGGACTCTCCAAGGAAGTCTTCGGCTCGGTCGAAGTCCACACCCTCAACGGCAAGAAGATGGTCCTCTACACCACCTTGGGCGGCGACTGCATCGCCGTGGACCCCGACGCGGCGGAGAACCCGGTCCTGCACCTGAAGTCGAAATCGAAGGATGTGCTGAAGGTCCCGCCGCGAATCCTGCACCTGCCCTTCGCCGGCGACCAGTACTTCTACATGCTTCCCCGCGGCAAGCGGCTGGAAGGCTACCGCGTCGAGCAGGGCACGCCGCTGTGGAGCGAGGGCAGCGCGGACCTTCCTTCCGAAATCACCGCCGGGCCCCTGCTCCTGGCCAAGGAACGCCTCCTCGTGGTCGGCTGCCTGAACGGCAAGCTCTATGGGCTGGGACTCGAAGACGGCCAGAAAAAGGTCGAGTGGACGACCCGCTCCCAGCAGAGCATCACCGCGGGGCCCATCTGGACCGGCAAGCGCATGGTCGCCTGCGCCGCCGACGGCTCGATCTTCTTCTTCGAAACCGGCGGGGGCGGCGAAACCAACGTGGAATCCGTCCCCGGCGCGATCTCCACCGACCCGGTCTTCGTGCGCCAGATGATCTTTTTCGGCTCCGAACGCCCCGAAGGGCTCTTCGGCGTCGATTCGCTCACCGAACGGCTGCGCCTTTCATTGCGCGAGCAGGCCGAGGGCGGTCTCACCGTCGCCCCCGCGGGACTCGGCAATTACGTCTACTACGCCACCGAAAAAGGACACTTCTATGCCCTGAAGTACGACGAACAGAATGAGAGCTACGACCTGCATTGGGATTACCGCACGGCCACGCGCAGCCGCGCCGTCAGCCGCCCGATCGCCATCGGCAAGCGCGTCTTCTTCATTTGCGCCGACGGCAAGATCTACGCCTTCGAGGATTGACCCGGGGCCGCGCGCCGCGAGAATCCGCGCCTGGTTCCCCGCACGAATCGGAGCTTACCGCCATGGCCGACTCACCCCGCGTCTACGTCCTGATGGGTTCCGACAGCGACCTGCCCGTGATGGAGCCGTGCCTCGCGACGCTCGCCAAGTTCGACGTGCCTTACGAAGCCAAGGTCTGCTCGGCGCACCGCACGCCCGACGAGGCCGCCGCGCTCTCCCGAGGCGCGCGCGAACGCGGCGTCCAGGTCATCATCGCCGCCGCCGCCGGCGCCGCGCATCTGGCCGGCGTGCTCGCCGCCCACACCACCCTTCCCGTCATCGGCGTGCCCCTCGACGCCACGCCCCTTCACGGCGCCGACGCCCTGTACGCCACCGTCCAGATGCCTCCCGGCGTGCCCGTCGCCACGGTGGCCATCGGCGCCTTCGGGGCCTACAACGCGGCCGTCCTCGCCGTCCAGATCATGGCCCTCTCCGAGGAGCGCCTGCAGCGCAAACTCGAGGAGTTCAAGAAGGACATGGTGGTCAAAGTCCGCGAAAAGAACGAACAGCTTCAGTCCAAGTTGAAACGCCCTGCACCTTGAGCAATTCTTGCCGTCACCTTCGACTCCTCCGGGGTACGTATTAACGTGTTGAACTAATTAGGGTTA
The DNA here is from genome assembly GCA_027493525.1 of Planctomycetota bacterium. Classification (GTDB taxonomy): domain Bacteria; phylum Planctomycetota; class SZUA-567; order H5-PLA8; family H5-PLA8; genus H5-PLA8. The sequence goes on along the minus strand of JAOSKN010000001.1, from coordinate 2,095,247 downwards.
TGCTCCTGTGCGGCACTCGTGCAAGGGCGGCCCGGCGTGCGCGGGAGCGACGGGTTGATGGCTTCCAAATCCGGCGAATCCACCGCGCGGCGCTCCTTCTCCGACGTGGCGCTCGAAATGGGGCTGCTCACGCAGCAGCAGCTCGACGAAGCCCTGGTCGCGCAGCAGACGCTGGCCGAGTTGGGCGTCCCCGACGAACTCCCCGCGATCCTGGTCAAGAAAGGCATCCTGACCGAAGACCAGGTCAGGACCTGCGAAGACCTGCTCCAGCGCGAAGCCAAGCGGATCGTCGCGGGATTCGAGATTCTCTCGCGGCTGGGGCACGGCGCCATGGGGGCCGTCTACAAAGCCCGCCAGATCTCGATGGACCGCATCGTCGCGCTGAAGATCCTCCCGCCGAAGCTGGCCAGGGACCTGACCTTTCGCGAGCGCTTCTTCCGCGAGGCGCGCGCCTCGGGGAGGCTCGACCACCTGCATATCGTCCACGGCATCGACGTCGGCGAGCATCAGGGCGTCACCTATTTCGCGATGGAGTTCGTGGACGGGAACACCGTCAAGAGCGAACTCCAGGCGAAGGGGCGCTTGCCCTGGCGGGAGGCCGTGGACATCTGCCGGCAGGTCGCCAACGCGCTCGGGTACGCCTGGAAGGCGCAGGGGCTCGTGCACCGGGACATCAAGCCCGACAACATGATGCTCACCCGCGACGGCGTGGCCAAGCTCTGCGACCTCGGCCTGGCCAAGGAAGTCCAGAAGGCCGAAGAGGCCGCGCTCACGCAAAGCGGCCAGGCCGTCGGCACGCCGCATTACATTTCGCCCGAGCAGGCCAAGGGCAAGACCGACATCGACACGCGCTCGGACCTCTACAGCCTCGGCGCTTCGCTCTATCACATGGTCAGCGGCAAAGTGCCCTTCGAGGCCCCCACGCCGACGGCGGTGATGGTCATGCACGTCACCGACGAGGCGCCCAGCCCGCGCGCCCATGCCCCCGACCTGCCCGAAGAACTCGAATGGATCGTCGCCAAGGCGATGGCCAAGGAGCCGGCCGACCGCTACCAGACGCCCGCCGACATGGAGGCGGACCTGAAGGCGCTCCTCGACGATCAGATGCCCGCCCACGTGATCGGCTTCACGGCCCGGAGTTCGGTCGCCTTCAAGCGCCCCCCGCTGCGCGCGCCGGCCGCGGGCCGCCGCGGCGCCCGCTCCCAGCGCGCCACCACCGGCAAGCTCGACCCGGTCCACGCGCGAACCACCAAGAAGCACGCCCCCGTCGGCCCCCGGCCCGCTCCGCCCCCGACCAGCCGCGAATCCTCCCGCCGCCTCGCCCCGGTCGCCCGTGAGAACGTCGGCGAGGAACTGCGCACGCTCAGCGCGCCTCAGGAACCCGTCAAGGCGGCCTACGACTCCCAGGCCGTGATCGAGACCGTCAAGGGCGTCAAGCCGATCATCCCGGATGCAAAGCCCGAAGCGCGGCCGGAGCCCCTGGAAGTCCCCCCACCGCGCCCACGGCGCCCGTGCAGGCCAGCGAGCGGCGTGGGACGCCGGCCAAGCTCGCCGAACCCGTCGCGCCCAGGCCCGAGGTCCCGGCCGCCGGGCGCAAGGCCCCGGTCGAGGCCGCGCCGCCGGTGGCGCAGGCTCGGAAGTCCGCCATGCCGCTCGTCGCGGTCGTGCTGCTGGTGCTCGCCGCGGGGGGCGCTGCGCTCGTCTTCAAGGGAGACGGCGGCCAACCGGATCAGACCGACCCGTCCGCCCATCCCGCGCCGCCGGACATCGTGATCGCCCCCGAGCGCCCTCCGGGACCGGATCGGCCCGAGCGAAAGACCCAGCCGGAGACGCCCGTCGCGATTCCGGATAAGCCGCCCGACCAGCCCGCGCCGCGCATCCCCGAGCCGCCCCAGCCGCCGGACCGGCCGAAGGAGCCGACCGACCCGCCGCCTCCCGCGCCGGCGGTGCTCGTCCCCGTCCCGGTCCGATCCGCCGCGCCCAAGCCCGTCGTCGCGCCCAACCCCGCGCGCGAGAACGAGGCCCTCATGGCCTTCGACGCCCTGAGCCGCAAACTCAAAACCGGCGAACGCAAGGAACTCGGCCCCGGCCTCGCCGCGCTGGAACGGAACTTCGCCGACACGCAGTGGTATCACGACAACCGCCGGCTGCTCGACGCCGCGTACCTGCGCCTGGATCGCCAGGATCCGCCCTGGCAGCGCTACTTTGCCGCGCCCGCCTTCGCGCTCGACGGACCCGACGGCGATCGCTGGGCCTGGCACTACGACCAGCTCACCTTCGAGGCCAACGAACGGAAGGAATGGGCGCTGCTCCAAAACACGCGCCTGGGCTGGAAGGTCGGCTGGTGGACGCTCACGTCCACCGGCGGCGCGCCGTCCGGACTGCGCCTGAGCCTCCCGCTCGCCCAGGTCGCGCGCCTGGAAGCCCTCGTCCAGCCGGTGGACCGCGCCGAGTACGGCTGGGCGGTCTTCCCCGACCTCTGCGCCGGAACCCCGCCCCTGGCCACCTGCTGGTACCAGGCCGACGGCTCGGTCTTCCTGTGGATCAACGAAGTCGAGAAGCGCCTGAACGTCAAACAGGTTCCCGCCGCGGACAAGCCGGCCAGCTTGGTCGTACAGTTCGCGCCCGAACGCGCCTGGATCCACGGGCAGGGCGCCCCGCAGGTCGTGCGCCTGCCGCCATCGCCGACCGGGCGCCTCTTCCCCGCCCTCGTCGTGGGCAACGGGAGCGTGAACGTCGGCCCGGTCAAGCTCCACGGCGCCCTGGAGGCCGGCTACGCCAAGGCGCTGCGCGAGGAGTCGCTGCGCGTCGACGAAGTGCGCCGCCGCGGCGCGCAGCAGGGGCTCCAGCAGGTCAAGCTCACCGTCGCCTGCGAATACCAGGCCGGCGTCTTCGTGAACGACAAGCGCGCGGCGGGCGACGTGCCGGCAGGCTTCAAGCCCAAGACCTACCAATACTCGATTCCTCCGGGCGCGATCGTCTCAGTGCGCCAGTTCCCGCCGCAGGGTAAACGCGGCGGGCCGGTGCTGATCGACCTCGCCGGCAAGTCGGGGCACGCGGGCACCGGCATCACGCCCCAGGTCTGGGCCGCCGACGGGGAAGTCCCCGGCTGGTGCACCGACCCGCACCCCTGCGCCGTCTGGCATCCGGTCAGCGCCGCCTGGGTTCCCGAAGACGCGCGCACCCGCCGCCCGGGCGGCGTGAAGGCGCAGTACGTCGCCGCGCTCAACGACGGCATCGTCGTCCGCTACGTCTTCGATCCCGAGGACATGAAGTAGGCGGCCGTCCTTTCCTCGCCCGCGAATCCGGCTACGCTTTAGTCTTGTTCGTTTCCTCGGGAGAAGGAACGCGCAAAGGCCGTCAACCGGATACCGGACACCGTGAACCTCAACTTCCCCCCCACCCTCGAATGGCGCGGCGACCATCTGCGGCTGCTCGACCAGACAAAGCTACCGGACGAAGAGTCGTATCTGGAGATCCGCAACGTCGCGCAGTTGTGCGACGCCATCCAGCGCCTCGTCGTGCGCGGCGCGCCGGCCCTCGGCTGCGCCGGCGCTTACGGCGTGATCCTCTGCTACCGGGAAGCCTGCCGCTGCCGCGGGCTGCCGAAAGACACCTTCCGCTACCTCACCGGGGAACTGGCCGCCGCGCGTCCCACGGCCGTCAACCTCCGCTGGGCCGTCGAGCGCGTGGCGAAGCGCATCGAGCCGTTCGAGAAATACGACGCCGCGGAGCGCGAGCGCCGGCTCGAAGCCGAAGCCCGCGCGATCCACGACGAAGACCGCGCGATGTGCGAAGCCATCGGGCGGCACGGCGCCGAACTCCTGCCCCAAACGCATGCCACCCTGATGACCCACTGCAACGCCGGCGCGCTGGCCACCGGCGGGAGCGGCACCGCGCTGGCGGTGATGTACGCCGCGCAGGCCGCCGGCGTCGCGCTCAAAGTCTTCGCCGACGAGACCCGCCCGCTCCTGCAAGGCGCGCGCCTCACGGCGTGGGAACTCGCGCGCGCGGGCATCGGCGTCACCGTCATCTGCGACAATATGGCCGCCAGCATCATGCGCCGCGAGAAGCCCGACGCGGCGATCGTCGGCGCCGACCGCATCGCCGCCAACGGCGACGTCGCCAACAAGATCGGCACCTACGGCCTGGCGATCCTCGCGCGCCACCACGGCGTGCCGTTCTACGTCGCCGCCCCCAGCAGCACCTTCGACCCGAGCCTCAAGAGCGGCGCGGAGATTCCCATCGAAGAGCGCGCGCGCGCGGAGATCGCGCGGCCTTACGGCGCGCACACCGTTCCCGACGGAGTGGATGTCTTCAACCCCGCCTTCGACGTGACCCCCGCCGAACTCGTCACGGCGCTCATCACCGAGCGGGGCGTGCTGCGGCCTCCGTACGAGCAAAGCATCGCGGCCATGATGCGAACGCAACCTGCGTGACGAAGGCTCTCGAACCTGTAGCGCAAAGCGCGGGGCTGTGTCGAATCCCGCAAAACGCGAACCAGAATCGAATGGAACCCAGGCAAGAACCCATTTGAAGCTTCTCTGCAGTGCTCCGCGTCCAATGCGGTACATGCAGCATGGTAGGGTCAGCAGTGGGTCAGGAGCCTCTACGATACGTAGAGCCCGGCACGCAATCCGCCATTCCGTTTTACGTTTTGAATCGCACGGCAGAGCCGGAGCGCGCCTGCCTGCTCACGCCACTCACGACAGCGCGTCCAACGCCTCGTCGAACCCCGTGAAGCTCGTTGCCGGCACGCCGTGCTCGGCGCAGAGCCGCTCCAGCATGCTCCCGGCCACCGCGAAGACGCGATCGGCCTTGCGGGCAATCGGCAGGTCGTTGGTCCCGTCGCCGAAGAAGACGGCCGGCCGGCTGGGATGCTCGCGGCGCAGCCCCTCCATGATCCAGACCTTGTAGTCCTGTCCCGCGGGGAGCCCGACCTCGGCCGGGACGCGCACCTGCCAAGTCCCTTTCAGCTCCGCCTCCAGGCAGTGGAACGTCACCCCCGGCGGCAGAAACGCGCGCAGATACCAGTCCAGACCTTGGCTGACCACCCGGAAGGGCCAGGCCCGCGACTCGCACGCCGCCAAGAACGGCTCGAAACCGCGCCGCAGATTCACCTGCGGCCTGACGAAGTCGAGCAGTTCCTCGGCGCCGGCGGAGATCTCCCCGTAACCCTGCGCCATCAGTTCCGGCGGCGAGACGATCCCCGCGCGGTAGGGCGGCAAGAGCGCCTCCCGCCAGTCCGGCCGGATGTGGCGGTCCCAGATCAGGTTGGTCACGTCCTGCTCGGTGATGGTGCCGTCGAAATCGCAGAGGATCAGCATGAAGACAGCCTACGGCAAAATGCCGAATGCGGAATTCGAAATGCGGAGGGACTTGCCCGGACGGCCGCAACGCCTAGTCTTTAAGGCGCTCAGCTTGGTTGCGTTGCTTCGATCTCGTCCCCGGAGGCGCAGGGCTTCACGGCCCTCGCCCCGCGCGCCCGCGGCGCGTCGGCCTTTAGCCGGAGGAAGCGGGAACGAACGCCAGGAACTCCAGACGATGTCTGTTCCCAACCTTCTGACCCTCTTCCGCCTGGCCAGCGCGCCGATCTTTCTGGCGCTCTTCATCGGCTCCGGCGAAGGCGGCTTCCTGAGCGCCTGGCTGACGCCACAAGCCGGGCTCTGGACCTGCCTGGCCGTGATCGTGCTCAGCGAGACCAGCGACATCCTCGACGGCATCATCGCGAGAAAGTACAACCTCGTCTCGAACTTCGGAAAGATCCTCGACCCCTACGCCGACAGCACCTTCCGGCTCAGCGTCTACTTCAGCTTCGCCTCCCAGGCGCACGGCAAGTGGATCCCGCTCTGGATGGTGATGATCCTCTTCTACCGCGACCTGCTGGTCACGGTGATCCGCAATTTCGGGATCGAGCAAGGGCTCTACGTCGCGGCGCGCGCCAGCGGGAAGATCAAAGCCGTCGCGCAAGGCGGCGCGGCGATCGCGGTCCTGATCATCGCCGCGGTCAAGGGCTCCGACTGGGTCGCCTACCAGTCGCGCGCGGGCGAATACGTCTCGGCCATGGCGCATTCGCTGATGTGGCTCGTCACCGGCTTCACGCTCTGGTCGGCCTTCGATTACACTTGGGGCAACCGACACCTGTTTCGAATGGAAAACCCGCCTCCGCTTCCCGCCAAACCCAGCTCCGAGAAGTAGTTTTTCGATCAGATCAAAACCCTAAAATGTGGCCTATATTAACCTCTATGCTCATTAATCACCACATTGTTTTGCAGGCATACTTTTCAGGATGCTATAACTTATGAACTTCGTGCCATTTGCACAGCACGAAGTGTGGCAACCCATTTGAGTAGACGATTTCGGCATCCGGCGCGTGCCGGGTGCTCGAAGTACCGTGCCGCGGCGCGGTACTAAGGGTCCTCTCCCGGTGGGGGCGACCCTCAACCTGCCCCTCCCGGTGGGAGAGGGTACCAAGGAAGCTCCCGTGCAGCAGAAGGCCTTGGCCATGCCGGAACCGCCGCCCCGCAAGGGGCGCATCGCCTCCTTAAGCGGAGTCAGCGAAGCGCTGGGCAACGACTTGGCGCCCAAGGAAGCCTTGCGCCTGATCCTTCAAGCCGCCTACAGCTCGACGCGCGCGACCTCGGCGAGCCTGATGCTGCTCAGGCCGGGCACGGACATCCTGCAGGTCAAGGTCGCCGAAGGGTTCCGCGACGATTCGATCTACCGCACGCGGCTGCGCGTGGGCCAGGGCGTGACCGGCTGGGTGGCCGAGACCGGCGTGCCGCTGCGCGTGGGGAACGTGGCCAAGGACGCGCGCTACGTTCGCGTGCAGAAGGGCCTGCGCAGCGAACTGGCCGTGCCGCTGAAGATCCGCGGGCGGACGATCGGGGTCATCTCGGTTGACTCGACGAAGCTCAACCATTTCAGCGCCGACGACGAGGCCCTGCTCGTCTCGCTGGCGGCCCACTCGGCGCGGCTGATCGAGTCCACGCGGCTGCACCAGCAGACGCGCAAGCGCGCCCAGGAACTCCAGTTCCTGATGGACGCCGGTCGCGCGCTGGCGGCCTCCCTGAACCTGCTGGAGGTGCTCCACACGCTGGCCGAGATGACCGCCGAGCACTTCGACGGCCGGCCGGCCATGGTCCTCACGCTCCACGACGACGGCGCGCACCTGGAACTCGGCGCGGCGCACGGCGGGAAGGAACTCTTCGAATTCCACGCGCTCCCGCTGCAGGGCTCGGTCTGGGCCGAGGTCCTGGCCGCGAAGGACGTGCTCGAGTTCCGCGACGGGGACGCGAGGCTGGACGATCCCTCGCTCGCCTCGCTGCGCGCGTCGGGGATCAACTACGTGGCCGCGGTGCCCCTGGAGGCCAAGCGGCGTCCGCTGGGCATCCTGGCCGTCTGCCGCGCCGGGGCAAGCGGCCTAGGCTCCGACGCCTGCCGGCTGCTGGGCGGGCTGGGCGGCGCGGCCGCCCTGGCCCTCGACAACGCCCTCGCCCACCGGCGCATGATGGAAACCGAGGAGAAGCTGCGCCAGTCCGAGAAGACCAGCCTGCTCGTCGAACTCGCCGGCACCCTAAGCCACGAGATCCGCAATCCGCTCACCAGCCTCAAGATCCTCTTCGAGTCCCTCGTCGCCTCGCAGAGCTGGTCCGAGGAGCAGCGCGAAGACCAGCAGATGATCCGCCGCCAAGTGCAGCGGCTGGAGCAGATCGTCGAGAACTACCTGGAGAGTTCCCGCACCCACGCGGCGATGCGCGAGCCCCGCCCGCTGGACCTCAACACGGTCGTCGACGAATCGCTCCTGCTCCTGGCCTCATCGGCCCACGAAGGCACGCGCCTGGTCTGCAATCTGGCCGAGGGCGAGCTGACCACCCTGGGCGACGCCACGCAGCTCTCGCAGGCCGTCTACAACCTGGTCCTGAACGCGCTCCAGGCCGTGGGCCAGCAGAACCGCGGCGCGCGCGGGCGGATCGAGATCCTTACCGGGCGGCTGGAACGCGAAGGGCCGGGCGGGAGCGAGGTCTTCTTCGAGGTCGCCGACGACGGGCCGGGGCTCTGCGCCGAGGTCAAGGCGCGGCTCTTCCAGCCCTTCGTCACGACCAAGAAAGACGGCGTGGGGCTGGGGCTCTCGATCGTCAAGCGCATCGTCGAGGCCCATGGGGGGCGCCTCGACATCGAATCGCCCCGCGCCGGCCTGCAGCACGGCGCGCGCTTCCGCGTCGTCCTGCCGGCTCAGGTGTAGCGCGCGCGGGAGCACAGGCTGGGAGAGGGACGGGGGCAACCGGACACTGGAGTCCGGCCCGCCGGTCCCGGAGTTGGACACGGAGGCACGCACGTGAACGCACAACCCGAGACGGCCGCCACCGTGGCCCTGCCGGACGCCGTGCCGGGTCCCGCGCCGTACCGCCGAACGGGAACGGGAGGACGCGCCTTGCAGAAGATCCTGATCATCGACGACGACGAAGGCGTCTGCTACTCGCTGGCGCGCCTGCTCGCCAGCGACGACCGCCGCGTCACCGCCGTCCAGACGGTGGAGGCCGGTTTCGAGGCCCTGCGCGGGGAGGATCCCGACGTGGTGCTCCTCGACGTGCGCATCGGCAAGGAGGACGGGCTCGAGATCCTGCGCCGCATCCGCGTGGAGCGCGCGCTGCAATTGGTCGTGATCATGACCGCCCACGGCACCACCGAGACGGCCATCGAGGCGATGAAGCGCGGCGCCTTCGACTACCTGCTCAAGCCCTTCGACAGCAAGACGCTCAAGGCCACCGTCGAGAAGGCGCTCAGCACCGCGCGGCTCAACCGCAAGGTCATCACCGACGCGCCCGAGGACGAAGCGCCCTCCAAGCGCGGCCGCGGCGAGCTGGGCGATCACATCATCGGGAAAAGCCCGGCGATGCAGCGCGTCTACAAGCTGATCGGGCAGGTCGCCCCGCGCGAGGTCCCGGTGCTCGTGCGCGGCGAGTCCGGCACGGGCAAGGAGCTGGTCGCGCGGGCGCTCTGGCAGCACAGCGCGCGCGCGGACAAGCAGTTCCTGGCCGTCAACTGCGCGGCCCTCACCGAAACGCTCCTCGAAAGCGAACTCTTCGGCCACGAGAAGGGCGCCTTCACCGGCGCCGAATCCCGCAAGCTCGGCAAGTTCGAGCAGGCCGACGGCGGCACGCTCTACCTCGACGAGGTCGGCGACATGAGCCTCGCCACGCAGGCCAAAATCCTGCGCGTGCTCCAGGACGGCACCTTCTACCGCGTCGGCGGACACGAGGCCATCGGCGTGGACGTGCGCATCGTCGCCGCCACCCACCAGGACCTCGAACGCCTGATCAAGGAGAACCGCTTCCGCGAGGACCTCTACTACCGCCTGCGCGTCGTCGAGATCGTGCTGCCCCCGCTGCGCGAGCGCAGGGAGGACATCCCCGAACTCGTCCGCTACATGATCGCGCGGCACCGCGAGACGCTGATGAGCGAGGCCGCCGAGGTCAGCGCCAAGGCCATGGACCGGCTCACGGCCAGCGCATGGCCCGGCAACGTCCGCCAGCTCGAAAACGTCATCCGCCGCGGCCTGGTCCTCTGCAACGGCCCCTCCATCGCCGCCGAGGACCTCGACTTCGGGCCCGAGTCCGCCCCGCGCGAAGGCGAGAAGCCGCGCGAGAACGCCGCCGAAGACCTGGAGAGCCTCATCGACCGCCTCCTGGCCGCCGGCAAGGAAAACCTGATCGAGGAACTCGAGCGCCTGCTCATCGCCCGCGCCCTCGAAAAGATGAACGGAAACCAGGTCCGCACCGCCAAGCTGCTCGGCATCACCCGCAACACCCTCCGCAGCCGCATGGAGAAATTCGGGCTCAAGCCGAAGGTCAACGTGGTATAGTGGTTTCCGTCGAGGCTTGGCCCCATCGGGAATCCAGCCATGGGCTCTCTTACCCTTATTACCGCGCAGGATTTCGAAAAGATCGCGGCGGTCCTTGGCCCGTGCGAACTGGTCAAGGGGGAAGTCGTGCGCATGTCGCCGGGCGCTTTTGAGCATAGTTTCATCAGCGGTAATGCAGCAGTTCTTCTCGGCCAATACGCAAAATCCAGCGGCACGGGACGCATGCTCACGAACGAAGCCGGGTTCGTGGTGGAGCAAGCGCCTGACACGGTCCGTGGCGCTGACGTAGCGTTCCTTTCCTACCGGCGCTTGCCCAAGGGTGCGAAGTTGCAAGGCTTCCTCACCGTCGCGCCGGAACTGATTCTTGAGATTCTCGCCTCAGAAGGATCCTGGGGGAAAATTGAAGAAAAGGTCCAGGAATACCACCGCTTCGGCGTGGACCTTGTCTGGGTCGCCGACCCCAAGACCCGCAGCGTGCGCGTCTATCCAAAGGACGGCGAGCCCGCCCTGAAGCAGCGCGACGACGAACTGAACGCCCCCAGCCTGCTGCCCGGCTTCGCCTGCCGGGTCTCGGAGCTGTTCCAGGATTGAGCGTTCCTCGCCGCTTGCCCCGTCTCTACGAATCGCCACTCGCCGCACCGCGCGGCGCTGATTATTATGCTTCCTGCTCAACCATCTGAAGACCCAGTGGGGACCGTCGCACCGTGGCGCACCTGACTTTCCATTCCGCCGGCGAATCCCACGGCCGGGGCTGCTTCGCCTTTCTCGAGGGCCTGCCCTACGGCCTGCCCGTGGACCACCCGTTCCTCGACGCGCAGCTCGCGCGCCGCCAGATGGGCTACGGCCGCGGCGGGCGCATGAAGATCGAGAAGGACAAGGTCGAGTTCCTCAGCGGCGTCCGCCACGGCAAGACCATGGGCGCCCCGGTGCTGCTCGCGGTCTTCAACAAGGACCTCCGCCTCGAGACGGCGCCGGAGCTCTTCTGCCCCCGCCCCGGGCACGCGGACCTGGCCGGGCACCTCAAGTTCGACGCCCCGATCCGCGACGTGCTCGAACGCGCCAGCGCCCGCGAGACCGCCGCGCGCGTCGCCGCCGGGGCGCTCTGCCGCGTGCTGCTGCGCGAGTTTGGCGTCGAGATCCGCAGCCACGTCGTCGCCCTGGGTCCGGTCGAACCGCCCGAGAGCTTCCGGCCCGGCTGGGACGACCTCGCCCGCGCCGACGAGAGCGAAGTGCGCTGCCTCCACGCCCCCAGCGAGAAGAAAATGAAGGCCGCCATCGACAAGGCCAAACAGGAAGGCGACACCCTCGGCGGCGTCTACGAACTCGTCGTCCAGGGGCTGCCCATCGGCCTGGGCGACCACACCCAGTGGGACCGCAAGCTCGACGGCCGCATCGCCCAGGCCATGATGTCCATCCAGGCGATGAAGGGCGTCGAGATCGGCATGGGCTTCCGCGCCGCGCGCAAGAGCGGGCGCGAGGTTCACGACGCGATCGAGTACGCGCGCCCCGGCGCCGGCGCGCGCGATCCGGCCGCGGGCTTCCGCCGGCCCACCAACGGCGCGGGCGGCCTCGAAGGCGGCATCACCAACGGCGCCCCGCTTATCGTCCGCGTCGCCATGAAGCCCATCAGCACCCTGATGAAGCCCCTGATGAGCGTGGACCTGAACACCGGCGAGGCCTACAAGGCCTCCATCGAACGCAGCGACTTCTGCGCGCTCCCGGCCGCCAGCGTCGTCGGCGAGAACTTCCTGGCCTTCGTGCTCGCTCAGGCCTTCTGCGAGAAGTTCGGCGGCGACTCCCTCGACGAGATGAAGCGCAACCACGACGCGTACCTGGCCTACAGCAACCTCCCCCTGGCCGGCGGCAAGACGAAGGGCGGCGCCAGCGACGCGCCGGAGTAATCCTGCCGCGCCAGGCAGGCCGGCCCTATTGGAGCAGCGGACATGTATATCGGCGAACAGATCATCAACCCCACCGAAGCGCGGCTGAAACTCTCCGTGCAGTTCGGCGTGCGCGGCATCGTCGTCGATACGCGGCCCAACACGCACCTCCTCGGCCCGGACGGCGCGTGGGATGCGCGGAAGGTCGCCGCGCAGCGGAAGTGGTTCGAGAGCCTGGGGCTCCGGCTCGAGGTCCTCGCGCTGGACGTCGGCTCGATCCTCCTCGACAGCCTGCGCGAGCCGGAGAAGGCCAAGGCGATGGCCGAGCGCCTGCGCCAGGACATCCGCGCGGCGGCCGACGGCGGCGTCACCACGCTGAAATACAACGTTCAAATGGTGGGCATCACGCGCACCGGCTTCGTCGAAGGCCGCGGGGGCGTGCAATGCAGCCGCTTTCGCGCGGCGGATTATTCTCCAGAAAAGGACGAGCGCTACTCCTATTGGGGCGTGGGGCATCCGGGCGGCGGCGCGCAGGGCGCCGACATCGCCGTCAACGCGCTGGGCACGCCCGAGGCCGTCGGACAGGAATTGGGCGCGAAGAGCGGCGGCGTCAGCGAAGAAGAAGCATGGCGGGCCATCTCGTTTCTGGTCGAGGCCATCCTGCCCACGGCCGAACGCGCCGGCGTGCGCCTGGCCTGCCACCCGCACGATCCGGCCTACCCGCCCGGCGGCCTGAACGGCGTCCACCACGTCATGGGCTCGCTCGACGGCCTGCGCAAGTTCCTCGATCTGGCCCCCGAGAGTCCCTCGCACGGCCTCAATTTCTGCCAGGGCACCATCGCCGAGATGACCGCCGATCCCAACCGGGCGGTGCTCGATGCGATTCGCGAATGCGGCGGCCGCAAGCGCATCTTCATGGTCCACTTCCGCAACATCAAAGGCGGCTATCTGGACTTCTGCGAGTGCTTCCCCGACGAAGGCGACGTGGACATGCGCGCCTGCATCCAGGCCTACCGCGCAGTGGGCTACGACGGCATCCTCTGCCCGGACCACGTGCCGCTCTCCGATCTCGATCCGGCCCGCGAACGCTTTTTCGCCTTCGCGCTCGGGTATACGAAGGCGCTGCTTCAGGCGACCGAGGCCTCCGGCTCGTAGTTGGACCGTGACCGGAGGGGTCGTCACGTGCCGCTGCCTCTGCCGGTCCTCCTGATTCTCGCGACGCTGGCGCTGGCCGGTTCAGCATGGCTGCTGTCCTTCCGTTGCCGGATCGACTTGGCGCAGTTTCTTGCGGGCTTTCTCGCATACGGCTTACTGCTAGGAGCAGTTCACTTGCTGGCGGTGGAGCCCCAACTACGCGGCGGCCCGCCCGACGCGATGCGCTCGGTCGAGCAGCTCTACCTCGCGTTTCTGCTGGTCCTTGGACTCGGGCTCTTCCTCGGCGCCAACAACGCGCGCCGCGCCGAAAGGCAAGGCGCCGCGACGCGCTGGATCGTCTTCTTCGCGGGGCTGCTCGCGCCGTTGACGACCGTGCCGGGGGTCATGGCGGCCTGGGTGCTGCTCAGCGGGGGGCTGCTCCGCCCCGTGAGCGGTGGCGCAACCCAGGGACTGCTGACCGTCGCGCTCCTGGTCCCCGCCGTCACCACCGTATTCGCCCAGATCTACCTGCACGAGAACACGCCGGAGCCGGAAGCCTGAGCGCCGCGCCGCGTCAGCCTCGCGAAGCTTCCTTCATCCGCGCCTTGGCCTGAGCGACCAAGGCGGGCAGGTGATCTTCGTTTTCCATGACCTGCTTGAGATGCTTCATGCGCCCGGGACCGGCCGTCGCTTTCATCAGGTCCGAATGCAGGTGCTCGATCCAGAAGCGCGCCTGTTCCCCGATGAACGCGCGCAACTCGGCCAGACTCTCGGGGCTCGACGCGCGGTTGCAGGCGTTGATTGTGAACATGCGCCGCCGCGCCGAACCGCCGAAACTGGCGTGCATCAGGTTGTGGTCGAAGGCCAGCACGTCGCCCGGATCGCTTTCCAGCGCCACGCACGGCACCTCGCGCGGATCGAGGCCCCACAATTCGCGGGCCTGCGCGGCTTGGCGAGCCGCCCAACTCGGATCCGCCGACAGCCGGTGCGAGCCGGGCAACACCCGCAGGCAGCCGCTCTCGCGCCGCACCGGGTCGAGATAGAAGGCGAGCTTCACGCAGGTCAGGCGCCGCCGCTGCCCGTCCGCATGCCAGTTCGTATCGCCCGTGTAGCAGTTGCCGTCGCTGGTCAGGTAATTGTATTCCTCGCCCAACAGCTCACAGAGCGCCCCGTCAATGCCCGGGTGATCCAGCAGCGCGCAGAGTTCGGCGTGTCGGTCGATGAACGGAACGATGCACGAGCGCCGCGAGCCGTCGTGCGCCGCGCCCTCTTCGCGAAATACGGCTTCGAACGACTCCGCCAGCGCTAAGCATTCCGCCCGGATCAGTCCGGGCAGTTTCAGGTAGCCGAAGGCCTCGAAGAAGGCTTTCTGCTGCGGGCTCAGAACGCGCATGCCGCACCCCCTTCCCAACCCATCATATCCCCCGAGGCTTGTGGCGCGGCAGCAGCTTCCGGTAAAAGCGCGCCGCTTGCGAACCCACATTCCGCCGTTTGGCAGATCGCGCCTTCTTCGCTAGGCTTCCCCCTTCGCTTTCATCCGCCAGAACGAGGTGCCGCATGCCCAAGCCGCGCGCAAAAGAACCTTCCATGACCCGCTCACGCAAGGCCTACCAGGAGGCCCGCAAACTCTTTCCGGGCGGCGTGAACTCCCCCGTCCGCAGTTGGCGCTCGGTGGGGCTTCTCGATAGCGGCCCGTTCTTCGTGCTCCGCGGCAAGGGCGCGTATCTCGTGGACCTCGATGGGAACCGCTACGTGGACTTCGTCGGCTCGTGGGGTCCGCTGATCCTCGGGCACAATCCGGGGAAGGTCGTCGCGGCGATCCGCAAGCAGGCCGCGCGCGGCTCGAGCTACGGCTGCCCGACCGAACTCGAGACGCGCCTGGCCCGCCGCGTGCAAAAGGCCATGCCGGCCATGGAGATGCTCCGCTTCGTCAGCAGCGGCAGCGAGGCCACAAGCCACGCGCTTCGAGTCGCGCGGGGCTTTACGGGGCGCGAGAAGATCCTCAAGTTCGAGGGCTGCTACCACGGCGCGCACGACGCCGTGCTCGTCAAGGCCGGCAGCGGCGCGGCGACCTTCGGCGTCCCGGATTCGGCCGGCGTCCCCGAAGGCGTCGCGAAGAATACGCTCACCGTGCCCTACAACGACCTCGCCGCCGTCCGCGAGGCCCTCGCCGCCAACAAGGGCCAGGTCGCCGCGCTCATCGTCGAACCCGTCGTCGGCAACAGCGGCACCCTGCTCCCCGAGCCCGGCTTTCTGGAAGGCTTGGCCGATGCCGCGAAGCAGGCCGGCGCGCTCCTGATCTTCGACGAAGTCATGACGGGCTTCCGGCTCGCGCCGGGCGGCGCGCAGGAACGCTACGGGATCAGGCCGGACCTCGTGACCTGCGGAAAGATCCTCGGCGGCGGGCTGCCTTGCGGCGCCTACGGCGGGCGGCGCGAGATCATGGAAAAAGTCGCGCCCCTCGGGCCGGTCTACCAGGCCGGGACGCTCTCCGGCAACCCGCTCGCCATGGCCGCGGGGCTCGCGACCCTGGAGCTCCTGCTCAAGAAGGAGAACTACAAGCAGCTCGAGGCGACCGGAGCCGAAATCGAGCGGATCCTGCGCGAAGCCGCGGCGGCGGCGGGGCACGGAAAGAACGTCTGCATCAATCGCGCCGGGAGCATGTTCACCGTCTTTTTCCACGCCGGGCCGGTGCGCAACTTCGACGACGCCAAGGCCAGCGACAGCGCCGCCTTCGGGCGTTTCTTCCAGGGCCTGCTCAAGCACGGCGTCTACTTCCCGCCCAGCCAGTTCGAGGCGGCCTTCGTGAACCTCGCGATGGGGCCGAAGGAGTTGAAGCTCGTCGCCCGCGCCGCCCGCGCCGCCTTCGCGGAAGTCTAACGCCTCCGTGCCACGGGTCGGCGTAGCCGCCTCGTGCCGAACGGCGCCCGACTCAACCTCGCCTCCCTGGAAGCCGCGCGCCACGGCACGGGGCAAGGCTCGCAGCCTTCCCCAAATCCCTTCTCCGTACCCTCTGTGTACTTTGTGGTTAAGAACCTTATTCGCGCGCCTGAGACTCCGGATACATGTCGCGCCAGATGGCCCGGGCGCGCGCCAGGAAGCTCCGGTCGGGCGCGGTGTCCCAACCGTTCCGATCGGCCTCCGCGTGCATCTCGCGGACCTTCAGGCGCGACGCCTCGACCCGGCCCAGATCCTTCAGGATCACGACCTGCGCGAGCCGGAAGTGCAGCCGCCGCACGTTCCACGCGATGTCCGGGCAGGCCATGGCGCGTTCAAGTTCCGCAAGGGCTTCCTCGCGCCAAGCCTGCGCCTGCGCGCTGGGTGCGGGCTCCGCGCCCGGAGGCGCGAACGCGCCGGCCTCGCGGTGCTCGTGCAGCGCCAGCGTGCCCAGATGCAGGCCCAGGTAGCCGCGCGCGTGCGAGGACTCCGGCTCCTGCGCCACGGCGTGCGAAAAGAGATGGTAGTCGCTGCGCCAATGCGCCGACTCCCGCGCGGACAGCGCCGACCAGAGCGCCGCCAGCCCCAGCGCGAGGGGCCACGCGAGTTTGGCCGCCGGCAGGCGCAGCCGCGCGGCCAGTCCGCGCGCGGCCTCCAGCAGCGCCAGTCCCAGCCCCGGCAGCGACAAGTACAGGTAACGATCGTGCAGGTACTCCGGGTTGGGAACGAAGTTCAGGTACGTCACCATCGCCCCGAAGCACCATATCCAGCCGAAGGCCGCGCGCCGGCGCGCCTCCCGTTCCACCGGCAAGACCAGCGTGAGCGCCAGCGCCGCGGCGAGGATCCCCAGACCGAGCAACACGCGCGCCTCGAATAGGCTCTCCGGCGGCACGAAGGCGTAGTACGGGGATGAACTTGTCGGCCAAGCCAGCACTTCGGCGTAACGCCCGGCGATGGCCAGGTCGCCAATCAGAACACCCCACGCCGAGCCGCCCAGGAGCCGCCCGAAGCTCTCGCGCGCCGCCAGCCAGTTCGCGGCGAGAAACGGCAGGGCCAGCAGCAGCGGCACGCCCGCCCGCGCGGCGCACGCGGCCAGCTTTTTTCCCGCGCCGGTTCGGCCTTCCAGGTGGTCCGGCCCGAGCAGCAGTTCCCAGCCGGCCAGCACGCCCAGCATCCCCACCGCGCTCACCTTGGCGCTCAAGGCCAGGCCGAAGCAGACCGCCGCCAGGGTCAGGTGCTGCCCCCGCAGCTCGATCCGGAAGCCCGGCTCCTGCGCGGCGGTCTCCGCCCGCTCGCCGCGCCCGCGCAGGTAACAGGCGAAGGCGAGCATCGAAAAAAAGCCCCGAAAGAATCGCCTTGCGCTCGGCGATCCAGCAGACGTTCTCGCATTGGACCGGATGGAGCAGGAACAGGGCCGTCACGAAGAAGCCGCCCGCGCCGCCCAGGCCCAGGCGGGGGAGCGCCCAGCGCCAGAGCGCCAGGCCGGCCAGGACGTGGAAGAGCAGGTTCAGCGCGCGCGCGAGGATCGCCCAGCGCTCCATCCGCCGCTCGGCCGGCTGCAGGCTCGCGAAGAGCGACCACTCCAGGCGGTGCGAGAGCAGCACCAGCGGCTGGTACAGCTCCAGTTCGTTGTACGCCAGGGCTTTCAGCAACGGCACTTCGCCGCGCGCGACGGGGTTCTTCACCACGTAGCGGTTGTCGTCGCGCCCGGAGAAGCTCGCGTCGTGGCACGGCGCGATCAGCAGCAGGCTCAACGCGGCCAGCAGCGCGAAGGCCGGCCAGGCCCAAGCCCGGCCAGGCGGGGCCGGCGTGCCCTGTTGCGGCGCGTCCATGCCGCTACGATAACGACCCTGGCGCGGCGGCGATACGCCAGGATGCGGAGGACGAGCCATGAACGGTCCGGTCTTGTGCGTGGGCGAGGTGCTTTGGGACGCCCTCCCGGCGGGGCTCTACCTCGGCGGCGCGCCGGTCAACGTCGCCTGCCACCTCCGCGAACTCGGGCGCAAAGTGGCCTTCCTCAGCCGCGTCGGCGACGACGAACTGGGCCGCGAGATCGGCCGGCGCCTCGCGCGCCGCGAACTGGACCTCGACCTGCTCCAGATCGACCCCGTCCTGCCCACCGGATTCGTGCGCGTGGACCTGGACGAAAAGGGCAGCCCCAGCTTCGAGATCCTCGCCCCGGCGGCCTGGGACGCGCTGGCGGCCGAGGCTGCGCTGGAGGAAGCGGCCAGCGAAGCCGCCGCGATCGTCTTCGGCAGCCTGGCTCAGCGCGACGAGCGTTCCCGCGGCACGCTCGAGACCCTCCTCGAGCCGCGCGCCGGCTGCCTGCGCGTCTTCGATGTCAACCTGCGCCCGCCTTACGACCGCCGGGAGGTCGTCGAAGCCTCGCTCAAGCGCAGCGACCTGGTCAAGCTCAACGACGACGAGATGCGCCGCCTGGCGGCCTGGTTCGGCTGGCCCGCCGCTTCGCTCGAAGCCGCCGCCGCCGCGCTCGCCGAGGCCTGCGAAGGCGCCACCGTCTGCGTCACCCGCGGCGCAGGCGGCGCCCTGCTGCGCCACGCCGGGCGAACCTGGGAACACCCCGGCTTCCGCGTCCAGGTCGCCGATGCCGTGGGCGCCGGCGACGCCTTCCTCGCCGCACTCCTGCATGGCCTGCTGGAGGACGCCGATCCCGAAGCGGCCTTGCGCGAAGCCAACGCGCTGGGCGCTTACGTCGCCACGCAACACGGCGCCACGCCGCGCCACGACCGGCAAGCCATCGACGCGCTGAAGCAAAGCTCCTGACGCGGCCACGCGGGTTTCACCGCGAAGCGCGCCAAGAACGCAAAGAGCAGGAAAGAAGAGGCGTAAAATCCTCTCCACCAATCGCCGTTCTCTGTGTGCTCTGCGGTTGCTTGGCGCCGGCTACAGCGGGATGTTCCCGTGCTTCTTCGGCGGATTCTTGTCGCGCTTCGTGGCGAGCATGCGGAAGGCGGCGATCAGCTTCGGCCGCGTGAAGCGCGCCTCGATCACCTCGTCCACGTACCCGCGCGCGGCGGCGGCGTAGGGATTGGCGAACTTCTCGGCGTACTCCTTCTCGCGCGCGGCGGCGGCCGCGGCGGGGTCCTTCTCGGCGGCGATCTCGCGGCGGTACAGATCTCCACCGCGCCCTTCGCGCCCATCACCGCCATCTCGGCGGTGGGCCAGGCGTAGTTGATGTCCCCGCGGATGTGCTTGGAGTTCATCACGTCGTACGCGCCGCCGTAGGCCTTGCGCGTGATCACCGTCACCTTCGGCACCGTGGCCTCGCAGTAGGCGTAGAGCAGCTTCGCGCCGTGCTTGATGATCCCGCCGTGCTCCTGCCGCACGCCGGGCAAAAAACCGGGCACGTCCTCGAAGGTCAGCAGCGGGACGTTGAAGCAGTCGCAGGTGCGGACGAAGCGCGCGCCCTTCAGGCTCCCGTCGATGTCCAGGCACCCGGCGAGGTGCGCGGGCTGGTTCGCGACGACACCGACGGGCTCCCCGTCGAGATGGATGAAGCCCACGACGATGTTCGGCGCGTACTGGGGCGCGACCTCGAGGAACCGCCCTTCGTCGGCGACGCGCTTGATCACTTCCCGGATGTCGTAGGGCTTCTTGGGATCGTCGGGGACCAGCCCGTCCAGCGCCGCCTCGACCCGCTCGGGTGGGTCCGTGTTCTCGCGCCGCGGCGCGCGCTCTTGATTATTCTGCGGCAGGAAGGCCAGCAGCTCGCGGACGAGCCGCAGCGCGGCCAGGTCGTTGGGCGCGGTGAGGTGCGCGACGCCGGATTTGCTGGCGTGCGTCAGCGCGCCGCCGAGTTCCTCGCTGCTCACCTCCTCGTTCGTCACCGTCTTCACCACGTTGGGGCCGGTGACGAACATGTAGCTGGTGTGTTCGACCATCAGCACGAAGTCGGTGATCGCCGGGCTGTAGACCGCGCCGCCCGCGCAGGGGCCCAGGATCACGCTGATCTGCGGCACCACTCCGCTGGCCAGCGTGTTGCGCAGGAAGATGTCCGCGTACCCGCCCAGGCTGACGACGCCCTCCTGGATCCGCGCGCCGCCGCTGTCGTTGAGCCCGATCACCGGCGCGCCGACCTTCAGCGCCTGGTCCATCAGCCGGCAGATCTTTCCCGCGTGCGCCTCGCCCAGCGAACCGCCCAGCACCGTGAAGTCCTGGCTGAAGACGAAGACCGTCCGCCCCGCCACCGTCCCGTAGCCGGTCACCACGCCGTCGCCGGGGAAGACCTGCTTCTCCAGCCCGAAGTCGCGGCTGCGGTGCTCGACCAGCATCCCCAGTTCCTGGAAGCTGCCCGGATCGAGGAACGCCTCGAGCCGCTCGCGCGCGGTCAGCTTGCCCTTCTCGTGCTGCGCCTTGACCCGCGCCTCGCCCCCGCCGGCCAGCGCGGCGGCGCGCCGGGCCTCCAGGTCTTCCATGCGTTTGCGGCGTTCGGGCGAGAGAGGCGACGTGCTCACGGTCGGGGCATCCTTTTCACCGCGCGGTTCTTCGACCCGCTCATGCAACGAGATCAAGCAGAGCATGATTGACGGCGTGGAGCGAAATTCAAAATGCAAAAATCGAGGGGCGGCGGGTGCGGGGAGAGGTTTAACGCCGAGATCACCTGCTGCGCTCCGGCCGTTGGTACCGCGCCGTCAGGTGCATCTCATTATTCTGCGGCGCGCTCATACCGAGAGCAAGCCTCTCTTCTCGTAGATGCTCTGCGGCTCCTTGCGCCAGACGCTCCATTGGTCCGCATCGCCTGACGCGCGATAGATCTTCTGCGACGTAATGCACGCGTGGCGCACCCGGTCTTCGGGGAGCCCCACGCCCTTGGCAAGCTCGGTGGTGCCGACGTGGCTCTTGCCTGGCTCATCACGAGTGTTCTCCGCGAGCCACTTTCGCACGGCCCGTCGGTCTAGGACGTTCCTACTTCTGGCAACGGCAAGGCTTCCGAGGCCGATCCCAGCTGCGATCGCAAGGCCGGTGACAATCTCATTCATTCACGGTCCCTCATTCATCGCAAGGACGCCCGTGGTGAATCCTCTCGTACAAAGCCGCTCTACGTCCGCCCAACGCCGTGGTTCAGCGGCGGGCCGAGCGCGCAGCGCGAGGACCATCCGCTGGAACCACTTGTTGGGCGACTGCGGACACAGACTCCAACATGCTACGAATATCCGTAAGCACGTAAGGCGGGTTGCGGAGATGCACGACTCGATGACAGTTCGCACAGAGGATAGCCAAATCTTCTAGGCGGATTTCTGTTGCTTCTTCAAGCTCAGAAAGCGGGACGAGATGATGAACCTCACAATAGGACGCGGCCGCGCGCCCATACTTTTGCGCGAAAGAGAAACCGCAAGCTTCGCATGCTCGCGCGCCCGCTGCCTTCTTGAGTTTGACAATCGCCCTATCGCGTTCGCGAGTGAGATGAAGGACAAGACGCCTCTCTCCTTCCAGGCCCGAGATTTTGTGTATATCAACATCCGGTGCCGTGGCTTCTGTGACCCTGACATAGCCGGGCAGGGCAGAAATGCCGGGCGCAGCAACACTGATCTGCTTTCCGATGCTCAAGTGTGGACAGGACAAATAGTCCTCTTTCGTTGCAAAGAGGATGTACCCGTTCCGATCAAACAGGGCGCCAGGGAACCGCTTCAGTTGGTGGTACCAATGGCCATCATGAATGTACAACGCGTGAGCAGCGCCGACGTTCCAACGCCGATTGAGGTCAGCTCCTCGCGCTCTTGTGCTCATTGCCATCCGTAATCAGAAGCCGAACAATGTGTATGCCGCCCCGCCCAACACCCCAATACGCTTGGGAGTGACGTATAAGACGCCCTCTCGCTCGCTCCGCTACATCTCATGTTGTTGCAGCGTATCCACCCGAACCTTCGCCCGCAACGCCTTGCGCCGGAAATCCGGCGCGCGGGAGGGGGTCGCTCACGCCTCCCCGACCTTCGTCGTATCCTTCTTCCGCAGCATCACGATCACCACGCCCAGGACCACGAAGATGACGCAGGCGATGCCCGCGATCGCGACGAGATTCGGCTTCGCCACGCTGTAGCGCGCCTTCAGCACCGAGCCCGTGCCGTCCGCCCCTTCCAGCAGGCTCGCGAACTCGCCCTCCCAGACCACCGTCCGCTCGTTCTCGACCCGCGCGCCGTTATGCTCGATCAATTTCCCCGGCCCGGTCAGCTTCAGCACGACCTTGCTGTTCTTGGTCCGCTGCTTGGCGCCGTCCAGGGCCTTCTCCGAGGCGCTGAACTTCCGCTCGAAGAGCCATTCCTCGTTGACCTTGCGCAGCGAGATGCCCCCGAAGACCTGCACGATCTCGGAGTGCTCCTTCCACTGATTGAACTTGTCGAGGTTGTCGAACTTGAAGGTGGCCTCGTAGCGCGTCTGTTTGGACTTCTCGTCGTCGATCTTGTTGAACTTCTCCAGCGTCACGCCGGGCGGCAGCTTGTCCTTGAGCTTCTCCGTGTCCTCGACGGGGTTGTCGAAGGTGAACTCCGCCGCCAGCTTGGCGAACGCGCCCTGCTGTCCGCGCTCGAAGACGTACGCCAGCGTCCCCGCGCCGTTCTCGTCGAAGGCGATCTCCTCGGAATAGTTGAAGCAGCCCGCCAGCAGGGGCAGGCAGAGCAGGGTCAGGCCGAATCGGGCGCGGCTCGGCAGGCGCATGGAAGGGCTCCTTTTTGGGGTGGGCCGGCATCCTTGCTCAACGAGGCCGCCGGCCGTTTGCTGGCGCCCCATCGTATCCCGGCCCAAGCGTCCCGGTCATGCCTCATTTCCGGAGGCCGTAAAGGCCGCTTTGCACCTCGTTAAAGGTGGGCCCGAAGGGGCTCGACAGGCCTGCCGCGAACCGCTACATTGGCCCGGTTGCCGCCGGTTCGGCGGGGAGCGGAAAAAGGTCGCGCCATGCCTCATTTCATCCATGACACCTGCATCGGCTGCACGGCATGCCTGACCAAGTGCCCCACCGAGGCCATCGTCGGCGACAAGAAGCTCCAGCACGTGATCATCCCCGAGCGCTGCATCGACTGCGGCGTCTGCGGCAACGTCTGCCCCGTCACCTGCATCAGCGACCAGTTCGACGCGCTTGTCCCCAAGAAGAAGATCGTCGACCGCCCGCGCCCCGTCGTGAACATGGACAACTGCACGGGCTGCGAGTACTGCGTCGACTACTGCCCCGAAGACGTCCTCGAGATGCGCCTCTGCGAAGGCCACCACGTCAAGACCAGCCACCTCGTCGGCGAGAAGAAGTGCATCGGCTGCGCGCTCTGCGCCGAAGTCTGCCCCCACGAAGCGATCACCATGATCGATCCGAAGCTCTGCAAGGAACTGATCGAGACCGGCCTGCTCTCCAAGTACTACGTCGAAGGCGCGCCCGAGGGCGGCGCCCCGGCCGCCGACGCCCCCGCCGGCAAGGAAGAAGAAGAGGAAGAAGTCGCCGCCGGCGATTAGTCCTCGCTCCGTACGGTTTGTTAACCACAGAGATCACAGAGCACACAGAGCACGGCTTATGGGCTGGCCGTTTTGAATCTGTGCTTTGGACCTTGTTGGGCTTCTTGGTTCTTGGGCTCTTGGTTCTTATTGACCTCCCCCTCTGTGCCCTCTGTGATCTCTGTGGTTAAATCGCCGTTCCGGAACCCCGCGCACAATCGGCCCTTTGGTGTAGAATCCCCGTCACGCGCCGGCCTCCCGGTCCATCGTAGTAGCGTCCCCGACGGGCGGGGGCGGACCGCCGGAGGGGCGCGCATGCCCATGGCCGAACCGCAGATCGTGGAATCCCGCCAGCAGTTCGCCGAAGACCTGGCCCGCTTCCAGGAGACCCACCGGCAGATGCTCGCCGAGCTGGGCAAGGTCATCATCGGGCAGCGCGAGGTCATCGACCAGATGCTCGCCGCGCTCTTCTGCAACGCGCACTGCCTCCTCGTCGGCGTCCCCGGCCTGGCCAAGACGATGATCGTCCGCTCGCTCAGCGAAGTCCTGCAGCTCTCGTTCAAGCGCATCCAGTTCACGCCCGACCTGATGCCCTCCGACATCACCGGCACCAACGTGATCGACGAGGACCCCGAGAGCGGGCGGCGCGACTTCAAATTCCTCCCCGGGCCGGTCTTCGCCAACGTGCTCCTCGCCGACGAGATCAACCGCACCCCGCCCAAGACCCAGGCCGCGCTCCTGGAAGCCATGCAGGAGCGCCAGGTCTCGATCGGCAACCAGACCTACCCGCTGCCCAGCCCCTTCTTCGTGATCGCGACGCAGAACCCCATCGAGCAGGAAGGCACGTATCCGCTCCCCGAAGCGCAGCAGGACCGCTTCATGTTCAACATCCACGTCGATTACCCTTCGCCCGAGGAAGAGACGGAGATCTACCGCTTCACGACGCACGGCAAGCCGGCCAAACTTCGCGCGATCCTCGGCGCCGACGACATCGCGCGCGTGCAGGACGTGGTGGACCGCATCGTCGTCAGCGACTACGTGCTGGAGTACGTCACCGCGCTCGTCCGCGCCACGCGCCCCAAGACCCCCGAGGCGCCGAAGTTCGTGAAGGAGTACGTCGACTGGGGCGCCGGCCCGCGCGCCGGGCAGTACCTGATCAAGGGCGGCAAGGCCATCGCGGCGATGGAAGGGCGCGTCAACGTCTCTTGCGAAGACGTCCGCCGCGTCGCCGTCCCCGTCCTCCGCCACCGCATCGGCACGAATTTCCAAGCCGAATCCAGCGGCATCGACGCCGTGCAGTTGGTGGAGCTGCTGCTCAAGGAAGTCCGCGAGCCGAAGTTGACGTAAGCCACGCGTGTGGGTGGGCACGGGCGAGTCTCCGGTTTCCGGTTGATGGGGTGCCGCTGGCCTCGGCCCGTGCGAGGGGGAAACCTTCCCCCGCTTCCCATACCGCCCGATTTCCGTACAATTCTCTGTAGAGCGATAGGAAGGCAGGTTTCACCGCCATATTTGGCGATGTCATGGAGGAATCCGCTGTAGTGCCTCCCTTAACTGTAACCTCTGCGACACTGAGACCCCACATCGAGAGATGTGGGTACGTTGGTGATCGGCTAAAGCTGAATTACTCATTCGGCCCGGGCTCCGTTGCGCTTGGTGGCTTCATTGGAAAGCCTTGGGACGCACGCTCGGCGTGCCTAGCAGTCGTTGATGCGACCACGGACAGTCGCCTTGCCGCGCACGCATGCATTGAATTTGGTGCGCCGACCGCGCTTGTTTGTCGGGGAGACTCACTGGATTGGTGGCAACTCTCGATTACCGGTCCGCGTGAGCCCAAGTCAATCCGTGCACGTGAGGTCGAGGATTTTTTCGCACGCACGCGCAGCAGTTGAAGCCCGAGAACATCTACGCGGCCAAATTGCACCGACCAGTGCCATCGGGCATACAGATGCAGTTTGTGGATGTAGGGTTGATGCCGGCGTTGGAGCGCAATGCGGGCGAAGCCCTCAACCGACTGGTGACGCAGGCGATCCACTCACTGATGATCGAACTCGATGGGAAGGTCCGTTCACGTGCCGACCATGAGGGCGTATACAAGTCCGTTTTCTGGCTTCTGGCGGCGAAGTTGTTGAAAGAGAAGGCGGTCAAGGGTTTCAAATCGCTAGACCTCAACGACATTCGCTCGGTATTCGCGGTGGTGGGGGAGCACTACAAAGATGCACGCGACTACCCTCCGGGAGACCGGACGTGGAGGCCGGCGTTGGCCCGCGTTGCATCGAGTATCGCGGGGTGGGGAAGGTTGGGCAATATTTCCGCGGAATCGTTGGCGTTCCTATATGAAACCGCACTGATAGATGGTCCAAAGCAAAGAGGGAGAAAGGGCACGAAAATAGGCCAGTCTGATGTCCGCAAGACGCTGGGAATTCACAGCACGCCTTCGATCCTTGTTGACCATATGCTCGCGCAAGTGTGGCCGCTAGTGGACAAGGACAAGCTCAAGGATCAGCGTGTGTTCGAGCCCGCGTGCGGGCACGGCGCTTTCCTGACCGCGGCGCTCCGCGATATTCGCAGCTACTCCGACATGGAGGACAGCGCGGAACGTCACCGCTACCTGCGCAATCGCATCCGTGGGATCGAGTTCGATGCGTTCGCTGTGGAGGTTGCCAAACTCTCGCTCACCCTCGCAGACGTGCCGCACGGTAATACATGGCACATAGAAGCGGGGGATATGTTTGCACCCGGCGTACTTCGTGACGCAACCGAATGGGCGACGATCGTGCTGTCCAATCCGCCTTATGAAGACTTCAAGAAGACAGGCGCGAATCGCTGGCTCAAGTCCGACGAACCGGTTACGGCCCAGACCAAGGCTGTTGAAATGCTCAAACGAGCGATACCCAATCTCTCGCCTGGGGCTGTTTTTGGTTTCGTGCTCCCTCAGGGCACGCTCTATGACCGCGAAGCGAAACAACTCAGGATGGATTTACTTGCTTCGTGCGAGGTGGCCGAGATTTCGCTCTTCGAGGATAAGCTATTCAGTGAGGCCGACCACGAGGCGTGCATCCTGATTGGACGCCGCAAAGATGACGAGGCCCGAGTGTCAAAGGTCATGTACCGCCGAGTGCGCAACCACGACATGGAGGACTTCAAAGCGGCGTTGTATTTCACACGGGAAGAGCGCCTGGAGCCTTCAGAGTTGGGACGAGACGAAGATGCGATCCTGTACGTGCCGAACTTGCGTGAGGTATGGAAGTACCTAGATGTGGTGCCAAGGTTGGGAGAGGTGTTTGACGTGCAGCAGGGCTTCCAGCTTAAGTCTAAGGACTTGCTGGGTAGCCGCACGGTTATTAGCCCGGTCCCAAGAGCAGGTTTTACAAAGGCAATACTCAACGCGAGCGATGAGTACACCGTTTGGGAGTTGCCACGGGCTGTGTGGGTTGACCTGCGGCGGAGCAATGTGCGTAGGCCCGGGGCCGCATCCGTGCTCGGCACGCCGCAGGTTGTGCTGAACTACGCGCGCATGTCACGCGATTCGTGGCGATTGATAGCAGTCAAAGATCTCGAAGGTCTTGCTGTATCGAGCAGATTCCTTGCATTCCGCGCAAAGCATGTTGATTTCTCTTTAAGCGTGTTATGGGCCGTGCTCAATTCTCCAATTGCAAACGCGTATTCATACTGTTGGACAAGTAAGCGTGAGACGCTTGGCTTGACGTGGCTCAATATGCCCCTACCCATTCCAACTAAGGATCAGGCCTGTATCATCGAAGCCTGTGCTGAAACGTACCTAAAGCTGGCGAAGCACACGAACGAGTTTATGGTTGTGGTGCCAAATGAAAACGCTGTTCGTCGAGCCTTGCTCAATCTCGACGCTGCTGTGCTTCGCCTCTATGGCCTCCCACCGGAGGCCGAACGGCAGATGCTTGACATCTTCGATGACGTAAAACGCCCGGGTGTGGGCTGTATGTTTCGCGGTTACCCACCGGGTTGGTCCAGCCGTCCAGCGGTGCCTTCCACTGAACTGCCCGACGATGACCGACCCATCTGGGAGCGCATGGCTGAACTTGCAGCGGCTCTACCCGAAGAAGCCATCGCCGATCTGCCTACCGACGGCGCATCTCAATTAGATCATTATCTGTATGGAGCACCCAAGAGGACTCCATGAACCGCATTTTTGCCGATGCGTGCTACTGGATCGCGATCCTCCACCGCAACGACCAACTTCATGCGGTTGCGATCGCTGCACAGAAGCAGCTCAAGAACGTACAAGTTGTCACCACGGACGAGGTCCTTACCGAAGTGCTGAATTTCTTCGGCGGGCGGGGACAGGAGATGCGGGCCGCCGCGGCGCAGGTAGTTGAGGGACTTCGGGCAGATAGGCGCGTGACTGTCGTGGAACAGTCGCGCTCTACGTTCGAATGCGGTCTCGCACGGTATAAGCGTCATGCCGACAAGCAGTACAGTTTGGTTGACTGTGTCTCGTTCGAATTGATGACGCGCGACGGCATCACTGACGCCCTTACTAACGACCGCCATTTTGAGCAGGCCGGATTTGTTGCAAAACTGCGTGATAAGGGTTCATAGGGAGCCTACGCGGGTAGCCCCCATAACCCCGTTATGGAAGCGCCGCAGGCGACCGCAACCTCATGGAGAACAGGCGCACGCCGGTGAAGCTGGCTTGGCAAGGCCGTTCGCTGGTCCCTTGCTGAAGCGCACATCTGGAAGCCCCCCACCTCCAGGAGCCCTGCCCATGTCCGTCCAGAAAATCACGCCGCAACTGCGCACGACCGACCTCGACCGGACCATCC
The DNA here is from genome assembly GCA_027493525.1 of Planctomycetota bacterium. Classification (GTDB taxonomy): domain Bacteria; phylum Planctomycetota; class SZUA-567; order H5-PLA8; family H5-PLA8; genus H5-PLA8. The sequence continues at coordinate 2,067,198 of JAOSKN010000001.1, read as the reverse complement.
GCTTCTACACCGAGAAGGTCGGCCTTCAGCTTGAGTTCCGGCACGCCGATTTCTACGCCGGCCTGCGCGCGCCCGGCGGGAGCTTTCATCTCAAGCGAGTCGATACCCCCGATCCGTCCATCGAGTTCGTGGACGAGGGCGGGCATCTGCACCTCTACCTGAGCGTCGAGGACGTGGACGCCTTCGGGCGGCGGCTGCGCGAGGCGGGCGTCGACCTGGTTCAACCGCCCTGCGACACCGACTGGGGCACCCGCGAACTGGTCTTCAAGGACGATCAGGGGCACACGATCTATGCCGGCATGCCGCGCGCCGCGAAGTAATCCACTTTAGCATGGCCGCGCCGTTCGGCAGGCTCGTCTAGACCTTCGACCACTTTGGAGTAGTGTTTGCTCCACGTGGAGCAATTCGGTCTTTGGGGGTTTGCTCCACGCACACCTGTGCATCTTTTTTCAGCTCTCGTAGACTTCCAGGACGGGGCTCCGTATTCGGCATTTCGGGTCATTGCATAGGATATTCAGAAGTCTTCGCAAGTGTGCGCGAAGTCCTGTCGTGCACGATAGTGCATCTTTTTTAAGCTTTCGTAGACACGCTCAGCGAGCCTGCAACCCCAGGCACTTGCTTGAAATCCGCGAGTCACCCGGCACGGGGCGGCTGCCCCGACCCGTGGCTCGCCGCCTCCAGAACCCAGCCTCCAGAACCCAGAACCCGGCCCGGCCTCACCGGCCCAGCCAGCGCCGGAACCAGCGCCCGGCGGCGGCGTACATCGAGTCGCTGAAGGTGTGCGGGACGTCCTCGGCGCGCAGGGCCAGGCGTTTGGCCGCGCCGGCCTGCCGGTAGCGGGCGCGGAGCACCTTCGCGGCGGCGCGGAAGTCCTCGTACTTGCAGGTCGTGTCGCGCTTACCGGCCATCACCAGCAGCGGGCGCGGGGCGGCCAGCGCGTAGACCTCGGGCAGGTCCATCCGCGCGTAGAGGCCCGGGACGTAGTGGATCGCCGGGACGCGCTCGCCGCGCCGGAAGGTTCCTTCGTAGGTCCGCACGCCGCACGAGATCGCGCCGCAGGCGAGGCGCGGTTCGAGCCCCAGCGCCATGCCGACCTCGAAGCCGCCCATCGAATGCCCCACCGCGCCGATGCGCTTCGGATCGACCTCGGGGCGCGCGGCCAGCACGTCCAGGGCGCGCTTGAGGTCCCAGAGCATCAGCTTGGCCAGCGACGTGCCCAGCAGGCAGCGCTTGTCGTTCTCGATCCCGTCGCCGTCCCAGTAGGTCCGCCGTTCCTCGAAGCAGCGCGCGTCAAAGGCGAAGGTGACGAAGCCTAGGCGCGCGAAGCGAAGCGCGTAGTCGGCATGCGCCGCGCCGATCCGCCCCACCGCCTCGCTCTTCCCGAGTTCGTACTTCCCGGCGTGCTGGTGCAGGCACAGGAGCGCCGGGGCCGGCGCGCGCAGGCCCTCGGGGATCAGGAGGTACGCGGGGACGAACTCGCCCGGCAGCGTCTGGAAGCGCAGCTTCTCCCGTACGTAGCCGTCCTTGCGCGTCCGTTCGAGGACTTCCGTCCGGAGCGGGCAGGCCCCGGGCCAGGGCCCCAGACAGCGCAGGTAGGCGGCCCGGAGGGCCTTCGAAGAGGTCGGCTGAGCCGGTTTGGGCATCTGACGCTCCTGTGCATTGGACTTGACCCGTCGCGGCAACCCTTGAATTATATTCGAGTTGAGGAAGCGGAGCAGATCGAAATCCCAAGCCCGCAAAACTTCTTCCCGGGCAGCAAAAGCTGCCGCGCGGGGACTTTAATGTAGGGTGGAACGCGGAGTCTCAACCGAAAAAGGAGACGGATCATGCGAAACTGGATGGCGCCGCTGGCGGTGCTGGTCTTGCTGGCTTCGGGGGTTCGGGCGGAAGACAAGGACCCCTGGAAGGAGATGTTCCCCGAGGGCCTGCATGACGCCGCGGGCAACGCGGTGGATCCGGCGACCCTCAAGGGCAAAATCGTGGGGCTGTACTTCTCGGCCCACTGGTGCCCGCCCTGCAAGGTCTTCACGCCGATGCTGGTGAAGTTCCGCGACGAGAACCAGAAGGACTTCGAGGTGGTCTTCGTGAGCAGCGACAAGACCGCCGATGCGCAGAAGGAGTACATGACCGAGACCAAGATGCAGTGGCCGACCCTGAAGTGGCGCGGGAACGTCGCGAACGGGCTGGCGAAGACGCACGAGATTCGCGGCATCCCGGCGCTGGTCATTCTGGGCCCCGACGGCAAGGTCCTGAGCAAGAACGGGCGCGGGGACGTAACCTCCGATGCCGCCGGCGCCATCGCGAAGTGGAAGGCCGCCGCGGGCCAGTAAGCGGCTCGCCGGGCGAACTCGGGAACGTGCGAGCGGCGCCTGCGGGCGCCGCTCTTATTTGCCCCCGGCTACTTCGGCGGTGGCGCGCAGGATTCCCGGATTACCAGTTCGACCGGCACGACATGGCGGACGGGCTTGTCGTCCGTCCCGTCGTTGCGCTCGGCGATCCGGCGCGCGGCCCAGCGGCCCAGTTCGGCGAAGTCCGCGCGGCAGGTGGTCAGCTTCGGCACGGTCCAGCTCGCGGGGTCGAAGTCCCCGAACCCGGTGAAGCTCATCTCCTCCGGCACGCGCAGCCCGGACTTCTGGGCCTGGAAGATCAACTGCAGCGCGATGTCGTCCCCCGCGCAGACCCAGGCGGTCGGGCGCTTGGAGGCGGGCATCTGCAGCGCCTTGGCCAGGTGCGTCTCGACCCCCGCGCTGGAACGCCCAGCTAACGGGTAAAACAGCGCCGCCGTCTCGGCGATGCCCGCCTGCTTCAGCGCCTCTTCCCAGCCGCGGCGGCGGTCCTGCCAGGCGGGGTCCACGAAGCGCTTCTGCGGCGGCGGCGGCTCGCCCACGTGCGCGATGCGCCGGTGCCCCAGCTTCAGCAGGTGCTCGGTGCAGGCCCGCGAGGCCGAGAAGTTGTCCAGGATCGCGTAATCGCACGAAACCTTGCGCGGCTCGAAGTCCACCACCACGACCGGCACCGAGGTCCGCTTGAGCAGGTTCGCGATGTACTCCTCGTCGAAGACTTCCAGCAGGATCAGGCCGTCGACGCGGTCGAAGGCGACCTCGTCCAGCGGCGGGCCGGCCATGCCGAAGGCCGTGGTCGCGTTCCCCAGCAGCAGCACGTCCCCGCCGGTGACCTCGCGGATGCCGTCGATGATCCGCCCGTAAAAGCTGTCGGTCCGGACGCGGTCGGCCGGCGCCGAGTACAGCACCCCGAGCGTCCCGGTAAACTTCCGGCCCCCGGGCTCGGCCACGAATGTCCCGCGCCCCTGCACTCGCCGCAGCAGCCCGTCGCGCACCAGGCTCGCCATGGCCTTGTTCACCGTCAGCCGGTGCACGCCCAGTTGCCGCGCGATGGCCGTCTCGGCCTCGAGCTTCTCCCCGATCTTCAGCTCCCCCGAACGGATCTGCTCCCGGATCATCTGCTCGATCTGTTCGGCCTTGGTCACCCAGCGGATCGGCTTCTCGGACAAGGGCCTGCCTCCAAATTAAAACCTAAGATAATGCTTATGCGTCTATGGTATAGACTTTATACTCCGCTAGTCGGACCCTGTCGCTCGAATTCCCGAAATCCAGCCTCCCTCCCTTTGCGGCGGCTCCGCGGGCTTCATGCTGTGCTTGGAGATGCCCCGGTCTTGCGGTAAACCGATCTTCTCCGAGGCCCTTGCATGCCGTTCACTTACACGCTCCATCCGACGACGCGCCTGGTGGTCACGGTCGCGGCGGGGCAGGTCACCGACGCGGACCTGCTGGCGCTCTTCCACGCGCAGTCGAGCGACACCCGCATCCCCACGCGGCGCCGGGAATACGTCTCGCTGGAGAAGGTCACCGAGCCGAAGGTGACCTCGGCGGGGATCGGGATGCTGGTGGACCGCGATCGCGAGCAGGTGGCGCGGCACGAGAGTTACCGGCTGGCGGTGGTCGCGCCGAGCGACGTCGCGTACGGCTTCTCGCGCATGTACCAGATGCTGATGGAGGAGGCGCTTCCGGAATGCGCGGTTTTCCGCAACCACGCCGAGGCCTCGGAATGGCTCGGGTTGAGCGCAGACGAGATGGACTTCGTGCGCGAGAAACTCGGCGCGTGAGCCCCGCCCTGTTCTTGCCCGTTCGCGGGCCATGCGGCAAGATGCGTCCCATGCGCCGCTTTCCGGTTCTGGTACTGAGCCTGCTGCCGTGTCTTTGCGCCTGTAACGCCCTGGACCGCGCTCGCGGCGGGACGCCCCGGGAGGTCGAGGCGACGGAGGCCTCGTCGAACTACGCCGGCGCGGACCTGTCCTTTACCTACTTCGCCACATGGACGCTGGAGCCGGCGGCGGACGGCGCGGGCGGCGACACCGTGCGCCTGCGCGGGCCCGAGGGCTATCACCTGGAACTCCGCGTCCTCAGGAATCAGCCCGACCCCGGCGCGCAGCCCAAGCTGGTCGTGGAAGCGTTGCGCAAGGGCGCCGAGCGGCTCGCCGCGCGTCCCCACGAGGTCATGCTTGCCGGCCGCGAGGCCAAGGGCCTGCGCTTCAGTTTCGACACGCCCAAGCGCGCCATGGCCGGCTGGGTGGTCTCGCTGACCGAGGGCGACGCCGAGTTGTGCGTGCTGGCGCAGTGGCCGGCCAACGCGCCGCGCGCGCAACAGGCGGAACTGGAGACGGTCCTGCGCAGCCTGCGCTGGAAGGTCCTGGAGCGGCACGCCTCCACGGCCCCATGAGCGCCTCGCCCCGACGCCGCCGGAGCGCCGCGCTGCCGCGGAGCGTCCTGATCGCCAACCGTGGCGAGATCGCCCTGCGCGTGGCCCGCACCGCGCGCCGGCTGGGCCTGGAAGTGCTGGGGCTCTTCTCAAGCGCCGACGCGGGGCTGCCGCACCTGCGCCTTTGCCACCGCGCGGTCGAACTCGATGGCGACCCGCGTGCCGTCTACCTCGACCTCAAAAAGGTCCTCGCCGCCGCGAAGCGGCTGAAGGCCGAGGCGGTGCACCCCGGCTACGGCTTCCTGGCCGAGAACGACGATTTCGCCGAGGCCGTCGAGGACGCGGGGCTGCTCTTCGTCGGCCCCGCGCCGGAGCAGTCGCGCGCGCTGGGCGACAAGCTCGCCGCGCGCGAGGCCGCGCGCAAGGCCGGCGTGCCCACCGTGCCGGGGACGCGCGAGCCCGTCGAGGGCGCCGAGGCCGGCAAGCGCATCGCCGCGGAGATCGGCTACCCGGTCCTGATCAAAGCCTCCGCCGGCGGCGGCGGGCGCGGCATGCGCGTCGTCGCTCGGCCGAGCCAGCTCGAAGAGAGCCTCGCCCGCGCCAGCTCGGAGGCCCAGGCGGCCTTCGGCGACGGCCGTGTCTTCATCGAGAAGTACTTCGAGCAGGTCCGCCACGTCGAGATCCAAGTCCTCGGCGACGGCCAGGGCGGCGCGGTGAGCCTCGGCGAGCGCGAGTGTTCGGTCCAGCGCCGGCACCAGAAGCTGATCGAGGAGTCCGCCGCGCCAGCGCTCCCGCCGCGCGCGGCGAAGAAGATGGGCGACCTCGCCGCGAAGCTCGCCGCGAGCGTCAAGTACCGCGGCGCCGGAACCATGGAGTTCCTCGTCCCCGCCGGCACGACGGATTTCTACTTCATCGAGACAAACGCGCGGCTCCAGGTCGAGCATCCCGTCACCGAACTGCGCACGGGACTGGACCTCGTCGAGGAGCAGTTGCGCGTCGCCGGCGGGCTGGGCTTCTCGTTCGAGCCTTCGAAGCTGCGCGCGGAGGGGCACGCGATCGAGGCGCGCGTGATCGCCGAAGATCCCGGCGCCGGCTTCCGCCCGTCGCTGGGCCGCATGGACGCCGTGCACTGGCCTTCCGGGCCGGGCGTGCGCGTGGACGCCTGGGCCGAGGCCGGTCTCGAGGTGAGCCCCTACTACGACTCGCTGCTGGGCAAGGTCCTCGCGTGGGGCAGGACGCGCGAGGAGGCGCTGGACCGCCTGACGCTGGCGCTCCACGAGACGCTCATCGCGCCGGTGGTCACGACCGCCCCGTTCCTCGCGCGGGTGATCAACGAGCCGGCCTTCCGCGCGGGCGCGTACGACACGGGCTGGCTGGCCGCGCTCACGCTGGAGGCCAAGTCGAACGGCAAGCGCCGCGCGGAGCTGGGCGCGAACGCCGCGGTCCTCGCCGCCGCCGAGCGGCTCTCGCGCAACGGGCACGCCACCGTCCTTCCGGCGACTTGGCGCGGCCGGCCGCTCAGCCCGTGGCAGACGAATGCGGAGGACGCCTGACGGCAGGCGCGAGGTTCCGGTAACGAGGTTCGAGCGAGCGGCATGAATGTCCCCACTACTTCTCCGTGTCCTCCGTGCCTCCGTGGTGGGATAGAACTCGGGAAACGCGCGTGAGCGACGAATACGTGGTCCGCTCGGTGGAAGAAGGCCCGGGGCGCGCGCGCGTCCTGAAGCTGACGCCGCTCGGCGAACTGGGCGTCCAAGGCGTGAGCGGGAAGCCGCGCGCGCTGCGGGTGCTGCGCCGGGATCCCGACGGCCTGCTGGTCGCGCTGTGGGGCGACGAGGTCGTGCACGGGATCGTGCGCGGGCGCGGCGGCGAACTGGAGCTCCTCGCCGACGGGAAACCCGAGCGCGTCTCCCTGAAGAGCGCCGCGGTGGACGCGATGGAACAAGCCGTGGCCGGCGCGGCGGCGGCCGGCGGCATCCTGGAGGTCAAGAGCCCCATCCCCGGCCTGATCAAGAAGGTTACGGTCCAGCCCGGCGGCGCGGTCGAGGCGGGGCAGACGGTGGTGGTGCTGGAAGCGATGAAGATGGAGAACGAGATCCCCGCCCCGCACGCCGGGACCGTGGAGGCCGTCGCGGTCCAGGCCGGGCAGACGGTGAACGCGGGCGCGGTGCTGGTGAAGATCGCGACGTAGAACCTCACGGGAGCACGATTGACGCATGGACCTGCGCCTCAGCGACGAACAACAGGCCGCCCAGGAGACCGCGCGCGAGCTGGCCGAAAAGAAGCTCATGCCGCGCGCCGCCAAGCTCGACGCCGGCGAGGCCTTCCCCGAGGAGGCCGTCGCGGAGCTGGCCGAGCTGGGCCTGCTGGGCATGATGACGCCGGCGGAGTTCGGCGGCGCGCAGCTCGACGCCGTCGGCTACGCGCTCTCGCTGATGGAGATCGCGCGCGCCGACGCCAGCGTGGCGGTGACGCTCAGCGTGAACAACCTCGTCGCCGAGACGATCGGGCAGATGGGCAGCGCCGAGCAGAAGGCGCAATACCTCCCGAAGCTCAACACGCCCGCGGGCCTCGGCGCCTTCGCGCTCACCGAGCCGCACGCCGGCAGCGACGCCAAGGCGATCCGCACGCGCGCCGAGAAGAAAGGCGACCACTACGTCCTCGACGGAGAGAAGACCTGGATCACCAACGCCACCCACGCCGGGACCTTCCTGGTGATGGCCGTCACCGACCCGGCGGCGCGCACGCGCGGCATCAGCGCGTTCATCGTCGACGGCAAGTCGAAGGGCATGACGATCGGCAAGCCCGAGCCGAAGATGGGCCAGCGCGCCAGCCACTCTTGCCCGGTCTTCTTCAGCGGCTGCAAAGTCCCCGCGCAGAACCTGCTGGGCGCGGAGGGCGCGGGCCTGAAGGTCGCGCTGAGCGCGCTCGACAGCGGGCGCATCGGCATCGCGAGCCTCGGCGTGGGCATCACGCAGGCGTGCCTCGACGAGATGGTGGGCTACAGCAAGGAACGCCAGGCCTTCGGCAAGCCGATCGGCGAATTCCAGGCGATTCAGTGGATGATCGCGGACACGGCGGTGGAACTGGAAGCCGCGCGCGCGCTGACCTTGAGCACCGCCTGGCGCAAGACCGCCGGCGAGCCGGCCAGCGAGCCGGCCGCCATGGCCAAGCTCTTCAGCAGCGAAGCGGCCAACCGCGCCGCCTATCGCGCCGTGCAGGTCTTCGGCGGCTACGGCTACAGCCGCGAATACCGCGTCGAGCGCCTCTATCGCGATGCGCGCGTGCTGACGCTGTACGAAGGCACGAGCGAGATCCAGCGCCTGGTGATCGCGCGGAACCAGTTGAAGTAAGAGATGGCGAGCCGTTGCCGCGGCAGGAGGTTTGGGGTATCCTGCATTTGGAGGCGATGAAAATGGGCAGGCTCGTAGGCGAAGGCACCATTAAGGGAAGGCGGATCGAATTGGACGCCGCGCCCGGATTGCCGGAAGGCACTCGGGTCCGTGTCGAGTTCGAGACGCAGGATTTGTCCCTGGCCGAAAAGCGAAAGCTGTTTGAGTCTTTGATTGGAAGTTGTCGTGACGATCCTTCGTTTAAGAAGGCCGTCGAAGAAACGGTCCGTCGCCGCGGAGAAGATTTGGGGCGAGAGATCGATTTTGATGTGGCATCTTGATACAAACGTCGTCATCGCGGCCTTGAATGGAAACGAGACTGCCGCCAGGCGTATTCGGGATGCTTGGCCCGATGTCGGTATCAACGCTTGTATTCGCGGAATTGCTCTACGGCGCCCGCAACTCAAGTCGAGAAGATGAGAATACCGCAAGAGTATGGGATTTTGCGCGGTCCGTCATGGTCGTGGACTTCGATGCTTCAAGCGCCGATGCCTATGCGTCGGTTCGATTCACCTTACGGCGCCTAGGAAAACCCGTCCCCGTGATGGACCTGCTCATTGCCAGCACCGCGCTTTCACGCGGAGCGCGCTTGGCAACCGACGACCGCGGGCACTTTAGCAGCATTCCAGGTTTGCATGTAGAAAACTGGTTGAGCTGATTGGTCCAGCCACCGTTACGCCGGCGGCTTACCCATAAACACGTTCGCGCCCGGCCAGGGGTTGCCGTTGAGGCGGCGCCAAGCGCTGATCTGGCCCACGTGGGTCAGGGCGTCGGCGAGCGGGCCGTTGAGCAGGAACCAGAACGGCAGCGTCTCGCCCTTGCGCTCCACGCGAAAGCCCGCGAAGTCGCCGGCCTCCAGCCCCGCCATCCGTCCGCGCAGGCCATGCAGCCGGCGCAGCGTGGCCTCGCGCAGTCCTTCCAGCCCCGCGGGCGCCGCGCCGTCAGCCGGTTTCGTTCCGCCCAGGCCCACGTCGGCGAAGACGGCCAGCCCGTGCACGTGCTCCAGGAGTTTGCGCAGGGTCATGCAGCCTTGGCCGGGCGTGAAGTCGAGGTCCGCTTCGCGCAGGCCTTCGGTCGCCCAGCGGTAGCGGAAGCCCAGCGCGTCGACGAAGCGCGCCAGGATCGCGCCGGGGTTCGTCCGCTCGGGCGGAATGGAGATGTCGGCGAAGGGCAGGCTCATGGCGTGGGTCTCCGAGTTTCGAGAGACCCAAACTACACGATTTTGGATTTCCGATTTTGGATTTTAGGCTGGCGGCTCTTGGCTTTTACATCCTGACGCGGAGCCCGTTCAATCCGAAATCCGAAATCGCCTGGCCTCGGCCTTCGGCGAGAGCGGGCCGGCCGTGCGCAAAGGCGAGAGCGCGCGGAGCTGGTAGACGTAAACCGTCCCCGCCTTGGCGGTCGCATCGAGGTACTCGGTGACCACGCCGCCGGGGCCGGTCATGTTGCGTCCGTCGATCTCCACAAGCTTCGCCGGCTCCGCGCCGGCTTCGCCGCGCAGGAGCTCATAGCGCTCCACGTCGCAGCCGACCCAATCGTCGAAGGGCAGCTTCCACGAGAGCTTCACGCCGGCGCCTTCGCGCGCGGCTTCCAGCGCCGTGACGGCGGGCGCGGCGGGGAGCGGGCCGGCGCCCTTCCAGCTCTCGCCGGGGCCGAGGATCGCGATGAGCTTGTACCAGGCGGCGGGGACGGTGGTGACGAGCTTCCAGCCGCCCTCGGCCTTGGCGAATTTCAATTCCTCGCCGGTATCGAGATCGAGGGCCTTCAGGCCGTCGCGTTCGTCGCGGACCCGCAGTTCGACTTCGTTGTCCACGCCGAGGTGCTCGACCGCGCCGTCCTCGCCCTGTCCCTGGCGCAGGTCGTTGACCAGAAAGGCGAGCTTCGCGCCGCCGTACTCGTAGCTCCCGATGACGACGTCGCGATTCGCGCTGTCGAAGCAGGGCTTGAAACCCGCGGCGGCGAATACTTTGCTCAGTTCGGCGCCCCAGGCGTGGAGCAGGGCGCGCCGTTCGGCGGGCGTGCCGGCGAGCCCCGACTTGGCCCGTTTCGTTTTGCCCGCGGCATCGGGGGCTTCCTTGGGCAGCATGAAGTCGGGATCCCAGGTCACGACCTTCGAGAGCCTGGGCAGCCCTTCCGGGTACGCGAAGTCCGCGGGGAGCATGATCGTCGCGCCGGCCTGCTCCATCTCAAGCAGGTCCTTGTAGTCTTCGAGGCTGACCGCCGGCTTGGCCGAGGCCACGACGGCGTACTTCTTCATGTTCGCGCGGCGGTCGCCCTGTTCGCGCAGGATGTCGAAGGGCACGTGGGCCGCGAGGAGCGCCTGGTTCAGTTCTTCGCCGCCGTATACGCCGCTCAGCAGGGCCACGCGCTGGGCCAGCGGCTTCCACCGCGCGAAGAGCGCGCCGCGTTCGCGCAGGATGCGGCCGGTGGCGCGGAGCGCGGGCTCCTTTTCGCGGCGCTTGGCGCGGAGGGCCTCGACGAGCTCCTTTTCCTTCTCGGGGGTCTTCTCGACTTTCTGGCGGTAGAACGGGTTGGCTTCGGCGCCGGGCTCGATGGTGTGCACGCCCCAGTGGTAGAGCTTCTCGGCGCCCATGCAGAGCGCGAGGAGGTTGGCTTCGAGCACGCAGTCCCGGTACGCGCCGCGGATGAGCTGCGTGCTGTGGATCACCGGCGCGGGCCGGCACATGGCCTTCAGGCGCAGGACCGCGTCGGCGATGTGCCTGGGATCGCCGTCGATGTAGCTCCAGTCGCCGCCGAAGCCGTGAACGATCTTTACCGCCCAGATCGGATCGACGAAGAACTCGGCATCGGGAATCCGCGCGAGGATCGTGTCCTCGACGGCCTTGCGCAGGCGCCAGTCGCGCCCCCAGCCGTGCGCGCCGCCCCACCACGCGCCGAGTTTGGCCAGGTCCGTCTCGCCTTCCTTCAGGATGCCGTCCTCGCGCGCGGCGGCGAAGATCGCCTCCAGCGCCTGCGGGTGAGCCTCTTCCGGCTTGGGCAGGTCCCAGGTTCGCTCGGTGCCGATCAGGAACCACTTGAGGCTGTTGCCGGAATCGGCCTTCTTGTACTCCTCGATCGCGCGCTTGAAGGCCTCGGCGTAGTACTCGACGACTTTCGGGTGCATGGGGTTGTAGGTGGGATGCTCGCCGCCGGTCTTCTTCTTCAATTGCACGCCCGCGGCGATCCGTTCTTCCGGCGACATCGGAAACTCGTCGAACTCCCACGCGAAGCGCAGTCCCGCGACGAGGCCGTGCTTCTCGAAGGCCTTGAAGGCGTCGGCCAAACGGGCGGCCTGCGCTTCGCCGTCCTTCTTCGAGCGCGTCGTGCCGGCCATGAGCGAGTGGGTGAAGCCGAGGTCCTTGAGGAAGCGCACGTCGCGTTCGAAGTCTTCGGCCGTCCGCGCGAAGCGGTGCGCGTCCCAGACCAGGTACTCGACGCGCGGCGCGGCGGGTTCGCCCCCGAAGGCCTGCCCCAGGCAGAAACCCAGGATGAAGCAGAGGACCAGGATCCGGCGCAGCATGTCGAACCTTCCCTTCGATACTTGCGGGGATTCAAGGCTTCTCGTAGTCGGTCGCGAAGCGCGCCGTGGTCTTGAGTTCGCCAAGCACGACCTCGGTCCCTTCGGCCTCGTAGTTGACCAGCGCGTGGAAAGTCTTGCCGTCCTTGAGCGCGACCTTCACGCCGAGGGCGTTGGCGGGCGAGCCGTCGGCTTTCGTGACGGGGACGGACTCGAACGCGCCGAGCCCCGCGCTGAAGCATGCGACGAAGTCCGCGCGCGGGGAACCGGAGCGCCGGACCATCAGCACGGGCACGCCGGAATCTTTCTCCTTCTGTGAGGCCGAGAAGGCCGCGGCGACGCCGAAGGCCCGGATCTCGGTGCCGGGCGCGCCGAGCAGCGTGAGCTTCGCCCGGTGTAAAGCACCGCCCTATTTGACCTGAAAAACGCTCTTACCGCCTCGGAAAAAAACGCCCTTCGCGAGGGCTTTATTTTTCTCCCGGCCCGCGGACCGCTCTTACCGCTGCGAAATTAACTATCAGGCGCCGAATACACGCACATCGCTGAGGTTCCCGTCGAAATCGAAGCCGGCCTCCTCCGAGTTCGAGCCGTAGCTCTCGTCGCTGTCGAGGCGCAGCCGGAAACCCCACATCGCCTCGGGAACAGACCAGTTATAAACCATCAGCCCGCGCTCCGATGGCGTGAAGCTCCCGCCCAGGCCGACCGAATCCGCCGGCGCGGTATCGATCGCGGGCAGGACAAACACCAGCGTCAGACCCGCGCCATAGGTGAGCGCCCCCTGCGTGTTCCAGGTGACGACCGAGAGATCCGCGGGCTTCTCGATGATGGGGTCGAGCTGAAGATAATGCGCGGAAAGCGGCGAGCGGCCGGCGCGATAGCCTCTCAGCCCCAGCATCAACCCGTCGATAGCCTGGAATGGCCGCGAGAAGGCCGCCAGCGCGCGGTAGATCGTCGGCGAACCCCCGTGCCGGTGGAGCTGACCAGCGTTTGAGACGAGGACGTCGCCAGGGGCGCGTCGGGCGCGTTGGACCGAACATGCCCCCAGTAATCCGGCGTCAAATAGCCCCCGCCGCTCCCCTGGATCACCGGCGTCACGATCCGGCGCTGGCCGGTGTAGAGCTGCGGATCGGGCGCGCGCAGGCCATGGCCCGTGTAGGCCTGGGGGTCCGGCTCCTGCCCGATCAGGTGCTCAAGGGGATCCATGAGAGTTTTCCGCCAAGCCCACGCTGAACTCAATCGCCGGCGTACACCTTCGTCGCCTGCGCGTTGAAGTCGTGCTCGACCGAACCGACCGGCCGGTTGACCTTGTGCTTCCCGCCCTCGCCGGCGCCGCGGAGGTTGATATGCGTGAGGAAATCCCCGGCGCGCACGCCGAGCTGCACGCCGATCAGGCTCGAAACGGACGGGCCCTTGATCCGCGCCACGTCGGCCAGCCGGCCTTTGGCGTGCGCCTCCAGCCGCTCGCTCTCGGTGTGCAGCACGCGCGTGAGCGGCGCGGCGTCCGTGCCCTCGCCGGAAGGCTTCGGCCAGTCCGTATTCGCGCCGGGTTTGGACGCGACCTGGTGCCATTCCCGATAGTTTTCCGGGGCGAAAATGTACTCGACCAGACCGATGTTGCCTTCGCCGTCCATGACCGATTCGTCAATCACGTCGTAGATCTCGTTGTAGTCCTCGCCGCCGTCCGTCAGCTCCTGGTTCGACGCGACCCGCGTGTCGTGCTGGAAGGCCAGGTTGATCTTCAGCGCGCGGAGCGTGACCAGGCGCGCGTTCCCGTCGCCCAGCAGCGTCCCGGCATAGACCAGGTCGTTGGCCGGCACGCCGGCGATCACCTCGACCAGGTTCAGCTCCACGATCCCGTCCGAACGGATCCGCAGGCCCGGGTTGGCGGTGATTTCGTGAAAGCTCGTCCCCGTCCCGTTGGTATCGACCTGGATCCGGATCGGCAGGCGCAGCAGCCCGCGCTCGTCGCCCCCGGACTCGAAGTAATGCTGGAGCTGCTCGGGCAGCGGCGCGCGGCCGGTATTCAGGAACGGGGCCGCGGCGAAGGCGTCGTCCACGCCGGCCAGGGCCGTCTCGACCGTGCCGAAGCCGCCCCAGCCCGGGTCGCTCACGATCCGCCAGTGGCGCAGCACGTTCGGATGCTGCTGGAAGGCCAGGCGCACGGCCTCGCTCGTATGCGCCAGGATCAGCGGCCGGCCGTCCATGCCGTCCATTTCAACGCGCGAGCCGTAGATATTGTTCCGGTCCTCGGCAACGGTCGCGTAGGTGGCGCTCAGGAACCCTTCGATGATCCGGACGAAGTCTTCTTCCTCGTCGGCCGACCAGGCCGGCACGAACGAGTTGCTCCCGATCGAATCGTCCAGGCGCGCCTCGCCGGGGGCCGGCGCTCCGGCGTAGGGCGTGAAGCTCAGCTCGGTCTCAACCTTGGGCGTCGAACCTTCCAGCAGCACGCTCGTGGCCAGCTCCGTGGCGTCGCCGCCCAGGGTGAACTCGAAGATCGTCCGGAAGTCCGTCGCCTGACCGCCGACCTGCAAGTCCAGCCCGATCTTCGCCGCGGCCGTCGCCGGCGTCCGCCCTGGGAAGAAGAGCACGCTCTTGGCGCTCTTCGGCCCTTCCGGGCGCACGGCCAGCCCGTAGCCGCCGCCCTGCAAAACCAGGTACAGGCCCAGCAGCATGCTCTTGCCGGCCAGCGTGAGGTCCGGGGCGGCCTTGCGCATTTCCAGGTCGCCGAAGCTGCACGCGCCCTCCGGCCAGAGCAGCTTGCTCGCGTCGAGCTTCTTGTAGTTCGTGTAGTAGGCGTCCGGGACGGTGTGCGCGGCGAAGCGCAGGTACTTGACGATCCGCTCGCGCGTCCACGCGCAGACCGCGCCGATCGCCGGCTCGTCCTCGGCCGCCTCCACGCCGCCGGCGCCGGCGCCCCGCTCGGCCAGGTCGGCGAAGAGGTACAGGTCCTTCCCGGCGCGGATGCAGTTGCGGTAGCCGAAGGGGTTGAAGCGCGCGATGTAGCGCGGGATGAACTTCGCCTCGTCGGCGTAGGCGTCCCAGACCCAGGCCCCGCGGATCGGGAGCCGCGCCAGGAGCACGCGGTCGTCGCGGTACTCCAGCGTGAGGCAGTTCGGCTGACTGGCCTCCGAGCGCGGGCAGAGGTTTCCGACGAAGGCCGGCTGCCCGGCGATCGAGACGGCCGCGCGCGACCAGTATTTGAGCACGTTCGGGGCGAACGTCCCGTTCTCCTGCAGGAGCACGTTCGGGATCTGCCCGCGGCGGCCGTTCCCGCGGATCTCGATGAACGCCTGCCCCGGGACCAGCCCGGTCCGCTCGAAGATCTTCGAGACGTGCGCGTGCTCGAAGGCCGCGCCGCCCTCGCCGATCGCCCAGAGCTGCCCCACCGAATGCTGGCGCCGCGTGCGCCCCTGCAGGTTCACGACTCCGAAGGCAGGCATGACTGCTCCAGTTCCGAGTTCCGGGTTCCGGGTTCCGAGCTCCCCGGGTCGGCGAAGCTGCCCCGGGCCTTCACGCTCACGAGATAGACCGGCGCCCCTTCAACCGCCACGATTCCGAGCCGCCGCATGTACTGCTCCAGCGTCTCGGGTTTGGGCGCCGGGCGCGGAGCGAAAAGGGACCTGAATAAATCGTGGAACATCGCGGCCTCCTAGCCCCGGCTCAGCGCCGCGTCGAAGTTCGCCGCCGCCGCCATGTCCGCGTCGCTGACATACACCAGCACCTCCGAGACGTCCTCGACGGGGCTCAAGGTTCCGTCCGCGAGCACCGCGCGGGCGGCGACGTAGTACCAGCCCGCGGAGGCGAACTCGTAGGAGAGCGCCGCGCTGCGCAGCCCGCCGGCGGCCTCGCCCAGCGCCTGCTCGTCGTCGGGGCTCCCGTAGTCGTACGCCGCGCCCGGCGTCCGCGTGAAGAGCTGCGCGGTCACGGGCTCGGCAAACTCCGCGGCCACGTCGTAGACGACCGGCACGTGCGCCGTCAGCCCCGCCTCGATCGAGATCCTGCGCGCGTCGATCCGCGCGGGGTTCGGGCGCGGCGGGACGAAGGCCCCGCCCGAATCGAACTCCACGGCCAGCAGCTCCAGGTTCCGCTCCTCGACGCCGCCGGCGACGGCCCGGATCAGCACGTAGACCTTGCCGGGCGAGCCCGTCACGGCCGGCAGCGTGATGCTCTCGGCGCCGGCGATCGCGGTCGCCTTGATGTCGTTCAGGTTCAGCGGCTGCCCGATCGTCTGGCTCATGTACGCGCGGTAGGTCGCGCCGGCCGTGGGGCTCGGCGTGAAGGCCACGTCGAAGCCCGTCGCGTCGCCGCTCTCGAAGGCCAGCTCGCTGGGCGGCTCCGGCGGCGCGGGGATCGTGACCGGATCGCTCGCGCTCTCCGTGCCGGCGTCGTCGGTGTCGCTCAGCGGCTGCACGCGGTAGTAGTACGTGCCCGCCGCCAGGTCGGCCGGCTCGGTCCAGCGGACGCTGTTCTTGCCCCGGAACGGCATCGTCGCGACGACAACGGTAGGCGGGTCGGCCGCGCCCCGCTTGATCCGCATCGCCAGCGGCCAGCGCACGTACAGGTTGAACGCTCGCGCGTCCACGCCCGTGCCCAGCGTGACCTCGCCCGAGAGCCCCGAATCGTTCTGCGCGGCCAGCGTCACGGGGAACGTGCCGGCCTCCGGATCCGTCGCCGTGCCCTGCGCGACGATCCGGTTCCCCTGCTTCAGCGTGACCGTCACGTCGAGCCCGGCGAGCGTGATCTCGCAGCGCAGCCGCCCGCGCGCGGGGAAGTTGTTCACGACCTTGCAGTTCTCGCCCTGCACGAGGCCCGCCAGGTCCCAGCCGCTGGTGAAGCCGCCGTCGTCCTCCGCGTCGGGCTGGATCGTCTCGGGCACGAAGTCGAAGGCCACCGTCGCCTTGGTGTTCTCGACGGCCTCGTAGACACGCGCGACCTTCTCGTCGCTGTACCCGTACAGCGGCGCGTGGCCGACGCGCAGGGGCAGGATGTCGATGCGCTCTTCGCCCCAGCCGGCGCGGAGGATCCCGAGCCCCTCGGCGCCCTCGGGCACCCAGAGCGTCAGCGCCTTCTCGGCGTTCTTGTAGACGTGGAACCAGGCGTCGCCCCAGCCGTCGCGCGCGCGCAGCCGCACGTTGACGAAGCTGTCGTCCGGCGCGCGGTCGTACACCGCGTAGAGCAGATGGTTGTCGGGCGAACCGAAGCCCGAGGCGTGAGGCGAACCGAAGCGCATAGGAACTCCAGGACTGAGTGCTGAGGACTGAGTGCTGAGTGCTGAGGTGCTTTCTTTCTGTTACTCAGTCCTCAGTCCTCAAACCTCAGTCCTTTTCTTGGACGTCCACGATCCGGCCGTCCGGAAGAACCCGGTGCAGCTTCGGATCGAGCTTGTGCCGTTCGGTGATCAGCTCGTGGAGCAGCGCGACCCGCTCGCGCGCATGGTTCACGCACTTCTCGGCGTCGGCCTGGGCCCCGTAGGCCCCGCGGAGCCGCTTCATCAGGTCCTCGTCCACGCGCCGGGTTTTGTCCTTCACCGGGGGCTTGTCCAGCGCCGCGCCGGGAATCGGTTTGCCCGAGGTCTTCTCCACGATCTCGCCGGGCGGCGCGGGATCAGGCTTCGGCTTCTTCGCCATCTTCTTCTTCCTCCGGATCGGGTTTGATCTCCGGCACGGCCTCGGCGTCGATCTCCGGCAGGTGCAAGGCCGCCGCGTCCATCTCGGCCTTCTTCGCTTCCAGGACCGGCGCGAGCTGCACCGCGCGGCGGGCCTTGTGGATCTGCTCCAGCGCCTGGTGCAGGCGCCAGTCGTGCAGGTCGTTCTGCGCCTGCGCCTCCGACTTGCCGCCCTTCACGTCGTTCTTGAGCTGCTTCAGCCGCTCGGTGTCGTCCACGTCGATCGTGATCCGCACGCAGCCCGCGGGAACGGCCGTCTTGACGGCCTTGGTCGTGACCTTCATCGCTCGCTCCTTGGGCTCGCGCCCGTTCAAGCCTTCTTGTTCGCCAGAGCCACCACGGCCCGGCGCAGGTCTTCGTCGCTCAGCTCGTCCGGCTTCGCCGCGGCCACGCGGGCGAGGACCTCCTCGTCGCTCTCCACGACCGGCGGCGCGGCCTGCTTCACGACCCAGGTGCGCGTCCACTGCCCGTCGAGCTGCTCCAGCGCGCCGGGGTCGGCGTACTCGCCCTCGCGCAGCGCCGGCTTCTCGGCCTCCGCGACGCGCTGCAAGCCCTTCTCGGCCAGCGCCTCGTCGGACGGCACGGCCGGCCAGCTCGTGCTCGGAAAATCCTTCCGCAGGTTCACCTCGGAACCGTCCGCGACCCTGACGATCATGCGCAGGCCTCCCAGCGAGCCTTCCAGTCGAAGAGCGGCGGCTCGTTCTCGTTCAGCGCGACCGCCAGGCTCGGCAGCGGCGTGAAGAGGCGCACGCCCAGCGGGCCGTCGTCGCGCCAGAGCTTGTTGATCGTGTTCCCCTCGTGAATCCCGCGCGCGCGCCCTTCCGGGGTCTCGTAGAGGCTTGCCAGCTCCTCGAACTCCGGCATCGCGAAGACCCACGGGCGGGTGAAGACGACGGCCGTCGAGTAGGTATTCCGGCGCCAGTGCCGCTCGGGGCCCGGGACGATCTTGCTCGCCTCCAGGCAGTCGCTCTTGTAGTTGTCCGCGTCGTCGTAGGGGTGCAGCGCCAGGCGCTCGACGCCCTTCTTCACGGCCAGCTCGGCGAAGTCCAGCATGGCCCGAACGGCGTTCGGCGCGTGCAGGTAGTCGTCTTCAGGCTGGTAA
Organism: Planctomycetota bacterium; assembly: GCA_027493525.1. Taxonomy (GTDB): domain Bacteria; phylum Planctomycetota; class SZUA-567; order H5-PLA8; family H5-PLA8; genus H5-PLA8. Next base: position 2,048,803 of record JAOSKN010000001.1, on the reverse strand, counting down.
ACCCAGCGCGCCGTGCTCAACCGGCAGCGCTCGACGGCCTGCAGCCAGCTCGGGTTGTTCCCTTCCAGCCCCGGCACGATCTCCGCGCCCAGCCCGTGCAGCCACGCGCGCAGCTCGGGATCCGCGACCCGCTCGATCAGCACGAGCTTGTGCTCGATGCCCTTCAGGCTCTCGACCAGGCTCCGCACGCAGCGCCGCACGACCACGGCCTTCGGCACGGAAGCCCCGACGATCCGCGGCGCGTAGTTGTGCACGTTCCCGCCGTCGAAGCAGCGGCAGACGACTTCAAGTAACAATGCCAAGCCTCTCCTCTTGCTTTTTCAAGAGATCCTCTAACCCCGCGTTGATGCCACGCAGCCTCTCCAACTCAGTGGGCTGCCTTGGGTGGCCGCGCTCCAGGACCTCAGACAGCGCCTTGCGCAGCTCCTCGAACGGCCAGCTCCCGTCGAGCCGCTGCCGGAAGAGCCGCACGCTCGAGTACCAGGCGCTCCGCTCGCCCGGCACGGCCCAGGGGTAATACGGGCAGCGCGGCACGAGGATCCACGTCGGCACGCCCAGGCCCGCGGCCAGGTGCGCGACGCTGGTGCACGAGCTGATCACCAGGTCCAGCCCCGCAATCTCGTGCGCCGTCGCCTCCCACGTCGAGGTATCGGCCGCCGGCAGGCCCTCCGGAGTTTCTTCCGTGGCCACGTCGCGCTGCAGGCTCACGAAATCGACCAGCTTGCGGAACTTGAAAAGTTCCTCGAAGAACGGCTCGGTCGGGAACCTGCGAAGCTGGTCGTGCTCGAACTCCGGCAGCCCCGCCCAGCGCAGCCCCACGCGGAAGCGCGCCTCGGAACTCGGAACCCGGAACCCGGAACTCAAGTACGGCTCCCCGCGCACTTCGAAATAACTCGGCCCATTCATCGCCGGGAGCCAGTAGTCGAAGTCGAGCGGCGCGGGGTTCCCCAGCGCGTGCGCCAGGCTCACGCCGGGCGCCGCCGCGAGGATCGGGAGCAGGCTCCCGTGTCCGGTCGCGATCACGCGCGCGCCGAGGTCCGCCAGGTCGCGCGCCCATCGGACGTTGCAGAGCTGGTCGCCCAGGCCGCCTTCGCCGTGCAGGAGCACCGTCTTGCCGCGCAGGTCCTCGTACTCCCAGAGCCTCCGGCCTTTGAGCGGCGGCGAGCCGAAGACGCCTTCGGCGCGGCCGGCGGCCATGAGATCGAGCCCCGCGCGCCAGTGCCCGCGGCGGCAGAGGTGCCAGCCGAGGTTGAAGTCGCGGCGGTTCGACGGAGGCAGCTCGCGGAGCAGCGCCTCGGCCTCGTCGTGCTGGCCGGCGAGCGCCAGCAGCTTCGCGCGATCGAGCGTGGGTCTCATGCGATGCGAATGCCTCCCCAGGCGTTGCCCGCGCGGGCGCCCGAGATCACGGCCCAGCCGGTGAGCCCGCCGACTTGGACGGGGGAGCTGCGCGAGACCGCGTCGCCCTGCCCCATCTGCCCGGCGGTCCCGATCCCGCAAGCATACAACGCGCCGGCACGGATCGCGTACAGCGCGCTGTCACTGGCCCCGCAGGCTTCCCAGTCGGTGAGCCCGCCGACTTGGACGGGGGAGCTGCGGGATGTGGTATTGTTCTGCCCCAGGTTGCCGTTGGTATTGTTTCCGCATGCGTAGAGTTCGCCGGCGCGGATCCCGACCCAGAAGAGGTTGCCAGCGGCGATGACTTCCCAGTCGGTGAGCCCGCCGACTTGGACGGGGGAGCTGCGCGAGACCGCGTCGCCCTGCCCCGACTGGCCGCTCGTGCCAAGCCCGCAAAAATACAGCGCGCCGGCGCGCAGTCCGATCCAGAACGCATTGCCGGCGGCGATGGCCTCCCAGTCGGTGGCCGCGCCGATCTGCACGGGGGAGCTGCGCGAGACCGCGTCGCCCTGCCCGCACTGCCCGCTGGTGCCAAGCCCGCAAAAATACAGCGCGCCGGCGCGCAGCCCGATCCAGAACGCCTGCCCGGCCGAGACGGCGTCCCAGTCGGTGGCCGCGCCGACCTGCACCGGCGAGCTGCGCACGGTCATGTCGTTCTGCCCGGATTCGCCGGAGCTGTTCTGCCCCCAGGCAAAGAGCGCGCCGGCGCGGATCGCGACGGAGAAGGCCCCGCCCGCTCCGATGGCCTCCCAGTCCTCCGCCGCGCCGACCTGCACCGGCGAGCTGCGGTTGGTCGTGTCGTTGTGCCCCGTTCGGCCGGTCGAACCCGAGCCCCAGGAGAAGAGCTTGCCGCCGCGCAGCCCCAGCATGTGTGAGGTGCCAACCGAGACCAGGCTCCAATCGCCCTGCGCTCCGACCTGCACGGGGGAGCTGCGGTTGACATTGTCGCCCAAGCCCAGCGCGCCCGATCCGTTCTGGCTCCCGCAGGTGTAGAGCTTCTGCGCAATCGGCGCGTCGCCGCCCGAGCCCATCCGCAGGCGCTTAGCGAGGAGGCTCATTGCAGGTCGAGCCCCGCGACGAAGCCGTACCAGGTCGTGCCGCCGTCAAGCGTGAGGAAGGTCAGCACGTCCACGCCGGCGGCGGTGAGCGTCGGCGCGACGCCGTTCGGCCAGTCCACCGAGGCCGGCCAGTTGACCGTCTGCGAGCCGCCGTTGGTCAGGACGAGGCTGAAGCTGCACGCGACGCCGCTCGTGCTGGGGTTGCTGAAGGTGAACGTCGTCGTGCTCGTATCGACCGTGCCCGAGACCACGTTGCCCAGCGTGAGGTCGATGTCCTGCGTGCCGCCCCCGATCGAGCCGATCGCGTTCAGCGTCTCGCCGTAATCCTTCAGCACCGGGCGCGTGATGAGCAGGTCCTGCATGTTCAGGTTCGCGCCGGAGTCGAAGAGCGCGAGGACCGTCGCGCTGCTGTTCTGAAGCTCGAATAGATTCGCCGTCTGCGCGGCCTGCGCCTGCACGGCCAGCGGCGTCTGCGTCGTCGCCGCGGCATAGATCAGGAAGTCAACCGTCGGGTCGTTCGTCGCCGGCGTGAAGAGGCTCCACTTCGCGCCGATCACATGCACGCGGTCGGTGGTTGCTTCGTCGTAGTAGATCCGCCCATTAGCGTCAATCCCCAGGACGTAGCCACTGGAGCTGTCGTCGCCGGCGAAGTGCTCTTTGACGCTGAGCTTACCGCTCCGGCCCAGGATCGTCGTATTGGCCGCGCTGGTGCTCAGGGCCATCTGGGAGAGGTTCGCGATCCCGAAGTTCACGTCGTCGGAGCCGACCGTCGCGAAGAGCATCGCGCCGCCGGCGACCTTCGCCGAGGCCGTCCCACCGTTATGGCTGAAGGCCCAGTAATCCGTGCCGGGCGAAGGGCTGTAGCCGACGTAGACCGTGCCCACGGAGCCCGAGCCGCCGGCGCCGGCCGCGCCGGGCACAAGCCACAGGTTCCCGCCGCTGGGGTTGGCCGCCACGTGCGCGCCGCCGGTCTGCGTGCGGATCCAGAGGTCGTTGCCGTTGGTGTCGCTGGCCGCCGCCTGCGAGCCCGGATCGGAGCCCTTGAAGAAGATGGCCGGGACCGTGCCCTCGTAGAGGATCAGCGAGTCCGAGGCGCTCTCGTCGTAGGCGAAGCGCCAGTCTTGGTCGAGCCCGTAGTACGTGCCGCTTCCCGAGTCCTCGCCGAGGTAGGCCCCGCGGAACTCGGCCGACGTCTTACCCAGGTCCACCGCGTTGGCGCTGGTCGGGTAGACGGCCCCGTCGTCAAGGAGGCTCCCGTTTTCCAGGACCGTGGCTGAATCGAAGCGCGGGATCGCGCCGGCGGTCCCGCTGCCGGTCATGGCCGAGCGAAGGAAGCTGCCTTCCCCGCCGACCGTGAAGCGGATCGCGCCGTCCGCGTTGTCCACGACCTCGACCGTGCCCACCTTCTGCTCGATGTCCGAGCCGCCCGGCGGCGTGAAGACGAATTCCCCAGGCGTTCCGCTGAGGTACACCGGGTCGCCTTCGCTGGTGCCGCTCGTGTCCAGCCCCGCGACCGTCCGGTAGGCGTACGCAAAGCCGTCCTCGTCGTCGTCCAGGTCCGCCGCCAGCACGTACTGCGCCAGGCTCGCCAGCGCGGCCGGGTCGGCCTTCGAGATCAACCACTTGTCCGAGCCGTACCCGCTCACGTAGACCAGCGTCCCGGCGGCCAGCGTCCCGCCCGTTTCGTTGCGGACCTCCAGCCCCTGCGAGCCCTCCAGGCCCAGCTCGCGCAGGAACATCATGTACGAGGCCCATTCGTCGGCCTCCGTCGCGGAGAACTCCTTCGGCAGGTGCGTGAAGACGCCGGCGACGAAGTTGTCGCTCTCGTTGTCGTGCTGCCGGAACGCCGTTTCGAGGTTCTCGAAAAGCGCCAGGCCCTTGGTCGTGTCCGCCGTGAGGTTCATCGCCGCCGTTTCCCCGTTCCGAACCTTCACACTTCATATTTCATACTTCATACTTCAGGCCTGCTACGCCGCCGCCTTCCCGGCCCAGCTCGTGAAGCGGTACTCCACGTCCATCCAGGTCTGCCCGCCGACGCGCCCCGTCGCCGTGGGATGCCGCGTGATCACGGCGTCCTCCAGCTCGCAGTCCTCGTAGATGTTTCCCGCGGGGTCCTCGATGTCGAAGCCCGGCGCGCCTTCCATCGTGGCCTTGTCAGCCTCGAAGGCGTTGTAGAGGTCCACGACGTCCCCGACGTAGCGGACCCGCGCGGTGATCGGCACGCCGATCAGGCCGCCCTCGCTGGTGTACGAGCCCTTCACGCCCTTCAGGTGGTAGCGGACGTTGTCGTAGCGCCCGACCCCGATCTGGATCTGGCAGAGCGAATACTGCCCGTCGCCGCTCGCCAGCGACGCGAACTGGATCCCCGCGATCTCGATGTCGTAGCTCATCGTTCAGTTCCGGGCCTTCGCAAGCCTCAAGCCTCAAGCCTCAGTTCGGGTTCCAATCCATGCGCCGCTCGGCCTCGAACTTCTCGGCCATCTCGCGTGCGCGGTCCCGGTTGCGCGCCTCGGCCAGCGCGCTGGGGTTCCGCTCGTAATAGTCCGCCTGGCTCCGCTCGTGCTTCAGGTGCGCCTGGTACTGGTCCTGCGCGATCAGGACGAGGCCGGCCGTGGAGGGGTCGCGGGCGAGGTTCAGCGCGGCGTCGGCGATCTGCCGCTTGGCGCCGCCGGTCAGGTGCTCCCCGACCAGGTTGTTGATCATGGCCGCGGCGACGGCCCCGCCGCCGCTCAGGTCGTTGGCCGCGTCAGCGAGCGTCTCCTGCAGCTCCTTGCTCCGGCGCACGCGCTCGTAGAAGCCCAGCCGGCTCGTCGCCCAGGGCGGGTTGAAGATCCCCACGTCGATGCCCACGAAGTCCGCCGCGGTCAGCTCGCCCCGGCTCAGCTCGCGGATCTTGCGGTCCAGGCGCAGCGACTGCGCGGCGATCCCGTCCACCTCGTCCTTGTGCGTGAGCTGCTCGTAGATCTGCCGGACGACGTGGCTGGCGATGAGCGCCGCGCCGATCGTCGGCGCCGCCGCGGCGAAGGCCGAGGCCAGGGCCGCGCCGCCGCGGAGCCCCAGCGCCGCCGCCCCGCGCACGCCCAGCCCCGCCGCGCCCAGGAAGTCCTGCTGCGTGCCCTGCCCGCTCAGCACCGCGAAGATGTCGCCCACGTCGCCGATCGTCTGCCGCGGTCCCTCGAAGTGCGTCCCGCGCAGCCCCGCCAGGCGCCGCCGCTGGAGCTTGTCGAGCGCGCCCTCGAAGCGCCGGTCGAAGGTCTCCTGCTGCTCGGTGGCGGCCAGCGTGGCGGCCCGCTGCCGCTCCTGGTCGAGCCGGGCCAGCGCCGCGCGCCGCGCCTCGGCCATCCGCTGCTGCTCCTGGTCGATCCGGTTCGGGTGCGCCGCGAGGACCTGCCCGCGGCCCGGCAGGTCGTAGAGCGGCTCCAGCGCGGCCGTGCGCGAGCCCGCCGAAGCGCGCTGCGCGACGGTCCGCTCGATCCGCTCCTGCAGCTCAAGCTGCTGGCGCGTGATCCCGAGCTGCCGCTCCAGCTCCGCGGTGATCTGCCGCTCGGCCGTAAGCTGGCTGTTGGTATCCACGCGGAATTCGGGCATGGCTCACTCGGGCTTGAAGATCGGAGGCGGCTCGTACTTGGGCTTCCGGGGCTTGGAGGCACGGGGCGGCTGTGCCGGCCCGTGGCACTCGGGAGGTTCGCTTGCCGCGATCTGCTCGGGCGGGGCCTCGGGATCCTCGACCTTCACCGGCGCGCCCTTCGCGCCGGCCAGGAGCAGCGCCTGCATGCCGGCCTCGTTCGCCGCGAGCTTCGCTTCGTCGTCGGGCTCGCCGCCCGGCGCTTCCGCCCCGCCGCCGCCGTGCAGGCCCATCTTGGCGCACCAGGCCTCGAAGGACGGCACCGGTTCGGCCAGCGCGTGGAAGGCCGCGAGCAGCTCGGCGTCGGACCAGAAGCGGATCCGCCCGCTGTCGCGCGCGTGGAGCCGCACGCAGGCTTCCATGTACGCGATCAGGAGGCTGCCGTTCATCGTTTGGGTTTGGCCTTGGCCTTCTTCTCGGAACCCGGAACTCGGGCCTCGGGGCTCTCGTCCATCTCGGCGGGCGCCTCGGGCTCCACGTCGGCGAGCTTCACCAGCTTCCGGACGCGCGCGCCGCGCAGCCCGACCAGGACCGAGCAGTCCTCAGTCATCGGCCCGTAGCCCTCGAAGATGCACGGGCCGTCGAGGCCCTTCACCTTCACCGGTTGCCCGCCGTAGAAGTTCATCTCGCTTGCCTCTCAGCACGGGGCGGCTGCGCCGACCCGTGGCACTCAGACCTCAGTCCTGCCGTCAAGCCGCCGTCAGCGGGTTGGTCGTGCCGTCCGCCGACTCGTGCACGAACTCCAGGATCGTCTCGCTCTCCTGCGCGCGGGCCTGCGAAGGGCGCACGTCGAAGAGGATCATGTTCGCGATCGTCAGCGTCTTGGTCCCGGACTTGTGCTTCACCGTGATCACCATGTTCGAGGTCGCCGCGCCCAGGCTCGTGTCGATCGCGAAGTTCCGGATGAAGAGCCGCACGCGCACGCCCTTGTTGACCACGAAGGTCTGCCGCGCGTACTCGTCGTCGCCGGCCAGGCTCTCGACGGGCTGCCCGCCGTGCTGGACCTCGGCGCGGACCAGGCCGTGGGACGCCGCGCTGTACGTGATCGAGTTCCAGGTCACGCTCTGCGGATAGATGGTCGTGATCGTGCCGCTCATGATTCGGTTCCGAGTTCCGGGTTCCGAGTGCCGAGGCGTTCCGTCCTCAGTCCTCAGCCCTCAGTCCTAGTTGAGCACCGCCGTGATGCTCTCGCCGTTGCGGACCGCGCTCAGCAGCGCCGCCAGGAGCCGGCGCCGGCGTTCGAGCAGCGGCTGCAGCTCGCGCTCGCTGGGCTTGGCGAAGAACGGCCGCTCGCGGTTCAGCGCCTCGGCGTAATCGCTGACCCTGCCCGTGTTCCCGATCCGGATCCCAAAGAAGTCGTTGGCCTCTTTGGCGGCCCGGTTCGTCTTCCGCTTGCGGGCCTCGCCGCCCCCACGTAGCGCGGCGCCGCGCGGTCCTTCAGCTTCTTGGTCAGGCCGAACGCATCGGCCTCGGTCTTGCCTTCCAGCGCCGCGTCCTGCAGCGTCCCGCTGCGGACCAGGATCGGGCCCGTGCCGGCGAAGCCCAGCCGCGCGCGCTGCTTCACCGTCGAAGGCTTCAGCGCCGGCCAGGGCGAGCCGGACGAGGCCCCGCCGGTGGCGAAGCGCGCGGCGAGGATCCGGTCGAGCCAGCCTTCCTTCGCCAGCTTCAGGTTCACTCGCTCGGCCAGCAGCCCCGGGCGCGCCAGAAACCGCGTCGCCGCGTTCAGCCGGCGCAGCCGCCGGAGCGCGTGCTGCCGGATCTCGTCTCGCGTCGGCATGCGCAGCCCACAGGGTTAACGCGCGGCCCCCCCTTGGTAGAAACCCCGGCTAATCGGGGAACGGGGGCGGGCCGAGGCCGCGGGCCCGGCGCTTGGTGTACTCCGAGAGCCATTTGGCCTGCGCCTTGGGGCTCAGGTGCGCCAGCCGCTCGGCAAAGGGCAGCTCCGTCTCCCAGCCCGGCGGGACCGGGACGGCCATGGCCTGGTCGTGGGGGTGCGCGCCGAGGTTCGACTGGCGCGTCGAGGCGTACTCGTCCAGCTCCAGGCGCACCGCCGGACGCCCGTCCGGGTGGATCTGCATGTAATCCTTGGAGTTCATCTTCCGGCCCAGGCCGTCCGCGACGCGCCGGAAGAGCCCGCGCATGTGGGTCTCGAACGAGGCCTTCGTGTTGCGCTCGTTGCCGGGCTTCAGCTCCAGGTCGGTCGCGTCGAGCAGCTCCTCGCGCGTGACCGGCTGGTCGGCGGCGGCCTCCAGGGTGTTGCGCTGCTGGCGCACGGATTCGGCCAGGTTGCGCGCGATGTTCTCGGCCAGGGCGCGCCCCTCGTCCCCGACCGCGGCCTCGGCCTGGTCGAGGAAGCCGATCCAGTCGAAGTCCTCCAGCTCGTCAATCGGGTCCATACGCCTACTCCGTCGCAGCCGCGAGCTGCTTCAGGCTCTTGCGCGTCTCGCGCGCGGCCTGGCTCAGCGCGAGCTTCAGCTTCGCCAGCGCCAGGCGCTGCGTGATCCGGTCGAGGTTCCCGATGAAGACGCCCATGCGGTTCCAGCGCCCGCGCGCGCCGAAGCGGTCGAGGCCGCGGAGCACGAGCCCCTCCAGGACCTGGTCGGTCTTCGCGCGCAGCTTGCGCTTGGCGCGGTCGTGCCGGCCGGGCCGGCGGTCGAGCCGCCCGTCGCGGCCGAAGGGCATCCGCTCGGCTTCGAGCGCCAGCAGCCCGCGCGCGCGCTTGCGGTCGCCCTCGAAGGCCTTGAGCCGCCGCGCGTATTCGGCCTCGACCCAGGCGAAGAACTCGGCCTGCGCCGCCTGCCAGGCGTTGAGCCAGGCGAGCAGGCGCGCCAGGTCCTCGGGATCCGGAAGCTCGCGTTTGGCCATCAGGGATCGATCGACTCCATTGAACCGCCCGCCTCGCCGTCGCCGAAGTCCCAGCGCGCGATGCCGTAGCGCTTCTCCACGCCCTTGAAGCCGATGCTCACGATCGGCACGAACTCCCCGGCGCCGTAGGAGGCCTCGTTCTCCAGCGCGTCCTGCAGGCCGACCGCCAGATCCCAGGGCCCGACCAGGTCGTCGCTGCTCTCCTTGTCCACCGGCACGACCAGCTCGGCGTCGAAGACGAAGCGCTTGGCCTCGTTGATGCCCAGGGAAGGGATCCGGCGCAGCGCGACCCAGAAGTAGGCCTGCTGCTTGTCGGTCAGCGCCTTGACCAGGACATCGAAGTTCTCGGCCTCCGTCCAGCGCTTGAAGCCGGTCAGCACGCGCGCCCCGCCGATGAAGGCCTGATCCCCGGCGATCGCGGCGATGCGCAGGAGGGTCTTGGTCGCGCCGGTCGTCGCGGGCATCAGCCTCTCCCCAGCTCTTTCTCTTCGACGCAGCGCAGCAGGTAGACGGTGCCCTGCGCGTTCTTCCCGATGGGTTCAAGCACCGCGTGCGCGCGGCTCTGGTAGGTCACGACGTCGCCCGGCGTGACCGGCTCCGGCTCGCCCGAGGGCGCCTCGAAGCCCGTCTGCCCGGTGGCGATCTCCAGCGTGAGCACGCGCAAGGCGACATCGACCAGCCCGCGCCGGACCAGCTCGACGCGGTTCGAGAGGACCTGCGCCCAGAGCGTGACGGGATCCTCGTCGCGGTGCGTGAAGCTCACCTGCACGCCGGCCCGCCGCGCCACGTTCAGGCTCGCGCGCGCCGCGGCCTCGCCGAGGCGGTCGAAGCGGCTCATTGGATAAACACCGGGGGCACGAGCTTGCAGACCTCAAGCAGCAACCAGAGCAGCAGCAGGGTGCAGAGCGTGAACCCGCCGAGGCAATACATGAAGACCAGGCCCAGGAAGTGGAAGTCGCCGCGCCCGCCGTAAGCGTCGGCGAGCATCTCGCGCGCGGAAGGCATGGGTGCGCCGAGCAGCACGGCAAGGAGCCACGCGGTAGGCAGGGCGAAGAGGCACACCACGAAATGCAGCGGTCCGAAGAAGTTCATCGTACGATCCTGTTCCCGCCGCCGTTGCGGCGCTTGATCTCGCCGACGAAGCCGCCGTCCGGGGCCCAGAAGCCGATCAGGTTCCCGAGCGTGTCGCGGATGTTCTGCCGGAGCCGGCCGTCGTGGGCCAGGATCCCCGCCGCGCCGTTCTGCCGGTAGACCTCGACCTCGCCCGGCGCCGGCCAGTCGGCGAGCACGGCGGCGACGCGGGCTTCCAGCGCCGCGTCGGCGTTGATCACGGCCAGCCGCGCTTCGAGCTGGTCGGTCAGCGCGCTGAAGTCGTAGGCCTCGCCGGCGGGCCCGCGGAGCCAGTCGGCGACGAACTGCGCCTCGTAGGCCGTGCCGGCGCGCGGCAGGCCGAAGACCTCGAAGAGCAGGATCTCGTTGGCGTCGCTCAGTGCCATGCGTCGATGAACTCCACGATTCGCGGCGCGGGAATGAAGAAGCAGACCTGCCCGGACGAGAGGCCGCCGCGGACGATGCCGAGCAGGAAGCCGGTCCGGGGATCGAAGATCGCGCCGCCGCTGGAGCCCGGCGCCGTGCTGATCCGCGCGGTCCAGCAGGCGCCCATCAGCAGGTTCTCGTCGCCCTCGCGGCTGGCGAAGTACCCGCGCGCCAGGCCGCGCGGCGAGTAGCCCAGCGCGGCGCCCTGCGCGTAGACGGCTTCGCCGCCGTGCAGCGCCAGGCTCCGCGTCAACCCGATCACGACCGTCGCCGGCAGCCGTTCCTCGACGCGCAGGATCGCCAGGTCGGCCTCCAGGTCGAGCCGCTCGACCGTCGCCTGCAGCTCCGTGTAGCCGTCGTCGCCGGGCAGCTCGACGGTGATCGCCTCGGCGTCCATGACCACGTGCGCGCAGGTCAGCAGCGTATGCGGGGTGATCGCGACGGCGCTCCCGCTGGAACGGTATTCGATGCCCCAGCCGGTCGCGCTCGACGGTCTGCACCCGCGCGACGGCGTTGAGGCTCTCGATCGGCAGCTCGAATTCAGGGACTTCCGCGCGCTGCGCGCGGACGGTGAAGATCAGGGCCGCCAGGCAGGCGGCGAAGAGAAGCAGCTCAAGGCTGCGCTGGAGCTTCATGCGGCGCTCCGGATTCAGGCGGTTCGGGTTTCTTGCCCGGCTGCGCGCCGAGCAGCTTCGCGATCTCCGGCTCCGTGTAGCCCAGCTCGCGGAGCATCTTGGCGTTGTGATTCCAGGCCCAGGCGTTGTAGGTCTCGCCGGCGGCGCGGAGCGCCTGCCCCTGGTTGACCAGCTTGCGCGCCAGCAGCGGATGCTCGGCGGCGAGCGCGCCCAGCGTCGCGAGTTCCTCGGGCGTGTACTCGTTGGCCGGCGGGAGGTCCAGCATCGGCGCCCGCTGCCGGCCGGAGGCAGACCCTCCGGAGGGCCCGCATCCGGCGAGCAACGGCAGCATGCAGGCCAGCAGCAGGAGCGAGGTTCGAGGGGCGAGGCGCATCAGAAGTTCCAATCCTCGGGTTGCACCGGGCCGGTCTGGTTCTTCTTCGCTTCGACTTCGGCGCGCACGTCGGCTTCGAGCGCGCGCGCTTCGAGGTCCGCGCGCACGCGGGCTTCGAGGCTCGCGCGCTCCTGCCGGTCGATCTCGGCCTGCTTCAGCCTGCGCAGGAGCCACCAGACCGTCCCGCCGCCCACCACGGCCGCGGAGATGACCCATCCGTACCAGGGCAGCGCGAAGGGCATCGCTACTCCTTGGGCGCGGACGCGGCGGCGGCCTTGATCTCGGAGCGGCCCTGGATGTAGGCCGAGGTTTCGAGCGACTTCTTCACGCCCGCCACGACGGCCAGCACGATCCCGCCGATCGAGAGGATCATCGCCAGGATGGGGTTGGCGACGTACGCCTCGCCCGCGGCCTGCGCGGCCTGCGCCGCGTACTCCTGGACGCCCGCAACGATGCCGCCGGCGACCGTCGAGACGATGCCCAGGACCAGCAGCACCTTGCTGAAGAAGTCGGACTGCTGCAGCGCGGCGTGCTCGGACGTCTGCGCGCCGGGCACCAGGGGATTGCTTTCGTTCATGCGTGAAGCTCCTTTGCTCAGGGTTTGAGATTCGACTTGAACCAACCGATCACGCCGACCTGGACGAAGCCCCAGACGCCGTAGAGCCAGCGGAAGTGCGTCCTCGTCGCAACCTGTTCCTTCTCGACCGTGTCGAGGCGCTTATCGACCTCGCGCTTGTCCACGGCCTCCTGGATCATGTGGGCCTTCAGGTCGGCATGAATCCGCGTCTGCTGGTCACCGACGACTTCGAGCTTGGTCTCGATCCGCGCCAGACGTTCGCGTGCTTCGCCGTCCATGGTGCACCTTCCTGCTGACGATCACGCCGTGCCCGCACGCGCCCAGGTTCTGCCGCTCGTCGCCTCCGCAGACCCAGCGCTGCGTCTCCGTCTCCCAGACGGCCTCGACGGTTCGATTCGGATGTTCAGGCCCGGTGCATACCCCGTGGGGCATCAGTTCTCGGTCACGATCAGGCGCACGCCGCGGATGTCCACGTCGGTGGAGGCGTCGGTCGTGACGGTGATCACCATGTAGTAGGCCTCGTCCTGGTCCACGGCCTGGGAGAGGCCCGTCTTGTCCTGGGTCTCGTCGATCGCGGTGTCGGCGCTGACGGCGATCTGCGTCATGGTGCTGACCGAGGCGTCCACGAAGTCCCCGGTGGCGGTCGTCTGCACGCGGAGGTCACAATCGACGGTGACGTTGTTCCCGGCGGACTCGATCTGCCCGAGCAGGCCGAAGCCGGTGATCGTCCAGCCGTCCTTGACCGCGGGAATCGGGACGATCAGCTTCGCGGAGGTCTGCGAGGCCGGGCAGGTCGCGGCGAAGACGTTGCTGGCCGCGCCCACGACGAAGCCCGCCGTCCCGCCGACCTTCGCCCCGCCGAGGCCGAAGCAGTAGCGCTGCGAGGCGCGGATGACGCTCCCGCTGTAGGTCACGTTGCCGGTCACGGTCCCGGGCACGCCGAGGGTCATCAGCGTATCGTTGCCGGACAGGTCGGGGATCGTGACGTTGTAGCTGGCGGCCTCGTTGGTCCCGGTCGTGATCGTGAGGCTGTGGTCGCCGCCGGTATCGAGGACCTTCAAGCCCGTGTTGGCGTGGGTGATCACGTTCGCGCCGGACATCGTCTTCACGCCGGTGACCGTCTGCGCGGTGGCGAGGGTCATCAGCGTATCGTTGCCGGCCAGGTCGGGGACCGTGACGGTGTAGTCGGCCGCCTCGTCGGTCGCCGTGATGAAGGCCAGGGTGTGGTCGCCGCCGGTGTCGAGGATCTTCAGGCCCGAGGCGTTGGCGTGGGTGACCACGTTCGCGCCGCTCATCGTCTTCACGCCGGTGACCGTCTGCGCCGTGGCGAGGGTCATCAGGGTGTCGTTGCCGGCCAGGTCAGGGACCGTGACGGTGTAGTCGGCCGCCTCGTCGGTCGCCGTGATGAAAGCCAGCGTGTGGTCGCCGCCGGTATCCAGGATCTTGAGCCCGCTCGCGTTCGCGTGCGTGATCACGTTCGCGCCGGACATCGTCTTCACGCCGGTGACCGTCTGCGCCGTGGCGAGGGTCATCAACGTATCGTTGCCGGCCAGGTCGGGGACCGTGACGGTGTAGTTCCCCGCCTCGTCGGTCGCCGTGATGAAGGCCAGGGTGTGGTCGCCGCCGGTGTCGAGGATCTTCAGGCCCGAGGCGTTGGCGTGGGTGACCACGTTGGCGCCGGACATCGTCTTCACCCCGGTGACCGTCTGCGCGGTGGCGAGGGTCATCAGGGTGTCGCTGGCGGCCAGGTCGGGAATCGTCAGGTCGTAGTTGGCGCCCTCGTTGGTCGCGGTCTTGATCGTGATCCGGTGATCGCTGCCGGTGTCGAGAATGCCGACGAAGCCGTCCTTCAGCAAAACCCCGTCCGCGGCGATGCCCACGCCGGAGGAACTCTCCGCAAGCACGTCGGCCTTGATCCCGTTGGTGCCGAAATCCTGCGCCTGGCCGGTGGCGCCGGCGACCGAGCCGTCCGCCTGGAGGTTCCCGCCCGGCAGCGTGCCGAAGGCGAAGCCGCCCCAGGCCGTGCCCGAGCAGACCGCGAAGGCCGCCTGGTCCTGCTGGACCGTCACGATCGTGTTGCCTTCGTCATCCTTGACGACGACGTTGTTGCCGGAGCCGGAATTGATGAACCAGAAGACGAGGCCCGCGGAGAGTTCCTCGGCCGGGAGCGTCACGTCGCGGTGCGCGCCGGAGGGGTTCAGCTTCTGGAAGCGCTTCGAGCCCAAGTCCAGGGTCGCGTTGCCGGTGAGCGTGGCGACGTTGAGCTGGTCCTGGGAGAAGATCTTCGTGCCGTTGATGTACTGAAGGCCTTCGGTGATCGCGCCGGAGCTGGGCGTGCCGGCGAAGACCGGCGTGGCCAGGGCCAGCAGCGCGACGGCCGCGGCGAAGAAGAAACGATGCAGGAGCTTCATGTTCATCCCTCTGTGAAAAAGGCCGAGCCGGCTAAGCCCGCTCGGCCTCTTGGTCCACGAATCCGATTCGGGTTCAGTCTTTCAGGTAGAAGTGCGGCACGATCCCCGAGGCCATTCCGTGCGGGACGAACTCCTTGGGCCGGACGAAATGCTTGGACTTCCACTCCTGCCCGCCCTTGCGGCTGAAGTTCACCATCAGGTGCGCGGCGGGAACCCACTTGCCGTTGATCTGCAAGCCGTGCAGCAGCATCCCGCGGTACTCGACCAGGCGCTTCGTCTCGCCCTTGATGTCGAGCGCCGGCGCGGTCTTGCTCAGGTTCTCCGTCAGCTCCTTGTGCGCCTTGACGCGCTGCGCGGCCGGCATGCGCCCCAGCTCGGCGTACGCCTTCGCCGGATCCAGGATCAGCGGGATCTCCAGCAGCGTGCCCTTGTTGACGGGCAGCGGGAGCATCCGCGCGTCGTACTCTTCGCCGTCCTTGGCCACGAAGACGCAGCGCACGCCGTAGCGGTAGTCGTAGGCGTGGAGCCCCTGCAGCGGCATCTCGCGCGCGGCCTTCATCGCCTTGACGAGTTCTTCGACGGGCTTCGGCATCCGCTCCATGGGGATCGGGTTTTCGCCGAACTCGCGCTTCAGCGCGGCGGCTTCCTCGGCGGCGAGCAGCTCGGCCTCGGCCAGGAGTTTGCGGTCGCTCGCGGAGAGCTTCGGCTTGTCCGCCTCAGGATTCTCGACGGGCGGCTTGTCGTCGCCGTCGCCCTTGGTGTTCTGCTTGCCCTTAGCCATGATTCGCCTTTCGGAAGTTCAGTCCTCAGTCCTCAAGCCTCAGCCCTGACTGCGCTCAGTTCGCGGCGGTCGCGTTCAGGACCAGCTCGACCGCGGGGAACTCCTTGTGGTTCTCGTAGCCGTCCGTCCAGTTGGCGGAATCGGCGAGGACGCTGTTGGAGGGGTTGGCCCCGCCGGCGCCGTCGTTGTAGCTCATGTGATTCGAGCGGAGCTTCAGCTCCCCGTCCGCGCGCCAGAGCGTTTCCTTGTTCTCGTTGGCCAGGTTGCGGTCGGTCTCGACCATGTACTGCTTCTCGAAACCGATCATCAGCACGCCGCGGCCCAGCAGGAAGACGAGCCGCTTGTCAAATCCGGCGTCGGCGACGGCCAGGTTGGCGTCGTCGCGGATGACCTTCTTGAGGCCGAAGCCGTTGGCGTTGGGGTCGCCCTTCAGGGTCGCGCCGCCGACCGTGTCGTAGCCGCGGCCGACCGCGTCGCTGCGCAGGTCGGTATTGCAGCTCGAATGGAGCAGCATGTGGGTCAGTACGCTCCAGGCGTCGCCCATCAGGTCCCGCCCGGCGTCGATCTGCGCGGGCGTGATGAGCTGCTTGGTGCCGGAGGTCACCCAGACGTCCGAGATGTGCTCCGCGACGGCCTCGACCATCCCGCGCAGCGCCGCGATCGCGGTGCTGAGCAGGTCGTCCAGGACCAGCTCGCCGAGCTGCCGGCCCAGCTCCGCGCTGATCTGCTCGCGCGGCATGTTCCGGATCCAGGTCGCGTCGGTGAACTTCATCAGCTCCGAGCGGCGGTTGAGCAGCACGCCCTGGTTGTTCCCGCCCTCGACCTTCTGCGCGGTCAGCGCGCCGGTGCTCGTGATGTCGCGCCGGGTCAGGCCCGGGATGCGCTTCACGTACGGAGCCTGGATGTACTGGCCGCCGTTGACGAACCACGGGTTATCCTCGATCCAGATCGGGGATTCCGAGCCGACCGGGCCCAGCAGGCTGCCGTACTCGAGGCTCCGCTCCACGAAGCGCTTGCTCATGTGGGCGAGCAGGACCTGGGGCAGCGGACTGAAATCGGACGGGAGGGAGGTTCCGGCGGTCACGGCTTACTCACTTTCGGTTGCGCAGCCCGTCGAGGCCCGCGGTGAGGATCGCGGCGGCCCGGTCGGGGTGCTTTTCCTGGAACTCATGGAGCATCTGCGCGTTCTCGGGGCGCATCAGCTCCTCGTACGAGGGGTCCTTGTCGAACTGGAAGCTCTCGCCGGTCGCGCCGGTCCCGCCGGGAAGCCGCTGGGCCTTGACCCAGTGGGGCTTCGCGGCGCGCAGGTCGGCGACGGCCTGGGCGAGCGAGCGGTCCTTGGGCACCTTCACGCCCCCGATCGAGTCGAAGGTCCGCGCGACGATCGAGCCGTCTTCCTTCGTCGCGAGCAGCGGGAGCAGCTCGCGCTCGGCGTCGGCGGGGTCGAACCAGTGCACCTTGCCCAGCTCCTGGCGCAGCGCGTTGGCGCTCCGCTCGGCGGCGAGGGCCTGGTCGCGCTTGGCCAGCTCGGCCTCGAAGCCCTGCCGGACTTTGGCGAGTTCATCGAGACTGGCGGGCTTCGGCGGTTCGTTCGGGTTCGGCGGGGGCGCGGGCGGCGCCGGAGGCTGCGCGGCCTTCTGCGCCTTGGCGACCATCTCGGAGATCACCGGCCCCAGGATCTTGGCCGTAGCCTCGGCCACTTCCTGAACCGAGGGAACCTTGGGCGGCTCGTTCGGCTTCGGCGGGTTTCCGCCGCCGCCGGGAGCCGGCGCGGGGTCGGGGTCCAGAAGCAGCCAGGAGCGAGGAAAAGCCATCAGCGCGGGAACCTTGAGCTTTTGTGCGTCAAGCACCTCATCGTTGAGTTAACGCGCGACGGGAACCGAAAAACGCGAAGAGAGCCTGTGCGGGGCTTTCGGGCGCCGGGACGGCCCGAGGGCCGGATCGGACCATGTTCGGCCCGTCAGGTGGTTCGGAACCGCTGAATGAGGGGGTTGCAGCGCGAAGCCGGTCAGGCCGCGGCCAGGCGCTTCTTGATCTCGGCGCCCAGTCGCTCCACTTCGGCCTGGTCGCCGACCTTGCGGGCCTGGTCGCGCGCCTTGGCCAGTTCGCCCAGGCTCTTCGGTTCGGGCGCCGGGGTCGCGTCGAGGACCCTGCCGGGGCGCAGCTCCTCTTCGAGCACCGCCTTCAGCTCCTCTTCGACATCCGCCCGCTTCTCGGGGCTGAGGTTCGGGAGCATCGTGTCCACGGCCTCGGAGAGGAGCGCGACGACGGCCGTGTTCAAGCCGAAGCCCTGGAAGAACTCCACGGCGGCGCTCTTGAGGTCGAAGGTCTCCGCGGCGTCGGACACGTCGAACGAGTCGGGCGACTTCACCTCGATCTTCTCGGCGGGGACGCCGCTCATCTGCGCGGCGATCTGGAGCAGGCCGGTGAAGCCCTGGTCCAGCGCGCGCGCGAGCATGAACAGGATCCGCTCTTCCGAGGTCTTGAAGCTCCAGGCCTTCGAGATCCCGCTCTGCTCGGTCGCGACGGGGACGGCCGCGGAGGCCTGCTTCCCGCCGAACTCCTTGGCCTTCCCGACCATCTTCTCCCAGACCTGCATCAGCTTCTCGATCGGCGTGGGATCGACGGCGACGTAGGCGAGTTCCTCGGGGTTCTGCGCGCCCTCGACGCCGGCGTTGAGCGGCACGAAGCGCGAGGCGCCCAGCTCGATCTTCTGCAGCTCTTCGTCGGTGCGGTTGTGCTTGAGCGTGAGAATCGGCGCGAGCATGTAGCAGAGCCAGAGGAGTTCGGAGAGCAGCCAGAGCGCCGCGACGTCGGCCTCCGCGCCGGGCTTGAGGACCGAGCGCCCGATCCCATCCTTCGCCGGGAACGGATGGAAGATCGTGAACGGCACGCAGGGGTTGTCCTGCGAATCCTTCGCCGCGTGCGCGACCGGCTCGAAGATCTCGACCGACTTCTCGGCCTCGCTGATCTGGCGGACGACGTAGACCGTGATCGTCTGGCGATCCACGACGCGCACCTTCCAGACCTTCACCGGCTTGGCGTCCCAGCTCGGCTGCTCGAAGCCCTGCTCGACCAGGCGGACCCAGAGCAAGCCCTTGTCGTCGTACTTCCAGTCGAGGATCTGCTCGGCGCCGTACGGGGCGAGCCAGACGCGGTCGAGTCCGGCCTCCTGCTGCTGCGCCTCGCTGATCTCCCGGCCCTGCAGCTCGGTCGGCAGGGGCTTGCGGTCGATCAGGATGCCGCAGAACCCTTCGATCTGGCCGTGCGTGGCCGCCCAGAAGAAGAGGTCGCGCAGGTCGAGCCCCTTCAGCGTGGCCCGATCGTCCAGAGGCTTGAGCTTCTCCGGCAGCGTGAACGCCGGCGGCTGCTTGGCGAGCGCGCCCATGCGCGACTGGAGCACGCCCGGGGTCTCGCTGAAGACCGGCGTCAGGCGCTTGCGCTTCGCGTATTCGTCGGGGTGCTCGGCCTGGTGCTGAGGGAGATAGGTCTCGGTCTTGAGCGCCGCGGGCCCGTCGAGGACGTCGTTGACGACTTGGGTCTCGTCGCAGAGGTCCTGCAGGTCCTTGCGCTTGGCAATCAGGCGCTCGGCGAGCCGCTGGTCGTTACTGGTCGTGGGCATGATGGTCCTCTTCTTCCGGATCCTCTTCCGTGCTCTCGCGTTCGACGTGGCGGACGTAGGTCCTCGCGGCCCCGTAGTTCGCGACGCCGTTGCCGCCGCCGACCCAGTAGGTGTACGTGCCCTGCTTGCCTTCGCCGGTCACGAGGATCAGCACCGAGCCGAAGTGCTCTTCCAGCGCCTTGACGTGCTGGTGTACGAGCTTCTCCTTGGACTTCTGATCCAGTTGCATCCCGGCCTCCTCACGCGAAGACGGGGCGCCCTTGCGGGAGCCCGCGGAAGCTGAGCGCCGCTTTCCGATTCCCTTCCATCGTGAAGCCCTTCGGCGCCTTGACGGCCGGCACGACGCTCGGCAGCGCGGCCAGGCCGGAGCCGTCCGCGGTGGCCTTGACCAGCGCGGCCACGCGCGCGATGCCCTGGATGATCTCGCCGCCGCGCGGGCCCTTCAGGTGGCGGTGCGGAAGCGTCGGGACGCCGCACTGGCTGAAGAGCAGGATCGAATCGGGCCGGGAGCGGTCGGCGTAGCTGCGCTCGAAGCGCTCGCCCGTCGAGAGCAGCTTCACGCGCGCGGCCAGGTCCGCCGGCGAGAGCCCGCTCGCCGCGGAGTTCTTCACGTACAGCTCGCGGTAGACGTGGACGTGCCCGCGCAGGCCGTCGCGCTTCGCGCTCACGACCAGGTAGCGCAGCGCGTCGGGCCCGTGGTTGTCCTCGTCCAGGGGCTGGTCGTTCTCGCCGAAGCGGTAGGCGATCAGCTCGCGCAGCAGTTCCCGGCAGGCCGGATCGACGGTCAGGCCGGCGCCGGCGCCGGGGATCTCCGCGGCCCAGAGGCAGACGAAGGGATCGACGCCGCCCCAGTCGATCCCGCGCCAGCGCGGCCAGTCGGGTTCGAGTTTAAAGCGCCGCACGAAGCGCTCGTCCAGCGCGAAGAGCGGGTAGACGCGCCCCTCGGCGGCCTCCCAGGCTTCCTCGACGGTGGCGGGGTACTCGCGCTTGAAGAGGAGCGGATCTTCGCAGTCGGCCTTGAGCGCCTCGCGCCAGGCCTCGTCGCGCCCCGGGCGCGCATGCCAGGGGAAGAAGATCGCGCGCCAGCGGGAGTTCCGAGTTCCGGGTGCCGAGCGCCGAGTGCCACGGGTCGGCGCAGCCGCCCCGTGCCTCCGCGCGCGCGGGCGCTTGCGTTTCGGATAGGCGAGCTGTTCCTTCCAGCGCTTGTCGAACTGCTCGAAGAACGCGCCGTGCGGGCCGTCGCTGGTGGACATCAGCACGAGCTGCCCGCCGCCCTGCTCGGCCGCGGGGATCGCCGCGCGCAGGGCCTCGCCGAGATAGCCGTGGAACGCGGCCTCGTCGAAGAGCACCAGGTCGGCGTCGAGCGAGCGCGCGGCCTTCTTGCTGCTGGCGACGGCCTTCAGGCTCGACCCGTGCTGGTGCGCGTTGAAGGCCAGCAGCCGCACGTTGTCCTTCGTCGCGACGTGCCGCTGCCAGCTCGGCAGGTTCTCCATGATCGCCTTGCAGCGCTGGAGGAACTCCTGGGCGTACTCCTTTTCCTGGAAGATCGCGATCACGCGGTACATGCGGAAGAAGGTCACGCGCCAGACCGCGTAGGCCTCCAGGAGCGTGGTGAAGCCGAGACGGCGGGCCTTGAGCAGCAGCAGCCAGCGCTTGGCGCACAGCTCGCGCCCGATCTCGCGCTGCGCCGGCCAGGGCTTGAAGCGCAGGCGCTTGTGCGTCTCCTTGTCCTCGATCCAGCAGTAGGTCGTGAGCCAGTAGGCGAAGCCGGCGTAGCCGTCGCGGATCCGCGCCAGCTCGGCCTCCAGGTCGGGCAGGGCTTCTTCGTCGCCGCGGCGGTCGGGATGCTTATAGCCGTCCGCGCGCGCGACGAGCTGCGCGAGGCTCGGCGCGGAGGCCGCGGCCTGGCGGCGTTCCTCGAGCGCGGCCGTCTGGTCGAGCCGCTCGGCGGCGCCGGCGAGGGCGCGGGCAAAGGGATCAGCGCGCATAAGGCACCTGGGGTTCTTCGGCCTCCACGACCTCGCCGCTCGGGGTCAGCTCCGCATGCCGCGCGCGCAGGGCCTCCTTGCGGCGCAGGTCCTGCATGCGCCAGCGCGCGAGGGAGAGCCAGTACGCGACCGTGTTGATCCCGGACCGCTTCAGGATGCTGACCATGCCGTGCTGATAGAGGTCGTCGGCCAGGGCCAGGTCGCCGGGCGCCAGGCGCTTGGCGAGCGCGCGCAAGGTTCGCTCCACGCGCTCGTGCCGCACGGCGGCCTGCGCGTTCATCCGCACCGCGGGCTTGCGCTTGAGGTCAGGCGAGGTAGCGCGCACGGATCCTCCGCGTCAGCTCCGCGGCGCGCTGCGCGCCGAGTTCCTCGACGAGCACGTCGGCGACGGCCGCGCAGAGCTTCTCGCCTTCCGGGGTCGTGCCGCAGGCCGGCAGGGCGTCGCGGCGGCGCCGCTCGTCGATCCCCGTCAGATCGGCGTAGAGGCGCACGGCGGTCTTGGCGTCGAGGGTTTCGAGGCAGCCTTCGATCTGCTTGCGCAGGTCGCGGAGGATCTTCTCGTCGTGCGCCAGGCGCGCGGAGAGCCCCGGCGCGGCGGCGAGGATCGCGCGCTCGCGCTCGACCTCGACGGTGGCCTCGGCCTGGGCCTGCGCGAGCAGCACGCGCTCGGCGGCGACGGCCGCGCGGACTTCTTTCTGCTTGGCGAGGCGGCGCAGGGTCGATTCGCTCAGCGTGCCGAAGGTCTCGAACTCCTCGCGCAGCCGGCGCAGGGCCCCGGCGACGTCGCCGGCGCGGGCCAGCTCCCGGGCGATGATCCGTTTCTGCGCGGCGTCGTACATGAGTTCCGAGTTCCGAGTGCCACGGGTCGGCGCGGCCGCCCCGTGCCTTATTCCCCATGCAGCCAGATGTGCCCGTGAATCGCGGAGTCCTTGCTCATCTTCAGATCGAGGATGTGCTGCTTGGCGATCAGCGCGGCGCAGAGCGCGGTCTGGAACTGATCGTTGCCCTTCAGCGCGTAGAGCCACTTCCCGACGTTGCCTTCGGCCAGGATCACGACGCCGATCTGCAAGGCGATCGAGCGGCGGTAAAGTTCGGCAAGGATCTGCTCCGTCGTGGCTTCGCGGAGCAGCGGGCAGGCGGGGGCGGGCGGTTCGGCGTGCGGCATCGCGAGTTCCGAGTTCCGAGGCCCGGGTTCCGAGGGCCGGCCTGTGGCGCGGCGTCTCACCCGAGTAAACGGCATGAACGGAGGGGGCAGGTCGCGGAGGGACGCGGAAGACTACGAAAGGTCGCTGAGGTTCCCGCGGGCCTTGCCGCGGAGGCGGACGAGGAAGAGATCCAGCTCGACGCGCGGGACGTGCCACGTCCCGCCGATGCGCAGGCCGGGCAGCGCACGCTGGCGCAGCAGTTTACGCACGCGCTTTTGGGACAGCCCCAGGCGGTTGGCGACCTGGGGCACGGTCAGGAGGTCCGGCTCGCTCACCCTGATACTATATCGTGCAATCAGGCGTTGAGGTTACGAGATTCGGGGAGGGTCACTTGATCCGGTTGTGCCGGTCCAACTCGACGCCCGCGCGTTCGCAGAGCGTCTTGCGCCAGGTCGCCAGCTTCTCTCTCTCGGCCAAAGTGCCTTGAAAGTTCCCATCATATTCCCAAGACCACAGGATGCTGAGCGTGTTTCGCTCCAGCGCTTCGGCGGTCTGCTCGGGGTAGGCGGCGAGAAGCTGGGCCACGTATTCTTCGTACTTGGGCCAACTGCTGCACGCCTGGTACTGGAGATCGTCAAACCGCTTCGCGTCCTTGCCCACGCTGCCCCAGATACTATGCCTAAGGAAGGTTGCAGCGATGTGACGCATGTCGGAGGTTGCCCCCGGGGTGATCCCCGATTGCAGGATCCCGACGCAGTAGTCGGCGCGTTCGCGCGGCGTGAGTTTCGAGGCTGCCGGCGAAGCTGGGGCGCTGCCTTCCTGGGCTCGCGCGGGGGATTCGGCGGGCCGTAGTATCAGGACCGCAAGCCCGAGCGCGACGACTGTGGGCACCAGAACCATCCAGGCCGGGAAGCCTCGTTGGGTCTTCGCCTGCTGTTCAAACCGGCGAGCTTTGCGCATGGTTCACCCCCCTATAGCCTACGAAGCCAAGGGGCCGGGTAAAGGGCTTACCCGGCCCCTTGTTTCAGCCTTAATTGTCCGAAACCTCCCGCTCGATCAGGTCGAAGAGGTTCGGGCCGTTGAACGCCTTGTCGATCCGCTCCAGCATCTTCCCCGCGCGCTTCACGAGGGGCTCGATCTGATCGTTGGGATGCCCCTCGGCTTTCAGCCGGCGGCACTCGCGGATCAGTTCGATCAGGGTCCACGGCGCGGCCAGGCGCTTGACCTCCCTGAGCAGCCGCGCGTTCGAGCGGCGGATCAGTTCGCGCGTACGCTCCGCGGGGCTCAGATCGTCCAGCGGGGTTTGCTTGAACGTCCGACGCATCATGCCGGGCACAAGGCGCTTGGCCGCCCAAATCTTGAACTCGTCGGCATGCTCCGAGCGGTTCAGCATCAGGCACATGATGACGCCTTCCACAGAGGCAAAGAGGCTCAAGTCCCGTGTGCTTCCGGGGGCCGAAATAGACACCTCAGGGGTGTCTATTAAGCCCTCAGAAATGCCGCTTCGACCGTCCAGAATCCAACTCTGTTCCCTGAACAGCCTGGGGTTTTTCTTCACGGTGTCCTGGAGCTTGGTCGAGCGCGAATAACCAAGTCCGCGCGCCAGGTCTGCCAGGGGCACCCAACACCTGCCTTCGTACTTGAACATCCGGAACGAGAGGCTGAGGAACTTCATGCTCCCCACCTGTTCCAATTGCTGCTTCTTCGCCTTCCCTTTCATCGCCCACCTGCCTTTCGGTTGAAGTTTTCCGCCAGCCACTCCTGCTTACAGAAGCGGTACCACTGGCGCGTCTTCTCCTCGAGCACCAGGACCAGCTCGGCCGCCGGCTCGTCGCCCAGCAGCTCGGCCAGCTCCGTGGACCAGAAGACCGCGAAGTCCTCCGGATACTTCAGGGGCACGTTCGGCGGGTTGGCGCCGAAGCGCCGGGGCCTGGGCCCGGTGGGCCACTCCTCGGGGGGCAGCGGGTTTGTCATCCGCGTTCCTCCAATACTGGGCCCGCCCTGACGGCGAGGGACAAACCGCTGGCCGGAGGCCAGACGATCCCATGCCTTTCGGACATGGGCCTCGATCCAGGGCGGGCTTTCTCGTGGGTGTGTCTGGGACCCTCCAGTCCAGCGGTTTGTCGCTGGCCATGGTGCACCAAACCGGGGGTCGGTTGCAACGAAAATCTAGGCGTCGTTCCGCCAGCGCCAGCGGCCCCAGAGGGAGAGGAGCAGGTAGACGGCGAAGAGCACGGCCATGGGCGCCTTCCCGTCCGCCAGGCAGAGCGCGAGGAGCCCCGCGTTCGAGGCCGTCCAGAGGGCATGGCCCATGCGCACGCGCTTGAGAATCGAGACGCAGGCCGTGCCGGCAATCGCCAGCGCCACGAAGAGCCACCAGGCGGCGTCGAGCATGCGCGTATCCTAGCACGGTTCCCTCGCGCAGTCCTCAGTCCTCAGCCCTCAGTCCTAAATCCCGTCCCCGTGCTCGAAGCCGCGCCAGCGGGGCTTGCGGCGCTCGGCGCGGAAGGCCGCGGCGATCGCGGCGGCTTCCGGCGCGCAGCCCAGGCGCGCGCCGAGGCGCTCCAGGTCCTTCGCGGAAGGCGCGCGGCCCAGCCCGCGGAGCCAGCGGTTGATCTTGAATTTCGCCAGACCGCAGCGCGCGGCCAGGCCGGACTGCGAGAGGCTCAGCGCGAGCTGCTGTTCCTTCAGCAGGCCGGCCAGCTTCTCGCGCGCCGAGCGCGGATCGGGCTTGAGCCACTGGATCTGCGCGGGGGCGGGCTCGGAACTCGGAACTCGGAACTCGGAACTTTGGTTTTCCATGCTCACACTCCACAGCACTTCTTCGCTTTGCGCCCGGAGCCGCAAGGGCACGGGTCGTTGGGCCTCGCCTTGCGTTGCGCCTGCATCGGCGCGGGCTTGAAGTGGACGGGAGGCCCGGGGCGGCTGCGCCGATCCGGGCCTCTCACGCTCGCGCGCGCCGCGCAGGCCTGCCGGAAGCGCTCCATGCACTCGCTCCGGTAGACGGCGGGAAAGGGCTTGCCGTCCTTGCCCTCGCGGACCTCGCCGTCGTGCCACCATTCCAGGCAGCACTCGCCGCGCGGATCGGGGTTCTCGACCAGGGCCAGCTTGCGCAGCCCGAACTCCCGCATCAGCCGCGCGCGGTTCGCGACGAACCACGCCAGCCGCGGCGCCAGGTCCTCGCCGCCGTCAGTCATTGCAGAGCGTGATCGAGCCTTCGAAGACGTCGAACCTGTTCTCAAGCCAGCAGTCGCCGAAGTAGCCGGCCGGGTGACTTTCCTCGGGAATGCCCTTGGGATCGCCGGCGCGCAGCACGATGCCCGCGTCGGGCGTCGCGAAGAGCACGATCTCACCGGTCGGCCTGTAGATCCCCAGGTAGGGATACGTGCGGTTGAGTTTCCTCCGCTGCGTCGTTTCAACGATCGTCTTCATGCGGTTCTCCTGTCCTCGCGTAAATGAGCCCAGAGCCGACCGAGTTCAAGGTAGAGGTTCCTTTGGCCGTAGAGGTCCGCCGCCTCAGGCTTTTCGCCGTCGTAGTCCCAGAGGTACAACGCGCCCTTGGCCTTCGGCGGATCCTTGAAGATCGTGCGGTAGTGCGCCTCCCAGAACCAACGCCCGGGCGTGTAATCTCCGAGCGCCTTCTCGCGCGGAAGCAAACACTCCGGCATGAGGAATTCGAGGGCTTCGGTCGGGTAGCAATCCGTGACCTGGATTGAGCCGAGGATGCGCCCAATCGGAAAATCTTCAAGCGTGCAGAACGGCCACGTTCGATCACTCCTACAAACCTCGTCTACGAGCCTGCGCGCCACGGCCCGCGCGTTCGGGTCCGTGGGGTATCGGGAGGCGTGGAGGTACAGCTCGACCGGCAAGCCGTTCTTGATGCGCCAGCTTCGCGTCTCGAACTTCTTGATCCCGAGCAGCCAGAAGAGCGCCCAAGGTTGCATCATGCTGATCGTCTTCATGCGTCTCTCCTCGGAACTCAGTCCTCGAACCTCGGCCCTGTCACCTCGCCTTCAGCACGCCCAGCAGTTCCCACTGCTGCCAGCGGTTGAGCTGCGAGAGGGCGACGACGCCCCACTTGAAGCGGTTGCGGTTGCTGAAGCGGAACTCATCGAACCACGCGGAAGGCAGGCGGATCCCGAGCCGCTCGAACTGCCGGCGCAGCTCGGCGTCGAGCTTGGTCTCCGTGCCGGCGAGGCGGTCGAGGAGGTACTGCGCCTGCAGGGCGGTCAGTTCGTTCATGCTCTCGAGGCGCTTGATCCCGAGCCAGCGGCGGGCCCATTCGAGCCGGCCGTCGCGGTCGTCGGCGAGCACGCGGCCGAAGGGATCGCACGCGCGGGGATCCCCGTCGAGCGCCAAGCGCGCGAACTGGACGATCAGGGCCTGGACCTGCGCGCGGCTGGCGGGGCGCTGGGTCTGCTTCGTCGTCGGCATGGGGTTCTCCTTGAGGACTGAGGTTCGAGGACTGAGGACTGAGGACTAGGGAGCTTTCTTTTCCTGGTCCGGCGTGGCGCGCGGCTCGAAGGGCGAGAGGGCAACGGGCGGTTGCGGGTCGATCAGGATCCAGACGTAGAGCTTGCCGCCGTTGCGCTTCAGCTCTTCGAGTTCGGCATCGGTGAGCTGCCAGCGCGAGATGCACTGCCGGCCGTCGCGGTAGACTTCCAGGCTCCCGCATTCCTCGGCCGTCATGCCGGGCGGCCGTTGCAGGATGCAGTTCGCCAGAGGGAATCCGATGGGGTGGGCCATGATCAGGCTCCTTTGCTCGCGCGCTTCGCGAAGGCTTCCTTGACGTGCCGCGCGGTCCATTCGCAGGTGCGCTGGAGGCCTTCGATTTCGGCGATCATTTCGGCGCGGGAGGGCTTGTCTTCCATGTGTTCGAGGAGCCACTGCTTGCGGGCTTCGAGCCAGCGCCAGAGGTCCATCTGGCGCGGCACGATGTCCACGGCGGCGAGCTTCTTCGAGCGGGGCTTTCGGTGAGGTCCATGGCGGCGGTCCTTTCGAGGACGGGTTCAACCGGCGCTGGCTTCGAGCGGCAGGGCCATGTCCGCGAGGTTCGCGCGCACGAGCACTTCGGCCATGCGCGGCGGGACGCTGTTGCCGATGCGCGCGACCTGGTTGGTCTTGGTGCCCGTGAGCCTGTAGCTTTCCGGAAATCCGTGTGCGCGGGCCAGCTCGCGCGGCGTGAGCATGCGCATGCCGATGTCGGCGATCCGATACAGCTCGCCGTGAACTTCGACCAGGCCGAAGCGCGCTTTGTCGGTCACGGTATGCAGCGGCTCACGCAGGTCCTGCCCGTGGCTGGCCGACCCGTAATACTTCACGAGAAAGGCGCGCACTTCGGCAAGGTGCTGCCCGCCGCCGGTCACGGTGGGCAGCGGCTTGCGCAGGTCGGCGCCCGTGCTGGTGCCGTAGAGCTTGGTCAGATAGCCGGCGACGAGCTGATTCTGCGTTCCGCGCTGCGTCTGGGTCGGCGCGGTCCTGCGCAGGGTCGTGCCGGTCTGCCCGCCGTAATGCTTGGCCAGGAACGCCGCGACCAGCGCGAAGCGGTTCTCGGTGCCTTGCACGCGCAGCGGCCCGGCCAGGTGGACGCCGCGGCCCTCTCCCTGACGTTTGGCTCCGTAGTAGGAACTCACGAAGGGCAAGACGAGCGCGTGCTCACCCCTGTGCGCCGAGGTGACCGTGCGAAGGGGTTCACGCAGCGAGTGCGCGCGCGGGGCTCCCGAATGGGTCACCGGCATCAAGAAGGGTTCGGCGGATTCGAAGACTAACCTTCGCAGGCCATTGGCGACTCTGCGCAACGTGGCCTCGACCAGCGGGCGCTTGCGCTCGAAGATGCTGGGGCACGGAAGGCTCCAGTCGATGATCTCCGCGGCGCCAACCCAGGGCTCGAGCCCGAGCCGCTCGCAGCGATCCCGCGGAGCGTGCGTCGGCTCGGGCCAAACGATCGGCAGGCCGTCGCAGCGCATGATGACGAAGAGCCGCCTGCGCGAAGTCGGCACGCCGTAATCCGCGGCGACCAGCTCGCGAAATTCCAGGTGATAGCCGATCTCCGCGCTCAGGTCGAGCTGGCAGACGAGGCCGTCCTGCTGGATCTGGCCGAGCAGCAGAAACGCGCGCCCGTCCCACGGCCCGCCTTCGAGTTCAATCTCTTTCATCGGTTATGAGTTCCGAGTTCCGAGTTCCGAGTTCCGAGTTCCGGGTTCCGGGGTTCAGCCAGGCGCCGGGCGAGGGGGACTGTGGCGGTCAGTCCCCAAGGCTCGGCGTCCGGTCAGTCCTCCGAGCCCTTGGCGCGCAGTTCGAGGGACTCGCTGTGCGAGCGCTTCGCGCACTTCAGCAGGTCCTTGGCCTCGTCGTGATCGAGCGTGTCGAGGAGCTTGCGGAGCTTCGTGCTGTCCGGCTTGCGCGGCACGTACTGGTCGAACTCGTCGTCGTCCAGGAACTTCTCCAGCTTGTCGGGGTTCCAGGCGAGGCTCTCCTTGGGCACGCGCAGCGCCTCGTTGCCCCTGGCCGTCGCGTAGCGGGGCAGGTCGGCGTCTTCCATCTCTTCCTTGATCGCCGCCTTCTCGCCCTTCAGGTCGTTGCTGAGGGCCTCGATCTGGATCTGCAGGGCGACGGCCCTGTCGATCCGGTCGTTAAGCGAGATGGCCGTGCCCTCCGTCTTGCGTCGCGTCTGCTTCATCGTTCGTCCTTTCCATGCCGGCGTGACGCCGGCGCTACGATCCGCGCGGCCTTCAGCCGCGGTTGCCGGGCGCTACACGCGCCCGGAATCTCTGAGCTTCGCTCGCCGCTCGCCGCTCACGGTCGAGGGCTTCGGCGAGGGTCGGGGCGGGCCCGAGGATCCGCTCGACCTCGGCGCGCGACATGCCTTCCTCCAGCACCGGCACGCCGCGCTCGCGAAGCCAGCGGTCGAGGTTCGGCGTGCGGACGACGGGCGGGTTGCGGCGGCGTTGGCGCTTCATGGCTTGGGCTCCAGGGCGCCCGTCGTCACGTTCCAGCGCAGGCCGTGGAGCGGGCAGGTCACGCAGCCGTCCTGAACGGGGAAGCTCGCCAGCGCGGCGCCTCGGTGCGGGCAGACGCGCCCCGGCCCCAGGCGCGCGGCGTCGTACTTGGTTTCCGAGTTCGCCGAGCCAGTGGTGTTCGCGAACATGCCGGCAGGGGAAGGTCGGCGCCTCACGTTCGCAGCGGCGCTTGAGCAGGCGCACGCCGCCCCCGAAGAGCTGCCAGAGCGCGCGGCCCGTGATCACAAAGTCCAAGGCTTCGACTCCGTACTTCCTGGCACGGTCCACGGAGCCCGCCCAGAGCAGGGTCTTCAAATGGGCCTCATTCAAAAAGCGGCCGTCGAGGTGCCAGTGCTGCTTCTCGAAGCGGATGATTTCCCGGTCTTCGTGCTGCTCGCCAAGCACCGGCCACCAGGCGCGGTGATCTTCGATCCTGCCGCCGACGCAGGGGACGAGGTAGGTCTCGCCGACCCGCGGCGGCTCGCGGAGCGTGCGAACGTCCGGGGGCAGGCCCGCGGTGCGAGTTCCGAGTTCCGAGCAGCTCACGGCCGGTCCTCCGGCTCGGGCAGCAGGCGGCCGAACTCGGCGTCTTCGCGCGCGCGGAGGCGGCGCAGGAGGGTGTCGAGCTGCGCGTCGGAGAGGGTCGAAGCGGGGACTCCTTCTGCGCCCTCCTGGCAGGCAAGGGGAACGTCGGCGAGCTGGCGGCGGACCTCGTCGCGGACTTGCTCGTAGACCGGGAGCGGCGAGGGCGGCGCGGCCTGGGCTTCGATCACGATCACCTTGGGCTCGGGCAGGTCCTGCGCGTCCATCCAGTTCACGATGCAGGGCGGCTGAAGCTCGGGCGCCTCGACGTAAACCTGCGCGGCCTGGGGCTCGACGCGGATCGCCAGGGGTTGAGGCGCTGCCGAGGACTGAGGACTGTGGACTGAGGACTGAGAAAGCGCATTCCAGCAGACCCAGGTGAAGAGCACGGCGCCGGCGAGCACGGCGACGCCGAGGATCGTGGCGGCGAGAACCAGGTCGGAGGACGAGCGGCCCTGTCCGCCGGCGATCAGCGGGGGTTCAAGTTCCGGGTTCCGAGTTCCGAGTTCCGAGTTCGGGGCTTGCGGCGCGTCGGTCATGGGCGCGTTCCTTTCGTCCCGCCCGAGGAAACGAGCGGTCTGGGTTTTGCGATCGACGGCGTACCAATGCCTTTCGCCCTGGTCGTCGGGCAGGGCCATCCGATCGGGGATCGGGAAGTCCCGCATCAGTTCGTGGATCTTGCCTTGCAGCGGGCCGTCCAGGAGCAGGATCGTGCGGC
This sequence comes from Planctomycetota bacterium, assembly GCA_027493525.1. GTDB lineage: Bacteria > Planctomycetota > SZUA-567 > H5-PLA8 > H5-PLA8 > H5-PLA8. Next base: position 2,018,494 of record JAOSKN010000001.1, on the reverse strand, counting down.
CTTTCATGCTTCGCTCCTCGGCGCGTCCAAAGGCCCGGGGCCGCTTCGCTGACCCGGGGCACTCGGAACTCGGGGCTCGGAACCCGGAACTCTGTTCTCCGGCAGCAGGCGCAGCAGCGCTTGCAGGTAGGGCGAGAGTTCGACCTGGGCTTCGACGGCGCGGCGGACGAGGCAGCGGACGTCGCCGTGGAGCGGTTCGGGCAGCTCGCGCGGGTCGTACGCCTGCATGTGCTTGAGCACGCGCTCGTAGGCGTCGGGCTCGACCTTCTTGACCGCCTGCCAGAACTCGTCCTGCTTGAGCGGGCGCGGGGGCTGTAGCGCGGGAGCAGGCCGGCCTGGCGGCGCGCGATCATGAGGCTGCGCCGGTCGCCGTCCTCGTAGCAGGCCGGGCAGGTGCCGTAATTGATGCCCGGCGCGGCGCCTTCGACGGCGAGCGTCACGGCGTCGCACCAGGAACAGATCGTGATGCGCGCGGCGAGGTGCGCGGCGGGCGCGGGTTTCGGGTTCTGGGGGCTGGGGGCTGGGTTGGTCATTGCGCGACTCCTGGACAGCCCATCAAGACCCATGCGAACAACGCCATGCCGGCGAAGATGAAAAAGATTCCTAGGCCGAGCAGTGCTGCGAACTTCCCCTCGTCCTTGCTGCTCATCGCTCGCTCCTCAGCCCGGGGCGGGTGCGCCGACCCGGGGCACTCGAACCTCAGTCCTGCCGTTGTGCCCCAGGCCGCGGTTAGCGAGGCGCGTGGGGCGCGCGCCACGGAGACCCCCGCGTTTAACGCCGTACTCACGGCTTCCGGCGGCCGGTTGCCAGACCGGCGTAGCGCAGCGTTCAGCCCCGCGCGTAACCTCGCGTCCGGTACAGGTGCTTCGCCGGGCGCGCGTGGTTGAGGATCACGTTGCACGGCGGGCAGATCCGGTTGCGCCGCACGTCGGCGCTCGGGAAGGCCTTGTCGCAGCGCAGGCAGCGGACGCGGCCGGGCCGGGCTGCGACGAGGCCGGTGCGCGGGTCGCGTTCGCCGAGGGTCGCGGGGCGGGTGCGGTGGCAGCCTTTCATCGGCGCGCTCCCTTCCGCTTGCGCGCGCGGGCCCGGGCGCGCGGGCCTCCGGCGCAGGCCACGCAGAGGCCGAGGCCGGTCTCCTGGTTGAGCGTGACCCAGGTGCGCAAGGCCTTGAACTTGAGCGTGCGACCGCAGCCGCGGCACTCGTAGGTGTCGAGCTGCTCGTCCAGGCGGGCGATGGCGCCCTTCAGCAGGTTTCGCAAGACGCCCGGGGCGAACTTCTGAATCAGCTTCGGATGAATCCCAACGTCCAGGTGAACCTCGCGAGCGCGATTGACCTTGCCGAGTTGTTTGGCGAAGCGTTCCGCGTTGGCCTTGCGGCGCGCGGCCTTCTGCTTCGCCATGTGCCGCTGAATCGTTCGGAGCGTCATGGGATTGCCTTTCAGCGTTTGGAGAGCAGGCCGCCGACCTTGTCGATGGCCTCGATCTGCCTGGTTTTCCGGAGCGCCGCTTCGGTGTGAAACTTCGCGGTCTCGGAGCCCTTTTCCCGCTCGGCCAAGGCTTCCTTGTGATGTTTGAGTTCGCCCGCCAGCTCGGCGCGCAGCTCGTGCAGATGTCCGAGGGCCTGGAAGGTCGTCACGGTCCGTCCTCCTGAATGCCGGCGGGACGCCGGCGCTACGACACGGCTTTCAGCAGCGGGGCTTCTTCGGCGGCGGCGTCGAAGGGCTTGGGCGCCATCAGGTGCTTGAGCCCCTTGAGGCCGAGGCTCCAGGCGTGCGCGCGGATGCGCTGGCGGCGGAAGGCCGGGAAGGTCGGGCCTTCGGCGCGGTGGAAGGCCCCGCGGAAGACGGGGACCTGGCACTTCTGCGCGCGGTCGTAGACGTAGCTGGCGGCGAAGATCAGCACGGCGCGGAGCGGGATCTTCTGCTGGTAGGCGGCGAAGGCGAGCAGGTTCGAGAGGCGGTCGAGGCGCGCGGGCTCCAGCCCCTGGCAGTCCTCGAAGACCAGCGTCGGCACGCACGCGCGCCGGACGCGCTCGCAGCGCGACTTGAGCACGTCGAGGACGCGCCAGAGGCGGACGCCGGTGTCGAGCCCCTTGGTCTCGGTGCGCAGCGACAAGAGGCGCGCGGCCTGCGTCTCGCGCTCGCAGGGCACGTACAGCAGCCCCGGATGGTTGCGCTCGGCCTGCTGGAGCGCGGCGGTCACGCCGAGGTGCGGTTCCTCCAGCGCGATCCAGTGCATGGCGAAGCCTTCGTTGGGCGTCGTGAGCAGCTTCACGAGCGCGTGCTGGCGGTCGGTGAGGTTCATGTGCGGCGGTCCTTTCAGCGGTTCGAGATATGGGCCTTGGCCGAACCCTCGCCTACGGCGAGGCCCGTTCCAGCCAGGGCCTGATTGAGCTGTTCGCGAAGCGCCTTGCGCTGCGCGGCGTCGAGCATGCGGGTGTGCCCGGTCGGCGTTTTCAAGAGCCGGCGCAGCTTGCCGGCGACCGGGGCGACGATCTTCTCGGCGAACTTCTTCGGCGGGAGCTTGAGCAGGTCCTCGACGGCCTTGCGGATCAACTCCTCTTCGGCGTCGAGCCTCTCGCTGAGCCAGGCCTCGGGAGTCTGCCCGCGCGAGGCCGCGAGCTTCTTCACGTACTCGGGAAAGCTCCGGTCGTCGTGCAGATCGATGCCGAGCAACTTGGCGATCCGGCGCCACTCCGCGTACCAGCGTTCGAGCGTGCGCTTGGGCACGCCGCTGGTCTTGGAGAGCCCTTCGAGCGCGAAGCTGGCGCCGGTCTTGGGGCGGCCGGGGCGGGCCTTGCCGTCCGGCTTGTTGATCCGTTCGACCTCGGCGACGACGGCGGGCTCGCGGCCGAAGCAGCAGAGGCGGCGGCAGATTTCGAGGCGGGCGAGGCGCGCGCCGGCGTCGGCCTTCCAGGCGTCGGCGGCGGCCTTGTTGAGCTGGTTGCAGAGGGAGCCGAGGCCGGGCAGATCGGCGGCGGCGGCGGCGGGCGAGACGATGGGGGCGTTGGCGTGCATGGCGGTCCTTTCTGAACGGCAGTTCCGGGTTCGAGGTCCGAGTCAGGGCTTGAGCTTCAGCGCTTCCTCAATGATCGAATGGCCCAGGTCGAGAGCTTGGTTCCGAGAAAGGCAGATCCATCGCACGCCCTTGCCGAAGTCGAGGCGCACCAAGTTGTGGCTCTGGTCTGCGCCTACTCCGAAGCGAATCTCGCCCTGGTCCACTTCGTTGAGCTTTCCCCCGGGAAACTTGCCCGTGGGGCCAAACTGCTTGGAGAGATTCTCTTCGTGAGCCAGTGTGCGGGGCATGGCCTGGTCCGAATGATGCATCGTTCCTCTCCTCAGTCGTGGCTGATGGTTGGCGCGCCGGCGTCTACCGGGGCGTCGTCGGTTCCGGTCTTGAGTGCTTCGAGGGGCGAGGGCGCTTCGGCCCAGGCCTTGACGCGCTTCTCGCGTTCGTCCAGCGGGCGCGCGATCGGGTGCGCGCCAACCTTCGCGCGGGGCAGCTCGAAGCCGATCCAGGTTTCCTTGAGGCGCATGGCCTCGACGGCGTGATAGCGGGGCTGGCCGCCGGCGCGCGGGGGCTGGATCACGACCCCGCGCATCAGGCGTTCGGCTTCGGCGCCGTGCTCGGCGTCGGACGCGCGCAGCCCGCCGGGGAAGACGACGGCCACGCAGTCGGCGCGCTCGTCCAGCCGGCAGGACCGTGCGCAGCTCGGCGCGCGTCTGCTTGAGCGAGAGCTGGCGCTGCCCGCGCAGGCGCATCGCGACGCCCTGCGCGACCAGGCCCTGCCAGCGTTCCTGCCAGCCGGCGGCCAGCGCGCGGCGGCTGCGCGCTTCGGCGAAAGCGTCGTGCGCCCAGATCTGCGCGCGGCTCCAGTGGCCGTCCGCGGCGCGCCTTACGCAGCGCGCGTTGAGCGCCCCTTCGACCTCGCCGAAGATCTCCGTCCAGGCCGCTTCGGATTCGATCAGCCGGTAATCGCGCGGGACGATGCCGGGCGTCGCGGACTTCAGCTCGCGCAGGAGCGCCGAGACGAACCGCCGCACGAGCACGCGCTTGACCGTGGACTTGGTGCTCTTGATGCCGCCGGCCTCGACGGAGCCTTTGGTGCGGGCGAGGCCCGGCGTATGCGTGTGGGGCGCGGCGCCGGCGAGGAGCGCCAGGCGGATGCCGGGCTCGAGCGAGAGCGGTTCGCCGGGCTTCTGGTGGCGCAGGCTCGCGAAGCCGCGCCCGCCTTCGTCGCCCATGATCAGTTCGGGGGCGAAGCCGGTCTCCTCGAAGAAGCGGATCAGGAGCGGGCTCCAGAGGTAGACCTCGCTCCGCGTGCCCTCGCAGCGCAGCCAGGTGCGGAGGCTCGCGCAGTCGGTGAGCGCGGCGAAGACGCGGTCGATCTTGCCGTCCTTGCGCGCGCGGCCCCAGCCTTGCAGGACGTGGACGGGCAGCTCGGAGCCGTCCATCTGGACGATCTGGCCGGCGTACTCGGGGAGCAGCCCTTCGGTGCGCTGGAAGTAAGCGTCCATGGCGCGCTCGACGGGCGAGAGCCCGCCGAAGTGCGCGCGGAAGATGCGCTCGAAGGTCAGCGCCGAGAGCTGCGCGCCGTACAGGGCTTCGGCCTGCGCCTGGAACTCCGGCTCGTCCCAGCAGCCGAGGATCGTGGCGAGCAGGTCCATCCACGCGCGCGGCTTTCCGGCGCCTTTCGTGTTGCGGAACTTCGCGCGCAGCTCGGCGGGCAGGCGGGTCGTGTCGTGGCGCTCGATCTCGGCGATGTAGGAGAGCGCCCAGTTGGCGAGCTTGGCCTTGCGGTTCGCCAGCTCCTCGTCGCAGGCGCGGACGCGGAGCCTGACGTCGCCGGCGGTTCGGCGCAGCGCGGAGGCCATGGCCTGGCGGCGGCGCTGCGCGTACTCGGCGTCCGTCTCCCCGGCGCGGCGGGCCAGCGGGCGCAGCCAGGTCGGCGCGAAGTCGAAGACGTCGGCGGCGAAGGCCGCGCGCAGCTCGCGCACGCGCGGCGTGCCGGCGGTGAGGCCGAACCAGATGCGCATGCAGTAGGCGCGGTCGTGGAGCAGGTGGCGGTCCCAGGGCACGGGTCCACGGATTGATTCGGCGCCGGCCGGGGCGGACGCGGAAGGACCGCCAAGCCCCGACACGTCCGCTCCCGGTCGCGGCGCACTCCTCGCCCCATCGGGGGCTTGAATTTCGGGATCGAATTCGGGGCTTAATTCACGCTCGGCAGGCTCGCGTAGAGGCTCACCAGGTAGTGGGCCTGGGCCTGTTCCATCTTCGCCCCGCCGGACTCGATCAGCTTCAGCACCGGCGACGGGACGCGCAGGATCGCCGCGGCCCGCGCGAGCGAGAGGCCGGTCCGCAGACGATGCAGGCGCATCCTCCGCGCGTCGATCAGCACGATCGTCTTGGGGTTCGGGTTCGGGTCCGGGGTCCGGTTCACGGTAAGCGTGGGCATTGGCGGTCCTTTCTGACGGCAGGTTCGAGGTCAGGCGAGGAGGTCTTGAAGCCAGTCGTTGAGCTGCGCCGGCAGGTTCTGGCGCTTCGAGTCGTGTTCCAGGCGCAGGACTGGTTTGACGCAGCGCTCCAAATGTTCCGAGAGCGGCTTGTCCTGATGGTGCGACATCCGCTGGCGCAGGTAGGTTTCCGAGAAGCCCGCCGCCCAGGCGACCGCGGCCTGCTGGACTTCGAGAACCTTGATCGCGAGCCTCAGTTCGCGCCCCGTCATGCGCGGCGGACCCGGCGGGCGCAGGGGCGGGAGCGTGGGGAAGGCTCGGTCGAGCGTGCTCATGGCGGTCCTCTTCCCGTGGGGCGGGGTTTTCCGCCAGCGTGGCGGGCCGATCTGGGTTTTCCGCCACGCTGGCGGAAAACTCCCGGTGGCTGGAAATCAAGGCCCGCGCGCCACGCCCTTTGGCGGTGCTGGTGGGGGGATTGCAGCACCGTGGGGGTGGCGCGGCGCGCGGGATTTTTGGGGCCTCGCCCGAGGTCCGGGGGCGGTGGCCAGAGCTTGTCGCGGACGATCTCGGCGACCTCGGGGGGATGGTCTGCCCTTCAAGGTCTTTGAAACGTTGCTGGAGCAGGAACTCAAGGCGGCGGCCAAGGTCGTGAGAGGGGTTGTCTTCGCCGTTGGCGATGTTGCTAAGATGCCCGTGGCTGATACCGAGGGACTCGGCGACTTCCGCCTGCTTCAGCGCAAGGGAGCTGAAGAGGAAGGCGAGGTCTCTCGGATCCAGCATCTGGGTCCTCCGTGCGTAATAGTTTCGGCAATGTATAAAGTTCTCTGCATTGGTCAATCCAAAAATTGTTGGTGTCGCCAAAATTCTTTGGCAGTACAAAAGTTCCTTGGCCTGATCCTGAACCGGTTGGCGGTAATGACACCGCATGAAGCAGATTGGAGCCCGCATCCGCGAGCGCAGGCAGGCGCTCGGTCTGACCCAACAGGGTCTTGCGGATACGCTTTCGGTTAGTAGGGATGCTATAACTAAATGGGAGGCTGGTAGTTCCAAGCCTTACGAATCGCTGGTTCCCCTGGCTGAAGTGCTCGGCGTGACGATCGACTGGCTACTCACCGGCAAGGAAAGCGTGCCGCGTACGGAGCAAGTTCAACTCAACCTGGCGGCCATCGCGCAGATCGAGGAAGGCCTGCGCGCGTTGAAGTCCGAGCCGATCCTCAACGCGAAGCGCCCGGCGCCGCGCAAAGTACAAATCCTGATCGATACGAACTTTATCCTCGCGCACGCGCCGCGGGTGAGCCTGCCGCCGGTGCCTCTGATCGGCGAGGCCGCGGCCGACGAGGGCGAGGGGCGGGTCTACGACCCCGAACAGTACGAGCCCGGCATGCAGGCGGCGCTCGGCGCGATCGACCCGCGCGCGATCACCGTCCGCGGCGACAGCGCCCGCGAGTACGCTCGCGAGGGTCAGCAGGCGATCATCGACGCCGCCCGCCAGGCCGAGCCCGGCGAGCCGTGCCTCGTGCATAACAACAAGAGCGAACTGAGGTTGAAACGCAAGCGCCCCGGCAAGGCCGACCCGCGCGTCTACGACAGCATCAACCCCGATTACCCGCCCTACGAGATCTCCGCGCGCGAGGTCATCGCCGAATGGCCGGTGGTTGCCGTGCTGGGGCGGACCGTCCTGCAGAGCCCGCTCGAAACGATTGACGAAGGCCCGCCGCCAAAAAAACCGCGCCGGCGCCCAAAATCCACGTGAGCGCCGTTCATTCCCGTGCAATTAGAGCGATTTTTCAGGACTTACACCGGTGGTTTACACCGGGCCTCGCCGAAGTCGCCGTCGGTCCGCGCGAAATAGTGCTCGTTGTTCTTCAGGCGCTTGCCGAAATCCACGCCCTTGGTGGATAGGCCTTCTTTCTCGGTGAACGAGCCTTCCTTGCGCTCGGCCGGCACGGAGAACCCCTTGGCCAGGGCCTCGTGGCTGAAATTGCCGCCGCGGTAGTGGAGGCACCAATCGTAGACGCGCGGCGCGTCGCTCTGGGCGCGGTCGAAGGTCAGCACGAGCTGGTCCACGAGCGCGAAGGTGCGCGTGATGGCGGTTCCCGGAAAGTGCTTCTCGCTGCGCGCCTGGATGAACTGCACCGGCCCGTTGAGGTCCATCGCGACGATCTCGGCGGGCGCCGCGTTTTGCAGGCCCTCGTCCACGATCAGGATGCTCTGGCCCAGCGAACACTTGGTGTAGTTGCCGCCGCCCACGCCATCGAGGCCGGCGAGCGGATGCTTCTTGTCGCGAACCGCGAACCCCAGCGCACAGCGGTCGGGCGCGCTGCGATGGAGCTGCGCGCCCCAGTTCATGACCGCCTCGAAGCCTTTCCAGCGCAGGTTGGTCAGGCCGGAGGGCAGGTGCAGGCCGTCGGTGTCCTCCTTCGGCTTCTCGATGGCCTTGCCCTTGAAGCGGTGCTCGTCGACGTACGCGGCGATGGCGTCGCGGTACGGCCCGCTCATCGCTTCGTAGGCGCGGCTGTGCAGGATCGTCCAGAGCCGCTGGTCGTAGAGGTCGATGCCGCGGTGATAGAGCAGCTCGGTGGCGTAGAGGATCGGGCGCAGCGACGGAACCTGGTAGTGCGCCTCGGTGCAAAGCCCCTCGTCGTCGAAGCCCTTTTCGAGCTGCGTGAGCAGCCCGTAATCGCCCGAATAGGCCAGCGAGACCAGCGCCCAGTTCCGCGCGGCCATGCCCGCGTACACGATCGGGTAGTTGACCACGTCCTGTTGGTTGCTGAGCCCGAAGCGGTGGCCGGCCATCTGTACCGCGGCGGGGACCAGGAAGCCCTCGACGATCGTCTTGCGCGCGGCCGGATCCATGTCCTTGGCCAGCAGGTCGAAGTCGTTGAACAGGCCGTGCTTGTCCATGACGTACGGCGCGCGCATGCTCCCGGTGGCCCAGCCGAGGCGCAGGGTGTTCTGGGAGATGCAGCCGTCGCTGATCATGCCGTACGCGCCGGCCGCCCAGGCTTGCCTGTACTTGGCAAAAACGCCGGCCGCGTGCGCCAGCAGCGCCGTGCCTTTATCGAGGTACTTCTTCTCCCCGGTCAGGTCGTAGAGGAACGCGCAGGCGGTGGAGCCGTTCAGGTAACGCCAGCCGGCCTCGACGAATGCGCCGTTCTTGCCCCATGGATACAGCCCGCGCTTGCCGTGGAGTTCGTGAAACCAGGAGGCCTCTTCGGTCGTGCCCATGCTCGCGTCGAGGTCCTCGGGCTTGGCCGCCTCGGCCTGTGCTTCGGCGGCCCTTTCCCGGTCGCGCATCCCGGTCAGCTCGGGGACGTCCTTGCGCCGCGTGAGGAAGGGAAACGCAAGCTGCTCCTCCGGAATGGGCACGGTCGCGGTGAGGTACAGCAGGTCCGAAGAGCGCAGCAGCGAGACTTCCGAATCGGCGCAGCCTTCGGCGGAGGCCAGCAGGATGAAGCGCTCGCAATACAGGGGTTTCTCGCGCGCGGCGACATCGGCGGGGAGCGTCACGCGCGCCTGGATCGTCCTCGTCTCCTTCGGCTGCAGCGCGACGCGCTCGGGGCTTAACGCCGCCGTGGCGTGCTGAACTTTGTAGGGGACCGTCTTGAGCACGGCCTCCAGAGGCCGGTCGAGCCGGTTCGTGACGGCGATGGGATAGGTGTAGACGAGATCCTGGCCCTGGCCTCCGGTGAAGGGCGCCTGGCTCATGTCCCAATCGAGGTGCACGGCCTCGCGCACCAGGCGGATCGAGCCGATCCAGATGCTGCCGTCCTGCGGGTCGGCCGAGCGCATGCGCTGCCCGATGTTGCCCCGGACCTGCAGTCCGCGCGCCTCGGGGTCGGCGTTCTCCATGCCCTTGTAGCTGCCCGCCGGCTTGATCTCCTCCGGCCGGCGCAGGTCGATCCAGAGCGTCCGCCAGCCGAAGGCGCCGTGCGTGCCGCTGAAGGCGTACCAATGCGCGAGGTCGCCAGGGCGCGGATAGTTTTCGAGCGAGACGTTGAGGTGCGCGCGGGCGTCGGCCTTGATCTGAAGCTTGAGCAGGTCGAACTCCCGGGCATCGACGCCAAGCTTCTTGAGGTCCAGGTTCAGCGCGAACTGCCCGCCGCACAGGACCGTTTCGCCGTTCGGCCCCTCGGCGACGAGTTCGGCGTCGGAGCCCTCCGTCAGGCCCAGCGCCTCCAGGCGGTCCATCGCCGCGAGCGGCTTGACCAGGTCTTCGGATGCGCGCGCGGCGAGCGCCGCGGCCAACACGAGGCCCAGACACGCGATCCAATGCTTCAGGCTCATAAGCCGATCTCCTGGCCGATGCCGGCCCTATTCAAAGTCCGTCGCGAAGCGCGCCTTGGTCTTCAGCGTCCCGAGCACGACCTCGGTCCCTGCGGGCTCGTAGCTGACCAGGGCATGAAACGACTTGCCGCCCTTGAGCGTGACCTTCACGCCGGCGGCGTCCGCGGGGGAGCCGTCCGCCTTCGCGACCGGCGCGCTCTCGATGGACTCGGTCTCCGTGGAGAAGAAGGCCGCGAAGTCGGTCTTCGTGACGCCCTTGCGCCGGACCATCAGGTACGGCTCGGATTTCTTGGCGTCCCCGAAATCGAAGACGAAAACCTCGGTGCCGGGGGCCCCGAGCATGCGCATGCGGCCCTTGCCTTCGGTCCAGGTTTCGCCGCTCGCGGCGTAGCGGTGGCTGGCCACCTTCGCCCCGTAGGTGATCTGGTTCGTGGTGTTGTCGGGCTTGGTCGTGAACGAGCCCTGGCGCGCGTCCATGCTCAGGGAGAGTTCCTTGCCCGCGCCGAGCAGGCACCAATCCACGGTCCGGGGCGTTTCGCTGCTCAGGCGGTCCAGGACGAGCACATGCTTGTCCAGCAGCGCGAAGGTGCGGTGAATCGTCGAGCCGGGATAGTCCTTCGTGTCCACGACGGAGACGTGCTGAACCGGGCCCTCGACGTCGTGCGAGACCGGTTCGGCGTACCCGTGGTGCTGGGCCTCCTCGTCGACGATGATCACGCTGTGCCCAAACGAGCTATGAGAGTAGATCACGCCGCCGACGGCGAACGGCGAGCCCTTGATCCAGAGCGAGCAGCGGTCGTTGTTCCCGCGCATGACGTGCGTCTTCCAGTTCATCATGACTTCCAGCCCCTGCCAGCGCAGGAGCGTGGCGGCGGCGAGATGGTAACCGTCGCCGGTCTTGGCCAAGTCGGCCATGAACGGCTTGCCCCCGAAGCGCGCCTTATCGAGCCAGGCGACGAGCTTGGGATAGAGGTAACTCTTGCTGATCGCCTCGGCGCCCTGGCTGTGAATGATCTGGTGCCAGCGCCGGTCGTAGTGATCGAAGCCGCGCCCGAGCAGCAGTTCCGTCTGCCAGAGCATCGGATTGATCGTGTAGGTCTGGTAGTGGCCCTCGGTGCACAGCCCGTCGTCGTCGTAGCCCCACTGGAAATGATTGAGCAGGCCGTGCTCGGAGGAGTACGTGAACGAGACGAGCGGCCAGTTGCGCGTGACCATCCCGCAGTACATGGCGAGGTAGTTGACGGTGCACTGCTGGTTGCCGAGGCCGAAGTAGTGGTTGCGGACGTGCACGCCCACGGGGAGCAGGAAATCGCGGAGGATTTTCGCCCGCGCTTCGGGGTTCATGTCGCGGGCCAGGAGGTCGAAGTCCTGGGTGATGCCGTGATTCTCCGCCAGGTAGGGCGGCCGCTGCGTGCCGGCGATGCGAAAGCCCATGCCCAGCGTGTTCTGGGTGAATACGCCGGCTGAAATGCGGCGAATGGGCTGGTCTTTCCAGGCCTTGAACAGCGCCGGGGCAAGTTCGGCCGCGCGCAGCAGGAGCGCGGTGCCTTTCTCGAGATACGCGCGCTCCCCGGTCGCCTCGTAAAGCCACGCGCAGCCGGTCAACCCGCTCTCCCAGCGCTGGAGCGCCGCGTTGGCCGGCGTGCCCTTGGACGAATCGCCGCCCTGCAGGCCGGACGGATCGGTCAGCAGCAGGTCCAGGTCTTCCGGCTTGGCATCGTCGGCGAGTTTCTTCAGCGCCTCCACGCTCTTCTCGGTCAGCCCGGTGATCGACGGATCCTTGTCCTTCCAGGCGCCGAAGAGCGGGTATTGCAGCTTCTCCTCGGGAAGGGGCACCGTCACGCCGAGATGGATGGGATCCGAACTGCGCAGGATCGTGACCGCGGAATCCGCGAGGCCCTCGGCTTCCGCGCGCGCCTCGAAGAGTTCGCAGTACAGGGGCGGCTTGCGCGCGGCCTCGGCCGCGGGCAGGATCACGCGCGCCTCGACGATCTTCTTTTCGCCGGGCTGCAGCTCGACGCGCTCGGCGGACAGTTCTCCCCGCGCGCTCTCGACCTTGAAGGGCAGCAGCGCCAGCTTGGCCGTCACCGGACGGTCCAGCCGGTTGGCGACCGTGAGGGGATAGGCGTAGACCAGATCCTTGCCTTCGCCCCAGGTGTACGGCGCCTGCGCCTGGTCCCAGTCCAGTTCGACGGCCAGCTTGACGAGCCGCAGGTTGCGAATCCAGAGCGTGCGCCCCGGATCCTGGGCGACGCGCTTTAGGTCGCTCACGTGGCCTTCCAGGCGCAGCCCGCGCATGTCCGGCGCCACCTCGGCCATGCCGCGCTTGCCCTTCGGCGGCTTGATCTCCTCGGGCTCCTTGAGCGAGATCCAGAGGGGGCGCCAGTCGAACCGGCCGCGGGAGGAATCCAGGCACCACCAATGCGACATGTCCGGCGCCTGGGGGTAATTTTCGAGCGCCATCTTCAACCACGCGTGCGGGTCGCTCTTCACGTCCAGAACCGCCATGTCGTATTCGAGCGGGTCGACGCCCAGCTTCTTCAGGTCGATGCGCGCATTGAAGGACCCGTTCACGCGCAGCACCGTCTCGCCCTTGGGGCCTTCGGGGACGAACGCGAATGGGCCCGTGAGTTCCACGCCTTCCTGGGGACCGGCGAAGAGCGCCAGCTCCCGCACGCGCGCCGGGGCGGTTTCGCCGGCGGCCGCGAAGGCCAGACACCCGCTGGCTAAAGTCAGAAGCACCAGGATTCGATCGGCTCGGGTCTTCAAGGCGTGCCTCCCTCATTCCCATTGCCCAGGCCCAGTAATAAGGAAGGCGTGAGCTTCTGGTTTACGTCCTCTGATTGACGCTGACCCTTACAACCCATTCGAGCGCCTAAAACCTACTAATTGCAAGGATTCATACACACAAGATGGTTGTGTGGAGAATAAAAAGTAGGTTTTAAGTGGTTTTGTGCGCCCAATAACCTACTTAAAGCACCTATATTTGGTACATATTAGCATTTTTAAGACTCAAACTTACCTTGGTTCCAGGGCATTTCCATTTCAGGAAGGCTCGCGTGATGATCGACACGTTTGTCCTTTGGGCGCTTGCGGAAGGACTGCACCAACCGGGCCAATTGTTTGGCGGCTTCCTCTACGGCGGCCTTGCCTTTCTCCGCGGTGGCGAGGTCCGCGGCGCCCATGACGCCCTGCTTGGTGTAAGTGCTGGTCCAGGTCGTCAGCGGCGCGGGGCCGGCGCCCAGCAGGTCCACCCAATGAAAGTCGGAGCCCTCTTCGTTGTAGGCGATCCGCCCGTCGGCGATCTTGTCTTTCCGCACGTTCTCGCCGTCCAGGTAGAGGTACGCCGAGGTCTCCAGTTCGCAGGCGTGGGCGCAGCCGCCGGGGAAGTAACTCTCGCGCCACTTCGGCATGAACTCGGGATCCACCTTCAGCAGGTTCCACCAGGCGCAGAAGACCGACTCGGCGGGCGTCTCGAGGTTGATGCGCCGGGAAGCCAAGTCGAGGTTGGGCATGTTGGAGCCGTGGCCGTTGAGCAGGACGACCTTGCGGAAGCCGTGGTAGGCCAGCGAGCGGCCCACGTCGACGACCAAGTCGATGAGGTGCTGGTAGTGCAGGTTGATCGTCCCGGGGAAATCCATCACGTGCCCGGTGTAGCCGTGGACGAGGGTGGGCATGAGCAGCATTTCGCCGGGAACCAGCTCGGCCGCGTGCAGCGCGACGCCGCGCGGGCAGACGCAGTCCACGTCGAGCGGCAGGTGCGGCCCGTGCTGCTCGATCGAGCCCACCGGGATCACGACGACCTTGTTCGCCTTCACGGCGTCGTTGATCTCGGGCCAGGTCAGTTTCTCGTAGAGGTACGGCTTGGCCTTGGGCATGGACGGGCTCCTGGATGGCAAAGGTCGGGACGGTCCGGCCGGCGCGTCAGAGCGCCGAGCGGGTCAGCTTCAGGCCGCGCGCGTGCTTCTCGACGCCGTCGGGATTGAACGCCAGGCCCAGGCCCGGCGCGTCGGGGATATCGACCCAGCCTTCGGCGTCGAGCCTGACCGGCTGCTGGAGCAGGTCCTCGATGTACGGCGCGGGCGTGATGTACTCGATCCAGCGCGCGTTGCCGGCGGCGGAGACGAGCTGCAGGTCGGCGGCCAGCCCCACGGCGGTGTTCCAGCCGTGCGGGACCAGCAGGACCTGGTGGTCGTCCGCGCAGAGGCCCAGGCGGTGCATCTCGGTGAGCCCGCCGACCTTGGTCGCGTCGGGCTGGATGTAGTCGAAGGCGCGCTGCTCGATCCAGGGCAGGAACGACTGCCGGCGCGTGAAGGTCTCGCCGCCGGCGATCGGGAGCGGCGCGTGCTCGGTGAGCTTCACGAAGCCCTCGAAATCGTCCGGGCGCAGGGCTTCCTCGAACCAGACCACTTCGTACTGGGCCAGCATGCGCGCGGCCTGGAGCGCCCACTTATAGCCGTGCGGCCAGAAGGCGTCGGAGCCGCCGGCGTCGACCATCAGTTCCACGTCCGGCCCGACGGCCTCGCGCGCGGCCTTCACGATCGCCTCGTCGGTTTTGGCGTCCTTGCGCCCGAAAGGTCCCCAGCCGATCTTGAAGGCGCGGAAGCCGCGCTCGAGCCCGGCCGCTAGGCGCCGCTTCATCTCGGCCGGCTCGGCCATCAGCAGCGAACCGTACGGCTTGATCCGCTCCCGCAGCCGCCCGCCGAGCAGCCGCCCGACCGACTGCTTCGTGGCCTTGCCAAAGATGTCCCAGAGCGCGATATCGATGCCCGAAATCGCATGGGTGAGCGTCCCGCCGCGCCCCTGCCAGAACGTCTGCTGGTGCAGGTTCTCGCTGACGGCGGAAGGCCCGAGCGCCGAGGCGCCCAGGCACAGCGGCTTCAGGAGCTCCAGCGCCGCGGCCACGAGTTTGCCCGAGGTGTAGACGCTGCCCAGCCCCGTCACGCCCTCGTCCGTGACGACCTCGACCAGCGTGTGCAGGCTCTCGTCGGGATCGTACCCGCGGCTCCAGCCGCCGTCGGGGGTCGCGCCAAGGAGCGGCAGCGCGCGAACGTCCTTGATCTTCATGAACGGCGTCTCTCCATGCGGCGAACGCGCCTGATTTCGCAAGGGCTGAGTCCCTGCATCTTGCGCCAAGGCGTTCGAAAAGCCAGTTCCGCGCCGGCCTCGCAGGGACCGATTTCCCGGAAAAGGGCGGCGGAGGGGCGCTCCCGCGCCGCACGGGTTGGGACTCGCGGCAGGCCGCGGATGCGGTAGCTTGTTGGCGCTCCCTTGAATCGTTCGAAGGCCTGCCCGCCGCGCGCGAGGAGCCGTAATGCCCGAAGCTTCACGCTCCGACAGCTATCGGCTGGGCCGCCGCGTATCCGAGCTTTCATCCGACCCGGCGATGGGCCGCGCGACGGCCGTCGAAGCGCCCACCTGGCGCGGCTGGGCGCTCGGGGTCCTGGGCGTGGTCTTCATCAGCCTCACGATCCCCTATGCCGACTTCGTGCTGCGCGGGACGCTCTTCTCCAACAACATGTTTCCGGCCAGCTCGATCGTCCTGCTCTTCGTGCTGGTCGCGCTGGTCGGCTTCACGCTCGGGAAGTTCCGCACGGCGCTCGGGCTGCGGCGCGCCGACCTGATCCTCGTCTTCTGCATGACCATGCTGGTCACCGCGCTGCCCGGCAACGGCTTCTGGGCGTTCTGGGTCAGCCAGGTCACCGGCGGGGCCTTCTACGACAGCCCGGAGAACCGCTATGGAGACCTGGTGCTCCCCAACGTTCCCGCGGAATGGGCGCCGCACGATACGGAAGAGGCCCGGCCGGTGGAGTGGTTCTACACGGGGCTGCCCAAAGGCGGGGCCATCCCCTGGCGCCCTTGGATCGGGCCGTACCTGCGCTGGAGTCTGGCGCTGCTGATGATGTTCGGGATGCTCTTCGCGCTCTCGAGTCTGCTGCGGCGGCAGTGGTCGGACCGCGAACAACTCGCCTTCCCGCTGGCCCAGTTGCCCGAAGATATGGTCCATGGGCTTTACGAAGGTGGGGGCTTCCTGAGCAGCGGCATGGCGCGCTGGGGCATCGGGGCCGCGTTCGTCTTCCACGCCTGGAACAACCTGGCCGATTACGTGCCCAACCTCCCGGAGATCCCGCGCGGCTCGAGCTTCTACCAGTACCTCTCCGAGCCGCCCTGGAACGGCCTGCTGCCGGTCTGGATGTACATCTACCTCTCGGTGATCGGGCTCACCTACCTCCTGCCCCTGGAGGTCTCCTTCAGCCTGTGGTTCTATTTCATCCTGCAGCGCGTGCTCTCGTTCTTCTCGATCAACTACGGGCTCCTGCCCCAAGGCGGCCGGTATTGGGACGGCCCGTTCGTGGAGTCGGGCACCGGCGCGATGTACGCGCTGGCCCTCGCGGCGTGCTGGATGGCGCGGCGCGAACTGGGCGGGTCCCTGAAGGCCGCGCTGGGGCTCGTGGCCGCCGAACACGACCCGCACGAGGTTCACCCGCGCTGGCTCTGGCTGCTCCTGGCCGGCTGCGCCCTGGGCTCGGTGGCCTGGATGGTCGCCTACGGCATCTCCCCGGTCTGGGCCGTGGCGCTGCTGGTCCTGATGCTCCTGGCGATGCTCGGGCTGGCGCGGCTCTCCTGCGAGGGCGGCATGTTCTTCATGCAGAACAGCATCTTTCCGACCCAGATCCTGCAAGCCGTCGCGCCGCCGCACCTGCTGGGAGCCTCCAATTACGTGAAGCTCCACGTCTGGAATCGCACCATGGTGGCCGATTGGTTCCGCGTCGTCTTCATGCCGGTGATCCTGAACGCGCTGCACCTGGCCTCGCGCACCGGACTGCGGCTGCGTTCGGCGCTCGGCGGGATGGTCCTCGCGGTCGTCGTCTCGCTGGCGGTGAGTTTCTTCGCTTTTCTCTATACCGCCTACCATACGCCCGGCGGCGCGCAGCAGATGACCTGGCGCTTCACCAGCCACCCCAAGTCCGAGTACGCGGAGATGGCCGCCGCCGTCTCGAAGATCCAGGCCTACGACCAGAAACTGGAGGAATACGGCAAGCGCGGCGCCGCGGTCCCGCGCGAGGAGATCCCGGACGTGGCGCGCGCCGACGGGTCGCGCATCTTCTGGTGCTCCTTCGGAGCGGCGTTCATGCTGCTCAGCTTGTTCCTGCGAACCGTCTTCTTCTGGTTCCCCCACCCGATCGGCGTGGCGACTTGGATGGGCCCCTATCCAAGTCTGCATCTGTGGTTCTCGTTCTTTCTGGGCTGGGCGATCAAGGGCGCGATCCTCAAGTACGGGGGGAGCCGCGTGTACCTGACCTGGAAGCGCTTTTTCATCGGGCTGGTGGTGGGCGAGGGCTTGGCGACGATATTCTGGAAGGTCGTGGCGGCCGGCGCGCATAATGTCGACGGCTACAACATGCTGCCGGGATAGACTTTTCAATCTTTACAATCAGGCGCTCAAATCTTCATAAAGAGCAGCGCCTTCAGGCCGCCTTGGAGGCTGAATTCCAGTCTTGATCCCATTACGTAACATTTTTGAAATCAAGATATTATGAGATCAACGCACAAGTTCATCGTGTTCTTCCATTAATCATCCTGCCTTCATTTGGTCTTTACACAACCCGCGTATCCATTCCGCTGCGACGAGCACGCATGGGCCAAAGGAGAAGAATCATGTTTCGCTCTCGGTCTTCGTTTTCAATGGTCGCCTGTCTGGCGGCCTGCGTCCTGGCGGGTTCCAGCTTCGCGGTCGAGGTCGACCCGGCGCTGGAAGGTTACAAGGCATCCTCCGGCGTCAGCGGCAACCTGAACAGCGTGGGTTCGGACACGCTGAACAACCTCATGGCGCTGTGGGCTGAAAAGTTCAAGAGCTTCTACCCCAACGTCAACATCCAGATCGAGGGCAAAGGCTCGACGACGGCGCCTCCGGCGCTGATCGAAGGCACGGCGCAGCTCGGTCCGATGAGCCGCCCGATGAAGTCCTCCGAGTCGGACGCCTTCGAGAAGAAGTACGGCTACAAGCCCTCGGTCGCCCGGGTGGCGGTGGACGCGCTGGCCGTCTTCGTCAACAAGGACAATCCCGTGAAGGGGCTCTCCCTGACGCAGGTCGACGCGGTCTTCGGCAAGACGCTGAAGCGCGGGCACGCGAGCGACATCGCCACATGGGGCCAGGTCGGGCTGGAAGGCGACTGGAAGGAACGGCCGATCAGCCTGTACGGCCGCAACAGCGCCTCGGGCACCTACGGCTTCTTCAAGGAGCACGCGCTGAGCAAGGGCGACTTCAAGGACGCGGTGAAGGAGCAGCCGGGCTCGGCCGCCGTCGTGCAGGGCATCACGGTGGACAAGTTCGCGATCGGCTACAGCGGCATCGGGTACGCCACCGCCGGCGTCCGCGCCGTCCCGCTCTGCAACAAGGACGGGGAAGCGTTCGTCGAGGCCAACGCGGACAACTGCTATTCCGGGAAGTACCCGCTCGGCCGCTTCCTCTACATCTACTACAACAAGGCGCCCGGCAAGCCGCTCGATCCGCTGATCAAGGAATTCTTCAAGATGGTCCTCGCGAAGGATGGGCAGGAAGTGGTGGTCAAGGACGGCTACTACCCCCTGACCAAGAAGCTGACGGAAGACGACCTCAAGAAGCTCGAGGAGTAAGCTCCACCGCGCTTCGAACGCTCCGCGGGCTTCCTTCAGGTCGGAAAGCCGGGCCTGAAGGAAGCCCGTTGCCATAAACGCCGCCGGCAAAAGCTCACGCAACGTACGGACTTCGAGGTCCCCTTCGCCCGAACGGCCTGGATACCATGAGCGAACCCACGCGCGCGCAAAGCTCTCAGGACACGGCCGCCGCCAAGGCCGGCGCGCGCCTGGGGCCTCCCGGACACGTTTCCGCGCCCTTCGAGACGAACGATCCGCGGACGGCGCGGCGCCGCGCCCTGGACAAGTGCGCCGCCTACTTCGTCACCTGCGGCGGCATCGTCATCATCTTCAGCATCCTCGCGATCCTCCTGGTCATCGTCGATCAGACCTACCCGCTTTTTCTCGCGCCCAAACTCGCCCCGATGCACCGGCAGAGCCTGGGCGTGAACGGCGTGCTGGCCGTGGGCTGCGACGAGTACCAGAGCCTCGGCTACCTGGTCCACGAAGAAGGCATCGCCATTTTCGACCTCGAGACCGGCGCGATGCACCCGGCCCAGCCGTCCCTGCCCCTGGCGGGCGCCAAGGTCGTGGCCGCCTCCGCCGAGATGCACGGCAACCTCCTGCTGGGGCTCTCCGACAACCGCGTGATGCTCGTCTGTCCCAAGTTCCGCCCGACCTTCCCCAACGGGGCCGACGGCCCGCGCGTCATGGCCCCCGAGTTCGAATCCGGCGACCCCGTCGCGTTGAAAGCCGCCAAAGAGGGCGCCCTCCGCTCGATCGGCCTGATCGTGGTGGACGAGCGCGTGACCGCCGTGGTGGGCCTGGAAGGCGGCGCGCTGGCGCTGCTGCACGAGAAGGAACGCACCGGCGGCGGCGGGATGCTGGGCATGGACGAGGGCGACTCCGGGCCCAAGAAGCTGGAGGCCCTCGAACTGCCGGTGAACCTGAAGTCCACGGCCAATTGCATCGCGCTGGCGGAAGCCGCCGATTACGCCTACCTCGGCAAGGCCGACGGCGAACTGGTGGCCCTGGACATCCGCGCACCCGACAAGGCCCGCATCGCCAGCCAGGCCGCCCTCGCCACGAACCCCAAACCCATCGTGAGCCTGCGCATCCTCCTCGGCGGCGGGACGATCCTGGCCGGAGACGCCGAGGGCCAGGTGCAGACCTTCCATAACATCCGCCAGCCGGACAACACCCGCGAGCTGACCCGGATCAACGCCTTCGCGCCTCATGCCGGGCCGGCCGCCGTCTCGGCGCGCTCGCAGCGCAACAAGAGCTTCCTGACCGGCTCGCCCGACGGCGAGATCCACGTCAGTTACGCGACCACCGGCGACACGCAGATGCGCTTCAAGGCGCCGTTCGGGGAACTGGCCGCGCTGGCCATCACCCCCAAGGGCGACGGGATCCTGGCCGCCAGCCGCGCCGGCGAGGTCCAGACCTGGCATCTCGACAACCCGCATCCCGAAACCACGCTGCACAGCCTTTTCGGGAAGGTCTGGTACGAAGGCTACGACAAGCCCGAACACGTCTGGCAGTCCACGGGCGGCACGGACGATTTCGAGTCCAAGCTGGGCATGATGCCGCTGGTGGTCGGCACCATCAAAGGCACCTTCTACGCGCTCCTCTTCGCCGTGCCGCTGGGACTATTGAGCGCGCTCTACGTCTCCCAGTTCATGCACCCGAGCCTGCGAGTCTGGGTCAAGCCCTCCGTCGAAATCATGGCGGCGATGCCCAGCGTGGTCCTGGGCTTCCTGGCCGGGCTGTGGCTCGCGCCGCGGGTCGAGGCCGTGGCGCCGGGCGTCTTCCTGGCGATCCTCGTGATGCCCTCCACGATCCTCCTGGCGCTGCTCGCCTGGGAATACTTCCCCGAAAAAATCCGCCATAAGCTGCCGCACGGGCACGAGGTGTACCTGCTCATTCCGCTGGTGGTCGCCGGGCTCTGGATCTCCCTGGCGCTTGGCGACGCGGCCAACTTCACGCTCTTCGGCGGCGACTACCGGAGCTGGCTCACGCAGTCGCTTGGAGTGAAGTACGACCAGCGCAATTCGCTCGTCGTCGGGCTGGCGATGGGCGTGGCGGTGATCCCCATCATCTTCACCATCGCAGAGGATTCGCTCTCCAACGTGCCGCAGCACCTTAAGGCCGGCTCGCTGGCGCTGGGTTCGACCTCCTGGCAGGCGGCTTTCCGCGTGATCGTGCCCACGGCCAGCCCGGGCATCTTCTCCGCGGTCATGATCGGCTTCGGCCGCGCGGTGGGCGAGACGATGATCGTGCTGATGGCCACGGGCAACACCCCCGTGATGGACCTCTCCATGTTCACCGGGTTCCGCGCGCTCTCGGCCAACATCGCCGTGGAACTGCCCGAGGCGGCCAAGGACAGCACGCACTACCGCGCGCTGTTCCTGGGCGCGCTGCTGCTCTTTGGCATGACGTTCTTCGTGAACACCATCGCCGAAGTGGTGCGGCTGCGCCTGAGAAGGAAATACCGCGTCCTATGAAGCGTACTTGGAAACACATCTTCATCCGCAGCGGCGATCCGTTCATCTGGCTGTGCGGGGGCGCTCTCGCGGCCTGCCTGCTGATCGTGGCGGGCATGCTCCTGCTGATCCTCTACAACGGGATGGGCTTCTTCTGGCCGCATTCCGTCGTGCGCCTGAACCTCTCCGGCGGCGGCCAGATCGTCGGCCAGCTCGAGGAACGCGAGGAGATTCCCAATCCGGACAACCCCAAGGCCGAACCCCTGCACCGGATCAAGCTCAAACAGGGCAACCGGGACCTCTACGGCGGCGACTTCATCTGGATCGACGAGGCCCTGATCCAGTCCCAGGACGCGCCGGAGAACGTGCTCCAGGTCGAACGGCTCGAATGGGGCGTCTTCTTCGGCGAGGTGAAAGAGGTCAAGGACGGCGACAAGCTCCTGGCCAGCGGGCCCGTCGAGGGCTACGCGAAGGTCCGCGAGCTGCTGCCGGCCGCCCGGCACATCCGCGAGCAGATCGACGCCATCGCCAAGGACGAAGTCGGCGAGGTGAACTTCAACGAGAAGGCGCTGCTCCTCAAGCTCAAGCTGCTCAAGGCCAAGGGCGTCGAGAGCGGCGCCG
The DNA here is from genome assembly GCA_027493525.1 of Planctomycetota bacterium. Lineage (GTDB taxonomy): Bacteria > Planctomycetota > SZUA-567 > H5-PLA8 > H5-PLA8 > H5-PLA8. The sequence continues at coordinate 1,997,034 of JAOSKN010000001.1, read as the reverse complement.
AAGTCGACGCGCTGAAGGCCGAGATGTCCCAATGGCAGGCGCGCTACGGCGAACTGACCAGGCGCATCGCCGAGCTGCGCGCGAAGCAGACGGTGCAGGTGACCTTTTCCGCCGCTGGAGGGAAGGACACGGCCGAGCCGCGCGAGAAGACCCTGGCCCTGGCGCAGCTCGTCCGCGTCGACCGGGTCAACCGGATGGGCTTCTTCGACAAGTGCGGCTACTACGCGTCGAAGGCCTGGGAGTTCGTCTCCGCCGATCCGCGCGAATCCAACACCGAAGGCGGCGTCTTCCCCGCGATCTTCGGCACCGTGATGATGGTGATGATCATGAGCGTGCTGGTCACGCCGCTGGGCGTGCTGGCCGCGTTCTACCTCCGCGAGTACGCGAAACAGGGCGCCATGGTCAGCATCGTGCGCATCGCGGTGAACAACCTCGCCGGCGTGCCTTCGATCGTCTTCGGCGTCTTCGGCGTCGGATTCTTCATCTACCTTTGCGGCAGCGCGATGGATCGCGCCTTCTGGCCGCCGGAGCTGCACGGCGGGCCCCGCTTCGGCACGGGCGGCATTTTGTGGGCCTCGCTGACCCTGGCGCTGCTGACGGTGCCGGTGGTGATCGTGGCCACCGAGGAAGGGCTCGCCGCGATTCCCCCAGCATGCGGCAGGGCTCGCTGGCGCTGGGCGCGAACAAGCTCGAGACCACGATTCGCGTCGTGCTGCCGGCGGTGATGCCTTCCATTCTGACCGGGCTGATCCTGGCGATGGCGCGCGCGGCGGGCGAGGTCGCCCCGCTGATGATCACCGGCGTCGTGAAGATCGCGCCGTCGCTCCCCGATGGACGGCTACTTCCCTTACATGCACTTCGACCGGAAGTTCATGCACCTGGGCTTCCACATTTACGACGTGGGCTTCCAGTCGCCCAACGTCGACGCGGCGCGGCCGATGGTCTTCACGACCACCCTGCTGCTGCTGGCTATCGTCGTGCTGCTCAACATCGGCGCGATCTGGATCCGCAACCGGCTGCGCAAGAAGTTCGCGGCGGCCCTTTCGGCGATTTAGCGCGGGAGACCCGAGATGAGCACCAGCCCCCTTCCCGAGACCGAACGGCCCAGCGCCGAGCCCGCCGGCGCCTCGCGGCTCGAAGAAGCCCGCGCGGCCAACGCGAAGCGCCGGGAAATGGCCCAGCCCGACGAAGACCCCGCGCTCAAGGAAGAGCCCATGGTCGAGGTCGAGAACCTGAAGCTCTTCTACGGCCAGAAGCAGGCGCTGATGGACATCAACATCGCCATGCCCCGCAAGCGCGTCACCGCGCTGATCGGGCCGTCGGGCTGCGGCAAGAGCACGCTGCTGCGCTGCTTCAACCGCATGAACGACCTGATCGACGCCTGCCGCGTCGTGGGCGCCATTAAGATCGGCGGCCGCGACATCCACGACCCGCGGCTCGACGTGACCGAACTGCGCAAGAACGTGGGCATGGTCTTCCAGAAGCCCAACCCGTTCCCGAAGTCGATCTTCGAGAACATCGCCTACGGCCCCCGCATCCAGGGCAACAACGACAAGGCCAAGTTGACGGAAATCGTCGAGACCAGCCTGCGCCGCTCGGCGCTGTGGGACGAGGTCAAGGATCGCCTGCACGACAGCGCGCTGGGCCTGTCCGGCGGCCAGCAGCAGCGCCTCTGCATCGCCCGCGCGGTGGCCGTGGAGCCCGAGGTGCTGCTGATGGACGAGCCCTGCTCGGCCCTCGACCCCATCTCCACCGGGCGCATCGAGGACCTGATGGTGGACCTGAAGGACCGCTACACCATCGTCATCGTCACCCACAACATGCAGCAGGCCTCCCGCGTCTCGGACTATACGGCCTTCATGCTGCTGGGCGAGCTGATTGAGTTCCGCGACACGACGACCCTCTTCTCGCGCCCGACCGACAAGCGCACCGAGGATTACATCACCGGCCGCTTCGGCTAAGAACTCGGATTCGCAAAGGGAGCCGCGCCATGGCCCAGTATTTCCACAAGGAAGTCGCGAAGCTTAAGCGCAAGGCGCTCAGCCTGAGCGCCCTGGTCGAACAGAACGTGCACCGCGCCGTCCACGCGGCCGTGCACCGCGACGCCGATCTCGCCCGCCAGGTCATCGAGAGCGATGCCGGCGTCGATCAGATGGAAGTGGAGGTCGAGGAGGACTGCCTCAAGATCCTCGCCCTGCACCAGCCCGTGGCCATCGACCTGCGCTTCATCGTCGCGATCCTGAAGCTCAACAACGACCTGGAGCGCATGGGCGACCTCTCGGTGAACATCGCCGAGCGCGCCCTGGGCCTCGCCGGCTTCGACCGGCCGCCCCTGCCCTTCGACCTGCCCAGGCTGGCCGAAAAGGTCCAGGAGATGCTCAAGAAAAGCCTCGACGCGCTCGTCGAACTCGACCCCGATACGGCCAAGGCCGTCCTCGCCGCCGACGACGAGGTGGACGCCCTGCACCGCAGGGTCTACGAATGGATCAAAGAAGAGATCCGCAAGGATCCCGGCCAGATCGACGCCCTGCTGCAATACCTCTCGATCTCGCGCAACCTCGAACGGATCGCCGATCACGCGACGAACGTGGCCGAGGATGTCGTCTACATGGTCGAAGGCGAGATCGTGCGGCACTCCGCGCATAACCCCGCCAAGACCCGCTCGTCGCCCGCGGTCACCGTCTCCTGAACCCCGCGCAGGCCTCAGAAATGAAACGAGGCAGGCTCGCGCCTGCCTCGTTTTGTTACAGAGCCCAGAGCGTAGGGCTAGTCGTCGTCGGGGCGGACCTTCAACAGCTTCCAGCCCTCGTCGGTCTTCTTGACCTTCATGCTGTAGGTCTTCTCTTCCCTCACCCGGGGAATGTACTCGCGGCTGTCCTCGTCCAGGTCGGCGTAATCCACCTTGATGTCGAAGTTGTCGGTGCCGTCGCCCTTGCGGTGCGACTTGATCCGGGCGATCTTCGCCGTCTCCTCGCCTTCCTTCTTCTCGGCGTGCTCGATCTTGTCCACGGTCATGCGCAGGGTGATGTCTTCGCCGATCTTCACCTTGGTGCCGTGGATCTTCACCGGCCCGATGTCGATGCCGAACGCCAGCGCTCGCGGGGTCCAGCACGCCAGCGCGGCCAGGCACAGCATCAAAAGCGTTCTCATGGCGGATTCCTCCCGTAGCGGTTGGACGACCGGCGGCTGCGTCTATTCAGGCTACCTCACGTGCCCGGCGAGGCAAGGGCCTGCCTTCCCATCCCTGGAACCCCCGGCCGGGCAAGCCCTTCCCTCGCGCATCGGACTTTGGGCGGTCTGAATGGCCCCGCGCGAGGCTACCTTTCAGGGATTCCGGGGATCGTATACAACCTCGCCATGATCGAACTCCAGGACCTCACCAAGCGCTATGGCGACTTGACCGCGCTGGACGGCGTCTCCTTTAAGGTGGAGCCGGGCGAGGTGGTGGGCTTCCTGGGCGTCAACGGGGCCGGCAAATCCACGACGCTGCGCATCCTGTCCGGGTTCATCCCGGCCACCTCGGGGACGGCGCGCCTGGCCGGGCACGACGTGTTTCGCGATTCGCTCGCCGTGCGGCGGTCCATCGGCTACCTCCCCGAGACCGTGCCGCTGTACCCCGAGCTGCGCGTCTCGGAGTACCTCGGCTTCCGCGCGCGGATCAAGGGCGTGCCCGGCGCGCGGCGCGCGGGCGAGTTGGACCGGGTGCTGGAACTCTGCAAGCTCGGCGAGCGGCGCCGCCAGACGATCGGCACCCTCTCGCGCGGCCTGCGCCAGCGCGTGGGCCTCGCCGACGCCCTGCTCGGCCCGCCCCAGATCCTCCTGCTGGACGAGCCGACGAGCGGGCTGGACCCCTTGCAGCGCCTGGAAGTCCGCGCGCTCCTGAACGCCTGCAAGCGGCAGCACACGGTGCTGCTCTCCACCCACATCCTCTCGGAGGTCGAGGCGACCTGCCACCGCGTGCTGATCCTGCACCGCGGGCGGCTGGTCCCGGACGAGGAGGTCGCGCGGCTGCGGCAGGTCCGGCGCTTCACGCTCGCCTTCGCCGGCCCCGAGGCCGCGGTCCTGGAGTCCCTGCGCGGCCTGAAAGAGGTCGAACGGGCCGAAGCCGCCAAGGAGCCCGGCGTCGAAGAGGAAGGGGAAGGCGCGCAGGGGCATGCGGAACTCGAGCCGCGCGAGAGCCAGGATCCGCGGGACGCGCTGGTCTCGCTCTTCGCGGCGCGGCGCGGCGAAGGCTGGCGCCTGCTGGAATTGCGGCGCCGCACGCTTTCGCTCGAAGAGATCTTCGCCCGCGCCACCGGGGACGCGGAGGACCGCCGCGCATGAGGAACTTCGTCGCCCTGACGCGCCGCGAACTGCTCAGCGTCTATGTCTCCCCGCTGGCCTACGGCGCGGCCGCGGTCTTCATGTTCCTCTTCGGCGCCTTCTTCGTCGTGCAGTTCGCGCGCCTCAAGCTCGTCGAGGTCACCGCGGTCGTCGAGCCGCTGGGGCACATCCTCCCGGCGCTGGTCGCGCCGGTCCTGACCATGCGCCTGCTGGCCGAGGAACGCCGGATGGGCACGCTGGAAATGCTGATGACCGCCCCGGTGGGCGACCTCGAAGTGGTGCTCGCGAAGTTCTTCGGCGTCTGGATCTTCTACGCCAGCATGGTCGCGCTGACGGCGGCCCATGTCGGCGCCATGCTCTGGTTCTACGACGGGAGCGTGGATTGGGGCGGCTTCGCCGCCGGTTACCTCGGCATGCTGTTGATGGCCGGGCTCTTCCTGGCCTACGGCCTCTTCGTCTCGTCGCTCTTTGAAAGCCCGATCCTTGCGGCCCTGATCGCCTTCGTCTCCGGACTGCTGGTGCTGATGGCCGGCTTCCTGATCTCCAGCCCCGTCCTGGTCAAGCCCGGCCTGCAGCAGGACATCCTGAATTTTCTGATGCCTTTCAAGCACTACGCGACCTTCCTGCAGGGCGTCGTCGACACGCGGGACCTGGTCTACTTCGCGGCCTCGATCGCGTACCTCCTGTTCCTGACGACGAAGGTGGTGGAGTCGCGCAAATGGCGTTGAACGGCGCATCGGGCGAGCGCGCGCCACGCCCCGCCGGGGTCACGCGCCTGGTCAAGGCCGCACGGCTGGCGGGCACGCTGGCCTGCCTGGGCCTCTCCGTGAACGTCTTCGTCTGCGTCGTGCGCGACCGTTTCGCCGACGCGCGGGCGCTCGCGCCCTTCGCCGTTTTCGCCCCGCTCCTGCTGGCCTCGGCCTGGATCTGCCGCGAGGAGTTCAAGGCATCGCTCCGCGGGCCGCGCATGCGCGTGGCCGCCCACGTGCTCGTCCAGGCGCTGCTGGGCTTCATCGTCCTGGGCGCCGTGCTCTACGCCTTCGGCTTCCGCTTCCACGCGCGCTTCGACCTCTCCACCGACGCCGTCTACGAACTCCACGAGGAGACCCTCGGGCGCCTGGCCGGCCTCAAGGATCTCGCCGAGCCCGTCGAAGCGGTCGTGCTGGCGGGCGAGCCTGCCGCGGACCCGAACGAGCGGCGCGAGGTGGAACGCCTGCGCGCGGAGCTGAACGCGCTGCTGGAACGCTACAAGCGCCACGCCGACGAACTGGCGCCGGGACGCTTCGGCTTCTCGACGCTCAACATGCTGGCCGAGCCTTCGCGCCTGGAGCGCCTGGGCAAGCGGCTGGGCCTGGCCACCTTCACGCCGGAGATGTCCGAGAGCGTCGTGCTGCTCTGCGGGGAGCGCGCGCGGCTGCTGACGAAGCGCGACTTCTTCGTCGTCAACCGCACGCCGGAAGGCGTCTCGCTCGGCGCGCGCTTCCACGGCGAAGCCGCGCTGACGGCGGGGCTGCGGCTGCTGCTGAATCCCGCCGCGCGCGCGGTGTACGTCGCCCACGGGCACGGCGAGCGCACCGTCGCCGAGTTGACCGGCTTCGTGGAAGCGCTGCGCAAACAGAACTACGACGTGCGGGGGCTCGACCTGGCGGCCGCCCCGCGGGTCCCCGACGACGCCTCGGCGCTGGTCCTTTGCGGCCCCCGCGAGACCTACCGGCCGGCCGCCGTCGCGGCGCTCCAAGCCTACCTCGAACGCGGCGGGCGCCTGTTCCTGCTCGTCGATCCGGTGCAGCCGGCGCTCTCGGAGATGCCGCGCGCCGAAACGGGCCTGGGGGACCTGCTCCAAGGCTACGGCATCAGGCTCAGGCAGGACCTGGCCACTCGCGGCGTGCGCCCCGCGGTGCTCGGCGAACCGCTGCCTTTGGAGCAACTCGTCGCGTTGCCGGCCTCCCGCGCGCTCCTGCTGCGCCCGCTCGCCGAGGCCCGCGCGCCGGTCTATTTCGAGCGCCCCTGCGCCGTCGAGGGCCTCAAGCCTCCGGAGGGCCGCGAGGTCGCCAAGCTCCTCGAGTCCCCGCCCTACCAGACCCGCGAAGCGCTCTATTGGGCCGATCCCGTCAAGCTGGCGGCCCCGCGCCACGAAGCTGGCGCCGAGAGCCTCCAGGGCCCCGTACCGCTCGCGCTCTGCGCCGGCCCGGTCAAGTCCGCGGAGGGCGCCGAGACCCAGGGCGCGCGTATCGTCGTCGCCGCCGAATCGCGCATCCTCGCCGACGCCCAATTCATGCAATACATGGGCAACCATCTGTTCGCCCTGGCGTCCGTGCGCTGGCTCGCCGGCGGCGAGGACGCCGGCGCCTCGATCCCGCCGCGCTCCCCCAAGATTCGCATGGCGCAGCTCGAGGAGCGGGAAGCCGAGGTGCTCATGCTGCTGCTGGTGATCATTCTGCCCGCCCTGCTGATCTTCGTCGGCGTCGTGGTGTGGGCGTCCCGGCGGACCTGACCCATGAGCGGACGAACCACGCTGATCCTCCTGCTGCTGGGCCTCGCCGCGGGCGGCTGGCTCTATTGGGACTTGAACCGGCCCGAGACGCCCGACGAACGCTACGGGCCGCTCCTGCGGGACTTCCCCGCCGAGGCGGTCAACCGCATCGAGCTCCAGCGTTCCGTGGCGGTCGGAACGGTCGGCGCGACGCGGCGGGAACGCCTGGTTTTCGAAAAGCGCGGCGCGGACTGGTTTCTCGCCGAGCCCGTCGAAGGCAAGGCGGGGAAGGACCAGGTCCACGAACTCCTCTATCGGCCCGTGGAACGCTGGTCGGACTCGCGTGTGCCGGCCGACCCCGGCAAGCGCGCCGAGTACGGCCTTGAGGACGACGCAATTCGGGTGACGCTCGCCCACCCTCTGGGCCAGGCGGTCTTCCGCATCGGCCGGCGCATCCCCGTCCAGCAGATCCAGTACGTCTGGCTGGAGGGCTCGGACCTTGTCGCGGTTCTGGATATGGAATTCGGCGCGGCCTACGCGCAGCCCATGAAGGCCTACCTGGAACGCGCTCCCGCAAACGAAACGCCGGCGCAAGCAACCGAGCCGACAGCGCCGTAGGCCTAATCACACCCCAGCCTGAACCCTGCCGCCTAGGAGCGCTTGGCGGCCTCCTAGACAGCCAGTAACTCATTTTCACGCAATCGGTTGCAGGGACCCACGGAGGCCAATCCGGCTCCCACCTGGGCGACTTGACAAGCCCAAGTCGATCAAGTAGATAACCCCGTTCTTCTGACCTGCCGCGCGGCGGTAGCGCTCGCTGAATTTCGGATCCTCGACAGAAAAGGCGGCGTGCATGGCCAAGCTCATGAAAAAGAAGAAGCCTTCCGCGTCCCGCCCCAAGGCCGCCAAGAAAAAGAAACCCGAGAAGAAGAAACCCGCGCCCGCAGCGAAGAAGCCCGCGCCAAAGGAGAAGCCCGGCAAGAGCGCCGCCGTGAAGGTCAAGGCCAAGCCGGCGCCGGCCGCGAAGATCGAAGCCGCTCCGCGCAAGCCCGAAGCGCTGGAGCCTCCGCGCTTCACGAAGCAAGAACTTGAGCTCATCCGAATCAAGCTCCTGGGGATGCTCCAAGACATGCAGGACGAAGTACAGACCGAACTGAGCGTCGCCAACGCGCGGGACATCGCGCACATCCAGGACGAGTCCGACATCGCCTCCGACTCCGCCGAGAGCGACCTCGCCCTCAGCCTCGCCGAGAAGCAGGGCGCGGAGGTCGCCGAGATCGAGCGGGCGATCGAGAAGATCGACGAAGGCACCTACGGCATCTGCGACATCACCGGCAAGCCCATCAACAAGGAACGCCTCGAGTTCCTGCCCTGGGCGACGCGCTCGGTCGAGGCGCAGGGCCGCTTCGAACTCCGCCGCCGCCGCAAGGAAGAGGGCGACATGGACGACCTCGAAGACGCCGGCGACGATTCGTCCGAAGACGACAGTTGAGGAAAGGGTTTCCGCCGCCTACTCGGTTTGATTCTTCAGCTCGTCGAGGTCCCGCAGCCTGGCTTGCTCGCCCACGTAAATCATAATCGCGTACATGACCAGCAGCGCGCCCGGAAGGGTCAGCGCCGCGGCCCCCGCGATCCCCAGCGCCTGAACCAGCAGCCGCAGCCACCAGCCGCCGTTTCGAGTAGCCCACCCGCCCAGCGCGCCGAGCGCCGTCCAGCTTCCCACCACGCCCAACGCCAGCAGATACAGCCCGAACCACAGGTACTGCGCGAAACTCATCGCTTCAAGCGGCGCCGCCAGCAGCATCGATTTTCGCGCATACGGCGCAGTGATGGAAGCGGCCAGCATCACCCCTATCGCCAGTCCGTAGAGTTGCAGGATGGTGAACTGCAGCCTGGGCTCGCCGCCGCGCCGGCGCGCGAGTTCGGCCTCCAGCCGCGCCTGGGAGAAGGATTCCTGCCGCAGCTTCCGGAACTCAGGCGTCGGCGCTTCGAGGTCTGCCCGGCGGCCCTTGAGGTGCATCGCGATGACGGTCAGGCAGATCGCGCCCGGCAAGGTCGCGTAGGCCGCCGCGGCGATACCCAGGACCTGCACCGCCAGCCGCAGCGGCCGCCCGCCTTTGCGCCCTGCCCAAACGCCCAAAAGCCCCAGCGATGTCCAGGTGCCTACGAGCGCGACGCCAAAAAGGTAGGCGCAGAAGCCCAGCAGTTCCAAGCCCGTGAAAAGGTCAAGCGGGGCCTTCGCGATGTTCAGCGTCCAGGCCTGATCCAGGACGATGGGCGTTGCGACCATGGCCCCCAATGCGACGCCGGCCAGCAGCATCGCGTTTCCGCCGCTGGGCCGGGAAGGGATCGGGAGGTCGTTCCGCGCGTTCATGCTCGAACCATTCTCGCGGGTGCCGCCGCGCGCACAACCGCCGTGCCACGGGTCGGCGCAGCCGCGTGCATCGTGCCACGGGTCAGCGAAGCTGCCCCGTGCCTTTCGTAGCGCCGGCGTCCCCGCCGGCTCGCGTGGGCGTCCCGCCCGCGCGTCTTTTCGTTCTCCCGTACCGAGAGCATCCTGCCCGCCCGCGTGCCACGGGTCGGCGAAGCCGCCCCGTGCCGCCTGCCGGTTGTCAGTTGCCGGTTGCCCGCGCTAACCATCCCCTCCGCCGCGTCGTGAGTTGAGGTGCCACACCACGCAGTGGTGTGCCGCCAGCCGGTTGGTGGTTCCCGGTTCTCGGTCACCGGCACCCGGCAGTTGCAGTCACATTTCCTTAACAATCGCGGCATGAATTCCCATGCCGAGACACAGGCCCGCAGGGCCGACATGCTCTAGCCAGGGGCGTAAGCCCCTGGTACACGGTCCGCGCCACGTTCGAGCCCCGCAGGGGCGGCATAAGCTCGCGCCACGTGCCATGCCGCCCCTGCGGGGCTACATCAAGTGAAGGGCTCGCCACCAGGGGCTTACGCCCCTGGCTATTTCATCCCGGCCCTGCGGGCCTGAATGCTCGCCCGCGCGACACCTCCCCTTCGCCGCGTCGTGAGTCGGGGTGCCACACCACGAAGTGGTGTGCCGCCCAAGCTCAATCCCAACCCCAACCCCAGCCCCCCCCCCCAGCCATACCCCATGTCTTAGACACTGTTTATAATCCATAATATAAACAATACCATTGACAACCGCCCCCGCACGGGGATACTCTCTTCAACCTCGCGGGCTCGCGCGCAAACTCCCGACCGCGCGCGCGGGCACTTGAACCGCGAGGCCGGGGCTCCCCATCCTCCTCGGAGGAGCGCAGCCCGGCGCCGGAGTTGGCGGCTCCGCGTCGGCCTTCGCGTCCCGCGGTCGAAGCGCGCCGAGTTCAGGCGCAGGAAGTCCGGTTCGTAGCGCCGGCATCTTGCCGGCTGTAGCGCCGGCGTCTCGCCGGCACGCCGTTCGTACCGTGCCGTCGCCGTGCCAAGGGTCAGCGAAGCTGCCCCGTGCCTTACTCGTAGCGCCGGCATCTCGCCGGCTGTAGCGCCGGCGTCTCGCCGGCAGTCGTTCGTACCGCGGGCGTCTCGCCCGCATCGATCCGTTGCTTGCCACCGGCTTCAGCCGGTGGTGCGAAGCCCATCGATCCTCTTTCCGCCGGCTTAAGCCGGCGGAAAGAGACACAAAAGGGAACCGCGATCCACCACCTGAAGGTGGTGGCAAGCAACGGATAAAGTTCCGCGGCAACCGAGAACCGAAAACAGGCAACCGGCACCCACGCACCACGGTGCATCTTTTTTAAGCTCTCGTAGACTGGAAGAAGGGTGCCGGGAACCGGACTCAGGACCCAGGGAACAGCGCTCCAACGGAGCCTCTTTGCTTCCCGCCCCGGAGTCCGGATACCGGCCCCCGGATCCCGGAGTCGCGCACCACGGTGCATCTTTTTTAGGCTCTCGTAGACAACCGCCGAAGCAGGCGATACCCAGAAGGAGAAGCTCCTCAACAACCGACAACCGAGAACCAGCAACCGAGAACCATCACCCACGCACCACCGTGCATCTTTTTTTAAGCTCTCGTAGACAACCCCGAGTTGGGCCGACAAGAACAGAAAGGAGAAGCTCCTCAGCAACCGGCAACCGAAAACCGACAACCGGCAACCGCCACCCACGCACCACGGCGGCAAACAGCCTGTTCATCCTTCCGCGCCGGCCCCGGACGTTCGCAATGTTCGCTGTTCAAGTGCGCGGGCTTCGCATACAGTAGCCGGGGTCCGATCGCCCACTCAGAGACGGCTGCCTACCCCCATGAGTACCCTCGTGGACGAACTCGCCAAGGAACTGAAGATCGCGTCCGAGCAGGTTGCGGGAGCCCTCGAACTCCTCAACGCCGGATACCCGCCGATCTTCGTCGCGCGCTATCGCAAGGAGCGCACCGGCGGGCTGGGCGAGGGCAAGCTCTGGGCGATCCTGGATCGCCAGCGCGCCTACGATGAGTTGAACGCCCGGCGCCGGGTGATCCTCAATTCCCTCCAGGCCGGCGGGCAGCTCACGGACGAGTTGAAGGCCGCGCTCGAAGCCGCGCCGGATCGCGCCCGGATCGAGGACCTCTACCTGCCCTTCGCCCCCGGCCCAAGAAGTCCCCGGCCGCGCTGGCGCGCGAAAAGGGCCTGGAACCCCTGGCCGAGATTCTCTTGAAGCAGGAAGCGCAGGCCGAGAACGCCGACGCGCTCGCCGCGCCGTTCCTCTCCGCCGAAAAGGACGTAAAGGAGACCTCCCAGGCGCTCGCCGGCGCCCGCGCGATCCTGGCCGAACGCTTTGCCTTCGACCCCGGACTCCGCGCCGCGACCCGGGAGCTGCTCCATGCCGAAGGGCGGCTCATGGCGTCCGCGCGCGAAGGCGCCGACCTGGCCCGTTCGCGCTACGCGTCCTTCGGTTCGTACGCCGAGCCGGTCGGCCGCGCGCGCGCCGCGCGCGTGCTCACCGTTTTGCGCGGCGAGGCCGAGCGCAAGCTGAAGGTGGGCCTCGCGTACCCGAAGGAGAAGCTCGAGGCTCTGCTCCGCGAACGGCTGGCGATCAAGCCGGAGACGTTGTTCGCGCCGGAACTCGAACAGGTCCTCAAGACCGCGCTGGAGAAGCTGCTCCTGCCGTCGCTCGAGGGCGAGTTGCGCCGCGAGTTGCGGCAGCGCGCCGAGGCGGAAGACGCCGAGCAGTCCGCGCGGAGCCTCCGCGCGCTGCTTCTGCAGGCTCCGCTGGGCCCGCGCCGCGTCCTGGCCGTCGCGCCGGCGCGCGGCGGCGCCTTCCACGCGGTCGTCGTCGACGCGGACGGCTCGCTCCTCGCCCACGAAAAAGCTGCGCCTGCGCAAAGAGGCCCCTCCGCCCCAGCGCGCCGCGAAAGCCAAGCCCGCGCCGCCGAAGGCCGAGGCCCCCGCGGCGAGCGCGGAAGTCTCCGCCGAGGCGGCCGAAACTCAGGTTGCCGCCGCCGAACCGGCGGTCGAAAGCCCCGCCGACGCCGCCCCCGCTCCTGCGGTACCCGCCGAGGCGGCTCCTGCCGCGGACGAAGCCGAAGCGCACGAAGAGGGCGAAATCGAAGCCGACGACACGAAGGCCGAGTCCGCGGACCTGCGCGCGCAGGCCAAGGCCGCGCTGCTGAAGCTCCTGAAGGAACACGAGATCGAGGTCCTCGCGATCGGCAGCGGCTCCAGCGGACGCGCGCTGGACAACCTCGTGCGCGCCGTGCTGGATTCCGAAGACCTGGGCCGGCGCGTTTGCCGCATTCCGGTCAACGAGGCCGGCGCGGCCGGCTACGCAACATCCCGGGCGGGCAAGCACGAACTGCCGAACCTGGAACTGGCCGCCCGCGCGGCCGTCTCCCTGGCGCGCCGCCTCCAGGATCCGCTTGCCGAACTCGTCAAGCTCGGCGCGCGGGATCTGGCTGCCGGCGCGCACCACGGCGACGGCGGCACGGAATCCCTGCGCCGCAGGCTCGAGGAGACCATCGGCGCCTGCGTCAACCGCGTTGGCGTGGACCTCAACGCCGCAGGGGCCGAACTGCTCGCGCAGGTCGCCGGCTTCGACATCCTGAAGGCCAAGAGCGCCGTCGAATACCGCGCGAAGAACGGCGTGTTCAAGAACCTGGACGCGCTGAAGCAGGTCGAAGGGCTCGACGCGAAAAGCTTCGAAGTCGCCGCGGGCTTCCTGCGCGTAAAGGACGGCGAGAACCCGCTCGACCGGACCGCGATCCACCCCCGAACGCTACGCGCTGGTGGAACGGATGGCCCAGGCCGCCGGCACCGACCTGCCCGGCCTCGTCGGCAACGGCGAGCAGGTCTCCAAGCTGCGCTTCGAGGAGTACCGCTCGGACGAGGTCGCCGAAGGCACGCTGAAGGACATCTTCTGGGAACTGCGCAACCCCGGGCGGGACGCGCGCGGGCGCTTCGCGCTCCCGGAAGGGAACGAAGGCGTCCGCGGTCTCGCCGACGTCCAGCCCGGCCAGGTCCTGCGCGGCGTCGTGACGAACCTCGCCAGCTTCGGCGCGTTCGTGGACTTGGGCATCCCGCAGGAAGGGCTCGTCCACATCAGCGAACTCTCGCACCGCTACGTCCAGGATCCTTCGGTGCTGCTGAACGTGGGCCAGGCCGTGCGCGTGAAGGTGCTCGGCGTGGACGCGGCCAAGAAGCGGATCAGCCTCTCGATCAAGGCGCTGGAAGATCCCGCGGCGGCCCGCGGGCGCGGCGGGCGGCCCGCGCGCGCCCAGGGTCCCCGCGAACCCCGTGGTCCCAGGCCCCCTCGAGCGCCGCGCGCTCCGCGTGCCGGCGCGGCCCCCGCCGAAGGCGCGGCCGCCGGAGCCGCGGCGGGCGGCGGCGAGCGGCCCCCGGGACGGGGGCGCGGCGAGCGGGCTGGCCCTGGGGCGAAAGACCGGCCCGGGCGCGACGGGCGGCCGCGGCGCAAGCGCGAGGACGACGGCCCGCGCGTGAAGCCCGAGTTCGCCAAATTCTTCGACAAGGGCAGCAAGGCCAAGGGCCGGCGCGATAACAAGAAGAGGGACGGCCCGCGCCGCGCCGACGAGGCCAACCGCGACGAAGTCCGCGAAATCCTGCGCAAGCAGGAGTCCGGCGGCTCCACGCTCGGCGACCTGCTGAAGAAAGCCGGCCTCGGCGACGACGCCGGCGAATAACGGGCGCGCCCATGCCTTCCGTACTCCACCTCGACGAGGTTCGCGACGCCCTCAGCGCGCTCTTCGAAGCGCGGCTCGATCGCGACGGCCCCTACGGCGGCTACCGCGGCGGCCCGCGCAAGCGCGCGGACCTCTACGCGGCCTGCGACGTGGCCTGGGCGCGCGCGCTGATGGGCGAGGACCTCAAGGCCCTGCCCGAGACCCAGCGCCGCGAATGGATCGAGCACATCAATTCCTTCGCCGCGTGGGACAACGTGACCCGCTCCACCGACGGCAGCTACTTCGACAGCCACGGGCATTCGAAGCTTCACGCCAACGGCATGGTCATCGGCGCGCTGGCCGTGCTGGGCGGGAAGCAGAAGCATCCCTGCCGGCTCTACGAGCCCTTCGACGCGCCGGAGAAAGCCGGCCCTTGGCTCGAGACGATCGATTGGGTGAACCAGTGGAGCGCCAGCCATTGGTTCTGGGGCGGCATGCACTGCTTCTCGTTTTCGAAACGCTGCCCGCCCGGCTGGCTCGAGCGGGTCTTCGGCTGGCTCGACGCGGAGCTCGACCCGGCCACCGGCTGGTGGCGCAAGGGCGTCCCGCACGCCGACCGGCACCAGCCGCTCGGCGGCAGCGTCCACATCCTCCCGGTCTACGAGCACCACGGCCGCGCGTTTCCCTGCCCCGAGCGCGTCATCGACAGCGTGCTGGCGCTCCAGTTGCCCAACGGCCAGTGGCTGCAGCGAAAGGACGAATTCCCGCTCTCGTATCTGGAACTGGACGCGCTTTACGCCTTCGCCGCGATGCGAACCTGGGCCGCCGCCTACCGCGCCGCGGACGTGCGCGCCGCCGTCGAACGCTTCGCCGACCTCGCCGTCGCGTACTGGACGCACCGCCGCGAGGCGCTCTTCGGCATGCACCTGCATCACGTGCTGGGCGCGGCGGGCTGCTTTGGCCTGCTGGGGCAACTGCTTCCCGAGCGCTTCCCGGCCTCCGCGCCCTGGACCGACATCTTCAGCGACAAGCGCTTCTACGACACCGCCGCCGTCGAGACCTTCCCCGCGTCCCGATGACCGTGAACGGGACTGGCTTACCCGGCACGCGCGGTTAAAGGGGAAGCATGTCCAAGGCGCGCCCGCCCCTGCTGCTCGACCTGATCCTCTGCGACCACACGATCCGCGAGGCCGGCTCCAACAAGCCCTCGCTGATCGGGATCTTCTCGCTGCTGCACGTGACCCAGTTCCCGTACACGCATCCTTCGTTCTCGGTCTACGTGGCGCTCTCCGACGGGCGCGGGCAGGTCCCCTGCCGGCTGCGGCTGCTGGAGCTGGAGGCGGGCCGCGAGATCTTCGCGCTGAACGGCTCGGTCACCTTCAACGACCCGATCGGCGTCGCGGAGCTGATCTTCCGCCTGCAGCAATTGCGCTTCGAGCGGCCCGGCGAGTACGCGATGGAGTTCATCGCCGAAAGCGAACTGCTGGGCGCGCGAAAGCTTCGAGTCCTGTCCAACCCGACCTGAGTTCCCGCTTTAGCGGCCGGCTCCATTCCAATGCCATCCCGGGGCGTGAACTGGATTTCATGGTCACGCGCCCGGGGCTGCGTCGTCTGAAGATTCATGAAGCCAGGCTCGTTCGAGAGGATTGCACCATGAAACCCCTGATCGCTTGCCTGATCGCGGCATGCGCCCTCTGCCGTGCCGCCGCGGCGGGTGAGGTCGCCCTGGAGATCTACGACGTCCGCGCGATGACGACTACTCTTCTTGACTTCCCGGGACCGTTTAACGGCGTGCCGGCCAGCGCCCCCGGGCAAGCGGCCAATCCCTTCGACGCGCCTCCGGCAACGCTAGGCGCGCCGGATCTGGCCCAGCTCATTCAGGAGCGCCTGCTGGCTGCCGAGTTCGCGGACCCGGCGACCTCGATCCAGGAAGCCGCTGGAAAGCTGGTCGTCCTCCACACCCCGGAGGTTCAAAAGAAGGTCCTGTCGATCCTGGGCGTAATGAGTCGCCGATTCAATGCGCGGGTCAGCGTACAGGCGCTGGAAATTCGGCTCCCCGTGGAACAGGCCCTGGCGTTGCAGGCCAAGGAGGACCAGCCGCTGACGAACGAGCAACTGGAAGCGCTCTTAAAGGGACCCGCCGCTGGAAAGCTGCTCGCCGCGCCACAGGTGGTCCTCTTTAACGGCCAGCGCGGCTACGTATCGGGCGGCCGCCTTGCCACGTTCGTCAGCGGCGAGAAGGCCGGGGACCAGGGCGTCGAGAGGAAACTGGACAAGCTCCTGAGCGGAACGGTGCTCGAGGTCCGGCCGGTCATCAACGAGCTGGCGGGGCAGGTCCAATTGGATCTGCGCTACGGCGCCGGAATGCCGGGCGCGCCGGAGGCGCGGCAGGCGCCTCAGCCCGCTCCCGTACAAGGCGACGCGCTGCACACGACGCTTCTGCTCAAGCCCGGCGCCTGGTTTCTCGCGGGCACGCTGCGTGCCATGCCTCACGGCGGCGCGCTGGAGCCCGGCCCGAGCGTCAACCTGCTGCTCATACGCTGCGACCCCGTCCGATCCGCCGGGCCCACCGAGCTTCCGCTGCTCCGGCCGAATCCGGATCCCAGGCATCGCGGCAACCGGAACGCGAATGAGCCGGAAGATCGAGACGAGCAAAAGACCCAGCAGGTCAAAGAGGAATTCTGATGCCTACCCGATTCCCACGCCTCACCTGCCTCGGCGCGCTTCTCCTGACGGCCTGCATTCTGCAGAGCCGGCCGGGAACGCTCCACGCCGGGGAAGCCCTGCGGCTGGAGGCTTACGATGTTCGCGCCTTATGCGCGGCGATCTCCCATTGCCCCGCGCCCACCGGCATCCTCGAGCCCGTGGCGGCGCCCGAAGCGCCGCCGAACCCAACGGTCGGACTCGCGGCCGAACGGGTCCTCACGGCGGCAAGCATCGCGGACGTGATCCGAAACCGCGTCAAGCCCGAGTCCTGGGATCCGAACCAGGGTACCTCGATCGAAGAGCGCGCCGGCCAGTTGTTCGTCATCCAGCGGCCCGAGATTCATGACCTGATCCGCGGGCTGCTCGACTCTTTTTCCAAGCAGGCCCGATTGCCCGTCACGGTGCGCGGCCTGATCGTCGATGTGGCGCCCGATGAAGTGCTCCCGTTTCTGGGCAAGGCGGGAACCACGTTCAGCCAGGAACGGGTCGATGCGGCGCTGAATGCCGGGACGCTTGCAGCCATGCCCAGCGTGACGTGCCTGAACGCCCAGCGCGCGCATGTCGTGTCCGGCGCCATGCACTACTACGCGGCGCGCTCACGGGACGGGGAGCCGGCGCCCCAGTCGATCCTGGAAGGCATCGTCTTCGACGTTCAGCCCACGCTCGGCGTGGACGGCAAGACGGCCACCTTGGTGCTGCGCCTGACGGCCAACGCCAACGTGAAGATCGAGCCCGGCGCGGCGCCGGCGCCCCTTGCCCAGCAGCCCGCCAAGCGAGATGAAGCCCCGGCCAGCCAGCCGGTCTCCGTGGACCAGCAGGCGGTGCGGGCGACCCTGGAGCTTCCGGTCGGCGAATGGGTGCTCGCGGCGCTGGCGCCCAAGGCCGATGGCCGCGCTCAGGCCATGACCTCGCTGGTGTTTGTACTGGTGAAGCGCCAAGCGCCTTGAACGGCGCTCAGCGGCCTTCGCGCAAGCGGTCGCCGAGGAACTTGTCCAGTTCGGGAATGGCGTAGATCTTCTGGGTCACCGGTTCGATCTCGTACTCCACACGCCGCCAGACCACCGTATCCCCGTCGAAGGTGACGAAGCACGCGCGCGGGTCCCCGTCGCGGGGCTGCCCGACCGAGCCGACGTTGATCAGGACCTTCTCGTCGGTGCCGAGCATGTACAGGTCGAACATGTCGGAGGGGTGCGTGAAGCCCTCGTAGTTGAAGATCCCCGGCGTATGCGTGTGCCCGCAGAAGCAGAAGTCCTCCAGGCAGTCGAAGATCGCCTTCATCTTCTTCTTGTCCTGGGCGTCGCGGGGCAGCACGTACTCGCGCGTCGGCCCGCGCGGCGAACCGTGGACGTAGGTCACGCCCTCGATGCGCGTCTGGACCTTGAAGGACATCATGAACTTGCGCCGGTTCTCGCGGACTTCGGCGCTTTCCGTCTCGTCCTCGAGCACCACCTTGCGGGTCCATTCCAGCGCGCGCTTGGCGCGGGGCGTGAAGTTCGGCGGAATGCCGTAGAGCACCGCCTCTTCATGGTTGCCCAGGATGTTGATCGAGGTCACGCTCTGGATGATGTCGAGGCATTCGCGGGGATCGGGGCCGTAGCCGATCACGTCCCCGAGGCAGATGATTTCCTTGACCCCCAGCCCGTCAATATCGTCGAGGACCGCGCGGAGCGCTTCCAGATTGCCATGGATGTCGGAGATGATGGCTTTCATGGACGTCCTGCTGCCGCGCCGGGCCGTTCGCGACTCCGGCATTCATACGCATAACCTTAGTTCACGTAATCCCTTGGTGCAATGCCGAAAGAATGCCGCGGGCGCTTACCCCGCCAGGACCACCGGCGAACCGTCCCGGATGCTCCGGTAGGCCGCCTCCACCACCTCGGTCGCCCGGAGCCCGTCCTCGCCGGTAATCGGCGGCGCGAGGCCCTCGGCGAGGACCTTCACGAAGGCCCCGCCCAGCCCGCCCTGCGCCTGGTCGCCCCAGAACAGCTCCACCTGCTTCCCCGTGCGCTTCGAAGCCAGCAGCGCGCGCTGCCGGAAGGCGTCGAGCCGCGCGACGGCTTGGGCGCCGATCAGTTCGAGCTTCACGTCGCCCCAGGTGGGATACTCCGCGGGGCGCGACCAGGAGC
The DNA here is from genome assembly GCA_027493525.1 of Planctomycetota bacterium. Lineage (GTDB taxonomy): Bacteria > Planctomycetota > SZUA-567 > H5-PLA8 > H5-PLA8 > H5-PLA8. Next base: position 1,978,307 of record JAOSKN010000001.1, on the reverse strand, counting down.
AGTCCAGCGCCGCGACCGTCCCGCCGCTCATCTCGAGCGAAAGCAGCCCGGCATCGTCCACCGCCCGCTTGCCGACGGCTTTCCTCGTCAGCGCGAAGCGATTGAAGCCCGCGGCCGCGTAGACGCGCGTGAACTCCTGCTTCAGCAGCCAGCGCAGGAGGTCGGCGACGTGGACGGTGTGGTCCATCACCGCGCCGCCGCCCGAGCGCTTCGGATCGGCGAACCAGCCGCCCGGCTGCCGGCCGTGGTTGGTCGCCGAGACCGCCAGCACCTGCCCCAGTTCGCCCCCGTCCACGCGCTCCTTCAGGCGCATGAGCGTGCCCAGGAAGCGGCAGGGAAAGGCCGTCATCAGCGGCACGCCGGCCTTCGCGCAGCCATCGATCATCGCGCGGCAGTCGGCGACGGTCGGCGCGAGCGGCTTCTCGCAGAGCACGCCGCAGCCGGCCTCCGCCGCGGCCAGCACGTCTTCCTTATGCAGGACGTTTTCGCTGCACACGATCGCGCCGTCGGGCTTGCGCGCCAGAAGCTGCTCGCGCTTGGCATAGGCCTTCGTGCCCAGCAGCTTCGCCATCTTCTTCGCGCGCGCGGCGTCGCGGTCCCAGATTCCGGCGATCTCGACGGAACCCTTCGGCAGCGCGCGCAGCTCGCCCGCGTAGCCGTTGGCGTGCATGTGCGCGAAGCTGAGAAAGGCGATGCGGACCTTCTTCGCCACCTGAGGTCTCCTTGCCGAATACCGCGGGCTTACTCCGGATGCGCGGCGGGCATGCGCTTCCCGCCCTTCGCCCCGGCCTTCGGCTTGCGCGAGCCTTTCCGAGCCGGCAGTTCGACGACCTCGCGCGTCTTCACGGCCTGCAGGCACGCGTTGGCCAGTTCGACGGCCTCGCGCGCCTCTTCGGGCGTCACGATCGGCTTGGCGCGCCCGCGGATCGCCTCGATGAAATGCTCCAGTTCAGCCTGGTACGGCGACTTGGCCAGCGGACTCTCGGGCACCGCCGAGCCCCCTGTGGCGCCGCCGGCCGTCGAGACCACCCGCAGCGCGACGGCGTCCTGCAGGTCGCACTCGATCAGGCCCTCGCTGCCTGAGACTTCGTAGCTCGTCGAGAACGTGTCGTGGCACCAGCTCACTTCCAGGTGCGCCAGCAGGCCGCTGCTCCAGGTCAGCGTCAGCAGCGCGACGTCTTTCAATTGCGGCGCGATGAAATGCCCCACGCCGTAAACGGTCCTGGGCCGGCCCAGCGTCCAGAGCAGCCAGTCCAGGTCGTGGATCCCGGTGTCGAAGACGCAGCCGCCGGAGACGCCGTAATCCCAGTACCAGCTCCCCACCGGCCCCGGCGGGCAGACGACGCGGCGCAGCCGCGCCACCGCGGGCTCCCCCAGGCTCCCGTTCAGGATGTTCGCGCGCAGCGCGACGTACTCGGGGAAGAAGCGCAGCACGTGGCCAACCAGCAGCGGAACTTTCGCGGCGCGGCAGGCGGCGATGGCCCGGTCGCACTGCTCGACCGTGCGTCCCAGCGGCTTTTCGCAGATCACGGCCTTCCCGGCGCGCGCGGCGGCTTCGATATTCTCGAGGTGAAAGACGGTCGGCAGGCAGATGTCCACCGCGTCCACTTCGCGCAGCAGGTCTTCGCGCCTGGCGTACGCGGTGGCGCCATGGGGCCGCGCGGCCTTCTCGGCGCGAAGGAGGTCCGCATCCCAGACCCCCGCGAGCTTCGCGCCGGGGATGTGCCGGTAGGCCTCCGCATGGACCGAGCCGATCATGCCGGCGCCAATCAGGCCAATGCGCAGCGCGGAGGTAGGCGTGGAGGCCACGGGCGTCTCCTGGATTCGCGACGGATTTGCACGGAGCACGCTCACTGTAACGAAGTGGGCGAGGGGGTCAAGCGAGCGGCGCGGCGTCTCGCGGCCCCAGCGCATGCGCGCGAATTTCAGGTTCGAACGCGCCGGCCCTTTCGATGCGAAAGCGAATTTCACGCTTTGTCTTAAGATCAAAAATCGCCGCGAATTATCGCAAGTCGGGTTTGATGTTGAGAGCGAGTTGGGCTATAGTGTTAGTGGCAATTCAGGATTGCGACGAGCCCAATAATCCAAGGCGTCTCCAGGCCCGCAGTCCCGTAGTCGGTCGCTTTCGCCGCAGGTTATCGAATCGTGCCGTGGTTGTTCGTAGCCGGTCTTCCTGTCCTACGGGATGCGGTGGCCGTGCATGCCTCGGGCGCTCCCCGCGAGCCGCCCGAAGCCCTGGGATACTCCGCCTTGGCCCTGCTCCGGCGGGCCTGGATCGCCGAACGAGGACATACTCTGGCTGAGCGAAGCCAACGAAAAGGAGGGACACCATGGCAGGGACCACTCAATTCGAGCCGCGCAAGATGAAGTTCTATGGCCTGCGGGACATCGAGTCGCTCCCGCAGTTGCGGAAGCTCCCGGAAGAGCGGCGCTTCGCGATGCGGGTCGTCGCCAACGTGCTGCCCATGCGCGCCAACAATTACGTCGTCGAGGATCTCATCGACTGGAACCGCGTGCCCGACGACCCCATCTTCAACCTGACCTTCATGCAGCAGGGCATGCTCTCGCCCGAGCGCTTCGAGCGCATGGCCGAGGCCGTCCGCGGCGGGGACGCCGAGCGGATCAAGCGCACCGCCGGGGAGCTGCGCCTCGAAATGAATCCCCATCCGGCCGGGCAGATGACCGCCAACGTGCCCGTCATGGACGAGAGCCTCGTCCAGGGCGTCCAGCACAAGTACCGCGAGACGTGCCTCGTCTTCCCCTCCGCGGGGCAGACCTGCCACGCCTATTGCACCTTCTGTTTCCGCTGGCCGCAGTTCGTCGGCATGGACGACCTCAAATTCGCCACCGACGAATCCCTGCGCTTCCAGGAGTACATCAAACGGCACACCGAGATCACCGACATCCTCTTCACCGGCGGCGATCCCATGGTGATGGGCATCAACAACCTGCGCGCCTACATCGAGCCGCTGCTGGGCCCCGGGTTCGAGCACATCGAGACCATCCGCATCGGCACCAAGTCGGTCTCGTACTGGCCCTACCGCTACGTCACCGACCGCGACGCCGACGAGATCCTGCGGCTCTTCGAGCGGATCGTCGGCAGCGGCCGGCACCTCGCGATCATGGGGCACTACAACCACCATGTGGAGTTGAGCACCGACATCGCGCGGGAGGCCGTCCGGCGCATCCGCCGCACCGGCGCGCAGATCCGCTGCCAGTCCCCGCTGATCCGGCACATCAACGACGACCCGCAGGTCTGGGCCGCCATGTGGCAGACCCAGGTCCGCCTGGGCATGATCCCCTACTACATGTTCATCGAGCGGAACACGGGCGCGAAGGCCTACTTCGAGGTCCCGCTCGTCCGCGCCTACGAGATCTTCCGGCAGGCCTACGGCAAGGTTTCCGGGCTGGCCCGGACCGTGCGCGGGCCGTCCATGTCCGCGCTGCCGGGCAAGATCGCCATGGAAGGCGTCGCCGAGATCCACGGCGAAAAGGTCTTCGTGCTCCGTTTCATCCAGGGGCGCAATGGGGACTGGGTCAAGCGCGCGTTCTTCGCCAAGTTCGACGAGCACGCCGCTTGGCTGACCGACCTCAAGCCCGCGTTCGGCGCGAAAGAATTCTTCTACGAGGCCGAGCTGCGCCAGCTCCTCGAGGACAAGCAAAAATCCCTCGAGACGGCGGACTCCGTGGGCGACTGACGCCGGGGTCGGCGTTCCGGGTTGCGTTCCACGCGCAAATTCCCTATTTTGCCGGCGGCGCGCCGGCGGCTAATCGCGGCGACGGGAGGCTCATGAGGAGCCATGGGGTTCGGCGTTCCTGATCGCAACATTCGATTTGCGGGGTGGCTCGCCCTGCTCCTGGCCTGCGCCGCGGCGGGCGCGGGCGAGGCCCCGGCCGAAGGGGAAAAGCCCCCGCCGCGGGCCGGCGAACCGGCCGAGGAACGAGCCACTCCGCGCAAGACCGTGATGACCTTCCTGGAGGCCGTGACCGCCCCGGGCGGCGCGCGCATCCCCGAGGCCGTCGCCTGCATGGATCTCTCGCGCGTCGAACCCGTCGATCGCGCCGCCGCCGGACCGCTCCGCGCCAAGATGCTCCTCGACATCCTCGACAAGACTTGGATCGTGGACTACGAGGAAATCGCCGTCGAGGCGGGCCAGGAACAGTACCGCCGCCGCCTTTCCTACAACGACCGGACCTACGGCGCCTTCGTCCTCTCGAAACAGCCCAACGGCGAGTGGCTCATCGACGCCGGCTTCGTCGAGCGGATTCCCGACATCTACGCGGCGCTCGAGGACGCGGCCTACGTCGAAGGCTACTCGGGCGCGGCCGACCGCGACCTGGCCCTGCGCCTGCGCAAACTCCTGCCCGCCTCCCTCAAATCGAAAGCCTTCCTGCTCGAGCACTGGCAATGGCTGGGCCTCTTTCTCCTGATCCTGTCCGGAGTGATCCTCTGCCGCATCGCCCAGGCGATCCTGGGCGGAATCGCGCGGCGCACCGTCACCGAAGCGCGCTTCGGCGTCTCGGAGGAACTTCGCGGCCAGTTCGTGCGCCCGCTGGGCACGCTGGCCATGGCGGCGCTGTACTGGGTGGGGCTCTACTTCCTCCTCCTGCCGGCCTCGATCAACGCCTTCCTTGCCACGGCGGCCGTCTTCTTCATGGCCTTCGCGCTCGTCCAGGCGCTCTATCGCCTGGCGGACCTGATCGGCGCGTACCTGCAGAAGCTGGCCGACGCGACAGAGACCAAGATGGACGACCTGCTCGTCCCGCTGATCCGCAAGACGCTCAAGATCTTCGTCGTCGTCTTCGGCGTGGTCTTCGTCGCCGGCAACCTGGGCGTGGACGTGACAAGCATGCTGCTGGGCCTGGGCATCGGCGGCGTGGCCTTCGCCTTCGCGGCCAAGGACACCGTCGAAAACTTCTTCGGCTCCGTCACCGTGCTCCTCGACCGGCCCTTCGGCATCGGCGACTGGGTGGTCGTGAACGGCTTGGAAGGCACCGTCGAGGAAGTCGGCTTCCGCAGCACCCGCATCCGCACCTTCTACAACTCCCTGGTGACCGTGCCCAACGCGACCTTCATCCGCGCCAACGTGGACAACTACGGCGCGCGCTTCAAGCGCCGCATCAAGTGCTTCGTCTCGGTCACCTACGACACGCCGCCGGAGAAGATCGAGGCCTTCTGCGAAGGCATCCGGCGCCTGGTCCTCGAGCACCCCTACACGGCGAAGGACTACTACCACGTCTACCTCAACCAGTTCGCGGCGTCTTCGCTGGACATCCTGCTCTATGTCTTCGTCAAGACCCCGGACTGGGCGACCGAGCTGCGCGAGCGGGAGCGCTTCTTCCTGGACGTGATCCGCCTGGCCCAGCGCCTGGGCGTGGAGTTCGCGTTCCCCACGCAGACGCTCCACCTCGGCTCGCTTCCCGAACCCGGCAAGGCCTGGCCCAAGGAGGCCGTCGAGGCCGACCGCGTCGAGGCGCGCGAGGAACTCATCCGCCTTGGCGCCAAGGAGGCCGCGGACCTGGCCCGCAAGCACGCCGGGCCCGGCGGCAAGGTTCCCGAGCCGGTGCGCTTCGAGTACCATCCCGACGACCCCGGCTCCCGCGCCGGCAGTTCGGGGGACGGCGAGTAGGCAGGCCTTAAAAATCGAGACGAAAGGAACGCCATGCAGCCCCACGAACGCATCTCCGCCAAAATGGGCAAGTTCCGGCCTTCGCTCACGCTTGCCCTCAAGCGCCTGGCCGAAAACCGGCGCGGCCGGAACCTGCCCGTCTACGATTTCGGCCTGGGCGAGACGAAGGGCGAACTCGACGAGGAGATCCGCAAGGCCGGCGAAGGCGCGTTCCACGAGCAACTGACCATGTACACCGACCCCGCGGGGCTTCCGGAACTCCGCCAGGCCGTGCTCAAGTGGCTGAACCTCGAGGCGCATTACTCGATCGACAACGTCATCGTCAGCTCCGGCGCCAAACAAAGCCTCTTCAACATCTTCCTCTCCCTCTGCAACCCCGCCGACTGCGTGCTCTTCGACAGCGCGCCGTGGGTCAGCTACCAGCCCCTGGCGACCGCCGCCTACGCCTTCCCGGTGCAGGTGCTCCCGCTCGTGCGCCGCGAAGAGGACCTCAAGGTCACGCCCGAGGACCTGCTCCGCAACCTGCGCATGCGCCCGCACGCCAAATTTTTCCTGCTCAACAACCCCTGCAACCCCACCGCGCAGCTTTACGATCAGGCGGAACTCGACGCGCTGGTCGAGCTGTGCGTGGAGTATCGGATCTTCTTCGTCTACGACCGGCTGTACTGGCGGCTGGTCTTCGACGGCCGCGAATTCCCGAGCCGAAGATCGACGAGCGGACGAAGCCCTGGCTGATCCAGGTGGACGGCATGTCGAAGAACTTCCGCCGCACCGGGGGGCTGCGCATCGGCTGGTGCGTCGCGCCCGACGACGCGGCCACCGCGATGGTCAACCTCCAGAGCCACTACACCTCGGGGCCCGCCACCCCCACGCAGGTCACCGCCCTGGCGGCCATCGCCCGCCCCTACCGCGGCGGCCTGCGCGACGAACTGCAGAAGAAGCGCGACCTGCTGCGCAAGGAAGCCGAGCCCATGCCGCACGTGAAAATCTGGCCCACGCCGGCCACCTTCTACTCCTTCTGGGACGTCCGCCCCTGCTTCGGCAAGACGACCCCCGGCGGCATGCCCATCGCGAGCAGCGACGACGTCGCCGAATACCTCTGCACGAGCAGCGGGGTCATCGCCGCCAGCGGGACCGGCTTCATGCAGGACGGCTACCTGCGCCTCAGCTTCGCCACGCCCGACGAGGACATCGTCGCCGGCATGCGCGCGGCCAGGGACGCTTTGGGCAAGCTGCGCTGAAGGCGCCGACGGACGGGCAATAAAAACGGGCTCCTTGCGGAGCCCGCTACTTGCGTCTCAATGCGCGCGTAACGGCTACTGGCCGGCGTCGAGGCTTTCCCAGGCGTTGAGCCATTCTTCCTCGATCTTGCCCGGGATCCGGTACCAGCGCGCCACGCGGTAGCTGCCCGTGGAGAGCCCCGCCTCGGCGTTGAAGTAGCACATCACCTGCTTCTTCTGCTTGGCGGCCTCGACCGCGGCGGGGATGGCCTCGAGGATCTGCTTCTTCACCGCGCTGAACTCGCCCGGCGTGACCTTCTCGACCTGCGCCTTCTCGAAGTGCAGCAGCCCCTCGTTAAGCGTATCGATCTGCAGGCCCTGCTCGGTGTCCACGACGATCGTGCCCGTGAAGCTGCGGCCGTCCTTGAGCGCCACCACGTCGTCGGTGAGGCGGCGGCGCGGATCGTACAGGATCCCGGGGTTCCGCTCGGCCAGCTTGTTCTGCTCGTTGGCGATCTTCTTGACCGCGTTGCGCCACGTCTCGTCGCTGAGCTTGGCCTTGTCGACTTGCAGCGAAAGCTGGCTCTCGACCTGGAGCCGGACGTCGGACCAGTCCACGTCCTGGGCGTCGAAGATCGACCAGCCGGCAAACTTCTCGCCGGTCTTGAGCAGGTGCGTCATGCCCCCGGGAAATTTGTGCTTCTGGTTCTCGGTCGAGGGCGCGAAGCGCTGAATCTCGCGCGCCGGATCGCTGACGCCCGCCTCGCGCGTGAATTGCGCCTTGTAAATCGTGGAGCGCCCGTCGTCGACGACTTTCACCTCCACGCGGGCCTTCTGGCCGCCGACGTCCACCTCCAGGCCCTTGTTGTCCGGCCCGCGCAGGACGAAGGCCGTCTCGCGCACCTTCACGCTCTGCGTCTCCGGCGAGGTGTTGGCCATTTCGTACGGGAAGGCCCAGACGAAGCGCTCTCCCCCGCCCGGCGTCGCCAGCTTCTTGTCCTTGATCTGCGGCGTGGAGGGGTTCTCCGGCAGCGGGACGCTGACGTCCTGGTCCCACATCCAGAGGTACTCCCACTTCTTGCTCACGTACTTGATCGTCGAGCGGTCCACGTGGTACTCGTCGTCGTTGCGCGTGAAGGCCAGCACCAGCGCGTGGCGCTGCTTGCGGTCGTAGCGGTGCGCGTTGGAGAGGCCCTGGATCGCGATCTTCAGTTCGGTCCATTCCTCGGTCGGCGCCGGCCAGACGGCCACGCCCCAGCGCGTCTGCCCCGGGAGGAACGTCGACTGGGTCTCCGGCAGGTTCGGCACGTCCTTGTAGCCTTCCTCGAAGGTGAACTTCTGCGAGTTCAGGCGCGGCACGGACTCCAACGGGATGATGTGGTGCAGCAGTTCGCCCTTGTCCCGGGCCTTTTCGCTCCCGGCCAGCGGGCGGTACAGGCTGTCGGCCACCATCCGCTCCGGCACGTACCCGTCCACCGCGGGGGTGAAGACGCCGTTGTTCGTCACCGCCACGAAGGTCGGCGAAATCCGGCGCGCCTTGGTGGTGCTGTTGGTGATCGAGTACGAGAGCACCAGCCAGCGCTGCGGGCGCCCGGCCTGGGTGTCGGCCACGATGTACTGCGGGCGGTCGAACTGGAAATCGCTGTCGTTCAGCGACCAGCGCTCGTGCTCGTAAAGATTGTAGTCTTCGGGGCTGATCTCGTACTGGTCGCGCAGGGGCTTCTGCAGGCTGAGCGCCTCTTCGGAACTCTTCGGCTCCTTCACGTTGACCGTATTGCCGTCCACGTCGACCGTGCTCGTGGCCTGCGGTTCCAGGGTCTCCTTGCGGTAGGTCTCCATCTTCCGCACGTCGTCCTGGAGCCTGCTGCGAAGCTGCGCCTCGAACTCGGCCTGCCGCTCGCGCCCGGCCTGCTTCTTCTTCAGGTACTCGACGTACTCGGTGTCGTTCTTGCGGTCCTCGGGCAGCTCATCGAGTTCGATGAGGCTCTCGCCCGCCCGGCTCAAGCCACAAACCAGGCCCAGGGACAACAGGATCAGGACGATCCAAGGCGCGCGCATGTACGACCCTCCGCGGCGGCGACCTGCCTCAAAGCAGGACCCGCGTACCCCAGGGCTGCACTCCATACCCAACTTTAGCTGATGTAATAAGTTAGGCCGCTTTCGGGGGGAGTCAACCGCTTTTCATGCGAGCGGGGAGGATTGTGGCGCGCTACGGACCGGTCTCGACCTTGATTCCCTGCATCGCGCCGCGCCCGCCGGCATACAGGTACAGCGTCGCATCCTTCGGCACAGCAAGCGTTTCCCCGATTTTCTGGCCATCGACGTAAAAGCTGATTCGCTCCCCCAGCCGCCGGAAGGAGAGGACAAACGCGGTGGCTTGGAGTCGGGCCGCTCCACTGCCGGCTTCTTTCCGGCCCGACCGGTCGAGCAGCGTAAGCTTCGGGGGCGAACCCTTTTCGCTGGCCCAGCCTTCGAGTGTCGGGATCTTGTCCCGCTGCTCCTTCTCGGGGCGCAGATCGAGGTGAAACTTGGCGTTGTAATCCATCTGCGCCACCACCAGGACCGAGACGCGGAAATCCCCGCTCAACGCTTTGGCGTACTTCGCCTCGCCGTCGTCGGACTGGTTCTCGTTCACCACGTATTGCCGGCCGGTGAATTGCCCGAAGGAGCCGCCGCTGGGTTTCCAGTCCTCGCGGGCCAGCGCCGCGGGAACGGGCAGTGGGGATTCGGCCAGGCGGACGGGTTCGGGCGGAGCGGGCTCAGGCGGCTTCGCGCCTTCGCGCGCCTGGGCCAGCCCGGCCTTGGCCTGCTCGTCGCCGGGGCGCTCGGCCAGCGCCGCCAGAAACGCCAGCTCGGCCGCGCGCCAGTCGCGGCGGTCGAGCATCGCGCGGCCTTCCTGGAGCTTCGCAAGGTACCGGTTTTCGGCGGGCGGCGCGGGGGCCGCGGCGCCATCGAGTATCTCGCGCGCCTTCCTCAGGCCGTCCTCGACTTCCTTGGGTTCCGCGCCGAGTTGCTTCGCGCGCAGCAGCGCCTGGTAGGCCTCTTCGCCGCGCCCCAGTTCCAGGTAGCGCTGCCCGGCGCGCAGTTCGAGCCGCCCGTCCAGGGCTTCCTGCGCCCGTTTCTGCGCCTTGGCCAGCAGCAGGCTCGCGTCGAGGGGGATCTCGATCTTGCCCTCTTGGGCGGCCTTGAGCGCGGCCCGGCAAAGCGCCTCGCAAAGCGTCCAATTCGCCTGCTGCTCGGCCTGCCGCGCGGCGGCCAGCGCCGCTTCGCAGGCCTTCTCGGCCGGCGGAACCGACTCGCCGCCCAGCGCGCCGGCCGCGCAGTACCACATCAGCAACCCGCCGACAAGACGCCTCATGGTCCACGAAGGTAACCCGCCCGCGCGTCCCGCGCAACGAATCGGAGCGCGACTTTACGGACGCCCGCCGGACCCGGCGCAAGCTCCTTCGCGGAGCGCTCTTTACGGGCTTTGAGCGCTGGATTTAACATAGGCGCAATAAGGCCGTACGATATAATGCGCGGTCGTTGCGCGAGCTTGCTTCCTCGCGCCGCCCGTTTATACGGCTGGGAGAAAGGAAGGCGAGTCGCCGAGCCCGCTCCGTCGAACTTCGCCGCGCGTGCCATGGTAGGCGTTCTGGCCGATAAGGTCTTGGTTCTCAATCGTTCCTGGGCGGCGGTGAACGTCGCTTCGGTTCGCCGCGCGCTGACCTTGGTCTACGCCGACCTCGCCCGCATCGTCAATCCGCAGGACTACTCGACCTACGATTTCGAGAGCTGGATCGAGGCCAGCGAGGCCGCCAAGTCCGGCAAGCGCATCAAGTCCGCCAACTTCGAACTTTGCGTCCCCGAGATCATCGTCCTGACCGGCTACAACGGCCTCTACAGCCAGGAGGTCCGCTTCTCGCGCCGCAACATCTTCGAACGCGACGGCAACACCTGCCAGTTCTGCCACCGCAAGTTCGACCGCAGCGAATTGACCATCGACCACCTGATTCCCCGCTCCCGCGGCGGCAAGACCACCTGGGAGAACGTCGCGCTGGCCTGCGTCCGCTGCAACACGCGCAAGGGCAGCCGCACCCCCGAAGAGGCCGGCATGCGCCTGCTTAAGAAGCCCGTCAAGCCGCAGTGGGCCACCCGCATCGGGCTCAAGATCGGACGCCGCTGCAAGCGCTCCTGGGAGCAGTTCATCGAAGAGGCCTATTGGGAAGTGGAACTGAAGGAATAGCCTCTCGGCGTTCGGCGAGTTCTCCGTTTACGCAACGTGCATCCCAAACGTCTTCCACTCTTCCCGTAATACCATTCATCATGCATACGATTTCTTACTTGGGAACTTCCCAACAGCACAAGTTGGAGTTCGTCGCGGATCGCGAAACGGCCTTGGTACGCCTGATATTGGATGGCCAGGAAGTCTGGTGCACGAGCATGCAGTATTGCGACGAGGTCCAGTGGTTTTGCTTCGGCGTGCCGGCAAAGGGCCTCGAACGCCTCCTCGTGCGCTACCGCCTTTCTGCGGGCGGCGTCGAGAATTTCGCCGTCTGGCCCGATCCCGACTTGGTGTTGCTGAAGAGATTCGGATTGGCTGAACAGGCGCACAGCGGCTATTTCGCCGTGCGCAAACCCGTGCGCTCTTGGCCTTGGCGCAAGTTCCTGCTGGATCTGGGCGCATTTTGGGGACAGGGGCCGCGCTTCAATCTCTCCCACCTCCTGGTGGTCGTCCTCCTGTACGGCATGACCATGACCTGGGCGGCCATCAGCACGGGAATCATGAACGAAATCGAACCCAACGACCTGAACGCCAAGTACTATGCGCAGCGCGCGATGAAATACTTCATGAGTTACGGCATGGCGTGGTTTCTTGCTTTACCGGTCTTCGCCGCGGCCGGACTCGGCTTTGCTCTCCGCAACCCTCAGGCCCCCGATAGCGAACGCGGGCGCATGCTGGTCCAGCGCCTGGCGTTCGGGCTGGTGGCAGGCTTCGCTCTGGCCCACATCCTGTACCAAAACATGTAGCCTCCAATTCGCCGGGTTGCATCGACCTTTTCAACGTCTAAGATAAGGCAATCGGCTGTCGCCTCTATGGGACGGAGGGCTGCGTCGTGGAACTCACCCATTGGGCTTGGGTCTGCCTGGCGATCCTGGGGTTGAGCGTCCTGGGCCCCGACGCGGCCTGCGCCGAAGACGCTCCGAAGCCCGATCCCATCCAGCGGCTCGCCGCCGAACTCGAAGCTCAGGCCCTCCGCGCCGCGCGCGAAGACGACCGGAAGGCCGAGCGCGAGGCGTCCGCACGCTCCGAATCCGCCAAGGCTGGCGGCGAGGCCTGGAAGAAGGAAGCCGCCGAGGCCGCCAAGGCCCGCGAGAAGGAACGCCGCGAGGCCGAAAAGCGCCTGGCCAAAGAGCGCGATGAAGCGCGCAAGCAGGCTGAGAAAGCGGAAAAGGAACGGCGCAAGCGCGAGGCCGAATACGCCGAGCGCGCCGAACGGTCCGAATACCGAGAAAGCGGCTACGGCGCGACGATGGGCGGCGAACGCGAAGGGCATGCCCGCGGCGGCGTATACGTCGGCGGCGCCTACGTCCAGGAAGGCGGCTGGACCGAACTTGGCGGCGTGAGCCGCTCCTCGCGCTACGGCAGCGGTTCCCCGGGCGGGTATCTCAACGAAAGCGGCGGCAGCTCGACGTCCATCGGCGTCCGCGCCACGGTGATCCGGCTCGACGACTGACTCCTTGCGCGTCCTTCCGATCCTGTCTCGCATTCCAAAGAAAACGGGCGGCGAAGGCTCGCGCCTCCGCCGCCCGCGAAACGTCCCGTCACGGTTGCCGGCTCAGTCGATTTCCGGCGGCGTCCCCGCCCCTCCGGTCGTGAAGGTCGTCGCCGCGTCGAGGGAAAAGCCGAGGTCGTCGGCGTTCGCGATATCGATGCGGTTGGCCTTGAAGGAGCCGTTGGTGATCGTCGTGCTGGTCACGCCGGCCGAGTTGTCGAAGCCCTCGGCCGCGCAGTTCGTCGCCGAACAGCGGTCGAAGGTATTGGAGTCCCCGCTTTCGACGTCGAAGCCGTCCCGGTCGCAGCGCGTCGCCGTGCACTGGCTGAAGGTATTGGAGCTGCCTTCGAGATAGAAGCCGTCGTCGGCGGCGTTGGTGGCCTTGCAGCGCGTGAAGGTGTTGTTGTCCCCGGCGAGGTAGAAGGCCGGGTCGCCGTCGTAGCCCCCGCAGTCGGTCGCGGTGCAATTGGTCACGGCGGTGAAGAAAATGTCGTCCAGGTCGTACGCATACCCAGAGCAGTTCCGCACCGAATTGTTCTCGATCCGGCCCCCGTCGCCCGAACCCGTATTGTTCTGGTCGATGCTGATGCCGTACGACTCGTTGCCCAGGTTCCAGAACCGGTTGTTGGTTACGGTGAAGCGGTCGCCAAAAAGGTCAAGACCGTAGGCGTAGGTCAAATCGTGAACCTGGTTCCGGTCGACCAGGACATCATCCCCGTCTACGTAGGCGCCGTAACAGTCGCCGTCCACCGTGTATAGGTGGTGCACGACGTTGCTCACCAGCCGATTCCCGTCGCCGTCGAGATAAAACCCGTAGATATCGTAGCCCGAACTGCAGAATTGAATGGTGTTCCGCTGCACCAAACCGTTGTCGCCATCGAGATAGATGCAATAGTTGTAGTAACTGTCGTAGGACTGGGTCAGTTGGGACAGCCGGTTCCCCTGGATCAGCGCGTTGTTCCCATCGACGTAAATCCCATACAGGTCGTCGTCTTCGCCCGAATTGTGGAGCCCGGTCAGCTTATTGTTCGTCACCACGACGTTGTCGCCGTAAGCCTCGATGCCCGACAGGTATTCGTAACCGTCCAGGTTGAAGAGCGTGTTGTTCGAGACGGTGCTGTTGATGCCGTTCACATAGATGCCCTGGATGTCGTAGTCTTCCGCGTTCACATTGGAGATCGCGTTGTTGGTCACCATCCCGATGCCGTCGACGTAGATGCCCTGGAAGTCGTCTTCCACGCCCACGCCGTCGATAAGATTGCCCTTCACCACGCCGTTGCCGTTGATGTAGATCGCGTTCTCGCATTCGCCGAGGTTGACGAGCCGGTTGTTGGTCACCGTGCCGTTCGTGCCGTCGAGGTAGATCCCGTCGTCGTTGGTGTTGGAGATGCGGTTATTCGAGACCAGCCCGTTGATCCCGTCGACGTAGATCTCGCTGTCATGGTCGATGGTATTGAGCGCGTTGTTCAGGATCTTCGCGTCGTCGCCGACGATATTCAGGTCGCCGCTGCTGTTGCGGATCGCGCAGCGCATGATCAGCACCCGGTGCCCGTTGACGTTGATCTGGTCGCCCACGTCGGCGGTTCCCGTGATGGTGCAGCCCTGGATGATCCCGTCGTCGCCCTGGATATCGATGACCGTACCTTCCGCCCCGCGGAAGACGCAGTTGATCACCTTCGCCACGAAGCCCGTGATCCGCAGCACCGGCAGCGGCGTCCCGGTATCCCCGCCGTTCTGGAACTCGAAGCCCGAAACGGTGATGTTGTTGCCGGTGATGTCGAGCTGCTGCCCGTGCGTCCCCGCGATGTTCCCATCCCAGATCGCTCTGGCTCCGAGGATCTTCACGTTGTTCAGCGGCCCGGCCACCACCACGTTCTCCTGGTAGCGCCCCGGCCCGACCTTGATCGTGTCGCCGTCCACCGCCGCGGCCAGCGCCGAGGCAATGTCCGGATAAAGCGCCGAAGGCACGACCCGCGTCGCCGCTTGCAGGTTCGCGCCCAGGAACAGCACCGCGGCCAGAACCGCTACACGTATCGCACGCATCGCGAAGCCCCTCCAGAAGCCGGATCAAAACCCAATGAAAGCCCTACGCTATCCACGGATGAACGCTAATGATAGTCCGCGAACCCGATATTCAAGTCGGGAACTGGATTATTGCCCGGTAACGGTGGGCAAATTCAGAGCCGTTTGTTGGTCGTTTTTTCCATTAAACCAAGTCCCACAAGTGCAGCATGAAGTCGGCCGCCTTTTGCCCCGATTCTGGAACCGCCGATTCAACACTTGAACCCGCCTGGCGTTGCGCTATCTTTTGCCCCTCGTTTCGAGCACGTCCCTTTGGCCCGCGTGCGTGGCCGGTCGGACCTCTGCTCCAGGCCCGGACGGGCGCTTTGGCTGCCGCGTCCACGCGCAGAAGGAGTTTCTCCATGTCTTCCGCCACCGGCATCCTCGGCCGCAAGGTCGGCATGACCCAGGTCTTCGACGAAACCGGCAACCGCGTGGGCGTCACGGTGCTCGAATGCGGGCCCTGCAAGGTTCTGCAGGTCAAGGACGGCGAAAAAGACGGCTACCACGCCATTCAATTGGGCTTTGGCGCGAAGAAGGAAAAGAACACCGCGAAGCCGCTGCTGGGGCATTTCGCCAAGGCCGCATCCGAACCCAAGCGCTTGATCCGCGAGATCCGCCTCGGCAAAGCCCCCGAAGACAAGCTGGGCGACGAGGTCACCGTCGCGATCTTCGAGGGCATCCAGAAGGTCGACGTAACCGGCGCCAGCAAGGGCAAGGGCTTCGCCGGGACGATCAAGCGCTACAACTTCCAGCGCCAGCGCGCCACCCACGGCAACAGCAAACACCACCGCGCCCTCGGCTCCCTCGGCCGCCACATGTCGATCAACAAGGGCGTGCCCAAGGGCAAGAAGATGCCCGGCCACATGGGCGACGAGCGCGTCACCGTGCAGGGGCTCAAGGTCGTGAAGGTCGACGCCGAGCATAACCTGCTGCTCGTCCAGGGCGCGGTCCCCGGCTGCAACGGCGCGTTCGTCACGGTCCGCAAGTCGATCCAGGAGAAGGTCCGCGAAGACAAGGCCAAGCGGCCCAAGTTCTGAACCGTTCGCGTTGCCGTATCGTCAAAAAAAAAGGGAGCGGGCCTCGCGGCGCCGCTCCCTTTTCGTTTCCAGCCCCGTTCGATGCGTTCACTTCGGGCCGCTCACCACCCAATCCAGGTACTTGCCCGCGTGCGCGTTGACCATGCCCATGTGGTCGGCGCCTTCGACGACCCGGAAGGTGACCCGGTACCCGGCCTCCTTCAGGATCTTCTCGGCCTGCCGGCCCCGCTCCACCCCGAACATCGGGTCGTTCGTGCCGTGCGCGAGCAGCACCGGAAGCGCCTTGCCGCCCGCCAGGAGCTCCGCTCCGACCGACGGCGGCCCCGGCGGCATCGAGGCGATCACCAGCAAACCGGCGAACTTCCCCGGATTCGAGAACGCCGCTTGGTAGCCCAAGGGGCCGCTCGCCGAGAAGCTCAGCGCGTAACGTTTGCCCGTCTTGAGCCCGTATTCGCTCTCGACGGCTTTCACGAGCGCCTCGGCCGGCTCCAGCGCCTTCTTTCCGGCCTCCGGGTCCCGCTGCGGCAGGGTCGGCGCGACCGCGACGATGCCCTTCTCCAGCAGCGCCGGCTTCAGCATCTCCAGCACCTGCCGGCCGCGCTGCCCGCCTTCGACGATCACCAGCAGCGGGGCGCCGTCCGCGGGCTTTTCGGGGACCAGGATGCTCCCCTCGGCCAGCGCGCGCACCGCCCCGCGCTCCGCCCCCGCGAGGCTTCCCGCGAGACACGCCGCCGCACATACTAAAATCAGCTTCCGCCACATGGGTTCGCTCCTTTGTCCCGTGGTTCAGGTTGTAGGAGGGAGAGCCTGACATGCGCCGTTTGCTGCAACGACGCTCAACTTTCCTCGATTCGCGAGGCTTCACGAAACGCCGAAAAAGTGCTGAAGAAAATGCACGAAGAAAACGCAGTTAGAAATCCGCGTCTTTCGCGCCGCTGGGAGCCGTATTCTTGCGGCTGAGCGGCGCGGCGTTGGAGGCCGGCTTCAGCTCGCGGAAGAGCCGCTCCAGGCGTTCGCGCGCCGGCCCGTTGAGAAGGTGCGGAGCCTTGGCCGCGGCGTCCTCGCCGAGCTTGCGCATGCCTTGGGAGACCTTGGAGATCAGCAAGGTGAAATTCTGCAGCGCCGCGTATACGGATCCGGGCACCTGGAATTTGTTCTCGTCGAGCACGCGGACCTGGGTGAGGCCGTCGGCGATCTGCTTCTTCGCGCGCGCGCCGTCCTGGGCGGCCTTGGACGCCAGGCCTTCCTGTTGCAGCCAGATCTGCTTCGCGAACCCGTCGAGCTGGCGCTTCTGGTCGCGGTCCTGGCCGGTGAGCACGTCGTTGGCGCGCAGTTCGTACTTGAGCCGCAGTTCCAGCGCGCGCGCGGCGAAGGCGCGATTGATCCCGTCGAGGCGCGCCTGGAGCTTCGCGCTCTCGGCCGCGTACGACGCGCGCAACTCCTCGAGCGCCTTCTGCTTGGTCTCCGGGAGCTTGTACAATTCCTCGATCTTCCAGCCGTCGCCGAGGTCCGTCAGGTCGTCCGCGCCGCCCACCGGGATCTTGGTGGCGAGCCTGCGCGCGGGGCCGTAGGACAGGTGTTCCAGCCGCAGCGGAACCGCGCGCCCCAGCACGCTGTACAGCCGCTGCTCGAGCTGCTCGGGCGATTCGAGCGTGAAGACGGGCATGGGCGCGGCATTCAGGGTGATCGAACTGCCGTTGGTATGGACGATCACCGACGAGAAGGCCTGCGCCTGCCCGTTGTTGACCTTGATGACGTGAATGACCGACTCGCCGTCCTTGGCCCCGTTCCCGGTATCGGGCTTGGGCGCGTCTTCGGCGCGGGCAAAGCCGGCAAGCGCGGCGAGCGCGCAGGCGGCCAGAAGCGGGGTCGAACGGGTCATGGGCGGGGTCCCGGCGCGCGGCGCGGTCCTAGAAATTGTCGCCCTGCGGCGCGGGGGGCTTCTCGGCCTCGCCCTGCGGGCGCTCGCCGCCCGGGCGGCCCTGCTGCCAGCGCGCGCGCATGTCCTGCTCCTGCTTCTGCCGCGCCTGGAGCTTCTCGATCTCGGCCTTCACCTTCGCCTGCGCGTCGCCGCTGAGCGCCTCGACCATCTTGCCGTACGTCACGTTGGTCATCTCGGTGACCACGTCGCGGACCTTCCCCAGCACTTCCTGCCCCTGCCGGTAGACGTCGCCCATCGCGCGCCAGTCCTGGTTCTCGCGCGCCTCGGCCAGCTTCTTCGTGGTCTCCTCCTGCAGCTTCTGCAGGTCCGGCTTGTAGTTGTCTCCGACCTTGAGCCGCTCGTCGTAGAACTCGCGGGCCAGCGCGTCGAGCTTTTCCTTTTCGGCCTTGGCTTCCGCCGGAAGCAGTCCGTTGGCCTTCGCCTCGTACTGCTTGCGCAGTTCCACGACCTGCAAGGCGACGGCCTTGTTGGCTTCGTCAAGCTGCTGCTGGAGCTTCTCCAGGTCCTTCGCGTACTCCTCGCGCAACGTCCCCAGCGCCTTGGACTGCTCGTCGGTAAGGGTGAAGATCTCCTCGACGCCCCAGCCGTCGCGCATCGTTTCGAAGTTGTCCACGCCGCCCACGGGCAGGTTGAGCACCATGCGCTTCTCGGCGCCGAAGCCAAGCTGGTCGATCTTGACCGGCGCGTCCTGTCCGACCAGCCAGGCCATCTGCCGTTCGATCCAGTCCGTGGCGCCGCCGCCGTAGCGCCGGTTGGTCATCGGCCCGCCCTGGAAGAACATGGCCCGGTCCGGCCGCACGCGCGCGGCCTCCTTTTCGCCTTCCTTGGGCTTGGGCTGCTCCTCTTGCGCGCACGCCGTGCCGGCCCACGCCGCCAGGAACAGCATCCACAACGCCATCGCCCGCATCCGTCCCATCGTCGTTCCTCCAGGTGAATCCGATTCAGCGTCCGGCCGTCCAGGTCTCCGGTTCGCGATAGGCTTCCTGCCCCTCGCGCACCGCGCCCGCCGCGCGTTCCAGCCGCTGGGCGCGCCGCTCGGGGGCCTCGCCCTGCCGGTCGAGTTCGATCTGACGCAGGCGCTGCCGGTGCGCTTCCAGGTATCGCGCGATCCGCTCGCGCCGTTCCGTCATCTCGGCCAGTTCGTCTCCGCCGGCCCCGGAAAGCTTGGCGTCCAGATCCTTCAACTGGCTTTCATAGTCGGCCACACGGGAGGCGTACAGTGCATGCTGCTCGTCGAGCGTCGTCGCGCCTTCGGCCGTCCGTTTGAGCCCCTTCACGCGGCTCTCCACCGTCTCCAGGAACGTCCGCACCTCGGCGCGTTCCAGGTCCGAGATGAGCATCTCGCCGGCCTTCAGGGTCGTCGGCTGGCTCGCGGCGGGCTCCGTCACGTCCGCCGAACCTTTGAAGACCACGACCACCGAGGAGCCTTCCGCGCCGCCCGGCGCCGCTTCCTTATCCTGGAAGACCATCGCCACGCCGGAAACCTTTGCGTCCAGGGCCGCGCACTTCACGACCAGTTGCTTCGCGTCCTTCCCCGGCTCGTAGGCAAAGACCAGGCCTTCCTTCAAGTTCACGCCCGCGCTGCGCGGGTCCGCGACCGGCTCGAAGCGCGTCCGCTCCAGCAGCCGCATGCGCGACTCCTGGCCCGTGCGGAGCACCGCCTCCGACGAGGCGCTCACCTGATACGCGCGCCCGGGCTGCAGTTCCCGAGCCGGCTGGCCGTCGGCATCCAGGATCGCGTCGCCTTCGCTCAGCACCTCGAAGCGGGCCTGGTCCTCGCGCAGCCATCCCGCGCCGAACCACGCCAGCCCCGCCGTCAGTGCGACGACCGCCGCAGCAGCCGCCGCAGCAAGCACCGGGCCGCGCCGCCAGGACCGCTCGTCCCGGTAAACCTTCATCACGCCGCTGGCGTGGTCGCGCACCGGCGAAGGCGCGAGCGTCGAGTCCTTCGAAACATCCGGCGAAGCCTTCGATGCCTCGGGCGCCGGGAGCGCCGCCATCACCCGCGCGGCCAGGTTCGCCGAAGGCTGCGCCACTCGGCAGGCGGCCTGCATCGCGGCGTCGGCCCGCTCCAGTTCGGCCAGCAACGCGCTCACGCCGGCCTGCCCGCGGGCTTCGTCCAGCGCCGCGCGCTCGGCCGGGGTCAGCTCCTCGCCGACCATTGCACGTACGTGCAATTCGGCGATCCGCGCCTCGTCCGGCTTCAAAGCCTGTTCCATTTCGTGCTCGGTCATGCCTGCTCCCTCATCCCTGTCGAGCTACCCGGAAGCTCGTTTGCTGCGCGGCTGCATCAAAAAATCACATTGCGCAATGCTCATGAGCGCTCCTCTACCCCCATCGCGGTCCTTAAAATCGAAAGTGCACGAGTCAGGCGACTTGTGATTGTACCGATGGGGACGTTTTCCAGCGCGGCAATCTTCTTGCAGCTAAGTCCCTGCTGATACTTGAGCAACATCGTCATGCGGTAGGGCTCGGGAAGCTCCTCGACCAGAGCCAGCACCTCCGCGGCGCGCTGCCCGTCGGTGTTCGGTTCCGGCTCGGGCACGTCCACTTCGGGATGCAGGGCCGTCTCGGGGCGGGAGGCGTTCCGGCGGGCTTCCCGGGAAGCGCGATGCCGGGCGATCTGGAGCAGCCAGGGCAGGAAGCGCTCCTGCTCCCTCAGTTGCCCCAAGGCGGAGAAGGCGTTGACGAAGACTTCCTGCGCCAGGTCTTCGGCTCGGTGCGCTTCGCGAACGTAGGGGTACACCACGCCCATGACGGCGCTCTGGTACCGCAGGACCAGTTCCTCAAAGCGTTCGCGCTTCCCGGCCAGGACCGCGCGGATGCAGGCCGCATCGATCTCGCCTTGGCTCTGCGCGTCGTCCGCCCCGGACCCGTCCTCGGGACGCGCATCGGATGATGGGTTGCGGCGGCCGGATTGCGCCATATCTATCCGCACGCTCAGAGGAGTTGCCACGCCTGCACGATGCTGCCGAGGGCGTTCCATACAAGGTAACCGATTATGCGCAATTAAGTTAAGCTTGTCGAGCACCTGCCCGGGCGGCTTTGTCCGCTCGTGGGTAAACCTCAAGTGGCCCGGAATTCACCAACTGGGTTCCACCACGCTCATTTCCATCGCTCGCGCGAACTTGCAAGTCTTGTCTTTTTCAGTGGTTCGCGGCAAGAAGGGCGGCGATACTGAGTTAGCTTCTTAACCGGGACCAAATAAGAGAACAGGTGCAGCCGTCTCCCCGGGTAAAGGAATCGCCGGCCTATGTCTGCGCCTCGCACCGCCCAGCTCAACGTGCCTAAGCGGCTCGGCGATTTCGAACTGCTCGACAAGATCGGCCGCGGCGCGATGGGCAGCGTCTACCGCGCGCGGCAGACGGCGCTCGACCGGGTCGTGGCGGTTAAGGTCCTGTACCCGCACGTCGCCGAAAACCCGCAGCTCATTGAACGCTTCCAGCGCGAAGCCCGCGCCTCGGCGCGCCTGAACCATCCGCACATCGTCCAGGGCATCGCCGTCGGGCAGGACGAGGCCTCGGGCTTCTGGTACTTCGCGATGGAGTACGTCGACGGCGCGACCTTGTGGGAGATCCTGCACCAGACCGGCCCGCTCGAGGAGCGTCGCGCGCTGGAACTCGCGCGCGACATCGCCAAGGCCCTGGAGTGCGCGCACAAGAACGGGATCGTGCACCGCGACATCAAGCCCGACAACATCCTGATCACGCGCGAGGGCCAGCCCAAGCTCGCCGACCTGGGCCTGGCCAAGCTCCTCGCCGACGAAGCCGCCGCCGCGACGCAGTCCGGCGTGGCCGTCGGCACGCCGCACTACATGGCCCCCGAACAGGTCGCCGGCGAGACGAAGCGCATCGACACGCGCACCGACATCTACGCGCTGGGCTGCACCCTCTACCATCTGCTCACCGGGCGCACGCCCTTCGAGGGCAAGGCCGCCACGCTGATCATGACCAAGCAGCTCAACGAGTTGCCGCGCCCGCCGCACGAACTGCGCCCGGGCCTGAGCGCCGGCTGTTCGCAGCTCGTCCTCAAGATGATGCAGAAGCGGCGCAGCCACCGCTTCCAGAATCCGACCGAACTGCTCGAAGCGCTCGAACGCCACCTGGAGGGCAAGCCCCTCGAGCCGCCGCGCGCGCCGGTCCCAGCCCCGGCGCCGGAAGCGGGGATCTCGGGAAGCCGCCGCCCGGCCGCCGCGCCGCGCTCGGCCCGCGCGCGCGCCTCGCGCCTGCGCCCCGTCGAACGCCTCCCGCGCCGCGAGCCGGAGTTCAAGCCGCCCAACGTCTGGAAAGGCTTGCTCACCGACCTTGCCGTCCTGGTCGTCGTCCTCGCGCTGCTCGGCGGCGGCCTGTATTACGCGCGCTCCGAAGGCTACCTCGGCTTCCTGAACTTGGCTGCGCCCAGCGAGACGCCCCCGAATCCAAGACGCCCCTCGCCGCGAACGAGGAAGCCGAAGCGCCCGCCGAGGCGGAGGCCTCGTCCAAGTAGCTCGCCGTTCCCGCTCCAATGCGCCAAGTTGAAGAAAAATCGCCTCGAAACAACCGCGCCGGGGTAATCAATAAGGCAGTGCACACACGAGTGAGCACCTCATTTTGACGGAGGTTTCCCCATGCCCCACAGGCGCCTGCCGTGCTTCATGCTCCTCCTCGCTTGCGCCGCCGCGCACGCCGCCGAGACGGCCGACGCCGGATCGCCCTTCGGCGAACTGCCGCTGCTCGATGAGGTCCGCTGCGGCGAGGCCAACGACCCGCACCCCTTCGCCGAACTGCCCGAGGGCGCCAGCCGGATCGAGACGATCCTCGGCCGGCCCTGCCGCGTCATGCCCAACGCAGGCGCCTCGCGCTACTTCGCCTACCAGATCGGGAAGGGCAAGGGGCTCAAGGCCGGCGCGGCCTACGTGCTGAGCATCGAATACCCCGAGGACACGCCGCGCAACATGTTCTTTGTCCACCGCGGCGCGGAACTCGCGCGCGGAATCGCCACCGGCGAGGCCATCCCCGATACGCTTTACGGCTACACGGACAACAACGCCGAGTCGCTCCCCATCCCGCTGAGCCAGGCGTACCGCGCGTGGAAGGTCTACTTCCACCTGCACGAACGCTTCCCCGCGCTGGAACTCGCCCGCGACGCCGCGAAGCGGCCCATGACCCCGCCCGACGGCTTCTGGGTAATCGTCACGCAGGCCGAGGCCAAGTCCGCGCCGCGTTCGGCCGGCGCGGCCGTCGCGCGCATCCGGCTCTTCGAGGTCCCCGACCCCGCGCGCGTCCACGTCAAGCCGAACCTCCCGCCCAAGGACCTCCCGCGCCGGCGGCTCTGCTGGCGCGAGGAGATGGCCGACGGCGTCCTCGCCGGCAAGAAGAACCCCGAGCCCGGCGTCGCCAACGATGCGGACTGGTACGAACACAAGGCCCGCCTGATGCAGGTCCTCGGGATGAACGCCTTTACCAAGGACCTGCTCGAGTTCAGCCACAACCAGGGCTGGGACACCGCCCCGCACGGCGGCGACGACTGGTACTGGTCGGACCACCGCGACCGCTGGGAGAAGATCCTCACGATGCTCAAGAAGTATCCCTTCGAGGTCCTGCCGTACTACGAATGGTCCGGCGGCGTGGGGCGCAAGGGGCTGGGCAAGGAGCGCCGCTGCAAGACGCTGGGCGGCGAGGACACCTATACGCACATCACCTGGAGCGAGAAATCCAGCGCGGACCTGACCGACCCGGACTTCCTCACCGACGCCGAGAACCTCCTCGACGCGACCATCGTCCGCTTCAAGGACCGCGTCCCCTTCGCCGGCGCGTGGTTCCGCCCGCGCCCGAGCCAGAACCCGATCAGCTTCTCCGACCGCTGCCTGGGCCTCTTCGCGAAGGAAGCACGCGGCGGCGCGGCCGTCACGCGCGAGCAGCTCAAGGGCGACAAGAAGCTGTTGGAGGACTATTACGCGTGGTGGTTCGGCAAGCGCCGCGAGTTCCTCGTCAAGCTGCGCGACTGGATGAAGGCGCAGATCGGCCCCGACGCGCTGCTCCTGTATACGTGCCACAGCGGCGAGCCCGTCCCCGCGCTCCCCGGCGGCCGGCAGGTCGTCGCCGCCGACCCCGCCGCGTGGGCCAAGGTCCTGACCGCCAGCGGCCCCGAAAAGGTCGGCGCCGTCGCGTGGGATGCCGTCGTCAAGGACGGGCGCTACCTGAAGACGCTCCTCGCGCCGCACGGCACGTGGGGCAAGTGGGAGTGGCACCACGCCTGCCCGCAGGCCGATCCGCGGCGCTACGCCAAGGACGACGGCATCTTGATGACCTATCCGTTCAACCGCGCGTACACCGTGGCCTCGCCGGAAGCCTTCGCGGCCTTCCGCGGGCCGGCGGGCCTCGCGCTCGTCCGCCACTACCCGCTCAACGAGAACACGATGGACAAGAGCCTGGGCTACTTCGTCGCCGACGTGGAGCGCCCCGGCCCGTACTGCATGCTCGAGGAAGCCCGCGCCGTCGCGCACGGCGACCCGACGCTGATCGCGTACCTGGCCTCGTCGTCCTTCAACCGCGGCTTCCCCGAGTACGCGCGCGCCTTCAACGCCGCGTTCCTCGCGCTGCCCGCGCTGCCGAGCCAGGTGCTCGAGCAGGGCGCGACCGATCCCGAGGTCGTCGTCCGCGTCATCGAGACGAAGGCGCATGGGACGTACCTCGCCGTCGTGAACACCGGCCTGGACGCGAAGAAGTCGGTGGCGCTGCGCCTCCCGCGCGGCGGCGCGCTGACGGACCTCGTCACCGGCCAGCCCGTCCCGACGTTGAACACGCAAGCGACGCTGGACTTTTATCCGTGCGAGTTGAAGGCGCTGCGGCTGGAATAGGAGGCCGGGAGCCGGACTCCGGGGGCCGGAACCGTAGCGCCGGCGTCCCGCCGGCATTCTTCCCACCTGCCTTCTCCCCATGCGAGAGAAGGCCGAGAGGCCCGCCCGGCGTGCCTCCGGGATGAGGGCGGCGCAACCTTCCGACTTGCAACTCTTTTACAGCAACCTGTACCAACAAATACATTGATTATCGCAGAAGCAGCGCTTGGATATATGAGTTGAGGTATGAGAAATGTCCCTATGCAGAATCGACCTTGGCTGCGGCCCAATTTCGCGACCCTCATAATTATGGGCATGGTTGCGATGTTCATTTATTTTGCCCAGGATCTCTACAGATGGCGATCGGGGCAGATCCATTGGGGATTCCCATTTCCATGCTATGCGGACAATTCAGTTGAGAGTTGGACTCTGCTATTCACAAACGTCGTCGTAAACGGGATGACCACTGTTGGAATCGGCGTGCTTTGTGAATGGCGTACGCGTTCGAACACGCGAGATTCTAAACCGTGAAGCCACGCCCATGGTTCCAGCTCCATTTATCGACGCTGCTGGTGCTCAGCTTTGCGGCAGGCGGGTTAATCTGGGCGAACCTAAGGCGCGTGCCGACTCAACATGGTGCCGTTTGGATTGAGGAAGGCGAGCTTCATCCCGAAAAAAACTGTGCCAAGCATTCAACCGCATTGGCGATATGGATTTCCGCTTACTGCCTATACCAGCGGGTATGCGGGAGTGTACTTTCCACAATGGCATGCGTGGCATATTTGTCTTAACGTGGTGGTCGCGTTCACTCTTCTCGTCGCACTCGCCCTGCCCCTGGAATGGTTGGCGCGAAAGCAACCTTGAAACGTCGATTGACCCACCCCGTTTCGCCCTTGCCCTTTATCCGCCCGCGCATACGACCGGACCCATGCAGCCCGAACTCACGCCCGAACGCGCGGCGCGGGCGGCCGGGGTCTTCAACGCGACCGCCTTCGAACCCGTGGACCTTGGCGGCGGCTGGCGCGCGCGGTACCTGCACTGCGGCGTGACCCCGCCGTCGTACTGGCGCAGCGGCCGGCATCCCAGCCCCTGCGAGGTCCATAAGCATCCGTACTTCGAGGCCTGCCACGCGCCGATCGGGCGCGGCGGCTTCACGACCTGGGCGCCCGACCTCGAGCGCCCCGTCCGCGCCGGCGATACAGCCGAACCGTAGGCCTCCGAGGCAGGTCGGACACTCTCGGAATCGGCCTCACGGCGCCGCCGGACCGCGGAAGACGCTGCCGCCGAACGTGCATACATAAATCATGTCGTCATCCTCCGGGTCCACGTAGACGCGTTGCGTGTTGCCGAAGGGGAAGCTCTTAAAGGGCTCCCAAGTGTCGCCGCCGTCCGTGCTGAGTTGCAAGGGGCTTTCCACAGCGCCTTCGCACATGGTCAGGTAAACCCACTTGGGGCGGTGAGGGTGAAAATAGGCCCCAAAATGCTGCCGGCCTGCGCGAACGACCCGCTTCCAGGTCTCGCCGCCGTCCACGGTGCGATACAAGCCGCCCTGCTCCTCGCCGCCGCCTCTGGCATCGGCCGCGCCCACGAAAACGATCTTGCTGTCGTCCGGATGGACATTGAAATCCTTGAGCCATAGGAATTCCGGATCCTTCGTGATCCGCTCCCAACGTTCCGCGCCGTCGCGGGAGCGGTATACCCCGACGCCTTCCTTGCGAAACGCGTCGCCGGCTCGCTTGCCCGTAATCGAGGCGAAAAGCGTCCCGTCCTTGTGAAGCATGACGCGGTAGACGCGCAGGTTCGATGGCGCGCCCAGACCTTCGCTCTTGCCGCTCCACGTCTTCCCGCCGTCGGTGGACTTGAAGACGCCTTTGCCGAAGACGCCGGCGTACAGCGTTCGGGCATCCTTGGGACTCTTTGGATCGAGCACGATGGAGGTCGCCGGCGCTTCGGGCAGGCCTCCCTTAAGCGGCGTCCAGTGCGCGCAGGAATCCTCGCTCACGCAGAAACCGCCGCGCCCCTCTTCGGGTTCCTTCGCCGAGCGCCACCACGAGATCGTGTTCCCGTTCGGGATGTCGTGAATGTCGCTGAACGCGCCCCAGACCTTGCCAGGCGTCTCGGGATCGAAGGCCATTTCGTAGCAGGTGTTCAGCCATGGCGGACGGCCATCCTTGGTCTTCCACCAGGACCAAGTCTTGCCGCGGTCGCGCGAGCAGGCGAAGCCGATGTCCGTGTAGGCGATATAGTGCTCGTCCTTCTTGAAAGGATCCACATAGTAATGCCATGCGGAGGTCACCCCGAGACCGTTGCAGAGCCAGGCCGAACCGGGCTTGGGCTCCTCCCCCGGCGCCGCCAGGGTGTGCCCGTTGAACCACGTCCTGCCGCCGTCGTGGGTGATGCGTAGGTCGCTCTTGAGATAAAGAAACCGCTCGGGATCGCTGGGGCACACAGCCGCGCCGTTGGCCGCCGAGGGAAAGCTCTGGCCGAGCGTGGCCGTGACGTAGTTGAGTTCGGTGTTGCACTCCTTGAAGCGAGGATCCATGAAGTACGTGGCGCGCCAGTGCTTGCCGCCGTCGTCGCTGCGGAACACCGTGTTGTGACAGGGCGGTTCGAAACCCGTCCTGATATTCCACGCGCAGACCGTCATGGGCTTGGCGTCGGTCGTCAGGACGAACTTGTACTGGGCGATGGGGGTTTCGCCCCACTGCCCCGTGGGTTTTACGTCCATATTGATCCCCGCCCCCATGGCGGATACCCACGTCTCGCCGCCGTCCTTGGAACGGTAGATGCCGCCCACGTAGTTTCCGCCGTCGTCCTTGGCGGGCGCCGAGCAGTACAGCATGGTCACGCCGGATTCGGCATTTGAGCCGCCGCTGAAGTGCCTGACGGCCTTCTCAGGCAAGCCCGAGGTTTTCTCGGCCCACGTCTCGCCGCCGTTGTCGGAGCGCCAGACGCCCTTCTTCGTCGCGGCGAAGACGCGCCGCTTGTCCGCCGGGCTCGTGCGATCGAAGTGGAAGGCGACCCCCTCGCCGTCCGGGCCGGCGCACGCGGTCCAGGTCTTCCCGCCGTCGCGGGAAAGGCACGCGCCCTTCTCTTGGCCCGCGATCAGGAGCTCCGGGTTGTCGGGGTCCAGTACGATTTCGCCCCTGAACGCCATGGGCGCCTCGCCCGCCAACGTCCACGTCATGCCCCTATCCCGGGTTACTTTCAACGTTCGGGGCGCCCAATTGCTGGAGGCGTAGATCACGTTCGGATCTCTCGGATGCATGCCCGGCTTGCAGGACGTGTTGCCGGTCAACTGACGATGGTGGATCATGTTCCAGCGATGCCCGCCGTCCGTGGAGATGTACGCGCCGGACATGTCGCAGCTCAACATCATCAGATCGGGATCGGCGCCGCTGATGGCGGGCATATACATGTTCCCCCCGCCGCTGAGCCCCAGTTGAACCCAGACCGGCCCGGGTTCCGCGCTTGAAACCGGCGCCGCCCAGAACAAACCCGCGACCAGCGCGATCGCCGAAGGTGTCTTCACGATGCTCTCCATTGCTTCTCCATTCGGCGCCGTCTTCGAGCCGGCGGCGCCCGGTCAGCCCAGGCAGAATCTGCTTGTGCGCCGACGCCGGAGTTCTCCTCAACCTCTTCGGCCGGCGCTTCGGGACCGTATCGAGGCCGCCATCTCGCAACGTGTGGGCAATCGGACTACGGAAAACCTCTTGCCTCCATGGCTGGAGCGGTCCCTGACTTGGATACCCCGCCATGGCGCTTGCTTGCCATCTGGAGTCTCAGTTCCTCGACCATCTACATGATATGCCGGGCGGCATGACCTCGCCCAGCAGGTCGCCGCGCGCGCCGGGTTCGGTTCCGCGGCGGCTTTCACCCGCGCCTTCCACCGCCGCATGGGGCTCACCCCGGCGACTGCCGCGCGCGCTCCCTCGGCGCGGCGCGTTGAGGCCTCGAATGGCCTTTTCAACGCGAAGACGTGCCGGATTCTACGGTTCCCGCCCCGGCTCCGGATTCGCACGCCGGCCGAATTTCTCAGCTAACCCTCGAGCCGCGCGCGGGTTCCCGTTTCAAACCGCATTCCGGATCGTCCAGCCAACCAAACGCGACCAGGCGCACCCCGCCCCGGTGGACCGCATCCGCGGCATTTTGTTAAACGCTTCCGTGGCTTAGACCTGGAGAACTGGCTCGGCCGGCGCGCGCGCGGCCGCTGCAAGCCGGCGCTCCCGCCGGGCGTAAGAATTGGCAGCTACTTTCCACGGAACGGTTCGGAGCCCCAGTGTAGTTTCGATGAGGGGGTACGCTCCCGGGGGGCCCGCCGCGCGATGAAGATCTACATGCTCTGGGACATGGAAGGCGTCAGCGGGCTCTTCACGCGAGAACAGGTCTGGTTCTGGGAACCCGGCGTGCGGCAAGAGGCGGCCGAGGAAGGCCAGCGCCTGCTCATCGCCGACGTCAATTCGGCGGTCGCGGCGGCCCTGGAGGCCGGCGCCGACTCGGTCATCGTCTGCGACACCCATCACGGCGGGGAGAACATCCGCGTCGTGGACCTGCTGGCCGATGCGCGCGTCACCTACCACGTCCGGTCCACGGTGCGTTACGGCTTGGGCCGCCGCTTCCTGCCGGGCTTCGACCGGAGCGTCGACGGCCTGATGCTGCTCGGCCACCACGCCAAGGCGGGCGCGCCGGACGCCTTCCTGCCTCATACCCAAGGTCCGGCCTGGCTCGATGTGTGGATCAACGGGCAGAGCGTGGGCGAAGTAGGGCTCGAGGCCTGCTACGCGGGGCACTGGGACGTACCGCTGATCCTGGCGCAAGGCGACGAGGCGATGGCTCGGGAAGTCGCCGAGCAGTTCCCCGAGACCGTCACCGTGGCCGTCAAGCGCGCGCTCACGCCGGACCTCTGCACGGGGCCTTCGCCCGAGGCCGCGCGGCGGCTCACCGCGGAGCGCGTGGCCTTGGCCGTCGAACGCGCCCGCGCCGGCGCGTTCCCGCCCTTCAAGCCGGCCCTGCCGCTGACGGTTCGCATTCGCCTGGAAACCGCGGTCCTGGCCGAAAAAGGCCGCGCAGCGGCCCGGCGTGAAGCGCGTGGACGAACGGATCGTCGAAGGCACGGTCGCGCGGCACTGCGACGTGCTCAAGTGGATGACGGGCGTCGGGGCCGATTAGGCGGCGGGCCCCAAGCTGCGGGGCGGCGCCAGGCGGAGTTGAAAAAAACGTTCCGTGAGGAACCTCGGTCCGGCCGGCGACACGGAAGTCGGATCGAAGCGACTCTCGGCAAGGAGCCATGCGATGCGATGCAAGAGACGGTGCTTGTTCCTGCTGGCGCTGTGCGGCTGCTGCGCGCTGGCCGCTGAGGGGCAGCCCGCCGCCGCGCGCACGCTGGCGATCCGCAAGGACGGCTCGGGACAGTTCACGAGCATCCAGGCCTTCGCCGACGCGGCCAAGCCCGGCGATGTCGGCGTGGTTCAGGAAGGCGTCTATGCCGAGCGCGTCGCCGTCAAGCAGTCCGGCACGCCCAAACGGCCCATCGTCTTCAAGGCCCAGGGCAAGGTCGTCATGCAGGGCTTCGACGTGGCCAAGCAGGATCATATCGTGATCGACGGCTTCGAGATCACGCCCGGGCAACCCAAGCAGGACGGCATCGCGATCGTCTCGTCGCGCGGCTCGCGGATCCTCAACAACCACATTCACCACACCACCGGCGACAATCGCGCGCAGGGCTGCGGCATCATGGAATCGGACACCCGCGATCTGCAGATCGAGAGGAACCACATTCACCACACGGCGGGGGCCGGTATTCGCCTGAGCCGGCCGGCCCCTTCCGAGCGCACGCTCGTGAAGGGCAACACGATCTCCTTCCCGGGGTTTGGGAACGGCTCGACCACCGCCATCGCGATGGGCAAAGGAACCCACCTGCTCGTCGAGGAGAACGACCTCTCCCACGTGGGGGATTTCGTCATCTCCTGGGGCGGCGACTTCCACGTGATCCGGAACAACGTGTTCAGGGACGTGCTCGAAAGCGATTGGGACAACGGACCCCACGTCGACGGCGTCCAAGGCTGCTCCAGCCACATCCTGATCGAGGGCAACCGGATGTACAACGTCCACGAGAAGGGGCTCAACGTCCACTTCGCGCTCTTCGAGGCCGACACGAAGCAGGGCGTCTTCCCCTCGAACGTGACGCTGCGCTACAACGTCGTCAACGGGATCGATTCCTGCTTCCTGGCCGTCCAGGGCGGCTACAAGCAGGCGCGGGCGTACCACAATACCGTCGTGCGGACCAACGGCTCGGCTCGAGCTCACAAGAACAGCGCGGCGGTGGCCATTTGGCATGGCGGTTCCGGCGTGGTGCTCAACAACCTCTTCTGCCATGCCTCGGGCAGCGCCCGGAATCTGTACCTCACGGACAAGACGCTCACCCCGGAAACCTGGTTCGATTACAACCTGGCTTACCACGGCGCGACCGAAGGCGGGTGGAACCCCGAGTATCCCGTTCCGGAAGGGACCGACCGGCACGGGGTCCGCGACAAAGACCCGCTCTTCGCGGCCTACTCCGACGACGGCGACGCCATGAACGACGACTTGGCGCTGCAGGACGCCTCGCCCGCGCGCGAGGCCGGCGGCCCGCTCACCACGCTGGCGGCCGACGCCGGGAAAGAGGTCGCGCTCAAGGTGGCCGACGCCGGATTCTTCCAGGCCGGCTGGGCCGGCGTGCAGCCCGACTGGATCGCCGTGGGCGAGGCCGAGAACGCGGCCCAGCTCGCGGCCATCGACTACGCCACGCAGACGCTCACCCTCGCCGCGCCGCTGCCCAAGGAAGCCAAGGCCGGCGCGCCGGTCTGGCTCTTCAAGAAATCCGACGGCGCGCGCGTGCTCTACGGCGCCCGGCCGGATATCGGCGCGTTCGAGTGGGGATCGCCTCCCCCGGCGAAGCCCTGAACCACTGGCAGAGCCGTGGCGGAAAGGCCAGAATAGGCGCATTGCGGATGCGGCCGCCTGCGGCCCGCGCCGGCTCAGTCTCGTCTCGATCCCGGGAGCGCCTTCGATGTCCCAGCCTGTTCCGGCCGCCGAGCCTCAACTTCTCGAAGTCCCCGTCAGCGACGGTTCGATGATCTCGGTCCTGCGCTACCCCGCCGCCCGCTCGCCCGCGCCGGCGATCCTGAGCATGACGCCCTACCGGAAGGAGCGGAACCGCGAGACCGGCCACTGGGTCAACGCGGCAGGCTACGACTATTTTCTTGCCGATGTGCGCGGCTTTGGCGGGTCGAACGCCTCGTATCACGGCCTGCTCTCCGGCCGGGAGATTCAGGACGGCGCCGAACTGGTGGAATGGATCGGACGGCAGCCTTTCTGCACCGGACAGGTGGGCCTGATGGGCGGCTCCTACTGCGGCGCCAATCAGCTCCTGGTCGCCGCGAAACGCCCGCGCGCGCTGCGCTTCATCACCCCCAGCGTCGCGTTCATGGACACCTACCGCGACTGCTACCGGCGCGGCGGCATCCGTTCCCACATCGGCTGGGGCGCCGCGACGTTCCTCAATTCCCAGCACCGCGAGACCGAACGGCGCGGCCTTTCCGAGTACTACCTCGAAATCATGGACGATCCGCTGGACAACCCCAAGCACCGCGCGCGCTCGCCCGAGTACGTCCTTTCCAACATCGAAGTGCCCGTGATGTGCATGGGCGGCTGGCACGATTACTTCCTGCGCAGCACGGTTCGCGCCTTTCGGCTGCTCCAGGGCCCCAAACGCCTCGTGATCGGCGCGTGGGGGCACTCGGACCATCCCGGCAACCATGCCGATCAACTGCCCTGGTTCGCCCACTGGTTCGACAAAAAGGGCGCCGACCCGACCGCGGGCAACCGAGTCCGCCTCTTCCTCACCGGGGCCGAGGAGTGGCGGGACTTCGAAGACTGGTTCGATACGCGGCGCATCCCCTGGCGCGCCTGGCGTCCGCTCGCGCGCGAACGGGACGCGCGCGTCGTCACCGACCTCCGCGTCGTCCCGGGGGCGCCGAATCCGAAGAAGCAATTCGCCTACGATGCCGGCTCGGGCATGGGCCAATGGGGCGAAGACACGACCTTCGACGGCGAACCCTTCGCCGAGGACGTGGACCTGGGCGGCTCCGTGGGGCTGGAAGCGGAGTTGACCGTCTTCGGCTGCGAAGACGTGGAACTGCACGCGCGGCTCTCGGTGGTGCGGGCCGACGGGACCGTGCAACAGCTCACCGAAGGCCGGCTCCGCGCCGCGCACCGCGCGGTGGACCTCGAGCGCAGCGAACGCGGCGCCGGCGGCCAGTGCATCGTCCCGTGGCATCCGCACGACCGCTACGAAGCGCTCGCGGACGGCCAGCGCGTCACGCTCAACGTGGAGATCAATCCGCTCTACCACCGCGTCTTCCGCGGCGAACGCCTGCGCCTGGGACTCACCCTCGCCCGCGCCGACGAGGGCGCCGTTCCCGCGCGCGCACGGCTCGGCCCCGGTACCACCGTCTGGCTGCCCTGGCCGGCGTAGGCTCCGCGGCAGCTTTCGCCCGCGCCGGAGATACCGCAATCCGCAATCAGGATGTCCAATTCGATCAACGTTGCGTCCGGCGCGGCAAACGCGGGACGAGCGCCCGCGTTCGATGAGAGCCGTCATGAACTCGACGCTCTCAGCATTCACTTGGTAGTTGGGCTTGCTCCATTCGTCGGGCAAACGAACGAAGCGGATGTGGTCGCCGACTTGGAGCTTCCGCGGGTTCGACATGGCCGGCCCAACACTGTTTGGGCGGACCCTTCAAACACCCCCAACACGGTGTGGAGTGTCCACCTATCACGCCCCGGGGAATCGGGGTTAGGTTAGCCCGTTTCCTTGTATAATCGCCGTTTGTGGTTAACAAGAGAATTCAATTTGGCGTCTTATGCGGTTCGGCATAAGAACCCTCTTGCGCAAGCTCATCCACCTGACTGCGGACTCCGGATGGCCCGCGGTTCAGCACACGGAGTCCCTCAGCCGCGGGCATTCGATGAGCCGCGGTCCCGCGCCATGCTTCAGCGAAGCCATAAGCCGCTTGTCGCCCGTCAGACGTCGTCCAGCAGGTGCCCCAGCTTGTTCTTCTTCGCGCGCAGGTAGTTCCGGTTCGAGGGGTTCGAGGGCATCTTCAGCGGCACGCGGTCCAGCACTTCCAGGCCGAAGGCGTTGAGCCCGACGATCTTCCGCGGATTGTTGGTGATCAGCTTCAGCTTGCGCAGCCCCAGGTCGTAAAGGATCTGCGCGCCCAGGCCGTAACGGCGCAAATCGGGGCTGAAGCCCAGCGCCTTGTTCGCCTCCACGGTGTCGGCGCCGCCGTCCTGGAGCCGGTAGGCGCGGAGCTTGTTCACGAGCCCGATCCCGCGCCCTTCCTGGCGCATGTAGAGCACCACGCCGCGGTCGTGCGTGGCCACGATCGACATCGCCGTCTGAAGCTGGTCGCCGCAGTCGCAGCGCAGGCTGCCAAAGGCGTCGCCGGTGAGGCACTCGCTGTGGACGCGCACCACCACGGGCTTCTTCTGGATTGTGCCCGGGCGGATCTCGCCCTTCACCAGCGCGACGTGATGCTCGCTGGAGAGCGTGGACTGGTAAACGTGGCAGCGGAACGGCCCGAACTTCGTCGGAAGGTCCACGTCCACGACGTGCTCGACGAGCTTCTCGTTGGTGCGGCGGTACTCGATCAGGTCGGAGATGGAGGCGATCTTGAGCTTGTGCTCGGCGGCGAACAGCTCCAGGTGGCTCAGGCGCGCCATGGTCCCGTCCGCGTTCATCACCTCGATGCCCACCGCGCCGGGGCGCAGCCCGGCCAGGCGGCACAGGTCCACCATGCCCTCGGTGTGCCCGGCGCGAACCAGCACCCCGCCGTCGCGCGCCCGCAGCGGCTGGATGTGCCCGGGCCGGTCGAAGTCCGCCGCCGTCGCGCCGGGCTCCACGAGCTTGCGGATCGTCGTCGCGCGGTCGGAGGCGCTCACCCCGGTCGTGATCCCGAAGCGCTCCGCCGCATCCACCGTGATCGTGTAGGCCGTGCCGCGCTGGGTCGTGTTCACCGCCGTCTGGAAGGGCAGGTTCAGGCGGTCGCAGGCGGCCCCGTCGAGCGCGACGAAGAGCATCCCGCGCCCCTCGCGGAGCATGAAGTTGATCGCCTCGGGCGTGACGTGCTCGGCCGGCAGGACCAGATCGCCTTCGTTCTCGCGGTCCGCGTCGTCGGTCAGCACGATCATGCGCCCCTGCCGCAGCTCGTCGAGCGCCTCCGGAATGCTGCAGTAGGGCGAATTGGCCGGATCGGGCAGCGCCTCGGCGGCCTTGCGCAGCACCGCGTTGCCGGCCGCGCTGGGCTTGCGTTTCGCGGGCGCCGCGCGCTTCGCGGGCGTGGAAGCGCCTTTGGTCTTGCGGGCCTTGGTGCGGGTCATGTGCGGGTCCCGGGTTGAGGTGCGTGCCTCCAGTATCGGGAACCGGAGGCAAACTGCAAACGGCAAGAGCCCGGATCCAAACAGCAAATCCCGTAACCGTTCAGTTCCCTACCGCTGCAAGGAATGCCGGAGCCTTTGCGCCGGTGCGGTGAGCAGCCAAGGCCCTGCGCAGATAGTCAAGGATGGGACGCTTTTGCAAACGCAAGGTCTGCACGGTGGTCAAGATCCGTTCGGTGAAACGGCAGCCTGCGGTACTGTGATTGCCGAAGCTCCCTTTGCGCCACAGCACCGCCGGACGCAACATCCGTTCGGCGTGGTTGTTGGTCGGTTCGATGCCTTCGACGGCCGCGAAGGTCCACAGCGCGTCGTAGACTTTCAGCACGCGTCTGCAAAAGCGCTTGGTTTTGGGGTCCGCGCCCCTGCTTCCGAGCCGGAGCGTTCTCTGGAAACGCAGGCGTATCGGTTGCAACCGCACGTGTAGCGCGGCACGGTCGCAACGCCGGTCTTTGAAATCCTTCCAGGCCGCAAAGACCGCTCGGGCGGTCTTGCGGCCCGCTCGGCCGAGCGGTTGTGTCGCGGATCCCAGGTCGATCAACTTCTGAAAATCGCGCTTGAGGTGCGCCCAGCAAATTTGCCGCTGCCGCGGCGGCAGGTGCGCGTAGGCGCCCCAGCGGTCGGAGCCGAGGATGCCGCAACACGCCCCCAGCAACGCCTTCAGGCCGTCCTTACCCCGGTGGGCGTGAATTTGAAAGGCTGCGACGCTCCGCGTGGCTGCCACCCACAGCCAACACAGCTTGCCACCCTTCGCCCAGCCGGTTTCATCCACGTTTTTGAAAGCCGCCCCACGCACGGCCGCCAGCGCCTGCGCGTGAGGCCCTTCCAGCGCGCCGCTCATCTCGTGTTCGAGCTTGATCACCGTGCCCAGGGATAGCGGGACCCCAAAGACGGTCTCGGCGAGTTCCTGGACGTTGCGCTTGCTGGCGTGGCCACGCCCACTCAGATACGACAACGCCGCCGCCAGGTTGGGACCCAGCGCATGGGCTTGAATCTCCGGCGGAATCTCCGCGCGGGTGCGGCAGCCGCAGCACGGACAGGTGCGTGCGTGCCCCTGGTATTCGGTGATTTCGGCCGGCTGCGGCGGCAACTCCGCGACTTGATGCCAAGTCGGAGGCGGATCGTGTGGCCCTGGCCGCTTAGACTAGGGGGCTTGGCATTCCGCACATACATGCGGCACGTAATGGCCCACGTGCGTGCCCCGTTCGGGCGGCAAACGTACACGGTGATGGCCCGGATGTCCGGGTTGTCCGCCGGGTTTGCGGCCGCTCGGCTTCTTGGCGGCTGGAGGCTTCTGCCAGGGCGCATCGGACGACGGTGGTTTGGAAGAGTTCGAGGAATTCTGGTTCAAGCGCTCGGAAAGCCGCTCCAGCTTGGCTTCCAATTCTTCGATCCGCGCCAGGAGCACCGCGCAATTCGGACAAGCCGGGTTGGGTTTAAGCTCGCGCACACATACAGTATCGGATGGCGTGACGTAAAAAATGAGCCTTCATAGGGGACTGAACGGTTACCAAATCCCCAATTCCAAACAAACCGCAAACGGAAAACGGCATGAATCAGCGCTTCTGATTGCGCTTTGCCGTTTGCAGTTTGGAGCTTGTTTGGTTCTTGGTTCTTGCGGTTTGGAATTTCCTACCTCCGAGTTCTGTCGTTTGACGTCGCGCCCGCGGCTGGCAGCATGGAGGCGTCCATTCCCTTTCACCCCGCGGGAGGCGTACCATGGGCGAGCGCGTTCGAATCGGCGTCATCGGCGTGGGCATGATCGGCAAGTCGCACCTGAAGCGCTATCAGGAGTTCCCCGACGACGTCGAGATCGTCGCGGTCGCGGACCTCAACGAGGCCGAGGCGAAGAAAGTCGCCGAGCAGTTCAAGGCTCCGAACGTCTACGGCGACTTCCGGCAGCTCCTCAAGCGCGACGACATCCAGGCCGTCGACGTCTGCCTCCACAACAACCTGCACGCCCCGGTCACGATCGCGGGCCTGGAGGCCGGGAAGCACGTCTACTGCGAGAAGCCCATGGCCGGCAGCTACGCCGACGCCAAGGCCATGTACGAGGCCTCCAGGCGCACCGGCAAGATGCTCCAGATCCAGATGAACACGCTCTACGCGCCCGAGCACAAAGTCGCGCGGCGGCTGATCAAGGACGGCGCGCTGGGCAAGCTCTATTACGCGCGCTCCTTCGGCTTCCGCCGCCGCGGGCGCCCCTGGGTCGACGGCTACGGCACCCCGGCCTTCGTGAACAAGGAGATCGCCGCCGGCGGCGCGCTCTTCGACATGGGCATCTACCACATGGCCCAGGTGATGGACCTGCTCGGCAACCCCGACGTCCTCACCGTGACCGGCTCGACCCACCAGGAGCTGGACATGTACCCCCGACCGCGCCAAGTCGGGGAACTTCAGCGTCGAAGAACTGGGCCTCGGCTACATCCGGCTCCAGGGCGGGATCACGCTCGTCATCGAGGAATCCTGGGCGATCCATTACGACGGCTCGGAGTGCAGCAAGATCCTCGGCAGCAAGGGCGGACTCAAGCTGGCCAAGCCCCTGATCTTCTACTCGGCCGCCGGCGACGTGGAGTACAAGGCCGAGGTCGAGCTGGGCCTGGTGGACTCCCGCTGGCGGAGCTGCGACGAGAAGTACAAGTACTACGACAGCAACGAGCACCACTGGATCGCGGCGCTCCAGGGCAAGGTCGAACTCCATCCCACCGCCGCCGTGGCCCTGAACGTCGCCCTCATCAGCGACGGGATCTTCCAGTCCCAGGCCAAGCGCGCCGAACTGAGCGCGAAGGAGATCGACGCCGGCTCGAAGTCTAGCGCCGTCAAGCTGTGACCCGGGTTCGCGCCGCGCGCCCGTATGGTTTTTGACCCCGCATACCCATAGCCCAGGCAGACGGGGGGTTCCCCTCGCGGCGCTCCCCTGCCCCCCATGCCTCTGGCCTGACTTTGAATTTGACCGGCCCTTCCCGTAAAATACACCCCCTGCGTTTCGCTATGCCCTGTCCGGTCGGGAAGGGCCGTGGTCGAAGGCCCGGACCCGTGTTTTCAGGAGGTACGATCGTGGCCGCCGTCAGAACTGCGAAGAACGGAAGTCATCCCTTCACGCGCAAGGAGCCCAAGCCCACGCGCGCGCGCCTGGTGAGCCTGCTGGATCCCCTCGGCCGCAAGCGCTACGGGGAAGTCGAGCGCTTCCTGGCGACGATCAACGGCGCCACCAGCGGCCTGCACTACTACGACACCAACTGGGGCTGGGCCGTCCGCTACATGCTCGGCGCCAAGGACGCCCTCTGCACCCTGCACCTGCTCCCTAACTCCTTCGAAGCGACGGTGCCCGTGGACGAAGGCGTCAAGGCCAACGGCACCGTCCTGGCGCCCGAACTGCGCCGCCGTATCGGCCGGACCCGGACCGTCAACGGCAAGCGCCTCGTCCGCGTCCCCCTCCGCAGCGACGCCGACTACCAGAACTTCCAGGGCCTCGTGACGCTGAAGGCCGAGACGCTCAAGACCAAGCCCAAGAAGGCCGCCGCCAAGGGCAAGCCCGCCGAAAAAGCCAAGCCGCGCGCCAAGGCCACCTCCAAGAAATAGGTTGGGTCGAGGTGTGGACCTGATTGCACGATGTGGTACTCTATTTAATTGCAGTTTGGAATCCTGCTTCCTGGTCCAACCCGGGGATTTCGTGCGTCCAAACCGCACCTAGTGCAACATTTTTAAGGCTCTGCGGCGGGGCTCGCGGAGACAGAGCGCGTAGACCTCAGACCGTCTGAAGTGGTTGAATTCTCGAGGCAACCTGCTTCCAGGCAGGTGGTTGTGAGGTGGGGTTTATGGCGACGCTGGTTGGGAAGACACTCGGAAACTTCGAGATCCTCGAAGAGGTCGGCCGGGGCGCGATGGGCGTGGTCTTCAAGGCCCGCCAGCTCTCCATGGACCGGATCGTGGCCTTGAAGTTCCTCCCCCGCAGCATGGCCTCCGACGAGAAGCGCGTCCAGCGTTTCATCCGCGAGGCCCACGCCGCCGGAAAGCTCTCCCACCCCAACATCGTGCACGTCCACGACGTCGGGCAGCTCGAAGGCTACTACTACATTTCGATGGAGTTCGTGGACGGCACGACGGCGCATAAGCAGCTCAAGGAGCAAGGCCCCTTCGACGAGGCCGCCTGCCTCGAGATCGGCACGCAGATCGCCTCGGCGCTGAAGGAAGCGCACGAGCGCGGGATCCTGCATCGCGACATCAAGCCCGACAACTTCCTGCTCGACAAGGACGGCTCGGCGCGGCTGGCGGACCTGGGCCTGGCGCGCTTCGAGGACAAGAAGGAAGGGCAGGACGGGCACCTGACCCAGGACGGCACGGCCCTCGGGACGCCGCACTACATGGCGCCTGAACAGGCGCGGGGCGAGAAGCTCGACGGGCGCACCGATCTCTACGGTCTGGGTTCTTCGCTCTACACCATGGCCGCGGGGCACACGCCCTTCGAGGGCAAGACGCCGGCGCTGATCATGGTCAAGGTGATCAACGAGGAGCCGGCGTCGCTGAAATCGATCCGCCCGGAACTCTCGCCCGGCTTCGTCGCCGTCGTCGAGAAGCTGATGCAGAAGGACCCCGAGAAGCGTTTCCAGAACGCGCAGGAGGTCGTGGACGCCTTCGGGAAGGTGAAGGCCGGCGAATACGTGGGGCGCTCGGGCGCCGCCACGGGCAAGGCCGGCCGGATCACCACCGGCAAAGTGGGCCGCGTCACGACCGGCCCGGCCGCGCGCGTTCGGCCGCGCGGGGAATCGGGCGAGGGCAAGAACCATTCCGGCCTCTTCGTGGGCCTGGGCATCGCCGCCGCGGCGCTGCTGGGCGGCCTCTTCCTCTTCTCGGGCGGCTCGGGCGGCAACTCGGCCCCCCGGCGGGAGGCCAAGTCCGCCGAGCACGAAACACCCAAACCCGTCGCGCCGGCCATCCTGCCTTCCGTGCCCGCGAAGAACGACGCCGCGAAGAAAGCCTTTGAGCAGCTTGCCGCGCGACACGAACAGGCGCTGGGGCCGACCCCGCCGGCCTGGCCGCCGCCTGGGAAGCCTTCCTCAAGGACCACGGGCAGGCCCCGCAGGCCGGCGCCGCCAAGGAGAAGCTCGCGCAAGCGCAAAAGGCCGCGCGGGAGCTCGATGCGGCATGGAAGACCGTCGAGGCCGCCGCGCGCGAGGCCGCCGAGGCCGGACGCTACGCGGAGGCGCGCGCGGCGCTCCAGGCGTTCCTCGAAGCCCGCCCGACGCATCCGTCGATCGAGACCGCGCGCGCGCAACTTGCCCAGGCCGACGAGCGCTGGGTGGAGGCGCTCCAGGCGCAGCTCAAGCAGGCCGACGGGCTGGTGCAATCGGGCGAGTTCGAATCCGCGCGCAAGCTCCTCGAGGACCTCGGGCGCGGACTGCCCGAGACGCTGGCCGAACGCATCCGGCTCGCCGAAAAACTGAAAGAACTCGAAGAGCGTGAGGCCGCCGCCAACGCCAAGCAGCTCGAACGCCAGGAGGCCGAACGCAAGAAGATCGACGCCGCGCACCCGCTGGCCGAGGCCCGCGTGCGCGGCCCCGAGGCCTATTTCGATTTCAAGGGCGCCTCCGAGGTCTTCA
The DNA here is from genome assembly GCA_027493525.1 of Planctomycetota bacterium. Lineage (GTDB taxonomy): Bacteria > Planctomycetota > SZUA-567 > H5-PLA8 > H5-PLA8 > H5-PLA8. The sequence goes on along the minus strand of JAOSKN010000001.1, from coordinate 1,937,765 downwards.
AGAACGTGGCCGACAAGCAGGTCGCCTCGCGGGAAGCCAAGGTCGAGGCCGCGATGTGGGCCGAACGCTGCCTGCGCGCGGGGCAGGCCTGGGACGCCGCGCTCGAAGCGCTCAAGGCCGGCAAGAAGCCCAGCGTCGCCAACCTGTATCCGGAAGGCGCGATAGTCACGGGCTACGAGAGCGCGGGATTGAAGTGCAATCCCATCAAGGCCCCGCCCGGGCAGCTCGTCCCCTGGAAGAACCTCGAACCGGCGCAGGCCGTCGCGCTCGTCCGGGCCGCGGTGGAAGCCGCGACGCCTGAGCAGACGCTCCAGGCGGGGCTGCTGGCCTACGCCGTCGCGGCCTGGCCCGACGCGCTGGACCTGCTCGACCAGGCGCGCAACGCCAAGGCCGAACTCAAGGATCTCGCCGACGAGCCGTACGCGCGCGCCCAGGCGGCGCTGAAGGGGCTGCGCGAGCAACAGGCCAGGCAGGCCTTGGCCGCGGCGCAGGAAAACGAAAAGAAGAAGGCCGTGCCCGAGGTCGTGAAGGCGCTCGCGCCGTTCGGCGAGGGCGGCGAACTGGCCGGCACGGACTACGCGAAGGACCAGGCCGCCGAGATCCAGCGCCTGCTGGCCTGGACCAAGGCCCAGGGCGCCGCCCAGCCGCAGGCCGCCAACCAGACCGCCGACGCCAAGGCCATGCTCGAGAAAAACGGCTGGCAGAACGTGAGCGGCGAGTGGAAGGCGGACCCGCGAAATCCTGAGAACTTCACCGTCAAGGACGGCAAGCTCACTCTGGATACCCGCAACGGCGCCGTCGAGGTGACCGTGCAGGTCGCCCAGGAAACCAAGCTCAAGGTCCTGACCCGCGACCCCGGCAGCCTGGACGCGATGCTGAAGGCCTTGAACATGCCCTGGCTGGGCATGTTCGGCGGGGGCAACTCGATCCAGGACACGGTCAAGGAGCGGCTGAACAAGACGATCGGCCAGGCCTATGGCGTGGTGATCGAAGGCGGCGAGGCGGCCGTCTTCGCGCCCAACGGGCCGCTGCCTTTCGACGGCGGGCGGGGCTTCGGCGGGCGGCGCGGCGGGCGCTTCGGCGGCGGCGGCCCGCCCGGCAACGGCCCGGGCGAAGATCGCGGCGAGGGCTTCTCCACGGTCCCCGTCGAGATCGACCGCAACGCCCTGCCGCCCGGCCCGCACAAGATCATGATCACCACCAAGGACGACGTCCTGGAGATCCGGATCGACGGGAAGCCCTACAAGACCACCACGCCGCTCCGCAAGGACGGGACCGTCACCATCCAGGTGGAAGGCGAAGCGATGCTGAATAAACCCCGGGCCGCGAAGCTGTAGCTTTCACCCGGCCCGATTCCGGCCGATACCGTCCTGGCAACCCTCCGCATCGGTCGCGGCCCCGAAGGACACATCCGTGAAGGTCCTGATCCTCTCCGATCTGCATATGGGCCATCCGTCCTCGCGCGTCGAGGCCAGCCTGGACGGCCTGGCGCGGCTGTGCGCGCGCTACGACCGCGTGATCGTCAACGGCGACGGAATGGACCGCTGGGAACAGCCGGACCCCACGCCCGCCTCGCGCGGCTGGCTCGCGCGCCTGCGCGCGGCGCTGACCTCCCGCGGCGGGCCGCCCGAACTGGTTACCGGCAACCACGACCCGGCCGTCTCCGAGACCCATTACGTCTACCTCACGGAACCCAAGCTGCTGGCCTACCACGGCGACTACATGCGCGACTGCTCCTCGCCGTGGCTCGACTTCAGCCCCGAGTTCCGCCGGCGCCTCTTCGCCGCGCTGGAATCCCACGGGCCGGCGCGGCTCTTCGGCGCGCGCCCCGCGATCTTCCGGCGCCTGCAATGCGAGCTGTACCTGGAGCGACCCGAAATCTTCGAGCACCGGCAGTTCCGGCCCTTCCGCTACCTGCTCTTCCACGCCACCCATCCTTGGCGCATCGCCTCGGTGGCGCACTATCTGCTGCGCATGCCGGTCTGGGTTGCGGGGGCGGCGGGGCAGTTCGATCGGCCCGTGGAACACGTCGCGGTGGGGCACAGCCATCGGCCGGGACGCTGGCGCCGGGCCGGAGTCCGGGTCTACAACACGGGCAGTTTCATGCCGCTCTCCCGGCCCTACGCGGTGGAAGTCGAAGGGGCAGCCGTCCGGCACGTGCCCCTGGCGGCGCTGCTGGACGGGCTGCCTCGCGCAGTGGCGCGGGATGCGACGGCCTCGCCCCGGGCGCGGCTCGAAGCCGGTTCCAAACAGATTTGACGTTACTCCCGCAACTCGTAGGATTTCCGTTCTGAACGGTTCAGGATGCGCCTCATGTCGGCGGTTGCGGGGCGCTTCGATTTGCCTCCCGCCGATCCTTGGCGTGCCTCTGTGCGGTCCGGGTGGAGCCAGGAGAGATCCATGAAGGTTCAGATCGAAGGGCGTCACCTGAAGTTAACGCCCGCCATGCACGAACACGTTCAGAAGAAGATCGAGAACCTGGAGAAGTACTTCGACGGCCTGCACAACCTGCACATTCTGTTGAGTCCCCAGGAACCCAAGCAGCAGAAGGTGGAGATCGTGGCCGCGGTGGTGCGGGGCAAGCCGCTCGTTGCGCACGCGGTTCACGAAGACATGTACGTGGCCGTGGACGAGGCGGTGCACAAGATTCGCGAGCACTTGAAGAAGTACAAAGACCGCATGCGCGGGCGCAAGCGGCAGAGCGGAAGGTTCAAGACCCCGGACCTTGGCGCGCCGGAGCCGGACACCGGCGACGAAACCAAGGAATGAACACGCGCGGTACAGCCTGACCAGGCGGTCAGGTGAGGAGAGGAGCGGCGGGCCGGATGAAACTGAGCGACATCATCCCTGATGGCGGCATCGGCGACGAACTCCAGGCGACCGAGAAGGAAGCGGTCATCCGGGAGCTGGTGGACCTGCTGGTGAAAGCCGGGCGGGTGGACGGCGAGGCGTCCAAGAAGGTGATCAAGGCGCTGATGGACCGCGAGGAGCTGGGCTCCACGGGCATCGGCTCCGGCGTGGCGGTCCCGCACGCCAAACACGATTCGATCTCCGACCTCGTCTGCGCCTTCGGGCGTTCCAAAAAGGGCGTGAACTTCGACGCGCTGGACGGCGAGCCCGTCTTCGTCTTCTTCCTGCTGCTGTCCTCGAAGGGCGCCTCGGGTTCGCACCTGGAAGCGCTGGCCTTCATCTCGCGGCTCGTGCGCGACGAGAAGTTCGTGAAGTTCCTGCGGGATGCCAAGGACGCGAAGGACATCCGCGACGTATTGAACGAGGCCGACCAGACCTTCGGCGGCTCGTAAGGACCGCGCCGGGCCTTCCGCCCGCCTCCGCCCGGAGCCGTCGCGCGGGCGCCCATCGTCTTATCCGAAGCGCGCGGCAACCGACCCGCGGGCGCGAACCCGGCGTGCGGCGCCAGGAGCTTCGAGCGCTTCATGCAGAAGATCCTCAAATGGCTCCGCCCGGGCCTCCGCATCAAGCGCTGGATCGCGGTGATCCTGGCCGGGATCCTCTTCGCCTTCTTTGCCTCCTGGGGCGTCCTGCTCTTCGTCACCGGCACGCCGGGCTTCGAAAAGGTCGCCGGCGCCAAGCTCGTCGCCGCCGCCGTCCTCGGCTACATGCTCGCCGCCTTCTGCCTGATCACGGGCATCTACCGCCTGATCAAGTCGATGTCGGGCCTGGTGGACCGCCGCGGCGGGCAGCGCGGGCTGGTGGACGCGGCCTACCAGCGCGCGGTGCTCAGCCGCGGCCCGCGCGTCGTGGCCATCGGCGGCGGCACGGGGCTCTCGGTGCTCCTCGCCGGGCTGCGCGAACTCTCGGCCTACACCACCGCCATCGTCTCCATGGCCGACGACGGCGGCTCCAGCGGCAAGCTGCGCCAGGAGCTGGGCCTGCAGCCGCCCGGCGACCTGCGCAAATGCCTGATCGCGCTCGCCGACGAAGAGCCGCTGATGGCCGAGCTGCTCGACTACCGTTTCCCCGAGGGCGAACTGGGCGGGCACAGCTTCGGCAACCTCTTCCTGACCGTGCTCGCCCGCATCCGCGGCGACTTCGGCGCGGGCGTGCGCGAAGCCAATCGCATCCTCTCCGTCCGCGGCCAGGTCCTGCCCAGCACCCTCGACCGCATCTTCCTGGTCGCGCACCACGAGGACGGCACCAAGACCACCGGGCAGGCCCAGATCGCCAAGTCCGAGAAGCGCATCAAGAAGCTCGAATTGAAGCCCAAGCCCGAGCCCGCCGCGGCGGACATCGTCAAGGCCATCGAGGAGGCCGACCTGGTCGTGCTCGGCCCGGGCAGCCTTTACACCTCCGTCCTGCCCAACCTGCTGATCGAAGGGCTCCCGGCGGCCCTGGCGCGCACCAAGGCCAAGAAGGTCTTCGTCGTCAACATCATGACCTACGAAGGCGAGACGCGGGGCTACCATCTGCCCGACTTCCTCGCCGCGCTGGACCGCCACGTCTCGCCGTACCGCGTCTACGACTACGTGCTGGTGAACCAGGCTCCGATCGTGGCCTCCGGCGACGCGCGGGGCGTCGCCGCCGGCCAGGACGCCGACTCGTTTGTCGTGGACGGGAAGGTCGCGCGGCTGGTGCGGCACGACGTGAGCGGCGGGAGCGCCTCGAGCTACCAGCTCGTCGCCGCCGACGTCGTCAACCCGGCCTATCCCATCCGCCACGACTCGGTGAAGCTCGCCCAGGCGCTGCTCCAGATCCTGCGGGCGACGTGACGGCGGCGGCACTGGCGCGAAAGGCGGACCCGTCGTATATGGTACGGTTTATGGGGTGCGGAACTCACCGCGCGGGGCTCCAGGGAGCGGTACACGGATGAGCGACGAATGGATGGATCGTCGCATCAGCCTGCGCAACAAGCACGGGCTCCACATGCGCCCCGCGCAGAAGATCGTGGAGACCGCCACGGGCTTCCAGGCCGAGATCCGCGCCATCAAGGACGACCTCGACTTCTCCGCCAAGAGCATCCTCGACATGATCGAGTTCGCGGCGTACATGGTCAACCGCGCCTCGGAGAACGACAACGAGTTCACCTTCCGCGCCAAGGGCCCCGACGCCCGCGAGGCGCTGGAGGCCCTCGACCTGCTCGTCGCCAACCGTTTCGGCCTCGAATAAGGCGCGCGGCGCCGTGACGCCCGCCGGGTGACCGCGATGCCCGTCCACGCGCCCCTCGTCCTGGAACTGCTCTCCTGGGGCGCCACGGCCTATCCGCGCAAGCCCCAGACCTGGCCCAGCCATGTGCACGCGCATCATCAACTCGACGTGACGCTGGGCGGGGAGGTCGTCGTGGACGGCGGGGACGGCCGCGCCTTCCGCTCGCGCCGCGGCGACGCGCTGTTGATGCCGCCCCTGGCCCGGCACGCCCACCGCACGCGCTCGGGAATGCGCATCGCCATGTTCTTCTTCCGCGTGCCCCCGCGCACTGGCCGCGCCTCGGCCGGCGCCTGTTCCACTGGCGCGCCTCCGCCGAGTCCGTCCGCGCCATCGAGCGCGCGTGCGAGGCCAAACGCCGGGAGGCCGACCTGGCCGGGCAGCAGGGCGCCGCCGCGCTCACCCTTTGCCTCGTCGAGGCCGCGCGCCGCCTCGGACAGGCACGCGGCGACGCCGAGCCGGGCGACGCCTTCCAGCAGCGCCTCTGGGGGATCCTCGAGCGGGCCGAGAACGAGCCACACGCCGGCTGGTCCGTCGAGGGACTCGCCGCCGCCTGCCACGTCAGCCCCGACCACTTTGGAAAGCGCTTCCGCGAACTGCTCAAGCTGACGCCGCGCGAGTACCTGCTCCGGCTGCGCGTCCGCGCTTCGGCGCAGCGCCTGGCCGCCGAACCGGAGGCCGCGATCAAGGAGATCGCCGCGCAGGCCGGCTACGCCAACGTCCACGCCTTCACGCGCGCCTTCCAGCGCGCCATCGGCATGAGCCCCGGCGCCTTCCGCCGCGCAAGCGGGGCGCTGTAACCGGCCCCGACTCGGATTCGGGTAAAAGCGCGCCGTACGCGGCCAAAGACGCCGGCCCCGACCGCGGGGTATCCTGCCCTCGACGCATCGGCAAGGACCACGCAACCGGAGCACGCCCATGACCGCCGCGACGCCCGCATTCACCGAACCGCTGCCGGCCACCCTCGATGCCGGGCAGGTGGCCCGTTTCCACAGGGAAGGATACCTGGCTTTCGAGAGCCTTCTCGAACCGGGCGAGGTCGAAGCAGGCCGCCGCGCCATGAGCGAAATGCTGCAAGGGCTCGCCGCGCGCGCGAAGGCGGGGGAGCTGAAGGTCGAACGCGCGCCGAACGCGATGCGCAACTACTCGGGCTGCCGCGTCGTCGACCAAGCCTCGGATTCAGGGGTGCTCTTCGAGCCGGGCCTCGAGATCGATCCGGCCCGCATGAGCGTCGAGGAACTCGATCGGACCTACCGCAAGCTGATCCACCCCGCCAAGGGACATGCGTTCTTCAGGCGGCTTGCCGAAGACGCGCGCCTCACCAACGTGCTCGACGCGCTCCTGGGCCCCGGCGCGGTCCTCTACAGCAGCGACGCGCTCTGCAAGCCCGCGCGGATCGGCTCGCCCAAGCCCTGGCACCAGGACAGCGCGTACTTCCTGTACGAGCCGGCGGCCGACGGCGTGGACGTGTGGATCGCGCTGGACGACGCGGCGGCCGACAACGGCTGCATGTTCGTCCTGCCGGGCGCGCACCGCCTGGGCCCGAAGCAGCACGTCCACCGGGACGACTGCACACTTGCCGACGGCCGGCTGGATTACGGCGCGGCGCTGCCGGTGGAACTCCGCGCCGGCGGCGTGCTCTTCTTCTCGACCCTGCTCCCCCACCACACCCCGCCGAACCGCTCCGACCGCCGGCGCCGCGCCGCGCAGTTCTTCTACCGCGGGCCGCGCACCCGGCTGATCGGCGAAGACGAGAAGCGGCGAACCTACCTCGAAGCCGACGGCACGCCGGCCTCCTGCGCGGCGGCGGGCGCCGAACGCCGCGCCCGGGAAGCCGTCGCACTCAAGGCCTGACTACTCGAGCCTGCGCCAGCCGCGTTCCGGGTCCGGATCGAAGGCCTGCATGTTCTCGACGAGGGCCGGCGTGAAGGCGCCGTGGTCGGCGTCGAAGATCGCGCCGCCGGGGCCGAGCAGGAAGCAGCGCCGCCCGTCCAGGCCGTAGCGCGCCGGCCAGGCCAGGACCGCGTAGCCGCCCGTCCAGCGCCCGTCCACGACGTAGCTCTTCGCGCCGCCCGGCGCGCGCGCGCCCTGCAGCGGGAGCATGCGGAACAGGTAGCCCCGGCGCGGGACGCCCGGCGCGCCCGCGGCGGCCTCCGCGCGGCCCAGCGCGGCCTCGAGCATGCCGCGGTCGGCGAGTTCCTTGAGGCTCCCCGCGTAGCCGTGGACCTTGTCGCGGTCCCAGTCGGCCATGCGGTAGTACCACTGCCCCGCGGCGACCGCCCGCAGGTCCTCGCGCGCAAGCGCCTCGTTGCTTCCGCCGCGGCCGCGCACGACCTCCGGCAGCGCCAGCGCGGCCACGCCCAGCGGGACCACGCCGCCGGCCGCGTCCAGCGCCGGAAGCGGGTAGCTGCCCACGGTATGGCTCACCACGCCCCAGTCGCTCGTCTCGGTCCACGAAACGCCCGGCCGCAGGGTCTGCTCGAAGGCGCGCAGGTCGGGCAGGAGCGCGAAGTCCACGCTGCGCAGCACGCGCAGGGCGTCGAGCGCCAGCAGGTTGCGCTCCTCGGCGCGCGCCTGCCACGCGCGGGTCCACCACGAGCTGGGCCGGCCCAGCGGGGCCGGCGCGCCGGCCCGCTCGGACGTTTCGCGCCCGGCCTGCTTGAAGGCCTCGCGCTGGGCGGCCAGCAGCTTCTGCGTCTCGGCGGCGGCGAGTTGCTCCACCTGCCCCGAAAGGCGCAGCACCGCGCAGGGCGCGTCCCAGCGCGAGTCGAGGCGCGAGAACGCGGCGAGCGTCTCCGGTGGATCGTCCGTGCGCAGCCCGCCCACGTACGTCACGCCGCTGAGGTCGAGCGTCGCGCCGAGGCCCTCGCCCCGCGCGTGGCCCAGGAGTTCATGCGGCTGGGCCGGCAAGGGCCGCGGCTCCCCGGCAGCCGGCGCGCGAAAGACTTCCAGCGCCAGGCCGAGCATGTGCAGCGCCGCGAGGTTGCGCGTGCGGCGCAGGCCCTCCTGGGTCTCGAAGAGGCCCGGAAGGTCCGGTCCGAAGGCCAGCGAGCCGGCGAGGGCGGTGCCCAGAAGCCGCGAGACCTGCACGCGGCGCGGATCGAGGTAGCGCAGCATCGCCGGCAGCGCCGCGCCGTCGCCTTCCGGCAGCTTCGCGCCCAGGGCCTCGGCGTACGCGGCCTGAAAGTCCGGATTGGAGCGGATGTCCCGCGCCGGGTTAAGCGCCAGGTGCCGGAGTTGCCGCCGCGCGCCGGCCAGGGTCGGAGACAGCACCACGACGCCGTCCTTCACCGCCACGCTCGGCGAGAGGTCGCTCATGGCGATGCTCAGGTAGTGGATCGGCACGCCGTCGAAAACGCCCAGCTTGCTCTTCACGTCGAGCCGCCGGGGCGCGCGCTGGGCGGCGAAGTCCAGCACCTTCTGCGCGGCCATGGCGAAGCGCAGCGGATCGCGCGAAGTCCCCACGACCGCGAGCCCGGGCAGGTGATCCATCAGCGCACCGCCGCCCTGCGTATCGGTGATCGCCCATTCGTCGCCCAGCGTGGCGAGAAGGTCCTCTTCCAGGTCCACGCCCGAGATCACGCGGAAGCCCATCAGCACCATCGCGAGCTGCCCGGCGGCCAGGTTGTTGCCGGAGGCCGCCTCCAGGCCGTCGCGGAGCATCGGGAGCAGCCGCCGCGGCTCGATCCGGGTGAGGTAGAACCAGCTCGCTTCCTCGGGCACGTGGCGGAGCAGCCGCGCCTGCACCGGCCCTTCGCCTTCGAAGAGCTTCAGCAGCCCGCGCCGCGGCGCGTCGGCCTTGCGGGGGGCCTCGCTGGCGACGCGGAAGTCGAAGCGCTCGCCTTGAAAACCGAGGCTGAAGCCCAGGCTCTTCACGTCATCGAGCCCCAGCGCGGCGAGGAGCTTCGCCGGCCCGTCCGGGAGCACCGCGCGCACGTCCGGATCGTCGGGCAGGTTCAGCAGGTGCTCGCGGACGGCGCCCAGGTCCCACCATGCCTTCAGCGGGGCTTTCTCGCCCAGCGCGGCGGCGACCTGCTTCCAGCGTTCGCTGCGGCCCAGCCCTTGCTCGGGCTTCGCGGCCGCCGCCTGGAGCGCCTCGAGGTCGTCCCGCGCCGCCGCCCCGAAGAGCCAGTGCCCCGAGAGCGCCAGCCACAGGCCTTCCTCGCCGTAGGCCTCGAGGCCCGATGGCAGCTTCATCGCGGGGAGCAGGCGCAACTCCCGTTCCAGCGCCTCGGGCCGTTCCAGCCAGGCGACGAACAGCGGCGCCGGCGCGGGCGGGACCGTGGGATCCCCCGTCGGCCGCAACTGCAGCGCGAAGGCCGCGCGCACCCCGCCCAGCTTCGCCAGCGTGGCCGCGGACGGAAGCGCCGGGTAGCGCTTGCGCCAGCCCTCGAGCGCCGCGTCCATGGACTTGAGCGGTTCACTCAGGAACGCGCGCGCTTCGGGCTCGCCCAAGAAGCGGCCCAGCGGCGTGGCGGCGCAGCGGGCCAACAACTCCCCCAGGTCGGCCTGCACGACCAGGACCGAGTCCGCCGGCAACAGATTCACGGGTTGGATGTCGGAGCCTTCCTGGGCGCCCGAGGCGCCGAGGAAAAGCACAAGCGAAAGCAATGCCGGGATTGAGGTTGCGCGTTGCATGGCCGTGCCTCCTTACGCTGGATCGATAGGGCTCCTTAAGAGCATTCTTCTACCCCTATTCTCCAATACCAATCAATAAAAGACAAGTATATCCGTTTAGATATATAGTGCACTCGGCGCTAAACGCCTGGGCTACGGCGGGTTGCGCACGGGGCGTACCGCAGGGAGCAGCGGCGGCAACTTGCCTTGGGCAGGCCTGTGAGCTTCGGGTATCTTGCGCTCCGAGTCTTCCAAGGAGCGCCCATGGCCGAGTCCCGCCGCACGAGCACGCGCCAGATCCTGCCCCCGGCCGAGCCTCCCGTCTCGCCCGACGCCGGCGGCTGGAAGGACCTGCTCGGGGCGATCCGCAGCGACGAATGGGTGGTGCGCCAGGGCGGCGGCCCCGACGCCATCGAACGGCAGCACAAGAAGGGGCGGCTGACGGCGCGCGAGCGGATCGTGAAGCTCTGCGACCCGGAGACGGGCTTCTTCGAGCTGGGGCTCTTCGCGGCCTGGAAGATGTACGAGGAATGGGGCGGCGCGCCCTCGGCGGGCGTGATCACCGGCATCGCCCGCGTGGGCGGGCGGCTGTGCATGGTCATCGCCAACGACGCGACGGTGAAGGCCGGCGCGTTCTTCCCGCTGACCGCGAAGAAGGTGCTCCGCGCGCAGCGCATCGCCATGGACAACCGCCTGCCGCTCATCTACCTCGTCGATTCAGCCGGCGTCTTCCTGCCCCTGCAGGACGAGGTCTTCCCCGATGAAGACGACTTCGGGCGGATCTTCCGGCACAACGCGCGGCTGAGCGCCATGGGCGTCCCGCAGCTCGCCGCGATCCTGGGCCCCTGCGTGGCCGGCGGCGCGTACCTGCCGGTGATGTGCGACAAGATCGTGATGACCGAGGGCGGCGGGCTCTACATCGCCGGGCCGTCGCTGGTCAAGGCCGCGATCGGGCAGGATCTCTCGAGCGAGGAACTCGGCGGCGCGAAGCTGCACGCGGCGCTCTCCGGGACCATCGACTTCCGCGAGGCCGACGACGAGGCCGCGATCAAACGCATACGCGCGCTGGCTGAGCACTGGCCGCCGGCCCCGGCGCCGGCTTTCCGCCGCGAAGGCGCGCGCCCCACCGCCGAAGCCAGCAGCGAACTCGTCCGCCGCATGCCGCTCACCGCGCAGACCGAGTACGACGTGCGCGCGATCCTGGAATGCATCGTCGACGGCGCGAGCTTCGACGAGTACAAGGCCGAGTACGGCCGGACGCTCGTCTGCGGCGCCGCGCGCATCGACGGCTGGAGCGTCGGGATCGTCGCGAGCCAGAAGCGGCACGTCCGAGAACCCGGCCGGGCGTTCGAGCTGGGCGGCGTGATCTACCCCGAGAGCGCCGACAAGGCCGCGCGCTTCGTGATGGACTGCAACCAGAACCGCGTCCCGCTGGTCTTCTTCCAGGACGTCAACGGCTTCATGGTCGGGCGGCAGGCCGAGATCGACGGGATCATCCGCAGCGGCGCGAAGCTCGTCAACGCCGTGGCCAACTCGGTGGTCCCGAAGTTCACCGTGATCCTCGGCGGCAGCTACGGCGCCGGCAACTACGCGCTCTGCGGCAAGGCCTACGACCCGCGCCTGATCCTGGCCTGGCCCACCTGCCGCTACGCGGTGATGGGCGGCGAGCAGGCCGCGCGCACGCTGCTGGACCTGAAGGTGAGCCAGCTTCGCAAGCAGGGCCAGTCGCTCTCCCAGCCGCAGCTCGACGAACTCTTCAAGGAGATCGTCGCCAGCTACGGCGAGCAGACCGACCCGCGCTACGCCGCCGCGCGCCTCTGGATCGACGGCATCATCGACCCCGCGCAGACCCGCGCGTGCCTCGCCATGGGGTTGGAGATGGCGGCGCAGAATCCCCACGTGGAGGAGTTCAAGACGGGCGTGCTGCAGGTCTGACGTTCTATTGAACCACGGAGACACGGAGACACGGAGAACGGCTGGGAATGGGGTGAGCCTGCTGTGATAAAGTCCGTGACCTAGGCGCAGCAGCCAAGTTCATTCCGCAATCCGCAATCCGCAATCCGCAATCCGCAATCCGAGATCACTTCTCCTTCAAGTGCTCCTTCCGGAACTTCGCCGGCGTCATGCCCGTGTGCTTCTTGAAAGCCTGATAGAAAGCGCTGGACGTCCCGAAGCCCGAGTCCAACGCGACCTGCAGGATGTTCGCGTCCACCGTCAGCAGCAGGCGCTGGGCGTGGGCGATGCGCAGCCGCAGCAGGTAGTTCCAGAGCGTCATCCCGCAGCACTTCTTGAAGAGCGCGAGGCAGTACTTCGGATGCAGACTCAGCGCCTCGGCGACGTCTTCCACGGCGATCGGGCGCTGGTGGTTCTCGGAGAGGAACGTCGTCATGCGCACGAACTGCTGGAGGCTGCCGTCGGGCTGGAGCGGGCTGCGGCGCGCGGCGGTCGCGAAGGGCGCCGCCAGCCGCCGGATGCGCGCTTCCAGTTCCAGGCGCACGATCTCCAGCCGCTCGTCGCCGCCCGCCAGGTACTCCGCGAGCCAGTTCTCCAGATGCAGCTCGTCCGACCTCGCTTCGTAGCCTTCCGCGCGCGGCTCGTAGACCAGTTCGCCGCTCATCAGCGCGTCCTGCAGCCGGCCGGGCAGTTGCCAGCGCAGCAGCCACGTGACCGGGAAGGTGATCCAGACGCCCTTCAGCACCGGGCTGTGCGCCTGGAGCTGGTGCGGGATGCCGGCCCAGAAGAGCGCGAACTGCCCGGCGTGGACCTCGTAGAAGCGCTGCCCGTGGAAGTAGCGGATCCAGCCCGACGAGAGGTAGTTCACCTCGATGTCCGCGTGCGCGTGCGGCGCGGGCATCGTGGCGGTCTTGTTATGCCGCTCCATCCGCCAGACCTTGAAGCCCAGCGGCGCGACGTGGGCGGTGGTATCGCGTGCCATGGAAGTCCCGAAATCCGTCCAGCCAACCCCGAAAGCCTTACTATTCCGGAGAAATTACCATGCGGGGTGGAAGAATCTCCAGAAAAAGAAGGCGAAAATGCACCATCAGGCTGGGCCAGCCGCCCAGCGCGGCCTACCGGGAGGGCACGCCGTGGTTTCCGATCGCGACAAATACTTCTTCGACCTGCGCGGGTATCTGGTCCTCAGGGGCGCGTTGTCGCGCGACGAGGTGCGCGCGCTGAACCAGGGCCTCGACGACATCCCGCGGCTCAAGCCGGGCGAGTGGTACGGCTACGTCCACGGGCACAGCTACAACGAGAAGAACGGGTTGAACCTCCAGCAGATCTACGAGGGCGGCGCGCCCTTCGAGGCGCTCGTCGATCACCCCAGCTACATCGGCCACATCAAGTGCTTCGTCGGCGGCGAGAACACCTTCGACTACAAGCACGGCCCGCTCTTCATCGACGAGAACTTCGCGAGCCTGCGCGGCCCCGGCGACGCGATCGGGCTGCATTCGGGCGCTTTCCCCTTCGTGAAGCGCTGCCAGTACCACTGCGCGAACGGCGTCTTCAGTTGCGGGCAGGTGAACATGCTCCTGGCGCTGACCGACATCGGCCCCGGCGACGGTCCGACGATGGTCGTGCCCGGCAGCCACAAGTCGAACTTCCGGCATCCCGACGTGGGCAAGAACGGGATGCGCCCGGGCGGGAACTCGGTGGACGGCGTCGAAGGCGCGATCGAGGTTCACATGAACGCCGGCGACGTGCTGCTCTTCGTGGACGCCATCGCGCACGGGTCGGCGCTGCGCGTGAACGAAGGCGAGCGGCGCATCGTCGTGTACCGCTTCGGCCCGAGTTGGGGCTTCTTCCGCGACGGCTACCGCCCCTCGCCGGAACTGCTGGCGCGCCTGACGCCCGAGCGGCGCAAGATCGTCTGGCCGCACCAGGAGTTGAAGCGCACCCCGAACGTCCTCGAACCCGTCGGCGCGGCGGCCGCGGATTAGCGTTGGCCGCGGGACAACCCAGGCCGCAGGAAAGGGCCGGCGCATGCCGGCCCTTTTTTGTTTTCATACGCGCCGAACCGAACCGTTGTGCATCCCGGATGAGTTGCGTATACTGAAACAGGCTGGACAGGCGAGGTGCGCGGCCATGGGCAAGCTCATTCACGCGATCTACGAAAACGGTGTATTCAAGCCCACCGAGAAAGTGGATCTCCCCGACAAGTGCGAGGTGGCTTTCGAACCACGGCGCGTTGGCAAAAATTCAGCCGATGACGAAGCCAACCTTGACGCCATTTACGAGATTCTCTCGTTTCGAGCCCGTAGCGGCGAGAAAGACGTCGCCGAGCGCCACAACGAGCATCAGCCATGAGCATCGTCTTTGTAGACACCGTAGGGCTCCTTGCCCTGTGGGACGAATCCGATCAATGGCACCAAAGCGCGGCAGACGCGTTTCAAAGAATCAGAACAGACCGGCAAAGGATACTCACCTCTTCCTACGTGCTGTTGGAATGTTCGAATGCCGCGGCTCGGCGGCCTTATCGCGAACAGGTTGATCGCCTGCGACTCACCCTGGAGGCTGGAAAGCGGCTGGTCTTCCCGTCGAGCGAAGACTGGCAATCTGCCTGGAATTCATTTCGTGCCGGAGATCTTGGCGCACCAGGCGTAGTCGATCTGACCTCCTTCGCCGTGATGCGCCGGTTGGGCATTCGCCAGGCGTTCACCAACGACCGCCACTTCAAAGCCGCGGGCTTCGATACCCTTTTCTGACCGCCGCAGCCGCAGCCTCGATTTCTTCGTTTTCTCCTGCGCTCGCAAGCCTTCACGTACGCATTGCTTTCCGGTCCTTTCAGGACTGAAAATGGCGCCGCGCATTGACAAGGGCCTCGCGCATCGGGCAGGTTGAACCCACACCCTTCACCCGGGAGAGCGCCGATGGATCTGACCGCCGCCGCAACGCAGGGGTATCCGGCTTCCTTTCTGGAACGCCTGAAGCACCCGTACCTGTTCTTCTCCCGCGAGCAGGTCCCCGCGCTGCGCGAGCGGATGGCCAAGCCGGCGTTCGAGGCGTCCTGCGCGGTGCTCAAGCGGCAAGCCGAGCAGGACCTGACCTTCCCGACCGTCGCCGAACCGCGCCCGCGCGAGGGCGGCGGACAGCCCGACCGCGGGCCGCGCGGCTTCCACGCGGTGACGATGCGCACGGCCTTCATGTTCCTGCTCACGCGCGAGCGGAAGTACCTCGAACGCTGCATGCGGGAGATCCGCGCCGTGGCGGAGACGCCGTGGCTGAGCAAGAGCTACGAGGACCGGCTGAAGGACCCGGCCAACGCGATCCACTTCGGCGACCTGGGCCTCGGCGAACGCGCGCAGGCGCTGGGCTGCGCCTACGACTGGCTGCACGAGGCCCTGGACGAGCCCGAGCGCGCGTTCATCCGCGAGCTGGCCGTCAATAACGTCTTCGAGTCCTACTGGCTGGCGGCGCAGAAGCGCGGCGAATGGGGCGTGCGCGAATACTTCAACTGGAACCCGGTGATCAACGGCGGCGTGGGCGTGCTCGCGCTGGCGACGCTGGGCGAACTGCCCGAGGCGCGCGAGGCCTGGAAGCTCGCGGCCTGGCTCTTCCCGCGCTTCGTCAACGAGATCGGCCGCGACGGCGACTGGGACGAAGGCCTGATGTATACCTCCTACGCCATGCGCAACGGCGCGCTGCTGACGCTGGCCGCGCGGAATGTCTTCGGCACGGACTTTGGCTGGACCGAGCGCTTCCGGGACGTGGGGGCCTTCTGCGCGACCCACAAATGGAAGGATGCCGACGGGCGCTTGCGCCAGTTTCGGATGCGCGATTCCAACCCGGGCAACAGCCGGCTGATCCCCGCCGCGCTGCTCGGGCTCTTCCCCGGCGACCGCGAGCTGCTGCGGCTCTGGGACGCCGTCCCGGCCTCGACGGAATTCCACGGCCCCGAACGCGCGAGCACGCCCACCAACGACTACAGCTTCTGGAGCTTCGACGACCTCTTCTGCCGCCCCGACGCGCCGTTCGACACCCGGCCGGCGACGCTGCCGCGCGTGAAGCACTTTCGCGACTCGGGCATCTTCACCTGGCGCGGCGAGCGCCTGGCCTGCTGCGCGCTGGGCATCGACACCGGGCGCAACCACGGGCAGCTCGACATGGGCTCCTTCGAACTCGTCTTCGACGGCGAGCACCTGCTCACCGACCTCAACTACGGCGACAAGAGCAGCCTGCAGCACAACTGCCTCGCGGTGAACGGCGGCGAACAGATCCTGCGCCTGCCCGGACGGATGCACGGGCTGCAGGTCGGTTCGGAGGACGCCTGGGCGGCCATCACGCTCGAGTTGCCGCCGCTGTACGGCCCGATCCTCCCGCGCTATCGCCGGCACTTCCTGGTCTGGCGCGACCGCGCGCTGGCGGTCGTGGACGAGGCCGAGGCCTGCGAACCCGCCGCCTTCGAGGCCCGCTTCACGACGTACCATGAGCCCAAGCTCGTCGAGTACTCCGCCGACGGCGAGGCGCGCGCGCTCATCGCCGGGCCGCGGCGGAGCCTGCTGCTGGTCTCGAAGCCGCTGGGCGGCTCCGCGCGCGCCGCGATTCAGCCCCTCGAAAGCGGCCGGCCGATCCCCGGCGAGACCTACCGCCAGGTCGTCGTCTCGGCGGCCGGCATGCTCCAGAAGCTGCGCTGGGTCCACGTGCTGCGGCCGTACGATCCCGAGCAGCAGTCGCCGGCCGAACCCGGTTTCGTGCGCTTCCCGGACGGCGACGAGTGCGCCTTCGAGCTGCTCCGCGACGACGGGGGCTGGGATCGGGTCAGCGCGTCAAGCGGCGCGGAAGGCGTGCTGCGCTGGCAGGTCAAACTGGTGGATTGAAGCTCGCGTCAGTCCGCCGGCGCGGGGGCCTCGGCCTTGGCGTACTTCCGCTCGACGTACTCGTCCACGAGCTTCTTGAAGGCGACGGCCAACTCGGCGGGGGTGCCGTTGAGCGTGGTGTAGTTCTTGCCGTCCACGTAGACCGGGCAGTGCGGGGCTTCGCCGGTGCCCGGCAGGCTGATCCCGATGTTCGCGGCCTTCGACTCGCCCGGCCCGTTGACCACGCAGCCCATCACGGCGAGCTTGAGGTCCTCGAAGCCGGCGTACTTCTGGCGCCACTCAGGCATCTTCCGCTTCACGTGTTTCTCGATCTCTTCGGCCAGCTCCTGGAACGTGGTGCTGGTGGTCCGCCCGCACCCGGGGCAGGCGGTGATCGAGGGCGCGAAGCTGCGCAGGCCGAGGCTCTGCAGGATCTCCTGCGCGGCGTAGACCTCCTCGCGCCGGTCGCCGCCGGGCTTCGGCGTCAGGCTCACGCGGATCGTGTCGCCGATCCCGTCGGCGAGCAGGATGCCCATCGGCGCGGCCGACCAGATCACGCCCTTCATGCCCATCCCGGCCTCGGTGAGGCCCAGGTGCAGCGGCTGGTCGGTCTTCGCCGCCAGCTCGCGGTACAGGCTGATCAGGTGCGTGGGCTTGCTGATCTTGCACGAAATGACGATCTGGTCCTTGCGCAGCCCGCATTGCAGCGCCAGCTCGGTGGACTGCAGCGCGCTGAGGATCATGCACTCGTCGATGATCGAATCGGCGTCGATGCCGCGGTTTGTCTTGACGGCCTCGTCCATCTTCGCGACCACGAGTTCCTGGTTCAGCGAGCCGGCGTTGACGCCGATGCGCACCGGCTTGTTGTTCTCGACGGCGATCTCGCAGATCGTGCTGAATTGCTCGTCGCGCTTCTTCCCGCGCCCGACGTTGCCGGGATTGATGCGGTACTTGTCCAGCACCCGCGCGCACTCGGGAACTTCGCTGAGCAGCTTGTGGCCGTTGTAGTGGAAGTCCCCGATGAGCGGGACGGCGCAGCCGCGGTCGTGCAGCCGGCGGCGGATCTCCGGCACGGCCGCGGCGGCTTCCGGCGTGTTGACGGTGATGCGGACCAGTTCGCTCCCGGCCTCGGCCAGCTCGTACACCTGCTGCGCGGTGGAGGCCGGATCGGCCGTATCCGTGTTCGCCATGGACTGCACGACGACCGGCGAACCGCCGCCGACGGCGATCCCGCCGACGCTGACGCCGACGGTCTGGTGACGCTTGACGGGAAGCATGTGCGAAAGTTCTCCAGCGCCTCGGCCGTTGCTAAGCGGTCAGGACACAAGAGTTTAGAACCACCGCACCTGTGCGTCAATACGGCCGTTAGCGCTTATGACGATTTGAGTTACAAGAAGGGGTGCTCACCAGCCCATGAGCTCTTTCAGCTTCGCCGTCAGCACGGTCGCCATCTTGGCGTGCGTCTTGACGCTGGGATGCCAGTCGGCGCCGATGCCGTCTTCCTGCTTCTGCGGCTCGAACTCGACGTAATGCAGCTTCGCGTCGCCGGCTTTTGCGTGCTCTTCGATCAACGCCGCGAGATAGCCGCGGATCGTCTCCAGCTTCGCGCCGCCCATCATGCACCCGACGGCGCAGACGATCGTCGCGTCGGGGTAGTTCGCGCGTACGGTCTTCACGAGCCCGGCGTAGCCGGTATTGAACTCCTCCCGCGTCGGAGATTCCTTGGGCGAGAAGTCGTTGGTGCCGAGGTTGATCACCACCGCGTCCGGCGTCCAGCGCTTGAACTCCCAGCGGCTGCTCGTGTCGGTGGGCAGCGTGCGCAGGTAGTAGTCGGGCATCAGGTCCACGCCGCGCTTGCCGCCGTAATTCTGGAAGACGCCCATCCCCGACCAGGCGATGCAGTGGTGCTCGGCCTGGAGCGCGCGGGCCGCGACGGCGGCATAGGAGAGGTAGTTGTTCTCGGTGTACGGGCACGAATGCTCGCTCTTGTCGGGCGCCTCGTTGCCGTAGGCGCAGGTGATCGAGTCGCCGATGAACTCGATGCGCCGCCGCGGGCGCGCGGGCGGGTCGAGCAGTCGCGCGCCCTGTTCAAGTTGCAGGCCCAGGACCTTGATCCGCCCGGTGTGCGACTCGCACCGTTTGTAGACGCGAATGACGTGCTTGCCCTGGGGCAGGTTCTCGGCGAGGCGGTAGACCTTGCGCTGCCGGTGCAGGCCCAGCCGGACCGGTTCGGCGTCGCCCACGAGCACCGTGAAGTAGTCGGCCCAGATCCCGCGGATCGGGTTGGGCGTGCCTTGGGCGCGGTCCTCGGCCACGAGGTTCACGCTGCCGCCGCTGACGGTGAACGCGAGTTCGCTGGCCGGCCATTCGGCCTCGGGCGCGGCGGGGTTGGCGAGTTCCCAGCGCCCGGTGTACTGGAGCTTGGGATCGTTGGCGGGAACGGCTACCGGCAGCGCGGGGCTGTCGCCCTCGGGAGCCGCCTGTTCCTCGCCGGCATTTGCCGGCAAAAGCGCGGCGCCAAATCCGCACCCGACGCAGAGCACGAACCACCGAATCAGCATTTTTCCCGGCATGAAAGCAATCTCCTGTCCTTGGCCTTCTGCGTACACCGCGAACTCGAACATCGACCGCTTTCGGACCGAGCTTACGTCCCGCGCGGGATCCACTCGGCCTTGCGCAGCACCGAAGGCACCAGGCCCAGGGCGACGACCATCACCAGCACCAGCACCCCGAAGACCAGCAGCAACGCGTCGTACGGTCCCAGCGCCATGCCGAAGAGGCTCCATTCCTCGCGAAACAGGCCGATCTGAATCGCGCCGGCGGAGAAGAACCCCGAGCCGGCCTGCCCCGCGAATTGCAGGGTCTGGCACAGCGCCGTCGAGAGCGATTTGTTCTCGGAAGGGATCAGCGCCAGCATCTCCGTGGAGATTGCCACCGAGGAAGCCGCCGTCACCGCGCCGAAGGCGTAATTCAAGAAGCCCAGGTAGACCGGCGGCGCCGCCGGCACGAGGCCGCGGACCAGGAAGGCCCACAGCACCGCCGCGAAGGTGAAGTGGCAGGCCAGGAAGACGGGCTTGGTGCCCCAGCGGTCCACGAGTTTCCCGCCCAGGAAGTACCCGGTGATCGACCCGAACATGAACAGGTTGCCCATCCAGACGACCGTGTCGTCGCTGAAGTTGAGCGTCTTCTTTTCCACCAACCCAAAGAGGTTCGGGCAGTTGGCCGTGAAGAGCGTGATCAGGAACACGTAACAGCAGAACGACGCGTAACCCTCCACGCGCGCGACGGCCACCAGGCGCGGCAGCAGACCGCCGCCCTGCGGGTTCGGCTTCTCGAGTTCCGGGATCTGCGCGTAGAAGAAGCCGCGTACCAGCAGCCCGGCCACCACCAGTCCCAGGATGCCCTGGTAGACCGGCATCGGCGAGTCTTTCGTCAGCACGAAGGTGCACGCGACGCCGAAGACCAGGCTCGCGAGCTGCCAGGAAAAGCGCATCGTCCCGAAGAACCGCCCGCGCATGCGGTCCGGGACGACCGGGCTCAACAGCGCGTACCAGCTCGCGCCGTACATGGCCCAGCCCACCGAGTAGACCCCGATCCCGCCGAGCGCCAGCAGCCAGGCCGAGGTTCCCGTGAGAAACCCCGCGCCGGCGATGCCCACGAAGCCGAGCGTGCAGAGCACCATGCCGGGCGTGCCGAGCTTCAATTTGCCCACCCGATCCGCGAGGTAGGCGATGGGGATCAGCAGCGCCGCCTGGAGCATCCACGGCACGGAAAGGTAGGTCAGGGTCGTGGCGCTGCCGATGCCCAGATGGGTCAGGTACAGCAGCATCAGTCCGTTGCCGAACGAAGAATGGCCCAGGCAGCCGAAGACCTGGCCCCAGATGGTAACCCGCATCGCGCGCCGCTGAAGCGGCGAAGGATCGGACGGGCCGGGCCCCTCGACCGGCGCGCTCATGCGGCGGCGTGCAACGCGGCGCTTACCATCCGACGAAGTCCGGCGCGCTGCCCGGCGGGACCAGCTCGTCGATCTTCTTCAGCACGTCCTCGGAGAGCTTCAGGTCCAGGCTCGCGAGCGCGTCGTCGAGCATCTCCACCGTGCGCGGGCCCACGATCACGCTCGCCACGTGCGGCTGCCGGACCAGCCAGGCGTAGGCGAGCTGCGAGAGCGGCCGGCCGAGCTCGTCGGCGAGCCGCCCCAGGCTCTCGAGCAGGTCCATCTGCGACTCCAGGCGCTTGCGGAAGACCTCGCTCTTGTTCCGCGGCGTATCGGGGATCGGCTTGCCCTTGCGGTAGATGCCCGAGAGCCGCCCGGCGTTCAGCGGGCTCCACGGCAGCATGCGCACGTTGTACTTCATGCAGAACGGCGCCAGTTCGGTCTCCACGTGCCGGTTGGTGATCGAGTACGGGCACTGCTCGCTGACCGGCACCGAGGCGTGCAGGCGGTCGGCGACCAGCGTGGCTTCGGTCAGGTGCCAGGCCTTGAAATTGGACGTGCCCCAGTAGACGGCCTTCCCGGCGCGGATCAGGTCGTCGAGGGCCCGCACGGTCTCCTCGATCCGCACCGTGTCCCAGTGGTGGCACTGGTACAGGTCGATGCGGTCGGTCTGGAGCCGGCGCAGGCTGTCTTCCACCGCGCGCAGGATGTGCCGCCGCGAGAGCCCCCGGTCGTTGTCGGTCTCGCCGACCTTGCCGTAGACCTTCGTCGCGAGCACCAGCCCGTCGCGGCGGCGCGCGCCGCCCTCCTTCAGCCAGCGCCCCAGGATCTCCTCGCTCTTCTGCTTCTGGTACACGTTGGCCGTGTCGAAGAAGTTGAGCCCGGCCTCGACCGCGCGCTCCATGATCCGCCGCGAGAGCGCCTCGTCGCACTTCTCGCTCCCGAAGTTCATATTCCCAAGGCACAGCGGCGCGACCTTGACCCCCGCACGTCCCAGCATGCGCAGTTCCATGTCCAGATCCTCCCTCAGGGCCGGCGAGATGAAGAGCGGCGTTTCGATGGCTGCACCCTATCCCCTGCCCGGCCCCAGGTCAAAACGAGGCCCGGGCCGCGGCAGCGGGTTGAGGCGCGGCGGCACAGGCTCTATAACCGGCGCTCGAAAACCGGAGACCTGCCCATGGACGCCCTGCGCGCCACGCCCGCCGCCCTCGCCACGCTTATCGACTACGCCGCGGGCGGCATCGTCAGCAAGGTCCTGCTGAAGCAGCCCGCGGGAAGCGTCACGCTCTTCGCCTTCGACGCGGGGCAGGAATTGAGCGAACATACGGCGCCCTTCGACGCCCTGGTCTATCTCGTCGAGGGCTCCGCCGTGGTCACGATCTCCGGCAAGGCGAACCGGCTTGGCCCCGGCGAAACCGTGCTGATGCCGGCGAACGAGCCGCATGCGCTGAAAGCCCTTCAGCCGTTCAAGATGCTCTTGATCATGATCCGCGGGCCCGGGAACTGACGCATGCTCTGCTCCGCCCCGAGACCGCCCGCCCGCTTCCGTGCGATTCAAGCCTGCGCGCGGCGCGTGGCGCTCATGGCCATGCTGGGTCTGGTCGGCGGCTTGATGCCCGCCTTCTCCGCCGCCGAAGCCCCCCGCGCGGCGCCCGAGCCCCCCGCGCCCGACGGGCCGGCCGTGACGCTCGAAGAAGCCGTCGCGCGCTACGAGCGGCTCTACCGCTGCAAGATTTTCTTCGCCTTCGATTTCCGCCACCGCAGCCCCGAGAAACGCCTGCCGCTCCCGCCCGGCAAGGACGCGGAGCGCTGGGACGAGTTCTTCTCGGACTTCCTGGTCCTCGCCAAGCCCATCCGCGTCGAAGGCTGCAACGACCTGATCCTCGCGTCGTTCGCCGAACTGATCGACGGGCTGCGCATGAAGCGGGACGGGATCGTCTCCCCCTGGCCCTTCTATCGGATCGACCTGGCCCTGCCGCTGCTGCGCTGGGACGAACTCCAGCGCCTGCCGCCCTACGAGGCTCGAGACCGGGCGGTCTGCGAGACGCGCGAATTCTCCTACCAGGTCGGCGAGCGCCACGCCGTCTGCCCCAAGGGCTTGTACCGCCGCCTGCGCGAGGAGCGCTGGGTGGGCATGGAGCGCGGCGGGCGCTGGGGCTTCCTGCGCAAGGACGGCGCGTGGGGGCTCCCGCCCGCGTTCGAGGCCGTGCGCCCCTTCTTCGACGGGCGCGCCGCCGCGCGCCAGGGCGGACGCTGGGGGCATATCGACGACAGCGGACGCTGGCGCGTCCCCGCGCGCTTCGACGAGGCCCGCGACTTCCACGACGGGCGCGCCGCCGTCCGCGCCGGAGCCCGCTGGGGCTTCGTGGACCGCAACGGCGAGCCCGTCGGGCGCCAGGACTACGAGGAACTCGGCGACTTCTCCGAACGCTTCGCGGCGGTCAAGCGCAGCGGCAAGTGGGGCTTCGTGGACCAGAAAGGGCGCGAGGCCATCGCCGTCAACCTCGACGCGGCCACCGCTTTCCAGGAGGACCGCGCCGGCGCGCTCTTCCAGGGCCTCTGGGGCTACCTCGATTCCAAGGGCGAATGGGCCGTCTGGCGGCGCTTCCAGTGGGGCCTGCCCTTCGAGAACGGCCGCGCCCTGGTCAAGAAGGACGACCGTTGGGGCTCCATCGATCGCTTCGGCTTCTACGAGAATCCCAACCCGGAATTCGAAGAAATCGAGGACGAATGAGGCCCCTGCTCCTCCGTTTCCTCCACCCGCCTCTTGCGGTACAATAAGCGGATCGGTGGAATCTAGAACCTGAGGCGGACCCCCATGGCCTACAAGTATCTGCCTTCCAGCAACCTGCCGGGCGCGGGGCCCGGGCGCTTCCAGACCACGGCCTGGACCGTCGTGCTGCAGGCCAAGGATCCCAACGACTCCCAGTTCAAGACCAGCCTCGACTACCTCGTCACCACCTACTGGAAGCCCGTCTACCTCTTCGTGCGCAGCAAGGGCAAGACGCACGAGCAGTCCAAGGACCTGACCCAGGAGTTCTTCGCGCTCTTTCTGGAAAAGAACTTCCTGAAGAAGGTCGACCGCGAGAAGGGCCGCTTCCGCACCTTCCTGCTCACCGCGCTCACGCGCTTCCTCTATAACGAGCACGCGCGCAGCAAGGCGCTCAAGCGCGGCGGCGGGCTCAAGCCCCTCCAGAGCCTCGACGCGATGAAGGACGAGGAACTCGGCACGGGCTTCGAGCCGGCCAAGGGCGAGACGCCCGAAGAGGCCTTCAACCGGCACTGGGCGCAGGCGCTGCTGGAGCGCGTCTTCGAGAACCTCGAGAAGGTCTGCAAGGCCGAAGGGAAGGACCTCTACTACCAGGTGCTCCGCGAGCAATACTTCGGCGCGGCCATCGAAGGCCGGCGCCCGTCCTACAAGGATATCGCCGAGCGCCTCAAGCTCAGCGAGATCGACGTCACCAACTACCTCCACCGCGCCAAGAACATCTTCCGCGACATCCTGCGCCAGGAAATCCGCAGCTACGTCTCGCAGGAAGAAGAGGTGGACGAGGAGATCCGCGACCTCTGGCGCGGCCTCTCGGCCTGATTCGGCATTCTCTCCTACCGCATCTGGCTCGCCCGGACCCGCTCCTGAAGGCGCAGCCGCAGTTCGTGCTCCACCTCCGCGAACTCGGGGTTGCCGGCGAGGTTCTTCGACTCGGCCGGATCGTTCCGCCGGTCGAAGAGCAGGTAGGGCCGGTCCTCCGCGTTCACCGCGATCTTCCATTCGGGCGTGAGCAGCATCGTCTCGCCGGAGATCTCCGAGAGCGCGTCGGCGCGGTGCGCGATGGTTCCATCGTGGACGGCGGGGAGCAGCGACTTGGCGAACTGGCGCCGCGCGTACGTGCCGCCGGCGGCCTCGACCAGCGTGGCCCCCGCGTCGATCCATTCGGCCGGCGCTTCGTGCACCGCGCCGCCGCGCGGGCCTTGCGCCGTCTCGGGCGTGCGCACGATCAGCGGCACGCGCACCGGGCCGTCCAGGAACGTGCTCTTGTAGATCAAGCCCGCGTCCCCGTTGTGCTCGCCGTGGTCGGAGGTGAAGACGACGACGGTCTTCTCCCACTCGCCGCGCTTCCGGATCGTCTCGAAGATGCGCCCGATCTGCTCATCGATCAGCGTGACGTTGCCGGCGTAGTTGGCGCGCATGGCGGCGACGTCCCCGGGGGTCAGCGCCGGCTTGCGCGCGAGCTTCAGGTCCAGTTCGCCTTGCGGCCGTGGCGCGCTGTCCGCCGGGGCCGCGGCGGGCTTGGGCATCGCCGCCGGGTCGTACATCGAGGCGAACGGCTCGGGCGTGTCCCACGGCTCGTGCGGGCCGCCGAAGCTGACCCAGCAGCACCACGGCTCCTTGCGCTCGTAGCGCTCCAGGTACCGCGCCGCCTGCGTGCCCACGTACGTGTCGTAGTAGTGCTCCAGCCCCAGCGGCGAAGGGCGCACGGTCCAGGGCTTCTTCGCGAAGCGTTCCTTGAAGTCCGCCCGGTAGGCCTCCCAGAGCCCCGCGCGCTGCCAGGCGTCGGTCATGTG
Organism: Planctomycetota bacterium; assembly: GCA_027493525.1. Classification (GTDB taxonomy): domain Bacteria; phylum Planctomycetota; class SZUA-567; order H5-PLA8; family H5-PLA8; genus H5-PLA8. Next base: position 1,912,697 of record JAOSKN010000001.1, on the reverse strand, counting down.
CGAGCCGCAGCGCATGCTCGCCCGCGGCCCGCCGATCTCGTCGATGTCGTCGAGCCCGTACGCGCGCAGCAGGTGCTCGCGCTCCCGCAGGTCGCCCGTGTGCGGGTGCAGATGCGTCTTTCCGAAGAGGCTCGTGCGGTAGCCGGCCGCGCGGACGGCCTGCATCCACGTGGGGTACTCCGGCGGGAGCGCGTAATCGCGGTTGTTCCAGACGCCGGTGACGTGCGGGTAATGCCCCGTCGCCAGGCTCACCCGCGCGGGGACGCAGACCGGCGTGGTGGTGACGGCGTGAGCGAAACGGACGCCCTCGGCCGCCAGCGCGTCGAGGTTCGGCGTGCGGACCCAGCCGCCCGCGCAGCCCAGCGCGTCGGCGCGCTGCTGGTCGGTCATCACGAGCAGAAGGTTCGGTCGGCTCAAGGCGGGCTCCTCGTTCGGGGGCCAAGGCGCTCGTGTTCGCGCTAGTGTCCTGTAACTGAAATACGTTGCTGCGGTTTGGGAGGGATTTTGGCCGTGATCGAGGCGCGCGAAAAATCGCCGTATCGAGAAGATACGACGATCGGAGCGCAACGAAGAGCACGGTCAAAAGCACCCCAAAACGCGCAACGGATTCCGGTTACAGGACACTAGGTCTCGGCGGCGCGGAGAGTACAATATAGACCATGAACGCGCCGGACGACAAGCCGGGGAGCGAGGCGCCGCAAGGCGCCGTCGATCCCGGCCTGCCGCACCCGCCCCCCGCGCCGGATGCTCCGGGGGCCGCGCCCGGCCCGCGCTTCGAAAAGGGCCAGACCCTCGACATGGCCGAACTCCTGGCGATCGGCATGGAGCCTTCCGCGCCGGGCAGGGGCAAGGACGAGAAGGGCCGCGACGAATACTACGAACGGGAGTGGCTCGGCCGCGTCGTCGGCGATTACCGCATCGAGGCCGAACTGGGCAAGGGCGGCGCGGGGACCGTCTTCCGCGCCGTCAACGTGCGCGTCGGAAGCACCGTCGCGCTCAAGCTGCTCCGCTTCGCCCCGGGGCAGTCGGCCGAGCGGATCCGGCGCTTCGAACTCGAGGCCCGCGCCGCCGCCGAATTGAACCACCCGAACATCATCAACGTCTTCGATTTCGGGCAGGTCGGCGACCTCTACTACCTGGCCATGGAGTACGTCGAGGGCCGCCCGCTCTCGGAGCTGCTCGAGGCCGGGCCGCTCGACCCGCTGCAAGCCGTCGGGATCGCGATGGAACTCTGCACGGCCCTGAAATTCGCGCACGCCGCCGGCGTCGTCCATCGCGACCTCAAGCCCAGCAACGTGCTCATCGAGTCCTCGGGCCGCGCTCAGCTCATGGACTTCGGCATGGCGCGCCGCTACGACGGCGCGGACGCCAAGAAGCTGACCGAGGACGGCGCGGTGATGGGCACCGCGCACTACATGAGCCCCGAGCAGGCGCGCGGGTACAGCCGCGATGCCGACAGCCGCAGCGACGTCTATTCCATGGGCGCCGTGCTCTACGAGATGGTCGCCGGCAAGCCGCCCTTCGACGGCGAGACCGCGCTGGAGATCATCCAGCAGGTCGCGGCCGACGACCCCCGCCGCCCCGCCGCCTGCGCCCCGCGCTCGACCGCGACCTCGAAATCCTGATCCTCAAGGCCATGGAGAAAGAGCCCGCGCGGCGCTACGTGAGCGCCGAGGCGCTCTGGGAGGACCTCTGGCGCTATCGCGGCGGCGAGCCGATCCACGCGCGCGCGCCCAGCGCGTTCTATCGCGCGCGGAAGTTCATGGGCCGGCATCGCGTCTGGGCCGCGCTGGGCGCGCTGGCCCTCGCCGGCGCCGGCGCCGTCGCCGTCTGGATGCCGTTCCACGACCGGAAGGTGATCGAGCAGGTCCGGACCGAGACCGAACAGGAGCGCGAGGCGGCCACGGCCCGCGAACTCCGCGCCAGGCTCCTCGCGCTCGAGACCCGCGAACTCGGCAGCGCGCTGGGCGAACGCTGGCGCCTCGTTCACGCCCTGCGCCTCGGCGGCCGCCCCGGCGATGCGCTCGACGCGCTGGACCGCCTCGCCAAAGAACAGGATGCGAAATCGCCCGAGTCCCGCGCCCACATCGCGCTCTGGCGCGCGCTGCTGGAAATGGACGCCGGGCGCGAAGGCGACCTCAAGGAAGCGCGTAAATTGGCCGAGGACGCCGGCTCACCCCTGCTCGCGGGCCTTTGCGACCTGTATCTTGCCACGCCCGAAAACCTTCCCGCGCCGCCGGAGCATCTCGACGCCGAACAGCGCAGCATCTGGTGCTATCACGCCGGCCGCGTGGCCCTGGCGCGGAATCGCCCCGCCGTCGCCCGCGCCTGCTTCGCGCACGCCCTGGACGCCTCCATCGAGTCCCTCGAAGCCCGCTGCGCGGCGCTGGAGCTGGAGCGGCTGGGGGGAGAGTAGAGGTGGCGCCCATAGCGGCGAATTGGTGTCTTGTAGATGCCGTCTCCAACTATTCATATGGCCCCAGAAACCGCTCACCGTTGAAGTGAATGATATGAGAGGGAGCTTCTGCAACCCAAACTTCGGTCTCCCATGCAATCTCGCTTAGATACTTCGACATGGCTACACGGGTCAAGAAGGCTGTCACGAAGACAAGGCCGGATCGAGCGGTTCCAAAGAGTGCCTTCAGTTCGTTGTATCGTTTGATCCCAATGGGGCCATGACTGGTCACGGCTTCAATCAACACTAGCCAGTTCTTGTCTGCCAAATGTACAACCACATCAGGCATTTTCCCGTGCTTATCGATCTCGATGCCTAGCCCACGTATGTATTCGCGTTCTACATGCCGGTATTTTCGCCCCGTGTCGCCACAATAGACCACATTACCTCCTGGGGTAAATCGAGGGCAAAACTCCTCTATGATTCTCTTAACAAGTTCGTTTTGGCCGCCAGCCCTCAATGGCACTTTTCTTCCATCCGGTAATCTCACGGCGATCAGCGGCATCTCACGCTCTTGGGGGTGAAGTCTCCCCAGAGCCTTGGCGGTTGCCAAATAAGCTGCCAACGACTCTGTCCAAGCGGGTGTCTGGAACGCGCGGACCAGCTTCAGCAGCGCAGGGGCCGCTTGGTATCGATTGTCAGGGCTATTCACCGAACGATTTGGCTCGTCGGGATTTGCTGTCAATAGGCCCATTTGAACAAATTGATGCACTGAAAAACGCCTGATAGTTTCCCGCGTGTTTGGAGCGTAGGCCTTTCCGAATTCATTACGAATCACCTGCATCATCTCGGTAATGCCAAGCAGCGGATCGGTCGAAGCCGACCACGACATCCGTGGAGTCATGCCGAGCAGTGCAAGAAACACGAGAGCTGAACGCTCGTTTTGTTGTTCTTTAGGCACACTTAAGGAAGCTAGAATAGCAATGGCCTCGTCGATGCGCTTCGCAGCCCCTTTGCGCTTATTAGTAGGCTTCCTAGCCATAAAATAGAACCTCGTTCACAAGATCGTCAAGCTCCTTCTGATCGGGAAATGCCGCATCGATCCGTCGACCTAACGCCATGAGCATGGAACGGGATGGATAGGGCAGTGAACGTAAATCGGATGCATTTACCTGAGTGTGGCCGCTAAATTGCCGGAAATAAGCATCCACGAGCGATGAGTTTAGATAGGTCGCAAGTCCCTTGGCCAAGGTTTCAGGTAGGCCAGAGCCGCGCTCGTGGAAATAATTCAAATGATTCTCGAAAGCGACATGGCGCGCCTTGACCCGAATGGGGTCGTAGACAGCAGCCACAATACGGCGTTTCTCTTCCTTTGACGAGAATCGCTTCGTCAATACGTAATGGCCTTCTGAAACGATGAGTTCCCCTGCTCTTGACCCAAGAGCAAGCGCATTCGGCTTGCGAGTCCTGCCATTGGGCCACTCTACGTAGCCTCTTTTGAAATGACAGGGATAGATGAGAGGGACAGTATTCTTTCCCGGATTGGCACGAAGAAGATTTCGGGCCCTGAAATCGACAACTCGTCCAGTCGACACCGTCAATCCAAGATCGGAGAGTGTTCCTCCAAGGCTGCCGATCTGGTCTCTGGTAGTTTCGCCGGCTTTATCTGGAACAACATGTATTATCGCGTGACAATCTTGCGGTTGAATAAGTGCTTCGTGCTTGATTCTTCGTAAGCGCATCTCGGCGCCTGGCGCCGCATTCGCCGAAACGACGACCGCTGGGTTTACGTCCGTTGTTCTGACAGCATGAAATATAATGTTTTCCTGCAATACTTGGTCATCCTCAAAGGCCTTATCCCGCGAGTCAAAAACGTGCATTCGTCGGAAGCGCATTTCTCGAAGAAAATACTGGCGAAATGGCTCAAAGTATGGACCATTGCAATAGCTTCTTGGCGTAATCGCAACCATCTCACCGCCTGGAACCAATAGCCGCGAGGCAGTGGCTACAAAGCCTGTGTAAAGGTTGGTCGTCTCAACTCCAATTGAGCGAAGCAAGGACCGCTCCCTGGACCCCGTGTGGATCTTCCTATATGGTGGATTAAGAATTGCGCAGTCAAAGCGTTCCTGTTCCCCCGCGCCGAAAAGGTCGCCCGTAAGTCCACTGGTGCCTGCTTCAAGGAAATCTTGGTCAACAACACGCGCTTTGAATGAGATTCCAAGTTCCTCGCATAAAGCTCGGCATCGGTCTATCGTCTGGCGTAGATAACCAATGAGCAGTGGATCAATCTCGTAAGCGGTAACGGCGATTGCCATGGGGCGCGCGCGTCGCTGACAAAGTGTAGATACCAAGGCAGCGCACAATGATCCAGCGCCGGCGCCAGGGTCTAGAATTCGCACAGTAGATTTCCTGCAACGAATCATAGCGGCCATGAATGCAGCAATGGAGCTGGGAGTCAAGAATTGACCCATTTGAATCCGGCGTTGCGGTTCTAGGCGTGCGGTAGCTTCTTTGCGGACGCCATCGAGAACAGACAGGATAGACGCTGCCTCATTGGGCATGACATCGTGCTTCTTCAGCTTCCGCCCGTTTATCGTACTCACCAATAGGGCTCCGCTGTTAGCTCGTACGCATCAAACGGAACCCATTCCGCCCAGGTTCATACTGGAACCTACCGACCAACTACTCTTAGTCAACAGTCCTCATTATCAACAGACAATATTCTCAATGCGAAGCTTTGGTCTCTCCTTACTGTACTGCCTACCTCAAAACGTCTCCCCCGTCTTCCGCCCCTCCGTCTTCGCCGCCGGCTCCGGCGCCGGCAGCGCCTTTTTGGCGTCCAGCACGAACTTCTTCCCCGCCTCGTCCCACGCCGCCGGGTAGCCGGCGCTGCCCAGCAGCTTCGCGAAAGTCAGTCTAGCGGTTTCCATTGAGCATCTTTAATTAGGTAGCGCCACTTGGCTTTTTCCAAGTCCGCCTCCGATTCGACCGGAACTCCTGCTGGTTGAGCTTCACCAGGCTTCGAGACGAACACGGGCACGTCATCCTTCCGGATTACGGTTCCGCTGACACGTACACGCTTTTCTCGACCTTCGCCTTCGGAATATCCGGCAGGCCAGGAATCATGGCCGTCGATCCAGATCATGCTTGTTTCTGTTTCTCCCTGGAGCAGCGCACCCAGCTTGGCGTTTACAGCCTTCCCTTCCAGGGCCACCGTTTTCCCGACCAGCTCCGACCAGTCCTTTGGCCAAACCACGATCGCCTCTTGGGAAGACGGAACTCTCGGAGCGGTCGCTTCGTTGTTGGAGCAACCGCATGTGCTGATTACGAGCATGGAAATCAAAACAATCAATGACCGAATAAAGATATGGTGCACAATGTACGCCTCCTAAAACGTCTCCCCCGTCTTCCTCCCCTCCGTCTTTCCCGCCGGCTCCGGCGCCGCCGCCGGAAGCGCCTTTTTGGGGTCCAGCACGAACTTCTTGCCCGCCTCGTCCCACGCCGCCGGGTAGCCGGCGCTGCCGAGCAGCTTCGCGAGCGCCGCCTGGGCGGGCGCGAAACTCACGCGCGGGTAGGCCTCCACCAGCGCCGCCGTCTGCGCGGGCGTGGCCAGCGACGGCAGGACCAGCGCGGCCTCCTCGGCGGGCTTCCCGTTCAAGCCCTGCGCCAGGAGTTCCAGCAGCGCCGGCAGCCCCCGCGGGCTCCGCGTCGCGCCCAGCGCGCGGATGAGCTGCTCCAGCACCGCCGTATCGCCCTGCGCGCCGCCGCGCACCGCGGCCCACTCCCCGCGCAGCGCGTCGCTCAAAGCCGACGCCGCGTCGGGGCCGCAGACGAGCGGCAACTGCTGCGCGACCTGCGCGCGCAGCGCCGCGTTCGGCGCCCTGAGCAGTTCCACGAAGTACGGCCCGGCGGTATGCGCCTGCAAACCGCCCAGCGCCTGCACCAGGTCGATGTGCACGCGCGGGTGCTCGCGCGTGTCCGGCGGCGGCAGCTCCTTCAAGGCCTCCAGCAGCGCGGCGCCGGCCGACGGCTCCTTCAACTGGCGCAGCGCCTGCGCGGCGGTCCGCACCACGTCGTCGTTCTCGCTCTTCAGCGCTTCCAGCAGCGCCGGCGCGGCCTGCTTGTCGCCCAGCGCGCCCAGCGCCGCGAGCAGCCCGCGCTGCGCCTCCCAGACCTTGTTCTGGTCCTCGAAGCGGACGGACTCCTTCAGCGCCTTCAGCAGCGGCGGCAGGTGCCTGGGAGCCTGCGTCCGCCCCAGGACCGCCGCCGCGCGCGAGACGACGGAACTCTGCGGATCGTCCAGCAGCGCGACGCAGGCCTCCTGCAGCGCCGGGTCTTCGATGGTAAGCAGGTACTCGATGGCGCCCCAGCGCGCGTTGAAGGGCTGCTTCAGGTCCCGCGCCGTCTGGGCCAGCGCGCGCAGGCGCGGCGGCGTCGGGTAGCGCCGGATCACCGCGGCGGCCGCGCGGACCAGCTCCCCGTCGCCCGAGTTGAGCAGCTCGTAGAGCGCCGTGTCGGTCAGCCCTTCCTGTTTACCGCCGCCGGCCAGCCCGTCCACCTGTTCGCCCAGTTGCTTCAGCGCGACGGCGGCCCGTTCGAGCTTCTCGCCGGTCCCCGCGTTCTGGGCCTGCACGGCCGCGAGCTGCTCCTTCAGGGCGGCGATCTCCGCGCGCGCCTGCTCGAGTTCGCGGGCGCTGGCGGCCTCGGGAGGCTTGCCGCCGTCCCCGCACCCCGCAAGCAGCCCCGCCAGGACCAGCAGAGGCAATCCGTTTCGTTTGCGCATAGAATGGCGCCGGTTGAACTTGCGTCGTTGCTGCCGCGCGGTCCCTGTCCCCGTGCCGGCGCCGGCGCCCCCTTCTTGTACTACAGCGCGAGCGGGCCGCATGTCCAAGCGTAAGGCCGTTTTTCTGGACCGCGACGGGGTGGTGAACGTCTTTCCGGGGCCGGGGCGCTTCGTGCGTTCCTGGGCCGAATTCCGCTTCATGCCCGAGGTCCGTGCCGGCTTGAGCCGCCTGCGGGCGGCCGGCTTCGCCCTGGTCCTGATCACCAACCAGAGCGGCGTCGGGCGCGGCCTGATGAGCCTCGAAGACCTGCACGAGATCCACCGCCGCATGCAGGACGAACTCGGGACGGAGCGGCTCGACGCGATCTACTACTGCCCCCACCACCCCGACGACGGCTGCGCCTGCCGCAAGCCCAGCCCCGCCATGATCCGCCAGGCGGTGGCCGAGCACGGCCTGGACCTCGCGGCGAGCTTCCTCGTCGGCGACAGCGGGCGGGACATCGAGATGGGCCGCGCGGTGGGCCTGCGGACGACGCTCTGCCGGATGAACCTGCCGCCCTCGATCGAGAGCATGGAAGCGCGCTACCGCCCGGAGCGCTTCTCGAAGACGCTGGCCGAAGCCGTCGATTGGATCCTGGATGAGGCTTGAGGGGGCGTTGAGCAACCGTCTCGGGGCATGGGGACGCCGTGCTCATTTCGCGTTTTACATTCATCGAAGGCTCCTATAACCCGTGTCTTAGAACATATGTATCATATATTTTTATACAATATCGTTGACAAACGCCTCCCGGCCTGCCATGCTGCGCCCGGCTCCGCGGACCCGGGCGTCCACGCCTGACCGCGCGCACGGGACCTTGACCCCGCGGAGCCGGGGCGCCCCATCCTTATATAAGGAGCGTGCCCGCGCGCCGGAGTTGGCGGCTCCGCGCGCGGTCGCGCGCCCCGCGGTCGAAGCGCGCCGCAGCCGGCGCAACGCAATGGTGCACCACGGTGCATCTTTTTTTACGGTCTCGTGGACACGCCCTTCCAGGCCGCGGGTCCAGGAAATGGAGGTATCGGGAACCGAACCAGCGCACCACGGTGCATCTTTTTTCAGGCTCGCGCGCGCTCCCGTTTCGAGGCCCCTTCGCGTCGCGTCCTGGCGCATGCGCCGCATGCCGTTTTCGCGCGCGGCTCTGACCGCTAGCCGGGTAGAATGCGCGCCTTCCGCTCGCGGGGACCGGCATGTCGAAGCATCGCAAGCGCAAACGCGGCAAGCGCTTCAAGCGCCGGGTCCCGGCCGGGGCGCCGCCGGGAACGCTCGTCTCCGCGCCCGACGCGAGCCCCTCGACGGTCCGCGCGGTCGCGTACGGCCCCGAGCAGGTGGTCGAGAAGCAGATCGCCGACCTCGCGCAGGTGCTCGAACTGAAGGGCAAGCACCCGGTCCTCTGGGTGGATGTCGTGGGCCTGGGCGACGTGAAGCTGCTCGAGCGGCTGGGCGAGATCTTCGGGCTGCACCGGCTGGCCCTGGAGGACGTGATCAACACGCACCAGCGCCCCAAAGCCGAGGAGTACCCGGAGCACCTCTTCATCGTCGCGCGCGAGGTCCTGGCGCGCGAGTCGATCCTCGCGGAGCAGTTCAGCCTCTTCGTGGGCCGCGACTTCGTGCTCACCTTCCAGGAGCACCAGGACGACGCGCTGAACCCGATCCGCGAGCGGCTGCGCCAGGGCGGCTCGCTCGTCCGCAGGCTGGGGCCGGACTACCTGACCTACTCCATCCTCGACGCGCTCATCGACGCCTACTTCCCCGTCCTGGAGATGCTCGGCGAGCAGATCGAGAACCTGGAGATCGAAGTGGTCGAGAAGTCCCCGCCCGATGTCCCCGCGCACATCCAGCACCTCAAACACGAACTGCTCAGCCTCCGCCGCGCCGTCTGGCCGCTGCGCGAGGCCGTCAACAAGCTGATCCGCGACCCCCATCCGGCCATCGGGACCGAGGCGCGCCTGTACTTCCGCGACTGCTACGACCACCTCGTCCAGATCGCCGACTTCATCGAAACCGACCGCGACCAGGTCGGCAGCCTCATGGAGCTGTACCTCTCGGCGGTGAGCCAGCGGATGAACGAAGTCATGAAGGTGCTGACGATCATCTCCACCATCTTCATCCCGCTCTCGTTCATCGCCGGCGTCTACGGCATGAACTTCAGCCACGACGATTCGCCGCTGAACATGCCCGAGTTGTACTGGTACTGGGGCTACCCGTTCGCGCTGCTGCTGATGTTCGGCGTGGCGGCGGCGATGCTGTACTTCTTCTGGCGCCGCGGTTGGCTCATCGCGCTCAAGCCCGGGCCGCGCCCGGACCCCAACGGCGCGGCCGATCCGCCGGGAGCCTGAACCCGTGCCCGCGCGCCCCAACATCCTCTTCCTGCTCGCCGACCAGCAGCGCTACGACGCCGCCGGCTTCGCCGGCAACCCCCAGGTCCGCACGCCGCACCTGGACCGCCTCGCCGAGGACGGCGTCCGCTACACGCGGGCCTACTGCCCCTACCCCGTCTGCACGCCCTCGCGCTACTCGCTGTTCAGCGGGCGCTGGGTCCACCAGCACGGCGGCTACGGGAACCACGTCACCCTCGCGCCGGGCGTCCCGACCTTCCCCCGCGCCCTGCGCCAGGCCGGCTGGCGCACCGCCGCCGTGGGCAAGATGCATTTCACCCCGACGTACCTCGACGTGGGGCTGGACCGGCTGACCCTCGCCGAGCAGCACGGCGACGGGCGCTTCGACGACGACTACCACCGCGCGCTGCGCCAGGCCGGGCTCGTGGACGCCATCGACCTCCTCGACCAGCGCGCCGAGTACCGCAAGCGCGCTCCCGACTGGTACTGGAACTCCTGCGGCGCGGGGCCTTCGAACCTGCCCGAGGCCTGGCACACCACGACCTGGATCGGCGACCGCGCGCTGGAACTGCTCGAAGGCTGGCAGGGCGGCGGCAACCTGGCCGTGGTCGGCTTCGTCAAGCCGCACCATCCGTTCGACCCGCCCGCGCGCTGGCTGAACGCCTACGACCCCGCGAAGCTCGACCCGCTCCCCGGCTGGACCGCCGAAGTTCCCGCGCACGACGCGGCCAAGTCCGCCGGCTACTTCCCCAATCGCGAGCTGACGCCCGAGCGCCTGCGCGGCGTAATGGCCGCCTACTACGCGACCGTCTCGCACCTCGACGAGCAGGCCGGCCGGCTGATCGAGGCCTTGAAGCGCAAGGGGCTCTACGAGGATACCCTGATCGTCTACACGGCCGATCACGGCGAGTATCTCGGCTACCACCACCTGCTGCTGAAGGGCAACTACCCCTACGAGCCGCTCGCCCGCGTGCCGCTCCTGGTCAAGTACCCGGGCCGCGCGCATGCCGGCGAGCGCCGCGAACTGCTCGCCAGCCTGATCGACTTGGCGCCGACGATCTTGAAGCAGGCCGGCGTCGAAGTCCCCGCGGGCATGGGCGGGCTCGACCTGGCCGATTCGCGCGCCTTGCGGGAGACGGTCTTCCTGGAGTTCGACCGCGGCCGTTACATGGCGCGCTCCGAGCGCCACAAGCTGATCCTCGCGCGCGAAGCGGAGGGCTGCTTCTTCTACGACCTGGAGCGCGACCCGTTCGAGCTGGATAACCGCTACGCCGATCCGGCCTGCCAGGCCGGCGTCGCGCGCCTCCGGGAAGCCGTCGTCCGCTGGCGCCTCTTCGACGCGCCGCTCCCGGCGTACCTCGACGAGCGGGCGCCGGTCGTCGGAGGATCCAACGTCCCGGCCCCGGGGTTCGGACATCGAAAAGGGCAAGCGGAATACTACGAGCGCGCCTGCGCCGAGTTCCTGAGCGCCCACCCCGACGGCAAGCCTCCGAGTGGCGCGGTTCAGGCGGATTGAAAAGGTTGGAGCCCGCGGCTCCTGCGAACCTACAAACTGGCGAGCGGCGTCACCCCGGCCTTGTTGATCAGGAGTTCCTTCAGGTTCAGCAGATGCTGGCTCTGTTCGGCCCGCCTGCGGTCGGCCTCGCGGACCCGTTGCTTGAGGCGCAGGTTCTCGATCTCGAGCTCGTCGATGTGCACGAAAAGCGCGCGAATCGTCGAGACGGCTTCGTGCGCCGATCCGCGAACCGGCTCACTCGCTCGCTTGGTGGAGTAGGCCATTGAAGCTCCCGGCTGCATGTTTGGAATGGTGGCGTTCATGGCGGGCTCTCCTGTCGCCTTCGTTCCAATAAGATGGATAGCAAAAGACTCGCCGATCCATGCGAATATTTAACCACCTATCGGAAGGGAACTTGGGAATTGAACTCCGCCAAGGCAATCCGTGTCCACGGACCCTCATTCCAGGTTGGCGGAAACCGCATGCGGATGCTGCCAACGCCGCACCAGGCCCAGCGGCATGCGCATGCAGGCGCCCAGCATCGAACCCAGGCCGTCGTTGGCGAGGACCTTGAGCAGGTACCGGGCGCGGGGCGCCAGGTTCCACCCGGGCGTGAGCGTGTCGGCGGGGCGCAGCAGGCGCTGGAAGAGCACGCGCTTCCATTCCACATGCCGCCGCAGGACCGCCGCTTCGGGAGGCAGTTCCAGGCCCAGCAGGCTGTCGCCCAGGTTCAACGCAAGCGCCATCGCGGTCCGCGTGCGCGCGGCCTCGACTCGAACCTCCAGCGCGGCCCAATCCACGCCCTGCTTCAGCAGATACCGCACGTCGAGGTAATGCGAGAGCGGCGCGAAGCCGTCGCGGGCCAGGTTCACGGCGGCCAGCAGGAGGGCGTCCTCGGCGGCGGGCACGATAAGCCCCGGCGCGACCGCCTCGCCGCGCGCGAGGATCGCCTCCAGGTCCGGACGCAGGCTCCGCACCAGCGTCTCGGGGCTGACGAAGGCCCAGTGCAGGTCCACGACGAGCGAGACGCCGTGGCCCGTGTCCTTCAGAAAGACCTTCTGGAAATCGCCGAAGGGCTGCGGGGCGGGCGCGGCGCGGAAGCCGCACGCGGCGAGGGCGGCTTCGGCGAGGGCGCGCTCCCGCGGCGCGACGAAGAGATCCAGATCGCCATAAGCGCGCCGGTCGGGGCTTGGGTAGACCCGCCAGGCCAGCGCCAGGCCCTTGAAGGCCAGCGCGCGCGCGCCGGCCCGTTCGAGTTCGCGCCCGAAGGCTTCGGCGGCCTCGCGCTTGTAGACCCATTCGACCCGCGTGTGGGCCTTCCAGGCGCGCAGCTCCGGTTCGAGCGCGGCGGCCCAGGCGGGGGCGGCCGGGGCCGCGCCGGCCAGCGCGTGTTCGAGTTCCAGGTGCAGGCGGTGATGGACCGCGAGATCCAGGAGGGCCTGCGCCGATTCCGGCGCGGGCCAGCGTTCCGGCGGTTCCCCGCGCAGCAGCGCGAGCAGCGTCGCGGCGTTGGGCGGGCCTTCGTCGAGCCGGACCGGCGGCCACCACGCCTCGTCTGGGGCCGGCGCTTGCCGGTCGGCCTGCGGTTCTCGTGGATCGGGAGCGGGCATGGGGGCTCGCGTCGGGGTGGGCGTGGGGGATTGTCGAAGACCGCGCCGGGAGCGTCAAGGCGGCCGCCGCTCGAATGTTGCTCCGAAAAACGCCGCGCCCTCGATACACTGGAACCGGGGACCGCCGCGGGTGGGCGCGGGGCAGGGACATTCGACGCCGCATGCTGATCGCCGTCTCCGGCGTGGACTACGCCGGCAAATCCACCCAGATCGAACGGCTGGCCGCGCATTTCCGCGGCGCGGGCCGGCGCTGCAAGGTGGCCTGGTTCCGCCCCGGCTATTCGGCCACCCTGGACGCCCTGCGCCGCCTCGTCCGCCGGTTGCGCTCCGGCGCGCTGCCCTCCGCCCAACAGCCCGAGGCCCGCGCCCGGACCTTCGGCAAGCCCTGGGTGCGGCGCTGGTGGACGCGCATGGCGCTCTTCGACATGGTCCTGCAGTACGGCGTCAAGCTGCGCCTGCTCTCGTGGCTGGGCTGGGTCGTGATCTGCGATCGCTACGTCTACGACGGCCTGCTCGACCTGGAGCTGCGCTTTCCCGACCTGGGCGCGCCGCGCTGGCTGTCCGCGCGCCTGGCCCGGGCGCTCTGCCCCCGGCCGCGCCATCACCTGCTGCTGACCCTGACCTGGGAGACGATCCAGGAGCGCCTCGCGCTGAAGAACGAACCCTTCCCCGACCCGCCGGAAGTTCGCCGCGCGCGGTACGAGCGCTACGTCAACGCGCCGCGCGAGGCCTTCACCTTCATCGACGCGGCGGGCAGCCCGGAGGCCGTCGAAGCAAGGATCCGCGCGGCCCTGGGGCTCGCCGGAGCCGCCGCCAGCGCTGTGGAACCCGCCTGAGATGCGCGCGAGCGAACTGGAATCCCGCGAGGACTTCCGCGGCCTGCTCCGCGAGACCTTGGCGCGAGGCTGGACGGCGCAGTTCGGCGCGCCGACGGAGGTCTCCGCCGTGCCCCTTGGCGGCGCGCAGCTCTGGCGGCTCCAGCCGCTGCTCACGGCCTGCTTCGCCGATGGACTGGGCGCGGCCGGGCGGCGCTTCCTGCGCGACGGCTTCGCCTACACCCGCAGCCGCTGGCGGCGCCTGCCGCAGTGGGTCCTGGGTTCGCTGCTGGCCTCGAGCGCCGGCCTGCGCTGGACCAGCGAGCCGTGTTTCTGGGTTCGGCCGGGGCTGCCCGAGCCCGCCGCGCGCCTGGCGCTCCCGGGCAACCGGCGCGTGCGGACCTTCGATTTCGCGGCCGGGCTCAGCCGCACCTTCGTCAAGGCCGGCTTCGACCCGGCCTTCCTGCGCCGCGAAGCCGAGGCGCGCGCGAAGCCCGGGGGGCCGTATCTTCCCGTCACCGCCTTCGACGCGGAAGCCGGCTGGATGGAAGAGCCGCTGCTCCAGGGCTTCGTGCTGAACCGCTGCCCGGCGCGCCTGCCCTTCGCCGAGTACGAGCGGCGCGCGCACGAGGCGTTGCGCGAGTGGCAGGCGCCGGGGCTGCGCGAGGTCTCCGGCGCGGAGTTCGCCGCCGCGCGGCTGGAGGCGCTGCGCGCGCGGCTGGAGACGCTCGGCGCGCGGTACGGCGCCGCGCCCGGCGCGCCGGTCGCGCGCGCGGCCGAAGCCCTCGCCGCCCGCGTGGCCCGCTTCGGCGCCGTGCGCCTGGGGCCGTCGCATGGCGACTTCCAGTCGGGCAACGCGATGGTCGAACGCGGCTCGGGGCGCGTCGTGCTCATCGACTGGGAGTATGCCGGCGAGCGCTTTTGCGGTTACGATTTCCTGGTCTACGGCCTGGGCGCGCGCCGCCCGGGCGGGCTGGCCGAGCGCCTCGCGGACTTCCTCGCGCGGGGTTCGGTCGAAGGGCCGCGCGCGTACGCCGAGGGCCTGGACGAGGCGGGGCGCCGGGAGGCCGCGGCGTGCTTCCTGCTCGAGGAACTGGGCTTTTGCGCGGAGCAGGCCGCGAGCGGGCCGTTCAAGGGCTGGCTGCCGGAGCTGCCCGCGCTCGCCCAGGTCGTTGAGCGCTTCATGCGGACGGGGACCTAACGACAAGATGAAGATCGCGCTTGCCGACATCCTGGGACCCGCTCCCGATCCGCTGCGCCTGGCCACGCTCGACGCGATGGCCTGCACGGCCCGCGAGGAGCGCCTGAAGCGCATTCGCGAGCGCGTCGGCGAGCGCGCGCCCGAATGGCTGGCCTTCGGCGAGCGCAACCGCGTCGGGCCGCTCGTCGCGCACGCGATCCTCGACGCCTTGGGGCCGAACGACCCCGCGCGGGACGACGCGCGGCGCATCCACGACGCCGAGGCCGAGCGGATGCGCGTGATGATGGGCGAACTCGACGCCGTCGCCGCGCGCCTGGCGAAGGACGGGATCAAGGTCGTCGCGCTCAAGAACGCCGGCATCGCGCGCGGCCTCTTCCCCTGCGCCGCCTGCTGCCCCATGGGCGACGTGGACCTGCTGGTCGATCCCGTGCGCTTCAAGGAGGCCCACGCCGGCGTGCTGGACTGCGGCTTCAAGCTCGACACCCGCGCCGAGTTCATCGGCTCGGAACTGGAAGCGGGCATCAAGCACGGCGGCACGGAGTACCTCAAGCAGCGCGGCCCGCACACGGTCTGGTTCGAGCTGCAGTGGCGCCCCGTCGCGGGGCGCTGGATCCGCCCCGAGCAGGAGCCGAAGGCCGCCGATCTTCTGGCGCGGGCCGTCCCCGTCGCCGGCAGCGCCGTGCACCTGCTCGCGCCGGCCGACAACCTGCTCCAGGTCTGCCTGCACACGACCAAGCACAGCTACGCGCGCGCGCCGGGCCTGCGCCTGCACACCGACGTGGACCGCCTCGCGCATTACGCGCCGCCCGACTGGGACGCGTTCGTTGCCGCCGCGGGCAGCCTGACCGTGAAGACCGCCTGTTACTTCGCGCTGGCGCTGGCCGAGGCGCTGTTGCGGAGCGAGATTCCGGACCGGGTGCTCGCCGCCCTCGCCCCGGACCCCGGGAAGACGGCCGCCGTCGTTTCAACCTTGCGCCGCGCCGACGTGTTCGAGCCGGACGGCAGGAAGTTCTCGCGCCTGGGCATGCTTCGCTTCCACGCGCGCCTCTACGACGACGCGGCCGGGTTCTGGGCCTCGGTCTTCGACACCGACCGCGGCCGCCTCGGGCTGCGGCACCTTCCGTCGAACCTCTGGCGCGGCGCGCGGCGCGCGGCCGACGTGCTCTTCAGGTTCCAGTCATGAGCGGGACGGTCGCGCGGCGGGCGATCGTGGCGTCGAGCGTGGGCGGCGGGCCCATGGAGCGGCTCGCGCGGGACTGGCCGGACGGCGCGGGGCGCTGCGAGGTCCATGCGCTGTACTCCCCCGAGCGCTACCGCGCGCTGATGGCCGCGGGGGCCTGGGGCCGGCTGCGCGCGCGCTGCGGCGCCTACCTGTACTATCCGCTGCGCGTGGCGTGGGCCGCGCTGTGGCGCCGCCCGGCCGTCTGGGTGCCGACGACCAATCCGTTCTTCCTGCCCTTCGTCCTGGTCGCCACCCGCTTCCTGCACCGGCAGCCCGTCGTCGCGCTGGTCTACGACCTCTACCCCGACGCGCTGGAAGCCGCCGGCGGGCGCGCGCCGCGCGGCCCGCTGGTCGGGCTCGTCGGGGCGTTCAACCGCTTCCTGTTCCGCCGCGCGAACGGGCTGGTCTTCATCGGCGAGCGCATGGCCGAGCACGCGCGGGGGCGCTACGGCGAGCCGCGCCGCTGGACGATCCTCGAGACCGGCGCGAGCCTCGCCGAACTCGGAGACCCGGCGTTGCGCGAGGACCCGCCGCGCTCGGACCTCGAACGCTGGTGCGAAGGGCGCACGGTCTTCAGCTACGTCGGGAACATGGGCCTGCTCCACGACTGGGAGACGCTCGCCCGGGCCGCGCCGCTGCTCCTGGCCCGCGCCCCCGCCGCCCGCCCGCCGGGGTTCGTCGTCGCCGCGAGCGGCCCCGGCGTCGAACGCCTGCGCGAGGCCTGGAAGGATCTGCCGCCCGAGGCCGTGCGCTTCGAGCCGCCGCTCGGCGACGAACCCTGGGCGCGGCTCCTGGCGCGTTCGAGCGTCTCGCTGACGACCCTGACGGACGCCGCGCGCCTGACCTGCGTACCGAGCAAGGCGTTCAGCGCCATGGCCGCGCGCAACGCGGTCCTGGCCGTCGCGCCGGCGGGTTCGGACCTGGCGGACCTCGTCGAGCGCCGGCACTGCGGCGCGGTCGTCGCGCCGGGGCAGGCCGAGGCGCTCGCCGGCGCGATGCTGGCGTACCTCCGCGAGCCGGAGCGCCTCGAACTCCACCGCGCGCGCGCTCAGGAGGCGGTGCGCGAGCACTACGACATGCCGCGCCTGGCCGAAAAATGGCGCGACTTCATCGACGCCTGCACGGGAAGGCCGGACGCATGAGCGAACCCCTGGACGTGCCCCTGCGCGGCGTCAGCTCGAAATTCGCGCGGGCCGTGAAGCGACTCTTGGACATCGTGCTCTCGCTCGGCGCGCTCCTGTTCCTGCTCCCGCTCTTCGCGCTGACGGCGCTCTGCATCTGGATCGAGGACGGCCGCCCGATCTTCTTCATCCAGCCCCGCGCGGGCCGGCGGCGCGCGGTCTTTCCGATCCTCAAGTTCCGCAGCATGAAAGTGAACCGCGTGCCGGTTCAGGAAATGGGGCAGGTGCGCGAGGACCACCCGCTGGTGACGCGGACCGGGCGAATCATCCGGCGCCTCAAGATCGACGAGTTCCCGCAGTTCTGGCACGTGCTGACGGGCGAGATGAGCCTCGTCGGCCCGCGCCCGACCATCCCCGAGCAGGTCGAGGCGTACACGCCCTTCCAGTTGCTGCGCCTGGAGATGCCGCCGGGCTGCACGGGCTGGGGGCAGATCAACGGGGGCACGCAACTGGAGTGGGACGACCGCATCCGCCTGGATGTCTGGTACTGCGCCCACTGGACGCTGACCCTGGACTTCATTATAGTCTGCAAGACTTTGGGGGTCTTGATCTTCGGTGAGCGAATCAACTCCCGGGCCGTCGAGGAAGCCAGGGCCTTTGCCCGCAGCCTGGAATAGCCGACCGAGACTCGCCGCCCGCCTCGCCCGCCGCTGAGGTCCGCATGCCCGAAGCGTTCCATGTCCTGATCTCCTCCGCCGGCCGGCGCGTCGCCCTCGCGCGGCTCTTTCGCAAGGCCCTGGCCGAACTGGGCCTGCCGGGCCGCGTGCTGGCCGCCGACTGTTCACGCGTCGCCGCCGCCTTCCACGACTGCGACGCGGGCTTCCAGGCGCCGCGCTGCCGGGAGCCGGACTTCGTGCCGCGGATGCTCGAACTCTGCCGCGCCCAGGGCGTGAAGCTGGTGATCCCCACGATCGACCCGGAACTCCCGATCCTGGCCGCGGCGCGCTCGGACTTCCAGGCGGCCGGCGCGACGGTCGGGGTCTCCGCGCCGCCGGCCGTCGAGATCGGCAACGACAAGGGGCGCACGCACGACTGGCTCGTGGCGGAGGGCTTTCCGACGGTGCGGCAGGCCTCGGCGGCGGAGGTCCTGGACCGCCCGGACGGCTGGGCTTGGCCGCTGCTGGCCAAGCCGCGCGGCGGAAGCGCCTCGGTCGGCATCGCCAAGGTGGCCCACGCCGATGACCTGGCGCGCGCGGCCGCGGGCGGCGAGTACATCGTCCAGGAATTCGCCGCGGGCGACGAATACACCGTGGACGTGTACGTGGACCGGAGCGGGCGCTGCCGCTGCGCCGTCCCGCGCCGGCGGATCGAGACCCGCGCCGGGGAGGTCAGCAAAGGCGTGACCGTCCGCGCTCCGGCGCTCATCGAGTTGGCCACGCGGCTGGCCGAGCGGCTCCCCGGCGCCTGGGGCGCGCTGAACGTCCAGATCTTCGCGGACCGGAATTTCGAGCGGCTCAACGTGATCGAACTCAACCCGCGCTTCGGCGGCGGCTACCCGCTGGCCTGGGAGGCCGGCGCGCGGTTTCCGGAGTGGCTGATCCTCGAGGCCCTCGGCCGGCCGCTTCCCGAGCCGCCCGCCTGGCGCGACCGGCTCCTGATGCTGCGCTACGACGACGCGGTCTTCGTCGAGGCCCGGGCGGCGGGGCTGGACGGATGAACGCGCGCTGCGTGGTCTTCGACGTGGACGACACGCTGTACCTCGAGCGCGACTACGTCCGCAGCGGCTTCGAGGCCGCCGGGCGCTGGGCGGCCGAGGCGTGGGGCCTTCCGGACTTCGCCCCGCGCGCCTGGCGGCTCTTCGAGGCGGGCGTGCGCGGAAACACCTTCAACGCGGTGCTGGAAGCCGCGGGCCTGGAGCCGGCGCCGGAGCGCGTCAAGGAACTGGTGAAGCGTTACCGCGAGCACGAACCGCGCATCG
This sequence comes from Planctomycetota bacterium, assembly GCA_027493525.1. Lineage (GTDB taxonomy): Bacteria > Planctomycetota > SZUA-567 > H5-PLA8 > H5-PLA8 > H5-PLA8. The sequence continues at coordinate 1,893,704 of JAOSKN010000001.1, read as the reverse complement.
CGCTCTGTCCCGATGCCGAGGCCTGCCTGATGGCGCTGCACGGTCGCGCGGCGCTGGCCGTCGTCACCGACGGGCCGGCGGCCAGCCAGCGCGCGAAGGTCGAGGCCCTGGGCCTGGCGCGCTGGTGCGACCCGCTCGTGCTCACCGCCGAGCTGGGCGAAGGCTTCGGGAAGCCCCACCCGCGCGCGTTCGAGCGGGTCGCGGAGGCCGCCGGCTGCGCGGGCCAGGCCTGCGTCTACGTGGCCGATAACGTAACGAAGGACTTCCAGGGTCCCAAGGCCCTGGGCTGGCGGACCGTCCGCGTGCGCCGCCCCGGCGCGCTGCATGCGGAACTGCCGTCCGGCCCGGAGGTGGACGTCGAACTGCCGGACCTCGCGGGGCTGCCGGCGTGGCTGGAGGCGCAGGGATGAAGAAGATTTACCTCTCGCCGCCCGACGTGGGCCCGCGCGAGCGCGAACTGCTCCTGGATGCCTTCGACTCCAACTGGATCGCGCCCCTCGGGCCGCACGTGGACGCCTTCGAGCGCGAGCTGGCCCAGCGCGCGGGCGTCGCCCACGGCGCGGCGCTCGCCAGCGGCACCGCCGCCCTGCATCTGGCCCTGCATCTGGTCGGCGTGAAGCCCGGCGGCGAGGTCCTCGTCTCCACGCTCACCTTCGCCGCGACGGCCTTCGCCGCGACCTACGCCGGGGCCGAGCCGGTCTTCATCGACGCCGAGGCCGCGAGCTGGAACATGGACCCGGGGCGGCTGGAAGAGGAACTCAAGGCCTGCGCCGGCCGCGGCAGGCCTCCGGCCGCGGTTATCTGCGTGGACCTCTACGGCCAGTGCGCGGACTACGACGCCATCGAGGCGCTCTGCGCGCGCTACGACGTGCCGCTGATCGAGGACGCCGCGGAGGCCCTTGGCGCGAGCTACAAGGGCCGGCCGGCCGGCTCCTTCGGCGCGCTTGCCGCGTTCTCCTTCAACGGCAACAAGATCATCACCACCAGCGGCGGGGGCATGCTGGTCTCGCGCCGCGAGGACTGGATCGTCCAGGCGCGCAAACTGGCCAGCCAGGCGCGGGAGCCGGCGCCCCATTACGAACACGCCGAAATCGGGTACAATTACCGGCTGAGCAACCTGCTGGCCGCGCTGGGCCGCGCGCAGCTCGAAGGCCTGGACGCGAAGATCGAGAAGCGCAGGCGCGTGCGCCGCTTCTACGAGGGCCTCCTGGCCGGGTGGCCGGGGGTCTCGTTCATGCCCGACGCGCCGCACGGCGTCTCGAACGGCTGGCTGACCTGCGTGCTGATCGATCCCGCGGCGGCCGGCGGGGACCGCGAGGACCTGCGCCGGCACCTGGAGGCCGCGCAGATCGAGGCGCGCCCGGTCTGGAAGCCCATGCACCTCCAGCCGGTCTTCCAGGGCAAGCGGCGGCGGGGGGGCGCGGTCGCCGAGGGGCTCTTCGAGCGCGGGCTGTGCCTGCCCAGCGGGTCGAACCTGGGCGCCGAGGAGTTGAAGCGCATCGAGGGCGCGCTGCGGGCCTTTCCGGGGTGGAAAGCGCGAGTCGGTTCATGAGCAACGGCGACGAGACGGCGCGGCGCCAGCCGCCGCGGCTGTTTTCCATTCATTCCGCCCACCTGTTGGTGGACCTGAGCGTGCTGTCGCTGGCCTACTGGCTGGCGTACCTGCTGCGCTTCGAGTACCCCATTCCAATCCTGATGTTCAAGCGCCTGGCCTTCACCTGGCCCTACGTGATCTTCCTCCAGTACGCGGCGCTCACGCTCTTCAAGGTCACGCGGTTCTCGTGGCGCTTCTTCGGGCTGCGGGAGGTTCCGCGGATCGTCTACGCGCTGGGCGGGGTCGCCGCCCTGCTGGTCCTGGCGCGCCTGGTCGCGTGGCCGCTGCGGGAAAGCTTCGGGTACCTGCTCTATACGGCCATCCCGTTCACCGTGATCGCGCTGGATTTCATGCTGGCCTTTCTGGGCATCACCGGGGTCCGCGCGCTGATCCGGCTGCTGGCCGAGCGGAAGCTGATCCAGGACCGCATGGAAAGCGAGGTGCTCGCCGTCCCGACGATGCTCGTCGGCGCGGGCTCCGCGGGCTTCGCCACCGCGCAGGAACTGGCCCGCCGCCCCGACCTCGGGATGGCCCCGGTGGGCTTCGTGGACGACGACGCGCAGAAGACCGGCACGCTGCTCCACGGCATCCCCGTGCTGGGCCGGATCGGCATGCTGGGCGAACTCTGCGCGCGCCACGGCGCGCGGCAGGTGCTGATCACCATCGCCGACGCGCCCGGGCAACTGGTGCGCGAGGTCACCGAGCGCTGCAAGGAAATGGGCATCCCGGTCAAGATCATCCCGGGGCTCTACGAGATCGTCGGCGGCAAGGTCAACCTCTCGCGCATCCGCAGCGTCGCGATCACCGACCTGCTCCGCCGCGAGCAGGTGCTCCTGGAGCAGGAGCGCATCGCCGAGCAGTTGAAGGGCCGGCGCGTGCTGGTCACGGGGGCCGGCGGGAGCATCGGCAGCGAGATCGTCCGCCAGGTCGCGCGCTTCGGCCCTTCCCAGCTCCTGCTCTTCGACAAGTCCGAGAACGACCTGTTCCACATCGAACGCGAGCTTCGCGACGCCCACGCCGGCGTGCGCCTCGTCCCGCTGATCGGGGACGTGCGCGACGAGCCGCGCATGCGCCGCGTCTTCTCCGAGTTCCGCCCCGAGGTGGTCTTCCATGCCGCCGCGCACAAGCACGTGCCGATGATGGAAGCCAACGTGGCCGAAGCGGTCAAGAACAACATCCTGGGCTCGGCGCAGGTCGCGCGGCTGGCCGACGAGTTCGGCGCCGGCGAGTTCGTGATGATCTCGACCGACAAGGCGATCAACCCCACCTCGGTCATGGGCGCCACCAAGCGCGCGGCCGAGCTGTTCGTGCAAGCCCTCGCCACCCGCAGCCGCACCAAGTTCACCGCCGTGCGCTTCGGCAACGTGCTGGGCTCCGCCGGCAGCGTCGTGCCCATCTTCCGCGAGCAGATCGCGCGCGGCGGGCCCGTCACCGTCACCCATCCCGAGATGAAGCGCTTCTTCATGACCATCCCCGAGGCCTGCCAGCTCGTGCTCCAGGCCGGCTGCATCGGCAAGGGCGGCGAGGTCTTCATCCTGGACATGGGCGAGCCCATCCGCATCGTGGAGCTCGCCGAGGACATGATCCGCCTCTCGGGACTCAAGCCCCACGAGGACATCGAGATCAAGTTCACCGGCATGCGCCCCGGCGAGAAGCTCATCGAGGAGCTGCACCTCTCCGCGGAATTCGTGGACCGCACCCGCCATCCCAAGATCTTCGTCTCCAAGAGCGCGCCGCCGGAGTGGGACTGGATCGGAGAGCAATTGAAGGGACTCGAAACGCTGGCGCGCGACCCCGAGGAAAACCGCATTCGCGCGAAGCTGGCGCAGGTCGTCCCCGAATACGCCTGGAAGGAAGCGGACACCCCCGCCGAAGAGATCAAGGCCTGAGACCATGCTCCTCGACCTCGACGGCCGTTTCCCGCGCTACACCGACTTCGAACCGGCCGTACCCGTCTGGTGCCTGACGCCCGATGCCTCCGGCCTCACCCACCGCTTCTTCGACACCTCGCCGCTGAGCCCCTCCGGGCGCTACCTCGCGCTGACGCGGCTCGCGCGCGAGGACCGGCTCCCGGAGCCCGGCGACATGGCCGAAGTCGTCGTCGTGGACCTCGCCGCCGGCGCGGCGCGAACCGTGGCCCAGACCCGCGGCGCCGACGCGCAACTCGGCGCGCAGGTCCAGTGGGGCGCCAGCGATGCGGAACTCTTCTTCAACGACCTCGACACGGCGACCCGGACGCCCTACGGCGTGAAGCTCGACCCGGCCACCGGCGCGCGGACCCGCCTGGGCGGGACCGTCTACATGCTCAGCTACGACGGCACGCGAACCGCCAGCCCCTGCCTGCTCCGCACGGGCCTCACCCAGGCCGGGTACGGCGTCGTCGCGCCGGACGCTCGAATCCCGCGCAACCGCGGCGCGGCCGAGGACGACGGGCTCTGGCTGGCCGGCACGGACGGCGGGCCGGCCAGGCTGCTGCTCTCCTTCCGCCGCATCGCCGAGGAGGCCCTGGGCGGCGCGGAGCAGGAGGCGTACCGAGGCGGCGCCTTCTACGGCTTCCACGCCAAGTGGAACCCGCAGGACACGCGCCTGATGTTCGTCGTGCGTTGGCTGCCCGACGCGCCGGGCTTGCCCATGAAGGCCAATCTGGTCACCTGCGACGCCGGCGGCTCGGACGTCCGCCTCGCGCTGGGCTGGGAAGCCTGGGGCCGGGGCGGGCACCACCCCAACTGGTGCCCCGACGGCGAACGGATCCTGATGAACCTGAAGGCCGACGGGCAGACGATGCGCTTCGTCAGCTTCCGCTGCGACGGTTCGGACCTGCGCGCGCTGGGCGAGCCCGCGCTGGGTTCCGGCCACCCCACGCTCCACCCCAACGGCCGGCTGCTCGTCACCGACGCCTACCTGAAGGAACCGATGGCCTACCCCGACGGCAGCGTGCCGATCCGCGCGGTGGACGCGCAAACGGGCGCCGAGCGCGTCCTCGCGCGCATCCCTTCCAGGCCGGCCTTCTACGGCCCCAAGGGCGAGCTGCGCGTGGACCCGCACCCGGCCTGGGATCGGAGCTTCCGTTACGTGGTCTTCAACGGCGCGCCCGACGGCACGCGGCGCGTCTATCTGGCCGACCTGGCGGCGCTGCTCTGACCCGCCGGGGTTCGCGCCTGCCGTTGTGTCCCGCGTTCCAGCGCATAGATTGCAGCGGTCCCCCAGTTCCTCGGAGACGCCTTCCATGCACGCACGCGAACCGCTCGTCCTGGCCCTGCAGGAGACGCTCTACCGCACGCTGCCGTACTTCGACGCGAACGCGGCGACGCTGGCCCGGCCCTACGCGCCGGGCAAGTGGACCTTGCAACAGGTGCTCGTGCACCTCTCGGACACCGAGGCCGTGTACCTGGACCGGCTCCGGCGGATCCTCGCCGACGAGAAGCCGCTGCTGTTGAACATGGATCCCGACCGCTGGAACGAGCGCCTGGGCTACGCCGAGCGCGACCTGAGCGTGGCGCGGGCGCAGTTCGAGGCCGCGCGGCGCGGGACGATCGAGCTGGCGCGGACGGCGCCGGCGAGCGCCGACGCGCGCGAGGCCCCGCACAGCGCCGGCGGCACGCGCAGCTTCGCGAAGGTCCTGGCGGGCGCCGCCGAGCACAACGCCCATCACCTCGAGCAGTGCCAGGCGATCCTGAACGGGAAGACGTGGTTTTCTAAGGGTTGACGGGGCGGCGGAAGATCGGTGGAAAAAATCGACCCCTTCCCCCGCGAATGGCGAGTAGGCTACGGAAGCCCCCAAGGGAGGTCCCCGCCCATGCACCGCCTGCACCTCGCGCTCGCGCTGTGTCTTGCCACCGCGCCGTTCGCGCACGCCGCCACCGTGGAGGCCATGAAGGTCCCCGACGGCGGGATCCAGCCCCAGGTCGCCGTGGACGCCCAGGGCGGCGTGCACCTGCTCTACTTCAAGGGGGAACCGGGCGCGGGCGATCTCTATTACGCCAAGTCCACCGACGGCGGCAAGGCATGGTCGAAGGGGCTGAAGGTCAACAGCGGCGCGGGGAGCGCGATCGCGACCGGCAGCGTCCGCGGCGCGCATCTCGCGCTGGGCCGGAACGGCCGCCCGCACGCGGCCTGGATGGGCTCCAACAAGGCCGAGCCCAAGGGCGCGGGCGGCGCCACGCCGATGCTCTACGCGCGCCTCGACGAGGCCGGCGCGGCCTTCGAGCCGCAGCGCAACGTGATGCAGGTCACTTCGGGGCTCGACGGCGGCGGGACCGTCGCGGCCGACCCCAACGGGAACGTCCACGTGATCTGGCACGGCATCGCGCCCGGACTGAAAGGCGAGGAGAACCGGCAGGTCTTCGTGGCGCGCTCCAGCGACGACGGCAAGACCTTCGCGCGCGAGGCGCCGGCCTTCAACCAGCCCACCGGCGCGTGCGCCTGCTGCGGGATGGAGGCCTTCGCCGACGCCAAGGGCCGGGTCTTCGTGCTCTTTCGCGCCGCGATGCAGAAGGTCAACCGCGACATGTTCCTGCTGATCGCCAACGCCCCCGGCGCGGCTTTCCAGGGCAGCGACATCGCGCCGTGGAAGGCGCAGATGTGCGTGATGAGCACGGCGTCGTTCAGCGAGGCCGCCGGGAACGTGCTCGCGGGCTGGGAGGCCGAAGGGCAGGTGTACCTCGGCCGCATCGACGCCGCCACGCTCCGGCTGAACCAACCGCTCCCCGCGCCCGGCCCGGCCGGGAAGCGCAAGCATCCCAAGGTCGCGGGGAACGCCTCGGGCGAGTCGATCCTGGCCTGGACCGAAGGGACCGGCTGGCAGAAGGGCGGCGCCGCGGCCTGGCAGGTCTTCGACAAGGACGGCAAGCCCACCGAGCAGAAGGGGCGCGCCGACGGCGTGCCCGTCTGGGGCCTCGTCGCGGCCTTCGCGCGCGCGGACGGGAACTTCGTCGTGCTGTATTGATCCGCCGCAACCCCGGACGCCCGCCCGCCGGGGACTTCTCGAACCTCGCGCCTGGAACCTCGAACCCGCCGTTCGGATTCTGGCATTGTCGCGCCACGCCGGGGGCACAGAATAACGGGGCTTGTCTTCGGGTCCCAGGAGCCCCTCATGTCCACCCCTTCCGGCGCGCCCCGCGCTGAGTTGCTCTCCATCGGCGACGAACTGCTCTACGGCGACATCGTGGACACCAACGCGGTGCACATGGCCCGGCGGCTGCGGCTGCTGGGGCTGGCGCTGGGGCACAAGCAGACGGTCGGGGACGAGCTCGACGAAATCGTGGCCGCGTTCAAGCTGGCGCTCTCGCGGGCCGAAGTCGTCATCGCCACCGGCGGGCTGGGGCCGACCGACGACGATTTGACCGTGGAGGCCGTCGCGAAGGCGCTGGGCGTGCCGGTGGAGCACCGCGAAGAGGTGATGGACCAGATGGCCGAGCGGCTCAAGCGCCCGAAAGAGACGCTCGGCGGGTCCAACCGCAAGCAGGCGCTCGTGCCGCGCGGCGCGGAGGTCCTGCGCAACCACTGGGGCACCGCGCCGGGGCTGCATCTCGACGCCGGCGCAGGACGCCACATCTTCCTGATGGCCGGCGTCCCGCGCGAGATGAAGAACATCCTGGAGACCTACGTCGAGCCGTTCATCCGCGCGACCTGGCCCGCGCCGCGGGCGATCCTGACGCGGCACCTGCACTGCGTCGGGCTGGGCGAGTCCATCGTGGGCGAGCGGATCAAGGAGTTCATGGCGCCGGGGCGCAACCCGGACGTGGGCACGCGCGTGGAACTGGGCGTGGTCAGCGTCCGCGCCGTCGCGCGCGGGGGCCAGCGAAGCCGAGGCGCTGGCGCTGCTGGAGCCGCTGCTGGTCCAGATCCGCGAGCGCCTCGCCGACCACCTCTTCGGCGAGGAGACCGAGACGCTCGCCTCGGCGACGGTGAAGGCCCTCGCCGGGCGCGGCCTGACCCTCGCGCTCGCCGAGAGCTGCACCGCGGGGCTGGTCGCGGCGGCGCTGGGCGAGGTCCCGGGCCTCAGCAAGACCTTCCTCGAAGGCGCCGTCACGTACTCCAACGAGGCCAAGACGCGCGCCTGCGGGGTGAAGCCCGAAACCCTGAAGGCCCACGGCGCGGTCAGCGCCGAGACCGCCGCGGAGCTGGCCGAAGGCATTCGCAAGCGCGCCGGCGCGGACATCGGGCTCAGCGTGACCGGGATCGCCGGGCCCGACGGCGGCACGGATGAAAAGCCGGTGGGGCTGGTCTTCTTCGGCATCGCCACGCCGGCGGGCGTGACGGTCGAGCGGCGCGTCATGGCGGGACAGGAACGCAATGTGTTTCGCGAGCGCGCGATGATGCTCGCCCTCGATTTCATCCGCCGCGCCGCGCTGGGGAATGCGCCGTCGGGCAGTTGACCTCCTGGAACAACGCACTAATTTATAGGTTTCCAAGGATGTGAAATCGGCCTTCGAAGGCCGGGATCGCATTCTCAGTCTGGAAGGGCCGCCCCTTCCCATGAGCCGCAAACCTTTCGAAGACTCGGGCGCTTCAAGCCACGTCGTCCAGACGGCCGTATTCGACCGGCCCGGCCGCATCCTGATCATCGACGACCACGAGCCGACCTGCCGCATGCTCGAAGAGGTGCTCGCGCATCGCCTGCATACGGTCTTCCTGGCGCACGACGGCAAATCCGGGCTCGAACTGGCCGCGCGCGAGAACCCCGACCTGATCCTGCTGGACATCAACCTGCCGGACCTCAGCGGCTTCGAGGTCTGCAAGAAGCTCAGCGCCGACCCGCTGCTGCGGCACATCCCGATCGTGATGATCACCGGGGCCGGCGACGCGGATACGCAGATCCAGGGGCTGGCCAGCGGCGCCTCCGACGTGCTGGTCAAGCCGCTCCAGACCGACGTGCTCTGCGCGCGCGTCCGTTCGATCCTCAAGTACCGGCACGCGGTGGCCGAACTGCGCCGCGCGCGGGACCAGTTGGAGAAGCGCGTCGCGGAGCGCACGCAGGACCTGGCGAAGAAGAACGAGGAGCTGCGCGCGGAGATCGCCGAGCGCAAGCGGATCGAGGCCGCGCTGCGCGCCTCCGAGGAGCGCTACGCCCTCGCCGCCAAGGGCGCCAACGACGGGCTGTGGGACTGGGACCTGGAGCGCGGCACGCTCTACTTCTCCCCGCGCTGGCGCGAGATGGCCGGCGCCGCCGAGGCCGAACTCGGCGACGACCCCGAAGCCTGGTTTTCCCGCGTCCACGCGGAAGACCGCGCCACGCTGCGCGGCGAACTGGAGCGGCACCGCAAGGGGCTGACGGAGCATTTCTCGGTTGAGTACCGCTTCCGCCAGGCCGACGGCGCCTACCGCTGGATGCTCTGCCGCGGGCTGGCCGTGCGCGACGCCCAGGGCAAGCCCACGCGCATCGCCGGCTCGCAGACCGACATCCACCAGGAGAAGACCGCCAACCTGCAGCTCCGGCACAACGCCTTCCACGACGAACTCACCGGCCTGCCCAATCGCTTCCTCTTCCTGGACCGTCTGGAGCAGATCGTCCAGCAGCGCCTCGAGCAGCCCGAGGCGCTGTACGGCATCCTGTACTTCGGGCTGGACCGCTTCAAGCTGATCAACACGAGCCTGGGGCACGAGATCGGCGACCAGCTCCTCAAGCACGTCGCCGCGCGGCTGCGGGAGTCGGTGAGCCCGCAGGACACCGCCGCGCGCATCGGCAGCGACGAATTCGCGGTGCTCCTCGCCCAAGTGCCCAGCGTCGCCGGGGCGATGCAGGAGGCCGACCGCCTGCGCAGCGCGCTGCTCAAGCCTTGCCGTCTCCAGGGCCGCGAAGTCTTCGCCTCGGCCAGCGTCGGCATCAGCCTCCGTTCGCCCAAGCCCAAGAGCGCCGAGGTGCTCCTCCGCGACGCCGACACGGCCATGCGCCGCGCCAAGGACATGGGCAAGGCGCGCAAGGAGATCTACCACTCCGACCTGCACGCCGCCTCCGTGCTCGCCCTCGACCTCGAATCCGAGCTGCGCCGCGCGCTGGAGGGCAACGAGTTCTTCCTGCACTACCAGCCCATCGTGGACATCGCGCGGCGCGAGACCGTCGGCTTCGAGGCCCTGATCCGCTGGGAATCCCCGCAGCGCGGGATGGTCCCGCCCGGCGACTTCATCGCCATCGCCGAAGAGACCAGCATGATCGAGCCGATCTCGCGCTGGGTCCTGCGCGAGGCCTGCCGGCAGCTCAAGCACTGGCTCGCCGAAATCTCCGCCAAGCTCCCCTGGTCCATGAGCGTCAACATGCCCGGCCGCGTCTTCGAACAGTCCGAATGGCTGCCCTACATCGACCTTGTCCTGAAGGAGACCGGCCTGGATCCGCAGCGCCTTAAGCTCGAAATCACCGAGCGCGCGCTCGTCGATCCCACCGAGACGGTCATGCACATGATCTCGGAGTTGAAGCGCCGCGGCGTCAAGCTCCTGGTCGACGACTTCGGCACCGGCTACTCCTCGCTCAGCTACCTCCAGCAGCTCCCCTTCGACCTCGTGAAGATCGACCACTCGTTCGTGAGCCGCCTGACCGACGAAGAGGAGAGCATCGAATTCCTGCGCAACATCCTGGCCCTCGCGCACAGCCGCAAGATGGAAGTGATCGCCGAAGGGGTCGAGACGCAGGCGCAAGCCGACCTGCTCGCCAAGCTCGGCTGCGAATACGCCCAGGGCTACCTCTACGCCAAGCCGCTCTCCGCCGAACAGATCCAGGCCAAGCTCAAGGCGCACTAGCCAGGATTGATGGCTGTGGACCGTGAGGAGGGAGCAGGGAGCAGTAAACAGTAAACAGTAAACAGTGAACAGTGAACAGTGAACGGTGAACGGTGAACGGTGAACGGCGTATGGCAAGGCGGTCTATTCAGCAGTTACTGTTCACTGCTTACTGTTCACTGTTCACTGTTTACTGGAGTAAATCAGGCTTGCGCGCGGCGGGTGGAGGAGGACGGGCTATCCTGGTTCATGCCGGTCAGTGCGTCGGCTTCGGTGGCGAAGCTGCGCAGGATCTTCGGCACGCCGAGAATCTCGAAGACGTCGCGAGGCAGGCCGTTCAGCGCGCAGCAGGCCACGCGCCCGCCGGCGCGGCGGATCTCTTCGGCCAGCGCGCAGACCATCCCGACGGCCTCGCTGCACACATAGGTCACGTCGCGGAAATTCAGGACCAGCTTGGTCGTCTTGGCGGGGTTGAACTTGCCCAGCGTCTCGCGGAGTTCCTTGAGGCCCTTGTGCCGGTCCAGGTCCCCGGAGAGGTCCAGGACCGTGCAGTCGTCGGGCGTCTTGCGGATGCTGAAACCCACGGGGAACGTCTCCGGCGCGCTATACACTACGTCATATGATTGTGTATCCCAAGGAAGTTCAGACTCAAATGGTTTTCACCTGGATTGGCGATTTACGCACCACCGTTCTGACCGTTCGGTATGGTAAAGCCTGCGTGGGCCGCCTCTGGCTTAGGCGCAGGCGGTGCGTTAGACTGGATTTTCGTATGAACTCGCGGCCGCAGTCCCCGCGCCCGGGCGCCGGCCCGCCCGCGCCGAACGCCAAGTCGCCGCCGGGTCCGCAGGATCCGCCGGAGGCTCACGCGGCGCATGAGTCGCTCTGCACCGAATGCGGCATCTGCTGCTACAAGAAGATCATCATTGGCCGCACCGTCTTCGTGACGCCCTTCCCCTGCGAGTTCCTCGACACCGACCGGAACCGCTGCACGGTGTACGAGGAACGCTTCGAGAAAAACCCCGAGTGCCTCTCGATCTCGGAGGGCCTCAAGCACAGCGCCTTCCCCGCCTCCTGCCCTTACGTGGAGGCGTACGCGCCGCCGGGCTACCGCCCGGCCATCGACACCTGGGACTGGGAAGGCGAGTGGATGAACTTCGACGAACTCTCGGACCTGCTGACGGTCTCCGACGCGATGCGGGAGAAGATCCGCGCGCGCGGGCCGTGGGCCAGGCCGATGTGGCTGGAGGCGCAGGAGCGCAAGCTGGACGAACGCGCGCGCGCGGACGCGGCCGAACCCCCGCCGAAGCTCGTGGACCTGCGGCGGGCGCCGGCGAGCGAGCCGCCGCCGAGGCTCTCGGCCTTCGTCCAGGGCGCTCCGGCGGCGCCGAAGAAGGCTCCATGAGCGAGACCCGGCCCTCCACCCGGATTCTGCGCGGGCACGCCAGCTCGATGCGCCTCTTCGTCGTGCCTTCCGGCGCGCCGCTCCAGGTGCGCGCCGACGCGCAGGAGCAGGAGATCGAGAAGCTCCACCTGCTGCTCGACACGGCGCGCGAACTCTCCGGCGAAATCAGCCTCGACCTGCTGATGAAGAAGATCGTCGAGCGCACCTCGCGGATCATGGATTGCGAGCGCTCCTCGGTCTTCCTGCTCGACGCCAAGACCGGGGAACTCTACACCCTGATCGCGCAGGGCCTGGACGCGAAGGAGGTCCGCGTCCCGGTCTCGAAGGGTCTGGCCGGGTTCGCCGCGCGGACCGGGCGGAAGGTCAACGTCCCCGACGCCTACGCCGACGAGCGCTTCAACCCGGAGGTCGACCGGCGCACCGGCTACCGCACGCGCACCGTCCTGGCGATGCCCTTGCGCGACCACAAGGGCGAGATCCTCGGCGTCATCCAGTGCCTCAACAAGCTGGACTTCGGCGGGCGCAACGAGCCGTTCAACGAAGTGGACGAGCGTTTCCTGGAGGCGCTGACCGGCCTCTTGGCGACGTTCCTCGAGAGCGCCAAGCTCTACCGCCAGATGGACGTCCTCTTCGCCTCCTTCGTCAGCGCGATGAGCCGCTCCATCGACGACCGCGACCCCTGCACCAGCGGGCACAGCCGCCGCGTCACGCTCTACAGCCTCAACCTCGCCCGCGCCGTCCACGACTGCGAGCGGGCGCCTTTCAAGGACTACCGCTACACGCGCGAACGGCTGCGGCAGTTGCTCTACGCGGGGCTGCTCCACGACATCGGCAAGATCGGCGTCCGGGAGTATATCCTCTGCAAGGCCGACAAGCTCCCGGTCAACGGCGCCGAGGTGATCCGCGCGCGCCTGGAGCGGCTCGGCTTCGAGCGCCGCGTGGCGCTCCTGGAGCGCGCCCTGCGCGAGCAGCTCGACCCCGCGCCGCTGCTCAAGGCCGAATGCGAGCCCCTCGAGGCCGAAGTCCGCGCCGCGCTGGGCCTCGTCGAGGCCAAGAACCGCCCCGGGTTCGTCAAGGACGAGGAGCTGAAGGCGCTGGAAGCGCTCCGCGACCGGAACTGGCTCACCCCCGAGGAGTTCCGCCTTCTCTCCGTGCGCAAGGGCAACCTGACCCCCGAAGAATGGGTGGACATGCGCAACCACGTGGTCAAGAGCTACGAGATCCTGCTGCGCATCCCTGGCCGAAGGAACTCGGCGAGGTGCCCGAAGTCGCCTACACGCATCACGAGAAGCGCGACGGCTCCGGCTACCCGCGCGGCTTGAAAGGCGATGAGATCCACTTCGACGGGCAGGTCATGTGCGTCGCTGACATCTACGACGCCCTGACGGCTTCCGACCGCCCCTACAAGAAGGCCATCCCGCACGAGATCGCCCGGAAGATCCTGGTCGAGGAAGAGGCGCAGCAGTTCAAGCTGATGCCGGAACTGGTCGAGTTGTTCTTCGAACGGGAGTGCTACCAGATCACCGACGAGATGTTACGCAAAGTCGATCCTCTCGCCTGAATCGAGCTGGCCAAGTCTATTTAGGTTAATCTTCGGATGCCGCGGTTATACGTGAATGAAGTAGGGGCCTTATGCGTCTTCAGTCGTTAGCTGAAGCGTTAACGAATGCGCGGATAAGAGGTAATACAAGGAGTCTCGAGCTTCCCAGACTTGAGCTACTTAGGTTTGATTTTCGGCGAGAAAGCTACTAGTCTGGCGGAGCTTTGAATACATAGCACTCAGGGATTGCCGTGCAGGGAGATCGATTCTCCGGCCGGCAGGAACAGAAAAGAGGAGGTGGGCGTGATGCGAAACGTGACTCATCGCGGGTTGGCGGCCATGGGCGTCCTGGCGCTGGTTCTTTCGTACGGCGTTCGGGCGGCGGATAACGCCGACGAAGTGCCATTCGAAGAAGGCAAGGGCCCGCCGGCGGCGAAGGCCGGCGAGGGCTGGTGCCTGGTGACCAAGCCGGCGGTCTACAAGACGGTGACGGAACAGATCACGGTGCAGCCGGCGACGCACTACGCCACGGTGATCCCGGCCAAGTACGAGACGAAGGAAGAGACGATCCAGGTCGCGCCCGAGACGAAGGTCGGCTCGGTCGTCCCGGCCTCGCTGAAGACCGAGAAGGTGAAGGTCAAGGTCGCCGACGAGTACGAGAGCTACGAGATCGTCCCGGCGCAGTGGGAGTGGGTCGAGGAAGACGTGGTGGTGAAGGCGGCCAGCGAGACGCTGGAACTGATTCCTGCCAGCTACAAGACGGTCTCCGAGCAGGTCGAGATCGCCCCGGCCAAGAAGTTCTGGAAGACCGGCAAGGACAACAACTGCTACTGCTACTGCGAGACGCCGGCGAAGTTCGCGACGATCACCAAGCAGGTCCTGGACAAGGACGCCAGCACCCGCTCGATCCCCATCGCCGCGGTGAGCAAGAAGGTCAAGGTCCACAAGCTGGTCAAGCCGGCCGAGGTGAAGAAGGTCGTCGTCCCGGCCGAGTACATCGAGGTTGACCGCGCGGTCGTCGACAAGGCGGCCACCGTGGCCTACACGAGCGTCCCGGCGAAGTTCGAGACCATCCGCAAGGAGGTCCAGACGGCCCCCGAAGCGACCCAGCGCGTCGAGGTGCCCGCCAAGACCGAGACGATCTCCAAGCAGGAGCTGGTCGAGCCGGCCAAGATGGTCTGGCGCCGCATGAAGTGCGACTGCGGCCCCGTCCAGGCCAAGTACGAGGAAGTGCCGGGCACGGACATCGAGAGCCTGCTGAAGTACAGCAGCCGCAAGTAAGCCTTCGGGCGCTTACGTTCGGGAATGGCAGCACGGGCCGGCGCCTTCGAGCGCCGGCCCGTCGTTCCCGGAGCCTACGTTCGGGACTCGAATCAGGGAGGTTTCGCCATGGTACGCGGTTTGAGCGCTCGCGCGGCCCTGCTGGGGCTGCTGGTACTGCTTCCCGCCGCCGCCCGAGCCGAGGACGGCGCGCGCACCGTCGAGCAGGTCCGGGCCGGCCAGGAACGCTATCGCGACATTCCCAAGGGCGTGGTCCTCGAAGGCGCCGCCGCGGGCCTCGACGCCGTCACGGCCGTCGACTTCGACAAGAAGACCGACACCTTCCTGATCAACGGGAAGCTCAAGTACGTACTCCCCATCTCCCGCGGGGACTTCAAGCGCCTCTTCAAGAACGTCTGCGAGGACGACCGCCTGGGCGTCACGCTGGTGGACGGCGAGCCGCGCACCTACGGGAAGTTCAGCACCGGCAGCCGCTTCGCCCGCGACCTGGTCGAGACCGACCGCTTCCTGGGCGGCATCGTCTACGGCCTGGAGAACCTCCTTGGCGACGTCAAGCTCCCGGGCGGTTACAAGCCCAAGAAGACCGAGGGGCGCCAGACGCTGGTGGTGGCGTTCACCACCTTCAAGGACTTCGCCTTCGAGGCGAAGGACGGCGCGCTGGCGTTCTCCGGCTGCACGATGGACATCCAGTTGGTCCCGATCCGCACCGACAAGCGCAGCGAACAGGGCGGACACCTGGCCGACCTGGAGGCCCAGCAAGGCTTCGTCATGGAGCCCGGCGACCGGGACAACATCAACCACCTGAAGTCCTACCAGGCCGACTACTTCAAGATGGACCAGTTCAAGGACACCATCGCCTGGGGCTGCGCCGCGGCCTTCGCGCGCGCCGTCCGCGACTCCAAGATCGACCGCGAGGCGTTCCTGAAGCTGGTCGATTGAGCCCTCGCCATCGACGCAGGCTGCCGCCCGGGGCGTACGAGCCCCGGGCGGTTTCGTTTGCGGGCCCCGCCAATTCGGCTCCACCGGGGGGCTTCGCGCGCCGATACTCCCTCCGTTGGGGGGATTTGCGCCAGGGACCCGCCATGCCGCTCCAGACCCGTTCGCTCCGCCGCCTGCCGATCGTCCTGGGAACCTGCGCGCTCCTCGCCTGCGCGCTCACCGCCCAGGCCGCCGACCGCGAGGCCATGCTCAGCGCGGCCGTGCGTATCCGCTACGAACGCTACCAGGATGGCGCGGTCATCACCGGGCACGGCACGGCCTTCGGCGCCGACCTGAGCGCCTGGGGCTTTCCGGGCCGCCGCTACCTGCTCTCCGCCGCCCACAACGTCCTCAACGACGAAGGCCGGCCCTTCACGACGCTCAAGATCGAAGTCGTCGACGGCCCGCGCACCTACTGGCTCGGCGCCCGAACCTTAGTCTTCGACGAGAACCTGGACCTGTGCATCCTCGAGGCAGGCGACGACCTGCCCGTGCTGGGCCGCCTGGCCGTGAAGGACCTCCGCGGCGGCGAGCGCGCGATCCTGGCCGGCTCGCCCCGCGGCACGCCCGTCGCCCTGTACGAAGGGCTCATGCGCGAGCCCTTCTACCGCGGTTCGGTCCGTTCGGCGGTGAGCGTGGCCTTCGATCACGGCTGCAGCGGCGGGCCGCTCTACGGCGCGGAATCCGGCGAGGTCGTCGGGGTGGCCGTCGCGGGCATCCCCAAGGACGGCGACATGGACCACCAACTCGGGCTCTTCGTGCCCGTCGTCGGGCTGAGAAGCTTCCTCGAAGCCCACCGCCGCGGGCCGGCCGTTTCCTCGCCCGAGCCCGTCCTGGCCGCCACGCGCGTGGTCCGGCCCGAGCCGCGGGTCCTGCCGGTCGAGGAACCGGCGCCGGCCCCCGTCGTCCGCGAAGAGACCCCCAGCCGCCCGCCAACCGGCCGCCGCAACTGATCCTGTCGTCCCAGGAGGTCTCCGCCGCCACGCCTCAACCGGAACCCCGGAACGTCCAGGCGCCCCCGTCCGCCCCTCTTCCAGCCCCTGAACCTTCCGGCCGCAAGGTCTATGTGGTCCAGCCCGGGGACAACCTGACCACCATCGCCCGGCGGCATGGGGTCAGCCTCAAGTCCCTCATGGCGGCCAACCCTCAGGACGACCCCAACCTGATCCTGATCGGGCAGCGGCTGCTGATCCCCGGAATCTGAACTCGCCTTCTATCGCATTGTGCTGGTTAATGTTAAAGGCTGAAACTCCCGCCATCGCAGAGATCTCAAAAAAAGATGCACTGTGGTGCATCGTTCCAGTCGCCGCGCCTGTATGCCAACCCCTGACCCTCTCGGGTAAGACCCCTCGATTCGGGGTATAGGCCCGACTTGGGGGAGGCCTAAAAAAGTTGCACCGTGTGCGCTCAGGCGAACTCCTGGAGCCCGGTGTAATATATACCGTATTACAGTTTATTTATCCCAAGGAGCCTCCCCATGCCCCAGCGACCGAACGTGCTCTGGATCCAGACCGACGAACACCGGGCCGATTCGCTGGGCTGCTACGGTTCGGCCTGGGCGCGGACGCCGCACCTGGACGCGCTGGCCGCGCGCGGGACGGTCTTCCGGCGCGCGTACTGCGCCTCGCCGGTCTGCGTCCCGAGCCGCAGTTCGCAACTGGCGGCGCGGTATCCGCAGGAGCTGAACACGCTCAACAACGCGGTGCAGGAGGTCGCGAACGTTTTTCCGGCGGGGACGCTGACGTTTCCCGAGGTCTTCGCGCGCGCGGGCTATCAGACGGCGAACTTCGGGAAGTCGCACACGCCCGCGCATCCGACCTGGCAGTTCAACGACCGCGCCGCGATGGACAAGCGCTACGCCTCGCCCTGGAAGCTGAACGAGGCCTACGACGAGGCGCGCCACCGGGTGGTGCACCGGCCGGGCGGGGAGCGCGGCGTGATCCTGGGCGGGACGTACCCTTCGGCCGACGACCATCCGAGCCGGCAGAGCACCGATAAGGCGATCCGCTTCCTGGATACGCGCGACGCGGGCAAGCCGTTCCTGCTGCGGGTGAGCCACAACTGGCCGCACACGCCGGTGCTCCCGCCCCCGCCCTGGGACCGGCTCTTCGCGCCCGAGGAACTGCCGATCCGGCTCTTCGACGCGGAAGCTCTCGCGGCGCGCTGTGCGGAGCTGCGGCGGAGCGCCGCGAAGCAGAACCTCCGCGCGCTCTCCGGCGCGCAGCTCAAGCAGATCTGGACCGATTACATGGGCCTGGTGGCGTGCGTGGATCACGAGGTCGGCCGGCTGCTGGCGGCGCTCGAGGCGCGCGGCCTGCGCGAGGATACGCTCGTGGTCTTCTCCGCCGACCACGGGACGCTGCTGGGCGAGTGGGGCGCGACGCAGAAGGGCAACTTCGACGAGCTGGTCTGGCGCGTGCCCTTCATCTGGTCCTGCCCGGGGCGGATACCCGAGGGGCAGGTTCGCGACGATTTGGCCGCGCTCCTCGATACGGGCCGCACGCTGCTGGGCTGCGCGGGGCTCGCGGACCATGCGCCGGAAGGCTGGCGCGGGCGCGACCTTTTCCGCGATCCGGCGCCGGAGGCCGTCTTCGGGCAGATCCACTACCCCAACCGCGCCGCGGAGGTGCTCACGCGCCCGGGGGTCCGTGCGGAGCCCCTCAAGCCCGGGCAGGCGATGCGCGTGGCCGTGCGGACCGCGCGGCATCGGCTGGACGCCGACTGGATGCTGGACGGGCGCCCGCTCACGCCCGCGGAGGCCGACGGGCATCTCTTCGACCTGGAGGCCGATCCGCTGGAGCGCGCGAACCGGTGGGACGATCCCGCGCACCGCGGCACGCGCGAGGCGCTCTGGGCGGCGTTGCAGCGCTGGCAGGGGGAAATCGACCGCAATCCGGAGCTGTTCGAGACGCGGGCCATTGCGGAATGCGGATTGCGGAATGCGGATTGAATGGCGAGGCATTCGCCGCAAAAGGCGCGGAGCCTATGGAGACGCACGGCCAAGGCGGGTGAAGCTGCAGCGCTCCGAGTCGCGCATGGATTGGGTGCCACGCCACGCAGTGGCGTGCGGCTGTCTCTAGACAACCTAAGTCTTCACGGGGTTGGATGCGTTCCGTCATCCGCACGCCACGGCGTGGCGTGGCACCCACTACGAGCGACGCGGAGAGCCAGCCTTGCAGGCGAGTCGGCGGCACTTCCTGATCCTATTTCCACGTCCTCTGCGCCTCCGCGGTGAATCCAGCATCCCGCGCTAGGCATCGTGCTTGGCGGGCAGGTCGGAGGCCGGGACGAGGTCCCCGCCGGCGTGCGGCGCGGGCTTTTTTCCGGGGAACAGGAGCGACGCGGCGACGGCGAGCGTGAGGATTCCGCCGACGACGCCCAGCGAGAGGCCGGTGGGGATCTTGAAGGCCCAGGCGACTTCGGCGTGGTGGAGTTCGGCCAGCAGCATCTTCGCGCCGATGTAGACGAGCACGATGGAGAGCGCGGGCTTGAGGAAGCGCAGTTCGCCCATCATCCCCGCGAGGAGGAAGTAGAGCGCGCGCAGGCCCAGGATCGCGAAGATGTTGGAGGTGTAGACGATGAACAGGTCGTGGGAGATGCCCAGGCAGGCGGGGACGCTGTCGACGGCGAAGATCAGGTCGGTGGCCTCGATGACGATGAGGACCAGAAAGAGCGGGGTGGCCAGCAGGCGCCCGTCCTCGCGCACGAAAAAGCGTTCGTCCCGCAGGGTCTTGGTCATGGGCACGAAGCGCTTGGTGAGCCGGAAGGCCCAGCTCGTGCTGGGGTCGTGGCTCTTGTCGTCGTGAAAGAAGAGCTTGATGCCGGTGAAGACGAGGAAAGCGGCGAAGAGGTAGAGGATCCCGCGGAAGTGCTCGATCAACTGCACGCCGGCGCCGATCATGATCCCGCGCATGATCAGGGCGCCAAGGATGCCCCAGAAGAGGATGCGATGCTGGAAGACGGTGGGTATCCCGAAATAGCGGAAGATCACGATGAAGATGAAGATGTTGTCGATGGAAAGGGACTTCTCGACGAGGTACGCGGTGGCGTACTCCAGGGCGGCGTGCGGCCCGCGCACGTAGTGGACGCCGGCGCCGAAGAGCGCGGCCAGCGCGATCCAGACGACCGTCCAGGCCAGCGCCTGGCGGATGCCGTGGGTCTGGGCCTTGCGGTTGAAGATGAAGAGGTCGATGGCCAGCATGCCGACGACCAGGGCGCCGAAGACGCCCCAGGCCCAGGCGGGGGTCTCGGTGGAGGCGGACGCGGCGGCGGCGGCATCGCCCAGCAGGAGGATGGACATGGATGTTCGACGCTCGCAAAAGAGTGCCGGGAAACTGCAACGCGCTTAACCGTGCGAAGATCGCGGGATACGACCGAAGGCTTCAGCGGCGGACGAAGGCGCCGGGATCGAGCCCGGGAAGGCTCAATTCAAGGCGCACGGGGAGGAAGACGCCCGCCGAGGTCATGCCGGGATTATAAGAGGGTTCGGCGCTTGGCAAGGGGGGATTACGGTCCGCATCGTGGTCGCGCATCGGCCCTTGGCAGCCCGCGGGACTGCGGCTATTTTGCCGAGACAATCCATGCGTCCCGCGTAAGGCCCGAAGGTTTACAACCCGCGACCCGGAACCGTCCATGCCGCTGACCTTTCTGCGCGAGAGCCTGCGGGACTTCAAGACGACCGGCGCCGTCGCGCCCAGCAGCCCGTTCCTGGCCCGCGCGATGGCGCACTGCCTGCCGCCGGCGCGGGAGCTTCCCGGCGACCTGCGCGTCCTGGAGGTCGGCCCGGGGACCGGGGCCTTCACGCGCGCGCTGGCCCAGCGCATGAACGGGCGCGGGCGGCTGGACCTCTACGAGATCAGTCCGAACTTCGTGGAGCACCTGAAGGAGAAGATCGCCCGGCAGAAGGGTTTCGCGAGCATGCGCGAGCGGATCCGGGTCATCCGCGGCGACGTGCGCGAACTGCCCGCGAAGCCGGTCTACGACCGGATCGTCTCGGGCCTGCCCCTGAACAACTTCACGCCCGGCGAGGTGCAAGGATTCCTCGAGCACTTCCGCGCGCTGCTGAAGCCCGACGGCACGCTGGCGTACTTCGAGTACCTCGCGATCCGCGAGCTGCAGACGCCTTTCCGCAGGAAGCAGGAGCGCGAGCGGCTGAGGGGCATTCGCGACGTGGTGCAGGCGTTCCAGAAGCGCTATCAGGTCAAGGCGCGGGTGGTCCCGCTGAACGTCCCGCCGGCGGTGGTGAGATACCTCAAGTTCGACGCCTGACCTGCTTCAGCGGGCAGGAGTCCGGCCCGGTTCACTTGCGCTTCATCAGGATCGACCAGGCCAGCGGCCGGAAGGCCTCGCTGTCGGTGCCGAAGCGGAACTCGCGAATCTCGAGGAACTCGAAGAGCCCGCCCAGTTCGGCGCGGAATTCCGCTTCGCTCACCGTGGGCGGGCCGTACTCGTGGGTCTCCTTGGCGCTGCCGGCCAGGGAAAGCCAGCGGCTCGCCGGGCGCGTGACGCGCTCCACCATCTTCATGAAGCCCGGCAAATCCACGCGCCGGCAGTGGTGGTAGACGCCGCGGTCGAAGAGCAGGTCGAAGGACCCGCCGACGTCGGCGTTCAGCGCGTCGCCGACGTGGAAGGCGACTTTCACGCCTGCCGCCCCGGCTTTGGCCCGCGCGGCTTCGACGGCTTGGGCGACGAAATCCACCGCGGTGACTTCGTAGCCGCGCCGCGCGAGTTCGACGGCGTTGGTGCCCGTCCCGCAGCCGAGTTCCAGCACGCGCCGGCCAGGGAGCAGCCCCGCGTCGAGGACGCGGCGCAGTTCGAGGCTGGGCACGCCGCTGTCCCAGGGAGTGCGGCCCGAGGCGTAGGCTTTGTCGAAGTCGTGGAGTTCGTTGGCCATGGGGCGACCCTTGGCGCGGCGGCGCGCTCGTCCTGCGTCGGAATCCTCACCTCGCCGCCTCGGCGGCGCACGCCCTCCGCTTAACGCCGCTTCGCTTTGCGCTTCGTTCCGGCCTTCTTCGCGGACCGGACCTTGGCCTGCTTGCGCGCCTGCTTCGCCGCGGGTTTCTTGCGCGCTTTGGCCTTCGCGGGCTTGCGCTTGGCGGTCTTCCGGGCCGGGGCCTTCCTCTTCGCGGTCTTCCGCGCCCGTGCGGCCGGCTTGGTCTTCTTCTTCGGCGCGGTCTTCTTCTTCGCGGCCTTCGGCTTCGGCTTGGCGGGTTTCTTCTTCGCGGCGGGCTTGGATTTCGCGGCGAGCTTCGCCGGCGGGCGGGCCTCGGCGCGCTTGGACGCTTCCTGGGCCAGGCTGCGCTTGATCAGGTTCAGCGCGCTGCCGGCCTTGAACCACTCGATCTGCTCGGCGTTGTACGAGTGCCGGGCCTTGAACTCGTCGGCGCTCCCGTCGGCGTGGGTAAGGCGGACGGTGAGCGGCTTGCCGGGCGCGAAGTGCTTGAGGCCCAGGATGGCGACCGTGTCGTCTTCGCGGACCTTATCGTAGTCGGCGGGATCGGCGAAGGTGAGGGCGAGCATGCCCTGCTTCTTGAGGTTGGTCTCGTGGATGCGCGCGAAGCTGCGCACGATGACGGCGCGGCCGCCGAGGTGCCGGGGTTCTAGGGCGGCGTGCTCGCGGCTGGAGCCTTCGCCGTAGTTATGGTCGCCGACGGCCACCCAGCCGATGCCGTGCTGTTTGTAGTCGCGGGCGATCTCGGGGAAGGTCAGGCCGGCCTCGCCGCTGCGCAGGTTGCGGCCGGTCCCGGTCTGGCCGTCGAAGGCGTTGACCGCGCCGAGAAAGAGGTTGTTGGAGATGTTGTCGAGATGCCCGCGGTAGCGGAGCCACTTGCCGGCGGCGGAGATGCTGTCGGTGGTGCACTTGCCCTGGGCCTTGACCAGGACGCGCAGGCCGCCGAAGTCCCGGCCGTCCCAGGGATCGAAGGGCTCGAGGAGCTGCAGGCGCTCGCTGTCGGGCGCGACCTTCACCTCCGGGGCGCCGTGGACGTCCGGGGCCTGGTAGCCCTGGTCGTCGAAGACGAAGCCGCGCTCGGGCAGGTCCGGCGCGGCGGGCGGGTCGAGCCTGACCCGGCCGCCGTTGGCGGGCAGTTCGTCGGTGAGGGATTGAAAGAGAGGCGCCCGGAGATCGCCTTGGCGACAACGAGTTCGGGCGAGCCGATGAAGGCCAGGGTCGCGTTGTTGCTGTCGTTGCGCCCGCGGAAGTTGCGGTTGAAGCTCGTGACGATGGAGTTGGGTTTGGCGGTGTTGAGGTCGTCGGGCTTGAGGTCCTCGCGCTTCCACTGCCCGATGCAGGGGCCGCAGGCGTTGGCGAGGACGGTCGCGCCGAGTTCGCGGAGCGTCTTCAGGTGCCCGTCGCGTTCGAGCGTGGCGTAGACCTGGTCGCTGCCGGGCGTGACGAGGAGCGGGGTCTTCGCCGTCAGCCCCTTGTCGAGCGCCTGACGGGCGACGTGGGCGGCGCGCCCGATGTCCTCGTAGCTGCTGTTGGTGCAGGAGCCGATGAGGCAGACCTTGATTTCGTCGGGGTAGCCTTTCTCGGTCACGTCCACTTTCATCTGCTCGGCGCTGTGCGCGACGTCGGGGCTGTGGGGGCCGACGAGCATGGGGCCGAGCTGGTCGAGGTCGATCTCGTAGTATTCGTCGTAGAAGGCGTCGGGTTCGTCGTGGACCGGCGGGTCGGCGTTGACCTCGTGGAGGTGCCGCATGGCCCAGTCGGCGGCGAGGCCGCGGCGGGTCGCGCGGAGGTAGGCGGCGGTGCGCAGGTCGGCGGGGAAGAGGCTGGTGGTCGCGCCGAGTTCGGCGCCCATGTTGGTGATGGTGCCGCGGCCGGTCAGCGAGATGCTCTCCACGCCGGGGCCGAAGTACTCGATGATCTTGTTGGTGCCGCCGGCGCAGGTGAGCCGTTCCAGCATCTTGAGGATGACGTCCTTGGCGCTGGTCCAGCCGCTGAGCGCGCCGGTGAGCTTGACGCCGACGAGCTTGGGGCAGAGCAGTTCCCAGGGCATCCCGACCATCACGTCGACCGCGTCGGCCCCGCCGACGCCGATCGCGGCCATGCCCATCCCGCCGGCGTTGGGGGTGTGGCTGTCGGTGCCGATCATCAGCCCGCCGGGGAAGGCGTAGTTCTCGAGCACCACCTGGTGGATGATCCCGCTGCCGGGCTTCCAGAAGCCCATGCCGTAGCGGCGCGCCGAACCGCTGAGGAAGTGGAAGACCTCCGCGTTCTCTTTCAACGCCACTTCCATGTCCGGGCCGGCCCCCTTGCGCGCCTGGATCAGGTGGTCGCAGTGGACGGTGCTGGGGACGGCGACCTTCTGGCGGCCGGAGCTGATGAACTGGAGGATCGCCATCTGCGCGGTGGCGTCCTGCATCGCCACGCGGTCGGGCCGGAGCATCAGGAAGCTCTTGCCGCGCTCGAGCTCCTGCCCTTCGATGTCGTCGAGGTGCCCGTAGAGGATCTTCTCGGCCTGCGTGAGCGGGCGGGCCAGCTTTTTGCGCACGCTCGCGATGCGCTCGGGCAGCGCCCGGTAGAACGACTCCACGGTTTCGCGGTCGAACATGCGGACTCCTCCGGGGGATCGGGACAAGCCGCCTTAACGTTCGCGCCAGAAGGGCGGAGCGTCAAGGGCAAGTGCTCCATGCGGGAGACGGCGGCCCGCAAGCTCGATTGACCCCGCCGCGCGGAGGTGTAAACCCAGCGCATGAACGCCCAACGCCTGCTGGTCCTCCAGGCCGACGATTTCGGGTCCTCGAACGCCGCCAACCGCGGGGTCGTGCGGGCCTTCACGCAAGGCTGCCTGACGCAGAGCAACCTGATGGCGCCGTGCGCGTGGTTCGGCGAGGCCGCGAAGCTGGCCAAGGAACACGGCATCCCCGTCGGCGTCCACGTGACGCTCACCTGCGAGTACCCCGAGTACCACTTCGGGCCGCTGACCGGCGCGAAGGCGCTGACGCGCAAGGGCGCGCCGACGGCCTTCCCGCTGGCGACCAACGACCTGCCGGCGGAGGCCGACGACGCGGTCTACGAGGAAGTCGCCGCGCAGATCGAGCGCGTGCTGGCGGCGGGGATCAAGCCCACGCATCTGGACGCCCACATGGGGGCCTTCCCGCGCTGGGACGGGGCCTTCGCCAAGGCGGCCCTGCGCATCTGGGAGCGCTTCCGCATCCCGTTCCTGCGCCTGCCCGAGAAGGCGGGCCTGCCGGCGGAGCTGGCGCCGCTGAACGCCCAAGGGTTCAAGATGGGGCGCGGCTCGCTGGCCGAACGGAAGCCGGCCTTCCGCGCGGCCCTCCGCGCGGCCCCGCCGGGGGTCCACTACGCGATCACGCACGCCGCGCTGCTGACGCCGGAGCTACAGGCGCTGGCGTTGCGGCCGGGCTTCGATACCGACCGCGACGAGGATCTGGCGCTGCTCTGCGATCCCGAGGCGAAGGCGTGGATCGAAGAGGCGGGGTTCGAACGGGTCGGCTACGCGCAGGCGCTGGAGCGGTTCGGCGCGGCGTGAGGCGTTGGCGCCGATATAAAAGACACGCCCAACGGCAAGCATCCCAAGCGCTTTCAATTCTCCTTGCGCGCGCTGCTCATTTTAGTATTGGCGTATGGCCTGTGCTGGGGATTGTCTTGGAATATTGGCGTGCCTCGGCGGATGCCGGCGCTCCGAGTGAGGCACGGGGCGGCTGCGCCGACCCGTGGCACGACGGGCGGGCAAGACGCCCGCGGCTTCCCAAGCCGAAGGGGCGCGGCAGCCGCAGGGAACCTCACCTGCGCGCGCGCAGGCCCCGCGCGGCGACTTCGGCAAGCACGCTCAGCAGCGCCAGGACGAGCAGCCCCGAACGGGCCGGGCGGTAATCGCGCTGCGGGCCGAGTTCGCGCTTCCAGGCGTCCAGGTCGTGCCGGGGCAGGTTCAGCATCCGCGAACGCCCGCCGGCGGCCTCGGCCAGCTCCTGCAAGGCGTAGCGGTCGGTCCCGAAGCGGCGGTACTCGGCGGGATAAGGCGCCGTGACGAGCCGCTCGGCTTGCGCGTGCCCGTCCGGGCCGTCGAGCAGGCTCAAGCGGTAGACGCCCGGGGCGGGTAGCGGCAGGTCGGCGCGGTAGGTCCCCGGCGCGACGGGCAGCAGGGGCTGCGCCGGGGCGAGGGCCTCGCCGCCGTCCAGCCCGCGCAGGCGCGCCGCGAGGCGCAGGCCGTTGCGCGCGACCTGCGAGGGTTCCTCGCGCGCGTAGAGCGTCACCGCGAGCTTCCGCCCTGCGCGGGCCTCGGTCTCGACCCGCCAGCCGCGCCGGTCTTCGGGTTCGTCGCCGCCGCACCAGGCCAGCAGCGCCGCCAGCAGGGCCTGCCCGCCGCGCCAGCCCTCGCGCGGGGCGAGGAGCGCCTGCCCGGCGGGGCCTTCCAGCGCCAGCGCCAGCACGGCGGTGCGCGCCGCGCCGGAGTGTCCCAGCACGATCAGCGGGTCGGGCTTGCGCGAGCCTTGCACGGCCTCGGTCCCGGCCGGCGGGCGGCTCCAGAGCAGCACCTCGCTCTGGGGCCTGGCCTTGAGGCGGTTTCGAAACGGCAGGCGCGGCCAGGGCTCGCCGGCCGCTTCGAGGACCTCGTGCCGGTAGGCCGGCGCGGCGACGTCGAAGCCCCCGCGGCGCGTGTAGAGGTCCTCCTTGCGCTCGTCGAAGACCTGCTCGAGGCGCCGCCCAAGCTGGAGGAAGTCGGGGTAAAAGGCGCCGCCGCCGGCCGCGGCCATCTGCTTGAGGCGCGCCTCGCCCGAGGGGTTGGCGTCCTGCGGCCCGGTCCCGATGCCGAAGCAGAGCAGCTTGGTGCGGCGCGGCCGTTCGGCGGAGGGAGGCGGCGGGCAGAGCGCCTGGACGGCGGCCTCCAGGTCTTTCAATTCCACCGGCGGCAGGGGCTCGCCGTCGGAGAGCAGGATCGCGAGCTGCTCTTCGGCGTCGTCGGGCTTCAGGATCTTCGCGGCTTCGGCGAAGGCCGCGAGGAAGTTCGTCTGTTTCTCGAGCTGCAAGCGGTTGAGCGCCTCGATGAAGGCCGCGCGGCTGGGGTCGGCGTCCAGCTTCGCGACGGTCTGGGCGGAGCCGGAGAAGGCGATCAGGCCCACGCGGTCGGTCGGGCGGAGCTTGGTGACGGCCGCGCCGAGCTGCTTCTGGGCGAAGGCGAGCTTGAGCTGGCCGTCCTGCCCGCCGATGCGGATGCCCATCGAGCCGGAGACGTCGACGACGAAGAGCACCGCGCGGGTGCGGTCGTCCTCGGGGCGCAGCGTGACCGGGAGGAGGCGCTCCCAAAGGCCGCCCTCCGGGTGCCGGCCCGCGCCGAAGGCCTGCTCGCCGCCGATGGCGACCAGGCCCACGCCGGCCTCGAGGGCCTCGCGCAGCGCTTGCAGCGCCTCGCCGCCGGGCTTCAGTTCGCCGGCGGAGAGCCCGTCCACGAGGACGCCGGCGAAGCCGCGGTAGGCCTCGCCGCGGAGCGGGAAGCGGCCGGGCTCGTAGAGGGTCAGTTCCACGCCCAGGCGCCTGCCCTGCCGCGCCCAGACGGCCAGCGGAGAGGCTTCGCGCGCGAGCACGGCCCAGCGCGCGGGGCCGGAGATGGGGACCGCGGCCCAGAGCGTGTTGTTTTTCCGAAAGTCGCGCGGGAGTTCCTCGCCCTCGGGGCCTTCGACGACGACCTCGTAGCGCGCGACGCCGGGGGTTTCGGGGCGGTCCACCAGGGTCGCGACGGCACGGAAGTCCCGCCCGCGCGCGTCGGCGTGGCCTTTCAGCTCGACCACCTTCAAACCCACCAGGTGGACCTGGCTCCCGGTGTGGCGCAGGACGCGGACCTTCACGCGGGCCTCGGCCTGCCCGCGGACGGTCACGTCGAGCGGGACGCCCAGGCCGACGCGGCCGCGCTCGGGGCAGCGCACGCTTTCCAGAAGCACGTCGCCGGTGGCCTCCATCGCGGCGGGGCGGACGAGCAGGTCGATGCCGCTGCCGCGGAGGGATTCGGCGGCGGCCAGGGCTTGGCCCTCAGTGTCCAGGCCGTCGCCGACGAGGACGATGGCGCTCGCGCCGGGCCGGTCTTCCTTGAAGCGGCCCCGCGCGGAGCGCAGCGCGAGGCCCACGTCGGTTCCGTCGCGCTCGATCACCGCCTGCGGGTGGAGCAGGTCGGGAAGCGGCGGCGGCCCATCCAGGCGCGCGGGCGCGGGCGTCCCGCGCGTGGCGCGGGCCTCGGCCTCGCCGGGCAGCGGGGCCAGCGGGCGCTCCAGCCCCGCCGTGCGCCCGAAGGTCACGACGCCCAGTTCGGCATTCGGTTCTCGAAGCGTGTCCGCGAGCGCCTCGAGTTCGGCCTGCTGCGAGGCGGGGTCGTAGACGCTGTCGCTGAGGTCGATGGCGGCGACGATCTGTAGGCTCTGCCGCTCGCCCGGGATCCGGAAGCCCGCCAGGGCCAGCACCAGCGCCCCGAGCGCCAGCGCGCGGAAGAGCAGGCGGTAACGCAGCCGCCGATCCACCCAGACCTGCGCTTGCCGGCGATACCACCACACGAGCAGCACGCTCAAGGGCAGCGCCAGGAACAGCAGATTTGGGCGTTCGAAAAGGCTGAACATGGTCAATACCATGCAGGGGTCATACCACAAGCCTCGCGGGTCGGGCGTGAAAGTCCGGACCAGGATTTTTCTCGAACCCTTTGGCCTGGACCAGCGTTCGAAGACGATGAAGTGGGGGACTTTCCAGAATGCACCGGTGCGCCCTGTCCGTTGGGGTACACAAGGTGCAGCATGGTACGGCTCTCCTTGGCAGGCCGAGTTTTGGAGGATGCAGGAATAAGCGCGCTGCGCCGTCCTCGGTATAATGGTAACGCGCTTGATGCCGAAAGGTTCGCTTGGAGGAAGACCCCGTGGCGCCGCCGCGTAAACCCAAGAATGGCAAGGATGACGATTCGAAGACCTCGAACGTGAACTGGCGCGGACGCCAGCAGCGCGATCGGATCTTCGGGACGCTGAAACTCCTGCTTTTGGTCGTCGTGCTGGGCGCGCTGACCGGTGTGGGCATCGTCTACAAGGACAAGATTCTGGGGCTCTTCGGTTCGCAGCAGCAGACGACCAAGGCCCCGCCGCCGGCGCCGAAGCCCGAACCGAAGGCCGCGCCCGCGCCGGAGGTCAAGGAAGAGCCCAAGAAGGCCGAGCCGGCGCCCGCGCCGGAGGTCGCCAAGCCCGCCGCGCCGGCGCCCACGCCCGAACCGAAGTGGGACGAGGCCGAGAGCAAGAAGGCGCAGGCGCTGATCGAGCAGGGGCGCGAACGGCTGGCGAAGCTCACGCAGGTCAGCCGCGGGGGCCTGGAGTGGCAGGAATTCGACTTCGACGGCGGGAAGAAGCTGTTCGAGGAGGCCGCGCAGCTCAAGGCCGCCCCCGAGGTCCACGGCGCCGCGCAGGCGTGGGCGCGGAAGGCCGGGGAATTCAAGCTCGCCACCTCGCACATCGACATCACCGAGTTCGCCACCGTCCCGGCGACGTACGTGCTGAGCCTCGTGAACGGCAACACGATCCGCGGGCTGAAGGTCGAGGAGACCAACGAGTATTTCAAGCTGCAGCGGATTCCCGAGGACAACCCGGCCACGCTGGGCAAGATGAAGGTCCCCATCGGCAAGTCGGACATCCAGCAGGTGAAGGAAGTCCCGCTGACCGAGCGGCAGGCCGAGTTCCGGCAGCTTCTGGCGCAGCTCGAGAGCGGCCTGGACCTCAACAGCAACGACCCGCGCGACCTCTACGACATCGTGTACCTGGCCAAGCGGCTGGCGCTGGGGCCGGAGCTGGTCGAGTATCTCGACAAGGCCTTCTCCAAGTCGCCAGAAGGGCGGCTGGGCGACACGTTCCGCAAGCTGGTCGTGGACCGGGCCCTGGAGCGCTCGGCGCTGCTGGCCGCCGCGGGCCGCCGGCCCTTCGCCGAGGACGAGCTGCGCCGGCTGCTCAAGACCCTGCCCGAGTACCAGGTCGCCCAGGACGAAGTCGAGGCCTTCCGCATCCAGGTGCTCGACAAGATCAAGAAGGACTTCAAGTCCACGATCACGCTGGCGCAGAAGGCCGAATCGCCCAAGACCCCCGCCACGCCCGCCAAGCAGGAGGAGCCCAAGAAGTCCGCCAAGGAACTGGCCGCCGAAGCCGCGGGCATGGGCGGCGGCGAGGAGATCGTCGTGGACTCCAGCGCGCTAAC
Source organism: Planctomycetota bacterium (assembly GCA_027493525.1). Lineage (GTDB taxonomy): Bacteria > Planctomycetota > SZUA-567 > H5-PLA8 > H5-PLA8 > H5-PLA8. The sequence goes on along the minus strand of JAOSKN010000001.1, from coordinate 1,864,024 downwards.
CGCCGGCGGCAAGAGCGCCGCCAAGCTCGCCGAAGCCAACAAGTGCTTCGACGAGGGGATGAAGTACTACAAGCAGTTCCGCCAGGGGACCACCGGGAAGAATAACCAGATGCTCGAAAAGGCCGGCGAGTTGCTCGACCGCGCCGTGGACCTCTACGGCGAGATCCTGGACCAGGAACCCAACAACAAGGGCGTCGAGTCCCGGCAGACCGAAGCGAATATGATCAGCTACGCCTGCAAGAAGTACCACACGCTGGACATGGCGCGCTGAGCCTCCACCGCACCCGGACGCGTATAAGGCGGGCGCAAGCCCGCCTTTTTTATTGACCTGCGCTTCCAGCTACGGCTCGAACGGACGGTAGTACACCACCAGCACGGCCAGCAGATTATGCGCAAAATGGGCGAGCATGCCCGGAATGATGCTGTTCGAGCGGTTGCGCAGCCAACCCAGCCAGAGTCCCATGAGGACCAGGTAGGTGAAGAAGCCGATCAAGTTGACATGCGCGATGGCGAAGACCACCGCCTGCACGATCCAGGCTTCGCGCCGAGATAGCTGCTTCTCTAGGGTGGCCTGGATCAGCCCGCGAAACAGGAGTTCCTCGAACACGCCCGGAACGAGGCACATGCCGACGATCAGCGCGGGCAGCGGAATCTGCAGCCGGAAGAACTCCGAGAGGCCATCCGTCGCCTCCATCAATTCCTGCAGGCCCAGCAACCGCAGCGCCAACTGGTTGTTCAGGTGGGCCAAGCCATAGGTGGCGAACGCGCCGCAAGCGACGCCTGCCATGGCCAGCGGTCCGAAGCCCGGTCTGGACCAGCGACCATCCAGGCCGCGCTCCTGCCGCCACCAGACCATCGAGACGCAGATGATGACCACGCCATACAGCAACAGGCCCCACATCATGTCAGACGGAATGACGTAAGCCGACACGAAGTTCAGGCCGAGGAAGATCATGTAGTAGACCGCCATGCGCCGGATGTCCGCATAGGCGTTGTGCACGTGCCGCGCCACTTGCGCGTGCCGCTTCAATTGACGCCGGTGTTTTTCGCTTTCGGCGACACCGCGCCCACAATGCGGGCAGAATTTGTATTGGGCGCCGAAGGTTCGCCGGCAGCCCGCGCAGAGCGTCGAAGCGTCGGGCTCGGCGTGAGGCGGTAGCGGTTCCCGCGGGGGCTGGGCTGCCGTCGGAACGCGGCGTTTCTTGCGCGGCCGGTCCACCGAATCAGGCCGCCTCGACCTTGCGCTTGCGCCTGACCGCATGGCTCCGAGCGCCGCTCGCGTAGGGCGACAGGCCGCGCTCGATTCGCCGCATTTCCAGAGCCGACTTGATCCCGCCGGTGAACGCCCCGACTATGCCCAGGCGAATGATCCATGCGATTGGGCTGAGCAGCGAGGCGGGGTTTATCACGATCGCCACGACCATGAAGGTCAGGTAGACCACCAGACCGCAAACCAGCGCGGGCAAGGGGCTCGACCTCGCCCAGAGGTACAGCCCCGAGAAGACCACGCCCAGACCCCCGTAATAGAACACCACGAGCTTCATCAGGCCCTGCGCCGCCAAGCCGGTCTCCCCCGCTACGCTGAGTTCGTCCGCATAGACCGAGAGGTACACGTAGATGCCGGCCGCGACCAGGAAATGCAGCATGCCGAGGATCAGCAGAACGTTGCGACCGCCTTTGATTTTGCTTTCCCGGTTGCGCTGCATCGACTTGCGCACTCGGTCGCCAGGCTTGTAGGTGCGTTTGCGGCCGGTAGCAAGCGAGGCGCCGCAATGCCCGCAGAAGGTCGCTCCGGCCTCCAGCACGCCCTGGCATTTCGGACAGACCGCAGTTTCAACGGGAGCCGTGGCCGCAACGTCCGAGTTCCCTTGGCGCGAATCCCCCGCGCCGCTCGCGGCCGGCTCCGCATATTTGGCCTGGGCGCCCAGGGGCTTGGCGCCTTTTCTTCGGGGACGACCTGCGTGTTCCGCCATGCGTCCAAACCTTTCGGGGTGAGTCCCTGGTCGGCCGGTTAAGCAGCTTGATTACTCGTCATCTTCCAAGTTCTTTCGGAGTGTACCTAGAAAATTCCCGCAGGCAATCGGATTCGCGCTCCAGCGCTGGCGGTCGCCAGTCCGTATCGGAAAATGTGCGTTCGAGAGCTTCCGCTGTCCCGACAGGGCTTGGCGCGAAATAAGACAGTCGGGGCGAGTGAGGTTGCTGGCGCGGCCCTGTGCAAAGTAATCTTGAACTAGATTCAGCCCTTCAAGCGCCGCAAGCAGATCAAAGCGAACATGATCAGCTACGCCTGCAAGAAGTACCACACGCTGGACATGGCGCGCTGAGCGGCGTGGAGTTTCAGGTCGCGCTCAGTACCGCGCCGCAGAAGTTCCTGGCCCACTACTTGGGCCTTTTGGCCCGGCTCTTCGTTGCGCCTCGGTCACGGATCTTCGTCCCGATTTGCTCCCGCGGCGCGCCTCGATCCGGTCCAAAATGCCCGGCGCATTGGGCCAGTTACTTCTGCGGCGCGGTACTCAGGACCTTTTCGGATGCGCCCATGGCGCTGGAGACGGTTCGCGCGGCGGCCTTAACCAACGGCCCCAGTTCGTTGAGCATCCGCCGGACGCTGTAATTCAAGGTCAGCACGGACGTGCCGACGGTTCCCGCGGCCCGGCCCGTATGGTCGAAGACCGGCGCGGCCAGGCACATCAGGCCCGTGGCGTACTCTTCGATATCCACGGCGAAGCCCCGCTCGCGCACCAGAGCCAAGTCGTCACGCAGCTTGTCCAGACGGCAGATCGATTTGGGCGTGAGGCGCTCGAATCCCTTCCGCGCGAGGTCCTCGAGGTAGGCGTCGGGGGCGTAGGCGATGAGCGCCTTGCCGGGAGCGGAGCAGTGCAGGAAGTAGCGTCCGCCCACCTTCCCCGCGATCTTGATGCTCCCCGTCGCGTCGAAGTTCTCCAGGTACATGACCCGGTCTTCGTCGAGGATCGCGAGGTAGGTGCTCTCGCCGGTGCGCGTCCAGAGTTCCTTCAGGGGCTCCAGCGCGGCGAGGCGCAGGTTCATGCGCCCGACGGGCATGCTCGCGTAATGAAACGGGCGCAGGCTCATGCGGTACTTCGCCGATTCGTTCTCGCGCACCACCCAGCCTTCCTCGTCGAGCGTGCGCAGGATCCGGAAGACCATGTTCTTGTTCAGGCCGAGGGCCTTGCCGAGCTCGGTGACGCCCTGGGCGTCGCGCGATTCGCAGAGCTGCACCATGACGCGCAGCGCCGCGCGCAGAGCGGGTACTTCGTTGGACATGAAGAGCCTTTCTATTGCGCCATCGAATCCCTACGCCGTCAGCAGGCCGTCCAGCACACCGGTGCTGTCGGCGAATTTCTTGAGCGGCGCGTTCTTTTCGCCGGCCGGGGCCTTGGGGTCCAGATCGCCCGCGGTCACGCCGCTGGCCTGAAGCATCGAGAGCCACAGGTTCGCCATGGGCGTGGGATCGTCGTACTTGCGCGTGAGCCCTTGTTTGATCTTTCCGCCGGCGTGGCCGATGAGCATGACCGGCAGGCTGCGCAGCCAATGATTGGGCCCCCAGACGCCCGAGCCATACGCCGCGAGCGCATGAAACAGGAGCGGCCGGTCGTCGTGTCCCTTGGACTTGGTCATCAGGTCGATGAAGTAGGCGACCTGCTTCGACATGGCGCGGTCCAGCTTGAGGTGGTCGTTCACTTTTTTCCGGGTCGCCGGCGGCGTGATTGAGGCTGTGCTTGTCGAATCGGCTGATCTCATGGTCGCCCATGAAGTTGTCGGGGAGTTCGCAGGTTGCGATCCGGGTGCTGTCGGTGAGGAAGGCCGCGTGGATCAGTTCGAGCATGGTCTTGGCGTGAAGCGCGGACTTCAGGCCGATGTCCTCGCTGGGCGGTTCGAGCTTCGTCTCCGGTTTCCTGACGCTGACCCAGCGTTCCTCGCGTTGTATCTGGGCCTCGACCTGGCGCACCGCTTCGGTGACCTCCTCGAGCTTGCGGCGGTCGGAGGCGTTCAGCCTGCCATGCAGGTCCTCGATCTGCCCAAGGGTCGCGTCGAGGACGCTGCGCTTTTGTTTGAGCCGCAGGAGCCGTTCTTCGGCGCTCAGGTCGTCCTTCCCGAAGAGGCGCTCGAAGAGCCGCCGCGGGGAGGATTCGGGCGCCAGCGGAACGCCCTGCTCGGACCACGAGAGGCCGCCCGTATGCGTGCCCATGACCGGGCGGATGCCGACGGCCAGGCTCGGATGACGCACTTCGTCGCCGGCAAGCGCTTTCGCTTTCGCGGCCACCTGGTCGCAGGAGACGGTGTTGGAAAAGGCGCGCGAGCCGTCGGCCAGGGTATCCGCGCAGGTCAGGAACACGTCGTCGCCATAATGCGGGTCGCCGCGATACGCCTTGTTGGTCAGGCCTTTCAGGAAGCTGAGGTGCTGCCGATGGGGCTCCAGATCCGCGTGCACCTCCGGCATCTTGTAGCCGGGACCGTCCTCCTCGGGAAACCAGCCGCCCTTGTATTCGATCACCCCGTTGGCGTTCTTGTTGAACGTATTGGAGCCCAGCGAGACCAGCCAGGGGTTGGGCACGAAGCCCAGCGGCACGGACATGAAGAGCAGCCGCCGCGGCGGCGCGACGCCGTCGGCCCACGCGCAGCGCGGAAAGAGCGACGGAAAGAACGGCAGGCCGATCGAGACGCCGGCGGCCTTCAGGAAGCTCCTGCGGTTCCAACCTTCGCGCTTGTTCATGGTTCGGTCTCCCCGCCTTCAGGCCACGGCCGCGGCCCTACTTGGTCCGGAACAGTTCGCTGAGCAACAATCCTTCCACGAGCGTATAGAGCCCGTATCCTTCCTTCGCGGCGTTGGCGCAGATGCCGTCGAGCACCGGCGCGTCGGAAAGCTGCAGGCTTCGGCCCAGCATGTACACCGCGAGGTGCTCGGCGAGGCAGCGCAGGAAGCGGTCTTTCTGCTCCAGGAGGCGCTTTTTAAGCTCGTCGGAGCCGTCGTAGGCCGAACCGTCCAGCATGGCGCCGCGGACGTCGGCTTCGAGCTCCGCCCATCGCGGCAAGCCCTTGGCATCGAGCCCCGGCAGCAGGAGCGCCAGCTTCTCTCCGTACGCGCCCAGCGCGTTGAACTTCTCCAGGCCGACCCCGAGGGGATCGATGCGGTCGTGGCAGCGCGCGCAACTCGGGACCTCCCGGTGCATGGAGAGGCGGTCGCGCGGGGCCAGGGGTTCGCCGTCCTTGCCGTCCATCGGGACCCGGTCGAGCGAGGGGACGTTGGGCGGCGGCGTACCGGGATGGACGCCCAGCAGCCGCTCCATCACGAACGCACCTCGCCGCACGAGCGAGGTCACCATGCCGTTGGATGTCGCCATCAGGACGCTGGCCTGGGTCAGCACGCCGCCGCGGCGCGAACCGGGGGGGAGCTTGACGCGCCGGAACTCGTTCCCGGTCACGCCGGGAATGCCATAGTGCTGGGCCAGCCGGCCGTTGAGCATGGCGAAGTCGGAGTCTAGAAAGTTGAGGGCGCTCTCGTTCCGCCGCAGCAGTTCGGAGAAGAACTCGACGCTCTCGTCGATCGCGGACTTCCGCAGCAGTTCGTCGAAGGCGGCAAAGTGCTCGTTCGAGATGCTCAGGGAGCCCAGTTGGTCGATCTTCAACCAGCGCGTCGCGAAGCCTTCGCAAAAGGCGCGGGCGCGGGGATCGGCGAGCAGGCGCTTGATCTGCGCGCGCAGCTCGGCGTCCTGCGTCAATTCGCCGCCGGCCGCGCCGGCCCATAACGCCTCGTCCGGCAGGTCGCTCCACAGGGCGTAGGCCAGCCGCCGCGCCAGCTCCGTGCCGTTCAGCGCGCGCCGGCGGGCGGGTTCCGCCCGCTGCTCCTCGAAGAGGTACAGGAACCGGGGCGAACTCAGCACCGCGGCCAGCGCGTACTTGACGGCTTCGGGAAAGTCCTGCTTGGCGTCGTAGTGCGACATGACCAGGTCCACGTAGGGGCGCACGACGGCCGGATCGCACGCGCCCCCGTAGGCCTGGCGCATGAAGCGCGACAGGATCTCCTCGGCGTACTCGCGGCCGGGATCGGCCTTGAGCCCGCGGGGGAAGATGCGCGCGACGGCCGGAGGCGGCCAGACGGCGTGGATCGGGCCGTGCAGGGAGAGTTCGTCGGAGAGCGCCTCCGGATAGGGCCCTTTCTCGGCTTCGGTCCGTTCCTCGCGTTCCGACTGGCGTTCGTACCTGGGGTGGAAGCCGTGAATCGCGCGAACGTACTCAAGCAGATATTTGACGTGATGCAGGGGGCGCCCCGGCAGCAGGGAAACCAGGGTGATGCGGGACTTGCCTTGCCCCAGGAAGACGCGGACCTCGTGGACGCCCGGCTTGCCCGGCGGATCGTAAACCAAGAACATGCTCACGTTCTCCTGGTTCACGACGATGCGCAGCGGCATGGGGCAGTCGGGGTTCGACAACTGGGCGCGCACGCGTACCAGGTAGTAGCCGGGTTGGTCGATGGTGGCATGGATGGTGGTCGCGTTGCCGGCTATGCCGATGGGCTGGAAGTCTTCCACCCGGGCTTCCTGGGCTTTGAGCCGTTCCCTTTCCGCCTGCAGACTGAGCCCCACCTTTCGCGCGCACTCCGGATCGTCTTCCCACTTGATGTTCTGCTTGGCCAATTCCTTGAAGCTCTTGACCCCAAAGTGCTCGGCAATCACCGCGTCGATCACGCTCGCGCTTCCCTTCGCGCCGCCCGCCTTCGGCCCGAAATCCGCCCGCACCTTGGGCAAGGCCCTGTGATCCTTCTGGAGATCGGCGATCATCTTCTCGACAGCTTGCCCTTGCCGCCGCAGCGAGTTCAGTGCGCCGTCCTTAGGATACAGTTTTCGTTCGATGACCTTGGGCGGCTGAGGAGTCGTGGGAAGCGCCAGGTCCAGCGTTCGCTGCGCGGTCTTCAGGTACTGATCGTAAAGCGTTGCATCGGTGTAGAGCGCCGAGCCCACCGTATCGAAACCCTGGACTTCGCCATCCGGCGGGAACTGCTCAAGCCCCTGCGGCGGCACGTCCAGCAACGTCCGGAGCATGTTGGCGTACGCGCGCAGGTTGATCCGCCGCAGCAGCGTGTCGCCGCCGGTCTCGAGGTGGTCCATCTCGTAGCGCCTCAGGGCGTTCCCGATCCACTTCAGCAGGAGGTCCTGATCGATTCGCGAGGGCCGCTCTTCGACCTCTTCCGGCGGCATGGCGCCGACGTCGAGCACGTTCTTGACTTCCGTCCAGCGCGGCACGTTCGCTTCGTCCAGCACGCCCGCCAGATCGTCCAGCCGCACGCCGCCCTTGTGCTTCTTTTCGTTGTGGCAGCGCAGGCAGTGCGTATCCAGCAGGGGGCGCACGCGCTCGACGAACTGCGCGTTCAGCTCGTCGGCGCTGGGCAGTCCGTCCGTCCCACCCGCAAGCGGCGCGATCGGCAGATCCGAGTTCGTAACCCGAGCGCGTAGAGCAGCACTCGTGCCGGACTCGCTTGATGCCCCAAAGATCTGGTGCAGGACCGACCCAGCGCCCAGGAACAAGATGACTAGGATCGACATGTGCAGGGTTCTGCGCTGGATATGCATACATAACATCCTGAATTTAAAGCTCTTACAATTCTGAATGCGCCAGATTCCGCTCATCGACCAACCGTTTTGGATGGTCGATTAATATTACACCGTTCTATATATGAAAAACTGGGCATTTGGCCCAAACCATGGAATTCACTTATTTACATCCCCACTATCTATCGATCGTGAACCAATCCTCCGGTGCTGCGTTGCATGCCAACGGAACTGGTGCGCGGCCCAGGAGGAACCCCTCATGTCCTGCCGACCGATTCACCTGTTTGCAGTCGCCCTGATCTTGAGCGGCTGCTTCACGGTTCATGCCGAAGAAGCAGAGGCGCAGCCCGGAGCACCCGCCAAGGAGCTGGCCTCCCGCGTGCAGGGCGAACGCGGGAAGCTGCTGGCGGGCTCCAAGGTCCAAGTCGGCGCATTGCTCACGGTCCAGGCGCCGGCGGCGGCCGAGGGCCAGACGGCGGCCGTCGCCATGACCCTCGTCATCGACCGTTCCGGCTCGATGGAGGATGCCGGTAAGATGGAGATGGTCCACGTCGCCGGCCCGGACCTGGTGGACCGCCTCGAATCCACCGACCAGCTCGGCATCGTCGCCTACGCATCGGACGTGCAGACCGTCCGGCCGCTGGCGGGGCTGACCGACCCGGCGGGGATCAAGGCGCTGATCCGCGAGTTGGGCCCGACGAGCGGGACGAACCTGGGCGGCGGCCTGAAGGAAGGCACGGGGCTCTTCAAACCCGGCAAGCAGGACGGCATGGTGCGCCGGGTGATGCTGCTCTCCGACGGCAACGCGAACGAGGGCGAGACCGACCCCGAGGCGCTGGCGCGCTGGGCGCAGGAGGCTTTCAACGCCGGGATCCGGGTGAGCACCGTCGGGCTGGGCCAGGACTACAACGAGCTGTTGATGACGAAACTCGCGCACGCCGGCGGCGGGGAGTTCTACTATGTGAAAGAGAAGGACCAGTTGCCCCCGCTCTTCCACAAGGAGCTGGAAGAAGGGCGCGTGGTCGTGGCGCGGGACCTGAACCTGAGCGTGACCTTCGCGGCCGGCGTGAAGCTGCTGGAAGCCGTGGGATACCCGTTCAGCGGCGGGGACGATCGCGCGCGGGAGATCAAGATCGGCGACCTGTTCTCGAACGAGAAGCGCGCGCTGCTGCTGCGTTTCGAGATGGCCGTGCCGGAAGGCGCCGCCGACGCCTGGAACGCGGCGAGCCTGGACCTGGCCTGGAAGTCCGAAAAGCTCGAAGCGCGCGCCGCGCACCATGAGCTGAGCTTCGGCGTGACGGCCATGGAGAGCGAAGTGACCGGGAGCGTGGACGGCGACGTGCGCGTGCGGATTCTGGAACTCGAGCGCTACAAGACCCTCGACAAGGCCATGACGCTCTACCGCGAAGGGAAGAAGGACGACGCGGTGAACCTGCTCAAGCAGGCAGAGGAAGAGATCGGGCGCGAGGCGGCGGCCAGCGGCGACGCGAAGCTCCTGGCCCAGGCCGGCCAACTGGCCCAGGCGCGGCGCGAAGTGGAGTCGGGCGAGAACGAGCGGGACGTGCAGCTCTTCAACACCGAATCGGGCGCGTTCGGCGTGCGGCGCGGAGGCGGCATGCGCCGCCTGTCCTTACGCGCCGGGGGATCCTCGGCGACCGAGTCGGCGGTCGACTTTGGCCTGCGCTGGTTCGAAAAGCGGCAGGAGGCGGACGGCTCGTGGGACGCGGCGCTCGGCGGCGGGCGCGCCGAGGACCGGCAGCGCGTGACCGCCTGGATGTCGCTGGCGATCCTCGGCGCCGGGCATACGCCGAAGGTCGGCAGACATAAGGAGCAGGTCGCCAAGGCGTTGGCCTGGCTGATCGCGCGGCAGCGCGAGGATGGCCGCGTGGGCGAGGCCGCCGCGCCGCCCGGCTCGGGGCTCGGCCGCTTCCGCGCCGTCTACGAGCACGCGCTGGCTGCGACCGCGCTCGCCGAGGCCGCCGGGATGACGCGGCTCGACGCCTACACGGCGCCGGCGCAGCAAGCCGTGGCCTGGCTGGCCCATGCGCGCGTCTTCGAGCTGCTCGAGAAGGAATCGCCTGAGGCGAAGGACCTGGCGCACGACGACCTCGCGGGGCTGGGCTTCTGCGCGATGGCCCTGCGCAGCGCCAAGGCCGCCGGCCTGAACGTGCCCGACGAGGCGCTCGCGTCCGCGGCGAGGTTCTTCGAGGCCGCGAAGCGCAAGACGCCCGGCGGTTTCGGCTACGCCTTCTTCGCGCCGGCCGAGGCCGGCCCGCGCGCGCTGGACACCGCCGTGGGCCTCTGCGCCGCGCAGATGCTGGGCTCCGCGCGCGACGACCTGGAGCCCGGCGCACGCTGGCTGCTCGCGCAGCCCGGCGCCCTGCCCACGTTCAAGGACGAGGCGCGGCCCTTCGACTGGCACTACGCGTACTTCGCCAACCTCGCGCTCTTCCAGCAGGGCGGCGAGGCGTGGAAGACCTGGAACGAGAACCTCAAGCAGGAACTGCTGGGGGGTGGAGACGAAGGCCGGGGAGGACCAAGGCTCCTGGACGCCCGCCGGCACGCTGAAGGACCGCGGCCGCGTGATGTGCACGGCGCTGGGGAACCTGTACCTGGAAGTGTACTACCGGTACCTGCCGCTGTACCGCTAACGGGAGCCGGGAGGGACGTTCCGGATCGCTCGGGATGCGCTATGCTCTCCGCCGGGCGCACGCGCCCTGGCCCGGAGACTCCCGAGATGCCGATCCGCTCCCTGCTTGCGCTGGCCGTGCTCGGCGGTTCCCTCGCCGGCTGGGCGGGCGAGGCCGGGCCGGCTGCGCAGGTCGTTCCGATCGCCTGGGCGAACTTCAAGACGGACGCGCCCAGGAATCCCGACGCGCAAGCCTGCGCGCGAATGCTGCTCAACAGCGTGCGCTGCAACCTGGCCTGGGCCGAGAAGATCATCCCCGAGATCGCCGCGCGCGGGCACGCGCTCAGCGGACAACAGGCCCACGACACCATCCGGCCGGCCAGCAGCGCGGCCTGCGCCATCGCCGTGGCGCTCAAGACGGGCATTTACGACCCGCAGGCCGCGGGGCTTTCGGCGGAGGAAGCGACGAAGCGCGCGGCGGAGCTGATCAAGGTCACCGCGGCGGCGCACCGCAAAAAGGCGCACTGGAACTACGCTTGGCAGGCCTCGTTCTGGGCCGCGCAACTGGGCCAGGCCGCCTGGATGCTCTGGGACGGCTTGGACGCCGAGACCCGCGAACTGGCCGCGGAGACCGTCGTCTTCCAGGCGGATCGTTTCATCCAGGACGGCTACCGCGTCCCGTACTGGAACGGCAAGGGCGGCGACAGCAAGGCCGAAGAGAACGCCTGGAACAGCATGATCCTGCATCTCGCCGTAGCCATGCTGCCGCGCCACGCGCACGCGGCGAGGTGGCGCGAGGCCGGCACGCGGCTGATGGTCAGCGCCTACGCCACGCAGGCGGACGACGAGAGCAACGCGACGGTACTGGACGGGCGCGCGGTGAAGGACTGGCTCGACGGGTACAACCTGCGCGCGGACGGCGCGGTCATCAACCACAATCGGGTGCATTGCGATTACATGGTCTGCACCACGCTCAACCTGCGGGCCTTCGTCATCCAGCCGCTCGCGGGCCAAGCCGCCAGCGAGAGCGCCGACTTCAACGCGGAGTTGATCTATCGCACCCTGGTGGCCGCGCGCTGGGATTCGCCGCCGCATAAGCCGCCGGGCGGAACCATGTACCTGCCGGGGAAGCCCGAGGTGTACTATCCGGAGGGCACCGACTGGAGCCCCTTCCGCTTCGACATCTTTTACCTCGCCGACGTCTACGCTCATTTTTTGGAGTGGGGCCGGGCCGAGGGGTGGCCGGCGGCCGAATGGATGCGCTTGCGCGCGGCGAAGATCCTGGAGATGCAGGCGCGCCATCCGGACGGGCGCATGTTCGCGAAGGGCGAGTTCGACAGGTTTCCCGGCCGCGAACAGCTTGCCGCGCGGCAGTTCGCCGATGCCTGGCTGTGTTTCTGGCTGCACGCGCAGGGCAAGTTGGGCCGCAAGGCGAATTGGCTCGCGCCGGCCGAGGGTCCGTAGCCGGGCAGGCCGCTGCATGAGACATGCTGCGGGTCGCAGGTTCCATTTCGATTCATGTACAAGATTTTCTCTTAGTATGCGGCCGTGCTCCAGAGTTTTTCGACTCGACGACTTGCCTCCAAACAGATTGCTTATGAAGTGCCACCCAAACCAACCCGCCCCCGCAACTCCGGTCATCGTCACCAAGGCATAAGGGGGATTCGCGCGGCACAAATACCCGGAAAGCAGAAACAACGGGCCGAATACAAAGAGCGTCGAGCCCAGCAAGACCGGACCGCGCCAGCCAGGCCAGTCGCGGCGTTCTGCTTCCGCGCGAGCTTCATTTCCAATAAGCAGGCCTAAGCAAGCGCAGGCAAAAGTCAGGCCCAGTGCTACGGTCGCTCGATTCGAAAAGTGCTCGGCGCCGAAGAAGCCGTCGTACCAGCCAGCGAACATACTTGCGCCGAAGAAGCCAGACATGAAGACCACGGTCATCAAATCGGCGAGGCTAAGCCGAAACCCGCTTCGGCGCGCTATATGCGGGCGCGGGTTGACGCTCCACTTTCTAGCAGCCGGGATTCTGGAGCCGCGCCGACGCACAAGGCGGCGCGAGACGAACGCCAAGCAGGCATACGGCCGGCGAACCCGCCGGTAACGCCTGGGTTTTATGTTTGGAAATCTAAATAAAGGAGGTGCCAGACAGGCCACTACGATGACGGCGAATCCACCAAGACCCACCAGCCATGGCCACCAGAAGTGGATTCCTTCGGCCGTGCGGAAACTTCCCACGGCACGGCCGAATACTCCGCCTACCACGCTTCCCATTACTGAGAACAAGCCAATCGTAAACAAGCAGGCGAAGGCAATCCATTCCAGCAGCGAGACTTGATTGCGCGCGCGTCGAAGTGCGGGACCAGATGGCGCACTTCTGGGATGTTCTCGCTGCATGCCCCCATCCTCCGGGCCTGCCGCATGGATACAGTGATTGTCAGAATTCTTTCAGGCAACCCCTCCACGTTGGTCCTGAAGCTCAAATGCATACAGTTCTCGAGTGCTCTCCCACATGACGAGGGGCATTATGCGCACCTAACTCGTTAAGCCCCAAGCCCCTCCACCCCGTTTCTTTTCCCCGCGATTCTCGGAGAATCCGGGAGCCGCGGAGGCTGGCGGCGGCAGAAAGGAGGTGAGGAACGGACATGAACCAGGGCACGGACGCGCCGTGGGTCGGCCTGCGGCGCGGGGAGGAGGCGGCGGTGCGCGAGGTCTTCGCTCAGCACGGGCGCATGGTCTACAACGCCTGCCTGCGGATCCTCGGCGACCCGCAGGCCGCCGACGACGCCACGCAGGGCGCGTTCCTGGCGCTCCTGGCCAAGGCCCCCGCGCTGCCGGACGCCACTCCGCTGGGACCGTGGCTGCACCGAGCCGGGGTGCTGGCCGCGCGCGCGCAGCGCCGCGCCGAGCGCCGCAGGGCCGAACGCGAACGGCGCGCCGCCGAGGCGGCCTCCGCCGGAGCCTCGCGCGAGTGGTCCGCGGTGCGCGAACTCCTCGACGAGGCGCTCGACCGGCTTCCCGCGCACGAACGCGAGGCGATTCACCTGACGCACCTGCAAGGCTGGTCGCGCGAGGAGGCCGCCGCGCGGCTGGGCGTCCCGGCCGGGACGGTGGCCTCGCGCGTGCAGCGCGGCCTGGAACGCCTGCGCGTCAGCCTGGGCGCCTCCGGGACCGTGCTGCCCGCCACCGCGCTGGGCGCGCTGCTGCTCGAACGCGCCGGCGAGGCCGCTGTCCCCGAAGCCCTGCTCTCCGCCCTGGTTCAACATTCGAAGGCCGGCCCGGCGGCCGGCGCCGCGAGCCACGCGCTCGCCAAGGAGGTCCTCCACGCCATGTTCCTGACCCAACTCAAACCGCTCGCCGCCTGGGCGGCGCTGCTGCTGCTGGCCTTCGCGGGGTTCGGCGCGTTCGTCTTGGGCGCCAACGGCGGCGAGCCTTCCCCGGCCGCGCCGCCTTCCCCGCCCGCGCCGAAGGTCGCCGCGCCGGCCGTCGATCCCGACGGCTTCGGCGCGCCGGTGAACGGCCTGGCCGCCGCGATTCGCCTGGACCGGGCGGCCGTTCAGCCGGGCAAGCGCGTCACGGCCCTGCTTTTCGTCAGGAACATGAGCGACAAGCCGGTGACGCTGCTCGATCCGGCCGCGCCTTACGCGGGGTTGGAGGTGCTCGGGCCCGACGGGAAGAGCTCGCGGCTGGCGGCGGCCGATAAGCAACCGTTTTTTGAGGCCGCGCGCAAAGTCGTCGTGCCGCCGGGCGAGACGGTCTTCCTCAAGCAGCGCGAACTCCACGAGGCGTTCGATTTGGCGCGCGACGGGGCGTACACGATCCGCTACGCCTTCGACGTGCGGCGCGAGGCGCTCGCGCACCTGCCCGCCGCCGAGGCCGAGGCCGCGTGGTCGGTCGTGGCGGGGGCGCGGGCCTGGACCGGGCGCGCCGAGGCGCTCGGCGCGGCGCTCACCGTCGATCCCAAGGCCGCGACGCTCGCCGGCAAGGAGCGCCGCCGCCGCATCAAGGTCACGCAAGCCGCCGGCGGCCGCATCGCGCTCGAAGGCATGTCCGGCGATTCGAGCCTGTACGCGGGCCAGGTCGTGGAGTGGGTGCGCGGCGCCGAGCGCATGGGCCGGCTGCGCGTGGCCGAGGCGGACCCTGCCGGCGGCTGGTTCGCGACGCCCGTGCCGCCGCTGAACGCCGGCGAACTCAAGCCCGGCGAGGAACTCGAGGTCGCCGAAGAAGACCGCTACTGGATGCGCTCGTGGGAGACGTCGCGCGCGGGGAAGGCGCAAGACGGGCTGAAACTGGTCCTCGGCATGCCCAAGACGAAGTTGAAGCCTGGAGAGCGGTGGAAGCCGAAGCTGGAACTCGTCAACGCGAGCGCGAGGCCCCGCAGCGTGACGACCATGGGCGCCCTGGAGACCAACCTGCGCGCGGTGGCCGGTCCGGCGCCGGAGATCGTGGCCTGCATGGGTCGCGGCATGATGCCCGAACGCGATGAGATCGACGCCTCCCTGCTGCCGGTCGCGCCCGGCGCGCGGGCCGCCCTGCTGGACCTGGGCGAGCAGCAGGCCGGCGCGGCGACGCTGGGCGGCTCGATCGGCCAAGCCTACTACGTGACCTGGAAGATCGCTCCGGGCACGTACAAGCTGAGCTTCGTCTACAAACCGAATGCCGAAGACCTGCGCCGGCTGGGGCTGCCTGACGCCTTCGCCGGCGAGATCGAGAGCAACGAGCTGACGGTCACGGTGGACGCCGGCGAGGGGGAGTTCTAGCGGCGGCGCGCGCCCCGAACGGTCCTGGAATCCGAAGCCGGGAAGGGAAGAATGCAGGCGACTTCCTCCATTCGAGGTGCGCCATGGATCCCGCCCACTACCGGCTCGATACGGTCGTTCACGATGAGACGCTCGCCGACGCGGCGGCGCTGGGCGCGGCGTGGAAACTGCCCGTCGAAGAACATGCCGGCCGGCCGGCGGTGCGAATCGACCTGGAAGGCCCCGGCCGGCCCTTCGAACTACCGCTGCCGCGGCGCGACTTCGATGCGCTCGACCAGTTCTCTTTCGATTTCTGCACCGCGCCGGGGACGACCGCCGAGCCGCGGCTCAACCTGAACCTGGCCTCGCGAACCTCGGGCCTGCCGCGGAACGACTACTTCAGCAGCGGCGTGCCGGAGCCGCTCGCGTCGGAGGCCTGGCGCGCGTGGCTGGTGCCGTACGAGAATTTCCTGATCTACGGCATCCCGTCCGGCGTGCGCGGGGTCGAGAAGGCGATCCTGAACGTGAGCGGCCGGGGCGCGGTCTGGATCGGCGGGTGGAGCGGACAGCGGCGTGCGCGCGCCGCAGGCCCGCGCCTGACCGGCGCGGGGCTGCTCGCCGCGCTGGACCTCGAGCGCCCCGAGCTGGACGGCGTGCGGCGCGCGGCGCGCGGCGGCGACGAAGCCGGCGCGCTCGCCGAGCTGCTGCGGCGCCTGAAGGCGCGCGCGGCGCCGAGGCACATCTTCGGGCGCGCGGAGGCTCCGGCCGAGGCCGATCTCGCCGAGGCCGAGCGCATCTGCGCGAACGTGATCAACGGCTTCGACGTCGGCACGCCCGTGGACTGGCGCGCCAACCCCAACGGCTACCTGGAGTGGATGCACGCCTTCAACCGCACCGGCTTCTTCATGAAGCTGCTGCACGCCTACCGCAAGACGGGCGAAGCGAAGTATGCGCGCAAGCTGGACGAACTCTTCGCGAGCTGGATCGCGGCCAACCCCGAGCCCGTCGCGCACAACGGCGGCGGCGACCCGGCCTGGGAGACGCTCTCCACCGCCGTGCGGATCTACGGTTCGTGGCTGGAGTGCTTCTTCGCCCTGCTCCACGACGCGAATTTCTCGGACGCCGCGCGCCTGGCGCTGCTCAGGAGCTTCCACGGGCACGCCGAACACCTGACGCGCTACAAGGGCTACGCGAACAACTGGTTCATCGTCGAGTCGCGCGTGCTGGCGCTGCTGGGGATGATCTTCCCGGAGTTCCGGCGCGCCAACGCCTGGGCGGAGGAAGGCATCAAGCGGCTGGAGGGCGAGCTGACGCGGCAGATTTTCCCCGACGGCGCGGATTGGGAACTGGCGCCGGGCTACCACATGATGGCCGTCGCCGGGTTCCTGGACGTGTACGAGGTCGCGAAGCTCAACGGGCGCGCGCTGCCGGCGGCCTACGACGAAAGGCTGCCCAAGACCTTCGAGTACATCGCGGGGCTGACGCGCCCCGACGGCTCGCTGCCCAGCGTGAACGACTCCGGCGGCTACCGCGCGCGCAACGGCGGCGAGTTCCTGATGCGCGGCGCGCGGCTCTTCGGTCGGCCCGAGTTCGCCGCGTCCGCCGAAGGCCCGTACGCGGGGCGCTCGCGCGCGTTTCCGGACTGCGGCTTTCACGTCCTGGCCGGCGGCACGGGGCGCGCGGCGAAGTGGCTGCTCTTCGACGCCGGCCCGTTCGGCGCCTCGCACCAGCACGAGGACGCGCTGGGGCTCGAACTTTTCGCGCACGGTTCGCCCTTCGTCGTCGATCCGGGCATCTCCGGTTACATGAACGACGACTGGACGGCCTTCTACCGGCACACGCGCGCGCATTCGACGCTGCTCGTCAACGGCGCGGGGCAGAACCGGCGCGCGGTCACGCAGCACCACCACGCCGAGAGCGTCCGCGGACAATGCGAAGCCGCCTTCAGCCCCGTACTGGACTTCGCCCGCGCCGTCTACCGCGACGGCTACGAAGGCCAGCCGGCGGGGATCGAGCACGAGCGGACGGTTATCTTCGTGCGCGAAGACTACTACCTGGTCTTCGACGAAGTGCGCGGCGCGGCGGCCGAACGGATCGAGGCGCTGTTCCACTTCGCGCCGATGCGCGTGGAACTCGAGTCCCGCACGCGGCGCGCGCGGAGCATGCGCTTGGCCGGGCCGAACCTGGAGCTGATCCCGCTGGAGCCGCGGCAGGGCCTGAAGGTTGAACTTACGTGCGGCGAGACATGCCCCGTGCAGGGCTGGGTCGCCGACGGCGGGGACTTCCCCGCGCCGGTCGTGCGCTATCTGGTGCGCGGGCGCGCGCCGCTGCGCTTCGCCGCCGCGCTGGTTCCGTACGCCAAGGGGCTCGACGCCGGCGTCGAGGTCGGCCGTTTGCCCAAGATGCCCGCGGGGGTGATGGGCTTGAAGCTGTCCTTCGCCGGCGGACGCAGCGACCGGGTCTTCCTGCGCCAGGAGCCCGATGCCCGCCTGCCGGGCGCCACGCCGCTCGACGCCGACCTGCGCCTGGAGCGCTACGATGCCAAGGGCAAGCGCGTCGCGGCGGCGTGGGCGAAGGGGAACGCGATCACGGTGGAGCAGATCTAGCATTGCGGATTGCGGATTGCGGATTGCGGATTGCGGAACGTACCCCCTTACCGGGCATTCTGTTCACTGTTCACTGTTCACTGTTCACTGTTTACTGTTTACTGAAATTACTACCGACCGACGGCCAGGCATTCACCGCAACCCGCGCTCCCCGCGCCACCAGATCAGCACGGCGCCAAGGCCCATGAGCGCGGCGAGCATCGGCGAGATGCGCAGGGTCCATTCCAGGCCGGCTTTCGCGCCCACCACGCCACCCAGCGCGTAGAAGACGATGTACGCGAGGCTCGTCGCGGCCCCGCTGCCGATGCTGAGCAGGCCCTTGTGTTTGGGAAAATAGCGGCAGGCGAGCGCGAAGAAGGTCGGCCACGGCGCGGCGAAGGCGATCCCGCAGAGCACGAAGCCGGCGAACGCCCACGGGCCGGCCGCGTGGCCGCCTTCCGTCACCAGCAGGATGCCCGGCGCGGCGCAGGCGCTGAGCGCGAGCCACGCCACCGGCGGAAGCGCGCGCAGGTACAAAGGCGCGAGCAGGCGCAGCGCGCACATGGTCCAAAGGATCGTCAACGCGGCCGTCTGCGCGGCGGCTTCGCCCGCGGCCTTCTCGAGCCCGGCGTCGTGCTGGAGATGATTGGGGAGCCAGATCGTGACGCAGATCTCCATGCCGACGATGGGAAAGAAGAGCGCGGCGCAGGCCCAAAAAAGCGGCGCGCGCAGGGCCTCGCGCGCAGGGGCTTCCTCGTTGCGGCCGGTCGAGCCCTCCGAACTCGGCTCCGGCGGCGCGCGCAGCCCCACGAGGCCCAGCGCGCCGAGCGCCGCCGCGAGCAGCCCCAAGGCCAGAAACGGCGGACGCCAGCCGGTTCCGAGCAGCGCGAAGAGCGGCCCGACGGCCTTGCCGATGCCGTTGATCCCATGGAGCAGGTTCGTCATCGCGGCGGCGCGGTGCGGCGCAAGCTGCACGGCCAACCCGTTAGCCAGATGCAGGTACGCCATGCCCCAGGCCAGGCAGACGCCCAGGCCCAGCGCCAGCGGCCCGAAGCCCGCCTGTGACGTGCCGATCAAACCCAGGACCAGCAGCCCGTAGCCGGCGAGGCAGGTACGGTACGCGCCCCAGCGCGGCACCAGCCACGCGGCGCTCACGCCCAGGCAGGTCGCCGCGATGGAGACGCTTCCGGCGATGATCCCGAAGGTCATCTTGTCGAGCCGGAAATCCTCGTAGATCGAGGCCATCTCCTGCGGCACGATCCCGGCGTTGAGGATCCCCGGCAGCAGCAGGCAGCCGAAGACGGAGGCGATGTAGCCGGCGCGCGCGAGTTTCATCGGCGGCGTGGCGCGCTCAATCCCGGCACGCCTTCCAGGCGAGGCGCTCGAGGACGTCCTGGCGCTCGTGGCCGGTGCGCAGTTCGAGGTTGGCGCGGAAGAGCGCGTCCACGGCGGCGCGCAGGCTCTTGACGGTATGCCGGCGCAGCGCGCGCTGCGCGGAAGCGCGCGCATCGTAGAAGAGCCGGTGCTCCTTGAAGACGATATCCTCGCGCTTCCCCGCGCTCAGCTCGGCCTGCACGTCCTGGAGCTTACAGAGCTTGTAGCTGGCCGCGCCGAGCAGGCTCATCACGATGGTTCCCTCGTTGGTGATGACCCGCCCGGGCTTGCGGTAGTCGCCCAGGCCGTGCGCGAAGATGCGGCCAAGGGCCTCCAGCGCGCGCCGCGCGTCGCGCTCCGCCAGCGCGTCGGCGAACTCGAAGGAGCTGGGCAGGCGCGTGTCGGCGCAGATGCGCGCGATGTCTTCTTCGCGCACGGGCGCCTGGTCGCCGGGCGAGGCGCCCAGGGCGAGGGCCAGCTTGTCCAGTTCCTCGTCCAACAGGCCCAACTCCGCGCCGCAGCGTTCGAGCATGCCCATCACGCCGGCCGCGTTAAGGCGCAGCCCGCGCGCGGCCGCGCGCGCGGCCAGCTCGCGCGCCAGCGGCGAATCGGGAGACTCGTTGCCGAACTTGTTGCGCAGGGCCTCGCAGGAGACGACCGCGCCGGCGGCCTCGAGCTGTTTGTAGAGCCGGGTGTTCTTCAGCGCGCCGGGCTCGACGACCTCGAAGACCAGATGAGCGCCCGCGGGCAGCGTCTCGAGG
Organism: Planctomycetota bacterium; assembly: GCA_027493525.1. Lineage (GTDB taxonomy): Bacteria > Planctomycetota > SZUA-567 > H5-PLA8 > H5-PLA8 > H5-PLA8. The sequence continues at coordinate 1,844,377 of JAOSKN010000001.1, read as the reverse complement.
TTCCGCTCGAAAATCTCGCGCGGATCCTTCGCGCCAAGCAGGGCCTCGGCCTTGCGTACGACGACGATTTTCGGTTCGTCCGCGCCGAACATGGGCAGCGTGCGCGCCTCGTCGAGGATCGCGGCGGGGCCCGTGGTCTCCGGCGCGTTCTCGTCGGCGTGGACGACGACCCAGTTCAAGCCGCCGTCGCCTTCGCCGTACGCGGCCTGGCGGATGCCGTCGAGGGCCTCCTGCCGCAGCGCGGACTCCACGCCGAGGATCAACACGACCGGCGGCAGCCTACCCTGCGCCCAGGCCTGGGCCACTTGGCCGGGCGCTGGCGCATCCTGGGTTGGGGCCTTCTTGCGCGTGGCCATCGAAATTCGCTCGCAGGGGTTCGTGCGCACTCTACCCATGCGCGGGATGCATTGCAACGCGCCCGTGCGCGGCGCAAAACCCGAGGACTCGACCTTTCCGGTGCGTGAAATTGAGCACCTGAAATTCACAGCAAATTCAGCTCTTTCGGGGAGACGATTCTCGTCCACGTCAACCGTCCACAGGTAAAGCAAAACGCATCAAGCGCAGTGACAAGAACTGTCATGGACGCGCAGTCCACTGGTGCAACGCGAGTTGGACTAAGAAGGCTCAGAATGGAGGAAACGTCATATTTTTTTACATAACAGCATTCAATTAAACTCCTTACAGAATGATATATCTACTTTTTTAACTATGCTCAATGTGGCCTTCGGATTGATACATAGGCCTATGGAAGGCGGGTATGGATGCTCGCTTTCCAGAAGCGCCCAGGGGTGTGTTAACCCGCACACCCCGATTCTCCCGCAAGGGGGCCCCTTTACCCCGGGGGCCCCCTCTTTTTTAGCTCGAACGCCAACAGAAATAGATTGATCGCGTTCAGATAGCATGCAGGTTCAGGCCTGGGCGGGGACGAGTTCTGCCCGAGGTTCGCCGCACGCTTCCATGCGTTCCCGCAGACGCTTTCGCAATTCGTCCCGCACGCCGGCTAGACTCGGTTCCTGAATCAGATTCCGCTGTTCGTGCGGGTCCTTCTCCAGGTCGTAAAGGTTCTGTTCCTCGTAGCGCGAGGCGCAGCCCATGCCGTCTTCGGCCGCTTTCGGCGCGCCGAGGGCGTACTTCCACTTCTTCGTGCGCAACGCGCGGCCGATGTGGCTCTCGCTGATCTGAACGTAGACGTCATCCGGCCAATCGGGCGCCGGCTTCCCGGCGCGCGCCGCCTGAACCAGCGGCGCCACGCTGCGGCCCTGGTAGGACGCGGGCGCCTTCAGGCCCGCCGCGTCGAGCAGGGTCGCGGGCCAGTCGAGCAGATTGACGAGTTCCTTCACGACCACGCCGCCTTCGAAGCCCGGACCTTGCAGGACCGTCGGCACGTGGATCGAGGCCTCGTGGCAACTGCGCTTGTACTCGCTGTTGCGCAGGCGGAAATGGCAGCCGTGGTCGCTCGTGAACAGCACGATGGTGTTTTCGGCGAGGCCCAGGTTTTCCAGCGTGGCGTTGAGGCGCCCGAGGTTCTCGTCGAGGCTCGCGCAGCAGCCAAGGTAGTCGGGCCACTCCTTCTCCCAGTCGCCCTTGCCTGGATGCGCGCGCAGATCCTCCGGGATCCAGGCGTCCTTGAAGCGCTCGCGCGAACCTTCGGGTCCGTAGAAACGGTACATCTTGTTCTGATGGTGCGGTTCGAGGTAGCTGTTGAAGAGGAAGAAGGGTTGATGGTGGCGCGCGCTGTCGCGGAGGTATTCGAGCATCACGTCGGTCTGCGCGTCGACGCGGTAGCCGCCGCGGCGCACGTCCACGCCGTGGGCGTCCTGCACGCGGAAGCCGTAGGGCTCGCTGTAGAACTCCAGGATGTTCGCGGCGTACCAATCTTGGTAGCCGGCGCGCGCGGCCTCGGGGATCGGCGCGGTGTGCCAGCGGCGCGGCTGCGCGTCGTCGGGCTCGTGCCAGAGGTGCCACTTGCCCATGTAGCAGGTGCGATAGCCGGCGGCGGCGAAGGTTCGCGCGAGGGTGTCGGGTTCGTCCTCGCGCAGAGGGATGCCGTTGCGCCAGCAGCCGGTGCCCTTGGCGCCGGCGGCATAGCGCCCGGTCTGGAAGCAGCTTCGCGCCGGGCCGCAGACGGGCTGGACGGTGAAGCTGTGTTCGAGGCGCGTGCCGCGCGCGGCCATCGCGTCGAGATGCGGCGTGATGCCGGCCAGGCCGCCGTAGCAGCCGGCGGTATCCCAGCGCTGCTGGTCGGTGAAGAAGACGATGACGTTGGGGCGTTGGGTGGGCATGGAAACCTCGCTCGGGGCATGGCCCGGTTTAACCACGGAGGCACGGCGACACGGAGGACGGCTTAGCCGGAGAAGAGTATACCGCCACGAGTCGGCGTGCGAAGGTCACGTTGCCTTACGCCTTGCCGCGGCGTAGGCTGGTCGCTTTGGCCGGCCCGGAAGGATGACACGATGCCCAACGCGACCCCCGCCGCCGCCGCGCAGCCCGACGCGCGCGGCTACTTCGGCGGCGAAGACGGCTTCGGCGGACGCTACGTCCCCGAGACGCTGATGCCGGCGTGCGAGGAACTCGAACGCGAGTACCGCGCCGCGTGCGCCGACCCGGCGTTCAAGCAGGAGTTCGAGGGGCTGCTGCGCGAATACGTCGGGCGCCCCAACCCGCTCACCTTCGCCGCGCGCATGAGCGCCGACCTGGGCGGCGCGCGCGTGTACCTCAAGCGCGAGGACCTCAACCACACCGGCGCGCACAAGATCAACAACACACTGGGGCAAGCGCTCCTGACCAAGCGCATGGGCAAGAAGCGCGTCATCGCCGAGACCGGCGCGGGGCAGCACGGCGTGGCCACCGCGACCGCGGCGGCGCTCTTGGGCTTCGAGTGCCGCGTCTACATGGGCGCCGAGGACGTGCGGCGGCAGGCGCTCAACGTCTTCCGCATGGAACTGCTCGGCGCGAAGGTCGTCGCCGTCCAGACCGGGCAGAAGACGCTGAAGGACGCCTGCAACGAGGCGATGCGGGACTGGATGTCGAGCGTGCAGGGGACGCACTACATCATCGGGAGCGTGATGGGACCGCACCCCTTCCCCACCCTGGTCCGCGATTTCCAGGCCGTGATCGGGCGCGAAGTCAAGGCGCAGTGCCAGCAGCTCGAGGGGCGGCTTCCGGACGCCATCGTCGCCTGCGTCGGCGGCGGGAGCAACGCGATGGGCATCTTTTATCCGTTCCTCGGCGACGCGAGCGTGAAGCTGGTGGGCGTGGAGGCCGCCGGCGAGGGCCTGACCACGCTGCGGCACGCCGCGACGCTGGCGCAGGGCATTCCGGGCGTGCTGCACGGCATGAAGACGATCGTGCTCCAGGACAACGACGGGCAGACGGCGCAGGTTCACTCGGTCAGCGCGGGGCTGGACTACCCCGGCGTCGGCCCCGAGCACGCCTGGCTGAAAGCGACCGGGCGCGCCGAGTACGCCAGCGTGACCGACACGGAGGCGCTCGACGCCTTCGGCTACCTCGCGCGCATGGAAGGGATCATCCCCGCGCTGGAGTCGGCGCACGCGATCGCCTACGCGCGGAAGCTCGCGCCCAAGATGCGCAAGGACGAGATCCTCGTCGTCAACCTCTCCGGGCGCGGGGACAAGGACTGCGAGGAAGTGCGGCGGCTGCTGGGGAAGGGAGGCTAAGGCTCTATGCACGGGCGCCCTCAGGTCATTCTTATCGGCGGCCCCAACGGAGCTGGAAAAACGACTTCCGCCAAGTTCATCCTGCATGACTTTCTAGGTGTAGATCAATTCGTAAATGCGGACCTAATCGCTCAAGGCCTCTCGGGCTTTGGCTCCGACCGGGTTGCCCTGCAAGCCGGCAAGGTCATGTTGCGGAGACTGCATGAGCTGGCGAACAGTCAATCCTCATTCGCATTTGAAACAACTCTCGCCAGCAGGAGCTTCGCTCCCTGGTTGCGCGAACTCAAGAGCAATGGGTATCAATTTACCTTGATCTATATTGGGCTGTCCACGCCCGAGCTATCCATAAGCCGTGTTGCCGAACGGGTAAGAGTCGGAGGACATCACGTCCCATCGGACATCATCAAGAGGAGGTATTCCGCCGGCTTGAGGAATTTCTTCCAGCTGTACCTGCCTATTGCGGATCGATGGCGCTTCTACGATAATTCCGGGGTAGCGCCTTATCGGATGATCGCTGGTGATTCAGAGATAATCGATCCGCGAATGTGGGAAGAGATCAGGAGGCGGTACGATGATTCGAGAAGCTGACCGCCATAATACAGCCGCGCGACTCGCCGACGTGAAGGGCATGAACTGCGCTATGCGTCGCGCCGGCAGGGAAGCCCTGCTTTTCCACAAGAAGCTCGGTCACCCGATCTGCATCGAGAAGGACGGCAAGGTCGTCTGGATTCCGCCTGAAGAGATCGAGGTTCCTGAAGAGCCCCGGTAGGCCGCGCGTTTTGACTGACTTGGCCTTCCCATACCCGGCCTCGCTTGGCGAAGTCCAGGGGCGGCTATAGAATCCCCGCTTGCTTGGCTTGCGCCCCCGGAGCCCGACCTTGCCCGAAGCTTCACGCATCGCCCGGACGTTTGCGTCCCTGAAGCGCGCCGCGTTCATGCCCTTCTTCACCATCGGCGATCCCGACCTCGAGACCACCGAGGCGCTGGTGCGGGAGGCCGCGCGGCGCGGCGCGGACCTGATCGAGTTGGGCGTGCCCTTCAGCGATCCCATCGCCGACGGCCCGACGATCCAGGCGAGTTACTACCGCGCGCTCGAGAAGGGCTTCAAGGTCGCGCAGGTCTTCGAGCTGGCGCGGAAGCTGCGCGCCGGCGGCGTGACGATTCCGCTGGTCTGCATGGTCAGCGAGACGCTGGTCTTTCGGCGCGGCGCGGGCGCGTTTTTCAAGGAGCTGAAAGCGGCGGGGTACGACGGCGCGATCGTGCCGGACCTGCCGGCAGGGTACGAAGGCGACGCCACCGCCCAGGCCCGCGCGCACGGGCTGGACCACATTTTCCTTTGCGCGCCCACGACGCCCGCGGAACGGCGCGAACTGATCGCCGGGCGCGGGAGCGGCTTCATCTACTACATCTCCGTCGCGGGACTCACCGGCGCCCGCGCGGCGCTCCCGCCGGACCTCGAGGCGAACGTGAAGGACCTCAAGGCGCGCACGAAGACGCCGGTCGCGGTGGGCTTCGGGATCGGGACGCCCGAGCAAGCCGCCGCGGTGGGGCGGATCGCCGACGGGGTGATCGTGGGGAGCGCGCTGGTCAAGCTGGCCGCCGAACTGCACGCCGCGGGGCGTTCGAGGGACGAGACGGTAGCCGAGGTCGGCGCGCGGGTCGAAGCGCTGGCCCGGGGCGCGCGCGGAGAAGCCTGAGCGCCGCGCCTCAGAAGATTCGAGGTCGACGCAGGTCATATCGAACGTCCTATTCGGAAACCGAACGGTAATAATCTTCAAGAGGCTTGCGGTATTCGGGCGCGACGCGGGCCTGGCCGGCCTCGATCGTGCGGCGCAGCGGATCTTCCTGCATCGGGTCCTGGCGGTTCTCGACGCGGCGAAGGTCGCGCTGCGCGCCGAAGTCTTCGCGGACCTTGCCTTCGGGAAGTTCTTTCTTCGGTTGTTCGACGGCCGGCGGCTTGGGAAGGTTTCCATCGTCGGGCTTGCCCAGCTCTCTGGCGGCCTCCTCCAGCTTGCGGCGGTCGGCGTCGTTGAAGGTGCGCCCAAAGCCGCGGAGACCCTGCGACGCTTCGCGCGCCAGTTCCAGCGTCTCTTGGTCCAGCTTCCGCCCGCGCAACCGTTCGGCGACCTTGTTCATGGTCTCCAGGGAATCGCGCAAGCCTTCGGGGTTCGGCCCCTGGCCGGGCGACGAGCTATCGCCCGCGCGGTCGCCCGCGTTCATGCTTGATGGATCGCGCTCAGATGGCAGGCTCGCGTTGTTCGCGTCGTTGCCCCCACCTCCACCTCCACCGCCAGAAGCGCCCTGTCCTTGCCCCTGACTTTGCCCTTGGCCTTGCCCCTGACCCTGGCCTTGTCCCTGTCCTTGCCCCTGGCCCTGGCCTTGCCCTTGGCCCTGCCCTTGGCCTTGCCCCTGCCCTTGGCCTTGCCCCTGGCCTTGGCCTTGACCTTGGCCCTGACCTTGACCTTGCCCCTGACCTTGGCCTTGCCCTTGGCCTTGGCCCTGGCCTTGCCCTTGGCCCTGGCCTTGGCCTTGACCTTGGCCCTGACCTTGACCTTGCCCCTGACCTTGGCCTTGCCCTTGGCCTTGGCCCTGGCCTTGCCCTTGGCCCTGGCCTTCACCCTGACCTTCGCCCTGTCCCTGTCCTTGCCCTTGCCCTTGGCCTTCACCCTGGCCTTGCCCTTGGTCCCGACCTTCTCCTGGCGTCTGACCCTGTTGACCGCTCGCGCTGGTGGACGATTGGCCTGAATTCAAAGCCTCTTGCGAACCTTGTTGAGGACTTCCACTTTGCCCCGGCTGCTGGCCTTCACCCTGATTCTGATCATCGCCGGATGATTGCTGATTCCCGTTGGAACTCTGCGATCCGCTCTGTTGCTGTTCGCCGCCCGGTTGTTGCTGCGCACCGTCCGGATTCTGTTGGCCGCCCGGCTGTTGCTGCTCGCCGCCCGGATTCTGCTGACCGCCGGCCTGTTGCTGCTCCCCCGCCTGGATTCTGCTGACCGCCGGCCTGCTGCTGCTCCCCGCCCGAATTCTGCTGACCGCCGGCCTGTTGCTGCTCCCCGCCTGGATTCTGCTGGCCGCCCGGCTGCTGCTGCTCCCCGCCCGAATTCTGCTGACCGCCGGCCTGTTGCTGCTCGCCGCCTGGATTCTGCTGCCCGCCGGCCTGTTGCTGCTCGCCGCCTGGATTCTGCTGCCCGCCCGGCTGCTGTTCCTGATTTCCGGCCTCATTCATTTCCTGGCCCTGAGGCGTATCGTCCTGCTTCGAGCCGGCGGACTGATCCGGGTTAGGCCCCTGCGCCTGCTCATCCTGGCGTTTCTCGGGCTCGGGGGCATCCGGCTGGGCTTCGAGCGGCTCGCCGGGCTGCGCGGCGTCGCGTTCCTGAGCCTTCTCGAGTTCTTCGAGAAGTTTCTTCAGCTTGTCAATCAGGTCTTCCTGGTGTTCGGCGAGGTCGTCGAGGGCGCGCTCGCGCTCGGCGGGGTCCTTCTGCTTAAGAATCGCCTCGAGTTTTTCCAGGAGCTTCTGCTCCTCCTGGCGGAGCCGCTCCAGTTCCTCCCGGCTCAGGTCCTGCTTCTGCTCGTCCCGCCGGAGTTTGGCCGGAGGTTCCTCCTTTTCGAGGCGCGCCAACCTGCGCATGAGTTCCTCGAAGGGCTGCTCGGGCAGTTCGCGGCGCGCGGCGTCGAGGGCGTCCTGCTCGCGGCTGGAGGGCGGGGCGACGATGCGAATCTGCAGCGGCTCGCTCTCGGCGCGCTGGGGCCGCGGAGGGCGGTTGTCCTCGGCGACGAGCGAGCAGACCAGCAGGTCGCCCGGCTTCGCGCCGAGCCTCGCGAGGTCGATGGAGGCCGGGGCCTCGACGAGCGTGTAGGGGCGCGGCGGGGTCAGGTCCAGGCCGCGGATGGATTGGTCCTTCAGCGCGTAGCGGAGGAAGAGCTTGCCGATGCCCAGGTCGTCGCTGGCGCGCGCGGCCAGGGTGACGACGCCGTCGGCCGGGGCCGGGTCGTCGGCGCGGGCGCCGGCGCGCTTGAGCACGGCTTCGGGCGGGCGGTCGGGGACGAGCTTCGCGCGGTACACGACGCCCGGGCTGCTGGTGAAGCCCGATTCCGCGCGGAAGCCGATGCGATAGGTAACCTCGGCCTTGAGCGGCAGCTCGCCGACGAGGTCGCGCCCGCGGGCCTGCATGGGAATCTGGCGGCCTTGGACCTCGAGCCAGGCGGCGTACTCGCCCGCCCCCAGCCGCGCCGGCTCGATGGGCGTCTGGTTGCAGGCGGCGTGGATCTCGAGGCGGCTGCCGGCGACCGCCTCGACGTCGCCGCCGCCGACTTCCCGAATCGGGGCCTCGACGGCGTACGCCGGCGGATGCACGCGCACGCGCACGCCGGTCACGAGGGGGCGGTCGACGGGCGTGAGATTGAAGGGTCCGGCTTCGGCGTCGTTGCAGGCGATGGAATAGGTGACCGCGCGAGTGAAGCCGGGCAGTTCGGCGCGGTAGCGGCCTTCGTCCGCGGCGGCCAGCACGGCCTGGGACTCGTCGCCTTCGCCCGCCACGCGATAGCGCAGGAAGGCCGACTGGGGGCGCGCGCCGACGACGCGGATCTCGAAGACAACCGGCTCGCCCGCGACGACCTGCGCCGTGCCGGGCCGGACTTCCAGGATGCGCGTCTCGCGCGGAGCCGGCAGGTCCTGCCACGGCATCACCGCGCGCTTGAAGGTGAGCCAGAACGTGCCGCCGCACCAGAAGCCGAAGAGGACCAGGGCGAGGCCCAGCGCGCCGAGGCTCTTGGCGGCCCAGCCGAGCGGCCGGACGTCGACCACGCGGTCGGCATCGACCTCGCGCATGCGGCGGCGGGCCTGCACGGCCAGGACCTCGGCGGCCTGCCGTTCGCCCGGGTCGAGAGCCTTGCGGCGGCGCAGATCGACGTAGGTAAGGAGCGCTTCGTCCTGGAAGCCCAGCGCGCGCTCGACCTCGCGGGCATGAAAGAGCGGGTTGCGACGGCGCAGGAGCACCAGCAGGCCCAGGCCAAAGGCCAGGACGAGCAGCCCGAGCCCCGCGGTCCGCAGCAGCGCCAGGCGCGTGAAGCCTTCGAATTCCCAGACCCGGTCGGCGCACATCTCGGCGAGGAGCAACGCGAGGCCCGCCGCCGCGCAGGCCAGCAGCCCCGCCAGCAGGAGATAGAGCCGCTCGCGGCGAAGGATCGTAGCCAGCCCGTGCGCGACGGGGTCGGCGGCCCAGGGCGACTCCAGCACCGACGGCGCCGCCAACTCCCTGGAGGAGGCAGCCGGCGGCTGGGCGGTCCGGGTTTCGGCCATGCGGACTCCGGGCAACAACATCCACGCGGGGAGCCGATGCTCCCTTTAGGTTAGACGCGCGAGCGAAGCATCCTGTTCCCTGAATCCGAGGCATGTGAAGACGGAAGAAGCCCGCCGCCAGCCCCTTTACCGGGCTCGCGACAGGCTTCTTACTCGTTTGAATTCAAGAAGATAGGGATTAGGGCGTGATGCGGGCGGCGTCGAGGGCTTCGCCTTCCTTGCCCTGGAACCAGTTGGCGTTGATCTCGATGTACTTCTGCTCTTCCTCAGGGACTTCGTCGTTGGGGAAGATGGCGCTGACGGGGCACTCGGGGACGCACAGACCGCAGTCGATGCACTCATCGGGATTGATGATGAGCATTTTCTTCAGCTCTTCGTTGCTCGCGGCGTCGGCGGGCTCGTCGAGGCCCAGTTCGGAGAGTTGAACGTCGTAGAAACAGTTGACCGGACAGACCTTCATGCAGGCGGTGTCGTGCGTGCCAACGCAGGGCGAACAGACGGTATGGGCCATCGGAAATGCCTCCTTCGAGGTGTCCGGATCACCGGTATTCCGCCGGGAAAGCGGGGGCGCCGCGCCCCACGTCCTCCAAATCGGTCAACCGGCGGAACCACGCGGAATTTACTGCGCATGCATTTCTTTGCAAGGCACCTTTTACCTTGAGTCATGCGCCATTACAGGCGCGCACGAGAACTACTTGCCGATGACCTCCTCGGTCTCTGGCGCCTGGATGAATGCGCCTTGCTTGCGCTGGAACTCGGGCTGGACCTGCTTGCGCATCACGTCCCCGGCGTCGCCGAGCGTGTCGAGGAGAATGTCGATCTGCTGGATCACGTGGTTCATGCGCTGCATCTGGACCTCGTTCGGAGGATTGGGCAGGTTGCGGCGAATGGCCTGGAGTTCGAGGTTGAGATCCTTGAATTGCTTCATGGCGACTTCGAGCTTCTGCACGGCCTGGCTGGCGTTGGTAAACTCGGATTCGCGCTCGGGCTTGTTCAGGATCAGCCAGGGCTTGCGCTTGATGAGGTTGGTGGCCTCCTCGAAGTTCTCGCTGCCGCGGCGGAAGGCGAGGATCAGGCGCCGGAAGTCGCCGTAGCTTTCCTTGAGGAGCTGCTCGCCGGTCTGGAGCACGGCGTCGAGCTTGTCGGCGCTGAGCTTCAGGCGCGCGGCGAGATCCTTGGAGTTCTTGACCAGCTCGGGGAAGTCCTCCTTGCTGTTCTGGGTGATGTAGTGGACGTCGTCGAGAATCGGCTTGACCTGGGTCTTGACGTCGACGACGGCCTGGCGGGCCTCGTCGGCGAGATCGCCGAGGCGCTTCTGGAGGTCCTTGATCGCCTCGTCGCCGCTGGTGAGGGTCTTGGAAATCTGGGGCTGCAGCCCGGTGACGGTCTCGCCGATGGCGTCGAGGTCCTTCTTGGCGCTGTCGGCGAGGGTGTCGACCTTGTCCCAGGTGACGGGCAGGCGCTTGTGGGCGACGTCGACGATGGTCTCGATCTTGGAGGTGATGGTGTCGAAGCGGCGGAGGGCCTTGCGCACGCTGTCGCGCTCGTCGGGCCCCACGACGTCGCTGACGGAGGCGAGGATCTCCTTGACCTGTTCGACGGACTTGCCCAGGTTGGTGAAGAAGTCGCCGCTGATGCCCAGGAGGGCCTGGCGGTCCTCCGAATTCTCCGCGACTTCGATCAGCTCGCCGCTGCCGGAGGCGATCTCGACGGAGGTGTCGCCGAGGAGGGTGGTGGAGATGCGGACCTTGTCGTCGACGCGGTAGCGCTTTCCGCTGCCCTCGGCCTCGCGGGGGCTCAGGACTTCCAGGACCAGTTCGATCATGGTCCGTTCCGCGATTTTTTTCGCACGCGGCCTGGTGGAAGGTCTGGAGGGCCTTCTCGCGCTCCTCCGCGGGGGCGTCGGCGGGCGGGATCTCGATCCGGCGCAATTCGGTGCGCTCGCGCTCGGAGAGCGGGAGGTGGTCGAGGTCGCGGGGGTGAGGCGCGGGAGGCGCTCGACGTTCTTGGGGGTGAGATTGACGATGCGGATGTTCCGCACGCGCCCGACCTCGACGCCGTTGAAGCGCACCGGCGCGTCGGGGCGCAGGGAGGTGACCGAGGTGAAGAAGACGGTCAGTTCCTCGCGGCCTTTCCAGAGCCGGGAGGCCTTGCCGTAGATGAAGAGCATCGAGACGAAGAGCGCGAGGCAGAAGGTCAGGACCAGGCCCGCCTTCACCTCCGCGCTGGTGTATACGCCGCCGCTCTTGGCCACCGCTGCACCCTCCCGTCGACCCGGCTACTTGACCGGGATTTCCACGCGCCCCGCACGCTTCCGGGGAAACGCCTCCCCGGAGCCGTTGGCCGCCCCGGTGAACGGCGGCAGGTAGGTACCGGCCCCCAGATCCCGGGTCTTCGCGATGTCGTTCTCGAAGGCGCGCAGGCGCCCTTCGATCCGGTCCAGTTCGGCTTCCGTCACCGGGGGCCGCGGCTCCAGGTACGCGTGCACGTACGGGCGCAGCCGCTCCAGTTCCACCGCCGTGTCGCGCGGCTCGCGCGAGAGGCGCTGGAGGCGGTCGACGGTGTCCAGCAAGGTATAGAAATTGTGCTCGCCAAGGTCGCTCTTGGAGATCAGCTTGTCGGTGATCTCGCGGATGTAGCGCAGGGATTTCAGGTTGTCGGCGCCGGTCTTGAGCGCCTCGACGCCGCGGTTCAGCTCCAGCAGGCTCTCTTCGATCGAGCGCGAGGCGTAGTAGTCCATGTTGCCCACGCGCCCCGTGACGCCCCCGAGCTTCAGGGCCAGCTTGCGCAGGTTTTCCTTCATCACCTCCAGGTGCGGGGCGCTCTTGTCCGTGGCGTAGCGCACGTCGGCGCGAATCTCGCCGAAGGCGCCCTCGACCTCCTCGCGCGCCTGGCCGGTCTCGGCCTGCAGGCGCTCGAAGCGCTCGCCGAGGTCCTTGCGTGCCTGGGCGACGGAATCGTAGAGGCGCGAGGAGTCCGGCTGCAGGCGCTCGAAAAGCCGGCCGATCGAGTCCATCGCGCCGGTGCTGGTGCCGTCGAGGCCGTCGAGCTTTGCCTTGGTGGCGCTGACGCGCGTTTCGGCAATCCGGGTCATGCCCTCGACGTGGGCGAGGATGTCGTCGAGGCGCGAGGTGGAGCGCTTGAAGGCGGCGCGCTCTTCGGCGCCCACCACGTCGGTCACGCTGGAGAGGACCTCCTTGACCTGGTCCACGCTGCGGGCGAGGTTCTGGAAGAAGTCCCCGGCGGTGCCGAGCAGGATGGCGTCCTCCTCGGGCTCCACGGGCCGCCCGTTGCCGGAGACGATCTCGATGGAGGTGTCGCCGAGGATCGTGGCGCTGATGCGGACGGAGTCGTCCACGCGGTAGCGCCGGTAGTGGCCCTCGACGAGGACCTCCAGCGTCAGCACGATCATGGTCTTGTCGGCCAGTGCCTGCTTGACGGCCTTCTCGAAGTCGTAATCGGGGACCAGGCGCAGCTCTCGGCGCTGCTCGTTGCTCAGCGGCAGGTACTCCAGGTCGGCGCGCGAGATGTATTTGAGCCGCGCGAGGTTGGCCTGGTCGAGGTGCAGGATGCGCATGTTGCGCACGCGGCCGATCTCGACGCCGTTGTAGCGGACGGCGGCCTCGGGCTTGAGCGCGTTGACGGTGGCGAAGGCGACGTTAAGGACCTGGCGCTCGCGCCAGAAACGCGAGACCTTGCCGTAGAGGATCAGCATCCCCAGGAAGAGGGCGAGGCAGAAGGCGAGAAAGACGCCCGCCTTGACCTCGACCTCGGAGTAGCTGGGACGGCGCGCCATGCGGTCCTTTCGCGGTGCGGCTCAGCGCCTTTTTCGGGGCGGGGGCCGGGGCCTTTTCCTGAAGCAGAAACGCGTCGGTCTCGCCGAGGATGCGCGTGATGCGCTCCACGCGGCTGGTGTCGGAGGCGTCCTGGGGCTTGAACTCGCGGCGGGCCTCCTCGAGGACCCCGCGCAGGATGCCGTAATGCCAGGCCATCAGGTCGCGGCGCCACTCGGCGTCCATGACATAGCCTTCGGGGCCGCGCGGCGGCTGGATCGCGGCCCAGGGATAATGCCCGAGGTACCAGAATTTCTCTTCCAGGCCGTCGGCCGTCTCGCTGAGGCCCTGCATGAGCTGGCGGGTGGAGAGGATGCCCTCGCGCAGGGTGCGGTCGGCGCGGGTCATGGTCCGTTCGATGTTCTCCACGCGCCCCGAGATGCGCTCCAGAAAGCTGCGCGTATCCTTGACCATGACCGGGATCCGGCCCTTGTACTCGCGGGTCAATTCGGCGGCCTTCTTGAGGTCCTCCAGCGCGCCGCCGTGCAGCTCCTTGATCTTCTCGTGGCCCTTGACCGTGACGTCGGCGACGTTCTTGCGCAGGTCGGCGATGCCCGCGTTGGCGCCCTCGAGCTTCTTCTCCAGCTCGGGGCGGATGTTGGCGATGGAGCCCCGGGTCTGGTCGAATTTGACGCGGACCTGTTCGAGCTGCCCGTCCAGGCTGTCCCAGACCTCGGGGAGATTATGGGAGAGTTTGTCGGAGAGGACGTCGAGGCGCTGGGTGAAGCCGTCGAAGTTGCGGACCTTCTGGGCCATGGGGGAATCGGCGCCGCCGCCGACCATCTCGCTGACGGAGGTGAGGATGTTCTTGACCTGGTCCATGCTCTTGGCGAGGTCGGAGTACATGTCTCCGGACTGGCCGATCAGCACCTGCTGCTGGTCCTCGGGGAGCGGCGCGCCGGTGCCGGAGATGATCTCGACCGCCGATTCGCCCATGATGGTGGCGGTGACGCGGACGAGGTCGTCGGTGCGGTAGCGCTTGGCGTCGCCCTCGGCGAGGACCTCGAGGGCCAGGCGGACCATGGTGCGGCCAAGGATCTTCCTGCGGATCTCGACGTCGATGGCGTCGCGGCCGTAGCCGCGCAGTTCGGAGCGCTCGTCGTCGGTCAGCGGCAGGTTGACCAGGTGCTGCTCGCCCATGACGGGGAAGCTGAGGAGCGCCTCCTCGTCGATTTCGACGAGTTCGACGCGGCGGACCTTCCCGACCTCCAGGCCGTTGTAGAGCACCTGCGCCTCGGGGCCGAGGTTGGCGATGCTGGTGAAGACGGCGGAGACCATCTGGCGTCCGCGCCAGTTGCGGCTGACCTTGCCGTAGACGAAGAGCATGGCGACGAGCAGGCCGATGCAGAAGGTCAGGAAGACCCCCGCTTTGAGTTCGGCGTTGGTGAATCGGTCGCGTGCCACGGCGCGCTCCGTTGGTTCAGCCCAGCCTGCCCTTTTCCAGCGCGCTGCGGGGGAAGACCGCGGTCTTGGCCTCGATCGGCCCCTGGATGAAGCGGCGGACGAAGGTATCGGTGCTGCCCTTGATCTCGTGCGGCATGCCTTCGGCGACGATCTTGCCCTCGTTGAGCACGACCATGCGGTCGGCGACGCGGAAGGCGCTCTTGAGGTCGTGGGTCACCACCACGCTGGTGACGTTCATGGTGCGGGCGAGGTCCATGATCAGGCCGTCGATGATGCCGGTCATGATGGGATCGAGGCCCGAAGTCGGCTCGTCGTAGAACAGCAGTTCGGGGTCGAGGGCGATGGCGCGCGCGAGCCCCGCGCGCTTGGCCATGCCGCCCGAGATCTGGCTCGGCAGCAGGTCCTCGGCCTCCCGCAGCCCGACCAGTTCGAGCTTCACCTTGACCATCAGGTCGATCATGTCGTCGTTGAGGTCGGTGTGTTCGCGCAGCGGCAGCGCGACGTTCTCGCCGACGGTCATGCTGCTGAAGAGCGCGCCGCTCTGGAAGAGGATCCCGTAGCGCTTGCGCACGCTGTCGGTCTCGACGGCGTTGAGCTTGTTGAAGTCCTTGCCGAAGAGCTTGACTACGCCCTCGTCGGGCGGGTAGGCGCCGATGAGCGTGCGCAGGAGCGTGCTCTTGCCGCAACCGGAGGCGCCCATCACCACGACCGTCTCGCCGCGGCGGATGGTGAGGTCGATGCCGTCGAGGACGGTCTTCTCGCCGAACCGCTTGCGCAGCCCGCGCGTCTCGATGACCACCTGCGGGTCGTCGCTGAAGACCTCGACCGGCGCCGCGGCCGGCGCGGCCGTGGGCCCCATCTGGGGCGCTCTGCGTTCGGAACTCATACCGCCGCCAGGGTCCAGTGGAAGAGGATCGTGAAGCACAGGTTCGCGGCGATGATCAGCACGATGCCGAGCACCACGGCGCTCGTCGTCGCGCGGCCCACGCCCAGCGCGCCGCCGTAGGCCTTCAGCCCCTGCCGGCAGGCCACCAACGTGACGATCATCCCGAAGGCGAAGGCCTTGACCAACCCCTTGGGTATGTCCGCCCACTCCACCGCGTTGTTGTTTATGTCCACGTACGTCGGGCTCCCGATGTCCAGCATCAGGGTGCCCACCAGGTAGCCGCCGAACATGCCCAGCACGTCGGCGACCAGCGTGAGGCACATCATCATCACGCAGACCCCCAGCATGCGCGGGAGCACCAGGAAACGGATCGGGCTCAGCGCCCCGCACTCCAGCGCCAGGATCTCCTCGTTGACGGTCATCGTGGCGATCTCCGCGGCGATGGCCGCGCCCGCGAAGCCGCTCATCACGATCGCCGTCATCAGCGGCGCCAGCTCGCGCGTCACCGAGACCGCCACGACCTTCGCCGTCCAGGTGATCACGCCCAGCTTCTGGAGCATCTCGGACATCGAGACGGCCACGATCATCCCGACGAACAGGTTGACCAGCGCCACGATCGGGATCGCCCGGATCCCGAAGCGGATCATCTGGATCGCCACGGGCTCGGCCCGCATGTGCGGCACCGCCAGGATGGTGCGGTTGGCCAGCACGCCCATGTGCCCGACCTCTTCGACCAAGGTCAGCACCCGGCTGCCCATCGCGCCCAGGACACGCCCGACCAACGCCATCAGCACACTCCTGCAAGCCCCGGATAGGGAAACAGTAAGCCTATTTAGATAAGGCCGCGGGGGGCATAATCAAGCCAACGTGCAGGGAATTGAAAGCAGGGGGCAAGGAACGAGGTGCAGTGAAATGGTTCCCGATTCAAGAAATTCGCACTTTGAGGCCCGCTCTCGGACTCGCGGCGCCCGGCTTACACCCCTCAGACAATCCACTCCATCTCCTCGACGTTCGCCGGAGGAACCTGGAGCACCAGCGGGGAGCCGCGCGGAAAGCGTTCGACTCGCCCGTCCACGCCGCTGGCTTCGAGGAAGAACGCCAGTTCCTTGCCTCGCTCCAGACCCAAGGTGGCAAAGGGGATACGGCATTCGAGAATCTCGCCCCAGACCACCAGCACGCCGTCGTGCCCCACCGGCCAGGCGCCTTCCTCGGAAGACTGCAACGGCGGGCCGTAACCGATCGCCAGTTCGGGCCCGTTGGGCTCGGCGAAGAGGATCCGGACCTTCTCCACGCCCGGCTTGCGCTGGACTTCGCGGGCCGGCGCCGGTTCGCCCGGGTGGCTCTCGTGGAAATCCGCGCGGATAAAAAGATGGTCCTTGTCGTAGCCGAAGAGGATTTGCATCACCAAGGGCGCCGCGGCGGCGTGCATCGCGCCGTGCTCCTTGTCGGCCCGGTAGCTGCCCGCACCCAGCCACTCGAAGTAGTGCGTCAACTTCCCGTCCATGACGATATGCAGGAGCGCGCTGGGCGGAGTGAAGCGCTTGGTGACCTGCTCCTGCCCAATGGGGCTGTCGAGGAAGAGCGGGGGCTTGCGCCCCAGCAGCCGGTAGACGGCCTTGAGGTGGTCGCGGAAAAGCCGGTCGAAGAGGTCGTCCATCCCGGAAGTATGGTCGTCGCCGTACCACCAGAACCAGTCCGAGCCCTCGGCGATATAGAGCTGCTCCCAGGCCTTGGCCAGCGCGACGTCGGATTCGACGGGGACCCCGCGGGCTTCGGTCTCGCGAACCAGATCGTCGCGGACGCGGTAGACGTACTCCCAGCCCTTGCGGTCGTCGCGGTGGCCGATCCAGATGTAGAAATCGTGGTTGATCCACGAGCCGCTGAAGAGCTTGCCCAGTTTCTTGGTCGGCCGCTGCCGGCCGACGAAGTCCCGGACGCGGACCGGCGCCACGCCGAGCCGGTCGTCCTGCAGCCGCCCGTAAAGGGCCTTGAGGAACTTGACGCCCTGCTCGGGGTAGTGCTCCCAGCAGTTCTCGCCGTCGAGGATCACGCTGACGAGCGTCTCGTCGCCGCAGGGCCGGCCTTCGCCGGCCTTCTGGATGCGCGCGACGAAATCCTGCGCCGCCGCGTCGCCGTCCCAGCTCTGGTACTGGAAGCCGACGAGGTCGGAGAGCTGGTGGTCGCGAAAGACGAGGTCCAGCTCGGCGCCGCCCAGTTCGACGCGCCAGGGGCGGTAGAGCAGATCCGGGCGCTCCATCCGCCCGAAGCCGCCGCGGAGCCCCTGGCCCAGGGAGGCGCTGAGGATCTCTTCGTCGGTCGCGATCCACTTGATTCCATGCCGGGCCACAAGGGGGACCAGCGCGGGGCTGACGGAGCCCTCGGCCGGCCACATTCCGACGGGCGCCTCGCCCAGGAACTTCTCGTGGAAGCGCACGGCCTTGGCGACGTGCGCCTCGGCGTCCTCGACGTTGCGGAAGTGCCCGGCCGGGAGCGGCGTGCGCGGCATCGCCTCCAGCGCGGCTTCCATGTCGAGCAGGAGCGGCAGGATGGGATGGTAGAAGGGCGTCGTGGTCAGTTCGACCTGGCCCTTCTCGGCCAGCTCGCGGTGCAGCGGGACCACCTTGGCGAGCACGTCCTTCTGCACGGCCAGCATCGCCTGCTTGTCGGCCTCGCTGAAGTCCCGGCCCTTCTCGCGCAGTACGCGCAGCGCCTCGTACTCCTCGAAGCAAAGCGGGTGGAACCAGGTGAGGTTGAACCAGATCTGAAGGTCGCGGAGGTCCTGGACGCTGAAGTCCTCGGCGGCGCGCGCGGCGGGCCGGCGCCCGAAGCGGCGGCGCTCGAGCAGCTCCCCGTAGCGCGAATACGGCCGGACCATGCGGTCCCAGTGCGCCATGAAGAAGCCGTCGAGGACGAACTGCGCGTCCTCGGCGCTCAGCGCGTCGGCGGGCATCTCGGTGCGGCGGAGATACGGATCGGTCGCACCGTGCTCGACGTAATCCAAGACCTGCGCGACCATCGACGGGACCAAGTTGATCGTGCAGCGCATGCCCGGGAACATCTGGATCAGCCGGGCCATGCCGTAATAGTCCTTGATCCCGTGGAGGCGCACCCACGGCATCACCATCTCGCCCGTGCCTTGGTCCTTGTAGTAGGGCTGGTGTTGGTGCCAGAAGACGGCCAGCGAGATGCTCATGGGTGTTCCGGACCTGCGACCTGGGCAAAGCGCGCAGTATACCCACCTTCGCGCGGGACGCGGGCTGCATATTCGCGGGGATTTCGAATCGTTGCAAGTACGGACGCCGCGCGCCGAGGCGGCTACGGCATGCGCTGCACGATTTTGAGCACCTCCGGCTTGCTCACTTTCCCCATCGCGTTCCGCGGCAGCGCCTCGAGCGTCACCAGCCTGGTGGGAACCTTGTAACCGGCGAGGCGTTCCTTGGCCCAGGGGCGCAGCTCGTCGAGCGAGACGGCGGCGCCGGCCTTCGGCACCACCACCGCGCAGACGCGCTCGCCCCACTCCGGATCGGGCAGCCCGAGCACCGCGCACTCGGCGATCTCGGGGCGCTTCAGGAGCACGTCCTCGATCTCCAGCGCCGAGACCTTGTAGCCGCCGGTCTTGATGATATCGACGCTGTTGCGCCCGAGGATCCGGTAGCTGCCGTCCTCGAGCACCGCCGTGTCGCCGGTGCGAAACCAGCCGTCCACGAACGATGCCGCGGTCGCATCGGGGTTTTCCCAGTACTGCTTGAAGACGCCGGGGCCGCGGACGTACAGCTCGCCCGGCTGCCCGTCGCCGACGGGCCGGCCCTGCTCGTCGCGGAGCTTCACCTCCACCCCGGGCAGCGGCTGCCCGACGTGGCGCGGGCGGCGCTCCCCGTGAAGCGGGTTGGAGAGCGCCATGCCGATCTCGGTCATGCCGTAGCGCTCGAGCAGGACGTGCCCGGTGAGTTCCCGCCAGCGGCGCAGGGTCTCCTCGGGGAGCGCGGCCGAACCGGAGACCATCAGACGCAGCTTCGCCGCCCGCGCGCTCAGCTCGCGCCGGCGCTCGGGCGGCTGGGCCTCGTAAGCGGCGATCAGGCGCGCGTAGATCGTGGGCACGGCCATGAAGACCGTGATCTCGCCGCCGGCCAGGCGCGCCCAGGCCGTCTCGGGCTCGAACTTCGCGTGCATCTCGCAGCACGCGCCGGCCCAGAGCGGGCAGCAGAGCACGTTCACGATGCCGTGGACGTGATGCAGCGGCAGCACGTGCAGGATCCGGTCGTCGGCGCGCCAGCCCCAGGCTTTCACCAGCGTCTCGACCTGAAAGGCGAGGTTCGCGTGCGAGAGCACCACGCCCTTGGGCCGCGCGGTGGTCCCGCTGGTGAAGACGACGAGCGCCGGGCGCTCCGGCCGGACATCGGGCAGCGCGGCGGGCGCGGCCCTCAGCAGCTCGGAGGCTGCGTGCAGCGGGAGCTCGCGCTCGGCGGCGAGTTCCCCCAGCAGCGCGCGGCTCTCGGGATGCGCGACCAGCGCTTCCACCTTCAGGAGGTCGAGCTCGTAGGCCAGCTCCGGCTTGGGATGCTGCGCGGTGAGCGGCACGGCGATCCCGCCGGCGCGCCAGACGCCCCATTCGACGGCGACGTGCTCGAAGCCGGAGGGCATCAGGAACGCGATCCGCGCGCCGTCCAGGCTGGCGCGCCCCGCCAGCAATCCCGCCGCCGCCCGCGCGGAGGCGTCGAGCAAGTCCCGGTAGGTGTGCGACCCTTCGCGGTCCACGATGGCCGTGCGCCCGGGATGCGCCTCGGCTTGCAGGATCAGCGGGATGGAGGACATGGGAAACCTCAGTAGACAGTGAACAGTAAACGGTGAACAGTGAACAGTAACGGCCGGCATAGAGGAATTGAAGTTGCTGTTTACCGATGCCAGTTCACGGTTCCCAGTACCCAGTTCCCAGTACCCAGTTCCCAGTTCCCAGTTCCCAGTTCCCTGTTCACTGTTCACTGCTTACTGTTCACCATTTCCCTACGATTCCTGATGGATGCTTGATTTCCGTTGGGCAATCATGTTCCATCGAACCGGGGACCTCATTTTGAGCACCGCCGAATACGCGCGCGACCTGCCGGTGAAACAGCTCGAGGCCGCGCTGGCGCGCTATGACCTGGCCTGCGGCCCCGAACGCGAACTCGGCGGCGGCACGGCCTCGCCCAAGGTCATCGTCGGCGCGAAGCCGAACCGCTACCTGCTGCGCAGGCGGCGCAAGGAGTTCTCCGCGCCGGAAGTCGTCGCCTACGACCATGCGGTGATCGGAAAGCTGGCGGCGGACGGCTTCCCCGTCGTCCCCCCGCTGCGCGCGCGCGACGGGCGTACGGCCGTCTGGATCGAAGCGTGGGCCTTCGAGGCCTTCCCGTTCAAGGAAGGGCTGGAGCGCTTCGACCCGGGCAGCCTGGACGAACTGGCGCAGGCCGGCGACCTGCTGGGGCGGATGCACGCGGCGCTTGAAGCCTTCACGCCGCCGGGGCGGAAGGACTGGCCGCGCGAGTTCCGCATGGCCACGAACCTGCCGGTCCTGGAGGCCGCGCTCGCCGCGCAGCCCGGCGCGCCCGCCGCACAAACCGCGCTGGCCCGGCGCATGCTCGAGGCCGGCCGGCGCGTCGCGGCCGAACTGACCGACGCGCGCTACGCGGCCCTGCCGCACACGATCGTCCACGGCGATTACACCTGGGCCAACCTGACCTTCCAGCGCGGCAAGCTGGCGGGCGTCTTCGATTTCGACTGGACCTACCGGCAGGCGCGCCTCGACGACGTGAACCGGGCGGTGCTCTTCCTGGCCTTCCCGCGCGCGAGCGGCTTCGACGACGCGAGCATCTGGTCGCTCGTGGAGCCTTACGTCTGCGACCGCGCGCGCGCGCGGATCTTCCTAGAGGCCTACGCCGCGCGCCACGCCTTCACGCCCGAAGAGCGCGCGCTGCTGCCCTGGTATCTGCGCGAGACCTTCCTGAGCTGCCGCATCCGCGCCATGCGCAAGGTCCCCGACGAACGGAAGCTGGAGATCCTCACCTTCGGCATGGGGCCGCTGCTGGAGCGCTGGGCGGAACTCGACGAATTGCTTCGATAAAATTCCAAATCAGAAGAACCAAGAACCAAACAATACTCAAATACCAAACGGCAATACTCAAACTCGCAGAGCGCGTAGTTCTTTTAATTCATTGCTGTTTTGTGCTTGGAATTTGTTTGGGGCTTGGTTCTTGAGTATTGGAATTTGTAAGCCCCGAGGCTAAGGCTTTTGCTTCGGCCACGTCTCCGGGTCGTCCCCGTAGTCCTTGCCGTAGAGGGCCGCGAGGCGCGCGCGCGCGGCGGCCTTGAAGAACGGAACGTTGGCGAAGAGATCCAAAAGGTACGTCTCGTCGTCCTGGAGTTTCTTCTCCTCCACGTAGGCCTTGAGCGCCTTGATCGTGGGGTGCGCGGCGGCGACGCGCTGGAGGCGCAGTTTGACCTCCATGTCCTCGGCCCGTTCCAGGGCCCGATCGAGCATGTGAATCGCGACCGGGTACAGCCGGACCAGGGCCAGCGTGGCGGCTTCGCGCTCGTCGTTGTCGTCGCTCCGAAGTTTGACGAGCTGCGCCTCGACCTGCGCGGCAAGCTCCGCCGCGGGCGCAGAAAACGCGGAGGTCGCCACGGCCATCACCGGCGGGAGATACGGATCGGGAGCGATTCGCAGGCCCAGATCGGTCAAGGGGCGCAGCACGCGAACCTGCGCCTGGTCGGCCTGTTTTTTTACGAGGTCCACGAAATCCATGCCGGTCAGCGTTACGGTCCGTTCGGGAGCGATCGAGGTCGCGCTTGCCTCGCCCCACGGCGGCTGGACGAAAACCAGGACATGCTTGGCGCCTTCGTCTACGAGGCGGATGACGAGCCCGCAGCCGGGCCCGTCGATGACGCCGAGCTGGCGTTTCGGGCCCGTCTTTTCGATCAGGCGGAGGTCGAAGAACTGCGTGGCCGTGTCGTATTCCAGCCGCCCGTCCATCCACTCGCCATTCAAGGATTCCTCGCAGCGCGATCCGCTGGAGCCGGAGCTTCCGCCCTGCGATGCCCCGCCGCCGTCCATGACGTCCCGGAAGTATCCGACGTAGGCCGGGCCGCCGCCCTCTCCTTCGGCAAAGTGCTTCAGCAGGGCGTCGGTGACTTCCTCGGGCTTGATCATCAGCCGCCTGGCCACCCGTTCACGCCGGGCCTTCAAGCGGGCCTCTTCGTCCAGCGGCTCGGCGTCCTTCTTCTGCCAGGCCTCGCGATCCAGCGCCAGCCGGCCGTCCTTCAGTTTAAGCGGCAGAAGCTTGCCGAGCGCTTCCTTCGCCGCGTCGAAGCCGCGTTCCTCCTCGCCGCTGCAAGCCGCCATGGCGGCGAGGGCCAACGCCAGGATCGGGACGGGCGCGCGGCGCGGTAAAGAACGGGTCATCTTATTCCTCGGACGAAAGGATCGCGCGGACGCGGTCGCAGGTCTCGCCGCTGAGCTGGGCCTTCCCCGCCGCCGCGTTGGCCTCCAGTTGCTCCACCGACGAAGACGAGGGGATCAGCGGGCCCATGCCGGGCAGGGTGAGCATGTAGGCGAGGACGAGCTGGCCCAGCTTCAACCCGGCCTCGTGCGCGACGGCGTTCAGCTTCTTCAGCTTCGCCAGCGTCGCGGCCGAGGCCTGCTGGCCCAGGTCGCCCTCGTCGTAAAGCCGGTCGCCGGGGCCGGCCTTGGCCGGATCGAGGTAGCGCTCGGTGAGCAGCCCGCGCGCCAGCGGGCTGTAGGCGACGAAGGCGATTCCCGCGCGGGCGCAGTACTCCAGCGCGCCGGCATGCTTCGCGTTCTCGCCCGTCAGCAGGTCGAAGCGGTTCTGCACGGCGGCGATCCGCGCACGAACGCCGAACTCGCGCTCCAGCGCGCGGTACAGCGCCAACTGCTCCACGCTGAAATTCGAGACGGCGAAGTAGCGGACCAGGTCGCGGCGCACGAGGTCGTCCACCGCCGCCAGGCTCTCCTCCACCGGCGTCTCGGGGTCCCAGTTGTGGAAGTAGAGCACGTCGAGGCAGTCCACCTGCAGCCGGCGCAGGCTGGCATAGACGGATTCGAGGACGTTCGTCCGCGATAAGCGGCAGTGGTTGGGCGAGCGCCCGTCCATCGCGCCGAAGCACTTGGTCGCGACGACCACGTTGCGGCGCTGGTCCGGATTCTGCCGCAGCCAGCGCCCGAGGATCCGCTCGCTGTTGCCCGACGAGTTGTTGTAGCGGTTCGCGGTGTCCCAGAAGGTCACGCCCAGCACGATCGCGCGGTCGAGGATCTGGAAGGCCGCCTCCTGGTCCACGCGCGAGTCGTCCCCGGTCTCGGGGAAGCCGAACTTCCACGCGCCCAGCCCCACGTTCGAGACGCGCAGGCCCGTCGAACCCAGCCGCCGGAAGGGCATCCCGTTGAAGCCGTCCACGGTGAAAGGCAGGCCGTACAGTTCGGGGTTGGGTTCCATGTCGTCCTCCGTGGCGCGAGGCTATGTCCTATCAAGCCGCGGCGGCGAATTCAAAGCGCTTCGCCGCGGAGGCACGGGGCGGCTGCGCCGTCCCGTGGCACGGCAAGGCCGGGCGGCGACGGGTCAGCGAAGCTGCCCCGTGCTGGGGCGCGTGGGTTCCACGCAGGTGAAGTGAGGCCGGGAACCTCTCGGCACGGGGCGGCTGCGCCGACCCGAGACACGGCAATCGATCAGACGTAGCCGAGGTCCTCAAGGCGCGCCTGGATGGCTTCCTCGTCCTCGCGCGAATACCCGCTCGCGACGGTGGCTTCCAGATCCAGCGGCGCGCCGGGCAGCGCGTCAGGTTGCGCGACGCCCATGAGGCGCAGCGCGGTGGGGAGGAATGTCGCTTGCCCGCACGCAGGCAGCGGCGCGGCGGCCGAGCCCTGGCGCAGGACCACGCGGCCGGAACCGAGTCGGAAGCCCCACACGGCGATGTCGGGCGTCAGGCCGGCGAGGAGGCGCGCCAGCGCGTCGTCTACGCAGGCGACGCTGGCTTCGTTCGCGGCGAGCCTCAGGAAGAAGGCCTCCCATGGCTCGTTGCGCAGCAGCGCGTGAGCCGCCGCGAGCACGCCTTCGGCGCCGCGCGGGGCCTGGCCTTTCAAGACGCTTTCCAGGTCCAGCGCGCGCTTGGGCGGCGAGACGCGCCACGCCGCGCCCGAGCGTTCCAGGCAGGTCGCGTGCAGATCAAAGGCCTCGCCCGCGCCGGCATCGACCCAGCACGAGGCCTTGTCCGCCTTGCGCAGCGCCTCGAGGACGGCCGCGACCGAGGCGCGCGGCCAGGCGTCTCCCGGGCCTTCCAGGGCGCCTAAGCGCGCCGAAGCGGCCCACGCCTCCAGCGCCGGCAGGCTTGCGCCGGCGGGCGTCTCGAGCGTGAAGCAGAAGGCGCGGCTGCTCATGCGGCGGGCTTCCGGAGTGAAGCGTTCACGAACTCGGCGTCCAGGCCATCGTGGTCCCGAAGCTGCCGAACTCGCTGCCCTGGCCGCTGGTGAGGATGCGGCTGCCCTGCACGACCACGGGCGCGTCGTAGCTGACGATCTTGTAGCCGACGGGCATGCTCTTGGGAACGAACGGCTCGCCGCCCATGCCGGGGATCAGGTCGAGGCGCAGGTGGATGCTGCGGTTCGCGGGGACCTCGAAGGCGTGCCGCAGGATCTCGCGGCCGGGGGCCTCGAAATAGACGAAGAGTTCGCAGCGCGCCGCGCGCGCGCCGGTGTTCTGGACGCACATGGATTCGTGGGAAAAGTACCCGCCGCCCTCGCGCGCCCAGCGCCGTTCGTTCTCGCTCAGCGCGGCCATGTAGCCGTCCGGGACGATCCAGACGTGCGCGCCCTCGCCGTCGAGGACGAACTCGGCGAGCGCCTGCTTCAATTCGGCCGCGGCGGCGTCTACCTGGCCTTCGCGAACGGCGCGCAGGTTCAGGTCGATGCTGCGCTCGGTGAGGGACATGTACCTGCCGAAATTTTTATGAAACACGCGGCAGATGCCGTTCACCGCCAGCGCGACCAGGTCGGCCGAGACCACGACCACGCGGCGCACGCCATGAACTTTCAAGGCGTCGCCGTACAGCGCGTTGAGCATCTCGCCGGCGGCGGACAGGTTGCCGGCGCCGATTCCATATCGATTCGTGGCCCAGGCGGCGTCCTGAATAAACGACTGGAGCATAAGCAGCTCTCCTGAATTTCAATCTCCAGGGCTTAGAACTACGCGCCGCTTGCGTCCCGGGCGAGCTAGGCGGCGCGCTTCGACCTCCGCGATATAGATACTACTTCTTCTCCTGCAGCGCCTTCGCCTTCGCCACGCTGCCGATCTTCATTTCCAGGCCCAGCTCGTACAGGTCAATCGGGTTGCCCTGGCCGGACTCCTTCTTGCGCCGCTCGATGTAGGCGTGCATGCGTTCGGTCAGCGCTTTGACGATGCCGGGTTCCTTCTCGGCGAGGTTCACGTCCTCGTTCGGGTCGGCGATAAGGTCGTACAGCTCGACGGCGGGCTTGCCGTGGAAGTCCGGCTCCAGCGCGCGGATCAGCTTCCACTGCGGGGTGCGCCAGCCGTGCTTGCGCATCCACGTGCACTCGGTGATGTAGAACTCGCTGTAGTTCGTCTCGCGCTCGCCGCGCAGCAGCGGGCCGAACGTCTTGCCGTCGAAGCCGTGCTTGGCGGCGAGGTCCGAAAGCTCCAGCAGTTCGAGCGTGCCCGGCACGAGATCCTCGTGGAGCGTGAAGCCGTCAATGACTTGTCCGGGCTTGGTCTTCCCCGGAGCGCGCACGATCAGCGGCACGTGCAGCGTGCAGTCGTAAAGCCCGTGGTGATCGAAGTAGCAGTCGTGGTCGGCCAGCGTCTCGCCGTGGTCGCCGTTGAGCAGCACCACGGTGTCCTCGGCCAGGCCCAGTTCGTCGAGGCGGTTGAAGATCTGCCCGATGCAGGAGTCCATGTACGCCACCGCGCCGTCGTAGGCGGCGATGCCCCAGTCGATGTCGGTGACGCCGGGGGGCATCCAGGACTTGAAGAACTCGGCGAAGGGCTTGAAGTCGAAGACGGGCTTGATGGTGTTGACGTTCGGGTCGGCCTCGTTCCGGGTGTAGAAGAGCCGGTCGAAGGGCGCCGGGGGCAGGTAGGGGCTGTGCGGGTCCATGTGGCGCAGGAAGACGAACCAGGGCTTGTCGCCCTTCGCCAAGCGGTCGAGTTCCGGGAACAGGACGTTGTTCAGGTTCTCGGCCTTGCGCAGCGGGCGCTCCTCCCAGGAGCCCCAGGCGGTGTAGGTCAGGTTCTTGTCGAAGCCGCGCGGCCAGTGCCCGTCGAAGCCGATCACCAGCGACTCGTAGCCGGCCGGGCGGAGGATCTCCGGGAGCGTGGGGATGTGCTCGGGGAGCTTGGTCTTGTTGCGCAGCGCGACGATCTGCGTCGAGAACGGATCCTTTCCCGTCAGCATCGCATGGTAGGCCGGCGTGGTGGGGATGTAGGCGCTGTAGTTGCGCTTGAAGAGCGTCCCCTGCTTCGCGAAGGCGTCGATGTGCGGCGTGGTGTTGCGCGCGTAGCCGTAGCAGCTCATGTGGTCGGCCCACAGGCTGTCGACGCCGAGGATCAGCAGGTTCTTGCGCTTGGACATGGCACGGCTCCTTTGTATTCAGGTTCGGCGCACCGGCCAGGGCCGGTGGCGCCCTTTCCGTTCTGGCTACAGCCCACACGCCGCGGGCGCGACGCCCGCGGTACGACTTACAGTTCGATGCGGCGGCCTTCGGCGGCCGAGCGGTGCGCGGCGAGGAGCGCCTCGGTGACGGCGCGCCCGTCGGCGGCGGTCGCGATCGGCTCGCGCTGGCCCAGCAGGAACTCCACGCCGGGGCGCGCGACGTCCTTGATGCGCTCGCCGTGCGCCGGCGGCGTCGCGATGCCCACGACGGTCCAGTCCTTCTCGCCAGCGCGCTTGAAGCGCAGCCCGCGGTTGTGCGGCGTCGGGTCGGGCGTGCAGCTCGTGCCGTCGCCCCAGCGCTGGACGATGCTGCCTTCCGAGCCGACGATCAGCACGGTCTCGTCGGCGGCGAGGCAGGTGAAGGAACTCTCCACGATCCCGATCGGCCCGTCGTGCCAGCGGAAGACCGCGACGCCGTTGTCGTCGGGGATCTTCGGGTTCAGCAGCGTGTCGATCTCGGCGAAGACGCTCTTGGGCTTGCCGAACATCCAGACGAACCAGTCCACCGCGTGGCTGGCGTCGTCCATGAACATGCCGCGGTTGAGTTCCGGCTTGACGTGCCAGGAGTCCTCGAACCACTTGCCCCAGGCCTGGGTCGAGAGCCCATGGCGGCGGCGGACCATCAGCGGCTTGCCGACGAGGCCCTCGCGGACGGATTTTCTCATCCACTGGTTCTGCGGGTCGCAGCGCATCTGCCAGGCCAGGCTGAAGCGGGCGTTGTGCTTCGCGACGGCCTCGCCGATCCGGTCGCAGTCCTCCAGCGTCAGGGCCATGGGCTTCTGGAGCAGGATCGGCTTGCCGCGGCGCGCGGCGGCGGCGACGTGGCCGGCGTGCCGGCTGGTCTCGCTGCCGACGATGAAGGCGTCGAGGTCGTCGCGCGCCAGGAGCGCGTCGAGGTCCGCGACGAATTCGGCGCCGTGCTTCTCGCAGGCCTCCTTGCCGCGCGCGGGGTTGTCGTCCCAGCCGGCGACGACCGCCGCGTCGTCCATCTTGGCGATCTCGCCGCAGTACATGCCGACGTGGCCGTGGGCGAAGGAGAGGATGCCGATGCGGAGGCTCATGCGCGCGCTCCTTCCCGCTTCCGCGCCTTCCGGCGCGCTTTGGGGTCCAGCATGGTGATGCCGTGCGCGGGCAGCGGGTCGCCCGGCAGATTGAGTTCCTTGCAGCGGTCGGCGATCCAGCCTTCCAGGTCGCGCTCCAGCTCGCGCACGGTTTCCGGGCGGGCCTCGGCGACGTTCTTCGTCAGGAGCGGGTCGGCCTTCACGTCGTACAGTTCGCGCATGGGGCTGCCGTACCAGTCTTCCTGCCGCGCGAGGATGAAGTGGTGGTCGGCGTCGCGGAGCGACCACTTCATCTGCCAACTGCACTCCTCGCTGATCAGCCGCTCGGCGAGAACCTCGCCGGGGCGCGAGCCGGTGAAGAGGCCCCACGCGCTCTTGCCGTCGAGCGGCTCCGGCGGCGCGATGCCGCAGGCCTCGCAGAGCGTCGGCAGGACGTCGAGGTGCCGGACCAGCGCGTCCACCGTGCGCCCGGCCGGGAGCGCGCCCGGCAGCCGCGCGAGGAGCGGGACGTGCAGGTTCTCGTCGTAGAGCCCGTGGTGGTCGAACTGGATGCCGTGCTCGACGAGGCATTCGCCGTGGTCGCCCAGCACGAGCACCAGCGTCTCGTCCGCCAGGCCGGTCGCGTCGAGCGTCTCGAAGACCGACTCCAGTCCGTCGTCGATGTGCCGGATCTCCTGGTCGTAGAGCGCGGAGACGAAATCGGCGTCGGTGAGCGTGGCGTCCTCGGCGTAACCCAGGTCTTTCAGGACCGTCTTGAGCCAGGTGTCCTTCCAGCGCGCACCGAGCGGGTGCTCGTAGAGCGCCTCGAGCGAATGCTTCGCGGGGTCGCAGGGGTCGCCCTCGTAGAAGAGGCCGCGGTAGCGCGGCGGCGCCCAGTACGGCGTGTGCGGATCCCAGTAATGGACGAAGCCGAAGAACGGCTCGCGGTCGGCCGCGCGGTGCTTCAGGAACTGCCGCACGCGCGTGTTGATCTCCTCGCACATCACCATCAACCCGCAGCCGCGGCGGCGGCTGGAATCGACGACCATCTCGTAGCCGCGCGCGAAGTGTTCCTTGTGGTACGGGAGGTTGTCGAAGGCGGCCGTATAGTAGCCGGCGTTGAGGAAGAGCTGGGCGAGCGTCTGGGTGCGATGGCTGAGCTGCTGCTTGCTGCCCTGCGCGACGATGCCGTGGCGGATCGGATGCTGCCCGGTGACGAGCGTGGTGAAGCTCGGATGCGTGGGAATCCCCGGAGCCATGAAGCGCGCCGCGCGAACGCCCTGCCGCGCAAAGCGGTCCAGCGCGGGGCTCGTGGGCTTGCCGTACCCGTAGCAGCCCAGGTGGTCCGCGCGGAGCGTGTCGATGGCGAGGAGGAGAACGTTCATAAGGACCGGTGATCCGTGAACAGCGAACAGCATTACTCTCAAGTGGCCTGTGCCGTTACTGTTTACCGTTCACTGTTCACTGTTTACTGATTCCCCTTATCCTCTGCCCTTCAGGTCCACGACGCTGTTGCCCTCGAAGGACTCGATGGCTGCGTGGATGATCTCGCTGGCGGCGAGGCCGTCGTCGCCGTTGGCTTCGACCTGCTCCCAGGGCGTCTTGGCGATGACCTGATCCACCCAGCGGTGGATGCGGTTCTGGAAGGTGAGTTCGAAGCTGGCGCCCTGGCCGAAGATGTTGTTCTTGACGACGGTCATCTCGTCGCCTTCGCGGGGGTAGTAGGTGAGCAGCTCGAACATGTTGTCGAGGACGAAGCGGCCCTTGGTGCCGGCGTACTCGCAGCGCTCGATGCCGTACTGCATGCCCATCTCGTAGCTGCCGGTGAGGTGCCCGACCATGCCGTTCTCGAATTCCATGTTGAGGCTCAGGTTCGCCCAGCAGACCTTGCGCGTGGAGGGCTTGGACATGAAGCACTGCACGCGCTTCACCTTCCCGGCGAAGTAGCGGACGATGTCGAGGCTGTGCGGATGCAGGGCCTTGATGTGAAAGTAGGGGCTCGTCTCGTTCTTGTTGTTGATCCACATGACCATGTTCAGGAACATGCCTTCGCCCAGCTTGCCTTCCACGATCCAGCCCTTGGCGCGGGCGCTCATCGGCGTGAAGCGGTGATTGAGGTCGATGCCGAGCAGCTTGCCGGCCTGCTTTGCCTTCGCGACCATCTGGCGGCCCTGCTCGATCTCGTTGCTGATCGGTTTCTCGCAGAGCACGTGCAGGCCGGCTTCGAGGCACTGGATCGTCGGTTCGTAGTGGTGCCCGCCGTTCTCCGCGCCGGCGGTGGCGACGCTGACCGCGTCGAGTTGTTCGGCCTTCAGCATCTCGGCGATGCTGTAATAGGCCTTGATCCCGAACTCCTTCGCGGCCGCGTCCGCGCGGGCCTTGTCGATGTCCACGAAGCACTTGAGGCTGACGTCCTTGTGCTTCTGGTACTGGCGCGCGTGCGTCTTGCCGATCCCGCCGCAGCCGACGATGCCGACGTTGAGAGACATGGGAGGCTCCTTAGGAGGTGAAAACGTAAAACGAAAAACGTGAGCACCACTTTTGCCACGGCCTTCGGTCTTACGAACTTGCTCAGGGCTTCTTACGTTTTACGTTTTTGAAACGCGGCGCGTGCCACACGCCTGTTCGCCCTGGCAGCTTACGGATCAAAGCAGCCCGTTCTTCCGCACATACTCCGCGCAGCGTTCGACCACGCTCTGAACCTCGGTGCGGCTCGAACCGGCGGTGCCGACGATCTCGAGCGTGACGTACTTGAGGTTGGGGACTTCCTTCAGCGCGGCGAAGTAGGGCGGGAGGTTCAGGACGCCCTGCCCGCAGACCTGCTTCTCGACCGGGCCGATGTTCAGGTCGCGCCCGGCGCAGTCGCGGAAGCGCGTGGTGAAGACGTAATCCTTCACGTCGCGGAGCGTCTGGATCTCGTCTTCGTGGGATGGGGTGCGGTAGATGTGCGTGGGGTCGTAGTTGAGGCCCACCTGGTTCGTGTCGAGTTCCTTCATGAAGCGCAGGCTGCTGGGGCCGTGGTAGACGACGGCGCGGACGTGCGGCTTGACGCTCAGCTTCGCGCCCTCTTCGGACGCGGCCTTGGCGTACTCCCTCCAGGTCTTGACCACTTCGGCGAAGCTCGGCTCGTCGTCGCTCTTGCCGCCGGTGGCGGTGGTGACGTACGGCGCGCCCAGCACGGCGGCGGCATGGAGCGTCGCCTTGGTCGCGTTGAGGTCGCCGCAGGCGCCGCTCGCCCCGACGGACTCGATCGCGAGGCCCGAGGCGTCCACCTTCTTGCGGACTTCCTTCAGCGCCTCGTCGGTCAGCTTGGGCCAGAAGTGCGGCGCCATGCCGGGAATGCAGCACAGCTCGATGGCTTCGTAGCCGGCCTTCTTGATCCCCTCGAGCGCCGTCTCCAGCAGATGCCCGCCGTACAGAATGGTGCTGCAAGCCAGCTTGATGGCCATGGACCGCTCTCCCCAGTGCCGGACTCACCCGTGCATTCGTGGGGCATCTAACCCCTTGAGGCGGGTCGGTTACCAGCACGATTCGGGGAAAGCATTAGCACAATTCCGGCCTGCGAAGCTCTGTTGTAACTCCAGCTACTTGAGCGTGTTGCGACTCGACTATCCCACCTGCCGCCGCCGCCAGAGCGCCGGGCTGACGCCTTCGGCCTTCTTGAACTGGCGGGTGAAGTAATTGGCGTCGTGGAAGCCGGTGCGGAAGGCGATCTCGGTCACCGGCAGGGCCGGGTCGGCGAGGAGCTGCTTGGCCTTGTCGAGGCGCAGGGCGTTGATGAACTCGATGGGGGTCTGCCCGGTGAGGCGCTTGAAGACCTTGCTGAAGTACTCGGGGCTGAGGTAGGCGCGCTCGGCGAGGTTCTCCAGCCGATCTGCTCGGCGTAATGTTCCTCGATGTAGCGCAGGCAGTCGCGCATCAGCGCGCGCTTCTCGGCGAGCGGGTCGGCGGGCTCGCTTTGCTTCGCGCGCTCGGCCTCGGTGCGGAACCGCGCGGCCAGGACGAGCAACTGGACGAGCATGGCGCGGGCGGCGGCCTCGTAGCCGGGCCCCTGCCGCTGCAGCTCGAGCTGCATCTCGCGGAGCAGTTCCTCGGCGCGGACGCGGTGGACGGCGTCGAGGTGCACGGCGTTGCGCAGGCCGGCCTCGGAGCGGAAGAACGGCTCGACCATGATCATGTCGAAGAAGCCTTCCATGCGCCGGAGGTACTCGAGGTCGGGCTGGATGGCCTCGGGCAGGAAGAGGCAGTTGTAGATCTTCACGCGGCGGCCGTGCGCGTAGGCATGCGGCTCGCCGGGATGGATCACGAAGAGGTCGCCGGGCTGGAGGCGGTAGCGCTTGCCGGCGTACTCGTGGAGCGATGAACCCTGCGCGAAGTAGACGAGTTCGATGAAGTCGTGGGCGTGCGGCGAAATGGGATTGTCCCCGTGGTGGGCCTCCAGGACCACCAGCGGCAGCTTGCCGGGCTTGAAGTAGGACGAGCTGCGCAGCATCCGCGTGGGCATGGGGGAATTATACAGGAAGCGGGGAATTGCGATCGGTAACCTGAGGAGCCTGTGATCTGTAATCTGTAATCTGTAATCTGTGATCTGTAACTGCCAAGAGTCAAGAGCAGTTCACTGTTCACTGTTCACTGTTACTGCCTGCTACTTCTTCACCGGCAAATACGGCTGCACGGCCTGCATCAGTTGGAGGCCTTCGGCCTGCGCGGCGGGGCTCTGCAGGACCGGATTCAGCGTGTTGACGAAGGTATTGTAGAGCGGCACCCAGGCCGGCGAGCGCGGGTCGGCGGCGACGGAGAGCACGAGGCGTTTGGCGTGGACGCGCGCGGCCAGCAGCCTGACTTGAGCGTCGAAGGCCTCCGGCACCAAGCCCTTGCCTTCGCGCGCGCGCAGGGCGCGGTCGAAGTAGGCGAGCGCCTGCCCTTCGGCGCTCGGGGACCAGCCGCTGTCGCGGGCGGCAAGGGCCTTCGCGTCGAGCTTTTCCACGGGCTTGGCGAGCGGCGGCAGGGCGGCGATACCGCGCAGCTTCAACGCCTCGGCGTGTCCGGGGTGCGCGCGGAGCAGCGCGTCGAGCTTTGGCGCGGCTTCCGGGGCCTTCCCGGCGGCCAGCAGCGCGGCAGCCTCGTCCAGCCCGGCGCGCAGTGCTCCAGTATCCTTCGAATCCTTGGATTCCTTCAGCGCAGGCAGTGCGGCCGGGCCGGGCTTCTTGACCAGGATGCAGCGCCCGAGGCCGCACTGCCAGGCGAGCAGCAGCCACGCGCCGGTCCAGCCTTCGCCGTACATCCGGTCGGGGATGAAGGTCTTATCGAGCGCGCTCCCGCCGCGCCCTTCGCGTTTCTTCGCGTGCTCCGCGTCGGGAAACCCCATATCGGGCCAGGCGCGGTAGACCAGGCCGCCGTCGGGCTGGCGCGCGCCGTTCAGGTTCTCGAGTTGCGCGTCCCAGAAAGCCTTCCCAGTCTCCGCGCCGGCGACCGCCGCGCCCATGGCGGCCCAGGCGAAGTTCATCATCTGCGAGCCGTGGCCCTCGTGTGAAGCCTCCAGCGTGCGCAGGAACGAAGCCTTCGCGCGCTCGGCCTCCGCGCCAGGTTCACCGGCATAGCGGTGCAGCAGCCAGAGGATCGCGGCGGAGCGCCCGGGCGTGACGAGCGACTTCTGGCCGGAGAAATACTGCGCGCCGCCGTAGACGCCCACGCACTTGCGGATGCCGGCCAGGGCCGTCCGCAACTTGAGCTCGTCCACCGCGACGCCCTGCTCCTGCGCCGCCGCCAACCCCGCCACGCACCAGATCGAGACGCCGACGAACGCGCCGTAATCCTCCTTGGGGTCGGGCTGGAGGGTGTGCCGCCAGCCCTTCTCGCCGTCCATGCCGGATTCCAGGCGCTTGACCAGTTTCTCGATGTGGGCCCTCAGTTCCGCGGACGGCTGGAGCCGGTGAATCTCGGAGAGAAACAGGATGCCGAATCCGAGCGGCCAGCTCTCGTGCGACGGGCTGCCGACGGGGAAGCTCGAGGTCGCCAGGAGCGTGTACTTGTAGAGCTTATCGAGTTGAGCGGCGTACGGCCCGCGCACGGGGGTGTTCCCTTCGCCGAGCAGCACCAGCCCGGCGACCGCGCAGGACGGCACCTGCAAGGAGGCCCAGCCGCCAAGCTGGACGGGAATCGGCGCGGCGGCGGGGGACCGTTCGAGCAGCCCGCAGTAGCGCTTGAGCGAGGCCTGGAAGTCCGCCTCGGTGGACTCAACCTTGGGCGGCTCGGCGCCCCGCGCCAGCGCCGCGCAGAGCAGCACCAGGCCGCAGGCGGCGCGGGCGCGCATGGGCTCGGCTTCGCGGTTCATATCCATGGGACGGTTTTCGGCACAGCTTACCAGACGGAATCCGGTTCGCACGCCGCGCAGCACTCGTGCCCGCGCGGGAAACCTACTCGTGCGGGCCGTCCAGCCCGACGACTTCGCCGACCCCGTCGTCGGCGGCGCGGATGCGCAGGGGAGGCCTGCCAGCGCCCCTCGGTCTGGTTGACCCGCATGCGCAGGCGGTGCTCGCCGGCCTCCAGCTTCAGCGCGAACCGGGAGGCGGCGCGGGTGACGGGGCGCTGGTCGTCATGGCGGAAGATCTGCGTCCCGTCGAGCCAGAGGAGCATCTGGTCGTCGGCCTGGACCTTGAAAAGGTACTCCCCGGCGCGGGGGACGCGGACGCGGGTGCGGAGGTAGATGGTCTTGTCGAGAGGCGGGTTGCGCGGGTTGCCCGTGGTATGCTGGCCGAAGTCCATGACCCCGAAGTGCTCGAAGCTGGTCTCGAGGAAGGGCGTCCAACGGCGCGCGTCGCCGGGCTTGGGGCTCCCGTCGGCGTCGAGCGGGCCGGCGGCGTCGTTGGGGAGGTAGTTGCCGGGGCCGAAGGCCTCCCAGGCGAAGGGGCGCATCAGCGGCGCGGCGGTCTCCGCCAGAACCTCGCCGTCCCGTTCGAGCCTCGCGCGAAGAACGTACTCGCGCCGCGCCAGGCCGGGCAGGTCCAGCGCGCGGAAGTCGAGCGGGACGAAGGCCAGTTCGGGCAGCGCCGCGAGGTCCACGCCGCGCTCGGCCAGCAC
Source organism: Planctomycetota bacterium (assembly GCA_027493525.1). GTDB lineage: Bacteria > Planctomycetota > SZUA-567 > H5-PLA8 > H5-PLA8 > H5-PLA8. The sequence continues at coordinate 1,809,449 of JAOSKN010000001.1, read as the reverse complement.
GACGTCCGCGCCGCCGGGGCCGGCGGCCTCGAGCGCCGCGCGGAGGCGCGCGGCCCCGGTCCCGGGGCGCAGGCGGCGCAGCACCAGGCGGCAGGCGGGCGGGACATCCGGCGCGAGGACCATGCTCTTGAGGTCGAGCGAGAGCTGCAGGGGCGGCCCGGCCTCGGCGCGCCAGGCGGTCCCCTCGCCCGTCGCGAGGTTCGCCTTGAAGAGCTGGCCCTGGTCCTCGAGCGGTTTCGGGCTGAGCAGGAACTGGTCGAAGCGGACGCCGTCCTCGTGGATGAACAGATGCAGGAAGTGGTCGCCCGCGGCGAGGTTCCGGAACTCGTTGTCGATCGGGGTCCAGACCCAGCGGAAGGGCGTGCGGTTGCTCATCCCGCCGACATACGGCCCGCCCCGGTCGAACTCGGCGCAGATCGCGTTGCTGCACTTGCTGTCGGTGGTCCACATCCGGCCGTAGACGTAGAAGCGCCCGGCGGCCGGCAGATGAATGCGGTAGCGGAGGAAGGTGAAGTCCTTCGTGGCGTGGAGGTAGTAGAAGTTCCCGACGTCGTGGCGCGTCTGCCCGGGGCCGTTGGCGATGCCTTCCTTGCAATGGAGGTACGCGCCGGCGGAGGCCTCGGGGTCGGGGTGGGCCTCCCAGCCGTAGTTGGTCTCGGAGAAGTGCTCGGCCTCGAAGACGTAGGCGCCCTCGGGCGGGGCGAGGGCCTTGGGGCCGGCGGGGACTTCCAGAGGAGCCTCGAGGGCCGCGGCGGCTTCCGGCGGCGGCGGCGGCTCGGGCGGGGCGAGGGCCTCGGGGCCGGCGGGGACTTCCAGCGGGGTCTCCAGGATCGCGGCGGCTTCCGGCGGCGGCTCGGGCGCGGCCGCCGTGCGGCTTGCCGGCGCGGGCAAGGGATAGCGGAGGGGCTCGCGCATCTTTACGTAGAGCCCGCGGATCTCCGCGCCGCGGGCCTGCTCCAGCTCCCGCCGGGCGGGGTCGTAGCGGTAGAGGGCCTGGCCGTCGCGGGCAAGCTGGTCCTCGCGGAGGTAGCCGGGGGTGAGGGCATCGAGCGACTCGGGCAGCCGCCCATGGTCGAACTCGAAGCGGAGCACCTCGTCGCCCACGGTGCGCAGGTCGACCTCGGCCTGGGCCGCGGCGATGCGGTCGGGCCGGCCCAGGAGGTGATGCGCCGCGCCCAGCCCGCCGGCCAAGGCCAGCAGGAGCAGGACGATCCGGAGCATAGGTTTCGCGGCGGCTGCCATTAGAGGATAGTACACCCGAAGCCGGGGCGGCGTTCAATCGGTTGCCACGACTTGCCTTGCGGCGCGCGATGGGCCGGTGTCCACGAGCTTGAAAAAAGATGCACCCGTGTGCAGCAGCGGTCCGCCCGAAGCGGAGCCCGAACCGCGATGCCCGCCGGCCCTGCTTTCAACGCCTGTATACGATAGCCGAAAAATGTTGCACCTGTGTGCGCTTGCCTGACACGTATCCATGAAGACGGGGAATGGTCGTCTACGATAGGCTAAAAAATGTTGCACCTGTGTGTCCTTCTCGCCTCGTTGCGGAAGGCTTGCTCCGGGCTTCCGGCGGCACGGGCGCAACGGGTGTCTACGAGACTCTAAAAAAGATGCACTAGGTGCGTGTCGCGGCCGGTCAGGGCCCGGGCCGGAGGGTCAGGTAGGTCGCCTGGGCCGTGCCGGCGGGGCTGACGCCGGCGACCTCAAGGCTGTACTCGCCGGCCCCTTGCGCGGAGAGGTTCCAGAGTTCGACGAGGGCCTTCAGGGCGGTGCGGCTGAGGCGGACGCCGAGCCCGCCCGGGATCGCGCGCCAGGCCATGACCGGGGCGGCCTCGTCGAGTTCGAACCGGATGCGCGGGGCCGCGCTGCCGGGCGACAGCTCCAACTCGGCCGCGCCAGGGCCGGCTTCGGCGAGCAGCCCCGCGAGGATCTCGCGCGCCTCCTCGTCCTCCTCGTTCACCTCCAGCGTCCAGGCCGCGGGTTCGGCGCCGACTCCCGGTTGGCGGAGAAGAAGGGGCATGGCGGGGTTCTGGGTTCTGGGTTCTGGGTTCTGGGTTCTGGGTTCTGGGTTCTGGGTTCTGGGTTCTGGGTTCTGGGTTCTAGTAAGGATTGAGTCGCCAGCCGAGATGCTGCGGCGAATCTCAATACTCTCACCGTTCACTGTTCACCGTTCACTGCTTGTTGCCGTCCTACGGCTTCTGCTCCGGGGAGACCTTAAGCGTAACTTCCTTCCCTTCGCGCTCGACGACGATCTCGATGGCTTCGTCGGGGCGGCACTGGCGCAGGACGTTCATGAAGTCGTAGATGTTCTCGATGCGCTTTCCGGCGAGGCGGACGATCACGTCGCCCTTGAGCAGGCCGCCCTTCTCGGCGGGGCCGCCGCCGCGGACGCCGGAGAGGCGCATGCCTTTGCCTTCGAAGCTGTAGTCGGGGAGCGTGCCGAGGCGGATGCCGCCCATGCCGGCGACGGAGCGCGCCTTGGGTTCGAGCTTCACGAAGGCCGGGCGTTCTTCGGCCTGGGCGAGGCGCGCGAGGAGGTCCATGCCGAAGGCGGCGACGCTGGCCATGCCGGGCAGGTTTAGCTTGTCGGCGGTGTCCGAGGGCTTGTGGTAGTCGTCGTGGGAGCCGGTGAAGAGGAAGAGCACCGGCACGCCGTTGTTCTGGAAGATCAGGTGGTCGCTGCCGCCGAAGCCGTCCTCGGTGAGCTTGAGGTCGAAGCCGAAGGGCGTGTTGGCGTCCTCGAGCAGCTTGCCGAAGCCCGTTCCGGTGCCGGCGCCGATGACGTTGAGCTTCTCCTCGCGGAGCCGGCCGACCATGTCGAAGTTGAGCATCGCGGCGACGCGCTTGACGTCGAAGCCCGGCGGCGGGTTGCGGACCATGTGAATCGAGCCGAGGGTGCCGAGTTCCTCGCCGGAGAAGGCGCAGAACCAGACGGTGCGGCGGAGTTTGCCTTGGGCCGCGGCGGCCTGGCGCGCGAGTTCCAGCAGGACCGCGACGCCGGAGGCGTTGTCGTCGGCGCCGTGGTGAATCTTCTTGCCCATCTCGGCGGCGTCGGCGCGGGAGAACTCGTTGCCCAGCCCCAGGTGGTCGTAGTGCGCGCCCACGACGACGATCTCGTCGCGAAGCTTGGGGTCGTGGCCCGGCAGGCGCCCGAGGACGTTCTCGGTCACGGCGTGTTCGCGGACCACGTCCACGCGCAAGTCGGCCTTGAGCCCCTTGAGCACGCGGCTCTGGGGCTTGAGGTCCGCGTCGAGCTTCTTCTGCAGTTCGGCGAGGTCGAGGCCCGCGGCCTTGAACCAGGCCTCGGCGGCGGGGGCGGCGACGTGGACGATGGGCAGCCCGGCGGGGATGCGCCCGCCGTCCTGGAAGGGGATCAGTTCGGCGCGCTGCTTCTCGGTGGTGTTGCGGTAGCCGGTGACGATCAGGAGCGCGCGGGCGCCCTGGTCGCGGGCGGTGGCGACTTTGTAGAAGAGGTCGGAGTAGACGCTGGGCGGGGCGTGCGGGTCGGCCTCCTCCCGCCCGACGCGCTTGCCCTCGGGCGACTCGGGTTCGCCGCGCAGCACGATCACGAGCTTGTCGCGGACGTCGAGGCCCGCGTAGTCGTCGTAGCCGTTCTTGGGGTCGCTCAGCCCGTACCCGGCGAAGACCAGCGCGGCGGGCTCGCCCTGCATGAGCGGGACGCTCAGCCGGAGCGGCTCGTAATCCTGACCCAGCGCGAGCGCGGCGGGCTCGGCGTCCCCCTGGCGGACGGCGAGGCGGCAGCCGGCGCCGAGGCGCACGCCGCTGACGAACTCGAAGGGCTGGAGCCAGCCGGGCTTGCCGCCTTCGGGGAACCCCGCCGGTTCGAGGCCGGCCTTGCGGAAGCGTTCGACGAGGTAGTCGCGGGCGAGGCGGCAGCCGTCGGTCCCGCTGTTGCGCCCCTGGAGCTTCTCCGAAGCGAGGAATTCGGCATGCGCCTTGAGCTCCCTGGCGCGGAAGACGAGAGGCTCGCCGAGGGCGGCCGAGGCCGCGCGTTCCTCGCCCGCGCGCGGGGCCTCCGGCGGGACGGGCGCGGCCTCCGGGGCGTCGGCGGGTTCGCATCCGGCGAGCGCCAGGAGCGCCAACGGCCCCAGGAACCAGGGGGACAAGCGTTTCTTGGCCACGTCGATTCTCCGTCGCGGTTGCGGGCGCGATTGCGCAGCGGCGGGACTCACCCTATCATGGAATGCGCCGGATTGCATATGCTGGCGTTCGTCCGCATGCCGGCGCGCGGGGGTTCCGCGCGCGGCGCCAAGCCCCGGGATTTCAACATGTCCGCCGAAGAGATCAAGAAGAACAGCCGCGGCCTGCGCGGCACGGTCGCCGAGACGCTGGCGGGCGGCGCCGCGAGCTTCTCCAAGCCCGACCAGAACGTGATCAAGTTCCACGGGATCTACCAGGAAGAGGACCGCGACCAGCGGATCGCGCGGATCAAGGCGAAGCAGGACCGCGCGTGGATCCTGATGGTCCGCACGAAGCTCCCCGGCGGGCAGCTCACGGCGAAGCAGTACCTGGCCCTCGATAAGCTTTGCGACGAGCTGGGCAACGGGACGCTGCGGATCACGACGCGGCAGGACTTCCAGTTCCACGGCGTGGTGCAGCAGGACCTGAAGCCGCTGATCCGGAAGCTGAACGAGGTGGAGGTCACGACCTTCGGCGGCTGCGGGGACGTGGAGCGTAACGTGGTCGCCTCGCCCGCGCCCTTCGCCGACGAGGTGCACCGCGAGGTCCAGCGCCTGGCGCAGGAGATCTCCGCGGCGACGCTGCCTGCGACGCGGGCGTACTTCGAGATCTGGCTGGACGGGGCGAAGCTGCCGCGCGAGGCGCCGGCGGAGCCGGACCCGCTGTATAAGGACGTGTACCTGCCGCGAAAGTTCAAGACGGCGATCGTCGCGCCGCCGCGGAACGACGTGGACATCTACGCGCACGACCTGGGCTTCATCCCGCACGTCGAGGGCGGCCGGATCGCGGGGTACACCGTGGTGGCGGGCGGCAGTTTCGGGATGGACCACGGGAAGCAGACGACGTACCCCTTCCTGGCCGTGCCGCTGCTGTACGTCGGCAAGGCGCACGCGCTGGACGTGGCCAAGGCGGTGATCGCGGCGTTCCGCGACTACGGCGACCGGACCAACCGCAAGCACGCGCGGCTGAAGTACCAGATCGCCGAGCGCGGGATCGCGTGGTTGCGCAAGGAAGTCGAGTCGCGCATGCCGGGGGTGAAGACCGCCGATCCCCGGCCGGTCGAGCTGGGCAGCGTGGAAGACTGGCTGGGCTGGCACGAGCAGGGCGACGGGAAGCTCTTCCACGGCGTGAAGATCGAGTGCGGGCGGCTGATGGATTACGAGAACGGCCCGCGCGCGCGGACGGGCTGCCGGGCGGTGGTGGAGCGCTTCGGCTGCGACGTGCGGCTCACCGCGAACCAGAACATTCTCTTCATCAACCTGAAGCCCGGCGACCGCGCGGCCGTGGACGCGCTGCTGGCCGAGCACGGGCTGAAGGCGGCGGAGAGCTACACGGCCGCGCACCGGATGGGCATCGCCTGCACCGCGCTGCCGACGTGCAACCTGGCGCTCTCGGAGAGCGAGCGGGTCTTCCCCGGCCTGATGGACAAGCTCGACGGGGTGCTGCGCGAGCTGGGCCTGGAGCGGGAGCCGATCCTCTTCCGCATGACCGGCTGCCCGAACGGCTGCGCGCGCCCGTACAACGCGGACTTCGCCTTCGTGGGGCGCGGCATCGGAAAGTACGCCGTCTACGTCGGGGGCTCGTACCGCGGGGACCGCATGGCGGGGCTGGCGCGCACCACGGAGAACCTGGACGACCTGCCCGGTTTCGTGCGCGGGGTGCTCGGGAACTTCAAGCAAGGACGCAAGCAGGGCGAGAGCTTCACCGACTGGTGGGGGCGCACGCAGCCGGCGGGCCCGGCGCCGCATCCCGAGCAATTCCACGTGGAGCTGGAGGCGCGGCGGGCGCGGCTCGCGGCGGCGAAGTCCGGCGGCGGGGCGGCGAACTGAAGCCCATGCCCGGACCGCGCAAGAACCCCATCCGCGCCGCGCTGGCCCGCAAGCGGCTCTCCGTCGGGATCTTCCAGCTCCTGGCGGACCGCGCGTCCACCGAGGTGCTGCTCGGCAACGGCTTCGAGTGGATCCTGGTGGACGCCGAGCACCGGCCGCTGAACCCCGAGACGGTCGAAGACCTCGTGCGCGCGGCGCAGGGCTGCGGGCCGGACAAGGGCGCGTTCGTGCGCGTGCGCGAGACCGGCCGCGGGGCGATCCAGTACGCGCTGGAGACCGGCGCCGACGGGGTGCTCGTGCCGCTGGTCGGCTCCCGCGAACAGGCCGAAGAGGTCGCCGCGCTGACGCATTATCCTCCGCAGGGCACGCGCGGGCTCAACGGCGGCACGCGCGCGGCCGGCTGGGGCCAGAAGGATCCCGCCGCGTACGCGCGCGCGGTGAACCGGAACCTGGTCGTGGCGGTGCAGATCGAGACGGTGAGCGGGCTGGAGGCGGTCGAGGGGATCGCGGCGGTGAAGGGCATCGACATGCTCTACATCGGCCCGTTCGACCTCTCGCACGGGATGGGCCTGACCGGCCAACTGGACCACCCGGAGGTGCGCAAGGCCTTCGCGCGGGTCTTCGCCGCGGGGCGCAAGCACGGCAAGTGGCTGGGCGTGCTTGCGCCGAACGTCCCCTTCGCCCAATGGTGCCTGGGGCAGGGCGTGCGCTTCCTGACGTACCTTTCGGATACGCGGCTGCTGAAGAATTCCGTGCAGCGCGAGGTCGAGGCGTTGCGCGGCCTGCGCGCGAAACGCTGAGTACCGTGCCGCAGAAGTAACTGGCTCAATGCGCCAGGCATTTTGGTCCGGGTCGAGGCGCGCCGAGGGAGCATATCGGGACGAAGATCCGTGACCGAGGCGCAACGAAGAGCCGGGCCAAAAGGACCAAGCAATGGGTCAGGAACTTCCGCGGCGCGGTACTGAGGCATACCCCGTTCGGATGGCCGCCATGCTCCGCCGCCCTGGACTCCCGGCCCTGCTCCTGGCGCTCGCCGCCGCCGCGGCCCGCGCGGGCGAGGATCCCGCGCCGCGGCCCGAACCGGCGCGGCTGCCCGCCACCTACCGCAACCTGCCGCTGCTCTGGATTCCCAAGAGCGACGAGATCAAGGACCTGAAGGGCGACCTGAGCGACCCGGCGTGGCAGAAGGCCGCGAAGCTCGAACTGGTCGAGTGCGCGAGCGGGAAGAAGCCCCCGCACGCGACGACGGCGCTGGTCTTCTGCACCGCCGAGACGCTCTACTTCGGCTTCCGCTGCGAGGATCCCAAGCTGGACGAGCTGGTCGTCGCGGGCGGGCAGATCTGGACCCATGACGAAGTGGAGCTGTTCTTCGAGCCGGACAAGGACACGCTCCAGAAGTGCTACCATCAGCTCATCGTGAACGCCGCCGCGGACAAGTGGTTCGGGCGCGTGCACATGTACCCCAAGTACGGCAGCGCGCAGATCCGCGAGAACTGGAACCCGAGCTTCGACACGGCGGCGGCCAAGGGCAAGGACGAATGGACCTGCGAGGTCCGCGTCGCGTTCCGGCAGATGAAGATGAGCAAGCTCGCGAAGGACGGCAAGTCGCTCTGGCGGCTGAACCTGTACCGCAGCCGGCCGAAGAAGAGCAAGAACGAGGAGGCGCTGGCGTGGGCCTGGTCGCCGCCCGGAAGCAGCGCGTTCCACACGCCGATGAAATTCGGGTACGCGCTGCCGGAGACGCTCGCCGACCCCAAGTTCCTCGCCGAGCTGATCGAGGAGGCGCGGAAACTGGAAGCGCGGCGCGAGCGGGAGATCGGCATGGCGTTGGAATATGAGATCCGCAAGCGCGCCGACGAGCTGGGCTCGGACCAGTTCGGCGACCGCGACGAGGCCGAGCGGCGGCTGCTGGAACTGCACGAGAAAGACCCGGCGGCGGGAGAAGCAATCCGCGAGATCCTCGGCGAGTTGACCCTGGCGCGGCGCGACACGCACCTGGCCGCGAGCGCCCGCGACCTCCTGGGGCGGCTGACGGAGCTGGCCGAAGGCGGCGAAGACCCGCCGCCGAAGCACATCAAGGCGCAGCGGCGGTAAAGGGCTACGTAAGAACCAGAAAAATCACAAGAACCAAGAACCAAACAAATTTCAAACGGCAAGAACCAAATTCCAAACAAACGGCAAACAGTGAACAGTGAACGGTGAACGGTGAACAGTGAACGGTGAACGGTGAACGGCGAAGCGGTCTTACCTAGGTTTCTTTCGGTTTTGGATCGCGCTTCGCGCGGATTGGTTCAGGCACCACCCCTGCCCCTCCTCGAAGAGGAGGGGAAATGGAGCAGGGCCAGGGCAATGAACTTAGGTAAGACCGCTTAGCTGTCGAGTCGTATTGACTATTGAGGCGGCAGGGGCGCCAATCCAAAATCCAAAATCGTCAATCCAAAATCACTTCGGCAGGATCATCGGGCCGGCGACTTCGCGGGCGGTCTCCGGGCCGCAGAGCAATTCGACGAGCTTGAGCGCGAACTCGAAGGCGGTGCCGGGGCCGCGGCTGGTGACGAGCATCCCGTCCTGGACGACGCGCTCTTCGAGGTACGCGCCGTGGGCGGCGACCTCGTCGCGGACGGCGGGGTGGCTGGTGAGGCGCTTGCCCTTGCCGACGCCGGCGGCGACGAGGGCGATGGGCGCGGCGCAGATGGCGGCGAGGAAGCGCCCGGCGCGCTCCTGCTCGGCGAGGAGCTTGCGGACTTCGGCGGAGGCCGCGAGCGCCTGGCTGCCGGGCCCGCCGCCGGGCAGGGCGACGAGGTCGAAGGGCCCGCGCGCGTCGGCGAGGGCGCAGTCGGGGGCGAGCTTGACCTTGCGGCTGCACTCGACGGGCTCGGCGCCGGCGATGCCGGCCAGGGTGACGTCGACGCCGGCGCGACGGAGCACGTCGACGACGATGACGGTTTCCATCTCCTCGGCGCCCTTGGCGAGCAGGACCAGCGCGCGCTTCATATGCCTTCTCCTTCCGAGTGCAGGGTTTCGTCCAGATGGAGCGGGTTGGCGGCGAAGACGTACTCGTCGACGGGCCGCCCGCCGAGCAGGTGCTCCTGGATGATCCGTTCGAGCCGTTCCGGCGTGCACTTGCGATACCAGATCCCGTCGGGATAGACGACGGCGATCGGCCCGTCGTCGCAGATGCGGAAGCAGCCGACCTTGGAGCGGTACACGCCGCCGGGGGCGGGGTTGACGAGGTCCAGTTCCTTCAGGCGCTTCTTGAGGTAGTCCCAGGACTCCTGGCCCTGGGAACTTTTGCAGCAGTCGGGGCCGAGGCAGATGAAGAGATGCCGCTTGTAGGTCCCGATGCCCAGGCTCTTCGCGGCTTTGTCGCATTTCGACATGGGGCGCATGATCCTCCGATTCGCCGCCGCGCTCCAGCATGAAGGAACGCGGGCCGCGCGCAACTCACTCCAGCGTCTCGCGGGCCTCGTAGCCGAGCAGCTCGCGGGCGGGGCCGGGGTCGAAGACGCGGCGCTCGGGAATGGAGTTGCCGTAGACGACGGCGTAGCCCAGGCCGGGGCGTTCGACGGCGCGCGAGAAGAGGTCCACCGCGTCGAAGTGCCCGAGCCAGTGCTCGCGCTGCGGCCAGCCCGGGGCGAGGCGCTCGTGCCCGCGCGGCAGGAAGCTGCCGATGCGGATCGCGACGAACTCCAGCGCGCGATGGTCGTGGAACCAGCGCCCCAGGACCTCGCCGAGCACCTTCGTCGCGCCGTAGGGCGAGAACGGGCGCGCAGGTTCGCCGGGGGTCACGACGCGGCCGGAGGGGTCCTTCACCGAAGCCTGGCAGGAACTGGCGAAGACGACGCGGCGGACGCCGGCATCGGCGGCGGCCTGGAGCACGTTGTACGTCCCGACGACGTTGTTGGGCACGAGGTCTGCGGCGAAGGCGGCTCCGGCGCTGGGCGTCGCGGCGAGGTGGACGACGACGTCGAGGCCGGCGAAGGCCGCGCGCAGGGCGTCCTCGTCGCCGAGCCCCATCACGAGCGGGCTGGGCGCGCCGGGCGTCGGGCGGCGGTCGAGCGCGCGGACCTCCGCGTAGCGCGCCTGGAAGGGCTCCAGGAGAACCTGCCCCACGCGGCCGGCCGTGCCGGTGAGCAGAACCTTCAGCGGGAGGCGCTCGGGCATGGGCTGCTTCCCGGAAGCAAGGTCAACTGATGGAGAGCCCCGCGGGGCTGGGGCCGTCGGTGGTCAGGAGGCGCAGGCCGCCGTCGGGCTGGCCGACGGCCAGGAGCATGCCCTCGCTGGTCTCGCCGCGGAGCTTCGCGGGCTTGAGGTTGTCCACGAGGATGATGGTCTTGCCGACGAGCTGTTCGGGCGTGTAGTGCTGGCGGATGCCGCTGACGATCTGCTTGCGGCGTTCGCCGACCTGAAGCTGAAGGATCATCAGGCGGTCGGCCTTGGGATGCGGGACGGCTTCGACGATCTGGGCGGTGACGAGCTTGACCTTGAAGAACTCGTCGATGCCGATCTCGGGCGCCGGCGGCGCGGGCGCGGGGTCCGGGGCGGGCGCGGCGGGGGGCACGGGGTCGCTCATGGGGCTTCCTTCCAAGCGCTTCCAACGAAAAGGTCCGGGCCGCAGCGGCCCGGACCCTGGAAAGACCTTCACGCGTCGAACGGCGCTCAGCGCGCGGACGGCGAACCGCTCGGCTCGGTCTGGCTGGTCGGCTCGGCGCTGGGCGTGAGGCGGATGACCGGAGGCGCGTTCTTGCTGGTGGGCTCCTCGGTCTTCGGCTCCTTCTGCTCCCTTTGTTCCTCGGGCTTGGCGGCGGTCTCGACGGGCTTTTCGGGCGCTTCTTCCTTCTGGGCCACGGCGGCCGGCGCGGGAGTGCTGGAGGCGCCGTCGGCGATGGCTTTCTCGACCTTGCGCCCTTCCTTCTCGGCGTCGGCGGCGACGATGAGCAGCACCTTGGCCTCGCCGCCGTTCAGGGTGGCCTGCCGGAGCGCGGACTGGTAGCGGTCGCGGGCCTCGGCGAGATGGCCGCTGGCGTGGTAGCAGCGGGCGAGCCACAGGTTGTGCCAGGGATCGTCCTTGAGCAGGGCGTCGGCCTGGGCGAAGGCTTCGCGGGCCTCGGCGTGCTGGCCGTTAGCGTGAAGCGCGGCGCCGAGGACGCTGTTCGCGTTGGCCTGTTCGGCCTCGCCCGCGGCGTCGGCGGCGGCGGCCTTGGCGAGCTTGAGCGCCTGCTCCTTATGCTCGGGCTTGCCAAGGTCGAGGTAGGCGATGGCCAGGTTCAGCCTCGAGGAGACGTTGTCGCCGAGGACGAAGGCCTTTTCGGCGGCGAGCATCGAGCCGCCCAGATCGCCCAGGTTGCGGCGGCAGACGGCGAGGTCGGCCCAGGCGCCGGCGTTGTTCTCGTCCAGGGTCGCGGCCTTCGCGGCGGCCTCGGCGCCGCCGGCCCAGTTCCCAAGGCGACGGTCAACGTAGGCCAGGCGGGACCAGGCTTCGGCGTTCTCGGGGTCGAGCTTCACGGCGACTTCGTACTCTTCCTTCGCGCCGTCCAGGTCCGCCTCGGGCTTTGACTCGCGGACCATCGCGACGCGCTCGTGGAGCTTGGAGTCGCGGGGATCGAGGAGCACGGCCTGCATGGCGGCCTTCTCCATGGCGATCCAGTCGCCCAGCTTCCGCGCCTCGGTGAAGAGGGTCTCCAGCATCTCGGCGTTCCCGGGGATGGCGCTGGAGGCCTTCTCGAGGAGCTTCTTGGCGTCTTCTTCCTTGCCCAGGAGGCGGAGCAGTTCGGCGTGGTCGGCGTAGGCCGGGGTGTAGGTCTCGTCGACCTGATGGGCCTTCTCGTACATTTCGAGGGCGCGCAGGTAGAGGGCGCCGGCATCGTCCTTCTTGCCGTCCTTGGCCGCGAGGTCGCCGAGGGTCTTGAGGGTGAGGCCAAGTTTGTGGAAGGGCTCGGGGCGATCCGGGGCGAGGCGCGTGCTGTTCTCGAACTCGATCTGTGCCTTGTCGGCCTTTTCGAGCTTGAGGTACACCTCGCCGAGTTCCATGTGGAAGCGGACGTCGTTGGGGCGATGGATGACGGCGCTCTCGAGTTCCGTCATCGCGGCTTCGAATTCCTGGCGGAGCAGGTGGATCTGGGCGCGATTGCGGAAGGCCTCGGGGAGTCGTCCGCCGGGCGAAAGCCGCTGGCCGGCGTCGACTTCCCAGTAGCCCTGGCGGTAGTCGCCGAGGTGCGCGAGGGCCAGGCCGAGTTCAACGTGGGCCAGGGCGTTGGAGGACTCGTTGCGAATGACCAGTTCGGCGGCCTGCTTGGCCTCCTCGGCCAGGCCCAGGCGCAGGTCGGCCTGCGCGAGGCGGACGAGGGCGCGGTTGGCGCGGTTCTCGCCGTTCAGGGCGTCGACGAGCTGAATGCGCGGGCCGCCGTAGAGTTCCAGGCTGTTGAGGAAGGCTTCGCGGGCGCTGGCGTAGTGGTAAAGCTCGGTGTGGCAGATGCCCACGGCTTCCCAGACGCGGCGCGCGGTGTTGATCGGAAGATCCCAGCGCAGCGCCTGCTGGAAGGTGTTAAGGGCGACGGTCCAATCCTTCTTCTCCATGCGCAACCAAGCCAGCTCCAGTTCGCGCATGATGGCGAGCGAATGCACCGGCTCCTTGATGGGCTCGAAGTCGTGGACCGACATCCAGGGGTAGCCTTCGCTGACGATCTCGACTCGCGCCCAGACCCGGATGGGCGCGAACTGGGGCAGCTTCTCGAGCTTCTGGATCAGCTTCTCTTCGCGGCGGTCGACATAGACGAAGGGATAGATGTCGGCGCGGGTGTCGCGGTTCCAGAGTTCGGATTCGTAGGGCCAGCAGTTGAAGTTGACGTGGCTATCGCGATGGAAGGGCGAGACGAACTGGCGAAAGAACGCGCCGCGCTCGTTCCAGTACACGTCGAATTCGACCTTCCGGTCGAGGAAGAACCTGGGCTCGGCGAGGATGTCCTTCAGCGTGGTGTGCTGGTGGTCTTCGCGGGTGCCCGGAAAGACACGGAAGTAGCGGTCCCAGGCGACGCGCATCTTGTGGAGCGGATGGCGCATGTAGGCGCCCTTGCCTTCCCGCTCCAGCACCCGGGGCTGGAAGGGATTGGGCGAAGGAGCCTCGACGCGATCTTCCGTGGCGGCCAACGGTCCGCAGAGCGCAAGGACTCCCAGGCAGGCCATCCCGGCTTTGAGCAACACGTTCAAGGTACGAATCCTCCTATCGCGTCCCGGCCCACGCGCGCGTTGGCGAGCGTGTCGTGTACCGCACCGAGACCCTGACCACGCAGCCCGCCGCGACGTTCGGCGCGCCGTGTCCACCCATGCAACTATTTGCGCTCACATAGGTAGCGCTTGGTTATACGTCTCGCAAGGTCCGAAGCAAGCGATGAAAACGATAGCGGGGCCGCGCGGGAGATGCAATCCAAATTAGACCCTAATACGAGAGCGCCCCCCTCCCGCCTCTCATTGACAAGCATAACCCCCTCCTTATGTTAGCCGATAGCCCTCAGCGAGGATCCCACATGGCCGGCCGCACCTTTTCGCTCGAACCCCAAGCCGTCCCCGCCGTGCGATCTCCTTATAGGGTGATTCAGACCCCGCTTCCGGTTCCCGAATCCGTGCCCATCCTTAAGGATCTGCGGCGCTACGAACCGCAGAGCATGACCGGCCAGCCGCCGATCCTGTGGGAGTCGGCTGAAGGCTGTATCGTCCGCGACCGCTGGGGAAATCAGTGGCTAGATTGGAGTTCCGGCGTGCTGGTGACCAACGCCGGGCACGGGCGGAAGGAGATCGTGGAGGCGATCGTCCAGCAGGCGACCTCGCCGCTGCTCCATAACTACTGCTTCCCGAACCGCCCTCGGGCGGACCTGGTGAAGTATCTGGTGGAGCTGGCCCCGGAGCCGCTCAAGAAGTGTTTCCTGCTCACCACCGGCGCCGAGACGACCGAGTGCGCGATCAAGCTGGCCAAGACGCACGGGATCCAGGCCGGCGGGAAGACGAAGGACACGATCGTAAGTTTCGAGAACGCGTTCCACGGCCGCACGATGGGCTCGCAACTGGCCGGCGGGATCCCGGCGCTGAAGAGCTGGATCGGCGGCGCGCATCCGGATTTCGTGCAGCTCCCCTACCCCGGCGACTGGCGGCTGCCGGCCGAGAAGCGCACGTTCGAGGCGTTCGTGAAGGCGCTGGAGGCGCAGGGGTACGGCCCCGCGCGGATCGCGGGGGTGATCAGCGAGACCTACCAGGGCGGCAACGTCGCGTTCCTGCCCCAGGAGTTCGCGAAGAAGCTGCGGGCCTGGTGCGACGAGCACCAGATCGTGCTGATCTTCGACGAGGTCCAGGCGGGCTTCGGGCGCTGCGGGACGATGTTCGGGTTCGAGCACTACGGGTTCGCGCCGGACCTGGCGACCTTCGGGAAGGGGCTCAGTTCCTCGCTGCCGATCAGTTGCGTGCTGGGGCGGCCCGAGCTGATGGACCTGTATCCTCCCGGGAGCATGACGAGCACGCACACGGGCAATCCGATCTGCGCGGCCGCGGCGCTGGCGAACCTGAAGCTGATCGCGTCCGAGCGGCTCACCGAAAACGCCGCGGCGCGCGGGCGTGAGCTCCAGGCGGGGCTGGAGGCGATTCGCGAGAAGCACGCGCGGCGGCTTGGCCCGGTGGAAGGCAAGGGCCTGGCGTGGGTGATGCACTGCGTCAAGCCCGGCGGGACGGAACCCGATCCGGACTTCGCCTTCCAGGTCGTGGACCAGGCGATCCGGAGAGGGCTGCTGCTCTTCGCGCCGGTGGGGCTGCAAGGCTCGGTGGTCAAGATCTGCCCGGCGCTCTGCGTCAGCTCCGCGCAGATCGCCGACGGCCTGCTCGCGCTGGGCGAGGCGTACGCCGCGGCGGACTGAACGAAAGGGGATGTGGGATGGGTGCGCCGCATGCGGCGCGCTTGCCCTTGTCCTTCCTATTTCACACTTCATCTTTCATACTTCGAGAGATGCGCCTGCCTTCGCGGCGATTCGAACGTCCTTCCGAGGCTTCGCTCATGTCCAATCCGCTCCGCCACTACCGCTTCGTGCCGCATACCATCGAGGACCGCGCGTACTGGAACGCCCGGCGCGCGGAGCCGCGTTTCGCGGAGTTCTGGAAGAAGATCGAGTCGGCCGCCGCGGAGGCGCCGCCCGCGCCGCCGCTCCCGCCGGCCAGCGACTTCCTCGCCGCGACCCGGCATAACGACCGCGGGCGGCTGGACCAGGTCTGGGGCCGCCGCGCGACGCTCTCCGCGCTGGCCGTGAACCGGCTGGCGCGCGGGCTGGACCCGCGAGAGCCCGACGACCCGCTCCTGGACTGGCTGTGGGGCTACCTCACGCTGCCGACGTGGGCGGTCTCGGCGCACCTGCCGGGAAAGGACCTGCCGGCGCTGGGCGAGTACACGCTGGACCTCGCGGCGTGCGAGCTGGCCGCGACGCTGGCCGAGGCGCGCGAGGTCCTCAAGCCCTGGATGGACGCGCAATCGCCGCGGCTGGCCGACGGCGTGCTCCACGAGATCGACCGGCACGTGCTGACGCCGTACGCCGAAGGGGCGGCGACGTGGTGGGACGGGCGGGAGACGGGGCTGAACAACTGGACGGGCGTGTGCGGGGGCAGCATCCTCGCCGCGTGCGACTCGCTCGCCGCGCAGGGCCACCCGCGGCCCCAGGCGCGGGAGCGCGC
Source organism: Planctomycetota bacterium (assembly GCA_027493525.1). Lineage (GTDB taxonomy): Bacteria > Planctomycetota > SZUA-567 > H5-PLA8 > H5-PLA8 > H5-PLA8. The sequence goes on along the minus strand of JAOSKN010000001.1, from coordinate 1,793,721 downwards.
GCTGAAGGCGCTGCGGCTGTTCGTCGCGGCGGCCTTCACCGAGCACGGCGAGTGCGACGAAGGGATCGGATACTGGAATTACGGCGTGGGCGTCGCGTGCCTGGGCTGGAGCCGGCTCACGCGGGAGGAGTTCGAGGCGCACATGGACCTGGAGCGGCTGCGCGCCATCGCCGACTACCCGCGGCGCGCGCACCTCTTCGGCGAGACCTTCTACTGCGCCAACGACGGCGGGCTAACCTGCCGCGCGGACACGAGCTTCGTGCCTTGGCTGGCCTGCGCCACGGGCAACGCGTGGCTGGGCGGCTGGGCCCGGCGCGCGCCGGCCTTCAGCAAGGGGATGCTGGGCCAATACCTGCGCGTGCTGGAAGGGCCGGAGCTGCCGGAGCACGCCGCGGACGCGCCGGCCGCAACGGCCTGGCTCGCCGACCAGCAGACGGCGATCCTGCGCGCGCCGACCGAGCGCGGCGAACTGCTGGTGAGCCTCTCGGGCGGCGACAACGCCGAGCGCCACAACCACAACGACCTGGGGCATTTCCTCGCGATCCTGGGCGAACGAGTGATCGTGCCGGACCTCGGCGCGCCGACGTACTTCTCGGACTTCTTCGGCCCCAACCGCTACCGCTACGTCGCGGCCTCCAGCCGCGGGCACAACTGCCCGCTGATCGAGGACCACGAGCAGCGCGCGGGCAAGGAGGCCGCGGGGAAGGTGCTGGACTGGCGGCCGGAGGCGGAGATCCCGCGGCTGGCGCTGGACCTCACCGCGGCCTATCCGCCCGAGGCCGGGCTGAAGCGCTGGACGCGCAGCCTGGAACGCTGGCCGGCCCGCGCCGAACGCCGGGAGCCCGCGCGGATGGTGCTCACCGACGTCTTCCTCACGGAGAAGCCCAACGCGAAGATCGTGCTCCCGATCTGGACGCTGGAAGAGATCCGCGAGCACGCGCAGCGCCCCGAAGGCGGCGGGGTGACGCTGGAGCTGGGTCCGCTGTACTGCGAGCTCTCCCCGTCGCCGGTGGCGGTGGGCAAGAGCGCCTTCGACCCGGCGGAGTTCCACCTGCGCGATTGGAAGGGCCGGACGCTGCGGCGGGTCGACGCCGTGTACCGGACCGACGCGCGGGGCGAGTTGAAGGTGGAGACGCGGTTCTTCGCGTGAGCGCCGGGGGGTTCGAATGCGGGCGGGGTTCGGCCGTCCCTTCCGCTGGCGGCGCTTGCGCGGCGCGGCCTGGCGGCGGATAAGGGATCGCGCGGGAACTCACGGAGGATTCCAGGTCATGCGACGGCTTGGCGGCGGGCTCTGCGGTTTGGCGGCGTGGTGCATGCTGGCGGGCGCGGCGGCGTGGGGCGAGGAAGACGACTTGCAGTGGCCGGAGATGGACGCGGCCTGCGACAAGTACCTCAACGCCTTCGCCACGCCGAAGGAACTGGAGAAGATGGACCGGCGCTTCAAGTCGCGCGTGCAGTCCAAGGTCGAGAGCAATCCGGCGATGAGCGACGACCGCGCCAGCCGGGAGATCATGTTCGACTGGGCCTTCGACAACGAGGGCAAGATCCGGGGCAAGGAACCCAAGACGATCCTGCAAGCCTGCTACTACTTTCACATCTTCCGCCAGCGCAACTACAGCCTGCCGGGGCAGCTCCGTTCGCGCCTGAACCGGGAGAACGTGCAGGAGATGATCGACTACCTGAACGAGCAAGTGGCCAAGAAGGAAGGCGGCGGCGCGGCGAAGGACGAGAAGTAGCGCGCCGGGCGTACGGATCGAAGGGCCTGCCTACAGCCCCGGCCGGCGCGAGGGGATCTGCCGCGAGTTGGGGCCAGGCTGGTTCATGTCCGAAGGCCCGTGAAGCGGGACGACGCGCGGGCCTTCTTCCTCTTCTTCTTCCACCACCGGGTCCGGAGGCTTGCGCGGCGGCGGCTCGGCCGGCGGCGCGATTCCGGGCGGGCGGGCGGGCGGCTCTTCCTCCCGCCGGGAGACCGGCAGGACCATGCCCATGGCCTGCGCGCCATTCTCGAGCGAGCCGGCCAAGCGCCCCAGCGCTTCGCGGCGCACCTGCCAATCCTGATGCGCGGGAAGCAGGATCGCGGCCTGGTTTGGCCAGAGCGCCACGGGGCATTCGTACAGCGCGCGGGCGGCCCAATACTGCCCCGTGCCGACCTGTTCGGCGCGGAAGGCAGCCTGCGCCAACTCGCAGCAGATGCGCGAGGCCAGGGCGGGGTGCGGCGCGGCCCGTTCAAGCAGCTCGTCGAGTTTCGCCAGGCGTTCGGCGGCGCTCAGGTTCATCGCGTTCTCGAACTCCCGCACGACGGCCTGCTCGAGGTCGACAAGCTTCAGCGGCGCGTCCAGGCGGCCTTCGACGCGCAGGCCGTGGAGCGTCACGGCGCCGCGGCCCAGGAGTTCGAGTTCCCATTCGGGATGGGGCCCGGAAGCGCGGATGCCGTAAACGCGCTCTTCGACGCCCCAGCTCACGAAGCCCACATGCAGTCGCAGCCAGAGGCGCTGGCGGGTTCCGTTGGGCAGATTGGCGCGGGCCCAGGCCGGTTCCAGTTGGTCGGCTCGGAGCAGACTGGCCTCGAAGCCCGCGGGAGACTTCTCGGCGCGGACCGACCAGGCGGGGCCATCGTGGCCGAGCGGGCGCAGGAGCACGGCCAGCGCGCCGACGCCCTGCTCGGGGCAGGAGAGCTCGCACACGACGAGGGCCGGGGCCTTCAGCGTCCAGGCGGGCTTGCCCTTGGCGAGGAGCGCCGGGAAGGCGAGGCCGGCTTCCGGCACGAATCCCGGCGCGGGCCCCTGCCAGGCCCAGCCGAGTTCGCTCCGGCTCAGGTCCTTCGCGGAGAGGTCCAGGCGCAGGCGCTCGCGCGGAAGCGCGAGGAAAGCTCCGCCGACCAGCGCGCCGCGCTGGCGGATGCGCCCGATTTCCTCCAGGAGCACCTGCGCGCGCCGCTGCAGCGGGTCGTCTTCGGTGCGCCCGAGGGCCTCCTGCGCGTCGGCGACGGTGAGCTGGGCTTGGGCGTAGCGCCCTTCGAGAACGAAGCGCTGGGCCTGATCCAACAGGTCGCGGCAGGCCGCGCGCGCGTCGGACCTGCGCGCGGCGACGAGCTTGGCCAGGAGTTGCCGCGCGTCGGGATCCTTCTCGGCGAGCGCGACGAGGTCCAGGCGCGGGACGCCGGCCGGGTCGTCCTCGAGGTCCAGGGCCAGGCGCGCCGCGGGATCGGGGTCCACCCACTTGCGGTCGTCGAAGACGATCCCCAGAAGCTTGCGCAGGTTCGCGCGCGAGACTTTCTCGAGCGGGAAGTCGATGCGGCCCCCGCGCGGCAGGGAGAAGTGCAGGCTCCGTTCGTCAAGGCCGGCGAGCATCCAGCCGTCCTTGGGATCGTCGAGGAACTCGCGCGCGTCGATCAGGTTGGGATGCTCGTTCACGGCGCGGGCGAGCTTTTTCGAGGAGCCTCTGGACGAGGCGGAGGCGTTCGAGTTCGGCGGCGTAGAGCTGCTGCGCGACGGCGCTACGCTCCTTTTGCAGCCGCTCCTCAAGCGCGGCGCGGGCCTGGGGGAACTGGTGCGCGCGGGTCAGGCCGGCGACGTTCTGGAGCACCTGGCGCGCCTCGGCGCGCGCCTCGTCGAAGGCGCGTTCCTTGATCTCGAGCGTGTTTTTGCCGCGCTCGAGGCTCTCGCGCGCTTCGCGGCAGGCGAGGGCGCGGGGGTCGGCGGCGGGCGCGCCGTCCTGCTTCAGTTCGTCCTGCCAGGCGCGCCAGTCGGCGTCGGACCACTCGAAGAGCCCCTCGCGGGCGAGTTCGTCGATCCGGCGGCGGCGCGCGGTAGCGTCCTCCACGGCGCTCTTGCGCACCAGATCGAGGACCTCGGGCAGGCCGGCGGCGACGACCTTGGCTCCGCGGAGCAGCGGCGGGACGTCCTCGAGCGTCTGCGCGGCGCGCGTGAAGCAACCTGCCTCCATGAGCGCATAGGCGCCGTCGAGGCGGCCCTTCCATTCGGCCTCGGCCTGGGCTTCGCGCGCGGCCAGGACCTGATCCTTGAGCCGCTGGTAGCGCTCGATGTCGGCGGCGGCGGCGCGCGAGAGCTTCGGCTGCAGGGCTTCGAGGCGCGCGAGGACCATGGGCCACTGTAAGGGATCCTGTTCGAGCCGGCGCTCCAGGTCGCGCAACGAAGCCAGGTCGGCCAGGAGCAGGGGCTCGGCGGGCGGCGGCTCGGGGAGTTCCGGCGGCTTGGCGGGCGGCAGGGGAAAATCGGGGACGGCGTCGGGGACGCGGGGCGCCTCGGCGCTCAGCACGGCCAGCGGGGCGTCGGGGAGCGGCGCGGCGGCGGGGCTCCCGCGCCGGCCGGCGAGGGCGGCGAGCAGGACGAAGGCCAGGGCGGCGGCCAGTCCGGCCAGCCAGGGCCTGCGCGGCAGGCGCCGCCACGGGGTCGGCGCGGGCACGGGCTGCCCGCGCAGCATGCGCGGGGCGTCGTCGAAGACGAAGAGCCGCCCGGCCTCGAGGTCGCGGCGCAGGTTCTGGGCGGCGAGGCGGACCTCCTCGGCGTTCTGGTAGCGCTCGGCCGGGCTCTTGGCCATCAGGCGCTGAATCATCCGCGTGTACGGCGGCGGGAGGAGCGGCTCCAGGCGGTCGGGCCGGACGGGCTCCTCGCCCGTCACCTTCATCAGGATCTCCCAGGAACTCTCGCCGTCGAAGGGGACCTTCCCGGTGACCATGTGATACAGGGTCGCGCCGAGGGAGAAGAGGTCGCTGCGGCCGTCGAGGTCGCCGGCGGCCTTGGCCTGCTCGGGGCTCATGTAGTGCGGCGTGCCCATGGTCTGGCCGTCCTGGGTGTCGGTGTCCTGGAGGCTGCCCTCGAGGATCTTGGCCAGGCCGAGGTCGCAGAGCTTCACGTCGCCGCGCGGGGAGAGCATGATGTTGTCGGGCTTGATGTCGCGGTGAACGATCTTGTGCTGGTGCGCGCAGTCCAGCGCGGCCGCGACCTGCTCGATGATCTTCAGCGCCTCCAGGAAGGGGACGCGCCCCTCGCGCCGGATGTACTGCTTGACCGTGCGCCCCTCGACGTACTCCATGGAGATGTAGTAGCGCCCGTCGGCCTCGCCCACGTCGTAGACGCGGACGAGGTTGGCGTGGTTGAGCATGCCGGCGGCGCGGGCCTCGCGAATGAAGCGGCGGATGTACTTGCCGTTCTTGGCGAGGTCCGGGGGCAGAAGCTTGAGCGCGACGTCGCGCTCCATGGCGATCTGGCGCGCCTTGTAGACCTTGCCCATCCCGCCGCTGCCGATCATCTCGAGCAGGCGGTAGCCCTTGAGTTCCTCGGGGGCGCCGGCGAGGCGCGAGGCGTTGCGGGCGGCATCGGAGGGCCGCGGGCGGGATTCGCGCCGCGAACTCAATTCGTTGCGCACGCGGGTGTCGGAGGACTGCGCGATGAGTTCCCAGAGTTCCTCGCACTCGTCCTCGGTGATCAGGCCTTCCTGCTGCATGACCTGTTCGAGCGTGACGGCCTCGCCGAGGCCGTGGCGGTGCTGGTGGATCTGGTGGCAGCGGCGGAGCTGGCTGGGGCGGATCATCTGGCGGATCAAGGCCAGCTTGACGAACTTGGCTTCGAGAGGATGAAGCGTCGTCGTGGGCATGTTCGATCCGCGGGCCGGGCGTGGGGCGCCGCGCCGGCCCCCGCCAGTTTCGTAACCATATCACCGGCTTGAGGTTGAATCAAGCCGGGGGTTGAGTCCGCCGGTAGCATGACGGGCGGTGCGTGACGTTGCTGCACGTCTTGAGACGCCTGGACCCCACCGGGGGTGACCGCATAGTTCGCAAGCCGCCCCCGGAACCCTTCCTCAGCCCTTGCCAGCCTAACGACTCGTTGTACCTTTGCTTGCTGTGCGACACACCGTGGCGGAGCGTTTCGAAACGAAAGCGAGCGGCCCATGCTTCATATCGAGACGCGCGAGACCACGATTCCCGAACAGAACGCGCTGGAACCCCACTTCAAGGGCCGCGTGCCGCTCGACGCACCGGAAGCCGAGGAGGTTCCGCACGACGGGCCCGCGATCCTGGGGCACTTCTTCGGCTGGATCCTGGGCGTGGGCCTGCTCGGCGTGGCCCTGGCGGCGGGCGCCGCGGCGATCCTCAATCAAGGGCTGGGAGTAGAAGGCCGAAACCTAGACTACGTCCTGGTTGGCGCGCTGGTCCTTGCCGGCCTGGCGGGGCTGTTCGCTGCCGTGCGTAAAACGCGCAAAAGCCTCTCGCTGCGGCGCAAGATCGCCGCGTTCGAAAAGCAGCTCGATGCGGCCATGTATCGGCCCGTGCAAGCGTTCGAATGCGCGCCGCTGGCGGCGTACTGGCTGTGCGGCGAAAGCGGCCGTAACGAAGACGAATACCTGTTGGATTTGGGCGAAGGGCGCCTGCTGTACGTGCGCGATCCGAAGCGCTTCGGGCTGAGGCCGGAGATCCCCGCAGACGCGAGCCGGATCGAGACGCCCAACCCCCACGGGAATCCGTTTCCCAGCACGAGCTTTACGGCGTTCGCATGTCCCTCCACGGGCGTCGCTCTGGGCATCTTATCCGAAGGCGACGCGCTGACGCCCAAGCGGCTCAAACTGCCAGGCGAGGATTACGAACGCCTACCGGTGGACCTGGGACTGGTCGAAGCGCGCCTCGCGACTCTGTCCGGCGCGGCGGGCACCGGCGCGCAGGGGTCGCCCAATGCAGTCCGGCTCGCGCTGGCCCAGGCGCGCGCCACGCGCAAACGGGTAACAAAGCGCTTGCTCCTCTATGCGGGGCTCGTCCTGGCCTTGATGCTGGCGGGCTTTCTGCTCGGGCGGCCGAAACAGGCGACGGTGTCCGAGGCGCTGAATGCGCTGGGCGACGGCGCTTCCGTCGAGCGATTCGTGCTTAAAGGAAGCGTGGAGCAGATGGGACAGGCGACGTTCCAGTATTTCGACGCGGATACCGGCGCGTTCGTTCAGCCGCGCAGGATCGTGCTCGCCGACGCCACCGGGAAAACGGAGCTGGTCTATTTGCCGGACGCGTTGCACGGGGCCTCGGCGCTGTGGCCTGGGGCGCAGGTCAAGATTCGCCTCACGAAACGCCGCGTCAAACTCGGGCAAGGCTCCGATGGCGTGGAATTCCTGTTCGCCGCGCGGATCGACGTGGAGCCGTAACGGACTCGTACTTGGCCGGCCGGCCCGCACGGGCTATCTTCATCCGTTCTTATCGACAGCGCCGGACCCGGAGGAACGCACGTGCCCATCCATCCCAAAGCCCAAGACGCCGCGCCGATGATCATGTACGAATGGAAGATGTTCAAGCCTTCGGCCAAGATGCTGCGCATCATCCAGACCGTCGACGACCCGCGCCGCGCGCAGCTCGGCCAGGTCCTCAACGAAAACTACGCCGGCGCCGTCTTCCTGCTCAGCTTCCTGCTCCACGCCCGCAACCTCGCCGACTTCCTGTTCATGCGCCCCAACGCCAACGAAGAGAGCGACGACGTGGTCGCCGAGCACTTCTTCGAGACGCCCGACGAATGGCGCAACCGCATGGTCGAGCCCGGCCCGTATCTCACCGGCAACAAGGCCCGCATGTACCAGGTCCTCGCCCGCCCGCGCTTCGGGCGCGTGGAGTACGGCCGGCTGAGCCTGCGCAAGTGGGACGTGGACGCGATCACCCGCGAGGTCTCGCAGGGCTGGGAGGTCTTCTGGGACTCGCTCTCGCACGAGAAGCAAGGCTGGTTTGATGTCGTCCCGCCAGCGTAGGACGGAAGTCGAAGGGCAAAGAGTAGCCGTTTCTGTTCACTGTTCACTGTTCACTGACTTCAGGAGTTCACCGTGACCCGCTCCGATGCCGCCGCCCTGGTCCGCGCATGGGTGGCCTCCGAATCCCTGCGCCGGCACCTGGTCAGCGTGGAGTGCGTCATGGAAGCGGCCGCGCGGCGCGCGGGGCTGCCGGAGACGGGCGAGGACTCCGTCGAGGCCTGGCGCTGCGTCGGGCTGCTCCACGACCTCGATTACGAGAAGCACCCGACGCCGGAGGAGCATCCCTTCGTCTGCGTGGAACTGCTGAAGTCGAGGGGCGCGCCCGCGAGCTGGACCGAGGCGATCCTGGGTCACGCGACGTACAGCGGCGTCCCGCGCGCTTCGCTCCTCGCCAAGACGCTCTTCGCGATCGACGAATTGACCGGGTTCATGACCGCCGTGGCGCTCGTGCGCCCCTCGCGGAAGATCGCCGACGTGGAGGTCTCCAGCGTCAAGAAGAAGCTGAAGTCCAAGGGCTTCGCGGCGGGCGTCAATCGGGAAGACATCGCGCTGGGGCTGCGGGAACTGAACGTGGAGGCCGATGCGCACTACGCCTTCGTGCTGCAAGCGCTGAAGGACGGCGCGGCGAGGTGGGAGGGCGCGCCGGAGTTGGAGTAGCGCTTGGCGCGCCGATTGAAACGCACCACGGGTCGGCGCAGCCGCCCCGTGCGGAAGGGCGTTCGCCTTCTGAAGCACCGGCTTCGTTTCATGCGTCAAACGTCCCGCTCGCAGGCAACTTCCTTCCCAAGCTCCCGATTGTCCTTTCATCCCCCACACGCCTTGCGGTACATTCGAGCGCAGACCGCGAGTGGCGACCCATGAGCGACGCGAGCGATACCCAGGCGGCGGCCGACGGCTTCGAGGACAAGGTTCTGCCGTGCCAGGAGTGCGGCAAGGATTTCCTCTTCACCGCCGGCGAGCAGCGCTACTTCAAGAAGCAGAATTTCGGCTTCCCGCGCCGCTGCAAGGAGTGCCGCGAGAAGCGCAAGGCGAAGGCCGAGTCCGAGGAGCGCAAAGCCGCCGAGGCCGCGCGCCATCAGACGGCCCACCGCGTGATCTGCGCGAGCTGCGGAATTGAGACGAGCGTGCCCTTCAAGCCCGACCCGAGCCGGCCGGTGTTCTGCAAGCAGTGTTATACGAAGGCGCGACAGGACAAGAAGCGGGAGTAGGCGGGTTCTGGGTTCTGGGTTCTGGATACGTTTTCGACCTGTCCTCAAATGCGGCAGGGCTTCCTTGATTATCCATCCGTTTCGGACGTTCACTTCGACTTGGCGGCTTCGATTCTCGCCATCAGAGCGCGCCGCTCGGCGCTCCAGACTTCGACTTCCTTGTACCAGCGCCGCGCGCACCAGCGGTTGATCAGGCCGACCATGATCGAAAGGAAGAGGAACAGCACGGCCTGGAAGACCCACTGCCGCCAGCCGGTGGCCCAGGCGAAGCAGAAGAACATCACCGCGCCGAAGCGCCAGCGCCATGGCGATGACGGCCGTGAGCAGCGCCGCGGACGGGAGCTTGGGCTCCAGCTTGAAGCGGCGCTCCCATTCGGCTTCGAGTTCGGCGAGGTCGTCGGCGGCCACGCGGCTGCTCCGGTTTCCAGTTTCCAGTTTCCCGTTTACTGCGCAGGATGCCAGGCGCCAATGCTGACCGGGCGGCATGGGTCCGCTCCGCCAGCCCCCGCCCTCCGGCGCCCAGAACCCACGTGATCGTTTCGTGCTAGTGCGTGCCCGCCGCGGACTAGTGCCGCACCCCCCTATTATGGTCTATTGCTTGCGTGTGCGGGACGGACCGCGCCATCCATCGCACGAGGAGCCCAACATGCCCGCCGCCGCCGCCATCGACTTCGACCGGACCGTCGCGCTCTCCGACGAACAGATCCGCTTCTACCAGAAGCACGGTTACATCCAGATTCACGACGTGCTGACGCCGGAGGAGGTCGAGTTCACGCGCGAATCCATCGCCGAGGCGATCGAGTACCTGGCGCGGACCCAGCAGGGCAAGCACAAGGGCAATCCGTTCTACAGCAAGGTCTTCCACCAGGAGGTCAACCTCTGGCGGATTCACGAGGGCGTCAAGCGCTACACGCTCTCGCGCCGCATCGGCGAACTGGCGCGGCAACTGACGGGCGTCTCGAAGATGCGCCTCTGGCACGACCACTGCCTTTACAAGATGCCCGGCGGGAGCCTCGCCAGCGACTGGCACCAGGACTGGCCCTACTGGCCGATGTACCACACCGGCGCGATGAGCTGCTGGATGGCGCTGGACGACGTGGACGAGGTCAACGGCTGTCTGCAGTTCGTGCCGGGCAGTTACCAATGGGGGATCTATCCGGCGATCTCGCTGGGCAGCGGTAAGAAGCAGCTCGAGAAGATGCTCACCGAGGAAGAGACCGCCAAGTTCAAGCCCGTCACGATGCCGATGAAGGCCGGGAGCTGCACCTTCCACGACGGGCTCTGCTTCCACTACGCCACGCCGAACCGGAGCGAGAAGCCGCGCCGCGCCTTCGCGACGATCTTCCAACCCGACGGCACGCAGTTCCGCAAGAAGGGCCACTGCGTCACCGACCCGCTGAACCTGAACGACGGCGACGTGCTGGCCGGCGAGCTGTTCTCGGTGGTCGCGGAAGGCGCGCCGTTCGAGACGAGCACGTTCCACGACGCCCGCGCGCGGCTGAAGAGCGAGGCGCTGCTCAACGACGCGCGGCATGCGCGGATGAACCGGGAGTAGCGCGCGGGCACGAGGCAACCGCGCCGACCCGTGGCGCGCGATGCAGTCTTCCATGCGAATACCCGGTATAATCCATGCGCGGCTCACAAGGAGTCACGGCGCATGGCGGTCGATCCCATTGAAGACCTGGGCCTGGCTCCGGACCAACTTAAGGCCGCCTACGACGCGCGCGCGGAGATCGCGTGGGGCGAGCCGGCGGAAGGCGTCCGCGAAAAGTTGATCGCGGCGGGCCTCTCGTCGTTCGAGGCCGACGGCGTGCTGGAGGCCTGCCTGCGCGAGCGCGCGGCGTCTTTCCGCCAGAAGGGCATGGGGGACATGGTCAAGGGCGGCGCGTGCTTCGGCGGCGGCGCGGCGGTCGTGGCTCTGCTGGTGGCGGCGCCGGTCATCCCGCGCAAGCTCGGCGGCCTGGGCGTGGCGCTGGGGGTTTACGGCGTCTTCCTCTTCGGGCGCGGTCTGGTCCGCGTGCTGGCGGGGCACCGCATGCACGGCGCGGACACCATCTACGACGAGGATCCCCTCTGAGCGCGCGTCCCGGAGAAGGGCGCGGGGCCTTGCACTCGCAATCCGCACGACCCTCGCTAACGTGTCCGGTACTGCCCGTCACAAGTCGATGCCTCAAGGGGGTCGCGCCGTGAAGATCCAGCGCTTGGTTTTTCCCGACAAGGGCCGATGCGAGGTCGAGGAGTCGGAGTTCGAGGAACGGCTCGGGCCGGGCGAGATCCTGGTCAAGAACCTCGTCAGCCTCGTCAGCGCCGGGACCGAGCTGGCGATGTTCACGCGGCTGCACCGCGGCTTCGACGAGCCCGAATTCAAGTACGCCAAGTACCCCTTCCGCCCGGGGTACTCGGCGGTGGGCGAGGTCGTCATGGGCTCGGGCAACCTGACACCGGGCACGCGCGTGTTTCATCCGGGCCGGCACGGCACCTACCACAAGCTGCATGCCGACTCCGTCATCCCGCTTCCCGATGGGATGCCGGCGGAGCACGCGACGTTCTTCGGGCTCTTGCAGATCGCGATGACCGCGCCACGGCTGGCGCCGGCGCGGGTGGGCGAGCACGTCGTCGTGATCGGGATGGGCCTCGTCGGGAACCTCTGCGCGCAGCTTTACGCGCAGTCCGGCGCCGGGCGCGTGGCCTGCGCGGACCTCTCCGTCAACCGGCTGGAGAAGGCGCGCGCCTGCGGGCTGATCGAAGGCTACAACGTCGGGGTGAAGCCGCTCGCCGAATGGGTCAAGAACCTGGGCGAGCGCGGCGCCAACATCGTCGTCGAGGCGGTGGGGCTCAACCCGACCATCGACGCGGCGCTGAAGGCCGTCGCGCCGCGCGGGCTTGTGGTGCTCCTGGGCAGCCCGCGGCACAAAATGGAGATCGACCCGTACTTCGATATCCACGTGAAGGGGATCGCGGTGATCGGCGCGCACGGCAAGAACGTCGATCCCGTGACGCGCGCGCAGGACAAGCCGCTGCTGATGGAGTGGCTGCGCGGCGGGAAGATCCGCGTCGAGCCCTTGATCACCCAGCGCATGCCCTTCGCCGAGGGGCTGCGGGCCTACGAGGGCCTGCGCGACAAGCCCGACGAGTATCTGGGCGTGATTCTGACCTACCCGTAGGCTGTGATCTGTAACCTGTAACGGCAGCAATTTCACGCCTTAGCACGTTCGATCACAGATCACAGATCACAGATCACAGATCACAGATCACAGATTACAGATTACAGATTACAGTTTACAGTTTACAGTTCCGCCGGCCGCGGCCGGTTCCCCCATAGGCCCTTGCGGTCTTCGCCCGATACACGAATGGCGTTGGCGCCCCAGCCGCGGTACGGGACGACTTCGGCCGGGACGTAGCGCAGGGTGAGGCCGCAGCGGCGGCGCTCGGAGGGGTTCGGCGGGCTGCTGTGCAGGGTCAGGTCGGAGTGGATGCTGATCTGGCCGGCCTTGAGGGCCACGTCGCGCGGCGCGCCGAAGCGCTCGACGCCTTGCGCGGTGAGCCACAACACGTTCCGTTCGTCCTCGCCGCTGCGCCCGTGCTCGAGTTCGCCGTGCAGGTGGCTGCCGGGGAGGACCTGCATGCAGCCATTGCCGGGGTCGGCGTCGTCGAGGGCCAGCCAGACGGTGACGGTGCGGCTCTGCGAGAACGGCCAATACTCGGCGTCCTGATGCCAGCTCACGGCCTTCCCGTCGCGTGGGAGCTTGCAGAAGTAGTGCGTGCCCCAGCAGACGACGTCCTCGCCCAGCAGGTCGCGGGCGATCGCGACGATGCGCGGCTCGGTGACGAGATCCCAGATGCCGGGGCACTTGGCGTGCCAGCCGTTGATCGAGTAGCTGTCCTTGCCCTCGGCGCGGACGCGCTCGAGCAGGCCGTCGAAGTACGCGCGGTGGACGGCGATCTCACTGGCGTTGAAGACGTCGAGCGGCGCGAGGCAGCCGTCGCGGTTGAAGGCCTCGACCTGCTCAAGCGAGAGGGTCTTCGGCGCGCGATTTGTGATCGGATGGAAGCGCAGTTCGCGGTCGAGTTCGGCGAGCCAATCGGGCTGGACGCTCTTGTTCGCGGCGGCGGCGGCTTGCATGGCGGGCTCCTCGGGTTCCAGGTTGCCCGAAACGTACCCCTTGGACGCCGGCTTGCGCCATGAACGAACCGCGCTAAAAGATACACGATCTTATCAGAGGGGCTTGGAGGCGCCGCGCCATGCTGGAGTCCAATTACGATCTAAGCCTAGACAAAGGAGGATATTATGTATGCACTCCGACCTGGGAGACGAAGGCTCCCGAGACGATCTATGAGCACCGATTTTACTTTACGCTGAAGGGCCGCGCGGCGCTGGAGGTCTCCGGGCACGGGCACGACCTGCGCGCGGCGCGAATCTACTTCGTCCCCGGACATCAGCCGGTCGGGCGTGCCTGCGCGCGGCGGCTGGAGCTGTACTGGCTGCACTTCCGGCCGCTCTCGCCGCTGCTCGACTTCCGCCTCGGCCGCCTGCCGCTCTACGAATGGCCGCTGCGCAGGTGGCAGGCGTGGGAGCCGGTCTACGGCAAGCTGCCGCAGTATTTTGAGGGCCGGATGGAGACGCTGGGGCTGCGCGTGCGCGCGCTGCTGCACATGCTGCTGGCGGAGATGCTTGAGCAACGCGCCGATCTGGAGGCGACGCTCACGGCGCGGCGCGCGATGCAGGCGCTGGAGCCGGCGGTGGCGTACATGGACGCGCATTTCCGCGAGAACCCGAAGCTGAAGAGGGTCGCCGCGCAGGTTCACCTGAGCCCCGTGCACTTTCATCGCCGCTTCGGCGCGGCCTTCGGGCAGACGCCGCACCAGTACATGGAGCGCCGGCGCATGCAGGCGGCGCGGGAGCTGCTGCTGGGGGGCGGGGAGCGCGTCAAGGAGATCGCCGAGGCGTGCGGGTACGAGAACCCGTTTTATTTCTCGCGCGCGTTCCGGCGGGCGTACGGGGTGAGTCCGCGCGAACTGCGGAAGAAGGAGACGGAGCGGAAGCCGTAGGGGGCGGATGTTCCGTACGCGTGTAAGAGCACAGGTATATGCAATAGAGCTGCCTGCTGCCGAGATGCCCGCGATACGAAATGTAGGCGGGCGCTATGGATCAGTGCCGGCCGTTGCCGTTGGCAAAGCGCTTCCAGGCGGGCTCCGGCGCGCGGCGGGGCTTGGTGCCTTCGCCGATCACGCGCAGGCTGCCGCGCGGCAGGAGCGAGCGGAAACCGGCGAAGAGTTCCGGGCTGGGGCGCACGCGGACCTTCTCGTTCGGCTGGACGATCACCGAAGCCGGCGTCGCGCCGCCCACGGTCACGTCGAGCTGGAACCAGACCGGGTTGCGCCCGGGATGCGCCTGGACCAGTTCGGCCAGCGTCTCTAAGCGCTGCGCGAAAAGCTTCCGCGCGCTCTCGCCGGATTCCTCGGTTTTCACCGGCGCGGACTCCGGCGCGTCCTTCTTCGCCTTCTCCTTCTTGGCGCGCTTTTCGGCCTGCTCCGGGCCGTGCTTTCCGTTGCCGTTGCCGTTTGAGGGAGCGGCCTGCTGCGGCTCACGGAGCGTGATCACGATCGCGCTGAGGTAGCGGCGGACGGCGTCCTCGACGGTGAAGATCTCGTCGGCCATCACGCTCGCGCCGCCGCTGAGGTCGCTGTGCTTGATCTTCCCGCGGAAGAAGAGGATGCGGTCGGGCTGGATCAGCTCGCGGAACTTGGCGTAGGTCTTGGGGAAGACGACGGCCTGCATCGAGCCGTTCTCCCAGTCTTCGAGGTCCAGCACGGCCATTTTCTCGCCGCTGGTGCGCGTCTGCTTGGGGTGGACGGCGTTGACGTACGCGCCGAGGACGACTTCCAGGCCGTCCTCCAGGTCGCCGAGCTTGCGGCAGGAGCGCGAGGAGAGGCCCTCGACGATCTCGCGCACGTCGGCGAGCGGGTGGCCGGAGAAGTAGAAGCCCAGGACCTTCTTCTCTTCCTCGAGGCGCTGCGGCTCGGGCCACTCGGGGACGTCGGGGAGCTTGCGCGGCGCGCCGGCCGCGTCGTCGCCGCCGAAGAGGTTGCCCTGTCCGGCCTCGCGGTCGCGGCGCAGCGAGGCGCCGTGGGCCATGGCGTCCTCGACAGCCGAGACGAGCTGCGCGCGCCCGCCGGCGCCCTTGAGCGAGTCGAAAGCGCCGGCCCTGACGAGACTTTCGAGGCAGCTCTTGTTGACCGCGCGGGTGTCGACGCGCTCGCAGAGGTCGTGCAGGTCCTTGAACGGCCCGTCGGCCTCGCGCGCCTGGACCATCGTTTCGACGGCCTTCTCGCCAACCCCTTTGATGGCGCCGAGCGAGTAGCGGAGTTCCCGGTCGCTGGCGATGGCGAAGTGGACGTGCGAGGTATTGATATCGGGGCCGAGCACCTCGAGGTTCATGCGGCGGCACTCTTCGAGGTACGCGATGACGTCGTCGGTGCTGCCCTGGTTAAGGCTCAGCAGCGCGGCCATGTACTCGGCGGTGTAGTTGGCCTTGAGGTACGCGGTCTGGTAGGCGACGAAGGCGTAGGCGGCGGAGTGGGACTTGTTGAAGCCGTACTCGGCGAACTTCGCGATCAGGTCGTAGAGTTCCCGGGCCTTCTCCTTCGCGATGCCGTTCTTGCCGCAGCCTTCGACGAAGAGCTTGCCGTACTTCTCCATCAGGTCCTTCTTCTTCTTGCCCATGGCCTTGCGCAGGCTGTCCGCTTCGGAGAGCGTGAAACCGCCAAGCTGGTTGGCGATCTGCATCACCTGTTCCTGATACACGATGATGCCGTAGGTGTCCTTCAGGATCGGTTCGAGCTGCGGAACGAGGTAGTCGATGGGCTCGCGGCCGTGCTTGCGGTTGATGAAGGTGGGGATGTTCTGCATCGGGCCGGGGCGGTACATGGCGTTGAGCGCGATGAGATCCTCGAGGCAGTCGGGGCGCGCGTCCACGAGCATGCGCACCATGCCGTCGGACTCGAACTGGAAGACGCCCTTGGCCTCGCCGCGGGCGAGCATGGCGTAGGTCTTCTTGTCGTCGAGCGGGAGGCGGTCGAGGTCGATCTCGACGCCGTGGCGCTGCTTGATGAAAGCCACGGCGCGCTCGAGGATCGTCAGGTTCTGCAGGCCCAGGATGTCGATCTTGAGCAGGCCGACGCTGTCGATGTGCGACATCTCGTACTGCGTGAGCAGCGCGTCGTCCTTGTCCTTGTAGAGCGGCAGGTACTCGGTGATGTCCTTGTCGGCGATGACGAGGCCCGCGGCGTGGCGGCCGGGGTTGCGCGCGAGGCCCTCGATGCGGCGGGCGAGATCGATCAGGTTGCGCGTGCGCCCGTCGCTCTCGTAAAGGTTCTTCAGGTCCGGTTCGTCGTCGACGACATGTACGGCGTCGTCGTCGCCCGCGCGCGGCTGGAGCGTGACCTTCTTGCCCGGCAGCGCGGGGATCATCTTGGCGACCTTGTCCACCTCCGGCAGCGGCCAATCCATCACGCGCCCCAGGTCGCGGACGCTGGCCTTGGCGGCCATGGTGTTGAAAGTGATGATGCCGGCGGTGCTGTCGCGGCCGTAGCGGTCCTGGACGTACTCGATGACCTCGCTTCGCCGCGCGGGGCAGAAGTCGATGTCGATGTCGGGCATCTCGTTGCGGCCTTCGTTCACGAAGCGCTCGAAGAGCAGGTTGTACTTGAGCGGGTCGAGGTTCGTGATGCCGAGGCCGTAGCAGACGATGCTCCCGGCGGCGCTGCCGCGGCCGGGGCCGATGGGAATGCCCTTTTCGCGCGCGGTGCGCGTGATGTCCCAGACGATCAGCAGGTAGCCCAGGAAGCCCATCTTGGTCAGCACGCGCAGTTCCTCGTCGGCGCGCGCGACGACGGCGCCGGGCAGCGGCTTGCCGTAGCGCCGCTCCAGGCCGTCGTAGACGAGCTTGCGGAAGTAGGCGTCCTCCTTCTGGCCCTTGGGAATCTGGAACTTGGGGAAGTGGTACTCTCCGAACTTCAGCTCCACGTTGCAGCGCTCGGCGATCTCCAGCGTGTTGGCCAGGGCCTCGGGCAGGCCGCGGAAGAGCGCGGCCATCTCCTCGCTGCTCTTGAGGTAGAACTCGCCGCAGGCGAAGCGCAGGCGGTTGGCGTCGGAGATGAGCTTGCCGGTGCCGATGCAGAGCAGCGCGTCGTGCGCCTCGGCGTCCTCGCGGTCGGTGTAGTGGCTGTCGTTGGTGGCGATAAGCTTGCCGCCGAGTTCCTTGGCGAGACGCACGATCGCCTCGTTGACCTTCTTCTGCGCGCGGTAGAGGTTCTGGATCTCCTCGTCGCCGGGATGCCGGTCGGCGATCTCGCCGGCCTGATTCTGCAGCTCGAAGTAGAAGTTCTCCTTGCCGAGGATCTCGATGTAGCGGCCGGCGAGCTTCTTCGCGGCCTCGTAATCCTTGTGCAGGATCGCGTTGGGAACCTCGCTGCCCAGGCAGCCGCTGCTGGCGATGAGCCCCTGCCGGTGCGCGGCGAGAATCTCCAAGTCGATCCGCGGGTGCATGTAGAAGCCCTCGGCGTACGCCTTGGACGAGAGCTTCATCAGGTTTTTATAGCCGGCGTTGTCGGCGGCCCAGAGCAGGCAGTGGTGGTCGTACTCGCCGTCGACCTTCTCGCGCTTGGTGCGGCTCTGCCCGTCGGGGACGACGTAGGCTTCCATGCCCAGGATCGGTTTGACCGTGGGCAGGCCCTTTTCCTGGGCCGCGGCGTTGGCCTCCTTGCAGGCCTTGTAGAACTCGATGACGCCGAACATGCTGCCGTGATCGGTGATCGCGACGGCCGGCTGCTTGTGCTGCCGCGCGCGCAGGATGAGATCCTTGATCCGCGAAGCGCCATCGAGGAGCGAATACTGGGTGTGGGTGTGCAGATGGCAGAAATCGGGCATGGCGCGCATCCCGGCGGGTAAATCGTCGCGTGTTGAGGAGTCGGCTTGGACTCGCAGGCAGTGTAACGACTGGATCGGGTCTTGGGTACGCTCAAAGCGCGAGATGTTTCGGGAACCGACAAGGTAAGGGTCAAAAAAAACTCAATGGACGGGTTATACGCACACTTTCCCGGTCGTTTTCCACACGTCTTCCACGAACCGCGAGATCAAGGCCGCGTTTTTCAGTGCCCGAGCCGGTTGACTCCGTTGAAGGCCGCGGTCTTGTAGCACTCGGCAAGCGTGGGGAAATTGAAGACGGTGTCGATGAAGTAGTCGACGGTCCCGCCGAGAGCCATCACGGCCTGCCCGATGTGGACGAGTTCGGCGGCTTCCTTGCCGATGATGTGCACGCCGAGGACCTTGCGCGTCTCCAGGTGGAAGATCAGCTTGAGCAGGCCGGTGCGGTCGCCGAGGATCTGCCCGCGCGCGATCTCCTTGTAGTGCGCGACGCCGATCTCGTAGGGCACGCCCAGTTCGGTGAGTTGCTCCTCGGTCTTGCCGACCATGGAGATGCCCGGCACGGTGAAGATGCCGAAGGGGAAGAGTTCGGGGAGGCTGTGCGTGGGGACGCCAAAGGCGTGGCAGGCGGCCATGCGCCCCTGCTCCATGCTGGTGCTGGCCAGCGCGGGGAAGCCGATCACGTCTCCGACGGCGTAGATGTGCGGCACGGCGGTCTGGTAGTGCTCGTTGACCTTGAGCCTCCCGCGCGCATCGGCCTCCAGCCCCGCGGCCTGGAGGTTCAGTTCGGCCGTCGCCCCGGTGCGGCCGATGCTGTAGAGCGCCTTTTCGGTGGAGATCTCCTTGCCGCTGTCGAGGTGGATGCGCACGCGGCGGCCCTGGTCGTCGTTGGCCAGTTCGAGCCCCTTGACGGTCTCGCCCAGGCGCATCGTCGCGCGGCAGTCTCGGAGGTGATAGACCAGGGCGTCCATGATCTCGCGGTCGACGAACGGCAGAAGCTGCTTGTACTTGTCGATGAGCGTGACGCGCACGCCCAGCGCGGCGAAGATGCAGGCGTACTCGAGGCCGATCACGCCGCCGCCGATCACCGCCAGGGTGCGCGGGAGCTTCTCCAGCTTGAGCAGGTCGTCGCTGAGAAAGATATTCTGGCCGTCGTAGGGCACGTGCGGGTCGCGCGTCGTCGTGGCGCCCACCGCGATGACAATGTTCGAGGCGCGTACCTCCTGGCGCCCCGAGCCGTCCACGTAATCGAGCCGCACCGTGTTGGGATCCAGGAACGAGGCCTGCGCGGCGAGGATGTGGACGCCGTTGCGCATAAGCTGATGGCGCGAGACGTCGATCTCGTTCTGGATCACCTGCTCGACGCGATAGAGCAGGTCCTTCATCGTGATGTGCTGCTTGACCGAATAGGAAGCGCCGTACAGGTCCCGGTCGCGGTAGCCGCTCAGGCGCAGCGCCGCCTCGCGCAGCGTCTTGCTGGGGATGGTGCCGGTGTTGATGCAGACGCCGCCGACGGTCGTCTTGCGCTCCACCACCGCCACGCGCTTGCCCAGCTTGGACGCCTGGATCGCGGCCTTATGCCCCGCGGGCCCCGAGCCGATGACGAGCAGGTCGTAATCCAGCATATCCATGTCTCAAGCCACCCCCTGCCGCGCGCAATCCCCGGGCCCATCGCGGAAGCGGTGGACACGCTACCGCGCAAGCGTAAGGATCGCGTGATGTTGGGGTGAAGAGTGCGGGATTGGCGCCGCGCACCGGGAGGCCGATTTGAAGCACGATGTTCAAGATGGGATGACAGAGAAAGCCAAAGCCGCATTTCTCGATTCGATTAGAATCCGCGGTCATGAGCAACCCGGGCTCTCCGGCGCAACCCGCGCGTCCCCTCCCGCGCGTGATCCTCTGCCTCGCGCTGGGCGGGGTGCTCGCGTACGCCGGGTTGTCGAAGCTCGGCGATCCGCACGCCTTCGCGCGGCAGATCGCGCAGTACCGGCTGCTCCCGGCGCAGGCCAGCCAGGCGCTGGCGGTGACGCTGCCGTGGCTGGAGCTGGTCTGCGGGCTGGCGCTGGCGCTGGGCCTGTGGGTCCGCCCCGCCGCGCTCGTGAGCGCCGCGCTGATGGCCGTCTTCGCCGCCGCGGTGGTCTCGGCGCTGGCGCGGGGCCTGGACATCTCCTGCGGCTGCTTCGGGACGGAATCGGCCGCGCGGGCCGGCCTGCCCACGCTGGTGCTCGAGGCGGGTTGTTTCGGCGCGGCCGCGGCGATCGTCCGGCTCGCCGGGAAGGAAAAAGCGCCGGCGCTCAGCTCTTGAGGACCGAGAAGAGGCTCGCGTAATCGTCCGTCCAGGGCTCGGGCATGGGCTTGGGCCGCTCCCACTTCGATTCCAGGCGCTTGACCTCGGGGGCCTCGAGGAACGCGCGGTTGCGCGTGACGAGCATCCAGCCGTTGGGATCGGCGCCGATCACGTCGTCCTCGTCGTTGTCCACGTACAGCGCATGAAAGCCGCGGCCCAGGGCGAGGCCCTCGACGAGCGGCTTCAGCTCGAGGAAGCGGTTGGAGACGTGCACGCAGAGGACGCCGTCCGGCTGGAGGTGTTCCCAATACAGGTCGAAGCACTCGCGCGTGAGCAGGTGCATGGGAATCGCGTCGCTGGAGAAGGCGTCCACGGCGAGGACGTCGAAGCCCTGCGCCTGGCCTTCGTTGCGCTCGCGTTCGAGCATCACGCGCGCGTCGCCGAGCACGAGGTTCACGCGCGCGGGCGTATCGCGGCAGTAGCTGAAATGCCGGCCGGACATCTCGACGGCCTTCGGGTCGATCTCGTAAAAGCGCAGCACGTCGCCCTTGCGCCCGTAGGCGGCGAGGGTGCCGGCGCCGAGGCCGATCACGCCGATCTTGAGGGAAGCCTCCCCGGTGAGCCCCTCGCGGCGCGGGTGGAAGCGCAGCGCCAGTCCGACGCCGCTGTTTGGGACGTAATAAGACGTCGGCGCGCCGCGGTGCTCGGCATCCAGATACTGGACGCCGTGCCGGATGCGGCCATGTTCGAGCGACTTGTACGCGCCGTGGTCGTCGGACTCCTCGAGCACGCGCAGGACCCCGTAGAAATTGCGCCGGCAGTCCACCACCGTAACGTCCTCCTTAAGGCCGTAGTAGACGGCGGCGCCCAGCGCGGCGCAGAAGGCCAGGATCGGCGTGGGCCAGACGAAGGCGTACCAGCGGGGCCAGTTTTTACGGTCGCGCAGCACGGCCAATCCGGCGAGGACCGCGCAGCCGATGAGCCCCACCTGGAGTTCGAGGAAGGTGTGGAAAATCCGCGGCGCGACCAGCGCGACGAAAATCCCGCCCAGCGCCCCCCGGCGGCGATGGCGAGGTAGTAGATCGTAAGCTGGTCGGCGCGCGGCCGCGCGCGGACCAGTTCCCCGTGGCAGCACATCGCGGCCGCGAAGACCACCCCGGCGTAGATCGCGACCTGATAGCGGAACTCCAGGTGCACGCCCTTGTAGACCGCGTACCCCGTCAGGCCTATCAGCGCGGCGAAGAGCGCGCCCCAGACCTCGCGCCGATACCACTTCGGATGGTCGAAGCAGACGATGAAGCTCAGCAAGTACAGCGCCAGCGGCAGCACCCACAGGAAGGGCACCGGCGTGACCTCCTGCGTCATCTGATTGGTGACGGCCAGGAGCAGCAGCGAAGGGAACGCGGCGAGGCCGATCCAGAGCAGCAGGTCCGGCCGGCCCGGCTCGGGGCGCGGGCCTTCCTCCTCCGGCGCGGCGGCCAGGGCCGCGGCGGCGTCGCGCGGGTCGAGTTTCTGGATCTGCCAGGCGCACCACAGCCCCCCGGCGACGTACAGCCCGAAGCCCGCCGACCAGGCCAGCGCCTGCGCGCGCAGGTTCAGGTGCGGCTCCACCAGGAACGGGTAGCTCCCGAGCGCCAGCAGCGAACCGGCATTGGACAGGGCGTAGAGCCGGTACGGGGAGCGGCCGGGAAGCGCGAGGCTGAACCAGCGCTGGAGCAGCGGCGCGGTCGAGGAGAGCACGAAATACGGCATGCCGATCGTCGCGCCCAGCAGCGCCAGGATGCGCCAGGTCGGCGGCTCCGCGCCATGCGGCTTCCAGGCCTCGTTGGGCACGATCGGGAGCCACAGGATCGCCAGGCCGAGCAGGACGAGATGGACGAGCGCCTGGTTCCGCGGAGCCAGGCGCGCGCTTAGGCCGTGCGCATAGGCGTACCCCAGCAGCAGCGCGACCTGGAAGAAGAGCAGGCAGGTGGTCCAGATCGCCGGCCCGCCCCCGAACCAGGGCAGAATGAACTTCGCGATCATCGGCTGGACCTGGAACAGCAGGAACGCGCTCAGGAAGATCGTGCCGGCGTAGCGGAACATAAGGGACGCGGTCCTGGCGGCCGGCTCCGGGAGGTGGTTCCCGGTTGCGCCGCATGAGAATAGGAGCGCGCCCGCCCGCTGGCAACGTCAGGGTTGCAGGAGCGGCAAGAGGCTGGCGCGATCGTCGGTCCAGAGCGGGGCGTCGGCATCGCCGGGGCGCCAGGGGCGCGCGAAAGGCCCCACGCGCGGATCGTCCAGGAACGCCGGGTTCCGCGAGGCCAGCACCCAGGTGTTGGGCATGTGACCCAGGCCTCGCGAACGTTTGCACTCGAACCAGAGCGCGCGCCAGCCGCGTGCCTCGGCCAGCCGGCGCGCCTCCCGGCGCACGTCCACGTAACGGTTGGTGGCCTGGATCGCCAGAACCCCCTCGGGCTTCAGGTGGCTTTCGTACAACTCGAAAGCCTCGCGCGTAAGCAGGTGCGTCGGAATCGCGTCGCTGGAGAAGGCGTCCACGACCAGCACGTCGAACTCCTGAAGCTGCCCGGCCTCGCGTTCCTCTTCCAGCTTCACGCGCGCGTCGCCGAGCACGTACTCGATGCGCGCCGCGCTGTCTTCGAGATACGTGAAATAGGCCGTAGCCATCTTAAGCACGTCCGGATCGATCTCGTAGATGCGGAAGCGGTCGCCCTCCCGACCGTAGGCGGCCAAGGTCCCGGCGCCCAGCCCGATGACGCCGACATGCAGCGCGCCGTCGCCGCCGGGCAGCTCGCGGCCGGGGTGCCGCAGCAGCGCGCGCGCGACGCCGCTGTCCTCTACGAAATACGCGGTGGGCTTGCGCCGCAGGTCCGGGTCGAGGTACTGCGTGCCGTGCCGGATGCGCCCGTGATCCAGCGCGCGATAGGCCCGGCCGTCCCCGTCCGTGCAGGCATAGACCGTCAGCACCCCGTAGAAGTTGCGCGAGCGCGCCACCACCTCCGGCCCCGCTTCCCGCAGCGCCAGCGCGACGAGGATGCCCCAGAGCCCCGCGAGCAGGATCGACAGGTAGGCCCAGGGCCAGCGGTGGCCCCGGGAGAGCGGGCAGGCCGGGTCGAGCTTCCAGGCCAGCAGCGTCAGCGCGGCGCAGCCGCCCAGCGCCGCGTGGAACTCCAGGTACTTCGGGAAGAGCCGCGGGGCGAGCAGCGCCGCGAAGAGCCCGCCCAGCGCGCCGCCCGCCGAGACACAAAGGTAGAAGCGCGTCAGCCCGCCGGCCGGCGGCTTGGCGCGGGCCAGTTCGCCGTGGCAGCACATGCAGCAGGCGAAGAGCGCCAGGGAGAAGAGCGCGACCTGCCAGGCCAGCCCCAGGTCCACCCCGACGAAGAGCGCGTAGCAGGCCAGCGCGCTGGCCAGCGCCAGCAGCACGCCCCACGGCGCGCGCCGGTACCAGGCCTCGCGGTCGAAGCAGATCACGAACGAGAGCAGGTACAGCGTCAGCGGGAGCACCCACAGGAACGGCACGGGCGCGACTTCCTGGGTGATCTGGCACGTCGACGCCAGGAGCAGCGCCGAAGGCAGCGCGGCCAAGCCCAGCCAGAGCCACGTCTTCCCGCGCGGCGCGTGCCCGGCGGCGTCCCCCGGCGCGGGGGCCTCGGCGGGAAGGTCCTTCACCTTCAGGTAGCAGGCCAGGCAGCCCGCGCCGTAGGCCACGAACAGAACCGACCAGATTCGCGACTGCGCGCGCAGCGGCAGCAGCGGCTCGACCAGGAACGGGTAGCTCGCGAGCGCCAGCAGCGAGCCGGTGTTGCTGAGCGCGTAGAGCCGGTACGGCGAGCGCCCGGGCTCCAGCCGGCTGGCCCAGCGTTGCAGGAGCGGCGCGGTGGCCGAGAGCGCGAAGTAGGGCAGCCCGACCGCCGCGGCGAGCAGCCCCAGGATGTACAGCGCCGGCGAGCCGGGATCGGCGGGCTTCCAGCCGGCGCCCGGCGCCACCGGCAGGGCCAGCGCGGCCAACCCGATCACGACCAGGTGCAGCAGCGCCTGCGACCTTGCCGCCAGACGCGTGCTGAGCAGGTGCGCGTACAGGTAGCCCGCCAGCAGCAGCACCTGGAAGAAGAGCAGGCAGGTCGTCCAGACCGACGGGCCGCCGCCGAACCACGGCAGGATGCTCTTGCCCAGCATGGGCTGGACCTGAAAGAGCAGGAACGCGCTGAGAAAAATGGCGGCCGCGAAGGGCAGCATCGGGGCGTCCGGTTTGGGTTAGCGTGAGAATAGAACCCCCGCCATGCCGGCACAATCGGCATTGCATGCGCGCCGCGCAAGCGTTCTACTGGCCAACCGAAGCAGAGCGTGAAAGGATCTTCCATGAGCGACGTGCTGCTGGCCCGCAAGCTCGCCGAACAACTGGCCGCCGACGGCGCGAAGATGCTCGCGCTCGTCCGCGAACTGGACCCGCCGCGGCTCTGGCAGCCCGGACCCGGCGGCGGGAACGGCATCGGGACGCTGGCGCACCATCTTGCCGGCAACCTGCGGCACTTCCTGGGCCTGGGCGTCCTGGGCGAAGCGTATGCGCGGAACCGGCCCGCGGAGTTCGCCGACCGCGGCGTGCCCAAGGAGACGCTGCTCGCCAACCTCGAGACGGGCCTCGGCGTCGCCGCGCGCGCGCTGCATGCGCTGACGGCGGAGCAACTCGCCGCGCCCTGGACGACGCCGTGCGGCGCGAAGTTCGACACGCTGGCCACGCACGTGGCTCGGCTGGCGGTCCATTTCAGTTATCACCTGGGGCAGGCGACGTACGCGGCGAAGGCGCTGAGTACCGCGCCGCAGAAGTAACTGGCCCAATGCGCCGGGCATTTTGGACCGGATCGAGGCGCGCCGAGGGAGCATATCGGGGCGAAGATCTGTGACCGAGGCGCAACGAAGAGCCGGGCCAAAAGGCCCAAGTAGTGGGTCAGGAACTTCTGCGGCGCGGTACTGAGGTAGGCGCGGCGCTCCGGGTACGCCCCTTCTCGAACCGCCGAAGGCGGGCCGCGCGATGCCCGAACTCCCCGACGTCACGCTCTACGTGGAAGCCCTGCGCCGCTCCGTGGCGGGGCAGCGGCTGGAGCGCGTCCGCATCGCAAGCCCGTTCCTGATCCGTTCGGTCGAGCCGCCCGTTTTCGCGCTGGAAGGCCGCGCGCTGCGCGAGGTCCGGCGGCTCGGGAAGCGGATCGTGCTCGGGTTCGAGGAGGACCTCTTCGCGGTCCTGCACCTGATGATCGCCGGGCGCCTGCGCTGGGAGCCGCCGGGCGCCAAGGCGCCGGGGAAGATCGGCCTGGCGGCCTTCGCCTTCGAACGCGGCGCGCTGCTGCTCACCGAGGCCGGGACGAAGAAACGCGCGAGCCTCCACGTGGTCCGCGGCGAGGCGGCGCTGAAGGCCCACGATCCCGGCGGCCTGGACGTCTTCGCGCTCGAGGCGGCCGCTTTCGCCGCGGCGCTGCGGCGCGAGAACCGGACGCTGAAGCGCGCGCTGGCCAACCCGCGCCTCTTCGACGGCATCGGCAACGCCTACGGCGACGAGATCCTCCACGCCGCGGGGCTCTCCCCGGTCGCGTTGACCGGCCGGCTGGACGACGAAGCCTGCGCGCGGCTGCTGAAGGCGGCCCGGGACGTGCTCGGGAGGGGGCTCGAGCGGCTGCGCGCGGAGTTCGGCGAGCGCTTCCCGGGCGCCGGCGAGATCACCGCCTTCCGGCCGGAGTTCGCCGTGCACGGCAAGTACGGCAAGCCATGCCCGGCCTGCGGCACGCGGGTCCAGCGCATCCGCTACGCCGAAAACGAGACGAACTACTGCCCGCGCTGCCAGACCGGCGGGAAGCTGCTCGCCGACCGTTCGCTCTCGCGCCTGCTCAAGGACGATTGGCCGAGGACGATCGAGGCCTGGGAGGAAGGGCAGCCGGCAACGTGAGGGCAAAAAAAAGCCCCTCCCGGCTGGGAGGGGCTTTGAAGCCGGTCAAGACAGGGGCGCTTAGGTCCCGTTGCCGATTGCGGAGTCGTTGTCCACGCCGATCGTGCCCGAATCGTCATCGTGGATCTTGTCTTCTTCGCCTTCCAGGTCGCGCGTGGGCTTCTGCAGCCATTCGACGTGGCCGTCCCCTTGCAGGAACTGCTGGCCCGCGCCCGTACCGTTGCTGGTGCCGTGGTTCTTGGAGTTGCCCACGCCGCCGTCAAGCGTGCCGTAGTCGGCCGCGATGCCGGCCATGCCGTGGCTCTGGGTATGGCGGTCGTCGTAGCCGTAGGCGGAGTTATTGTTGTCCGCCGTGGGTTCGGTTCCGTCGGTGGTGTCGATGAATCCGTCGGTAGCAAGCGGATTGGACGCGCACTGGAAGACGCGCGCGTCCTGGACGTAGCCCTTGAAGAGCAGGCCCATCGAGGCGATCGGATTCGCCGCGCCGGCTGGGAAGCGGCCCATATGCTCGCCTACGTCGGCATACATGCTGCATGCCTTGCCGATCTGGGACAGGTTACTCGCGCACTGAGCGCGGCGGGCCTGTTCCTTGGCGCGCGCCAACACAGGCAACAGCAGCCCGGCCAGGATGCCGATGATCGCGATTACGACCAGCAGCTCCACCAGGGTAAAGCCCCGATTCATCTTGAGCCTCATGGCTTCACTCCTTGACTTCGTTCACCTGGCGGTTGCCCAGGCGAGCCCCACGAAACGGTTCCCAGAGAGGGGCGCAACCCTCTCACAATTGCAAGCCGTGTCAACTCCCCTATGTGCGTAAACCTATTCTACAACGAACTTCCTACGGTCTTCGCTGGCGACTGGTTCGGCTTTCTGGGTCAAAAAATCAACCTTACCGCCTAAAGCCCACCATGTTCACATCCTGTGTGTCTGAATGAGGTATGTCGGATTATCGAGATCCCTGACTGCAAGAAAAAGATGCACCAGGTGTTTCTCAGGTGCTATTTTCCTCGCTATCCTGCGTCAGATTAGCATGTTTACAGATTGGGGACCCGGAAGGTCTCTGGCTGAGCCCCGATTTGTTTAATTCCAGTCCAATCAAGGTTTGAAGTGGCCTTAGAGTTGTGAGAAAATCCATTTGAGGTGACGGCACGCACTTGAGTATGTGTCAATTTGACATGGCGTCGTGCTCCACCCTGGGAGGTTCGTGTGAAAGCAGCCGTCGCGCTGGGCATCGTGGTCGCGGTGATTGTCATGGTCGTCATGGCCGGGGGCAACCGGCCCCAGCCTGAGGCCCCACCAAGCCTCAAGACGGTCGAGCCAACTCCCCCGAAGCCGACGGAGGCCCACGGCGGCATCGAGATCGCCGCCCCCGTCAAGCTGGTCGTGGAGTGCGAGTCGGCCGACAAACTGGACGATACCGAACCGAAGTCCGGGCAGAAAGATCTTTCTCAGGAAGAAGGTCAGCATGGGCAAGCCCATCGAGTTCCTCGAGATCCCCGACGGCTGGATCAAGTCTTGCGGGCTGGAGGACGAGAAGGGCCAGCCGGGGTCGCTGCCGGGACGCGCCGAGTACATCGTCGATGTCCCTCGCGACGACGACTACTACCTTTTCCTGCGGGCCAAGTGGCACGATTCCTGCGGCAACAGCGTGTACCTGCAGTTGAACGGCGCAGACTGGTTCACCATCGAGGACACCGAGGGCGAGGTGGACAAGACGACGTACAAATGGGCCTGGCATGCGTTGCGCGACGGCAGCGCCCCGCGCGCCATTCCCCTGAAAAAAGGCCCCAACCGGCTCGTCCTGGCCCCGAAGGAAGACGGCCCGATGCTGGACAAGATCCTGATCGGCACCGACGCGACGCAGCCCGCGCCCGAAACGATGGACCCTTGAAGCCCGAGAGGCGGAAGCCATGAAAGCCAAGAAGCCGTCGCGCGGCAAGAAGTCCAAAGCCAAGGCGCTGCTGCTGGGGCTGGGCCTGGACAACCAGGACGGCCACGTCCGCGTCACGCGGGGGGAGAACTTCCAGCTCGTGGGCGGCTCGAAGGACACCCACGAGCGGATGCAGGAGAAGGCGCTCAAGTTCAACGAGGAACTCAAGAAGCGCGGCAAGCGCCTGGAGCAGCTCGGGCGCGAGGAGTTCATCGAGATCTGCGAGAAGACCTGACCCCTCCCTCCCGATTTTCGCGTTCCGCACGCTCCAGCGCCTCAAGCCCCCCGCGTTTTCAGCCGACACCTAAGACAGTTCGCAGACCCGCCTTTTGCGTGCCTGGCTGGGGGGGACCACCAGCCGGAGAGCGCGGACGTTGCCCGCCCGCCTGTCTCCTCTCGTTCTTTGCGCCGCCGCGGCCCTGCTTGCCGGGCAGCCCGCGCCCGCATGCGCCGAGTCCCCGGCCGCGCAGGCGCTTGCCAGCCTGGAAGCCGAACAGGTCGCCGTCCACGAGCGCGCCGCGCCGGCCGTCGTGGCCGTCGCCTGCGTGGCCGGAGCCGAACGGCAGCCGTACTACGGCGCGGGGGCGCTCCTGGACGCGGACGGGCTGGTCCTGACGGCTTCCACGGCCGTGCCTCCGAACGCGCGCGAGATCGCCATCGTCCTGCGCGACGGGCGCCGCCTCCCGGCCCGCGTGCTCGCGCGTTCCGGGGCCGTCGAGGCCGTCGTGCTCCGCGCGGACACGCGGCAGGCGCTGCCGCATCTGGCGTGCGGCGTCCCGCGGGAGCTGCGCCCCGGCGCGCGGGTGTACGCGGCCGGCAATCCGCACCGCACGCTCGAACGCGACGGCGAGGTCTACTGGCAGGCGGCCACCTTCATCGCGCACGCCGAACTGCGCAGCGACGACGAGCGCAGCCGCTACGCGGGGCCGGCGTTGACGTTCAACCAGAGCGTCAACTTCGGGGCCGACGGCGGCGTGCTGCTGGACGCGCACGGCCGGCTGGTGGGGCTGCTCAGCCTCGCCTACAGCCGGCATGATGGGCGCGGCGCGGCGGTGCCCATCCAGGCGATCCGCGCGGCCCTGGCCGAGGCGTTGGCCGGCGTGGCGCCGGAAGACGCCCCGGCGCGGCCGGCGGCGCTCGAACCCCTGGAACGGGCGTTGCGGGATGCCGCGGCGAAGGTGGCCGAATGCGTGGTGCGGATTCGCAGCGCCGAGGCGCGCGCCGAGCCGCCTTTGCAGGCCCAGCAGCCCGACCAGGGCCCGGATCCGGTCAGCCACGCCGAAGCGCTGCCGGATACGGACCGGGCGCCGGGCGCGGAGCACGGGCCGGTCTGCGGCGTGTTGGTCCAGCCCGCGGGCACGGTCCTGATGGCGGCCTCGAGCCTCCCGGAAACCTCGGGGCCCTTCGAGATCGAACTGCGCGACGGCCGCCGCCGGCGCGCGCGCCTGGGCGGCCGGCATCAGGGGCTGGACGTGGCCGCGCTGCTCCTGGACGACGCCGCCGGCCTGCCGGCGTTGGAGCTGGCCGAGGGCCCGGCGCCGCGGCTGGGACAACTGGCCGCGCTGGTGGGCTCCGCCGAGCGCGGCGCGAGCGAAGGTCCGTTGAACTGGGGGCTGGTCTCGGCCCTCGAGCGCTTCGACGGGCAGGCCGTGCAGCTCGACGCGCGCCTGGGCGCGGCCGACGCGGGGGCTGCGGTCGTGGACCTGCGCGGGCGGTTCCTGGGGCTGCTCGCGCGGATGGACCGCCGCAAAGTCTGGGCCGCGCAGTCCGGCGTGGCCTTCTACGCCCCGGCGCCGCGGCTGCTGGAAGCGCTCCAGGACCTGCGCGCCGGCCGCGTCGTCGAATCCCCGCCGCAGTCCTTCCTGGGCGTCCGGCCCGCGCTGGGCGAGACCGCCTTCGAAGGCATCAAGCTCGCCGAGGTGGTCGAAGCGTCTCCCGCCTGGAAGGCCGGGCTGCGCAAGAACGACGTGGTCACCGGCCTGGACGGGCAGGCGGTGCGGAGCTGGCCGGCGCTCCTGGGCGTGCTGCGCCGCCACGAACCCGGCTCGCGGCTGGCCTTGCGCTACCTGCGGGACGAGAAGCCCCAGCGCGGCTCGGTGGTCCTCGATGCCCGCCCCTGAGACCCTCGGCATCGCGCGCCTCGAATCGGCGCAGCCGTCCCGTACCGCGCAGCGCTTGAGGATTCCCGGTTCGCGCCGCTTCCTGTGCTTGTTATTGATCTTGCCGGCGCTGGGCCATGGAATCGGCCTCCACGGCGCCGAAACCGCGGCCGCGGCCTCCTCGGACCTGGCGTGGGCGGAAAACCTGGAGGCGGAACTGGGCGCCACGCTCGAACGCGCGCTGCCGGCGTTCGCGTTCGTCGCCGGCGGCTCGGGCGTCTGCGTTTCGGCCGACGGCTGGGTGCTGACCAACCACCATGTGGTCGCGCGCCGGGACACCTGGACGGTGCGCGTGCTGGGGCGGCCGGCGTTGTACGCGGGGCGCGTCGTCGGGCGCGACCGCATGGGCGACCTGGCGCTCCTGAAGCTCGACGACGCCCGGGACCTGCCGTGGCTGCGCCTGGCGGACCTGGGACAGGCGCGCGCCGGGCAGCCGGTCATCGCGCTCGGCGATCCGTTCAAGCTGGGCGACCTGGACGGCGCGCCCAGCGTGAGCTTCGGAACGCTGTGCGCCCTCCGGCGCTACCAGGGCGACCCGAACAATCCGTTCCTGGCCACCTTCTACCCCGACGCGCTGCAGACCGACGCGGCGGTCAACCCCGGCAACAGCGGCGGGCCGCTGCTGAACCTGCGCGGCGAGCTGCTGGGCCTGACCGGGCAGATCATGGCGCGCTTCTCGGGCCGGACCAATTCGGGCGTCGCGTACGCCGTGCCCGCCGACCGGATCGCGCGCTTCCTCCCGCTCCTGAAGGCCGCGGCGGGAGGCGAGGTCTTCCACGGCACGCTTCCCGAAGGGCTGCGCCTGGAGCTCGAGCCCGCGCCGGAGGCGCCCGAAGGCGTGCGCATCCTGGAAGTCGAGGACGACTCCAGCGCGGAAAAAGCGGGGTTTCGCAAGGGCGACCGGATCCTCGCCGCCGACGGCCAGCACGTTCGGACCGCGTATCAACTCCTCGGGCGCGTGCAGAGCCTGCCCGAGGGCGAGAAGGTCGCCATCGAGCTGCTGCGCGGCGAGAAACGCAAGGGCCTCGAGCTGCGCTTGACGCGCCTCGCCCCGGCAGCCGCGCCCGGCGAAGCGCCCGCCTTGGGCGCGCGGCTGGGGCTCCCCGAGCCTGGGCGGGCCGGCCTCCCGATCCTGAGCGTCAAGGCCGGCGGGGCGGCCGGGCGCGCCGGGCTGCGTCCCGGCGACCGCCTGCAATGGCTTGGCGCGCGGCACGCCGTCCGCGACTGGCCGCGCCTGCAGCGCGACCTGAGCGAGCGCAAGCTTGAGCGGAAGCTGCCCGTACGCTTTTCGCGGGAGAGCGACGACGTGCTGCTCGAGGCCGTGCTGGAGCTGAAGTGAGTTCCGAGTTCCGAGTTCCGAGTTCCGAGTTCCGAGTTCCGAGTTCCGAGTTCCGAGTTCCGAGTTCCGAGTTCCGAGGGCATGTTGGTTCGGTGCTTTTCGTTGCTGCGCAATAATTTCCGACCGCATGCCTCGAACCTCGCGGCTCGAACCTCGTCGCTGGATTAAAAATACGCCCCCGGCGCCGAGTCGCGCGAGGAGGGGCTCGCGGTGCGCGGACTCGGCGTCCGGGGGCGGCGAATTCCAGGCTTGCGTCCCGCGGGATGAATTACCTGCGGCGCGCCGCGATTCGGATTGGCGAATGGCGTGCCATTCCGAACGCGCGCTTCGTCAGAGGGAGCGCGGACCGAGCCGGCCCGCGGCTGGCGCAAGGATGTACAAGGCCGTGCGGCCCAGGTGTACACGGGCGGTGCGGGCCTCGAACTGGCGCCAGGCCGCCTTGAACGGTTTACGCGGCGGGGCTATAAGACATTCTGGAAGCTCTACAGCGGGGTTCTCACGACCCGCGCGGGAGGCGTGCCCTTGGCAACCATGGTGGCGCAGTCGGGTTCGGGCAAAAACGCCGACTTCGATACACTGATCAAAGAGCTGAATCACCGCATCTGGGAGGTGCGCCGGGACGCCTGCGAGGAACTGGGCCTGCTGGCCGATGCGCGCGCGATCCCGCACGTCCAGCGGCTCCTGCAGGACAGCGTAGGCGCCGTGCGCTTCGCCGCGGCCGAGACCCTGGGCAAGCTGGGCGCCCGCGACGCGATTCCGGACCTCGTGAAGCTGCTGGAAAACCCGCACTTCGGCTCGTACGGGCCGGTGATCGAGAGCCTGGCGAACCTGAAGGCCCGCGAGGCCGTGCCGCACTTCATCCGCCTGTTGCGCGACCCCGACGCGCGCGTGCGCGGGCTGGCCGCCAACGCCCTGATGGTCATGACCCGACAAGTCATCGCGTTCAAGGCCAAGGGCACCGACGAGGAACGCGAGCTGGGCATCCAGATGTGGGAGCAGTGGTGGGAAAAGAACAAGTCCGGCTGGAAGCCCTGACGAGAAAGCCGGGCAACGCGGCAATAAGCGGTCTCACCTAAGTTTCTTTCGGTTTTGGATCGCGCTTCGCGCGGATTTGTTCAGTCACCACCCCTGCCCCTCCTCGGAGAGGAGGGGAAACTGCGCAGGGCCATGGCAAAAACTTATATAAGACCGCTTAGGGGTGTGAGTCCTCAGTCCTGTTAAAGTCCGGGAATCGGAGGCTTCGCGGGGTTGTCCACGTCCAACGCCGAGCCGGGGCCGTTCTCGGAGATGGTGCCGCCGCCCGAGCCCGCCGCGAAGTCGATCTGAACCGTGCACTTCGTCGCCCGCTTGGCGCTGTTGGCGTTGTCGAAATCGGCGATGGCCACCAATTGCAGGGCTTTGCCGGCCGGCACTTCGTGGGATTCTGCGGTGAGCCCGCAGCCGTCGGGCTGTTCCAGCGGGTCGGCCTTGCTCTTGTCGAACTTCGAGTAATCGAAGGTGCCGTGGGCCTCGCCGATGACGCCGTTGCCGTTGTCCTTGAAGATCACGGTCACGCGCCCGATGCGCTTGCCGATGTTCTCGTCCTTGTTGAAGACCTGGAAGTAGGCGAAGGCGTACTTGTCCTTGCTCCGGACCACGTCGATGGTCAGGGGCCTGGGGTCGGCGCCGAGCGGGCGGAAGGGGCCGTCGGGCTTCGGCGCGGCGGCGACCTTCGGCTTATCGCCTTCTTCGCCAGGCTGCGCCGCGACCTCGGGCGGCGCGTCGCCCTCTTCGGTCTTCTCGGTCTTCTCGTCCTTCTTGACCATCAAGGCCGCCAGGCGCTTCTGCTCTTCTTCGGCCTTCTTGCGTTCTTCTTCCTTCTTCTTGCGCGCGGCTTCCTCGGGGTCGGCGATCGCCGGCGCGGCGCCGCCCTCGGCCACGCCTTGAGCCTTGCGCAGTTCGGCCAGCTTCTTCTGCTCTTCTTCCTTCTTCTTGGCCAGTTCCTTCTCGATCTTGGCTTTCTGCTTCTCGCCTTCGAACGCGGAGATCTGCTTGGTGATCTGTTCCTCGAGGTCGCTCAAGGCGGGCTTCTCGCGCGCGAGCGCCTTGCGCCGCCCGGACTGCGCCGCGCTGAGCCCTTCCCGGAGCGCCGCGATGGCCGTGTCCAGTTCGCCCTGCGATTTCAGGCTGTCCGCGCGCGTAAGCGACTCTTCGGCCACTTTAAGTTCTTTAGCCGCGCCGGCCTTCTGCACGGGTGCACCGCCGCCGCAGCCGCTCAAAACCAGACAGAGCGACCCGGCCGAGAGCATCAACGTGAGCTTGGTCCGACCGTGGAGTTTCTTTTCATGGTGTGAGGCGAACATGTCGTCCCTCCATCCCTGAACTACACGAAAAAAGACCGAAGATGGAGTCCCAGACC
The DNA here is from genome assembly GCA_027493525.1 of Planctomycetota bacterium. Lineage (GTDB taxonomy): Bacteria > Planctomycetota > SZUA-567 > H5-PLA8 > H5-PLA8 > H5-PLA8. Next base: position 1,759,799 of record JAOSKN010000001.1, on the reverse strand, counting down.
CCCACCTATTCGCGTTAACGGGGACGCACCCCGTTTCGTTCATCATTCATAGAGGATTTTGTAGCCCACTTCACCCCTGAAATCCTCGCGCTTGTAGGTTTGGACCTGCTTGACCTTGAAAAGTTTCTCGGCGGCCATGGCGCGGAGGATGTCCAGTTGCAGGTCGCGGCGCTGGCCGGTCCACCAGACATTGGGCTCGTCGGAGGCCTCGGGATCGGGCTTCTCTTCCGCGTTGATCATGTTGGAGGCCCCCGTCCCGGTTTGGGACGTATCGGAGCGGCGCGGGTTGCGCGAATTGTTAGGGCGATCGGGCCGGTTCCCGGCCTGGGTCCGATAGGGCGAGCCGTCGCGCAGCCAGCTTCCGCGCCCGTAGTTGGCCTCGTGGAGCTTCGCGTAGACCACGCTCTTCACCAGCCGCCCATCCTGGTACTCGGCGGTCTGGTTGAAGCGGCCGTTCCAGGCGTCGCGCACCTTGGCCTCGTCGGCCCGCATGAGTTTGGCGACGCGGGCGAGGATGTCCTTCCCCAGCCCGCCCTGCGCGTCGATCGCGTAGGCCTTCAACTCGTCGAAGCTCTTGTCCACCGCGCGGTCGGCGACGGAAAGGTCCACGTCGAGGCGCGTGAGGACGTCCTTGGCCGGGATCTCGATCGCCAGCCCGTCCGGCTGCTTGAGCGAGATCGAGTCGGCGCGATCGGCAACCAGCGCGCCTCGAAAGATATGGCCCTGCCGCGTGGTGACCTGCACGCCGGGGACGGACGGCACGGGGCGGCCCTTCAGGTCCACGCGGGTCTTCTCGGCGAGCTTGGCCTGGAGCAATTCGTCGAAGAGCGCGTAGTACATGAAGACGACCTGCTTGCGGAAGCCTTCGTCGCGGAGCTTCTCGGCGCGGGGCTGCAGGGCGTCGGCCTTGGTGTAGTAAGGGCTCTCGTTGAAACTCCGTTTGAGCCGCTCGATCTTCTCGACGGCCGCGCCGTAGAGGCCGCGCTCCATGTCGGAGAGAATCTGCCCGTACAGGCGCGCGGCAAGCTGCTCGGCGTGCTTGAAGACGAGCTCCTGCTGAAACTCCTTCGAGCGCTCCTCGAGCCGCGGGTCGATGGCGAGGGCCATCTGGAGATGGTCGAGCGCTTTTTCGTAGAGCCGCATGCGGGCGCACCAGCGCGCGCCATCGAGCTGCTCGGCGGCGGAGTCCTTCGCGGGCGGGCGCTCGAAGAGGCGCCGTTCGTAGAGTTCCTGGGCGCTATAGACCTTGGAGGCGTCGAGTTCGACGGGCTCCTCGGCCTCGATGGCGGGGATGGGCACCTGGACGAGTTGGCTGGCGGTCTTGAGCGCGCGGAAGCCGGGGCGCGCGCGGTCGGGCTGTTCGAGGCCTTCCATCTCGCGCCCGCCCTGGAGCCGGAGGCGCACGCCGCGGACGGTGAAGCCGGCCTCGGGGAGTTCCTCGCCTTCGGCGGGCAAGCCGTACAGCTCGCGGATGCGCTGAGCCTCCGCGCGCTCGAGGGAACTCCAGCGGAACTTGAGCACGTTGCCGGTTTCGCGCAGGCGGAAGGAGAAGCCGGTATCGGAAGGCGGCTTGAGCAGCGCGCCCAGGTAGGGTTCGCCGGCGACGACGATGGAGACGTCCTGGATCTCGCCTTCGCCCGCGGGGGCCCCGGCATGCAGGGCGGCGTGGGCGGCCCAGAGCCCGAGGGCGGCCGCCAGCAGCAGGCGCGCGGGCCGCGGCTGGACCATGGGGCTCCCTATTCGTAGAAGACGCGGAAGAGCGCGGTCAGGCCCCGGCAGGTCGGGCAACGGTACTGGCTGAGCGAGCCGTAGCCGTCCCAGATCTCGACGTAGCCTTTGCCCGCGCACTGCGAGCAGCGGTCGCCCTTGATGTCCTTGACCTTGAAGAGCTTCTCGACGGCCATGCCGCGCAGGAGATTGAACTTCACGTTCGAACTCTGGCCCTTCCACCAGATCTCGGGATCGTCGGAGTCGTCGGGGTTCACTTCCTGTTCGGCCGCGACGAGGTTCGAGCCGCCATTCTGGCCGCCGGTATTGTTGTTTCGCCCGCCTTGGTTTCGCCCGCCCTGGTTACGGCCCTGCCCCTGCCCTTGCGGATTGGCCTGCACGGCCTGGACGCCGTCGCGGAGCCAACTGCCTTTGCCGTAGGGCGCTTCGTGGAGCGTGACGTAGGTCTTGGACTTGACCAACTGGCCGTCCTTGTACTCGGCGGTCTGGTTGAAGCGGCCGCCCCAGGCGTCGCGGACCTTGGCCTCGTCCACCTTCAGGCGCGCCGAAATCTTGGCGATCAGTTCCTTGCCGATGCCGCCCTGGGCGTCGGTGACGTACTGCTTCAGTTCGGCGAAGGTCGGCTCGACGGCGCGGGCGGACTTGCTGAGGTCCACGTCCTGCTTGGTCAGGATGTCCTTGGCCGGGATGGTGACGTTCAGCTCGTCCTGCTTGAGCACCAGCTTCTCGGTATCGTCGCTGACCAGCACGCCGCGGAAGATGTGCCCCTGGCGGGTCGTGACCTGCTTGCCGGGGATGGAAGGCACGGGGCGGCCCTTCTCGTCCACGCGCACGCGCTTGGCGATCCGCTCCTGCACCAGCTCGTTGAAGAGGTTGTAGTACATGAAGATGACCTGCTTCTGGAAGTCCACCTGGGTGTCGGCTTCCACCTTGGTCTGCAGGCTGTCCACCTTCGTGTAGTACTCGCTGTTGGGGAAGTTGTCCTTGAGGCGCTGGATCTTGGCCAGGGCGGTGGCGTTGTCGCCCGCGCGCAGGTCGGTCATGATCTGGAGGTACATCTTTTCGGCCTGCTGGTCGGCGTACTTCACGACCAGTTCCTCGCGGAATTCCTGGGTGCGCTCCTCGATGCGCGGATCGACGGCCTTGGCCATCTCCAGGTGATCGATGCCCTTGTCGTACAGGCCCATGTTGGCGCACTGGCGGGCGTAATCGAGGTGGTCCTTGGCCGAATCCGACGACGGCGGGCGCTCCAGGAGCATCCGGTCGTAGACTTCCTCGGCCGAGAAGACGTCGCTCTCGCGCTTCTCGATCTTCTCTTCCTTCTCGATGTCGGACTTGGGAATCTGCACGACCTGGGTCGCGGTCTTGAGGCAGCGGTAGCCCGGCAGCGCGCGGTCGGGCAGTTCGAGGCCCTCGTAGCTCTTGGAACTCTTGAGCTGGAAGCGGAGGCAATCGAGCGTCTTCCCGAAGGCCAGCCGCCCGTCCTCGACCTCGATGCCCATCAGCTTCTGGATGCGGCGGCGCTCGGACTGCTCCAGGCTGCTCCAACGGAAGCGCATCACGTCGCCGGTCTCGTTGAGCCGGAACTTGAAGCCGCTGTCGCTGGCCGGCAGGAGCAGCGAGCCGGTGTACGGTTCGCCGCCGACCACGATGCTGACGTCCTTGACTTCCGTCTGCGTGGCGGCATCGCCCGCAATCGCGCGGGCTCCGGACAGCGCCAGCCATCCCGCCAGCGCCACAAGCAGCGCGTACCGACCCCATGTGAACTTCATGCGACCGTCCTTTCGTGCCTCCCCGCGCCCCCCAGCCCGGCGCGGCCGCGTGATCGTTATTCGGTTATGGCGCAGGCGGCGAGCAGGCTTCCAAGTACCAAAGCATGCTCGACTTCCGCCCACCTCGGCCCTCGTATGACGCTTGGAACGGGCGCTTGCTGCCGGTTCAGGCCGAGGAGCTGAAAATGCCTGCCCTACCCCCGACGACCGGCGCCGATCCGAATTCACAACATCTTATATATCAATCTGTTGTAAACTCAACCTCGATGCAACCCAAGGCGCCGCAAGGGTTCTCACAAGTGCAGCGAGCATCCGGGGATTCCAAGCGTTATACTGGCAGCGCTGCTTCGGCCTGCATTCCGCCCTGTTGAGTGGATCGACGCCATGCGGTTGTCCCGATGGGTCTTGGCCTTGGTCGCGGCCCTCCTGCTGATCGTCGCGGGGGTCCTGGGTCCGCGCCTGTTCACGGCCGGCGCGCAGGACGCCCGGCCCGTCACGCCCGCGCCCGCACCGCTCGCACCGGTCCCGCCTGCGGCCCCGACCGCGCCGGTGCTCTTCACGCCCGCCGAGGATCTGAACTTGGCCGCCGGGCAGACCGAGGACGAGGATTACGGCGAAGAACTGGTCTACGAGATCTTCTGGAACGGCCTCCCCGCGGGGATGGCCAATCTGCGCGTGAGGCGCCGGGAACGCTTCCCGCCGCCGCAGGGCCCGGAGGTCTGGGCGGCCAAGCTCGAGATCCGCTCCAGCCGCGCCGTCAGCACCTTCTACCGCGTGCGCACCAAGTCCACGAGCATTATCGACGCGAAGGGCGGCTTCACGCGCTTCTTCTTCCTGGAACGGAAGGAAGCCGACTACCGCTACGTGGAGCGCAAGGACCGCTATTGGGCCGAGGAACGGATCAAGTTCGACTACACGCTGGGCGAGATGAAGGCGCTCTACGAGACCAAGCGCGCGGATCTGGCCTGGCGGAGCCGGGAGATTCCGCTGGCCGACCGCGTCCTGGACCCCCTGGCCGCGATTTATTATCTGCGTTCGCGGGCCGTCCGCCTGGACCTGAACGATCCTCCCGAGCGCGCCCCGGTCCTGCCGATCTGCACCGACCGGCGGGTCTGGAACGTGCGGGTGCTCACGCTGCGCCGCGAGTACCGCCCGCTCTGGAGTCGCGGACCCGTGGAGCCGTGCCTGATGCTCCGTTTCGAGACGCAGGTCGGCGACAAGTTCGTCCCAGGGTGCGGCTTCAGCGGGCCGTTCGAACGGCGCGGGGAGATGACGCTCTGGCTGCACGAGGCCACGCGGATCCCCGTCGGGCTGGACGTGGAAACCCCCATCGGCCCGTGCGAGGTGCGCCTGGCGTCTCACCAAGGCGCGCCATTCTAAGTACCGCGCCGTGGAAGTTCCAGGCCCACTGCTGGAGCCTTTTACCCCGGCTCTTCGTTGCGCCTCGGTTACAGATCTTCGTCCCGATATGCTCCCTCGGCGCGCCTCGACCCGGGACAAAATGCCCGGCGCATTGGGCCAGTTACTTCCGCGGCGCGGTACTGAGGCGCCGGAATTGCGTTTGACGCCAGCGCGCACGCCCCAATATTCGAGAGCCCAAAACACGCAACGGCCATACCAGGAGAGCCGCCATGCCGGATGCCTTCACGCCCAAGCCCGAGCACCGCTTCACCTTCGGCCTTTGGACCACCTCCAACCCGGGACGCGATCCCTTCGGCGAGCCCACCCGGCCGGCGCTGGACCCGATAGAGAACATCCGCAAAATGGCCGAGATCGGCGCGTGGGGCTTCAATTTCCACGACAACGACCTCGTTCCCTTCGGCGCCGGCGCGGCCGAGCGGGATAAGATCGTCAAGAACGCCAAGAAGGCGATGACCGACACCGGCATCGTCTGCAGCATGGCCACGACGAACCTCTTCTCGCACGCCGTCTTCAAGGACGGGGCCTTCACCAGCAACGACGCGCGCGTGCGGGCCTACGCGATCCAGAAGACGATGCACGCCATCGACCTGGGCGTCGAACTGGGCGCGAAGATCTATGTCTTCTGGGGCGGGCGCGAGGGCGCCGAGGTGGACCTGGCGAAGGACCCCGTCGAGTCGATGAAGCGGATGCGCGAGGCGCTGAACTTCCTGACGCGCTACGTCAAGGACCAGGATTACGACCTGACCTTCGCCCTGGAGGCCAAGCCCAACGAGCCGCGCGGCGACATTTACCTGGCCACCACCGGGAACATGCTCGCCTTCATCGAGACCCTCGACGACAAGGCCATGGTCGGCGTCAACCCTGAGTACGCGCACGAGACCATGGCCGGGCTGAACTTCCAGCACCACGTCGCGCAGGCCATGGAGGCCGGGAAGCTCTTTCATATCGATCTCAACGGGCAGAAGATGAGCCGCTTCGACCAGGACCTGCGCTTCGGCAGCGAGGACCTCAAGGGCGCGCTATTGCTGGTGCGGCTGCTGGAGAACCACAGCTACGTCGGCCCGCGGCACTTCGACGCCCACGCCTACCGCACCGAGGACGCCGAGGGCGTCTGGGACTTCGCGCGCGGCTGCATGCGCACCTACCTGATCCTGAAGGAGCGCGCGCGGAAGATCGACGACGATCCCGAGATCCGCGCGCTGCTGAAGGAGATCCGCAACGACGACGAGAAGTTCGAGGCGCTGATCGAGAAGCCGGGCAAGGAGAGCGCCGAAAAACTCAAGAAGGCCAAGCTCAACCCCGAGGAACTGGCCAAGCGCCCGCTGCGCTACGAGCGGCTCGACCAGTTGCTCCACGAGGTGCTGATGGGGGTGCGGGGGTAGTGCGCCGGCCTTTCGGCGCTCCACGCCACGGGCGAGAAGATCGGGCGCACAGGACGCCTGCGCCCGGGTCCGCCCTACAAGTTCGGCCGGCAGGTGCGCCGGTCGCATGACTTCCCGAGCGAGGAAAGGCTTGGCGCTGAGAGAGGGTCGTATTGCGAGTCGAGGTAAGCGCGGGTATGCTCACGGCAGGAGACTGCAATATGACTCGTATTCGCTTGACCGCCGAAGAGGCCGCCCAACTCAGCAGCCGGCTGGCCGATGGGCAGGAAGCGATTCTGCTGGAAGGTCCTGACGGCAAGACGCTGGCTGCGGCGGTGCCTGCTGGAGCTTTTCTCGATAGTCCCGCCTACCCGGCGGGGTATTTCGACTGCCCGCCAAAGATCACCCTGGAAGAAGCCGAGAAACGCTTCGGCGTGCGACCCCGGCGGTATTTCAAGGGACGGCCCATTTATTCCCAGGAAGAGATGGAGCATCCCGCGTTCCAATGGCCGCACCCCCCTGAAGATGCGTGGGTTCGCGAGGTACAAGCCGCGCGATCCCGGCCGGATTCATGACTCCTCGCCCACACGAAGTATGGCTGGTTCGAGTACGTGTGGGCGCGTCCACCGATGCGAGGCCTTGCATCGTGCTGGCCGAAGGGAACATCTCGGGGCAAGTGCCCGTCGTTGCGCTTTCCAGCGCCATGGATCTCTACCGGGCAGGCTTCGATTTCAAATTTTCGTCGGAATGCCCTGAATTCAGCCTTACCGGCTTGCGGCGTTCCTCCTTCGCATTGGGCGATGGATTCTTGAGCCCCCATCTCAGCAGCTTCTTGGAATGCTGGGGGCGCTTGGACGGGGATTTAGCACGCGAATTCCAGACTTGGACGGGGTAGGCAATTCCATGACCATGAATCCGTTCAAGTTTGCATCCCTCCGTCGCTGGATGGCTCTTCCGCTCCTGCTTTGCGCGGCCTGCACCCAGGCCGGCGAAGGCGAGGCCCCGCCCGCGCCCCAGCCCGCGGACACGCTCCCCGAGGCCAAGGCAGGCCAGGCCTGGAAGCTCGTCTGGAACGACGAGTTCGACGGCGAGAAGCTCGACGAGGCCAAGTGGGAGCTGCCCGAGTACAAGCGCCACGACGCCCAGTGGTCCAAGCGCGCCGCCGCGCTCGACGGCCAGGGCCGCCTGGTCATGAAGACCTTCAAGGAAGGCGAGACCTACTTCAACGGCTGCGTCCGCACCAAGGGCCGCTTCGAGCACGCCTTCGGCTACTTCACCGCGCGCATGAAGCTCCAGAAGAAGGCCGGGCACTGGACCGCGTTCTGGATGTTCAACCAGAGCGTGGGGAAGGTCGGCAACGACGGCCGCGACGGCTCCGAGATCGACATCATGGAGAAGCCGAAGCTCGACGAAAAGGTCCACCACGCGATTCACTGGGACGGTTACGGCAAGGACCACAAGGCCAAGGGGCAGAGCGTCGCCGTGCCGGGCGTGCTGGAAGGCTGGCACGATTTCGCGGTGCTCTGGCTGCCCGACGAGTACGTCTTTTACGTGGACGGCAAGGAGACTTGGCGCACCAAGGAAGGCGGCGTCTGCCAGGTCCCGCTCTACCTCAAGTTCAGCGACGAGATTCAGTTCAAAGGCTGGGCCGGCGACATCCGCAAGGAAGAGCTGCCGGACGAATTCCAGGTCGATCATGTCCGCGTCTACGATCTGATCGACGCCCAGACCGGCAAACCCGTGTATCCCGTGCCGGAGACGTCGATCCCGAAGCCCCAGCCGTAGCCGGAATCACGCCCGCAGCACCTTCCCGCGCGTCAGGTCCGCCGGCAGGCGCCCGCAGGCATTGCGGCAATCCACGACCAGGCTCGCGTGGGTCACGATCTGCCGGTAGTCCACGGCTGTATGATCGGTAAGAATCAGCGCCGCGTCGGCGTCGCGCAGCGCCTGCTCGTCCAACGCGACCGAAGTTCGCCCCAGGAGGCCCGGGTGCTCGCGCAGCACCGGGATGCGCGGCACGTACGGGTCGTGGTAGCTCACCCGCGCGCCTTCCTGCTCGAGCAGTTCCCACAGCACGAGGCTCGGCGATTCGCGCAGGTCGTCCACGTCCTTCTTGTAGGCCATGCCCAGGATCAGGACGCGCGCGCCCCGCAGGTCTTTCCCGCGCGCGCGCAGGGCGTCCTTGGCGCGCGCGAGGACGTAGCGCGGCATCGAACGGTTGATCTCGCCGGCGAGCTTGATGAACTTCGTCTCGGCGCCGTACTGCGCGGCCTTCCAGGTGAGGTAAAAGGGGTCGATGGGGATGCAGTGCCCGCCCAGGCCCGGCCCCGGATAGAAGGGCATGAACCCGAACGGCTTGGTCTTGGCCGCCTCGACGATCTCCCAGACGTCCAGCCCCATCCGGTCGAAGACGACCTTCAGCTCGTTGACTAGGGCGATGTTGACGCAGCGGAAGATGTTCTCGAGCAGCTTGGTGGCCTCGGCCGCCCGCGTGGAACTGACGGGGATGACCTGCGGGACGACGCGCGCGTAGAGTTCCCCGGCGGCCTCGAGGCAGGCGGACGTGTACCCGCCGACGACCTTGGGGATCGTGCCGGCGTGGTGCTTGGGGTTGCCCGGATCCTCGCGCTCGGGCGAGTACGCCAGATGGAAATCGCGCCCGGCCAGAAGCCCGCTGCCGCGTTCGAGGACCGGGCGCAGTTCGTCGTCGGTGGTGCCGGGATAGGTGGTGGACTCGAGCACGACCAGTTGCCCGCGCCGGAGGTGCGGCGCCAGCGACTCGCCGGTGCGCAGCACGTACGAGAGGTCCGGCTCGTCGCCGTGCCCCAGCGGCGTGGGAACGCAGAGGCAGCAGGCGTCGAGTTCCGCGGCCCGGGCGAAGTCGGCGGTGGCCTCGAAGCGCCCCGCGGCGCGCGCGGCGGCGAGGTCTTCGCCCTGGATGTGCCGGATGTAGCTGCGCCCCGCGTTGAGCGCCTCGACCTTGGCCGGATCGACGTCGAAGCCCGTCACGCGCGCGCCGCGGCGCCAGAACTGCAGGGCCAGCGGCAGGCCGACGTAACCCAGCCCCACGATCCCGACGTGCGGCTCCTGCTTGCCGTGCCCGCTCCAGGCCATGCGCGTCCTCTCCGTCCCGACCGTTACCTACGCGCCAAGCCGTTTCCCGGTTCGCGCCGCAAGCCGACCGTTGTAGGGTCGCGGCAGGAAGCGCACAACGCCAGAACGACGAGCCTGCGCCATAAGATTTACGCCCTTCTGACTGGCTTGCGGGCAAGAGCGCAGCAGCATGACGCGGGGCCGGGAGAACCCTGCCATGCTCATTCCGTCAGCAACCCTTGCATGCGGCTTCTGCGCCATGGGCCCCACGTACTATCTCATGCCTTACCTGCCGACCTGGGGCGTGGTTTTCCTGCTCTGGTGCCTCTTTCGTCTGAAGTACGACCCGCTGGCCCGCCCCAGCGCCGTCATCTGGCCCGCGTGCGGCTTCTTCGCGTTCGTCCTGGGCGGCATTGGGGGCATCGCTTTGTGGAGCTTCTTCCTGATCGGCTGGACCCTGCACGTGGCGCTGCGGCTGGCCGGCTGCGTCCGTCATTCGCCCGCACCGCCGGCGAAGGCCGTGCAGTACCGCGCGGCGGCCTGGTTTCATGGACAGATGCTGGCGTTGCTGGCAGCCGGACTGTGTTCAGCGGGCGTGCACTATTTCATGGAGCAGGGGCATCTGCTCCCGCCCTACTGAAGCGCCAACCCCAGCACGTCCATCATCGCGCGCAGGTCCTCCGGCGGCGGCGCGTGCAGGCGCATGGGCTGCCCGTGGATGGGATGCGCCAGCTCCAGCGTCTCGGCATGCAGGCAGACGCGCGGCCGGAGTTCGCCGAAGGCCTCGTGCTCGCCCGGCCCGCCGTACGCGACGTCGCCCAGGATCGGATAACCCAGTTCCTTCGCGTGCACGCGGATCTGGTGGCTGCGCCCGGTCCGCGGATGCGCGCGCAGAAGCGCGAAGCGCCCGCAGGGCGAACGCGAGACGCGGACGAAGCCCGTCTGGGCTTCGCGGGCGTCGAGCCCGTTGACGGCCATCACGTGCTTGTCGCGCGGGTCCACGCCCAGCGGCGCGTCGATCTCCCGGGTTTCCCAGGCCGGCGCCCCGGCCACGAGGCACAGGTACGTCTTGCGCAGCAGGCGGTTCTCGAACTGCCGGGTCAGGTCCTTGTGCGCCTTCTTGTCGAGCGCGTAGACCATCACGCCGCTGGTCTGTTCGTCGAGCCGATGGACGGTGCCGAGATGGAAGGACGGGTCTTCCTCAAGCTGCGCGCGGAAATAATGCAGGAGCCCGTTGTAGAGCGTGCCGTCCTTGTTGCCGCGAGCCGGGTGGACCACGACGCCGGCGGGCTTGACCAGCGCGATCAGGTGCTCGTCCTCGTGGAGGACCTCGAAGGGAATCTCCTCGGCCTCGTGCTTCGCCGCTTCGGGAAGCAAGACCGTGATCCGCTCGCCCGTCGCGATGTGCCGGCTCGATTTGACTGCCGCGCCGTCCACCAGCACGCGCCCGTCCTTGATCAGCTTCTGCAGGAAGCTCCGCGAATAGCCGCGGAAACGGCTGAGCAGGAACTTGTCGAGGCGCTTGGGCGAGCCCGGCTTGACGCTGCCGACGTCGAACTCGAACCGATCCGGCCCCCCGCGCCGCGCCTTGGGGAAGTCGTACTTGGTCTTCAGGCCCTTCGGGCGCGTCCAGACCGGCTGGCCGTCCGGGCCCATCTCAAGCCGCTCGGCGGGGGAAGAATGAGACGCACCCACAATGGCGCAGGCCTCGCTCCGTGCTGCACCTGAGCAGCGCGATCTGACGATAATTTTCCGGGCAATCCTCTCGTAACTCAAGACGATTTCGCGGCTTGGACGATGGGCGGCAGCGAAAAGCTTCAATCATCGTCACATAACTAAGGGAGTATACCCAAATCATCCCATGCGTGCGACACTTGTGGTCGTTCGCATGGCATGATCGCGCTCTAGTGGGGACGCAGCGTGAAGTTCTTCTTCTGCGAGAAATGCGGCAAGCGCCTGACCGAGCACGACGTGGCGCGCGGAGAGGCCAAAGACAAGCGCCTCCGCGGCGTCTTCTGCGCCGATTGCGCGGCAGGCGTGCTGACGATGGAGAATCTCCCGCTGACGGAGGGGCAGGCGCGCTCGCTGCTGGGCCACGAAACTCCGGGCTCCGGCGCCCACGCCGTTCGGCGCGAGACCCCCGGCAGCAGCCACAAGATGATCCCTCCCACGCGGCGCGGCGCTGGCGCGAAGGGCGGCCCGGCGCGCGCGCAGGCCTCATCGTCGGTGTGGGTGGGCGTCGCCGCCGGCGGGGTCGGGTTGCTGCTGGCTGCGATCGCGGGAAGCCTGCTCCTGTCCTCCAAACCGAATCCACGCGAGGCCATGAAGGCGCAGGAAAAGCTCACGGCGGTCGAGCCGTCTACCGCTACTCCGCGCACACCGGACGCCGGTGTGCATGCGCAAGCCTCGCTGGAACCCGCGCCAGGTCCGGCGGTCCCAACGGCAGAAGTTAGCCCGGTCGCAACGCCTGAACCCCGTCCCGAACCCCCGTCGCCTGCGGAACCTGCGCCCGCGATCGAACCGGCGGCGGCCCGGACGGAACCCCCGCCTCCGGTGCAATCGCTCACGCCGGCATCGCCTTCGACCGCAGCCGGAAGAACCATCTATGGGCAGGATTTCGAGGGGCCGCCGCCCCAAGGCAAAGGGACGGTCGAAAAGAACGTCCATGGCCGTGCGGGCTCCGTCCTCAAGGCGACTCGAAACGGCCCGGAGTCCTGGCACAGAATCTACGCCCAGTTGTGGGGGCTGAACGGCACGAAAATAGTTCCTGGGTGCCTGTTGCGCTTCGATTACTTCGCCGCGCAAGCGGCTCCGCTGAGGGTAGGCGTGGTCTTCGACGGCCGGGTCGTCTTCGATCACCGTCAGGATCTCGAGGGCGGGCGCTGGGCCACCGCGACCATCGACCTGGATACCTGTTACCGCGGCAAGAGCCAGGCGCAGTACGATGCCGGCCTCGCCATATCGGAAATCTGGTTCAGCATGCACGACGGCCCGCTGCCCGACCTGTGGCTGGATAACGTCATGATCGTGCCGCGGGACGATCCTGGCCCGGAACCCCGCTCGACAGCCGCGCCCCCCCAGGAGCCCGCGAAGCAGCCTCATGAGGAAGAAGTCTTTCTCTTCGAAGACTTCGAGAACGGATTGAACGGCTGGAAAGGCACGCCGGCCTCGAACGCTTTCGGCCGGGCAGGAATCGCGCTGCGCGCCCAGCGGAACCCGGACTCCTGGTCGCCGCTCTTCGCCGGCTACCTGGGCCACGGGAAGGCCAAGATTCCCAGGGGCTGTACCCTGACCTTCGACTACTACCTTGAACGGGAGTTCAAGCTTTCGCTGGCGCTCGGAGACAGTGCCGCCATCCGTTGGCAAGCCTACCCAGAGCTCACGCCCGGATCCTGGCAGACGCTGACCGTCGACCTGGATGCGTGCTTCACGGGCCCCGCCGAGATGCTCGAGCGGGAGATTCCGGTGAACCGGTTCAATCTCGGTTCATCCAAGAAGACGGAGATGCCCGACCTGCTGATCGACAACGTGAAGATCGCCAGACGCAAGACCGGCGGGACGGCGCAGGCAGGGCCGGCGGCTCACCGGGCGTCCAGCGAGGTGGAAATCGTGTTCCGCGAGGACTTCGAGAACGGCGGCGCGAAGTGGGTGGGGGAACCGGTCCAGGATCCGCCTGGGCATCCCGGAAAGACCTTCAAGGCCAAGTTGAATCCGGCGGGCGCGAACGGCTGGCCGATCCTGATCGGTAGCATCGACGGAAAGTCCATGCTCATTCGCGACGGTTGCCTGTTCAGCTTCGATTACTGCATTTCCCGATCCATCGAAGGCACGCTGCATATCCCTCTCAACGCCGAAAAATTGCTGCAAGCCAAACTGAACCTGGAGTCCGGCGGCTGGCGGACGCTGGTGGTCGATCTCGACGCGGCATACGGCGGAAACGTCGATGAGTTGAAGCCGGGGTTCACCATCCGGTCGTTTTACTTTGGAACCCCGAACCCGGGGATCGCCGCCGAGCTGCTGGTCGACAACGTCACCATCACCCGCGGCGGGTTGACCGTCGATCTGCAGCGCAGCATCGATGCCCAATTGGCCTTGGACCGCGAAGCCACGGCGGACCCGGCCAAGGACGGGTTCAAGCTCACGCCGGCCATCTTGAAGGCCTTGGCACAGCACAAGAAGGCCGAGGTCGCCGCGGGCACGCTGCTGCTGGCCGGCGGGCCCACGGCCGCCCTGTCGGGCTTCCTGAGCGAGCGCGCCTTCAAGGAGGGGCAGGCCGCGCCGCGAGTGCTTCCGCGCTATCACGCGACGGGGCCGCTGGTCTGCGAACAGATTCGGCAGAAGCTGGAGCGTGCGCTGGAAGGGAAAAGCCCGCCCGAGACGGCCCTCATCGTGGGCTCGATCCTGGATTTCGCCGCGGGACAACCTCATCCGAAGACGAAGGAGTGCTACGCGGCCATGTTCAAGACCTGCCTCGACCGCGGCGTCGTCCCGATCCTCGTCACCTACCCCGCGCGGATCGGCGGCGACGAGGCGCGCCGGAAGCTGCTGGAGGACGGCAACAAGCTGCTCGTCGAGGCGGCCGACGCGGCGGGCGTGCCCTATGTGGACGCCACGGGCCTGCTCAACCCGGCCGAGGGCGAAGGCCAGCTTTGGAGCGGCTCGGCCATCGGCGCGGCCGGTTTCGAGCGGCTCAACGACGCGTGCGCCCGGCTGTACGGCATCCTGACCCGGCGCGTCCTTCAGGCGCCGGCAGCGCCTGGCAAATGACCCCTCAATGGCAGTCGTCAGGCAAAGGGCTTGAGATGCGCGCCGCCGCTCTCGCCGGGCTTGCGCATGCCCGCCTGAATGCAGGCTTCTTTCAGCTTGCGCTTGTCGCTTTCGGTGATTTCGAGCACCTGCAACCCGAAGGTCCAGGGGTACTCGCCGGGCTTGGAATCCTCGTGCACCTTCACGAAGCGCAGGCTGCAGAGCACCTTGATTTCGTGCGGGACGACGACGATGGTCAGGTTCACGCAGAGCCCGCGGCGGCGCAGGTCTTCGGGCTGCCCCAGATCCGGCCGCGGGCCCTCGACCATGAACCCGCCTTCGCTGATGTCCGACGTGACGCCTTCGTGAAGCGTCTCCTCGACGACGCGCCCCAGCCGGTTGCAGAACTGGTAGCGGACGGGGAACTCGGCGCGATAGCGCACGTGCCGCCGCTCGGTGCGCTTGTCCACCGGGCGCAGCTTGTCGAGCGCCAGCAGCACGAGGTCCTCCTGGGCGAGAAAGACCTCCACGTGCCGCTGCGCGATCCGCTCCAGTTCCTCGACGACCTCCGCGGACAGGGGGTTGGCCGTGGCCACGCAGAGGATCTTCTTCGACTGGTCGAAGGGCACGAACTCGTGCCGCTGCATCAGCGCGAAGGGGAAGATCATGCGCACTTCGGCGGGCAGTTCGGCGTCGGAGAGGTCCGTCATCGGGAGCCCGGACTGCAGGGCCAGCGCGCGCGTCAGTTCGGCCGGGAGCAGCAGGCCCTCGCGGAGCATGTAGCGCCCCAGCCGCTCGCCGCTGAGCCGCGCGCGGTCGGCGGCGTGATCGACTTGCTGCTGCGTCAGCTTGCCCATCTTGATCAGGATTTCGCCGACGCGCCGGCCGCGGAACGGATCGCCGCGCTGGATCTGCGTCTCGGAGATCGGCGCTGGAGGCGGAGGCGGCGCGGGCAGGAGATTCTCGGCTTCAACTTCCGTCGTCTGACCGCTCGGCGTCACGACCGGCTCGGGCGGCGGAGGCGGCGCGGGCGCCGGAGCCGCTGAGGAAGGCGGAATCGGGGCAAGCGAGACGGACGAATCGCGCCGGGCTTTGAGCATCTCCATCAGGGGCGCCTGCGCGCCGGGCTTCACCCCGGCTGGCGCGAGGCCGAGCCCGGCACGGCCGGCTGGCGCGAAGCCGAACCCGGCACGGCCGGCTGGCGCGAGGCCGAGCCCGGCACGGCCGGCTGGCGCGAAGCCGAGCCGGGGGCCGCCGCGTGCCTTGAAGCCGAACCCGCCGGCGCGGCCGCGTGGCGGGCATTGGAGCCGGCCGCGGGAGGCGGCGCGGCGTCGTCCACCTTGGAAAGGTTCGTGCGCGAAGACGAGCCCTTGCCCGCGCCGACGAGGTACGCGGAGGTTTCGGTCACGTTTGAGGGCGAGAAGGCCCCGCGGACCTTGTCGGTCGCGAACGAGAGCATGGCCTTTGCAGCGAACCCTTTTGCTGCGCGGCCAGGTTGAGGAACTGCAAGCCCAGTTCCACGCCGCCGTCGGCCATCGGGTCGGCGCGCCGAACTTCGGCCTGAATCATGAAATGGACCAGATGCGGAGGACAGGAGATTTCGATGTTCAGGTGGCGCTTGACCTGAAGCACCTGGCGCCAGGTGCCCGCGGTCTGCGCGTCGAGGGCCGGCATGGGAGCGATGCAGCGGCACCCGCCTTCGCTCAGGTCCATGAGCGGACAGGCCACCGAAGGCACCCCGCCGTGGCGGAGCAGCACCACGCCCTGGTCGATGCGCAGGCGCACGCTGGTGCGGAGGAATTCTTCCCGAGCCATGGCCCTGAGCCGGCCCCCCTCTGCCGCCCACCCTGGCGGCGACTCCACCATAAACCGCTAAATGCCGTCAAACAACCGTCTTACCGCCCGAGTTCCCCTTGCGCCGCGCAACTCGGAGAGGTTCGTCTCTTCCTCGACCGGCGGGGTATGCAGCCTTGGAACACTTCTGCAACTGATTGGTGCGCTCCACGTTGGGGAGGTTCATCATGATTCGCTCGTTCGTTGCCGCGGCCTTGCTGAGCTTGGGGGCACTCTTGAGCGCATGCACTTGCGCGGCTGAAAACGAGGTCGTCGTCGTCCACTTTGGCGACAGCACCTGCATCACCAGTTACCTCAAACCCGAACAGCGCGTGGACGCGCTCCTCAACGCCAAACTGAAGGAGCATTACAAGAACCAGGCCCTCGTCAGCCACAACGTCGCGCAGGACGGCGACTTCATCCGCCAGTTCCTCGATGGGGGACGATACGAGAAGCAGGTGCATCAGAAGCTTCCGCGCATCGACCTCGCGCTGATCCGCTACGGGCAGAACGACATGAAGCGCTTCAAGCCCGAGGAGTTCAAGGCGCACCTGCTGGAACTGTGCGACAAGCTGTTGAAGGATTACCCGGGCGTGCGGCTGGTCCTGGAAACCAACACGGCCGTCGACACGCTTCACTTCGGCGAGCCGCCGGCCCCGCGCGACTTCAGCGACGGGCAGAACCGGAAGTACAACGAGTACTGGGAGGTCTCGCGGCAAGTCGCGAAGGAGCGCAACTATCCGCTGGTGGACGTGTACGAGCGTTTGAAGGCGGAGATTCTCGCCGACCGCTGGGACCTGCGCATCCGCAATCAGCAGTTGGCGCGCGAGAAGTTCGGCGACCGCGTCTTCGACGCCTCGAAGGACGAGGAGATGAAAGGCGCCAAGGCCTGGTTCTACGACAGCCACCCCAACGCCGAAGGCGTGAAGGCGATCGCCGACGAGGAGTTCAAGCTGCTGGCGAAGACATGGCCGGAGAAGCTGCCGAAGGCGGGCGAGTGATAAAACTCAACTGCGAAGTCGCGGAGAATCGCGGACCTGCCAAGGAAACAGGCGAGGCCGTTCAAGTCGAAGCCCATGTGCTTGCCCGGCATTTTCGGAGCATGCCGCCCGCTATCCGAAGATGCGCGCGAGCAGGTACTCCCGGTTCAACCGGGCGATGTTGTCGAGGCTGATCGACTTGGGACACTCGGCCTCGCAGGCGCCGGTATTGGTGCAGTTGCCGAAGCCCAGTTCGTCCATCTTGGCGACCATATTCAGCACGCGCGCCTTGGCCTCGGCGCGCCCCTGGGGCAGCAGCGCGAGGTGGCTGACCTTGGCGCTGACGAAGAGCATGGCGCTGGAATTCTTGCAGGCGGCGACGCACGCGCCGCAGCCGATGCAGGCCGCCGCGTCCATGGCCTTTTTCGGCGTCGGGCTTGGGCACCGGGAGGCCGTTGGCCTCCGGCGCGCTGCCGGTGTTGACCGAGACGTACCCGCCGGCCTGGATCACCTTGTCGAAGGCGCCGCGGTCGACGACCAGATCCTTCACCACCGGGAAAGCCTTGGCGCGGAAGGGTTCCAGCGTAAGCGTCTCGCCCTCGTGGAACTCGCGCATGTAAAGCTGGCAGGCGGTGATGCCCTTGCCCGGGCCGTGCATGCGCCCATTGACGACCATCCCGCAGGTCCCGCAGATGCCTTCGCGGCAGTCGCTGTCGAAGGCGATGGGCTCCTTGCCTTCGCCCTCGAGCTGGTTGTTGACGATGTCGAGCATCTCCAGGAAGGAGGCTTCCTGGGGGATGTCCCTGGCCGGGTAGGTCTCGAAGCGGCCGGGCTGGCCGGGGCCGGCCTGCCGCCAGACGCGAAGGGTGACGTTCATCGTTGCGCCTTCTTGGGGTTGGAAAGTTGTATGCCCAGTTCCTTGGCTACCTGTTCGATCGGCTTGCCGCCATGCTTGCGGTAGCTCTTTCGACGAGCCTCGATGAGCCGCATGAAGCGGGAGTCCGATTCGAGGAGGTAGTCCTCCAGGTCCTCTTCCGAAACGGCGTGAATCAGAACGGGGGCTTTCCCCTTTCTGCGGACCAGCACGTCTTCCTTGGCAGCCGACTCGAGCATCTCGCGCACGGAGCGGTCAAGCTCATTGGCTTTAATGACTTTCATCACCCGTCCTCCTGCGCCGAATACTCGCTTCCAGCCAAGCCTGAGCTTCCATCTTGCGCACTACGCCATGGATGATAACCACGCCAAAACCATCGTCCACGTCGTAGAATACACGAAGATCCCCAATTCGCAGACGATAGGGTGGAAAGGCGTCATCTCGCAGGCGCTTAATGCGGCTCTTGCTCTCCTTCTTGGGCTCGTGCGTCAGATGCGTGCGGCACCGGATCAGGACTTCGGCCTGCTCGCCCTTCCTGAGCTTTTTCAATTCCTGCATGGCTTCCCGACCAAACTCGATGCGGTAGGCCATGGAGCGCCACCCGAACCTACTTGTAACTGCGCTGCGTCAGATGCACGTTCTCGAAGACGAGCGGCTCGACGTGGCGCACGGGGGTCTGGCCCTCGCCCTTCCACTCCCAGGCCGCCACGTGGCAGAACTTCTCGTCGTCGCGCCGGGCCTCGCCGTCTTCCGTGGCGTGCTCTTCGCGGAAGTGCCCGCCGCAGGATTCCTCGCGCGTCAAGGCGTCGCGCACCAGCAACTCGCCCATCTCGAAATAATCGGCGACGCGCCCCGCGCGTTCGAGCGCCTGATTGAGCGAGCCGGAACTGCCCGGGACGGAGAGATTCTTCCAGAAGTCGGCGCGCAACTGCGGGATCTCCTGGAGCGCCTCGTTCAGGCCCTTCGCGTTGCGGGCCATGCCGCACTTCTCCCAGAGCAGTTTGCCCAGCTCGCGGTGGTAATGGTCCACGGGCTTGGAGCCCTTGATCTCGAGAATCTTCTTCAGGCGCACTTCGGCGTCGGCGAGCGCGCTCTTGGCGGCGGCATGGTCGGTCCCGACCTTCGGGCCTTTTTGCGCCGCAAGATACCCGCCGATGGTGTAGGGCAGGATGAAGTAGCCGTCGGCGAGCCCCTGCATCAGCGCGCTGGCGCCGAGGCGGTTGGCGCCGTGGTCGGAGAAATTCGCCTCGCCCAGGAAAAACAGGCCCGGCAGGTTGCTCATCAGGTTGTAGTCGACCCACATCCCGCCCATGGTGTAGTGGACGGCCGGATAGATCATCATCGGGGCTTTGTAGCCGTCTTCGGCCATGATCTCGTGGTACATGTCGAAGAGGTTGCCGTACTTGGCCTGGATGGTGGACAGTCCGTCGCGCTTGATCGCATCGCGGAAGTCGAGGTACACGCCCAGTCCGGAGACGGCCACGCCGCGGCCTTCGTCGCAGACCATCTTGGCGTTGCGGCTGGCCACGTCGCGCGGGACGAGGTTCCCGAAGCTGGGGTAGCGCCGTTCGAGGAAGTAATCGCGCTGCTCGTCGGGGATGTCGTTGGGTTTCTTGCGCCCTTCGCGGACGGCCTTGGCCGTCTCGGCGTCCTTGGGCACCCAGACCCGACCGTCGTTGCGCAGCGACTCGCTCATCAGGGTCAGCTTGCTCTGATAGTCGCCCTTGACCGGGATGCAGGTGGGGTGGATCTGCGTGTAGCAGGGGTTGGCGAAGAAAGCGCCCCTGCGGTGCGCGCGCCAGGCCGCGGTGACGTTGCAGTTCATCGCGTTGGTCGAGAGATAGAAGACGTTGCCGTAGCCGCCGGTGGCCAGCACCACCGCGTCGCCGGTCCAGGTCTCGAGCTTGCCGGTGACGAGGTCGCGCGTGACGATCCCGCGCGCGTGCCCGTCCACGACGATCAGTTCCTGCATCTCGCAGCGCGTGTGGAGCTTCACCTTGCCCGCGTGGACCTGCCGCATCAGCGCCTGATAGGCGCCCAGCAGGAGCTGCTGCCCGGTCTGCCCGCGCGCGTAGAAGGTGCGGCTGACCTGCGCGCCGCCGAAGCTGCGGTTGGCCAGGTGCCCGCCGTACTCGCGCGCGAAGGGCACGCCCTGCGCCACGCACTGGTCGATGATGTTCACGCTCACCTGCGCCAGCCGGTAGACGTTGGCCTCGCGGGAGCGGTAATCGCCGCCTTTCACCGTGTCGTAGAAGAGCCGCCAGACGCTGTCGCCGTCGTTCTGGTAGTTCTTGGCCGCGTTGATCCCGCCCTGCGCGGCGATGCTGTGCGCGCGGCGCGCCGAGTCGTTGTGGCAGAAGCTGACGACGTTGTAGCCCAGTTCGGCCATCGACGCGGCGGCGCTGGCGCCGGCCAACCCCGTGCCCACGACCAGGACCGTGTACTTGCGCTTGTTGGCGGGGTTCACCAGCTTCAGGTTGAAGCGGTGATTGTCCCACTTCTGCTGGACCGGCCCGTCGGGTACGTGTGCGTCGAGCGCCATGGTGCGCGTCTTTCCCTAATCGCCTGCGAAGGGCTACCGTGCGTCCCGATCCGCGGAGGCCAGCCCGCCCGTCGCGCCTTCCGCCTGTCCCGTCAGCTTCTTCACCGCCCCCTCCAGGCCCTTCTCCGTCTTGTCCTGCTTGAGCAGCCCGAAGAGCGGCAGCGTGAGGAAGCCCAGCGCCAGGCCCCAGCCCAGCAGCGCGCAGACCTTCCTGACCTTGTCGCGTTTCGCCGGCTTGACCAGCCCGAAGGTCTGGAAGACGCTCCAGAATCCATGCGTCAGGTGGCTGCCCAGGATCAGCATCGAAAGCATGTAGAAGGCCGCGACGCCAGGATGCGCGAAGGCGTTCATCACTACCGCGTACAGGCTCCCGCCGTACTCCTCGCGCGGCCCGAACTTGAAGGCGCGGATATGAAGCACGATGAAGATCGCGATCAGGATCCCGCTGACGATCATGAAACGGCTGGGCGCAGCGGATTGGTTCTCGTGGACCTCGTAGCCTGTCCCGCCGCGCGCGGCCTTGTTCTCGAACGTCAAGCGGATCGCCAGACCGACATGGACCAGGAAGACCGCCGCCAGGCCGACCTCCGCGGCAATCAAGAGCGGGCCCATCTTCTCCAGGGTCTCGGCGTAGCGATCGAAGTGCTTCGCCCCGCCAAAGAGGTACAGGTTCCCCGCCAAATGCGTAACCAGGAACCCGATCAGCAGCAGACCGGTCAGGGCGACGAGAGCCTTCTTGAAGATCGAACTCATGGCGCGTCCGCTCGATGGTTGGAAAGCCAGATCCTACAAAGGGTTATGTTCAAAAGGCCGGATCTCGCCCCGCCGCGTGCTATTCCGGACTTTAGATGCACGCTTTGGAATAGCTTTCCCAAGCCTTGTCTGCAAGCGCCGAAACCTCAAGGTGCAGCAACTTATCCATGCAAGGTCAATTGGCGAGACTCGTTAGGAGTATATCCCGATCGGGCGAAGGGACCACGCGATGGGCGAGGCGCGGGAACGGACGACGGAGACGGTGGCCGCGACCCCGCGTCCTGCCTCGCCGAAGCAGCACCACGAAGTCGCCGCCGAGCACGCCGCAGCGGCTCGCAAACATGCCACTTCAACGTTTACGAGCGCCGTGGCGGTCTTTATCTTGCTCGCCTCGTTGGGCTGCGCCGTCTACGCCATTCTTAACCGTGAGTTCGTACACGGCCTGGTGGTGCTCGTGGCGGGCCTGTACCTGAGCCTGCGGCTGGGCGGGGTGCTCAAGCGCAAGGGTTGAACGGCGGCCGCTTCGAGTTTGCTCCTCTTTCAGGCCATGAATTCCAAGCATCAGCCACTAGGCTGAGCCCAACGCACGGCCTGCGATTCGGGAGCGCCACATGCACACCGGCCCCTTCGACGTCCTCATCCGCGGCGCGATGGTCTTCGACGGCGCCGGGAACCCCTGGTTCCTGGGCGACGTGGGCCTGAAGGGCGAGCGGATCGCGGCCGTCGCGCCGGCGGGGCTCCTGAAGCCCGAGGGCGCGCGCGAGGTCGTCGAGGCCGCGGGCCTGGCGGTCTGCCCCGGCTTCATCGACATCCAGAGCCATTCCATCACCACGCTGATGAACGACGGGCGCTGCGTCTCGAAGCTCACCCAGGGCGTCACGACGGAGATCATGGGCGAGACCTGGGTTCCGGCGCCGCACGGCGGCAAGTGCGGGCCGCTCCCGGCGGCCTGGCGCGAGAAGGCCAAGGGCTGGACGCGCTTCAGGCACTGGTTCGACGCGCTGCTGGAGGCCGGCGTCTCCCCGAACGTCGGCTCGTTCTTCGCCGCCGGGACGCTGCGCAGCCTCGCCTGCGGCATGCGCATGGGCGCGCCGGCGCCGGACGAACTCGAACGCATGAAGACGCTGCTGGACGAGGCGATGGCCGACGGCGCCTTCGGAATCAGTTACGCGCTGATCTATCCGCCGGACTGCTACGTCGAGACCGCGGAGATCGTCGAGATCGCGAAGGTCGCCGCGCGCCGCGGCGGGCTCTACATCACCCACATGCGCTCGGAGAGCGACCGGCTCCTGGAAGGCGTGGAGGAAGCGCTCGAGATCGGCCGCCGCGCCGGCCTGCCCGTCGAGATCTACCACCTCAAGGCCGCCGGCAAGGCCAATTGGCCGAAGATGGCGCAGGCCATCGCGCGGATCGACGCGGCGCGCGCGGAGGGGCAGGACGTCACGGCCTGCATGTACCCCTACGTCGCCAGCGGCACGGGGCTCTCCACGCAGGTGCCCGCGTGGGCCGCGGCTGACGACCTGCTCTTCAAGAATGTCGCCGACCCGCAAGTCCGCCCGAAGCTGCGCGCGGAGATGCTCGGCCGGTTCGCGGGCGCGAACGAACTCGGCGCGCGCGCCGAAGGGATCATGCCCGTCGGCTTCCGCCTCCCCGAACACCGGGGCTACATCGGCAAGCGCCTCTCGCAGATCGCCGCCGAGCGCGGCCAGGAGTGGGTCGATGCCGTGCTCGACCTGCTGGCCTCCGAAGGGCACGACATCTTCACCATCTTCTTTTCGATGAGCGAGCGGAACCTACAGCTCCAATTGCGCCAGCCGTGGATCAAGGTCGCCTCCGACGCCGGCGGGACCGACCCGGCGCGCGCCGGCGGCCTGGTTCACCCGCGCGGCTACGGCACGTTCACGCGCGTGTTGGGACATTACGCCCGGGACCTGGGCGTGCTGAGCTTCGAGGAGGCCGTGCGCAAGATGAGCGGCGCGGTCGCCGCGCGCCTGGGGCTTGCGGATCGCGGCATCCTGCGCGCCGGCGCCTGGGCCGACGTGGTGCTCTTCGATCCGAAGACGGTCGCCGACCGCGCGACCTTCGAGGAGCCGCACCGGCTTTCGGTGGGCGTCCAGGACGTCTGGGTCAACGGCACGAAGGTGGTCTCCAACGGCGAGCACACCGGCGCGAAGCCCGGGAAGTTCGTCGCGGGACCCGGCGCGGAGGCCTAGAGCGACCCATGAACCGTGAGATCGGCGTCGAACTCTACGTCTTCGGCCCTGAGGCCCGCAACGCCGAGGCGTTGAGCCTGCGCATCCTGCCGGCCCTGCGCCACTACGGCTACGCCTGCGTGGAGAGCTTCGCGCAGCCCCTGGAGCTTCCGGAACTCCTGAAGCGCGCGGGCCTGCGGCTCGCCGGGGTCCACCTGGCCACGGGTCAGCTCGCCAAGCCCGAAAAGTACGTAGCCTTCGCCAAGGCCGGCGGCTGCGCGGACCTCTGCGTCTCCGGCCCGTTAAATTGGAAGTCGCGCGGGCGCGACGACTACCTCGCGACGGCGAAGTTCCTGAACGAGTCCGCGAAGCGCCTGGCCGGCGAGGGCCTGCGCCTGCACTACCACAATCACGAATTCGAATTCGCGCGGATCGACGGCGGGCTGACGGCGCTGGAGGTGCTGCTGGCGGAGCTCGATCCGGCCGTGGACCTCTGCCTCGACGCCGGCTGGGTCTGGGCGGCGGGCGTGGACGCGGCGGCCCTGCTGCGCCGGCACGCCGAGCGGATTGGGTTCCTGCACCTGCGGGACTTCCGCGGCCCGGACTCCGTGGCGCTGGGCGCGGGCGAGGTCCCGCTCGCCGAACACCTGCGCGCCGTCGCGGCACTGCCCAGGCTGCGCGAACTGATCGTCGAACACGACCCGATCACGCCCGACCCGCTGGGCGCCATGCGCGCAAGCCTCGAATGGCTGCGCGCGAACGGCTGACGTCGAAAAGAAAAGCCCCGCGGACTGCTCCGCGGAGCTTATATTCCATGCAAGTTTCAGGTTCGAGCTATTTCCCCGACGAGCCGCTCGCCCCGGGCAGCCGGTTGCGCGCCGAAGAGAGGTTGCCGCGCTTGCGCGCCCAGCCGGCGGGCAGGGATACGTGCGCCTGGGTGCTGCTGAGGAGCGGGTTGCGGCGCAGTTCGAGCAGGAACTCGTCGATGGACTTGTAGCGGTCCTTGTTGTGCTTCTCGAGCGCGTTCATGATCAGGCGTTCGGTATAGGGCGTGATGTCCGGATTGGCCTCGGTGACCGGCGTCGGGCGCGAACTCATGTTGAGCTGTTTCTGGAGAATCTCGTTGTCGGAAAGCCCGGTAAAGGGCGTGATGCCCGTGGCGGCCTCGTAGAGCGTGCAGCCGAGCGCGTACAGGTCGGTGGCCTCGCTGGGCTTCTTGGTGCGGAGCAGTTCGGGGGCCATGTAGGCCGGGCTGCCTTCCAGCGAGCGCCCAAAAAGGCTCCACTTCACGCTCGACTTCGACTCCGCGAAGCCCAAATCGATCAGTTTGATCGTGCCCTCGTCGCTGAGCATCACGTTCTCGGGCTTGATGTCCTTGTGGAAGACGCCTTCGCTGTGCATGTAGCGAATGCCCGAAGCAAGCGCCTGCGCCAGCAGGACCACGTGCTGATTCGAGAGGCGCTTCTGCTCGCGCAGAATCTCGCGCAGGGTGCGGCCCTGGATGAACTCCATGACCACGTACGGCGCGCGGCCTGACCTACCGACCTGGAGGAATCTGACCACGTTCTCGTGGTTGCGCAGGCGCATCCCGACGCCGCCTTCGGCGATCAGGCGCTTGAACTCGGTCTTGTTCGTGTGATGCCGGGGATGCAGGATCTTAATCGCGACCTTGCGCTTGCTGACCAGCTCTTCCCCGTCATAAATCTCGGCGAAACCGCCCTCGGCGATCTTGTTATGGAGCGCATACCCGGGGATAAGACTGGGCGGGGTCATGACTTGCGGTTGAGCCCCCAGTGCGAACGTCGAGAGTACCTGTAACATAGGCCACGATCCAATCTTATCAAGGACACGGTAGGCGCCGTACCCCCCGGTTCGGCTGCTCGATCAGCGGCGTTGCGGGCCACCGCTGGGCCGAGGTCGCGTTCCCTTCTCGGCTGGCTACATATAGGTACCGTCGCAGCGTCTCTTTCGGACCGCACCTGTGATTTTTTTATAAACGTCGTGAGACCCCCTCCAAACAGAATACGACCAAATTCATACGACGTGCGGAAGCGAACGGTTCGGCGTTATCGAAGTAACGCTGCTCCAGTGCATTTCTTGCGCCTTCGATTCTGGCAATTGAGAATATTTCGGGCGCGAACCGGCATGCCTCGAGCATGAATCGGACTTCAAACTATGGCCTCAGCAACCGATGTTCTGCCGGGAAAAGCGAATCGATAATGGGCTTGTTTCGCCGGGGCGGCGCCGAAAGGACCAACTAACCGGAGGCCAGGACCCAAGCCGCGCATACGCCCATGAGTTACTTTATATAATGACCTGTAAATACCTGGTGAAGTGGAGGTCTACGACCGTCCTGGTCTTCCGCCTAAACCTGCCGCTGCAATCCGCTTGCTTGACCCGTGGCCTTTGGAATGCGACTCGCCTATAATGAAACTTAAACGAAGGATGCGAACGCGAAGCGGCGTCATACCGAAAACCCCGCGGACCAGGCCATGAAGTTCTATTTCTGCGAGAAGTGCGGAAAGCGGCTGACCGAAAAGGACATCGACGCCGGATCGGCGCGCGACAAGAAGCTGCGCGGCGTGTTCTGCTCGGACTGCGCGGCCGGCGTGCTCACGATGGAGTCCCTGCCGCTCACCGAAGAGCAGGCCCAGCAGCTCATCGCCCAGGACGCGCCGAAGCAGGATGGCGGGAAACGGGCCAGCGGCGCGCATCCGGTCCGGCGCACGGGCGCGCATGCTCCGGTCCGAGGCAGCGCTCGCGGCGCAACCACGACCGCCCAGGGCCCGATCCGGGCAACGGGTGCGACCACCGCGCGTGGCGCCGCGCGCGGTCCGGCGCCGCAGTCTTCGCCCACCATGCTCTATGTGGGAGGCGGCGGGGGGCCCTGGCGCTGTTGGTCGTCGGCGTGCTGCTCTTCTCCGGCGGCAAGCCCGCGCCATCCCCAAAGAAGGCCGACCCGGTCAGCCTGACCGTAGCACCCGCACCGGCGCCGGCGCCCGCCGTCAAGACGGCCCCGCTGGCGGCAAGCGCCGGGAAGACCGCCGAGGGTCCGACTGCGCCGCTCGAATTGAAGCCGCAGGAACTCTCGCCCAAGGAACTGTACGAGCTGCGCGTCAAGGAAGGCCTGATCAAGCCCGCGACGCCCGCGCCGGCCGAAGAGCCGCCCATCGCGACGACGGGGGAAGGCTGGGAAGAGCCGTTCGCGGCCGGATCCCTGGACGCTTGGACGCAGCGCCTCGGCTCATGGGCCTTCGAGGGCGGCGTGCTGTACAGCGACAGCGCGCAATCGCAGAACAAACAAGGCCATCTCCTTTCCAAGGTGGACTACCGGGACTTCGAGCTGACCGCGTCGTTCCGAGTTACAGGGGGCAATGTCGACCACTTCCATTTCCAATGGCACGGGAATGACAAGTCCGTAGCGCCCGGCGGCACGATCTCCGAATGGCATGCGTTCCGCGTGCTCGTGCGCGGGCACGAGTTCAGCGCCACCGTGGGCGGCAAGCCGGTGCGGGTCTTGGGGCAGCACAACCTGCTGGCCCAAGGCACGTTCGGGTTCTACTGCTTCGGCGGCGCCAAGCTCGAGCTGAAGGACGTTCGCCTGCGCCGGCTGGCTCCCCCAGCCTCGCCTTCGGCTGCCTTGTCCGCGGACTGGAAGCCTCTTTTCGACGGAACCTCGCTGAACGGCTGGGAGCAGCTCAAGGGCTCCTTCGGCGTCGCGGACGGCACGATCGCCAGCGCGTCGATCGATGAGAACACCAAGGCGGTCATGCTGGCCACCGTGGACGCCTACGCGGACTTCGAGGCCGCGGGGTCGTTCATGGTCACGGGCCATCCTTACGTCGAGATCCACCTGATGGGCGGCCCGGATCTCGGGGAGCACAACTTCACGTTCGACACCGAGGTCGGCTCCTGGCACGCCTTTCTGGTCCGGATGGAAGGCGATCGGCCCACGCTGGCCCTGGACGGCAAGGACGTTCCCCTGCGCGTACGGAGCCCCAAGCCTCTGAACGGCGTTCGCCTGGGCATCTGGAAAGGCATCCAGGGCCAGCTCCTGCTCAAGGACGTCCGGATTCGTTCGATCCTGCCGCCGGTGCAGGTCGTCCAGGCGGTCCCGCCGGCGCCGGGTGGAAACGAACCCTGGTCCGAGCCCTTCGCCGCCGGGCTGGACGCCTGGGAACAGCGCAAGGGCGCGTGGACGATCCAGGACGGCATCCTGAGCGGCGACAGCCGAACCTCCGATACCGGCCAAAACCTGCTCGCCTCCAAGGAAACCTACGCCGACTTCGAACTGACGACGCTGTTTCGGACCTCCGGCGGGCATCGCCACGTCTACGTCCATTACCACGATTTTGACAAGAACATCCAGGCCACGGGCGTGGGCCCGGAATGGCATGCGCTCCGCCTGCTCGTCCGCGGCAACGCCTTCGCCGCCAGCGTGGACGGGGCGCCGGCCCACGTCGTGGACGCGGGAGGCGCGAAGGCCGACGGCTCGATCGGGTTTTTCATCAACGAATCGGGCATGGTCGAGTTCAAAGACTTCAAGCTGCGGCGCCTGGAGCCGGTCAAGCCGGCCGGCGGCGAAGGGGGCTGGATCTCGCTCTTCGACGGCAAGAGCCACGACGCCTGGACGGTGGCCAAGGGCTCGGCCGCCGTGGAAGACGGACTGCTCGTGCTCACCGATACGCAGGCGGCCGGCGGCGCGCGGCTCGACGGTAAGCAGGCGTTCGAGAACTTCGAATTCGAGATGGAGTTCCAGCACACGAAGGAGAACTACCTGGAGCTTTACCTGCAGTCGGCCGTCGCGGGCGCCAAGAGTCACGGCTGGCAGTTCAATGCCTCGTTGCACGGCTGGCACAAGGCCCGCATCGTATTCGCGGGCGACCGGCCCGCGCTGAGCCTGGACGGGAAGGAGATCCCGCTATCCAACGCCGGCACGGCCGCCTCGGTGCGGCTGAGCTTCTGGAAGGGCCACCAGGGCCAGTTGAAGATGCGAAACCTCCGCGTGCGGCCGCTCGCGGTGGCCACGGAGCCCGCGCCGGCTCCTGCTCCTGCTCCCGAGCCCAAGGAGGCCGCACCGAACGACGCGGAGTGGACGGACCTGCTGGAAGGGGGCTAGCCGGCTGGACGACCCTTAAGGGCAAATGGATTGTCACGGAAAACAAGGTACTCTGGAAGGTTCGAGAACAAGGCGTGGCGCGCATCGAGACGAAGGAGAGCTACGGGGATTTCGAACTGACCTGCGAAATCCGGCTTCCCGATGCACAATCCAGGCTGGGCGAGATCCAGTTCCGCGATTACGGCTGGGTCTATGCCATCGAGCCGGAGAGCCGCGCGTGGCTGACCCTGCACGCGGCGGCCAAGGGCAACCAGATCACTTGCACCCTCGACGGGAAGGCGCTCCAGCCGACGACGGACAGCAAACGAACCAACTTGAACGGCAAGCTCGCCTTCTACTCCAATCGCGATTGGGGGCTGAGCGTCCGCAACCTGAAAATCAAGACGCTCAAACCGTAACCGGAAGGACGCGCCCGCGGGGCCTCAGAAGACCAGCCCCTCGTCCGCCTTCGGCGGAACCGCCCAACCTTTTCGTCCCATTTCCAGCGCCAGCAGTTGGCCCTTCTCGGTCTCGGTCACGTAGAGCGTCTTGAACTCCTTGCCGCCGAAGCAGCAGTTGGTGGGGTTCCGGCCCCGCGTATCGAGTTCCTCGACGAGCTGCCCCGCGGGATCGAAGACACGCACCCGCCCCGCGCCGTAGACGGCGACGTAGAGGTTTCCCTCGGCGTCGAAGCACATCCCGTCGGGACCCAGGCCGTCGCCGGTATCGGCGAAGGGACGGCGCCCGCCCAGCGAACCGTCCGGGCTTCGGTCGGCGAGCCAGAGCTTCTTCGTGAAGGTCTCGGCGAAGACGAGCCTCGCGCCGTCGGGCGTAAGCGCCAAGCCATTGGGGTAGGCCAATCCCTCGAACTCCCTGAAGACACGCCCGTCGCGCTCGCGGCGATAGATGGCCCCGACGCGCGATTCGAGGCTGCTGCCGTGAGGATCGGTGAAGTAGCAGCGCTCGGCGATCCCGAAGCAGAGGTCGTTGGGGCCCAGGAAGGGCCGGCCCTCGCAGGCGTCGGCGGCGACGCTCAGGGCGCGCGTCTCCGGGTCGAGGCGCACGAGGCTCTTGCGCGCGCATTCGCAGATCCAGAACGAACCGTCGGGATGCAGCTTCATCCCGTTGGGCTTGGGCGTCTCGGCGACCCTTTCGTAACGCCCGGCGGCATCCACCTTCGAGATGCAGCCGCCTTTCAGCTCGACGAACCAGATCTCGCCGGGCTGCGCGCGCCAGGCGGGGCCTTCGGGGAACTTCAGGTCGCCGGCGAGAACCTCCGTCGCGATCGCCATGGTCGGCTCCTGAGGGCGCGCGCCAAGCTCTTCAAAGGAAGCGCGCGGCGCATTAGGATAGCCTTGCACGCGCCGGAAACCAAGCGGCTGCGTGAACCATGCCGCGGGCCAGCGAGGCGCCACGGGACGGCGCAGCCGCCCCGTGGCGTATCCGTGCTGCTCGAGAATAAGCCATGCCGAAGCCGCCCTACCTGATCACCGCCGCGCTGGCCCTGCTGGCCGTCGCGGCGGCGTGCCTCGACCGCCGCCCGCCGGTCGAGGAGAGCGTGCGGCTCGGCGAGCACGTCAAGGGCGCGCCCAAGTCCTTTCCCGCCCCGGACGAGGCCGTGCACCTGATCTACTGGGAGAAGTGGAACAACTTCGAAGGCGAGGCGATGCAGGCCTGCGTCAACGCCTTCAACGCCCACAGCGAGGAAGCCTGGCTGTGGGGGCATCCCGAGCGGATCGAGGGCGCGGCCGACCGGAGCGCCGCGCCGCCCCGCCCCGGCCACGTGAACGCGCGCCGCTGGGCCAAGTACGCCGACGCAACGTACCGGCAGGGGTTTCTCTCGCCCGACGGCCGGCGCATCCACGTCCACATGCTCTCGGTGAGCCAGGTGAACAAGAAGACGCGCCTGGCCGTCAGCGGCGGCAACCCGCCGGACGTGGCGGGCCTCTGGTCGCGGGACGTCCCGGTCTTCGCGCAGTACAACGCCGCGCTCCCGCTCGACGACTGGATCGCGCGCGACGGCCCCGATCCGGCCGAGTACCACAAGTGCTACTGGGACATGTGCGTCTACGAAGGCCGGACCTGGGCGTTGCTCACCACCCCCGCGACGATCGCGCTGCACTGGAACAAGGAACTCTTCGCCGCGGCCGGGCTCGACCCGGAGCGCCCGCCGCGGACGCTGGAAGAACTGGACGAATTCAACGCGAAGCTTACGAAGCGCGACGCGCAGGGCCGCATCATGCAGATGGGTTTCCTGCCCACCGAGCCGGGCTGGTGGAATTACGCGTGGGGCAACTGGTTCGGCGGGCGGCACGTCAGCGACGACGGGCGCACCATCCTCTGCGACACCCAGCCCTGGCTCGACGCCTACGCGTGGCTCAACCGCATGGCCGATTTCTATGGGCGCTCCGAGGTGAAGGCCTTCCAGGGCGCGATGGGCAACTTCGACTCGCCCGAAAACGGTTTCATCTCCGGCAAGGTCGCGATGGTGATCCAGGGCGTCTGGATGGCGAACTTCATCCGCAACTACAATCCTTCGATGAGCTGGGGCGCCGCGCCGTTCCCCGCCCCGGCCGCCGCGCCCGGGAACCCCGTCACCATCGCGCAGGCCGACGTGCTGATCGTGCCGCGGGACTGCCCGCACCCCGAAGAGGCCTGGCGCTTCGTGCGCTTCGTCAACAGCCGCGACGAGCCCAACGACCCCGACGCCGAGATCGACGGCATGGAGATCCTCTGCCTGGGGCAGGGCAAGCACTCGCCCTTCAAGACCGCGACGCGGGCCTTCCTGCAGGACCACCCGCACGAGCGCCTGCAGGTCTTCGTCGATCTGGCGGCCAGCCGCCATGCGATCATCGAGCCGCTCATGCCGATGTGGGAAGAGTACCGCCGCGCGTGCATCTCGAGTTTCGAGGAACTCTGGACCAAAGGCCATCTGGAAGGCCACGGCCCCGCGGACGTGCTCTCGCGCCTGAAGGCGCGCATGCAGCCCAAGCTCGACCGCGAGTGGGAGAAGCTCGACCGCCTGCGCGCGCGCTGAGCGCGGGCCGGCGTTCGCGTGCCGCCGAAATCGTTGCCGCGCCCGCCGGGGCTCACTTGCCCGGCGCGGGCTTCTCCTTCTGGCGGGCCTCGATGAGCTTGTCGAGGAACTTCACTTCGCGCTGCCCGTTCTCGTTCATCAACGGGTCGTGTTTCCAGTGTTCAAGCGCGAGCTTCGCGGCGCGGCGGGCGTGCTCGTAGCAGCCGGACCGGTAAGCCTCGTAAACGACGTTGAAGAACGGCGGGCGCGCTGAGACGTGCTGGGCGAAGAGCTTGTACTGCGTCTCGAACTCCTCGGGCGTCACGAACCTCGCGCCGCGGCCGAAGGCCTCCGCGACGTCCGCGGTGAGCCGCGCGAAGTCGCGTTCCTTGACCTGCTTCAGCACCTCCTTGACCTCGTCCCAGTTCTTGGTCAGGAAGCCGTGCGTGAGCTTGGTGGTGAGGAGCGAGAACTCGGCGGAGGCCAGCGAGCCCCGTTTGCGCGCGTGGACGGCGGCGCGCTCCATGGCTTCGGCGAGTTTGATCGCGTCGTCCTTGCGCCATTCGCTTTCGGGCTTGTCGGGGTCCAGCGCGTCGCCGATCTCGAAGAGATAGGACCAGAGCGAGATGCGAATCCATTTCCAGTCCTCGGCCTCGTCGAGATTCTGCGCGCGGGCCGCGAGGTTGGGCTCGCCTTGCGGCCAGGGGCCGTCCTTCAGCAGTTCCTCGCGCAGCTTTTCGTGGCCGTACTTGGCCGCGTAATACAGGCCGATGTAGGCGAAATTGCGCTGCATGTCGCCGAAGTCGTCTTCCTTCTTGAAAACCATGATGCGGTAAAAGTTGCTCAGCAGGGCGTCGAGCTGCCTCATCTGCCCGGATTCGGCCTCGGTGAGCGTCTTGCCTTTCCTCACCGCCTTGTTCATCTCGTCGTAGATGTTGGTCAACGTGCCCGCGTGGTCCAGGCGCATGCGGCGGGAGCGGAAGAAGACCTCCGCGTCCTGCCGCAGCAGGGCGTAGGCTTCCCAGGGATGGCCGACCGAGTTCATCAGCGCGGCGTTGGAGAGGCGCGAAGAAATGGTGCGCATCCACTCCTGCGAAGGCACGGTGTAGCTCAGCAGCTCCTGCGTCGACTTCTGGATCGCCTCGAAGGCCTTCTCGTCCTCGCCGGCCTCGTGCAGGTCGCCGGCGATGCGGGCCGTCTCGTTGATCCGCGTCAGCACCTCGTCGGGCTTGAGCTGGGCGAGGGCCTTCTGGGTCCATTCAACGGCCTTGCCAAACTCCCGCACGCGGCCGTAGAGCCCCGCCAGCTCGGTGCAGTTCTCGGGCACCGCGTCGCCTTTGGCGATGCGTTCTTCCATCGTCTGCACGCCCAGCGCGTAGAAGTGGAAGTGCCAGTAGCTCTGCACGCGCTCCATGACTTCCGCGTATTCCTTGTCCACGAACATGCGCGTGGAAAGCCAGTACGGGGTGCGCGTGGGCTCGCCGGCGAAGCGGAAGAGGAAGCTGAGGCTCTTGGGGTCGAAGCGCATCGTCTTGTCGCGGTCGTAGGTGCGCGAACCCTCTTCGACCACCGAGTCCAGCGTCTCGGTCTCGACGATCCGCGGCGGGCCGGTGTCGAGGAACTGCATGCGGAAGCCGTTGCCCTGGGGCTGCTTCTCGACCCAGCCGCAGGTGGCGTGGCCCGGGACGGCCATGACGAAGCTGAGCTTCCCCTGCCGGCGGGTCAGGTTCATGTACAGCTCGGCGAGGTCGTCGCAGTCGCCCAGGTAGTGCCCGCCCATCTCGCGGTCCAGCGATTCGTAGACGTTCTGGTGGATGTCGCCGCTGTGCGCGCTGCAGCCGAGCAGCCCGCGGGAGGTCTCGATGGGGCTGTCGAGCACGTACTGGTGGAAGTAGACGAAGTACAGGTGCAGCAGGCCCGTGGTGTTCAGGACCTGGGCCAGCTTGTCCAGGTAGGCCTCCTGCGCTTTCCGCCGCTCGTCCACGTTCGCGATCTTCGAGAAATGCGGCAGGTCCACGCGCCCGGCCGGCGTGACGATGGCCTTGGGATTGGAGAAGGCGTCGATCATCACAACATGCGGCGGGAAGGCCCAGTGCGGCTCGCCCATCCAGTCCGGGAGCCCCGCGTAGGTGGTCATGGCCGCGCACTGCGCCCAGAGCGGCTCGTCGCTCTCGAACTTCCCGGCCTTGACGTCGTAACTGCTCACGATGCCCAGGGCCGGATGGGTCATGCGCACGCGCACCGGGTCGTCGGCGGGCGCCTGGTCGTGCTTGCCCGCGAATTCGCTGACGATGTACATCAGCGCGCGCTCCTCGGAACTCATGTGCTTGATGCCGAAGCTGGTCCGATCCGCCTGCTTGTCGTATTCGCGCCAGACCACGTTGCCTTCGTGATTGAAGAGGCTGGCCAGTTCGTTGCCGGCCCCGTCCTGGCCCACGAAGTCGGAATCCAGGTTGGTGTACGCTTCGTAAGCCTTGCGGTACGCCTCGAGTTCCGTCTTGTAGCGCTCGGCCGCGCCGCCGACGTTGTTCTCGAGGTAGCCGTCGTAGAGCACGCGCCGGCAGAACTCGCTGGGCAGGTAGTCGTTCTGCTTCAGTTCCTTGTGCGCGCCTTCCACAAGCACGCCCACCGTGGCGCGCACCTCGTCGGCGACGGCGGCGTCGTTGCGCAGCGCGTTGAGCAGGCCGGCGCAGGCCTGCTCGAGCCCGCGCTTGGCCTCCTCCGCCGTCTTTTCCATCCCGCTGGCTTTGCCCTTGTAGACTTCGCCGTCGTAGAAGATTTCGATCTGCTCGCCCTCGCCGCGGCGCGCGCACGAGAAAGGCGCTTCGTGAATCGCGTCCCATTTCGGGCCGGGCGCCACGCCGGCCTTCTGCATGGCCTGCCCGAGGCGCTGGACGATGCGGATCGCCGCGCCGGGGCGCTTCGAGAGCACCTGCTCGTCCACGCTGAAGCGCTGCCCGCCCGACTCGAGCACCAGGCGCTCGCGCCCTTCGGCGCGGTCCAGCCCCAGCATCAGGCTCGTGCCGGCGTAGCTGATGCTCACGCCTTCGGCGGGGTTCTTGCGCCCGACTTCGATGCCCGGGTCGCGCCGCGCGAGGTTCATCGCGGTCTGGTTCAGCTTGTCCAGGTCCGCGGGGTCCAGGCGCCGGAAGTTCTTCTTCTCCGTCTCCACCTGGCGCTTGAAGCGCTCGAGCTGCGCGAGCAGCGGCTCGTGGTCAGGGTTGGATGCGGGAAGCTGGCCGGCCAATTCGTCCAGCTTGACCAGCGCGTTGTCGAAATCACCCTTGGCGCGCTGGACGATGCGCTTGGCCTCGTCGTGTTTTGCGCCCAGCAGCTTGAGTTCGGTGATGCGCTTCTCGAGCGTCTCGTCCTTGACCTGATCCAGGAAGACAGCCGCGTGCGCACCTGGTCGGCGCGCTCGATGGCCTGTTCGATCGAACCGCTCTTGTAGAGCTGGTCGGCCTCCTTCAAGTCCTTGCGGATCGCGGCCAGCAGGGCCTCGCGCTCCCACTCCTGCGCCTTCACGATCGCGTCGTCGAGCTTGCGCTGCAGGGCCTTCGTCGCGCCGTCGTCGCCGCTCAGGAGGTTCCGCTTGCGCAGCAGGGTGTCCTTCGTCTCGGTGGGCTTGCGCTGGCCCTGTTCGAGAAGCCGATCGACCTCGTCGAAGCGCGTCTTCTGGGCGGCGGCTTCCTTCAGCACGTCGCGCCAGGCGCTCAGCTTCCCGGCTTCGACGTCCTGAGTCAGCGCATTGACCAGTTGCTCGGCGGACTTGGCCTTCTTCGCCGCGTCCTCGATTTCGCCTTCCTTGAGGGCCGCCTCGACATCCTGGACCAGCTCCCCGGTCTGTTGGACCTTCTTGGCCAGGGCCATGCTGTTGGACAGGTAGACGCCGGCGATGGCCAGGATCGCCAGGACCAGCCCCCCGGCCCCCACCAGCATGGGAACCTTGGACGCGGGCTTCTTCGCGCGTCGATCGGCGAAGCGCCCGCCTTCCTCGCCGCCCACGCCGCGCTGGCGCGGGGAACTGGCGGCGGGCCGGCGCGAGCCGCTGAGCCCCGGCCGGCGCGTCCCGCTGCCCGGCCGGCGCAGCCCGCTTCCGGTCGAGGACTCGGCCTGGACGTTGGGGGCCTGGACGATCTCCTGCCCTTCGGAAGGAGCGGCCTCCGGTTCGGGCGCTCTGAGCCGCGAGGCGCTCGACGCCGCCGCGGTCCCTTCGCGCTCCGCCGGCTCCGGCGCGGAATGGACCTGCGTCTGAGGCACGCTGGGCTGCACCGTGGCGCGCACGGCCGGAGCGGCAAGCTCGCCTCCGGACGCTGGAACCATCAGCACCGTCTGGCAACCCGGGCAGCGGACCTTGCGGCCGGCATGCGCGGCGGATGCGGAAAGCGACTTGGAGCAGGTGGGGCAGGCGAACTGGATCTTGGCGGCTTCCGGGCTGTCGGACATGGACTTCTCCCTGTTCTTGCGCCCTTGGCGTGTGCTTCGAAGATTTTGGCGCGTCCCCGCCTGCTGGCGCGACGGACCCGTCCTATTCATCGGTCGCATGGCGCCGGATTATTCCGACGTGCGCCGTTATTTTGACTTAGGCTCCGGCTCCAGTCGAGCAGCATTCGACGGCGAGAACCCAGCGAGCCCCTGGACATAAGACCCGAAAGCGAGTTCCCTGCTTCATGGGACGCCTGAATAACTCCCCGAGCCGTGGTTCCTGGCGTAAAACTTGAGCGGCGAGGATAGGAAGTCCCGCAACTCGTGGCGCACCGGCCACGATCCGAGCAAGCGGCTCAGCGCCAAACTAAATGCGCCATGTGCAAGCTGACCGGCTTGACAGGCATCTTTTATTCCATATATCTTACGAGACAGGCTTTAACGAGTTTGGTTTGCTCGACCGCCTCAGCCAGCCGTGGATGCTGTTTCAAGCGCGTTGGCAGACATCGCGGAAGTTCTCTGGGTTCGCGTCGGCTCCCAATCCCACAAACGGGATTGAGCAATCCGCCGCGGCGCCCTGCCGCCGCGTCAAGGTCGGAAGCAAGCCTGGAGACGCAGGCCTCCATGGGTCTCAAAGGC
The DNA here is from genome assembly GCA_027493525.1 of Planctomycetota bacterium. GTDB lineage: Bacteria > Planctomycetota > SZUA-567 > H5-PLA8 > H5-PLA8 > H5-PLA8. Next base: position 1,723,325 of record JAOSKN010000001.1, on the reverse strand, counting down.
AACCTCGCCACGGTCAGCTTGGCCGACGTCTTCCAGGCTCTGTCCCACGGGCACTCCACCGGCCTGCTCCGCGTCCAGACCCCGCAGGGCACGCGCTTCGTCGAGATCCAGGACGGCGCGGTCAGCATTGTCAGCAGCACGCACAACCGGATCCTGATCGGCGACCTGCTGGTCGCGCGCGGCCTGATCACGCAGGACCAGCTCAAGGGCGCGCTGGAGAAGCAGAAGGAATCGGGCAACCTGCTCGGGCAGGTCATGATCGAGCTGCACCTGGTCTCCATGGACGACCTGGAGGCGGCGCTGCGCTTCCAGGTGGAAGAGGAGATCTGCGACCTGTTCCTGCTCAAGGAGGCGGAGTTCGACTTCCTGGCCAACGCGAACCTGGACGCCAAGATGGCCCTGGGCGGCGGCTTTCTGCGGCTGAAGATCGATCCCAACTCGCTCCTGCTCGAGGCGGCCCGGCGCGTCGACGAGTGGAAGAAGCTCGAGAAGCGCATCCGCAACCAGGCCTCGCTGTTCCGCCTCACCGAAACCGGGCAGGAGATGAAGGCCAGCAGCCAGGGGCTCTCGCCCGAAGGCCTGATCCTGCTCGAACTGGTCGACGAGCGGCGCACCGTCGAGTCCATGGTCCAGAAGGCCTGCCTGGGCCGCATGAACACCAACCTGCTGCTGGTCGAACTCTGGGACGCCGAACTGATCGATGCCTTGCCGATCGAGGCCTACACCGAGGCCGCGGCTTCCCACTTCGAAGAAGGCCGGTTGGACGAGGCCGAACGCATCGCGCGCTGGGCCCTGGAGCAGGACAACGATACGGACCGGCGCAACCGCCTGAACAAGATCCTGCAGGATCTGGACAAGAAGCGGAAGCTCGGACAGGCCACGAGCGGGCCCGAATCGCAGCGCGTGCGCTCCGAGGTGATCCGGCGCCCCAACCCGGCCCTGATCATCCAGCGCAAGCACTCGCTCAAGCCCTACGCCATCGGCGGCGTCATCGTCCTGATCCTGCTCGTCGGCGGCGGCTGGTCGCTCTGGCTGCGCCAGCGCCGCCCGGTGGTCCCCGAGGACGTCAAACGGCAGTACGACGCGTGGATGAGCCAGATCAACGAGGCCGTGGCCGAGCGGGACTACGAACACGCCTTCGGCCTGCTCCAGCGCGTGCCCAAGGACGAGGCCGTGCGCGAGCCGGCCAAGCAGAAGTACAACGAGGTCCTCGGCTTCATCACCAGCGAGATGGAGCAGTTCGCCAGCCGCTCCGCGGCGAACCTCGACGCCAGGGATGCCGCCAAGATCGAAGCCGACGAGAAGGAGATGGAGCGCTTCGCGCCGCTGCTGCAGAAGCTGGAAGGCAGCAAGCGGGATGAACTGCTGGCCTTGCAGCAGCGCTTCGAGGCTTGGCGCAACGAGCTGGCGCTCAAAGCCTTCCAGCGGCAGCTCGCGGAGCTGGAGAAGCTGCAGGAGGGCGAGGCCAAACTGGAACGCTGCCGGGAACTGCTCGCCGGGAAGCCCCCTGAAGCCGTGGCCTGCAAGCTGCGCGCGCAGGTCCAGGCCCTGGGCGCGAGCAGCGAAGACGCATTGAAGTTCCTGGCCCGCGGCAAGGAGTGCGCCGCCGTGGGCGACCTCTCCACGGCCAAGTTCATGTTCCAGCAGGCCGCCGACGGCTTCCCCGGCTCCGACGCCGCGAAGGAGGCCGACAAGCTGAAGGGGGAACTCGAGGACCGCCTGAAGGAGCAGGCCAATCAACTCCGCTCCGTGGACCGCCTGATCCTGCAGCGCGACTACGAGAAGGCGCGCGCCGAACTCGAAGCCTTCCTGAATTCCAAGCCCGACGCGCGGCAGGCCGAACAGGCCCGCAAGCTGCTGCGCTCCGCCGGCGCCGATACCACGGGGAAAGAGGCCGAGGCCCAGAACCTCTGGCGCGAAGTCCAGAAGCTGGAACTGCGCGGGCAGGCCGACGAGGCCCATCAGAAAAAACTCGAATTGGCCGAGAAGTTCCCGTACTCCCAGGCCGCCGAGCAGGCCACCTTCCGACTGAAGGTGACCAGCGAGCCCCCCGGCGCCCAGATCGCGCTCAATGGCACGCCCCAGTTGCAGCCCACGCCCACCGACGTCGCCGTCCCGATGCTGGGCCTGACCCGGATCAGCGTGTCCAAGGAAGGCTTCGAGACCTACGAGAAGATCGCGCTCGATCCCCGCGAACGCGCCTTGCACGCTCCGCTCTTGCGCCAGGCTGCGGAGCGCCCGCGCCTGATGCCGGCGCCGGCCGACGGCGGCCTGGCCGTTCGCGGCGATTGGGTCGCCTGGATCAGCGGCCCTGAAGCGATCCTCTTCGAGCGCGGCCACAAGCCCGAGGAGCCCCTGGCGCGGCTGATCCCCGCCCCGGCGCGAGGCGGCAAAGAGGCCCTGAACCTGCGCTACCCCCTCTTCGCCAAGGGGCCGGACGTCGAGCTGCTGGTCGGCGCGGCGGGCGACGAGCCCAAGCTCTGGCGCATCGATCCCACGGCGCGCCGCGCGCGCTCGCTCGAACTCAAATCCGCTCCCATCGCCGCGCCGCTCTCCCACGCCTTCCGCCTGATGCCGAACCGCCCGATCCTGGGCGTGCCCACGCGCGACGGCTTCGAGAACGTCAATCTCGTCGACGGCGCCGCCAAGTTCGCGGCCGACCTGCCCGGCGGCGCGGGCGCGGACGGCTGGGCCATCGCTTTCGACGAGCAGAAGTTTTACGTCCCGCGCGGCGACGGCAAACTGTACGCGCTCGATGGCGAGAGCGGCGAGGCCAAGGAGGCCGCCCTTCCCGAGCAGCCGGTGGGCGGGGTCGCGGTCAACCCGGAGGCCAAGGCGCTGGCGGGCGCCGGCGCGGAAGGCGTGCTCGCGGTCTGGACGGCCGGCGCCCTGCAGAAGCGCTTCGAGCACAAGCTCGCCGGACCCTGCCGCCACGCGCCGCTGGCGCTCAAGAACGGCTTCCTCGCGCTCGCCGGGGACAAGACCCTGGACCTCGTGAGCGCCGAGCGCGACCAGAGCCTCTGGACCTTCGAGCTGGACGCCCCGGCCGTGCTGGCCCCGATCCCCGCGGGAAAGAACCACGTGGCCGTGGCCGCCGCGGGCGAACTGGTCCTGGTGGAACTCGAGACCGGCAAGCCGGCCTGGCGCGCGCGCCTGCCCGCCGCGCCGGTGTCCATGACCGCCAACGAGGAGTTCGTGTTCGTCTCGACGCAGGACGGCTACCTGCGGATCTTCGAAGCGAAATAGACTTGAGCGCGGGCGGCTCCGCTCAGGAGCCGCTTCCCACCCCCGCCGGCTGCGCCTCGGCATCGATCTTCGCCAGGGCTTCCTGCAGGAGCTTGGCGTCGCGGGCGTCCTTGTCGCGGAGCACGTCGAACTTGGCCAGGGCCTCGTCGCCCTGCGGGTTGAGGTTCTCCGGCAGCGGCTGGGTGCCGCGGCATTTCGGGAAGCGCGAGCAGCTCAGGAAGGCGCGCTTCTTCTTGCCCCGCGCGGAGACGCGGATCACCATCGGGGCCTTGCACTTCTCGCAGGCGATGTCGGTGGCGAGCGGATCGAACTTGCGGCGCGGCAGCCCTTCCTTCGTCAGCTTCATCGTGAAGCTGCACTGCTTCTCGGCGTAGCGCGTGCAGGCCAAATACGGCCCGAAGCGGCCCACGGCCTTGACGACCTCGGCGCCGCACTTGTCGCACTTGATGCCCGTCGGGATGGGCTCTTCCTTCTTCTTGACGTTCCCGTCCTTGTCCAGGCGCAGGGTGCCCTTGCAGTCGGGATGCTTGCTGCAGCGCAGGTAGTAGCCGTAGCGGCTGAAGCGCTTCTCCATCATGGCGGAACATTCGGGGCACTCGACATCGGTCTTCTCGGCCTGGCCCTTGGTGCTCTTCATCTCCACCGCGGCTTTTTCCAGGTCGCCGGTGAAGGGCGCGTAGAATTCGTTGAGCACGCGCTTCCAGTCCAGGTGCGCCTCCTCGATCTTGTCGAGTTCCTCCTCCATCTTGCGCGTGAAGCCCAGGTCCATGATCGAATGGCTGAAGTGGTCTTCGAGCCGGTCGTTGACCTGGCTTCCGAGCGGCGTGGGGGCGAAGGCGCCGCGCCCGCCGGCGCCGGTCTTCTCCACGTACCCGCGTTCCTGGATGGTCGAGATGATCGAGGCGTAGGTGCTGGGGCGGCCCACGCCTTCGCGCTCCAGGGTCTTGACCAGGCTGGCCTCGGTGTAGCGCGGCGGCGGCTGGGTGAAGTGCTGGACCGGCTCGAGGTCCTTCAGGCCGGGCTTGTCGCCGACCTGCATGGGCGGCAGCACCTGGGTCTTGCTCTTGCGCCCTTTGGCCTTGCTCTTCTCCTGCCCTTCCTCGCCCTCGTCGTTGGACTCGTCGCCCTTCTCGCGGTCGTCGGCGGAAGCGTCCAGGTGCGCGCTCTCCTCGGCGCGCGGCCCGTAGACGGCCAGCCAGCCGTCGAACTTGAGCACCCGGCCGGTGGCGCGGAAGACCGCGTTGCGCGCGTCGGAGGCCCGCGCCGCGATGTCGCAGGAGGCCGCGTCGAAGAGCGCCGGCTTCATCTGGCAGGCCACGAAGCGCTCCCAGATCAGCTTATAGAGCTTGAACTGGTCGCTGGTGAGGAACTTCTTGGTTTCTTCGGGCGTCTTCTCCACGTGCGTAGGTCGGATGCATTCGTGCGCGTCCTGCGTGCCCTTGCGCGACTTGTGGAAATTGGGCTTCTCGGGGACGTAGCGCGCGCCGAACTGCTCGCCGATCAGCGCGCGGCATTCGTTCAGCGCGTCCTGGCTGATGCGGAAGGAGTCCGTGCGCATGTAGGTGATCAGCGCCACGGCGCCTTCGTCGCCCAGCTCGATGCCCTGGTACAACTCCTGCGCCACCCGCATCGTGCGCTTGGCGTCGTAGCCCAGGCGGTTGGCGGCGGCCTGCTGGAGCTGGCTCGTGGCGAAGGGCGGGTACGGCCGGTCGGCGACCTCCTTCACCTCGTACAGGCTGACCTCGTAGGGGGACTTCTCGAGCACCTTCGCCAGCGCGCGCGCCTCGGCCTCGCTGGGAATCAGCGTGCGCTGGATGCCCGACGTCGAGACCCGGTCGTCCTGCTTCTTGTACTTGGAGAGGTCGTCGGCCGACGAAACCACCTGCCGGCCCTCGACCCCGCGCAGGTCGGCCTCGAAAGTCTTGTTGCCCAGTTTGAAGACCGCGCCGACCGTCCAGTACTCCTCGGCGTTGAAGGCCTCGATCTCGCGCTCCCGCTCGACGATCAGCTTCACCGCCACCGACTGCACGCGCCCGGCGGAGAGCCCGCGCCCGATCTTCTCCCAGAGCAGCGGCGAGAGCTTGTAGCCGACGATGCGGTCCAGCACGCGCCGCGCCTGCTGCGCGTTGACCAGGTCCATGTCGATCTTGCGGGGCTGCTCGAAGGCCGCGCGGATCCCGCGCGGCGTGATCTCGTCGAACGTCACGCGGAAGGTCCGGTCGTCCTCGAGTTCCAGCGTCTGCTGAAGGTGCCACGCGATCGCCTCGCCCTCGCGGTCCGGGTCGGGGCACAGAAAGATCTTGTCCGCGCCGCGCGTCGCCTTGCGCAGGTCGTCGATCACCTTCTTCTTGGCCGGAAGCGTCACGTAGCGCGGCGTAAAGTCCTGCCCGACCCCGCGCACCAGCGTCGCGCCCGGGTCGTCCTTCTTCTTGCTTGGCAAATCGCGGATGTGGCCGATCGACGCCTTGACGATGAAATCCTTGCCCAGCACCTTGGAGATCGTCTTGATCTTGCCAGGGGACTCCACGATCACGACGCTCTTCTTGGATATGGCCACCAAGGTTTACGCTCCCCCACTCCTAACATCAACCAATCGAGAACTGCATCCGATTTGCCCGCTATCGAGCGGGGCGGACTAGTAACAGTTTCATATCGGCCTCGTCAAGACCTTGGCTTACCGACCAGGCTTCAATGCTCGTTCGTGCATCGAATGCAACATGTTTCATGATTAATGGTTATACAAATGATTCTAGGGCCAATATTTTTCTACCAAGCAGGAGGCCTAAGCGAGCCTAAATTTAATGCACCGTATGTGGTCTAGAATAGTCGATTGTATATACAACATTTCCGAATCTGTGTTGTACTTGAAGGGAGCGGGAACGGTTCGCGCCCGTGTTCCCAGGCCTGATTCTGAGGCGCAGACGGAGACACCCGACATGCCCCGATTCGCACCTTCCCTCCTTTTAATAGCTGTTGTCAGCGTCTCCGCGTGGGGAGCCGCCGGCGATCCCCAGGTCAAGACCGAACACCCCTGGTATCCCGGCGAGCTGGCCTTCAGCACCTGGGAGCGTCTCTTCAAGCACCAGGCCGAACTGTACAAGCGCGCCACCGGGAAGGACCCGGTCAGCGACGAGGACAAGGCCCTCGCCGCCTGGTACTGGCGGAACCTGAACTACGCGCACGGCGAGGACGGCGCGCAGGATTACTTCGACCAGGGCTTCGCCAAGAGCGACAAGAACCGCGAGTACTGGACGGGCCTCTTCGCGCAGGGCTTCGGGCTCTGCGGCACCACGCATGCCCAATGGACCGCCGAGATGCAGTACCTGCTCGGACCCTGCCGCGGGCGCGTCGTCGGCGTCCCGGGGCACAACAGCTTCGAGGTCTACCTCACCGGAGGCGCGTACGGCGAGGGCAAGTGGGTGCTCCTCGACCACGATGTCTCGACGGTGATCTTCGACAAGGAAGGGCAGCGCCTGATCTCGATTCAGGAGATCGCGCAGGAGTTGAAGACCTACGCCGACCCGGCGTTCAAGCCCGATCGGCAGCGCGGCTGGATCGTCGCGGGCCTGCACCCCAAGGACGCGTACGTCTACGAGCAGGCCAAGAGCGCCGAGTACCTCGCCGGCTACGACGCCGTGCCGCCGATGGTCCACCTGCGCTCGGGCGAGACCCTGCGCCGCTACGTCCAGCCCGGCCTGGAGGACGGCGCCACGTACGTCTACTGGGGCCGGAACTACAAGATGAAGGACGTCCCCGGACCCGCGCGCGACCGCTCCTGGGTCAACCAGCCGGACAAGATGTACCAGTCCAAGAAAGGCACCGGCTGGAATCCGGGGCAGGTCCGCTTCGCCAACGCCGTCTTCGCCTACACGCCCGACTTCGGCGGCGCGTACAAAGAAGGCGTGATCGAAGAGGACGAGGCCCACGTCGTCTTCGAGTGGCAATCGCCTTACGTCGTCGGCTGCACGCCCGCGAACGACAAGCCCTGGGGCGTCTACGAACCGGGCGGCAGAAACGGCCTGGTCCTGAGCGGCAAGGGCGGCATCCCGGTGAAGGTGAGCACCGACGGCGGCAAGACCTGGCAGGATGGCGGGACGCTCGAGGGAACCCTCGACCTCACCGACCTGGCCAAGGGGCACTTTCAATACCTGCTCAGGCTCGAGAAAGGCGCGAAGGACCTGGCCGGCGCGGGCCTTACGATCCGCACGGTCTGCCAGTGCAACACGACCGTGGTGCCGCGCCTGAAGGACGGGGCCAACGCGATCGCCTTCCTGGCCTCGGGGCGCGCTTACCGGGCCGCCGGGCCGAACCTGGACCAGGCTCAAGCCTTCGTCGTGGACGGCGCGATCGGCTCGCCCAAGGTCACGCTCGAACTGAAAGCCCCGCGCGGCGAAAAGCCCGTCGCCGTCTACGGCGCCGGCTGGCAGGCCTCGGGCAACCCGCCCAACCCGGACCTCAAGTACCAGATCGAGTACAGCGCCGACGGCGGCAGCACGTGGAAATCGATCGCGAAGGACCAGCAGATCGTCCGCCGTTCCTACGAACCCGGCGACTTCTGGAGCCAGTCCTTCAGCTTCGGCCACGCCGAACTCGAAGGCGCCAGCGGCCCGATCCGCGTCCGCTTCGGGAACAGCGGCAACAAGAGTTACCGCAAGGTCGAGGCCTACCTCGTCTACGAGGCGCGGAACCACGGCGCGACCGAGGTCACCTTCGCCTGGAAGAACGGCGAGGCGGGCGAAGTGAAGACCGCCAGCCATGCCTACGCCGGCAAGCCCGGCGTCGAAGAAACCGGCTGGACCCTCGACGCGGGCGCGGACGTGCGCACGATCTGGGTGGAGTACAAGGCGAAGTGAGGCGAGGCGCGAGGACCGCGGACCGGGCTCTGCCTGAAAAGCCGCATCGCTCCGCGTCGTCTTGAGCGTGTGCCACACCACGAAGTGGTGTGCGGATGACGGAACGCATCCAACCCCGTGAAGACTTAGGTTGTCTAGAGACAGCCGCACGCCACTGCGTGGCGTGGCGCCTTCTGAGGACTACGCGAAAGCTCACGCTGTCCCCGCCGTCAATCTCCCCAGCGCCAGCTCCGGGCGGCAGCCGAACCGCACTGGCGGCGAGATCGTTCCCAGCCCGCGCGAAACGTACACGTTCGTCGCCGGCGCCCGGACCCAGCCCGCGCGATACTTCTGTCCGTAACGGCTCGGCAGCACCGGCGCGCCGAGGAAGGGCAGCCAGACCTGCCCGCCGTGCGTGTGCCCGCTCAGAACCAGTCCCACGCGCCCGTCGTCGACCGTCTCCGCGAAATCAGGGTTGTGCGAGAGCACGAGCGCCGCGTCGGACTCGCGCGCGTCGCCCAGCGCCGCGCCCAGGTCCTGCCGGTCCTCCCACAGGTCGCCCACGCCGCCCAGCCGCAGCCTCGCGCCGCCGCGCTCCAGCCAGACGCCCTGGTTGTCGAGGCACGCGATGCCCGCCGCTTTCAGCGCATCGCGCGTGGCCTGCGCGCCGTGCCAGTGGTCGTGGTTGCCGAGCACGCCGTAGACGCCCAGCGGCGCACGGAGGGCGCTCAATTCCCGGATGCAGGGGCTGATGAAGCGCGCGCCGCGATGGACATAATCCCCGCCCAGCAGAATCAGGTCCGGCTCGAGCGCGTTGGCGGCCTCGACGGCGGCTCGTACGTAGTCCAGGCCCGTCCAGGGTCCGTGATGCAGGTCGGCGAGAAACGCGGCGGCGAGGCCTTCGAAAGGCCCGGGCAGGTTCGGCACCGTCCACGCCGGGCGCGTGATCTGGAACCAACCGGCTTCCAGCAGGCTGTAAGCCCCTCCGGCGAGCGCCAGGCCCGCCGCGCCGGCGGTCCACTTCAGGAATCGGCGCCGATTCCAGCGCCAGCGAGGAGGTACGGACGGCGTCGCGCTCGCGACCTCGGGCATGCGCCGGCCTCCCAGCTCGCTTCATGGGGCACGGCGGCCGGCTCGCGCCGGGAACGCGCGCCCGCCGAAAGCTTACTCGGTCTTAGGCGGGCGGGGCGTAAGAAGGGTGTAACGCGGCGCTACTTCAGCGCCTTGGCCGCCGCGGCGGCTTCGGTATCCGGGAACTGCGCCTGGATCGCCTCAAGGCCCATGCGGCCCTGCTGGCGCACGGAGTCCTTCCCGGAGGCGAGCATCTCGCGGGCCTTCTCGAGCATGAAGCGGGCCTGGAGTTCCTTCTTCACCTTGGCGTCGTTGCGCAGCTTGCCGGCCTCGGCGGCGGCGGGGCGCGCCTCGGGGAAGTCCTTGAAGGCCGACGCCGCGCCATCGTAAAGCTTGTAACCGGCCCAGGTATCGCCCGCCGCGACCTTCGTCTTGGCGTCTTCGATGCGCTTGGCGATCAGCGCCTTGATCTCGTCGGCCATCTTCTGCGCGACCGCTTTGGTCTTGGCGTCGCTCGATGCCTGCGCCTGGCGGATCGCCGGAGCGGCCTCGGCCATGCGCCCGAATTCGAACGCACGCCAGGCCTTCGTGAGCGGCTCGGGCACCTCGGCCGGGTCGATGCGCCACTTCGCGCCGTTCAGCCGGGCCTTGATCCCGTCCGCCAGGTTCGACGGGTTGGCCATGCCCAGATTGCCGGACGGGTCGAGGATCATCGCCTGGTAGATGTTCTGGAGGCTGATCTCCGAGCGGAGCGCCTGCTTCTCGAAGGAGCGGTCCTGATCGACGAAGAAAGCCCAGTGCGAGTTGACCGACTTCGCGTAGCTCTCGACCGTGCGCTTGTCGTTGCCGGAATTGACGGCGACGAAGAGCACCGGGTCCTTCTCGAACTGGAGCCGGACCTGCTCCAGGTCCGGCCAGCGCCCGCGGCAGCGCGGGCAGCCTTCCTCGTAGAAATAAAGCACCGTCACCTTGCCCTGCAGGCTGTCCCTGGTGTACGGGCCGTCCTGGGCCCATTCGCCCGAGAACTCCGGCATCTCGGCGGCCAGGGCCGTCCCCAGCACGGCGCCCGCGAAAAGGATCGTCAGGATTCGGTTCATGGCGTCTCGCACCTCCCTGTAATATTCCGATAGAAGCTCGAACCAGGATAGCGCGCCCCGGCGGCAATGCAACGGGGCCGCCGGCGGCGGAAGACTACGCCTCGAGCGGGATGACCAGGGTCCAGGATTCCTGGAACGGGTTGGCCGCGTCGCCGCGCGAGGTCGCGGCGATCAGGTGCGTCGGCCGGCCGTTCTCGATCAGGAGCTGCGGGCGCTCCAGATGCGTCTGCTCGGTCGTCGTGCCGTCGTCCCAACGGACCTTGCGCGAGTAGGCCAGCGGGGGCTGCGTGAGCGTCCAGTCGGCGCCGTCCTTCGAGCGCGCGTGGATGCCGCCGCCGCGCTCGCCGCAGATGCCGCCGCGCATGTCCTTCATCAGCAGCTCGTAGCCTTCGGGCGTGCGCCAGACGTACGCGTCCTCGACGTGATCCCGGGTCTCGTCCCAGGCGAAGAGCGACTCGTCGCGGACGCGCTCGTACGGGCCTTCGGGGCGCGCCGCGCGCGCCGCGCCCATGCGCAGCAGGTCGCCCTCGCGGGCGGTGGACTTGTAGATCAGGTAGATCGAGCCGTCGGGGTTCACGCAGGGCGCGGGGTTGGTGGTCATCAGCCCGTCCCACTTGCCCGGGCGCGGCTCGAGCACCGGCCGGTCGAGGCGCGTCCAGGGGCCCCTGACCGACTTCGAGGTCGCCACGCCGATGCGCTGGTTCGCGCGGGCTTCCAGCCGCATCTCCTTGGTGCAGAGGCGGCCGGGCTCGGGCGTGGGGCCGGTGTAAGTCGTGCCGGTATAGAAGAGCAGGAAAGTGTCCCCGCGCTTGTGGATGGTGGGATTGTGGGTCATCCGCCCGTCCCAGGCCGCGGCGCGCGGCGGGAGCACGACCTCCTCGAAGGCGTACGGGCCTTCCGGCCGGTCCGCGACCGCGCGGACGACCTCCGAGTTGGTCAGCCAGTGCGGGATCATGGGGAGCGCGGACGGCCAGCGCGAGGCGAAGAGATGGTAGCGGCCGTCCTCGCCGCGGATCGCCGAGCCGCACCAGACCCAGTAGCCCTCCATCCGGAAGCCCCCCGCGCGCGGGGCGGGCTTGAGACGCTCGATGAAGGCGCGGCCCATGGGTCGGCTCCTTGAGGACACGGGTAAACAAAACGGCGGCGCGGGCCGGCGGCGCTACGTGGCCTTCTCGCGGCGCGCCTCGTCCATCTGCCGGCAGCACTCGAAGATCAGCGTGATCGTGGGCAAGTCGATGTTGCGCGGGCGGTTCAGCTCGTCGAGCTGCTTGAAGTGGAAGGTCCCGTCTCGGAACCCCGCCATGGTCAGCACGGCCTCGTCGCCCTTGCGGTCCACGTGGTCCGAGAAATTGAACGTGTCGCCCGAGAGCGCCGTGGCGTGCGCGAAGGCGGCCTGCCCCTGGCTGAAGCCGATCAGGCCCTTCAGCTTCTGCCCGCGAACCTCCAGCTCGCCCGTCCGCGCGGTGGCGTGCAGGAACTGCAAGACCTGCGGAAGGCTCTGGTCGGAAAGCTTCCCGGCCAGCGAAGGCTCGGGCATCGACGGCAGGCCTTCCTCGGTGGCGACCAGCTCGGGGACGTGCGGAAGACGCGGGCCGGAATCCGGCGGCGGCGGCTGTTCGTGGTCGGGCATCACGCCGCCGTTCTTCCAGACGTATCCTTCCTGCAGCGTCCGCATCCTGGCGAGCTGGTCGGTCGCTTCCATCTCCTCCAGCGCCGGGACGACGTTGGGCGAGTTGCCGATGAAGGAGACCACCCGCCCGCCCACCCGCACGCTGTCGCCCGAGCGCAGCGGCCGCGGTTCCTCGGCGCGCAGGCGCTCGTGGTTCAGCCAAGTGCCGTTGGTGGAGCCGAGATCCTTCACGAAGACCGCGCCGGCGGAATTCACCAGGATCATCGCGTGCAGCCGGCTGGCGTGCGCGTCTTCAAAGAACAGGTTGTTCGCCGGCTCGCGGCCCATCGTCAATTCGTCGCCCGGATGCAGCGGCAGCGGCCGCGACTTGGCGCCGAGCAGATAGCCAACAGGTTCGCCAGAAGACATGACATGTCCCACCCGACTGCAAATTTACGATCCTTGCATATTTCGGCTGTTTCATCATTGTCCCTAACTTGGTCCAAAGGTCAACACCTGTGCAGCAAGGAAAACAAGGCCGGTTAGTTAAAGAACCGATGCATAAACTTGTGCACCTTCATGGTGCAATCCCTGTCATGGAGTAAGATGGGGGTTCGTGTCGGCGCGTGCCGGCGGCCTTTCCGGATCAAGTGTGAGCGCATGCACCCAGGCGGGTTGATTCGACCTTTATTTCATCCCGACCCTTCGGGAGGCGGAGACGAGTCGTCTTCCAGCGGCCGCAAGCGCGTGATCATCGCGGGCTTCGAGCTGAAGAAGAAGCTCGGCGAAGGCGCCGTCGGGGTCGTCTTCCTGGCCAAGCAGCTCAGCATGGAGCGCCTCGTCGCGCTGAAGATCCTGCAGCCGGAGCTGGCGCGCGACCCGTCGATCCAGGAACGCTTCCTCAGCGAAGCGCGGCTGAGCGCGCGGCTCAACCACCTGCATATCATCAACGGGATCGACTGCGGCATCGACCGCGGCTACACCTACTTCGCCATGGAGTACGTGGACGGGCCGACCGGGCAGCAGATGCTCCGCGACCAGCAGAAGCTCCCGCCGCAACAAGCCTTCGACATGATCCGCGAGATCGCCGACGCGCTGATCTACGCGCACGGCCAGGGGCTCGTGCACCGCGACATCAAGCCCGACAACATCATGATCACCTCGGGGAAGGTCGCCAAGCTCTGCGACCTGGGCCTGGCGAAGAAGGTCGGCGAGACCGAGTCCAAGGCCGACAGCCGCGCGGGCATGGCCGTCGGCACGCCGCACTACATCTCGCCCGAGCAGGCGCGCGCCGACCGCAACTTCGACGGCCGCACCGACATCTATTCGCTGGGCGCGACCTTCTACCACCTGCTCACCGGGCACACGCCCTTCCAGGGCGGCGGCGCGATGGTCATCATGGCCAAGCACCTCACCGAGACCGCGCCCAGCCCCTGCGACGAGGATCCCGGCATCCCCATCGTCTACGGCGTGCTCATCACCCGCATGATGGCCAAAGCCCCCGAGGACCGCTACGCCTCCGCCGAAGAACTGAAGAAGGAACTCGACGCGATCAAGGACACCGGACGCCCGCTCGCGCCGGTCTTCCGCGGCGGGACCTCCTGCGCCCTGCCCAAGAAGCTCCTCGGCGCGCGCGGCGGCGGACAGACCACCGGCTCCCAGACCCCGTGCGCCGCTCCGCCCGCGTCACCGGACCCGTCAGCCGCAAGCGCTTCGGCAGCGGCAGGACGGGACGGTTCAGGAAAAAAGTAGCGCAAGAACGCATGGCGCGCGGGATGTGAAACGTGAACGCAAAACGTGAAACGTGAAACGTGAAAGGCTCCGTTGGACCCTGGTAGGATGAACTAACTGCCCTGAGCTTTCCTCGTTTTACGTTTTTCTTTTTGCGTCTCGCGTTCTGCCTTTCACCTTGCCTCTTGCCCTCGCCTCCGGAGCCTCCCATGCCCGACTACCCCGGCCAGCAGCACTACCCCGCTTCAAGCGAGATCGACGCGTGGGCCGGCGAACTCTGGAAGCTCGCGGACGCCACCGCCTGCGAAGGCGGTACGCTCACCGACGCCGTGAACCGCTTCCCGTTCGGCGTGCGCCACCAGAAGGGCACGGCCTACATCAAGTTCGTGCCCGACGGCCCCGAGCCGCTCGAACCCTTCCACGGCCTGTGGCAGCCCGCGCCCTCCGGTCCCGCGCCGCTCCTGGTTCACGTCCCGGGGTACGGCGCCGAGATGAGCGCGCACCCGGAACTCGTTTCGCAGGGTTTCAACGTCCTGCACGTGAACCCGCTGGGGTACGCCACGCCGCAGGGACCTGACGAATCGAAGAAGCGCGACGGCTCCTGGCCGGTGCTACCCGACACGATCCGCAGCCTCGGGCGCGCCGGCTACCGGCATTGGCTCACCGACGTGCTCCTCGCCGCGCGCTGGGCGCAGGCGCAGCCGTCGGTGCTGCCGGACCGCGTGAGCTTCTTCGGCACCAGCCAGGGCGGCGGAACGGCGCTGTTGCTGGGCAGCCTCTTCAACGACCGCGGCGCGCGCTGTGTCGCGGCCGACGTTCCGTTCCTGACCCATTTCCCGATGGTCTACGCCGAACGCGAGAAGGGCGCCTACGCGCTCGCCGAAAAAGCCCTCGCCGAGGCCGGTTCCGAAGCCGCCGCCTGGCGCGCCGTGGGCGCGATCGACACCATGAATCACGTCCACCGCCTCAACCTGCCGGTCCTGCTCACCGCGGGCGAGAAGGACGGCGTCTGCACGCCGAAGTCCATCGAGGCGCTCTTCCACAAGCTCCCCGGCACGCGCAGCTACACGCTGATCCAGAACCAGGCGCACGACTACACGCGCACGTTTCTGTACCTGGCGGCGGCGTGGTTCAGGCTCTGGGCGTGAGGGGAGTAGTATGAAGTATGAAGTATGAAGTATGAAATCAGACTTCAGCACTTCATCCTGCTCTTCAAACCCGGTGCATGTACTGGAAAATCTCGTCGCGCTGGGCGGAGAGGTTCAGACCGCGTTCGCGGCCGATGGCTTCGATGGCGTTCTTGAGTTCCCCGAACGAACAGGTCGCCTGCGAGACGTCCACGATCATCACCATCGCGAAGACGCCGGAGAGGATCGTCTGGCTGATCTCGAGGATGTTGATCTTCTTCTCGCCCAGCAGCTCGGCGACGGCGGCCAGGATGCCCGGCGCGTCGGCGCCGATGCCCCAGACCACCGCGCGCTGCGAGGCGCCCACTCCGCCGGCTCCGCCCGAATGCCGCCCGACCCGTTCCAGCGCCGCGCCTTGCGGCGAGGCGGCGGCCTGCGGCGCGGCTTCGCCCTGCAGCGTGCGCGAGACCTCCGCCGCGACGGCCTCGACCAGCGCGTCGTCCGGGTCCCTCGCCCCGCGCCGCGCCTGCGGTTCGCGCTCGGCGAGCTGCACGCCGCGCTCGCGAAGGAAGTCCCGCGCCAGCGGCGTCAGGATCGCGTCCGGCGGGATGGCGAACGTCTCACCCGGCGCCAGCCGGCGCGCCAGTTCGCGGACTTCGTTCTCGGTCAGCACGCGCATGGAGAACTCCAAAAATCAGTAAACGGTGAACAGTGAACAGTGAAAGCAGTACAGACCCATCGATCCACCGATTCAGTTTACTGTTCACTGTTCACTGTTCACCGTTCACTGTTCACTGTTCACTGTTCACTATTCACTTGTCTCTACCAAGTCCTTTCTTCAGTATCACCTCCGGATGGACTTCCTTCCCATCCACGATGGCCAGCACGGCGGCCTCGATGGGCAGGTTCTCGTCGCCCATGGCCAGGCGCGCGGCGCGGCCGAAGGCGACGATCACGTCCTCCCCCACCCCCGCGCCGATCCGGTCGGCGGCGACCACCGGCATGAAGCTGTCCTTGTCCTCCTGCGGCGCGGGCTGGATCAGCAGGAACTTTGTCCCGCCCAACCGTTCGTCCTTCCGCGTCGCATGCACGTTGCCGATCACTCGTCCGAGAAACATGGGACGCTCCTTAATTGCGGAAGGATGAAGTATGAAATAGGAAGTATGAAGCTCCGGCAGTTCGATTCGCCAGGGAGGACTGCTCCCTTCTGCGCGGCATGCCGGAGTCCTTTAGACCTCATACTTCATATTGCATCATTCATCCTTTCCTGACGAACACTACTGCCGCGTAGCCGACGAAGTTCCTGGGCGCGCCGCGTTCGGGATCGCGCTCCCAGCTCGTGACGTGCTCCAGCAGCACGCCCTCGGTCGCGCCGCGGGCTTGAGCGAACGCGATGGCCGCCGCCGCCGCCTGCGGCCCGCACGCGCTGCGGTCGGCCTCGCCGCGCTCGGCCGCGCCCTCGGCATCCAGCGCCAGGACCCGCTCCAGGAACGCGCCGTCGTTGACCTCCTTCGACCAGCGGTGCGCCTCGGGGCCCGCGCCCATGGGATCGAAGCCGTAGTACTCGCTGCCGTAATGGGTCAGGTCGGTGCTCGCCAGAGCCACGGCGTTCCGGCCAAGCCGCTCGACCGCGCGCGCCGCCGCCTGGCCCAGCGCGGCCCCCGTCCACGCCGTGCGGGCACGCGACCGGTACCAGCCGCGCGCCGGGCAGCGCGTCGAGCAGCAGCGGAAGCTGCACCTCGATCGCATGGTCGCCCTCGTGCGCGCGAGCCCGCTCGGTCAGCAGGCGCGGCCCGGCCTCCGCGAGCATCGCCGCGGCAAGCTCCGCGTCGAGTTCCACCTCGCCGCCCGGTACGCGCCAGCGCCCCGCGGACTGCACGGACGGCGCCGCCACGTCCGGCCGGTGCGCGGTGGCGAAGACGATCACCGTCTCCGGCGGGCGCGCCGAGTGCTTCAACGCGTCGAAGACCGCCAGCGCCGTCGCGCCGCTGTAGCGCCAGCCGGCGTGCGGCACGATCCCGCCCAGAATCTCCGCGCCGCGCAGGTCCGCCGGCACGTCCGGCTCCTGCGCGCGCAAGGCCTCGATCTCTCGCGCGCACGCCGCGCCCGTCCCCGGGTAGAAGCTGCCCGCGCGCGCCGGTTCGCGAATCTCAGCCATCGGATGCCTCGCTACGGCGTTGTTAACCACAGAGAGCACAGAGCACACAGAGAAGGGATTGGGGAAAAGGAGGTCCGAATCCCCACCGAGCCTCGCTACCGTCGTTCCTTTCTCAAACTCTGTGTTCTCTGTGCCCTCTGTGGTTGAAATCAATCCACTTCGACCGAGAACCTTCGCCGCCGCCGGACCTGCTCGGCGGCCTCCGCCTGCGCGGCTCGCTCTTCGCGGAAGCGCAGAAACTCATGCACCGACGCCCAGCCCGTCTGCTCCAGGAACGCATCAAGCACGCTCCGCTTGAAGCGGATCGTACGCCCGATGCGGCTGGCCGGCAACGTGCCCGCGCGCACGTGCCGGTAGACGACCTGCGGGTGCAGTTGCAGGTACGCCGCCGCCTGCGCGATGGTCAGGACCTCCGGGAACTCGGGCGCTGGTTTGGCCGCCTCGGACATCTCGCTCCAGGAAGGAGGAAATATGAAGCATGAAGCAGAAGAACGGCAGGCGCTGCCGCGATTCTTCGGTCTTCATTCTTCCTACTTCGTCCTTCATCCTTTCCACCGCTATCCCGCGCGCAGGCGCTTCAATACCTCTTCGGCGATTCGCTCGACGATGCTCTCGTCGCCGCCTTCTTCGCCGAGCGCGTAGCGCTTGAGCAGCTTCGGGTCGCCGTAGCTGCGGATCAGCTCGCTCACCTGCGCGCGCGTGAGCCGCTTGACCGCGGACTCGGAGCCGGCCAGTTCGACCGAAGCCTTCAGGATCCCCGCGGCGTGCTCGAGCTTTTCCATGCGCAGGTACGCGCGCCAGGGATCCGGACCGAGCGTCACCGCGCCGTGCTGGGCCAGGAGCACCGCGTCGCACTCCTTCAGCAGCGGCGCGGCGGCCTCGGCCAGCGCCCGAGTGCCCGGCGTGACGTAAGGCGCCGTCAGCACCGGCCCGATCTGCGCGACGACCTCGGGAATCACCGGCTCGCGCAGCAAGGCCTCGCGTCCGGAAAAGCTGAATGCGCTGGCCACGGGCGGATGCGCGTGCACGACCCCTCCGATCTCGGGCCGCTCGCG
The DNA here is from genome assembly GCA_027493525.1 of Planctomycetota bacterium. GTDB lineage: Bacteria > Planctomycetota > SZUA-567 > H5-PLA8 > H5-PLA8 > H5-PLA8. The sequence goes on along the minus strand of JAOSKN010000001.1, from coordinate 1,705,399 downwards.
GTACGCGGCCAGGTGCAAATGAACCTCGCTCGAGATCTTCTGACCGGGTTTGCCGCGAACCTTCCGGCCTTCCAGGTCGCAGACCAGAATCGAGAGTTCCGTCACCTCCCCCTTCGAGCAGCCCGACGGCGTGACCAGGACGCGGTCGGGCGAGAGCCGCGCGGTGACGTTCCCGTCCGTCGCCGCCACCAGCCCGCGCCGCTCCAGGGCCTGGCAGGCCTTCACCATCAGGCGCCGGAGTTCGCGTTCGTTCCAGGAGATGTCGGACATGGAGAACCAGTAGTCAGTAAGCAGTGAACAGTGAACAGTGAACAGCGTACTTCAAACAGCGAACAGCAAGCTGCGAAGACTAAAACGCTCTGGTCAACTCACGAGGGCCGTCTCTTTCCGTTACTGTTTACCGGCCAAGTGTCAGCAACCCCTAGTCACTTGAGTGTCAGCAATCCCTGGTCACCATCAGCCTCTAAACGGCCAATTCAGGAGGCGGATGTGAGACAAAAAACAAGCTCGCCCAGCGACGCCGAGAGATGGTTCGGCTGGCGCGCCGCGGCGTCTCCCTGCGCGAGGTCGCCCGCCGCTTCGGCGTGTCTCTGGGCACCGTCCAACTCTGGGTCCGGCGCGCCCATGGACAACGGCTCGACCGCGTCTGCTTTGACGACCGGCTCGCGGGCGCGCCACGCGCCGCCAACCGCCTCGCCGAGGATCTGGAAGACTTGATCCTCGACCTGCGCCGACAACTCAAAACGCACAGCGCGCTCGGCGAGCACGGCGCCGCGGCCATTCGTCGCGCCCTCCAGGAGCAGGGCGGGCCGCAGCCGGCCGTGCGGACCATCGGCCGCGTGCTCGAACGCCGTGGCGCGCTCGACGGCCGCCGCCGTCTGCGCCGGAACCCTCCGCCACGTGGCTGGTACCTGCCCGAGTTGGCTGCGGGCCGCGCGGAACTCGACAGCTTCGACTTCATCGAAGACCTGCGCATCGCCGGCGGGCCGCTGCTGGACGTGCTGACGGGTGTCTCGCTGCACGGCAACTTGGCCGATGCCTGGGTAAGCGCACAACCCACGACGCCGCTGGTGCTTAGCTGCCTGCTGGCGCGCTGGCGACGCGATGGTTTGCCAACCTATGCCCAGTTCGATAACGACACGCGCTTTCAAGGCGGCCACAATCGGCCGGACGTCTTTGGCCGCGTCACACGCCTGTCCCTGCAACTGGGCGTCGTCCCGGTCTTCGCGCCGCCGCGCGAACCGGGCTTCCAGAACGCCATCGAAAACTTCAACGGGCGCTGGCAGCAAGCCGTCTGGCGCCGCTTCCAAGTCGCCTCGCGGGAGGAACTCCAGGCCCACGCCGAGCGCTACACGGCGGCCTTCCGAGCGCGGTATACGGCGCGCCAGGAGGCCGCGCCGAACCGTCGAGCCTTCCCGCAGCCATGGCGCCTGAAACTGGCACCCCTGCCCCAGGGCCGTTTGATTTTCCTGCGCCGTTGCAATGCGCAAGGCCGCTTCGACATGCTCGGTCACCGTTTCGTCATCGGCCGCCATTGGGGCCACCGCCTGGTCCGGGCCGAAGTCGATCTGAAGGCCGAGCGCATCCGCGTCTACGGGCTGCGCCGCAGGGAACCGACCGTCCAGCCACTGCTGCAAGAGTTTCATTACCAGCCCCAATTGCGACCAAAATTCCATTGACCCGAACGGCTTCCCGATGACAGTTTTGCTGACCCCAAGTGACTAGGGGTTGCTGACACTTGGCCGTTTACCGTTTACTGTTTACTGTTCACTGTTCACTCTCTCTCTCCCCCTCCACCCCCCGCGCGTCAGACGAAATTCAAAGCTCCTCCGCACAAGGCCAGGCGCCGCTCGCGGGTGAAGCTGCGGCAGGTCGTCTTGCCTTCGCCGGTGGGCGTGGCGATCGAAAAGGACGTGTAGCCCTCGCCGCCGAGTCCCAGGCCCGAGAAGTTCGGCGCATTGGCGATGCAGATCGAGCAGTTGATCGCGCGCGCGTACGCGGTGATCCGGTCGATGTTGCGCGAGTGGATCGAAGCCGTGTGGCGGCGGTTGTCCTCGACGGCCACGGCGTAGTGAATTGCCGCCTCGGCGTCGCGGACGCGGACCAACGGCATCACGGGCATGAGCTGCTCGGTCCAGGCCAGCGGGTGGTCTTCGGGCACGTCGGCCAGGACCAGGCGGATCTCGTCGGAGGCGTTCACGCCCAGTTCGCGCAGGATCACGCTGGCATTCTTGCCCACGAAGGCGCGGTTGGGCGCGCCGTGCTTGCCGGTCCGCGGCCCGCCGGGTTCGGCCAGCACGAGCGCGGTGAGCTTTTCGATCTCTGCGCCCTTCACCTCGATGCAGCCGGCCTTCAGCATCGCCGCTTTCAGCTCGTCGGCGATGGAGGCCACCGCGACCGTGACCTTCTCGTCGGTGCAGACGATGTTGTTGTCCAGGCTCGCGCCGCGCACGATGTCGCGCCCGGCCCTGGCTACATCGGCCGTCTCGTCCACGACTGCGGGCGGGTTGCCCGGCCCCGCGCAGATCGCGCGCTTGCCGCTCTTCATCGCGGCCTGCACCACCGCCCCGCCGCCGGTGACCATCACCAGCCGCGGAAGCGGGTGGGTCATCAGCGCGTTGGCGTTCTCGATCGAAGGATCGGAGAGCATGCAGAGCAGTTCGCGCGGGCCGCCGGCGGCGTGAATGGCCCTGTTGAGCGCCCGCGCGGCCTCCGCGCTGACCTTCCGCGCCAGCGGGTGCGGCCCGAAGACGACGCTGTTGCCCGCCGCGAGCATCGAGATGCCGTTGTTGACGACCGTCTCGGTGCTGTTGGTGCAGGGAATGATCGAGGCGATCACGCCGAAAGGCGCGCGCTCGGTCGTCGTCAACCCGTCGCTCCCGGTGAAGGTCTCGGGCCGGCCAAGGAACTCGGGGCCGGGCGTCCTGAGCGCCACGAGGCGGTTCTTCTCGATCTTGTCCGCCACCCGCCCCAGCCCGGTCTCCGCGACGGCATCCCGAGACCAGCGCTCCAGGTTGGCCAGCGCCGTCGCGCGGATCGCCTCGACCAGTTTCGCGCGGGCGTTGAAGCCCAGCGCCTGGAACTCCTCGTAGGCGCGCTGCGCGGCCTGGCAGGCGGCGTCCACGTCCTCATAGACGCCTTCGCCGCCCGGCGCGCGCGACCAGGTCGAAGGCGCCGACCCGCCGCTCGCGCCAGAAACATGCGAGGGCGCATGGGCCGGTTCCCCCCTTTTCAAGGGGGGGCAGGGGGCTCCCCCTTGCGTGAGGCGCCGGCGACGAGCGGGCTCGTCCGCGAGTCGCGGTAGCACGTCGTGGCCGCCTGGGCGCGGGCGCCGGACGGGGCGCGTGCGGGCGCGGGTCCCGAACCGACCCCCTGCTGCCGCAGGCGCGCCACGACGCGCTCGACGATCAGGGCGACTTTGCGGTCGTCCATGACAAGCCCACCGATCCGCGGCTAACGGCTACTTCTTCGCGCCGGCCAGCTCGGCCTCGCGGCCCAGCGGGAGCGCCGTATCGACGTTGGCGTGCGGGCGCGGGATGATGTGGACGCTCACGACCTCGCCCACCCGCTCGGCCGCGCGCGCCCCGGCCTCCGTCGCGGCCTTCACCGCCGCCACGTCCCCGCGCACGATCGCCGTGACGTAGCCCCCGCCGATCTTCTCGTACCCGACCAGCTCGACCTTCGCGGCCTTCACCATCGCATCGCTGGCCTCGACCATCGCCGCGAAGCCGCGCGTCTCGATCATGCCCAGTGCGTCCGCCATCGGTATGCCTCCATGGTCTCATTCGGCCCTTCGCTTCGACTCGACAAAGCCCCACCCAATAACCATCTCTGCGTGCTCTGCGGCCTCTGCGGTGAACTCCCCCGTTAGCCCAACGACTTGATCGCGGCCTCCGCCGCCTCGGCCGCGACCACGACGTCGGCCTCTTCGCCGCCCAGAAACAGCCGCCCGAAGGCGCCGTAGCCGCGCAGCTCCAGCAGATTCACGAGGCTGGCCTTCTCGGCCTCGTTCGCCGCCAGATGGATGTACGCGGCCGGCTCGACTTCCAGGATGTACAGCGTCTGCCCGCCCAGCAGCATCGCGCCGTGCCGCGTGCGGTTGATGAGCATGGTGTGGTAATCGGTGATCTTGCGAATGATGCTGCTCGTGGCGACCTTCGGCTTCTGAACCCCGGACTCCTCCAAGCCGACCGACTCAAGGATCGCCGCGCCCGCCTGCCGCACCTCCCCCTGGTCGGGATGGTGGATCTCGAGCATCCCGAAGGCCCGTTCGACGATCAACATCCCCGGCATCACCGCGGTGGATTTGCAGGCCACATCAAGCAAGCGCTGAATCTGCATGCCGGGGGCGACCTCTACAAATAGGGAGGCCTGCTCTGCAATGGGCAGGTAGCCCTGCGAGATGGTCGCCTGGAAGGAAGCGAATTGAGGCTGCATGGTATCGAGGAAGCAGTAGGCGCGGAGTTGAGTATCGGACATGGGAGATCCCTTCCTCTAGAAAAGTATAATTTCAGTTAGTATCATACCTATTGACTTTGATCAATGTGGAAAAGCAGTGGATTTCATCAGGATAGTACCCTGAATAAGGGAGTCTTTCAAGATCGAGAGACCAATGAAGCACATTGTAACTTTTATTATACTATTTTATATTCACAGCCGACACTTGTTATCCCAAGCCAACCATGATCCAACTCAGCTCAAGTCCAACATGTGCATCTTTTTTTCGACCTCCACAGGCTGCGCCAGCCCGAATCGGAGCCCCAGAATTCCGGCTCCGCCGGCCCTTTCGAATCTCGGTTTCACCTCTTGCCAGCCCTAGCTGGAAACCCTATAAAGGTTCTGCTAAACAAGGATTTGCCAAGTGCGCCGAATCCTGTCCCACGGACGGGGTTTTGTCGGTCACAAGGTATGAACAGGCGTCCCGCGGGGCCGTCCAGGTTCATGGTTGCGTGACCGAACGAGGAGCCAAGCGTGGATACCCATCAACCGACCCGCAGCGAGCGGCTCGCGCGGCAGGCGCGGAACCTGTTGCTGGCGGGCATCGTCGCGGTGCTGGGGCTGATTCTACTGAACGCGCGCGAGTCGGGCCATCCGCTGCGCGTGGGTTCGGCGCAGGCCGAGTCGATCGCCGCGGCGCCGAATTTCCTCGCGCTCTCGACGGCCACCGGCGCCAACAGCTTCTACATCATCGACACGGCGGAGCAGGTGATCTGCGTGTACCAGATGCGCGGCGACACGCCGCGGCTGGTGAGCGTGCGGAACTTCAGCGTCGATACGGACATTGCGGATTCGAGCATCGAGACGATCCGCGGGCCGGACGGCAAGCCGATCAAGATCGAGGGCGGCTCGGGCGTGAACACCGCCGACGCGAAGGCCTACGCCGAAGGCTTCGCGAAGCTGCTCGAAGAAGCCGAGAAGAAGAAGCGCTGAGCGAAAGGAGAGCGGAACATGAACACGCGCACGAATCCGTGGTTCGAGAACGCGCTGCTGGCCGCGATCCTCGCGCTGCTGGGGTGGTACTGGTACACCTCGCCCGCGCCCCGCGCCCAGGCGGCCGGCGGCGGCTGGGAGACGAACAACATCATGGCGCTGACGACGGACCCCAACGAGCGCCTGGTGCTCGTCGATACGCGCAAGAAGAACATCTGCATCTACAAGAACCTCGGCGCGGGCCAGTTCCGACTGGTCGGCGCGCGCTCGTACAAGTACGACGTGGCGGTGAAGGACAGCGCCAACACGCCGATCGAGAAGGGCAACGGGGTGACCTTCCTGGACGTGAAGCGAATGCTGGATGCGACCCAGCCGCAGCCGTAGGAATCGGGTATAATGCGGGTGCCCCTGGGGGAACCCGCTTGGGGATTGAACAGGCCGGTACAAGGAGTACGGGGAGATGGCGAACGGCGAACTGATCGACGCCCGTCAGGCGATGGACCTGCTGGGAATCGACGAGAACAAGCTCCAGACGCTGGTGGCGCGCGGGGACCTGCGCGCCTTCCGCTCGGCCGGAACCATGAAGTTCCGCCGCGAGGACGTCGTAGGGCTCAAGACCGAAAAGGGCACCGAGCCGACGATCATCATTCCCAGCGCCGGCCCGCGCAAGCCGGGCCAGTCGGGGATCCTTTCGGCGGTCGACGCCCCGCCGGCCGGCGGCAGCGGCATCGCTCCGGCCGTCCACGGCTCGGGCAGCGGCATCGGCCCGTCGACCGACCAGACCGGGACGATCGTCTTCGACGACATCGATTTCGTCCCCACCGACGATGCGATGAGCACGCAGCAGCAGACGGTGGTCGGCTCGGCCATCACCTCCGGCTTGGGCGACGCGGCCACGATGGTCGACGGCCCGGCCGTCGGCGCCGAGCAGACCGGCGAGATGACCGTCGTGGACAACGACGCGCTGGACGAGGGAACCGTCAGCACCGGCCCGGCCGCCCCCGTCACGGCGCCGCCTCCGGCCACCGGTTCGGGCCCGCGCCCAGCCGCCCCGCAGCCCGCGCGCGCGCAGTCCCGCGTGGGCAGCTCGGTTGGACCGGCCGTCAGCCGCGTCCGCGCCGGCGTCAGCACGGCCGCCGTCGCGCGCCGCACCGCGACCGTCTACGAGGTCAAGTCGGCCCATCCTATCATGACCGCGCTGCTGATCCTCAACACCATGGTCCTGCTCTTCATCGGCAGCATCTTTGGCGTGATGATCTTCAAGGGGCATTACGACCACAGCGTCAACCTGGATGACGGCACGGAGATGGGTTCCAACGAGCGCATCATCCCGCCCTACCTGACCAAGAAGGAAGGGCTGGGCGTTTACGAGGGCCTCTACAACGGCAGCATCTTCGGCGGCCTGCCCGGCAAGCCGGCGGACCCGAAGCCGGCGGGCGAGCCGTTCTCCTCGGAATCGGACGAAGAGCCTTCCGTCGATTGACGGCGGCGCCCGTTTCGAGCTCCCAACTCGGGGCTCTCGCAGGGGTTGACCCGCGAGAGCCCCGCTTGTTTTCAGGCCCGGCCTCAAGGCAAGGATGTTCACAAGCGCATGTAAACCAAGGACTGCCCAGGTGCACTAATCCTGGTTCCTTCCAAGATTCCGGGCCGGAAGTGATGTAGTCCCGGACGATACTCCGGTGTACGATGCTGGCTTCGTGACGGTTTAAGTCGTTTTGAGGGGGTTCCGCGCGGTGTATCCCGTCCGTTTGATGCCCATTCTTTCCCTGCTGGCGCTGGTCCTGGCCTTCCTGCCGAACGCCACCGCCGGGGAAGAGCCCCGCCCGTCCTTCCCCGACCGGACCATGAAGGTGCCCGTGCACCCCCAGGCCTCCGAAGGGGTGGGCGCGCGCAACGGCGTTCCGGAGCCCACGATCCCGCCGTTCTCCTGGGACCAGACGGTGCTCACCCGCGAAGGCTCCAGCATCACCTATTCGATTCAGGGCTACGATCCCAACTACAACCCGATCCGCATCGTCAAGAGCGTCCCGCCGGCGGTCGAGTTCACCCTGAACCCGGAGAACTTCGGGTTCACGACGATGCAGGTGCTGGAGTACTTGAAGAACCAGAACAGCCTCGGCATCACGGTGCCCACGGAGTTGCCTCCAAACTTCTCGGACACGATGCTCTTCGACGTTCATGTCGGGGAGGTTTCGGACGCGGCGGTGGATTACCCGTTCACGGTGGCCGTGCAGCGGATCGACGACCTTCGCCCGATTCGCGCCCGCCCGGGCCTGACCCGCAGCGCCGGCGAGATCGTCCGTCCCGGGAACGTGATCCGTTACCAGTGGAGCGGTTCGCGCACGCAGGAGAACTTCCCCGAATACCGGTATCAGTTCGCGGGCCGCACGTTGGCCGCCGAGACCGTCGTCGGCACGGTCGAAGACTTCACCGTGGACCAGGCGGTGAAGGTCCGCCCGGTGGTGCTGGGCCATTACCTGATGCTCGTCACGCCCTGGGACACGTTCGCGAACCCCATCGAGCAGCGCCGCGGCACGCAGAGCAACGGGCAGGTCTTCCGCTGCGCGTTCGGCTCGGACAACCTCGCGCCGGTGGGGGACGGGTTCCTGGCGAGCACCTTCTTCCCGGCGAGCGCCGCGGCGGTGACGGGCGTGCTGCCCAACGCCGTGGATCCGGAGACCGGAACGGACACCTACGCGGGCTCCACGATCGACTGGGGCGACGGCACGACCGACGCGCTGGACACGCACGCCTACGCCGAGCCGGGCATCTACAAGGCCGTCGCGCAGGTCGAGGACCCCGACGACGGCGCGCTCTTCGGGGCCGTGGACGACCTCTTCTTCGTGGACGCCGTCACGGTGCGCGCGGCGGGGCCGGGCGCACCGGGCGCCAACCCGCGGCTGACGTTCCGCATGCGCAAACAGATCACGGTCGACGAAGGCGGCATCGGCGAGGAGGACAAGGACACCTTCACGATGCGCTGGATCGGCATCGGCGCGGGGGCCGGCGACCGCATCGTCTTCGCCGTGAACCGCAACCGTTTCGGCCGGATGCACACCGACCCCGACCCCGGGGTAGGCGAACTCGACGACCGGATCGTGCTCAACGCGCGGCGCACCTGGACAGGGACCGTGCCCAACGCCCAGCGCGTCACCGTCCGCGGGACCGCCAACAGCCTGACGATCGCCGTCTCCAAGGCCGACCTGGACCGCACCGCCGATCCCCGCATGGGCGGCGTCGAGGTCAAGGACGACTTCCTGAACCAGGTCGTCGCGGTCTGCATCGTTCCCGCCGATTACCCCTCTTCCCCCGTGCGCTGCTTCCGCATGGACCCGGCCGACGTGCTGCGCCTGACGCTCACCGGCGGTCGCACTTTCGGGGCCGGCTTCGACCCCGAGTCCCGCGTCTCCGTCAGCGCCTACGCGCCCAAGCCGACCTTGAAGCTGCTCGATCCCAACGGCGGCGAGACCCTCACCGCAGGCGACACCTTTACCGTGACCTGGAAGAGCCTCGGCGCCGTGGGCAACGTGGACCTGGAATTGAGCGAGGACAACGGCAAGACCTGGATCGCGCTGGCCACCAATATCGCCAACGACGGGACCGAAGACGTGACGATCCCGAACGTGCTCACCAACCGCGCCAGGGTGCGCGTCAAGGAAAACGTCGACGGCAAACCCAACGACAGGTCGGACAAGCAGTTCGTCGTCCTGCTGCCCTGAGCCCGGTTCTCACCGCAGAGTCGCAGAGGGCGCGGAGCTTCTTGCTTGACGAAGATGGGCGGAACCGGCATCGAACTTCGCAACGTCTTCTCCGCGTCCCTGCGGTGAACTACTCCAGCCTCCAGACGCGCAGCGAACGGCACCAGGTCTTCGTCAGCGCGAAGTTGCGGAAACCGAAGAAGCCTCCGCGCAACGGGCTGGCCGCGCGGGGTTCGTCCACGTAGTCGAGCGTGCGCCGTCCATCCACGTCCACGGTCAGGCGGTTGGCGACCACGGCCAATTCGATCCGGTAGTACCTTTCGGGGTCGCGGAAGGGCGAGGGCGCCGAGTGAAAGATCGACTTCTCCTCGAACTCCTTCGACGCCAGCCCCTGATGATCCGGATCGCCCTGGGTCGGGTCGGCCTTGGCGAGGTCCACCAGCCCGGCGTTGGTCCCGCCGAGGTAGCGGACGTTGATCACGTCCTGGCCGTATCGGAGCATCCCCAGCGTGTACAGTTGCAGGCGCGGGTCGCCGGTGTACTCGACGTAGTTGGCCAGCGGGCGCTCCCAGTCGAAGATGGATTTGCAGCCCTGCAGCGGCTGCGCGTTGAAGAAGAAGATGTTCCCGTTCTTCGGCTCGCCCTTCACCTCGAACTCGAACTTCAGGTCGCCCCAGAGCGGCTCCTTGCGCCAGAGCGTGGAGCGGAAGACCTCCTGCGGGCCGATCCGGCGCTTCACGTTCGCGATCAGCAGTTCGCGCTCGGGCGTGATGCTCACGTCGGCGGCGCCTTCGAGTTTCCACTCCTCGAGCCGCGCGGGGCCGTCGAAGGCGCAGGTGAGGATGGGGGTCCAGGCGGGATTGGGCATAGGCAGATCCTCGCAGCGAATCCTCGGCAAGGCGCAATTATAGGATAGGAGCACGTATGGTCGAATGCGGCCCGGCACGCGTTCCAGCCCCAAACAAGCCAGGCCTAGGCCGGATGGCCCCTGGCCTGCTTTTATCTTATGTGATAAATTAACTGTGGAGGGCGGCGCATGGCCGTCTGGAGAATCGGCGGGTTCCGCATCGTCCAACACGCCGCGGACCACTGGCCGGCCCATGTGCATGTCTACCGCGATGACCGATTCGTGGGGAAATACGCATACCTTGAACGCCGCTGGCTGGAGGGTCCATACCGTGCTCGCAACCAAGCCAAAGCAGCGCTCGCGAAATGGATTGAAAGCGAAGCAGCGCCGTAGCCGTGCACCGGCGGAACTTCGCTTTCAGTACCTCATGCTCACTCCCGACAAGAAGGGGATCGTCTGCAAGCTCGACTCCGGGAAGATTTACGAATTGGCCATCGCAACGTGCGCCGTCGCGGAAGCGTGGGATGGAAGCGGCGTAGCCGGCGTGCGGCTGGAGAAGGATCGGCGCACGGCGTGGCTGAAACTGCGTTCAGGCGTGGAACTCGACTTTCCCGCGGACTTCGTGCTCCACCACTGCGAGCCGACCTATGCATTCCATGTAAGCAAAATTCCACCTTCGATGTTGGGTGCGCGCGTGAAGGCGTTGCGGGAACGCGATGGCCTGACCTTGGAAGAACTGAGCGCCAAGACGGGCATTGCGATTTCCAACCTCTCCCGGCTGGAGCACGATAAGGTGAATCCAAGCATCAAGACCTTGGCCCGCGTGGCCAAAGCGCTTGGGGTGGACGTGGCGGGATTGGTAGGCTAAGCGATCTTACGTAGAGCCTCGAATCAAGCCCTCGCCGCGCGAAGCACGATCCCATCAAGCCGAGAACCAGCCGAATTCCGCATTTGGTTGTCCCTTCTCCAGAGGCTAGATTCTCCGCCATGAAGCCGGCGTCGCCGTTCGGGCGGGTGGCGAAACTGCCCGCTCTGGACGCCTTTTGCCGCAGGATTCCTCCCGCCGCTGGGGCCGCCAGGCCGTCCGGCGAGGCCCCCGCGTGCCTGCACGCGACCGTAAAGGGCCTGCTCGGCGCGGCCAACTCCCTCGCCGTCGGCGCCGTCGCGCTGGGCCGCAGCGAAGCCGAGGGCGCGCCGAAGCCCGTCGTGGTGCTCGCCGTCGTCGAAGGCCCCGAGGCCGCGCTCGACCTGCTCGCCGACCTCCGCGCCTTCCGCGCCGTCGAGGAATCCGAAGCCGGCGCCCACGAAGCCACGCGCCCGCACGCGCAAGCCATCGACCCGCCCGCCCATGGCAAACGCGCTCGCGGCAAGCCTTCCAATCCGCAATCCGCAATCCGCAATCCGAAATCGGAAGCCTGGGCCGACCCCGACCGGCCGCCGGAGGCGAGCCTGCCCGAGGACCTCAAGCGCGGCCTGCGCCTCGAGACGCTCCTCTTTCCGGCGTGGGACGTGCTGCCCACCGAGTCCGACCGTCCCGAGGGCCTGACGCTGGCCGGACGCCGCCGCGCGGTCGAGCGCTTGAAAGCCTTGAACGATCCGGCCGAGCCGCAGCCGGAGGCGCTCATCGCGATCGCGCCGGTCGCCGCGCTCTTGCAGCCCGTCGAAGCCCCCGGCGAGGCCGACGACGCGCTGGTGCTCCGCCCCAAGGCCAGCCACGACCCGATTCTCTTGGGGCGCAAGCTCGTCGAGATGGGCTTCGAGCGGACGGCGCAGGTGGAGGTGCGCGGCGAGTTCTCGCTGCGCGGCGGGATCCTCGACGTCTTCCCCTACACCTCCGAGCGCCCGTTCCGGATCGACTTCTTCGGCGACGAGATCGAATCGATCCGCCCGTTCGACCCGCTGACGCAGCGCAGCGAGGAGCCCGTCGCGGGCGTGCGGCTCGTCGATTCGTCCCCGGCGCGGCTGAAAAAGCTCTTCTCCCCCGGCGGCTCGGGCGGGCCGTGGACGCTGCTCGACCACCTGCCGCCGGGCGCGGCGGTGGTCTGGGAACATCCCGAACGGCTGCGCCAGCGCGCGGAACTCTTCAGCGCCAGCCTGGTCAGCGGAAGGAGCCATTGCGTCGGGTACGAGACGCTGCGCGCGCGCGCGGCCGAGCGCTTCGACACGCTGGACCTGCGCCCGCCCGCCGGCGCGGGAGGAGAGCGGCTCGGACGAGGCTTTCGACCGGCCCGGCGAGACGGAGGCGGGCGAGGTCCGCTGCACTTCCGTACAGCGCCTGCAGGGCGAGATCGGCCCGCGCGCCGAGGCCTGGAAGAAGCTCGCCGCGGCGCGCACGGCCGTCTACGTCTTCTGTGAGACCGGCGGCGACCGGCAGCGGCTCGAAACGCTCCTGAGCGACGCGGGCGTGCTGCCGGCGCCGTCGGTCAAGCTGGTGCTGGGGAACGTCTCGGGGGGGTTCGACCTGCGCGGCGCGGGGCTGGCGGCGCTCTCGGACCGCGAGATCCTGGGGCGGAGCAAGCACGCGGCGGCCGCGCCGAAGCGCAAGAAACTCCCTCCGGGCGCCCGCCCGCTGGCCAGCGTCTTCGAACTCCAGCTTGGCGACTTCGTGGTCCACGCCGCGCACGGCATCGCGCGCTACCTGGGCCTGGAACGGCTGGAGAAGAGCGGGCGGACCGAGGACTACCTGACGTTGCAGTTCGCCGAGAACTCGAAGCTGTACGTGCCCTGCGCGCACATCGGCTTCGTGGGGCGCTACATCGGGAGCGAATCGGAGCCGGAACTCTCGAAGCTCGGCGGGAAGGCCTGGGCGCGCAAGAAGGCCAGGGTCGAGCAGGCGCTGAAGGACATCGCCGAGGATCTCCTGGCGGTGCAGGCCGCGCGCAAGGAACTGCCGGGGATCGTCTACCCGCCCGACGGCGAATGGCAGCAGACTTTCGAGGCCGCGTTCCCCTACGAGGAGACCCCCGACCAGCTCGCCGCCATCGAAGCGGTGAAGCGGGACATGGAGGCGACGTGCCCCATGGACCGGCTGCTCTGCGGCGACGTGGGCTTCGGCAAGACCGAGGTGGCCGTGCGCGCGGCCTTCAAGGCCGTCTGCAGCGGCAAGCAGGTCGCGGTGCTGGTGCCGACGACGCTGCTGTGCGAGCAGCACGGGCGGACGTTCAAGGAGCGCTGCGCGGGGTATCCGGTCTCGGTCGAGACGCTCTCGCGCTTCAAGACGCGCCGCCAGCAGAAAGGGCTCCTGGAGCGACTGGCCAGCGGGCGGCTGGAGGTGGTGATCGGCACGCACCGGCTGCTCCAGAAGGACGTGCGCTTCAAGGACCTCGGCCTGGCGATCGTGGACGAAGAGCAGCGCTTCGGCGTGGAGCACAAGGAGTTCTTCAAGCAGTTGCGCAAGAGCGTGGACGTGCTGACCCTGACGGCGACGCCGATCCCCCGGACGCTGCACATGGCCCTGCTGGGCCTGCGCGACATCTCGAACCTGACCACGCCGCCGCGGAACCGGCAGTCGATCCTGACCAAGGTCGCGCGCGTCAGCGACGACCTGCTGCGGCGCGCGATCCTGCGGGAGCTCTCACGCGGCGGGCAGGTCTTCGTCGTCCACCCGCGGGTCTACGACATCGAGGAACTGGCCGCGCGCCTCTCGAAGCTGGTTCCGGAGGCCCGCTTCGCCATCGGGCACGGGCAGATGGACCCGGACGACCTCGAGGAGGTCATGGCGCGCTTCCTGCACCGCGAGGTGGACGTGCTGGTCAGCACCACGATCGTCGAGAGCGGGCTCGACATACCCTCCGCCAACACCATGCTCGTCCACGAGGCCGACCGCTTCGGGCTGGCCGAGCTGCACCAGCTCCGCGGGCGCGTGGGCCGCAGCGACATCCAGGCCTACGCCTACCTGCTGCTGCCCGAACACAGCGCCATCACCCCGGAAGGCCTGCGCCGGCTGCGCGCGCTGGAGGAGTTCGACGACCTTGGCGCGGGCTTCCAGATCGCGATGAAGGACCTGGAGATCCGCGGCGCCGGCAACGTCCTGGGCGCGGCGCAATCCGGGCAGATCGCGGAGGTCGGTTACGACCTGTATTGCCGGCTGCTCGAATCGACCGTGAACCAGCTCAAGGGCGCGCCGCCCCCCGAGGAGGACCTGGAGGTCAACATCCAGCTTCGCGGCGCGGCGTTCCTTCCCGAGACCTACATCGAAGACGAGAAGGCGGTGCTGGAAATGTACCGCCGGCTGGATGCCTGCCGGCGCGATCCGGAGATCGACGCGCTGAAGGCCGAACTCGTCGACCGCTTCGGCCCTCTTCCGGGGCCGGCGGAGCGGCTCTTCGAAGAGGCGAAGCTGCGCCGCATGGCCCGCGCCGCGCACGTGCCGTACGTCGGCTACGACCGCGAGGAAGAACGGCTCGTGCTCAAACTCCACGGCTGGGACCTGAAGATGGCCGACCGCGCGCTGCGAGGGCTCCCGGAGGTCAAAGGCGTGCGCGTGCTGGACGGCGAAACCTTCTCCTTCGGCCTGAGCCTGCAGGCGAAGCACGACGAAGCGGCGCTGCATGTCTTGACGCGCAACCTGCTCGAACCGCTGGCCCAGTTCCGCGCGCGCCTGGGCTCCAAAGCGCCTCCGCCGCGCGCGCCACGCTCAGCGCCCGCCTCTATTTAACCATTTATGAAATAATATGTTATGAGATCAAGCCGAACCACAAAGTAGGTTTCTAGGCGCTTTCGCATTATGTCCTTGACGGCAATGCCTCCAAGTCTTTAAGTACCTGCCGCAAGCCCTGATCGCACAACTTGTCGCCTGAGATTGGGGTTACACGCCTGGATCGGGTTCTAAGGAGGAGGGCGTCCAGCATGGCGCTGCCCAGTAAGCCGTCGCGGGATTCCGGTGCGTCGGGAGCCGGACCGCGGAACGTCTCGAAGCACGGGGAAGAATCGCTTGGCCGCAAGCCCAAGCGCGACGAGGACGAGGACGAGGAAGAAGAAGAGCTTGAAGACGAAGAGGACGACGACAACGACGAGGAGGAGGACGAAGAAGGAGAGGATGAAAAGGAAGATGAAGATGATGAAGAACTCGACGACGAGGAACTAGACGACCTCGACGACGAGGAATTCGACGACGAGGAATTCGACGACGAAGAGCTCGACGACGAGGATCTGGACGACCTCGATGACGACGACCTCGACGACCTCGACGACGAAGACGATGATGACGACGACGATGATGACGACGACGATGACGACGAAGACAAGGATGAAGATGAGGACGACGAAGACGAAGACCTATCCAACAAGAAGCGGCCGGTAAAGAAGGCGCCGGCCATTGCCGCGAAGGGCAAGGCGGCGGATTCCAAGGACGACGAAGCGGGCGCTGCCTCCAAGGCGGCCCCCGCCGCCGCGGCAGCCGGTGTGGCTGCCGCCGCGGCGGCGGCTGCCGGCGAAGCCGGAGCGGCCAAGAAAGAGAAGACCGGGAAGCAGGCCGCGGTGTCTTCTTCCCGGCGCGGCGCCGCGGGCTCGCGCCGCGCGGGCGCGGCCGGGGCCTCCGGCGCCCAGGCTCCCGCCGGGTCCCGGCGGCGCGCCGCGGTCCCGGGCAAGAAGGGCAGCGACCCGATCAAGATTGTCGCCATCGGGGTCTGCGCCCTGCTCCTGCTGGGCTGCGTCGGGATGGGCATCTTCCTGCTCACGAGCGGCGACAAGCCCCAGACCAAGACGATCACCCTCGACCCGACCAAGGAATTGCGCGCCATCCGGCCGCGCGCGCAGGACTTCTATAAGGCGGCGAAGGACGCCGAAACCGCGGGCGACCTGGACCTGGCGCTGGAAAAGCTCAACCTGGCCAAGGGCGAGTGCGAGACCGGCAGCAGCCGGATCGAAAGCCTCCGCGCGCAGCCTCAGTTCAGCGGCGATGAGTTCGCGGGCTGGGAACAGGAGGCCGCGGGCCTCAATCAATTCCTGCACCAGATCAACGACGACCTTTTCCGCATCGAACAGTTGGCCCGGCGCAAGAAAATGGAGAACGGCGGCGCGAATCCCACGCCCGAGGACCCCGTCCCCGCGGCCAAGACCACGGCCCCTCCGCCGTCCATTCCAGACCCTTCCGACGAGCAGGGCCCCACGCCGGAGTAGGCTCCGCCGGCAGGCCGCAGGTACGCACCGCCGTCATTCGCACTGCCGCAAGGCCCACGCGGCGCGTGCCCGGATGTCCGCGTCGGGATCGGCGAGGCAGCGCGCCAGGGCCGCGCGCGCGGACGCGCTGCGCAGGTTCCCCGCCGCCGTGATCGCCCCCAGCCGCAGGCCTTTCCACCCCGTCCGCCGCAGCGCGCTGGCCTGAAAGGCGCGGTCGTAGCTCGTGCGGTCCAGCTCGATCGCCTCGGCGAGCGTCAGCGTCTGCCAGGGCAGGGGCGCGGCCAGTTCCGTGTCGGGCGCGTGGTCCGAGCGTTCGGGCGCGTTGAACGGGCAGACGGTCTGGCAGACGTCGCAGCCGGCCGCCCAGCCGTGGTGTTCGGCCCATTGCGCTTCGGGCACCGCGCCGGCCAGTTCGAGGTTCCACGTCACGATGCAGCGCCGCGCGTCCAGTTGGCCCGGGCCGGCGAAGGCCTGCGTCGGGCACGCTTCCAGGCAGCGCGTACAGGTTCCGCAATGATCGGGCGCGGGCGCGTCGGGGTTCAGCGCGCGGTCGAGCAGGATCTCGCCGAGCAGGACGAACGAGCCCAGCTTGGGGTGGATCAGGCAGGCGTTTTTTCCAACCCAGCCCATGCCGGCTTCCTGCGCCCACGCGCGCTCCAGCACGGGCCCGGTATCCGCGTAATAGCGCGCCTGCGCGCAGAGCCCCGCCTTTTTCAGCGCGCCCGCGAGCCGTTTGAGCCGCTTCTCGAAGACCAGGTGGTAGTCCCGCCCGCGCGCGTAGCGGGCCACGTGCGCGATCAGGTCCCGGCCCCGCTCGCCGCGCGCGGCGCCGTCGTGGCGCGCCGCCACGCACAGCACGCTCCGCGCCCAGGGAAAGCGCGCGTGAAGGTTTCGCCTCGTCTCGGCCGTGCGGGCCATGTACTCGAGCGGCCCCTGCCGCCCGGCCTCCAGCCACTTCGCGAGCCACTCCGCCTGCGGCGCCGCGCCATCCGGCGGCACGGCGGCGATCCCGCTGAGCGGGAAGCCGTGCTCGGCGGCGAGCGACTTCGCGCGCGCGGCGTCGTCCATAGGTCAAGTATCGTGCGAACGGGCTATTTCACCACAGAGATCGCAGAGGGCACAGAGGAACTGCGGGGAGATGGCATGGCTCTCAAAGAGCCTTCTTCGGTATTCAAAAACCTCTGTGCTCTCTGCGCCCTCTGTGGTTAAAACGGGTCCCGCGACTGGAGAACGCCCATGCTTACCCCCGAGGGCTGCCGCGCGCGGCAGCGGCGCCTGCTCGAGAGGCTTTCGAGCCTGAACCTCGACGGCGCGCTGATCACCGAGCGCGAGCACGTCTACTATTTCACCGGCTACCGCGGGAACTGGAAGCACGCGCCGGCCGCCTGCCTGGACAAAAGCGGGCGCATGACGCTGGTCTCGTGGGCGGAATCGCCCGAGGGCCTGGCCGTCGACGAAGCGCTCCGATACCCCGCGCACAAGTTCGCCACGATGCCCACCGAGCAGGCGCGCGAAGCGGCCGCGAAACTGAAGCCCGCATTGCCGGCGGGGAAGAAGCTTGGCGTGGACCTCGAAGGCCCCGCGGCGCTCGCGCGGCTGGCCGGCGCCGATGCGGCGGACCTGACCCCGGAAATCGTGCGCCTGCGCAAGCGCAAGGAGCCCGACGAAGTGGACGCGCTGCGGCGCGCCATCGACGTGAGCCAGACCATGTACGCGTACGCCAAAGCGGCCGTGAAACCCGGGTTGGACGAGCTGGAACTCTTCGGCGAACTGCGCGCCGTGGCGACGCGCGCGGCCGGCGGCGACCTGGAGCGCTTCGGGAACGACTTTCGTGCCAACTCGCCCGGAGGCCCCGCCCGCAAGCGCGCCATGCTGGAGGGCGAACTCTACATCCTCGACGCCGGGCCGTCCGTCGACGGCTACCACGCCGACAACTGCCGCACCTTCGCGGTCGACGGCGAGGGCAGCGGCGCGCAGCACAAGGCCTGCCGCCACATCGCCGCCTGCCTGGAACACCTGGAGCAGCTCGCCAAGCCCGGCATCGCCGGCCGCGCGCTCTTCGAGGCCGCCGACCGGTTCCTGAAGGACGGCGGCTACGCCGGGATGGTCCACCATCTCGGGCACGGCATCGGCCTGGCCCCGCACGAGGCGCCGCAGCTCAATCCGGAATACGAGAGCGTCCTCGAAGCCGGCGACGTGATCACCATGGAGCCGGGCATCTACAGCGAAGAGCTGCGCGCCGGGATCCGGCTGGAGCACAATTACGCGGTCACCGAGCAGGGGCTTGAGCGGCTGACGACGTTTCCGCTGGAGCTGCTCTGACGGCGGAGCCTGTTTCACCAGGGAGACACGGAGCGCGCGGAGAGCGCAAAGGCAGGAAGGATTAAGAGGGTCGAGGGCCGCAACCTTTACACGTCAGGGATTCCCGGCCGGCATGTCTTGAACCCCCAATAGCTTTCCCTGCGCGCTCCGCGTGCTCTGCGGTTCATGCCGCGCTGCGGGCTCAGACGCTGAGGCGGGTGTTGTCGATCAGCCGCACCTTGCCGAAGTTCGCGGCCGCCGCGATCAGGACCTCGCCCTCGATCTTCCGCAAGTCGGCGAAGTGGAGCGCGTCCACAATGGCCAGATAGTCGATTTCGGCGGAGGTGTTGCGCTCCAGCAGTTCGTAGAGTTCCCCGGCGAGCTTCAGCGCGTCGCGCTCGCCATCCTTCAGGATGCGCGCTTCGGCGTGCCGCAGGACGTTGTTCAACCAGACGGCTTCGCGGCGGTGCGCGGGGGCCAGCCGGACGTTGCGGCTGCTGCACGCCAGCCCGTCGTCCTCGCGGACGATCGGGCACGGCACGATGGCGCAGCCGAGGTTCAGGTCGCGCGCGAGGACCTCGACGATGCGGAATTGCTGGTAGTCCTTCAGCCCGAAATAGGCGCGGTCGGGGCGGACGATCGAGAGGAGCTTGGTCACGACGGTGCAGACGCCGCGGAAATGCCCGGGACGCGAGAGCCCGCAGAGACGGTCGGGCAGGTCGCCCACCTCGACCCAGGTCCGCGCGTCGGGGTCGTACATCGCCCCGTCGCCCGGCGCGAAGATCGCGTCCGTGCCGGCCTTGGCAAGCAGCGCCTTGTCGGCGTCGAAGGTGCGCGGGTACTTCTTCAGGTCCTCGGGGTTGTCGAACTGCGTCGGGTTGACGTAGACGCTCGCCACGACCAGGTCGTTCTCGGCGCGCGCGCGCTCGACGAGGCTCAGGTGGCCCTTATGCAGCGCGCCCATGGTCGGCACGAAGCCGACGGAGCGCCCCGCGGCGGCCGCGCGGCGCGCGTAGGCCTGCATCTCGGCGGGACTCGGCAGGACGACGGGCTCGGGCATGGGCATGGGCATCGACTCGGGTTCGAGGTTCAAGGCGCGGGGCTCGAGGATGACGCAGGCAAGGCGGGCAATCAAGTGCGGGAGGCGGGGGAGGCGTCGCCACGAGTCGAGTTACCTTCCTGGCGCGCGCGCGGTTTCCATCTTGAGGAGTTCCCCATGGCAGACGACGAACTGCAGGCTTGGGCGATTCGCTACCAGATGCCCATCGTAGACCTGAAGAACCTGGAGTTGAAGCACGAAACGTTGGCTCACATCAGCGCAAGCATGGCTCGCCATTATCAACTCGTGCCCGTCGATTTCGATGAGGGCACGCTGACGGTGGCCATGCCCGCCCCGCCGGAGCTTCAAGCGCTCGACGACTTGCGCTTCATCCTGGATATCCGCGTGCAAGGCGCGCTCGCGCGGCGCGCGGAAGTCGAAGCGGCCCTGGTGCGCTGGTATCCGTGAGGCCCCAATGCTTGACTTTGATTCCTTCGGTCTGGAGCACGTCATCCTGGATGACCTGCATCCGCCGAGGAAAGTGCTGGACCTATTGCCGCCGGCGACCTGCCGTTCCCTGTGCGTCGCTCCCATCGACGTGTTCGACGGTGTCCTGACCCTGGCCGTAAGCAGCCTGGAAGTGCTATCTCGCCTTGATGCGCTGCGGTATGAGCTGAATGTTCAGATTGAACCTGTGCATGCCACCCGAGAAGAGATCCTTTGCGCCTTGGCGCGCTGGTATCCGTGAGGCGCGTCAGGAAGGCGTTTCCGCATTCGGCGTGGGCTGCCCTCTGCTCCACCGCACCGCCAGGCAGACGGCCAGCCCCGAAGCCAGCGCGATCGGGAGCAGCATGGCGCAGACGATCTGCAGGGCCTCGACGAACCTCGGGCCGCTCCAATGCGAACCGCGTATCGCTGTGTAGCCCAGTCCGCCAAGCCAGCCTCCCGCCTGTCCGAACATGAGGCCCAAGATCATGGCCAACAGGGAACGCGCTCCCAGGCCGGCGGAGAAGCCCATCGCCCCGCCCAGGGCCACCAGCAGCATCGCCACGCGCGTTTCTATTGCCTTGCTCTCCCATACATGGGTCAGCCAGAAACCGAACAAAGCGGCAATCGTGGCGGCCAGCGCGGACCAAGCCAGCACCTTCCAACTCCGGCGCAACAGCCCTTCCGGCCCCGCTACGGCCAGCGCGATCAGCGGAGGGTAGATGAAATCATCATAGTTCGACGCAAACGGATGAACCAGGTAGGCCGCCACCAGAGAGAGCAGCAAGGAGGCGCCAAGCACATAAGCCGCGCGCCGCAGCAGCTCGTGCTGCCAGGCGCCGAGGCGGGGGTCGACGGGCGAAGCAGGCTGGGCCATTCATTCCCGTCCTTGTGAACGGACTTGCGCCGGCAAGCATACGCTTGAATTCATACGCCGCGCGTTACAAGAACGCGCCTGAACGGTTGGCATGCACAGGGCCGAGTGGGCTGCACGTGTGCAAACGATTCAAGCTCGAGAGGGCCATTTTCGGGGCGCCGGAAGCATGCAAAACTCAAATAAGGTTGCCGCTACCCGGCTCCAAACGTATAGTTACGCGCGCACGGGGGGCGCCGGCTCGCGACCTTCACGTGCCCGGAATTGACGGTTCGGGCGCTTACCTGCTTGTTGCCCTGAACGGCCGAGAGGCCCCGCATCGAAACTCGCCGGCGCGCGGGTTGGCAGGCGGCCGTTTCACGCGGAAGGGGTTCCCATGAGCGACCAGCGGCGCTTCATCGGCGAGATCCTGCTCGACATGGGCTGCGTCTCGCAGGAGGACATCGACCGCGCGCTCGAGATGCAGATGAACGGGGACGCGCGGAAGATCGGTGAGATTTTCGTCGCCGAGGAACTCTGCACCACCAGCGACATCACCGCCGCCCTGGCCGAACAGTTCGGGATGGAAATGGTGGACCTCGAAGGGCTGGAAATCCCGCCCAACGTCACGGACATGGTTCCCGAGCAGGTCTGCCGCGACAACCACGTGATGCCCATCGACATGTTCGACGGCGTGCTCACGCTCTCGATCTCCGACCCGCTGGACCTCCAGTCGCTCGACAACATCCGCTTCATGATCAACTGCCAGGTCGAGCCGGTGCTCGCGCCGCGCGACAGCATCGACCGCGCCATCGACGCCTACTACACCGACCGCTCGAACAAGCTGAAGGCCGAGATCGACGACCTGTCCCAGACGCTTTCGCAGACCGAACTGGAAGTCGTGGACGCCAACGCGCGGCGCGAGGAGGCCGAGCGCTGGGACGCGGAGGACGACGACGCGCCGATCATCCGCCTGGTGCACCTGCTGATCCAGGAAGCGGTGAAGAACCGGGCGAGCGACATCCACATCGAGCCGATGATGGACCGCCTGCGCGTGCGCTACCGCATCGACGGGGTCTGCTACGAGGTCGACGCGCCGCAGAAGCGCCTGCAGGGCGCGGTGATCTCGCGCATCAAGATCATGGCCGACCTGCACGTGGAAGAGAAGCGCCGGCCGCAGGACGGCAAGATCGGCATGAAGATGCTCAACCGCGACCTGGACCTGCGCGTCTCGACGCTGCCGGCGCGGCACGGCGAGTCGGTCGTGATGCGTATCCTGGACAAGAAGTCCGTGAGCTTCGGGCTCGAAGAACTCGGCTTCATGGACTCGGACATCAAGATCTTCCGCGGCCTGATCCGCAAGCCCAACGGGATCATCCTGATCACGGGCCCCACCGGCAGCGGCAAGACCACCACGCTCTACTCGGCGCTGAACGAACTGAACACGGCCGACCGCAAGATCATCACCGTCGAGAACCCGGTCGAATACACGATCGGCGGGATCAACCAGTGCCAGGTGAACGTCGAGGCCGGGATGACCTTCCAGCGCGCGCTGCGCGCGATGCTGCGCCAGGCCCCCAACGTGATCCTGGTCGGCGAAATCCGCGACAAGGAGACCGCCGACATCGCGATCCAGGCCGCGCTCACCGGACACCTGGTCTTCAGCACCCTGCACACCAACGACGCGCCCAGCGCCCTGACGCGCCTGATCGACATGGGCATCGCGCCGTTCCTGGTGGCCAGTTCGATCCAGGCCGTGCAGGCGCAGCGCCTGATCCGCATGATCTGCCCCAACTGCAAGGGGGAGTACGAGGAAGACCCGCAGCGCATGCTCTCGGTGGGCCTGCGCGAGGAGCAGTTCAAGGGCCGGACGCTCTACCGCGGGCAGGGCTGCCAGCAGTGCAACATGGTCGGCTTCAAGGGGCGCAAGGGCATCTACGAGATCATGGTGATGAACTCGCGCATCCGCGACATGTGCTTCAACAAGGCCACGACCGACGCCTTGCGCGATCAGGCGCGCCGCGACGGCATGAACACTTTGCTCGACGACGGCCTGCGCAAGGTCCTCGCCGGCTGGACGACGCTGGACGAGGTGCTGGGCGAGGCGAAGCAGTACACCTGAGCGCTTCGAGAAGGGAGCGATACGTGGGCATGCAACCGAACCAACCGGCACGCAACCCCGGCACGCCGGGCGCGGGATCGCCCGTACGCGCGCAACCGGCGGGAATGCCCGTCGGCGCGACGCCGGTGCGCCCCGCGGCCCCCGCTGCGCCCGCCTTGGCCGCCGCCGGAAGCGGGGGCGGCATCCGCGACGGCGGCGCGAAGGCCGACATCACGCGCCTGCTGGAGGCGGTGCTCAAGTACGACGCCTCGGACCTGCATCTGGCCGTGGGCCGCCCTCCGGCGGTGCGCGTGCGCGGCGAACTCCACAACCTCGGCAACAACCCGCTGACCCTCGAAGACACCCAGAAGCTGATGAAGTCCATCACCAGCGACCGGCATCAGCAGGAACTCTCCGAGCGCGGCGGGACCGACTTCGGCTTCTCCTACGGCGACAAGGCGCGCTTCCGCGTCTCGGTCTTCCGGCAGAAGGGCGTCGTCGGGCTCGTGCTGCGCCTGATCCCCAACCGCCTGCGCAGCTTCGAGGAGATCGGGCTGCCGCCGGTCGTCAAGGATCTCTGCATGCGCCCGCGCGGCTTGGTGCTGGTCACCGGCCCCACCGGCAGCGGCAAGACCACCACGCTCGCGACGATGATCGACTTCATCAACTCCGAGCGCAGCGACCACATCATCACCATCGAGGACCCCATCGAGTATTTCCATACGCACCGCAAGTGCGTGGTGACCCAGCGCGAGCTGGGCGTGGACGTGCCGAGCTTCCCCGAGGCCCTGCGCCGCGCGCTGCGCCAGGACCCCGACGTGATCCTGGTCGGCGAAATGCGCGACCTGGATACCATCTCGACGGCGATCACCGCGGCGGAAACCGGGCACCTGGTCTTCGGCACGCTACACACGACGGGCGCCGCCGAGACCGTGGACCGCATCGTGGACGCCTTCCCGACCAACCAGCAGGCGCAGGTGCGCACGCAGCTCGCCGTCACGCTCAAGGCCGTCGTCTCGCAGACCCTCCTGCCGACGGCCGACGGCAAGGGCCGCGTGGCGGCCTTCGAGTTGATGTTCACCAACGACGCGATGGAGTCCCTGATCCGCAAGGGCGAGACCTACAAGATCAACTCGCACATCCAGACCGGCGCGAAGGAAGGCAACGTCCTGCTCGACGACTTCCTCTTCAACCTCTGGACGCGTCAGTCGATCACCTACAACGAAATGATGCGCAAGTGCCAGGAGCCGGTGGGCCTGGAATCGAAGGTGCGCGAATACACGGAGTCGATGAAGCGGCGCCAGCGCTGAGGCGCGGCCGCGGGAAACGAGGATCGGCGTGGACATTCCAGGCGGGGAGTCGATGCAAATGGTCGCGGAAGCCGACGGCGGCGACTACGGCGAACGCAGGCCCATCGGTCGGATCCTCATCGAGATGGGCGTCCTCGACGACGCCCAGCTCGAACAGGGACTGGCCGCGCAGGCCGAGAAGGGCGGCCCCATCGGCCAGATCCTCATCGAGATGGGCGTCATCACCGAGGAAGACGTGCTCCAGGCGCTGGCGATCCAGCACCAGATGCCGGTGGTGAACCTGGAAGAACTGGAGATCACCGAAGAAGTCATCGGCATGGTCAGCGTGGACATGGCCCAGATGTACCGCATCGTGCCCATCGACTTCGCCGACGGCGTCCTGACCGTGGCCATGGCCGACCCGCGCAACGTCCATGCGCTGGACGACCTGCGCTTCATCCTCAACTGCACCGTACAGGGCGCCGTGGCCTCCGAAGGGCAGATCGAAGGAGCCATCGAACGGCTCTACGGCTCCGACCGCGAGCAGATCAAGGAACTGATGGAGGACATCGGCAAGGAAGACCTCGCCGACCTCGTGATGGACACGGGGAAGATGGACCAGCGCAAGATCGAGGACATGGCCAACGCCCCGCCGGTCGTGCGCTTCCTCAACCTCGTCCTGCTCACCGCCATCAAGGACCAGGCCTCGGACATCCACTTCGAGCCCTTCGAGTCCGAGTTCCGCATCCGCTACCGCATCGACGGCACGCTGCTGGAAATCACCCCGCCCCCCAAGCAGCTCGCGCTGGCCATCGTCAGCCGCGTGAAAGTCATGGCGAACATGGACATCGCCGAGCGGCGCATCCCGCAGGACAACCGCATCGAACTGCTGATCGGGGGCAACCCCATCGACCTGCGCGTCTCGACCCTCCCCACCGTCTTCGGCGAGTCGGTCGTGATGCGCGTGCTCGACCGCTCCGTCGTCAGCCTGGACCTTGAGCGCCTGGGCATGCGCGACGAGGAGATGGAGTTCTTCCGCGGCTGCGTCGAGCAGCCCAACGGCATCGTGCTCGTCACCGGCCCCACCGGCTCCGGCAAGACCACCACCCTCTACTCCCTGCTCAACGAAGCCAACTCGCCCGAAGTGAAGATCATCACCACCGAGGACCCCGTCGAGTACGACCTCGACGGCATCATCCAGGTGCAGATCGACGACTCCATCGGCGTCAGCTACTCCGCCTGCCTGCGCTCGATCCTGCGCCAGGACCCGGACAAGATCCTCGTCGGCGAAATCCGCGACCTGGAAACCGCCGACATCGCCATCGAAGCCTCGCTCACCGGACACCTCGTCTTCAGCACCCTCCACACCAACGACGCGCCGAGCACCGTGACGCGCCTGCTGGACATGGGCATCGAGGCCTTCCTCGCCGCCGCCACGCTCTACGCCGTCGTCGCCCAGCGCCTCGTCCGCTGCATCTGCAGCAAGTGCAAGGACGAGTACACGCCCGACGAAGACCAGCTCCTGCAGATCAGCCTGCGCAAAGAGGATGTGGGCGCGCGCAAGTTCTATTACGGCAAGCGCTGCGAAAACTGCAACAAGACCGGCTACCGCGGCCGCAACGCGATCTTCGAGATCATGCCCGTCGACAGCAAAATGCGCGAATTGATCCTGGCCAAGAAGTCCACCGAAGTCCTGCGCGCCGAGGCCCAGGCCGCCGGGATGCGTACGCTGCGCGAGTCCGGAATCCTCAAGATGTTCGACGGCATCACGACCATCGAGGAAGTGATTCGCGAGACCCTCGCATTTGAATAATGTTAGGATAGTGTTCGTGTGAAATTAGGTTCTTCCGCAGGTCTCTGGCGGCCGAATGGTTGTTTCGGGCCATTCTCCTATACAATGGGCCGGCATCAGGCGATGAAGATGGAGTGCCTCGGGGCGTCCATCCGGCACGACGTTCCATTCGATTCAGCCGTCCCAGGCGGTCAGCATGGGGGGAGTCCGGTGACACGCACGCCGCGTTGGATCGTCTCGCTCGCGGTCCTGGCGGGCCTTTCCGCCGGCGCCGCGCGCGCCCAAGCGCCCGCGACCGGCCAGGCCAAGACGCTCGAACTTCAGAACGAGGTCGTCTGCCGCGTCAATACCGACGTGATCTCCAAGCGCGATATCGAAGACCGCATGGGCCCGATCTTCTGGAAACTGAGCGAGTACCGCTACCAGTACCAGGAGCGCGGGATGTGGACGGAGGAGCGCCAGAAGGAGTGGGACGAGGAGTACTTCAAGCACTTCCGCGAGCAACTGCGCAAGGCGATCCGCGAGAAGCTGATCCTCCAGGAAGCCCGGCTGCAGGCGCAGGACGAGAAGCTGCAGGTGGACCGCGCGCAGTTCGTCAAGCGCCGCGACATGTGGATCGAGGGCCTGAAGAAGGACGGCATCTTCGGGCAGCCCGGCTACACGCTGAATGAACTGGAAGCGCAATTGAAGGAGCAGATGCTGATCGAGCAGTTCCGCAATTCGCTGGTCACGATGCTGGATCTGCCAAGCCGCCCGCAGGTCGAGAAGTATTACCACGACAACCTCGCGCAATACCAGCGGAAGGCGGCGGTGAAGATTCGCAGGTTGAAGATCGCGCGCATCGTGGAGAGTTCGCTGGGCGTGAAGACCGTCCGCAACGAGGCGCACAAGCTCGCCGAGGATCTGCGCCAGCGCCTGGCCGCCTACAACGAGGATTTCCGCGAGCTGGTGCTGGATTTCTCCGACGACGACGAGGAGACCAAGAAGCGCGGCGGCCTGATGATGGGCGCCGACGGCGACGAGTTCATCGACCCCGAATCCAACCCGCTCCTGCAGGATGCCCTGCGCGGCATGGATACGAAGTTCCCCTCCAACATTTCCCGCGTCCTGGACATGGAAGGCTGCTGGGTGCTCCTGCAGCTCGTCGAGCGCCGCGCCGCCGGCGCCATGCCCCTCGACGGCAAGCTCTATCAGAAGATTTACGACTCGCTGGCCGAGCGCCTGCGCCAGGACGCCGAGGACGATTGGTTCCGCAAGGTCGTGCGGCGCAGCCTGATCCTGCGCATCCAGGACGGCAAGGAAACGAACATCCCGCTCGCGTTCTTCTTTCCCGACGAAGATCTTCCCGACGAGCCGTCGGTCGAGCCCGGCAAGAAGACCGAAGCCCCCGCCGGCGGAAGCGCCAAGAAGTAGCGTGGCCGAGAACGCGGCGCGGGCCTCCGAGCCGGCCGGCGCGCAGCCCGCGCCGCCATCCCAGCCCGGCGGGATCTGGGTCTGGCTGCTCCTGGCGCTCTGGTGCCTCTGGGTCGCCGCCCTCGCCTGGCTCGGCCACACCGAGTGGCGCGGCTCGCGGCCGGCCGACCGGCCCGCCGCATCGCCGCATGGCCAGTTCGAAGCGCCCGGAGGCGAGCGCCCATGAGCGGCAACCCGAGCGACGTGCGCCAGGCCGTCCTCGCGCGGCTGCGCTTCGAACAGGCGCTGGGGCTCGAATGCCTGCGCCCCCGGGCCCTTGCGCCCGCTCCGGCGCCCGCCGCCGAGACGCCCCAACCCGAGGAAGCCGCGACTCGGCGCGACCCGGCCGCCGGCCCGCGGGGCGAACCTCCCGCCACGGCGGACTTGAAGCCCGGCGACAAGGCCGCGCGCTGGAAGGACCTCGAGGCGCGCGCGCTGGCCTGCACCCAATGCCCGCTGCATCAGGGCCGCCAGCACGTGGTCTTCGGCGAGGGCAACCGCGAAGCGAAGCTCGTCTTCGTCGGCGAAGGCCCCGGGGCCGACGAGGACGCGACCGGCCGGCCGTTCGTGGGCCGCGCCGGGCAACTGCTCGATAAGATCATCGGCGCGATGGGCCTGGCGCGCGAAGAGGTCTACATCTGCAACGTGCTCAAGTGCCGCCCGCCCGGCAACCGCACGCCCAACCCGCAGGAGGTCGCGGCTTGCTCGCCGTACCTCGAAGAGCAGCTCGAATTGCTCGCTCCGAAAGCGATCGTCGCGCTCGGTTCGCCGGCCGCCCGCACGCTGCTGCGCACCAGCGAAGGCATCACCCGCCTGCGCGGCCGCTGGATGCTCTACAAGGGCGTCCGCGTCATGCCCACGTACCATCCGGCCTTCGTGCTCCGCCAGTATACGAAGGAAGTGCGCAAGGCGGTCTGGGACGATATGCAGCTCGTCGTGAAGCACCTCGCAGAAGCGTGAACCTCGAACGGCCTCGTCATGCCGTCAGCCGAAGATTAGCTTCAGCAGCGTCGCCTTCACCTGCGTGGCCTCCAGGTGCTCCGGAAGCTCCAGACCCTTTGAACTGGTGATGAACAGCGGGCCTTCGTCGCGCGTTGCCGGCAGCCGTCCGTGGCTGCCCCGGATCAGGCTCGCGTCGAACGGGATGTAATTCACGATCGGGCCCACGTTGAAACCCAGCGAGCGCAGCGCGAGCTTGAAGAAGATGCGCGGCAGCTTCAGGGGCACGCCCGGGTCGAGGAACAGCTCCAGCGGGTCGTAGCCGGGCTTCTGGTGGATGTCCACCTGCCGCGCGAACGGCGGGGCCTTCGCGTCGTCCTCCCAGTAGAAGTAGGTGAACCACCGGTCGGGCGCGCTGACCGCGACCAGCTCGCCGCTGCGCGGATGGTCGAGCCCCGCCTCGCGCTTGCCGGCCTCGTCGAGCACGCGCTCGACGCCCTCGGTCCGCTCCAGCAGCGCCTTGACCTTCGGCGCGTCCGCGGGATCGGCGACGTACACGTGCGCCACCTGGTGGTCGCAGACCGCGAAGGCGCGGCTCGCGCCGCCGTCGAGCAGCTCCCAGTCGAGCTGCTTCTGCACGGCCAGGAACCCGCCGCGGCGCAGCACCCGGTTCAGGTCCACGCCGCCGGCGACTTTCGAAATCCCGTACTCGCTCAGCACGACGACTTCGGCGCCCGAGCCGCGCGCGTGCTCGATCAGCCGGCCCGCGACCGCGTCGATCCCCGCGAGGTCCGCCGCGATGGCCGGATCGTCCGGCCCGAGCCGCTGCAGGTTGTAGTCGAGGTGCGGGAGATAGACGAGCGTGAGCGTCGGGGCGA
This sequence comes from Planctomycetota bacterium, assembly GCA_027493525.1. Taxonomy (GTDB): domain Bacteria; phylum Planctomycetota; class SZUA-567; order H5-PLA8; family H5-PLA8; genus H5-PLA8. Next base: position 1,676,174 of record JAOSKN010000001.1, on the reverse strand, counting down.
AGCGTTTGCGCACGCTGTACGCGCAGCGCTCGATCCACTCGCTGCTGTTCAGCCCCGCGCGCGGACCCCAGAAGTCGAAGAGCGGGAACGGCCCAAGTTCCGCGTCGAGCTGCCCAGCCAGCTCCGGCGGCTTCGTATACAGCAGCGAGACGACCTTCTCGCCGCCCTCGAACGGCCGCATCGTCACCGCCACGTCGTTGGCCGAGTACATGTTGTACCACCAGCAGAGCTGCGCCGAGGTGAACCGGGGATCGCGCGCGCGCCCGGCGTCCCAGAGCTTCTCGCCCGCGACGAGCCGGTTCGACTGCTTCCAGAAATGAATCTCGGAAAGCTCGCGGAAATACCAGCCGTTCGCGACGATCCCGTGCTCGCGCGGCAGCGTCCCGGTCAGGAACGTCGCCTGCGCCGAGCACGTCACCGCCGGCAGCACCGTCCCCAGCGTCGCGCTCCGGCCCTCCCGCGCCAGCGCCTCGAGCTTCGGCGCCGCGCCGGGATGCCGGGCCAGCAGCGCGCGCGTCAGGCCGACGACGTTGAGGACGAGAACGGGTTTCATCTGCGTCGTGATGCCTCAGGCCCAATAAGGATGAAGCAGGAAGTATGAAGCAGAAGAAAGACGGGCATTATCTTGTGGTCCTCGGGCTTCGCGACTTGGCCTTGCGCACGATAGTTACGATGATCGCAGTGAGCTCGTCCGACTCCTTGAACAGCTCGGACATCTTGCGCACTGAGACGATCTCCGAATCGACCAATAACTCCATCCAGTATCTCGTCTCCTCCAGCTCCTGCAAAGCGCCCTGCAGCTTATTGACATAATCCTTATCGGACTTGGCGCGATACGCTTCGCGATAGTGCGCTCCAACCGAGGTGCCGCTTCTCAATACCTGCGTGCCCAATACGCGGACTTCTTCCCGGCCACGCTTGGGCAGGGTCGTATACATTCGGATGATCCGAAGAGCAAACTGCCTGGTGCGTAGTCTGAGATCAAACCCCTGGTCGCCTGGTTGCTTCATGCCATCCTTCTCCTCTTTGTTTAGCAGTATGGAGTTGGACTTCTCCTTTCCTACTTCCTGCTTCCTGCTTCCTACTTCCTACTTCCTACTTCATACTTCATACTTCATACTTCATACTTCTGCAGTTCCCCCAGCGCCCACTTCAATTCTTCGATCAGCCCCGCCTTCACATCCCCATCACCAACGATTCGGGCTGCCGCTTCGTTCCCGCGCTCGGCCAAGCCCTTCAAGACGCCCCACGTGTACGTCTCGACGACGAAGTTGTCGGTGAGCCCCTCGCGCGCGGCGAAGCGGGCGGCCGGGCCGACGCTATCCCGCGTGCTGCTCAGCGCGCCCTCGAAGGCGGCGAAGAGCGGCACGTGGAAGTGGCAGCGCAGTTCGTCGAGGTCCAGCCAGGAGAGGCTCCGCGCGCGCTGGCGGTCCAGGTCGCGCAGCTCGGGCAGGTCGCTGAAGCGCTGGAGCCCGCCGTCCTTGCGCTTCGCGACGACCTGGTGCAGATAGCGCGGCTCGTCCAGGTCCAGCAGCGCGCGGAACGCCGCGGGGTGCTCCGCCGGCTCGCGCAGCTTCAGCGCCGCCGAGACGTGCAGCCCGCTCAGCACGATGCCCTCCGCCCGCAGCCGCTTCAGGTCCTCCAGCGGGTCCTCGAACTCCACGGCTTGGTGGCACAGATCCAGGTTCACCGTGACGAAGCGCCGCGCGAGATCCTCGGCCTGGTTCTCCGAGCACCCCATGTCATGCGCCAACCGCAGGCGCGCGTGGCGCAGGATGAACTCGTTGAAGTACGCGACGAACTCCTCGAGCGATTCGCCGGTCGTGTACGGCTCGGGCTCCAGGCCCAGCACGATGGTCTTGCCGGTCAGTTCCTCCAGCCGCGCCAGCTCGCGCGCGCAGGCCAGCAGCACGTGCGCGCAGCGCGCCTTGGTCTCCGCGTCGTCGGCCACGCCCTTGAAGACGCCCGACGGAACGCTCACGGCGGCGGCGGTGCGCTCCCCGAGCAGGTGCGCGAGGACCTTGGCGATCTTGAGCGAGTACAGCGCGCGGCGCGGGTCTGTCCACGACGGCGCGTAGACCTGCTCCTTCACGCGCGGCGCGTGAAAGTCCTGGATCGGGAACCCGTTGACCGAGACGACGCGGAGCTTTTCGTCTCGCAACGTGGCAAGCAGTTCCTCGCAGGCCGGCGCCGGCGGCGCGCCAAGCTGCGCGGTGGCCAGCGCCGGCGGCGGGGCGGCGGGATCGAAGCCCAGCAGTTCGTCGGCCTGCCGCATCCCCAAGCGCAGGTTCACCGCGGCCTCGAGATTCCCAAAGGCCCCGCGCGAGACCGGCGCCACCTGCGCACGCAGCATCGCCTGAAGCTCGGCCACCGACTCGGCCGGATGGACGTTCGTCGAGTACGAGAGTTGAAGCGTGCGGCCTTGCGCGGAAATTTCGGCCATGGATGAATCCCGTTCCGCGCCGAATGTACACCATCCCCCCGCCAACTCACTTCCAAACTTCGCCTTCATATTTCATACTTCCTCCTTCATACTTGACCTTTAAGGAGGCCCCATGGCCCTCTATCTCGGCATCGACATCGGCACGTCCGGCTCGCGCGCGCTCCTGATCGACGAACGCGGCGCGGTGAAGGCCAGCGCCGGCGGCGGGCACACCTGCCAGGCGCCGAAGCCGCTCTGGTCGGAGCAGGATCCCGCCGAGTGGTGGGCCGCCGTGCGCAAGGCCGTCCCCGAGGCGCTCAAGAAAGCCGGCGCGCGGCCCGCCGAGATCAAGGGCATCGGACTCTCCGGGCAAATGCACGGCTTGACGCTGCTCGACGCGAAGGACCAGGTCCTGCGCCCGGCGATCCTCTGGAACGACCAGCGCACCGCCGAGGAATGCGCCGAGATCGTCAGCCGCGCCGGCGGGCTGCCGGAACTCCTGCGCATGGTCAGCAACCCCGCGCTGACCGGCTTCACCGCGCCGAAGATCCTCTGGGTCCGCCGCCACGAGCCGCAACTCTACGAGCGCGCGCGCAAGGCGCTGCTGCCGAAGGATTACATCCGCCTGCTCCTCACCGGCGAGTACGCCACCGAGGTCAGCGATGCCTCCGGCACGCTGCTCCTCGACATCCGCAAGCGCGCGTGGTCGAACGAGCTGCTCGGGAAGCTGGAACTCGACGCGGGCCTGCTGCCGAAGGTTTACGAGTCGCCCGAGGTGAGCGGGAAGGTGACGGAGGCCGCGAGCCAGGCGCTGGGCGGCGCGGTCCTGCCGGGCACGCCGGTGGTCGGCGGCGGCGGCGACCAGGCGGCCGGCGGCGTCGGCGCGGGGATCGTACAGAGCGGCATCGCGAGCGTCAGCCTCGGCACGAGCGGCGTCGTCTTCCTGCATGCCGACACGCTCAAGACCGACCCGCGGGGGCGCCTTCACGCTTTCTGCCACGCGGTCCCCGGCAAGTGGCACATGATGGGCGTCTGCCTGGCCAGCGGCGGGAGCTTCCAGTGGTTCCGCAACGCGCTGGGGCAGCCCGAGGTCGAGGCCGCGAAGATGTCCGGCGCCGACCCCTACGACCTGCTGGTCGCGCAGGCCGCCGCCGAGCCGGCCGGAAGCCGCGGCGTCTGCTTCCTGCCGTACCTCACCGGGGAGCGCACGCCGCACGCCGACCCGTACGCGACGGGGACCTTCGTCGGCATCACCCCGAGCACCACCAAGGGCGCGCTCGCCCGCGCGATCGTCGAGGGCGTCTGCTACTCGCTCCGCGATTCGTTCGAGATCTTCAAGGCGCTGGGGCTGCCCGTCGGCGAAGTTCGCGTCACCGGCGGCGGCGCGAAGAACCCCTTCTGGCGCCAGACCCTCGCCGACGTCTTCGGGCAGGGCACCCGCGGGCTCGCCGCCGCCGAAGGCCCGGCCTACGGCGTCGCGCTGCTCGCCGCCGTCGGCGCCGGCGCGTTCAAGAGCGTCGAAGAGGCCTGCCGCGCGACGGTCCAGACCTGCGACCCGCTCGAACCCAAGCCGCCCCACGTGAAGGTCTACAACGCCTTCCATCCGCTCTGGCAGAACCTCTACCGCTCGCTGAAGGGCGATTACGAGAAGCTCTCGAAGGCGGTGCACGCATGACGTCGAAGCAGGGCGGTTCGAAAGGAATGTCCGAAAGCACGCTCTTCGCGTACGGGACGCTGATGTTCCCCGACCTGCTGGAAGCGGTGGTCGGGCGCAAGATCGACGCGCAGCCCGCCGAACTCCACGATTACGCGCGCGCGATCCTGCGCGGGCGCACGTACCCGGCGCTGGCCGAGTTCGCCGGCGCGACGACCCGCGGCATGCTGCTGCGCGGCATCGACGCCAAGACCTGGCGCAAGCTCGACGCGTACGAAGGCCCCGAGTACGTCCGCGCGGCGCTCGAAGTCTGGACCTCCGACGGCGAGTCCCAGCACGCGCAGGTGTATCTGCTCAAGCCCGAGCACCGCGGGATGCTCACCGCCGAACCCTGGGACCCCGAGTCCTGGCGCCGCGCGTACGAAGCCCAGGCGCGCTCGTCGGGCTCGGACGTGCGTCGCGACCTGAAGCAGGACGAGTGACGCCGTTCGGAGCGCCGGCGTCCCGGCGGCGCCTTACGTAGCGCGGGCGAACCGCCCGCGCTACGAAGTAGCTGCACGGCCTCCAACGGGCTAAAATGCGCGCATGACCCTGCCGTTGGGAGCCTGCTGCGCGGCCTTCCTCGCGTTGATGGCCGGCTTCGGACTCCGCGCCGCCGAAGCCGAACCGGCCTGGCCGCTCTGGGACGGGCGGCAGTCGGTCGAGGAGTACGCGCAACTCGTTGGGCTGCCGCCGGCGAAGTCGCTCGATTTGGGCGGCGGCGTGACCATGGACTTCGTGCTGATCCCCGCCGGGCGCTTCGTCATGGGCACGCCCGAGCCGGTCCTGCCGAGCGAAAGCCCCCTACCGGGGCGCCTGATCTTCAAGTTCTTCCTCTGCGCGTTCCTGTGCCTGGTGGGGATGATCCTGAGCCACGCCTGGCGCACCAAGACGCGCCCGCAGTTCGGTCTGAAGACGCTGCTGTTGCTGGCGGTGCTCGCGGGCTTCGCCATGTACGGCTTCGCGCGGGGGAAGACGGCGGAGTTGGATGCGGTGCGATACGAGCTGGACCTGAAGCGCTGGAGGTTGGCCGAACCGAACGAAGTTCCCGCGCATCTGGTTACCATTTCGAGGCCATACTATCTTGCAAAATATGAAACATCTATCAGGCAGTTTTATAGCGTAATGAACAAGTCGCCTGATCGTATCGACCAAAAGAATGGAATTGAATACTGGAATGTCCACCTTCACCGTGACGGCAGAATGAGTTACACCTTTTCACTCCACAACTCGACAGAAGAGAATGTGGCGAAGCTGTTCGAGCAGATGATAGGCATGATGAGCCTCCCTGCCGACTCGCCAGTAACGCATATGACCTCACTTGAGTTAAATAGTTTTAGTTCATATCTCGAAAAAGAATTCGGACATTCTTTCAGGTTGCCTTATGAGGCGGAATGGGAATTCGCTTGCCGCGCAGGTAGTTACGCAAGTTTCAGTTCGGGTGAGGCGCTCTTGGCAGAATACGCCGAATTCAGCAGCCAACGCCCACCGGTTTGGCTAAATGGACTCAACCTTTGCGGCCAAAAGAAAGGCAACGCCTGGGGGCTTTTCGACATGCATGGTAATGCTTGGGAAATTTGCATGGATGGACTGAGGGGTTACGACTCTGCTCCTGTTACGGACCCGAAAGGAGCCTTGACTAAATCGAATCAGGTCAAGCGAGGAGGTTCGAAGTTTACACAAGCTCACGAATGTCGTTCGGCGTATCGAAGCGTATATAAGGGACCAGATCTCGAGACCGGCTTCCGCCTCCTCCTCGAAGTCGATCAGTCCCCGCCGCGCTCCGGCAGCGCGCAGGTCCCCGAGAACCGGTAACGGTTGTCCGCGAACCAGCGGTACGCGCGCGCGAAGAGCCCGTGCAGCCCCGGGAGCATGAAGAGCACCCCCGCCGGCCACGCGTACCAGATCCGCCGCATCGCATACAGGTAGGCGTCCGCCCCGCGGTAGAGCGCGCCGTCGGCCGTCAGCAGCAGCAGGTCGCGGAGCAATTCCTCTTCGGTCAGCTTCAGCCGCGCGTTGACCCACGGCGCCTGCAAGGGCTCCAGCGCGAAGCCGCGCCGCTCCAGCGTGCCGCGCACGAGGCCCATGAAGCGCCGGCAGATCCCGCACGTGCCGTCGTAGAGCACCCAGCCGGCCTTAGGAGTCGCGGGTTCGGTCGCGGGAGCTGCGTTCGCCATGCGTCCTCCGGCCTTCGCCGTTCCGTGCAAGACGGTTATACTTCATGCCGTCACCGGAGGCAGCCCGTCTTCTCACGGTCATGCGCCGCCTTTCGAGGTGAAGGCCAAGGCCGCCTGCCGTTTGCTGTTTGCCGTTTGCCGTTTGCCGTTTGCCGTTTGCCGTTTGTTTGCTGTTTGTGATTTGCAGTTTGAGTTTTGCGATTTGTTTGGTTCTTGGTTCTTTGGAATTGGAATTTGCCTCGCCATGGCCTCCCCCTTCCTCACCGCCGAATGGACCTGGCTGGTCATGCTCAACTGGGAACTCGACCCCGCCCTGCTGCGCCCGATCGTCCCAGCCGGAACCGAACTGGACCTCCACGCGGGCCGCGCGCTGGCGAGCGTCGTCGGATTCCACTTCGGGAAGACGCGCGTGCTGGGCTTGCCGATTCCCTTTCACTGCAACTTCGAGGAGGTCAACCTGCGCTTCTACGTGCGGCGCGAGGCCCGCGGCGAGGTCCGGCGCGGCGTGGTCTTCATTCGCGAGCTGGTCCCGCGCTGGGCGGTGGCCTGGGTCGCGCGGACGGTCTACAACGAGCAATACGCTTCGGTCCCAATGGGGCATTCCATCGAGCGCGGCGCGCCGCCGGCGGCGAGCTACCGCTGGACCTGGCGCGGCAAACCGTTCGAGGCGCGCGTGCGCGGGATGGGCGAACCGTCCGTGCCCGCCGAGGGCAGCGAGGCGTCCTTTATCGCCGAGCATTACTGGGGCTACACGCGCCAGCGCGACGGTTCGACGCTGGAGTACCAGGTCGAACACCCGGCGTGGCGCGTCTGGGCGGCCGGCGAGGCGGGCTTGAGCGGCGACGCGGAGGCGTGCTACCCGGGCTTCGGGAAGGCGCTGGCCGGCCCGCCGGCCTCGGCATTCCTGGCGGAGGGCTCGGCGGTGACGGTCCGCAAGGGCGTGCCGCTAGGAACTTGATACCCCGAATAAATACCAGATATATATTGGGTAGTAAATTGTCATATAACTGGTTATGATTTAGTGAGTTGCGGCCAAATATAAGGTCTTAACATTCATCCTATCTTCACATTTCCTTCATTTACGCGGCGTACATTTCAAGCGTGGCTGGCGCGTTACCTACCCCGAGGAGACTTCCGTGAGCACCGCGAAGATCGTCGTGATCGAAGATGAGTCGGATATTCTGGAACTGCTGGAGTACAATCTCTCCAAGGAAGGCTACCGCGTGGCCAGCGCGCGGGACGGCGAGGACGGCCTGCGCAAGGTCCGCAAGGAAGCGCCGGACCTGGTGCTCCTGGACCTGATGCTGCCGGGTCTCGACGGGATCGAACTCTGCCGGCGGCTGAAGTCCGACCCGCTGACGCGCTCGACGCCGGTGATGATGGTCACGGCGAAGGGCGAAGAGAGCGACGTGGTGCTGGGCCTTGGCGTGGGCGCCGACGACTACGTCACCAAGCCGTTCAGCCCGAAGGAACTGCTGGCGCGGGTGAAGGCGGTGCTGCGCCGCGGCCCGCTGAAGGAAGAGCGCAACGGCAAGGAGCGGATCGCTCGGGAAGGGATCGTGATCGACGCGGGCCGCCACGAGGTGAAGATCGACGGCGAGCCGGTCCCGTTCACGGCGACCGAGTTCCGGCTGCTGCACTTCCTGGCCGCGCATGCCGGGCGGGTCTTCACGCGCGACCAGTTGCTGGGCCACGTGGTCCGCGGCGACGCGTTCGTGATCGACCGGAACATCGACGTGCATATCCGCGCGATCCGCAAGAAACTGGGCCCGCACCGGGAGACGATCGAGACGATCCGCGGCGTGGGCTACCGCTTCAAGGACGGCGGGGAGTGAGGCATGGTCCGTTCCCGTTTTTTTCGGGAAGCTGTACGCCGGGTACGTCATCCTGATCCTCGCCACGACGGCCATCGTCGGTGTGCTGGTCGCCGGGCGCATCGAACGCGATTCCATTGAAGAGACCGCCCGCGGCCTGCATTCGAAGGCCGTGCTGCTGCGCGATCTGGCCGCGCCCTACCTTTCCCCAGGCGGCCCGCCGGCGGCCGAACTCGAACTGCGCATCCAGGGCCTGGGCCGCGAAATCGGCGCGCGCCTGACCGTCATCGCCGCCGACGGCGGGGTGCTGGCCGATTCCGACGAGCTGCCCGAGCGCATGGAGAACCACCTGGGCCGCCCCGAGATCGTGGCCGCCCGCCAGGCCGGCCGCGGCGAGGCCTCGCGCTACAGCGACACGGTCAAGGCGCGCATGCTGTACTCGGCGCTCCAGGTGGGCGGCGACCCGCCGCTGGGCTACGTGCGCACGTCCCTCCCGCTGACGGCGCTGGAGTCGCGGCTGGCCGACCTGCGCGGCCGGATCGCCGTCGGCGCCGTGACGGCGGCCCTGATCGCGCTGGCGCTGGGCTTCTTCGTGGCGCGCGGCATCACCGGCCCGCTCGGCCGCATGACCGGCGCCGTGCATGCCATCGCCGCCGGCGACTACACGCAGAAGGTGCCGGTGGATTCCACCCACGAGTTCGGCGAGCTGGCCGGCGCGTTCAACGCCATGGCCGGGCAGCTTCAGGAGCGCATGCAGACGATCCTGACCGACCGCAACAAGCTCGCCGCCGTCCTCGCCAGCATGGCCGAGGGCGTGATCGCGGTGGACCGGGACGAGCGCATCGTCCACCTCAACGAAGCCGCGCGGAAAATCCTGCGCCTCCAGGCCGGCGACCTGACCGGGCACAAGATCTGGGAGGCGACCCGCACGCGCGAGGTCTGCGACGCCCTCGCCCAGGCCCTGGGTTCGGACGGGGCCAGCGAGCGCGAGCTGCGCCTCGTCGCGCCGCCGCGGGACCTGTACGTCAAGCTCCACGCCTCCCCCCTGCGCGGCAGTGACGGGCAGCTCTCCGGCGCCGTGGTGATCATCGAGGACATCACCGACCTGCGCCGGCTCGAGGAAGTCCGCCGCGACTTCGTGGCCAACGTCTCGCACGAGCTGAAGACGCCGCTCACCGCCATTCGCGGCCTCGTGGAGACGCTGCTCGAGGATCCGGCGATGGACGAGGCCACGCGCATGCGCTTCCTCGAAAAAGTCCACCGCCAGGGCCTGCGCCTCTCCCAGATCGTCGTGGACCTGCTGACGCTCTCGCGCGCGGAGTCCGACGGCGCCGTGCTGGACCGCGAACATCTCGACCTGCGGGAGCCCGCGCTCGAATCGGCCCGCGTCCTGCGCGCCTCCGCCGACGACCGCCGCATCCAGATCAGCGTGGAAGCCTGCGAGGGCGCGCTGCCGGTGAAGGGCGACTACGAGGTGCTGCGCCAGGCCATCGACAACCTGCTCGACAACGCGATCAAGTACACGCCGCCCGGCGGCCAGATCTGGCTGCGCCTGAAGCAGGAAGACCGGCACGCGCTGGTGGAAGTGCAGGACACCGGCATCGGCATCGACCCGGTGCATCAGAAGCGGATCTTCGAGCGCTTCTATCGCGTCGACAAGGCGCGCTCGCGCGAACTCGGCGGCACGGGACTGGGCCTCTCGATCGTCAAGCACATCGCCCTGGCGCTCGGCGGGCGCGTCTCCCTGGAGAGCTTCCCCGGGCGCGGCAGCACCTTCCGCATCCATCTGCCGCTGGCGCAGGATCTCAGCAAGCGAGAAGCGACGCCCACCGGCGCCTGAACTTCGCCGTGTCCTCCTATTATTGATTCAGAATTGATCTTAAATTTACGCACCGCGGGTCTTGCCCATGGAGCTTCATCCGCTCCATACGGTCTCTTTACTCATTGTCTTTACGACAGTTGCGGATTCGAACCGGGCATCTTGAAGGCCTTCGATTGACGCTCGAATTATAGTCATTTCATATTGGCTTCACGAATCATTTACAGACCGCGGGTATCGTTCCGGACCGCTTCGCATCACGAGTGCAACGGGTTTGGTTGCCCTTTTCAAAAAGGGGGAGGGTCTCGTCTCATGAGTAAGTGCTTGTGGTTGACCGTCGCGATGGCCATGGCTTGGCTGGCCATGCCGCTCGCGGCATCGGAGGCCAGCGCGGACGTCGAAGAGCGGCTGCGGCGGCTGGAAAAGCTGGTCGAGCGCCAGCAGGCCGATCTGGCTCAGAAGGATCAGCAGATCATGCATCTGCAATCTTCGGCCAAGGGGCAGGACGCCCTGGCGCAGAAGATCTCGAGCCTCGAGAGCGGCATGTACTTCGCCGAGGGCGAGAAGAAGCCCGACGACAACACCTTCAAGGTCTACTGGAAGGAAGGGCTGAAGTTCACGACCGCCAACAAGGACTTCAACCTGGCCCTGGGCGGCCGCATCATGTGGGACTGGACTTTCCCCATGGAAGACAGCCGCATCAGCGACTCCCTCAGCGAGCAGGAAAACAGCACCGAGTTCCGCCGCGTGCGCCTGTTCTTCGGCGGCGACATCTACAAGAACGCGTTCTTCAAGCTGCAGATGGACTTCGCCGAGGACGGCGACAACACGGTCGAGTTCAAGGACGTGTACATGGGCCTGAAGAACATCCCGGGCCTCGGCACGGCGACCATCGGCAACCAGTACGAACCCGTCGGCCTCGAAGAGCAGACCAGTTCCAAGTACATCACCTTCATGGAACGGAGCATGCTGAGCGACGCGTTCATTCCCAGCCGCAATCCCGGGATTTCGTTCAGCAACAACCACTTCGACAGCCGGCTGGGCTGGAAGGTCGGCGTGTTCCGCGAAGGCAACGTGACGGGCGAAGACACGCGCGACGACACCGACGACAACGTGGACGACGACGCCGGCGACGTCGACGCCGCCTTCTTCCCCAGCGACGGGCAGGCCAACTGGGCCTTCTCCGGGCGCGTCTGGGGCCAGCCCTGGTATCAGGACGATGGCAAGAAGATGGTTCACTTGGGTCTGTCGGGCCGCCACTACACGCCCCCGGACAAGCGCTTCCGCTTCCGCGCGCGCCCCGAAGTCCGCGTGGACCGCTTCGTGGACACCGGCACCCTGACCGCGGACAGCATCAGCCTGCTGGGCGCCGAAATGGCCTTCGTCTACAAGAACTGGTCGTTGCAGGCGGAGTACGTCGGCGCATGGGTGGACCGCGACATCGGCGTCTTTACCGACGATCCCTCGGGCCCCGACCTCCTGGATGACAACGCCGACGACGCCTTCCTGCATGGGTTCTACGTCTTCGGCAGCTACTTCATCACCGGCGAGAGCCGGAAGTACAAGCAGTCCAGCGGGCTCTTCGACCGCGTCAAGCCCAAGAAGAACTTCTGGGTCGGCGACGGCATCGGGCTGGGCGCATGGGAAGTCGCGCTCCGCTACTCCTGGCTCAACCTGGATTCCAACGGCTTCGATCCCGACGACGCGGCCGGCATCACCGATCCGCACCAGACGCGCGTGCGCGGCGGGTTGATCCAGAACGTCACCGCCGGCGTCAACTGGTATCTGAACCCCAATATGCGCTTCATGTGGAACTACGTATACACCAATCTCGAAGACGGCGACCCGAACAGCGTTTCGGTTGGAAGTCCTCCGCCGGGCAATGCCGAAGCGAGCGGCGTCGGTCTCCGCGTCAACGGCATCATGCATGCCTTCATGATGCGCTTCCAGATCGACTTCTAGTCCGCACTGGAACGTAAGACTTGCGGGGCCGTCCCGGGTATCCGGGACGGCCCCGTTCTTTTTGCGCCCGGCAGGATTGCCGCCAGACCGATCCAGCCGGCCGATTCCAGGCGCCCAGCGGCGCGCGCGACCGTCGCGCTTCTCGATCCGATCTTGTGACGCGCTTCTATTCCCCGGCTTCCAACGCCTCGAAATCGGGCGCGCGCTTGTATTCGGGATGCTCGATCCACACCCAGGGCTCGTCCGGGGGCAGCGGCTCTTCGAGGGGCCGGATCCAGTGCTTGGGCTGAAGGCCGGTCGGCTCGGCGGCCAGGTCCACCGTATGATCGACGAGCAACTGCGGCTTCCGGCCGTTCAGGGAGCAGGAGATCAGGGCCTTGACCTTCACGTCCTCGAACCCCTGCCGCCTGGCCTCGCCCGCGAGGTGATGCGCGAACTGCAGGATCAGGTCGGGTTTCGAGCGCATCACGCCGAACTGGCGCTTGGTCAGCGTCCTTTCGAGCTTCACCGGCAGCGGCTCGTTTCGCGGCGAGAGGACGACGAACTCGGCCTGGGTCAGTTTGTGCCGCAGCATCATGTGCCAGGCGAAGCGGAAGCCTTCCTCCGACCACGTCACGCGATGGGGATAGAGCAATCTGCGGAAGGGCAGGAATACCTGAATCAGGAGATACAGGGTCAGCAGTCCCAGGCCCACGCGCCGCAGCCTGCCCAGGCGCGGGACCGCGTGTGCTGGCGGTTCACCATCAGGCGCCTTGCGCCGCAGCACCCGGCGCAGCGCCGCGCGCGGCCATTCGGGATCGAAATAGATCAGCGTGGCCCCGATCATGAACCACGGGAAGACGCCGATCGTGAAGAGCGCCGAATTGGAGAGATGGAAGCCCAGCGCCAGGAGAAACGCGGCGAGGCGCGTGCGGCGCCAGAGCAGCAGCGGGACGATCAGGAGATCGAGCAGGAGCCCGCCGTAGGCCAGGAAGCACCCGAACCAGGGCGCGCGGGACCATTCGCCCAGGAGCGGCAGCGCCGCGGCCTTCCCGAGGAGCCCGCGCACGGGAATGCCGGTAAGCCAGTCCGGGTCGAACTTGGCGAGCCCCCCGTAGAAGTACACGACTCCAATCTGGAAACGCAGCAGCCAGACCGTCCAGGCCGGGACCGTCCGCTCGCGCAGCGACGGCCGGAGCCACGCATCGACGGAGAACCCCCGGTGCGCGGGCATGAACGCCAGCAGCAAGGCGAGCAGGCATTCCAGGTAATAATGGTTGTTGTATTGCGTGGCCTCGATCAGGAACCAATGCGTCACGGCCAGAAAGAGCAGCGCGCTGCCGACGCGGTACAGGGCCCCCGCCGCGACGAGGAGCGAGAGGGCGATCATGGCGTAGAAATGCCAATACATGCCCTCGCCCGGCCAGGGCTTGACCCAGCCAAACCCGTAGTACGTGAAGTGGAACGCCGGCTTGACGTAGGCGCTCTCGGCCCAGCCGCTCCAAAGATACTTCGCGGACTGCCAGGCCATGACCAGCCCGAAGCAGACGCGAAACCAGACCAGCGAAGCGCAATCGACGGGTTCGAAGAGGCGTTCGGCGAGGCTCCGCGCGGGCGGCGGAGCTTTCGCGGCGCCGGCCTGCTCCTCGGACTTGCGCTCGCGTTTCCTGGCTGCCATCGGAGTGGGCGGCCGCGAGGCGGCGCGCCGGAGATCTCGGGCCCGGGCTCATTCAGGCGCTGACTTGAAGCAGAATAATCGACGCCGCGGCTCCGGGAAAGCCGCGATAGGCGAATAAAGTTCGCGTAAATTTTCGCGAAGCCCGCGGAACAATCCTACCGGCGCGACAGCCCCAGGCCCGGCCCCTTCGGCAGCAGCAGCCTGGCGTCCTTGTCCAGCTTCACGCCGCGGAAGGGATCGTTGGAGATCAGGATGTTCCCGTCCAGGTCGGCGTAGTCCACCAGCGGGGTCAGGTGCGCGGCGGCGGTGATGAGGACGCTCGACTCGATCATGCAGCCGATCATGATCTTCAGGCCGCAGGCGCGCGCGGCGTGGATCATCTGCAAGGCGCGGCGCAGCCCGCCGCACTTGACCAGCTTGATGTTGATCCCGTCCACGCAACCGCGCAGCGGCGGGATGTCGGCCGGCACGAGGCTCGATTCGTCGGTCAGCAGCGGCAGGCCGATCCTGTCCTTGATCCGCTTCAGCGCCGCGTTGTTCCCGGGCGGGATCGGCTGCTCGACGAACTCGACGCCCAGTTTCTCCAGGAGCCTGGCCTTGCGGATCGTCTCGGCGACCGTCCAGCCGCAGTTGGCGTCCACGCGCAGGACCTTCTTTGGGCAGAGCCGGCGGACTTCCTTGACGATCTCGTCGTCGCCCGGCACGCCCAGTTTGATCTTCAGCACCGGGAAGCGCTCGGCCTCGGCCAGCTTGACGCGCACCTTTTCGAGCGTGTCGATGCCGATGGTGTAGGACGTTTGCGGGGTCCGCGCCGGATCGAGGCCCCAGTACTTCCAGAGCGGGAGGCCGGCGCGCTGGCCCAGGAGGTCGTGGAGCGCGAGGTCCACGGCCGCGCGCGCGCTGGGCTGCTTCGGGAAGCGCCGCTCCAGCGCGTCCACGACCCGTTCCAGGTCGAAGGGGCTGGCGTCTTTCACGATCCGGCTCATGGCGCGCGCGGTCTTCAGACAGCTCGCTTGCGTCTGCCCGTAGTAGCGCGCCGGGCTGGCCTCGCCGAGCCCCTCGTATTTGCCGTCGCGGAGGCGCACGAGGACGTTTTGCGCCCAGTCCGAAGACGAGCGCGCGATGGTGAAGGTATGGCGCAGGCGGAGGTCGAGTTTTTCGGCGCTGAGTTTCATGCGGGATCCTCGGTCGTTGCTTACGGAACCGACTTCGAAAAAGGCAGGTAGTAAACGCAGCCAACCCACTCCGCTTGTGTGCTGCAAGAGCATATGACGAGGACGTCGTCGCGTACCATGGCAATCCTGTAGGGTTGACGCACGATAAAGAGGCCAGGCATGAACAGGCCGGCCTCCAATCTGCCAAGCGCTTCGCCGATGAGCGTCTCTTTATCGTGCGACAGGAGGATTCTGTTTTCAGCCGCGGCCCATTCGAGGATTTCCGAATCCGCTGCCCCGGAAAGTCCTACGTCCTGAACCCGAACCAAATCGAGTTCCGCCTGGGCGTGCAGAATGGCATGCAGCAATCCGCCGTTGAGATTCTCGTCGGAAAGAAGGGTAAGCATGAACGGTCAAGCCTTGGCGGCTCGCCGTGCCAGCAAGCGCTCGCGGATTTCCGCGGGTGGGAATTTCTTTTCAATTTCCTTCTGCAATGCGTCTGCTTTGCCTTCCCGCTCCGCCAGATACCGGTCCAACTCTTCCCGGTGGCGAAGATAGTAGGCTAGGGCTCCATAAACATCGGGGAGGCTGAGGACGTTGAAGTTGAGCGCGATTTCCTCGGGCGTCGAGCCTTCGTGAAAACAGGCCACAAGGGTATCCAGGGGAATCCGCGTGGTCCCTACCCTAATAACTCCCTGGTTATCGACTCTCAAAGGTGCGATGTCGGCCTTAATCGTCATGGACATCGTATTCCTCCGAGCCGAATTATACCCGGTCCATATCCTCATTTGCACCTACTTCGCCCGCCGCTTCTTCTTGTAGTGCCTCTCCAGCGCGTCCATCAGCTTGTCCACGCGCCCGAAGCGGTACACGTCGGTGGCCGGCAGCCCGGTCCGCTTTTCGGCGCTGAGTTTCATGCGGGAGTCGTCCAAGGTCACAGCGGCAAGTAGATTGCCTGGCCATCCAGGTCCTCGGCCAAGGCGCATTCTGCGATCGTCTGGAGATCCTCAAGCGCTTGTCGCACTTGGATGTGCCCGGGAATCACGACCATGCCCGGCATGGGCAATCCGGCAACCACGCGCTTATAGGCCGAATCGAGCATGGTTTGGCGATCGTGCGTAACCAAGACCCGATTCTCGCGCGCGGCCCATTCCAGCAGTTCATCGTCGCCATGGCCCATCAAACCCCGTTCCTGCACTCGGACGAGGTCGAGCGACGAATTGCGTTTGAGAAGCGCATTAAAGATCATGCGACTTACGTTTTCGTCAAAGAGAAAGCGGATCACGAAGGCTTCCGCGCGGCCTTGCGCGCTAACAGCCTCTCACGCAAACCGCTGGAAGAGCAACGGCTCTCCCATTTGGCGCGGATGGCTTGGGCCAAGGATTCGCGTTCCTGCATGTACTTATCCGCTTCTTCCCGGTGGCTCAGATACCATGCCAAAATCGCATGAACCTGGGCCAACGTCACCGTGGGAAAGTGATAGGCAATCTCCTCGGCCGATTCACCGGATTCATAGGATAAGAGGATCGTATCCAGAGTCACTCGAGTTTGCCCGACTCGCGCCGTGCCATCGGGCTCGATACGCAAGGGAACCGGTTCGGCGGTAACGATCAAGCTCACCATTCACCTCCCGTGCCTCAGTATACACGGTCTCTTCGCCGTTTGTCCGCCTATCTTTGGCCCTTACGCATCTTGTAGTGCCGCTCCAGCGCGTCCATCAGCTTGTCCACGCGCCCGAAGCGGTACACGTCGGTGGCCGGCAGCCCGGTCCGCTTCTCGGTCTTCTCGACCTCGCGGCGCGCGGCGGTTTCGGTCATCTCGAAGGTGTTGAGGCCGATGCCCACCACCTTGGCGGGGCAGACCAGGCCGGCGAGCTTCTCGTGCAGGTCGATCAGGAAAGGCAGCGGCGGGATGGGCGTCTCGACGCTGTGCGTCACCTTTCGCGTCGGGCAGTGGCACATGATCATCGCGTCGGGGGCCGTGCCGTGCAGCAGGCCCAGCGTGACGGCGCTGTAGGCCGGATGCCCGATCGCGCCCTGGCCCTCGACGAAGAGGATCTCGCGCTTCTTCCGTTCCATGACCAGCCGCTCGGCCGCGCCGTTGGTGAAGTCGCTGATGGTGCGGTCCATGGGGATCCCGCTGCCGGCGATCATGATCCCGGTCTGCCCCGTCGCGACGAATTCGGCGTCGTACCCGCGCCGCCTGGCCTCGGCGGTCAGCTCCAGCATCACCGACATCTTGCCCAGGTTGCAGTCGCTGCCGACGGCCAGGACGCGCTTGCATTTCGTGGCCTTGGCGACGTTCTCGCTGCAATCGAGGTCCGGCGGCGGGACGCGCACGTCCCAGATTTCGCGGCGGTGGCGTTTCGCGGCCTGGGCCAAGGCGGGGTCGTCGTTGAGGAAGGTGTGCAGGCCGCTGATGAGGTCCAGGCCCGCCTTCATCGCCTCGATCAGGACCTTGCGCCACGCCGCCGGCAGCTTGCCGCCGACCGGGGCGATCCCGATCAGGAGCGTATTGGGCTTGTGCGCCAGCGCTTCCTTCAAGGACGCGACGATCGGGATGCCTTTGCCCGTGCCGATCAGCGCGTGCAGGTCCCGTCCGGCGGCCTTGCGGTCCAACACGCAGGCGATCTCGCCGGGCCGGTAGCGGATCACGCTGACGGCCGTCTTGGCGCTCCAGATGTTCAGCTTCCCGTCGGTAAGAACGACCATCCGCCGCGCGCCGCGGCGCGCCCGTGCCTTGCTCATCGCGATGACCTTGCCTTTCCCGCTTAATCCACCGTTGCGGTGGACGACTCTGGAAACCGCCCTCCCCCTGCTCCCTCCCGCAAGGGGAGGGGGATCCTTCAATCGCGCCGGGTCCGGTTTGCCGCCCTTCTCCGTTTACTCCGTGTCCCCGTGGTTAGCGAGCCGATCGCGGCAGCGCCCTGCGCAGCGTCTCCTCGACCAGCGCGTCCAGCGAATCGACCAGCGGAACGGGCGCGTCGCCGTCCTTCAGCACCAGCCCGACCTCCGTGCAGCCCAGCACGATCGCTCCCGCGCCGCGCCGGCCCAAGGCGCGCGCAATCTGCCGCAGCGCGGTTCGCGCCCGCGCGCGTCCGCGCCCGGCCTTGATCGAGACGATGGCCGCCATGACGCGGCGCTGTTCGGCCTCCGTGGCGTGCACGGGCGCCAGCTTGCGCCGCGCGAGGCACGCATCGTAGAGGCCGGCGCGGCGCGTGCCGTCGGTGGCCAGCAGCCCGATGGCGCACCCGCCTTGCGCTCGTTTCCTTGCAGCGTTCACGGTGATCTCGACCAGGTTCAGGACGGGGATCCGCACCGCGCGGGAGATCTCGGGATGCCAGCGCTGCACCGTATTGCAGGGGATCGCGATGAAGGCCGCGCCCGCGCGCTGGAGCAGCCTCGCGCTGCGGATCGCCTCCGGCGCGGGGCTCGGCCCGCGCCCCGCCAGCGCCGCCGTGCGATCCGGGATCTTGGCGTTGTTGTCCAGGATCACGCGCAGGTGGTCCTGGTCGCGGCGCACGCCCGGCGTCCGCTCCAGCAGCCGCTGGCAGAACGCGAGCGCGGCTTCGGGGCCCAGGCCGCCCAGCACGCCGACGATCTTCGACCGCCGTACCTTCACGCCCGCGCCCGCATGCGCTTCATCGCCGCGACCTCGAATGTGTTCGGAGCAGTTCGCACGATAGCCGAAGGCGTTGCGAGTTTCGAGCTACAGAAAGGACCCGTTCCTCAAGACCTCGGAACTCGGAACTCGGAACTCAACACTACAGCGCCGCCGGCCGCTCCAGCGCCGGCTTGCCGTCGAGGAACGCGCGGTGCCAGAGTTCCAGCGCAAGCAGCGCGTAGAGCCGCTCGCCGTGGTTCTCGCGGCCTTCCTGATGCGCCTTCCACAGCGGCTCCCAGTAGTGCCTGCGGAAGAGCCCCTCGCCGGAGAGCCGCGACTCGTGGAAGATCTCGGCGGCCAGCCGCTGCAGCGGCCCGCGGAACCAGGCGTCGAGCGGCACGCCGAAGCCGCGCTTGGTTCCCTGCGCGACCTGCGGCGGCAGGCGATCGCCGGCCAGCCTGCGCAGCAGCGGCTTGGTCGCCTTCGCGGGCATGCGCACGGCGTCGGGGATCGAGAGCGCGAGGCTCACGAGGTCCACGTCGAGGAACGGGCTGCGCACCTCCAAGCCGTGCGCCATGGACATGCGATCGACCTTGTGGAGCACGTCGCCGGGAAGGTACGTCGCGAGGTCCGCGCGCTGCAGGATTCCAACCTCGTCGAGATGCAGCTTGGGCTGATCGTCCGGATGCACGGCCAGCGCGGCGCGCTTGAGCGCGTTGGAGAGGTACTCGCGCCCATCGAGTTCCGCGTTGGTCTCGGCGAGGTCGTCGGAGTACAGCGCGCGGATCGCGTCCTGCTCGAAGAGGGTCAGCGCGCCCACGTAAGCCGGAAAGCCGGCGGCCTCCTGCGCGCGGAGCTTCTCCAGCCAGCGCACGAGCCGGTCCCAGCCCTGCCGCGAAGGCGCCGGATGCAGCAGCTTCGCGGCGCCGACGAAGCCCGCGCGCAGGAACCCCGGCAGCCGCTTCCAGCTCTGGAGGTACTTCAGCCCCGCGTAGCGCTGGTAGCCGGCGAAGGCCTCGTCGCCGCCGTCGCCGCTGAGGACCACCGTGACGTGCTCCTTCGTTTTCTGCGCGAGGACGAACGTCGGCAGGCTCGAGCTGTCGAAGTACGGCTCGTCGGCGTGCCAGACGATCTGCGGCAGGAGCCTGAAGACGTCGGCGGGGACCTCGAAGTCGGCGTGCTGCGTGCGCAGATGTTCGGCCGTCGCGCGCGCCAGCGCGCGCTCGTCCCATTCGGGCTGCGCGAAGCCGGCGGCGAAGGAGCGCACGCCGCCATCCATAAAGGAGGCCACGAGGCCCGAGTCGATGCCGCCGGAGAGCCACGCGCCGAGGGGGACGTCCGCGACGAGCCGGCGCCGCGACGACTCGCTCAGCGCGCGCTCCGCTTCCCGCCTGGCGTGCTCGTCCAGGCCCTGCAATCGCGGCCGCCGGCCTTCTTTCACGGCCGCATCGAAGGCCGCTTGCGCCGCCTCCCGATGCTTCGGCTCGAAGCCCTGGGCTTCGCGGAGCGCCCACCAGCCCCGGTACCGCAGCACGCCGTCCTTCGCCTCGGCCAGGTTGCCCGGCGGGAGCTTCTCCACGTCCTTGAAGCCGCTGCGCGGCGGCGGAACGTAGCGGTAAGTGAGCGCCTCATGCAGGGCGACCGGGTCGAGTTCCGGCTCGACGAGCCCCGTCGCAAAGAGCGCTTTCGGTTCGCTGGCGAAGACCAGCGCGTCGCCGCGTTCGGCGAAGTAGAGCGGCTTCACGCCCAGCGGGTCGCGCGCCAGAAAGAGCTGCCGTTCCCTGGCGTCCCAGAGCGCGAAGGCGAACATGCCGCGCAGCTTGCCCAGCAGCGATTCGAGGCCCCATTGCTCGAAGCCGTGCAGGAGCACTTCGGTGTCGGTCCGGCTCTTGAAGGCGTGGCCGGCGGCCTCGAGTTCGGCCCGCAGCTCGCGGAAGTTGTAGAGCTCGCCGTTGAAGACGACGCGGAGCCGGCC
This sequence comes from Planctomycetota bacterium, assembly GCA_027493525.1. Taxonomy (GTDB): domain Bacteria; phylum Planctomycetota; class SZUA-567; order H5-PLA8; family H5-PLA8; genus H5-PLA8. Next base: position 1,655,898 of record JAOSKN010000001.1, on the reverse strand, counting down.
GTCTTCGTTGGCCATGGGCTGCTCGCCGGCGGGCGAAAGGTCGAGCACTTTCAGGCGCCGGAAGCCCAGCGCGCATTGCGTATCGGCCCAGAAGCCTTCGGAGTCCGGCCCGCGGTGGACGAGCGCCGCCGCCGCGCGCCGCACGCGCGCCCCATCGTCGCCGGACAAACCGCCCCAGCGCACCAAGCCTGCGATGCCGCACATGCCGGGATTGTAGGGGGAGCAGAGGGAACGGCATGGGACAAAAGTACGGCAGTAAACAGTGAACAGTGAACAGTGAACAGACAACGGATTACGGTGCAGTGCCGTCCTTCAGCTTCTGGACCAAATCTAACCGCCGGCGTTCCAGGGCTTGATCGGCGGGGGTCGCGTGCTGCCGCCTGCAGCACGTCGGCCAGTTCGGCGAAGACCGCGGCCCACGCTCGATCGCCCGCGTTGGGAGCCTGGGCCGCGGGACGGATCTCGGCGGCGAACTTGCGGATCTGGTTGCGGATCTCGCCGACCGGGTCGGCCACGTCCTCGCCGATGACGACCCGCTTGGTGAGCGTGTTGCCTTCCCGCGTGTACACGCCTTGCAGGTCCGTGGCCGGCTTGCCGTCCGCGGCGGGCTCGGCGGGAACCACTTCGGTCCGCCCCGTCCTCGGCGCGGGCGCGGGCGCGGGCGGCGGAGGCGGCTGCTTGGCGAGTTCGATCGAGCGCTCGTAGGCGGCCTTGCCCTCGTCCACGAGGTCCAGGTCGCTGCACGCCAGGGTCAGCGCGGCCCAGCCTTCGGGGCGGTTGGGGGCGAGCTGGGTCGCGCGGCGGGCGCGCTCGAGGGCTTCCTGGACGCGGTCGAGCTTGCGGAGGCTGAGCGCCGAGAGGGCCAGGAAGCGCGCGTCGCCGGGGCTGCGGGCGAGGACCGCCTCGCAGGCCTGAAGCGCCTCGCCGTGGCGCTTGAGCTGCTCCAGCGCCTGGACCTTTCCGGCGAGGGCCTCGGGATCGTGGGGCGCGGCGCGCGCGCAGTCGTCCCACGCGGCCAGGGCCGGTTCCCAGCGCCCGAGTTGCGCCAGCGCCTGCGCGCGATTCTGCATCGCGCCGGGATGCCGGCCCAGCGCGGCGGCGCGCTCGTAACAGGCCAGCGCTTCCTCGAGCGGCTTGCCGCCCAGGCGCAGCGCGTTGCCCTTGTTGTACCAGACCCCGGCGGCCTGCGGCGCCAGCGCCAGCGCGCGGTCGAAGGCGGCGTACGAATCCTCGAAGCGGCCCGCGTCCTTCAGCACGCAGCCCTTGGCGTTCCAGTTGTCGGCGTTCCGGGGATTGAGCTCCACCGCGCGCTCCGCGCAGGGCAGGGCCTCGGCGTGGCGGCCCTGCGCCGAGAGGACGAGACTCTTGTAGTGCCAGCTCAGGTCCTGCCCGGCGTTCAATTCGATGGCCTTGTTCAGCGCGAGGAGCGCCTCGGGGAGACGCTGGAGCCGCGAGAGGCAGATGCCCTGCTGCGCCCAGACGCTGGGCTCCTGCGGGCGCAGCCCCGCGGCCTGCTCGTACTTGGGCAGCGCCTCGGCGCAGCGGCCCAGGTTCTCCAGGCAGATGCCGAGGTTGAAGAGCGCCTCGAAGAGGTCCGGCTTCCGCCGCAGGACGATCTCGTAGCCGGCGACGGCTTCGGGCAGGCGGCCGGCCTTGTCCAGCGCGCGCGCTTCCAGGAAGAGCTTTTCCAGTTCGGCGTCGGGCGCGGCGGAGGCGCCGGGCAGGTTGAGCGTCCCGCCGGCCTGCAGATGCCGGAGCTGCTGCTGGGCAAGCTGCGCCTGCTGCGGATAGTCGGCCTGCGGATGCAGCGCCAGGAAGCGCTGAAAGGAGCCGATGGCCTGCTCGCGCTGCCCCAGCGCGGCCTCCAGCCCGGCGCGGTTGAACCAGGCGACCTTGTGGTTCGGGTCGGCCTCGCAGGCCTTGACGTGGCAGGCCAGGGCCTCCGGATGGCGCTTGAGCTTGACCAGCACGTGGCCCTTGTCGGTCCAGGCCGCCGCCTTCCGGGGCTCGCGGCGCAGGCATTCGTCGTAGGCGGCGAGGGCCTCCTGAATGCGGCCCAGGTTGTCCAGCGCGTCGGCCTTGTTGTACCAGGCGTCGGCGTCGTCGGGATGGAGCGCCAGTCCGCGGTCGAGGGCGGCGACCTTGTCCGCCTCGCGGCCGAGGCTCCCGTAACAGCCGGCCAGCGCGAACCAGAAGCCCCATTGCCGCGGCAGGGCGGCGGTGAGGCGTTCCAGGTGCGCGGCGGCGGCGGCGAAGTCGCCCGCATCCGTGGCCCGCACCGCCGCGTGCTTGAGGGCTTCGAGCTGCTGGGGATTCATGGCCGCGGGCGCCGCGGGCGCCGCCGGCGGCGCGGGCTGGCCCGACGCCTCCCGCGCCTTCCGCGCCAAGGTCGCGAGCATCTCGTTGGACGGGCTGGCGGAAGCCGCCGCTTCGAGGAGCCGCGCGGCCTCGGGATAGTTCTTCGCGGCGAAGGCTTGCAGGCCCTGGCGGACGACCTCCTTGAAATCGGGGGCCGGCTTCAGCGGCGCGGGCGCGGCGGCCGGGCGCGGCGCGCCGCCGAAGGACATCCCGCAGTGCTGGCACTGGGCGAGGTGCCCGGCCACGTTGCGCCCGCAGCCGGGGCACTTCTTCACGTTCTCCTGCCGGGCCTTGGCCTCGGCCGAGAGCGCCGCGCCGCAGTATTGGCAGGCGGTCATGTGCGGCGGGAGCTTCGCGTTGCAGCTCGGGCAGGGGACCAGGTCGTAGACCGGCTCCCCGCAGTACATGCAGATCTTCTTGCCGTCGGGGACGGGGCGGTTGCATTTGCGGCAGGGCACGGGCATGGCATAACCCTCGCGGACGAGTCGAGGTCGATCGCTTGCCGTATGTACCGGATTTAGCCGGAATTCATTTCCAATCAATGGAGAATGCGCCGGTGCGAACACGCGCGTTAGACGTCAGGGCAGTTTGTCCTGCTTCTTAAAGGCGCCGCGGCGGTTCACTTGGGCTCGCCTGGGCCGGGCGGGTCATTGTTCTACGGACACTACCCCGCGTTCGGGGGTCGGATGATCCTGCGGCGGGGCGCTGGGGCGGTACAACTACGTCCGTTGCACTTCTTTTACGCTTCCGGCTCCTTTCCCCTTTACAGTCTCTTGAGCCGCCACACACGCCAGCGCCACCATCCTGCGAGTGGGGCTAAGACAGTTAGAACATTAGCCAATAGTACTAGATAATCAGGCTCCGGGAGAATGGGTTCAAGCATCAACGACGGCCTGAGATTTGACTCAAGCACAGCCTCAACCTTGAATGTCCAAGGCCAACCATAACCCAATATCGATTTTTTTCTCTAAATAAGTGAATCTATATTGCGTACCATGAAACGAAGCGATTTGTATTATGGCACGCGTCTTATCCTGAAAATCACTTCTGGAGAAGGCGAAAAAACTGGCATCACTGTGAGACTCGATAATGCGAGGCCTAAGATTTATCCACATAATTAACCCTACTGCCAATACAAAATACAAATACGTAGAGAGGAAAATTTGGCAACGCATCCGTTGACGCGAATCGTCACCACCTGCATTATGTAATATCATTACATGCCAGCTCCTATGCTGCCCTGGCATCCCTCGAATTGTCCACGTTAAGCTTGTCCATTTCTTCGGCTGGTGGCACGGTCACTCCTCGCTTCGCCTTGTGCCTTTCAGAAACTGGCGCCGGGGGTATTGTCAAAAGTTGTGGATGGCGAGAGGAGAATCATGCGGCGTTTTCCTTGATGCCGTCCACGAAACGGATGCCTCGAATCACGTCTTCCAGCAGCTTATGGCCGTTTAGTTTCCGCCAGCGCTTCTCGGCAACCTGAGCGAGTTTGAACACCATCGCCAGCGTGGCTTGGCGCGTGCCGCAGCCTTTGGTCTTGTGCGTCCGCAAGCGCACCGTGGCGAAGGCGGACTCGATCGGGTTCGTCGTTCTCAGATGCGCCCAATGCTCGGCGGGGAAATCGTAAAACGCCAACAGCGCGTCTTGGTCCTTGAGCAGACACTCGACCGCCTTGGGATGCTTGGCTTGGTACGTCGCCACGAACGCATCGAACGCTGCCTGCGCATCCTTGCGCGTCTGGGCCATCCAGATCTGATGCAATTTCTCCTTGGCTGAAGGCTGTAATTTCTTGGGCAGGCCGTTCAGCACATTCATCGTCTTGTGAACCCAGCAACGCTGCACCCGGCACTTGGCAAAGGCTTTCGGAAGCGCCGCCCAGAAGCCCAACGCACCGTCGCCGATGGCCAGGTCCGGGCCGTTCTTCAAGCCGCGCGCTTTCAGGTCCGTCAAGACCTCAAGCCAGGACTGTTCGCTCTCCCGCACGCCGTCATGCACGGCGACCAGTTCCTTCTTGCCGTCGGCCGTGGCCCCCATGACCACCAGGATGCACGAGCGGTCTTCCTCCAGGCGGACGTTGAAGTAGATGCCGTCCACCCACAGATACACGTAGCGCTTGCCCGCCAAGGACCGCCGGTTCCAGCTCGCGTACTCGGAGGCCCAGACGTCCTTGATCCGCGTGATCGTATTGGCCGAAAGCCCCTTGGCTTGCGGCCCCAACAGCGCGCTCAGCGCCTCCGGAAAGTCCTGCGTGGAGATGCCCTTCAAATAGAGCCACGGGATCAGGTCTTCCATGCTCTTGGTCCGGCGCAAATAGGGAGGCAGAATCTTGCTCGTAAAGGGCTCTCGCTCGTCCGAGGGGCGCCGGTCTTCCACGCGCGGCTGCGCTACGCGTACGGCGCCGATGCCCGTCTGGATCGTTCGTTCCGGCAGGTAGCCGTTGCGCACCACCACGCGATGCCCGCGCTCGTCCCGCGCCCGCTCGAAACGCTGGAGGTATTCTTCCACCTCCGCGTTCAGCGCCGCGGCTAGCAAGCGCTGCGCGCCTTCGTTCAGGATGTGAGTAAGCACGTCCCGGCTGGACGCTTGCGGATCGAGCGAAACCGTCGTACCCTGGCTCATGTGGCGTATCCTCCTGCCCTTGTGGGCGTGGTGGCCTTAGATCTCCACCAAGGATACGCCGCACTTTTCTTTCTCGCTCATCCACAACTTTTGACAATACCCCCTGGCGCCGCTGGCTGCGGCTGTAGGCAGCCAGTGCTTCGCCGTCCGGATCGCGTGGCCCACTCAAGTTACTTCATTCGGGTCTACGTGCGAGTTGAATCCGGGGTGCGCGCCTCGCACTGGCTGCGGAGTACCGCAGCGCAGTGGCACCAGATCACAAACCAACCTCAGTCAGTGCCACCAGCCCGCGCTTCAGGCAACTCGGGCCTCCTCATCGGCCTGCTCCATCGCCTCCGCCCGAACCCATGGGCTACGGGCCTTGGGAGTCAGGAGGGTCCGGGGTGGGAGGGGATGCGGAGGGGCTTGGGTCGTTTTCGTCCTTCACAGTGGGCTGCGCCGCTACAGCCGCTACACACACGAACTTTTTTTGACACAGACGAACGACTTCGCACCAGCATTTCAAGCAGCAAAACGCAAACAACAATTAATATCATCGCAACGCTAAGGTTGGCAAGCAGCATCTTGAGATTCCAATACCCATTGGCAGTAATATCTGGTATTGGCTTCGCCCTCAAAATGTCCTTTATTGGGGCAACTCGATCTTCGGAACTTACCGAATTAACCACATTTACGGATTGCTTAAAACAGAATGGCCAACCAAAAAAACTGTTGATCGAAAGAATGCAAACTTTCTCACCTCCCGTAATTGGAGCATATTCTTTGGTCACTTGACCAGGCCATTTCCCAATGAATAGCGTCCTGGATCTGATGGGGTCAAAGGGCGGAGTCCACTCCAATCTGATCTGGACATTTATTGCCTTGCCATAAAATGGAGGACGGTTAGCAGGAACAGGCAAGTTGCCAAGTGGATCTGCTATCGGAGCAACGCAATGCGTGGGCCGAGTATTCAAAAACAATACTACCCCTAGGACCGCCACCATTAGAAGCAAAGAACAAAGATGAAATTGGAACCTTTGAGGTCCCCGGCTTGCGTTCATAGGTATCCCAATTCTCAAAACTTCAAGGCTACTTACCCTGATTCGATGTAAGCGGACTGATCACCCCCATCCACCTATTGGCGGGTGGCCGGGAGCAGGTGGCACGGAGCAAGGGCTGTTGGCTTGCTCCGTGCTGGGAGGCGTCCGCTCGCGCTCATGCTTCCATCCAATCGCTCACGCGCAGGTTCCCGGTCTCGATTGGCTGGCGGCACGGTCACCCTTCGCCTCGCCTTGTGCCTTCCAGGAATTGGCGCCACTGGCTGCGGCCGTTGGCAGCCAGTGCTTCGCCGTCCGGATCGCGTGGCCCACTCAAGTTACTTCATTCGGGTCTACGTGCGAGTTGAATCCGGGGTGCGCGCCTCGCACTGGCTGCGGAGTACCGCAGCGCAGTGGCACCAGATCACAAACCAACCTCAGTCAGTGCCGCCAGCCCGCCTTTTCATGGCATCCCAGCCCTTTTTCACGGCGAACCTGGACCATTACAGGACAATCGCTTGAAACGCTCTTGCATTGCATTTCATGTGCCTAAAACGGTTATTTCTCCAGCTTGAACTTGACTGAATATTCCGATCTCTCTTTAAGAAGCTCTTGATCTTGACCCGTCAAAGCTTCAAGTCGAGCATGAACAGTTAGGCGCAAGCTCTGAGATGCGTCGATGTCCTCCTTTGCACCAACGCGCATTTCAAGTAGGACTTCTTCTTTTTCCGTACCGATACTTTCAGGCGACACAGATTTAACTTCCTTGAATTCTTTGCTCTTTAGTTCTATCCAGGCTAGTTTGCCTTCCACAGGATAAAGAAGCTTCACCTTTGGGCTCTGGTCAGGGTTGATTAAATCCGGGTCTAAGACTCCTAAATAGACATTCTGCTTCCAAGTTTCCTTATTGCTTAAGTACGTAATTCCCAAAGAACGTTCCTTGTCTAAGGTATTCGCGATATAGACACGATAAAATAGGTGAAGCTTGTAGCCTTTGGAAATAAGAATCTCATAGGTATTTCGAGTGATGCCAATATCTGCTTCCCAAACCATTCCCGGTAAAAGTCTTTTTATATTAGCTCTGCTTAGCTTAATGAGCTTATACGCTTTAGAAATCGCCAATCCTAAGCCATCCAAAGTATTAATTTGCATATTAGGTATTTTTGCAACGTCAATCGAAAATGGCTTAAATCCATTTTCCCCTAGAAATCTTGATATTATCAAAGGATTATTCGACTTGACTTCGTACATTGTAGAAACACCACAAAAAGCCTCAACGCTTCCTGAGGGAGGTAGTTTCAACCAAAAAACACTTACTCCAGGTTCGAGTTTTCCGGGCAAGAGTTCATCTTCTGACGGAGGTAGTTCAATGTCAACAAGGTGTTTTCCGTTAATAATATTTATGGGTTTCGAGGAATCAGTTGCACCGATCGACAATCGGACGTCCCCTTTTATTGCTACCAGATGAAATAATTCGCCGTTCACAGTTTTCTTCTGATCATTAATTTTCGCAATGACGAATTCCCGATCCTGTTCAAATCCCATGACCAAATTAACAGACATAGCCAACACGCAAAACATTTTAATCGCTGAATTCAATGTCATCGATGACAATCCTCCCTGAGACAGCCAGGTCAAAAATGACTCTGATCTGAGTAATGTGGTTTAGATTATGAGCACGGCCATCAGTTTTTAGGCTGGCGGCACTGTCACTCCTCGCTTCGCCTTGTGCCTTTCAGGAACTGGCGCCGCTGGCTGCGGCCAATGGCAGCCAGCGCCACTCGCACCCGTTCGCGTGGCCCACTCAAGTTACTTCATTCGGGTCTACGCGCGAGTTGAATCCGGGGCGCTCGCCTCGCACGGGTTGCGGAGTACCGCATCCCGTGGCGCCAGACCGTAGCGACGATTCAGTCAGCGCCTCCAGCCGAACACGCGCGTTAGACGTCAGGGCAGTTTGTCCTGCTTCTTAAAGGCGCCGTCTTCCAGAATCTCGGCTTTGTATTCCTTCTTTCCAATCCGGCAGCGAACCTTATAGCTGAAGGGTTCCCCGCGATTTTTTCTTGGCTTCGGCGGGCCGCTCCCAGGCCGCGCCGGGCGCCCACGCATGCAAGGCCAGCGTCACCTTCTCGGGCAGGCGGTCCATGGCAATCCGGAACGAATCGGTCATCAGCAATTCACCATGTACCGAATACCTGACCTTGAACTTCTCATTCAGGTCATCGGACAACTTCAACTCGATGCTACGATCGGCCTCGTATGGAACATCCCACATGAGCAAGCCGATCGGGTTTAGCGCCGATTTTCGCTTCACCTCCAGCGCATGCGCGCCAGTGAAGCGCATCCGAACATCGTCCTTCAGTTTCTGGGGAAGACCTTCAAACTCCTGAACGGCAGCGTCCCGATCGACTGCTTCGGCGCTTGGCGCGTAAATCAGGCCAGGAATCCCATACAAAATGCAAACCTGAAGGAGCATGCGCATATCGACTCTCCGGCTGGCGGCACGGTCACTCCTCGCTTCGCCTTGTGCCTTTCAGGAACTGGCGCCGCTGGCTGCGGCTGTAGGCAGCCCGTGCTTCGCCGTCCGGATCGCGCGGCCCACTCAAGTTACTTCATTCGGGTCACCGTGCGAGTTGAATCCGGGGTGCGCGCCTCGCACTGGCTGCGGAGTACCGCAGCGCAGTGGCGCCACAATCAAGGTGTCTTGCCTTCATCGTGTGTCTTTTCGGCGCCCGTCCACCAGCCATATCGATTCTCCGGCATGTTTCGATTTTACCCTATAAGCGGAAGACCGTCTGCTGGCTGCCGTCGGGTATCTTCTTCGCACTCGCGCCGTTGACCGAGGCCAGCATCCACTTCCCGCGCGCGCGTTCGAAGACCAGCGTGTCGGCGCGGCCTTTGGGAGGCTTGACCGTGAGGACGCCGCGCGCGCCCTGGACCTTGAACTCGGCGCTCGGAACCTCGCCGGCCTTGGCCGACGGGTAGAGCACGGTCACGAACGTGTCGGCGCGGCGGCGGACGTCCCCGGCGACGCGGACGTAACGGAAGGCCTGGCCCTTGAACTCGAAGCCGCCTTCGGTGCAGACGGCGTCGAACGGCGCGGCGGGGACGATCTGCAAGTGACGGCCCGCGGCGGAGATCCTGGCGCGCGCGCCGCCTTTCTCGATGCGGATCGGCCCCGGCGCCTGGAAGCGGATTTCCAGATCGCAGCGCCCGGGTCCCTGGATCGCCAGGTCGTCGAGGAGGACCACGTAGCGCCCGCGGACCATGACCAGATGCCGGATCGCCCTGCGGCCCACCCCGGCGTAGGCGGCGGTCAGGTCCGAGGCGAGGTAGTGGAAGTTCTTCCCGGAACCGAAGCGCAGGCAGCGCGCGCGGGAGCCCAGCACCTGGTCGCGCTTGGCGATCAGGACGGTCGAGTGCATGCCGGTCTCGCCGGCGCCGTAGCCGGGATCGTGGAGCAGCCGCGCCTTGCCGTGGACCAGCACGAAGGAGCCCAGGTCGCGGTTGTTGTGGGAGCTGTTGGAGATCCAGCCGCCGTTGTAGGCGAGCCAGAGGTCCCTGGACTGGAGCACGGCGTGGCCCGCGCCGCGGAAGAGCACCGCCGGGGCGAGCGCGGGCTTCTTCTTCACCGCGGGCCGCTCGGAGCGCCAGAGGAACCAGAAGGGGTCGGCGCCTTTGTGGTAGAAGGGCGCGCCGCCGGCGTCGGCGCCCCAGCGCAGCAGCCGGTCGCCGCCGGGCACGGCGCGCTCGTAGAGCGCCAAGGTCGTGCCCGCGGGGCCGCGTTCGTCGTGCTTGAGGCCCGCGCCGGCGTTGGTCTCCCGGTTCATGTTGTTGAAGTTGGCGTAGCGTTCGTCGGGGCCTTTGAGGTAGACCTGCCAGTACCCGGCGCGCTTTCGCACGCTTTGCGTTAGCAGCTCCCCGCCGGAGCCGAAGAGGCGCGCGGCGGCCGAGGCGAAGACGTGGCCGAAGCGGACGCCGTAGTTGTGGTACATCACGCCCTCGTGTCCGCCGCCGTCCTCGAGGACCGCGCGCTCGAGGAAGCGGCGCACGCCGCGCCAGGCGTACGCGGCCGCGCGCCGGGCCTCGGGGGCTTCGTGGTACAGCGCGAGCGCGGCCAGGCCGTTGCCGCCGTGGCAGACGCCGCACCAGTTGCTGACCGGGTTGTCGACCCACCAATCTTTGTAGACCTCGACGCTGCGCAGGTAGACGCGGGTGGAGAGCGCCAGCAGGCGCTCGCGGCAGCGCTCCCGCTCGGCCGCGCCGAAGAGGTCGTGGCACCAGTCGTAGACGAGCGCGCAGGCCTTGGCCGCTTCGCTGGTGGGCAGTTCGGCGCCGTGGTTCCAGCCGCGCTCGGAGTGCCAGGCATCCCGCGCGAGGAGGTACAGGGCTTCCTTTTTCGCGCGCGCGCCGAAGGTTTTTTCGCCGGTGAGCGCGTAAGCGAAGGCGGTGGTCGCGCAGGCGCCCAGCGACCAGCGCACGGCCTTGAAGGGTTTCTGGCGGACGAACCAGCGCGCGTTGGCCAGCAGCCGCTTCCAGCGCGCGGCGCAGGCGGGCGCGGCCAGCTTGCGGCGCAAGGCCGGCAGGTCGTCCCGATCGAAGTAGAGATACGGATGCGTGCTCGTGCGCGCGGCCGGGGCGTTCAGCAGATCCTTATGCAGCGACATGGACGGGATCTCCTGGCAAGGCGGTCGAAAAAAACTTCAAACGGCAAACGGCAAATTCCAAACAAACGGCAAACGGCAAACGGCAACAACGGCAAACGGCAAACGGCAAACGGCAACAACGGCAACAACGGCGAACGGCAACGAGCGGTCGGGACGCCCGCGGTACGTCTTTCGGCGCGTCAGGCCCGTTCGGACGGCAGGCCCTGTTCGGCCAGCTCTTCCGCGGTGATGAAGCGCGGGGCGAGCTTGACGACGTAATCGGGCGGATAGACGACGCCGTGAGACTGCGAGAGGAGCATCTCGGCGGCCTGCTCGCCCATGCGGTCCATGGGCAGGGCGGCGCAGGTGAGGCCGTAGCGCGCCGGCTCGATGCCCGTATCGATGAAGTGCGCGATCTCGAAGTCGCGGTGCCAGGCCGGCGGGAGCGCCTGCCGTTCGTGCTCCATGCCGTTGAGGATGCGGGTGGTGGTCCAGTCGTTGTCGACGAAGAGCGCGGTCGGGGCCGGCTTGATCGCGAGAAGCTGCTTGGCGAGCGGGACGGTCTGGCGCCATTCGAAGGTCGAGCGGATCTCGTACTCGGGGCGGAACTCCAGGCCGGCCTCGTGCAGGGCCAGCCGGTAGGCGGCGTACTTCTCGTGCTCGTTGAGTTTCGGCGCCTGCAGCGAACCGTCCTCGTTGCGGTGATGCACGCGCCAGATCGCGATGCGCTTGTGGCCCTTCTTGATCAGGTACTCCACGACCTTGAGCGAGGCGGTAAAGGAGTCGCCGACCACCTGGGGCACGGCGGTATCCATGGGGTAATAGCCGATCCGAACCGAGGGCTTGCCCTGCCGGCGCGCCTCGCGCAGCCAGGAATGAAACTCCGAGTGGGCCGCCATCACGCCGCCGCATTCCTCGAGCAGCGCCCGCTCGTGGGCCTCCAGCCGCTCGCCCTGGGCGCCCGCGGGCTCCTGGACGAACTGCAGGTGCAGGGTGTGGCCGAGGGTCTGGAGCCGGCCCGAGGCGGCGAGAAAGGAAGGACTCCAGGCCATCTCCGCGCGCCGCGCCGGCGGGGAAAGGAAGGTGAACGAGCGCTGCTGCTCCGGGCGCGTCGCGCCCAGAATGGCCTGCTTGCGCGAACGCCGCAGCGGGCGATAGCCGAGCCGCTCGGCCGCCCGCAGCACCCGCAGCCGCAGGTCCTCGCGCACCCCGGCCTTCCCGTTCAGGACGCGCGAGACCGTCGCCACGGAGACCCCGGAGGCTTCCGCGACCTCCGTGAGGCTCGGACCCTGGGGCTGGTTGGGATTTTGGACCACCATAGCATGGATTCCCGATCTGGGGCGGATGCCCGCCGGTTGACCTTCAGAAAGGTTCTGGGTAGACGTACACCGAATTTGCAGCCATGGTCTTGTAATTTTCATTAAGGTATTGAAAATAACCATTCCACGCTATTCCATAACATGTTGATTTAATGTTACTTACGATCAAAATTCTGCGTTCATCCTGAACTCTCATCCAGTGCTCTCAGAAACTCCAGGGCATCTTCCACCGAGCCTACTTCGGCGCCTGGAACACGTCCGGCCAGATCCAGCTCCTGCAACAGCATGAGGTCTTCCAGCTCGTCCGATTCCTGGAGGCGCACGCGGGCGCGATGCCCGAGGGAGCCTTCGCGGTAGGCGTGCGCGTCCATGTGGTGTTCGATCAGGAACGCGGTCCGCTCGGAGATCGCGCCTTCCAGCGCTTCGAGGCCGGCGGCCACGTGATCGGACGGCTCGATGGCTTTGCCCACGTCATGCAGGAGCGCCGCAAGCAGGAACTCCTCGTCGTAGGGCCGCGCCTCGCGAGCCCGTTCGAAGACCTGGAGGCTGTGGTAGAGCGCGTCGCCTTCCGGATGCCACTTGGGGCTCTGCTTCACGCGCTCCAGGGGCTGCAAGAGCAGGCGGTAGAGTTCGAAGCGGTCGAAGCCCTCCGCGGCGGCCGGCTCTTCGGCGTCCAGTTCGGCGTCCGGGTATTCGCGGCGGAGGAACGCATCCAGCTCGTTCAGCGAGAGGCGCTCGATGGCCTGCCCGGTGATGGAACTCTTGAAGACGTATCCGAGCTTCGCCTCGGGGTAGACCGTCAGCTCGAACTCGAAGCGCTCGCGGACGTGGAGGTGATAGAAGACGCGCTCTTCGCCATGCTTCACGACGCGCTTACGTTCGACCTCGTATTCGAGGCCCGCGTCGTCGAGGGCCATCGTCACCGCGGCGATCTGGTCGCTGAAGACGTGGATGTCGATGTCGCTGCCCTGGCGGATGTGGCCGGTGCAGACGCTGCCAATGAGCGCGGGGCGGAAGCGCTTGAGCCTGCGCATCAGGCGCAGCGCGGCCAGGCGCATGGCCTGCAGGTCCGCGCCGCGCCGCTCGCCTTCGTGAAGCTCGGCGAGGACGCGGATCCGTTCGCGGATCTCGGCGTTCGAGGGGAGGTCCTTGGGGCGGTAGCGGGCGTCGATACCGAGTTGCTTGGCGGCTTTGCGTTTGGCGGTGAAGTATTCGGTCTCGAGGCGTTCGTACATCAACTGCGCGGCGAGGCGGGCGATGTGCTGGCGGAGGCGGGGGTCGGCCATGTCCTTTCGTGCGCCGTTACGAAGCCCGAGGTTCGGCGCGTGGGCTGTGGGGACATCATGGCAGGTCCAGGGCCGCGGCGCAATACGCCGGTTTCCGAATTTCGGCGCCCGAGTTGGGTTGTTCCCGCGCCGCGCCGCGCTAGAACAGGGACGCCCTTGAGGCCCGCGAAAGGACCGCCCGAGATGCCCTTCGAGTACCCCAACCAGGAAGAGCTCCACGCCGACGACTTCGAGACGCTCGAACGCTGGCATCACGAGGGCATCGGCGAGCTGGTCAAGCTCGACGGCGGCGGGATGCAGCTCCATTGTTTCGGCAGCCAGCAGGGGCGCGAGGGCTGCATGGCCTTCTTCCGGCCCACGCTGCCCGACCAGATCGCCGTGGAGTACGACCTGACCGTGCACAGCCACGGCGGGCTGGTGATCAATTACCTCGCCATGCGCGGGCTGCACGGCGAGGACATGCTCGCCGACGCGGCGAAACTCCCGCCAAGGCCGGGCATCATGGCCAACTACTACGCCGAGAAGGACGGCCTGCAGAGCTACCACGTCTCGATCAGCCGCTTCGGCGACGACGGGCAACACACCGCGACAAGCAACTGGCGGCGCAACCCCGGCGGGCTGCTGGTGGGCCACGGGATCGACCCGTGCAAGGAGATCGGGCGGCGCTACCGCGTCCGCGTCGTGAAGGACCTGGGGCACTTGCAGTTCTTCGCTGACGGGCAGTTCGCGCACGGCTTCGTGGACTGGGCCGACGCGCCGCGCAAGCGCCCCGACTACGGCAAGTTCGGCTTCCGCACCATCGGGAGCGACGTGAAGATCAGCGTCCAGCATTTCCGCGTCTACCGGGTGAAGGCGAACGAAGGCCAGTGGAAGCCGTGGACGGGGTAACGGCAGTTCCGAGTTCCGAGTTCCGAGGGAACGGTATTTAACCGCAGAGCACGCGGAGAGCGCGGAGGGGGAAGATTAAGAAACGGCAGTTCTCTGTGCGCTCTGCGCTCTGCGCTCTCTGCGGTTCACTTCAGTTCCGAGTTCCGAGTTCCGAGTTCCGAATGCCGAGGGAACGGCATTTAACCGCAGAGCACGCGGAGAGCGCGGAGGGGGAAGATTAAGAAACGGCAGTTCACCGCGTGCTTTGCGGCTCTGCGGTTCAAATCAGTTCCGAGTTCCGAGTTCCGAGTTCCGCGGCTCAATCCTTGTCCTCGTAATTCCGGTCGAAGACGGCGCGTAAAAACTCGTGGGTCCGCTCGGCCTCGCGATCCGGTTCGAGCGCGGCCGCGGCGCGGTCGATCTCGGCGGAGTCGTAACCCAGCCAGCGCGCCGCGTCGCGCCCCAGGTCGTGCCCGCGCTCGACGCCGATGTTCCGCCGGCCGTTGTGGACCACCACCACGGGCAGGCTGAGCCGGCGTTGCTCGCAGTGCGCCAGGACCGCGGGCCAGTCGGCCAGCGGCTCGAAGAGAAATTGGTCGTTGTAGCCGTGGTTCGGATCGGGGTTGGGAAACCAGAGCCCCGGCCGGCCGTCGTTGCGGTGGACCCGTAAAAAAGTTGCACCGCGTGCGTCGCGCGTGCGTTCGTCCGCGCAGGGCTCGGCGCGCCGGAGCGACCGGTCTTGCGGGACGTAGTACCACCCGGCCTGCGCCTCGGCGGCGACTTCGGCCTCGAGCGTCGCGGCGGTGCGGCCGGTCATGGCGAAGAGGGCGCGGTCGAGGCGCGCGGCGTTGCGGAAGCCCAGTTGCCAGGCGCGCTGCTGCTTCGACCAGCCGGCGAGCCGGCGGCGGCGCTGGAGCGCGTAGAGGATCCGCGGCGTCTCGGGGCGCGGCGGGCACGAGTCGCTCGGGCGCGCGAAGGATTCGCCGTCGAGCCACGCGCGGGCGTCCTCCTTCAGCGTCTCGACGAGCCCCGGCGCGCGCAGGAGATCCCACCACTCGCGGGCCGTGAAGCCGGTCCGTTCGCGGCAGAGCCGGTTGAGCGCGGACTCGGGGAGCCCCAGGACCTCGGCCAGTTCGTGCCCGGGCTCGCGCCAGGCGTCCTCGTCCCCGCTAACGCTTTGCGTGTCGGGGTCTTCGGGGTCTTCGCGGCCCGCGCCGAGTTCGGCCTGGAGCCAGAGCAGGACGAAGGCGGCCAGCCGCAGCAGGCCGTGTCTACGCTCGTGGATATTCGTCGCGCCGCGCGTCGGCCGGCCGGCGAGGCGCTGCCAGAGGGGCGGGACGGCCGGGGGCCGGGGCCGGACTCCGGAATCCGGATGGGTTCCGGGGACGGCACGGGGCGGAGTACCGTCCCGTGGCACGAGTCGGCGGGACCGGCGGGGGGCGGCCCTCCCCTGCCCCCTCCCGCAAGGGAAGGGAGGACGCGGGGGCGCGGAGGGTTTCGATGAGGGCCTTGAGTTCCTCGCGCTCGGGCGCGGGCAGGCGGCCGAGCCAAGCGCCGGGGAGATCGCGGACCTCGGGCGATTCCCGCTCGGGCGCGGCTTCGGCCGGCAGGCCCAGCTTGCGGCACGGTTCGGGGCGCGGCGGGGGCGGCGGCAGGCGGAACGAGGCGTGCGCGCGCGGGCGGCGCGCGGCGCCGGAGTGGACGGTGGACATGGATGGATCGCTTAGAGCGGGCGGGACGGGGCGCGCGGTGAGGCACGGGCCTGAGGGGATCGCGCGTCCACGATACTGGAAATATATGGGATAACGTCTATGGTGTCAAGGGGGAAGTAAATTCGTAACCGTTCAGTTCCCTACCGCTGCAAGGAATGCCGGAGCCTTTGCGCCGGTGCGGTGAGCAGCCAAGGCCCTGCGCAGATAGTCAAGGATGGGACGCTTTTGCAAACGCAAGGTCTGCACGGTGGTCAAGATCCGTTCGGTGAAACGGCAGCCTGCGGTACTGTGATTGCCGAAGCTCCCTTTGCGCCACAGCACCGCCGGACGCAACATCCGTTCGGCGTGGTTGTTGGTCGGTTCGATGCCTTCGACGGCCGCGAAGGTCCACAGCGCGTCGTAGACTTTCAGCACGCGTCTGCAAAAGCGCTTGGTTTTGGGGTCCGCGCCCCTGCTTCCGAGCCGGAGCGTTCTCTGGAAACGCAGGCGTATCGGTTGCAACCGCACGTGTAGCGCGGCACGGTCGCAACGCCGGTCTTTGAAATCCTTCCAGGCCGCAAAGACCGCTCGGGCGGTCTTGCGGCCCGCTCGGCCGAGCGGTTGTGTCGCGGATCCCAGGTCGATCAACTTCTGAAAATCGCGCTTGAGGTGCGCCCAGCAAATTTGCCGCTGCCGCGGCGGCAGGTGCGCGTAGGCGCCCCAGCGGTCGGAGCCGAGGATGCCGCAACACGCCCCCAGCAACGCCTTCAGGCCGTCCTTACCCCGGTGGGCGTGAATTTGAAAGGCTGCGACGCTCCGCGTGGCTGCCACCCACAGCCAACACAGCTTGCCACCCTTCGCCCAGCCGGTTTCATCCACGTTTTTGAAAGCCGCCCCACGCACGGCCGCCAGCGCCTGCGCGTGAGGCCCTTCCAGCGCGCCGCTCATCTCGTGTTCGAGCTTGATCACCGTGCCCAGGGATAGCGGGACCCCAAAGACGGTCTCGGCGAGTTCCTGGACGTTGCGCTTGCTGGCGTGGCCACGCCCACTCAGATACGACAACGCCGCCGCCAGGTTGGGACCCAGCGCATGGGCTTGAATCTCCGGCGGAATCTCCGCGCGGGTGCGGCAGCCGCAGCACGGACAGGTGCGTGCGTGCCCCTGGTATTCGGTGATTTCGGCCGGCTGCGGCGGCAACTCCGCGACTTGATGCCAAGTCGGAGGCGGATCGTGTGGCCCTGGCCGCTTAGACAAGGGGGCTTGGCATTCCGCACATACGTGCGGCACGTAATGGACCACGTGCGTGACCCGTTCGGGCGGCAAACGTACACGGTGATGGCCCGGATGTCCGGGTTGTCCGCCGGGTTTGCGGCCGCTCGGCTTCTTGGCGGCTGGAGGCTTCTGCCAGGGCGCATCGGACGACGGTGGTTTGGAAGAGTTCGAGGAATTCTGGTTCAAGCGCTCGGAAAGCCGCTCCAGCTTGGCTTCCAATTCTTCGATCCGCGCCAGGAGCACCGCGCAATTCGGACAAGCCGGGTTGGGTTTAAGCTCGCGCACACATACAGTATCGGATGGCGTGACGTAAAAAATGAGCCTTCATAGGGGACTGAACGGTTACGTAAATTCCAAATCGGAAGAACCAAGAACCAAACAAGTCTCAAACGGCAAACGGCAAGAACCAAATTCCAAACAAACGGCAAACTGAAAACGGCAAGAGTCAAATTTCGCGCGGGTCGTTCGCGTCCATCGCGTCCATGCGACGAGCGGGGTTCGCGGAGGCGCGGGGCGTTCGCGTCCATCGCGTCCATCGTGCCCATGCATGCGGAGACGCCGTTTCGCCCCAGCGGGGCGAGCGGGATTTAGCCCCGGGTGCAACCCGGGGTGCGCGGCCCCCGAACGGCCCAAGCCCCGGAGGGGGCGGCAGAAGGGCGCGGGGATGGACGAGTTACGATTTTGGATTGACGATTGCATGAGAGGCGGGGGACGCAATGAGGTTCGCGGGTGCTGCGTGAAGCGTTGAACCGCTGCGGTACTTGCCCTAGGATTTGGATTTATCAGGCCGCACGAAGGCGGTCGAAAATATGTTTGGCGGCGGAGGGCATCGGGTGGCGAAGAATCTCGACACTGCGGTCACGTCCGTCGCCGTCCTGATCGACGACGCCGACCTGTTCCGCGCCCGCGCCGCCACCGTCGCGCGGGAGTTAGGGCCGTCCGCTGTGGAGGAGTTAGCCACCCGGTTCCACTCCCCGCCGCGGACCGAGCCGGCCGGGTTCGGGTGCGAGCAGCGGGGGCTGGGCGGGTGGCTGTCGGCCTGGCAGTTCGCGATTTTCGAGTTGTTCTTTCAGTTCGGGGCTGCAGCCTTGCCGGTCGTCCGCCGGGTGGCATTCGGGAAGTACGACTGGACCCAGGGCAACGCGATCGAGGTGCTGGTCCGGCTAGCCGCGGCCGGCGTCGAGCGGGAGCGGGCCGTCGCCGACCTTCGGCGGGAGTTCCCGAACCTCCGGTACGAGGCCACGCTGTACTCGGTCGGCCCGCTGCTGCGCCACGCAGCCCGCGACCCGGCTATCGCCGGCGTGGTCCGCGAACTGGAGGACTTGCCCAGTTGGCGGGAGGCCGCGGAGGAATTGCGGGCGGAGGGCCGGTAGGAAGGGTGCCAAGGAGCAAGCGGCCGTTTGCTTGCCCCTTGCCGATGCGCGTCCGATGGGGCTGGAATCTTGCGCGTGTTCAAGGAAGCATTCGAGACCGGAACCCGCGCGGGAAGGATTGGATGGAAGCATGAGCGCGAGCGGACGCCTCCCAGCATGGAGCAAGCAACGGCCTCTTGCTCCGTGACACCCGCTTCCGGCCACCCGCCGAAGGGTGGCAGCGCCACCCACGCAAATCGGAGATTTGCGTGGGTCACCTGCGGTTTGATGTACGATGTAGATCAGATACGCCGCTAAGCCTCGAAGCCGTTAGATGGCAAGGCAGGACCCAATGCCCATTAAATCGGAGATGTCTCGTCTTATCGACCGGATCATCGCAACTGGACCGGCGCCACTTCTGAAGGAGCGCGGTTATCGCAAGCTTGCCCGTTCCTTTCAAACGCAGACAGGTGAGCTATTCAAAGTCGTGCAATTCCAGGCGAGCATGTGGAACACGCCCAATTCCGCCCGATTCACGGTCAACTTGATGATCGCGTTACCGTTCTTTCACGAGAAATGGACGGGCCAGTCCTTCCCGAAAAAATCCGGGAAGCGCTGCGCCCGTTCTCAGCCAAAGGCTTGGCCATCTGATGCCCGAGAAACAAGATTATTGGTGGGAAGTCACGCCAAAGAGTAATGTTGATAGGATTGCTTCGCATGTAGCAAAAGCATTGTCGGATGGAGGTCTGCCTTTCCTTGATCGCCACGCCGACTTCCAGGTCCTGACCGAAACTGCGGAACGAAAAAATGCGATGAAACTAATGGCAAGGAATCCAGAATTATGCCTTGCGATACTACTCAGCTTCCAAGGCAAGGCCTCAGAGGCGACGCGAGTTATTCAAGAATTGGCGGCAAGAAACACGCACGAGGCTTTCGGCGAGACTATCCAGCTAATCGCCCAGCGGCTGAAACTCAAGGTTCCATCTATCTAACGGATGTAGCTTGGCGCCACTGGCTGCGGCCGTAGGCAGCCAGTGCTTCGCCGTCCGGATCGCGTGGCCCACTCAAGTTACTTCATTCGGGTCTACGTGCGAGTTGAATCCGGGGTGCGCGCCTCGCACTGGCTGCGGAGTACCGCAGCGCAGTGGCGCCAGATCACAAACCAACCTCAGTCAGTGCTACAAGCCGCCGCCGTCCCGGCGGCCTTCTTCCGCGCCGCGGGCGTCCCGCCGGGACGCCGTGAAAATAGCCCAGCCCTTCAGGGCTGGGAGGTCAAGGCAGCGCCTGCGATCAAGTCCCGAAGGGACGGCTGAGGCGCGCGCGCGTGCTTCAGTCGTCCCTGCGGGACTGGGTTCGTGGTGCGGCGCTCACGGTCCCAGCCTTGAAAGGCTGGGCTATTTTCATCGCGCCCCTGGGGGACGCGACGGCGGGCGAAACGGGAAGAACTGGAAGACGCGCGGGCGGGACGCCCACGCGAGCCGGCGAGGACGCCGGCGCTACGAAAAGCACGGGGCAGCTTCGCTGACCCGTGGCACGGCGGGCGGGGCACGGGGCGGCTGCGCCGACCCGTGGCACTTATGCCGGCGCTACGGGCGCGGCGCTCGTGGCCCGTCTGGCGTTTACCGGTCGAACCCTTCGCGTACAATCCGCGCATGAACGCCGCCGCCGCAACCGATCTCGCTGCGCGCATGAAGGCGCTGGCCGCCGAGGCCCGCGCGGCCGCGCGGGTGCTGGCGACGGCTTCTTCCGCGCAGAAGAACGCGGCCCTGGCGCGCGCGGCGGAACTGCTGCTCGAACGCCGCGCCGAGCTGGAAGCGGCCAACGCGCGCGACCTGGAGGCCGGGCGCGCGGGGGGGCTGGACGCGCCGAAGCTCGACCGGCTGCGTTTGGACGAGCCGGTCCTGAAGCGGCTCGCCGAGGGCCTGCGCCAAGTCGTCGCGCTGCCCGATCCGGTGGGCGTCGAGATCGGCCGGAGCACGCGCCCCAACGGGCTGCTGCTGCGGCAGGTGCGCTGCCCGATCGGGACGATCCTGATCGTCTTCGAGTCGCGCCCCAACGTGACCGTCGAGGCCGGGAGCCTGTGCCTCAAGAGCGGCAACGCGTGCATCCTGCGCGGGGGGCGCGAGGCGCTGCACTCCAACGCGGCGCTCGCGGCGATCCTCCGCGCGGGCCTGAAGGACGCGGGGCTGCCCGAGGCCGCCGTCAGCGTGCCCGACACGCCGGACCGCGCCGCCGTCGCCGCGCTGCTCCAGCTCGACACGCTGATCGATCTGGCGATCCCGCGCGGGGGCGAGGGGCTGATCCGCGCCGTGGCCGAGGCCGCGCGCGTGCCGACGATCAAGCACTACAAGGGCATCTGCCACGTTTACGTGGACCGCGCCGCGGACCTGGAGCTTGCGCTGAAGCTCGCGCTGAACAGCAAACTCCAGCGCGTGAGCGTCTGCAACGCGGCCGAGACGCTGCTGGTGCACGCGGAGGTCGCCGAACGTTTCCTGCCCCCGGCCGCGAAGGAACTGCTCGCGCGGGGCTGCGCGCTGCACGCCGAGCCCAAGGCCCGCGCGATCCTGCAAGCGGCCGGCGTGGGTCCGCTCGCCGAGGCCGGCGAGGCGACGTTTTACACGGAGTGGCTCGACAAGGCGCTCTCGGTGAAGGTCGTGGCGAGCCTCGACGAGGCGATCGAGCACATCGAACGGTTCGGCTCGCGGCACACCGAGACGATCGTGACGGCCGACGAGGCCGCCGCGCGCGCGTTCCAGCTCCGGGTGGATTCGGCCTCGATCTTCTGGAACGCCTCCACGCGGCTGGCGGACGGGTTCGAGTACGGGCTGGGCGCGGAGATCGGGATCTCCACCGACAAGCTCCACGCGCGCGGTCCGATGGGGCTGGAGGCGCTGACGACCTACAAGTGGCTCGGCGACGGCTCGGGGCAGGTGCGGGGTTAGTTCCGAGTTCCGAGGAAACGGCTTCTAACCGCAGAGAACACAGAGGGCACAGAGAACACAGAGAGCACAGAGGGAAGAAGAATTAAAGCTGTTCTCTGTGGGCTCTGTGATCTCTGTGGTTCCATTCAGTTCCGAGAACCGAGTTCCGAGGGGACGGCTTCTAACCGCAGAGCACACAGAGGGCGCAGAGGAGGAAGACCCGGAAACGGCCGATCTCCGCGTGCTCGGCGTTCTCTGCGGTTAAGAGCTGTTTCCCCGTGCCTCGGAACTCGGAACTCGTTCTCCGAATCTGCCCGGACGATTGGGCTATGATCCGTTAGAATCTCGGCTTCGATCGCCGACAGGGAGGCGGTGTTTCAGGACCGGAGCAGGACGCCATGCCGTCACAGATGAAGGCCATCTTCGGACGCCCCGTCACCTCGGTTTCGAGCGGCGGGGCGCACATCAGCGTGGACGTGATCACCCTCTACAAAGGCAAGGTGGTGCTCTTCGAGCGCCCCGGGCTGAAGCCGGGCGGGCAGGACGATCTGGGCGACCTCTGGTTTCCGTGGGACTACCTGAACTACGGCGAGCAGCCCGACGCGGCGGCCAAGCGGGTGCTGAAGCAGTGGGGCAAGTGCGAGGGCAAGACGCTGAACCTCGTGGAGGTCTTCAGCATGGTCCCGCCGGGCGAAGACTGGCACCTGGCGTTCCAGTACGTGGCCGACCTGAAGGCGCAGCCAAAGAACGGCCAGGACGTGAAGGACATCAAGATCATCGAGCCGAATCAGCTCCCCGGATGGTCGGATTCCTGCGCCGTTCGGACATCAAACGGCACCTGAGCGGGGTGAAGAGCGGCTGACGGGTCTGCGTTGTAAGTACAATCAATATTAATAGTTATAATTTTACATAAGAATCGGGGGGGACGATTGCGTGTCCTCCGCGCATGGTGTAGTTTAGCGACCGAGCAGGGGGCGCCCGGTGATCGCGGCGGGAGACGCTCCAGGCGGGCCTTCGTGGTCCGTTCGGGGCCTCCCGACGAGGAAAGTCCGGCCTCCACAGGACAGGGCCGTGGGTAACGCCCACCGAGGCCGGCTCTTCGGAGCCGAACCTCAGGGAAAGTGCCACAGAGAACAGACCGCCGGCGGCTTTCATGCCGCAGGTAAGGGTGAAACGGTGGGGTAAGAGCCCACCGCTCTCCTGGCGACAGGAGAGGCAAGGTAAACCCGGCCTGGAGCAAGCCCAAATAGGCGGAGAGGCGTGGTCCGCGCCGCTAGAATCCGCGGGTTGGGTGCTGGAGGCCCCGGTAACGGGAGCCCTAGACAAATGGTCGCCCGAGTGGATTGAGGCTCGTAGCCGTGCGGGCCGAGCCTCAGCTTCTCGAACAGAAGCCGGCTTACGGGCGCCCTCTGCTCACTTATTCAAACCACCGGGGCGCCGGGAACAGGACTCAGGACTCCGGGAACGGCGCACCCAGAACCCAGCCCCCGAAACCCAGAACCCGCTACAGCGCGTCGCTCGTCACGATTTCGACGCCCGCTTTGCGTAACGCTTCGACCGCCTGCGCGGCGGTTCCGGCGGGGAGGTCCACGCCGCGGCAGGCGTCGAGGATCACCTTCGTCGCGAAGCCGTGGCGGGCGGCGTCGAGCGCGGTGGCCTTGACGCAGTAGTCGGTGGCCAGGCCGCAGACGTAGACCGTGCGGATCCCGCGCGCGGCCAGCGCGTCCTGGAGGCCGGTGTCGGCGAAGCCGCTGTAGGCTTCCTTATCGGCGTGCGTGCCCTTCTTGATGCTGAGCGCGCCGGCGGGGAGCTTCAAGCCGGCGTGCAGCGCCGCGCCGGACGTGCCGGCCACGCAGTGCCTGGGCCAGCTCTTGTCGACGTACTTCGGCTCGGCCGCGAAGCTGCAGTGCCCGGCCGGGTGCCAGTCCTGCGTCGTGACGACGGTAGCGAAGCGCTCGACCAGCTTGTTGATCGGCGCGACCACCGCGTCGCCGTCCGTCACCGCCAGCGCTCCGCCGGGGCAGAAGTCGTTCTGCACGTCCACGATGACCAGGGCGGCGTCGTTCGGGTTCGCGTTCATGGTGGGCTCCTTATGAGTTCCGAGTTCCGAGGGAACGGATTTTAACCGCAGAGCACGCAGAGAGCGCGGAGGGGGCGAATTAGAAAAGGCTGTTCTCCGCGTGCTTTGCGCTCTCTGCGGTTCAAATCCGTTCCTCCGTCCCGCCTCATTATTGTCTATAAGACACTAATAGTCAAGCTTTCGCGGAAAATTGACTTTATTCGGCGACTTCCGCCGGGAGCCAGGCTTGCCCGCAGACCTCGCAGCGCTCGCCCGGGCGGGCGCCGGCGATGTCTTCGACGCCGTAGGTCGCGACCTTGCCGGGGGCGTCGAGGCCGTAGGCCCAGCCGGTTGCCGCGTCGAACTCGGCGTGGTTGGCGCCGAGCAGGCAGGTGCGGCGCTGCTCCAGGGTGGCGCGGAGCCACTCGGGGCGCGCGTCGGGCGGCTTGAGCAGCTCCCAGGCGGCGCGGGCGAGGACCTCGGCGCAGCGCCCGCTCTCGATCGCGCTGGCCGGTTCGGCGTTGAGTTCCCCGGGCCGGTAGTCCGGATCGTAGCGCGCGGCCTGCTCGGGCGTCAGCGAGGGCGCGGGGCCGGTGTGGACCTGTTCGCGCAGGCAGTGGAAGCACGGCCCGTTCGAGCCGTCCACGAGGATCACTTCGAAGTAGCGCGCGCGCGCGTAGCAGCGCCCGGCCGCGTGCGGGATGCCGCGCTCGCGCAGCACGCGGGCCATGGCGTATTCGGCGCCGGTGCCGGTGGCGAGGACCGCCAGGTCCGGCTTGAAGCGGTCCACGAACGCGGCGAAGGCCTCCGCGCCGGCGGGGCTGTCTTCCTCGGCGCGGACGAAGGCCTCCGCGCGCGCGCCCAGGGCTTCGACGCGCCGCGCGAGGGCCTCGGCTTTGGGTTGGCCCACCTCGGCGACCTCGAAGGCCTGCCGCACGGGGTTCTCGATGGAGACGGTCTCGGGGTCGCTCAGGCCGAGCGCCTCGACGCGCGGCGCCAGGCGCAGCGCGGCGACGCTGCCGAGGCTCCCGCAGCCGATCACGAGCACGCGCCCGCGGCGCGCGGCCGGTTCCTGCGGGCGGGACGCCGGCGCTGCGAGGTTGGAGGCCAGCCAGGCGTCGGCGTCTTCGCGTTCGAAGACGCGCAGCCACCAGGGCCAGCGCGCATGGCCCAGGAGCAGCGCCGGGCGCGCGCGGCCTTCGAGGAAGCGCGCAACCTCGGCCGGTTCGCACGCCGCGCCGCGAAGCAGGCTGGCGCGGACCAGCGCGGCGGCGCGGTTGAGGGCATCGGCGCGGTCGAAGGGCTCGAGCTGCGCGGGCCGCGCGTCCGGGGCGGCGCAGGCCTCGCCCGCCGGAATCCAGTCCAGCCGCGCGCGGACGGGGGATTCGGCCGGCAGGAAGCTCAGCCGCCACGCCGGGACCGGCAGGGGCTCGCGCAATTCGCCGGCGGCGAAGGCCACGTCCGCGCGATCCAGGCTCGTGAAGACCCAGCGGTCTTCGAGCGGGTTCTGCGCGCGCAACCGCGCGGGCAGCGCTTCGGCGCCCGGGCCGAGCGCGAAGCGGGTCAATCCGCAGCGCGCGAGCAGGCTTGCGACTTCGCAGGCGTCGTCGCCCCCGACCACGCCCAGCGTCTTCCCGCTCAGCGCGTCCCCGTACAGCGGCGCGACGCGGGCGTAGTAGGCGGCGCGGGCATCTTTACCACGGAGACACGGAGGAGGACCATTGCGGATTGCGGATTGCGGATTGCGGAATGAACGGCCGGCGTCCTCTGCGGTGGGTTCCAATCCCGCTTCGAGGGCTTCCCACGATGCGACGGGTTCGGCCGCCCAGGCTTCGCCGCAACGGACGAAGCGCGCGCCGGGTTCGGCGGGGAAGCCCGGCGGGAGCGCCCAGACGTTCGGGCCGGCGCGCAGGCGGGTCCAGCCCAGGGGGAGCCGGTCGAGCTTCGCGCCGCGGGCTTCGCGCAGGCGGGCTTCGCGCGCGCGGCCGGCGTCCGTGGCGTGCCAGGGCGGCTCGCGCAGGGCCGCCCAGGGCGAGCCGTCGGGGACGACGGTCGCGAGGCCCAAGTCGAGGATCGTCTGGCCGTCTTCGGTCGCGAAGCCGTGCAGCGCCCAGCCGGCGCCGTCGAGCGCGCGGACGGCGATGAAGGTGAAGCCGGCGTCCAGCCCCAGGCCGCGGTTGTAGGCCAGGCACGGAGCGAGGTGCTCGACGCGGTCAATGCCGCTGGGGCGCGTGGAGCCGCAGTCGAAGGGGTGCGAGTGCCCGCGGGCGAGGAGTTCCAGCCGGGCGAAGCGCGCGAGCGCCGCGTCGACGAGCGCCTCGAAGCGCGCCTGCACGCCGCCCTCGGCGCGGAAGCGGATGCGCGCGGCGCTGGCTTCCACCCAGTCCTGCGGAAGCGCGAAGGCGTGCGCGACGACGACGGCGTCGAGGTCGCCGAGGCTCGCCGGCTGAAGGCGCGGGACGCGCGCGCGGCCCGGACGGAAGACCGGGGCGCAGAGTGGGACGAAGACGGCTTCGTCGGGCGAACCCGTCCTCGCGCGGCCGGCTTCGGCGGCGCGGTCGAGTTCCGCGACGATCGGCGCCCAGGCTTCGGGGAGCACGACGACCTGCGGCAGGCGGCGGGTTTCGAGTTGGTCGGGCATCGCGGGTTCCTTTCGCTCTAATGAACCGCAGAGAACACAGAGCACGGCAACGGCGAACTACGAAGCGCGGGCGGGACGCCGGCGGGACGAACGGTAGACTTCAAACGGCATGAAGAGCCGCCGAGACGGCGGCGGTACAGCCGGCGGGACGCCGGCGCTACGGGCGGCGTTGCGAACGAGCTGTTCATTTCGCATTCCGCATTCCGCATTTGCCGTTCCTCATTCCGCATTTTCCGTTCTCCGTGTCTCCGTGCCTCCGTGGTTTGAAAGAGTCAACTCGCGCGCGGCTTCCATTCGTTGTTGTGCACGCGCCCGATGAAGGCCTCGTGCGCGCTCATGCCGTTGGCGATCTTCAGGGTCGAGTAGAGGTGGTTCACGACGCGCTGCGAGAGCACGTCGGCGACGGTGTAACGGCGCTTCCAGTGCCCCGGGTAGAAGATGCAGAGCAGGGCCTCGTGGAGCAGGTGCACGGACCCGCCGTAATTGATCCCGAGCGCGTGCGTCCAGGCCTGGTCGTAGTAGACGAGGGGCTCGGCGTTGGGGAAGCCCGGGGAGTACATCACGCGGACGGGGACGGCCATCCACGGCGCGCCGCCGATCTGCTCGATGGGGTACTTCCCGCCGGCTTTTTGGACGACCTTCGGGAGCCCCGCCAGGGGGGCCGGGAGCAGGCCGACCCAGAGCAGCGTGGCATTTTGAGGGACTTCGGCGCGCGCGCCGTCGCTGGCCCAGAACCAGCCGCCCTGGGTGGGCACGGCCAGGTCCGACGGTTTGCCCCGCCGTTCGAGCGGGCGGTGGAGCACCCCGGCCGTCAGGCACCAGGCCGGGTACATGCGGGCCATGGCGTCGAGTTCCCGCGCCATGCGGTCGCGGTCGCGCGCCCAGTACTGCGCCGCGGCGAGCACGTCGAGGTCCACGTCCCAGGCGACTTCGCGCGCGCGGCCCTGGGCGTCGCGGAGCAGGCGGGTCTGGCGGTGCGGCATCGGGGGCCTCCCTTCGGTTTAGATCAACCACAGAGGGCACAGAGCACACAGAGAACGGCGGCGGCGAACTACGAAGAGCGGGCGGGACGCGCGCAGCAGGAAGCCGCCGTTCATTCCGCATTCCGCATGTGCCGTTCTCCGTGCCTCCGTGTCTCCGTGGTGAAGACGGATCAGGCGTAGCCTTCGGCGCTGAGGTCCACGCCGTACTTCGCGCGCCCCTGGGGGCGTTCGGTGGGGAAGTCGGCGGCGGGGTCGGCGGCGGGTCGCGCCAGTTCGGTCGCGAGCCGCTCGGTCCGCTGCATGCGCCCCTCGCCCACGTCGAGGTAGACGCGGAGGGTTTCGGGGTGCACGTAGACGTCGGCGCCCAGGTCGGGCCGGAAGGCGAGTTCGACGCCGTCTTCCGCCTGCGGGCGGGTGAAGCCTTCGCCGTGGTCGTTCATGATCTGTTCCTCCTTCGAGAGCGGCGGCGCGCGGGCGTCGCCGGGTCGGGTTCCTCGGCCAGGGGCACGCCCCCGGCCCGAGCACAAGCTGATTGCGGCGCAGCATCGCGTCGATCGCGCCGATCGAATCGAGGGCGCGCTCGGGCGGCGCGGCCTCGGGCTCCGGCTCCGGCGGCCGCTCTTCGCGGCGCGCGAAGACCTCGCCGCAGGCGGTGCAGCCCAGCGCCCCGCTGGCCAGGCGCGCCACCGCCGTTCGCCCGCAGGCCGGGCAGGGCAGCGCCGCCGGCGGGGCTTCCCGCGGCGGCGGCACGGCCTCGGCGCGCGGGGCCGGAGCGGCGGGCGGCGTTCCGGCCGGAGCGGTCGGCAGCGGCGGAGGCGGGGCCTCCTTGCCGCGCCAGGGGCTGAGGTCACGGGGCACGGTTGGCGTTCCTGGGCTCGCGGTTCGTCATGGCGCTTCCCTTTCGAGGCACGAACGGAAATCCCAAACTGCAAACAGCAAGAACCAAACAAACGGCAATCAACAGCGAACTGCGAAGAGCCGCCGAGACGGCGGCGATACAGCCGGCGGGACGCCGGCGCTACGGGTTCACCGTCCTCAGTCCTCAGTCCTCGTTACGCAGTCCTTACTGGAGGCCCAGCCACTTGCCGAAGGCGCCGATCTCGTCGGCGGCTTTGCTCAGGTCGCCGGTGTTGAAGATCCGCGCGCCGTAGACGGCGCCGAGCTTGTCGAGGGCGGCGTAGTGCCGGTCGAGGTAGGCGTCGCCGCAGAGGTTGCCGCAGACGGCGACCTGCCCGGCGGGGACGTGGAGCTGGGTGCGGAGCAGGATCACGTCCAGCTCGACCTTGATCGAGGTGTAGACGCCGATGACGCCGAAGCGCCAGCGCTCGGCGTGGCCGCCGGTGAGCTGCCCGATCACGTCGCCGAGACGGGTCTCGACGAAGTCGTTGATGTAGATGCTGTCGAGGGGCTGGACGTCGCCGCTGGGCGCGACGTCCCGGAGCCCGTCGATGAACTCCGCGCCGCGGGTGTCGGCCAGGCAGTGCGGGCCGAAGAAGTTCAGCTCGTCGGCCTGCGCGGGGTCGGCCTGGTCGTGCCAGTCGCGGATGTTGATGACGGTGAGGTTGTCGTGGCCGGGCGCGGTGTAGCAGCGGCGCACGAATTCGGCGAGCCGGTCCACGCCGTGCTCCAGGCCGCGCATGCGCCTGACCATGCGCTGGCCGATGTGGAGCCGGTTGGGGCTCGGGGGCTCCAGGTCCACGAAGTCCCGCTGCAGGCACTGGGTGAGCAGGATCGCGCCCTCGTAGGTCTTGCCGTTGTCGGTGAAGGACATGGTTCGTTCCTCCCTTTCAGGTTTTCCCGTTTCAGGCGCTGCGCGCGCGCTCGATCTGCACGCGCTGCCGCGCGCGCGTGTCCACGTCGACGGCTTCCACGTCCAGGATCCCGCTCTCGTCGATGCGGAAGGCCACTTCGACGTTGGGGACGCCGGCCGGGGCCAGGCGCAGCCCGGCGAGGTGGAACTGGCCCAGCAGCGCGTTGCGGCTGGCGGCCGGCTCCTCGCCCTCGCGGACCTCGAACTTGATGAAGCGCTGGTTGTCCTCGACGGTCGTGTAGCAGCGGGCCTGGCGCGCGGGGAGCGGCTGCCCGGCCGGGAGCACGACGCTGAAGCGGTCGTGGACCAAAGCGATGCCCAGGCTGCGCGCGAGGACGTCCTGGAGGCGGAGGTCCACGCGGCCGTCGAGCGAGGCGGCGAGCAGCGCGGCGCCGTGGGCGGGGCGCTCGTGCGGGGCGCGGCCCTTGCGCTGGGCCGGGGCCTTGCGAAAGAAATCCTGGACCGCCTCGCGCAGCGCCGGGACGAAGGCGCCGCCGCCGGCGAGGATCACGCGGTGGATGCGGCCCTTGGGGCAGCCGGCCTGGCGGAGCGCGCGATCGGCCAGTTCGAGCAGGCGCCGGGCCGGCGCGCGCGCGGCGAGCTTGAGGTCGTGGCGCGTCAGAACCTCGTTCAGATCCAGCGGGGCGCCGTCCCGGCCGCAAGCGGCGCCCTTGAGGTCCACGCGATGGCTCCGTTTCTCGCAGAGCGCCTGAAGCAGTTCCTCGCCCAGCCAGGTGAGTTCGGCGCGGACCTCCGGGCGCGTCCGGTCGACGGGGACGCCATGGCGGCGGCTGAAGAGCGTCTCCAGTTTGGCGATGAGCTTCTCGCGGATCTCGCCGAGCCCCAGCCCGGTGTCGCCGGCCGCGGCCTCGACCGCTACGCCGTCGCGGCCCACGCGGACGACGGCGGCGTCGGTCATGCCGGCGCCGAAGCTGAGCACCGCCCAGCGCTGCTCGCCCCACGCGACCGGCTCCGCGTGCGCCTCGGCGATGGCCAGCGCGGCGGGCTCGTTGACGATCCGCAGCACGCTGAGCCCGGCCAGCGAGGCGGCGTGCTTCAGCGCCAGGCGCTGGCGGTTGGTCGCGGCCGCCGGAATCGTGAGCACCGCGCCGCGCAGGTCCTGGCCCAGGGCCTCGCGCGCGCGGCGGGCGAGTTCGCGGAGCAGCTCGGCGGCGACGGCCTCGGGCGCGAAACGGCCCGTCCAGGCGTCCACCTGAAAGCCCTCGGGCGCCGCCGGGTCGGGTTCGAGGTTCCACGCCACCTGCCGCGCCGCGTCGCGAACCTCCTCCCGCGTGCGGCCCAGGAAGCGCTTGATCCGGTCGATGGTCGAGAGGGCGTAGGCCGAGCGCGCCGCGTGGGCCTCTTCGCCGCAGAGCGCGCCGCCGCCGTGGAGCATCCGCGCGACGGCGGGCATGCGGGCGAGCGTCCGCGGACCGTCGGCCGTCCAGAGCGCGGCGGTCAGGTACGCGGTGCCGAAGTCGATGCCGATGCTCTGCGCCACGTTCCGTCCTCCTTCGGTTTCATCCGGGGCTTCGGTAGCGCGCCCGGTTCGTGAGCTTGAGAGAAGGGGGAGTTTCAAAGGCCCGCGCGCGGGATCGTCGATCGGGCGCGCCTGCCGTGTTCCGCTCCACCCTTCCGCCGGTCGTCCGGCTCCGTTCCTGCCTTCATAATAGTGTATATATGACACTTATTTCAAGCCGTGCGCGGATTTTTCGGCGAAATCTTCTCGCGCGCGCATGCCGCGGACCCCTGCGCGCGGCGCTCGAAAGAAGTATGATGAATGCGGATGTGGACTTGCGAGGAGGACGCACGGGTGCGCAACCTCGTGGTGCTGTTGATCGTCGGCTGCCTGGGGTACGTGGCCTACGCGGCGCTGCGGGACTACTTCGCCGCGCCGGCGCGCACGCCGGCCCCCGCGCCGCAGGCCGGGTCGGATGCGCCGGAGCCGGGCCCCGCGCGGAAGACCGGCGCGAACGGCGGGGACGCGCCGACCGCGGAGAGCTACTCGCCGCTCACGCCGGGCCGGGTCTCCAGCGCCGACCAGGCCCTCGACGCGGCGCTGCAACTCCATCTGGAAAAGTACCCCGGCTATTCGACGGACCGGTTCCTCTCGAACGTCCCGCCCGGCGCGGAGGAAGGCACCGTCAGCTTCTACCTCGACAAGGACGGGGAGCGCTCGAGCGAGAAGGCGACCTACTGGGTGGGGCGCAAGGCGGAGCTCTGGCACGCCTACGACGAGATTCCGATGCGCGAGGACTACGACTTCGTGCTGGTCCAGATCGCGCAGCTTTACCTCGACCAGGAGCTGGGCGGCGTGAAGTTCTTCGCCAAGCCGCGGCTCATGCGCGATGGCGAACGGATCCGCATGCAGGTGAAGGTCCAGGTGGACGCCAAGATCCGCGAGCTGATCCTGACCTTCAAGAAGAACGGCGCGATGGGCTGGTTCGTCGAGAAGTACGAGGACGAGCCGGACGTAAAGGCGAAGGGAAAGACGTGAAACGTGAAAGGCTTACCCTTCGGCCAGCGCCAGCCGAGCCTTTTTCACGTTTTGCGTTTTACGTTTCTTTCTCTCACCTTTCATACTCCCCCGCCATCCGCTCCATTTCCGCCTGCTTCTTCAGCGCGAGGGCTTCGCTGAGCCCCACCCAGTAGCGCTCGGGGTTGCGCAGGCGGCGGAACTCGGGGTGGAGCCGCTGGACCTCGGCGCGCGCGCGGTCCCGCAGCGCCTGCACGGATTCGGCGGGCGCGAGGCGCTTGCCGGCCTGCATGACCTGCTTCAGCAGCGGTTCCCGCGGCGTCCCCCGGCGAAGGCGAGCTTACGGCCGCTGAACTGGCGGTCGGGGCTGAGCACGCGGGCGGCGGATTCGGGGAGGCTTTCGTTGGCGGTGAAGAGCACGTCGCCGGCGAGGCGGCCCTGGGCGTCGAGGAAGCGCAGGGGGACCTTGATGCCCGGGTCGGTGGTTTTTTCGGGGTTGCCGCTCAGCTTCATCGCGTCGCGCATGGCGCCGGCTTCGGTCTCGAAGGCCGCGAGCTTGTAGACGCCGCCGAGGGCCGGGGTGTCGCCGCCGGTGATCAGCTTGGTCCCGATGCCCCAGCAGTTGATCTTGGCGCCCTGGCGCTTGAGGTCGGCGACGAGTTCCTCGTCGAGGTCGTTGCTGGCGACGATCAGCGGGTCGGGGAAGCCGGCGGCCTCGAGCATGCGGTGGGCCTCGATGGAGAGCCGCGCGAGATCGCCGCTGTCGAGGCGGATCGCCGCGCGCCCCTCCCAGCCGGCGGCCCGCATGTCCTTGAAGACGGCGATCGCGTTGGGCAGGCCCGAGCGGAGGGTGTCGTAGGTGTCCACGAGCAGCAGCGGCGCGCGCGGATAGACCTTGGCGTAGGCGCGGAAGGCTTCCCGTTCGCTCGGGAAGCTCATCACCCAGGCGTGCGCGTGGGTGCCGCGGACGGGGATGCCCCAGCGCATGCCCGCGGCGACGTTGCTGGTCGACTCGCAGCCGCCGATGAAGGCCGCGCGGGAGCCGCAGAGCCCGCCGTCGGGCCCCTGCGCGCGGCGCAGCCCGAACTCGATCACCGGCTCGCCCTCGGCGGCCTCCACCAGCCGCGCGGCCTTCGTCGCGATGAGGGTCTGGTAGTTGAGCACGTTCAGGAGCAGGGTTTCGACGAGCTGCGCCTCCGGCAGCGCGGCGTCCACCCGCACCAGCGGCACGTAGGGGAAGACGGCGGAGCCCTCCGGCGCCGCCCACACGTCGCCGTGGAAGCGGAAGTCCTTGAGGAACGCGAGGAACTCGGGCGGGAAGAGGCCGAGCGAGCGCAGGTAATCCAGTTCGTCGTCGTGGAAGCGCAGGTGCTCCAGCGCGGCGAGCAGGTCCTCGAGCCCCGCGAAGATCGCGTACCCGGCGTGCGGGGGGAGCTTGCGGAAGAAGTATTCGAAGACCGCCCGGCGCGACTTGCGCCCCAGCGCGAAGTGCCCGCCGAGCATGGTAAGCTGATAAAGGTCGGTCAGGAGCGCGGGATGTTTAAGGGTCGCGGACATGGGGGCCTCCCTGCGGTTGGGATCTGTGATCTGTGATCTGTTATCTGTAACGGCTCCTATGCTACTTGGCTTCGGAACTCGGAATGGAACCGTAGAGAGCGCAAAGGACACAGAGAAAAACTTTTCCAAAGCCTTCTTCCTCCGTGATCTCTGTGTTCTCCGTGGTTAAAAGCCGTTTCCCCGGAACTCGGAACTCGGAACTACCATTCAGAACGGGAACAGGATGCCTTTGTCTTTCAGCTTTTCAAATTGCCGGGCTTTGAAGCGGTACAAGCGCGCGGGCCGATGGACGCCTTCCATTTTCTTCTCGTCGGTCTCTTCGAGGATGCCAAGCAGTTCGACTTTGCGCCGGAAGTTCCGCTTATCGAGTTCGCGGCCGAGGATGGTTTCGTAGACCTGCTGCAGCTCGGTGAGGGTGAATTTCCTGGGGAGGAGTTGGAAGCCGACGGTGGTGTACTCGAGCTTGTTGCGCAGGCGCTCCAGGGCGTAATCCAGGATCTTCCGGTGATCGAAGGCCAGGGCCGGCGGTTCGTCCGCGGGGAACCACTGCACCTCGGCCGCGTCGGTCTGGGCGCGCAGGACCTGCCGGTCGGAGGCGATGAGCGCGAAGTAGCTGACGGTGATCACCCGCCCGCGCGGGTCGCGCTGGGGTTCGCCGAAGGTGAAGAGCTGTTCGAGGTACACGTCGCGCACGCCGGTCTCTTCGTCCAGCTCGCGCAGCGCCGCGGCCTCCAGATCCTCGTCCTCGCGCACGAACCCGCCGGGCAGCGCCCAGCGACCCTTGAACGGCGCCTCACCGCGGCGGATCAGCAGGATCTGCAAGCGCCCGTCGCGGATCGTGAAGATCACGAGGTCGACGGTCACGGCCGGGCGGGGGTATTCGTAGGTGTACATTAGTTCCGGGTTCCGAGTTCCGAGTTCCGAGTAAACAGCTTGTAACCACAGAGAACACAGAGATCACGGAGGAAGAAGGCTTTGGAAAAGTTTTTCTCTGTGTCCTTTGCGCTCTCTGCGGTTCCATTCCGAGTTCGCGCCTCCTCGGAACTTCTACTCACTCCCATCCCTGGGCGAGCGGCATGACGCGGCCGGAGCCGAAGGCTTTTTTCGTCACGCGCAGGCCCGGCGGGAGCTGCTTGCGCTTGTACTCGTTGCGGTCCACGCGGCGGACGATCGCGGCGATGAGCCCGCGGTCGAATTGCAACGCCGTGGCGAGCCGGTCCACCTCCCACGTCTCTTCGATGTACCCGGCCAGGATCGCGTCGAGGACCTCGTACGGCGGCAGGGAGTCCGCGTCCTTCTGGCCGGGCGCGAGTTCGGCCGAGGGCGCTTTCTCCAGCGTGCCGCGCGGGATGACCTCGCGGCCCTTGAAGGCGTTATACCACCGGGCCAGCGCGTAGACCTTGGTCTTGAAGAGGTCGGAGAGGACCGCGAGCCCGCCGCAGGTGTCGCCGTAGAGCGTGCAGTAGCCGACGGCGACCTCGGACTTGTTCCCGGTCGTGAGCAGGAGGCGCCCGAACTTGTTGCTGAAGGCCATCAGCAGCGCGCCGCGGATGCGCGCCTGGAGGTTCTCTTCGGCCACGTCCGGGGCGCGGCCGGCGAAGTGCGGGGCGAGGGTCTCCAGGTAGGCCGAGAAGACCGGCTCGATCGGCAGGGTCCGCAGTTCGAGGCCCAGGTTTTCGGCGAGCGCCTGCGCGTCGCCGCGGCTGTGCGCGCTGCTGTAGCGGCTGGGCATGGCCAGGCCCAGGACGTTCTCGCGGCCCAGGGCCTCCACGGCCAGGGCGGCGGTGAGCGCGCTGTCGATGCCGCCGGAGAGCCCCAGGACGGCCTGCCTGAAGCCGCACTTGCCGGCGTAGTCGCGCAGGCCCATCGCCAGCGCGTCGAAGAGTTCGCGCTCTTCCTCGCGCGCGGGCGGCTCGAAGGGCGCCAGCGCCGCCAGCTCGACGGTGCGGACCTCCTCGCCGAACGCGCGCAGTTCGGCCAGCACGCGGCCGGCGGCGTCGAGGACGAGGCTGCGGCCGTCGTAGAGCACGTCGTCGTTGCCGCCAACCTGGTTGACGTAGACCAGCGCGCGGCCGTGGCGGCGCGCCGCGTGCGCGAGCATCTCGCGCCGGATCGCCGGCTTGCCCAGCGCGAAAGGCGAGGCGCTGAGGTTGATGAAAAGATCCGCGCCGGCCGCCGCGACCCGTTCCAGCGGATCGTCGGCGTAGAGCCGCTCGGCCCAGTACGTCTTGTCGTTCCAGATGTCCTCGCAGACGGTCACGCCCAGGCGCAGCGAGCCGAACGCCAGGGGCTCGACGGCGCGGGGCGGGCGGAAATGCCGGTCCTCGTCGAAGACGTCGTAGCTTGGCAGGAGGCTCTTGGCCTGCGTGCCCACGATCCGGCCGTCCCGGGCGAGGTGCGCGACGTTGTAAAGGCCCTTGCCGGGACCGTCGCGGGTGCGGACCACGGAGCCGAAGAGCAGCGCCGGGCCGCCGGCCGAGAGTCCCGCCCAGGCGCGCGCGGCGGCTTCCACCGCGTCCACGAAGGCGGGCTTGTCGAGCAGGTCCTTGGGCGGATAACCGGTGACGGCCAATTCCGGGAAGACGACCAGCGCCGCCCCGTCGCGGCGGGCCGTATCCACGGCGCGGCGCGCGGCGGCGAGGTTGCCCTTCAAGTCGCCGACGCGGGGGTTAAGCTGGGCGAGCGCGAGGCGCAGGTTCGGCAGCTTCATGGCTTGGCTCCTTGAACGCCTGTCTTAATAGTGTTTATACGACACGAAAAGGCCTTCTTTCAAGCGAAATCCGCGCGGGCGCGCCGGCGCATGGACAAGCGGGGAAAGTCCCTTAGAGTGCGTCCTAAAACGTCTCGCGGCCGTCTTCGGACGGCGGGCATCGCGATGCGTCGTTGGCCTCCTCGCCGGATGCTCGTCCCGATACGGCTCGTTCGGCCGCCTCGCCTCGCCTCGCTTGCCCGGCGCTCCGAAGCCGCCTCGCGATCCGGTTTCAGGACGCACTCTTACAAGCAGGAGGATACGGAGAGCGCATGGGTTGATGGAAGGCTCCAGTTTTCGGCTCCCGCAGGTCGGGGATGGCTCCGGTTCCGGCTGGCCGAACGTGCGGACGTTCGTTTCCTGGCTGATGGTGCTGACGGCGTGCCTGGCGCCGGTGGCCGGGGGCTGCCAGTTCCGCTGGGGCTGGGGGGCGCTGGTGGCCGCGTCGGGCCTGCTGCTGCTGTGCCGGATCCTGCCCGGCCGGCACCGCGCGGCGCCGCTGAGCGGGGTCTTCGTGGGCCTCGCGATCCTGCACGTGCTGCAGCTCGTGCCCCTGCCGCGCGGGATGGCCGACGCGCTGGCGCCGACGACGGCGCGCGTGGCCGGTCCGCTCTGGGGCGAGGCGGGCTGGCGGCCGCTTTCGGCCAACCTGAACGCGACGCGCGACAACCTGCTGGTGCTGCTGGCGTGCTGGGTGGCCTTCGAGCTGGGGTACCGGCTCTTCCGGCGTCCGTGGTGGGCCACGCGGCTGGGCCTGGGACTTTTGGTGACGGCGGCGCTGCTCTCGGCCTACGGCATGTACGCCTTGAACGCGAAGCCGTCGACGAAGTGGCTGGGGATTCCCAACTTCAACCCGGACCGGCTGACGTCGACGTACACGAACCCCAACCGTTTCGCGGGGTTCCTGGAACTGACGCTGCCCATGGGCCTGGTGGCGGTGCTCGGCCACCTGGCTTCGGCCGCGCCGCCGGGCTTCAGCGGGCTCTCGCGGTACTGGAACGGGCTTCGCGGGAGCCGGGGCCTGGGCGGGCTGGCCTTGGGGATCGTGTGGGTGCTGGGCCTGATCGGCCTGGCGCTCACGCAGTCGCGCATGGGCATGGCGGCCTTCGGGGGCGGCTTCGCGGTCGCGTTCCTGGTCGTGTACCGGCACCGCCTGAGCCTGGTGAAGCTGCAGCTCCTGGCGGGGTTCCTCGCGGCGCTGCTGCTGGCGGGGATGCTGCTGGGGCTCGATCCGGTCCTGTCGCGGTACTCGCTGCTCTTCGAGGCCGACGAGCTGCCGGCCGACCGCCTCACGATCTGGTCCGGGACGCTGCGCATCGTCGCCGACCATTGGCCGCTGGGTGGCGGTTCGGGCGCCTTCCGGAGCCTCTTCCCGCATTACCAGCCGGCGGAGCTGCACGGCTACGTGAAGTACGCGCACAACGACTACCTGAACGCGCTGGCCGACCTGGGCGCGGGCGGGGCGCTGCTGCTCCTGGGCGGGCTGGGCCTGTGGCTCTACCGCATGGTGAGCGCCTTCGGCGGCCGTTCCGGCGCGCACGCGCTGACGGCCTTCGGGATCCTGTGGAGCGTCATCGCGCTGCTGCTCCATTCGCTCACGGATTTCAACCTCCAGGAACCGGCCAACGCGTGGCTCTTCTGCCTCTGGCTCGGCGCGGGACTGGGCGTGGCGTGGTCGGCGGGGCAGCGCGATGACGACCTGGCGAGCGAAGACCGGCCCGCGTCGCGGCGGGGGCTGGCCGCCTGGGGCCTGCTGGCCCTGCTGCTGCTGGCGGGCGGAATGGGCATCCTGGCCTCCGACCACTCCTGGCCCGCCAACCTGCGCGCGGGCTGGCCGCAGCGCTTCCTGAGCGCCCCCGAGGCCAGCGAGAAGCTGCTGCAAAAGGTCCGCCGCTACGATCCGCTCTGGACGGAACCGCTCGCCGCGCACGCGCGCGCCGTCCTGAACGCCGCGGCCGGCGCGGAGGCCGGGCGGCGCGAGGAACTGCTGCAGCACGCCGACGAACTCTCCCACGACCTGCTGCGCCTGACCCCGCTGAACGCCGAGGCCTGGTACCAGCGCGCCCGCGTGGTGCTCACCCGCGACAACGACCTGGAGCAGGCGCGCTTCCTGATGGAGCAGGCCGGCTGGGCCTCCCCGCACCAGGCCGGCGTGGCGCTGCTGCGCGGGCGCATCGCGCTGCTGCTCTGGCGGGTCGAGGGGCGCCCGGGCCTGGCGGTGCCCGAAGCGGTCCTGGACCTCTTCGCCGGCGCCCTGCGCGAGAATCCCCGGAACATCAACGAGGTCCTCGCGCTGCTCTTCGAGGCCGGGCCCTGGGAGGCCCGCTGGTCGCGCATCCTGCCGCCCGATCCCGAGGCCCACGCGCGCTACGCGCGGGTCCTCGCCGGGCAGGGCCTGGTCCCCGAAGCGGAAGCCGCGATGGGCGAGGCGCTCAAGCTCCTCGACGCGATCCCCGAGGCCCGCCGCACGCGCGCGGAGCGCCGCCTGCGCACGGAGGTCCAGAGCGAGGCGGCGCTGCTGGCCCTGAGCGGCGGGCGCACCGAGGCGGCCCGCGCGCTGCTCCGCGCCACCCTCGAGGAGCTGCCCCTGCGCGAACGCGGCGAACGGGGCTTCGAACTCTGGCGCAAGGTGCGGCGGCTGGGCGCCCCCGACAGCGGCCTGGAACTGACGCGCTTCCTGGCCGAGTCCTTCCCCGACCAGGCCTGGGCCTTCGAACTCCAGGCCCGCGCCGCGACCGATGAGCGCGACTTCGCGCAGGCCGAGAAGCTCCTCCGCGCGAGCCTCAAACTCGAGGAGTCCGCGCCCCGCTACGCGCTCCTCGCCCAGGTCCTTTCGGCGCAGGACTTCGCCGACTCGGCGCTCGCCGCGATCCAGCACGCCTGCGACCTGGAGCCTTCGAACGGCCGGATGCGCCTGGCCCTGGCCGAACTCCTCTCGCGCCGCGGCTACCACGACCGCGCCGTGGAGGAGCTGATCCTCGCCGAACAGCTCGATCCGGGATTGGAGAAGGAGACGGACGTCTACCGCCGGCGCTTCATGACCCGGCGCGCCTCGCTACGGCCGCCGCGGCCTTAACGAAAGGACTGGGGACTGAGGCGCATCGCTGCGAGGCCGCGGGAATTCGGGCAGGGTCTGGGGGAATCGGTCAGGACTTCGGTTCCTTGGTTCCGACGGGCACTTCGTAGATGCAGGCCTTCCCGCCGTATCGGATGTGCTCGGTGCGCTTGAGGTCCGGCGCGCCCAGGACGCGCTTGAAGAGTTCCTTCTCGTACTGGCAGACCATGGGGTGCCGCTTGGCGATGGCCGCCACCGGACAGTGGTGCTCGATCAGCTTCACGCCGTCCTTGACCTGCGCGGGATCGGCCGCCACGGCCTCGGCAAGGTAGCCCTCTTCCTCGCGGATCTGCGCCAGGATGCGCACCTTCTCGGCCAGCGTCTGCGCGTCCTTGAGCCGCTCTTTGTAGCTCTTGAACAGCTCCTTCATGCGGGCCTGGAAGAGCTGCTCCAACGCCTCCTGCCCCATCAGTTTCTCGAGCCGCCCCAGCAGGTCGAGCGCGACCAGGTCGTTCGATTGCGGGAAGGACGCCTCGGCCTTCTCGGTGAGCTGGTAAAGCCGCGCGGGGCGGCCGACCGGGCGGCGCACCAGCCGCGCGATCACCAGCCCGGACTGCTCCAGCGCGTTCAAATGCTGGCGCACGGCGACGTTGCTGATCTCCAGCGCCTGCGCAAGCGTCGCCACGTCCTGCTCGCCCTGCCGCTTCAGCAGGTCCAGGAGCGCCTGGCGCGTCCCCCCATCGCTTACGGCGGGGGTTGAGCCGGGACAGGCGGGGCTGCGTTTAGATTGGACATGGCCGAATGCTCCGGAATCGTGACCCCCAGCCGTAGGGGCATGAGGGACTATACCCCGAGCGCCGGTGGAATGCAAACTTTACTAAGTTATATAATTCATAATTTTCTAAATGTGTATATTGACAAAGTTGCCTTTCTGCTGTTTCCTAGGCGCATGGACCGGGGTTCAAAGCTCGAACCGGCAGGACGAGCGCCGGCGAGCGAGCAAAGGGGAGTCCCGCATGGGCCACTTCGATCCGGCCACTTGGCATCGGGCGTGTACGGTAGAGGAACTGAAGGCAAAGGGCGTGCAGCGGGTCGCGGGGATCCGCCCGGTGGTCTCGGTATACCATCACGACGGGAAGATTTCGGCGGTGGACAACCGCTGCCCGCACCTGGGCTTTCCGCTGCACCGCGGCACGGTGAAGGACGGCGTGCTCACCTGCCACTGGCATCACGCGGACTTCGACCTTTGCAGCGGCTGCACCTACAACCTTTTCGCCGACGACGTGCCGACGTACGATACGCATGTCCAGGACGGGGTGATCTTCGTGGCGCCCCGGCCGCGCCGGGAGCCGGGCAAGGACGACTTCATCCGGCGGCTGCATAAGGGCCTGGATCAGAACGTGCCGGTGATCGTCGCCAAGAGCGTGGACGCGCTCCTGACACTCGATCCCAGCGGGCGTACGGTGATCCAGGAACTCGCGCGTTTCGGGAGCCGCCGGCACAGCCGCGCCGTCGGGGGCATGACGAACCTCAGCATCGCGGCCACGCTGCTGCCCTTCCTCACGCCCAAGACGGCCTACTACGTCCTGTACAACGCGGCGAAGAACATCGCGGACAACTGCGCGGGCCAGGCGCCGCGGCTGCGCAACGAGCCGCTCCACGGCGGCAAGCAGGACGTCGAGACGCTCGGCCGGAGCTTCCGCACCTGGGTCGCGCACCGCGACGTGTACGCCGCCGAGCGCGTGATGCTGACGCTGGCGCAATCGGACGCCACGCTCCCCGAGATCGCGGGCATCCTGCTGGGCGCCTCCACCTTCCGCGTCTACGGCAACGACGGCCACGGCCTGGACCTCGCGAACAAGGGCCTGGAGCTGATCGAGTACCTCGGCCGCGATTCCGCCGTGGAGCTGCTGCCGCTGCTGATCGAGGGCATCACCACGCGCAAGACCGGCGCGGAGGACCTGACGAGCTGGAACCATCCGGTGGACACGATCGCGCCGCTGCGCGAGGCCGAACGCGAGATCGGCGGGTGGATCGAAGCGGGCCGGGGCAAGACCTTCAGCTTCGAGCAGGAACAGGCGCTGATCCCGGTGCTGCTCGGCGGCGACGCGCTGAAGATCATCGCCGAACTGAAGGGCGCGCTGCAGGCGGGCGCCGCGCCGGTGACGCTGGCGAAACTGGTGGCGTACGCGGCGGTGCGGCGGATGGCGCACTTCGCCATGAGCAACGTGGTCCAGGACTGGTTCTGGCCGCAGCACACGCACACCTACGCCAACGCGGTGCACCAGGCCTTGAAGCGCTCGCCGCCGACGCCGGAACTGGCCATCGCGATCTTCCACGGCGCGATGTCGGTGTACATGGACCGCTTCCTGAACGTGCCGGCCGTTCCGCTGCCTGACGACAAGGCGCTCGAGAAGCTGCCCGCCGGCGCGGAGGAGCTGCGCGCGCGGCTGCTGGAGGTGCTGAACCAGCAGGCGGAAGTGGACGCGGCGGCGCGGACCGTCGCGCGCTACCTGCGGCTCGGCCACCCGCTCGGCGCGCTGATCGAGACGCTGGCGCTCGCCACGGTGCGCGAATGCCCGGGCGATTTCCGGCCCAACGAGGGCATCGACTTCCACTACTGGCAGGCGCTGGAGGCCGGCGTGCGCCAGGCGCGGGAGTGGGAAGGGCGGCCCGAGGTCGAACACATTTTCGTCGGCATCGCGCGGCACCTGGCCGCGGCCTGCCCCACCAGCCGTTCGGGCCTGCAGATCGCCGACGTGGCGCACCGCCTGAATCAGGGCCTCAGCATTCACGACGACGGCGCGGAATAAAGGAATCCAGCATGGCCACGTCCGACCTCTCCGCCTGGCATCGCGTCGGCCCCCTGGCCGAACTCGAGGCCC
The DNA here is from genome assembly GCA_027493525.1 of Planctomycetota bacterium. Lineage (GTDB taxonomy): Bacteria > Planctomycetota > SZUA-567 > H5-PLA8 > H5-PLA8 > H5-PLA8. The sequence continues at coordinate 1,614,339 of JAOSKN010000001.1, read as the reverse complement.
AGGGCGCGCAACTAGTGAAAGGCGCCAAGCCCGCGGTGGCCGTCTACTTCCACAAGGGCGAGGTCTTCGCCGTCGACAACCGCTGCCCGCACATGGGCTATCCGCTGCACCGCGGCACGGTGAAGGACGGCGTCCTGACCTGCCACTGGCACCACGCCAACTTCGACCTGTGCAGCGGCTGCTCGTTCTCGCTCTTCGCCGACGACGTGCCGGCGTACGAGACGCGGGTCGAGGACGGCATCGTCTACGTGGCGGCGGAGCCGCGGCGCACGTTCGACAAGGACGCCTACGTGCGGCGGCTGTGCGGCGGGCTCGACCAGAACATCCCCGTGGTGCTGGCGAAGAGCGTGGACCGCCTGCTGCAGCACGATCCCGGCGGGCAGACCGTGGTCCGCGAGACCGCCCGGTACGGCAGCCGGCGGCACAACATGCTGGGCGGCGGGATGGCCTGCCTCGGCATCGCCGCGGGCCTGCTGCCCTACCTCGACAGGCAGACGGCCTACTACGCCATGTACAAGGCGGTCAAGCAGGTCGCCGACAACTGCGCCGGCCGGCCGCCGCGGGGCCTGAGCGAAGCGCTGGACACCGACGCACACGGGATGGACGCGCTGGCCCGCTGGTTCCGGCGCTGGGCCGAGAACGGGCAGGTCGTGGGCTGCGAGCGCACCATCCTGACGGTCGCTCAGGCGAAGGTCACGACGGCCGAGATCTCCAGCCTCTTCTTCCGCGCCGCGACCGACCGCATGTTCGCGCACGGCGGGCAGGCCGTCTATCTGCCCAACAAGGGCTTCGAGCTGATCGAACTGCTGGGCCGCGAGTCCGCCGGGGACCTGCTCCCGCTGCTGGTCCGCTGGGTCGCCGGGCGGGGCAGCGGCGCCGAAGACCAGCACGCCTGGAACAATCCGGTGGATCTCGTCGCGCCCCTGCGCGCGGCCGAGAAGCGGATCCCGGAATGGCTGGCGCAAGGCCGGGGCCGGAGCTTCACGGGCGAAAAGGCGCTCACGGAGGTTCTGCTCGGCGACGACCCGCAAAAGATTATCGACGCGCTGGGCGGCGCGCTGGGCGCGGGCGCCGCGCCGGCGCTGCTGGCGAAGCTGGTCGCCTACGCGGCCGCGCGGAGGCTCGCGCACTTCTCCCTGACCAACGAACTCCAGGACTGGAACGCGCCGGTCCGCACCTTCGTCCACGCCCACGCGATGCACCGGGTGCTGCTGCGCGGCCCGGACGATCCGGAACTGGCGCGCGGCCTCTTCCACGGCGCGATCGCCGTGTACATGGACCGCTTCCTCAACGTGCCGGCGGTGCGGCTGCCGGGCGAGCGCGGCACGCTCGACGACCTGCCTTCCGACCCGCGGGAACTCTGCAGGAAGCTGCTCGCCACCCTGGACCGCCAGGCCCACGTCGAGGAGTCCGCGCGCCTCGTCGCCCGCTACGCGCGCCTGAAACTTCCGCTGAAGCCGCTCTTCAATGCGCTTACACTGGCGACGGTGCGCGAGGACCACGGCTTCGGCTACTGGCTGGTCCTGGAGGCCGGGATCCGGCAGGCGCTGGAATGGGAAGGGCAGCCCGAGGCCGAACACATCCTGGTCGGCGTCGTGCGGCACCTGGCCGTCGTCTGCCCCACCCCGCGCGCGCAGCTCAAGCCGGCGCAGGTGGGGCTGCGCTTGAATCAGGGCGAACGGCTCTACGAAGAAGCGGAACCGGCGGCGCAACACGCTTGAACGGCCTGGAACCGGGAGAAGGAACCACGCGCATGAACCTGCTGCATCTGGACAGCCTGAACTTCACCACCGCCGACCTGGACGGCGCGCACGGCTTCTACCGCGGCCTGCTGGGCTTCGTGCCGGCGGGCAGCGGGCGGGCCGGGCGCGAGCGCTGGGTGCGGATGCAAAGCGGCGCCTCCAGCCTGGTCTTCCGGCAGGCCCGCCGGCCCGAGCGCCTGGCGCGCGACCCGCGCGCGGGCTTCCGCGGCATGGCCTGGGCCGTCGAATCCCTCGCGCCGTACCGCCGGACCCTGGCCCGCTTCGGGGAGCTGCCGGTCGTGCTGCGCGAGGACGCCGAGGCCGAGCGGCTCACCGTCCGCGGCCCCGGGGGCATCGGCGTGAGCCTCGTCGCCTACCGCGAGCCCGCGGAGCGGCGGAAACGCCTCGACGGCGGCTGGGCGCTGCTGCGGCGCATCGACCACGTCCGGCTCAGCGTGGCCGACCTGGGCGAGGCGCTGGCCTTCTACCGCGGCCTGTTGGGCTTCAAGCTGACCCGCGCGATCCTGCCCGACGGCGCGCGCACCCGGCGCGTCCCGGTCGAGCCCGGCGCGGAGCTGCCCGCCGGCGCGCGCGGCCTGATCCTCGCCGGCGGCGAGGGCTTCCTCTCGCTGCACCTGAACGGCGCGCCGCGCTTCGAGCACATGGGCTGGGCCGTCGAGCACCTCGACGCCTGCCGCGAACTGCTGAACGATCACCAGGTCGCGTTCGTCGCGCACGGTTCGGGGCGGCAGTTGCAGATCCGCGACCCCAACGGCTTCGCCGCGCCCGAGCCGAACGTCGAACTGACCGCGCCGCGCCAGGCCGAGCCGAGCGCGGCCATGGCCCAGTAGCCGCGCCGACCGCGCGAGGAGCCGGCATGGACCGCACGACCCTCCTGAACGAGCTGCTGCGGCGCAACCGCGAGGCCGACCTGGCCTCCGGCCCCTTGGGCAACAACCACGGCCCCATGACCCTGCTGGCGCTCGAGCGCATGGGCGCGCCGGACGAACGCCTCAAGGCCTACTTCGCGACCCTGGAGCCGCGCTTCGGCAAGCAGGCCTTCGACCTGGCCAAGACCGGCCCGCTGGACGAGGCGAACTGGCGCGAGCATCTCGGCGGCTTCGCCTGGTTCCCGCGGTACGTGGAGTTCTTCGAGGCGCGGGAGCGCGAACTGGGGCTCGAAGCGACGCTCCGCGCCTACCTGCCGGGCATGCTTTCGGGCCTCGCCGGCCACGCCTTCCATCCGCTCCTGCGCCTGGGCTACGCGCTTGACGCCGGGAACCGGGATGAGTGCGTCTATGCCCTGGCGTACTGGGCCGCGACGTGGCTCCCCAGCCCCGCGTACGACGCCGGCGCGGCGCCGGTCGCCCCGGGCGAACTGCTGGCGAACGCGCGGGACGCGTTGAAGGACCTCCCGCTGGAGATGTCCGGGAACATCGTCAACCGCCTCCGCACCGTGTACGCCCAGCCCGCCTTCGCGGCCGCGCTGAAGCCCGTCCGTTTCCCGGACGAGCGGCCCCTGGCGGAGGCCTCCGGCCTGCTGCTCGAGGCCTTCCGCAAGACGCACAATTTCACCCTGCTGCACGCGGTGACGAGCTGCCAGGCCCTGCGCCTGATCCTGCCTTACGCCGGAGAACGGGACGCCGCGCTGAACGCGTTCTGGCACGCCGTCTGCGCCGCGTGGATCACGGTCGAGAAGAGCGGGCGCGAACTCGAACGCGACACGGCCGCGCCCGGCGCGCTGGGCTGGGACGAAGCCTTCGCGAAGGCCGCCGAGACGCTGAACGAGCACACCATCAAGCTGGTCTACACCTGCCGGCTCGAAGCGCGCTGCTACGGCCGGCCCGCGTACCTGGACCTGGCCGCGCGCGAGTGCGCCACGCCCGCGCCGTTTTTCTGAGCACCGGAACCAGGCGCCCACCCCGGAGGCTGCCATGATCACTCCAGCGAAACCCGCCGCGGAACTCCTGCGCGTCTGCACGCTCGACGAACTGAAGACCGGCGGGGTGAAGGTCGTCCAGGGCCGCGACCGGCCCATCGCGGTCTACGCCGAGGGGGGCAAGGTGCTGGCGGTGGACAACCGCTGCCCGCACCTGGGCTTCCCGCTCAGCCGCGGCAGCGTAAAGGACGGGATCCTCACCTGCCACTGGCACCAGGCGCGCTTCGACCTCTGCAGCGGCTGCACCTTCGACCTGTGGGCCGACGACGTGCCGCGCTACGCGACCGAGGTTCGCGAGGGCGTGGTCTTCGTCGCGCGCGAGCCCGCGCAGCGCGAGGACGTCCCGCACCTGCTGCGGCGGCTCGAGAAGGGCATGCAGCAGAACATCTCGCTGATCCAGGGCAAGAGCCTGCTGGGCCTCCTGCGCCACGACTACGGCGTGCGGGACCTGCTCCGCGAGGTCGCGCGCTTCGCCAACCGCTTCGAGAACCGCACGGGCCTGGTCGAACTGGCCATCGCCGGGCGCATGTTCCCGGTGCTGAGCGAGGAGACGGCGTACTTCACGCTGCTCCGCGCGGTCCGCGTGGCCGCCACGAGCGCCAACGGGCCGATCCAGACCCTCCGCGAGCCGCTGGAAGGCGCCGAGTACCCCTTCGAGACGCTCAAGAACTGGCTGCGCCAGTGGTCGCTGGGCCGGCACCGCGACGGGGCCGAGCGCGTCGTGCGGACGGCCATCGCGCAGGGCGCCTCGCCGGAGCAACTCACCGACCTGCTCGTCGGCGTCGAGACCGACCGCATCTACAGCGCGCAGGGGCACACGCTCGACGCGGTCAACAAGGCCTTCGAACTGCTCGACCTGATCGGCTGGGAGCACGCCATGGACGTGCTCCCGCTGACGGCGCGCTCGATCGTCCAGGCCCGCGGGGCCGACGAGGCCGCCGAGTGGTACCACCCGATCCGGCTCCTCGAACCGCTCCGCGAGGCCGAGGCCGCGTTGCCGAAGCTGCTGGAGGCCCCGCGCGCGAAGGCCTGGCAGGGCGCCGCCGCGCTCCGCCCGATCCTCCTCGGCGACGACCCGCTGCGCCTGCTCGGCGCGCTCACGCAGGCCCTCGGCGAAGGCGCCGAGCCGGCGCTGCTGGCGAAGGAGGTCGCCTACGTCTGCGCGCTGCGTCTCGCCCGCTTCAGCGCCAACAACGAGATCGGCGACTGGTTCAACCCGCAGCACACCTTCAACTACGCCAACGCCGTGCATCAGGCGATCCAGCGCAATCCGACGCCCGACGTCGTGCGCGGGCTGCTCCACGCGGCGCTCTCGGTCTACCACGACCGCTTCCTGAACATCCCGCCGACCGCGCTTCCCGGCGAGCGCGAGAAGCTCGACGCGCTCCCCAAGGACCCCGCCGAACTGCGCGCGAAGCTGCTCGAGGAACTGGACCAGCGCTCGAGCGTCCACGCCGCCGCGCGCCTCGCCGCGCGCTACGTGCGGCTGGGGCACCCGCCGGAGCCGCTCTTCGACACGCTCGCCTTCGCCACCGTCCGCGAGAGCCTCGATTTCCACACGCTCCAGGTGCTGGAGGACGGCTTCACGCAGTGCCGCGAGTGGGGCAACGCGGGGCCGGAGGTCGAGCACATCCTGGTCGGCGTGGTCCGCGACCTCGCGGCCTTCTGCCCGACCTCGCGCGCCCAGCACCACACCGCGACGATCGCGCTGCGGCTGTATCGCGGGGAGAAGCTGTACGAGGAAGACTGCGCGGATCACGAGTGAGCACGGCAAACGGGTCACCGCAGAGCGCCGAGGACCGATAGAGGCCAGAAAGAGCGGGGGCGTGAGCCATGCACTACCACGTCAAAGCCAAACCGATCGACGCGAAGGCGGCCGAGTTCCACCGCATCCTCACCGACGGCACCGTCGCCAAACAGCAGCCCGACGGCGCGGAGATCGTCGCGAGCATGGCGCGGGCGGTGCTGGCCGACGATGGGTACGCGTATTGGACGGAGACGTGCTACTGCGCGACGCCGCTGCATCACGAGCGCGCGACGGTCTACGACCGGTTTTTTACGGAGTTCGAGGCGACGGAGCGCGACGAGGCGCTGGAGGTGGCGGGGCAATACCTAATGGACGTTTTGTCAAGTATTGGACAACGCCAATGATAGAATTCTGCTTCTTTTCATTGATGGTGAAATAACATATTCTAACATAGGTACGTCTAGAGGTTTCGGACTAACAAGGTACGATCCTCTATAAGATGGTTTGTGCCAATACCCTGCAACTTGGGAGAGATTTTCAATGAACGCGGAGCGACTGTACGGCGCCCTTATTAACTTGCTACAGGAATTCGAACAACTCAAACTCCTAGATCTCTTGGCGCAGCTTGAAACTGCACTGAATCAATCTGTTTCCACCTCCAACCCTGACACAAATAAAGCATTCAGAGCAAAATACGAAGAACTCTTTAACGCTCTGCAAAATAGCCCTACAAACAACGCACGCCCTACACAGAAATCCTTATATGAGGAGATAGGGGCATCTAAAATAGTCGGCGTTGGACTACGCAATAGACTTCAGGATATTTTTTTCCACGAATGTAGTGACTCAGGCTGAATTCATGAGTGAATTTAAGAAAATAAGAACAAGGGTCATTGAATTCCACAAAAACATTAGCGCTCTTAGAAGCGAGCTCGAAAAAGTAGGTGTGAAGATTGACAAAGTTGAGTCAGGCATGTTTGAAATTGGTATTATTTTACCCTCTGCTCCGAGCAAAGACCTGTCAACACTAGTCAAACAACTAAAAGACATTGAATTCGTAATGCAGACAGTTCAGGAGGCCGCCGGAGCGCCTGCCTCAAGCCCTAATGTTCGAATGATTGGTTCATCAAACTGGGAAATTTTTTCTTCAAGTTGCTGGCCCCGCAGCAGGTGGTTTGGCACTGTGCCTCGAAAGAATTGTCAATATGTATAAGTCTTATTTAGAGATCAAGGCATTGAAAAAGAGCCTTGATGGGCAGAGCATTCCTAAAGAAGCGATTGAACCACTTGAAAGGCACCTAGAAACTCGGCTTGAAGAGGAGTTCAAAAAGGAATCGGAAGCAATTATCAAAAGGTTATATAGTGGACAGAATGAGCCCAGGAGGAACGAACTGATAAACATGATGGCCATTGCGTTGAAAAGGCTCGCAAAAATGGTTGACCATGGAGGAACCATTGATGTGGCTGGTGAATTGACAAATGAACCAAGCGCCGAACCGGCTACCAATTCAGGTTCGCCTGAAGATCGAGCGAAATTTGAGGAAAAAAGACGTCTATTTGGCATTGCGGCAGTAGTACGAGAGCATGGCAATGCGATTGGAACCTTAGAAGATCGCAGCAAACCCCAGTTAGCATTACCTGACATCCAACAACCAAACGAGAATGAGGGCAGTAAGGTGTAATGCGTTAGATTGAATGAGGGCCTTCATTAAGGAGATGTTCCCTACAAAAGCGCATCTGCTCACGAAACTCTTGTCTGATTCGGGCTTAGCCCTATAACTAGATGGGAAAAAGGCAGCGCGGGCGCAGGCGTGGCCGACTTGCCAGCGGGTTGAGTCCGATACCGGGGGTCTTGAGATATGAACATCCGCCGAACCTGCGTGGTGCTTGCGCTTTTCTTATCGCTTGCCGGACTCGCCTCGGCCTTCGAAGGCAACCTGCCCGCCAAAATCAAGGAAGTGGACGGCTCCACGGTCTGGAGCATCCACATGCTCAACGCCAAGGCCGCGGACCTCGCCGGGAACATCAGCGGCTTCGGCGTGATGAACGTCAAGCTCGATCCCGAACTGTCCGCCGTGGTGCTCAAGGACTTCAAGCAGGAGATGCAGACCTGCTCGCTGATCGTGGACAACCTGGCCAAGGCGCTGGGGGCGAAGGCGTACGTCCACGGCGATGGGATCTACATCTCGAAGAAGCCGCCCGAGGGCGTCGCGCCACTGGAAGCCGTCAAGCCTCCGCAGCCCAATCCCCCCGGTCCCGGTCCCGGTCCTGGCCCGGGTCCGGGCAACGGTCCGGGTCCCGGTCCTGGCCCCGGTCCGGGTCCGGGCAACAACGCCAACAACGGCCCGGCGGCGTTCGTCCCCGGCAGCGACCGCTCCTACGAGTGGAAGCAGTCCGGGTTCGAGGAGTGCAAGAAGCTGCGCAAGCCGATCCTGCTCTACATCTACGACGCGGATCCGAAGCTCACCAATTACCTGGCGGAGTACTTCGAGACGCAGGTGTTCACCGACGGCGCGGTGAAGGTGGCGCTCAAGGACTTCACGCCGGTGATGACCAACAGCCAGACGCTCCAGTGGCCCAAGAGCTTCGTGAACCCGGCGCAGGGCGGGATCAGCCTGCTGCTGCTCACCTGCGACGGCTCGCCGTGCTACACCTGGTCCCGCGGGGTGGGCAAGCCCGCGGTCCAGACCTTCGTCGCGGCGGTGGAGCGCGTGGTGAAGCTGAACGAGGCGGCGGCCAAACGCCTGGACGAGGAAGCCAAGGGGCCCAAGCCGGCCATTCCGTAAACGCGGGCCAGGCGCGAAGCGCCTGAATTCGAGTCCGTCTCGCGCGTCCATCTGCGGGGGCATTGCGCCATGAACCTCTCGCGCCTGGTCTTGAGGGCCAGTCTGGGAATTACTTGGGACGAGCTGCTGGCGGCGGCCTGCGCCGGACTTCATCAGGCTCGCGCGCCTTATCTCCTCCGGATAGGGCTTGTTCGCCTTCTTCGTCCTGCTTGGCCGGCGCGGCGCATCTCGCCCCAATTAATTCCCGGACTGGCCCTAAGCGCCGCGCTCGCGGTCCTGGCCCTGGGGCAAGCCTTCGCGCTCGAAGGCGCGCTGCCCGAAGCGGTCAAGGCGAAGATGCTCTCCAAGCCGCTCAACTTCGGCCTGGCCGGCTCCCCGGCCAAGGATTACGTCAAGACCTTCAACGAGCAGCAGGGCGGGAAGGTCGCGATCGAGGCGGCCCTGGCGAAGAAGACGCTCGCGCTGGACTTCGGCGGCAAGTCGCTCTTCGCGGGCGTGGACGAGCTGGCGGCCAAGCTGGGCGCGAAGGCTTACGCGATCCGCGATTTCGTCTACATCGGCGCCAAGCTGCCCCCGGGTCTGGGGCCGTCGACCGGCGACGGGAAGCTCAGCGGCTACCCCGCCGCGCTGGCGACGCTGCCCGCCGAGTTCCCCGGCATCCGCCCCGGAACCTACCGCTGCTTCCCCTGGCTCTCGCGCAACCCGCAGGAACTGAAGGGCGAAGGCAAGCCCGTGCTGATGTACATCTACGACATCGCGCTGGCCGACAACAACCCCCTCGCGCTCTACTACGAGACCGCCGTCTTCGAGGACCCCAAGTTCCAGGAGGCCGTCAAGGAGCGCTTCTGCTTCACGCTGCTCAAGACCGACGACACGAGCTGGCCGGCGGAGTTCCTCACCGGCGCCAAGGACGGCGCGGCCGTCTTCGTCCTCACCGGCGAGATGAAGATGATCGGGAGCTGGAACACCAAGACGCCGCGCCCGCCGATGGACGCGGTCCTGGCCGCCTGCCAGCGCGCCATGCAGCAGACCAAGCCCGCGGCCAAGACCACCGCCGCGGCGAAGACCGAGGACGAAGAGCCGGGCGCCAAGACCGGCATCGCGGGGCTCCTCGACGGCCCCAAGGAAGGCGAGAAGACCCCCGCCGCGACGCCGCGCCCCGCGAAGAAGACCGAGGCGGTGGAGGAAGAAGAGTAGCGCGCGCGGGATTCAGGCCTCCACCGGCTCGTACTCGATCTTCCCGCGCTCCCCTTCCTTCAACTTTACCGCGACGTGGTTGGGATCGTGATTGAGCAGCACCAGCGCGTCGTCGCGGATGGCTTCCTTCATCAGCGCGCGCTTGGCCTCCAGCGTCTCCAGCGGGAACAGGTCGTAGGCCATCACCCAGGGCAGGTGCCGGTGCGCGACGGTGGGCATCATCTCGCCGATGAAGATGGCCTTGCGCCCGCCGGACTCGATCCGCACGCAGACGTGGCCGATCGTGTGCCCGCCGGTGCGGAAAAGGGTGACGCCGGGGGCCAGTTCGAGCCGCTCGTCGAAGGGCTCGAAGCGCCCCGCCGCGTCCAGCGGCGCGATGTTGGGTTCGAGGTACGTCCCGCGCTGGATCTCGTTGGGCTTGCGCGCGGGGCCCAGTTCGCGCCGCTCGACGACGTGCCGCGCGTTGGGAAAGACTTCCACGAGCTTCCCGTTCGCGTCGAGCTTCGTGTTCCAGCCGCAGTGGTCGAGATGCAGGTGCGTATGCGCCAGGATCGTGACGTCCCCGGGCTTCAGCCCGTGGGCGGCGAGGTCTTCGAGCAGGTTGGGGGACTCCGAGATGGCGTAGATCTCGCGCTGCTTCTCGTTCCACTTCCGTCCCAGGCCGCAGTCGATCAGGATGTTCTCGCCGCCGGGGGTGCGGATCAGCGGGCAGTTGCAGCTCAAGACCATCCGGTTGCGCTCGTCGGCGGTGACCTCCTTCTGCCAGAGCGGCTTGGGAACGATGCCGAACATCGCGCCGCCGTCGAGCTTGAAGGCGCCGTCGCGGAGGAACAGGATCTCCAGGTCGCCGAATTGCATCGCGGGTCCTTTCCCGCGCGCCGGCCGGCTTGACAGCGGCGGCGCGCTCAATAAAGTATCCGAACGTCTTTTTTGCCGGCGAGGCCGACGGAATGAAAATCTACAAGGTCCTGCCCGACCTGACCAGGAAGCGCCAGATGGCGATCTGGCACAAGGCGCTGCGCAGCCAGTGGTCCGCCGAGGACCTCGACTGGGGCCGCCCGCAACGGATCGCGAAGGACAAGCCGAAGGACCATCTCGCGCGCCTGCTCACGCCGATCCTGATGGGCGAGCAGTCCGCGCTGTATTCGGTCTCCGGCCTGATCCCCAAGCTCGGCGCGACCAGCGAGGTCGAGAGCCAGTTCTACCTGACCACCTGGGCGGTGGACGAGGCGCGGCACACCGAGCTCTTCACGCGCTTCTACCGGCGGCTGGACCGCGAGCCCATCTCGATCCGGCGCTTCCCCGCGGGCTACCTGTTCCAGAGCGCCATCGTCAGCGACGACGCCGCGGAGTGGCTCAGCGGCGTGCTGATCAGCGAGGTCCTGGCCAAGCTGGTGATGGAAGAGTTCCGGCGCCTGGACCTCGACCCGCTCCTCTCCGACATCGCCAACGGGATCCTCGAGGACGAGGCGCGGCACCTGGGCTTCAACCACATCTACCTCGAGGACCGCTTCACGAGCCTCTTCCGCAAGGGTCGCCCGGAGGGGCAGTCCTACGGCGAGCACCTCCGCGCGCGCCTGCAAGCGGTGCTCGACCACGTCACCCCGATCTTCGACGCGCTGGGCGAGGACATGCAGGAAGTCGGGCTCGACCGCGACTGGCTGCTGGGCGAACTGGACAAGGACGCCAAGCGCCGGCTGGAGAAATCCATCGCCGCGGGCGAGAAGGTCGCGTCGCGCGAGGTCGAGGCCAGCGATCCGGCCGAGGCCGCCGCCATCGGCCGCGAATAGCCGGAACGCGCGCGAGTCGCCATGCTCGATACGCCGCAAACCCTGCCCGAACTCCTGATCCTCGCGGCCCGCGCGTGCCCCGAGCGCGGCGTGCGCATCTTCGACCGGCGCGGGAAAGAGAGCGAGTTCCGCGCGTACCCGCGCATGCTGGCCGCCGCCCGGGACGCCGCCGCGCGCTGGGCCGCGCTGGGCGTGCGCGCGGGCGATCGCGTGCTCGTCTGCCTTCCGACCTGCTGGGAACTCCTCGACGCGTGGTGGGGCGCCGTGCTGCTCGGCGCGCGCCCGGTCTGCATCGCCCCCGGGGGCGCGATGGGCGCGCAGGAGGCCCATCTGCGCAAACTGGCCGCGATCTTCGAGCGCCTCGGCGCTTCGCGGCTGCTCTGCGACGAGAGCCTGGCCCGGGACGCGCGCGAAGCCGGCCTGGACGAACTGCGCCGCCCGATCGTCACCGCCCCGCAATTCGCCGCGACGACCCCGGCCGACGCTTTCCGCGAAGCCGAACCGGAACTCGACGAACTCGCCTTCATGCAACTGACCAGCGGCTCCACCGGCATCCCCCGCGCCGTGATGATCTCGCACCGCGCGGCGGTGCACAACCCGCGCGCCATCGCCGACGCCGTCTGCGCGCCCCGCGGGCGCCTGCTCCACGACGTCGCCGACGCGGTCGTCTCGTGGCTGCCGCTGAACCACGACATGGGCCTCGTCGGCTGCATGCTCTTCAGCGTCGCCCATCGCCTGAACTTGGTGCTGATGCGCCCGGATACGACCTTCCTGATGCGGCCGCAGACCTGGCTGCAGCAGGTGGCCGCGCACGGGCGCTCCCTCTCGCCCGCGCCGAACTTCGCCTACCAGCTCTGCGCGCAGCGCGTCGCGCCCGAGGCCCTCGCCGGCGTCGACCTGGGCGCGTGGCAGGCCGCGATGACCGGCGCCGAGATGATCCATCCGCGAACCTGCGCGGAGTTCGCGGAGCGCTTCGCGCGCTTCGGCTTCCGCCCCGAGGCCTTCCGCCCCTGTTACGGGCTGGCCGAGGGCACCCTCGCCGTGACCTTCGACCGCGCCGGCCAGGGCGTGCGCACCCGCCCGCTGCCGTCCGGCGCCGGCGCCGGCCTGGGCCTGGACGAGGTCGTCAGCACCGGAAGAGCGGTCCTCGATACCGAGGTCCGCGTCGTCGCCCCCGACGGCTCCGAACTGCCCGAGGGGCGCGTCGGGCAGGTCCGCGTCAAGGGACCCGGCGTCTTCAGCGGGTATTTCAACGACGCGCAGGCCACCGCCGACGGGCTGCGCAACGGCTGGCTGCTCACCGGCGACCTGGGCTTCCTGCACGGCGGCGAACTGTACCTCACCGGGCGCACCAAGGACCTCCTGATCGTGCACGGGCACAACCTGATGCCGCACGAACTGGAATGGCTCGCCGAGGCCTGCGCGGGCGGCGGCGGCTCGGAGCGCTGCGGCGCCTTCGCCGTGGCGAAGGATCAGGAAGGCGAACAGGCCGTGCTGGTCCTCGAGGTCGCCGAGCGCGAAGCCGCCGCGCTGGAGGCCCTGGAGCGCGAGATCCGCAAGCGCATCGGGCGCGAACTGGGGCTCCCGCTCGCCGACGTCGTCTTCGTGCGGCGCGGCAAGGTGCCCAAGACCTCCAGCGGGAAGGTCCAGCGCGGCGAACTGCGCCGGCGCTACCTGGACGGCGAACTGGAGCGGCTGGCCGCGCCATGAATCGCGATTCTCCACGGCGACACGCCCGCCTCAGCGGGTAAGATGGAAACGGCGATGGACGCGCTTGCGCGGGCCGCCGCCGCATCCGAAAGGGACACGACGAGCATGGGCGACAAGGCGGAGATGGCGCTGGACGTGCTGGCCAAGGTCAGCGGCCGGCCGAAGGGCGAGCTGAAGCCCGAACAGGACCTGGTGGCCGACCTGGGCGTCGACTCGCCCAAGGGGCTTCAGCTCCTGGCCGGTCTGGAAGACACGTTGAAGATCGAGATCGGCGACGAAGACGCGGCGGCGATGCAGACCGTCGGCGACGTGCTGGCCTACGTGCGCAAGCTGGGCTGAGTCCCGCGAAGCGGTCCGGCCAGCGTCTCTTGCGGATTGGGACGCGCCTCGCGCGGGTTCGTTCGGTCGCCGCCCCTGCCCCTCCTCGGCGAGGCGGGGAAACAGCTCAAGGCAAAAGCAAACGGCCTGGGTACGACCGCCCAGGTCCGCTTACCAGTCGCCGTCGTCGGTGACCTTCTCGATCGTCGGAATAGGACCCCAGTGGCTGACCTTGTGCCCCTGGCCCTTGGCGAGGCGCTCGGCCTTCTTCCGCCGCTCCTCGGCCTTGTCCTTCAGCCCGTCGAATTCCTTCTGCTTGTCCTTGTTCTTCTTGTCGTCGGCGTCGTCCTCGAGGCGCTTGTACAGCTCCTGGGCGCGCTTGTAGCCCTTGGCGGCGTTGCTGTAGCGCTTGGCGAGGGCCTCCTCGCGCGAGAGCTGCATCACCGTGTTGGCGTCGGTCTCGTCGATCGCCGCGTGCTCGATCTGCAGGTCCATCAACACGTCGCGCAGGCGGACCTGCGCCTCCTCGTTCTGGAGCTTGGCCGTGCGCAGCGCCGGAAGGGCCTCCTTCCCGAGCCTGCGCAGCTCGGTCTCCGCGGCGGCGCGCTGGGCGGCGTCGGCGCTGTCGAGCTGCTTGAGGGCCTTCTCGGCGGCGGACTCCTCCGCGCGCAGGGCGGGCGCCAGGAGCGCCAAGGCCAGGCTCAGGGTCAGAAGCTTCGCGAAGCGCATCGGGGTATTGTCAAAAGTTGTGGATGGCGAGAGGAGAATCATGCGGCGTTTTCCTTGATGCCGTCCACGAAACGGATGCCTCGAATCACGTCTTCCAGCAGCTTATGGCCGTTTAGTTTCCGCCAGCGCTTCTCGGCAACCTGAGCGAGTTTGAACACCATCGCCAGCGTGGCTTGGCGCGTGCCGCAGCCTTTGGTCTTGTGCGTCCGCAAGCGCACCGTGGCGAAGGCGGACTCGATCGGGTTCGTCGTTCTCAGATGCGCCCAATGCTCGGCGGGGAAATCGTAAAACGCCAACAGCGCGTCTTGGTCCTTGAGCAGACACTCCACCGCCTTGGGATGCTTGGCTTGGTACGGCGCCACGACCGCATCGAACGCTGCCTGCGCATCCTTGCGCGTCTGGGCCATCCAGATCTGATGCAATTTCTCCTTGGCTGAAGGCTGTAATTTCTTGGGCAGGCCGTTCAGCACATTCATCGTCTTGTGAACCCAGCAACGCTGCACCCGGCACTTGGCAAAGGCTTTCGGAAGCGCCGCCCAGAAGCCCAACGCACCGTCGCCGATGGCCAGGTCCGGGCCGTTCTTCAAGCCGCGCGCTTTCAGGTCCGTCAAGACCTCAAGCCAGGACTGTTCGCTCTCCCGCACGCCGTCATGCACGGCGACCAGTTCCTTCTTGCCGTCGGCCGTGGCCCCCATGACCACCAGGATGCACGAGCGGTCTTCCTCCAGGCGGACGTTGAAGTAGATGCCGTCCACCCACAGATACACGTAGCGCTTGCCCGCCAAGGACCGCCGGTTCCAGCTCGCGTACTCGGAGGCCCAGACGTCCTTGATCCGCGTGATCGTATTGGCCGAAAGCCCCTTGGCTTGCGGCCCCAACAGCGCGCTCAGCGCCTCCGGAAAGTCCTGCGTGGAGATGCCCTTCAAATAGAGCCACGGGATCAGGTCTTCCATGCTCTTGGTCCGGCGCAAATAGGGCGGCAGAATCTTGCTCGTAAAGGGCTCTCGCTCGTCCGAGGGGCGCCGGTCTTCCACGCGCGGCTGCGCTACGCGTACGGCGCCGATGCCCGTCTGGATCGTTCGTTCCGGCAGGTAGCCGTTGCGCACCACCACGCGATGCCCGCGCTCGTCCCGCGCCCGCTCGAAACGCTGGAGGTATTCTTCCACCTCCGCGTTCAGCGCCGCGGCTAGCAAGCGCTGCGCGCCTTCGTTCAGGATGTGAGTAAGCACGTCCCGGCTGGACGCTTGCGGATCGAGCGAAACCGTCGTACCCTGGCTCATGTGGCGTATCCTCCTGCCCTTGTGGGCGTGGTGGCCTTAGATCTCCACCAAGGATACGCCGCACTTTTCTTTCTCGCTCATCCACAACTTTTGACAATACCCCAAGCGCATCTCAGGTTCCTCCGTTAAGGCCAGCATGGCGCCATTGGTCATACCGGTATTCATGGACGGGTTCAACCTTCGGTTATTCGATCCGCACCCCGCGCGCGGCCCGGCGTCTGCCCGTACATGCGCCGGTAGCGCGCGATGAAGTACGGCGTGCTGGCGAAGCCCACCGTCCGGGCGACCTGTTCGACGGTGAGCGCCGGCTCGGCCAGCAGCGCGCGGGCGCGCTCCAGCCGCAGCCGCGTGAGGTAGGCGTTGAAGGTGGCGCCCCCGCGGCGCTTGAAGAGGCGCGAGAGGTGGTTCGGGTGCAAGTCGAGGATCCGCGCCAGTTCCGCGCGGCCCAGCCCCGGCCGGTCGTGCTCGCGCAGATACCGGCAGGCGGCCTCGTAGGCCAGCGCGGCCTTGCCCCCGGCCGCCGGGGCGGGCTTCTCGACCAGCGCGCGCACGCGCCGCAGCAGCAGCTCCAGCAGGCCGCGCGCGTAGCGCGGGTCGGCAAGGCCGGCCGGGCCGGCCGCCCGGCGCAGCGCCTCGACGAACGCGCGCAGGTCCTCGTCGTGCGACGAGGGCGCGTGCAGCACCGCGAGCATGCGGTGCCGGCCCGGCGCGCGGCGCGGCCCCGTCTGCCGCGCGTGCATCAGATGGACGAAGTGCGGATGAAAGACCAGCCCCAGCGACTCGTAGCGCGCGTCCGGGTGCGGGCGCGAGAGGCAGCCCGGGAGGGTGAAGAGCGCCTCGCCCGGCGCCAGCCACGCCGCGTCGGAGGCCCCGCGCCGCCGCATCCGGTAGCCGGCGCGCCCGCGCAGGCAGAGGCTCAGGCGGGGGTGCTCGAGCGGCGCGGCCTCGGGGTGCTCGGCCAGCACCCCGGGTTCGACGTTGAAGCGCGCCGCGCGCGCCTTGGCGCGCGCCAGCACGGCCAGGAAGTGCCCGCGCGGGTCCATTCATAAATGTTACATTTACGCTATAAAGGATTCAAGATCGGTATGGCCAGCCCTTGATTCATGGCGTAGGTTTCCCCGGGTTCGAGACAAACGTTACACGGGAGGCATCGCCATGAAGACCGTTCGGGAGCCGGGCCGGGACGTGATCGTCGCGCGGGAGACCGACGTGCTGGTCTGCGGAGGCGGGCCGGCGGGCATCGCCGCGGCGCTCTGCGCCGCGCGGGCCGGCGCGAAGACCCTGCTCCTCGAACGCCATCCCTTCCTCGGCGGCATCTGGACCGCCGGCGCGCTCTCCGTGATCATCGACTGCCACAACAAGGGCGGCGTGAACCACGAGATCCGCGCGCGCATGGACGCCGAAGGGACGGTGGAGCCCTACTTCCGCCGCCCGCTGTGGAACGTCTACGCGGTCGAGGCGATGAAGCACCTGCTGGACGAAATGATGGCCGAGTCCGGCGTCGAGGTGCAGCTTTACACCTCCGTCGCCGCGGCCGCCGTCGAAAACCGGCGCGTGCAGGGGGTCTACACGGAGAGCAAGTCCGGGCGCGAGTTCATCGGGGCCCAGGTCGTGATCGACTCCAGCGGCGACGGCGACGTGGCCGCGCGCGCCGGCTGCGGCTACGAAAAGGGCCGGCCCTCCGACGGCGCCATGCAACCGATGACCCTCTACGCCCGCCTGGGCGGCCTCCAGATCGATCCCCGTACCCTCCCGCGCGGGCACCTGCTCGAACTGACCCGCCGCTGCGGCTGGGATCCCAGCTACGCCGGCATCAGCCTCTTCCCGCAGCCCGGGCAGCCGGGCATCGGGATGCTGATGGCGACGCATATCTACGGCGTGGACGGCGCCAACGCCCGCGACCTGACGCGCGCCGAACAGGCCGCCCGCGCGGAACTCAAGCGCGGCGTCGCGCTCCTGAAGCAAAACGGCGGACCCGAATGGGCCGAGATCTTCCTCATCGGCACCGGCCCGTTCATCGGCGTCCGCGAAGGCCGCCGCATCATGGGCCGCTACGTCCTCACCGAGGCCGACGTGCGCGAGGGCCGGCACTTCGACGACGGCATCTGCAACGTCCAGTTCGGGATCGACATCCACCACATCGACCCCAAGGTCGGCAAAGGCGTCTGGTGGGCGCAGGTCCCCGAGTACCAGATCCCCTACCGCTGCCTCGTCGCGCGGGACGTGGACAACCTGCTGATGGCCGGACGCTGCATCAGCGGCGACCACATGGCCCACGGCAGCTATCGCGTCACCGGCGACGCCGTGGCCATGGGCGAAGCGGCGGGGCTGGCCGCGGCGCTCAGCCTCGAACGCTCCGTCGACCCGCACGCCCTGGACGTGCCCGCGCTCCAGGCGCGCCTGGCCGAACTGCGCGACGCCACGCGCCTGGCCGCCGTGGAGTGAGGCGCGGAAGGAGGAAGCTTGAAGTATGAAGCATGAAGCAGAAGGGGAAAGCTCCTCGCGCTTTCCGCTTCATCCTGCCCGTTGCACCCCGCCCTCATTCCTGCGTTCCGAATTCCGCATTTGAAGGGCCGCTATGGTACAACCCTCGCCATGCTGGTCCTCAACCGCCTCTCGGCCGCGTACCGCGCGTGGCCGGACCTCGCCGGCTGGCGCGATGCGGGGCTGCTGTTCCTCGCCTTTGCGCTGCTGGCTATACCGCTGGGCTACTGGAGCGGCCTGCTCCGCCTGCACCGCGCCGAGATGAGCGCCGCGCAGCTTGCCGGTTTCGCGCTCCTGACGCTCTTCATTCCTTCGTTGCTGGAAGAGACGCTCTTTCGCGTGCTGCTGCTTCCGCACCGCGCGGAGGCCGCCGCGCCCGCCGCGCTCTGGCTCTGGGGACTCGGCGCGCTGGCGCTCTTCGTCGCCGCGCATCCTTTGAATGCCTGGCTCCTGCGCCCGGCCGCGCGCCCGGTCTTTTACGCGCCGAGTTTCCTGCTGCTGGCGGGACTGCTGGGGGCCGCCTGCACGCTGGCCTATCTGCGCACCGGGTCGATCTGGCCGCCGGTCCTGATGCACTGGGCCGCGGTGGTGCTCTGGAAGGCCTTCCTGGGCGGGCCGGCGCCGCTCTTCGGAGCCTGATTCAGCCGCGATACAGGACCCCGCTTCACATTTCACGTTTTACGTTTCGGCGCCTCCCTTCCTCTTGAACCACGCACACGTGCGCCCTATCCTTTAGTAAGAGCTTTCAGCGGCCAGGAGCGATCATGGCGATTCTTGTCGATGCTTCCACCCGGGTCATCTGCCAGGGCATCACCGGCGCGTTCGGCGCGGCGCACACCAAGGGCTGCTACGCCTACGGGACGAAGATGGTCGGCGGCGTCACGCCCGGGAAGGGCGGGACGTACTTCGAGTTCGAAGCCGCGGAGAGCGGCGGGGGCTTCGACGGCAAGCAGCCGGTCAAGGCCGGCAAGGCGCCGATCTTCGACACCGTCGCCGAGGCGGTAAAGGAGACGAAGGCCGACGCGACGATGATCTTCGTCCCGCCGCCCTTCGCCGGCGACGCGGTGGTGGAGGCCGCCGAGGCCGGCGTCCGCCTCGTCTGCTGCATCACCGAAGGCATCCCGGTGCTGGACATGGTCCGCGTGATGCAGGCGCTCAAGCGCCACCCCGGGACGCGGCTGATCGGGCCCAATTGCCCCGGCGTGATCACGCCGGAGGCCTGCAAGATCGGGATCATGCCCGGCTACATCCACAAGGCCGGCGACGTGGGCATCCTCTCGCGCTCGGGCACGCTGACCTACGAGGCCGTCTGGCAGATCACCTCCGCCGGTTACGGGCAGTCGAGCTGCGTCGGGATCGGCGGCGACCCGGTCAAGGGCACCGACTTCATCGATGTGCTGGAGCTCTTCCAGAACGACCCGGCCACGAAGGGCGTGATCCTGATCGGCGAGATCGGCGGGACCGCCGAGGAAGAGGCCGCGGCGTGGATCAAGGAACACATGACCAAGCCGGTCGCGGGCTTCATCGCCGGGCGCACCGCGCCGCCCGGGCGGCGCATGGGCCACGCCGGCGCGATCGTCAGCGGCGGCTCGGGCACCGCCGAGAGCAAGCTCAAGGCGCTCCGCGAGGCCGGCGTGCACGTCGCCGAGAACCCCGCCGAGATCGGGCGCACGCTGCTGAAGGCGATGGGGAGATGAGTTCCGAGTTCCGAGTAAAGAGTAGCGAGATGGAGGTGTTCAAGATGCGAAATACGCTTACGCTTTGCGCCCTTGCGTTGCTGCTGGCCGGTTGGGGCTTGCCCCGGGCCGCCGCGCTGGACACCGAGATCGAAGCGCGCAACGAATTCGTCAAGGCCTACAACGGGACGGGGCCGGCCGCGCGCCTGGAAGCCGTCGCGAAGCTGAAGGGCCTCCACGAGCCGGCGTCCCTGCAGATGATCTACAAGGTCGCGACGGTCGATCAGGACCCGGTCGTGCGCAAGGCCGCATTCACCCTGCTCTGCGAGTTGAACGACAAGGACGGCTACGTCGCGCGGCTGGCCGCGGCCGCCTTCGACGCCGAGAAAGACCGCGACGCGCGGAAAGAGCTGGCGACGCTCATGTCCACGCTCAAGTTCCGCCACGACCCGGTCAAGGCCTTCGCGCACTACCTGACCACCCTGCGCTACCCGCCCCTGCCCGACACGCGGGACCGCAACAACCAGGGCGGCGGAAGCCAGTACGGCATGGGGTCCTCCACCACCAGCCGCGAAGTGGCCGCCGCCACGCGCAAGCACTTCGAAGAGATCCTGGTGATCTTCAACGCGATGGCGGGATCCAGCTTCAAGGCCGACTACGACACGCCGGCCGAAATCAAGAAGTGGTGGCCGACCAAGCAGGCGGAATTCCTCAAGAAGGACATGGAGCTGCGGCAGCAGCTCGCCGAGGCGCCCAAGCCCGAGGAAGAAAAGAAGCAGTAGCGCCTGCGAGCGCGCGGACAAAGCCTGCCGCATGGGACACCTGACTCGATGAGCGATTCGATCGTGCGCTGCCGGCGCTGCGGGACCATCCTGCGCAACAACCGCAGCGCCTGCCCCAGTTGCGGCACCGAGGTCGGCGCCGAAGAGGCCGGCGGCGCCGAGGCCGCGCCGGCGCCCGGCGCCTCCGGCGCGCGCGGCGCAGGACACCTGCCCGTGGCCAGTTCCCGCGACGCGGCGCTCTGTCCGATGTGCATGGCCACCGTGCCGGTTGCCACGATGGTCGTCTACGAGGGCCAGAAGATCTGCCCCAACTGCAACGAGCTGATGTCCGCCAAAGCCAGCAAGAAACGCCCGCCGACCCAGGCCTGAAACACTTTCTTAACCACAGAGAGCACAGAGCACGCAGAGGACGAGCGGATTTGTACATCTGACGCGATGCACAACTTCCCTATTTACGTTCACTCAAAACCCAATTCGCGCCCCGACTCATTTTCCCCCTCTGTGTCCTCTGCGCTCTCTGTGGTTCATGGAAGTCGCCCTACTCCGCCGCCGGCTGGAGCTCCGGATCGAGCTGCGGCTCGATGACGCGCTTGTCCTTCCAGTGCCCTGATGCGAAGCGCGCGAGCCAGACCAGGGCCTGGAGCATCACGCAGGCGGTGGCCGCGACCCAGATCGCGATCGCGCCGGCGCGCATGGCGTCGAGCGCCAGCAGCACCGCCAGAAAGAGCGCGTTGATCGCCAGGCACGCGCCCATCGTCCAGCGCGTGTCGCCGGCCCCTTGCAGCGCGCCCATCAGCACGAGGTTCACGCCGTCGAGCAGGCAATAGAGCGCGACGAGGCGCAGGATCGCCACGCCCAACTCGCGCGTCAGGGCAAAGTTCTCCGCCGGTACCGTGGCCGGATCGTGGAACAGCTCGAAGAGCCATTCGGGGCAGAGCACGAAGAGCGCGGCCGAGGCGAGCATCCAGCCTTCGGCGAGCGCCAGCCCGCGGCGCGTGCAGACGACGGCCTGCGCGGTCTTCCCCGCGCCCTGCGCGTGCCCCACCAGGATCGAGATGGCCGAGGAGAGCCCGAGCAGCGGGAAGAAGGCGATCCCGTTGATCCGCCACGCGATGGAAGTGGCCGCCAGCTCGCGCGCGCCCACCCGCCCGATGAAGACCAGGAAGAGCGACCAGGCCAGGATGTCCAGCGTGAAGCGGACGCCGTTGGGCACGCCGTAACGGACCAGCCGCGCGAACAGCTCCCGGTCGAAGCCCCGCGCCGCCCAGGTGCCGAAGCGCCGCCGGTGGCCCGGCGCGAAGAAGATGGCGCCAAGCACCGCCAGGGCCACCAACTGGGACGCCACCGTCGCCGCCGCCGCGCCCGACATGCCCCACGCCGGCAGGCCCCACGCGCCGAAGATCAGCCCGTAATCCAGGACCGCGTTGAGCCCCACCGCCAGCAGTTGCACGGCCATGAAGACGCGCGTGTCCCCGCGCCCGGTGAAGAAGGCGCTCAGCGCCCCGCCCACCAGGGCCAGCGGCGCGCCGGCGCAGACGATCCGGAAGTACTCGACCTCCAGCGCCTGGATCTCCGGCGCGTGCCCCGTCCACGCGAAGAGGGCCTCCGAGGCCGGCGTCAGCACGGCCGCGATCGCCAGACCGCTCAGCAACCCGAAGTACATCCCCTGCCACACCGCCGACGCCGCGCGCTCCGGGCGGCCCGCGCCCATGTATTGCGCGACGAAAGTCGAGGCGAAATTCACCACGCCCATGCTCAGCGATAGCGCCAGGAAACACGCCATGCTCGACGGCACCGCCGCCGCCACCGCCGCCTCGCTGTGCCAGGAAAGGAACAGCGCGTCGCAGAACTGCATCAGCATGTAGCCGGTGGAAGAGAGGATCAGCGGGCCGGCCAGATAGAGGATCGCCCGGTACGAATCCGGCGCCGCGCCGCTGACGCTGGGCAGCCGCGCCGAGAGCGGCTGCGCCTCGCGGCACGCCGGCGGCAGGCCGCCTTGGGGCGGCTCGATAAAGCGCTTCGTCTCGCGGTCCATGTCACGCCTCGGCGGGCTCCGATCCGAATCGGGCATTTAACCCCGCGGAGCCCTCCTGGCGCAAGCTGAATCCACCACTAAATGGGCTGCCAAAAAAGCTCCAATACCTAAGAACCAAGGACCAAACAAGCATTAAGAACCAAATAGCAAACATCAGAAAGACCGTCTGCTTGAGCCCTGTAGTTTGGAGTTTGAGATTTGTTTGGCTCTTGGTTCTTGAGTATTGGATTTTTGGGAAGGCTACGCGCCAAAGGCGCCTTCGATCACGCCGCCGTCCAGGATCGCGCCGTCGCGCGCGGTGACCCAGACCACGTCGAAGCGGCACGGCGGGGGCTCGCGGTCCCCCGCGCGCCTGGCCAGATACCAGTGCGCGGCGCGGACGACCTTCTTCTGCTTGGCGGGCGTGACCGTCTCGGCCGGGTGCGCGGGATCCTTCTCGTCGCGCGCGCGGACTTCCACGAAGACCAGCGTACCGCGGTGCCAGGTGACCAGATCGAGTTCGCCCTGCGCGCAGCGGAAATTCCGTTCGAGCAGCTTATGCCCGCGCTTTTTCAGGAGCTTCAGCGCGAAGTCCTCGCCTTTCGGCCCGAGCCGGTGCAGGTCGCCCATGCGCC
Organism: Planctomycetota bacterium; assembly: GCA_027493525.1. Classification (GTDB taxonomy): domain Bacteria; phylum Planctomycetota; class SZUA-567; order H5-PLA8; family H5-PLA8; genus H5-PLA8. The sequence goes on along the minus strand of JAOSKN010000001.1, from coordinate 1,591,510 downwards.
GCCCCTATTCGGACCCGCTCCGCGGCGGGCCGTAAATCTCGCGGTCGCGCGCGTCGAGTTTTTCCGTCAGTTCGCGCACGACATCTTGCAGCGCCGGATCGCCGAAGCGGTTGACCTGCTCCCACGGGTCGCCGGCCAGATCGTAGAGGCTCCCCTGCGGGTCGTCGTCGAAGCGCGTCTTGTCGCGCGGGTCGCGGAAGCGCGTGAGCTTCCACGTCCCGTCGCGGACCAGCGCGAGCCGGTCGCCGGTGCGGTAGTTGCGCGTCCCGTAGTCGTGCTCGCTGCAGACCGGCCGCGCGGCCGGTTCGCGCCCCGCCGCGAGGTCCTCCGCCAGCGCCGGCGCGTGCAGCCCGGCGGGAACCTCCAGCCCGCAGAACGCCAGCAGCGTCGGCAGCAGGCTCAGCGTCTCGACCGGCGTCTCGATCCGGCGCCCGGACGGAATGCGCCCCGGCCACGCCCAGATCCACGGCACGTTCACCACCTGCTCGTAGAAACTCTGCTTCTGCAGCAGCCCGTTCTCGCCCAGCCCCGCGCCGTGGTCGGAGAGGTACACGATCAGGGTGTTCTCGAGCGCCCCGCGGGCGCGGAGCGCCTCCAGCAGCCGCCCGAACTGCGCGTCGAGGAACGAGACGCAGCCGTAGTAGCAGCGCCGGAGCGCGTGAAGCTGCGCCGCGTCGAGGCGCTGCGAGCCGGCGTAGTCCCCGCGCAGGTGCTCGGTCTCGTAGCGCGGCCGGTCGCCGGCCAGGGGGTTCGTTGCGCGCGCGAACCAGGCGTCCACGGCTTCCGGATCGATGCAGCCATCGTACGGCGCCGGCGCCGTCACCGGCGTATGCGGCGCGTTGAAGGAGACCCGCAGCAGCCAGGGCGTCTCGGGCCGCTCGCGCGCGTGCCGTTCGTGCCAGGCCAGGGCGTGATCCACGTTGCCGTGCTCGGGCGTCGTGGCCGCGTCCTCGGGGTAGCGCCCCGCCAGCACCCAGCGCGAATCCGGGCCGCCCGGATACTGGACCACGCCGAACTCCTCGTGCCGGTAGCCCTTCTTGTAGCCGAAGTAATCGACGGCCTCGCCCAGCACGAGCAGGCGCTCTTCGGCGAAGGCGCGCCCGAAGGGACAGTTGTAATGCTGCTTCCCGAAGCTCGCCGTCGCGTAGCCGGCTTCGGCGAAGCACTCCGTCAGGAAGCGCGGCTTGGACGCGAACTTCGAGCGGTTGTGCGAGACCCCCGTCGCGAAGGGGCGCAGCCCGGTGAGCAGCGCCGCGCGCGCGGCCACGCAGACCGGCGCCGGCGTCAGCGCCGTCCGGCAGAGCGTCCCGCTCGCGGCGAGCACGTCCAGGTGCGGCGTGCGCGCGAACGGCGTCCCGTAGCAGCCCAGCGAATCCGGGCGCTGCTCGTCGGTCATCAGCCAGAGAACATTCGGTCGTGCGGTGGTTGCCATGGCAGCCTCGAGCCTTCTTCAACTTAAGCGCGCGCGAGCCTCGATCTCCAGCGGGACCAGGTCGTCCGGCCCGCGCTTCAGCCAGACCTGCTCCTGGAGGTTCACGCAGGGACAGATGTGGTTGGGGATCACGTGCAGGCGTTCGCCGAGCTGCGGCGCGCGCGCGCAGCCCGCGATGTCCACCTCGGCGTGCTCCTCCGAGAGCCGCACGATCTTCGCCTCGGGGTACTCCACGACATGCCCGAAGCCCGCGTCGGCGCGGCAGGCGTTGCGGTCGCTGGTGAAGGTCTTGGAGCCCCCGTCGAGCACGACCTTCCCCGCCACGGCGTTGCTGATCACCGTCACGGCCACGCGCGCGGCGCAGTCGTCGAGCCCGCACAGCTTCCCGTCCACCGTGTTCATGTCGTTGTAAATGTAAGTGCCGGGCCGGATCTCGGTCACCGCCGGCAGCTTGTGCGTGACGAAGGCCGTGGGCGTCGAGCCGCCGCTGACGACGCGCGCCTCCAGGCCGCTCTGCTTCCACAGCGCCAGGGTCTCCGCCGCGAGGGCCTGCACGGCGGCGAGTTCCTTGTCCAGATCCTGCGCGTGCATCAGGTGCCCGGGGTAGAGCATCAATCCGTCGAGCCGCAAGCCCCGCCGCGAGGCGACGTGCCGGGCCAGTTCGAGCGCCGCATGCGGCGTCGGCACGCCCGTGCGATGGTAGCCCACGTCCAGATCGACCAGCACGCCGAACGTAACGCCCGCCGCGCGAGCGGCCTCCGCGAAGGCGTCGGCGGCGAAAGCCGAATCGAGCCCCACGCGCAGGTTGACCCCGCGCCGCGCGAGGTCCGCCAGCTTCCGCAGCCGCGGCCGGTCCAGCGCCGGATAGGCCAGGTACAGTTCGGGTGAGGCCTGCGCCATCACCTCGGCCTCGCCGGCCTTCGCCACCGTCAAGCCCGTCGCGCCGCCGTGTTCGAGCTGCCGCCGCGCCATGAAGAGCGACTTGTGCGTCTTCGTGTGCGGGCGCAGCGAAAGCCCGTGCTGCTTCACGTACCCGGCCATCCGCGCCAGGTTCCGCTCCACGACAGCCAAGTCGATCACCAGCGCGGGCGTAGCGAAAGTTTCCATCGTTAAACTCCGGAAAGGCAAAGCGACCAGTCAGCAGGCAACAGTCAGCAGTCAACAGTCAACAGTCAACAGTCAACGGTAAACGGTAAACAGTAACTGCACAGATCCATCCTATACCTTTAGCCCATGCAGTCACCGTTCACTGTTCACTGTTCACTGGCTTTGCTCCGTTCTCGATCTTGTCCTGTCTCGGAGCTTCATGCGCGCTAAGCTGTACCACAGGTCATCCATACATCCAGGTCCGGAGGGGCATCATCGATGAGCGGCAAGCTGCGCGTGGGTCTGATCGGCTGCGGCGGGCGCGGGCGGGCGCACTTGAAGGGCTACGCGGCGGCGCCCGGCGTGGAACTCGCCGCCTGCGCGGACATCTCCGCGGAGGGCGCGAAGAAGGCCGCCGACGAGTACAAGATCCCCAAGACCTACGCCGACTACCGCGAACTGCTGGCCGAAGAGAAGCCGGACGTGGTGAGCATCGCGCTGTGGACGGGCTTGCACCTGGAGGCGATCCTGGCCTGCGTCGAGGCCCCGAAGCCTCCGAAGCTGATCAACGCCGAAAAGCCCATGGCGCCGACGTACGGCGAGGCGCGGCGCATGCACCAGGCCTGCGAAGAGGCCGGCATCGCGCTGACCTTCAGCCACCAGCGCCGCTTCGGCCCGCCGTTCGTACGCGCCAAGGAGCTTCTGGAGGCCGGCGAACTCGGCGAGCCGATCCGGCTGGAGGCGCATTGCCCCAACCTCTTCGACTGGGGCACGCACTGGTTCGACATGCTCTTCTACTTCAACAAGCAGCAGCCGGTCGACTGGGTGCTGGGCCAGATCGATGCGACCGAGGCGCGGAACATCTTCGGGACGCTTGTGGAGTCCTCGGGGCTCTCGCTCTTCCAGTTCGCCAACGGCGTGCAGGGCCTGCACGTGACCGGCCAGGCGCGGCGCACCGACCTCACCGAGGTCCACGCCATCGGGACGAAGGGCCGGCTGGAAGTGAACGGGAATGGGCTGCGCGTGCTGCGCGAGGGCCGCGCTTGGGAGAGCGTCGAGGGGCTCGCGAAGGAGGACGGCTGGAACGACACCGTCCGCTACATCGTGGATTCGATCGAGTGCCTTCAGGCCGGCAGGCCTTCGATTCTGTGCAGCGCCAACGCGCTGATGGCGACGGAACTGATCTTCGCGACGTACGAATCGAGCCGCCGCCGCGCGAAAGTGAAGCTGCCGCTGCTCACCGACGAGTCGGCGCTCTTGAGCATGGCCGAGCAGGGCGAGCTGGTTCTTCCGGCTTCCGTCACGGAGTTCGCGCATACGCGCAAGAAGAAGGCGTAAGGCGCTGTGGGCTTGGCTGTCGAGGGTTCTCGGCACGGCGAGAATCCGGCCCGTTCGCTACTTCAGCAACAGCCGCGCGATGGTCGAGCCGCTGGCGCTGGGCGTCAACAGGCCGCGGGCCTCGCCGTAGATGTGCAGCGTGCCCTCGAGCATCGCGTCGAGTTGGTAGCGCGCCTCGGCGCGGTTGCGCCCCTGCCGGCCCAGTTCGGCGCGGCGCCGCGCGTCGCTGAGCAGTTCCAGGATCTTCTCGGCGAAGGCGTCGGGGTCGCCGGGCGGGACGAGGCAGCCCGTGCGGCCGTCCTCGACGAGCCCGATCAGCGCGCCGGCGCTGGCGGCCACCACCGGTCGGCCCCAGGCCATCGCCGCGAGCACGCCCAGCCCGAAGGCCTCCTGCCGCGCGGTCTGCACGTATACGTCCACGTCGGGCAGGATGCGGTCCTGCGGCACCTCGGCGTGCGCGAAGGTGAGGTGCTTCTCGAGCTTCAGTTCGCGGGCGAGCTTGCGCAGGCCGGTCTCTTCCGGCCCTTCGCCGACGACCAGGAACTGGCACGCGCCGAGGCGGACGTCGTAGACCTGCTTGGCCGCGCGGACGAAGGTCGCGACGTCCTGGGAGGCCGTCAGCGGCGCGAAGGTCGCGACCACGGGCCAGCGTCCCTCGAAGGCGACGGGCGGCGGGACTTCGGCGGGGATCTCGATGCCCAGCGGGACCAGGCGCAGCAGCTCCTTCGGCACCTTCGCGTCGTTGACCAGGTTCTCGCGCAGCGTCTCGTTGCAGACCATCACGCGCATCAGCCGCGGGTCGACGCGCACGTCGCCCTTCCCTTGCAGGTGCTGGACGCTCAGCACGTACGGCACGTCCAGGACTTCGGCGAGGCGCGCGCAGGCCGGCGCGGTGAAGGCCGAGAGGCCGTGGATCAGCGCGGGCTTCCGCTCGCGCGCCCATTCGAGCAGGCGCCGGAAGACGAACGGCCGCGCCAAGCTGCCCAGCATCCCGGTGAAGACGCCGAGGTGCTTCGCTTCGGCCGGCTCGAAGAAGCCCGCCGGGGGGGCGCCCGCCGCGGCCATCGCGACCTTCAGCCCGGACTGGCGCAGCCCGCGGAAGAGCGTCCGGGCGAAGCCCGTGAGCCCCCCGGCCGCAGCGGCTCGGAGACGAGCAGCACCGCGGAGGCGTCGCGCGGGTGGGTCTGGGTCTCGGTCATCCGCGGAACATCTCGCCCCATTTGCGCCCCAGGAACGCCGCCGCCGACAGGAGCGAAAGCGCCATGAAGGCCAGCGCGAAGAGCCCCAGCGCCGAAGCCAACTGGTCGCCGTCGCCCACGCGCCCGAAGAGCGCGTAGATCGCCTTCGTCAGCGGGTAGTCGGCCGGCCGCTGGGCCAGGATCAGGCTGTCGCTGACCTCCAGCATCGCGAAGGCGAAAGCCAGGATCGCGCCCGCCGCGACGTTCGCCGCGATCAGCGGGACGGTGATCTTCGCCAGCACCCGCCCCGGCGGCGCGCCCAGGCTCCCGCCGGCTTCCTCCAGCGCCTTGGGCGTCTGCTCCAGCCCCGCCGCGCAGGCCCGCGTAGTATACGGCAAACGGCGCACGGCGTAACCCAGGACCAGGTACCAGCCCACCCCCAGCAGCGCCTCGCTGGAAGAGTACCACTTCGCGTAGACCCCGACGTACCCGAAGGCCAGCACGATCCCCGGGATCGCCAGCGGCGCGAGCGTCAGCGCGTCCATGGCCCGCCCGGCCCACCCGCCGCGCCGCACGATCACCCATGCGCACGCCAGTCCCAGCACGATGTCCACCGCCGTGCTCCCCAGCGCGTAGAGCAGGCTGTTGCGCACGCCGGCCTGCGCGGTCGGATGGGCAAGGGCCTCCTTCACGTGCGCCAGCGTCCAGCTTTCCGGCAGCACCGCGTCGAACCACGTCCCCGCCAGCCCGGAAAGCACCACCGAGAGGTGCGGCAACAGCGCCAGCGCGACCACGAACAGGTGCGCGGCCACCGGCCAGAACGCCACCTTGCCCCGGAGTTGCTCCGGCGCGCCGCGCGTCGCGCCCTTACCGCCGCCGCCCAGGCCCTGGTAGCGCGAAAGCGACCAGCGCGTGAGCGCGAAGAGCGTGACCACCAGCAGCGTCACCACCGCCACCAGCGCCGGCGCGGCCGGGTTCGTGGACTGCTGGTTGGCCAGACTGAAGATCTGCTGCGCGACGACTTCCTGGTAGTTGAAGACCAGCGGCGTGCCGAGGTCCGTGAAGGCGCCGACGAAGACGAGGCTCCCTCCGGCGATCAGCCCCGGCGCCGACAGCGGCAGGATCACCCGCCGCGCCACCTGCCACGGCGAGAGCCCCAGGCTGCGCGCGGACTCCAGCAGCGACGGGTCGATGTTTCCCAGCGCCGCGCAGAGGTTCAGGTAGATCAGCGGATAGAAGTGCAGGACCATCACCACCACGCAGCCGAGCATGCGGTGTTCGCCGAGGAAGTCGATGGGGTCGGAGAGATCGCCGAGCCCCAGGCGCCCCAGCAGCAGGTTCACCGAACCGTAGCGCGACAAGAGCCGCCGCAGCCCGATCGCGCCCACGAACGGCGGGAGCACCAGCGGGAGCAGCAGCAGCCCGCCCAGCAGCGCCTGACCCGGGAAGCGCGTCCGCACCTGCCAGTACGCCAGCGGGAAGCTCAGCGCCACGCACAGCGCCGTCACGACCACCGCCAGGAACAGGCTGTTCAGGATCCAGCGCCAGGGCGCGGCGTCGGCGGCGAAGAGTCCGAAGACGTGCTCGAGCGTCCAGCGGGAGGGGCGGACCACGATGGACGTGCCGGCGCTGGGCATGGTCGGCAGCCGATTGTGCGCATACAGGTCCGTGACCGAGACGCCGTTGCGCCGCGCGAAGGCCTCCAGCGACTCGCCTTCGCGCAACTCCGCGCGGACTTCGGCCTCGTGGACGGCCTCCACGAGTCCGTGCCCCAGCGGCCAGACGAGGCCCACGGCGAAGAAGGCCAGCAGTAACGCGCCGACGGCGGCTGGGCCAGCCCGATCAAGAAGACGGCCGGGGATCATGCGATGTCTCGCGGCCCGAAAGTGGGGAGCACGAAAACATTGTCATGCCCTATACTGCGTGCGCAAGAGGACGAAGACCAAGCGGTCGAGTTTTCTTTTATGGAATCGATTTCCCAATCATTACAGACCTTGCTGCACAAAGAAGCGCAGTCCGCGATCCAAAAGGGCCGGTTGCCTGTCGTGCTGGCGAATGGCCCAAGTGAACTGGTCCTCCTGTTACCGGGCAAGGGTGTCGGCGCCGGGCAGATTGTTTCGGCTCTTGCCTTGGCAGGCCTGTGCCTTGGATTCGGCTATCTGGTGTCCCTGCCGGGCGGCTGGACGGCGCTCGTGTCCGATCGTCATGGCGTTAAGGCGCTGATCACCGCTGCCGTATTGTTGGGAACCTGGACCATTACTCTAGGCTTGTCGCTGTACGGTTCTCTAGCCGGACGGGAACGCATCAGACTCAATGGCGAGTGGCTGCGTATCGACCGCGGGACGTACTGGCTCGGCCGAACGATCGATCACTTACCTCTCGACGCGCCCGTGCGCATTTCTGTGCACCACGATCCGGTCCGAGATCGCCCCTGTTTACAGGCTCGCACGCCAGAAACACAGCTTGCCTTTGCTATGAATCTCAACGAAGACCAGGTTCGAGAATTGGGCGAGCTGGTGAAAACCCTGATTAGAATTTGCGAAGAGCACCTCCCGAGAAGCGACGCCGAAGACGAGGATACCTGAGAACGCATGCCCTTCCCCTCCGACGAAGAACGCTGGATGCGCGCGGCGCTCCAGCAGGCGCAGGCCGCCCAGGAGGCCGGCGAGGAACCCGTCGGCGCGGTGCTCGTCGAGGCCGCCACCGGGCGCATCGTCGCGCGCGCGCACAGCCAGCGCGCGGCGCTCAACGACCCCACCGCGCACGCGACGATGCTGGTCCTCTCGCAGCTTGCCCAGTTCGCGCAGATGAAGGCCGAGATCGAGGCCGCCGGACTCCCGCACGCGCTCCCCGACGGCGAGCCGGCCGCCGTCGGCCTGGAGGGCTTCGTCCTGGTGCTCACGCGCGAACCGTGCCTGATGTGCGCCGGCGCGGTGCGGCTCTACCCGGAGATCCGCAAGCTGGTCTTCGGCGCGCGCCGCGCCACGCTGGGCGGCGCGGGCTCGGATGTGAACCTCTTCGGCGCCGCAATCCCCATCCGCGGCGGCGTGCTGGCGGCGGAGTGCGAGAGACTGAAGGATAAAATATGAAGCATGAAGTATGAAAGCATAAGGGTTGAGGTGAAGCGCCTCATGCTTCTGCTTCATACTTCATATTTCCTCCTTCAAGGCCACCGATTAATCTGGTTACATGCGCCGCTTGTGGATACATCGCCTCGCCGCGCCCCTCGCCTACGCGCCCGCGTACGCTCGGCAGGAAGCGGCCATGGCCGCGCTCCCGCCGCCGCCGGCCCGCGAGGCGCGCCTGCTGCTGCTCGAACACCGCCCCGTCTACACGCTGGGCCGCCTGACCGCGCCGGCGCATTTGATCCTTCCCGAGGCGGACCTCGCGCGCGGCGCGGAGGTCGTCCAGGCCTCGCGCGGGGGTTCGGTGACTTACCACGGCCCGGGGCAGCTCACCGCGTACCTGATCCTGAACCTCAAGGCCTGGGACCTCGCGATCCATCGGCACTTGTGGAACCTGGAAGAGATCGCCATCCGCACGCTCGCCGCCTTCGGGCTTGGCGGCCTGCGCGTTGAAGGCATGACCGGCGTCTGGGTCGAAGAGTTCCGGGTCCCGGGCTCCGAGTTCCGAGGCGCAACGAGCGAGCGCGAATCCCCCCTCCCCTTGCGGGAGAGGGCAGGGGGAGGGCTATCGGAGAAGCTCCTTAGCCCCTCGGAACCCGGAACTTGGAACTCGGAACTTGCGAAAGTCTGCGCGATCGGGGTCGGCTGCCGGCGCTGGATCACGTTCCACGGCCTGAGCCTCAACGTGGACCTCAACCTCGCGCCGTTCGAGCGGATCGACCCGTGCGGCCTGGGCCGCAAGCCCGTGACGAGCCTTGCACGGCTGTTGGGGCGCGCCGTCACGATCGACGAAGCGGCTGAAGCAATGACCAAGGCCTGCGCCGAAGTCCTCGACGCCGAGCCGTCTTTGAATCCGCAATCCAGAATCCGCAATCCGCAATAAGTTGTGGCCGAGCCGCGGCGTAAGCTATCGAGTAGGATGCCGCGCATCGAAAAGCCGAGGAATCCATGAGCTTCAACCTCTATTGGGGCGACCTGCACAACCACTGTTCGGTCAGTTACGGGCACGGCACGGTCAAACAGGCCTTGCTGCGCGCGCGGCAGCAGCTCGATTTCTGTTCGATCACCGGCCACGCCTTCTGGCCCGACATGCCCACCGACCGCGCGGTCTACGCCGAGATCATCGACTACCACCACGAAGGCTTCGCGCGCCTCGCGCGGAACTGGGCGAGCCTGCTCAAGCAGCAGGCCGAGGCCGCGCGCGAGGGCGAGTTCGTCGTCTTCCCCAGCTACGAGTGGCACAGCCGCGCGTACGGCGACCACAACGTCTATTCGATGACGCCCGAGCTGGCGCTCCGCGACGCGCCCGACCTGCCGGCGCTGCGCGAGGTCGCGCGGCAGAGCGGCGCGCTGACGATCCCGCACCACATCGGCTACGCCGCCGGATACCGCGGCATCGACTGGGACCACTTCGCCGAGGAGCGCTCGCCCTTCGTCGAGATCTACTCGCTGCACGGCTGCTCGGTGGCCGAGCGCGCGCCGCTGCCGATGCTCCACGACATGGGCCCGCGCGACGCGGGCTCCACGGCCGAGGAAGGCTGGCGGCGCGGCTTCAAGTTCGGGATCGTCGGATGCACCGACCACCATGCCGGGTATCCGGGCAGCCACGGCGACGGGCGCATGGGCGTCTTCGCGAAGGGACTCACCCGCGCGGACCTCTGGGAAGCCTTCCGTGCGCGGCGCGTCTACGCGGCCACCGGCGACAAGATCGACGCGCGGCTCTTCGTGGACGGGGCGTGGATCGGCGAGACGATCCACGCGCCCGGCCGGCGGCGGCTCAAGCTCTGCGTGCGCGCGCTCGATTCGATCCAGCTTGTCGAGGTGCTTAAGAACGGCCGCGTCCTGCGCCGGCTTTTCCCCGCGCCCGCCGCCGAACCGAGCGGCGCCGCGGCGTATCGGTTGCGCTTCACCTGGGGCTGGGGGCTGAAGAAGTCGCCCGTGCGCTGGGATCTGGGGCTTACGCTCAGCGAAGGCGAACTGGGGCGCGTCGACTCGGGCTTCAGCGGGCAGGCGGTGGTCTCGCCGAAGGCCGGCGCCGTGAACGGCGACGAGGAAGTCCCCGATGACGAGGATCTGCCGCACGAGGTCCTGGAGGCGACCGCGAAGGCGGTCCGCTGGCGCAGCGTCACCGCCGGGAACCTCTCGATGCGACATGGCACGATGCAGGAACTCTCCGTCGAACTGACCGCGCCGCCCGGCGCGAAGGTCCGCGTCGAATGCAACGGGCAGCGCTTCGAGCATACGCTGGAAGAACTGCGCTTCGGCGGGCGCGCGCACTACCTCCGCGGCTGGCGCAGCGAAGCCCTGCGCATCGGCCCGCTCGTGCCGAAGGGCGAGTGCACCGTCGAGGCCGAGTTCGAAGACGAGCCCGAGCGCGAGACGGACGTGTACCGCTTGCAGGCCGGCCAGCACAACGGCCAGTGGGTCTGGCTGACGCCGGTGTGGGCGGGGCGGTGAATCGATTTTTGATTTTGGATTGTCAGCTTAAAGCTCAGGCAACTTGATAGCTCAATGCAAGCCATACGAGTACGGTCATCGCCATGCCGGGGGCAAGAGAATTAGCCTCGTGGGAAACTAGGGTGGGCGGCAGAATGGGCATCAAAGGGAACATAGTATCCACCTATCTCATCGCGTGACGTTATGAAACTTATACCCACTTACCTTCGTGGCAAGCTTCTACGCGGCATGTCATACCCTATTGGTGCTGAAATCCTCAGTGAGGCGCTTCACGGCATTCCTTAGTTTGACTCCTTGTCGGTGTCCTTTTGTGCCCACCAGGGAATGTTCGCTTCTTCGTTTCAGGAGGCGTTACGTCGAGGGCTACCTTTCGTGGTCTTGAGGGCTGATTTTCGCAACCACAGGCCCACCCTATCTAGCTGCAATGACCTTGTTTCGATGGGTTGGTACGGCGAAAAAATGGGCACTGGCTGTCTATGCAGTTCCTGCGGTAGACCGACATGCAGCCCGCGACGCCCTGCTAACGATTGGACTGCCCGAGGTCCGGAACTGGTTTGAAAAACCGAGAACGCCAACTTGGCGGGATGGGACAAAATCCATTCAAGCTTCATATGATCCGCGCGCTAAGACCATTCACCTTGTCGAATCGAAATAGTTTCATGGTCAGGGTATGGGCCAAGCCTGGTCGGCTTCACGTGGCAGAAAGTAACCCTTGATGCAATTGAGATTTCGAACGCAGATCTGGATGTGGTTCAGTTCGCGGAAGCCAGCTCCCCCATATAGCTCACTGCCTTCCCAAAAGGCCGCCCGAACGGTATCGAACGGCTGGCCGCCCTGTATCCGGATGCCTTCATGCAAGAAGTTCAAGACCGCACAATCCAGGTCTCGACGCAGCAGATCTGGACCAACTCGCCCGGGCTTATTTGCCGGTAAGGGCTGGCCTTGCAGCGAAAGCGCTTCCTGAAGTCCAGCGTAACTGCGCCGGAGCAGTTCCAAGTGGGAACGGTTGAGCAGGTTCAGGCCGTAGCCCAAATCAATCGCCGCGCCTACAACAAAGGGCGTCCGAATACCAGAGCGTGGCTTCCTGGATACCGCTTCCGCATATTCGAACGCGCGTTGCGGGTCACCCTCCCAGAAATAGACCCCATGCCCGAGCCAGTCCCACGGATTCTCACTGGGGATCGGGTTTGCCTTGCCTGAGACCAACTTGCGACCAACCTTGCGGTCGCAACCGTGAAACCCGAGCATGAGTTGACCGGTGGATGGATACATCAGGATCTGTAGCGTTTATGCAGGCGGCCCTTCGAATCAAGGATCCCAATCTTTTTCAGGCTCTTTGCCGCTGCTTCCGCCGAGGACGTGCTATCCTTGATAAAGGCATTCAGGGCCTTAAGCGCTGGCTTGAGCGCCGGATCGACTCGAACGCTCTTGGCTGGCTTCGTATCTACAGACATGCCTGAACTTGCTCCTTACTACACCATCCTACTGAGCTGCAAGGCTATGGCGAGAAAAATACCTGACGAGTCTAAGACTGTGTGATGAGCGCCCGAAAAGTGGTTACAACACCAAGGTAAGAAAATCCCGTCAATAGTGTACTAGTCCACTAGATTTTGGGGTATACTCCTTCAGGATACCCCGAGAAGGAGACCCGCCGTGGACGAGAACGTCGCCGTCGTCTTCCCCGAACCGCAGCGCGCCGTGCTGGAGCGCGGGCCCGTCCCCGAGCCCGGCGCGGGCGAGCTCCTGATCCGGACCCGCCGGACGCTCATCAGCACCGGGACCGAGTTGACCATCTATGGCGGCGCCTTCCCGCGGGACTCGGCGTGGAGCCGCTACGGGCGGTTCCCCTTCAAGCCGGGGTATTCCAGCGTCGGCGACGTGGTCGCGGTCGGCGCGGGCGTCGATCCGGCGTGGGTCGGCAAGCGCGTCGGGAGCTCGGGCAAGCACGCGCGGTACGCGCTCCAGCCGGCCCCCACGCTGGAAAAGGAAGTCGTCTTCGAACTCCCGGAGGCCATCGGCGACGACGAGGCCACCTTCCTGCATCTGGCCGCGCACACGGTCCTGAACGGCGTCCGCCGGGGCGGGGTGCAGTTCGGCGAGGCGGCCGTCGTCTACGGGCTGGGCATCCTGGGGCAGTTCGCGGCGCGGTTCTGCGCGCTGAGCGGCGCGCGGCCGGTGATCGGCGTGGACGTGGCGCCTTCGCGCCTGGCGCTTCTCCCGCGCACGCCGGCCTTCGTCGCGCTCGACGCGCGCGAAGGGCACGTCGCCAGGCGCGTGGAGGAACTGAACCACGGGCGCAAGGCCGACATCGTTTTCGAGGTCACCGGCAACCCGGACCTGATCCCCTCCGAATTCGAACTGGTCAAGCGCCAAGGGCGCTTCGTGATGCTCTCGAGCCCCCGCGGGCCGACGAACTTCGACTTCCACGACCTCTGCAACGCGCCCAGCATCACCATCGTCGGCGCGCACGGCGGTTCGATCCCGGCCTTCGAGACGCCCTACAACCCGTGGACCAAGCGGCGCAACGGCGAACTCGTCCTCGACCTGGCGATCCGCGGCGAGCTCGACCTGCAAACGCTCATCAGCCACCGCGAGCCGTACGCGCGCGCGCCGGAACTGTACGTGCAGCTCTACGAAGACCGTTCCGCGGCGATGGGCGTGGTGCTGGACTGGAGTTGAATGGGAACGCTGCAAAATAAGAATTGCGTCCCGAACGGAACGGCTGCATCGCTCCGCGTCGATTCTTTTCGGGCGCCACGCCACGCAGTGGCGTGAGGCTGCCTGAAGACAGCCTTGCACGGCCGGCATTCGGATGTCCGCGACATCCGCACACCACTTCGTGGTGTGGCACCCGCACGGAGCGACGCGCAGGGCGCGGGATTAGGTGTTTTTGCAGTTTGCGACGTGAAGCTTGTTTAGCCCTGCTCTTGGACACCTGGATATTTCCCGATGCGCATCCTCTACATCGACATGGACTCCTGCCGCGCCGACCACCTCGGCTGCTACGGCTACGCGCGGAACACCTCGCCGGCGATCGACGCGCTGGCGCAGGACGCGGCGCTCTTCAACCGGTGCTACGCCTCCGACGTGCCCTGCCTGCCCTCGCGCACGGCGCTCTTCAGCGGGCAGTTCGGGTATCGGACGGGCGTGGTGGGGCACGCGGGGACGGCCTCGCAGCGCATTTACCGCGGGCGGACCTTCAAGGTCCGGCGCGAGGACGGGTCCTTCCCGGCCACGCTCGCCGAGGCCGGCTGGCATACGTGCTCCGTCAGCCCCTTCGTCATGCGCCACAGCGCCTTCCATGTCGCGCACGGCTTCCGCGAACTCCACGACACCGGGCACAGCGGGCACGAGACGGCCGACGCGATCAACGCGACCGCGCTGCCGTGGCTCAAAGCGAACGCCAGGCGCGAGCGCTGGTTCCTGCACGTCAATTACTGGGACCCGCACCGCACGTACCGCACGCCTCTCGAATACGGCAACCCGTTCAAGGACGCTCCGATCCCCGACTGGCCCGACCAGGCGACGCTCGACAGGCATCTCGCCGGCTACGGCTCGCGTTCGGCCGCCGAGTGCAACGTATGGGGGCATCTGTACCGCGCGCCGACGCCGCGGGAGGTCAACCGCATCGCCACGCGCGAGGATTTCCGCACCTGGATTGACGGCTACGATGTCGGCATCCGCTACATGGACGACCATATCGGGCAGTTGGTCGAGGCGCTCGACGCCGCCGGCGTGCTCGACGAGACGATCATTGTGCTCAGCGCCGACCACGCCGAGAGCCAGGGCGAATTGAACGCCTACGGCGACCACCAGGTGGCCGACGAGGCCGTGGCGCATATTCCGCTGATCGTCCGCGTGCCGGGCGTCACGCGGGGCCAGCGGATAGACGGCCTGCTGTACCAGCTCGATCTGGCCCCGACGCTCTGCGAACTGGCCGGCGCGGAGGTCTTCGCGAAATGGGATGGGGTGTCGTTCGCGCCCGCGCTGCGCGGCGAGGCCTGGGCCGGCCGGCCTTCGCTCGTGCTGACCCAGGGCGCGCACGTCCGCCAGCGCGGCGTGCGCTTCGAGAACTGGCTCATGCTCCGCACCTACGACCCGGGGCTGAAGCAGTTGCCCGAGCTGCTGCTCTTCGACGTGGCGGCCGATCCGCGCGAGACCAGGGATCTTTCGGCTGCGCGACCGGACGTGGTTGCGCGCGGCGACCGGATCCTCGCGGAATGGAAGGGACAATTCAAGGAAGGCGGCCAGCCGCTGCCCGACCCGCTGGATACCGTGGCGCGCGAAGGCGGCCCGCATCACGGCCGGACCGATCTGGACGCCTACTGCGCCTGGCTGGAAAAGGAAGGCAAGGGCGCGTTCATCGAAGAGATCCGCCGGCGCAACCCGTGAGCGCCGGCCGGCTCAAGGTTCCAGCGTGCGGCGGCCGGGGTTGCGGTAGACCTTGTGGCAGTCGGAGCAGTTGGCCTTCAGAGCCTTGAACGTCGAGTCGAATTCCTTCGGAACCTCGGCGGGATAGTTGGCTTCCTTGCGCGCCAGGAGCAGCTCTTCCATCCGCTTGGCCAGCGCTTCGCCTTCCTTGAGCCAGTTCGCGAAGTCCCCTTTCTTGAGCCGCTCATCGTCGCCGGTGCGCGCCGTTTCCCGGAAATGTTCCCAAAGCAGCTTGGCCACGTGAGGAGGGTCGAGATCCGGATGATCGGCGGGCGTCTTCCAGCCGGCGTCTTTGACGTTCGTCAAGCCCTCGAAGCCCATGTCCATCTCCACCATCACGTCGGCCATGGGCGGAATGGGGCGGGTTTCGTGGAATTCCGCGGGCGCCGCGTCGAGCGTCTTTTCGTCCAGCGGCTTGGCGACCTTCGCCGACTTGTAAAGGCCCGTATAACCCGGATCCGTGCCGGCCTGCTTGAGCACCTCCTCGGCTTGTTCGGGCGGAACCAGCCCGCAGAGCACCGCGCCCACCGCCGCCGCGGCTGGGCTGCGGTGCTTGCCGTGGTGGCAGTGGACGTAGATCGGCCCCTCCAGCACCTTCATCGCCTTGGCCAGTTCCAGCGCCTGATCCTTGGGCACGCCGTCGTACCCGATGGGGATATGGACGTAGCGCAAGCCGTATTTCTTGGCCGTCTCCACGTCCGGCTTCGCGCCATCCACGGTGATGATATTCCTGACGCCCAGCTTTTGCAGTTCGGCGAAGGACGCCTCGTCGTGCGGCTCCGCGCCGCTCATGAGCTTGTCCGTCAACTTCACGGCGTTGTGGAGGTGTTCGGTCTTGAGCTTGGTGGGACCGCCTTCGGCCGGCTGAGGGGCCTGAGTCTCTTCGGCTTGCAGGACCAAGCAGAAAAAGACCGGAGAGAGACACGCGGCGGCGATGCGGTAGAAACAGGTCACGGGCGATACTCCTTATCGGGAAGCGTTATTGGGGTACTTACCGTCTGTGAGGAGTCGCTTTTGTCCCTCTTTAGATTCTTGACGAAAACTCTCCGTTGGGCACAACCGAAATTGACTATTTCCAAGAATTTACAACGCCTGGAACCGCCATGAATTTCACCAGCCTCACCGACGACCTGGTCCGCGCGTTGGCCGGCCTGCGCTTCGCCGAGCCCATTACGCATGTCTATAATCCGCTTGAGTATGCGAGATCGGCCTGGGACGAATACACGCGTCGCTTTGGAGCATCTCCGCGCGAGATCCTCTGGCTGGGCATGAACCCCGGCCCTTGGGGCATGGCGCAGACGGGGGTGCCCTTCGGCGAGGTTGCCCTGGTTCGCGATTGGATGGGGATTAACACGCCGGTCGACAAGCCTCGGGTTGAACACCCCAAGCGACCCATTGAGGGGTTCTCGTGTGCACGCAGTGAGGTAAGTGGAAGGCGATTATGGGGATGGGCAAAGAATCGATTCAATAAGCCGGAGGCCTTCTTCAAGCGCTTCTTCGTTGCCAATTACTGTCCGTTGGTCTTCATGGAAGCGTCGGGCCGGAACTTCACTCCAGATAAGCTCCCCGCGCGCGAGAAGGAACGGCTCTTCGAGGCCTGCGACGCGGCGCTTGAGGCGACCATCGAACTGCTCAAGCCGAAACTCGCCTTCGGGGTGGGCGGCTTCGCCTTCGCACGGCTTGAGGCCGTCTGCGCCGGCAGGGACGTCAAGCTGGGCCAGTTGCTCCATCCCAGCCCCGCCAATCCCAAGGCCAACAAGGATTGGGAAGGCACGATTGAGCGGCAGTTGGCCGAGGCCGGCGTCGTGCTCTGAACTTCCATTTCACCGCGGAGGCGCAGAGGGCGCGGAGAAGACGGGTTTGGGGTTTGGGGTTTGGAACCCATTCGACTTCTTCTCGGCGCTCTCCGCGCCTCCGCGGTAAAGAGTTTACTCGCAGAAGACCCGCAGCGTCTCGCCGCGCGGCCCTTTCAGATTCACGTTCAGGTCGGCCATCGCGTCGAGCAGCTCCTCGGAACTCATCCTGGAGAAGTCGGGTGTGTCGAAGCCCTTCTCGCGCAGGACCTCGCGGGCCTCGGTGGGGAGCAGGGCGCTGAGGCGGATCCCGCCGGTGAGCAAGGAGAGCGGGACGCGGACGTCGAGCTTCTCGCCGCCGTGGTCGTAGGACGTTACGCGCAGGTAGCGCGGCCGGCGCCGGCCGGTGCGTTCCCGCGGCTGCCCCGCCTCGTCCACCCCGTCGGCGCGGCAGCTCTCGCCGCTGGCCGGCCGGTTCAGCCGCTCCAGCAGCTTCGCCGCTTCGTCGGCGCTGATCTTGCCTTCCGCGAGCAGGTCCAGCACCTTCTTCTGATGGTCGTTCATCGCCGATCCTCCAACGCCGGGCTCTTGGTTCGAACGCGAGCTACGGCAACAGTTCCAGCGCCTGCGAGACGGTGATCTCGCCGCGCGCGAGACGGTCCAGCACCACCGAGCGCTCGTCGGGGACCACGAAGTCCTTGTCGAGCTTCCGCGCCAGGTTCGCCAGGCGGCTCTTCACGGTCGGGTAGCTGATGTCGAACAGCTCTTCCATGCGCTTGAGGCTCCCATGGACGCGGACGAAGGCGATCACGAAGATTTGCTCCTCCGGCGAGAGCCGCGCCAGCGCGGGCAGCTCGAATCCACCTTCCAGCTTGGCATCGCATCCAGCGCAGGCGAAGCGATTCAAGACCATGGGGCTGCCGCATTGAGGGCAATCGGGGGGAAGGGGCTTCATGAACACGCTCTCCTTATGGAATGCATCACACTTCGGACTATATTTAATAACTGATCCAATAAACATTCATAAAATTGATTTTTGTATTAAGATTATTCATTACTTGCTCGGCAGGCCTTGAATTGACGCTTCCTTTCGCACCCTATTGCAATTGGGCGTGTTACCTCTTATCATGTCTTAGGTTACATGGTCGTTTCGGGGTGAGCTGCGACCGTGTTGAACTTCAGGGGGGAACTGAACATGCGCCGCAGCGAACCTGGGCTGGGCCGCCTCGTCGGCTTGTATTTTTATGGCTCTCCCGGGAACGATCCGGATAAGCCCGCGATGTGTTTCTGGATCTCTTCGATAGGCGAAGACTTCGCCGATTCCGCCTCGCAGATCGTACTTAAGGTCAAGCCCGAAGTTACGAAGGACGACCTGATCAAGCACCTGAAGGAACTCGTGAAGACCCTGGAGCGCAGCGCGCTCTACCAGCAAATCGATCCCGATACGACCGTGCCGGGTCAAGAATCCTGAAATCAGTTGATTGTTCGCAGTCCAAGGCCTCCATATTATTTTTGTCCCAATCTGTACTTGCTGCTATTTACAGAATTGTATCCATGTAAGCCCGTATGTAATCATATGTTTTCGTGCAAGTTTCCCAAGGTCCAGGGTGTTGGGGGTGTATGGAGGTAGGAGGGTGGATCCTATGCGGATGCTTTTCGGACTTCTCGGTCTCCTGTGCGCCGCGTCGGTTTCGGCCACCGAACATCCCAACCTCTGGTTCGGCAAGAGCGAGATCCCCGCGCTTCAGCAGAAGATCAAGGATGCCAGTCTCCAGGAGCACTGGAGCCGCGTTCAGAAGGCCGCGTTGAATCCGCCCAAGGACTTCGATATCCGCGGCGTGCAGGCCGGAGGGCTGGCCTACAACCTGACCGGGGATGCGAAGTTCGCGAAGCCGGCGATTCAGATCCTGATGAAGATCGCCAAGGATACTTCCTGGCCGACGAGGAAGGGCACGGGGCATGGCGACATCAAGTGGTGCGGCCTCGAGACCGGCACCAACTGCAAAGTGCTCGGCACCGGCTACGACTTGCTCTACCACGCGATGTCCGAGGCCGAGCGCAAGACCGTCCGCGACTGCCTCGTCGAGCGCGTCTGGCCCAAGTACCTCGCCGCGTTCCATAAAATGGGCGACCGCGGAAATTGGGTCGACGCCGACGGCCACTTCGAGTGGTGGACGGGGACGTACGCGAACTGGGCCGCCTGGCTGACCGGGGGCGTCGGCGTCAGCGCGCTGGCCTTCTACGAGGAAGAACCGCTGGCCAAGCAGGTCGTCGAAAAGGTCCAGGCGGGCTTCCGCAACCACTACAGGGGCTACAGCCAGAAGAACGAGGACGGCGGCTACGACGAGGGCCCCATGTACTGGGGCACCAGCTTTGCTCACGGCGTGTACTACCACGTCGCGCTGGAGCGCGTCACCGGGAGCGACCAGGGCTATTTCAAGCTGCCCGGGATCGCGCTGACGCCGCAATTCCTGATCGACTTCTCCGCCCCCGACGGCCGGCTCGTGGCTTTCAATGATTGCAACTTCATCCTGCCGAGCTTCGTTCCGGCGGAACTCTTCTTTACCGGCGTCCGCTACAACCAGCCCAGCCACCTCTGGATCGCCGATTCGACCTGCCCCGATTGGTACGAGCAGGCCTTCGCGCTGCTCTGGCGCCCCGCGGGCCCCACCCCGCCAGCCCCGGCGAAGGGCGAAGTGCGCTGGTATCGCGATGTCAGCTTCGCCGTCCTGCGCACGGCGAACCTGTACGTGCCGTTCAAAGGCGGCGAACTGAGCTGCGGCCACGGCCAGCTCGATGCCGGCAACTTCCTCGTCTATGCGGGCAAGGACCGCCTGCTCAACGATCCCGGCTATGGAAAAATCGAGACCGCCGTCCACAACACCCTGCTCGTCGACGGCAAGGGGCAGCGCAAGAATGGCCGGTACGACGGCGGCGAACCCAGCTCCGCCTACGCCAGCATCGAAAAGTGCGCCCGGATCGGCCCCGACCGCTACCTCGCCTGCGACGTGACCTCCTGCTACGACCAGCCGCTGACGCTCTTTAAACGGCACCTGCTCGTGACGGACGAGGACTTTGTGATTATTTTCGATGAAATGACCGCCGGCAAGCCCGCGACGTTCACGTTGAACCTGCACACCGACAAGAAGATCTCCGAGAACTCCGGCTTCGAGAAGGGCGCGACCATCGAGAGCGGTTCCAGCACCGCGCACGTAACCGTCATCGGAGAGGGCGGCAGCAAGAACACGGTTGGTTCCAGCGGCGCGGGGAAGGCGCTGAGCGCGTCCAGCCCCGGCCCGCGGACGGCCTGGCGGGCCTTCACGGTCCTTGCCACGCGCCCGGGCGCGGTGCCCGCGCTGAAGGCCGAATTTGCCTCCGGGCGCGCCGTGCTGAGCGTCGGCGGCTTGAAATTCACCTTCGAGCAGCGCGGTGGAGCGCACGTCTACGTGCCCCGCAGCGGCTCGGAGGATACGAATCTGGCGGGCATCTGTCCGGGTGTGGGTGGGGCGCCGACCCAAGTGGTCACGGCTTCGGCCTCGGCGCCGCGCCCTCCCGCGCAGACGCAAGCCTCGCCGCGCGTTCCTGAAAAGCCCGCGCCCGTTCAGGCCAAGCCACAACCCAAAGTCAGTGAAGAGGATCTGCAAATCTGGGTCCGCAAGCTGCACGACCGCATCCGGGAGAAAGTCGCGGGCGGCGAGAAGCCGCGCATCTACCTGAAGATCTTTGGCGACCGGGCCGAGCCTGTTAAGGTTATGGATGCCAACGAGAAGCAGTTGAACGTCAATTACAAAGGGAACACGCTGCCCTTCGAGTGGGAGAAGCTTGGCGACGCCGAGAATTGCATGAACCTCGCGCTCGCCTTTACAAAGGAAGGCCAAGCCGAAGACCATGTCATTCTGGCGGTCTTCATGTTGGCCAATGGCAAGTCCGACGAGGGCGAGACGCAACTTGCCCGTGCGATCTCGATCGATCCGGAAGTGGGTCGTGTAGCAGCCATGGAAGTCCGCAGCATCTTCGGCGGCATGTAAACGTTGGGCGCTTGGGAGCCAAGGCTCGAGCCGCACAAACTCTTGGGATAAGATGTGGAAAAGTCGTGGGATAGTTCTGGATAACCTCTGGTTCTTCTCGTGGATAACGATTCCTGGCTGGTACGTGAGAACCCCTATGCAAGGGGTCGGCGCATAAGTCCGGGCTCGCACACACGATCAACAGAATAAGTCGAAGGGCAGTAGATGCTTTCATGTTATTTTATGTAAACCCGAGTTTCTTTCAGGCAAAGCGGCAGCCGTTCGAGGGGTTCGAAGGCGCGTGCGCCACGGAATAGAAAACTCGAACCCGTTTTCAGCCGCCTCGATTTATCCGCCAACGATCGCGCATCGGATTCGTTTTGTAGAGTTGGAAAACCTCGCTCGCTAATTGACGTTTCCGCGAGTGCGTTCAGCGCGCTCGCAGACCAGCCGCGGCTTCGCAAAGTGATTGGCTTGCGGTCGATCCGACGTTACTGTTCACGGATAACCGTTTACGGTCACGGGATCGCTTGAGCATGTCCGCGAAGCCGCCATCCATCCCAACTTCTTCGCCTGAGCTGCAGCCGCCGCCGCTCTTCGAGCGTTTGCGCATGTCGTTACTGGAAGACTTTGGCGCGTCGCAGGAAGGCGACGTGACGAGCCGCGCGCTGGTCCCTTCCGACCGGCGCGTGGAGGGTTACATCGTCGCGAAAGAAGACGGCGTGATCTGCGGCGTGAACGTGCTCGGCCTGATCTTTCAGATGGCGGAGGAACTGATTTCACCGGCGGCGCAGGATCGCGCGGCCTTGCTGCATGAAGCGGGTAACGCGGCGCGCGCCGGCGCCGCGCCGCTCACGCGCGTCTCGGAGTTGGCCGAGAAGGTCCAGCGCGAAGGCTTTCAGGTCAAGGTGTTGCATAAGGACGGCGCGCGCGTGGGCGCGGGCACGCACCTGGCGGAACTGGAAGGCAACGCGCGCGCCATGCTCTTCGGCGAACGGACGGCACTCAACATCTTGTGCCATCTCTCCGGCGTAGCCACTCAGACGGCGCGCTATGTAGCGTGCTGCGCGGGCACCAAGGCCCAAGTGGTCGATACGCGCAAGACCACGCCCTTGTGGCGGGACCTCGAGAAATACGCCGTCACCTGCGGCGGCGGCGTCAATCATCGCCGCGGGCTTTACGATATGGTGCTTATCAAAGACAATCACCTTGCGTTGTGGGGCACGCGCGATCCGGCGCAGGCGGTGATCGCCGCGCAGGCAAGATTTCCCGACTTGAAAGTCGAGATCGAAGTGACGGAGCTTGCCACGCTGGCGCGCGTCTGCAAGCACAGCCGCCCGGATTACGTTCTGCTCGACAACTTCGATCCTCAGCGCGTGCGGGAAGCCGTCACTTGGTGCGACGCATACTACAAGGATCGCGCGGGCCGCCCGCAGCTCGAAGCGTCAGGCGGCATTACGCTGGAGACGCTTTCCGCGTACGCGAACGCGGGCGTCGATCGGATTTCTGTCGGCGCGTTGACGCATTCGGTGAAGACGCTCGATCTTTCGCTTGAGATAAAAATTTAGGAGCCTTGATCTTTAGTAGCACGAACGTTCGTCATCGTGTCACTCATTGTAAACGATTGGCGAGCGGCACGTTAAGATCGCCCCGTCGCGAGAGTCGCGTAACGCGCGAATGCCGCCCAGATGGTCCGTATTCGAGTGCGATTCTAAGGTCATGCAACGTCGCAGCTAACGCGATTGTGGCGGAAAGACATTTAACGTATTGACAAGGTGGGGTGCATTCTTAGAATCCGCCGCATCCGGTAAACGAAGAGCCCAATCCTCTCCGGATAAAAACAAGATCTGGTGGATTGATCGTGTGCGTGCGAGCGCTGCGCGGGGGTGGCCCGTTCGCGCGCATGGGGGGTTGTATTGTGGCGGAACTGCGGGTTGCTTCGTGGAATGCGTTTCGCGATCGACTCCGCGCGGATCTGACGCCCGAGTCCTACGACACTTGGTTCAAGAGCGTCTCGCTGATCGAGTGGGAGAGCGACTGCCTCAAGCTCGGCGTGCGCAATCGTTACGTCAAACAGTGGATCGAAGACCATTACGGGCGCGAAGTCGTCGCGGCGGCCCAGGCCGTCGATCCGGAGACGCGAACGGTGGAATTGAACGTGCTGGTGCCCGCCGCCTCGCGCAGCGCGACCGCCGGCGCGGCGCTTGAGCGGACCGTGCGGGACATCGGCCGCGCGCGGACGCCGAGCGAGCCCGTCCGCATGTCGGACACCGACATCTTTTTCGCGCTCCCCGGATACCGGCTCGACGATTTCGTCGTCGGCGCGTGCAACCGCCTCCCGCACAGCGCCTGCCTGGCCGTCGCCGAACGCCCCGCCGGCGCGTACAACCCGCTGGTGCTTCACGGCGACCACGGCCTCGGCAAGACCCACTTGTTGCAAGGGTTGGCGCACGATCTGCGCAAGCGCCATCCCGAACTCAAGGTCAAGCTCGCGACGTGCGAGGAGTTCGCCAACGAGTATCTGCGCGCGATCCAGGACCGCAAGCTCGAAGCCCTGCGCGAGGCCTACCGCACCTGCCACGTGCTGCTGATGGACAACGTCCACTTTCTGTGCAACAAGGAGAAGACCCAGGACGAGTTCCTCTTCACGTTCGACGCGCTGCAGCAGATGGGCCGGCAGATCGTGCTGACCTGCGACGAGCATCCGCGCCGCATGAAGGGGCTTGATCAGCGCCTCGCCGCGCGGTTCCAGTCCGGCCTGGTGGCGCGGCTGGACCGCCCGGATTTCGAGACGCGCGCGAGCCTGATCCACAACAAGGGCCAGGGCCGGCGCCTTGCGCTCGACGAGGACCTCGCCGAACTGCTCGCGATGCGGATCGACCTGAGCGTGCGCGAACTCGAAGGCGCCGTCTGCAAGCTCGCCGCGCTTTCCGCCGCTGAGAAGCGCGCGCCCGACAAGGAAATGGCGCTGCTCGCGCTGCGCGAACTGGGCTACCTGCGCGAAGGCCCGCTCTCGCCAGCGGAGATTCTCGAAGCCGTCGTGCAGCGCTTTGGGGTCGAGGCCGACGCGGTTCGCGGAGGCAAACGCCACGCCGCCCTCGTCCGCGGCCGCCACCTCGCGATGTACCTCTGCAAACAGCTCACCTCCCACAGCCTCTCCGAGATCGGACGTTTCTTCGGCAACCGCGACCACTCCACGGTGCTCCACGCGGTTCGAAAGATCGACAAGGATGCCGGGCGCGACGAGGAACTCGCCGCCGAGATCCAGGCCCTGCGCCGCAGCCTCGGCCGCTGATTTGCATCGCGGTGGGCGGAGCAGGCCGGGCGTTGGCGAGCCTTTCAGAGCGGCTGAAGCTGTGCCTCCTTATATATAAGGAGGGTCGCTGCCTGTGACGGGGCAGAAGCCGCCGCCGAATTGCTTTCTTAAGTTATTGATATGGAGGGTGTTGTGTGGGTGGGGCGCGAGGATTAGACCTCAATCGTCCTCTTCTTCAACGCTGTAGTTCGGCGCTTCGCTGGTGATCTGAACGTCGTGGGGGTGGGATTCGCGCAGGCCTGCGGCGGATTGCCTGACGAAGCGGGCGCGCCCGGGGAGTTCGGGAATCGTGGCCGCGCCGAGGTAGCCCATGCCCGCGCGCAGTCCGCCGACGAGCTGGTAGAGGTACTGCGCCAGCGAGCCCTTGAAGGCGACGCGCCCTTCGATTCCTTCCGGGATCATCTCGTCGGATTTGCTGCCTTCCTGCCCGTAGCGGGCCGCGCCGCCCTCGACCATGGCGCCCAGACTGCCCATGCCGCGGTAGACCTTGAAGGTTCGCCCGCGGTAGATGACCAGCTTGCCCGGGGACTCCTCGGTGCCGGCGAAGAGGTTGCCGATCATGACCGCGTCGGCGCCGACGGCCATGGCCTTGACGATGTCGCCGGAGAACTTGATCCCGCCGTCGGAGATGAGCTTGGTTTCGTAGCCCTTGAGCCCCTTCCGGGCTTCGAGGATCGCGGTGACCTGGGGCACGCCCACGCCGGCGATGACGCGGGTGGTGCAGATGCTGCCCGGGCCGACGCCGACCTTAACCGCGTCGGCGCCGACGTCGGCGAGGGCCTTGGCGCCGTTGGCGGTGGCGACGTTGCCCGCGACCACGTCGAGTTCGAAGCGCTTCTTGATCGCCTTGACGGTTTCGATGACGCGCCTGGAATGCCCGTGGGCGGTGTCGACGACGAGCACGTCGACGCCGGCTTCGACGAGCTTCTCGACGCGAACCTGGTCCTGGACGCCGACGGCCGCGCCGACGCGCAGGCGGCCCTTGCCGTCGCGGCTGGCGCGCGGGTAGCGCAGGGTCTTGTCGATGTCCTTGATGGTGATCATGCCCTGCAGGCGGCCGCTATCGTCGACGAGCAGGAGCTTCTCGACCTTGTTGCGCTGCAGGATCTCCTGCGCCTGCTCCAGGCCGGTCCCGTACGGGGCGGTGACGAGGTCGCGGGTCATGACGTCGCGGATTTTCTTGAGATTATCCGTCTGGAACCGCAGGTCGCGCTTCGTCAGGATGCCGACGACCATGGGCCGTTGCTTGGCGGAGAGGGCCTGGATCTCGGGTCCGGACGATTCCACGATGGGGATGCCCGAGATGTTGTTCTTGTCCATGATCAGGCGCGCGTCGGCGATGGTGTGTTCCGGGGTCAGCGTGACGGGGCCAGTGATGACGCCGCTGGCCGAACGCTTCACCTTGACGACTTCGCGCGCCTGGTCGTCGGGGGAGAGGTTGCGGTGGACGATGCCCATGCCGCCTTCCTGGGCCAGGGCGATCGCCAGGCGCGCCTCGGTGACGGTGTCCATGGCCGCCGACAGGATCGGGATGTTGAGGCGGATGTTCTTCGTGAGCTGCGTGGAGGTGTCGGCGTCCTTGGGCAGGACGTTGCTTTCGGCGGGCAAGAGCAGCAAGTCGTCGAAGGTGATGCCGAGGCCGGTGAAGCGGGGATCGTCGGGCTCGCCCATGGGCATGACGGGGCCTCCTATCCGGCGCGCGCGCCGCGCGCGATGAACCTGCGTTGCCGAATTCGCGGTGAAGAACGGCGGAAGGAAGAAAATACGCTTTCCATGCGAAGATGCTAACGGAGCGAGCGGGGCTGTCAAGGCGACCCCACCCGTGCGTTCGCGCCGCGTGAAAAAGCGCGTCTTTTCCGCAACTAAGTGTTGACTGTAAAGGTTCGCGAAGATACATACCTGCCGCGCACCATTCGAGGGGGAGGGATTCGCACGTGGATAAGGCCGCGACCGCTCAGGAGGCCCGCACCGGGTCGCCCCTGTCCGCCGCTGAAATCGCGGAGTATCGCGAGGCGCTGCTGGACAAGCGCGAGGAACTCACCGGGCAGGTCGAATCCCTCAGCCGCGACGCCGCAAGCTCCACCGAAGCCACCGAGCACTCCAAGTCCCCGCTGAACATCGCCGAGAATGCCTCCGACACCTTCGAGCAGGACTTCGCGTTCCTCTCCATCGAAAGCGAGGAGGAACTGCTCGAGAAGGTCGAAAACGCGCTGGAGCGGATCCAGGAAGGCGGCTACGGGATCTGCGAGATCTGCGGCAAGCCGATCCCCAAGGTGCGCCTCGACCTCATGCCTTGGGCAGACCTCGACGTGAACTGCCAGCAGCTCGAGGAGCAGGGCCGCGCCCGCCGCAACGGCGGGGAGTTCGAGATCCTCGAAGACGATGGCGCGCTGGGGAATTCGGCCGCCGACGACGACGGCGCGCCGTGAGCGGCCGATCCGTGAACGAGAAGGTCTGTATGCGCAAGTTCGAAGGCGCGCGGGCGTGCCTGCCCCGACTCACGATTCAGATCGGCCCCACCTCCATCACCCTGCGATAGATGTTCTCGTACTGCGGCACGATGATGTCCGGCGAGAACTTGGTGTCGGCCTTGTGGCGCGCGGCAAGGCGCATCTCGGCGAGTTTCTTCTCGTCGCGGAGCACGTGGACGGCGCGGTCGGCCATGCACTCGTAGTCGCCCACGTGGCAGAGCCAGCCGTCCTCGCCGGGCGTGACGACCTCCCCCAATCCGCCGATCTCGGTCGCGATCACCGGTACGCCGCAGCTCATCGCCTCCAGGGCCGCCAGGCCGAAGGACTCGTACTTGGACGGGAGCAGGAACAGGTCGCCGCAGGGAAGCAGATCCTCGACGGCATCCTGGTTGCCCAGGAAGAGCACGTCGCGTTCGACGCCGAGTTCCTGGGCCAGCGCGCGGGCGCCGGGCTGTTCGGGCCCGTCGCCGATCATCAGCAGCCGCGCCGGGAGCTGCTTGCGGACCAGCGCGAAGGCGCGGACCACGTCCTGGACGTTCTTGACTGGGCGGAAGTTGGAGACATGAATCAACAGCTTCTCCCCGTGCGGCGCGAAATGCTTGCGGCAGCAGCGCGCGGGGGTCGGCACGAAGCGGCGGTGGTCCACGGAGTTGTAGACGATGTCGATCTGGCGGTTGACCCCGAAGGTCTTCTTGGTCTCGCCGGCCAGGTAGTTCGAGACGGCCGTGACCGCATCGGAGCGTTCGATCCCGAACTTGGTCATCTTGAAGAAGGAGGGCTCCGCGCCGACCAGCGTGATGTCCGTGCCGTGAAGGGTCGTGACGATCTTCAGCTTCCCGCAGCTCTCCGCGACCACCTCGCGGGCCAGATGCGCGCAGACCGCCCAAGGCACCGCGTAATGGACGTGGAGCACGTCCAGGCCCTTCGCGTCGGCGATCTCAATCATCTTGCAGGCCGCGGCCAGCGTGAAGGGCGGGTACTTGAACAGGGGATAATTGCCAACGTCGATCTCGTGGTAGTAAAGGTTCTCGTAGAAGCCCTGGAGCCGAAAGGGCAGCGCGTAGCTGATTACGTGGACCTCGTGCCCGCGCTTGATCAGTTCCAGGCCCAGCTCGCTGGCCACCACGCCGGAGCCGCCGTGAGTCGGATAACAGGCAATGCCGATGCGCATGCGCGACCTCCCTCGCGCGCCTATCTTGACGGCTGGCGCCCTGGCGCGCACCTGGATTTCCAATGGCCGCCGGACGGCGGATTATTCCCGGCCGGGAGGACCATCGCGCGGCGGGCCCTCGAGGCCCAGCCGGCGCTTGAAGGGCGCCTCGCGCTCCGGGTCGGGGTGGTTCCGGAAATAGAAGTTCCGCGTCAGGCGGTAAAGTTCGCCCGCGCCGGCGTCGGTCATCTCGCCAAGGCGCGCGGTGAGCCGGTCGAGGTCGTCCAGGAAATCCGGGACGCGCGCCCCGCGGCGGCGCAGTTCGTCCATCAGCACGGGATCCCAGGTCAGGATCAGCGCCTGAGCCTCCCCCAAGCCGACGCGGTACGTGGGAATCCAGCGGTCCAGGCGCAGGAGTTCGAAGTACGCCTGCTCCGAGAACATGAAGTGAACGCGGCGCTCGAAGAGCAGGTACGCGGGGTCGGGGAGCTTCTCGTGTCCGGGGCGCGTGCGACGCTCAAGTGGCGCACGCGCGATGGTCCGGTCGGTGAGGCCGTGCCCCTCGATCGAGACGGGAACCTCGCTGCGGTAGGCCAGGCGCGCCTCGGTTCCGAAGGTAAGGATCCTCGCGTCGAGGCCCTGCGTGTAGCGCTTGAGCGCCTCCGCATTCCGTTCGACGGCCGCTGGGAAGAGCGACTCCAGGTAAAATGCGCGCTCGTCCACGATCCCGCGCCCGAATTCGACCTGCGGAGGCCGCGCCAGGATGCCCGCCCACGGACCGAGGATCAACGCCCCCGCGGCGGCCGCATGAAGTCCCGGTCGCGGGCGCAGCGCGAGCATCGAGGCGTCGAGAATCAACAGCACGAACGGCGTCACCGGAACCAGCAGGCGCGCGAACATGAAGTCGCCGCCGGCGCGCACGACCAGGAAAGCGTAGACGGCGGCCAGCGCGGCGGGGAACAGCACGCTCCGAATCTCGAACTCCGGGCTCCGGGTCTTCAAGGAGTCATCTTTCAAGGCCTCCTGCTCGCGCTTGAGCTTGCGCCGCGCCAGCAAAGCCAGGGGAGGCGCGAAGAGCAGCGGCCAGTAGCGCTCGAGGTAGATCCGCAGGTAGTAGAGCCCTTGATCGTACCAAGCCAGGTTCACCGATTTGGCGTAATAGGTGTTGGGGTAGAACTCGCCGTAGTAGAGCAGGCGCCAGGCTTCGGCGGGGATCCAGCAGAGCGCGAAGCCGGCGGCGAAAGCCGCGCCGGCCTTCACGCGCGGCCGGAAGAGCCAGAGCACGAAGAGGCCCGCGACGAAGGCCGGCACGCTCCCGTCGGGCCGCAGCAGGCTCCCGAGCCCAAAGCAGCTCCCGGCCAGGAAGAGACCCCGCGCCGGCGCGGCCAGCCGTTCGGCGCGGAGCGTCAATGCGTACCCGCCGACCAGCGCGAGCATGAACGCTGAGGTTTCCAGTCCGTTCGTGGCGTAGACGCACGCGTCGGGCCAGGCCGCCAGCGCCAGCGCCGCCAGTGGCACGCCGCGCGGCCGCCCCAGGCCATCGGCCCACGCCGCGTGCAGGCGTCCCAGTATCGCGAGCACAGCCGCGAAACACGCGAGGCTCGTGAGGTTGGTCCAAGTCTCGGGCGCGACGCCGAAGACGAAGGCCAGGCTCGTCCAGAGAACCCAGAGCAGATTCGTGCAGCCTTCGACCCGTTCGCCCGCGTTGTAGACCAGCCCCAGCCCGTCGTGGAGGTTCTTCGCGTAGCGGAAGACGATGAAGGCGTCGTCGCAGACCCACCAGCGCGCGGCGCCGTGCACGAGGCCGCCAAGGACCGCCAGCGCCGGCAGCGCGCGCCAGGCGCGCAACGAATTCGAGCTTTGCGGCATGCGCGTGCCGAGGGTCCTCGGGTGAAGCCAAGACGGCCGGCCGGGAATCGATTATACCCGTACTCGCGGACTGCCGCGTTCGCATCCGGCGCCCGCGGCTCCGCCGGAAAGGTCTGCCATGGTCTCACGCCGCGGAATCAGCGTACTGCTCGCGATCTGCGCGATCGTCGGCCTGCTTGTCATCGCGGGCGCCGTCTTCCGCGCGGCCCTCTTCGCCTTCAGCCTGGCGATGAAACTCGTCTTTGGGCTGGGCGGCTTCGCGGTGCTCTTGATCCTGATTCTGCTGGCGGTTCGCGCGCTTTCCAAGCAACCGAAGTGAAAAGTGAGCCGGGGCGGCTTCCGCTCTGTAACTCCTTGCGTGGCAGGCGCGCGGAATCTCACCCTGGCGTGGCGGGTATCCCCCTCGATCCGCTATAATAAAAACGATGGAGGACCCCGCGATGCCCACGGGCGTGGAGCCGCTGTCCCAGCCCTCCACCGAATTCCATGATGCCGGCACGGCGTCTGGCCAGCCCCTGATCCTGGTGGTGGAAGACGACGCGGCGATGCGGCAGATGTGCTGCGACCTGTTCGTGCGCCGCGGCTGGCTGGCCGAAGGGGCGGGGGAGGCCCGCGTCGCGCTGGAGCGGCTCCGCGAGGGGCTCGCCGGCGGGAAGGCGCAGGTCGATTTCGTCCTTTCCGATGTGCGGCTGGGCCGCGACGGCACGGGGATGGACCTGCTCCGCGAGGCCAAGGCGCTGGCTCCGCTGGTCCCGGTGCTGCTGATGACCGGCTACGCGACCGTGCCCGACGCGGTGGAGGCGATGAAGCGCGGCGCGGCCGATTACGTCTGCAAGCCCTTCGAGCGCGCGGACCTGATCGCGAAGGTCGAGGCCAGCCTGCCCCGCGCGCCGGAGTCGGGCGAGCCGCTGGATGGCGCGAAGCTGGGCCTGATCGGAAAAAGCGGCCCGATGCGCGCGCTATACCGGCGCATCGAGATGGCCGCGCGGAGCCAGGCGACGGTCTTGCTCACCGGCGAGAGCGGCACGGGGAAGGAACTCGTCGCGCAGGCCGTCCACCGGCTCAGCGAGCGGCGTGAGCGCCCCTTCGTCCCGGTCAACTGCGCCGCGCTGCCGGACAACCTGATCGAGTCGGAGCTTTTCGGGCATGAGGCCGGCAGCTTCACCGGCGCCACGCGGGAGGGAAAGGGGCTCTTCCGCGCCGCCGACGCCGGCACGATCTTCCTCGACGAGGTCGTGGATATGCCCAAGGACACGCAGGCGAAGCTCCTGCGCGTGCTCCAGGACCGCCGCGTCCGCCCGGTCGGCTCGACCAAGGAACTCCCCGTGGACGTGCGCGTCATCGCGGCCACCAACGGGGATGTCGAGAAAGCCCGCGCCGAGGGGCGGCTCCGCGACGACCTCTACTACCGGCTCGTCGTGGTCCGCTTGCAGCTCCCGCCCCTGCGCGAGCGCCTCGACGACCTGCCCCTGCTGCTCGAGCACTTCCTCGCCAAGCACGGCAAGCGCCACGAGCGGCGCATCCGGCGCGTCGCCCCCGAGGCCCTCGCGCGGCTCGCGCGCTACCCCTGGCCCGGCAACG
The DNA here is from genome assembly GCA_027493525.1 of Planctomycetota bacterium. Classification (GTDB taxonomy): domain Bacteria; phylum Planctomycetota; class SZUA-567; order H5-PLA8; family H5-PLA8; genus H5-PLA8. The sequence goes on along the minus strand of JAOSKN010000001.1, from coordinate 1,560,276 downwards.
TGCGCGAGCTGGAGAGCGTCGTCGAGAGCGCCTACGCGCTCGGCGCCGATGAGGCCCTGACCCTGGCCGACCTGCCGGAGTGGCTCGAAGCCTCCATCCCGGCCGCCCAGCGCCCGGACGGCGAGGCGCCGCCGCCCCCTCAGGAGGCAAGCGCACCCGAACTGCCGCCGATCAGCCTTACCGATATGGAACGCGAGGCGCTGGTCCGGTCGCTCAGCCTGGCCCAGGGGAACAAGAGCAAGGCCGCGCAACTCCTCGGCGTCAGCCGCAAGCGGCTCTATCGCATGCTCCACGACTACGGTCTGATCGACGGGGAGCCTGAGGTCGAGGATTAGGCCCCTCCAAGGGGGTATTTGCCGGGAATTTCAAGTTAATGCACGGTGCAACTTTTTTGAGCCCTATAGGCAAGCTGAACTCTTAACCTTCGTTACTTATGTGGGACCGGCCTCGGTGTATTGCACCTGTAGGAAATTGCTTGCGTGCATGCCAGTGGATCGGTTACGCGTCCATAGGTTGGGACGAGCGGGAATCGAATATGGCGGCTGGCGGTCGGCGATCTTCAAGGCGTCTGGGGGATGGCGAGGAGCGGAAGCGCTTCGTGCGCCGTGACTCCGGGCGCGGTTCGGACTCCTCGAGGCGGACCGCTCCGGCGCGATCGTCCCCGCGCGGGGTTCGGCGCTACCACGCCGCACCAGCGGGGCGCAGGTTCCGCCGCGGGCCACGCCTCCGCAGGGGGTGAAGCGGCGCTCCACGGCGGCGCAGGCCTTGCCCGGCGCCGTATCGCCTGCCGAATCGGATCGCGCCGCGCGCCCTGCCCGCCGTTCGACCTCCGCGCAACCCATCGCCAGCGACACGACGCGCCGGGCGTCCGAGCGGGCCGCCCCACAGGCCGCACGTCCATCCGCGCGCGCCGGCGCCGAGCCGCCGCGGGCGTCTCAACGGGCGGAAGCTCCTGCTCCGGAACCTCAACAGGCCACGCCTCGGGCGCCGCGCAAGCCCCTGCCCTGGAAAAAGCTCGCGCTGCCGGCTTCGGCGCTGTTGATGATCGCCGCCGGGTACGCGGGCGGGTCGTTCCTGCGCGGGGCAAGTTTCGCGAATCCGGCCGAGCCGGAAGTCGCGGCGGCATCGACCGAAGCGGAAGGTCATGAAGGTCCCGCGCTGGCCGTGGCCAACCCCGCGCCGGCCGAGCCGGGCCTGCCGCCCGTCCTGCCCGGCTTGCGCGCCGAGTGGTGGGACTGGTCCAAGGTCAAAGGCAAGTTCGAGAGCCTGCCCAAGAAGCCCGAGCGCGCGCCGGATGCGATCTACCAGCTCGAACGCGGCGGGTTCCATGTCGAGAAAGGCAAGCCTCCGGGCGCCCCAAGCGAAAAGGTCTACGGCCGCCTGAGCGGGAAGATGAAGATCGAGCAGGAAGGGCTTTATACCTTCTGGGTCACCTCCGATGACGGCTCGCGCCTTTTCATCAACGGCGCGCTGGTGGCCGACAACGACGGCAGCCACAAAGCCGAGAGCATGTGGGGGCAGGTGGACTTGAAGCCTGGAGAGATCGAACTGCTGGTCGAGTACTTTAACGCCGGTTCGCCGGCCGAATGCTGGATTTCCTACAAGCCCGCCGACGGGGTCCGCGAGCGCGTCTCGGGCGAGCAGTTGCGGCACGAGACCCTGCCCGGCGAGAAGGTGCCGGAGCCCAAGAAGGAAGACGAGAAAGAAAAGACCGAATAACGGCACGGAGCGCAAGAACGAAATGAAACGGGCCCCTTGCGGGGCCCGTTTTGCTTTCACCGGACTTGACCGGGATCAGGACTCGCGATCTTCGTCGAGCTTGAAGTCCTCGCGCGCCTCGGCGTCCTGCCTTCCGGGCTTTCGGGCGGCGAGCGCGTCGCGGACGGCCTTGCGGGGCGCCGGTTCCGCCTTGGTGTGCCCATTGGCTCCGGCGTCGAGGTGGCCGAGGTATTCCGGCAGCTTCACGCCGGCCATCTGGGCGACATCGTGGAGCGCGGGCAGCGATTTGACCATGCTGCTGACGAAATTGGCCGTCGTGCTGCCTTTCTTTCCGCCGGCGCCGCCGTCCCAGACGGTGATCTTGTCGATCTTGAGGTTCTTGACGGCCTCGGTCTGGAGCTTCACCAGTTCCTCCATCTTCTCGACCATGAGCATGGTCGCGGCGGCCTGGGCGTTGCCGCCGCAGGACTCGACCAGCTTGCGGTAGCCTTCGGACTTGGCATCGAGGACCTTCTGGAGGCCCTCGGCCTCGGCCTGGCGCAGGGCCAGGATGGCGTCGGCGCGGCCCTGGGCCTCGCGGCGGCGCCGCTCGGCCTCTGCGCTCGCGGAGATCTCGACCTTCTTCTTCTCGATCTCGCGCGGCACGACCTCCTCGGCCTCGAGCCGGCTGTTCTCGGCGTCGGCGCGGGCCTTCTGGACTTCGGCGAAGGCGACTTGCTGGGCGACCTTGGCGCGCCGCTGCGCCTCGGCTTCCTGTTCCTGCAAATCGGCGTTGTAGGAGGCCATCTTGGCCTTCGCGGTGTTCTCGCCCTCGACGGCCTGCGCGGTGAAGGCCGCGACGCGGATGCGCTGCTCCTGTTGCGCCTGGGCCTCGCCGATCGCGCCCAGCTTCTCCTGCTCGGCCACGTCCACGCGGGCCTGGTTGACGGCGGTGGCCGCGGCCTTCTTGCCGATGCTCTCGATGTACCCGGACTCGTCGGTGATGTCGGTGATGTTCACGTTGATCAGGTACAGGCCGACCTTGCGCAGCTCGGCTTCGACGTTGTTGCGGATGGAGGCCAGGAAGCTTTCACGGTCCTGGTTGATCTGCTCGATGGTCAGGGATGCCACCGTCAGGCGGAGCTGGCCGAAGATGATCTCGGTCGCCATCTGCTCGATCTCGCGCTGTTCGAGTTCCAGGAGCCGGATCGCCGCCTGGTTCATCGACTGCGGCTCGGTGTGGATCGCGATCGTGAACGTGCTGGGCACGTTGATGCGGATGTTCTGGAGCGAGAGCGCGTTCTTGAGCGGGATGCTGATCGTCATCGGCGTCAGGTCCAGGTACTTGTAGTCCTGGATCAGGGGCCAGACGAAGGCGCCGCCACCGTGGTAGGTCTGGACCGACTGCCCCTCGCCCACGCGCCCGTAGACGCAGAGGACCTTGTTGGACGGGCAGCGCCGGTAGCGGCTCGCCAGGAAGGCCACGATAAAGAACAGGAACAGCACGCCGAATCCGGCGCCGAGCATGCCGTAGTTCAGGTCCAGGGCCAGCAGCACGGGGTGGTTCAACATGGGTACCCCCTCTCTCCTTTGCGTCTTCCCGACGCGTTGGGGCGCTTGCGCGCCCGGTGGTTCAGGACCGGCCGCCGAGCCGCTTTACCGCGACCGTCTCCCGGTCCACGAGCCGCACCACCTCCACTTCGCGGAAGGATTCGATCTCCTTCGCGTCGGCGGATACGGCTTCGATTTCGTGCGTGGCGTCGTCGAGCGTGATCTGGATCTTGCCTTTGCCGCCGGCTGGGATCTTCAGGTACACGCTGCCGGTGCGGCCGACGCAATCGCCCAGGCGGAAGCACGCGCCGCGGCTACCGAGCTTGAGCAGCGCCTGCGTCAGATAGCCGACGAGGATCAGCATGAACCCGCCGGCGCCCAGGCTGAAGAGGATCGAGAGGAACGCGCCGAGGCCGAACTGCGCCGAGGCCGCCAGCCCGCTCCAGCCGAACATCATCACGAAGCCCGTCAGCCCGGTGACGGTGAGGATCTTGAAGGCGTGGTCGCTGTCGTGCCCGTCGCCGTGGTGGGCGTCGGAGTCCAGGTCGGAGGCCGCGTCCCCGGCGTCGCCGCCGTCCAGGCCCGCGAAAAGCGACCAGCCCATGCGCAGCAGAAAAAAGAGCGTTCCGGCGAAGGCGCAGGTCGCGAAGACCTTTTCCAGCGCGTCGAAGCCCGCCCATAATTCGTTGAGCATGGGATTGCGCCCTTTCCTCCAAGCCCTTGCCGAGGTTGGCGTTGGGCTTCCGGTTGAAGCCCCGTTTCAGGCTTAGCGTTACGGGCGCGACGGGGGGTCTTTTGATAATTCGATACGGAATTAGAGCGGAGCGCTTGCGCTGGCGTGGCGTAGGTGAGCGGTCCCGGCGCGCGCGGATCGCGCAGCGCCGGAACCGCCGGCATGAGGGTACGGCTTAAGGCGTCAGCTTCTTCAGGTGCTCCAGGCAGGCGGCGCGGAAGGCTTCGTCGTCCATGAAGCCCTTGGGCCGCTTGTTGGCCCCGGCCGGAATCTGGCTGCTGATGTCTTCGAGCCACGCCAGCGCGGCGTCGGCGGCGGGCGCGCCCTTCTTCTTCGACGCGGCGTTCCAGAGCGTGACGGCGAAACGGAAGTCGTCGGCGCCCTCGCGGCAGCGCGGCAGGTGAATGGTCGGAATCGCGCCCTCGCGCCCCCAGTGGATCATCGCCGTGTCCGGCTCGCGCCCGTCCAGGTCGAAAAACTGGTAGCCGTGCAGGGCCAGCAGATGCCATTGGAAGCGCCCGCGCACGCCCTTGTGGAACTCCGCCCACTGATAGGCTCCAAAGGAGTAGCGGTTCGTGCCCTGGTTGTAGATGTACATCTCTTTCTTGAACTCCTTGGCCTTGTCCAGGTCGATCTGCTTGTGGCTGTTGAGCGCCGACCATTGCAGGGCCATGAAGTGTTCCTGGATGATCTTGGAGAGTTCGTCGCGCCCTTCCCAATGCACGGAGTACGAGCCGCCGGTCCGGACCCACGGCGCGCCCTCGGCGTAGGCCTTGTACAGTTCAAGCTGCGCGTTGGCGCTGTCGATGGTGCGCGGTTCGTCGTTGAGCCCGATCAGGATCTCGGGCCAGCCTTCGGCCTTGGCGTGGTCGCGCACGGCGCCCCAGACGATCCCGAGCAGCTCGGGGAAGCTCTTGCCGGTCTTCTGCGCCCACTCGCGCCCGGTCTTGCCGATGGTGTAGCCGTCGTGGAGCCCCGTCACCATGCCCGGCCCGCCGTAGCAACTGAGCGGCCCCGTGAACCCGGCGGCCTTGGCGTCGCGCAGGAACGGGTCGATCGCGGTGAAGTCCAGGATCGGCTTTCCGGCCGCGTCCAGGCCCTTGAAGGGAATGCCAGGACCGCCGGTGAAGGTGGTCATGCCGCTCTCGCGCAGGAGCCTGAAGAGGCCCAGGCGCGCCTCGGCGCGCCTGGCTTCGGGCAGGGAGCCCGGCACGTGGAAGCCGTAGAAGCCCATCGCGTAGTCCGGCTCGTCGAGTTTGAGGTTCACGACGTCCACGGCGAAGGGCAGGTCGAGCTTCAGCGCGCCGGCATTGAGCGCGAGCGAGCCTTGATAGCGCCCGGGTTTGGCGTCCTCGGGCACGCGGACGGTGACCCAGAACTGCCGCGTCAGATCCTGCGTAAGCTGCACGCCGCTGCCGGCGACGGGCACGAGCAAATGCGGCTCGATGGTGTACGCGATGCTGTTAAAGCTCCGCGAAGTGCCATGGCGGACGCAGCGCAGGTCCACCTCGGCGGCGGGAAGGATGCCCGGACCTTTCAGGTCGCTTGCGCTTAGCGCGATCTCGCCAGCGAAGTCCTTGAGTGGCCGGACGGCGAAGGTGAAGGAGACGCGCTGTCCGAGGGCGGCAACGCGCTCGAGCTTGCCGTCGGCCTTCCCGGGCGCGTCGGTCAGGTGAATCGTCTCCTCCAGGCCTGGGTAGCCGAGCCACCAGCCGGCCTTGACGGCCTCTTCGGGGGGCTGCAGCGAGCCGTTCTTCGGGCCGACGTAGAGCGCGCGGCTCTCGAACTCCTCGCGGTTGCGCTTCTCGATCTCCGCGATCCAGACCTCGGCCTCGGCCTTCTTTGCATCGGGGTAGAGGATCAGGCCGGCGAGTTTGCAGGACCAGCCGGCGTCGGCGCCGAGCTTCAGGTTGAGCTTTCCGTCCTTGACCTCGGCCGAGAAGCGGCGCGGGAGGAACAGGTCCTTCATGTAGAGTTCCCACAGGCTGTCGCCGGGGCGCGGTTCGATTTTCTCGAAGCGGTAAAGGTAATCGCTGGGGCCGTCGGGGCCCCGGTCGTCGACCCAGGCCTGTTGGCCTTCGGCCTCGATCCAGCGCTTGGTGTGGTGGCAGGTCTCGCCGCCCCAATAGCCGCAGTCGTCGAAGACCGCCCAGCCGTGCCACGCGCCGTTGGGCACGTCGGCGACGAACTCGTGCCCTCCGAGTTCCACGAAATCCTGATAGAGGCGGGTGGGGAAGGTGTCGTCGCGGGCCTGGCTGGGCGCGTAGCCCTTCTTGAGCAGGCCGGCCTTGTTGCCGTTCTCGCCGTGGACGGTGTTCCATGAGATCGGCGTGAAGCCCGGGAAGACGGTCTGGCTCTCGGGGCCGAAGTCGAAGGCCAGGATGCCCTCGGGGCGCGATTCCTTCACCAGCCGGAAGTGGTCGAGGTAGAGCGCCTTGGCCGCGCCGCTGGGCTTGAAGCCGAGGTCCAGGCGCAAGATCTCGTCGGGCTTGATGTTGTACTTGAGGTTGTTGTTGCGGCTGCCGGCCTCGCCGCGGAACAGGCCGCCGACGGGGATCGAGACGGTGTTCGCGCCGGGCTTCAGGTTGAAGCCGCCGTTATGCCGGTCCCAGTATTTCTTCCCGTTCTTGTCCCAGTCCTTGTCGGCGATGAGCAGCGTGACGCCGACGGGCGCCTCGCCGTCCACGAAGATGTCGAGCACCAGCGCGTCGTAGCCGGCCCAGTCCTGGGGCGCCCAGTAAACCATGTACTCGTCGGGAGCGAGCTTCAGGCTCTTCTTCCCGTGCGTGGCGTGTTCTTCCGCCAGTTCGTTGCTCTTCTTCTTGAAGTCCCAGCCTCGGAAGGCGCCGTCGTCCTCGAAGTCGTTGACGAGTTTCGTCTCTTCCGCGGCGAAGCTCGCGGCGGCGAGGAGCAGGGCGGCGAGGCCGGACAGGCGGAAGGGCGTGTACATGGGCGGCTCTCCGTTACGCGTGGGACGGGGGAGTCGAAGCGCGCGGGCAGGCACAGGAAGCCCGCGCGATCCATTCGCAAGGCAGCATGATCCGGGTCAGGGGGGCCGTGGGGGCCTTGAACCGGTCCAGCAGAACCTGGACGCCGGTGGCGCCCAGTTGTTCGATCGGCATGCGCACGGTGGAGAGCCACGGCGAACTGAAGGCCACGACGTCGCCCATCCCGACCACGCTCAGATCGCGCGGGACGCGCCAGCCTTCGTCGTGGGCCGCGGCCATCGCGCCGAGAGCCAGTTCGTCGCCGGCCCCGCAGAAGAACGCCGTGGGCGCGCGGCCTTCCTGGATCAGCTTCCGCACCGTCGCATAGGCGCTCGAGCCGCAGGGGATGATCCGGTGGACGCGCGCGGGGTCGGGCTCCAGGCCGTGCGCGCGGTGTGCCGCTTCCCAGGCCTCCAGGCGCTGCGCGGTGAAACACGAAGTTCCCGTCGAGATCAGAATGCCGATATCCGTATGGCCCAGGCGGATCAGTTCCTCGACCGCGGCGCGGACCGCCGGCCGGCCGTCGTGGTTGACCTCGTTGAAGACCGGGTCGCCCGGAGGCGGGCAACTGTCCACCAGCACCGACGGCTGCGGCAGGGCCGCGAGGAGGTTCAGGAAGACCGGATCGGTCACGCCGACGATGAGGAGTCCCTTGAGCGCCTTATCGCGGCGCAGCGCGGAGACCAGGGCTTCGTGCGGCTCCTCGATCCTGCGGCAGGCCAGCAGCAGTCCGGCCTTTTCGCTGGCCTGCTGAATGCCCGAGATGAGCCGGTGGTAGAACATCTCGTTGCCCAGCGCGAAGCGGTCGAAGCTCGCCACGATCCCCAGCGCCTCGCGCGCGCGCCGCCGGGGCCGCGGCGCGAAGGAACCGCGCACGAAGGTGCCCCGGCCGCGGACGCGCTTGAGCAAACCTTCGCGGCTCAATTCGACGAAGGCCCGGCGCACGGTCATCCGCGAGAGCCCCAGTTCGGCCGCCAGCGAGCGCTCGTCGGGCAGCGCCGTCTCGGGCTTGAACTCGCCCTTCGCGATCCGGCTGCGGAGCAGTTCCTTGAGCTGCTCGTAGAAGGGCGCGGGGCTGTGGGGATCGAGGGTCTTCACGCAGTGGAATACAGCACTGAAGAATAGAGATCCGAAGAATTTGCATCATCTATAATATAGATATCTCAACTACTTGTAAACAAAAGAGATATATATTCAATAATGATATCTCAGGTATAAAATTTGAGGTGTACGGAAGGTGCTTGAAATTGTTGCACTTTGCGCGCAACTTCCAGTTCGCAATCGAAGTTTCATATGACAGCGGATGCAATCGACCGGGTTATTCCTGGCTGGTGCGCTGTGCGTTTGCGGTCTGGCGGTCCAAGCGCAAGAGCCCAGCGTCGAAGCGCAGGCCAAGGCTTGGCTCCTGAAGTATCCGTATTGGCATACGGGGCCGTACGCTCCATCCATTTCGTTGGCGGAAAGGAACACGGCACGCAATGCGCGCGCTTTCGCGCGCGCACATCCCGAAGTCACGCTGGGCGCGGCACAAGGCCTGATGGCCGGCGAGCCGGAGCGGCGCCAGGTCCTTCTCGAAGCGCTTGCGTTCTACGGATGCCCGGAATTCGAAACGTTTTTCCTTCAATGCCTGCCCAAGGATGCCAAGGCCGATGACTACGCGAAAAAGATGGAGGCCAATACTTGCATCGAATTCCTCGGTCGTATCCACTCGACCCATGCGCTGGAACCCTTAGGCAAGCTGCTGGTGGAAGGCGACCAAAACCTCATCATGCATACCTTGAGTGCGCTGCTGGAAATCAACGACCCACGTGCGGCTCCTTCGATGCTTGCCTACCTGGTCCGGCAAGATGCGTACTATGGCTATAAGTGCTTTGCGATCCGTGCCCTGGGTGCATGGAAGCATGTCCCAGCGCTTGAGCCGCTCGTGAACCAGCTCGAGTCGGACAAAAGTGAAGAAGTGGTTCGCAAGGCTGCCGCCCAGGCCCTCGTGACGATCGGTAGTCCGCAGGCGGTTCCGGCACTCGCCAGGATCTGTCGCCAGAAGGAGGGTGCCCCAGAAGCCTTTCGTGCGCTGTTGGAACTGGACCCTGCACATGCCGCCGCACACGCCCTGGACCTGCGCGGCATGAGCATGGTTTCTTACCTCGATGCGAACGACGCGCTGCCATACCTCCGCAACGTCTTTGCGAACGGCAAGCCCGAGGAACGCCTGCAAGCCGCGCGCGGCCTGATTGAGCGCGGCGACCGGAGCGCCGTGCCGTGGCTCAAGCAGGAACTATGGGACGGTCTCTGCGGCGGGGGCCTTGAAGACGAGAAGCTTTCGCTGCTCTTCGCCGCCGGTGAGGCGGAGGCGTGGGACCTTTGCCTATGGTTGAGGCAGTGCTGCCGCTATCAACTGGCCGACCCCATGGCCGAGCATGCCGGGTTCGACCGCCTGCCCTATGTCCGCAAGGCCTTTGTCCGCCAGCCCATTGCGGCCTGGTTCCAGGCCCTCTCCAGGCTTGCAGGCCGGCTCACGCCCGACGAAGAGAAGAACTTGGCGGTACTGGCTGCGCAAGGCGAAGAGGCTCGCCGCGCCATGCTGGTCTACGGCACCCGTGAGCGCGTGCCGGAGATTCGAGAGGTCGCCCGGACCGTCCTGGAGGAGCGCCATACCCAACTGCTGCCGTACGCACTGGAGTATCTCGTCGTCATGCCGGACGCGAAGCAGGAAGGCCTATTGTGGAAGTTGCTGGAGACCTCGTACGAGGCCCACGCGCCCATGAAACGGATCGCCGAGGCGCTCATTCAGGTTGCCGATGCGCGCACGCGGTTTCGATGCGACGCGCTTATCCGGAAACGTATCGAGTCTCGGAATGCGTTCTGGGCGGCGTACGTGCTCTTTCATGCGGGCGACGAAGCTGACCGCAGCCGGATCGTCGAATGCATGGAGCGCGAGCTGAATCCGGACGTCCCGCTGGTCCGGGATGACCTGAGTCCGCCGGAGGACGAGGCCAACGCGCGCCGCGGTTGGGCGGTGGAACTGGCTGAGGCGCTGAAGTTACCGGAGCTTTTGCCGGCGTTGCGCGCGGGGGCGGAGACCACGCTGGACCAGGACCTGCGCCTGAAGTACGCGCGAGCGCTTGCGCTTCAGGGCGACGCCGAACAACGCCGCGCATGCGAGGCGGTGCTCGCCGAAGAGCACGCCCGCCCCGAGGCGGTGATCTTCGCGCTGCAGGCGTTGCACGATTCTTCCAAGGTCGAAGCGGTGGAATTGCTGCAGATCGAATTTCTTGCGCGCGAGGGCAACCCTGACGTGCGCCGCGCGGCGCTGAGGGTCCTGCGCGATCTGGGCGATGAAGGCAGCCTGAACGCCGTGGAGCGGCTTCCCCTTGCGCGCCGTCTCGACGCGCTGGACGAATGGCGGGAGGCCTGCAAGGCGCTGCGCGAACGGTGCGGACTGGATCCCAAGGGTTCCCCAGCCGTGGCTGCCGCCCCGCGCATGTTCGAAGGTCCGCTGCATCCGACGCCGGCATTGCGCGATGCGCTCTTCGAGGCCTTCGCGGAGTGCCTTCGGAAGCACGAATTCAATCTGCTTCTCGCGGATCAGGTGGCGTTCACCGGTGATTCGCGCGCCATTCCACTGCTGATCAAAACGGCCCAGGCGCCGATGCTTTGGGCAGGATGTCACAGCGATGCGTTGCGCGCGTTGCGCGAACTTTTTTCGCTTCGGGGAACCGGGACTTAAGGCGTTGGATGATGCGCTGCGGTCTGCAACACCTGAACTGCGGGAGCTGCTCCTTGAACGCATCGACGAAGCAACCGGCGCCGATCCCTGAGGCGCGCTACGGGCCCTCCAGCCCCAGCTCCCGTGTCGCGATCTCGCGCATGCGGAACTTCTGGACCTTCCCCGTCACCGTGGTGGGGAACTCGGTCACGAACTTCATGTACTTGGGGATCTTGAAGGTCGCGATCCGGCCCTGGCAGAAGGCGCGGATTTCGTCCTCGCTCAGCGCGACGCCTTCGCGCGGGCGGATCCAGACCATCACCTGCTCGCCGTAGAATGTATCCGGCACGCCGAAGACGTAGGCTTCCGCGATCTTGGGGTGGGTGAAGAGAAACTCCTCGATCTCGCGCGGATAGATGTTCTCGCCGCCGCGGATAATCATGTCCTTCAGCCGGCCGGTGATGCGCACGTAGCCGGCTTCGTCCATGACGCCCAAGTCGCCGCTATGCAGCCAGCCCTGCGCGTCGATGGCCGCGCGGGTGGCCTCGGCGTTGTTGTAATAGCCGGGCATGACGTGATGCCCGCGGAAGCAAAGTTCGCCCTGCTGCCCGCGCGGGAGCGTCCTGCCGGTGGCGGGATCGACGACCTTCTGTTCCTGGTGCGGCATCGTGCGCCCGACGGTGCCGACGCGCAGTTCCACCGGGTCGTCCGGATCGGTCATGTTGGTGAGGGGCGAGGCTTCGGTCTGCCCGTACCCGATCAGGATCTCGCGGCAGTGCATCTCCTCGATCACGCGGTTCATGACCTCGATGGGGCATGGCGCGCCGGCCATCACGCCCGTGCGGAGGCTGGAGAGGTCGAACTCCTTGAAGCGCGGGTGCTGAAGTTCGGCGACGAACATGGTCGGGACGCCGTGGAGCGCCGTGCAGCGTTCGCGCGCGCAGGTCTCCAGCGTGGCCAGCGGGCTGAAGTACGGCCCGGGGAGGACCATCGTCGCGCCGTGCGTCACGCAGGCCAGGTTGGCGAGGACCATCCCGAAGCAGTGGTAGAAGGGGACGGGGATGCAGAGCCGGTCCTGGTGCGTGAAGCGCATCTTATGCGCGGTCCACCAGGCGTTGTTGACGATGTTGTGATGCGTCAGCGCCGCGCCTTTCGGCGAGCCCGTCGTTCCGGACGTATACTGGATGTTGACCAGGTCGTCGAAATCCTGGTCGGCCTGCCGCGCGCCAAGCCGTTCCGGCGCGACCTCGCCGGCTCGCGCGAGGAACTCCTTCCAACTCAGCATCGCGTCGCGCCGGTGCGCCGGGGCGTGCCCCACCTTGCCCAGGTGGACGAGGTGGCGCAGGTTCGGGAAACGCGGCGCGTGCAGGGACTCGCCGTGCCCGTGCTTCGTCTCGGGGATCAGTTCGTGGAGCATCGCCGTGTAGTCGGCGTCGCGGAAGCCGTCGCCGAGGACAAGACAGCTCGTGCCGGATTGCGTGAGCGCGTACTCGAGTTCGTGGAGCCGGTAGGCGGGGTTGATGTTGACCAGGATCGTCCCGGCCTTGGCCGCGGCGAACTGCATGACGGTCCATTCGCTGCGGTTGGTGGACCAGACCCCGACGCGCTCGCCCTTCTGCAGGCCCAGCGCCAGGAGCGCCCGCGCGGCGCGCTCGACCTCCGCCGCCAGTTCGCCGTAGGTCAGGCGCAGGTTCTCGTGCGCGCTCACCAGCGCCTCGTGCGTGGCGAACTCCTTGGCGATCCGGTCGAAGACCTCACCCATCGTCTCGCCGAGCAACGGGATGTCCGAGACGCCGTGGTCGTAGCTGAGCTTCATCGCGAAGCGCTCCATATAAAGGTTGGACTCGGCATCCTAGTGTAGTGGCTCACCCTTCTTGACGTTTCTGCTTGGCCCTTTCGGCCGTGCTCTTCGTTGCGTTCCGGTGGCCGTATCTGCCTGATACGTCGCCCCTTCACGCGCCTCGATCACGACCAAAATGACCGGCGCATAAACGTCAAGCTGAGTGAACCACTACACTAGCACCGGTCCAGGGGATTTCTAATCGGCTGGACTTTATCCATGGCGCTTGATTATTAGCTAATTTAACAATGGGTTGATGGTGTAGTATTTTGTGAAGATTAGCAATGTTCTGGGAGGTCCGCAAAATGCGCTTCGGTTTCCTGTCGTCCTGTCTGGCCATGTGCGCCCTCTCCGCCGGAGCCGGCGAAGCGTCGCCCAGGCTGCTCAACGCCGCGCTCCCTGAGTACGGCGCGCGGGTCGCGCTGGAACTGCCGCCGGACGTTCGCCGCAACGCCGAGACGCCGCCCGAGAACGCCTTCGATGGGAACGTGCACAGCCGCTGCGTGCTGGAAGGCGCGCCGTACACATTCGTAGTCGAACTTCTCGACAAGCTGCCCATCGAGAAGCTCTCGTTCTCGGCCAGCGACTACGACAAGGAAGAGGCCGCGAAGGAGATCGTGGTCGAACTCGACGACGGCACCAAGCTGGAGCAGACGCTGGAACTCAAGCGCCCCGAGAAGCGCAAGCCTGCGTGGCAGGATCTGGCGATCGGCAAGGAGGTTCGCTCGTTCAAGATCACCGTCAAGAGCCACCATCCCGGCGAGGTGAAATGGGGCGGCCTGGGGGAGGTCGCGGTTTGGACGACGGCCGACCTGAGCGCGAAGCTCGCGCTGCCCGGCCACGATCCGGCCGCGCCGGCCTACGTGGATATCCCATCGTACGAGCAGGCCGCGCGACCCGAAAAGGTCCACATGCCGCCGAAGGCCGAGCCCGGCCAGCATCCGTGCCTGCTGCTCACGCCCGAGGAACTGAAGCAACTGAAGGAAAAGATCTCGACGTCCGAGCGCGCGAAGGAGGCGTACGAGGCGTTGAAGGCCCGCGGCGAGGAGGCGTACGCGCACAAGGTCGAGTTTCCCGACCCGAAGGGTCCCGGCGCGCAGCTCAAGGACCGCGGCGACCCGCTGGCCAAGCAACACGACCTGCTCAGCAAGTACGCCGGAGGCCTGGGCGTGGCCTACGCGCTCTTGGGGGAGAAGAAGTATGCCGAAAAGGCGAAAGAGATCGTGCTGGGCTACGCGGGGCTTTACGAGCAGTACCCCGTCCACAAGGGCGTCAACAGGAGCGACACGTCGAAGGTGATGGCGCAGCGCCTCAGCGAGGCGATGTGGCTGATCCCGCAGCTCGTGGCCTTCGACTGCATCCACGAGACGCTCAGCGAGGAAGAGCGCGCCAGGATCGAGAACGGCCTGATCCGCCCGTGCCTGACGATGATCCACCTCAAGGATCCCAAGGCCCTCGCGGCGGAACTGGACAAGTCCAAGCCCGACTGGCGCTCCGCCACGCCGCCGCGCCCGGCCAAGCCCACCGTCGTCGGCAACTGGACTAATTTCTACAACCTCGCCACGATCATGGGCGGCGCGGTGCTGGGCGACAAGGACCTGGTGGACCTCGCCGTCTGGGACACCAAGAAGAACCTGCAGGCCGGAATCGGCGAAGACGGCATGTGGGGCGAGGGGACCATCGGCTACCAGATGTTCGCGCTGCAAGCGCTCACGGCGGTGCTCGAGGTCGCCGCGCGGCAGGGCGTGGACCTGTGGGGCTTCGAGGACTGCCGGATCAAGCTGCCCTTCGACGCGGTCTTCCGCTACGCCTACCCCGACGGCACCTGCGCGGGCATCAACGACTCCGGCCGCGCCAGACTCGACGACTGGCAGGCGATGATCTACGACTACGCGTGGCTGCGCTACCGCGATCCGGCCTATGCCTACCTGGTCAATGTCGCTCCGCGGCAGCTCGTGATCAGCCCCTCGGTCTATTATCCGACGGTCGTGTACGACAAACTTCCCGAGCCCGAGAAGATCCAGTATCCCAGCACCGTCTTCAAGACGCTCGGCTACGCGATCCTGCGCGATCCCGAGACCTTCGTGCTGATGGATTACGGCCGCCACGGCGGGCCGCACGGGCACTTCGACAAGTTAAACCTGATCGTCTACGCCGCAGGCGATGAACTGGGCGGGGAGCCCTCGATGCACCGCTACGAGGATCCGAAGCATCACGAGTGGACCGTGCAGACCGTTGCGCACAACACCATGATCGTCGACGGACGCAGCCAGATGGCCTGCGACGGCAAGCTGCTCTGTTTCCACGACGCCGGGCCTGTGAAGCTGATGCGCGGCGAGGCCGCCGGGGCGTATCCGGGCGTGCTGCTGGACCGTACCGCGGTCTTCACCGGCGACGCGCTGGTGGACCTGTACCGTGGCGCCAGCGCGCGGGAGCACGACTGGGCGGTCACCTATCGCTACCGGGGGGCAATTGGTGGGCGCCGATAAGATCTTCATCGAAGGAAAGGAGCTGATGCCGCTCGGCACTCACGACGGTTATCAACTCCTGATCGTCGGCGAAGTGAAATCCGCGGCCGAACTTCTGCGCGAAGCGTGGAAGACGCCGAAGACGGAACTCACCGTTAGCTGGGCGGGCGCGCCGGGGCAGGAGGCCGCCGTTTGCCTTGGCCCGGACCAGGACCATATCGTCGTGCTGCGCCAGAAGGCCAAGGTAGCCGATTTCGCCGCGGCGCTCCAGGTCACGCCCTGGGGCGCGCCGGTCGAGAAGCTCCGCAAACTCGAGGACGGCGGACCGGGCCTCGCCGGCGCGGCCTTCGAGAAGGACGGCGCCGAGACGCGCGTCTACGTCGCGCACGCGGCCGGCGCCTGGAAGGCCGGCGGGTTCGAGTCCGACGCGCGCGTGCTCGTCGCGAGGCTGAAGGATGGGAAACTCGAACGCTTGGTCTGGAGCGGCGGCGCCTCGGCGGCCTTTGGCGGTTCGACGTGGACGCTCGAGAAGCCCGGCAACGGGCACGTGGCAGGCGAGAATGGCGAACTCAAACTGGTCGGGTCGTGGATGCCGTGAGCACCAGAAGGATGAAGTATGAAATAGGAAGTATGAAGTAGTCCTCTCCCTGGGGTCGAGAGCCCGAGCTTGCAAGGGCTCCGGGGTGAGGGTTTGAGCGCGCGCGGCGTATAACTCCCTCACCCCGGCCCCTCTCTCAAAGGGAGAGGGGGCAAAAAAAGATGAAGAGGCTCGCGCCCCTTCATCCTTCCCATTTCATCCTTCGTCCATCTATTAGTACGTCAGGCCCGCCGTCGCCATCGCCTGGCGGCGCTTCTCCATCGGCGCGGTGCGGTGCCACGGGATGCCCTTGGCCAGCTCGAGTGCGTCCTTCCACATGCGCTTCCACTCGTCGCAGCTCGTGAGGACCGAGGCGGGATTGGACTCGCTGTAGGTCACGAAGGCCGGGTGGAACGGGCGGCCGGTGGGCTGGCCGACAGGCTGGTAGCGCAGGTCGAGGCTCCAGCGGACGCCGTCGGTCATGTTGTCGGTGCTGCGGTGCGGGGTGAAGCGGGACATGAAGATCAGCCCGCCGCGCGGAATCTCGGCGCGGACCGGCTTGGTCGCGGGCATGACCTCGGGCTTGATCATCGTGCCGCCTTCGGCCTGGTGCTCAAGCTGCCCCAGCTTGTGCGCGCCGGGGATTACTTCCATACAGCCGTTCTGCGCGTTGGTATTCACCAGCGGGATCCAAGTCGTGACGATGTTGCTGCGGTCGGCTTCCTCCCAGGTGACGGCGCTATCTTGGTGCCACGGCACGTTCATCTTCTGCCCGTCGGCGATGCCCTGCGCGGGCGGCTTGGCGCGGAGGTGCTGGATCGGATTGCAGAGGATCTCCGGCCCGACCAGGCCCTTGACGGTCTCCATCAGCTTCGGATTGCGCAGGAAAGCGAAAAGTTCGGGGATGTAGGAGTGCATCAGGTCCAGCCCGCCGCCGATGTCACGGCATTCGGCGTAGATGCGGGCGTAGCGGTGCGCGAAGTCTTCGTGCTCGTGGAGGTTCTTGAGGTGCCCGCCGGCCTGCAGGTCGCGCGCCTTCTTGTCGATCCAGGCGGTGATGCCGGCTTCGACAGGGAGAAGTTCCGCGTCACTGAGGACGTTCTCGAGGATCAGAAAGCCGTCTTCCTCGAACTTCGCGATCTGCTTGGCGCTGAGCTTCATGGTTCAGGGTCTCCCGTGCGTTGTTCTAGTATCGATACCCTGTCCCCGCCGGAGGCGCCTTGGCCGTCGCTGTCGATTTCTTGTCTATTCCTGCAAAGCCAGTCTCCTCAACGAATCCCCAACCCCCGCCGTGCTAACGCCTTCCAGCATGGAACGGCGGCCCATACGGACTCAGTGATTCGCGGCCTTGTAGCGGTAATTCCGCTTGCGCTCGGCGGCGCGGCGCAGGTCCTGATCCGGCTCTTGGAGCCGGATCAGCGCGCGCGTCATCAGGCTGGCGTAGCCTTCGCGCGACACGATCACGTGGTCGAAGAGCGGGCAGCCCAACCCGGCGCCGGTTTCCGCGACCAGGCGCGTCAGTTGGCGGTCGGCAAGGCTGGGGCGCAGGCTTCCCGAAGGATGGTTATGGACCAGAAAGATACCGTGCGCGCCTTCCCGCAGCGGCGTCTGGAAGACTTCGCCCACCCGGAGAAAGACGTGGTCGTGCGCGCCGACGGCCAACAGATCCCAATGCAGCAGGCGCAACTGGCTGTCCACGCCGCCGAGCACCAGAATCTCGCGCTGCAACTTCGTCAGGTCTTCAAAGAGCTGCGCGACCTCCCCGGCGCTCCGTACAACCGGGCAGCCCGTAAGGCCCAACCGCGCGACCAGGTTGTCGCCAAGTATCAAACTGGGAATCGCCCGCCTGCGCTTTCTGTTCATGGTTGCCACCCTCCCCATGGTGCGGTGCTTCCTCTTTACTTATGGGTTGGCAAACGCAGCGCCTTTTGGGTCGATCTGGAAAGATTTCGTAAAACCTTTCATGCCAGTGAACTGGCGGGGCGTACCGTTCGGGCGCTCGGGAGCGGATTGCACAAATTCAGTGTAGTGCTGCACGGTGGCGGAAAGGGCGGGGCGGCATCAGGTGGCCGCGGTGGCCGCGGCGTCACGGCGGGCGGCCGCGGGCAGCCGGACGATGAAGCGCGCCCCGGCGCCGGGCGCGCTTTCGAGTTCGATCCGGCCGCCGTGCCGCTCGACGATCTTGCGGCAGAGCGGCAGGCCCAGTCCGGTGCCGGCGTCTTCCTTGGTCGAGAAGAACGGCTCGAAGATTCGCTCGCGCAGTTCCGGGGCGACGCCGGCGCCGTTGTCGGAGACCTCGACGATCAGTTCGCCGTCCTGCGCGTCCGCGCGCAGGCGGACTTCCGGGCCGGGCCGGCCCCAACTGGCTTCGATGGCATTGCGGACCAGGTTGTGGAATACCTGCCGCAGCCATGTCCCGTCGCCCTGGACCTCCGGCAGGTTTGGTACGGCCGCCAGACTCAGCGCCACTCCGTCGCGCGCGGCTTCGGCCTCGAAGTCGCGCAGGACCGACTCGAGCAGGGGGCGCGGCTCCAGCGGTCGTGCGCGGAGTTCCAGGGGCCGGGCGTAGTCGCGGAGGCCCTGGAGCATCCGTTCCATCGCCGCGAGGCGCTCGGGGATCAAGGCCTGCGCGCGCTGGAAGACGGGATGGTCGATTTCGAGGTCCACCAGTTTGGAGACCTGGTAGCGCACCGGCTGCATCAGGTTGTTCAGTTCGTGGTTGATCGCCGCGATCATGCGCCCGAGTTGCGCCAGGCCTTCCTGCCGGCGGACTTCCGCTTCCAGCGCCTTGTACGCGGTCAGGTCGTGGATCAGGAGCAGATACAGCGCGCCTTCCTGGGGGTCGTCGGTGAGGCGGCGGAAGCTCCAGAGCACAAAGCACGGTTCGGGCGCCTGCCAATCGAGCGGCACGTTTTCCCTGGCCGCGCCGTCGCGGAGCGCCGTGAGAAAGACCTCGCGCGGCTCCGGGCGGTCGCGGGCGTAATCGGCGAGCGCGGCGGGGGCGGATCGGAAGCGCTCAGGAGCTTTCGCGCCGCGGGGTTGTCAAGCAGGATCGAGCCGTCTTCGCGCAGCAGCAGCACGCCGGCGGAAAGTCCCGCGATCGTCTGCCGCGCGAGGCGCTGGAGCTGTTCGATCTGCGCGTACCGCCGCGCGTTCTGCAGGGCCACGGAGACGTTGCCCGCCACGGTCCGTGCGAAGAGCAGCTCGTCGGGCTCGTAGGGTTCGTCGGCGCGCTTGGGCTCCAGGATCGCCCAGGCCAGGGTCGCGTCGCGGTGGCGCACCGGCACGGCGAGGTATTCGCGGCCCTCGGTCATCCGCAGCCCGGCCTCCGGCGCCGCATCGCGTTCGCCGGAAACGACCCTGCACTCCGTGGGCCGTTCACGCGCGAGCCAGCGGCGCCAATCGGCCATGCCCGAGTCATCGCTCATCTCGCGAGCCGCCGAAAAGGACTCGCCCTGCACGCCATAAGCCTCGGGCGCGCCCGAAGAGGCCACGAGGAAAAGAATCACGCGGCGCGCGTCAAGACCCCGGCGCAAGAGGTCCGCCATGCGCCGCATCACCTCGTCCAGGCTCAGCGTGGACGCCATCTGCTGCGCGTGTTCGGCCAGCAGGGCCTCGCGGTCGGCCCGGGCGCGAAAGAAAACCCGGTCCACCCACCCCTGCATCAGATGCAGCAGCGGCGCGTACAGGAGGCCGGCCAGCGCCAGGAACGCGGTCGTCGCCAGGATTCCGTGGAAAAGTTCCTGAGCGCCCAGCCAGCGCCAACTCGCCGCCATCAGGCCCGCGTAGAGCAGCCCCATCAGCACGCTGATCGTCGCGTACGCCAGCCCCCGCCGGATCACCACCGAAACGTCGTAGACTCGCCGCACCAGCACCGCGTAGCCCAGGATCGCCACGTGCGCCAGATACATGATCCCGCCCAGCCCGGGCAAGCGGAAGCCCATGCTCATCAGGAAGTGCGTCCAGCAGGAGACCCACACAGGCAGCGCGCCGACGATGAAGTAGAACATCTGCAGCCTGAGCGCGCGGCTGCGCGCGGTAACGGCCTTTGCCACCGGGAGCCCCAGGGCCAGCGTCAGCACGAAGGAGATGTAGCCGAAGAAATAGGGGTAATAGGCCGAGAAGGATGGGACCCACTTATTGCCGGCGTAGATCATCGCTTCGGAGATCAGGCCGCAGGACTGGAGCACGTGGAAGCCCGCCGCGGCCAGCCAGACTCCGCCCTCGATCCAGCTCCAGATCCGACCTTCGGCGCGCGCGAAGCGGATGGTGAAGTGCAGCAGGCCGGCGGCCACGTAACACCCGCCGATCCCGAACCAGCGGAAAAGGAAATACAGCGCTTCGGCCGTCGCGGCCGGATCCGGCCCGGGTGGCGTGACGTATACGGTCCAGACGATCCACAAGTACGCCAGCACGCAGAGCTGGTAAAGCGCGAAGCTGCGGTACAGGCCAGGTTCGCCCACGCGCCGCAGCGTGGAGAGCAGTACCCCTACGGTGAGATACAGCGCGGCCAACCATGGCGCCGACGAAGGGTTGGCGAGATAGGAGATCCAGACCGTCACGCCCGCCGCCAGCAAGCAGGCCAGCAGCGCGCCGTAACGCAGGACGGGATGCTTCTTCAGCAGGTCACGAAACATGCCGCACAGCGTAGCGGGTGGAACAGGTGAAACAAGAGGGGTCAACCTCGAACCCGCACCCCACACCAGTCGGCCACGAAGCTCGAGAGCACCTCCGCGACCCGCTGCATCGAGTCGAGGCAGACTCGCTCGTCGGCTCCGTGGATGTTCGCGGCTTTCGGGCCGTAGCAGGTGGCGGGCGTATGGTAATACAGGTTGAAGAAGCGTGTGTCGGTGGTCGCCTTCGAATCCTGGCAGCAGGCGGGTTCGCCGCGCCAGGCGGAGTGTGCGCTTTGAAGGGCGTGCGCCAGATCGGACTCGGTGTCGAAGATGCAGCCTTCCGCACGGAAGCCCGTGAACTCGATCTCGGGCGGGTTGGCGCAGAGCCAGGAGTCGCGCGCTGCGGCGGCCTCGATGGCTTCGCGCACCTGAGCCATACGCGTTTCGAGCTTCTCGCCGGGGAAGAGCGCAATGCGAAAGTGAGATTCGCATTCGCCAGCCACCGTACTGGCCCAGTCTCCGCCGCGTACGATGCCTACGTTGAGGTTGATGGGATGTGGTACGTGCTGATAAGCCAGCGGGATGCGCTCGCGGCAATTCAGGCTTTCCTCCAGTTCGCGCAGCGCGCGAATCAGAGCGTACGTTTTCTCTATCGCGTTCACCCCCGACTGCGTGCCCTTGGCGTGCTCGGTGCGGCCCAGCACACGCACTTGAAACCAGAGCACGCCGATTTGAGCGCGCACGAGGCCTTCGTCGGTGGGCTCCAGATCGATGCACGCATCGCCCAAATGTCCGTTGGCGCAGGCCGACAGCGCTCCGTTGCCCGTGCATTCTTCCTCGACGACCGACTGGCAGACCACGCGGCTGGCGGGCTCCAGGCCCAAGTCGCGCAGCGCGGCCAGCGCCCACAGATAGCAGACGACGCCGCCTTTCATGTCGCCGGCGCCGCGCCCGTGGAGCCACGTCTCCCCGTCAACCGTGCGCACGAGCGGCTCGAACGGCGGCGCGCTCCAGAGCCGAGCCGGCTCGGGGCTGACTACGTCCACGTGCCCGTTGAAGACCAGGCTGCGCTTCGCGTTCGAGCCGGGATCGTGGATCCCGATTACATTGGCTTTTCCATCGCATGGCCAGGCCGGCGGCCCGTAGCCGGGCAGCGCGCGCAGGCGTTCCATGTCGAGCGGCTCGCGGCGGACCTCAAGCCCCAGCGTTGCGAAGACCTCGGCGATGAACTCCTGCGCCGGGCCTTCGCTGCCCAGCACGCTCGCGAAGCGCACCCACGCGCTCAGCGTCTCGACGGCCCAGCCGCGGCGCGCGGCTATGGCTTGGCCCAGCGTGGCGCGATCGGGCGTCGGCATCGTGCGTGCTCCGTGGTTCAGGAGAACGTCGCCAGCCTAGAGGCGAGGGCGCAAGCGCGCCGAAACTCGGGCAGGTCGATCCATTCGTCGGGCTTGTGGACGTTGCGCTGGCCGACGCCGAGCGTCACCGTGGGGATGCCGTGCGCCGTGAGCCAGTTCGCGTCCATGCCGCCGTTGTTGGAGACGCGCTTCAATGGGACCTTCAATTCCTCCGCGGCCCGGAGCGCGAGCCGCACCGCCGGTTCGCGTTCGCTCAGCACGAAGGCCTCGTAGGCCGGCCCGGGACCGAACGCGACCGAGCCGCCGTCGCCCCGAGCGTTCCGGGTTTCCGCGGCAGCGCGGCGGAAGGCATCTTCCCAGGCCGCGACAATGCGCCTGCGGAATATCGGATCGTGGCTGCGCGCCTCGGCGAGGATGCTCATGCGCGGCATGACCACGTTGCTGCCCTGGCCGCCGTTCTGGATGCCGACGTTCGCCGAGCCGCGCCCATCGGGTTTTTCAATCGGGCCGTGCCAGCCGTTCGCGTGGAGTTCGCTCAACGCGCGCGCGGCCACGATCGCGCAAGAGACGCCTTCCTCGGGATGCGCGCCCGCGTGCGCCTCGCGCCCGGTCAGTTCGATGGTGAAGCGCCGCGTGCCGATCACCGCCGTGACCAGTTCGTCGACCTTCCCGCCGTCGAAGTTGAAGCCGAGCGACGGGAACGGCGCGCCGAGCCGCTGGAGGTCCAGCCCCCGCGCGCCGACCAGGCCCACCTCTTCCTGGATCAGGAAGACCAGCGTCGCCGGCGCGTGGTCGCCCTTCCGCGCGCTCAGCGCTCGCGCGACCTCCAGCACCGCGGCGCAGCCCGTGCGGTTGTCCCCGCCCAGCGCTTTGCCCGCGACGCCGCTGACGACGCGTTCGCTCTCGACCACCGGCCGCGTCCCGGCCGCGTTGGGCACCGTGTCCATGTGGCAACTGAAGAGCCGCCGCGCGCCGCGGCCGTTCCCGTCGAGCCGCACGATCAGGTTGCCGGTCTCGCCACCGTATTCGCTCCGATCCTGTGCGCGGTCGAAACCCATGGCCGAATCGGGGACGCCGGCCTCTCGCAGCATGGCCTGGATCCGTTCGGCGACGAGCTGCTCCTTCCCCGGCGGCCCTGGGATCGCGAGCAGTTCGAGGAGTTGTTTCACCGCAAGATCAGACATCTTTGAGTTCCGAATTCAGGGCAAATTCCAAGTCCGATGTCCTATCCCAACGCCCCCTCGAGCGCGCCGGCCACGCGGTCGCATTGGTCGGCATCGATGCAGAGCGGCGGCTGCAGGCGGAGCACATTTCCGTACGGCCCGCCGACACCGACGAGGTAGCCCTCTTCGCGCAACCGCGCGCGCAGGGCCTTGGCCTCGGCGCCGGCCGGCTCCTTGGAATTCTTGTCCTTCACCAGTTCGATTCCGATCATCAGGCCCTTCCCGCGCACGTCGCCGACGAGCTTCGACGACTCCTTGAGCCTGCCAAGGCGCGCCAACAGTTCGCCTCCGCGCGCGGCGGCGTTCTCGACGAACCGCTCCTCGCGCAGAACCTCCAGGTTCGCGACGGCGGCGGCGGCGGCGACGGGGTTCCCGCCGAAAGTGCTGAGGTGCTCGCCGGGTTGCAGCGCATCGCAGACGGGCTCGCGCGCTATGAACGCGCCCAGCGGGAAGCCGTTGGCGAGCCCCTTGGCCAGAGTCAGGATGTCGGGCGAGACGCCGTAGTGCTCGATGGCGAAGAGCTTGCCCGTCCGCCCGAAACCGGTCTGGACCTCGTCGCAGATGAAGAGCGCGCCTTCTTCGTGGAAGATCGGCACGGCGATCTGGAAGTACTCGTCCGGCGGGACCAGGATGCCGCCCTCGCCCAGGATGGGCTCGGCCACGAATGCGGCCACGTCGCCGGAAGTCTGCTGCTTCAGCGTATCGGCGAGCGCGTGGGCGCAGGCCGTCCCGCAGTTCGACGGGTCGAGCTTTAGCGGGCAACGGTAGCAGTACGGCGGCGGGCCAAAGGCCACGCCCGGCATGTACGGCCCGCCGCCGGTCTTCCGCGCGCGGTTCCCGGTAATCGAGAGCGTCGCGAAAGTGCGGCCATGAAAGGAGTAGCCCAGCGCGACCACCTCGCGCTTGCCGGTGGCTTTCTTTGCCAGGCGCAACGCGCCCTCGAGCGCCTCGGCGCCGCTGTTCGAGAAGAAACTCTTGCGCAGCCGCCCCGGCGCGGCCTCGGCGAGCCGCTCGGCCAGCTCGCCCACCGCGGGGACCCGGTAGACGTACGAGCAGCAATGGACGAGCTTCTCCATCTGTGCGCGCGCGGCCGCCAGGACCTTCGGGTGCCCGTGCCCCGCGTTGACCACCGAGATCCCGCTGAAGCAATCGAGATACTCCTTGCCGTCCGCGCCGCGGACCGTGCAGCCCTTCGCGCTTTCGATCTCCAGCGGCTCCACGCCCTTGGCGACCACCGGCATCAGAAATTTCTCGTATTGGCTCGCTGAACCCATGTGCAAAACCTCCCTGCTTCCGTTTACGACCGACGACTTACGATTGACGACCACGTCTAAAATTCACGCACACCTGCTGTTTCAATCGTCAATCCACAATCTCAAATCGTCAATCTTCACACCCAGCCCTCGTGCGGCCGCGTCGCGCCGAACCAGCGCTCGGTGACGACCTTCTTGCGCGTGTAGAAATGGATCGCGTCGGGACCGTAGACGTGCGTGTCGCCGAAAAGCGACTGCTTCCAGCCGCCGAAGGAGAAGGCCGCCATCGGCGCGGGCACGCCGAGGTTCACGCCCAGCATTCCGCACTGGATGCCCGCGCGGAAAGTGCGGACCGCCGCGCCGTCGTTGGTGAAGATCGAAGACGAGTTCCCGAATCGGCTCATGTTGGCGAAGCCGATCGCCTCCTCGAGGTTCTTCGCGCGCAGCACGGCCACGACCGGGCCGAAAATCTCGTCGCTCGCGAGCATCGAGTTGGGCGGCACTCGGTCGAATACCGTCGGTCCCAGCCAATGCCCGCGCGGGAATTCAGGAACGCGCGCGCCCCGACCGTCGAGCACCAGCTTTACGCCGGCCTTCGCGGTCAGTTCGATGGTCTGCGCGACCTTTTCCTTGTGCCGGGCGCTGTGCAAGGGGCCCATCGTGGCGCGTTCGTCGAAGCCCTGGCCGAGGCGAAGCTCGCGCGCGCCGGCGACGAATGCTTCCACGACGCGCTCCTGCCTCGTCTCATCTCCGATCGCTACGACCACGCTGCCGGCCAGGCAACGCTGCCCCGCGCAGCCGAAGCAGCTTCCGACCAGCGCCGGCGCGCTCTGCGCAAGGTCCGCGTCGGGCATCACGAGCAGGAAGTTCTTCCCGCCGCCCAGGGCCTGCGTGCGCGTGCCGTGGAGCGCGGCCTGCGAATAAAGTTCCTGCGCGACCGGCGTGGAACCGACGAAGGTGATCGCCTTGACGGCGCTGTTCATCGCCACCCAGCCGCCGGAGACCGCGCCGCCGTGGATCACGCTCACCACGCCCGGCGGCAGCCCCGCTTCGTTGAAAAGCCGCGCCAGGAGCGAGCCCGTCAGCGGCGCTTTCTCGGCCGGCTTGAGGATGAACGTGTTGCCGCACGCCACCGCGATCGGCATCGTCCACAGCGGGATCATGGCCGGGAAGTTGAACGGCGGGATCCCCACGCAGACCCCCAGCGGCTCGCGCACGCAGTACGCGTCCACCAGGCTCGCCACGTCCTGCAGGTTCGTCCCCATCAGGTGGCTGGGGATGCCGCAGGCGAACTCGACCACGTCCAGCCCGCGCCGCACGTCGCCCTTGGCCTCGCTGAGCAACTTGCCGTTCTCTCGCACGATCAGGCGCGCGAGGTCATCGAAACGCTCTTCGATCAGCGCGCGAAAGCGGAAGAGGATGCGCGCGCGGTCGGGCGCGGGCGTAGCCGCCCAGCCGGGGAACGCCCGCTGCGCGGCGTCGCACGCCTGCCGTGTCTGCTCCAGGTCGGCCTCGCGCACCGCGGCGACGAGCACCTCGGCGTCGGCCGGGTCGCGGATTTCGCGCGTGGTTTCGCCCCGGCCCGGGACGGATTTGCCGTCGATCAGGAGTTCGCTGGGGTCGCCAAATGCTTGCTCGGCCATGTCTGTTCCTCTTTAGGTCTTGCGCGCCCGCAGCCGCGCGGGCTTTTGCCGCTTCTCCGTTGCGCCTACGATCCGACGCCAGTCTCCGCCACGACGCTCCCGTGCTCCTCAGCTCCCGCCGAGTCTCAGAAACTCGGCGGGGTGTTCACCGAGACGGCCTGGACTACGCCTTTCCCGGCGTTGCGGAAGCGATGCGGGCGGCGGCTGTCGAAGTAGTACGCGTCGCCGGGGCCCAGAACATGGACCTCGTCGTCCACGGTCAGTTCCAGCCTGCCCTTCAGGACCACCCCGGCCTCCTCGGCCTCGTGCCGGTATCTTTCGGCCCCGGTGTCGGCGCCCGGGGCATAGGACTCCACGAGCACCTGCAGGGCGCGGCCGGGCCGGCCGGCGGCGACTTCCCGGTAGGAGAGCCCGCGGCGCTGCCCCGAGATTTCGACCAGTTCGTTTTTTCGGTACACCACCTTGGAGGCCGGCGGCGCGGCATCGCCGAAAAAGGCGCCCAGGTTGGAGCCCAGCGCGTCGAGGAGCGTCTTGAGCTTGGCGACGGAGATGCTGTTGCGCCCCTTCTCCACGGCGGCGACGAAGGAGAGCGCGATCCCGGCTTCCCGGGCCACGCTGCGCAGCGAGCGCTTACGCGCCTCGCGCAAGGCGCGCAGCCGCGTTCCGAGCTGCCGGTCGTCCATGGATGGCGGGCTCCAGGTGTACGGTATTTAGATACACCCGAACGGCGCGCGCGGCAAGTCCTTTCCTGGCGGAGATCGCGTTGCGGCTCTGGCGGCGCGGAAATTGCCGCTAAAATGGCCGGAGGCGCGGTATCCGACTCCAACGCGAGGAATCCATGAGCCGCTTCGACGGGAAAGTCATCGTCGTAACCGGAGGCAGCCGGGGCATCGGCCAGGCCTTCAGCCGGGCCTTTGCCACGGAGGGCGCGCGCGTCGTCGTGGCGGACCTCGACGCGGACCAGGCAGGGAACGTTGCGCAAGAGATCGACGGCCTGGGCGTGGCGCTCGACGTGGCCGATGAGGCCAGCACGGCGGCGCTGGCCCGCGCGGCGCTTGAGCGCTACGGGCGGATCGACGTGCTGGTGAACAACGCCGCGCTCTGGACCGCCCTGCTGCCCGCGAGGCCTTGGACGGAGATTCCGGTCGAGGAGTGGGACCGGGTGATGGCGGTGAACGTGCGGGGCTGCTTCCTGGCCGCGCGCGCGACGGTCCCGGCGATGCTCGAACGCGGCCGCGGCCGGATCGTGAACATCGCCTCCAACACGGCCCTCGCCGGCGCGCCGGGCGTGCTGCACTACGTCACGTCCAAGGGCGCGGTCATAGGCTTCACGCGCGCGCTGGCCCGGGAACTCGGAGCCTCGGGGATCACGGTGAACGCGGTCGCGCCGGGGCTGGTGACCACGGACGCCACGAAGGCGGCGATTCCCCAAACCTCTTTTGCGAATCGCGCGGCCGCGCGCGCCATCCCGCGCGAGCAGGTCCCCGAAGACCTTGTGGGCGCGGTGCTCTTCCTGGCCTCCGACGAGGCCTCCTTCATCACCGGGCAGGTGCTTACCGTCGACGGCGGGCAGGTGATGTACTGAAGCCGCGGCGCGCTACTTGAAGAGATCCAGGAATTCCTTGCGCACCCGCGCCCGCAGATCCGCGCCGGCCTCCACGACCTTTGGAAATTCGTTGCGTACGAGCATCCCGAAGGGCTTGCAGGCGAGCACGATCGCGCGCGAGCTGGTGTACTCGAGAATGCTCTTGTCGTCCCGGCGCTCGGCGATGGGGTCGATGGGCGTGCCGAGGGTTTCGCGGACGATCTCCAGGCCCGTGGCCGGATCGCTGCGGCTGCACATCGCCCAGACGACCTCGTCGAGGTTGGTCGGGTCGATGTCCTCGTCGACCACGACCACGTAGCGCCCCGAGACCGCGCCGGGACGGCATTGGCAGGCCACGTAGCCGGCCTGGCGCGCGTGCCCCGCGAAGGCCTGCTTCAGCGCGACGACGGTGAATGCGCGCGAGTAGCCCTGCTCGTGGCACCAGACCCCCGCGACGTTCGCGATCCCCGCGCGCTCCAGGATGTCCCAGATCAGCGCCGCGCGCATGGGGCAGCGGAAATAGGAGTAGTCGTACGGCGGGCGGCCCGCGCAGGTGCCCAGCAGGACCGGCCGGTTGCGGTGGTACAGCGCTTCGACCTTGATCGTGGGCGCGGGCGACCGGCCGCCCGCGTAGTAGCCCATGAACTCGCCGAACGGGCCTTCGTCGCGCGGCTCGTCCACGATGTGCCCCTCGATGGCGATCTCGCTGTCGGCCGGCAGGGGGAGGCCCGTCACCGGGCCCTTGACGGCCGCGTAAGGCTCTCCCAGCATCGCTCCGGCCACGTGATACTCCGACAGCCCTTGCGGCACCTCCGTGCCGGCCAGAAGAAAAAGCGACGGGTGATGTCCAAAGGAGATCGCCACCGGGCAGGGCTGGCCGCGCTCGAAATACTTCTGCATCTGGAGCCGGCCGTGGCGGGAGGCCTCCATGAAAATGCCCAGCGTGTTCCGGTCGTGGATCATGACCCGGTACGTGGCCACATTGACCCAGGGCGAATCGGGGTCGCGCGTCACCACGGTATCGGCGGTGCCGAGATACCGCCCGCCGTCCTCCTCGAACCAGCGCGGCGCCGGCAGCGAAAAAGAGATCCACCTCCGCCCCGCGCCGGGCGTTCTCAAAGAGCGGCGCGTCCTCGACGTAGCGAATGGGGTACTCTCCGGCTGAGCGGAGCGCGTGCTCGACTTTGGCGCGCAGGATCCGGACCAGCGCCAGGTTGTTCAGGTTGGGCGCCAGGCCCAGCGTGTGGGCCACGCGCCGCGCATCGAGCAGCGCGCCGGTGAGGATGCGGTGGCCTTCGGGGTAGCCCTTGAGCCCATCGAAAAGCAGCGTGTGCTTGCGATGTTTGACGTTCAGATCGGTGAGCGCGCCGACCTCCAGGTCCCAATCCGCGCCGCGCACGTCCTTGAGCAGCCCAAGGTCGCGGACGCCGACGATCCATTGCCTGAGGTCGCGCATCGATTCAAGCCCTCGGGGGTCTGCCGCGCTGGCCCATTCGAAGTTGCAGGCTTCCTTATATAGCGCCGCGACCGTGCGCGCCTTCGCGAAGCAACCCGCCATCGGGATGCGGGTTGGATCGTCCCATGTTGAATAGCGGTGATGTAGCACTGGGCTGGCGCAGGGGCGGTGTACGCTGGAGCAGAAGAGATCGGTGCGATTCGTTCCCCTTGGAGGCGCACGCCATGAAGCACGCGGGAATCCTTGCCCTGGTGGCTCTGGCGATCCTGCCGCTCGGCCGCGCCGAGGCGAACGAGGAAGAAGCCTTCGCGCGCCCCTTCGTCCACGCCGCCGAAACTTCCGCGCTCGTCTACTGGCAGTTGGGGCGGATCGAAGAGGCCGCGACCGGTTACGTCGAATACGGGCTCGACGCGCAATACGGGCAGCGCACGCCCGCCGCCGAAGAAGCGCGCTGGTCTCAGTTCCACCGCTTGAAGAGCTTGAAGCCGGACGCGACCTATCACTACCGCATGGTCGTGATCCAGAACGGCGCCGAACGGAAGAGCGGCGACCGCACTTTCCAGACGCGCAAGCTCAAAGATGCCGTGTACCTGCCGGGGACCTCGTCGGGCGCGACGCTGGTGCTGGACCGCGCCGGCGCGACGTACGTGCTGAGCCAGGATTTCACGGCCCCCGGCACGGCCATCGAGATCAAGGCCGACGACGTGACGCTGGATCTCGACGGCCACACGCTCACTTTCGGGGACGACACCGACAAGCAGGTCTACGGCGTCCACATCGCCTGCAAGGGCCGCGCGACGGTCCGCAACGGCCACATCGTCCAAGGCCGGCGCTCGGGGAACTACAGTTCCTGCGTCGAGAGCCGGTATCGCGACCAGGGCGCCGAGATCTTCGGGATCTCGACCGACGTCCATCTGCCCAACGCCTACCCGATGCGCTTCTTCGGGCGCTGCGTGGGCGCGCGGATTCACCACAACCTCCTTTACAGCCGCGTGAAGGTCCTCGAGAGCCGCCACTATCCGGGCAACGATCTGCTGCGCCTGGACGACATCGGCGACGGCGTGGAGGTCCACGACAACCTGCTCACCGAGGGCTGCCATATCGGCATGCGCGTCTCCGGCGGCAAGCACCCGCCCGCGCAGAGCCCTCCACAAATCCACCACAACGACGTGCGGCACCACCAGCAGTACGTGAACGGATACGCCTTCTCCGTGAACTGCCCGAAGGCGGAACTCCACCACAACAAGGTCACCTCCACCGGGCGCAGCGTGCACCTGACGGGGCCTGAGATCCAACTGCACGACAACTGGCTCGACACCAAGGGCCACATGACGCTCGACGACATGCCGCAGGGCTCGCGGCCGTTCAAGGAACGCCGCGTCGAACTCCACGGGATCAAGTTCGAGGGCAAAGAAGCCGTACGCTGCAAGGTGTACGGCAACTTCATGCGCATCACGCAGAAGCTCCCGGATGAGAAATGGGATTACGTGCCCGCGACGCCCCTGAACGTTGCCTGCTATCTGCCCGACGCGATGAACGAGGTTTACGGCAACACCTTCGTTGCGCTGACCGAATACGCCAAGACGCACATCGGCGAGTACGGCAAGAGCGGGCAGTGGGCTTCCTCGATCTTCTTCGTGGGCATGACCCAGGGGCCGGCCCAGCCCGGGCAATACGTGCTGTACCTTCACGACAACACCTTCGTCAGCAACCACCTCTGGATCTCCGCGGCGTGGAACAAGGAAGTCAACATGACCGTGCGAATCGAGAAGAACGTCTTCAAGCTCGCCGACGCGCCAGCGCCGGCCGAGGGCCACCAGCCGTTTCGAGGGCTGGGCGAAAAGCTCACCCAGGCCGTCCTGGCCGGCGGGAACACCTTCGAAGGCATGCGCCCTTGAACGGCCGCTGAAGCTGGCGCAAGGCGGACGTCTCGCCCGCCGCACCCCCCGTTCCAGGGACTGCCGACACCAGGAGCCAGCCCCGTATGCCCCGCCGCGAAGCGCCTCCGGTCGTCGTCTCCACCACCGCGCAGGCGCAGATGTCCGACGAACGCTACGTCGGCGCGCTGCTGACCTGGATCTACGAGCAGGGCGTGCGCAAGGTCTACTGGCGCGTGCAGCACGGCGGCTTCGCGCTCTACCCGAGCAAGGTTGCCGAGCCGCTGCATCGCCCGGAGCCGGAGCCGGGCTCGCCGAAGGACCGCGCCGCGTACGGCTTCCTGACCGACCTCTTCAGCCTCTACACGTTCGGGACCTTCGACTCGCTCAAGGCCGCCTGCAAGTGGGCGCGCGTGCTGGGCATGGAGATCCACGCGTGGTGGACGCTCGTGGAGGAAGCGCACGCCGTGCCGCCGGTGGCGCGCTTCGCGCTGGAGCATCCGGAATACCAGGAAGTCAACCTCCGCGGCGAGCGCCTTCGCTCGCGGCTCTGTTTCTTTCACGAGGGCGTGCGGCGCTACAAGCTCCGCGTGCTTGCCGAAATCCTCGCCCGCGGCTTCGACGGCGTGATGCTCGACTTCTGGCGCCGCGGGCTGCACGAGCACGGCCGGCTGGTGGACGAGCGAAACGTCTCGATCCTCGGCTTCGATCCGCTCATCCTCAAAGCATTCGAATCACGGCATGGCTTTCGACCGGACGCCGAGGCCAACGCCGACCCGCGCTGGATCCGCTATCGCGCCGACTACATCACCGAACTGGTGCGGCGCCTCGCGAAGCAGGTGCACGCGCGGCGCAAGCCCGTCGCGGCGCTGGTCCACCCGGCGCACAATCTGGAGGCCGGGCTCCTCGACGTGGAACGCTGGGGGCGCGAAGGCCTGGTGGACAACCTCATCCCCTGGTTCCGCGGCGGATACTTCGACGGCATCGGGCCGGGGATGGCCGCGAAGGGCGCGGTGGCGCGGGACGCGCGGGCCTTCCGGAAGCTCAAGACCGGCAAAGCGGCTTTCTGTCCGGGCCTGGCCGCCTACGGCAAGTGGGAGCCCGCGCAGATGCTCGCCGACGGCATGCTGGAAGCCGCGCAGGCCGGCGCCAAGGAGATCGTAGTCTTCGAGCATCCGGTCCTGCGGCAGAACAACGCGGGAGGAATCGTCGCGGGCTTCCAGAACGGGCATCCGCATCCGCTGCGTGCCGTGAAGGCTGGCCCCGTTGCGCGCGCGCCGGGCCTGCGCGGCGGCTTCTGGCGCGGCGCGGCGTGGCGGGAGGGCTTTCAGCGCCACAGCAAGACGCCCGGCCTGGGCCTGAGCGGCTTCAAGACCGCCTTCCGCGTGGCCTGGGACCGGCGCGCGGTGTACGTCGCCTGGCGCGCGGAGCGGATGGCGCCCGGGCACGAACTGGCCTTCGTCGTCGATCCCTGGAACGAGCGCATCTACTACATGGCCTTCCTGGTCACCGGCGCGGGCGCGTTCCGCTTTGGCGTCTCGCGCGACGATCCGGCGTGGCGGCCGCGCTGGCAGGTCGCGTCGGCGTGGCTGGGACGGACCTTCCAGGCCCTGATGACCATTCCATGGAAGGCCATGGGCCTGAAGCCGCCGCGCAAGGCGTTCGAGTGCGGGGCGAACTTCACGCGCAGCGTGCCGGGCGAAGGCGTCTCGGGCTGGTTTGCGCCCGGGCCCGTCGGCGCGCTCCCGCCCGCGACCTTCGGCCGCCTGCGCTTCGAGCGCTGATCTCACCGACCACCCTTCGCCTGGAAGTCGTTGTCCCGCTGGTGTCTGCGGAACCTTTCCGGTTTTGCCGAAAGACCTCCCGTCCCGTTCGTATATAGTCCTATCTACTCTGTGGTAGCGTGGACAAGCCGATGCCTATCCAGTTCGTCCTGATCCTCTGCATCGTCGGCGCCTTCGTGGTGGCGTCCATCGCCGAGGGCATGGTCCTTCAAGGCGCGGCCAACCTGCCGCCGCCGGTCCGCGAACGCATCTTCCAGCGAGAGGCCCGACTGGGCGCGATCTGGCGCCTGATCGAAGGCCTCGCCATCGCCATTCTGGTTCTGGCGCTTCGCCAAGATCTTCGGCTTCGTCCGTTTCGGACCGGCGGGCATGCCGCTGGGGTTCTACCTCTTCGCGGGCGGCTTCTCGCTGCTCTGCATCGAGCGCGTGCTTCGCTCGTGGGGCACGTATTCCAGCTACGCGAAGGAAGACGAGTCGGGCGACGCGCGCGGCTCGGCGCTCAACGCGGCCCTGCTGGTCACGGTGGTGGAACTGGGGCTGGCCGCGGGCCTGTGCTGGTTCGTCGCCACCCGCGCCATCGCCGCCGGAGGTTCGTCCAAGCCTGCCGCGGCAACGGAACAGGAGCCCGACGCCGCGAACGGGCAGGATCCCGGCCCAGGGACCGCGAAAACGCCCGACCCGAACCTCTGGATCCCCGAGCGGGAAGCGCGCGAGTTGATCGGGCGCGACGACGAGTATTTCGATCTCCTGGTCCGCTGGGGCGACGTGCGCCCGAAGCAATTGGGCGGCCAGAAGCTCTACCGCCGCCGCGACCTGACTTCGATCAAAGAGGCCGGCCTGCCGACGGTCCAATATATGAAGGAAGGACTCGCCAACTTCGAGAAGATCAAGGGCGAGACCCAGCCTCCGCCCGAGGCGCCCAAGCCGCCCGTGGAGAAGCCCGGAGAGGAACTCAAGGAATAGCGAAGCGAGGAGCGCCATGGACTCCGATGTCGCAGCGCCAACTACTCCGGGCGCCAGAAAGCCAGCCGATCATTTCGCTTCACCGGCGCAACCGGAAATGGTTAAGCGTCCCTGGTTTCAATTGCATCTCCTGCCCATGATGTTTGTCGCGTTCGGCGTCAGTTGCTGGTCGTACGCATGGATTACCTTTGAGGTCGATACATCGGCGGGTAATAGCAAGGATCCGGTATGGATCGTGTTTCTCGGCAGCGTATTGCTGATAATGGGCGCCATTAAAGAGGCGCGCTTGCAGCGCCATGAGGACCGTCTTCGCGATTCCAGGTTTCGGTAGAGACCGATCTCCTCGCCCCGCCTTTCCGCTATACTGTCCGCATGCCGGATATGCTCGCCAAGCTGCTGGTGCTCTTTTCGGGCCTTGCCGGCGTCGCCTTGGCCTACGTGCGGGTCTCGCGGCGCTTCCGCGGTCGCCCCGATGCCTCGGCGTGGACCGGCTCCCTGCTCATGCCGGCCGCCGTGATCATCCTGTCGCTGGCCATGAACGCGGTCGCCTTCATTCACGAACGGCATACCGCGTGGGAAATCGACTTCTACGCCGAGGTCCTGGAGCCCGACGGCACGTTCAGAACCCAGGCGCCTTCGCGCTGGAGCCTGGTGCTCGAACAACTGGGCGTGCTGCTGGGCACCGCGAGCCTCTACGGCGTCGTGCTGGGCGCGTTGGGGCGCGAGATACCCGAATCCGACGATCCGCGCACCGCCGGGCTGCGCGTGCAGGTCGCGATGTACCGGGGCCTCTTCACCGAGCATCTCCTGGCGCTGCTGGGGCTCGGCACGGTCTTCGGGCTCGCCGGCGGCGGGGGCGTGATCCTGCTGCTGGCGGCGGAACTCCTGCTCATGTGGGCCGGCGCGGCCCTGGTCCTGCGCTACATGGCACGCGGCGGGGCAGCGGAAGGCGGACCCCAGGCGCCGGCCTGAGCCGGCTTGGCGGGTGGCGCCGCGGCTCTCGAATCGGATAGCATGGCGGGACGGATGGGGAGGGTATCGAGCATGCTTCTCGCGAGACGTTATGGCCTGCTGTCCATCCTGCTGCTCGCGGCGCTGCCGGCCGCGGCGGGCGAGCCCGGCGGGGAAGGCACGGTCGAGCAGGCCGTCGGCGAACTGCGCCGCTCCGCGCAGCAGCGCCTCCTGAGCGGCGACCTCGAACAGGCCCGCGCGCTGTACGACAAGGCGCTGCAACTGAAACCCGACGATCCGGAGAGCCTGCGCGGGGTGGCTTCCGTTCAGGCCGCGCTTCAGGAATCCGCGCGCCGGAAGCAGCACGAGGACAGCCTGGCGCAGCTCCGCGAGATTCTCAAGCAGGCGCCGTCCCTCGACGCGCCCCGCGACGAGCCCAAGGCGCAGGAGGCCGCGCGGAAGTACCGCATGGCCCAGCTCGCCCTCGAGGACCAGGACTGGGTGCTCGCGCAGCGTTTTCTCGCCGAGGCCTTCGCGCTCGCGCCGGCCAACGGTCCGCTGCGCTACGAGTACGCGAAGTACCTGGCCGAACAAGGGCAAGGCCGCGAAGCGCTCGCGCTGCTGCGCGACCTGAAAGGCGACGCGGACCTCACGGCGCGCGCCGAATACCTCGCCGCCAAGCTCCAGGTCGCCGGGACGCTCGACGGCGAATACCAGGAGACGAGCCGCAAGCTGTTCCCCGTCGGCGAGCCGCCGCGTTCCGCGCCCGGCGCGGGGCGCATGAGCATCGACCTCGGCACGCTCGTCTGGGTCCAGAAGGCCAACGGGCAGGACGTAACGCAGACCTTCGGTTTCGCCGCGGACCGGCTACGTGCCGGGCAGGAGCACTACGAACTGAAGCCGCTTTGGCGGGGCATCGAGACCAGCTTCAAGAATTACCGGCCCGACCGCCGCCAGATCGCGCTCAGCGCCCAACGCGGCGCCAAGGGCTGGTACCTCCTGCTGAAGGTCATGGACGACGAAGGCAACGGCGGGGAGATCGTCTTCGAGCCCACGGAGAAGAAGAAGGGGATTCTGGGCTTGGGCGACAAGTAAGAGTCTTGGTCCGCGGCCGCACGTTCGCCGGCTTGACTCAGCCTGCATCCTTCGCAGCTTCGTCGTTTCCGTCGCCGCCCAAACCGTACTTCTCGAGCTTGCGGTAGAGCGTTTTCAAACCGATGCCGAGCATCTTGGCGGCTTGGGTCTTGTTGCCGCGCGCCTTCTCGTACACCGCCAGGATGTAGCGCCGCTCCACTTCTTCCATGGGCAAGTCGAGGCCCACGCTGAGCGCCTCGCCCTGCGGGGCCGCGGGCGCTCCGGATGCCGAAGCGCCGAGCGCGCGCCCGGCGCTCTTGAGCACTTCCTCGGGCAGCGCGTCCGGCAGGATCTCCGTGCCGGGCGTGAGCAGATAGGCGTGCTCGATGGCGTGGCGCAGCTCGCGGACGTTGCCGGGCCAGGCGTAGCCGCGGAGCGCCTCCATCGTGCCGGGGCCGAGCGCTTTCGCCTCGCGGGCGCTCTCGCGCTGCGCGATCTGCTTCAGGAAGTGCGGCACGAGCACGTCGAGGTCCTTCACCCGGTCCCGCAGCGGCGGGATCTGGATCTGGATCACGTTGATCCGGTAGTAGAGGTCCTCGCGGAAACGCCCCTCGGCCATCTCCTTCTTGAGATCCTTGTTGGTCGCGCAGAGCAGCCGCACGTCGGCGCGCAGGGTTTCGCTTCCGCCCACGCGCTCGAACTCGTGCTCCTGCAGCACCCGCAGGAGCTTCACCTGGACTTCCGGCGGGCATTCGGCGATTTCGTCGAGGAAGAGCGTGCCGCCGTCGGCGAGCTCGAAACGCCCCTTGCGCGTGCGCACCGCGCTGGTGAAAGCGCCCCGTTCGTGCCCGAAGAGTTCGCTCTCCAGCAGGTCGCGCGGCAGCGCGGCGACGTTGACCTTCACGAAGGGCTTGCCCGCGCGGTCGCTGGCCGCCTGCAGCGCGCCGGCGACGACCTCCTTGCCCACGCCCGTTTCGCCCGTGATCAGGATCGTGGCGTGCGTCGGGCCGACCTGGCGGATCTTCTCGCGGATCTGCTGCACCGCCTGCGAGACCCCCACCAGCTCGCTGTCGCCACGGCGCCGCGTGAGCAGTTCCTGCTGCAGCTCGGCGGTCTGAAGCTGCGCCGCGCGCCAGCGCAGCGCGCTCTCGAGCTCCGCGCGCAGGCGGTGCAGGTCGATCGGCTTGGCGAGGTAGTTGAACGCCCCTTCCTTCATCGCCTTGACCGCGGTCTCCTCGCTGCCGTGCCCGGTGACGAGGATCACCGGCGTGCCGGCGCTGAGCCGCTTGGTCTCGCGCAGCAGGTCCATCCCGTCCCCGTCGGGGGAGGCGCAGGTCGGTGACGACGAGGTCGAATTCCTCCTCGCGCAGTTTCTCCCGCGCCGCGCCCGCCGAGGCGACCGCGGTCACCTTGCAGCCCTCCTGCTCCACGACGCCCGTAAGCGTGATGCGCGTGGTCTCGTGGTCCTCGATCAGCAGGACCGCATAGGCTTTCTTGGCGGCGAGCGTCATGGCTTCTTCATCGTAGCGGAGGCAGCGGGGGCGACAAGCAACCCCGCGTGTCAAAATGACCGCCGCGGCGGAATCTTGCAACATATAGCTATGGAACAGGTTAACAAAAAACTCCAACGTGCGATCGATTTCTGAACCGGCTTGAGCCTCTGGTGTCCGCTGCTCGATAGGATGGAGGCGAGAACGGTGATTCAAGGTCTGGACAAGGCGGCGCGACCGAAGGCTGGGTCCGCGGCGGCCAGCGAATTCAAAGGAGCACGGATGTTCGACGCGGGTTCCGACCGGGGTCTGCTCGCCGCGCTCGCCGGAGCCGGCGCGGAGGAGGCGTTCGCGCGGCTCACCGAGCGGCACGGCGGAATGGTCTACGCCGCCTGCCGGCGCGTATTGGTCGACTCGGCGGATGCCGAGGACGCGGCCCAAGCGGCGTTCCTGGTGCTGTGGCGGAAACGGCGGGATCTTCCCGCGGGCTTGGCGCTGGGGGCTTGGCTGCACCGCACGGCGCTCTGGGCCGCGAGGGATGTCCGCAAGGTCCGGGCGCGCCGCGCGCGCCATGAACTGGAGGCCGCCGGGATGCGCACGCCGATGGGCCAGGCCGGGAAAGACCGCGCGTGGTCGGAGCTGAGCCCGCACCTCGACGCGGCGCTCGAAGAGCTGCCCAACGCGCAACGCGAGGCGCTCGTGCTGCGCTACCTCAACGGGTACTCGCAGGCGGAAGCCGCGCGGGAGCTGGGCTGCCCCGAGGAGACCGTCCACACGCGCGTCCGACGCGGGCTCGAACGGCTCCGCGAGCGGCTGGCGCGCCGCGGCGTGGGCCTCTCGGTCCTCGCGCTGGGCGCGCTGCTGGGGCAGGCCGGGGGCGGCGCGGCCCCGGCTGGTTTTGCCGCTTCCATTCAGGCCGCCTGCCTCGGCAAGGCAGGGGCGAACGGTGTTGCGATGCTGACGGCACAGGAGGTTTTGAAAGCCATGTTCTGGAGCGGAATCAGGAAGAGCGCCTTCGCGGCGCTGCTGGCGGCGGCGGTGCTGGCGGGAGGCGTGAGCGCCTTCCAGGCGCGCGGCCGGGAAGGAGAACTCCGGCCCGTGGTCGAGACGCAGGGCGATGAAGCCAAGCCCGCGCCGGCTCAACCGGAGGCCCCGCGCGCAGGCCCCGAGGTCAATGGCATGCGGCTGGCCCTCACTTCGGCGCGGCCGAGCTACGCGCTTGGCGAGGCGCCGGACCTGCAAGTCGAGTTCAAGAACGTCTCCCAAGCCGCATTCGACTTCTTGCGGCCCTACGATCCGGGGCCGCGCCAGGGCATGGCGTTTCTGGCGGGAGATTGGGGCGCCTTTGAGGCCCGGATCGCCGATTCGGAAGGCCGCCGCGTCGAAGCCCAGACCTGGAGCGCCGCGGACGTGCAAGGCGGCCACCCGTACGGCGCGAAGCCGGGGGATTACATCTCGGTCTCGCCCAACGGCGGCTTCGGCCTCACGCTGGCGGCCGGCTTTATGAAGCCCCTGGCGGGGGACGGCGATCGCATGCCCAGACGCCCCATCGCCTTCGGTACTCGCTACTACCTCCTCGACCGGCCCGGCATCTATCGCATCAGAGTCGTTTACCGCACCGGCGACTCGACGGGCAAGAACATCATGGGCGAGAAGATCGTGGACCGCGCCTGGCTGGGCGAGATCGAGAGCAACGAAGTCAGCGTCGAAATCAAGGCGACCAGGGCCGGGGAGGCCAAGCCGGCCGCGCTCGACGCCGACGAGGCCCTCAAGCTCGCGAAGGCCGCCGTCTCGGAAGAGTTGGGCCAGGAAGGCGTCGCCTGGAGGCAGGAGCAGGCCGTCGTGGGCGGCAAGCTCTGGCGCGGGCCGGCGGCCAATCCGCGGCCCGGGGGAGCGTTCTGGATCACCTTCCGTTCCGCCAGCCTCGGCAGCGAGGACAAGTTCATCCACTGGGAGTTCCTGATCCACGCCGATCGCACCGTGGAACGGAAGATCCGACAGCCCCAGTAGACCCCTCTGGCGGCGTACGCGCGGCGGCCGGGAACCCGGCCGCCGTCTTTTCATTCCGGCCGATTTACTTCCGCGCGCCGCGGCTTTTTTGGGGCTGCTTTCCTTCGTTGTACTCGAGAATCTTGCTCTTCGGCAGCCGCACGACGAAGTTCGCGCCGAGGCCCGGCTTGTTCTCGAGCGTCAGCGTGCCGCCGTGCTCCATCACGATCCGCCTCGCGATCGGCAAGCCCAGCCCCGTGCCGTGCTCTTTCGTGGACTCGAAGGCCTGGAAGACCTTTTCTTCAAGCTCCTGCGGCACGCCGCCGCCGTTGTCCTCGACGTGAACCTCGATCGCGTCGTCGCGGTCGCGCGTGCGGACCGTGATCGTACCGTGCTCGCCGATCTGCTCGCGGGCGTTGGTGAGCAGGTTCAGCAGCACGCCGCGTCCGAGCTGCGCCTGGTCGACGGGCACGGGGTAGAGGTCCTCCTGGAAGTCGCGGACGATCTCGATGTGCGCCTGTTGGCATTCGGGAGTCACGAGTTCCAGGACCTGCCCGACCAGGTGGTTGATGTCCGTGGCCAGCGGCTGCATCTGCGGAGGCCGGGCGAATTTGAGGAACTCCGTCAGCAGGTGCTGGAGCCCTTCAACCTCCCGGTCGATGAGGTCCAGCCGCGTGCGGAACGAGTCGCGCGCCCCGGGCTCGACCTTTTCAAGCTGCTCGCGCAGCAGGTCCAGGTTCAGGCGCATGGAATTCAGCGGGCTGCGGATCTCGTGCGCCAGCCCGGAAGCCAGCGTGCCGACGTAGGCCAGCCGCGAGGCGCGCTCTTCCTGGTCCTCGACGTTCTTCTTGCGCGGTTTGGGCATGGCGGGCCTTCTTCATGAACGCGCCCCGCGCGGCGTGGACGATCCGCCCGGCAAGGGTATGTTAATCGATGTGCGACAGCCGCGGAATCGAAGATAAGAGGCCGGCATGACGGAACCCGTGCCCCTGCCCCTGGGAAACCTCACCCGCTTCGGCATTCTGGGCGGGTCCTTCAACCCCGTCCACGTCGGGCACCTTGCCATCGCGCAGCAGGTGCTGGCCGAGGCCGCGCTCGAGGCGGTGATCTTGATGCCCGCCGCCACGCCGCCGCACAAGCAGGGCGATCCCGACATGGCGTCCGCCGAGGAGCGGCTCGAGATGTGCCGCCTCGCCGTGCGGAACATGCGCGGGCTTGGCGTCTCCGACCTGGAGCTAAAGCGCGGCGGGGTCAGCTACACCGTCGAGACCGCCCGCGAGCTTCGCGCGGCCTACGGCAAGGATGCCCAGATCCGGTTCATCATCGGCGCCGACAGCGTCGCCGAACTGCCCACCTGGTATCGGGTCCGGGAACTGGTCCAGTGCGCCGACTTCGCCATCGCCGCCCGGCATGAGCAGCCGCTCGACGAGGCGCTCTGGGATCGCATCCGCGAGCAACTTGGCGAGGAGGCCGCTCGCAAGCTCCGCCGCAGTGTCGTGCCGATCGAGCGCGTCGAAGTCAGCTCCACCTTGATTCGCCAGCGCCTCCGCGCGGGCCAACCGCTGCGAGGCTTGTTGCGGCGCGATGTCGAGGAGTACATTCGGCGTAAGGGGCTGTATGGCGCTAAACCGTCGAGATGAGCCAATTTTCGGCGGCCGAGGCGTTAACCAAACGATCACCGCTCTCCGTCCACTTGCTCCGCATGCTCCCCCTCCACGACGCGCGCCAGCCTGGAGGTGTGCTTCTCGTCAAACCCGTCGGGGCGCGGAACCCCCAGGGGGACGGTACGCAGGAGCAGCAGATCCGGACTCTCGAAGCGGACGATGCCGCAGAGCAGCGTCTGAATCTGTCCGAGCCGCGGGCCGAGGAAATCCAGCCGGATCGGCTCGTGTGCGGTGTTCAGCAGGTACGTCAGGTCGGCCGACAGCTCCTGGCCGTCCTTGCGGACCACCTGGCGCAGCGTGCCGTCGGCGCGGAAAGTGAGCCGCAGCGTCCCGCCGTCCTGCCCGGGGCCTTCCCAGGCGCCGACAAGTTGCTTCGCGATTTTCGGGTCGGGCGGCCCGTCGGATACCGAGCATCCGGCCGCGGCGAGGCACAAGAGCAGCGCGGCGAGGAGGCGCGGGGCGCATTGAAGCAATGCGTTCTTCATGGCGCGGGCTTGGGGGCCACCGCGCCGAGCGGCGCGGCGCTTTCGCCGGGCTTTGGCGGAGGTACGGGAAGGAGGTCGGCGAGCGTCTTTCCGGCGAGGTCCGCCTCGCCGCGCTCGTTCGCGCGCAGGAGCAGTTCGGCGGCCTCGTGAAATCGCTCGTGCGCCGGCAGGCCGGGCTCGGGTCCGCGCGCTGCGCGCAGGGCTTCGCGCAGCGCGCAGCGCGCCGGATCGATGGCCGGAAGGTAGCGCGGATCGTCGGCGCCGGCAGGCGGTTCGGCGACGCGCGCGAGGAGGCCCGCGGCGAGCATCCGCTCGAGCGCCCGCGCCAGCTCGCCCGGCTCGACGCGCAGTTCCTTCGCCAGTTCCGAACGTCGCGAGCCGCCCGGCGCGAGCCCCTCGCGATACCGGCGCGCGATTTCGAGGGTTCCGGCCAGCGCCAGCGCGGGCGCGCGCGCGGCCTCCAGCGCCGCGGCGTCGCCGGTCCGCCCCAGCGCGCGAAGCTTCTCCAGACCCCGTTCGCGAAGCGCCTCTCGGTTTTGCAGCGCGTAGGCCAGTTCCCCGCCGCCCAGCACGACCATCCAGCTCAGGAAAACCCACGCGAAGACGACGGGCACCAGGCCCAGCGAACCGTACAGCTTCGACGCGCCCACGGCGTAGCCGATGTAGACGAGGAAGCCGATCTTGCAGAGCTCCCAGGCCACCGCCGCGGCCATCCCGCCGGCCAGGGCCCATCCCGTGCGCACCCTGGCGTTGGGCATGATCATGTAGAGCGCGGTGAAGGCGAACCCGGTCAGCAGTAGCGGCAGCAGGTAGCGGAAGA
Organism: Planctomycetota bacterium; assembly: GCA_027493525.1. Taxonomy (GTDB): domain Bacteria; phylum Planctomycetota; class SZUA-567; order H5-PLA8; family H5-PLA8; genus H5-PLA8. The sequence goes on along the minus strand of JAOSKN010000001.1, from coordinate 1,518,488 downwards.
GCGCCAGGTCGGGCAGCTTGGCCGTGAGCGCGAAAGCGAAGATCACGACCGTCGGCCCCCAGAACAGCAGCGCCGTGGTCACGGCCAGCTTCATGAACACCGAACGGCCCACGGGCACGTGCCAGATCGCGTTGAACGCTCCCTCCACGGTCCCACAGAGCTGCAGCGCGATGTAGAGCAGGACCAGGAAGGAGAAGATGCCGATCTTCCCGAGGTTGCCCGAGAGCTGCGCGATCACCGCCTGAATGTCGCCCTTGAGCTTGGCGATGGTTTGCAAGCGCGCGTCCTCGAACTCCGCTCCGTCGATGGGGTACTCGTACTCGTTGCCCAGTGGCGCGGGGACCAGCGCGCCTGCGACGCGGTCGAGCGCGCGCTCGCGCTGTTCCTCGAAGGCCGGCCCGGATAGCACCGCCAGGACGATGGCCGTCAGCGGAAGCAGCGAGGCGAGCGTGGTGAAGGAGAGCGCCCCGGCGCGCAGGGGGATGTTGTCGGCCCGGACCTTCTCCCAGACCAGGCGCCAGAGGGGCGGGGCTTCCGGCGGCGCGTCGCTCATGGACCCATCGTACTCCGCGCGCGGGAGGAGGGAAAGCGGGGGCGCCAAACGAAACCGCCCGCGCGAGCGCGGGCGGTTTCTGCGGCGCGGGGCTCGCGTTTACCGGAGGCCGATCGTGTTGCCCTTGCGGAAGAGCACGACGTTGTAGCGGAAGTCGTAGCTGTTGATGGGCGTTTCCGTCGGCGGCATGACCGTGTCGTCCCGGTCGGTCAGGCGGATCACCAAGTTCACCTCGAACAAGAAGTTCGGCAGGATGACGTAGCCCGGGTCGGCGTCGGCGATGCCTCCGATAAGCCCGCCCGGATCGGGGGAGCCCAGAATCTTCGCCGCGTTGACGGCGGGGGCGACCGTCCTGAGCGTGAAGGTGCCGGTCCTGTTATTGATGATGAACTGCGAAATGCCCGTCCGGTCGTGCGGATCGACGGCCAGGGTTTTCGGGGGCCGGATGACGATCGTGTCGGGGCCGACGCCGACCTGCTTGAAGCCGACCGTGCCCGAAGGATCTTCCAACTGCATCACGCATTGGCCGCCCATCAGGATGGACAGCACTTTCGTGTGCCCGGCCGGGACCGGGAAGGTGGCGTCCGAGAAATCGATGGGCAGGCGGTCGGCGGCGCGGATGAAGCCGCTCAGGGTCATGTCCAGCGTATCGCTGCCGGTTGGCGGGTCGAAGACGATGCGGCCTCTGGCCGAATTAACCATGAACTGGCCGATGCCCAGGGTCGCCCCGAGGGGGCCCTTGTAGGTCGTGAGAATGCCTCTATTGGCGCGCTGCGTGTAATCGAAGGTCACGACCTCGTCGAAGGTCAGGTTCAAATTGGCGGGACCGCCCGTGATCGAGATGGTGATGGGAACCTCAATGGCGTCGGCGAAAGCCACGAAGCCCGCGCCGATGGCGTCCTTAAGGTTCACGTTGGAGACGAAGATCTTCATCAGCCCGTTGTTGGGATTCAAAGGCTGCACGAGCACCCGGGCGTCCTGGAAGTACAGGTTGGCCGGCTGCCCCGGGACGGTTTTGGGCGGCCAGTTGATGCCGCGGCCGCCGAAGTTCAAACTTCCCCCGAGGATGTGTTCGCTCAAATGGAAGGGCGTCAGCACGTCGCTCAACTGCTGCCCGATCGAGACTTCCAGCGTCGCACCGTCTAATTGCGCCGGACTGTTCACGAGGTCCTTGGCGACGTACATGGTGAAGCGCAGCGAATCGGCGTTCGTCCGGCCGAAGTCGAGGTTGATCGAGCCGGTCTGGATCACGAATTGGGACGTCACCGGCCCCGCCTCGATGTGGATGAACAATTGTTGGGTGATGCGCTCTTCTTCCTCGCCGGTGTCGGGGTTGGTCTTGATCATGAGCACCAGGAAGGTGTAGTCCCCCGCGCGGCTGGGCGTGCCGCCGATCAGGCCGGTCGAACTGAGGGTCATGCCTTCGGGCAGGGGCGGGCTGTCCGGGTCCAGTTCGAACGCCACCAGCGGGTCGGTGAAGGCGTCGTAGGTGATCGTCCACTGGTCGCCGTCGTGGACCGTGTCCTGCGGGTCCAGCGGATCGGGAGGCAGGGTCGCCGTCAGCGGATTCGCCAGGTTGACGATGATGCCCTGGGAACCGACGCAGAGCGAACCGAAGGCGCTCACGGGAATGGTGGGCACGCCGGGCACGTAGGTCGGATCGAAGACGTCCAGGAAGACCTGTTCCGTCGAGCCGGGAAGGCCGAAGTCGTTGGTCGAACGAACCACCAGATCCAGCAGGACCGGATCGCTCGTCGTGGGGAAATCCGCGAAGCGATCGTCGGCCGTGAACGTGTAGGTCGACGGGCCATTGGTCGCGGAGAAGATGCCCGCGCTGTTGGGCGTGATCCAGCCCGGGAAGTTGCTCAGGTCGTCGGAATCCACCGGGTTGAACGTCGTCAGCACCGGCGTGCCGCCGAAGATGTTACCGCCGTTGGCGTGCAACTGATATCGGTAGGGCTGGCGCTGGAGACCCGACGGCAGGTCGTTGACCAGCCCGTCGTTGCTGTTGTCGGGGAACGGAGGGCCGGGCGGGAAGACCACCATGCCCGGCGCCTCGCCGATGAACGTCGCGGGCGGCGACGAGGGCGGCGTGAGCGTATCGACGTTGGTCGCCTCCTCGATGCGTACCGTAGCCTGATCAATCGGCGCGATGGTCATGCAGAACGTGAAGGTGAAGTCGTCGAACAGCGTGTCCGGGTTGTTGTCCTGGATCCGCACCATGAAGGTTACGACCTGGGGCAGGCACGAAACCGTAACCGGCACGGATTCGTCCACCAGCGGGGTCCCCGGATCGTCCATCACGTTTACGGCGTCGGGGGTGGGCGCGCGCAGCGTCCCGGTGATCACGCCCGTCGCGCTGTCGATGACCAGGGTGGAATTGTCCGGCAGCGGCGTAACCAGCGAGAACTCGTAGGGTGGGAAACCGTCGCGAACGTTGATCCGGCGGGTGAACTGGCGGCCCACCACCGCCGTGCCCAGGTCCATGCACATGTCCGAAGCGACCTTGTCGCTGTCGGCGCCAGTGACCACGCCCAGCGCGGGCAACTGGCACGCGGGCGGTTCCACGAAGGCCCGGCTTCCCACGCCTGGCGTCGCCAAAGAGTAGGTGAACCCGACGATCGCAAGCAGCAACCCCATCATCAGGGGAGCAGCGGTACGTCGAAACGTGGCGTTAACCATCGCCTGGCGTTCCTCCCTTTGGAAGCAGCGCCACGCCCAAGTGGTGAGACCCGGGCGAACGCATAGCTCCCCATTTGCTAACAACTTAGCGCGAACCACCCTTGTAGTAAATGCCTCAACGCATGTCAAGGCTTACCTGAATCGACACCCTGTGAGGGTCGTGGTAGGGAATTTCAGCCCCCGCGCCAAAGCACCATGTGCCCTGTGGGCATTATATCCCTAGCCATACCGCGGAGGAAAGACCACTTTGGCGTCGGAACCCTAGACAAATTCCAGCCCGGAACGCTACTTTTCTTTGGATTCAAGTCCTTGCACCTGCGCATCTTCCGGGAGGCGTTCGGCGAGGGTTAAGACCACGTCCTCGTTCAGTTCCGCGACCAGCAGCCGCCACTGTCCGAAGATCGAGCGCCGGCTCAGGGCCTCCTCGAGGCCGGCCTCGCGCTCGGTATGCAGCGCGCCCAGGGCCTGCTGAATTCGAGGCTCGTTGTAAACCCGCTTCAGCGCCGGCGCGTGGCCCGGGGCGTGGAAGATCATCGCGCCGGCCGTGGCAAGCTTGAACTCGAAACGCCCGTCGGGCCCCACTGGGATTTCGCGGGTCTCGCGGCCGGGCTCGACGATCGTGACCGCGCCACGGAGCGGGGTGCCGCCGGGAGCGCGCAGGACCCCCTGGACGCGCGTCTCGGTGGGGCGCGGAAGCTCGCGGTTGCGGGTGTCGAAGAAGATCGGGTTGGTCCAGGCGTAGCGTTCGGTCTCCGGCCCGCGCCCGACGACCTCCACGACGCGGATCAGATACCAGGCGTTGCGCTCCTCCTTGAAGGGGAAGCGGAAGTCGTTGAGCAGGGTCAGGCCTTCGGTGACCTTTTCGTTGTGGATGACCTTCCCGTTGCGGACGATCTCGATTCGCTCCAGCCGCGCGCCGGGATCCAAGGAGGCGTAGGCCTGGATCTGCAGTTGGAGCGGGCGGCCGTCGGCGGGGAGGCGCTCGCCCGGGCCCTTGTCGCGCTCGAAGACCTTGACGAAGGCGGCGGGGCCGAAGCTGACCACGCTGTGCCCGCGGCGGACGGCCTCGAGAATCTTCTCCGGCGCCGGGACGCCCGGCACGTTCACGAAGGTCTGTCCGCGCGGGACGCGCCCGCCTTCGAGGCTCCCGCCGCCCGCGCCAAAGACGGGGACCGGGTAGCCCTCGTCGAGCAGGTTGAACCAGATCCGCGCCGCGGCCTCCGAGCCGTCGAAGGCCAGCGCGTCGTAGGCCGGGCCCACTATGGTGTCGAAGGGCAGTTCGGCGGGGGCATGCAGCCGCGCGGTGGCGTCGGCCGGCGCGTAGAAGCCGTCGCGCATCAGCCCCGGCAGGAGCGGCAGGAGCTCCTCGCGCGGGTTGACCGTCCCGCGCCCGGCGAGGTCGGCGAAGGCCGAGACGCCGCCGCGCTGCCGGATGTCTTCGAGCCAGTCGCGAAGGCAGTCGCGCGGGTCGTTGAGCAGATCGGGGAGGCCTTCCCAGGTCGCGGGCCCCAGCCCCAGCACGTTGCCGCAGAACGGATGCCGCGGCCCGCGAAAGACCGGCAGGAGCGTCAGGCGCGGGCCTTGGAGGCGCTGGAAGAACTCCAGAATTTCCGGCGCCGGGAGCGTTTCTTCGCCCAGGTCCCACGGCATCGCCAGCCCCAGCACCTGCACCCCTTCGGCGTACGCGGCCAGGACCGCGTCGGCGACGACCGGGCGCGCGCCGAGCCAGAGCGGGCGCTCGCCGCGCCCCGCGCGCAGCCCCAGGTTCAGATCCGCCAGATACCAGCCTTTGAAGGCGAAGTCGAAGGCGCGCGGGCGCGCGAGAACCGCCTCCACCGTCGCGACCTTGCCGGGCTCCACGTCCACGCCCTTGAGGAAACTGGAGCGGAAGCGCCCGGCGCTGACTTCGATCTTCACCTTTCCCGCCGCGACGGGGACGCGGAAGCTCCCGTTGCACCAGAAGCCCAGGTCCGGCAGCGGCGCGGCCTGCGCGAGGTCGCTGGCGTCCACCACCCGCACGCGCGCCGGGAGCGGCTGGCGCGTCTCGGCGTCCAGCACCACGCCCTGTACGATTCCCTGCGGGCGGTCCTTGAGGAAGAAGTCCAGCGCGGAGACGGCCTTCGGGTCGCGCGTCTCGACGTACGCGTCGGGGTCCTCGTTTTCCGCTGCCGGCTCGGCGGCGGACTTCAGCGGCGCGCGGGTCTTCAGGGCGTCCTGGTTGCGGCGGATCAGACCCAGCAGGTTCTGAAAGCGTTCGTCGACCTCTTCCCCGCTGCGCACCGCCGGCTGGTCCTTCGGCTTGAGTTTGAGGATCTCGTTCAGCGTAAGCGTGTCCGTGGACGAGGCCCGCTCGATGCCCGGAGTTTCAAGCGGCGCGGGCTTGGAACCATCCGGAGCGCGCGCCGGCTGCGGCGAAGCCTCCGCGGACCCGCCCGGGGCGTGCGGCGCGGCGGGGGCCTCGAGCAGCGGCGGGAGCGGCGCCGCGAGCGCCTGGTCCAACTGCGCCCGCGGATCGTCGAGCCCCTGGTTCAAGGTGAAGCGCGGCCGGTCTTCCCGCGCCTGCTCCGGCGCCGTCCCGCGCGGAACGGGCTGCGCCGCGAAGCGTTCCTCGTCGGCGGGCCAGCGGCGCGGGTACTCTGGATCGTTCCGCGTGGGATGGCGCGCATCCTTCCCGGCAGGGCCGGTGAGCGGGCGGCCCAGCGGGGCCGGCCCGTCGTCCTCGGGGAACGCGCGCTGGAATTCCGGATCTCCGGGTCGCGGGCCGAGCGCCGGGCGCGCTCCGCCTTCCTCGCGGCCAACGGTCCAAGCCTGCTTCTCGGTGGCCGCCGGCGCGAGCAACTCGCCCAGGTCGAGAACCTCAGCCAGTGGCAGCGGGTCCGGCGCGGGCTTGGGCGGGTCGGGGGGGTGGGCGGGGTCTGGTCGGGCTTGGGCGGATCGTCCTTGCCAGCGACGGGCTTCTGATCCGGATCTGTCTTCCCGTCGGCCTTGGCGACGCGGACTTCCGGCGGCGATCCGGCCTCCCCCGCGCGCAAGGCGCACGAACCGCCCAGAGCCCACGCCGAAGCGAGGACTACTAGAAGGAAGCGCCCGTGCGGCAAGGCCGCTCGTAGCGCGCGCGGGTTTGGGTTCATCAGCACAACCTATTGATCCTATAGGAGTTGGACGTGAAAACAAGAGGGTGGGTTAGCGCGCATTGGAACGGCAAGCCGTGAACCGTGAACCACCATGAGGGGCGCGTCCGGAGGCTTCAAACATCAGTCTAAGAGACCGTAAAAAAGATGCACCGTGGTGCACCGCCGTAGTTCGGGGTCTGGAGCTTGGGTTTCGAGCGCCGGGGGTTGGGCGCTGGGCTTGGGAGCCTGGCGCGGAACCCTGGAGGCGGTAATTGGCGCACGAGCGTCAACGAGACCGTAAAAAAGTTGCATATATGTGCTTATCGTGGGCATATAGCCCAAGGGTCGAGAGCAAGCTCTTGTCTGTATCCGGTGAATCATAGACTCGTACTTTAGGGGTCTGATTGCAGCCCGACGACATGCGGCCGGCGGCGCGGCGCGAGCCGGGCGGACAGCGGCGGTTTATGCCGTTCTAATCCCATACGCGCACGTACACGAGTTAATTTATAATAATTAATCGTAGTCAGTGTCGAGGGGGTCAGGTCTTTTATTCCGCAATCCGCAATCCGCAATCCGCAATGGGAATCACTGCACCAGCCGCTCCGGCAGCTTCGTCTCCTCCGCCGTGCCATCGGGGCCGCGCTCGACGCGATAGGCGCCGCTTTCCACCACCCGTCGTCATGGGCTCCGCCGCGAACGGGCTACAGCAATTCCGGGCGATTCCCTTTCAGCCAGCTCAGCACGTCGGTGCGCAGTTGCGCCGCAAAGGCGCGCAGTTCCACGGCGTCCTTGTCCGTCGCGGTGCCGGCCATGTCGTACTCGACCGTGTTGCGCTTGATCCGGCAGGCATCGAGGTACGCGGCGTCGGCCTTGCGCGCAGCACCCAGGATCAGCGGCAAGGCTTGAAGCGTGCGGAAATGCTGGAGCGCCTTTTTCGGGCCGGTAGCCGCTCGCGTGCATCAGGATCGTGCAGAGCTTCAAGGCGGCGTTGTACGCGATGCCGAAGCGCCAGTCCGCGGAGATGTCCGGTTCGCCGGCGTCCTTGAGGTCGCGGTCCACGATGGACAGCAACCCTTCGATTTCTTTGCGACTGCTTCGATGCGCTCGAAGCCAGCCGTTAGCCGCCCATTCTTTCAAGCTCATGCGGGTCCCCAACGACGAACAGCTTGGGCGCGTCCAACACCTGAGTCAAGAAGTGGTCTTTGGCCTTTTTGCGCCGCGCGAACTCCTCGGCGCTCAGCGCATGCGGATTGATTTCGCGGCCGAGCCGCTCTGGCACGCCGGCGAGCGCCGCGGCGAGCTGCCGCAGGCCGGGTTTACCTACGACCATCAAATCCACGTCGCTGCCGGGCCTTTCCTTTCCGGAGGCCAGCGAGCCGAAGACGAAGGCCGCACGGATGCCCGGCAGAATCAATGCTTCACGCAAGACGTCCGCCAGCCCTGAAGTCTTGAGCACCAGATTGTGCAGCTCGCCGTAAAGGGGGTGATCCGTGCGCGCGCCGTAGTAGGTCCGATTGCCGTCTCGACGCGCGGCGATCAACCCCAGACCGCCCAAGCGCTTCAACTCCTGGCGGACCGTCGCGTCGTTCAGGCCGGCCTGACGGGCCAACTCGCGAACATGCAGTTCCCGTCGCCCCAGCCCAAAGAGCAGGCGCAGGATCTCTGCCTTCACGCGCGACGAGAGCAGCTCCGCCAAGGCATCCATATTGCGTGGTTTTACCACTCATTTTTAACTTGCGAGAACCAAGACGCAGCATTTCTAGTTCTAGAGGAACCTAAACACAGCGCCTTTGAGGCTGTCATTCCGCATTCCGCATTTCGCCATCGCCTCACCCCACCAGCCGCGCCGGCAGCTTCGTCTCCACCGCCGTGCCGTCGGGGCCGCGCTCGACGCGATAGGCGCCGGCTTCTTCCCACTCAAGCAGCGCTTCGTGGAGCTTCCCGTCCACGTAATGCAGCACCGCGCGGTCGCTCAGCGCATACCCCGGCTTCAGCCGCCCGTCGGCGACCATGCCCTGGTAGGACGCGCGCCGGTCCTTCTCGTCGCCGTAGTGCGGGCAGAGCGAGCCCGGGAGCCAGCCCAGCGCGTCGAGCGGGTTGAACTCGTCGGCGATGAAGTCCGAGTTGCCCTGCTCGAACCAGCAGATCGCGCCCGCGCTGCCGCCGAAGAGGATCACGCCCCGCGCGCAGGCCTGCTTCAGCACCGCGTCGAGGCCCCAGGCCTTCCAGAGCGCCAGCAGGTTCCGCGTGTTGCCGCCCGAGACGTAGACGGCGTCGAAGTCCATGATCCAGTCTTCGAGGTCCGGCGTCGGGACGCTGTAGAGGGAGAGGAAGTTGGGGTGCGCGCGGAGGCGATTCATGCCGTAGACGAAGTCGGCGACGGTCTCGCGCTTGTCGCCGGTGGCGGTGGGGACGAGGCAGACCTTGGGGTATTTCTTTCCGGTCGCGGCGAGGATATGCCGGAACATCGCGCTCGGCCCGCCCCGCGGCCCGGTGAACCCGCCCCCGCCCATCGCGAAGATCTGGCTGGCCATGGCATGGCTCCTTGGACCGGCAGAACGCACCGCAAGCTTCGCAGATCCTAAGCGGAATGGACCTGCGGACAACGTGAAGGCAAGGAGATGCGCACTACAAGTCCATGATCGAGACCTTGGTTCTCGTTACATGGGCGACGAAGGGTGGCAGTTCCGATTCCGAAAGTTCAACGATCCTGGGCATGTGCATAAGGAGGAGCGAAGTCAGCGCCTGACGCGTCAGCCCGCCCGCGGTTACGACAAAGGCCCTCACGCCGCTCTGGATCAAGGCTTCCTTTTCCAATTTATTGTAGCGCAGGTTCTGGTCTTTGGTGAGCACCACCCAGCGGTTCATCCCGGCAGCCGCAAGCCATTCCGTGTCGTTGCTCTCCCGGCGCCGGAAGCGGCCTTCGTGAAGTTGAACGCGATACCCGTGCTCTCGAAGCGCGATGCCGACGCCGGTACCCAGGCTGCGGTCAATGAAGAACGTCAGACGCTCAGGCCGCGATGGTACGCTGCTCAAACCGGATAGCCTCTTCCACGAGAGCGAGAGAAATCTGGAAATCCTCCGCGATATCGCTCATGGCATCACCGGCGACGAAACGTTCCGCGATCTCGGCCGTAGGCACGGCCACGCCCGCCACGCAGGGCCGCCCAAACGCACGCTTCGGGTTGATCTCGATAAACCGCGGCTGCTCGGCCAGGGGCAATTCGGGCCGCAGAACGAAGGGGAAAAACCGGCCCGGCTGGCCCGAAGGCGCGCGGTCCACTCGCGCCAGATAATCCTTCATGACCTCGCGCATGACGCTTTGGCCGCTCTCGCTCGCGCTGACGAGCTGGCCGTAACGATCCACCAGCACCGACGATTTGTCGGCCAGCAGATCGAGATCGGCCAGCGGCCGCTTGCTCAGTGGAGCCAGGTATTCGATGGCGCGCCGCACACTGTCCAGCTTGATCCGATGCTGTCTTCGCAGCGCGGCGAGGACATGCAATTCCACGAGGTTCTTGAACGAAAGCAGGCGGCCTTGCGCATCGTCGGGTTTCACGATGGGCCGGAAGGGCCGGCGGCTCGGGCTGCCGGGGTACTCCACGCCGGAGGTCCAGGCGCGGATCGTCCCTACGGGCACGCGAAGATACGCCCCCACTTGCGTAGGCGTATAAGCGGGCATCTCGGAAGGATCTCTGCGGTATATTCGCTTCACGCGGCGGCCTCTGAACCTCGCGAACATTGTCGAGCCAGTTTCTCAGACTTCAATACCGTTCCGCCGCCGGCCCCCCTAATCCGCCAGCATCCGCTCCGCGAAGGCCAGGAGCGCGCCGGCCGGTTCGGGCGTCAAGCGGCGCGGGTTCGACGTGGCCGGGTCCCAGATCCCGTGAAGCTTGTCGTTGCCTTTGAAGAGGAAGACTTCGGCCTCCGCGCCCGCGCGCCGGTACGCGGCGGCCATCGCTTCGGACTGCTCCGGCGGGACCAGTTCGTCGCACGTGCTGTGAATGCAGAGCAGCGGCGGAGAATCCGGTCGCGCGAGGTGGACGGGGCAGGCCGGGCGCAGCGCCTCGGGCGTGACTTCCTCGTCGCGCTCGACGCCCAGAAACTTCCGGTAGCGTTCGGGGCCCAGCGCCTTCATGCGCAGCGCAAGGTCCGTCGGCCCGGCGATGCTCACGATCGCCCGCACCCGCGCGGGCGGTAGGCGCAGGCCGGTCATCAGCGCGAGGTGCCCGCCGGCGGAGGCGCCGACGACGAACAAGCGCGAGCGGTCGAGCGGGCGCATCGCCGCGTGCCCGGCTTCGAGCAGGAACTGCGCGCCGCGCAGGCAGTCGTCTCCGCAGGCCGGCCATGGCGCTTGATCCAGCAGCCGGTAGTTAATCGCGTACGCGCCCCAGCCGTGTTCGGCCAAGAGCGCCGCGACGCCCGCCAGGCCCTGCTTGTCCATCGCGTTCCAGCCGCCGCCGTGGATCACCAGCGCCGCCGGCGCGCCCTCCGGCCGCGCGGGCAGGTACAGGTCGCCGAGGCCGCGGAAGCCGTGTTCGGGCGCGTAGGGCAGGTCGTCGAGGCGGGTCATGGGAGATCCTCGGGTTGCTGAATAGTGTAGCGGGGAAAGAGAATAATTGTAGTAGACGGTGAACGGTGAACGGTGAACAGTAAACCGGAAGCCAAGAACTTCACGCGTTCGGTTACACTGGAGCGCCCCACTTCCGAAAGGACCCTTCATGCCCGATGCCCAGCGCCCGCCGAACCTGATCGTCGTGTTCATGGACGACATGGGCTACGGCGACATGAGCTGCTTCGGCTCGCGCGCCATTTCCACGCCGGCGATGGACCGCATTGCCGCGCGCGGGGCGCGCTTCACGCAGATGTACAGCGCCGCGCCGGTCTGCACGCCCTCGCGCTGCGCGCTCTTGACCGGGCGCTACGCGCAGCGCGCGGGGCTCCCGCGCGTGCTCTTCCCGAAGGACGCGCACGGCCTGCGCGAAGCGGACGTCACGCTCGCCGGGCGCCTCAAGCAGGCCGGCTACGCCTCGCTCTGCTGCGGCAAGTGGCACCTCGGCTGCCGCCCCGAGCACTACCCCACGCGCCACGGTTTCGAGCGCTTCTTCGGGCTGCTCTACAGCAACGACATGCAGCCGCTGCATCTTTACCGCAACGAAGAGGTCGTCGCCGAAAAGGTGGATCAGAAGTGGCTCACCAAGCAGTACACCGACGAGGCGCTCGCGTTCATGGAGGAGCACCGCGCGCGGCCGTTCTTCGTCTACCTCGCCCACACCATGCCGCACATCCCGCTGCATGTGGAGCCGGCCTTCCGCGGCAAGTCGCGCGCGGGGACGTACGGCGACACCATCGAATGCATCGACCATCACCTCGGCCGGATCATGGAGCGGCTCGAGGAGCTGAAGCTGATCGAGAACACCCTCGTGGTCGTGACGAGCGACAACGGGCCGTGGTTCGAGGGCGGCGCGGGGGCGCTGCGCGGCCGGAAGTTCGACGTCTACGAAGGCGGCGTGCGGATGCCCTTCGTGGCCCAGTGGCCGGGGACGCTCCCGGCCGGTAGGGTCATCGACGAGCCCGCGAGCCTGCTGGACCTCGCGCCGACGGCCTGCGCGCTGGCCGGCGTCCCGGCGCCCGCGCGGTCCTTCGACGGGAAGGATCTCAGCGCGGCCTTGAAGGGCGGCGCGCTGCCCGAGCGCGAGGCGCTCTACTTCTACCAGGGCGACATGCTCAACGCCGTCCGCGCGGGAAAGTGGAAGCTGCATATCGCGAAGGGCTTCGACGGGAAGGAGCGCGCCGAGATGCCGCAGCTCTTCGATATGGACCTGGACCCCGAGGAGAGCTACAACCTGAAGGACAACTTCCCCGAGGTGGTCGAGAAGCTGCGCGGCATGATCGTGAAATTCGACGCCGAAGTGAAGGCCGAATTCCCGTCGCGAAGCGCGGCAGGCAAGGGATAAGAAGGCTCTTCATGCAGCCCATGCTGATCAACGAGATCTTCCATTCCATCCAGGGCGAAAGTTCCTGGGCCGGCGTGCCGATGGTCTTCGTGCGCCTCACCGGCTGCCCGCTGCGCTGCGTCTGGTGCGACACCGAATACGCGTTCCACGAGGGCCAGGCGCTCGAACTGGGCGAGATCCTCGCGCGCGTCGCGGCCTTCGGCTGCAAGCATGTCGAGGTCACCGGCGGCGAGCCGCTGGCGCAGCAGGGCTGTTACGAGCTGCTGGCGCGGCTGGCCGACGCCGGGCACACGGTCTTGCTCGAGACCGCCGGGAGCCACGACCTCGCGCCGGTGGACCCGCGCGTGCACACGATCATGGATTTGAAGTGCCCGGGCAGCGGCGAGGAGCGGCGCAATCGCTGGGCGAACCTCGCGCATTTGAAGCCCGCACGCGACGAACTCAAGTTCGTGATCGCCGACCGGGCCGACTACGAGTGGGCCAAGGCCCGCATCGCCGAATACGACCTGGGCGCGCGCGCGAAGGCGATCCTTTTCAGCCCGGTCTTCGGAAAGCTGGAGTATGAGGCGCTCGCGCGCTGGATCCTCGACGACAGGTTGCCGCCGCCGGCGCGCTTTCAGGCGCAGCTTCACAAGCACATCTGGCATCCGGCGACGCGCGGGGTGTAGGCCGAGCGGTTCAGGGCTCCGCCACGTTCAGAATGGCCGGCTTGGTGCGGACCATCTCGCCCGCCCAGAGCGCGATCTCCGGCTTGCGCCCCACGTTTCCCTCGTAGCGCGCCGGGCCGTCGCCATCGTGGCCTTCGCGGCGGTAGCGCCCCGTCAGTTCGTAGCGCCCGGGCTTGCGCAGCGCCGCGAATCCATTCTCGACCTGCTTCTGGAAGCCCGTGAAGCCCCGCGCGTAGGTCATCATGAGGTAGCCTTCGCGGAGCAGCAGCTCCAGGTTCTGCTCGATCCAGCCGCCGGGCTCCAGCGTGACGAAATCCTGGTGCGGCATCTCCATGTCCTTGGTCGGATACAGGTCCCACATGACCTTTAGGGGCACGCGCTCCGCGCCGTCCAACCGCACGACGTCCAGCTTGAAATGATAGAAGCACGGATACGACGAGCGCGGCACCTGCACGGCGTGCGCGTTCAGGTTGGTCAGGCGCAGCACGAGCCTGGGGCGTTCGTTGAACGGCGCGCGCATGCCCAACTCGGTCTGGCCCGCCTGGGGTTCGGCGAGCAGGCGCAGGCGCAGGCCGTGAACGATGGGGCCGCCCTCGCAGGCGTTGAGCAGCCGCGCGCCGCGGTGCTTCAGTTCGTCGTCGTCCGGGTGCGCCTTCCGGGCGGCTTCGAGCGCTTCCTTGACGGCGTCCTCGCGCCCCTCGAGCACGGCCTTGCGCAGGCCGGCTTCGGCGGCCACGCGCGCCTCGAATTCCTCGCTGCGCAGGCCGACCATTAGCGTGGCGAGGGGCGCGGCGTCCTCCGCGAAAGCTGCGCACAGGCTGAGGACCAGGGACGGCAGGACGAAGATGGGCGCGCGCCGCATGGCAAGTCTCCAGGGGTAACGACGGTGCACTGGTATTGGACCGCGCAGCCCGCGGAACGTTCCGCGATTTTTTACCTGAAAACCCGGCCCGAGGGATGGCCGGATCCCGAATGTTTCAATTGGCCTTGAAAAGGATCGCGCGACGTTCTGTAATGTCCACGCCGTAATACAAGCTCGAGGGCGCGCCGCGGCTTGCGGCGGTCCATTCGCAATCCATTTATGGAGGACGAATCGATGCCGATCAGCGAAACGGAAGCCCTGGCCAGCCTGCGCGTGGTGCTCTGCGTGGCGAAGTCCGACGGGGTGATCCAGCCCGAGGAACGCTCGGCGCTCGAAGATCTGCTGAACACGGTGAAGCTGCCCGAAGGCGCCACGCTGGACGGGCTGCTCCAGGAACAGATCGACCTCAACGCCGAGCTGGGCAAGCTCAAGTCCTCCGAGGCGAAGGACTCGCTTTTCCAGAGCGCCTACAGCATGGCGCACGCCGACGGGAAGTGCACGAGCAAGGAGCAGGTGATGCTCGACACGATCCGCGGCCGGCTGGGGATCAGCGAGGAGAGCTACTCGCTGCTGGGCCAGCTTTACGGCGAGTTCCGCGACACGCTGACGCCGAGCGGGATCGTGCCGATCCACGACGCCGAGAAGCGGCGCAAGGAGGTGGACGCGGACATCCTCAAGTACAGCCTGATCGCGACGGTGCTGGGCGCCAATCCCGTGCCGCTGGTCTCGGTGGCGACGGACATCATCGTGATCGGGATCCAGGTGAAGATGATCCGCGACGTGGGGCAGTATTGGAACCATAAGGTGGACCGCGCCGCCGCGAAGAGCCTGATGATGGGCGCGCTGGGCAGCACCGCCGCGCGGATCGCCGTGACGAACCTGATCAAGTTCGTGCCGGGTTGGGGCTCGCTCGTGGGCGCGGCCGCGTCGTTCGCCACGACCTGGGGCCTGGGCCGCGTGGCCGACCAGTATTTCGCCAGCGGCGGCAAGATGGGCGCGAAGGAGCTGCGCGAGGCCTTCAAGAGCGCGAAGAAAGAAGGCGAGAAGGCCTACCAGGAGCACAAGGGCGAAGTCGAGGCCAAGCAGGCGCAGCACAAGGCGACCATCGACCGGCTCAACGCGGAACTCAAGGCCGGCAAGATTACCGAGGCCGAGTACCAGAACCAGCTCGACAAGCTGAACTGAATTCCTTGAAACCACGGAGGCACGGAGACACGGAGAACGACGGAGAGGTTCGGGTAACGAGGTCGATGCCTCGTTCCTCCTGCTCACCTTCCCCGTCCTGCCCCGTGTTCTCCGCGACTCCGTGGTGAATTAAAGCTACACGCGCTCCGCGCCGGCGATGCCGATCAGGTCGGCGAGTTCCTTCACCGTCGTGCGGTGCCGGTCGGCCTGATAGTATTCCTTGATCTTCGCGCGCGCGGCCTCCAGGTCGCCGCAGCCCTTGCCGCGGGCCATGAAGAGCTTGCACGCCGCGGGGCGCGGGCCCCAGTTGCCGACCTCCACGAATTTGTCGTTGAAGAAGAGGAAGATTGGGATGGCCTCGGCGCCGTTGGTGAGATACCGCACCATCACGTCCGGGTGGTTCTCCTTGTCGATCAGGCGCAGGCGGACGTTGGGCGAGGCCGCGCAGACCTTGGCCAGCACCGGCGTGTTCCGCCGCACGTCGCCGCACCAGTCTTCGGCGATGGCCAGCACGTGGACCGGGCGCTTGAGCCCCTGGAGCGCGGCGGCGACGTCGGCGGGAACCTCGGCGGAGGCGTAGATCCCGCTCATCTCGTCCTGCGCGGGGCCCTGGCAGGCCTTCAGCCAGGCATCCCAGGTCTGGCCGGCCTCCCAGAGCGTGCCGTACTCGATCTTGGGCAGTTGCGGCGGCTTGGGCATGGCGGGCTCCCTTCGTGAAAGCGTAGACGCGGCTTCGTCCGATTCAGTGTAGATGCAGGCGGCGCAGGCGTCCAGGGCGCGCCGCTCGCGCGCGCGGCCGCTTTCCCACTCCAAGCGGCTCGTTCGCGGAGATTGCGGATTACGGGTTGGGCGGCCGGGTGGTAGACTTGGCGCCTAGTGTTTTGGAACTGAAACACGTTGATGCGGTTGGGGAGGGATTTTGACCGTGATCGAGGCACGCGGAGAATAGACGTATCGAGAAGATACGACGATCGGAGCGGAACGAAGAGCACGGTCAAAAGCACCCCAAAACGCGCAACGGATTTCGGTTACAGGGCACTGGAGGAGGACGCCGCTTGGAACGCTCGCAGTGGCTGACGATGCTGTACCGCGAGGCGAACCTGTTTCTGGAGCGCGCGCGGGCGCAGCGTCCGGACGTGCAGGTCGCGGACCTGGACGAACTGGAGCCGGAGCTGCACGAGCAGGTCCAGGAGATCCTCCGCGCGACGGACGAACTGGAGGACCTGCTCAAGTTCTCGGTGCTGCGGGATCCGCCGCCCGACGCGTGGCGTTCGGCCGAGACCTGGCAGCAGGCGCTGATCGGCGCGGCCACGGCGTGCGTGGTCTACGACGTGCTGGGGATCGCGAAGAAGATCCTGGCCGGCGACCTGCCGGCGATGCCGTCCTCGTCGATCCACGACGAGGTGGAGCGCTGAGGGGGAGGCGCCCTATGACGCACCTGACGCTGAATTCCGGCGCGAGCCTGCCGAGCCTTGGGATGGGCACCTACAAGCTCGACGGCGCCGCCTGCGCGCGCGCGGTGGCCGAGGCGCTGGAACTGGGCTACACGCACTTCGACACGGCGGCGATGTACGGCAATGAAACGGCGGTCGGGCGCGGGCTGGCCGAGGCCAAGGCCCCGCGCGAGAAGCTCTTCGTCACCACCAAGGTCTGGCGCGATTCGCTCCGCCGCGGCGCGGCGCTCAAGTCGTGCGAGGCCTCGCTGAAGAACCTCAAGCTCGAGTACCTCGACCTGCTGCTGATCCACTGGCCCAATGCGGACGTGCCGCTGGGCGAGACGCTCGGCGCCTTCGCGGAACTGCTCGACGCGGGCAAGATCCGGCACGCGGGGGTAAGCAACTTCACGGTCTCGCGGCTGAAGGAAGCGCTGGCGCTGAACGCCTGCCCGATCGCGTGCAACCAGATCGAGTACCACATCCACCTGAACCAGGAGCCGCTGCGCGCGTTCTGCGCCGAACGCGGCGTGGCGCTGGTGGCTTACAGCCCGCTGGGCAAGGGGCGCTGGCGCGACGACGAACTGGCCGCGCGGATCGGCGCGGCGCACGGAAAGTCCGCCGCGCAGGTCGCGCTGCGCTGGCTGGTGCAGAAAGGGATCGGCGCGATCCCCAAGGCCGGCCGCCGCGAGCATCTCGCCGCGAACCTCGACGTCTTCGACTGGTCGCTGACGGATGAGGAACTGCGCCGGCTCGACACCGAGCCGCGCCGGGAGCGTCTGATCGACTGGGACGTGGCGGCGTTCGAGGAGTGAAGGGCGGGGGACCGGTGACAGAACTCTGGACTCCGGTAACGGCAACGTCGGTCGTGCGTCATTCGCAGGCTGTCCTACTCAATACAGCGCGAATTGGAGGGTGTCTCCCATGACCAGTGCGCGGGCGTACGCGGTGGCGTGGCTGGTGCTCCTGGCATGCGCTGGATGTAAGGAGACGTACGACATCACATTGAAGCCTGAGGGCGAGAAGGTTCGACGGCGGCTGCTCTTCCAGGCGGAGAATCGGAACCTGTCGGGCGGCTACGTCAAGTGCGCGCCAAGCGCGGAACAGATCCAAATGCTGCAGGCCGCCTACGGCAAGGAAGGACGAAGCCTGAAGGATCGTCCGCGGTTCGAGATGGACTTGTCCGGACTATTCAAGAATGAAGCCCAGGGCGACGGGGCCTACCGGCGCTTCGACTCGACCATGGGCTACTTTGCCAGCTACGTCGAGGATCTTCAGGGCAAAGAGGACTTGAGCGTATCCTGGGAGCGCAAACGCGTCGCGCTGGATCACCTGGCCGACCTGATCTTGCTCTGGTTTCGACAGGAATTGGGTGAGACGCCTCAATGGGCGAAGTTGCAAACCTTTCTCGACAAGGATTTGCGTGCGGACCTGAAAGAGATCTTCATGCAGCTATGGCTGGCCGAGGAAGTCTCCGAGAGGCGGCGCGAAGCGCGCGAGCATACCGTAGCGCGCGTCGTCCTGCGCCTGGCCAGCAAGGACTACTTCAAGATCGACCAACTACCTGCTGCGCTTCGGGCCGTACAAGACCGCGTTCCGTCGCGCGGACATTCTCTGTTGATGGGGATGCTCCAGGAGACCGTGGTTCGAAAGATGGGGCTCGATCCGACAGAGGCTTTACCGGATGCGCTCCGCTTCCTTTCCTCGACCGCCGCGGCGGAAGCATCCTTCAACGCCAGCGTCGTCCCGACTCAGGAGTTCCAGGCTCTGGCTCTTTCGCTTGCCAAACAATTGGGCGCCGATCAGAACGCCAAGCCAGGTATCCCAACCCAAGAAAGCCTGTTGAGTGTAGGCATTGCTTTGTGGTTGCTGCTCGGCGATATCCAGGGCGTTTTCACCTCGAAGCACTACAACGTCCGACTCGAATGCCCGATAGAGCCTTTGGTCAGTAACGGCCGATGGGAACCCAAGGAACATCAGATTACCTGGCTCGAAGGCGACGAGAAAACAGACCTCGTACGGCGCTTCTGCCACGCTACTTGGGCGGTTCCCGACGAGGCCTACCAGCAAGCACGCTTTGGAAAAACGGTGCTTCGTGGAACGGAGCTAGTTCAATACGTACTCTGGCGGCGCGGCCTGAGAGATGTGGCCGGGGCGGAATGGGACGCTCTGCTCGATGCCTGTGTGGGGCTGCCGGCCAAGGACATCAAAGGGAAATTGCAGACCTTCCGGTTCTCGGAACAAGCCCGTGCCGAAGATCCAGCGTTTGAGAATGGCCTTACGGCCAAGCCGATCGAATGGATTTCGACGGGGCTTGACCGCAAGGAGTGAGTCGCACGACCGTTACCAGACGCTTTGGAGGTATCAAAACCCATCGCCGCCGCCCGGTACCGCGCGGCCTCCGGGCGCGGGCGGCTCCAGCGCGCCGACTCTCATGTACATGAAAAATCCGGCCAGCGCCGCGCCGTACAGCGGCACGACGCCCGCGGGCGAACGGATCACCGTCTTCTGCACGCCGTCCACGGGGGGGTAGCCGGCCACGGAGATCGGGGGCAGGGTCTTGAAGAGTTCCGGTTTCTGGCTGAGGCTCAGCGCGGCCTTCTGGACTTCGGGAATCGGCAGGGCTGCCGCGGCCAGCGGAAGGCCGTTCTGCGCGCCGAACGTGAGCAGGGTGGGCAGTTCAAGGACCATCAGCGTTTTGGGGCCGGCCTGGCCCGCGGCCTCCGCCGGAAGCGCCTTCGCCGGGTCGTACCCGGGTTCGCCGGCGTCGAGGGCCTTGAGCCGCGCGGCGAGGGACGCGGTGGAGGAGCCCATCAGGATGCGCGACCCGTGGACCGCCCAGCACGCGCGATAGGGCACCAGCTTGCGCTGCGGATCTTCAAGCAGCGGGCTGTCTTCCGACTCGACCCAGATCTTGTACGCGTCCTTCTGCTGGACCTCGACGGCCGGGGCTTCCTTCCCTGCGCCGGCCTTGACCAAAGCGTTGAAGGCCTTTTCGAGGCTCGCGCCCAGTTCGGCGGCCTTCTCGGGCGAGGCGCAGGCGACGACGGCGCCGAAGTCCGGCGGGACCAGGCCGTCGCCGAGCTTGGCCCAGTAGACGAAATCCCCCTGGATCGCGCCGGCGAGGTCGGCGGCCTTGAGCCCGGCCGTCTCTTCAAGTTTCTTGAGTTCCGCGTCGAAGCCGGCCGGCGCGCCGGGCAGTCCCATCTGCGCCTGGAACTCGGCCATGTTCTTGAAGTAGTCGAGCAGGTACTCGTAGGCGGTCGCGCCTTCGATGTAGCCGCACCCCGCGGCGACGGAGCCGGCGGGGGCGAGGGCCAGCACGTCCTTGAGGGGCGTGGCGCCTTTCCAGGCCATCTCCATCAGCCTGCCGATCTTGCTCTTGCCATCGGGATCCGCGCGCATGCTGACCAGCATGCGGTCCTCTACGAGCGGGCCGTCGATGTAGGTCGCCATCGCGACGGTCTCCATGGCGTCGTAGCCGAGCTTGCCCATCAGTTCGCCGAAGCCGGGAACCATCATGCCCATCATGCCGCCGAGCATTTCCTGGTAGGCCGGGACGTTCATCACGCCGAGGAACTCGGGGTTGCCGCCCAGGTGCGGGCGCAGGCGCGAGTAGGCCACGGAGCCGGTCAAGCGCTCCGCCGCGGGTTCCACCAGCCCGTCGGCGACCTTCAGGATCGAGTCGGCGTTGGGCGCGACGATGAGGTGCCGCTTCAGCAGCGCCAGCGCCCCCTGGCCCTGCGGGCCGAGGTACAGGTCGAAGCCCTTGGAGACGTCCTTCTCGAGCTTCTGGCCCATCCCGGTGTCGGTCAGGAATTCCTGGAAGACGGCCGCGGGGTTCTCGGCGGGGAGTTCCAGGATCGCCGCCATGCCCATGCCCTGCGGGTCCATCGGGTTGAGCGCCCAGATGCCCCCGGCGACCTGCCCGTTGAAGCGGCTGAGCCACTTGAGGAAGAGCTGGAATTCCGGCGCGCCCTGGGCCTTGGCATCGAGCATGGCGAGGAGGGGCTTGAAATCCTCGCCCGCGAGGAGCTGTCCCAGGCCGGTGCCCTTGAGCTTCTCCCACGACTTGGCCGTCGAAGCGAGCCGGACGGCCATGGCGGTGTTGGCGGGGAAGAGGTCGAGGTAGTCCGCCTCGTCGCGCACGGCGACCCACTTGAGCCTGAGGATCAGCCCGTTGATCGCGTTCTTGACCTCGATGTCCTGGGTGGCCTCGAGCTGCGCCTTGAGCGGCTCCAGGGCGGCGCCGCCGGCCTTCAGGAGCTTCTCCTGGGCCTCGGTGCGGGTCTGGAAGTTCTCGTCGCCGAGCTGCTTGATCCACTGCTGGAGTTGCTCGGGCGTCGGCGGAGCCGGCGGGGCGTCCTCGGCGCGTACGAACGCCGGGAGCGCGACCAGGATCAGGGCCAGGAACGGCAGAACGCGCATGCGCATGAAACGCTCCCTCAGGTGAACGTGCTAATGAATCCGAGTCCGGCTGGCACTACTACGTTACAGAATGGACGCGAATCTTTCGACGTAATTCGGCCAATCCAAGAGCTTCGGCGCACCAAGTAAGAATCGGCTCTAAAACGAGAACGGCGACCCGGTTAGGGCCGCCGTTCCGATTGCCGTCGCGGCGCAGGCCGCTCGAAAATTACATGTCGAAGTACAGGTAGAACTCGTGCGGATGCGGGCGCAGGCGGACCTGGTCGGACTCCTTCTTGCGCTTGTAGTTGACCCAGCCTTCGATGACGTCGGTGGTGAAGACCTCGCCCTTGAGCAGGAACTCGTGGTCCTCTTCCAGGGCTTCGAGGGCCTCGTCGAGGCTGCCGGGGGTGTTGGGCACCTTGGCCAGCTCGTCCGGGGGCAGGTCGTAGATGTCCTTATCGAGCGGCCGGCCCGGATCGATCTTGTTCTGGATGCCGTCGATGGCGGCCATGAGCAGGGCGGAGAAGGCCAGGTACGGATTGCAGGTCGGGTCCGGACAGCGGAACTCGAAGCGCTTGGCCTTGGGGTTGTTGCTGAACATCGGGATGCGCAGGCAGGCCGAGCGGTTGCGGGCGCTGTAAGCCAAGTTGATGGGGGCCTCGTATCCGGGCGTGAGGCGCTTGTAGCTGTTGGTGGTCGGGTTGGTGAAGGCGGTCAGCGCGCGGGCGTGCTTGAGGACGCCGCCCATGGCGAAGAGCGCGATATCGGAGAGGCCCGCGTAGCCGCTGCCGGCGAAGGCGTTCTTGCCGCCTTTCCAGATCGACAGGTGCGTGTGCATGCCGGAGCCGTTGTCGCCGAAGAGCGGCTTGGGCATGAAGGTGGCGCACTTGCCGTGCTTCTTGGCCACGTTCTTGACCACGTACTTGTACTTCATCAGGTTGTCGGCGGTCTTGACGAGGGTGTCGAAGACGAAGTCGATCTCGGCCTGCCCGGCGGTGGCGACCTCGTGGTGCTGACGCTCGATCTTGAGCCCGATCTGTTCCATCGTGAGCATCATCTCGTTGCGCAGATCCTGCTGCTGGTCGATGGGCGGGACGGGGAAGTAGCCTTCCTTGGGGCGGATGTCGTGGCCCAGATTGGGTCGCGTTTCGCTGCCGGGCCGGCCGCTGGTCCAGTGGCCTTCCTCCGACTCGATCTCGTAGCCCGCGGCGTTGGTCTGGCCGTAGATGCGGATGTTGTCGAAGACGAAGAACTCGGCCTCGGGGCCGACGAAGACCGTGTCGCCGATGCCGGTGCTGCTGAGGAACTTCTCGGCCTTGAGCGCGATGTTGCGGGGGTCGCGGCTGTAGTCGGCGCGGGTGATGGGGTCCTGGATGTTGCAGATCAGGACCAGGGTGGGGTCCTTGTAGAAGGGGTCGATGAAGGCCGTGTCGGGGACGGGGATCACGAGCATGTCGGACTCGTGGATGCCCTGCCAGCCGCGGATCGAGGAGCCGTCGAAGCCCAGGCCGTCCGCGAAAATCTCCTCGGTCAGTTCGCGAATGGGCGTCGAGAAGTGCTGCCACGTTCCGATGAAGTCCATGAAGCGGAAGTCCACCGTGTTCACGCCCTTGGACTTCGCCAGTTCAAGGACGTCCTTCGCCGTCTTTGCCATGTCCGAGCTCCTTAACCCGATACGCCTGTACGGCCGCCTCCCTGGCGGCTCACCCGAATCCCACGACTCGCGCGGAGTGGCCCAGCGCCCCCCGGTGCATGCCGTCGAGAACCTTCGAAATCCGTCAGATGGCTTCCGGACCGCGCTCGCCGGTGCGGATGCGCACGCAGTCTTCCAGCGGAAGGACGAAGATCTTGCCGTCGCCGATCTGCCCTTCCTCGCCCGAGCGGCCGCCGCGGATGATCGCCTGGATCGTCGGCTCCACGAAGTCGTCGTTTACCGCGATCTCGAGCTTGACCTTGCGCAACAGGTTCACCGTGTACTCGTGGCCGCGGTAGATCTCCGTGCGCCCCTTCTGCCGGCCGAAGCCCTGCACGTCGCAGACCGTCAGACGCACCACTTCGACCTCGCTCAAAGCTTCCTTGACCGCTTCGAGACGCGACGGCTGGATGATCGCTTCAATCAGCTTCATGATCGACAGACCCTTTCGGAAGGTCCCGGACCCTGATCCGGGACGGACTCTGAATGCCTATCAAGATTGAGGCCAATTCCCCGTAGTCGCTCATCCTCGATCCGGTTCGCGAACTTCCCTGATGGGCTGGGGTTAGGTTGCGGGCGCCCAACCCCGATTTCTTCTCGACGGATTGTCACTGATGTTTTTTGAACACTCGGATCAAAGACGGCACACCGACTTCCGACCAACCTCCGCTGCACAAAGTGTAAAAACCAACAGGCTTACGCTCCGTCTAACGGCTCGCCCTGCCCGCGTCAACTTCCGCCGCGCGGAATGACCGGCAGCAGCAGGTGCGACGCGCGCGCGGCGTCGTGATAGACGAGCTGCTCGGCGCGGACGAACTCCGCGTCGCGCTCGTTGTCGCCCCCCGTGTTGAGGTTGCGCCCGAAGCGCGGGAAGTTGCTGCTGGAGACCGCCAGCCCGATGCGGTGCCCGGCCTGGAATTCGTTGCTGGTGAACCAGAGGTCGATCTCGCAGCGGACGACCTCGCCCGGCGCGAGGAACTCCGGCTTCCGCGTCCCGTTCCGGTAGCGCGCGCGGACGATGCCGTCGCTGAGCAGCCGCGCGTTGCCGTCGGGGCGGAGGTCCATCAGCTTCGCGGTGAAATCCGTATCGCGCGCGGACGAAGAGACGTAGAGGACCAGCTTGAGCATACCGGTGACTTCGAGCGGTTCGGCCAGCGGCGCGCTCGCGTAGACCAGCACGTCGTCGCGGTAGAGCACGAGGCGCTGGTCGCGCGGGCCGCGGCGCATGGGCAGGGCGCGGGCGGGGTGGCTGTTGGCCCCGCCCAGGGTCGGGACGGGGTGCGCCGGATCGTAGACGAAAGGATCGGGGCGCTCGCCGCCCGGGGCCACCGTCGAGAGCGCTCCGTGCCGGCGCGTGCCGCGGGCCTCGCCGTCCGAATGCAGGTAGAACTTCGTCTCGACGGTGCGCCGCGGCGGCCACTCGGCCTCGTCGCGCCAGGCGTTGCGGCCCATGACGAAGATCCGCGCCGGCGGGAGCGGGGCAAGGCTCGCGTCGCCGCGCAGGTGCCGCGCGAAGAAGTCCAGTTCCGCGGCGAGGTGGTTGCGGTTGGCTTCGGGGCCGAAGTCGTACTCGTGGGGCTCGGAGGTCGTGTCGCAGGCGTGGTCCCAGGGACCGACGACCAAGTGCGTCCGCGCCTGCTGCGCCTGCGTGCCGTGGCGGCGCGTGAGCATGAAGAAGTCCACGGGGCCGGTGGCGCAGTGGTCGTACCAGCCGGTGACCATCAGGTTGGGCGTGTTCAGCCGCCGGAAGGCTTCGGGCGGGTCGAGTTGGAAATAATCGTCGAAGATGCGGGTGACGCGCTCGCGGTACAGCTCCACGCAGCCGCCCAGTTCGTCCAGCACGCTCGTCAGCGGCAGGCGGTGGAGGTGCGGCATCCAGTCGACGGCGTCGTAGGGCTTCAGCTCCGCGCCGCTCTGCGAGAAGTACAGCCACTGCGCGATCTGGCTGAACATGAACGCCCCGCCGAGGCGGCTCATCAGCCCGTAGGGCAGAACCTGCGGGCACATGGCGCGGTGCGCGGGATGGGCGAGGAAGGCCGTGGCGGCCTGGACGCTGGCGAGGGCCGAGCCGCCGAAGGTCCCGATGCGCCCGTTGCACCAGGCCTGCCGGGACATCCACTCCAGCGTGTCGTAGCCGTCCTCGGGGCTGCGCGCGTCGCCGGTGAGCTGCCCTTCGCTGCCCAGCCGGCCGCGAACGTTCTGCAGGACCACCGCGTAGCCGCGCGCGGCGAACTTGCGCGCCTTCTCGCGAACCATCTCCGTGCCGTACATGCAGCGCGCGAGGAGGCCCGGAAACGGGCCGGCGCCGGCGGGCAGGAGCAGGAACGCTTGCAGCCGGGTCCCGTCACGCATGGGAATGCGGTGTTCGGCGAATTCCGCGCTGGCGTTGGGGTTCACGGTTTTGTCTCCCGGGTCCGCCACCACCCTACCGAAGGAGCCGGGAAGCGGGAGCGCCAAACGGGGCGGTCAGGGCTTGCGGGAGGGCTCCCGTTTCGAGAGCGGGTCGTTCCGCGCCTGGCGCGGGGCATTCAGGCAGGCGAGGACTCGCGCGCGGACTTCGGGCCGGTGGGATTCCGAACGCGGCGGTCAGCGGCGCTTGCTCTTCTTCCAGTCCAGGTCGGGCGCGGCGGCGCCCTGGCGGAGGCCCTCGAGGTAGGGGCGGACCTGGGCGATGACCTCGCCGCGCTGGGAGACGACGAGCATGCCGCGGACGATCTCGGCGGAGGCCTTGGCGTCCTTCCAGGACTCCGGCGCGAGGCGTTCGCGCAGTTCGCGCACGAGGTCGCGGGCCTTGCGGTCGTAGGCTTTTTCGTTCTCGAGAAGATGGGGGCAGCAGGAGTAGGCGCGGTCGGCGGCCAGCAGGAGTTCGGCGGCGCTCTTCTCGCGGCTGTCGCCGGGGGCCAGGTCGCGGACGTCGAAGAAGCCCAGCTTCTCGCCGCGCGGCAGCGTAGGGTGGGTGACGAAGGGCTTGCCGTCGAGCCGGTCGAGGGCAAGGCCGGCCTCGGCGACCAGGCGCACGAGCACGTCGTAGAGCGGCTCGTCGGCGGCGCGGAAGGTGAAGGCGCGCGAAGCGTCCGGGAGGCGGGCGATGCGCGGATCGACGACGAGTTCGAGCTTCGTCTCGCTCTCCAGGATCGCGAGCGCGGACTCGGCGTCGGCCTCGTGGATCTCGAGCGTGACCTTCCGCGCGAGGCGGGCCTTCAGTTCGGCGCGCCAGTCGGTGGACTCGGCAGGGGCGGCGGTTTCGGCGGCCTGGACGGAGAGCAGGGAGGCCAGCAGGAGCGTCAGCAGGATGGCGCGCATGGAGGAAGCTCCGAACCGGCGGCGCGGTTATCCTAGCGCAGGCAAAGAGCCGGGACTAGTGGCCCTTACTTAATTGGCGCAGTCGGCCGGCTAGCCGGTTGGCGGCCAGGAAGCCCATGGGCGAAACAGCGAGGCACCAGACGGCGGCGCCCAGGTGGGAACCGAACCCGAATTCCCGAATTGCCGGCTGAGTATAATGCGCTGTCGCAAAGTACAGCCCCGCCGCGAGATGCCCGCCCGTTACGATGAGCATCAGCGCCAAATAGAAAGGGAGTTCCCAAGCCCAGACTGGGCCGTCGCCGGCCGTGCGGGAGATCGCGCCCATCAGGGCCAGGCCCAACGACCAGGCCAGGATGGCGAGGCCCTCGGCTTCCTCCCCCGCGTATCCGATGCAGGAGACCAGCACGAGCAGCGGGCCGAGCAGGATCAGGCAGACGCCAAGAATGAAGGCAGCGTCTCCGCCGGGGTAGCGTTCGTGGGCGGACGGTGTGGGCGCGTTCATGGGCAGGCTGCTCAGGCTACGGGCCGCTGTGGCGCGCGCATGAATGCGCTCCAAACGCCACCGTGGAAAGTCTAGCTCGAAGCGCGGGGCGAAGCCAGAGGTTGGCCGGTAGCCGTCCGCGCGAAATATGAAGATGGGAAAAAGGCCCGGCGTTCGGCACGGGGCGGCCGTGGCACGGAGATCGCCTACGGCTTGCGCCCGATCACGCGCCCGGCGATGCCGCGGATGTTGGTGAAGATCAGCTTGAACGTCGCGCGATAGGTCGCGTCCTGGGTGTCCACCGCGACGGGGAATTCGATGTCGGTCAGCGGGTCGTTCTTGTCGGTGCTCGGGTCGAACTCGCCCATGAAATTGTCCTCGAAGATCGTGGCGACGGCCTCCGGATCGCCGGGGGACTCCGGGTCGTCCTTGACCGACCACGTAATGAGGATCCAGCCCCTGCGCAGGAGCAGGATGCGGAAGGAGCGGTAGCGATCCCGGGGCTGGTTGCGCGCGTACTTGTCGGTGACGAAGGTCGCCAGCAGCTCGCCCGTGGTCTCGTCGCCGTTGATGTAGAAGTCGTAACCGCGCCCGGCGTAGGTCTGGGCCTGCAGCGCGTTGCGGTAGGCCAGCGACGAGAGCGCCAGGTCGGGCGTCACGAGCACCAGCGCGAAGCGCCCGGTCCGTTTCAGGTAATTGACCGAGCCCACGAAGCGCTGCGTGTAGGCCGTGCGCAGCCGCTTGGTCGTCTCGATCAGGAGCGAGTTGTCGCTGCCCGTCTGCCCGACCACGTCGGTGACGGTGAGCGTGACGCCGAAGAGCCCGACGTCCTCGTACAGGTGCGTGGTGGTGGGGACGGGGTTGGTCTCCATCGACGAGTCGCCGAAGTCCCAGGTGTAGGTCTCGATCACGCCCAGGGAGGCGCTGCCGTTGAAGAAGACGTTGAGCGGGGCTTCGCCGAAGTCCGGCGCGCCGGCCGCGATGGCCGTCGGCGGGACCAGCACCGTGACCGGGCGCGTCGCCGTGGTCACGAAGGGCGGGACGGAACTGTCGGTGATCGTGGCCTTGGCCAGATAGAAGTCGTCGTCGGCGTCGACCACGGCCGGATACATGTAGGGGTTGGCGGGGAAGGCGAAGCTGGTCGAGTTGGTCACGTCGGTGCTGTCGACCGTGTCGTCGCCGTCGAGGTCCCAATCGATGGTGTAGGGGGCCACGCCGCCGGCGATGTTGACGGTGAAGTTCGCGTTCCCGCCGCCGACGGGGAAGTAGGTGACGCCGCTCACGTTCTTGCCGGGCGCTTCGGGGACGCAGGCCAGGGTCGCGGAGATCGCGGCGCCCTTGCAGACCACGACGGCGTAGCGCTGCCCGTCGCCGGGGTTGTCCTCGTAGGGCACGTTGAAGCCCTTGACGCGGATCGTGTAGGCGCCGGAGGGCGGGTTGACCACGACGACCTGCTCGACGGTGTCCTGCCGGTTCGCGCCGGTCGTGGTGGCGGGCGGGTCGTTCTGTTCGTTGCCCTGTGGGCTTGCGCCGAAGGAGTTCACGTTCAGCGAAAACGGAAAGAGCGTCGTGGCGCTGGGGTTGACGACCTCCAGGTCCAGGTCGTTCACCAGCGCCTTGGCGGCCATGGGATCCCCGCCGGCGTCGAGCCAGACGAGCATGACCTTGACCGTCTCGGCGCCGGAGACGCCGATCAGGTATTCGTCGGTGTCGTTGGTCCCGACGGCGCCCTCGAAGAAGAGCGGGTCGGCGGGCGTGTCGAAGTGCCGCGTGATCAGGTCCACGCTCTTCTCGGCGTTGCAGATGCCCCAGCCGTAGCGCGCGTCGGGGCCGGCCTTCCCGATGTCGGTGCAGCCGTTGAGCAGGATCCCCTTGGCCAGCGCCGCGCTCGGCTCCAGCCCCAGGTTGCGGTTGATGTAGTGCTCGAAGATCAGCGCCAGGATGCCGGTGACGACCGGGCTGGCGAAGGAGGTTCCGTTGTTGACGGTCGAACTGGAAAGGCCGCGGATCAGGGTGATGGTGGTCCCGGGCGCGACGCAGTCGGGCTTGATGCGGCTGTCCAGCATCGGGCCGAAGTCCACGAACGAGGCGATGCCGCTGGCGACGGGCGTGGCGGGGTCGTCGTCGCCGCAGTGCGCCGTGTCGTTGGTGGCGCTGACGCAGATGCTGTTTTTCATCCCGCTGAAGAAGTCGATCTGCTTGTGCCGGATGGGGGAGATCTCGGCGCTGGCGATCATGGCGAGGAGTCCCTCGCCCAGCGCGCCGTCGCGCAGGACCTGGTCCCAGTCGGCGCTGATGGTGTCGTAGCTCCCGTCGCCTTCGCCGGTGGGGCCGTAGGAGTGGTTGCTCAGCCGCACGCTCAGCAACTCGTCGGCGTTCACGATGTCGTCGGTGGCGAAAGCGTCGATATTCAGCGGGTACAGGTCGTAGCCGTGAAGGAAGACGCCCGGCGCGATGCCCTTGGCGTTCGGGACCTGCACCCCCTGGCCGCCGATCTGCCCGTTGACGCTCGTGGCGTGATCGGGATCGAAGGGCGCGCCGGAGTCGAAGTCCTCGTCGATGTAGTTGAGCTCGATATCCACGTGGACGTCTTCGGGCGTGGGCTGGATCCCTGTGCCCGTCTTCTCGACCTCGCGCACGGCGACCTCCACGCCGGCTCCGCTGAGCGCCAGCGGGCCGTCGCGGACATCGGTGACGTTGGTGTTCTGGTCGGTGGTCGCGTCGCGCTTGGCCGGCGGCGGGGGCAGGTAATTCACAAAGCGCGCCTGCGGGAGCGCCGCCAGGGCCAGGATCGCCTTGTCGTCGCCGCTGAACCCGAACATGGGGCCCAGGACGCTGGGGGCCTGCGGAACCAGCGACGCCCCGGCCTCGCCCACGGCCGCTTTCAGTTCGTCCAGTCGCGCGCCCGGGTAGGCCAGCAGGCGGTAGCCGTAGATGCCTTCGCCGAGCTTCGCGTATTCGGGCTTGCGCCCGGCGAAGACCTGCGGATGCAGCTTGTCCCGCGCGTCGAGCTTCGCCAGCGCGCGGACGTACTCCTTCGCGCGCGCCGCCGCAAAGGCCTCCCGCGTGCCGCGCGCGTGGTAGGCGTGCCCGTCGAGGTAGCGGATCACCTCGACGCCGGCCCGCGCGAGTTCCTGTTTCTGCGCTTCGCTCGGCTGTGCCTTGAACTGAAGGAGCAGCGTCCGCGGCGCTCCGGCGGGGACGAGTTCTTCGGGCTTAACCGCCGGGTCAGGCAGGATCGCGCGCGCGTTCAGGTCGATTACGTACCGCGCCTGCGCTCCGGCAGCCTGGCGGAGTTCCTGCGCCCGCGCGCGGTCGAAGAAATGCGCGCCGTCTTCGGCGGCGCTCGACCAGCCGCCGCCCCAATGGGGGAAGGCTTCGAGCGTCACGCGCGCGTCGGCCTTGGCCTCCGGGTCGGGCTCCGCCGCGAGCGGGGCGGGGACGTACGGAACTTGAGGAGGCACGCGCTGCCCGACGATGCACACGAGCAGCAGCACGCTCAGCGGCGCCGCTACTCCTGCAATCACATAACGCCAAGCGCGCGAACGCATAACGATGGAAGAACCTCCCCAGGTTCGAACGACTCTATCTAAAGCCTTCTGGGGTTCAACCCTAAATGACCCCGCGCGGGTCAACGGATCGAACGGGCACTGTGACGGGATAGCGCACAAGGACTTATGGAAAAAAATGGGCACAAAAAAACCGGAGGTCTTGCGACCTCCGGTCTCGTAAACGCCAACGCGAACTAGTGGGGGGATTGTAGCTCGCGCAGACGCTACGACTCTAGGTTCTGTGTTGAGCGCTCCATTGCGCTAGATGTTGTGTAAAGCAAGAGGATAGATAACTGGTTTTCATAACACTGCAAGGGAAAACGGAAGGAAATTTGGGTGTTATGAAAAACTATAACACGACCTGCCGTTATGGATTTCGGACGGGGAGTTTCGCTAACCACTTCAACAGCTCATCAAAACGCGCATCGTCAAAGAGCCACTCATCGCCCCTTTCGGGGATCGAGTTCAGCGCCAGCGGCACGCCCTGGCTGCGCCAGAGGGTCGCGGCTTTGGCCCAGGCTGCGGCGGAGGGGCTCTTCTCGCCCACGAGCGCGAAGAGCGGCGCGCGGCGATTGGCATCCTCGAGCGGAGGCGAGAGCAGGTTCGGCGCGGCTTGCGCGCCGGGGGGCTGATCTTCCGTGGGCGGCGCCGCGCCGAGGATCAGGCCGCCCAAGGGCCCCAGCCCGTTGCTCCAGAGCGCGAGGGCGGCCTGCGCGCCGTCGCCCTGGCCCCAGAGGATCGGCGCGGAGAAATCCACGTTCGGGATGGTCCCCAGCGCCGGGAGCGTGCGCCGCATCAGGCGTTCGAGATCCTGACCCTGCCATTCGGTCCAAGCTTTCATCGTCGGCACGAGCAGCGCAAAGCCGGCCTGGGTCAGGCGCGGGGCGAACGGCTCGACGGTCCCGCAGAGCGAAGCGCCTTTGGGATGGAGCCAGACGATCAGCGGTTGCGGCCTGGAGGCTTGGGGGTGCAGGTAGAGCCGGAAGCGGAATCCGCCTTCGGGATGGTCCTCGACGACTTTGACGCCTTCGAGCTTCGGCGCCGGTTCGGGCGTGCCCTGGGTCTCTTTTTCGCGGACCGCTTTGAGCAGGCGCTCGAAGCGTTCCTTCCCGTGCAGCGAGGCCAGTCCCTGGTCTTCGCGCAGGGCGGCGGTGTTGCTGAAACCGCGCTCGACGGCGTCGTCCAGGGCCGAGAGCGCCTCCTCGAGGTGCTTCATCTGGGCCAGGGCGCGGGCGAGCGCCCAGTAGGGGTAAGGCTGCTGCGGCATCAGCGCGATGCCCGAACGCGCCAGGGAGGCCGCGCCCTCGAAGTCGCCGGCGCCGTAGGCCTCGCGGAACTCCAGCGCCAAGCGGTTCAGATGCTCCGCGCGTTCCTCGGGCGTGAGCGTGGTCTCGACGGGCTGCTCGTTCAGAAGCGGGCCGTAGTCGGAAGGGCGCTCGCCGGCCAGGACCTTGCGGAGCCAGGCTTCGACGGCGTCGAGCGCCGCGCCTTCGAAGAAGTACTCGTGCCCGCGCTCGGGCACGGGGTGGTAGGTCAGGTTGACGCCGGCCTTCTTCCAGCGGGGCGCCACGCGCTGCCACAGCCGCGCGCCGCTGTCCTTGGTCCCCACGGCGACGAAGAGCGGCGCGGCCAGGTGCCCCGGCGCGGTGGGGGAACGGACGTTGCCCATCGAATCGGGCCCGTAGTGGACGCTGCTGATGGGGTAGGCCGCGTCGAGGATCATCCCGGCGTAGCGCTCGGGGTTCTCGCTCCACAAGGTCAGCGCCAACTGTCCGCCGGCGCTGAATCCGAACAGGTAGGGCCGTTTTCCGTCCACGCCGGGCACTTTGGCCAGCGCCGGCAGCGTGCGCTTGATCATGCGCATGGCGTCCTCGGGCTGCCAGCCGTTCCAGGGTTTCTGGGTGAAGACCGCCAGCGCCAGGCCCAGCTTGTTGAGGCGCGGGGCCAGCAATTCGACGCGGTCGTTCATCGATTCGCCGGTTGGATGGAGCCAGACCAGCAACCGCTGCGGCTTTTGCGGCGTGGCCTCGGGACTCATATGGAGCCGGTAGCGGAGCCCGCCCTCGGGGAAATCCTCGAGCGTCCGGACGCCCTCCAGCTTGGGGCCGGGCTCGGCCTTCCCGAGCTGCTCCATCTCGCGCGCGTCCTTCACGACGGTCCAGAAGAGCGGTTCGTCGTGGAGCGGCTTGAGATATTCCTCCTCGCGCAACTGCGCCGGGTCGTGGAAGCCCAGGGCCAGCGCTTCGGCGAGGGCTTCCAGGGCCGCGTTCTTGTTCCCCAACATCGCCAGTCCGCAGGCCAGTTCGTAGCGCGGCGCGGGCATCGTGGGCATGTCCACGATCGCCTTTCGCGAGAGCGCGACCACGCGCTGGAAATCCCCGCGCTGGTACGCCCGCTCCAACTGGTCCCAGAGCGGCACCGGGTCCGCGTCGGGCAGCATCTGCGCGAACACCGGCGTATCGGACAACAGGACGGCCAGGCAGAGCGCCGGCGCGAGGCCTATTCTCGACATGGGGGAAGGCGGCTCCGGTGCGACGGTAGGCGGGCCGACGCCATGCGGCGCCTGACCCCTACTAATATGGATGAGACGAGGTAGGGATTTACTTCACCAATCCGGCATTTCCTGACTTCTTAACCAGGCTTCACACAAGAAGTTAAAGAAACAAGCGAAACGCGCCGCGTTGCCGGCCGGGCCGGACTCAGGGCTGATCCGGCTTGGGAGCCTCCGGCTTGGGCGCCGGGGCCTGCGCCGGTGGGTCGGACGGGAACTTCCCGGCCGCAACCTGATCCAGCCATTCGGTCAGCGCTTTCTTCTGTTCCGGACCGAAGAGCCAGGTGTGCCCCTTGCCCGCCACGGTGCGGTAGGTGAGGGGAATGCCGGCCGAGAGCCAGTCGTTCATGACTTTCTGCCACATCTGCGCGCCGCCGTCCTTGTCGCCGACCAGGGCGAAGACGGGAATCTTGCGGATCGCCTCGTCCTTGGGCAGGTCCATGGCCTTGACTTGGCCGCGCATGTACGCCTCGGCATCGATGGGATAGGCCGCGTCGAGGACCAGTCCGCCGTAGGGGCGGGGATCGGCGCCCCACAGCGAGAGCGCCATCTGTCCGCCGGCGCTGTAGCCCATCAAGATCGGCCGCTTCGCGTCGAGCCCCGCGACCTTCTCCAGTTCGGGAAGCGTCTTGGCGAGCTTCTCCGCGTCCTCGCTGCTCCAGCCCATCCACTGCTTCTGAGTGAAGACGACGATCGCGTAGCCGTGCTGGGCGAAGAGCGGCGCGAGGCCCTCGGCGACGTTGTTCATCGAGCCGCCGCTGGGATGCAGCCAGACGATCAGTCTGTGGGGCTTCTCGGCGCCGGCTTCGTTGCCCAGCCGCAGCCGGTAGCGCAGCCCGCCCTCGGGGAAGGCCTCGATGCTCTTGAGCCCCGCGAGCTCGGCGCCCTTTTCGTAGCTGCCCTGCTGTTCGTTCTCGCGGGCCTTGGCGGCGATCTCCGCGAAGCGCTTGTCCGCGCGCAGCGCGGCGAGGTCCTCGTCGGCCTTTAGGTGCGCGGGATCGTTGTAGCCGGCCTCGGCGGCCTTGCCCAACTCGGCCAGCGCCTCGTCGTTCTTGCCCTGCCGCGCCAGCGCGCAGGCGAGATTGTAATGCGGGTTGGGATGGCCGGGCATCAAGGCCAGCAACTCGCGGCACTTCTGTTCGGCGCGGGCGTAGTCCTGCTTGGCGAAGGCCTGGTGGACCTCCTGGCTCAGCGCGGCGGCCTGCTGGCGGCTGGCATCCTGGGCGCGAAGGCTCCCACCCAAGCCCAACAGTGCCAGAGCCAGCAGGGATAGGATCAAGGTGCGCATCGGTCTGCTCTCCCGGCCCCTGCGTATCGGCCTCAAAGAGCAAGAGCCCCCGGGCCGCGCGCTGCTGCACGGCTCGCTTTGAAACTCGGGCCGGCCGGTGATAGAAGGATGGGATGCAGGAGCACGATGTGTCCCCAGCTTCGGACGGCCGCGATGGGAGCTTTTACCCGCGGCCCGAACGCAAGCGCGTGCGCGAGTTTCCCGAGTGGCTGCGCAAGCCCTGGCCCGCGCGCTACGACACCCGCACCCAGGAACTCCTGGCCGGCCTGAAGCTCAACACCGTCTGCCAGTCGGCCGAATGCCCCAACCTGGGCGAGTGCTGGAACCGCGGCGCGGCGACCTTCATGATCCTCGGCGAGCACTGCACGCGCGCCTGCCACTTCTGCGCGGTCAAGACCGGGCGCGGCGAGAGCCTCCTGGCGCTGGCCGACGAGCCCGAGCGCGTCGCCGAAGCCACGAAGCAGCTCGGCCTGCGCCACGTCGTCGTCACCAGCGTCGCGCGCGACGACCTGCCCGACGAGGGCGCCGCGCACTTCGCCCGCACCATCGCCGCGCTCAAGGCCGCCTGCGGCCCCGAGCTGGTCGTCGAGGTGCTCACGCCGGACTTCCACGCGCGCGAGGACTGCCTGCGCACGGTCGTCGAGGCCCGCCCCGGCGTCTTCAACCATAACACCGAGACCGTCGAGCGCCTGCATCCGCCCGTCCGCCCGCAGGGCGACTACCGGCGCAGCCTGCGCGTGCTGAGCCTCGTCAAACGCCTCGACCCGGCCCTGCCCACCAAGAGCGGGCTGATGGTCGGGCTGGGCGAGCGCTTCGACGAAGTCCGCGTCACGCTCGACGAACTGCGCGAGGCCGGCTGCGAGATCCTGACCGTCGGGCAGTACCTGCGCCCGAGTCCCGAGCATCTGCCCGTGGCCGAATTCGTCACGCCGGACACCTTCCGGCGCTACGAGGAGTACGCGCTCTCGATCGGCTTCAAGGCCGCCGCCTGCGGGCCATTCGTGCGCAGCAGTTACCAGGCGGAGCAGGTGCTGGAAGGGTACGGCGAGAAACGTAAAACGTGAAACGTGAAGGGACCCGAAGGCAGCGGCTTTCGTTTAGCTGCCGCTTCTGAGCCGTTTTCACGTTTCAAGAGCTGTCCGGCGCATTAGGCAATGTCCTTTTTCAACTCGATGTTGTCTCATAAGGAGCCCTCACCATGCCCGCCTCCCCCGTCCGTTTCGGCCTGATCGGCTGCGGCGAGATCGCCATGCACTCGGTGAAGGCGCTGCAAGGCTTGTCCGAATCCTGCGCGATCGCGGCGGTGCAGGACGTGGTCGAAGGGCTGGCGAAGGACACCGGCGAGCGGCTGGGCGTCCCGGCGGTGACGCAGGTGGACGCGCTGCTCGCGCGCAACGACGTGGACGCGGTGGTGCTCAGCACGCCGCACTTCCTGCACGCGCCCCTGGCGATCCAGGCCGCCAAGGCCGGGAAGCACGTGGCCTGCGAGAAGCCCATCGCCTGCACGCTGGCACAGGCCGACGAGATGATCGCCGCCTGCCACGCGGCCGGCGTGAAGCTCTCGATCAACTACATCTCGCGCTACTCGGGGATGGTGCGGAAGGCGAAGGAACTCGTCGAGGCCGGCGCGATCGGGAAGATCCTGCGCTACCAGGTCCACGTCGCCGCGGACAAGCCCGAGAGCTACTGGTCCGGCGGCTACACGGGGCGCGCGAAGAGCGACTGGCGGCAGAGCAAGGAGAAGTCCGGCGGCGGCGTGCTGGTGATGAACCTGAGCCACAACCTCGATTTCGTGCTCTGGCTCACGGGACTCGTCCCCGAGCGCGTCTACGCCGAGGCGGCCACGCACCTGACGCCGGTGGAGGTCGAGGACAACATCTCCGCGGTCGTGCACTTCCGCGGCGGCGCGATCGGGAGCATCGACGCGATGAGCTGCGCGCGCGGCAAGGAGTCCTTCGGCGACCGGCTCTACGGCAGCGAAGGGCAGCTCGTGCTGGCCTCGCCGCTGCGCGTCTACACCGCCCGCGAGGGCGTGCCGGGCCTGACCAAGGGGCAGTGGACGGACGTGGATGTGGGGAAGGGCTTGTACGGGACCGACGAGCGCGGCGCGTACTTCGCGGACTTCGCCAAGGCGATCCGCGAGGACACGACGCCCCTCATCAGCGGCGAGGAAGCGCGCAAAGCGCTGGCGCTCTGCGTGGCGATTTATCAGAGCGCGGAGACGCACGAGCCGGTGAAGGTGGATCACAGGTAACGGCGTGCGGATTTACCACGGAGGCACGGAGAACGGCAGGGGTTGGAAGGAAGTTTTGTGATGTTTGCTGTTTGAGCCATTGCCTGATTATTGGTGGTCCTTGCCGTTTGGAATTCCCGCTTCAGGTCCATCGCTTGCGCCTGACTTTCCCTTCAACTTCCTGCGCCTGCGCGGTGTAATGTCCATCGGTGTTTGTCGTTGCCGACCCGCTTCGTTCCGGTCTCGAAAGGATCATCGATGAAACCTGCCGCGCTGGTTCTCGTGCTGTGCCTGGGCCTGCCGGCCGCCGTGCACGCGCAGGAACTCGAATCAGCCGTCGTCCAGGACTTCGAGCAGGACTTCGAGGTGAGCAAGTGGCCCGGCGACAAGCCCGGCGAGGTGGCGTTCTCGAAAGATTGGAAGGCCGACGGCGAGCGCTCGCTGCGCATCGATCCGGGCCTCATGTCGGCGCTCTCCACGCTGAAGCTGCGCGACTGGAAGGGCTACAGCGTCCTGCGCGTGCACATGCAGAACGCGGGCGAGCAGGCCGCGAGCGTGGGCTTCGAGCTCCAGGACCAGCACACCTCCTTCCACGAGCGGCACCAGAACGGATTCGGCGTGCCGCCCGGCGAGCAGACCGTCGAACTGGACATCAGCGGCGCGCTTTGGCGCGGGGAAGAGAACAAGCCCTACCGCGGCAAGATCAAGACGCCCATCGACACCGGGAACATCACCCGCCTTTCCTTCACCAACCAGGGTTCGGGGCCGGTCTTCATCGACAAGATCGAGGTCGTGAAGCTGAAGAAGCTGGAGACCGCCGGCGGCTTCGCCTTCGATTTCGGGAAGGCCGGCACGCAGGTGATGCGCGACTTCCAAGGGGTCTTCCACAACACCCGCTTCGACGCGGCGAAGGGTTTTGGCCTCCTTGCCGACGGCCGCGCGCTGGGCAAGAACATGTCCTTCCCCACGCCGCTGCTCGGCGACGGAGTGGCTTGGCCCGATAAAGGCTTCCAGGTGGACCTGCCCGGCGGGAAATACCTCGGCTGGATCGCCTACGAACGGGGCGGGTTCTGGGAGGACGAGTTCGCCGGGTACGCGAAGGCCGAGCTGAAGCTCAACGGCGCGGCCGTGAGCGCGCACGAGTTCACCCCCGACGGGCCGCACTTCTTCTTCCAGGACGTCGAGCTGACCGATATGGCAAAGCTCGCCGAGACCTGCGTCTGGCCCGCGCACGCGATCACGAGCTTCACGTTCGAGGCGGCCAAGGGCGCCAACGTCTTCACGCTGCACGTGACGGGCCTCATTGGCTATCCGCTCCGCGTGGCCGGACTGATCCTGGCCCCGGACACCGACGAGGGCAAAGCGTTCCTCGCCGCGCACGAGGCCCGGCAGCGCGAGGCGATTGCGACGACCTTCGTCGCGCAGGACCGCGGGCGGCGCGGCGAGGGTCGCGCGGCGCCGAACGCGGCGCTGGTCCTGCACGCGCTGCCGCCGGGCGCGCAGGTCTATCCGCGCGACTGGCCGGAGCAGGCGCCCCGCGCGCCGCTCAAGGAGGTGCTTGCCGCGCGCGGCCAGCGCGTCACGGTCCAGCTCGGCGTGTACGCCAAGAGCGAGGTGCAGGTGAAGGTCGAGGCCCCCGCGCCCGGCCCGCTGCCCGCGCCCGCGGTCTCGTACGGCCGCTACCTGCCCAGCCGCGCGTACGGCGTCGGCGCCGCGTGGCTGGAAGTCAACCACTACCGCCCGGCCGCGGAGTTCGGCGTGGGCCCCGCTTGCGCGCGTTCGCTGGCGGTGGAGTACGAAATCCCGGCCGATTGCCCGGCGGGCAACTATCAGGCCGAGATCAAACTGAGCGCGCCGAACGCCACCGCGAGCGTCTCGTTCGCGATCCGGGTGCTCCCGGTCGCGCTCGAAGCGACGCCGTTCCCGCTGGGGCTCTTCTGCAACGCGCTGCCCTTCGGACCGGGCGCGCTCGACGAGGCGACGTGGTGGAAGCTCCAGGAGAACTTCCTGAAAGAGCAGATGCGCGCGGGGCTGACGGCGCTGAGCGGCGGGCCGGGGCTGGACTGGAGGCTCGACGCGTCCGGAGCAAAGCCCGCGTTCAAAGGCGCCAACCCCGAACGCTATATCGAACTGGCGCGGAAGTACGGCCCGGTCCGCGCGATCGTGCCCTACGGCGGCTTCCTTCCGGGGATCAAGTACGGCGCGAAGGATCCCGCGGCGTGGGCCGCGGCGATCCAGGACCTCGAGGCGCGCGGCATGCCCCCGCATTACGTCTACGCCTACGACGAGCCCGGCACGCCCGACGAGAAGAACGTCGCCATCGGGCACGTCGCGCCGTTCACCGCCACCGGCATCCGCACCATCGGCTACACCAGTTTCCACGGCGCCGACGAGTTGTGGCGGAAGCTCGCCGCAAACACCTACGCGCCCGCCGTGAACCTTCACGACGCCGAGAGCCTGAAGGTTATGAAGGAACAGGGCCAGCATCCCTGGGTCTACAACAACGGGCTCGACCGCTACGGCATGGGGCTGCACGCCTGGCGCGGCGCGAAGCTCGGCGCCGAAGGGCGCATGCAGTGGATCGGCTGCTTCACGCAGGGCTTCGCGTTTTACAACCTCGACGGGCGCGAGCCGTCCTTCGGCTGCTTCCTGGTGCACCGCGAGCTGGGCGCGCTCAAGACGCCGCTCTGGCTCGGCACGCGCGAGGGGCTTCTCGACCTGCGCATCCGCGCCACGCTGGAGCAGCTCGCCCCGGCCGGCGACCCCGCCTTGCAAGCGTGGAGCGTGGAAGGATACAAGAAAGATGAAGCGGCCTGGTCCGACGAGAAGCTCAGCGCGGCGCGCGAGACGATGCTCAAGCGGCTGGCGGAGCTGGCCAAGTAGGCAAAACTGAGGATGAAAAAATGAACTTCAGGGCGCAGACGGGCCGCCCTTCGTGCGTTTCTTGCGCCGGCTGCTTTCGTGCCGATATTCGCGCGTGAGCGTTACGAGAGGTTTCACATGGTATCTTCGAAACATAGCGTCATGCTGCGGTTCAGTTGTGATTCCAAAGTAGCAAGTCATTCGCTTCAATCATCTTTCCTGCCTGCGCGCTTCTTGTAGATGCTTGGCCAGCCACTTGTTCAAGGGAGTCCGCGTTTCGCCGTCTATGACAGAATAGGGATTTCCGCCAACCGATCGGGTGGCGACGCGCTCGATGAAGTCTTCCGCTGAGTCGAGTGTATGTGCGTAGATTTTGTATTTGGCGTACAACTTCGCGTAGTAATAAGACGCCGAGCGCACGTGGTCGTCGTAGGTGAATTTGAGTCCGGACGCCTTGACTTTCTCGAGCAGGTACTCGATCTCTTTGCGCGCTTCGGCCGGTAGATTCCTGTCGGCCTCGTCATCGATCAAACTCTTGACTTCATCTTTGAGGTGCCGGGCCTCATCGAGATGCAGCTTCTCTTTGGTTGCCGTCTCCAGGCGATCGAGCTTTACCGCGATTTCGTCCACCCGTTTGGACATGTTCGCGGCGGTTTGCGTGACCTGTTTTACGTCGGTACTCACCGAGACGACGGTTTCCTCGATTCGCCGCACTACTTCGGAGACGCGCCACATGAAATAGCTGCACATCCCAATCAGGCACGCGAGTAGCAAGCGAAGCAATCGCCCCAGCCAGTTATCTATGGGGTTCCGCGCATATGGGGGTTCTGTCATGAAGCACTCATGGTAGACCGGCGCCTCCCGGTCGTTTCGAAGACCGCCCTAAGCGCGGCCGGGCCGCGCCGGGTTACGCGTCGATATCCAGCACGATTTTCCCGAATTGCGCGCCCGACTCCATCCGTCGCACCGCCTCGGCGTACTGCTCCAGTTTGTAGACCTTATCCACGACCGGGCGCAGGTGCGACATGCCGACGGCGGGGAGCAGGCACTGGAAGTCTTCATGGCTGCCCATGGTCGAGCCGATCAGGCTGATGTGGTTCCAGTAGAGCAGTTGCAGGTTCACGGTCGCCTCGCGTCCGCCGGTGACGCCGCAGGTGACGATCCGCCCGCCGCGGCGCACGGCCGCGAAGCTGATGGGGAAAGTCGGCGCGCCGACGGTGTCGAAGGCGATGTCCGCGCCGCGCCCGCCGGTCAGCTCCTTCACCTGCGCGGCCACGTCGCCGCCGGTCTTGTAGTTGAGGCCGTGGGCGGCGCCGAGTTCCTTCGCGCGCGCGAGCTTCTCGTCGGAGGAACTCGTCACGATCGCCTTGCCGCCGGTCATCTTCACGATCTGCAGCGCGGCCAAGGCCACGCCGCCGCCGATGCCGTGGATCAGGACCGTCTCGCCGACGCGGAAGCGCGCGCGCGGAAAGAGCATGTGCCAAGCGGTCAGGTGCGACAGCGGCAGCGCCGCGGCCTCCGGCCAGGTCAGGTGCAGCGGCTTATGTCCCAGGTTCGAGGCCGGCGCGACGAGGTACTCGGCGTGCGTGCCGGGAAGCTGGAAGCCGAGGAGCTTGAACTGCGGGCACTCGCTGTGATCGCCGCGCCGGCACCACGCGCACTTCATGCAACTTACGCCCGCGTTGACCACGACCTCGTCGCCAACCGCGAAGGCCTCGACGTCCTCGCCAACCTTTTCGACCACGCCGGCCGCGTCGCTGCCCAGGATGTGCGCGCCTTTCGCCTCCGCGCCGGGGCGGCCCTTGCGCACCCAGACGTCGAGGTGGTTCAGCGCCGAGGCCTTCACTTTGACCAGCACCTCGCCGCGCCCGGGGTTGGGCCGGTCGAGTTGCCCGATCTGGACGACCTCGGGGCCGCCGAACTGCCGGATGAAGGCCGCGCGCATGTGGATTCCCCCTGGTGTCGGCGTAAAGAACGAGCCTACGCCGGGCGCGCGCGGATTTCAATTGCCCCGCCGGCTGAACGGTCAGGTCTTCGACCATAAGCCCAGGCGGTTGCCGTTGGGATCCTTGAAGAGCGCGAAGAAGCCGTGTCCGCCGCCGATCTCGGTCTTGCCCTGCACGGATTTTCCGCCGGCACGCGCGATCGCTTCGAGCTTCCCGGGGATGTCGTCGACGGCCAGAATGACGTTCAAGCCGCCTTCGACCACGGCCATCTCGGAGGAGAACCCGCCGCCGAGCCCGCCGGCGCTCCAGAGGCAGTAGGTGGGCCCGAGGTTGTCGTGGATCGTCCAGCCGAATTGCTCGCGAAAGAAGGTCTTGGCCTTCTCCAGGTCTGGCGCGGGAATCTCGACATGGCAGATCGTGCCGGGAACCGTCTGTTCGGACATGGGTCGTCTCTCCTTAGGTATAAGGTCCGTGCGCAAGCTAGGGGTCCCGCGCGAGCCACGCAACCGCACTTCCGCTCGCGGATTCCAGCGCCGCGGCTTCCGCGCGCGTGGGGACCAGCGCGCGCCACGAACCGGACGGCAGCGCGGCGAGATCCAGATCCCCGCGCAGCCGCCACTCGGCCTCGCCTGTCCAGTCCGTCTCGGGCGGCGCGTGCTTCTGCGCGAAGAGCCGGTCCTCAGGGGCCAGGGCCTTCAAGCCGGCGTCGTGCAGGTAGCGCACCGCCCGCGCGCCGAGGTCCGCGAGCGCTTCGCGCCGGATCGCGATGCCGTAGGGGCGAAACGTCCAGCGCCGGAGCCCCTTGCGCCAGCGCAGCAGTTCGGGCAAGTCGTGCGGCGCGCGCGCGGTGAAACTGACCAGCGGCGTCCGCGCGGACATCAGTCTTCCCGAACCGAGAATTCTGCGCATGGCGAGGATGCGCCGCAGCGCATCGAGGCCCGTGCGCGTTTCGTCGGGCCGCCCGTCCAGCAGCCAGCCCAGGTACGCGGCGCGCGGTTCGTCCGGCCAAGCCCCGTCGGGCTCGCGCGTGTAGTGCGTCAGGGCGTTCCAATTCTCAAAGGCGCGGAAGCGGACGCCGAGGCCGGGCGCGCGATGCGTCGGCGCATCCAGGTTGGGAAGCTGGAAGGATAAATCGAGGCTCACGCCGCGCGCGGCGAGGTCCGCGGCGGCTCGCTCCATGTTCCCGCCCTCGCGGATGTGGAGCACCGAGGCGCGCCGGGCGAGCGCGCCGATGCGGCGGTCGCGCGCGGCGAGGCGTTCGGCGCGGAAGAGCGTTTCGTCCGGGCGTTCGGGCGCGACGAGAAGATGGCGCTCCGGCAGCCAGGCGCGTGCTTCATTTACAAAGGGATCGCGTTCGAAGGTGTCCTGGAGGACGACGACGGCCGCGCCGCCGGCTTCCCGGCACGCGGCCAGCGCCAGGTCGAAGGGGTCGCGGCCGAGCCCGGTGACCAGCGCCTCGCCGGCTGCCGCGCTCGCGGCCACGGCGTCCCTGATCGCGCGCACCCACGGCGTGCCCGGCGCCGGCCGCCGCGGCGTGCGGCTGATCAGGAGGGCGCGGCCGGGCGCGTCGAGGAGCGCGCGGTCGCCGAGAGCAAATTCGTCCAAGGTCTCTGAGTCCTGGATTTAGTTGCCAAATCTTCGCTGAAGAACCATAACCAAAATCAACACAAGGGAACAAGCCATGAATCAAGGGAAACAGGCTGGGTATTACTGGCTTCATTCCGATAC
Organism: Planctomycetota bacterium; assembly: GCA_027493525.1. Lineage (GTDB taxonomy): Bacteria > Planctomycetota > SZUA-567 > H5-PLA8 > H5-PLA8 > H5-PLA8. Next base: position 1,475,989 of record JAOSKN010000001.1, on the reverse strand, counting down.
AGGCTTCCTCGATTCCTTGGTAGAAAATGCTCCCGAGTTGGTGCTTGGCAAGCACGTAGTTGTTACCAGCTTTGACAGTGGTCCGCTGAAGTTGAGTGCAGAAGAAATTAAAGCAGGTTGGTTTTCGAGGAAGGCACTTGCATACAGTCCTAGAATAAAAGACCTATGCGAGGTCCCAAGTTGTGGTTTTTCCGAATGGTATGTGTTCAATGAATTGAAGGAGATTGGGGACCTTGAGGTGTTTGTGAATTATTCGACTTGGGCGCTGGCAGACTCGGTAAGTTCACTTCCCAAAAACCCCCTAATCGTCAATTTCTGGGATCAAATGACACGCCTGCGCCCCTTCGCGTACGCTGCAGAAGGGATCTTCCTTAATTTGGCAGTCATGGACGAGGATATATTCAATCGCGTGCGAGCCCAATTTAGTACGTTACAAAGTTAAGTTGCTATCAATGCGGTTAGCCCCGTCACGGGGTGCCAGCATTCTTACCGTTTACCGTTCACCGTTTACCGTTTACCGTTTTTGCCATGAGCCACTTCGCCGACCGCCTCAACGATGCCGTGAAGCAAAAAGGCAACGCCGTCTGCCTGGGCCTCGATCCGCGCTTCGACCTGCTCCCCGCGCCGCTGCGCGAGGACGCGATCAAGCGCCACGGCCATACGCCGGCGGCCGTCGCCGAGGCCTTCATCGCTTTCAATACGGCGCTGCTCGACGCGCTGGCCGATCTGGTTCCCGTCTGCAAGCCGCAGGTCGCGTTCTACGAGGAGTTCGGCAGCGAAGGCATCCGCGCGTTCGAGGCCACCGTACGGCACGCGAAGGCCAAGGGCTACGTCGTCATCAGCGACGCCAAGCGCGGCGACATTGGGAGCACCGCCGTGGCCTACGCGCGCGCGCACCTGGGCGGAATGAACATCACCGGCGGCGCCACGGTGGGCTTCGACGCCGACGCGCTCACCGTAAACCCCTACCTGGGCCACGACACGCTGCGGCCGTACCTCGATATCGGCGTCGCCAACGGCAAAGGCTTCTTCGTGCTGGTGAAGACCTCCAATCCCGGCAGTGGCGACTTGCAGGACCTCGAAAGCGGCGGGAAAAAGATCTACGAGCACGTCGCCGAGATGGTCAACGCGCTGGGCGAGAAGCATGTCGGCCGCACGGGCTTCCATCCCGTCGGCGCGGTCGTCGGCGCGACCTACCCGGAGCAACTCCGCGAGCTGCGCGAGAAGATGCCGCGCGCGATCCTGCTCATTCCCGGCTACGGAGCGCAGGGCGGCACGGCCGCCGACGCCGCCGCGGGCTTCCACCGCGACGGCCTCGGCGCGGTGGTGAACTCCTCGCGCGGGATCGTCTTCGCCTGCAAGGAGCAGCCTTACGCCAAGGACTTCGGCGAGGCACGCTTCGCCGAGGCCGCTCGCGCCGCCGCCGAGAAGATGGCTTCCGACCTGAACGCCGCGCTGAAAGCCCGCAGGTAAGGCGTTCTCCACCGCCAGGATGGCTGAACGATTGGACTTATAAAGGACAATAGGGTATTTTATTGACGGAAGGCCTGCCTTCCCGCTTTCAAGTCCCCAGCAGGAGGTGCTCCATGGCGAACCTCCTTGTTGTCGACGACGACCGGAACCTCCGCCTCCTTTATAAGGAGGAGTTCGAGGAGGAAGGGTACGGCGTCCGGACCGCCGGGGGCGGCGCGGAGGCGCTGGAGATGGTGAGCACGCGCCGGCCCGACTTGGTCATCCTCGACATCTCCATGCCCGGCCTGGACGGCATCGCGTTGCTGGAGCGGCTCCAGACCCTTGACCGGCGGCTCCCGGTGGTGATCAACACCGCCTACTCGAACTATAAGGACAACTTCATGACCTGGAGCGCGGAAGGCTACGTCGTGAAGTCCGGCGACCTGGCGCCGTTGAAGGAAAAAGGTGGCTGAAGTGCTGCGCGGGAGACGGGAACGGCGCGTGCTGCGGGCCGGCGCGGGATAGGCCCGCCGGGCGCCGGCGTCAGGTCTCTTCCAGCGCCCGCGAGTGCAGGCCCGAACCGCCCGGGCGGAGCACGTGGCGCTTCTGCATTTCCTGTTCGGCCTCTTCGAGCAGTTCCACCAGTTGCGTCGCCTGTTCCTTCTGGAGTTCGTCCGTCAGCCGCTTGAGCTGCTGCTTGAGCCCGACGAAGTACTTGTTGGCGTCCAGCAGCCGCTTGGCCAGCAGGCGCGCGACGTACCACGCCACGTCCACGTGCCTGCGGAAGAGCTTGTCGGCGCTCTCGACGACCTGGAACGTGCTGGGCTCCAGCGCGCGGACCGTGGCCGTGTGGCCCGTGCCCAGGAGCGCGGAGATTTCGCCGAAGAGCACGCCGCGGTCCCAGACCATGAACAGCGGCGTCTCGTTCTTGACCACCTCCACCGAGCCGGTGCGCAGGATCAGCAGCTTCTCGTCCCGGACGCCCTGCCGCAGGACCACCTCGCCGGGCAGGAACTGTTCGTAGCGCAGCGTCTCGGTCTCGATGCCCGCGTCCTGATAGTGCTGCCGCTCGAAGAGCTTCCACGACTGGAGCCAGTATTCGCGGAAGGCGCCGAGGAGCTTGGACTCTTCGCTCCCCTCCACGGAGGCGGCTTGCGAGCGGAGAAGGAATTCGGTGCGCAGGTCCGCCAGGAAATTGCTGGTCTCCACCAGCCGCCAAGCCAGCACCACGGCGACCTCGCGGCAGACGTCGGGAGCCTGGTGCAGGAACGGCTTGACCTGGTTCACGACCTTGAAGCGCGAGGGCCGCAGCGTGCGCACGGTCGCCATGTGCGGGATGCCCAGCAGCGCCGAGATCTCGCCGAAGAGCGCGCCGCGCTCGGCGATCTCGCAGATGCGCACGTCCTTGCGCAGGATTTCCACCGCGCCCTCGGAAAGCAGGAACAGTTCGTCGCTGTTCTCGCCCTCGCGCAGGACATCCTCGCCGGCCTCGTAAGGCCGGTCCTGCAAGGCGTCCACCAGTCTGAGGATGGTGTCCATCGCGGGCCTCCGGCGCGCCTGAGGTCTGAGTCTACGGCATACCCTATCCGGCGCGCCGAAGGCAGTCCAGAATCCCGAGCGGCGTGCCCTTTGCCGCGCGCGGATGTCTGGTATCCTCGTGCGCGCACCCGAGCTCCGGAGACGACCTCATGCTGCCCATCGACTTGACCGGCAAACGCGCCTTCGTTGCCGGGATCGCCGACGACCACGGCTACGGCTGGGCCATCTGCAAGGCCCTCGCCGCCGCCGGCGCCGAAATTTCCGTCGGCACCTGGCCGCCCGTCCTCTCGCTGCTCCAGAAGAGTCTCGAGCGCGACCGCCTCGACCTCGATCTGCCCGGCGGCGCGAAGATGAAGATCGCCAAGATCTACCCGCTCGACGCGGCCTTCGACGCCCCGGAGGATGTCCCTGCCGAACTGCGCGAGGACAAGCGCTACAAGGACCTCAGCGGTTACACCATCTCCGAGGCGGCGGAAGCCTATAAGCAGGATCACGGCGAGCAGAGCCTCGACGTGCTCGTCCATTCACTCGCCAACGGCCCCGAGGTGAAGAAGCCGCTCCTCGAGACCAGCCGCAAGGGCTACCTCGCCGCGCTCAGCGCCAGCGCCTACTCCCTCATCAGCCTCGTGCAGCGCTTCGGCCCGCTGATGCGCCCCGGCGGCGCGATCGTCTCGCTGACGTACATGGCCTCCGAGCGCGTCATCCCCGGCTACGGGGGCGGGATGAGCAGCGCCAAGGCGGCGCTCGAAAGCGACACGCGCGTGCTGGCCTTCGAGGCCGGGCGCAAGTGGAACGTGCGCGTCAATACCGTCAGCGCCGGCCCCCTGCCGTCCCGCGCGGCCAAGGCCATCGGCACCATCGAACTGTTGCTCGACTACTACAAGAAGAACAGCGCGCTGCCCGAGAACAACACCGCCGCCGACGTGGGCCACGCGGCCGCGTTCCTCTGCTCGCCGCTGGGCGCGGGGATTACCGGCACGACGGTCTACGTGGACAAGGGTTATCACTCGATGGGCATGGAGCCCGAAGCGCTCGCCGGCGCGCAGTCCTGATTCCCCCGGCGGAACCTGCCATGCGCACGGACGTGCCCTGGATCGAAGGCGTAGCGCCCGGCCGCTTGGCCTTCACGCCCCGGCCCTGCGCGATTCCGTCCCTGGATGCCGAGATGCGCCGGCTGCGCGAGGCTGGCGTGGACGTGGTGGCTTCGTTCCTCGAACCCCTGGAAGCCGCGCGCCTGGGCCTGGACGACGAGGCCGGCGCCTGCGCCAGGCAGGGGTTGCTCTTCCATGCCTTCCCGATCTCCGACCATGGCGTGCCGGACAGCCTGGACGAGACGCGGGCCTTCGCGCAAGAGCTGCAGAAGCATGTGGCCCAGGGCCGCTCCGTGCTCGTCCACTGCTACGCGGGCATCGGCCGCTCGGCGCTGGTCTCGGCCTGTGTGCTCCTGCTTCTCGGCGTGCCCCTGGACGCCGTGCTGGACCGGCTGGAGCGGGCCCGCGGCCTCCGCGTCCCCGAGACCGCCGCGCAGCTCGATTTTCTCGCCCGTTTCGCCAAGGGGCCGGCCGCATGAACGTCAAGGACCTGCTCGAGACGATTCGCGCGCACGGCCAGGCGCACGTGCTCGCTTTCTGGGACGGGCTCGACGAGGCCGAGCGCGGCCGGCTGCTCGGGCAACTGGCCGCGCTGGACTTCGGCCTCCTCGACCGGCTCACGAAGGACCTGCTCGCGCCGGACGCCGCCGCGTCCAAGCCGCCCGTTCTGGAGCCCGCGCCGCTGATCGAACTTCCGAAGACCGAGGCCGAGCGCGACCGTTTCGCCGAGGCCCGCGCGGCCGGCGAGGCCGCCCTGCGTGCCGGGCGCGTGGGCTGCTTCCTCGTCGCTGGCGGCCAGGGCACGCGCCTGGGCTTCGACGGCCCCAAGGGCGCTTACGTCATCGGCCCCGTCACGCGGCGCACGATCTTCCAGCTCCACGCCGAGAAGATTCTGGCCCTGCGCCGCCGCTATGGCGCGAAGCTGCCCTGGGTCGTGATGACCTCCACGGCCAACGACGCGGCCACGCGGGCCTTCTTCGAGGCGCGCGGCTTCTTCGGGCTGGATCCGGCGAGCGTGCGCTTCATCGTCCAGGAGAACATGCCCGCCGTCGACCGGCGCGGGAAGCTCCTGCTTGAAACCCGCTCCAGCCTCGCGCTCTCGCCCAATGGACATGGCGGCTCGATCAAGGCGCTCCACGAGTCCGGCGCCTGCGCGTGGCTGGCCGAACAGGGCGTCGACACGCTCTTCTACTTCCAGGTCGACAACGTCCTGGTGAAGATCGCCGACCCGGTCTTTTTGGGCTTCCATCTCCAGGCCGGCGCGGAGATGTCCAGCAAGGCCGTGCGCAAGCGCGACTGGCGCGAGAAGGTCGGCGTCCTGGGGAGGGTCGATGGGCGCTTGGGCGTGATCGAGTATAGCGACCTGCCGGAAGACCTCGCGAAGGCCGCCAATCCCGACGGCTCGCTGCGCTTCGCCGCCGGCAACATCGCGATCCACCTGCTGGACGTGGGCTTCGTCGAGCGGCTCAACGCGGGCGGCTTCCGCCTGCCCTTCCACAAGGCCGAGAAGGCCGTGCCGTGCGTCGGCCCGGACGGGCGGCCGGTTCAGCTCAAGCCCGGCGAGAAGAACGGCGTGAAGTTCGAGACCTTCGTCTTCGACGCGCTGCCGCGCGCGAAGGCCAGCGTGACCCTGGAGGTCGCCCGCGAGGCCGACTTCGCGCCGGTCAAGAACGCCGAAGGCGAGGACAGCCCGGCCACCGCGCGCGCCTACCTCGTCGCCGAGGCCGCCGCGTGGCTCGAGGCCGCCGGGAGGCGGGTTCCGCGCCAGCCCGGCGGCATGCCGGACCTGTGCCTGGAATTGTCTCCGCTCACCAGCTTCGACGGGCAGGGGCTGGCGGGCCTGACCCTGCCGGAACTGAAGCCCGGACTGAAACTCGCCTTGTAGCCCGCGCGCGCTCACTTTTTCCGGTGTTGCGAGGCCCAAAAAGGTTCCGTCCGGCGCGGCTACGTGTTAGATTATGAATGGCAGGCCGGCCACATCGTTGTCCGTTCCGCGCGTATCGCGGACTCTCTTTGACGAACCGAACGTGGTTGGGAACTTCGCATGAACGAAGGCATCGTCCAGGACTACATCCGCCGCGTGGCCGCCGGGCAGCTCGAACGCCGGCGCCTGCGGATCGAGCATCTCGAGGGGGCCGACGACCTGCGCCGCCGGCAGGACGAGATCCGCCAGGTGGCCGCGGAGATCCTCGGGGCTTGCCCCGAACGCACGGCGCTGAACGTGCAGGCCGTCAGCGCGCTCGACCGCGAAGGCTACCGCGTCGAGATCCTCACCTACGAGTGCTGTCCCGGGATGGTCGTCACGGCGAACCTGTACCGCCCCGCGCGCGCGGAGGCCCCGGCCCCGGCGGTCCTGCTGCTCAGCAACCACAACGTCGAGGGCAAGGCGGGCGCGGTGTACCAGCGCCTCGCGCAGCTCTTCGCCCGGCGCGGCATCGTCACGCTCGTCGCCGACCAGCTTGGGCAGGGCGAACGCATCCAGTTCTTCGACGTCACGCTGCGGCGGAGCTGGATCGGACAGACGGTTCCCGCCGAGCACACGCATCTGGGCAACATGCTCTTTCTCACCGGGCAGCACCTGGGCCTGGCGATGGCCTGGGAGGCCGTGCGTGGCCTGGACCTCCTTGGCGAGCGCCCCGACGTGGACGCCCGGCGCCTGGGCGTGCTGGGGCTCGACGGCGGCTCGGCGCTCTTGCGCTACCTTTGCGTGCTCGACGAGCGCCCCGCGGCGGCCGCGTGCGGGCTGCACCCCGAGGAACTCGACCCGCTCGGCGGGGGCTGCATCGAGCAGAACCTCTTTGGCGCGCTCGCGCGCGGGGTCACGCCCGCGGACCTCCTGGTGCCTTTCGCCCCGCGCCCGCTCCTGCTCGCCTATCCCGTCCGCGCGGCGAAGGACGAACCCGTCTCCGCGTACCTGAAGGATTTGGGCGACGCCTACGCCTTCCTCGGGGCCGAGTCCAGGCTGGAGACCGTGGAACTCGACCAGCACGCTGACCTGGGCCGGGTCCTGCGCGCGCGGCTGGCCGAGTTCTTCGCGCGCGCCTTCGCGCTTCCCGATAGCGACGCGCGCGAGCCCCAGACGCCCACCGAGCAGCCCGCGGTGCTCTGCGCCACCGAGACCGGGCAGGTCGGCAAGTCCCTCAGCCTCGCCGACCTCTTCAGCCACCACCGCGAACGCGCGCGCGCCCTGCCTCCCGCCGCGGAACTCCCCCGGGACGCCGAGGCCGCCCGCGGCATGCAGGAGCAGCTCCGCGCGCGCTTCCGCGCCCGCCTGGGCATGCCCGAACCCCACGGTCCCGTCGAAGGCCACGTCGAGTCCCACGGCTCCGACTGGGGCTTGGCCGTCGAGAAGGGCCGGCTCATCGTCGAGGACGGCGTGTACCTGCCGTACGCCTTCTACACCCCGCCCGAAGACGATCAGGGGCGGCAGGCGCGGCCCACGGTCCTGGCCGTCCACGAACGCGGCGTCGCGGCCATCTCCGCCATCGGCGACTGGATGAAGCGCCTCGCCCAAGGCGGCCTGCATGTCATGGCCATCGACGTGCGAGGCGCCGGCGAGACCCGCGTGCAGCCCGAGCGCCAGGACGGCGACGCCTACGAGCGTCTGCTCCTCGGCGAAGAAGCCACCTGGGCGCGCCGCGCGCTTAACGTCGGGCTCGACCTCTTCGGCATGCGCGTCTTCGACGTGCTCCGCACGCTCGAATACCTCCGCACTCGCTGGGAGGTGCAGCCCGAGCATCTCAACCTCGTCGGCGTCGGGCGCGGGGCGCTCTGGGCCCTTTACGCCGCCGCGCTGGACGCCAAGGTCGAACGCGCCGTCCTCTTCCGCGGCCTCAGCACCTACAAGTGCCTCGTCGAGAACCGGCTCCAGAACCACCACTTCAGCCTCTTCCTCCCCGGCGTGTTGAACGACTACGACCTCCCTCACGTCGCCGCCTGCGTCGCGCCGCGCGGCCTGACCCTGCTCAATGCCGTCGACCAGCGCCGCGAACGCCTCGACGCCGCCGCGGCCGACCGCGCCTACGCCTTCGCGCGGCAGGTCTACAAGCGCTTCGACGCCGCCGACGCGCTCAAGATCGAGTCCACCGACCATGCGCCAGCCACCCTGAAAGCCCTGGAGCGCGCCGTGGGGATCGAGGGAAGGTAGTCGGTAAGTGGGAGACAGTGATCAGTAAACAGTAAACAGTGAACAGTGAACAGTGAACAGCACTATGTGTTCCAGTTCACCGTTCACCGTTCACTGTTCACCGTTCACTGTTCACCGTTCACTGCAGTTCGAGGCACACCATCTCGCGGTCGTTACGCACGATCAGGTTTCGCCCCGAAAGCGCCGGATAATTCCAGGTCTTGTCCTTGAGCGCGGGGATGCGCTGCCAGACCTTGAACGCCTCGGGGCTGGCCGCCGCGAAGACCACCTCGCCGCGCTCCGCCTGAACGATCAGCACGTCTCCGGCGCCGATGAGCTGCCCGTGACCGAAGCTGTCGCCCTTCCATAGCCGCTCGCCGTCTTCCAGGCGCACGCAGGCGAGGCGGCCCTCGTCGAGTCCGTACGCGCAGCCGTCCTTGAGCACCGGATTGGTGAACTTGGTCTTGAGATTGAGGTTCTGCCAGAGCACCTCGACGCCGAAGCTCGCCGCGTCACCGCCGTCTCCGGCGCGCGAAACCTTCAGCATCCGCGCGCCCAGTCCGTAGCCGACGGTGAGCAACACGCGGTCGCCGTCGAGAAGCTTCGGCGAAGCCACCTTCGCGGGCGCGCCTTTCCAGGCGTAGGTCCAGAGCGTCTTCCCGCCGGCCGGGTCGTGCCCGGCGATGCTGTCGGCGTAGACGACGACGAGCTGCCGCGCGCCGGCCAGTTGGCCCAGCGCCGGGGTGGAGTAGCTGGACTGGTCCGCGCCCGCCCGCCAGGCCGGCTCGCCGTCCGCGCAGCGGAACGCCGCGGTGGTCCCTTCCGGCGCGCCGCCCAGCGTGACGACGACCCGCCCGTCGTAAACCACGGGCGAGGCCGACTTGCCCCACATCAGGTTCGGCTGCCCGCTCTCGGCGAGCACGTTCCGCGACCAGCGCAGTTCCCCGCTCCGCGCGTCGAGCGCGTTCAGGATCCCCGTCGCGCCCAGCGCGTAGACGATTCCCTCCGAGACCGTCGGCGTGGCGCGCGGCCCGTCGCCGCCCATCTCTTCGCTGAAGCGCGCTTCGTCTCGGTGGACCCACTTTTCCTTGCCGTCGTCGAGGCCCACGCAGACCACCAGTTCGTACGGCCCGCGTTGCTCCTGCGTGTAGACCCGGTCCCCGGCGACGGCGCAGCCCGCCCAGCCCGCGCCGCAGGCCCGCCGCCAACGCTCCTTCGGCGCGCGCGTCCACCATTCGGCCGGCAGCGCGCCGGCCTCCGCCCAGCCGTCGCCGCGCGGCCCCAGGAAGCGGCTCCAGTCGCCCGGCGCGGCCTCGACCAGGGGGCCTGGCGCTTCCGCGCCGGCCGGCGGGGCCTCGGCGACCTTCGGCGCCAACTCGGGCAGCGTGTAGTCGCGCGGCGGCGCCCAGCGCCAGGTCAGCACGGGCAGGATGTCGCCGTGATAGCCCTCCACGCGCAGGCATAGCGCCAGGCCCGCGGCGCCCGCCGCCGCCAGGCCCAGCCCCGCGAAGCGCGCGCGCCGCGGCAGCCCGCTCAGGAACGCGAACCAGAGCACCAGCGCCCCGCCCGTGGCCAGGGCCAGCGCGAGCGTCAGCCCGTTCGACATCCCGCGGACCACGATCGGCTCGCTCAGCCGCACGTACGCCAGCGCCGCGCCGCTCAGCGCGAGGATCGCGGCCAGCGCGAGCCAGCGCGGCCGGACTCGATTCGGTGCAGGGTTCGTCGCGTCGTTCATCGCCGCTTGAGTCTTACGCTTCTTGCCCGGATTCCAAAATCGTAACCGTTCAGTTCCCTACCGCTGCAAGGAATGCCGGAGCCTTTGCGCCGGTGCGGTGAGCAGCCAAGGCCCTGCGCAGATAGTCAAGGATGGGACGCTTTTGCAAACGCAAGGTCTGCACGGTGGTCAAGATCCGTTCGGTGAAACGGCAGCCTGCGGTACTGTGATTGCCGAAGCTCCCTTTGCGCCACAGCACCGCCGGACGCAACATCCGTTCGGCGTGGTTGTTGGTCGGTTCGATGCCTTCGACGGCCGCGAAGGTCCACAGCGCGTCGTAGACTTTCAGCACGCGTCTGCAAAAGCGCTTGGTTTTGGGGTCCGCGCCCCTGCTTCCGAGCCGGAGCGTTCTCTGGAAACGCAGGCGTATCGGTTGCAACCGCACGTGTAGCGCGGCACGGTCGCAACGCCGGTCTTTGAAATCCTTCCAGGCCGCAAAGACCGCTCGGGCGGTCTTGCGGCCCGCTCGGCCGAGCGGTTGTGTCGCGGATCCCAGGTCGATCAACTTCTGAAAATCGCGCTTGAGGTGCGCCCAGCAAATTTGCCGCTGCCGCGGCGGCAGGTGCGCGTAGGCGCCCCAGCGGTCGGAGCCGAGGATGCCGCAACACGCCCCCAGCAACGCCTTCAGGCCGTCCTTACCCCGGTGGGCGTGAATTTGAAAGGCTGCGACGCTCCGCGTGGCTGCCACCCACAGCCAACACAGCTTGCCACCCTTCGCCCAGCCGGTTTCATCCACGTTTTTGAAAGCCGCCCCACGCACGGCCGCCAGCGCCTGCGCGTGAGGCCCTTCCAGCGCGCCGCTCATCTCGTGTTCGAGCTTGATCACCGTGCCCAGGGATAGCGGGACCCCAAAGACGGTCTCGGCGAGTTCCTGGACGTTGCGCTTGCTGGCGTGGCCACGCCCACTCAGATACGACAACGCCGCCGCCAGGTTGGGACCCAGCGCATGGGCTTGAATCTCCGGCGGAATCTCCGCGCGGGTGCGGCAGCCGCAGCACGGACAGGTGCGTGCGTGCCCCTGGTATTCGGTGATTTCGGCCGGCTGCGGCGGCAACTCCGCGACTTGATGCCAAGTCGGATGCGGATCGTGTGGCCCTGGCCGCTTAGACAAGGGGGCTTGGCATTCCGCACATACGTGCGGCACGTAATGGACCACGTGCGTGACCCGTTCGGGCGGCAAACGTACACGGTGATGGCCCGGATGTCCGGGTTGTCCGCCGGGTTTGCGGCCGCTCGGCTTCTTGGCGGCTGGAGGCTTCTGCCAGGGCGCATCGGACGACGGTGGTTTGGAAGAGTTCGAGGAATTCTGGTTCAAGCGCTCGGAAAGCCGCTCCAGCTTGGCTTCCAATTCTTCGATCCGCGCCAGGAGCACCGCGCAATTCGGACAAGCCGGGTTGGGTTTAAGCTCGCGCACACATACAGTATCGGATGGCGTGACGTAAAAAATGAGCCTTCATAGGGGACTGAACGGTTACCCAAAATCAAAATTCCGAATCCTGCGCGATTCCTGCCATCGGGCGGCAAGGCCCGCCGGGCTGTGTTCGCGCGGCGAAATTGAAACGCTTGCAGGAATCCCGCCCTTCGACTCCGGTACTCCGCTCGACCCGCTCCGCCGCGCCCGGTTGCTCCCCTGCGCCGATTTGGTATGCCATGCGGCATGGACGAACCGTCCCCAGCGCCGCGGGATTCCGCTCCGCCGCCGCCCAACTCGGCCCGCGCCGCGCACGAGGCCGAACTCCAGGCTCGGATGCACCCGCCGCCGCGTCATTTCGACGGCGCGGAGATCGTCGAGGCCATCGAGGCCCTGAACCGAAAGCGCACCGGAGTGGGGCAGGGGCTCCTGATTCTGGTCGTCTCGGCCGCGCTCTTTCTCCTCGTCGGCTACTGGCAATTCGAGCCGATCGACCTCGCGCTCCTGCTCGTGATCCTCTTCCTGCATGAACTGGGCCACTACCTGGGCATGCTCGCCTTCGGCTATCGCGATCTGCGCATCCTGTTCATTCCCGCTCTCGGCGCGGCGGCGACCGGGAGGAAGGAGCACGCCGAGGACTGGCAGGAGGCGCTCGTCTCGCTCCTGGGGCCGGCGCCGGGAATCGCCTGCGGGTCGTGTCTGCTGCTGTACGACGCGGCTTCCGGCGGCGCCCATCCGGCGCTTCGTCGCGCCGGCGAACTCCTGCTGGTCGTCAACGGTTTCAACCTGCTGCCCTTTTTTCCCCTCGGCGGGGGGCACTTCTGGAACCGCGTCCTCTTCGCGCGCAGCCCGCTCGCCGAGGGCTGGTTCAAGTTCGGCACCGGCCTGGCGCTCGCCGGGCTCGGCTTCTGGATGGACGCCTGGCTGCTGGTCGGCTTCGGCCTCCTCTTCGCGCTCGGTTCGTCCACCTCCATGCGCACCGGGCGTCTGGCGCACCGGCTCAAGCCCGCCCTCGAAGCCCCGCCCGGCGCGCCTCCGCCCCCGCTGACCCCCGAGGTCGCCGAGTTCCTCTCCGAGACCATCCAGGTGGAGTCCCCGTTCCTGCAGCCCAAGAAGGCCTCCGACATGGCCTTCTCCGTCCGGGAACTGTGGGAGCGAATCCAGATGCGTTCGTCCGGCTGGGGCCCCGCGCTCGGGCTGATCGCGCTCTATTTCGTGATCCTGTTCATGGGCCTTGGGTCGGCGGTGGCCTACGTGGTGGTGAAGGGCGTGCAGGGGTGAGCATGAAACGCAAAACGAGATGCGTGAAAGGACCCCGTCGTTCTCTTGCATCCCACCCGCGCCGGTCCACGTGACGCCGCTTCGCCCGGCGCTCTCACTTGCCCGCGTCCGCCGTCCCCGTAGACTGATCGCCTTCGCCAGCCGGCACGGAGCCGTACATGCCTCTCGATCCCAAGAGCTATGCCTGGATGAGCGCGCGCGAGGTCGCCGCGGGCGTGCGCGCGAAGGCGTTCTCCGCCGAGGACGCCGCCCGCGCGGCGCTGGCGCGCGCGCACGAACTCGACGGCGGCTTGCGCGTCTTCGTCTCGATCCTGGACGAGTTGGCGCTGGAACAGGCGCGCGCGACCGACGCGAAGCTCGCGCGCGGCGAGGATCCTGGCCTGCTCGCCGGCGTGCCCGTCGCGCTCAAGGACAACATGTGCCTCAAGGGCACGCGCACCACTTGCGGCTCGAAGATCCTCGAAAACTACGTCCCGCCGTACACGGCGACGGCCGTGGAGAAGCTCCTCGCCGCGGGCGCGACGCCGATCGGCAAGACGAACCTCGACGAGTTCGCCATGGGCAGCTCGACCGAGAACAGCGCGCTGATGACGACGCGCAACCCGTGGGACCGCGAGCGCGTTCCGGGCGGCAGTTCGGGCGGCTCGGCCGTCGCGGTGGCCGCGGGGATCGTCCCGCTCGCGCTGGGCAGCGACACCGGGGGCTCGATCCGCCAGCCGGCCTGTCTCTGCGGTGTCACGGGCCTCAAGCCCACCTACGGGCGCGTCTCGCGTTACGGCCTGGTGGCCTTCGCCAGTTCGCTCGACCAGATCGGGCCTTTCGCGCGCGACGCGGCCGACGCCGCGCTGGCCCTGGCGGTCATCGGGGGAAGGACGAGCGCGACGCGACCAGCGCCGCCGCCGAACTGCCCCGCGAACTCGCCGCGCTCGGAGCCCCCGCCGACCTGAACGGCCTGCGCGTCGGCGTCCCCGCCGAGTACTTCGTCAAGGGCGGCGACCCCGAGGTCGAGGCGGCCGTGCGCAAGGGCCTCGAGGACCTCAAGGCCCTCGGCGCGCGGACCGTGGACGTCTCGCTGCCCAACAGCAAGTACGGGATCGCCGTCTACTACCTCGTCGCCACCGCCGAGGCCTCCAGCAACCTCGCGCGCTTCGACGGCGTCCACTACGGCCACCGCACGCCGGATGAGGCCGGCCTGGTCGAACTGTACAGCAGGAGCCGCGCCGAGGGCTTCGGCGCCGAGGTCAAGCGCCGCATCATGCTCGGCACCTACGCGCTCTCCAGTGGCTACTACGACGCCTACTACCTCAAGGCCCAGAAAGTCCGCGCGCTGCTGCGCCGGGACTTCGACAAGGCTTTCGAGGCCTGCGACGTGATCGTCGGGCCGACCTCGCCCACCCCGGCCTTCAAGGTCGGCGAGAAGGCCGACGACCCGCTCGCCATGTACCTCTCGGACATCTTCACCATCACCGCCAACCTCGCCACGATTCCCGGCCTCTCGATGCCCTGCGGCTTTACGCAAAGCGGGTTGCCCGTGGGCATGCAACTGCTCGGCCGGCCCTTCGACGAGGTCCGCATGCTCCGTACCGCCGCGGCCTACCAGGCCCGCACCGCGCATCACGCGCAGCGCCCGCCGGTTTAGCCCCGTCCGGGAGGCCCGGCCGCGCGCGCCCCGATTTCCATGCCTGGGAGTCACAAAACTCCCATGAATTTGGCCGCGCCTCCGCTATAGTAGCCGGCTCGTGTTCGCGCCGGGACCGCCCCGGTCGCGCGCCGCCTCGGGGATCGCAGCGAAGCCACGATGAAAGACACCCACGGCGCCTCGGCTCCCTGCACGTGCGGCCAGGTCGTCTTTGACCTTTCCAAGAAGAAGCCCGGACAAGTGCTCATCTGTCCGTGGTGCAACCAGCACTATAAGCTCGGCGCGGAGCTGGACCTGAAGGCGGTCAAGAAGGGCGATCCCGGCCCGAGCGCGGGCACGGGTTCCAGTTCCAGCCGCATCGCCGCCGCGCTCTCCAAAGCCCGCAGCGCGAGGCTCACCGACGACGCGCCGTCCACGGCGAACTTGGCGAAGCCCACCAAGCCGTCCGCGAAGAAGCTCGCTCCCGAGGAACGCAAGTTGCCCGATGGCCGCAGCGACGTCGGCCTCAAGCCCGCGACGCTCAAGCCGTCGAAATCCGCCCCCTCCGGCGCCGCGAATCCGGATGACGAGGACGAAACGCGTCCCGAGAAGAAGGCCCCGCGCAAGGCCAAGCCTGCGGCGGACAGCGAGGACGGCAAGGACGCCCCAAGCGGCGAGGATCTCGGCGAGACCCAGCCCGTCATCAACCTCCGGGACGACCGCGACGAGCCCTCGGAGACCCGGCGCAAGAAGAAGAAAAAAGAAAGAAGAAAAAGCGCCCGGACGATTCCAATCCGCCGAACCTGGGCCCCGACGAGACGCTCCCCATGCCCCCGCCCGGCGAAGTCGAGGCCGCGGTCCGCTCCGCGATGCTCGATGAGCTGATCGAGATCGGCGCGCCCAAGCAACCCGGGCCCGGCGAGTCCAGCTACACCCTCGACGGGGACGACATCGACTTCGACGAGAAGACCAAGGACCTCAAGCAGCGCGACGGGGACCTCTCCGGCGGCATCCTGCAGGCCGTGGCCGCCTCCTCCGCGTCCATCGCCCCGTCCGCCTCCCGCCGCGGGCGCGCCACGCGCCGCGAGGACGAGCCGCTTCCGCCCCCGCCGCTCAACCTCGAGAAGGCCGTCTTCTGGATGTTCGTCGGCGCCGTCCCGCTCGGCGCGCTCGCCTTCGCCGTCTATCTGTTCTGGGGCCTGTCCACGGGCGAGTTCCAGCTCAAGAAGTACCAGATCCTCGGCGTCACCATCGACGGCGGCAACCCCTGGGTCTGGGTCGCCGGCGTTCTTGGCGGAGCCCTGCTCTTCCTCGGCGCCTGGGTCGGCTACACCTATTTCTTCGTCTTCAAAAAGGGCGATGCGCCGAAAGGCAAATCGGGCAAGCCGGGCGGGGCCGGCGGACGCTCGGGCGAGAAGTCCGAGAAGCCCAGCCGCACGCTGAAGCCCGTCACGAAACCGAACGGCAGCGCGGACGACGCTGAAGAAAACGATGACGACGACGAAGAAGACGACGATATCAACGACGATGACGACGACGACGACGATGACGACGACGACGAGGACACGCCCACCAAGAATGGCGCGTCGAGTTCCCGCCGTTCGCGCTTCAGCGGCAAGAAATGAAGCCCGCTCGGCCTCCCCGGTTCAGACGGCCGCGCGTGCTCGTCGCCTGCGCTTCCTTTAAGGGAACGCTCAGCTCCGCACAGGCTAATGCCGCGCTCGCCCGCGGGCTGCGCCGCGCCGGCTGCGATCCCGACACGGTCGCGCTGGCCGACGGCGGGGAAGGGCTCGTCGAAGCGCTGGCCCGCGCCGTCCCCGGCGCGCGGACGGTCGCCGCCGCGGTGCGCGGGCCGCTGGGCGAACGCCGCACCGCGCGCTTCGCGCTGCTGCCCCCGCCGCCCGGCCGCAAGCGCCCCACCGCGGTGCTCGAGATGGCCGCCTCCAGTGGCCTCCCGCTCGTGCCGCCCGAGCGCCGCGACCCGAACGTCACCACCACCTGGGGCGTCGGCGACCAGATCCGCGCCGCGCTCGACCACGGCGCCGGCGCGATCCTCCTCGGCATCGGCGGCAGCGCGACCAACGACGGCGGCGCGGGCATGGCGCAGGCGCTCGGCGCGCGGCTCCTCGACGCCGAAGGCCGCGATCTCCCGCCCGGCGGCGCCGCGCTCCTGAACCTCGCGCGCATCGACCTCAAGGGCCTCGACCGGCGCCTGCGCAAGGTCCCCGTCACCGTCGCCTGCGACGTCAACAACCCGCTCACCGGCGCGCGCGGCGCCAGCGCCGTCTACGGCCCGCAGAAAGGCGCGACGCCCGCCGACGTCGCGAAGCTCGACCGGGCGCTCAGCCGCCTGGCGGCCGTCGTCGAGCGCGACCTCGGCCTGCGCGTGCGCCGCCTGCGCGGCGCGGGCGCCGCCGGCGGGCTCGGCGCAGGCTGCGTGGCCTTCCTCGGCGCGGCGCTCAAGCCCGGCATCGACCTCGTCCTTGACGCGCTCGACTTCGACCGCCGCCTTCGCGGCGCGTCGCTCGCCGTCACCGGCGAGGGCCTCCTCGACCGGCAGACCCTGATGGGCAAGGCCCCGGCGGGCGTCGCGTCCCGCGCGCGCGCCGCCGGCGTGCCCTGCGTCGCCGTCGGCGGCGGCGTCTCCTTCGCCGCGCGCCCCGCCCTGGCGCGCCGCTTCGCGGCCCTCGAAAGCCTCGTTCGCTTCGCCGGCTCCAAGCGCGAGGCCCTCGAACGCGGCGCGTTCTGGCTCGAACGGCTCGCCGCCGCGCGCGCCGAGTCCTGGCTGAAAGCAGTTCCGAGTTCCAGGCCCCGAGTTCCGAGAAGCTGAAGGGCGATTGTCGAAAGGATTCGACCGCAATCTTGTAGGTGACGCCTGAATGCAGCGTGGCCTGGCGCCGCGGAATCTCGACGCTGCTGTGGGCGTTTTCGGTTTTCTGTTTTGTGGTTTAGAATTTGTGATTTGTTTGGTTCTTGGATCTTGAGTATTGGGATTTGAGGTCACAGGGAGATCCTGCGATGTTCGACTACACGTCCGTCGGCGGCATGAACGCCAAACTGCCCGTTCCGGAAGCACGACCCGTCGGCCACGCGCCGTTCCGACGAGATCGCGGCGCTCCAGCATGACGTCGAACGCCTGTTGATGATCGGCGAGGCGCTTTGGGAAATCCTGAAGGAGCATCACGGGTACAGCGACGAGGACCTGATGCGCCGCGTCGCGAAGATCGACCTGAAGGACGGCAAGCTCGACGGCAAGGTCGCCAAGACCGCGCCGGTGCAATGCCCGCGCTGCTCGCGCATCCTCAACAAACGCCACGCCCTGTGCATCTACTGCGGCGAGCAGATCGTCCACCCGCCGTTTGCGCGGTGAATGAGCGGACGAGAACGGCTTGGTATGGAGGCTAAGCCCTTGCGCGAGGGTCGTTGTAGCGTTCAACCCATGCACTCGTTGACCTGGAAGACGCTCGTTGCTATGCTGGATAAGCGACAAGGAAGGGTGGATTAAGACGAGTTCTGGCTCGCATGCCCGCGTACAATGGCCGCGCTCGATAGCTGGACGGTTTGGAAACGCTGGGGTGTCGAATATCCATGCTTAAGGTATATACGGAAATCGTTGAATTCCTGGCCGCGGGCACTACCCCCAACGAGATTGTTGCATTTCAACCTTCCATCGCAACCAAGAACCGAGTCGCCGAACTTATTGAGCGTGAAAAAGAGAGCCAATTGAGTACGGAAGAATCCGCCGAGCTCAGCCATTACATGGAACTGGAGCACTTAATGCGTTTGGCCAAGGCCAAGGCGCGAGAGCACCTTCGACATGGCCCATGAGCCGATCGGCGCAGAGGTGCGACGCTTGGTCGCCGCCCGAGCCCGGGGTCTTTGTGAATATTGCCTCATTCACGAGCTCGACACCTTCTTCGGATGTGAAATTGACCATATCGTCAGTCGCAAACATGGCGGAACCGCAAATCCGGAAAACCTGGCGTACGCCTGCATGTTCTGCAATCGTTACAAGGGTACCGACCTAGGATCTCGACTCGAGAATCGCATCGAGTTGATCCGGTTATTTAACCCAAGATCCGATTGGTGGTCCGAACACTTCGCGATAATCGGAGCAGAGATCGTACCGCGGACCGACATCGGCAGCGTAACCTGCACCATTCTTCGAATGAATGATACGGAGCGACTCCTGGAAAGGGAGGCGCTTCGAAATGCGGGTATGTACCCTCGTGAGGAAGCCCTGGCGCTGTTGAAGAGCCGATAATGGGGGTAGTCCGCTTGTGGACGGCAACGACAACGAGGTGCGACACGGCAGGCGTGCTCTTTAGGCGGAGGGCTGATGACAGCCGCTGTCTGCATCCAATGCGGGCGAATGAAGGTCGGGGCATTTGCCACATGTCCGAAGCGCCGGTTCACGCCTCAATAACCAAATGAACTTGCCAAGTCCATTTTGCTCTCGGATCGGGTTGCAGAGTCATCGGCATGGGCCGAAGCAAGCGCGGAATTGCAGGGCGCCGGCGAGGTCGAGGCCGAAAGGCGGGCGGCAAGGAGCAAGAGGCCGTTGGCTTGCTTCTTGCCGATGCGCGCTCGATGGGGCTGGAATCTTCGGCGTGTCCTTGCACGTGAACGAATGGACGGAAGCATGAGAGTGAGCGAACGCCTCCCAGCACGAAGCATGTCAACGGCCCTTGCTTCGCAGCGCCCGCTCCTGGTCACACGCCATCCCCGCCGGGGCCGCGGGCGACCGCGCTACAAGGCCCGCTCGAAGGGAGGCTGCGATGTTTGAATTCCTCGCGTGGCTATTCCCTACGGATTGCCCCATCGAGCAGAAAGAGGTGGAGTGGCTGGTGAAGCGGCTGAACTGGCTGATGGGGCAATTCGGGAGCGACGATTTCACGAAGCGCCAACCCGTGGCCCCCGAGGGCGACTTCAGCGCGCGCGCATTCGACCGCTCGCCCCGGGACATGCGGCGGCTCTTTTCGTGCCTCTGCCGGCACCTGAAACTCGACGAGCGGTACGTCGACTTTCAACTGTACGAGGGCGAGAAGCGGGCACGCGCCGAATTCGATCTCTTTACCGGCGCGATCAGCTATCAAAGCAGCTCGACGCCGGGCCTCTATCGCGACGGGTACGATCAGAAGGTCCTGATCGACCGCGGACTCGGCCGCGACTTTGACGGCTTGATCGCCACACTGGCCCACGAACTGGCGCACGTGAAACTTCACCGCGAGTCGGACATTCAGCCGGACTGGGAGGACTATGAGAAGCTGACCGACCTAGCCGCCGTCTTTTTCGGGTTCGGCATTTTTCAAGCCAGGACGGCCGAGCGCGACTTCCGACCTGATTACGACGGGTACGAGGTTCCTACGAACAGAATGGGGTATTTGCCCACCGCTGTCATCTGTCACGCTCTGGCCATGTCGGCATGGATTCAGAAGGACTTGAAGCCGGGCTGGATCGGCCACCTGGACTGGCGCACTCGGAGGAACTTCAAGCGCTCCATCCGCTACATGCGCGGCGACCGGAATTGCGTGCTCGGTATGGACGCGGCGGGCGCGCTTGTGCTTCAAAAGGCGTCGGCACAGCCGGTAGGACTGGAGGAGAAATTGCGGCAAGCCATAGAACGAGAAGACTACGGCGAAGCCGCGCGGCTCAAGAAGTTGATTGAGCAAGATGGAAGCAAAAAGCAGGGCTAGGGCGGGTAGCGACTCCAGGTCAATACCACAGGTCGAGTTTTCGCTGGTTGGAATGGGGCGTTCGAGACGGGGAATTCCTGCACGTGAACGAATGGATGGAAGCATGAGCGCGAGCGAACGCCTCTCAGCACGGAGCAAGTCAACGGCCCTTGCTCCGCGGCGTCCGCTCCTGGCAACCCGCCGTTTGTGCGGTGAGGGCAAGAGCGTTTGAATTTGGCAGAGGATGGCCAAGCTCCGTTCGCCCGGATTTTCCCGCCAGCTTTCCCCGCCCACCCCGTTATCCCGACACGGTGCCCTCGCGGACGCCCCCGTTCCGCAGGCCCGTAACCCGCCCGGCGACGCGACCATCCCCGCCCGCCGGCAAACCCCGCCAGGGATGAAGGTCGGCAAAGCCAGCGTGTCAGCGGTTCAACCCATGCCCGCGGCCCGTGCCGCGGCGCACGGAGGGGTCTTGCCATGCCGAAATCGTCCGCCGTGTCCTGCATGATCCTGGCGCTGCTTGCGTGCGCCGCGCCGCGCGCCGAAGAATCGCCGCGGACCGGCTCCGAGTACGAATACGCGCGCCGGCTCCTCGCCCAGGCCGACCCCTCGCTGGCCTCGGGCGAACTCGTCGAGCGCCTCGCCCGCGGCATGGAAGGCGACCCGCGCCCGCCGCGACGGCTGGAAAGCAAGCTCGTCCTCGCGCTGCTGCGCCGCACCGAGGCCCGGCACGCCACGCCCGCGAAGCGCGAGCAACTGCTCGGTGAGGCCGAGCGGCTCTACCGCGAGTTCCTCGCCGCCGGCGCCGGCCACGCGCTCTACGAAACCGGCCGCCGCGAGGCCGCGGAGCTGCAGCTCGACTACGCGCGCGCCATGGTCAGGGCCGCCGAGGAAACCCCCGCCGGCGCGCCGGCGCTGCGCGCGAAAGCCGCGCGGCTCTTCGAGGAAAAGGCCCGCGAACACGCCGGGCGCGCCGAGCCGCTGCGCCCCGAAGTCACGCGGCTCATGAACGAGATCGGCGAACTTGAGGACGAAGCCCGCCGCGCGAAGCTGCTCCCCGCGCTCCAGAAAGCCCTGTCCGCGTACCTCGACGAGGAACGCCCGCACGTCCTGCTGCGCGTGGAGGCCCTCGACGCGCTGGCGCCGGATAGCGCCGAGCGGCGCGAGGCCGCGCGGGCGCTCGTCGCGCACCTCGACGCGCAGCTCGGCTCCGAGGACCTCGGGCTCCTCGACGATCTCTGCGTCTGGTTCGGCTGCATGAAAGGCCGCGCCTTCGCGCGGGTCCAGGACGAGGCGCAGGCCGTCGCCGCGTGGCAGGAGGCGCTCTCGTACGATCTGAGCGAGTACCCGCCGCAGGCGCGGGAGGCGCTGGGCGAGATACGCAAAGCGATCCTGCTCGACATGATCTCCATGAAGGAGCGCGGCGCGGAGAAGAACCCCGAACGCTGCGCCGAAATCGTGCGGATCGTGAAAGCGGCGTTCTTCCCGCCCGCCGACGCCGAGATGCGCAGGCTCTACGACGAGCCGGCCGGCAAGAGCCTGCGCATCAGCATGGCCCAGGCCCTCGCGCGGCAGCCCGAGGCCGGCGCGGCCGAGTACGAGCAGGCGCTGAACGATCTCCACGCCGTCGTCCGCGCCGGGCCGCCGTGGTCGAACAACGCCGCGCGCGCCATGGCCGAACTCGCCCGCCGCGGGCGCGCGGCCGGCGTGCGCTTCACGCTGCCCGCCGAAAGCTGGCTCGCCGTCGCGCACGGGCAGTTCCTCGAGGCCATGGACGCCTGGCGCCGCGCGCGCGAACTCGAAGGCGGCGAGGCCGCGCAGGCGCAGGCCGAGGCCGGCGAGCGTTTCCGCGGCGCCGTGCCCTTCTACCAGCGCGCCGTCGAAGAAGCGCGGAAGCAGGGCGCGGACCCCGCCGTGCGCCTGCGCGTCGAGCCCCAGGCCTGGTTCGAGTTGGGTCTCGCGTACCTGCGGCAGGAGGATTACGAGGCGGCGATTCTCGCCTGCGACGCGCTCGAAGCGGCCTTCGCGCCCGCCGCCCGCGCGAAATGGCTGCCCGATCCGAAGCGGGATCCCGCCTTCCAGCGGCGCAAGGATGTCCAGGGCGCGCTTGCCGAACTCGACCGCGCCGACGAACAGGATCCGGCCCGCGAAGGCTGGCGCGCCAAGGCGAGGCGCAACCGGAGCCACGCTTTCCAGGCGTTGAGCCGGATCAACCCGCATCTCGCGCTGCGCTACGCGGACGAGGACACCCGGCATGGCCCGCGCTTGGAGGCCAAGGTCGCGCTCGGAGACGCCGCGCGCCTCGCCGGCGAAGGCCGGCGCTTGGTTCAGGCGGGGCAGCGGCGGGAGGCGCTCGAACGCCTCGCCGAGGCGCTCGCCGGCTTCGAGAGGGCCGCGGCCGCCTACGAGGCCCTGCCCGAGGACGAGCCCCGCCGGGACGAACTGCTCTTCCAGGCCGCCAGCGCCTGGACCAACGCGCAGATCCTCGCCGCCGAGCCGCCGCTGAAGGACGCCCCCGCCGGCGCGCGCCTGCCCGAGCTGACCGCGAAAGCGCTTGCCGCGCTGGCGCGCTTCGAAGTCTTCGCCGCGGCGCATCCGGAGCCCGGCGCCGAACGCGCCGCGGCCCGTGCGCGGCTGCTCGAGTCGGCGGCTTTTCACCGCGTGCTGATCCACTACGGCGCGCGCGACTGGAGCGCGCTCCTCGAGGCCGGCGCGGCCTACGAGGC
Organism: Planctomycetota bacterium; assembly: GCA_027493525.1. GTDB lineage: Bacteria > Planctomycetota > SZUA-567 > H5-PLA8 > H5-PLA8 > H5-PLA8. The sequence continues at coordinate 1,453,296 of JAOSKN010000001.1, read as the reverse complement.
GTTCGAGGCGCAAGGCGCCGAGCCCTCGCGCCTGGCGCTCGCGCGCCTGCGCCGTTTCCAGGCCCTTACCGAGTTGGCCCGGTCCGCGCCGCCCGAGGAGGCCGCCGCGAAGCTCGCCGCGGCCGAAGCCCTGGCCGCGAAGTTCGAGGCGCAGCCCGAGTACGCCGGCTTCGCCGCTCGCGCGCTCGCCGCGCGCTATCACGAACTCGCACGGGCCGCCGAAGCCCAGGCGCGGCCCGCCGCGGCGCTTTACGCCAAGGCCGCCGACTACCTGGGACAGGAATTCGCCGCGCGGGCCGCCCCGGCGCTCGACGACTACGCGCGCATGCTCTCGCTGCTCAGGCACGCCGGCCGCGCGCGGCAGGCCGCGGACCTCGCCGCCGAGCTTCTGGCGAAGTTCGACCCCCAGGCGAAGAACGCGCGAATCGGCGATGAGGAATGGCCCATCGTGCTGAAGGCCATGCTCGGGATGCTCCGCTTCGACGACCGCGCCGTCTGGCAGCGCTGCAAGCAGGACCACGAAACGCTCGTCGATTTGCTATACGACACGCGCGAAGGCGTCGCCCATCGCGGCGTACCCGCGCGGCGGCCCGCGCACGACAAGCTTGACGAGGATTACGACAAGGCGCTCGCGCAGCTCGCTACGATCCGGCGCAACCATCCGGACGCCCCGACCGTCCAGCCCCGCGGCGACGCCGACCGCTTCCGGGGCGAGAGCTTCCTCGGCGCCATCGAGCGGGAGCTTGAATTCCGCCGCGGCATCCTCGGCACGCGCGCCCTGCTCGTCGAACTCGCGCTCCAGGTCGCCGAAGCGGCCGGGCAGGAGGACGTGGCCATGCGCTACCGCCAAGTCGCCGACGCGCAGCTTCAGATCCAGATCGCGCACTACGGCGACTCGCAGGACCTGCGCTTCCAGAGCGCGCAGCTCAAGGCGGCGAACGGCGCCTACGCCGAAGCGCTCGAGATCCTCTACGCGCTCAAGCGCGAGGCCCCCGATCGCGACGCGCCGTGGTACGTCCGCGTCTCGCGCCGCGCCAGCGAGGTCCACTTCATGAAAGGGGAGTACGCCGCCGCCGCCGAGTACCCGGGGATGCTCGAGGCCGTCGGCGTCGGCGCGGCGTGGAAGGACAAGCACTGGCCGGAAATGGACGGCTTCCTGAAGGATTGCTACGCGCGCGGCGCGCCGGAGCCCGTCCGGACGCCCCGGCCCGCGGCCGGCGTGCTCCCGGAAGTCCGCGGCGCCGACGAAGAGCGCCTGGACGAACTCAAGCGCATCGAAGCCGCCGGGCGCGCGCATCCGGAGATCCTGACCCCGGACTTCCTCTGGCAACTGGATTTCATGACGAAGAAGGTCGCGCACCGCAAAGCCTTCGTCGAATTGGAGCGGAAGGTTCTCGAAGCGCGCGCGCAAGGCAGGGAGGAGGCGTTGCCCCTGGCCGAGCGCGAGCGGCACGCTCAGCTCCTGCGGCTCGTCGAAGCCGAGGACGCGGCCTGGCGCGCCGACGGGGCGTACCGCAAGCAGCTCGGGATTCACGGCGGCCCGGCGGAGACGCCGCCGGAAGCCCGCGCGGCGCGGGCCGAAGCGCTGCAGAAGGTCGCCGAGTTGCGCGCGGAACTGGGGCCGTGAAGTCTCCGGGCTCGCGAACGAATTATGCGAGCAACGTCCACTTGGCTCCGCGGCCGTAGCCTTGGACGGCAACCTCGCCCTTGCTCCGCATCTGTTTCAGGACTTTCCGGATGTAGGGCACGCTTACCGAAGGGCAAGCAGTCGCGATCGTCGATACGGTGAAGGCCGCCTCCTGCCGGAGCACCGCCGTTCGCACCAGATCGGCCTTGCCGATGGCGCCAAACCTTTCCACGCGGCTGGAAAACTCGCCGTACGCATTCTTGAGGATGCCGAGCATGTAGTTCCACCAGGGCACGATCTCGTTTTTCCCATCATGCCAGCCCTTCGAACACCGTTTCAGCACCTCGTAGTAATCCGCCTTGCTTTCTTCGATCAGGCGCTCGAGGCTCAGGTAGCGTACTACCTCGAATCCGTGCTGCTGGAGGAGCAGGGTCGTAAGCAGGCGGGATACGCGCCCGTTCCCGTCGCGAAACGGATGCACGCAGAGAAAGTCGAAGACGAACGTCGTGATCGCCAGCAAGGGCGGCAGGCGCTCCTTGTCGCAGAAGTCCCGGTATACGATACACAGCGTGTGCACGGCGTCGGGGGTCGCCTTGGCGCTCGTGGGCTTGAACCTGACCACGGGTTCGCCCCGTTCGCCGTATTCGATGATCTCGTTGTCCCGCTTCTTCCACTTCCCCGCGTCGCCCGCGAAGCCTCCTTGTGAAAGGGCGTGCAAACGCAGGATCACGCCGGGCTCCAGCGGCTCCGGATTGCGCGTATGAATCCATTGGAGGGCCTTGCGGTAGCCGACCAATTCCTCCTCGGAACGGTCCCTGGGCTTCGACTTGCCCAACAGGATCGGCCGCAGCCTTCCAGGCGCGACGGTCACGCCTTCCATGCGGTTCGAGGACTCGGCGCTTTGGATGACGGCCTGCTCCCGCAGTGCCGCCAGCACTTCGGGCTTCCGCATGGTCCAGAGTTCCTGTTTGCCCTTGGCTTCCATGCACGCGCCCATCAGCCATGCCGTCGGCATGGTGGGGGCCTGGCTCTGAAGTCGTTTGACGGCATGCAGGAACATGCGGCGCATTCCTCCGGAGTATCCATATAGTATCCATTTGAGGATCCGGTATCCATTGCGGATTTCGGGGCGGTACCGACAGCACGTCCCCTAACCCCGCGCCATGCTGTGCATGGAACTGAGGGAATAGGCTTGGGCAAGCTGGGCGTTGCGGGAATTACCTAACGCAAGCTATGTCCTATCTTCGCGCAGCCCACGGTCATGACCAACCAAAGTACGATGCCCAGCGCCGTGAGGCCCAACGGCGCCGGAGTCTCGGCCTCCGGCGGGCGGCCCACGATTTCGCTGAAGGGCCAGGCTGCCAGCCAGGTCAATAGAAGGAACAGGCGAAGCCCACGCCGCATGAACTATGGATCAAGCGCCGACGGCAATTCTTTTGAGGGGAGACTCGGGGCACACCGTGCATTTTTTAAGGCATTCTGACCCCAGACCCCAGACCCCAGACCCCAGACCCCAGAATCACTGCACCTCGGTGCATCTTTTTTAAGGCTCTCGCGGAGGCGTCTCAAGAACCGCCTAAGTCCTGTCCGCCCTAGGGCGTCTGCTTGCGGGCGTACAGGGATGCGTTAGAAGGGCGATGGCATGCAGAGCGCAAAGTGGGTCTTGCTTGCGGCGGTGCTGGGGGTGGCTTCCGCCTATGTGATCTGGGGGCGGCAGGAGCCGCCGCCGGCGAGTCCAAGCCCCAACCCCGTCGACACGAAGCCCGCCCCGCCGCCTCCGGTCGACGTGACGGCTCAGCAGGCGATCGTGGTCCCGCACGACCCCGACCTGCCGCACGAGGCCTCCAACCCCGACGCGACCACGATGCGTTCGCGGCTGCTCTCCGAGCCGCCCGAGATCGACTTCGGCGTCGTGGACCCCGAGTCCCATCACCCCTTCGTCTTCGTGCTGAAGAACCCGACGGCCAAGCCGATCCATATCGTCGAGGTTCGCGCCGGCTGCGGCTGCGTCTCGGTCCAGCCGCTCGACGTCGTCCTCGAACCGGGCGCGAGCTGCGAACTGAAGGGTTCCTACCACGCCAAGCGCGAGCGCTACAGCGACCACGTTTCGATCGGCGTCGTCACCGACGAGGGCGACAACGCCGTGGTGGCCCCGGCGGTGAAGGCGACGGTGCATCACGAGATCGTGCTCGAGCCGCCCGCCGCCAGCTTCGGGATGATCCGCAAGGGCGCGTCGCAGAGCATCACCCTTGCCGTGAAGCACTTCGCCGGGAAGCCGTTTCGCATCCTGAGCGTCGGCGGGGACGCGAACGAGGAGATCAAGATCACCCACCGGCCCAAGCCGGGCGGTCCGGGCGACGTCCACCTGGTCGAGGTCGTCTTCAGCGCCGGCGCGCGCCTCGGGCTGATCAAGGGCGAGTACAAGATCTACACGGACAACGAGAAGGCCCGCGAGATCCCGTTGAGCGTCATCGCCGGCGTGCAGGGCGACCTGATCGTCCAGCCGCTCTCCATCGTGGCCATGCGCCGGCTCGACGGGAACGTGCCGCGCCTGGAGGTCTACCTGCGCCGCGTCGACAACCGGCCGCTGGCGCTTCTGGACGTCAAGGACAGCCAGGGGCTTGAGGTGGCCTGGAAGACCACGGTCGAGGGCGTCCAGATCAAGCTGGAACTGAACTATCCCCAGCCCTTCCCGCAGGACGGCCGCGCGTACCGCGGCGACCTGATCCTGAAGCTGGAAGGCCTGCCCGACCTGCGCGTGCCGTACATCTTCTCGCCGCCGGTCGACCAGAAGCACGGCCGGCCGATCGTCGGCAAGCCCAAGCTGCCGGCCCTGGGCGCGCCTTGAACGCGGATCCGGCCGCGGCTTCCTGGCGCGGCGACCTGCTCCGCGCGCTCGCGCTGGTCGCGCTCGCGGGCGTGCTGGGCCTGGCCACCAACGCGCTCTCCAGCCGGCCGGTCCCGATCCTCGATCCGAGCGGTCCGGGGCGCGTGGCCGAAGGCGCGCCGCGCATCGAACCGGCCGAGTACGCCGCCGAAGCGACCCGCGGAGGCGTCCTGCTCCTGGACGCGCGCGCGGAACGCCTCCACGCCCAAGGCCGGCCGTCCGGCAGCGTCGCCGTCACGCCCGAAGACCTCGACGCGCGGATGCCCGAACTGATGCTGTATCTTCAGTCGGCCCGGCTGGTGGTGGTGCTCTGCGACAGCGCGCAGTGCATGAGCGCCGACCGGGTCGTGGAGATGCTGGAGGCGCGCGGCTACCCGGGCGCCAAGGTCTTCGCCGGAGGTTGGGAAGGCTACAAGCAGGCCGGCTTTCCGATCGAGTGAGGCGTCAGGACTTGGCGCCGGCGCAGGTTCCGCCCGAGCAGGCGCTCGAACCGCACGATCCACCGGACGGCGCGGTCGAGGTGGACGAGGAACTCGACGAGTCCTTCTTGGCCGACTCCTTATAGGACGAGGAGCGGTAATCGGTGGTATAGAACCCGTTGCCCTTAAAGAGGAATCCCGCCCCGCCGCTGATCTGGCGCTTGGCCTTCTTCTTGTTGCAGGATGGGCAGGCGCTGCTCGGCTTGGCCTTGATGCTCTCGAACTTCTCGAATTCATGGCCACAATGGGAGCACATGTAGGCGTAGGTGGGCATGTCGGGATCCTATCCTATGAACCAAATCATGTCAAGATGACATGAATCTAGGCCTAAACATAACTTCTACACTACAAATGAGCAATTTACATGCTCGTGTGCGTCTCTAAAGGCGTTGCGCTTGTTGGCCGAAGCAACAGAATGGTCTCAAGTTATAGTTGGCTCGGCCTTTGCCAGTAAGCTTCATGAGAGTGAAGAACTGACGAAGAATGTACTTTATGGAGACTCAATGTGCGCTATAAGATTGGCGAAATACGAAAAGCGGCGCATTGCGCGTCAGGTGGGGGATGAGATCAGCATCATGAGGGCGCACCTTGTTCTAATCCTGGCACTTGCTGCCGCCTCCACTTGGGCGCAAGAGCCCGTGCCTTCACGAGTACGACCCACAGACATCCCGCTCACGGATGGCTGGGTCACGACCATCATCGCCAACCCTGAAGTCGAGAAAAAGGAAGGCCAAGTCGTCGCTTCGTTGGGCAAACCGAAGCTCCAGGTGCAGCGCCGTGGTACCAGCAAGGCCGAACCGGTCCAGGTGGGCGAGCACATTCGGCCGCAGGACACGCTGCTCACGGATTCCCAGACCACCGCGCAGATCGAATTGATGGACGGCAGCCTTCTGGTGCTGGGTCCCGGCACGCGCTTGAACCTGACCGAACGGGTTATCACCTCGCGCGGCGTGCGGACCTTGTTGACGCTCTACCACGGCACGATCCGCGTGAAGACCAGCAAGGTCGCGCACGCGGGCGGGTTCTCGGTCCGCACGACGGCATTGATGGGCCGGACGCTGATGCCTTCCTCGTTCGTCCTGAAGCACGAGGAGCCCCGGCAGGTGGGGCGGCGCGGTTGCTCGCGCTTGGTGCTGATCGTCGGCGAGATGGAGTGCTGGTGTCTGGCGCACGAGGAATCCCTCGTGGAACTCAAGCGCCCGCGCGATCAGAAAAAGTGCTGCGACCATGACGGCGCGGAGCCGGTGGGCGAGCAGGCGGACGAGAAAGACCTCGATGTGCTGCTCAGCAACATTCCCTACTTCGATGGCGACGATCCGCATCCGGACGAGGACATCGAACTGCATCCTCCGGTCGTGCCCGGCACGCCGGTGGCGGGCTCCACGCCCAACGTCCCCAGCCTGCCCGGGGTGAGCGTCGCGCCGCCGCGCATCGTGGGCGACGACCCGTTCTACTTCACGCCTCGCGCGCCCGATGCCCTGCCGCCCGTCAGCGACCTGAGCCCGTAGTTCCATCCTGGAATCGTCCTGAAGGAGCGCGACGGGCAACCGCGTGGCCGGCGGGCTGCCGCTCAGGCTTGCGGCGGCCGCGGTTCTTCGCGGACCACTTCGACGAGGACCGCGTCGGCGGCGGCGTGGTCGAGCTTCAGTTCCTGCCCGTCCTGGCGGCGCACGCCCCAGACCTTCCCGTCGCCTTGCCGGCCGGTCATGACGAGGCGGTCGCCGGGCTTCAGCCCGGCGTCTTCGGCGGGGCGGCGGAGCGCCACGACGCGGGCCTGCTGGCCCCGGCGCAGCAGGCTGAGCATCACGGGCAGGCCGCTCTCCAGATGCACGAAGTCGGCGGGGATCTCGCTGCCGTGGGGATCGGTGAGCGGATGGCCGAGCTTGTGGTCGAGGTAGTCCATCGCCTCTTCCTCGTAGATGTGCTCGAGCGTATGGGCGCGCGCGTCGAGTTCGCTGGCCGGGGTGCCGACGCGTTGCAGGTAGGTTTCCCAGAGCCGGTGCGCGCGCATGACGCGCTTGGCGTGGTCGAGCCCCTGTTCGGTCAGCGCATAGGCGCCCTGGTTCTCGCGGAGCAGCCCGTCGCCGGCCATGATCGCGAGCGCGCGCGAGACCGAGGCGCCGGGGTGGGGCAACTGCGCGCCGACCTGCGCCGACTTCACTTCGCCGCCGCCCTTCAGCACCGCGCGGAGGATGTCTTCCATCAGGTCCTGGGGGATCATGCGCCGCCGGCGCAGCCAGCCGCCCAGCAGCCCGTAGCGCGGCGCCGCGACCAGCACGGCGAGGAATTGCAGCGAGCAGAAGACCATGATCGCGCCGCCGCCCGAACTGTTCAGCGCCACGCCCAAGTACAGCCCCCCGACGACGCTGGTGACGCCGAAGAGCGCGGCCAGGCCCATCATCCGCTGCAGCCGGTCGGTGAGCAGGTAGGCCGTCGCCGCGGGCGTGATCAGGAGCCCCACCACCAGGATCACGCCCACCATGCTGATCGCGCTGACCACCACCAGCGAGACGCAGAGCGTGAAGGCGTAGTCGAGCAGCCCCACGGGAAAGCCCAGCGAGGCGGCCATGATCGGATCGAAGCTCGTGATCTGGAAATGCCGGAAAAAGACGAGCACCATCGAGAGCACCAGCGCCGCGACGTAGCTCGTCAGTTTCAGGTCCTCGTCCGCCACGCTCAGCACGTCCCCCACCAGGAAGTGCTGCACGTGGATGTGGATCAGGTCCTGGAAGCGCGTCACCAGGACCAGCCCGGCGGCGAAGATAAAGCAGTACATGATCCCGATGGAGGCGTCCTGCTTGATCCGCGACGAACGCGAGACGAAATTGATCAGCAGCACCGTCAGGACGGCCGAGATGAGCGCGCCCAGCAGCATCCCCAGCGCGTGGGCCTTGTAGCCGAAGACCACCTTCATGAACAGGTAGCCCGCGCCCACGCCGGCGATCATGGCGTGGGAGAGCGCGTCGCCGAGGAACGCCATGCGGCGCAGGATCACCAGGCAGCCGACGACCGAGCAGACGATCGCCACCAGGCTCCCGGCCAGCACCGCCTTCCCGAACCAGGGGAATTCGAACGGGGCGGCAAAGAAACGGAGCAGCTCGTTCATGGCTTCGCGGGCGCGGGCAAGCCGCGCCTCCTTATCCTTCGTACCCCGCGGCGTCGCGCGCGCGCAGCACGCTAAAGGCCTTGAGCTTGCCCTCGTAGACCTCGGTCAGGAGGTCCTCGCGCAGCACGTGCTCGGGCGGCCCGTAAGCGACCAGCCGCTGCTTGAGCAGGATCAGCTCGTCGAAGTACTCTCCCGCGCTGACGAGGTCGTGGTGGACGACGAGCAGCGTGCGCCCGTCCTGCTTGGCGCGGCGCAGGACGTCCAGCAGCGCGCGCTCGGTCGCGGCGTCCACGCCGGCGAAGGGTTCGTCGAGCAGCAGGATCTGCCCGGCCTGCGCCAGGGCGCGGGCCATGAAGACGCGCTGCTGCTGCCCGCCCGAGAGCTGCCCGATCTGCCGGTCCGCGAACTCCGACATTCGCACCGTCTCCAGCGCGTAGCTTACGGCCTCGCGGTCCTCGGGGCCCGGATCGCGCCAGAACGGAATGCGCCCGTAGCGGCCCATCATCACCACCTCGCGCACGGAGATCGGGAAATCCCAGTCCACGCTCCCGCGCTGCGGGACGTAGGCGACCTTGCCCTTGGCCTCGCGCGCCGGCGTGCCCAGCACCCTCACGCTCCCGAAATCGGAGGGCACGAAGCCCAGCACCGCCTTGATGAAGGTGGACTTGCCCGCGCCGTTGGGGCCGATGATCCCCACGAGCTGCCCGTGCCGCACCGAAAGGGTCACGTCGAGGAGCGCGGGCTTGGGGCCGTAGCTGACGGTGAGATGTTCGACCTCCAGCGCCGGGGCCTCGGGCTTCGGCGGGTCGGTGCTCGGCGCCGGATCGAGCCGCAGCTCAGTGGGCATGTTCGGCTTCCCCTGGAGCGCGCGGTTCCGGTTCGACTTCGATGCTCACCGTTTCCGCCAGCCCCAGCGCGCCCTCGGTCCAGAAGGTGCGGTCGGCCAGCGGGCGCTCGTCGCGGAAGAGGCGCACGCGAACGGCATGGCGGGCGCCGGCGTGCTCGCCTTGCGGGAGCGCGCGGATGAAGAACTCGTTCTTGCCGGTCTTCACGCCCTGGATGTCCGCGGCGCGGACGGGTTCGCCGGGCTTAAGTTCCCGCGTCCAGGCCAGGATCTCCCGGCCATCGAGCTGCACGCGCAAGGGCGGGGTCGGCGCCTCGGGTTCCCCGGAGAGCGAGAACGGATCCGGCTCCGCCGACTGCGGCCGCCAGCCGAAGGTCGTCGTGAGTTCCAGCGCGTAGGCGCCCGGCGCCTCGCGGCGTTCGAAGGCCGGCGGAGCAGCCGGGCGGTTCTCGTCGCGGTGGGCGAGGTACAGCCGGACCCCGCCCACGCAGAGCGCCCAGATGGCGATGGCCAGCACGATACGCATGGTTCGTCCCGCCGTTGCCTATTTCAGCGCGTGGAGGATGGTGAGGACGTTCTCGCGCATCATCCCGAGGTACTCCTCGCCCGCCGAGCCCGCGGGACCCATCGAGTCCGAGTACAACTCCCCGCCGACCTTCACGCCGGCGTCCCTGGCGATGTCCTGGATCGTCTTCGGGTTGACGCTGGTCTCGACGAAGATCGACTTGACGCCGAAGCTGGCGATCGAGGCGACCACCTTCTGCCGCTGCTCGGGCGTGATCTCCCCTTCGGTCGTCCAGCCCGCGGGAGCCTGGTTGCGGAAGCCGTAGGCTTGGCAGAAGTAGTTGAACGCGTCGTGGCTCGTGACCAGGATGCGCTGCTCTTTTGGAATCGCGTTGAACTGCTCCTTGATCCAGGCATCGAGGACGCGCAGGTGCTGGAGGTAGAGCTTGGCGCGCGCGGCGAACTCCTCGGCGTGGTCGGGATCGAGCTTGCTGACGCTCTCCAGGATGTTCTTCACGTAGACGGCGGCGTTGACCGGGTCGAACCAGGCGTGCGGATCGTCGTGAGTCGCGCCGTGCTCGTCCAGGACCAGCGGCTTGACGCCGGCGGTGGCGGCGACGACGGGCTTGCCGGCGTCCTGGGCCAGGTTGGCCATCCAGTTCTTGCCTTCCAGGCCCAGGCCGTTCTGGATGACGAGGTCGCACTGCTGGACCAGCTTCGCGTCGCCGGGCTTGGGCTCGTACAGGTGCGGGTCGGCGCCGGGCGCGAGGATGCAGGCGACGCGGGCGCGGTCGCCCACGACCTGGCGCGTGAAGTCGGCGACTTGGGTGGTCGAGCAGACGATCAGCTTCTTCTCCGCGGCCCGCGCGGGTACGAGCGCCAGGCAGGCGGCCAGGACCAGGAACGGCAGGTTACGCCACATCGGAAATCCTCCTCATGGTTCCGCGCCCGCGCTCGGCGGCGCGTTCAGAAATTCACCTCGAACCGGAGCCCCAGCGCCAAGGCGTCGCGTTCGACCCCCGAGGGCTGGTGCACGTACACGGCCTGCGGTTGCAGCCACAGGAACGGAGTCACCTGCACGCGATAGAAAAACTCGTACTGGGTCTCGAACACGGCGCGCGTGCGGTTCAGCCGGTTGCTGAACCGCGCGTGCGCGACGCCGAAGCCCACGACGTCCGCGTCGCGCGAAGGCAGCGCGCCGCGATAGACCAGCCCGGCCCCGAAGTAGCGGTCGATCTCGTTGCGGTCCTGTGGGGCGACGGCGGCCTGCAGGAACAGGCCCAGGCCTTGTTCGTCGCCGGGATCGTCGCGCTCCTTGAGCAGGCGCTGGTCGTAGAGCGCGTAGGCGCCGTAGTTGCTCGAGAAGGCCGGGGGCGGATCCTGGGCGAAGGTCAGTTCCTCGAAGTCGCCGTTGTGATGCCAGGCGCCGAGCTTGAGCGTGCCCGGGAGCCGCTCGGGCAGCCAGGGCGGGCTGAAGTGGAATTCGAACATCGAAACGTGCCCGCCCTCGCCGTCGAACATCGTCTTGCCGCCGCCGACGGACGTATCGTTGGGCGCGCCGTCCTGGAAGAGCGCCTGGACGCCCGCCCAGGCGTTGATGCGGAACCCGGCTTCCGCGCCCAGCCCCGTATTGGGGTACGTGCCGAAGGGAATCATCGGCGGGAAGCCGAACGAGGAGACGATGAACTCGCCGCCGTAATCGGAGGCCGCGAAATCGATGTTGGCGTCGAACTTGCCCACCTTGATCCAGAACCGGTCGTCCCACCAGGCGTGCCGGTACCAGGCCTCGTAGAGCGTGGTGAAGGGCTCGGTTTCGAGGTTGCTGAGGACCTGCGCGTCGCCGGCGTGGCGTTCGGTCAGCCCCGCGCCGTGGACGTTGGTGAACCAGAAGTGGAATTGCCCGCCTTGCCAGCCGCCCATGCGCTCGGGGTAGAGATCGGCGATGACGTCGGGCGTGCCGATGTACTCGGCGGCGCCGCGGGTATTGACGCCGCCGCGGGCGTTGTCCATGACCTCGCCGGTGTACACGATCTCGAACTCCAGGCCGCGCTCGGCGGCCCAGGCGCGCGCGCCATTCCAGTCTCCGGTGAGGTGCGCGCCGCTCCAGTAGTCGGGCGTCGCGAGCGGTTCGCCGGCGCCGCCGTGGGGATGGTGGTGCTTGCGCGAGTCGCTCTCCGGTTCGCCGGCCGCGGCGAGGGAGGCGACGAGCAGGGAAGCCAGGGCGGCGCATAGTTTGCCCAGGCTAACTTTGGGTCCAAGAAAAAAGTCCGCACGCGGCGCGGGCGCGGCGCGGCGTGCGAGTCCGGTTCGAAGTGCGCGCATGGCTTGTCCCCTAGACCCTGCTCGTCCAGCTTCGGCGCGAACGGCGCACGCCCTTCGCGTCCTTCGGCGCGCGGCCCTTGCGGAAGCTCGAGCCGCCGTTGCGGTCCTGTACCTTCAGGTGGTCGATGAACTCGACCAGCCGTTCCACGGTCTCGTGGCTGATGGCGTGCTCCATCAGGCACGCGTCGTGTTCGGCGAGGTCCTCCGGGAGTTTCAGGACGCCCGTGAGGAAATTCGTCAGCACGCGGTGGGTGCGCACCTGCTGCAGCGCGACCTGCTTCCCGCGGGCGGTCACGCCCACGCCGCCGTAGGGCGTATGGACGACGAGCCCCTGCTCCTTGAGGCGCTTGAGCGCCTTCGAGACGCTGGGGCGTTTGACGCCCAGTTTTTCGGCGATCTGCGAGACGCGGCAGGCGCCTTCGCGCTCGGCGAGGCGGAAGATGGCCTCGAGGTAGTCCTCCATGTTTGCCGAGAGGGAGCGGGGGCGGAGGCCGTTGCCGTGGGCCGGGCGCTCGGTTTTCCGGGCGGACTGCGTCATGCCGTGGTCCCAAGTTTGCCGCGTCTAACTTAACCTCGGCTAACTTTAGACCGCGCGGCGGCCCCTGTCAAGCGCTTCGCGCCGAATCGCCGGCCCCTGGAATATGCTTGCGCCGTCACGCGGTTGGCGTTTAGCATCTGGGCATGGCGCATGTGCGCATTCACCGGCTCGGAAATCAGCCCGAGCGCGACCGCAAGCAGGGCGGCGGCCGGCGCAAGCGCAAGGAGGGCTTGCCCCTCGGGCGCCTGCTCAAGGATGCCGGGCTCATCGCGGAAGAGCAGCTCGAGGCCGCGCTGAGCGTGCAGCGCAAGTCCTTCCTGCCGCTGGGCCGGATCCTGCGCGACGAGTGCGGGGTGGACGACGCCGCGCTCGGCGCCGCGCTGAAGCAGCAGACCCACACGCCGCGCGTCTTCCTGCGCTTTTTCCCGGTGTCCGCCGAGGCGCTGGCGCTCCTGCCGGCCGAGTACTGCCAGGACCTCGAGGTGGTTCCTTTCGAGCGCATCGACGGATTGCTCTGCGTCGCCTGCGCCAATCCCACGCGCAAGGACTTGGCCGTGGAACTCTCCGAACGCACCGGCCTGGAGGTGCGCCTCTACCGCGCGCCCTGGGACGACATCCGCCGCAAGCTCGAATCCGCGCCCAAGGGCGCCTGACCCGCCGCGACTACCGGCAGGCCTTCAACGCCGCTTCCAGCGCGGGGATCGGTTCGCCCTTGGGGCTGAATTCCTGCCCGATGTAGCCGCGGTAGTTCGTCGCCTGGATCGCCTTCGCGATCGCGGGGTAATAAAGTTCCTGCTCGTCGTCGAGATCCTTGCGCCCGGGGTTGCCCGCGGTGTGGAAGTGCCCGATGTCGTCGATGTTGTCGCGAAGGGTCCGGATCACGTCGCCTTCCATGATCTGCATGTGGTAAATGTCGTAGAGCAGCTTGACCCTGGGCGAGCCCACGCGGCGCACCACCTCCACGCCCCACCAGGTCCGGTCGCACTGGTAGCCCTGGTGGTCCACCTTGCTGTTGAGCAATTCCAGGACCAGGGTGACGCCGGCCTTCTCGGCGTCCCCGGCGACGCGCTTGAGCCCGTCGGCGCAGACCTGGACGGCCTCGGCGTCGGGCACGCCCCAGCGATTGCCGCTGAAGCAGATCAGCGCGTGAACCTCGTGCTCCTTGGCCTTGGCGAGGTTCTCCTTCAGCTCGCGCTCGATGCGTTCGTGGTTGTGCCGCTTGTTGAGGCCGTCGGTGAGCGACTTGTGCCCGCCCATGCTGGCGAGGCGCAGGCCCGCGTCCTTCACGGCCGGCCAGAGTTCCTCGCCGATCATCTCCACGCCGTCGTAGCCGATGCGCTTGGCCTCACGCAGCAGCTTGGCCTTGTCGAGCATCTTGTTGGAGAAGGCCCACCACGCGAAGGAATGCAGGATCTCGGCCACGCTTCGGTCTCCCGGGTTGATGCGGCTGGCTTCGGCGAGCGTACCGAATCGGGCGCAACCGGCAAGCACACGGCCTGGCATGGTGTAGAATGCTGGAGACGCCTTCCCCCGGAGGCCGCCAGGCCATGCCCGATCACGTCGCCCTCGTCGAGACGCCCCGAGACGCTTTTCAGGGCCTCCCGGGCTTCATCCCCACGGCCGAAAAGATCGCCTACCTTCGCGCGCTCCTCGAGACCGGCCTGCGGCACGTCGAAGTCGGCAGCTTCGTCAGCCCCAAGGCGATCCCGCAGATGGCCGACACCGAGGCCGTCGTCCGCGCGCTCCCGCCGCGCGAGGAGATCGAGTACATCGGCCTGATCGTCAACGAGCAGGGCGTCGAGCGCGCGCTCGGCGTCGGCGGCCTGGACACGCTCGGCTTCCCCTTCAGTCTCAGCAACGAGTTCCAGGTCCGCAACACGAAGAAGTCGGTCTCGGAGACCTGGCCGCTCGTCGAGCGGCTGCTCGCGCGGACCGAATCGCACGACATGAGTTTCCTCGTGTACGTCTCGATGGCCTTCGGCAATCCGTACGGGGAGGCCTGGAGCGAGGCGGCGCTGATGGAGATGCTCCGCTCCCTGGTCCGGCTGGGCGTGCGCCACGTCGCGCTGTCCGATACCTGCGCGGCCGCCGAACCGGGGCAGGCGCGGGGCGTCTTCGCCCGCGCCGCGAAGGAGTTTCCCGTGCTGGAACTCTCCGCGCACTTCCACGGCCGCCCCGGCGACTGGCACGAAGTGGTGCTCGCCGCGCTGGAGGCCGGCTGCCGGCGCTTCGACGGCGCGGCCGGCGGCATGGGCGGCTGCCCCTTTGCCGCCGACAAGTTGATCTCCAACGTGCCCACCGAAGGCCTCGTCGAGCGCTTCGAGGCGCTCGGGCACAAGACCGGCGTCGATCCGCTCAAGCTGGCCGTCTGCGCGCGCATGGCGCGCGACCTCCAGGCGAAGTATGGGAAAACACACTGACGACCGACATCAGGAAGGTTGGATTCCCAATTATTTCCTATAGAAACTTACGGCGCATTCTGGCATGAACTTCCCGCCAGCGCCTCGAACACGTCGAGGGGCTTGAGCTTCTTGCCGAGCGCCAGGCCGCCCTTCTTGAACCGCCCCAGCACCTCTTCGAGTTCCTCCAGCGTGGGTTTCAGCTCGCGCAGCCTGGGGAGCATTTGGGGGATGAGCTTCTTGCGCGCGTAGCGCGAGCCTTCGGTGGCCAGCGCGACGACGAGCATGACGACGCAGACGCCGATGGAGCCCAACGCGAGGTAGCTGGGGACCGGTGAGCCCCCGGCGAAGAGCGCCTGCGCCGCGACGCCGACCGCGAAGGGCGCCACGAAGACGCCCAGCAGCCAGAGCCCGGCGCGCAGGTCGAAGTGCGTCTCCTTGCCGCGCTCCTCCAGCTCGGCCGCGAAGGCGAAGAGGGTCTCCGTGAGCGCGTGCAGGCGGTCCTCGGGGCTGGCGCTGCCGTCGGCGATGCGGCGCGCGAGATCCTCCCGAGCGACGATCCGCCGGGGCAATTCGGGGTTGGTCCGTTCGACCAGCGCGCCGAGGTCCTCGTCCGGCTCATCGCCGAAGTCGGCGTAATCGTCGGTCTCGGCGGCGCCGACCCGGCCGCACTCGCGGCAGACGATCTCGTACCCGGCGAGGCTGCCGTTGCCCAGGGAGATGTAGTAGAGGTGGCTGACGGAACGGACCTCCCGGAGCCGGTGCGCGGTGGGCCTGCCGCACGCGAGGCACAGGTCCGCGACCCAGCCGAGCTCGAGTTCCTTGCGCTTGGAGCCCCAGATAATCAGCATCGCCGGCCTCGGGTCACGAGTTCGAGCGGGCATTATATTTGGAAATAACATCCCGTACACGGGGCAGAGGAGTAAAGCCGGGGTCCGGGCAAGGCTGGAGCAGGCCGTTACTCCGCCTTCACCTCCACCGCCAAAATGAAGTTGAAGTGCTTGTAGTGAAGCGTCAACAAGGCGGACTTGGCGTCGGGCGCGGCTTCGACCACGAGCGCGGCCTCGGCGGCGCCGGCCTTGAAGACGACGGGCTGGACGGTGAGCCCCGAATTCTTGGAGGGCAGCATGAGGAGGGTCAGGGCCTGGCCGTTGTCGCCGGTGCGAATCGCCTTCGCCTCGGCCTTTTCGCCGGGTTTGAGCGTCACCGGATTCGGCTCGAACTTCACGTCGTACTTCGAGTCCAGGGCCTCCTCGGCGGCGCGTTCGAGCTTCTTGACGCCCCGTTCGGCCTGTTTCAGCGCGGTGTTGCCGGCCTGCTTCGCCGAGTCGACCCAGCCTTCGACCTTCCGGTCGACCGTGCCCGGTTCGGCCGGCGCGGCGAGGTCGTCGGGGTTCTTTTCGTTCCCGAACCAGCGCTTGCCGGCGAGGTAGAGAACCGTGCCGAGGCCGGCAACGAACATCACGACCAGGACGAGGATGGCTTTGGACATGGGGCCTCCCTTCGCGGGCCAAAACCGATATTAACCGCTGAGGGCGCGGAGTACGCGGAGAAGTTCAGGACTTTTTCGCGGCCTTGCGCAGCTTCCATTCCATACTTAGCCCCGGAATGGCCAGAAGGCTGAGCGCGAAACATGAGCCATAGTAGACCAGGAATTGACGGGTCGTAAGCATTCCGCTCCAGCCTCGCAGAAGATACACAATGGCGATCACGGTTTGGAAGGTCCAAAGTGCGCCCGTGCCCAAGCCCAAGACGAAAAGCCAGCCTATGCCGAGCAGCCTTACGCGTGCTTGGCCATTCTCGAGCTTGAGCCGATGGCAGGTTCGCCAACCCCAGGCCGAACCAAGGATGAACGCAGCGGCAAAAGACATCGAGAGGATCAGTGCCCGCCAGAAAGCGTCGCTTTCATCAGTAGGCGCCCAGTCCGAAGTGAGCGCCAACGTCAGAGCGGTGGTAGTACTCAGCGCGCCCAATGTAATCAGCCATTCGTGCAGCCGCGATTGGAGTTCGATGAAGAGTACGTAGCCGAAGCGCAGCAGGCCGGTGACCAGGATCGCGAGCATGCTGCCGAAGTGAAAATATACGAACCGTTGTGGCGGCACACCCATCATAACATCGCAAGTAAAGGCGATCAGAATCGTTCCGGCAAAGCACGCTCCCGACATGTACAACGCGAGCTGAAACTTCCGCCCCAACCCCGCTGCCTGTTCAGGGCGTTCAAGCGATGACGCAACGGCGGCAGGTTCGGGCTCATCCATGGGAATGGTCCGGTCCAATAAAAAAGGGGCCTTGCGGCCCCTTGGGATTGCGATTCGACTTCCGAGCTACTGCCCCATCATCGAGTCTTCGGTCTTCTTTTCTTCCGCGGGGGGCGCGGCGGTCTTCTTTTCTTTCTCCTTCTCGTCGTGCTTGCGCTTTTCGGCGTCGCTCAGCTTGGCGCCGTACTTGGCCGGGTCGGCGGCGAAGGTCTTCTTGCAGTCGCGCGAGTGGAAGTTGTAGGCCTTGTCGCCGACTTCAACGCGGTAGACCGGTTTGGACTCTTGCTTGCATACGGGGCAGAGGCCGGCGGCCTGGGCCTCGTCGGCGTTCATGTCCTTGGGATCCTTCTTGGGCGCCTCGGTCTTCGCGCCTTCGCCTTCCTCGGCGCGCGCGGGCAGCAGGCCGCAGGCCAGCAAGGCGCTCAACGCCAGGGTCGGAAGCCAGGCGCCGGACATGCGATTCATGAGCGAGTCCTCCGTGCCGGCGAGACGTACGCGGCCCGAGCTTTATTCACGCCCAGGCATTGTGTCACCTGGAGTAGGCCGGCGCAACAGGGATTGGCTGCCCGCCGCGGGCTAAAAAGACTTTCTCCCCGTGCGGCCATCGGTTACGCTCTGGGCGTTGCTTTGGATCCTAAAAGGAGATTTCCGATGCTGCTGGCTCACGTCACGCCCAACGATGCCCCCGTCATTTCCGCCGCCGTGGCGCTGGCTTTCGTGGTCGGGCTGGTGGGCGGGTTCGGTCTGGCCTGGGTGCTCGGGCGCCTGGAGCGGAAGAAGATCCGCGACAAGTAACGCCTGCGCTCGGGATTCGAGAGAGGTGTATAGAGGCCGTCCCGTTCGCGGGCGGCCTCTTTTTTATGCCCCTGCGCGGGCTACTTGAGCGCGCGCAAGTGAGTGGGGGTCGCGGTCGCCAGGGCGGCGGCCGGCGCGCCGCCGGGGACCGGATCGGCCAGCGGCTCGGGCTCGTCGAGGTTCACCTTGGACAGGCGGATCGAGTTGGCGACGACCAAGCCGGAGCTGGCGATCATGGCGAGCGCGGCGAAGCCGATCTGAAGCTGGTTGAACATGGCGAGAGGGATCATCACCGCGTTGAAGCCGAAGGCCCAGACGAGGTTCCAGCGGATCACGCGGAGCGCTTCCTGGCACAGGCGCAGGACGCGCGAGACCCCGCGCGGGTCGCCGCTGACGAGCACGATGGAACCGGCTTCCACGGTCAGGTCGGTCCCGGTGCCCAGCGCGATGCCCACGTCGCCGGCGGCCATGCCCGGCGCGTCGTTGACGCCGTCGCCGACCATCGCCACGCGGCGCCCCGCGTCGCGGAGCGTCCAGACGAAGTCGATCTTGTCCTCGGTGCGCATCAGGCCGTGGATCTCGTGCTTCTGCAAACCGCAGCGGCGCCCGACGGTCTCGGCGGCGGCGGGGTTGTCGCCGCTGAGCAGGTGCACGTTCAGGTGCATCGCGCGGATTTCCTCGACGGCCGCCGGCGCCGTCTCCTTCACCGCGTCGATCATCGCGATCGCGCCCAGCACGCGGCCTTTTTCCTGGGCCAGGAAGACCATGGTGGAGCCGTCGCACTCCAGTTCCTGCACGCGCGCGGCCAGCGGGCCGTCCAGGGGGAAGCCGCGCTCTTCCAGCAGCGAACGCGAGCCGAGCAGGTAGGCGCGCGAGCCGATCCTGCCGCGCAGCCCGCGCCCGGGCAGGACCTCGAAATCGTCCACCTTGCGCAGGATCAGCGTGCTCTTCTTGGCCTCGGCGACGACGCCTTTGGCCAGCGCGTGCTCGCTGCACGCCTCCAGCGATCCGGCGATATTGAGGAGTTCGTCGCGCTGCACGCCCTCGCCCACCAGCACTTCGCGGGCGTGGAAGCTGCCTTCGGTCAGGATGCCGGACTTGTCGAAGACCACGTCGCGGACGCGCCCGGCGGCTTCGATCGCCTGTCCGCCCTTGATCAGCAGGCCGCGCCGCGCGCCCACGCCGGTGGCCACCAGCACCACCGAGGGCGTCGCCAGCCCCAGCGCGCACGGGCAGGCCACCACCAGCACCGCGATGGCCGGGTACAGCGCGCGCGTGATGGACGGCTCGACCGCCAGGAACTGCAGCCAGCTCCCGGGCGCCAGGCCGGCCACGAAGTCGGGGAAGAGCTTCTGAATCGCGTAAGGGCCGAAGAACCAGCCCACGAACGTGACGAGCGCCAGGAGCAGCACCACGGGGACCAGCGCGCCCGAGACCTTGTCGGCCATCTGCTGCACCGGCGCCTTGTGCTGCTGGGCGTCGGCGACCATGCGCGAGATCTGCGCCAGCGTGGACTGCTCCCCGACGCCGGTCGCGCGGACCTTGAGCAGCCCCGATCCGTTGACGCTGGCCACCACGACCTTGTCGCCCTTCACCTTCGGGACCGGGCGGCCCTCGCCGGTAAGCAGCGATTCGTTCACCTCGCTGGCGCCCTCGACGACCAAGCCGTCCACGGGGACCTTCTCGCCCGGCCGGACCAGGACCAGGTCGCCCAGCGCCACCACGCCGGCGGGGATGACCTGCTCGCGCCCGTCGCGCAGCACGCGCGCCTCCTGCGGCATCATCTCGCGCAGGCTGCCCCACAGCCGCGTGGTCGATTCGCGCGCGTGCGACTCGAGGTACTTGCCCAGCGAGACGACGGTGAGGATCGCCGAGGCGGCGGCGAAGAGCGGCGGCCAGCGGCTCAGGTCCGGGTCGTCGCTGACGCGCCCCACGAAGGCCAGCACGCCTTGCAGGTAAGCCGCCGACGAGCCCAGCACGACCAGGCTGTCCATGTTGAACGACCACTTGCGCAGGGCCTTGAAAAAGCCGCGGTAATACTCCCAGCCCACCGTGATCTGCACCGGCGTGGCCAGCAGGAACAGCCACATGATCTTGGTGATGCTGTCGCCGCCCATGAACTGGTCGACGAGGAAGAGGATGAAGGTCAGCGCCGCGCCGGCCACGAAGCGGCTGCGCCGGCTCGCGATCACCTCGATGGTATCGCCAAAGGTCTGCTCTTCGCGCGGGTCGGTCCCGGAACTGGCCTGCGTGGACTCGTAGCCCACCTCGCCCACCGCGGCGATCAGCCGGTCGGCGCGCACGCTGCCCGCGTGGCGGACCGTGGCCATGCGCGTCAGCAGGTTCACGCTGGCGCTGCGCACGCCCTCGATCTTACGCAAGGCGTTCTCGATGCGCGTGACGCACGCGGCCGAATGCATGCCGCCGATCACGAGGACCGAAATACGTTCTCTGCTCTCGCGCTCGGACACTCGGGAACTCCGAATCCAGACGGCGGTGGGCAATTCCTTCTTATAGTACGGTATCGGGCCGTGCCAAGGGGCTGATTCACGGATTATCGGTCGCTCCTGCCGTTTTCGTCAAGTGTATAGGTTTATGAGAGTTAGAATTCCGGCGCGTAGGCTGAATCGAGGCTTCAGGCCGCCACGGTCAACTTGCTAATCACAACGTGCGGACGTATCCTGTCGAAATCAATCCATCCGGCAAAAATCGGTCACTTCGCATGCCCACAGAAAAGCCGACTCCCGCGCTGCTCACCGCCCTGCGCGAAGCCGTGGGCGAGGCCAACGTTCAGACCTCGTCCGACGAACTGTTCGTCTACGAATGCGACGGTCTTACGCTCGATACGGCCACGCCCGGCGCGGTCGTGTTTGTCCATTCCACCGAAGAGGTTGCGGCGGTGGTGCGAGCCTGCCACGAGGCCTCGCATCCCTTCGTGGCGCGCGGGGCGGGGACGGGGCTCAGCGGCGGCGCCGTCGCGCTCCATGGGGCGGTGGTCGTCGAGACCGCCCGGATGAAGCGCATCCTCGAACTCGATCTCGAGAACCGCGTGGCGCTGGTCGAGCCCGGGCTGGTCAATCTGCACCTCACCCGCGCCTGCGCCGGAAAACATCTGCACTATGCGCCGGACCCCTCGAGCCAGGGCTCCTGCACCATCGGCGGGAACGTGGCCGAGAACTCCGGCGGCCCGCATACGCTCAAATACGGCGTCACGGTCAATCACGTGCTCGGGCTGGAAGTGGTGTTGCCCGACGGGCGGGTGATGGAATTCGGCGGGCCGCACGGGCGCGGCGCGGGCTACGACCTGACGGGGCTCTTCGTCGGCAGCGAGGGCACCTTCGGGATCGCGACGAAGGTCTGGGCGAAGCTCACCCCGAACCCCGAGACGGTCAAGACGCTCCTGGCGGTCTTTCCGTCCATCGACGCGGCCAGCCGCGCGGTAAGCCACGTGATCGCGCGCGGCATCGTGCCGGCCGCGCTGGAACTGATCGACCGCACGATCGTCCGCGCCGTCGAGTCCTGGCTCCACCTAGGCTTCCCCACCGATGCCGGCGCGGTGCTGCTGATCGAACTCGACGGGCTGCGCGACGGCCTGGACCTGCTCGCCGAGCGCGTGATGGCCTGCTGCCGCCTCGCGGAATGCCTGGAGGTCCGGCAGGCGCGCGACGAGAAGGAACGGCTGCTGCTTTGGAAGGCGCGCAAGCAGGCCTTTGGCGCCGTCGGCCGACTCAGCCCGAGCTACTACGTCCAGGACGGCGTGATCCCGCGCAGCCGTCTGCCGGAAGTCCTCGGGCGCATCCAGGCTTCCGCCGAGCGGCACGGGCTGATCAACGCCAACGTCTTTCATGCCGGCGACGGGAACCTGCATCCGCTGATCCTCTTCGACGAGCGCGTGCCCGCGCAGGTCGAGGCCGCGCTGAAGTGCAACGAGGAAATCCTCTCCGCGGTGATCGACGCGGGCGGGATGCTCTCCGGCGAGCACGGCATCGGGCTGGAGAAACTACGCTTCATGTCGCGCGTCTTCGGCGAGGACGACCTGGAAGGCATGCGCCGCGTCCGTGAGGTCTTCGACCCCCGGTATCTCGCCAATCCGGGTAAAGCGATCCCGTCGCGGCGCTGCTGGGAAGTGAAGGGGCATAAGCCGCCCGCGATGAGGCCGCCGATGAGGAAACAGTAAACAGTAAACGGTGAACAGTAACAGCCTTCAGCGCTGCCAGGTTTGGAGCCGTTACTGTTCACCGTTTACCGTTCACTTCTTGGGGCCAAGAATGCCGCACGCCGCCTTTCTCTCCTCCGCCCGCGCTGCCCTTGGCGCAGAGCACGTCGTCGACGCGCCGGCGATCTTGCAGGCGCTGGCGACCGACCGCGTGGAGCCGGTGGCGCTGCTGAAGCCGGGCAGCGTGGAAGAGCTGGCCGCGTGCGTGCGGCTCGCGGGCGAGCAGCGCGTGCCGCTGGTCCCCCTGCGGCGGCTGGACGGCGATGGGGTTCGGGGAGGCGGCGCCGGCCGGCGCGGTGCTGCTCTCCTTGCAGCGCCTGGACCGGCTGGTGGAGCACTCGCCCGCGGACATGGTCGCGACGGCGCAGGCCGGCCTCTCGCTGGGCGCGTTCCAGGAGGCGCTCTTCGAGCACGGGCAGCGCCTGCCCCTCGACGGCCCCGAGGCGGCCACGCTGGGCGGGCTCGTCGCCACCGACCGCTCCGGCCCCCGGCGGCTCGGTTACGGGACCCTGCGCGACATGCTCCTGGGCCTGACCGTCGTGAACGGGGACGGCGTCGTGCGCCGCTGCGGCGGGAAGGTCGTCAAAAACGTCACCGGCTACGCGCTGGAGAAACTCCACACCGGCGCGCTGGGCACGCTGGGGGTGATCGCCGAACTCACCTTCAAGCTGCGCCCGCTGCCCGAGACGGCCAGCGTGCAGGAACTGGTCCACGACGATTTCGAGACCGGCTTCCGGCTCGTCCGCGAACTGGTCCAGCGCCTGCCGTTCAGCGCCGCGGTGGCCGGCTTCCCCGGCAAGCCCTTCTCCGCGCAGCTTGGCATCGAGGCCTCCCCGCCGGATCACGCGCGGCTGCTGCGGGAACTCGAAGCCGCCGCCGTCGCGGCCGGCGCGCGCCTGCGCGAGACCGGCGCGCGGCAGGTGGACGGCGAGGACTGGGCGCGCCGCCCGAGGCGCCTGCGCGCTGTGCGGCTCGCCGGCGGCCAGACCGTCGAGCCGGAACTGCTCGCGCGCCTGCACTGGCCGGCGTTTCCCGCCGAGTTCCCCGCGCACATGGCCGCCGCCGACCGGCTCGCCGAGGCCGCGCACTTCGGCCTGTTGACGGGCTTCTTCGAGTTCCCCGGGCGCGTCTGCGTCGAACTCTTCGCGCACCTGGAGGGCGACGCCGACCGCGATCCGCCGGACCTCGACGCCGTCGTGCGCCCGCTCCGCGAGAGCGGCCTTCCCGTCACCGTGGCGTGGAAGGACGGCGCCCTGCCCCTGCGCCAGCCCGTCTTCGGCCCGCCGCGCCCCGAGTGGGCGCTGATGCGCGGGTTGAAGCGGGCGCTCGACCCGCATGCGGTGCTCAATCCCGGCCGTTTTGTCGAAGGCATCTGACGGCATCTGCACGCGCCTTGCCTCGCGACGGCAAGGACCCGGACCTTTAAGGCGCGTTCATGCGGCCATGGCCGGGACTTTATCCGCGTGAGACCGCTTGAACCTCGCGCCCTCCGCGGATTAAATTTCACGTGGTTATGTCACGCGCTGCTTTTGAAAGGAGTCCCCGCCATGAGCGAACGCGACGCCTCCGAAGCCGAACTCTTCCGGCGCATCCACGGCGAAGTGCAGGACAGCATGGACGAGGAACTCGAGTTGGAACTCGAGGACGGCGACAACCGCGGCGCCACCGTGGTCGTCGACAAGGCCTTCGAGGAGCGCCTGCGCCTGCGCAAGCAGTACTTCAAGGAACTCTTCCGCCTGCAGGGCGAACTGGTGAAGCTCCAGGACTGGGTCGCGCATACGAAGTACAAGCTGGTGATCCTCTTCGAGGGGCGCGACGCGGCCGGCAAGGGCGGGGTGATCAAGCGCATCACGCAGCGCCTGAACCCGCGCGTCTGCCGCGTCAGCGCGCTCACCGCGCCATCCGAGCGCGAGAAAACACAGTGGTATTTTCAGCGCTACGTCGCGCACCTGCCGGCCGGCGGCGAGATCGTGCTCTTCGACCGGAGCTGGTACAACCGCGCGGGCGTCGAGCGCGTCATGGGCTTCTGCAACGATGCGGACCTGGAGGAATTCTTCCGCTCCGTGCCCGAGTTCGAGAAAATGCTGGTCCGCTCGGGCATCCACCTGATCAAATACTGGTTCTCGATCTCCGATGCCGAGCAGGAGTTCCGCTTCCGCTGCCGCACCGAGGATCCGCTGAAGCAGTGGAAACTCAGCCCCATGGACCTCGAATCCCGCCGGCGCTGGGAGGATTACACGAAGGCCAAGGAGGCGATGCTCGAGCGCACGCACATCCCCGAGGCGCGCTGGTGGATCGTCCCCGCCGTCGATAAGAAGAAGGCGCGCCTCAACTGCATCGCGCACCTGCTCTCCCAGGTCCCTTACCAGGAGATCGAACATCCAGCCGTAAGCCTGCCCGAGCGCGAGCACCACGAGGACTACAACCGCCAGCCCGTTCCCGGCGAGATGATCGTCCCGGAGGCCTTCTGAGCCACGCGCCTTTGAGCGCGACGAGTTCGAGGGGGGTCGGTAAGATGGGGCGCCATGGAGGCGCCGCTGGAATCCGAACCCGTCGAACTGGAGCCGGGGTATTACGCCCCGTGGTGGGCTCACGAGGCGGTGTACCTGCTGTACCTGGGCTTCATGATCTGGATGCTCGTCGACAGCATCCGGCGCTATGGGCTTTCGTACTGGGCCTTCGTGATCTTCTTCTTCCAGCCGCTTGGCGCGCTGGTCTATTTCGTGCTCCATGTAAAGAGCCTGTTCCGCGGCGGCCTGGCCGCCGGCGGAGGCAAGGGGCTCTTCGGCCTGGGCCTGAAAGCGCGCATACGCAAAGCCGAACAGGCCCTGCGCATGGCCGACACGCCCGCCGCGCGCGAGGAGCTGGCGGGGCTCTACTACGAAGCCGGCCGCCTCCAGGACTGCGAACGCCTCCTCGCGCCGCTCGTCGAGCAGGAAGACGGCAACTACGAGGCGCGCTACCACCTGGGCCTCTGCCGCCTCGCCGCGGGCGACCCGCAGGGCGCGCTGGTCCACCTGGAGAAGGTCATGGCCGGCGAGAAGAAGCTCCGCTTCGGCCGCGCGTGGCTGCGCTACGCCGAGTGCCTGCATCGACTGGGGCGGACCGGGGAGGCCGTCGAGGAACTGCGCAAGCTCCACCGCGCCTACCCGCGCCCGCTCACCGAGTTCGCCTACGCCAAGGCGCTGGCCGAGAGCG
Source organism: Planctomycetota bacterium (assembly GCA_027493525.1). Classification (GTDB taxonomy): domain Bacteria; phylum Planctomycetota; class SZUA-567; order H5-PLA8; family H5-PLA8; genus H5-PLA8. The sequence continues at coordinate 1,428,123 of JAOSKN010000001.1, read as the reverse complement.
GCGCGCGCGAGCAGGCCCGGCAGGTCCTGGAGGAGATGCTCGAGACCTCCGGCCAGGCCCCCGCCGAGGACCGCCGCTACCTGAGCGAGGGGAAGGCGCTGCTGCGCTCGCTGGCGTGAGCGTGCCACGGGCCGGCGCAGCCGCCCCGTGCCGTTTGGTTTGGCCTCTCGAATCCGCGCGCCTTCTCCCCGAAGTTGAGGGTCGAGACCCCGAGCTTGCGAGGGGTCCGGGGTGAGGGTTCTCGCCTTCGGTTGATGCGCGTGGGCGATCCAACTCTTTCAGAGTTGGATGGGGCGGGGCGCTTGGACCCAGGGTAGGCGCTGCGCGCCAACCCTGGGCTGAGGTATGCAAGCCCTTCGGGCTTGGTTGACCGCGAATCCGGCAATCAACGCGACGACAAAACCACGATCCGATATTTTCTGCATTTATTCCAAATGCCCACGACCAACGGGTTATGTCCGCATTCCGCATTCCGCATTCCGCATTCCGCATTCCGCATTCCGCATTCCGCATTCCGCAAGCACTTGAGTCCCCGCGCCGGCCCCGCCAGAATACGCGCATGCCCGTTCATGCGCCTGAGCCCGCTGCCGTGCCCGCGCCGAGCGCCTTCGCGTTCCCCGACGAGGCCTCCGAGCTGCTCCGCTCCTGCGTCCACTGCGGGCTCTGCCTCGGCGCATGCCCGACCTACCGCGAGAACGGGAACGAGAACGACTCCCCGCGCGGCCGGCTGTACCTAATGAAGGGGCTCGCCGACGGGCGGCTCCAGCCGACCGGCGCCGTCGCCGGGCATCTCGACCTGTGCCTCGATTGCCGCGCCTGCGAGACGGCCTGCCCGAGCGGCGTGCATTACGGGCGGATCCTCGAATCCACCCGCGAAGAGCTCCTGCGCGCGCGGCCGCCCGGCGGAGTCGGCCGTTTCCTGCGCGCGCTCTTCTTCAAGCAGCTCTTCCCGCACCACGAGCGCCTCGCGCTGCTGGTGAAAGCCCTGGGCCTGCTGCAGCGCAGCGGGCTGCGCGATTTCCTGCGCCGCAGCGGCGCCGTCGAGCACCTCCCGCAGCGCCTCCGCGACCTCGAGGCGATGCAGCCGGACTTGGCCGAGCCGCCGTTCCGCGAGCACGCCCCGGCGGTCTTTCCCGCCTTCGGCGGCCCGCCGCGCCTGCGGGTGGCCTTCTTCAGCGGCTGCGTGATGGACCTCGTCATGGGCGGGATTCACCGCGCCACGGTGAAGGCGCTGCAGGCGCACGGCTGCGAGGTGCTCAGCGTGCCCGGCCAGGCCTGCTGCGGCGCGCTGATGTTCCACGCCGGCGAAGCCGAGGCCGGGCGGAGCCTCGCGCGGCGCAATCTCCAGATGTTCGAGGGCCTGGGCGTGGACGCGATCGTGAACAACTCCGCCGGCTGCGGCTCGACCCTGAAAGAGTACGCCGAACTGCTCCCCGGCGACTCGCGCGCGAAGGAGTTCAGCGCCAGGGTGAGGGACGTGAGCGAACTGCTCGCGGGGCTGGAGCCCGTCGCGCCGCTCCGGCCGGTCCCGCTGACCGCCTGCTACGACGCGCCGTGCCACCTGTTGCACGGGCAGAAGATCTCCGCGCAGCCGCTGGCCGTGCTGCGGCGGATTCCGGAACTGAAGCTCGTCGAGCTGCCCGACGCGGATTTCTGCTGCGGCGCGGCCGGCATCTACAACCTCACCCAGCCCGAGATGTCCTGGAAAATCCTTGCGCGGAAAGTCGAAGCGCTTAAGCAGACCGGCGCGCAGACGGTCCTCACCGGCAACCCCGGCTGCATCCTTCAGCTTCGTCAAGGCTGCCGCGAAGCGGGCCTTGCCTGCGACGTGCGGCACCCGATGGAACTGCTCGCGCGGGCGGTGGTCGACCCTTCCGGCGCCTGAGCCTACCGGCTCCGCAGCGGCCGCCACTCCAGGTCCTTGACGCCCAGCTCGCTGGCGCTGTCGCGCGTGTGGGCGTAGATCGCGAAGTTGCCCGCGTCGCGGATCGAAGTGTTGACGCGCAGCCCCTCTTCCGCTTCGCCGATACGCAGCGCGATCTCGCCGCCTTCCGCGCGCAGCGTGAACGGCGTCCAGGTCCGGACCGGCAGCGCGCCCGCGCCGGTCTTCGCCGCGGACTGCTCCCGGTTCTCTAAGAGGTGGATATCGCCATCCCAGTGCAGCGTGAGGCGCACGCCGGTTCCCCGGGCGCCGCCGGGCCGGCGCAGGCCGATCCCGCCCACGTGTTTCCACCGCGAGTCGTCGGGCTGGGCCAGGAAGAGCTGCCCGCGCACTTCGAAGTCGGCCTCGGGAATCCGGTACTGGATTTCGCCCGCGCCTTTCAGGCTCACCGCGCCTTCGCGGACCTCCAAGGTGGACTCGATGCGCTCCCAGCCCTCCAGTTCCGGGCCTTGCAGCATGGGCCGCCAGCTTGCCGGCGCGGAGCCGTTCGCGGCCTGGACGGGCTCGCTATTCCGCTGCAGCGGGTCGTCGACGAGCGCGGTCGAGGCCGGGTCGCGGATGATCGCGCCGGCCGGCGGCGCGGCGTCCACGGGCCGCGGGGCCGGCCGGGCGGGCGGAGCCTTGGCGGGATCCTCGGTCTTGGCGGTGATGCGCGGCTCGCGGGGCGTTTCGGTCGAGCCCGGCTTGGGCGCGAACTTCCGCGTGTCGAGCGGCGCGATTTGCAGGCCCAGGAACAGGGCCAGGCCGACGAGGCCGAAGCCCAGCGCCGCGAGCGGCAGGAAGGCCGCGGAGCGTACCGAGCGCCGCGGGCCGGCCGTGGAGATGCGGCGCTCGGGCCCGCGCGTGCGCGGCACGGGCAGCGCGGCCTTCTCCGAAGGGACGCGGTCACGGCCCTTGCCCCGCCCGGCCTTCGCGCGCGGGGATGGCTCGAGCACGCTCCGCGCCGCCGGAAGCGCCGCCCGCGCGGGCGCGAGTCCGGCCGCGAGCGACTCCAGGTCCTCCGCGGCCTCGCGGAGGTTCTCGTAGCGCTCCTCGCGGTCGCGGGCGAGCAGCCGCGTCAGCACCGCGCAGAACCCGTCGCTCAGGGCGGGCACGAGGGCCTGCGGGTGGGGCAGCCGTTCGTTCAGGTGCTTGAGCATCACCACCGGCGCGGAGGCCCCCGCGGTCTCGAACGGCAATTTCCCCGTCGAGGCGTGGTACAGCGTGCAGCCCAGCGCGTACGCGTCGGCGCGCCCGTCGAGGTTCCGCTCGCCGCGAACCTGCTCGGGGGCCATGTAATGCGGCGTGCCCACCGCGAAGCCGGACTTGGTCAGCGAGGAGTCCTCGTACGCGCCCTTGGCCAGGCCCAGGTCGGCGAGTTTGGGCGTGCCTTCGAGATCGATCAGGATGTTGTCCGGCTTGACGTCGCGGTGCACCAGGCCGGCGGCGTGGGCATGCGAGAGCGCCGAGGCGATCGCCGTCCCAATCCGCACCGCCTCCGTTTCCGGCAGCGCCCCGTCGCGGAGGATCTTCGCCTTCAGCGTCTCGCCTTCGACGTACTCCATGGCGAAGTAATAGCACCCGTCGGCGTAGTTGATGTCGATGCCGGAGACGATGTTCGGATGGTTCAGCCGCGCCGTCGCGCGAGCCTCGCGCAGGAAGCGCCCGATGTACTCGGGGTTGTCGACGAGCTTGGCGGAAAGGACCTTCAGCGCGACCTTGCGGTCGAGATGCTTCTGCTGCGCCAGGTAAACGGCGCCCATGCCCCCCTCACCCAGCTTGGCGAGGAGTTCATAGTCGCCGATTCGGGTCCCGCCCACGGATACCGTCATGTCGCTGATCTCTGACATAGGAACTACACCGCACGAAGCGCGTATCGCTTCGCCGCGTGAAAGCACAAAGTGAGCCTTGGATCCTAACGATGACTGTCCGATAAGCAACACATGGTGCAAACATTTTAAGCTGGTTGAGCATACTCGGACCAGTGCAGCCAGGGAATTGGGGAGGGGGGTCATGCGCGAGGATTTTGTTAGGTAAATAAGAGCAAGCTGCACAAGGGCAAATGTCTAACCTTTCGATATCGTAACTACTTTTATTAGCTGAAGGTTAGAAAGATCAGAAAGCCTCTATCACTTGAAGCTTCTCGGTGTAATGGAAAAAGCCAGCCCAGGCCTTCTTGGGGATGGTCAGTTGTTGTCCGGGTGGTCTCGGGGCCCGTCCAACTAGGTGACTCCACCTTAAAGTCAAGTCGAACAGGAGCGTTCCATGAGCGGTACTTCCAAGATTCAGGCGCTGGTGCTTATCGGTTGCGCGGCGTTTGCGGGCTGGGCTGGCGCGGAGGAGTCCACCCCGGCTCCGGCGCCGAGCCCCGACGGGTCCAAGGCCACCAAGCCGCTGCAGAGCCAGCAGCAGAAGGTCGGAACGCAACTGGGCAAGACCTCCGATCAGTTCGGGGAGGTGATCGAAGAGCTCAAGGAAAACCTGGGCGTGGAGTTGGAATCGAAGGAAAAGGTCAAGACCGCCTCCGAGAAGCTGAAGAGTCTCCAGGAGCAGGCCATTCCGAAGATCGTCAACGACATGAAGGACGGCGAGCTGCGCAAGGCGCTGGTAAATCAAGGCGTCGTGACCACCGAATTGACCAAGCTCCTGAAGCAGATGCAGAAGGAATTGGCGCCCGCCGTCAGCCAAAAGGCGCTCAAGGATGCGATCAAGAAACAGAAGAGCGCGCTGACCAAGGCCAAGGAGACGCGCCTGGCCAACGAGAACCTCGAAGGCAAGCCGCGCAGCCAGCTTACCGAGGAAGAAAAAGAACGCGCTGAAGGAAGCCGCCGAAGAGCAGAAGAAGGCCACCGAGGAACTCGATAAGGCCAAGAAGGAACTCCAGGAGCAGGTCGCCAACCTGAAGTCGACCGACCCCGAGGCCGCCGAGAACGTCCAGAAGGCGCTGGATAAGCTCGAGAAGGAAAAGGCCGAGCAGAAGTCCCAGGACGCCGCCAGCGACATCAACGACAACAAGCTGCGGCAGGCCGAGCAGAAGCAGGAGGAGGTCCTCGCCGCGCTGGAGAAGGCCGAGGAGCAGCTCGACAAGAAGACCGACAAGGTGGGCCAGCTCGAGGAGAAGCTCGCGGACCTGAAGGAGACCCGCAAACAGCAGGAGAAGGCGCACAACGAAACGAAGAACATGGACGCGAACAACGATGCCGAGGTGACCAAGGCCGCGCAGGACCAGGGCGAGGTCTCCAAGAAACTCGACCAGCTCAAGGAAGACGACAACACCCTCGCCGACGCCTCCAAGAAGTCCGACGAGGCGCAGAACCAGATCCTGAAGGAAGAGACCCCCCAGGCGCAGAAGAACCAGGAGGACGTGCTCAAGGCCCTGGATGAGGCGATCAAGAGGACCGAGGACGAGCTGGCCAAGGCGCAGAACGAAGAGCAGCAGGCCGCCGAACTCGCCGACCAGTTGGACAAGATCGGCAAGATGATGGAGCAGCAGGCGGAGCTGGCCAACAAGACCGATCAGGCCAAGCCCGAGGACGCGCACCCGCTCGCGCAGCCGCAGAACGAGCTGGCCAAGGACGCCGAGCAGGCCGCCAGCGAGATGCCGGAAGACAACAAGACCGACGCGCAGAAGGCCCAGGAAGCCGCGCAGGCCGCGCAGATGGCCGAACAGATCGCCGACCAGGCCCAGAAGCAGGCTCAGGAATCCGCCCAGAAGCAGGAGCCGAAGGAAGCCGCGCAGCAGGCCGCCCAGGCCGCGCAGCAGGCCGCCCAGCAGGCGCAGCAGGCCGCTCAGGAGCAGAAGCAGGAGGCCCAGCGCGCCGAGCAGCAGAGCCCCAACAGCGAACAGGCTCAGCAGGCCCAGAAGGAAGCCCAGCAATCCGAGCAGGCCGCGCAGAAGGCCCAGCAGGCCGCGCAGGAGAGCCAGCAGGCCGCGCAGCAGGCCGCCCAGCAGCAGCAGCAGGGCGAGCAGCAGGCCGCGCAGCAGTCCGCCGAAAAGGCCGCCGAGAAGGCGCAGGAAGCCGTGGCCGCCGCGCAGGAAGCCCAGAAGGGCCTGGAGAAGAAGCCCGACCAGCAGCTCGCCCAGGCGCAGCAGGCCGCGCAGGAAGCGATGCAGGCCGCCCAGCATGCGCAGGAGGCCCAGCAGGCCGCCCAGCAGGCGCAGCAGGCCGCGCAACAGGCCAAAGCGGCCAGCCAGGAGGCGCAGCAGCACGCGCAGGCGTCGCAGCAGGCCGAGAAGGCCGGCCAGCAGCCGCAGGCGCAGCAGGAGAGCCAGAAGGCCCAGGAAGCCGCGATGAAGGCCGCCGAGGCCGCGCAACAGGCCGCCGAGGCCGCGCAGCAGGCCGCCAACTCGCAGCAGCAGCAGGCCGAGGCCGCGCAGGCGCAGCAAGCCGCCGCGCAAGCCGCCGCGCAGGCGCAGGCCGCCTCGCAGCAGAGCCCGCAGTCGGCGATGCAGCAGGCCATGCAGGCGATGCAGAACGCCGCGCAGATGCTCGGCAATCAGCAGCCCCAGCAGGCCCACCAGCAGCAGCAGCAGGCGATGCAGGCCCTGCAGAAGGCCGCCGAAGCCACCGCCGCGCAGCTCGCGCAGCTCGACATGCAGGCGGCCATGGAAGCGATGCAGGCGATGATGGACAGCCTCGCCGCGCAGGAAGCCCAGATGGCCCAGCAGACGGCGGCCGCCGACGCCAGCCAGATGGCGCAGATGGCCCCGCAGCAGGGCCAGATGGCGCAGCAGGCGCAGGCCCAGGCGCAGATGGCGGCGATGCCCCAGGCCGCCCAGCAGGCCATGCAACAGGCCGCCCAAGCCATGCAGCAGGCTTCGCAGCAGATGCAGGCCGGCCAGCAGCAGCAGGCGCAGGCCTCGCAGGCGCAGGCCATGGCCGCCATGCAGCAGGCCTCCCAGGCCATGTCGCAGGCGATGGCCCAGGCGCAGCAGAGCCAGCCCAGTCAGCAGAGCCAGCAGTCGCAACAGCAGCAGCAGGCCGAGGGCAAGCCGCACGACGCCGGGATGGGCTCCTTCCAGTACGGCAAGATGTCCGGCGACAAGGAAGCCAACTGGATCGTCGCGCTGCCGCCGAAGGACCGCGAAGAAGTCGAGCAGGCGCTCAAGCAGAACATGCCGCCCGCGTACCGCCGGCACATCAAGCTCTACTACCAGAATCTGGCCAGCGCCAATTCCGGCGAGTAACGTTCGAGCCTGCGCAGACGCCCTGCAAGGCGGCTCGCAAGAGCCGCCTTTTTTCATGCCTTCGCGCAAGCAATAAATCTCAGGCTCGTGCGGGCATCGCTCGTGTTGAATCGGAGCCGGGCAGCGCGATTCACGGGGAATCAAGGCCCGCTTGAATCTGGAGAGGCGCTTGATTGCACTTGCTTTCAAAGGCAATTCTGGTGCCGAATTCGGTAATCAAAAGAAATCGCATTCGATGCGCGAGAGGTCCGGTGTACTGAGTCTGCCAGTATGAACTCCAAGCTCGGAGCCTGATTCGTTGGCGCTTCCGGGCTTGTTACGCTCTTGAGTCGGAACTTGCCGGACTGGAGCGACCCATGATGCGAGTATTCAAGTTCCGGAGTGCGCTGTGGCTGAGTTGCGTGGTCCTGGGCTATGGCCTCGCGGCGGAAGAGCGCGCGCCGCAACCGGACGAGGCCCGCGCCGCCGAGCGCGCGACGCGGCCGATCCAATCCCGGCAGCAGAAAGTCGGACTGCAATTGGACAAGACGGCCGTGCAGTTCGGCGAGGTGCTCGAAGAGGTCCACGAGAACTTCGGCGTGGTCCTGGAAGCGCAGGGCAAGCTCGAGGGCGCCGGCGAGAAGCTGAAGGACCTGAACCGGGATGAGATTCCGCGCATCTTGCGCGAATTGAAGGAAGGCGAGTTGCGCAAGGCGCTGTCTGGCCAGGGCCTGGTGAACGACGAACTCTCCAAGCTGCTCAGCCAGGTGGAGCGCGACTTGGCCGCCGCGCTCGTTCAGGACATTCTGAAGAACGCGATCGAGAAGCAGCGGACGGCACTGGATAAAGTGAAGGAGACGCGCCTGACCCACGAGGGTCTCGAAGGCCGCGCGCCCGGCGAACTGAACGGCGAGGAGCGCGACGCCCTGAAAAAGGCCGCTGACGACCAGTCCAAGGCCACCGGGGAACTCGAGAAGGCAAAGAAGGAACTCAGGCAGCGGATCGGGAACCTGCAGAAGAGCGATCCCGACGGCGCGGAGCCGTTCCGCAAGGTGCTGGACCGGATCGAGGGCGACGATACCGAACGGACCTCGCGGGACGCCGGTGCGGATATCGGCGACAACAAACTCGCCGGGGGCGAACGGAAGCAGGAGAAAGTCCTGAACACGCTGCGCGATGCTGAAAAGGAATTGAACAAGCGGACTGACGACGAGGTGGGCCGGCTCGAGAAGAACCTCGCGGACTTGCAGGATACCCGCGACCGGCAGCGACGGACGAATTCCGAAACCGAGAACCTCAATCCGAAGCACGATGCAGACGTGAACCGGAATGCCCAGGATCAGCACGAGGTCTCCCGCAGGCTTGACGGGCTCAAGGCGGACAACCCCGAACTCGACGGCGCGCCGAAGAAGTCCGATGAAGCGCGCGACGGGATCCTCAAGGACGATCCTTCGAAGGCCAAGGGCGCGCAGCATGAGGTGCTGGATGCGCTGGGCCGGGCGATCGAGCGGACCCGGAAGGACCTGGCCGAAGCGCGGAATAGGGAACGGCAGGGCGAACCTGCGGACGAGAACGGGCCGCCCGCCGGAGGCCCGCCGGTCCAGGCTTCCAGCCCGAGCGGCGCCGAAGGCCAGGAGGCCAAGGACGGGCAGCCGCACGACGCCGGCGTGGGCGGATTCCGCTACGGCAAGCTCGCCGCCGACCGCGAACGCAATTGGGTTGTGGCGCTGCCGCAGAAGGAACGCGAGGAGGTCGAGCAGTCGCTGCGGCTGAGCGCGCCGCCGGAGTATCGCCGGCACATTCAGCTCTACTACCAGAGCCTCGCCAGCGCGTGCTCGCGCGCCGAGTAATTCCAGGCCGGGTCGCCGAGGCTCAGGGGCGCGCGCCCGCCGTGCCTTTCGCGTCGCGCAGGTAGGCGCTGGAATCCACCCAGTTCTGCTCCACCAGGAAGCCCCACGAGCGGCGCTTGCGCCCGCAGAAGACGAGCGTCCACGCCGAACCCTTGGGCAGGCTCGCCACGCGGTGGACGTCTTCGGCGCGGTGCCGGATCACCGCGCCGGGCCGGTGCTCGCGCGAGCCCGCAAGCGTCTCTTCCACGTATCCGCCCTTAAGCACCAGCGAGGTGAAGTTCCACGGGTGGTCGTGCAGGTGCCGGTCCTCGTCGGCGCGGTGGAGGTGATGCAGGTAGACGCGCAGGCCCGGCAGGTGCAGGAGCGTGTACCGGGTCAGGTAGGGTTCGCCTTCGGGCGTCTTGATCCGCTCGGTGAAGGGCCACATGGTCATTTCAGGATTCGTAGGTTTCGCCGCCGGACTTGAGCGCATCCGTCCGGCTCCATCTGTAGTTCCACCCCCCGCGCCCGTCAACCCCCGGCCTGATTCCTGACCTCTCGACGAGTTCGAGCTGTCCGCGCCTGGACACTGCCCACTGGAGATCTCGCCCGGCCCCGACGGCATCGTCTGGGTTGCGCTGCAGAAGAATCGCGTGGCAAGGGTGACCTTGAAGGGGAAGTAGGGCGCGCCCTGGTCGCGGCCAACCTCTTCGCCGCCTCCCACAAACGCCGTCGCGACGCACCACCGGCTCCGTTGGCCGTGCGTGTGTGGCGAACTTCCTCAGTGTGTTGAAATCCCACAACCATTTAATATCAAAAGAATTACACGATCAGATTTTGAATGATCCGCTTCCGGCCGCGTCTTTCTGGGTGGAGCGAGGGGTAAACCCTTTTCAAGGAGGTGCAGCATGAAGCGGTTGATCGGAGCAGGTACGTTGGCGCTGGCGGGGCTTCTGTTCGCGGGTTCGGCGGCGCTGGCCGGCGACGGCGAGGCGCCGGACGAGAAGAAGGCCGAGCGCTGCGAGCAGCGCTGGCAGAAGGTCCTGGAGCGGTTCGACAAGGACGGCGACGGGAAGCTCGGCAAGGAGGAGTTCATGGCCATGGCCGAAGCGCGGCACGCGCAGCACGGCCAACGCGGCAAGCACCGCAAGCCGAAGGCGGAAGAGCAGGCGGCCGAGTAGCGCCCCTGACGCGGGCGGGCCGGCGCGCGCGCCGGGCCGCCCGCGTCAGGTTTTGAGAGTCGGGGAGTCTGGGCCGGCCTGCGGGGCTTCGGCCTCGGGCGACTCGACGCGCCCGAGCATCCAGCAGGCCGCGATGGCGCCGACGAAGAGCGCGCCGGCCAGGCCGCCGCTCTCTTGGGCGTCCTCGAAGAGCAGGACGTACAGCGCGAAGCCGCCGGTAAGGAAACCCAGCGCGCCGAGCGCCGGGAGCTGCGGCGCGCGCCGCCCGCCCCAGACGCACAACGCCAGTCCCAGCAGCCCCAGCAGCGCGGCCAGCGCCACCGCCGGATCCTCGCCGCGCGCGGCGTCCGTGGGCGGCGTCTGGCGAAAGACGACCCGTTCGGGGCGCAGTTCGTACTTGGGGTCGACGAAGTTGCGGTAGCGCTCCTCGACAAGCTGGTCGTAGATCGGATCCGGCGGCATGGCGGCTTCCGGGCGCAAGACCGTCGTCTCGAAGATCGCGATCGCGCGCAGGGGGTATCCGTTCTCCCCGATGCGCACGCCGTTGATCCGGGCCAGCGTCTCGTATCCCCCGACGACCTGCGCGAATGGTATGGCGCTCTCGTCCGGATAGGCGGCCGAACCCAGGTAAAAGCGGAGCAGCGAATCCCCGATATCCGGGCGCAGGAAGCTCACCGAACCGTTCGAGAACATTCGCACGGCCCGCGGCTCCCGCGGCAGGGGCTTGAGCAGCCCTTTCTGTGCCGCGGTGACCGGCTTGCCCCGCGTATTGAACTGCCCCGCTTCCAGCCACGCGCCCCGTTCGACCCGGTTGAAGAGCGTCCCGTCGTAGACGCCGCCGCGGCACAGTTCCAGGAAGCGGCGGCAGTACGCGGCGGAGACCTCCGGCGCCAGCGCCAGGCGGATGCGCCCCAGCGAGGTTTTCAGCACCACGTGCCGCTGCAGCGCTTCGCCGGAAGCCGGCTCGCCCACGGCGAATTCGTCCGATTCGCCCCGCGCCCCCCCCGAGGCGAGCAGCAGGATCGGGGCCAGCCAGGCCCCCAAGCGGCATGGGCGCGCGAGCGCGGTCAAGGTTGCGCCTCCGGTTCGGGGAGCTGCGCGAAGGAGAAATCCGCCAAGGCCGCCGCCGCCGGGGTCCGCGGCTTCCAGAGCACGCCGTCGAGGAAGGCGTGATGCGCCCAGAGCAGCGCGATCAGCGTCGGCTCGAGGACATGCCGCGCCACGCGCAGCGTTCCGAGCAGCCAGGGCAGGCCCACGAACGCCGCCGCGCCGAAGGCGATCAGGATGACGTAATACAGCAGCACGTCCCGTCCGAGTTGCGCGCGCGTCAGCGAGGGATCCTGCGTGCGGACCTCTTTGATCTCGACGACCGCCGCCAGCGCGAGGTATTGCAGTCCGTGCACCAGCCCGAAGGACGCGAAGCGCACGTACGGGTCGCACTCCGCGGCCCCCGGCACGAACCAGAGCAATTGGACGGCCGCCGGCAGCAGTACCACCGGCGGCAGGGCGCGCTCGTGTTTCAGCTTCAAGTGGATCGCCAGCGCGGCCACGCCGGCCACGGAGAGGCAGACCCCGGCCAGCGCCGCCAGCGGGAAGGCATCCGGCAGCCCGAGCGGCCGGATCCCCTGCGCCAGGCGGCCGAAATCGGCGCCCTGTACGCGGATGTCCAGGCAGACCAGCGCATAGAAAATCGGCGCGAAGGCAATGCTGCCCAGCAGCAGCCGCGAGACCCGGTCCGCGGGAAACCCCGCGCGCCGCAGGTAGAGCAGGCCCAGCCCATGAGTCTGCGCCGCGTAGTGGTAGCCGATCCAGAGCAGCGCCAGCTTGCAGAAGAAGGGCAGGAAGGTGGTCGAGTGGCGCAGGCAAACCAGCATCACCGCCAGCAGGACCAGGGGCCAGATCAGCGCGGTTGCGGCATGGCGCTTGATGCGGTCCATGCGCGAATAGAGCGGCCAGGCCGCCGCGGCGAAGTGCGGATAGTGGAAGAGGACGGCCGCCCAGGCAAGGGCTTGCGCGACCCCCGTGGCCTCGGGATCCAGCGCGGGGTCTCCCGCGACGCGCAGGGCGCCCCAGAGCAGCAACCCGAATCCGCCCATGGCGAGCAGGTCCGGCCAAGGGCCCAAAAAGTAGAGTGGCGCAGCATGGGACTCGGCGACGCGGATGGGAGCGGAGGTGTCCGTAGCCGAGGAGTCGATGGCGCTCAACGCCTTCCCCTCACCGTTAACCGGAACATTGTAATTCACGTAAGTCGAATTCGGACTTCCCTTTTCGTGGAAAACGGCGGCAAGATGCTTGACAGGTTGCGGAAATGACCCTAAGACAAACCTTCCGCTAGGCAGGGACACGATGTAGATTGTCGGCACGGGCTCTCGTGCCTGCCAGCGTACCCGTTGGACGGCCGGCGGGGCAGGGCCGGTGTGCAGCCGGAACGAACGGAGACCGGGCGTTCCCCATGGGCTTATTCGATTTCTTAAGTACCTGGCGTACCAACAGCAAGATCAAGGGGCTGGAATCCCAGCTCCAGGGTCGTCCCACGCCCCAGGTCTACCTGGATTTGGCGGAGGCCTACGAAGAAGCCGGCAACCCTCAGAAGGCCGCGCAGATCCTCAAGTTGGGCACGGCGCGTTTTCCCAGCTCCCCCGACATCAGCCGGCGCAAGGGCGAGGTCGAGAAGGTCGAGCGCGAGAACGAGAAGCGCCGCCTCAAGGACAAGATCCAGACCCACCCCAACCCGATCCTCTACGCCCGGCTGGCCGAACTGTACAAGGCCGACGACGAGATCGATCAGTGCATCCAGATCTGCCAGGCGGGGATCAAGGCCTTTCCGCGCTACGGCGGCACCTATCTCGTGCTCGGCCAGGTGTACATCGAGCGGCAGGAGTGGGAGCAGGCCCAGCAGAACCTCGAGAAATCGGTCGAGCTGGACAAGTACAACTACATGGCCCTGAAGCTGCTCGCGCAGGTTTACTTGCAGCTCCACCGGCCCGCCGACGCCGTGAGGCGCCTGGAAGACATCCTCTACTTCGCGCCGGGCGACGAGGCGATTCTCGAGCTGCTCAAGAAGGCGCGCGAGGCCGCCGGCGACGTGCCCAAGCCCGCCAGCGACACGCAGGACTTCCGCGAAGGCCAGCGCGGCAAGGGCGTCCAGGCCCCTGCGGGCCTCCCCAGCGCCAGCGGCAGCCGCACCAAGATGATCGGGCGACTCTCCGACCAGCAGGCCGGCACCTCCACCGGGCTGCGCGACAAGGCGATCAACGAAGGCATCCAGCGCATCCGCCAGGTCGCCGGCGTGACCGGCGCGCTGCTGGTGGACCAGTACGGGCTGGTGGTCGCGGCCGACCTGGACGCGGCGCTGGACGAAGGCCTGGCCGGCGCGCTGATCACCAACGTCTACCGCACCACCTGCGACAACAGCATCCAGCTCGGCGTCGGCAACTTCGAGGAAGGCGTCGTGGAAGGCGCGCTGGGCAACATCCATATCGTCCAGTTCAGCGACATGATCCTGGCCGTCTTCGCCAAGCACGATGTCCGCATGGGCATGCTGGAAAAGACGATCCGCGACTTCGCCATGCAGGTCGCGCAGCAGCAGAGTTCCTGACCCTTACCGGGACGGCGAGAAGATGCAGAGCATCCTGTCCAAGCTGAACAAGGTCTCCGGCGTGCGCGGCTGCATGGTCGTCAACAAGGACGGCATCGTGGCGGCCAGCGAGTTCGGGATCGACGTGGATGAGAACGGCATCGGCGCCGTCGCCAGTTCGATCCTCGCGGCCCTCGAAGCCGCCGTGAAGCGGATCAAGCTCGGCAACCTCAAGCGCTTCCTGGTCACCGGCGACGAGAACAAGATCGCCATCGTCGACACCGGCCCGGCGCTCCTGCTCGTGCTGCTCCAGCGCGACGCCAACATGGGCCTCATCAACGTCGAACTCGACGATGCCGCCGCGGCGGTGGTCGAGCAGGCGAAGATGTAGGCCTGCCCCAGATTCCGAACCGCAAACGGCAAGAACCGACAAAGCTCAAGCAGCAAACGGCGAAGCGGGCGCACTCTAACTCGCGGCGCGGTCTGGCGCGTCATCGGCTTCCGCAACCGAAGGCTCCGCGGGCTTGGGCTCGGTGAGCCAGGGCGTGGCGAAGAAGCAGGCGGCGAGGATCAGGTAGCCGAACATCCAGGGCCGGTCGAAGGCCGGGCGCAGGTCGATCCCCGCGCCGCCGCCGGGGACCTCCACGTAGGCGTGCATCAGGCCAACCGCGCAGAGGCCCGCGCCGCCCAGGCACCACAGCGCCGCGCGCCGCCAGCGCCGCTCGATCACTTCCACGAAGGCCGCGGCGAGGATCATCGCCGAGAAGATCATGCCCTGCTCCAGGGCCAGCGCGCCCCGGAAGTAGACGCCCTCGCCCCGGAAGGCGTCGTAGAGCGCCCGGTCGTAGGTTTCGAAGCGCCCGGCGACGCGCAGCGCGGCGGCCAGCCTTACCGAGACGTACGCGCCGACGCCGACCATGATCCCCAGCACCGCCGCCGGGGCGTGCCGCGACGGCGCGCTCTGGAAGGCCTGCGCGGAGATCACGATCCCGATGTACAGCACGATCGCCATCCCGGCCTCGATCGGCACGGCCCAGGCCACGTAGGCCAGCGTCCCCGTGAGGCAGAGCAGGGTCATGAAGCCCGCGTTGAGGATCGAGTACCCCGCCCGCGCGCCCATCGCCTTCCAGCCGGGATGCCCGATGTAGATCGTCGTGGGGAAGCAGCTCCCGAAGCAGGCCGCCGCCAGCGTCCCCAGCCCGTTGACCGCCAACGAACCGCGCGTAGAATAGCCGTCGCCGGCCGCCTCCGCCGACTCGATGTTCTGCATCGAGCCGACCACATTGAAGACGCCCATGGGCAGGATCACCGAGAAGTAGGCCTTCGCGTACGGCTCCTGCAGCGCCGCCCACAGCTCGCCCAGCACGGGCACGGGGGCGTAGAAGGAGACGCCCGCGAGTTGCTGGCTCCCGTCGGGCGCCAGGCCGGTGAGCCAGCAGAGCGCCACGCCCAGGAGCATCGCCACGAAGCCCGCGGGAAGGCCGCCCTTGAATTTCACCCGCCCGAAGTAGCCGATCGCAAGGACGCCCAGCGTCGAGAGGCCCACGACCGGCGCGGCGAAGGCGCGAAAGAGGAAATCCAGCGAGATGAACGTCAGCGCGATTCCCGAGAGCGTGGCCAGGAGCGCCGCGCGCGGCGTGGCTTTGCGCAGCCACTCCGCCACGAACGCCCCGCCGAATTCGATCAGTCCCGAACCCAGGCACGCGACGAGGCCCGCCTGCCAGGCCGCGTAGGCCGGGTCGGCCGCGCCGGCCTGCTGCGCGGCGAGCTTGGCCGGGAGCATCACCGCAAAGAGGTAGACGAAGACCGAAGGCGTGTTGATCCCGTAGGGCAGCGCGCAGACGTCCTCGCGCCCCTCCGCGCGCGCGACCTGCCGCGCCTGCCAGGCGTAGAAGAGGTTGCCCACCAGCAGCGAGACGGCCGCGCCGGGCAGCACGCGCCCGTAGACGAGTTCGGGGCCCATCCCGATCACGCCCTGGCACAGTTCGTTGATCAGCAGGAGTTGGATCAGGTTGTCGACGGCCAGGCCGAAGAACCCGTCCACGTCGCCACGCACGAACCAGCGCATCCTGGACTCCGGGGAACGCGAGCGAGGGTCAGCATTCAGCTATCGGCGCATCGAAGCCGGTACAGCATAATCCAGGACGAGCGTTTTGTGCAGGTCAGCGTTCCCGATGGCTACGGGCACTCTAAAAACAAAACCGGCCGCCAGTTGGGGACCGGCGGCCGGCTTACACTCCATGCCGGGAGCGTCAGGCGGGCTTGGGCTCGGCCTTCTGCGTCTTGGCGCGGTGGATCATGCGCGCGAGGCGGCCCTTCTTGCGGTCGGCGCGCTTCTTGGGAATCGCATTCTTCCGCGCGGCCACGTCCAAGGACCGCTGCGCCTTGGCGAGCTGCTTCTCGGCCTCGGCGGGATTCTCCTGGGCGACCTTGAGGAAGTTCTTCATGTCCTTCTTGAGCGTGCGGCGGTTGGCGAGGTTGCGCGCGCGGCGGACCTCGTTCTGGCGTTCCCGCTTGTCCGCGCTGAGTGAATGACCCATGACCGAACGTCTCCGTATGCGTGTCTTGGCGGCGCCCTGCCGCCGGGAAAGGGACCATTAAACGGGATCGGTGCGCGGGGTCAACTGCCGAACCCGCGGGCTACTTTTGCGGCGGCAGGCCGGCCAGCGCGGCCTCGCTCGACTCGTAGACCCGCGGCGGGTTCTCCGTCTCCAGGCTCTCGAACAGGCGCTGGACCGACTTGCGCAAGTTGCACAGTCCGAAGCCGACTTCCTGCTCCGTGCACGCATCGCGGAAGTTGACCAGTTCGTTGACGACGCGGGAGGCCAGGTTCTGGATGCGGCTCAGGTCGAGGATGATCGCGCGGGGCTGGGTTTCGAGCAGGTACTTCAGGTTGCGGTTCAGCGCGGGGAGGTCGCTGGCGCGGTCGGGATCGGCCAGGAGCGCCAGGATCACGCCGTCCTTCCGCTCCAGTTCGAAGTAGCGTTCCTCGCTGGCCTTGTTCAGCCCTTCGGGGACGGCGGCGAGCATGCCCGTCTGGGTGGGCTCCATGATCTTCGTCGACTCGCCGGCCTCGTCCTGGGTGCGGAAGTCCACCGCCACCGTCTCGGTGACCGAGGAGTTCAGCAGGGCGCGCATCTCCTCGACGCGCTTGCGGACCTTCTCG
The DNA here is from genome assembly GCA_027493525.1 of Planctomycetota bacterium. Classification (GTDB taxonomy): domain Bacteria; phylum Planctomycetota; class SZUA-567; order H5-PLA8; family H5-PLA8; genus H5-PLA8. The sequence continues at coordinate 1,411,282 of JAOSKN010000001.1, read as the reverse complement.
ACCTCCTCGATGGAGGCGCAGGATTCCTGGATCCGGCGCAGGTCCGTGTAGGTCCCCGCGAGGAGTTCTTCATGCTTGCGGTCGGCGCCGACGAGGATCAGTTTCCAGCCGGACGTGAACGGCTCGCACTGGCCGAGGACGACCTCGCCGCGCTCGTCGAACTCAGGATCCTTGGTAATGATCAGCAGGCGACGCGGCATACGAGAAGATCCGTGGACCTGCGGTCTGAGCGCCAGGGCCCGGCCGCGTCATGGACGCCAAGCCCAATCGAACCCTTACATAATCCTCGTTTTGCGCGCATGCAAGCCTCTTTTGCCGGGCCTTCAGCTACGGCTCGTTCGGCCGCCTCGCCTCGCTTGCCCGGCGCTCCGAAGCCGCCTCGCGATCCGGTTTTAGGACGCGCTCTTTGGGACCGCGGCGTGTGCTTTGCGGTCCGAAGCCGCCTCGTTTCGCTCGGGTTCGGCAGCCTGCTGAGGGGGCGCCTCCGCGGGGGCATCGTGGGCGCCTGAACCGGCGCCCAGGCGGAAGATCCGCTGGACCCAGTGCGCGGCCGTGGCGCCGTCCCCGGCGCGGGTGGCCTCCTTCAGCGCGGCCAGCGCGCCGTGGAGGAGCCGCCCCTGGAAGCGCTCCAGCGCGCGCTCGAGCTGCGCCAGGGCCTCGGGATCCCGGAGTCCGGAAGCGCGGAGGCGTTCGAGTTCCGTGCCGCGAAGCGCCTCGGCGAGCTTCAGCAGTTCCTTGGCGGCCTCGTCGGGCGCGCGGTCGCGCCACTCGTGTAGCAGCGCGTCGGCTTCCTGGCGCAGCCTGGGCGCCCAGCGCCGCGCGACCTCCTCGCGCTGCCGGCGCCCTTCCTCCGCGACCTCTTCCAGGTCGTCGATGTCGTAGAGGAAGGTGTCCGGCAGTTCATGGATCCTGGGATCCACGTTGCGCGGGACGGCGATGTCGATCACGAAGAGCGGGCGGCCGCGGCGGGCCTGATGCGCGCGTTCCATGTGCTCCACCCGGAGGAGGTAGTGCGGGGCGGCGGTGGAGACGAGTACGATGTCGGCGGCGGCCAGATGCGCGTCGAGGTCCTCGAGCTTGCCGCAGCGCCCGCCCTCGTGCTTCGCGAACTCCTCCGCGCGCTCCAGCGTGCGGCTGACCACCAGCACGTCGGCCACGCCGCCGTTCTTCAGCGCGCGCACGATGCCCCGGGCCATCTCCCCGGTGCCCAGCACCAGCACGCGATGCCCGCGCAGGTCCTCGAAGAGGTGACGCGCGAGCTGCACGGCGGCGGAACTGACCGAAGCCTGCGCGCGGCCGATGCCGCCGTCGGCGCGGACCTGCCGGGCCAGCGCCAGCGCACGCTCGAAGAGCCGCCGCAGCACCGGCCCCGCCGCGCCGTGCTCGGCCGCCAGCCGATAGGCCTCCTTGGTCTGCGCCTGGATCTCGGTCTCGCCGAGGATCTGAGAATCAATGGAGGACGCGACCTCGAAGAGGTGCCGCGCGGCCTCGCCTTCATGGTGCGCGAAGAGCGCGCCGTCGAGGCTGGCGCGGAGCGCCCCGTCCAGGCCATGGAACTCGGCGAGGAAGCCGCGGGCGCGCGCGTCGAGTTCGGAGGCGTCCACCGCACCGGAGAGGTACAGCTCCACGCGGTTGCAAGTGGAGAGGATCGCCGCCTCGTTGGCCGCGGTGGCCTTGAGCAGGCGGTGCAGCGCGTCGGCGGTCTCTTCGGCGCGGAAGGCGAGGCGCTCGCGCAATTCCACCTGCGCGGTGCGGTGCGAGAGGCCCAGGACGAGCAGGCAGGGCGGGCGGTTCACGGGGCGCCCTCCGCCGGGTTCAGGAGCAGCGCGGCCGGCGCCGGTTCCGGCGCGCGGCCCGTCGTCTTGTGCTCCTCCCGGAAAGGATGCCTGAGGAGGAACGTGCAGACGACCAGCGCGCCGCCGATCAGGATCGTGCGCGCCGTGGCGCGTCCGGCGAGCCTTCCGCTGGCGCGGCCCACGACCAGGAACAGGAAGACCAGCCAGGTGATCCACGTGGAGATGACCATCGGCTCGAAGTACCAGGCTGTCTGGCCGCTGCTCTTGGCCATTGTCGCGCCGGTCCCCACGGCGACGGTGAAAAGCACGAAGCCGATCCACGCGCAGAGCGTCTCGGCGCGCTCCATCTTTTCCAGGCTCGGCAGCGCCCGGAATAGCGCGTTGAAGACTTTGCGTTTCAACAACCGCTGTTCGAGCAGGTACAAAAGGCTCACCGCGCAGGCCGTCAGGAAGAGGCCGTAGCCTAGGATCGCGCTGAGCACGTGGACGCTGAAAAGCGGGTGGGACGCCAGGCCCGCGGGCGGGGCCTTGCCGGGTTCTTTGGAGAGCATCGAGACGACCAGGAGCGCCACGCACAGCGGCAGCAGGAGCGTGCCCAGCGAACGCATGCCCCAGCCCAGCAGCGCGACCAGGTAGCCGATCGCCAGCGCCCACGAGAAAAGCCACAGCGACTCGTGCAGGCTCGTGAAGAAATGCGTCTCGCTCCGCGCGCAGTGCACGCCGATGCTGACCGAGTGGACGGTCAGACCCAGGCCCAGCAGCACGTGGGGCCAGGGGCCCTCGCGCGCGGACGCCCAACGCAGCCCCGCCAGCGCCAGGATGGCCCCGGCGAGGTAGAAGAGCGCGGCCAGCAGCTTGAATCCTTCCGGTCCCATGAATCCCGTTTGCTCGCCCCGTACCGAGGTTCGCCGTGCCCGGATGCCGCTCTGGTGAAGCGGGCCAGGGCCAAGGCGCCTGCGCTACGCCCTCTGCTCCAGCGCCTTCGCGATCAGCGCGTCCATGCGCCGCGCGGTCTCGGCGCACCCCCGCCGGCGGAGTTCCCGCACCCAGCGCGGCGAGCCCAACGCCTGCAACAGCTTGCGCCGCGCCGCCGGATCCGGAACCCGGCGCTTGATCCGCGCGCGCCGGGCCTCCAGGAGCGCCAGGAACGGCCCCCAGCCCGGATCGAGGCGCCGCTCCAGCTCTTCCCGCAAGGCCTTGGCCGCGGCGGCCGAGACGCCCCCCGTCGAGATCGCCACGCTCAGGCGGCCCCGCCGCACCACCGCCGGAAGCGTGAGGTCGCCGGTCTCCGGGGGCGCGGCCACGTTGCACCAGAGGCCCCGGCCGCGCGCGAGCTTCGCCAGGCGCGCGTTGAGCGCCGGGTCGTCCGTCGCCGCGAAGACCAGCCGCGCGCCGCGCAGGTCCGACGTCCGGAATCCGCGCCGCTTCAGCGCCAAGCCCTTGCGCCGCGCCAGCGCCGAGTGAACCTTGGGCGCGACGAGGGTGATCCGCGCGCCGCAGCGCGCCAGTTCCCGGACCTTCCGCGCGGCCACGGCGCCTCCGCCAACGACCAACACGGGCGTCTCACGCAGGTCCAGGTAGACCGGATACCCCTCGGCGCTTGCACGCGCCACGCGAAGGCGGCCCTCCCGTCGCTCCGTTTCGGCACACAACTCGCGTTACTATAGCCTGTTAGGCGCATGAATCGAGACCAATCCGAAGGCCGGTCAGCGCGGGGCATCCAGTCCAGGGACCGCTAGCAGGAGCCTGAAAAATCTTGCACATGGTGCGCCCAGCCCCATTTGAAAGTATCTCGAGAGGAACTATCTTCTTCGGTTCACCATGAAGATCGCGCTCTTGACCAGCGTGGCCGGGAACGGCGGCTCGGCCGCCACGGCCTACAACCTGACCCGCCTGTTGAGCCGCGCCGGCCACCAGGCCGTGCTCTTCGCCCCGGGCGAGCATTGGCCGGCGCGCGGGCGGGCGGAGGGGGTTCCCGTCGAAGGCGGCCTGGAGCTGCGGCGCGGCTTCCACGCGCTGAGCCTCTGGCGCGACTACCGGCGGCTGAAGCGTTACGTGCAGGATCACGGCGTCGAGGTCCTGCTGGTCCAGAAGAGCCCCGAGCAATGGCTGGCGGCGCTGGTGCGGCGCGCGTTCGGAAAACGGCTCGCCCTGATGCGGCTGCGCGGGGTCGTCTTCGAGATCAAGCCGAGCTACTTCAACCGGCGGCTGCACAACTCGATGCCGCTCACGCTCTGTTCGGCCTCCTGCATCCAGGCGCAGTATGAGAAGCTGCCGGGCTTCCGGGCCGACACGGTCAAGGTGCTGCTGGAGGGCGTGGACGCGGAGCGCTTCAAGCCGGCGAGCGAGGCCGAACGGCGGGCCGCGCGCGCGAAGTTCGATCTCGATCCGGAGGCGTTCTACTTCGGGACCGCCGGGCGGCCCAGCCCGGTGAAAGGCCACGACCTGCTCGTCCGCGCCTTTGGGAAGCTCTGCACCGAACAGGCGCGGATGGTGGAGCGCTTCAACGTGCGGCTGTGCGTCTTCTCGGACGAATCGCGGCGCGGGCCGGGGAGCTACAAGGACCTCAAGGACTTCGCGCTCGCGGCGGGCGCGGGGGTGTACGTCGAGTTCCGGCCGGGCTATCTCGAGGACATGCGCGAGGTCTACCGCGCGCTGGACAGTTACGTGCTGCCCTCGCGCGGCTCGGAGGGCTCCAGCCGCGCGGGCCTGGAGGCGTGCGCCTCGGGGCTGCCGCTGATCGCCTCGCGCGTCGGCGTGCTGCCGGACCTGGTGGTCGATGGCGAGACGGGGCTGCTCGTCCCGCCCAACGACGAGGACGCGCTCGCGGCGGCGATGAAGCGCGTGCTGGACGACGAGGCCTTTGCCGAGAAGCTGGGTGCGGGCGCGCGCCGGCGCATCGAAGAGAAGTTTCGCGAGGAGCGGTTCGTCGCCGAGCTGGTTAAGCTGATCGAAGCCGCGCGCAAGGCCAATTAACGGGACCCCGGCGTTGAAGCTCTTCTTCGTCAACATGCACAAGCTCTGGGGCGGCCAGTCGGCCGTCGTGGTGCTGCTGGCGTCGGAGCTGAAGAAGCGCGGGCACGAGGTTCTCGTCGCGGGGTTGGCCGGCTCGGAACTGATCCGGCGCGCGGCGGCGGCGGGCCTGCGGACCTTCGACGAACTGGAACTGCGGCGCGGCCTGCGCCTGGGCTCGTTCTACCGCGATCAGGTGCGGCTCAAGAAACTCTGGGCCGAGTTCCGCCCCGACGGGATCCTCACCAACGGCAGCCAGGACACCTGGGCCTGCGCGCTGGCGCGGCGGCGCTGCGGGCTCGACGCGTTCCTCGTGCGCTGGCGGCACAACTCGTTCGAGATCAAGGCGCACGCCTTCAACCGGTGGCTCTACGGGAAGCTGATCGATCACGTGGCGGTCAGTTCGAGCGAGATCGCGCCACTCCTGACCGGGCCGGGGCTGGCCGGCGCGGAGAAGATCACGACGTTCCCGCCGTCCACGCCGCTGGAGCCGTTCCTCGGCGCGCGCCCCAGCGGCGCGCTGCGCGCGGAACTGGGCCTCGAGCCCGGGACGCCGCTCGTGCTGAGCGTCGGGCGGCTCGCGCCGGAGAAGGGCCACGACACGCTGGTCCGCGCGTTCCGGCGCGTCGCCGCAGAGATCCCCGCCGCGACGCTGGCCATCGCCGGGCACGGCAGCCAGCAGGAGAAGCTCGAGGCGCTGATCGCCGAATTGGGCCTCGGCGCGCGCGTGCGCCTGATCGGCTTCCGCAACGACGTGCCGGCGCTCTACGCCGACGCCGACCTGGCGGTGCTCGCGCCGGTCGCCGGGGAGAGTTTCGGCATCGCGCTTTTGGAAGCCTACGCGGCGGGGAAGGCCTGCGTCGCGACGGACGTCGGCGGCGTGAAGGACCTGGTAGTCAACGAAGTGACCGGCTTCCTGGTCCCGGTCGGCGACAGCGAGGCCATCGCGGAGGCGCTCGTGCGCTGCCTGAAGGATGCCGCGTTGCGCGCGCGATTGGCCGAGGCTGGGAAGGCGCGGGTGCTGGAGAAGTTCACGCCGGGGAAGCTGGCCGATGTGGCGGAAAGATTGTTCACCGCGTTAGCGGGTGTGAAGCAGAAACGTAAAACGTAAAAACAGCTCTGAATCCGTAGCAATGGGGTAGTGCTCACGTTTCACGTTTCACGTTTCACGTTTCACGTTTTACGTTTCACGTTTCGCGTTTCGCGTTTCACGCTTCACTCGTCCCCGGCGGCGGCCAATGCAGCCCGCGCTGGTTTGAGAACGCGCGATTCGGCCGCGGCGCGTAGGGCTTGTCGGGCAAACCGGCGAGCTTCCCGTCCCGCGCCCAGGCCTCGTCGCCTCCGTAGAAGTTCTCGATGAGGCGCGCGGTCAACTGTTCGCGGGCGGGCGCGTGGGCGGGGTCTTCGGCGAGGTCGTTCAGTTCACGCGGGTCATGGGCCAGATCGAAGAGCTGCACGCGGTTCCCGGTCGGGTAGTAGATGAGCTTGTAGCGGGCGTCGCGGAGCATGCGCGTGGCCGCGCCGCCCTCGTTGATTTCGCCGTAAAGGTACTCGCGCTTCCGCTCGCCGACCATCGAAAGCCCGTCCACGCTCGATGGAATCGCCACGCCGGCGAGGTCCAGGAGCGTCGGCATCACGTCCTGCCAGCCCACGATCCGCGGGTCGATGCGGTGGTGCCCGGCGCGCGAATCGTTCCCCGCGCCGCAGAGCAGCATCGGCACGCGCGCGCTGTCCTCGTAGTAGAGCGACTTGCCCCAGAGGCCGTGGTTGCCCAGCAGGTCCCCGTGGTCGGAGGTGAAGCAGAGGACCGTATTCTGCAACTGGCCTTCTTCCTTCAGCGTGCCCAGGACCACGCGCAACTGGTGGTCGATGTGGGTGCAGAGCGCGTAGAAGGCGCGCCGGGCCAGGCGCGTCGCGGCGGCGTCGAGCGGCTTGTTGAGGGCCAGGTCGCGGACGCGGTGCGGGAGGCGCTCGGCGTCGGCGGACCAGGTTCCGTGGTACGGTTCGTCGATCTCCAGGTCGCGGTACATGTCGAGGTAGCAGCCCAGCGGCTGCAGCGGCGGGTGCGGGTGCATGTAGGAAAGGTACCAGAAGGACGGCTTGCGCGGATCGCGGCGCTTGATCGTGCGGCACATCTCGCGCGTGACCCAGTTGGTGATGTGGCAGTCCTCGGGCAGGTGCCACGGCCGCGCGAGGTACTCGTTGTTGCACATCCCGCCGGCGAAGAACTGCCCCGCGTAACCCCGTTCGCCCAGGAACGCCTCGTAATCGTCCACCAGCCCGAACTGCACGCGGCCTTCTTCGGTCAGGATCACGTCGTCGAACCCGATGCGGCTGCGCTGCGGGTAGACGTGCAGCTTGCCCACCGCGTACGCCTGGTAGCCGGCGTCGCGGAAGACCTGCGCCATGAACGGCTGCGTGGCCAGCGCGGCGGTCTCCTGGTATTGGCGCAGGCCGTGCGTCCGCGGAGTGGTGCCGGTCATCAGCGTGCGCCGCGCGGGGATGCAGACGGGGCACTCGCTGTAGGCGTTGGGAAAGCGGACGCCGTTGCGCGCAAGCTGGTCGAGCGTGGGGGTCTGGATGCAGGGGTGCCCGGCCTCGCCCAGGAGCGAGCCCGGCCAATGGTCGGTGCAAACGAGCAACACGTTGGGACGGTCGGGCATGGATGGGCTCTCCATATAGAAGCATGATGCGCAGGACGGTGTGAACGGTGAAGCATACCGGCGGACGGTTTGAGGACAATCGCCGCGAAATTCGCCACGACGTGCGTTAGGGACTCGACTGCGCCGGACTCATACCTCATTCTGGTCTGCGGATTGCGGTTCAGGTTCGGCCGTAACGGAAGCCCAGGCGTTGCGCGGGCGCTCCTTCACGGCCAACGGGTTGTAGCTCGGTTCGGTCAGCGTGCCGTGTTGAAAGGAGTGCAGAATGGCTAAGAAGAAGCAGCCCGGAAAGAAAGTCGCGACGCGCTCCGCGGCGAAAAAGGGAAAAGCCGCCAAAAAACCGGCCGCGCCAAAACCAGCGCCAGCCAAGAGTGCCCAAGCCATGAGCCGTAAAAAATCCTCCGCCAAGCCGGTCAAGCCACCGTCGGCGCGGGTGAAGGCCGAGCCCAAGAAGGCCCCGCCGCCACCGAAGGCTGAGGTCAAGAAGGCGCCGCCGCCGAAGCCGGCAGTGCCGGTCAAACCGCCGTCCGCGAGGCTCAAGGCGATCATCAAGCCCGAGGCGCCGAAGCCCGCGCCGGTGAAGGCCGCGCCGCCCGTCCTCGCGAAAGTCGCCGCGCCTGTGCCACGGGTCGGTACTCCGCCCCGTGCCGTTACCGCACCGCCTGTCGTGGCCAAGCCCGTCTCGCCGCCGGTGGTCGCCAAGGCGGTCGTGCCCGCGCCGGCGCCGAAGGTCGTTGCACCGTCGGCTCCCGCGCTGAAGGCGGAAGCGCTCTCCGGCCTAGACGAAGCAGACGAGACGCCTACGATCAAGAAAGGATCTCGAAAGAAGGCCGCGCGCGCTCCGCGCCTGCCCAAGGCCTCGAAGAAGGCCGTGGCGAAGAAGGCGGTTGCCGTCGCGGCGCCCGCGGTGAAGCCGCTGCCCGCGCCGCCGCCGCCCCCTCCGCCCATGGAAGAGCCGCAGCCGGCTTCGTACATCGACCGCGGCCTGCCGATCCCCGACAGCTACGGCTGGGACCGGCTCGTCGCGCTGCCGCGCGACCCGCAGTGGCTCTTCGCGTACTGGGAGCTGACCGGCGGGCTGCTGGATCGCCTGCGCCAGCACCGCGGGAGCGGCTTCATCCAGTCCTGTGCGTGGGTGCTGCGCCTGCACCGCCTCGACGAAGACCTCGCCGTGGACCTCGAGATCGACCCGTCCATCGGCAACTGGTATCTCCACGTCGGCAAGACCGGCTCGTACCAGGTGGAATTGGCGCTGCTCTCGCCCGAGGGCGAGTGGATCACGCTGGTGGCCTCGCAAGTCATCCGCACGCCCGGGGAAGGCCCGTCGGACGTCTTCGACGAGCAGTGGCGGCTGCGCCCCGAGGAAGAAGCGCGCCTGCACCGACTGCTCTTGAAGGACCTGGGCTTCGACGCGGAAGGGCGCCCGACTTCGGCGTTCATGGGCGCCAGCCGGATCCCGTCGAGCTGGAGGCTGGTCTCGAGCCAGATCGGGGCGAGCTGGAGCGGGCTGGGCCCGGCGGGATCGTGGGCCTGGAGCTTCGTCGGCGCGTCCGGGCTGCCGTCCTCGCCCGGCGGGAGCGGCGGGATCGCCAACGTGGGCTGGCTGGTGGGCGCCGACGGGCGGCACGAGCCGGTGCTGGTGCGGCCGAACCGCAGCGGCGGCCCGAACTGGCATTTCCAGGCGTACCTGCCGGAGACGCAAGGCAACGGCTTCCGCAGCTCGCATCCGGACTTCAAGGTGAAGCTGCCGCGGCTGGTCAAGGGCGCGCCGCGCCCGAAGCCGTCGTGGCCGCCCGAACCCGCGCCCCTCGCCGCCGCGCCGAAGACGAAGTTGAAGCCGGCGGGGGTGTGAGGCGGGGCGCAGCGGCGTGCGGGCACAACAACGTGCCGGCACGGCATTCCTTTCAAGACGCTTTCTGAAAACGCCGCGGAGCGGCGAAGGAGATTAGCCGGGGGTCGGACGCGAAGCGTCCGCACCCCCGGATGGCGTTTCGTGGGGTTTGCGCCCCGGAGGGGCGCGGGAATTCCGCGAGCACGAGCCCGCACCCTTCCAGGGTGCTTTTCTTGAGCGCCTTGTTTTCCGGGGGTGCAGGCGCTGCGCGCCTGACCCCCGGCTAAGCTCCGAAGCCGCTCCGCGGCGAAAATGCGCTCAAATCCACTTGTGAATTGCAGTCAAATATCCGTCTCCGGCGAGGCCATAAGCACGTGGCCGGCTTGCTGCGCTTGCACTGCCTGATCACTTCCCGAACTTCAGCACCGTCAGGCTGAACGGCGGCACGCGCAGCACCGCGCGCCCGCCGGAGCCCACCGTCACGTCCACCGGGCGTGGGACGATGCGCGTGGGCTCCTCGCGCGTGTTCCGGTCGTGCCAGGTCTCGCCGGCCAGTTGCACCGCCGTCGCGGTCTTGGGCGTTAAGCCCTCGAAGGAAAGTTCCAGGTCCAGCGCGCCGCTCGCCGCGCCCCGGTGGATCACGTTCACGACCAGCGCGCCGTCCTTCTCGACCGCGAAGGCGTCCAGCACGGGGATATCCTTCAACGGCGGGATGTGCCCGTAGGTGTGGCTCGTCGCATACGTCCCGCAGGCCACCTCGACGCCGACCGGTGTGCCGCCGACGAGCGCGTGGCCCAGGACGTGCGCGTAATGGACGGGGTTGCCCCAGACGCGCTCGCGCTGCTTGCGCAGCCCGCCGCCGTGGTTGACCGTCGCCGAGTGCGTGATCATCTCGACGAAGCCGTCGAGGCGCGCGCATTCGTGAAGCAGGGTCGCGAAGTAGAGCGCCTCGGTGATGGAGTCCTGCGAGGGCAGCGTGGCGCGCGTCATTTTGCCGCCGGGTTTTTCCTCGCCGCGGAAACGCGCGAAGAGCTGCAGCTCGGTGATCGCCACGCGCCCGCGCCGGAGGCCCGCCTGCCGCATCCGCTCGCGCAGGCGGCGGTAGCTGTCGCAGAGCGCCGGCGCGAAGCCCAGGAAGGCGCCGTAGAGTTCGGCCGGGTCGGTCTCGGCGTCCACGCCGCCGCCGGTGAGGATGTGGTCGGCGATGCAGAGATCGTCGCCGCCGGCGACCTCGACCAGCAGCCGGTTCCATTCGTTGTCCATCTGCATCGCGTCGCCGTTGGCGATGAGCCGGATCGCCGGATCGGCGCGGAGCATGGCCTCGCGGAAGCGCAGGTAGCGGTCGAGGTAGCCTGGGCCGGTCGTCCAGCCGACCTGCCAGCGCCCGTAGAGTTCGTTCCCGGCCTCCCAGTAGCGCACGCCGAAGGGCTCGGGATGCCCGTGTTCGGCGCGGAGCCTGCCCAGCGGCGTGTCGGCCGAGCCGTTGCAGTACTCGATCCAGGCCGCGGCTTCCTCGGGCGTGCCGTCGCCGCCGTTGACGCAGATCATCGGCTCGCAGCCCACCGCGCGGCAGAAGCCGATGAACTCGGCGGTGCCGAAGAGGTTGTACTCCAGCCCTTCCCAGGCCGGGTTGGGATTTGTCGGGCGGGCGTCCACCGGGCCGATCCCGTCGCGCCAGCGGTAGGCGCTGACGAAGTTCCCGCCCGGCCAGCGCAGGATCGGCAACTTCGCTTCTTTCAGGAATCGGATCACGTCCGGGTCGGCGTGTCGGACGTGATCGTCGGGATAGAGGAGCACGCGGCCCAGGACCAGGTTCGCCGGCCGCGCGCACGCGATGGAGACCTCGTAGCGCTCGTCCGGCGGCAGCCCCTCGGGAAGCTCCAGCCTGCCGTGGAGCGTGGACCAGGCGCGGTCGAGCCTAAGCGCCGCCTTGGCGAGCGTTTCGCCGCCCGGCTTGGCGATGGACAATTCGGCTTCGGCGGGTTCCAGCGCGCGCGCGACGACACGGAACTCGAAGCCCCGCGTGCGGTGCAGCGGCAGGTGCGCGAGCTGCCGCAGGCCGGCGGGCGCCTGGGCCGAAGCCTTCAGGAGCTCCACGCGCTGCGCGCGCCCGCCGTGCGGCCCGGCGTCGGGGCTGAGGCGGACGTCCTCGCGAGCGCCGCGGCGGAGCCAGCCGAAGGCGCCGCCGTCGGACCAGGCCTCCAGCAGCGGCGCGGGGTCGGGGGAGCCGTAGCGCTCGGCCTGCGCCTTCACGCGCGCGGCGATCTGCTCCTGGTCGTGCTCCCACAGCACGCCGCCGTCCACGGAATTGTCGCCCGCGCCGAAGCGCCAGCGCGCGAAGGTGGGGTTGCGGAGGATCTGCGCCTCCATCCCGTTGTAGATGTTGCTGCCGAGGTGCTCGCAGAACTTGCCCAGGAGGAAAGGTTCGACGGGGCATGCGCCGCGCGCGGCGAGGTCCACGCGCACGCTCGCACGGGCCGCGTCGTTCGACGGTTTATGGCGGAAGAGGTTCGAGGGCATGGCGGTTGCTCCGTATCCCGTGAGTCCGGCGCCGTTCCATCCGCACGCTGAAATCCGCGATGAGCACGCCGGTTCTACGGTAGACTGCCAGGATGGCCAAGCGGGTTCTGGGCGCGCTGCCGCGCCGCGTGCTGAAGCTGCTGCTCGAAGAAGGCGGGCAGGGCGTCGCCGCGCTCTTCGGCCGCGCGCGGGAAGCCTGGGCGCTGGAGCCCGACGCATTCCTCGCCGCCGTGCAGGATCTCTACGACCTTTCCATGATCGACGTGAAGGCGGCCGGGGCGGACGCCTACCGCGACGACCTGTCGCCCGAGGAACTGCGCCGCGCGTACCGGCATCTCGACGCGTTCACGGCGGAAGTCAGCGCGGCCCGCGGCGGGGACGCCGATCCGTTCGCGCTTTCGGTTTCGCACCTGGGCCTGGCCGAGCGCTTCCGTCCCGAAAGCGAGGACGACGCCGAGCCGCCGCCCGCCGCGGCGCGGCCCACGCTGCCCTTCGAGTGAAGCGCGTTGCCCGCCGCGCCGGCCCGCGCTAAGGAAACAGGATGCGTTCCGCCGACCTCCTGCTGACCGACCTGTGCGCGAAGCTCTTCGCCTCGCGCGAACCGATCCATACGGCGGCGCAGATCCCGCTGCGAGGGGCGCTGGACCTGAAGCCGCACCGCCACGCGGGCCTGCTCCAACTCGACCTGGCCCTCGGCGCCGAAGGGCATTGGCTCTCGAACGGGAAGCCCGTCGAGGCGCGCGGCGTCACGGCGGCGGTTTTCTATCCAGGGCAGGCGCACGGGTACGCGCTGCGCGCGCCGCGAGGCGGGGTGCTCTTCAGCGTGAAAGTTCGGGTCGCGCCGCGCTGGGTCGCGCTGCGCCGGCGCATCTTTCCACCTGCTGTGCCGAAGCTGGCGGGCACGGGCCCGCTGGAGCAGGCGCTGCGCAGACTCTGCCGGCTGCCGGCGGCGGCCGGTCCGGCCGGGCCGCTGCGCGCGGCGGCGCTCTGCGAGGCGCTCTGCCTTTGGCCGCACTCGGCCGGTCCTGCCGCGCCGCGCGCGCCGGCGCCGTCCGACCCGCGCCTGGAAACCGCGCTGAACCTGCTCGACGCGCGACTGTCCGATCCGCCGGGCCTGGACGAACTGGCCGCCGCCGCGCATCTCTCGCCGCGCCATCTCAGCCGGCTCTTCCGCGAGACCTGCGGCTGCACGCCGCACGCGCACCAGTCCGCGCGCCGCCTGCAGCGCGCGCAGGGGCTTCTCGCGCAGGGCGCGCTGAACGTCACCGAGGTCGCGGAGGCGCTGGGCTTCTCCTCGGTGCACGCCTTCTCGCGCTGGTTCGCGAAGCGGGCGGGCCGCGCGCCGGGGGCCTTCCGCCGGCAGCCCGGCTACCTCTGAATCGGCTCAGGGGCATGTCTGAAATTGATAAACGGATCGTCCGGGCCGGCTAACGACTTCCCTGAGTTTATATGGAAAGATTGGCGCATCGGGCCGGGGCGGGTGACGCCTCCTGCCTAGCCGATGTCCGGAAAAGGTACACGAGGATCCCCGCCATGCTGACGCGCACCGAGATCGACTTCTTTCGCGACCAGGGCTACCTCCGCATCCCCAACTGGCTGGACGCGGCGGAGGTCGAGCGGCTGAAGGCCCTGGCCGACGCGGAGCTGGCGCGCGCGCGGGACGAACGGACGCGCGGCGCGTGGGACCTGATGGAAGCCGCGGCCCCCGCGGTCTTCCGGCTCTCGCGGATCGCGTCGCGGCACGAGGCCTTTCGCGCGGCGGCGCTTGACGCGCGCGGCTGCGCGGCTGCGCGGCAGCTCCTCGGCGAAGACGCCGTCTGGTGCGTGAACCGGCATAACATGATGGTCGTTAAGGCGCCGCGTGTGGCGCGTCCCATCAACTGGCACCAGGACGGGGTCAACTGGGACCACCCGAACATGCTTTCGCTGATGGTCTTCCTGGAGTCCGCCGACGCGGAGAACGGCTGCCTGCAAGTCGTGCCGGGTGCGCACAAGCTCGGGCTGCTTCCACCGCGCGCGGGGACGGGGGACATGGACCTCGACGACCCCGCGCAGGCCGCCCTGGCGCGGCAGGCCGTGCCGGTTTGCGCCGCGCCCGGCGACGCGCTTTTTCTTCCACTGCGCCCTGCCGCACCACTCGGGGCCGAACCGTTCCGAGCGCGGCCGCCGGAACCTCGTCTTCGCCTACGTGCGGGAACGCGAACGCGCCTCGGGCGCGTCGAAGATGCAGCCGATCGAGTTCGAGCGCCTGCCGGAGACGGTGGGCGTCTGACGATTCGGCTCATGGCGCGGCACGCATGAAAAAGGCCGCGCGAACCACGCGCGGCCATGCGCCTTTCCGGCCTTCACTCCTCCGGGCGGAGCAGGGATGGCGAGAGCGGCTACTTCAGGAACCAGCTTTTGGCGTTCGGGTCGGTCTTGAAGTACTTGAGAAGCATCTGGGCGACCTTCTCGCGGCCGCTGCCGGACGGATGCACGCCGTCGTCGGCGAGGTCCTCGCGGTTCCAGACCAGTCCGTCCCCCTTGCGCGGGGTCGTGCCGTCGGCCCAGAGGTAAGGGCCCCATAGCAGCACGGGCGCACGGACCTCGCCGCGGGCCGGATCGTAGTTCAACTCGGACTTGCCTCTCACCTGGTCCTGGATCAGCCAGCGCACGGCGAATGCGCCCTCGTAGGCGAAGGGCTCGGGGTTCAGGTTCCCGTCGGCGTAGCCGCCGTAGATGCGGCTGCTCAGGTAGCCGATGCGCAGGTTGGGGAAGAGCTGCTTCGCGTTGTTGACGACGCGCTCGGCGTCGGCTTGCAGTTTCTTGCCGTGGGCGTCCAGTTCGCCGCCGGGGTGCTTGTTGGCGAGCTTGATCCAGGCGACCTGGACCTGGGCGGGCGTGACGCCGGCCTCCTTGAGCCGCCGTTCGGCTTCCCGCCAAGTGTTGGCATCGGGCCGCGACCATTCGGCCATGGCCATCCCGCTCTGCGCGCAATCGACGATGGCCAGCTTCCCGGACTTCTCGGGATCGCGGTCGGCGAGGGGTTTGAAAGTGGAGAATTCGTGCGTCGCGTTGGACATGCTGATCGAGATGAGCACGATCCGGCCGTCGTCGGCGGGCCGGCCCTCCGTGTTGAGCGGCTGAATCTGCTTCAGCGCGACCGTCGCGGCGGCCTGCAATGCGGCGGGCGGTTCGTTGAGGCCGCCCCCGTACAGCCCGCCGTCCTGGCCTTTGTAGCTGCCGGTCCCGAGTTCGGTGAGCGGAACCATGCCCGTCGTGGGCTTGCCCACCGAGCGCGGCGCGCGGCCGTTGGGATTCGCGCCGGGGTTGCCGCCCGGCCTTTCGCCGCCCTGGCGCTTATTCCGTTCCTGGAGGGCGCGGTCGAGGTAGGCCTGTTCGTCGGCCGTGAGCGCCTCGCCCTTCTGCTTCTTCTGGTACAGCGATTTCGCGCGGTTCATGTCGATGGGGCCGTCGTCGGCCGCGCGCGCCGGGACGGCGTGGAGCATCAGGACCAGGATGGCGCCCAGCAGCATCGCCGGCCAGGCCGCGGTTCGTGCGCTCGTTTGCATGGCGTTCCTCCGCCGGAGCCCCGGGACGGTTCAGCATACACCCGGCGGGAGTGAATTTGAGCAGCCAATTTGGCGGTTAATTGGTCGGGGCCGAGCGCGCGCGGGCGCAACTCGCGGCGCGGCGAACGGTTAATCCCGGTTGATCGCGTCGATGAACTGGCGCAGGCGCCCGTAGCCGCGGCGGTTGAAGTCGAGGATCAGGCGCGGGAGCGCGGCCAGGTCCGGCTGGTCGGCTTCCTCAGGCAGCGCGTTTCCCGCGCGTACGCCGCCGCGGGGCTTGGTGAAGAGTTCGGAGAACTCGCGGTTGAGCCGGTCGATGGCGCCCTCGGGGAGCGGGGAAAGCATGCGGATCACCAGGCGGTCCTTCACGAAGCGGCTGGAATGGTAGCGGCGGTAGAACTGGGAGATTTCGTCGGCCGCCCACATCGGATCGTCGGTGACCTTGAAGAGCGACATGTCGTCGGGGCTGATCAGGCCCTTGCCGAGCAGGTGGTCGGCGACGTAGTCGGCCCACTCGCGCCAGTAGCTGCCGCCGGGCTTGTCGATGAAGACGATGGGCACGATGCCGGCCTTGCCGGTCTGGACCAGGGTGAGCGTCTCGAAGCCTTCGTCGTGGGTGCCAAAGCCGCCGGGAAAGAGCGCGATCGCGGAGGCCTCCTTCACGAAGCAGAGTTTGCGCGTGAAGAAGTAGCGGAAGTGGATCAGCTTGCGGTCGCCGTGGATCACGGGGTTGGCGCTCTGCTCGAAGGGCAGGCGGATGTTCACGCCGAAGCTCTTGTCGCGCCCCGCGCCGCCCTGCGCGGCCTCCATGATGCCGGGGCCCGCGCCGGTGATGACCATGAACCCGCGCGCGACCATCTCGGCGCTGAAGCGGCGCGCCTGCTCGTACTCGGGGTGGGTCGGGGGCGTGCGGGCGGAGCCGAAGACGGTGATCTTCCGGTGGTGGGTGTACTCGCGGAAGATCTCGAAGGCGTAGCGCAGTTCGCGCAGCGCGGCGGCCATGATCTTCAACTCGCCGCGCGTGGTCCCGTCGCGGACGGTTCGCAACGCGGTGACGATGAGATCCTCGACCAGGTCGTCGTCGGGGTGCGTGCCCTGCAGGTCGATCAGTTCCCGAATCTTCGCTTCCAGTTGTTTGCGCGAGAGCTTGGGCACGGCGCAAGCCGGCGCTTGGGGCGCGTGCGCCGCGGTCTCCGGCGGCGGGGCGGAGGGCTCGACCCTCTCCGCGCGCAGCGGGACGGGCCCGTCCTCCTCGCGCACGGGCGCGGGGATCAGTTCGCGCTCGGCCTTGGTGGCTTGGGCGCGCGCGGAAGGCTTCGCGTGCCGCCGTGCGCCCGTGGAACTTATTGAGCTTCTGCCGGTGACGGACCGAGATCTGGATTTGGCCATGCTGAACCTTGAAGCCGGGAAAGCCGGCCGCGCGGCGCGGCCGGGAACACGAACTATACCACGTTTCCGGGCGCCGAAAGGCGTGGAACGGCGGCGTTCAGAAGACCACGGGCTTCCCGTCGGGACCGACCCAGGCCGGCTCGCCGCCGTCGGCGTAGTGCTCGTGCTTGAAGATCGGCACGCCGGTCTTCAGGTTGTCGATGAGCCAGCGGCAGGCGTCGAAGGCCGCGGCGCGGTGCGCGGCGCTCACCGCGATCGCGACGCTGGCCTCGCCGATCTCCAGCCTGCCCAGGCGGTGCCAGACGGCGGCCTCGGCGATCCCGAACTGCGCGCGCGCGGCGGCCGCAAGCTCCTGCATGGCGCGGAGGGCGAGCGGCTCGTGGGCCTCGTAGGCCAGATGCCGGACGCGCCGCCCGTCGTGATGGTCGCGCGTGACGCCGACGAAGGTGACGACCGCGCCGGCGTCGGGACGCGCGACCGCCCGCGCGAGCTTATCCGGGTCAAGCGCCTCGCGGACCAAGGCCACGCGCGGCAGGTCGCTCATCTCAGCCTCCTCCGAAGGGCGGCAAGAGGTCCACGCGCGCGCCGGGCTTGAGCCTGTCGTCGGGCGCGGCGAACTCGTCGTCGACGGCCACGTGCAGCCGGCCTTCCAGGCCGCGCAGCGCGGGGTAGCGCTCGAAGAACGCGCGCAGCGCGTCGTTCACCGTGGCGCCGGCGGGGAGCGCCTGGGGCTCCTCGGCGCGCCCGGTCTTCTCGCGCAGCAGGGCGTGGTAGCGCAGCGTGACGTCCATCGTGCGGCCTTGCCTCCAACGCCTTACTTCTCGGCGCGGCGCCAGAAATCCAGCGTTACGGGTTCGAGCGCGGCGCGGCCCTCGTCCGATTCCGCCAGCTCCAGCAGCGCGGCCAGGAACGCGCGCGCTTCATCCTTCAGGCCCAGGGTGCAGAGGCTGTCGAGGATGCGCGTGATGCGCAGGTGGTTGTGGTCGCCCAGGCGGAGCCACTTCGGCCCGCGGTCCTCCCAGTTGGGCCCGCGCGCGATCTTCAATTTCGCGCCATCGCGATCCAGGGCCAGGCCGTAGAACGCCAGCATGCGCAGGAACGATGCCCGCAGGTTCGCGCGCAGGTCCTCGCGGGCGTGGAACTCGGCGATGTCCGCCGCCGGGAGTTCAGGCGCGTAGGGATTGAAGGCGCTGCGCCGCGCGGTCGGGAAGAGCCATTGGATGTAATCGTGCGTGAACTCCAGGGCCCGGTCGTCCCAGCCCTGGATCTCGGCGAGCGTGCGGCCGCGGTGGTCGCCGCCGCGCCCGGCGTAGAATTCGATGAGCCGGCTCAAGAACGGACCTCCGCGTGCAAAGCGTGGTCATTCTACCGGCGTGGCGCATGGGAATACAGCGCACGGACTCAGTACAGCGCCGCAGAAGTTCCTGACCCACTGCTGGGGCCTTTTGCCCCGGCTCTTCGTAGCGCCTCGGTCACAGATCTTCGTCCCGATATGCTCCCTCGTCGCGCCTCGACCCGGGGCAAGATGCTCGGCGCATTGGGCCAGTTACTTCTGCGGCGCCGTACTCAGGGCAGGGTCAGATTCAGGCTTTTTCCGCCGGCGTTCACGCGCACGGCGTTCTTCTCCAACACCGGCTGGAAGGGCGTGGCGTCCTTCGCGTCGCGCGCGCGGAAGATGACTTTCAAATCGGCCTTCGCGGTCTTCTCGGCCGGCGCGAGGCTCAGGTAGGAGCGGTCCTTCCTGCCGTCGAGCTTCCCGATCGTCGCGCGCAGGCCGGCAGGCTCGAGGACGCAAAGCTCCAGCACGGCCTCGCCCTGCGCCGCGCGGAAGACGTTCTCGGAGACCTTTTCGAGTTGCCCGCCGGCGTGGAAGCGCCACTCCAGCGCCGCGGGGGCTCGCGTCTCGACGTGATCGGCAAGCAGCACGACGTCGGGCTTGGCGAACTTGAAGGCGCGGCGGAAGACCGCGACGCCGCGCTCGGGCGGATAGGCCGGCGCGACGTCGCATTCGATCAGGTCCTCGGCGGGCGTGCTGCTGGCTTTCACGATGCGCGGGGCGCGCGGATCGGCCCACCACGCGCGCATGTCGAACTCGCCCCCCGCGTCGCCCTTCTGGCCCTTGCCGTCCACCAGGAGCGTGCTGTGCCGCGCGGTCTGCTTCACGCCGCCGCCGTCGTCCACGCAGAGGAAGGCGCCGCGCGCGACGAAGATGAAGTGACCGGCGTCGGGGTGCGCGTGCCCGCCGCTGTTGGCGATCTCCACCTTTAGATTCTTGTGCCCTTCCGGGGGGCCGCACTTCACGGCCAGGACGCTCTCGCGGCCATCCCAGCCGCTGCGCGAGACGGCGAGGTCCAGGTTGTCGAAGCGGTGCTGCGTGGGCAGCCGGTCCGGCGGCGCGGGCGCGACGCGCGGGTCGTAGCAGGCCAGATTGAGGTAGTAGGCCTGCCAGGTCGCGTCGGCGCCGGCGGCCTGCAACTCGTTGGCGAGCCACTGCGCCGCGCCGGCCCAGGGCGTCGAGGGGTAGCGCGCGGCGAGGATGCGCGCGATGTACGTCGGCTGCGCGCCCTGCTCGGAACAGTCGGCGAAATTGAGCATCGTCCGCCGTCCGTCCTTGAAGAGTCCGCGCGGGGCGGCCAGGTAGAGGGCATAGGCCGCGCCGCGCTTCAGCCAGGGGTGTTCCACGCCGCCGCCACGGTACAAGTCGATGCCCAGCAGGTCGCGCGACTGTTCCAGGTACTGCAAGAGGTGCTGGATCCCGTAGCTCCAGTACCCGTAGCCTTCGTGGCTCGTGCCGTCGGGCATGAGGTGTTCCATGACCGTCAGCAGCTTGGCGTGGAAAAAGCGGACCCAAGCGCCGGCGTCGGGGTCCTCGTCGTAGAGCGCGAAGCCCGCGGTGGCCAGCCCGCAGCCGTTGACGCAGAGATGGTTCTGAAGGTAGGCCGAGTGCCACCAGACTTTTTTGCCCGCCGCTTTGGAGGCCATCGTCCGCGCGCGCGCGGCGAGGCCCTCGCGGATGCGCGCCCGTTCCTCGGGGCTCAGCGCCGCGTGGAGCCAGTCGTAGCCCAGCGCGATCCCGAGCAACTGATGTCCGGCCGCCAGGTCGCAGCCCTCGAATTTGCCCTGGCCCCAGGTCTTGTACGAGAGCGACTTCTCGATGTGCTTCTTCGCTGCGGCAAGGTACTTCGCGTCGCCGCTGAGCAGGTAGGCGAGCGCCAGATTCGGGATCGCCTTCCCGACCTTGCGCTGCCAGAGTTCCTCGCCCGCGTCGTCCTCGCTGTCCGTGCCGGTATCCGGCGGGTCCTTCTTCGCGCAGTAGTCGGCCTCGCTGAGCAGGTTCTTGTAGAGCGCCTGGTAGTCCGGCTGGGTCCGCACGAGCGCTTTCAACTGCTCGAGGCGCTCGGCCGTAAAGAGGATGCGCGGATGGACGCCCTTCAACTGCTGCCCGATGGGGCCCGGTAGCGGGCCGCGTTCGAGCCCGTCGGCTCCGGGCTGGCCCGGCGGGAGGCGCATCTCGGGGCGCACGACCCACTCGGGCTCGGCGCCCGGCGCGCGCAGCGACCCCGCCAGCAGGACGGCTCCGAGCAGGGGAAGGGTCCGCGAGCGGCCGGTGCGCATGATGGGGTCCTCGGGTCCTGCATGCCAAAATTAGCCAAGTAATACGTATAACATGCGTACACCGAGTGGAGCGGCAATCAACAACTATCCGCGTGAAAGTTGCTGCACGTGTGGGACCGGGAGCCAGCCGCGGCGCGTGGGACGCTTCGTATGCCGATTTATTGAGCCAGCAGCCGCCCCAAGGCGTCCAGGACCGCGTCCGCCGCCAGGCCGTCCATCGCCCCGTCTGGCGCCATCGAACGGACCACCTCCACGCGCGGTCCCAGCGGGCGCCAGACACGCGGGTCGGTGGGGCCGAAGAGCGCCAGCGTGGGGCAGAACCGCGCGGCCAAGTGGGTCACGCCCGCGTCGTTGCCCACGAACGCGCGGCAGTTCGCCAGGCGCGCCGCGACCTCGCGGAGGGGCCGCTCGAGCAGAGTCTCATACGCGACGCCGTGCGCGGCCTCGCCGAAAGCCGCGCGCGCGGCCTCGTCGGCGGGACCGGCGAGCAGAAGCGCGCGCAGCTTGAAGCGCTCCGCGGCCCGCCGCGCGAGTTCGGCGTAGCGCTCGGCCGGCCAGCACTTCCTGCGCCCTCCGCTGCCGGGATGGAGCGCGAGGCAAGGCGGTTCCTGGTTGCGAGCGGGCGGCGTCGGGCCAAGCGTGAGCGGTGCGGAGGCGGTCGCCTTGAGGCCCGCGTCGAGCAGCGGCCGGAGCAGGATGTGCGAGGCGTGGATCGGTTCGGGTCCGGCGGCCAGAGGAGGTTCGGCCGCGACGGCGTGCGCCGCGCCGGCTTCTTCAAGGATGCGCACGGCATGCGCGCCGCCGGTCTTCAGGTAGCACACGGCCAGCGCCACGCCGGCGAGGGCAGCGCGCGCGCGCGGCGGGAGTTCCAAGCCGGGCGCGGCCAGCGCGGCCCATTCGGGCGCCCCGAAGTCGCGCACCGCGACGCGGGGCTCGTCCGGCGGCAGCCAGGCCCACGACCCCGGCGTGCCGAGGACGGTGACGCGCCGCGCGCCGGCGCCAAGGAGCGTTTCGACGGCGGGGAGCGTCAGGACGGCGTCGCCCAGCGCACCCGGCCGGATCAGCCAGGCGTCGCGGCCGTGCAGGTTCATACGGATGCCGTACCGAACCGGGGGCCGTTCGTAAAGCAGCTTCGCGAACGCGCCACGCTTGCCACGGGTCGTGCGCGCAGCGTACGCCTCGTGTGGTGGGCGATGCGGCGAGGTCCTGGCGTGTACTGGCCGCGGTCGCGCAGGATGTCGGGCTCGGGCTTCGAGGCGGGCGACGGGTGCGGCTCAGCACGGGGCGGCTTCGCCGACCCGTGGCACACAATACTGTTCGGCACGATTGTTGCGTGTGAGTCGTTCTCGAAACATTTTTAGCGCGCTTATTTTTCATTCATTTTTCCAGCCGATGCTTAGCGCATGGAACACCCGGAGCGCTATCAAGGACTCAAGTTCTTCAAGCCCTTGAGCCGGCTCTTGGGCGAACTGCGCGAACGGCACGCGCATCCCAACCGCACCCTGCATTACGACGAATACCTCATCCTGCTCCTGCTGGCCTACTACAACCCCGTCCTGCAATCCTTGCGCGGACTGCGCAAGGCCGCCGGCCTGCCCTGGACCGAGCGCAACCTGGGCCTGCACCGCACCTCGCTGGGCAGTCTTTCCGAGGCCTCGCACGTCTTCGATCCCGACGGGCTCCGGCGAATCTTCCTGGAACTGGCCGGTCAAGCCCAAGCGCTCGACGCCCCGCCGCGCCCCCAAGGGCTGCCCGAAGACCTGCGCCTGCTGGCCGCCGACGCCTCGCTCTGGAAACTCCTGCCGCGCATGGCGCGCGCGTTGTACGTCGGACCGCTCACCCGCGCCCGCAAAGGCGCCCTGAAAGGACACTTCGTCTTCGACGTGTTGCGCGGAGTCCCCGTCGACGCGGCCTTCACCGAAGGCGCGACCGACGAACGGCACGTCCTGCCCAAGCAGCTGCTCGCCGGCGCCTTTTACCTGCTCGACCGCGGCTACTTCTCCTTCTCCGTGCTCCAAGCCTTTCGCGACGCGCAAGCCTCGTTCCTCATGCGCCTGCGCGAGGGCCCGTGCGTGTCGGTCGTGGAGACGCGGGCGCGCTCCGAGGCCGCGCGCGGCGCCGGCGTCGTCAGCGACGAAATCGTGGACTTGGGCAAGGACCCGGCTCGGCGCCAGCGCGTGCGCGTGGTCCGCGCGCGGCATCGCGCTCCGGCCCCGCGCAACCTGCACCCGCAGCGCAAGCGCGGCAAGCACGCGGCCTACGCGCACGAACCGCTCGACCAGGAATGGGTGCTCGTGACCGACCGCTTCGACCTGGACGCGGAGTTGCTGGTGGCGCTCTACGCCTACCGCTGGCAGATCGAGACGTTTTTCCGCTGGTTCAAGAACATCTTGAAGTGCCGGCATCTGCTGGCCGAGTCGGAGAACGGCCTGGCGCTGCAGTTCTACGCCGCGCTGATCGCCACGCTGCTGGCGGTCGTCCATACCGGGCGCAAACCCACCAAGGGCCTGCTGACGACGCTGCACCTGTACCTGATGGGCTGGGCCGAGTGGCGCGACGTCGAGGAGGAACTCCAGCGCTGTAAAAGCGCCCGGCCTTGAATGCGCAGCCGTCGTGTCGCCCCACGACCGGCCGCGCCCCGTCATGCCCCAACGCAAACCCGCCGCGCCTCCAGCCGCCCAAGTCCGAAGCCCTGCCGGCACACACAGGACCGTCTTCTCGCCGAGCCTTCTCACCACGCAAGGCTTGAGCCGAACAGTATTGTGTGGCACACGGAGAATGGTGGCGGCTGCGCCGGTTCGTGGCACGGAACGCGGCGTGCGGGTAGCTTGTCGCGCGGATTGGGGCGTCCGCGCGCCGCCGGGCGTCGTCGTACGGTCAGGGGGAATCGAAGGCGCGTGTTCGACGAAGCCGAAGATCGAGACCGCATGGCGCGGATCGCGCGCGGGGACCAGGAGGCCTTCGAGGCGCTCTACCGCTCCTACGAGCGGGCGCTGGGGCAGTTCCTGTTCCGCATGTGCTACGACAAATCCACGGCAGAAGACGCGTTGCAGGAAGTCTTCATGCGCGTCTGGCGCGCGGCCCCGCGCTGGCGCGGGGAGAGCAAGGTCAGCACGTTCCTGTTCCAGGTCGCCAAGAACGCGGGGCTCGACGCGCGCGAGAAGACCCTTCGCGAGCGCGCGCGCCTGGGCGGATCGGGCGGGGCGGGCGAGGACGACGAGAGCCGCGCCGCCGCGCCGGAGCGCGCCGACGAGTCCGCCGGGCCGGTCCGCACGCTGGTCGGGAAGGAACTCCGCGCCGTCGTGCGCCGCGCCGTCGAGGCGCTTCCGGAGGATCAGCGCGCGGTGGTCGAGCTGGCGCAGACCGAAGGGTTTACCTACCGCGAGATCGCGGAGATCCTCCAGGTGCCCGTCGGCACCGTGAAATCCCGCATGGCCGCGGCCGCCGAGAGCCTGCGCTGGAAGCTCGAGCGGCACGTGCGCGAGTGAGAGGGCGGACGATGAGCGCGAACGGCGAAGCGAACGCGAACGGGCTCCCCGAGGCGCTCCGCGAGGACGCCGCGCTGCTGGCCATGGGCGCGCTGCTCCCCGAGGAGGCCCGCGAGATCGAGGCCCGCCTGGACGCGCATCCCGGCGGGCGCCGGCTTTACGAGTCCTACCGCCAAGCCTGGTCCCAGGTCCGGGAGGACGGGCGGGCCGAGGGCGACCTCGACGCCCAGCGCGTCCTGAAGGCGCTGCGCCGGAAGCTCGCCGAGGAATCCCGCACCTCGCTCAAGCCCGTCCCCGCGCCTCCCGCCACCACGGCGCACGGCCAGGCGATCTGGGCCGGCGCGGTGCTCGCGCTGGCGGCCGTCGCCGTGATCGCCGCCGCCCTGTTCTTCTCGCCGCAGGGCCCACCCCCGCCGGGGCCGGGGCCCCACGCGCCCGCCGCGCCGCTTGCCCACGCCGAACCTCTCCCCGGCGACGAGGATGAACCCCTGCCCCTGCGCGCCGGCGAGAGCCTCACCGCGCAGGCCGATGGGCAGCGCCTGCTCTTCGCCAGCGGCGTGGACGTGCGCCTGCGCGAAAGTTCGCGCGTGCGCCTGCGCGACGCCGGCTTGCTGGAACTGGAGGCCGGCGAGGCCGCCGTCTATGTCCCGCCAAGCGTCAAGGGCTTCGCGGTGCGGGCCGGGAAGGGCGCCGCGCAGGCCGACGGGGAAGCGCGCTTCGCGCTCCGCCTCGGCGAGCCCGGCGCCGTGCTGACCGTCGCGCAGGGCGAGGCGGTCTTCAGCGGCGCGGAGGGCAAAGTCGGCGTCGCGGCGGGGCAGGGCTCCAGCCTGGATGCCGAAGGCCGGCCGGGACCGCCGCGCGCGGCCGATGCCGAGCAGGCCACCGCCTGGGTGGTTGAGCGGACCCAGAAGAGTCTGGCGCTCAAGCTGCGCCTCGAGCCGGCCGGGCCCACCGGAGTCGCCCTGGCCTACGCCTCGCTGGAGAACGTCGGCGAGCATCCGGTTCGCGTCATCGGCTTCCATCCTCTGGGCGTGAACTACAACCTGGAACGGCTTCGCGGCGAGGCCAAGGAAGGTTCCTTTGCGAAACTCGCCCCGCGCAAGTTGCGCCGCCGCCTGGCCCCGGACCTGGCCGAGGAACTCAGCTTCAGCCGCACCCCCGTTACCCTGGAGCCGGGCCAGAGTTACGAGCTGGAGATGGACTTCGGGGCCTACCGAGAGGAGGGCGGCCCATCGCTCCGGATCGCGGTCCACTATCTGCACTACGAGTCGCCGACCGGGGGACAGCAGGGCTGGGGATTCACCTTGCGCAGTAACGAAGTCCTTTTGAGGTAAAGGGTTAGGCCTGTCAAGATTTGGGGCTTCCGTGCAGCCGCAAGTGAGTTCACAGACTCAGATTAGGCAGGCGGCGGGGCTTGCTTGCGCGCGCCGATTTTCTTGGGAGATTCCTAGGCCGGCCGCCCCCGGGACCGGTCTTACCTTCAAACAGGCCCAGGCTTCATCCCGTTGCAGGGCCTGCGTTTCGAGAATGCCTTCCGCCCCAAAAGAGGACCGCGACATGCTTCACGAGAACATCAAGGAACGCCTGGAAGCCCTGAAGGGCACGCTGCGCAAGGCCTGCATATTGCACGGCTTGGCGCGGGCGGTCCTGACGCTGGTGCTGGGCGTGATGGCGGTGATCCTGCTGGATTACTTCTTCTTCCGCTGGGACAGCGGGATCAACACGGCCTTCCGGCTGCTGTTGACGGCGAGCCTCGTGGGGGCGGTCGGGTACATGGTCTGGCGGCGGATTCTCCAGCCGTTGGCCGTGCCGCTCTCGATCGACGACATGGCGCTCTCGGTGGAGCAGGAGTTTCCGGAGCTGCAGGACAGCCTGATTTCGTCGATCCAGCTCACGCGCATGCTGGCGCAGGACCGTTCGGTCAGCCACGACATGATCGAGGAGGTCGCGCGGCAGGCGCACGCCAAGGCCAGCGCGCTGGACTTCGACCGCGTGGTGAAGTTCGACCGGCTCAAGCCGGCGCTGAAGGCGGCGGGCGCGGCGGTGCTGCTCTTCGCGGTCCTGGCGGTGCCGTTGCGGGAGTACGTGGGGATCGGGCTGCTGCGCATGCTGACCCTGCAGGGCTTCCGCTACCCGGTCCGCACGGACATCGCGCTGAAGCAGAAGGATCAGGTGATCCCGAAGGGCGAGGCGGTCTCGCTGGCCGCGGAGTGCTCCCGCGCGCTGCCCTCGCGCGCCTATATTCGATTCAGCTACGACGAGGGGGCGACCTGGAGCAAGGCCGAGCCGATCACGACCTACAGCTACGACGACAAGGCCACGGGCGAGCGGACCGTTACCTTCCAGTACGAGTTCAACCCGGTGATCCAGTCCTTCCAGTATTACGTGGAGGCCGGCGACAACGTCAGCGAACGGCAGGCGGTGCGCGCGGTGGACCGCCCGCAGCTCGTGGACCTCAAGGTCCAGTACAAGCAGCCCGAATACATCAGCGCCGATCTGGGCGAGATGAAGCGCGAGCGCAGCCTGCGCAACGTCGTGGGGACCAAGGCCACGATTTACGCGACCGCCAACAAGCCGCTTAAGGAAGCCTGGATCCGGATCGGCGAGAGCGAGAAGACGCAGGTGCAGGACCTGCAGGGCGCGGCTTTCGCGCATACGATCGCGATCGACAAGGTCAAGGACTACGAGCTGTTCCTCACCGACGAGGACGGCATCGTCAACAAGCAGGAGATCCGGCACAAGATCTGGGCGCTGCCGGACGAGCTGCCGAAGGTGCGCTGGACGGCGCCGGCGATGGATCTTGAAGTCTCCCCCAGCGCCGTCGTCGCGCTCGGACTGAGCCTCGAGGACGACTGGGGGCTGGCGCGCGGCGCGGTGAAGTACAAGCTGCTTAAGGGAGCCGGCTTGGCTCCGGCCGAGGGCCAGCCCGCGCCGGGCGCCGATAACAGCCCGGCGATCGAGGGCGGCTTCGATCTGCCTTCAGACGGCTTCGGCAAGGGCGTACGCAAGCTCGAGGTCGGGCACGACTGGTCCCTGGTCGATTTGGGCCTGCAGCCCGGCGATCTGGTCCTGTACCGCGCCGAGGTCTTCGACTTCTGCCCCACGGCGCGCGCCGGCGAGGAGCCCATCGAGTTCCGCCTGCGCGTGCTCTCGAAGGAGGAGATCAAGCAGAAGCTGGACATCGAACGCCTGCGCCTGATCGACGAGTTGAAGGAGATCATCCGCAAGCAGGAGGAGGACAAGAAGTCCGTGGACGCGGTCGTGGAGCACCTCCAGGCCGGCAATCCCTTCGGCATGAACGAGCGCAAGCAGGTGACCGAGGCCGAGGCGCTCCAGCAGACCGTGACCCGCAAGACGATGGACCTGGAGCACGCCTTCGCGAGCCTGCTCGAACGCTACAAGGCCAACGACCTGAACACGCCCGAGGACGAGACCCGCCTGCGCGGGATCATCGACGTGCTGCACCACTGCGACGCGGACCTGATGCCCGAGGCCGCCCGTTCCATCGCCGCCAGCGGCATCGCCAAGAGCGACGGCGAGCGCAAGGAGAAGCTCAAGACCGCCTCCGGCCAGCAGGAGGAGATCCTCGCCGAACTCAAGGCGCTCCTGGACCAGATGAACAAGTGGGCCGAGACCGAGGAGCTGATCCGCATGGCTCGCGAACTGCTGCTCAAGCAGCGCACGGTCACGCGCCACACCGCCGAGATGAAGGACAAGTACGGCGGCAAGGCGCCCGACGCCGTGGACAAGGATCAGAAGAACGAGGTCAAGGGGGTCGAGCGCGACCAGCGCGACTGCGGCGTGGACATGGACGCGCTCTTTACCCGCATGCAGGACGCCTACGGTCGAATGTTCGCCGTGGACAAGTGGGTCGCCAACAACATCAACGACGCGATCAAGATCGCGCAGAACACCGACGCGACGCCCGAGAACCCCGACCTCCCGCGCGGCAGCGACAAGTTCCCCGGCATCAAGGACAAGATGGCCGGCGCGCAGAAGGACATCGAGGGCTTCCTCTTCGGCACCGCCGGCGCCAAGCAGGAGGGCGCCGAAACGGGCCTCGACCGCATCATCAAGGTCCTCAGCCGCCGCCGCGACATGAACCTCAAGGAGCTCCTCCGCGAGATCGAGGAACGCAAACGGGAACTCCAGCGCGCCCTCGAGAAGCAGAAGGAGATCTCCAAGCAGGCCGAGAACGTAAAAGACAAGCAGGCCTTGCAGCGTGACCTGGCCCAGGCCAAGCGCGACCTCCAGGACCTCCAACGCCGCCAGCAGGACCTCAAGCAGGAGACCGAGAAGTTCAAGCAGCAGCCCAACCCCGACGCCGAGCGCTTCGAGCGCGCGATCGAGCGCGCCAAGCAGGAGCTTGAGAACCTCCAGAAGGAAGAGCAGAAGCTCCTCGCGGACACCGCCGGCGAGATGACCGATCCGGAGAAAGTCCTGGCCCGCGCGGTGCACGAACTGGAGCAGCTCGAGAAGGAAGAGCGGCTCCTGCAGGAACTCTCGGGCAAGCTCGCGCTTCAGCAGCCCACGAAGGCATTGGAGCATGCGCTGCGGCAGCTCCGCGACGCCTCGGGCCGCCAGGACGATCTGCGCCAGAAGGCTACCATGGCCCAGAACGCCGGCGACGCCGCGCAGCGCGAGAAGGGCCTTAAGGACCTCGCCGACGCGCAGAAACAGATGGCCGAAGAGTCGAAGAAGCTGCAGGAGGCGCTCGCCGCCGCGCGCGAGGACCTGGCCAAGCATCCCGAACAAGCCGGCTCTCCCGCCGCGCAGGAAGCCGCCCGCCGCGCCTTGGAGCGCGCCGCCGAGCAGGCCGCCAAGGCGCCCGAGGCGATGCAGCAGGCCGCCGCGAGCCTTGGACAGGGCGACGGCAAGGCCGCGCAGGCCGCCCAGGAGCGCGCCGGCGAAGCCGTGCAGCGCGCCAAGGAGGCGCTCGAACGCGCGCTGGCCGACGAGCAGGAACGCCTGCGCACCGCGATGCGCGCCAACGCCGACCAGCAGGCCGAGGTTCGCGCGCGCGCCGACGATATCTCGGGCCGCCTGGGCGGACTGATGCGCACCGGAGCCGATGCCGGCAACGATCCCGACTTGCGCAAGGCCAGCGAGGCCGCCTCGCAGGCCCTCAAGCCGCTCGACGAGGCCGGCCAGGAGATGGCCGAATCGTCCGATGCCTTGCGCCGCGGCAGCGAGCAGGCCGACCACGCCAGCGCCGGGCAGGCCGCAGGGCGCCAGGGCAAGGCCGCGGAGAAGCTCGCCGAAGCGAAGGGCATTCTGCAGAAAGCCGCCAACGAACTTGCCGCCAAGAAGAAGGACGCCCACGGCAAGCTCGGCGAGACCCAGGGCCAAGTCGAGAACCAGGCGCGCGGCCTCCAGCAGCGCATCGAAGAACTGGCCAGCGCGATCGAACAGGCGCACAACCAAGCCTTCCCCGGCCAGCAGGGCCAGAGCGGCCAGCAAGGCCAGAGCGGTCAGCAGGGCCAGTCAGGCCAGCAAGGCCAGAGCGGGCAGCAAGGCCAGAGCGGGCAGCAGGGCCAGAGTGGCCAGCAGGGCCAGAGTGGCCAGCAGGGCCAGACCGGTCAGCAGGGGCAGAGCGGCCAGCAAGGCCAGAGCGGGCAGCAGGGACAGGAAGGCGGGCAGAAGAACCTACCGCAGGCCTCGCAGAAGTTGGGCGAGGCGGCGGGTCAGATGAACGAGGCCGGCAAGGGGCTGAAGGAATCCAACCCGACGCAGGCGACGAAGCACGAGGCTCAGGCGATCGAGAAGCTCGAGGAAGCCAAGGACGCGCTCTCCGAACTGAAGCGGAAGGTTGAGGAGATGAAGGAGCCGGGGCGCCGCCTGGTCCGGATGCAGAAGGAGTTGAAGGACCAGGCCCGCGAAATGGCCTCGAAGCTCAAGGATCTCGAAGCGCAGCTTGAGAACGCGCCGAAGGCGCACGAGAACGTCAAGAACGCCGGCAACAACATGCAGAACGCCCAGAACCAACTTGGCGGCCAGCAGCAGAGCGGGCAGCAAGGGCAATCCGGCCAGTCGGGCCAGAGCGGTCAGTCGGGCCAGAGCGGCCAGTCGGGCCAGAGCGGCCAGTCGGGCCAAAGCGGTCAATCCGGCCAGAGTGGGCAGTCAGGCCAGAGCGGCCAGAGCGGTCAATCCGGGCAGAGTGGACAGTCAGGCCAGAGCGGGCAACAGGGTGGCCAGCCGAACACCGGCGAGGCCTCCAAGGAGCAGGAGAAGGCGCTGAGCGAATTGGATAAGGCGCTGAAGGCCCTGGACGAGTTGGAGAAGCTGGCCGAGAAAGAGAAGGATCCGCGGACCGACGACGTGCTGAAGCGCCTGGCGGAGGCTCAGAAGGCCAATCGCGAGGACGTGCTGCGCCTGCAGAAGAAGCTGGACGAACTCGCCGACGAGACGGGCAAGAAGGAGGCGCAGAAGGCCTCGGAGTCGAACCAGTCGGCGAGCCGCAATCAGTCGCAGGCGTCCAGTTCGATGAGTTCCGGGAACCAGGGCGGCTCGGTGGAGAGTTCGGAAGACGCCGAGGAAGACCTCCAGGACGCGCTGGACAACCTGGACCAGCTCCAGCAGCAGATGCAGCAGCAGAGCCAGCAGGAGAAGCTCTTCGAGATCGAGCAGGAACTGAAGAAGATGCTCGGGATCCAGAAGAAGCTGCTCACCGACACGCAGGAGGTCGAGAAGCAGCGGCCGGGCCCGAAGGAAGCGCTGCCGCGCCGCGCGCGCCTGCAGGCGCGGAAGGTCCACGACGACCAGCGCTCGCTCGCCGACGCCACGAAGGTGGTGCTTAAGAAGATGGAAGAAGAAGGCGTGATCGTCTTCACCGAGGTCCTGCAGTGGGCGGTGGACGACATGGGCGAGGCCGCGGTGAAGCTGGACAAGGAAGAAACGGGCTCGTTGACGCAGAACATCCAGGAGGATGTGATCCGGCAGTTGGGCGACCTGATCGACGCCTTGCGCAAGGAGCGGAACAAGAAGCAGCAGGGCGGCGGCGGCGGTGGTGGCGGCGGAGGAGGCGGGAAGCAGCCGCTGGTCCCGCCCCTGGCCGAGCTGAAGATGCTGAAGATCATGCAGCAGGACGTGAACCGCCGCACGCAGCGCATCGACCAGGACGTCACGTCCTCCGAGAACAAGGAACTGAACGCCGAGCAGCGCGACCACCTGCGGCGGCTGGCGCAGAAGGAAGGCAAGATCGCCAAGCTGACCAAGGATCTGGCGGACTCGGTCGAGCAGCAGGGCGGCCAGTAACCGGAACGGATCGGGTCGAACGACGCGGAAGCCGGATCGGGTAAGGAGTTCAAGAAATGCGACGGATCGCGACGATGGTGCTGGCGGCGGGGTTGTGCGTGTTCCCGGCGCTTTACGCGGGCGAGGAGGCCCCCAAGCCCGCGCCCAAGCCGTACGGCGACGCCAGGAACGACCTGCCCCTGGAGCTCTACAAGAAGCTCAAGGCGCAGGTGGACGCCCTCCGCGGCATCCAGGCCCCCGGCGAGGCCAAGCTCACCAAGGGCGACGCCGAGAAGGCCCTGAAGGAGGACGCCAAGGCGCACAAGGAGGCGCTGGTCAAGGCCCTCCACGCCTCGCAGGTCATCCACCGCGACCTGGCCGCGCGCGTGCTGGTCTTCAGCGAAGAGAAGCCCGCCGCCGCCGCCGCGCTGGCGCCGCTGGTCGAGCAGGAACCGGACGCCGACGTCCGGCAGGCCGTCGCCGACGCGCTCTCCGAGCTCGGCGACGCCGCGGCGGTCGAGCCGCTGATCAAGGCGCTCACGGACACCGAGGAATCCGTCCGCGCGCTGGCCGTCGGGGGCCTGGGCAAGCTGAAGGACAACAAGGCCGTGCCCGCGCTGCTCAAGATCCTGGCCGACGATTCCAAGCCGGCCGTGCGCATGAAGGCCGCCGCCGCGCTGAAGCAGATCAAGGACGCCTCCAGCCTCGAAGGCCTGCTCAAGGCGCTGAACGCCGAGCAGGACTACCGGGTGAAGATGGCCATCGCCAGCGCCGTGCGCGAGATCCGCGGCCAGGAGACCCCCCACACCAAGGACGTCCCCACCGCCGCCGAGCACGACGGCGAACTCAGCGCGATGTCCAAGGAAATGAAGGAGATCGAAGAGAAGCTCCGTTCCGACCGCCACGACCAGGCCGTGCAGGGGCAGGGGAAGGATGTCGAGGACAAACTCGCCGCGCTGATCAAGAAGATCGAGGAGATGCAGAGCCAGGGCCAGGGACAGGGCCAGCAGCAGCAACAACAGCAGCAGCAGGGACAGCAGCAGCAGCAAGGCCAGCAGTCGGGACCCAAGCAGCCCGGCAGCCCACTCGCCGACAGCCAGTTGGGCGGCGGCGCGGCCAAGGGCGCGCTCCAGGAAGCCCAGGTCGCCGGCCAGCAGGACGACTGGGCCAAGCTGCCGCCGGCCATGCGCGATGAGATGATGCAGGTCTACCGCGAGGGCATGCCCGAACGCTGGCGCAAGCGCCTCGAGGCCTATTTCCTCTCCGTCGCCGGCGAGGAGTCCAAGCGCTGAACCGGAGCGAAAACGCAGCTTCGTCGAAAGGGGTGTCCCAAGGGACACCCCTTTCTGTTTTGGTTTGGAATGTCCAGACCCTGCCGGGCGTCCCATGGGTTGAAGGGAGTTGGACCGCTTTGTGCAGCCGGGTTTGACATGGATGCGCGCTTCCGGTATTCTTGTATCTTCATGTTGTTTCGAACCTTCCAAGGGTACGTCTATGCGCTTGGTGAGCTGGATCGTGATCGGAATCGGGCTCTGCGGACTCTCGGGCACTTGTGCAGCGGGAGAGCTTCCCGCCGACTGGCCCGAAGCCGTCAAGCAGGCCCTGGGTACGTGCTTCCCCGAGGCCGGCATCCAGGAGCAGAAGCAGAAAGAGAAGGACGGCCAGGGCGTCCTTGAACTGCGCCTCACCGACAAGCTCAACCAGGGCGAAGCGTACGAGGTCCGCATCGGGCTGGACGGCCGCGTGCTGAAGGAGCAGAAGCACCGTTTCCCCTCCGAGCGCCTGCCCCAGGCGGTGCTGGAGGCCTTCCGCGTCTGGGCCGGCAGCGAGCCCGGGGGCGGGGCTTGGGAGGTCGAGCGGGAGGACGGCAAAGCGCGCGTCTTCGAGGTTCGCAAGCGCCACGGTGGCGGCGAGAAGAAATACAAGGCGCGCTTCGCCGAGGACGGCGGATTCCTGGACGGCGACGCGTACCCTGGCGGCGGGCAGCCGGCCGCGCCGGCGCCCAAGGCGGAAACGCCCGGCAAGCCCGCGGAGGCGGCCCCCGAGCCCCAAGCCGAGACGAAGCCCGAACCCAAAGTCGAGCCCAAGGCCGAGGAAGAAGCCGTCGATCCGGACGTGCTTCGCAAGGTCAAGCGCCTCATCCGCGGCACGCTGGACGAGGAACTG
Organism: Planctomycetota bacterium; assembly: GCA_027493525.1. GTDB lineage: Bacteria > Planctomycetota > SZUA-567 > H5-PLA8 > H5-PLA8 > H5-PLA8. The sequence continues at coordinate 1,378,018 of JAOSKN010000001.1, read as the reverse complement.
GAGGAACGCCAGAAGGCCTGGAAGGACATGCGCGAGATGGGCAATCTGATCGTGCCCGGCCTGGTGGAGCTGATCCGGCAGGAATCGACCTCCGACGAGATGCTCGATTCGATCGTGATCGCGCTGGGCGATTCGAAGGATCCGCGCGCCGGCCCGGCGCTGGTGGAGGTTCTGGGCCACAAGAGCGTGCTGGCGCGGCGCAAGGCCGCGCGCGCGCTGGGCGCCTCGAAGTTCAAGGAAGCCTCCGAGGCGCTCCAGAAGCGCTTCGCCGACCCCCAGGAAGACGGCTACGTGCGGCTTTACGCCGCCGCCGCCGCCGCGAAGCTCAAGTCCCCCGCCGGCTTCGAGGCGCTGAAGGAACTGATGAAGGCGTCCGACGCCGGCGTCCGCGCGCGGGCGATCTTCGAACTGGGCGTCAACGGCGGGCCGGCCTACGCCGAGCAGGTCGTGCTGGGGCTCAAGGACCAGGAAGCGCTGGTCCGGATGGATGCCGTCGAGGCCCTGCGCCGCGCCAAGGCCAAGGACAAGTCCGTTCTCGGCGCGCTGATCGAGGCCACGCGGGACGAGGATTACAAGGTTCGCGCGGCGGTCGTCGAGGCCCTGAAGGAACTCGCCGGCCAGAAATTCACCGAGCCGGAAGAATGGCGGACCTGGTGGGCCGAGCAGAACGGCGCGAAGAAGACCGAAGCGGAGCCGGCCGGGAAAACCGGCGCGAAGGATGGGAAAGAGGCCAAGGCCGCGAAGACCGAAGCCGGCGAAGAAGAGGCCGCGCCCGAAGGCGAAGGCGGCGTCAAGTGACCGGCCGTGCCGGCCCTGGAGGACCCATGAACCGATCGCTCGCCGTGTTGAGCCTCTGCGCCGCCGTGTGGGCCTGCGGCGCCGCGCGCGCCCTCGACGTCGTGCTGACCCGCATCGACGGCGACGAACTCGCCGGGCCTCTGGAGGCCCTGGACGCCGAGAAGGGCGTGACGGTCGGCGGCAAGGCCGTGCCGCTGGGCGAGGTCGAGGAACTCCGCGCCAAGGGCGCCCGCGCCGAACCGGCCGTGGCGCTCCCGCAGATCGTGATTCGCAACGGCGATACGTTGGCCGCCGGCCTGGTGTCGGGCAACGACAACGAACTCAAGGTCAAGTCGGAGATCCTGGGCGAGCTTACGCTCAAGAACGCCGTGCTGCGCGGGATCGTCTTCCGCCCCAAGGTCCCGCCGCCGGAATCGGCGGTCGAGGCGTTCATGGGCGGGAAGAACCCCGAGGAAGATCACCTGCTCACCGACCGCGGGGAGACCCTCAACGGCTTCATGGAACGGTTCAGCGATAAGGAACTCGCCTTCGAGGTCGGCGGGCAGAAGCGGCAGCATCCCTACGAGAACCTGGCGGCCTTCCGCTACGCGGCCCTGGAGGCCTTCCAGGGCGCCGAGGGCGTGCAGGCGGTGGCGACCCTGGCCGACGGTTCGCGACTGAGCGGGCTCCCGGCGGGCGTGGCCGACGGGCGGCTGAACCTGAAGGCCTCGGAGAACCTGACCTGGTCGCTGCCGCTGGCGAAGCTGGTCGGGCTGGCCGTGCGCGGCGGGAAGCTGGTCTACCTCAGCGACCTGGAGCCCAAGGCGGTCGAGGAACTGCCGCTGGTGGGCGGCGCGCCGGTGGTGATGCGCTGGAGGAAAAACCTCGCGGCCAACGGCACGCCGCTCAAGATCGCCAAGCAGGATTACGACCGCGGCGTGGGCGTGCACTCCTACTGCAAGCTCACCTACGAACTGGGCGGGAACTACGCGCTGTTCCTGGCCGAGGTTGGGCTGGACGCGAGCGCGCATCCTTCGGCGGCCTGCGCCTGGAAGGTGCTGGCCGACGGGAAGGAACTGGCGCAAGGCGTTTCGGCGGCCGGGGAGGCCGCGAAAAAGGTCAAGCTCGAGGTGAAGGGCGCGCAGAGCCTGGAATTGATTTGCGATTACGGCTCCGATAACGATGATATGGGCGATCTGCTCAACTGGGCCAAGGCCCGGTTGGTCCGATAACCCGGTATCGTCGCGGGACCTGCGAGACGAGGGGAGACCTGGCCGCATGGCGAAGTCGGAACGTCGGTACGTGCGCCGCGCGGCGTGTCACGCCATCCTGCTCGTAGGCCTTGCCGCCGCGCTCGGCGGCTGCACGTACACCATCGAGCCGCTCAAGGGGCAGGAAGGCAAGACCTATGTCTACGCCGCGGTGGGCAAGGACGGCGCGCCCAACGCGGGCATCATCACCACCAGCCTTGGCGCGGTGGTGATCGACCCGCCGCTCAGCCCGGAAATCGGCCAGCGCCTGGACCAGGACGCGCTGCGCATGAGCAAGACCTTCTGGGACGAGAAGTGGCGGCTCAACAAGGATCGCAAGCCCACCCTGGCGCCGCCCGTGCTCTACGCCTTGAACACGACCTTCCGCGCCTCGCACAGCTTCGGCAACCAGGCCTTCCACCAGGCCGCCGATATCATCGCGACCGAACGCGCCGGCGCGCGCCTCGCCGACCTCAACCAGATCCAGCGCATGCGCGAACTGCTCAAGACGCAGTTCCAGGTGCCGGGGCTCGAAATGCACGCCCAGGCGCTCACCCAGCCCACGATCACCTTCGAAGGGACGATGACCCTGCGCACGCCGGAGGTCGAGATCAAGCTCATCTCGGTCGGCGATTGCGTCGGCCCCGGCGACTGCGTGATCCACCTCCCGCAGCAGAAGGTGCTCTTCGCCGGCGATCTGGTCCTGGTGGGCTTCATGCCCTACCACGAAGGGCGCACGCGCAGCGTCCGGCACTGGATCAAGGCGCTCCAGGACCTGCAGAAGCTGGACCTCGACGTCGTGGTCCCGGGGCACGGGGCGACGGGCGGAAAGGACCTGTTGAAGGAGCAGGAGCGGTTCCTCTCGTCTCTCGTCGCGCAGGTGGCCCTGGCGCTCAAGGAAGGGAAGAGCCTCGAACAGGCGATGAATTCCGTGAAGCTGCCCAACGCCGCGAACTGGCGCTACTACAACGAGTGGCTCCCCGGCAACGTCAAGCTGGTCTACGAGGAACTGTCCCAGGGCCCGACGCCGGAGCCCAGCGCGGCCTCCGCGAACGGCGCCTCCACCAGCGCTTCCATGGCCATGCCCGCGGGCGTCGAAGGCGCCGATCCATTCAGAGACCGGTAGAGGTGCGGGAAACCGCCGGGGCGCCGCGCCATGCCGTGCGGGTTGCGTGGCTTGCCTTGGCGGAATCGGGCGGGACGTGAAACGGACCGGCAGCGGGGGGCTGCAGGCGTGAAGATCAGGATCTGGGGAGCTCGCGGGAGCATCCCCACGCCCAGCACGACCGACTTCGTCACCAGCCGCTACGGCGGCAACACCACCTGCGTCTCCGTCGAAATCCCCGGCCGCATGGTCATCCTCGACGGCGGCTCCGGCCTGCGCAACCTGGGTCTGGCCCTGGTCGAGCGCGGCGTGCCCGTTAAGGCGGACTTCTTCTTCAGCCACGTCCACTGGGACCACATCCAGGGCTTCCCCTTTTTCGTGCCCAGCTTCATGAAGGGCAACGAGTTCACGCTCCACGGCGCCGTGCACGAGCGCGAGACCGGCGTCGTGGGCAGCGTCCTCGAGAACGCGCTTCGCGGCCAGCAGCGCAGCCTCAACTTCCCGATCCAGCTCGCCGACATGGGCGCGAAGCTCGTCTTCGAAGAGGTCGGCGCGGGCGCGACCGTGAAGCTCGCCGGCATTTCGAGCCACCTCACGATCCGCACCGTCGAACTGAACCACCCCGGCGGCTGCTTTGGATTCCGCATCGAGGAGCACGGCACGGCCGGGGAGTCCGGATCCTTCGTCTTCGCGACCGACACGGAGCACTTCGCGGAAGTCAATCCCAAGCTCCAGGATCTCGCCCGCGACGGCGACGTGCTGCTCTACGACGCCCAGTACACCGAGGACGAGTACGACGGGAAGAAGGGCATGCTGCGCAAGGGCTGGGGCCACAGCACCTGGCGCCACGGGCTGCGCGAGGCCGCCAAGGCCAAGTGCAAGCGCCTGCTGCTCACCCACCACGACCCCATGCACGACGACTGGACTATCGCGCGGATCGAGTCCGACGCACGCCGCGAAGGCGCCAAGATCGGCGTGGCCGTCGCCGCCGCTTACGAAGGTTTGGAGTTCGAACTGTAGTCCGCGCCGGGGTTACTTCCCGAAGACCGCGCGCAGGTTTCCAATGTTCTCGTGCTGCAACTTTAGATAGTCCCGGCCGGGCTCCAGGAGCGCGCCCTGCCGGCAGACGGCCGAATCGAGCCCGTATTCGTCCTTCAGCTTCTTCGCGATCTCGGGCAGGGGCTCGTCTTCCCAGAGCATGAATTTCGCCTTGTGCTCCTTGAGGATGCCGGCGAGGCCCCGCCAGGCCTCCGCGTCCGGCATCTCGCCCGGCTCGAAGTGGACGTAGCGGACGTTCCACTTGTAGCGCCGGGCGAGGTACTGGTACACGGGATGGCTGAGCATGATCGGCGCGCCGTCGTAGGCCTTCATGAGCCCTTGCCAAGCCGCGTCCAGGGCGTCGAGGTCCGCATGCAGGACTTCGAGGTTCTGCTTGAATTCCGCGGCGTGCGCGGGCCACTTCTTCGCCAGCGCGTCGTGGATCGCCTGCGCCTGCTGCTTGGCCTGGAGCGGGTCCAGCCAGAGCTGCCCGACGGCCCCGGCGTGGGAGTGCTCGCCCTCCGGCCCATGCGCATGCGAAACCGCGTGCTCAAGGACAATATAGGCGTCCTTGAAGCCCGCCGAGGTGTCCACGAGCTTCGACTCCGGGAGCGTGTACTTGCCCGTCCACTGGGGATAACCGGCGCCGGTGATGCAGATCAGTTCGGCCTGCTGGTACTTCGCCGCGGCGGTCTCGCCGGGCATCCAGAATTCGGGATCCTCGCCGCCGGTGTCGGGGCGCACGGCGTTGACGCGCGCCCCGCCGACGCGCGCGACGAAGCAGCGCGTGGCGTCGTTGTCCACGTAGACGGCCGGCGTGCCGGGGTTGGATTCGGCTCCCTGGCCGTCCTTCGACGCCTCGGTTGGCTTGGGCGCGCCGGCCCCGCAACCGTTCAGCAGCATGGTCAGGCTCAGCGCGACGAGGCATGGGATTCGAAGACGCATCGTCGGAAACCTCACGGCAGCAGCATCCGCATCAAGTCGTCCTGAAAGGCCGCGCCGGCGGCGGCCAGGAGCGCGACCAGCGCGAGGCTCATCGCGGCCACGAGCAGCAGTTCGCCGGCGAGCATACCGAAGACCGTGCCGCGGCTACAACCCAGTTTGTAAAGCGTCTCGCGTTCCCGCGCGCGCAGCCGCAGCGAGAGCGAGACGACCAGCGCCAACAGCAGCGCCATGGCCAGCGCGACCAGCGCGAAGTTCGCGTCGAAGAAGCGCTTCACGCGCAGCACGAGCCCCAGCAGGTCCTCGACGACGGCTTCCGGAGGGAGCACCTGGACGGTCTCGTGCTTTTCGTAGCGCCCGCGCAGCAGCACGCCGGACTTCTCGTCGGGCGGAACCAGCAGCGCCGCCGAGACCGGGAAGGCCTCCGGGTCGCCGTGGAAATGGAACGAGGCGAGGTTCGCGTCGGTCACTTCCACGCAGGTCGGCAACGCGGCGTTGGCCACGACGGTCCCGCCCTCGCGCTTGAGGATCACGCCGGGGTCCCCGTCCTCGACCACGTCCTGGTGCCCGTGGCCCAGGCCCTGGATCAGCCAGACGGTCTTCAGGTCGGCGAAGATCGCGCGGTCGTCGGGCGAGGCGTTGGGGGCCAGGATGCCGGTGACGCGCATCCGCAGCGGGTAGGCGCCGGCCAGGTCGAGGACGTTCTCGGGATCGGTGAGCAGGCGGTCGTCCGGCCGAAGGCCCAGCGCGCGCGCGGCTTCCGCGCCGGCGACGCAATCGCCCAGGCGCAGCGGCAGCCGCCCGGCGGCCGGGCGCAACCCGCGGAACTCGAAGTATTCCAGGCTCGTCCCGACCACCGGGAATCCCTGGGCCTTGAACCGAGCGTGCAGCGGGATCGCGGCGCCGAGCCCCTGCGCCTCGAGGGCCTTCACGTCCCGCAGCGGCATCGCGCGCGGCACGGCGCCGCGGAAGTAGAGCGCGTGTAGGATCAGGTCGTAGCGGCTGCCGCGCGCGCCGGCCGCCAGGGGCGTCGCCCGCGCGCGCGCCAGCAGCCGCTCCGAATAGCCGTTCACCAGCGCCCGCACCGCCAGCGGCAGGAAGACCGTCAGCGCGAGGCTCGCGACCAGCAGCGCCGTCTTCAGGCGCTGGTATGCGACGTAACGCCAGGCCAGCCGCAGCACGCCCATCAGGCCGGCCCCCGCGCGCTGAGTTCGGCCAGGTCCACGGTCCGGTCGAAGGCGCCCAGCAACCCGCGGTCGTGGGTCACGGCGACCAGCGTACTGCGGTGAACGCGCGCCAGCTCGAGCAGCAGGTCCAGCGCGACGCGGCCCGTCGCCGGGTCCAGGCTCCCCGTGGGCTCGTCGGCCAGCAGCAGCGCGGGGCGCGCGATCAGCGCGCGGCAGAGCGCCACGCGCTGCCTTTCGCCCTGCGAGAGCCGCTCCACGCCCCGGCGCAGCTTCTCGCCCAGGCCGGCCTGCGCGGCCAGTTCGCGCACCGCCGCCTCGCCCGGATCTTTCGCCCGGAGCCGCCGGTTGACCAGGTAGGGGAGCCGGATGTTCTCCGCGACGTCGAGGTACTCCAGCAGCTCGAAGGTCTGGAAGACCAGCCCGACGTGTTCGCAGCGGAAGTCGCGGCGCGCGGCGTCGCCCAGGGCGCTCAGTTCGATCCCGTTCACGCGCACGCTTCCGGCTTGCGGGACGAGGATTCCCGCGATCAGGTGCAGCAGCGTGGTCTTCCCCGCGCCGCTGGGCGCGACGATCGCGACCTTCTCGCCGGCCTCGATGGCCAGCGCCGGCACGCGCAGCTCGTAGGGGCTCTCGTCGTAACGGAAGCGCACCTGCTCCAGGCGGATCACTTCGGCGCCTCCTGCTTGGGCGCGGCCAGGCGCAGGCGGGTCTCGTAGGCGAGCCGCTCCTGGTCGAGCAGATTCAGCGCGGTGATCTTCCAGCGGCCCTCCCGCGGCTCGACCTGGAAACGCGCCGCGTAGCGGTTGGTGCGCTCGTGGACGTGCCCCCAGTGTTCGACGCTGCCTGCGACGGTCCAGTCCGCGCGCACGGCGAAAGCGCCCGCGGGCGCCTCCGCCGGCGGGTCCTCGACTTCGGCCGCGCGCAGGTCCACGCGGCGGATCTTCGTGCGCGCGCCGCCCTGCTCCTGCATGGTCAGGCTCTCGTTGACCTGCATGTACAGCTCGGCCAGCAATTCCCCGGAGACGCTCTTGGCCAGCGCGTCGTAGACGTCGCTCTCGTCGCGGTAATCGAAGGCGCGGTACAGGTTCGCGTGCAACGCGGCGAAGACCGCGCGGGCGGCCTCGGCGCCGGGCCTCGCGGCGCGGGGCGCGAACGGCGACGGATAGCTGAACCAGCCGAACGGCAGCAGCCCCGCCAGCGCCAGCCCCAGGAGGAGCCCCAGCGCGGGCCGGCCCCAGCGCGGGCGATTGCGCCGGACCGCCGGCGCCAGGACCAGCAGCACGAACCCCGCGGCGAGCGTGAGCATGGGCAGGTTCCAGACGGGCGGCGGAGGCGTCGCGACCTCGTCGATCCCGCGCAGCTCGCGCCCGCCCGGCGCGCGCCAGACGAACTCCGGCTCGGACGCGCTCAGCCGGTGCGCGGCAATCTCGTCTCCGTCCAGCGCCTGCACCAGGACTTCCTTCAGCTTCTCGTCGAAGAGGTCCCAGCTCAGCCGCGCCTCCCGCAGGCCCTCCTTCGCGCCGTAGCTCAGCGCGACGCTCAGCCGCGCCAGGGGCGCCGCCAGGTCCTGCGGCTGGCCAAGGTTCGCGAGGTCCTCGAAGCGGAAGCTGACGAACTCGAGTTTGTCGATTCGCGGCGTCGTCTTCAGGCCGTTGAGTTGCGCCTGGAAATGCGCTTTCAGGAACGCCTCCAACGCCGGCCGGGCGGCGGCCTGTTCGGCCACCCGCAGCGCCCCGGAGCTTTCGCGCGGGATCTCGTGGAAACGCTCGAGCAGGTACAGCGGCACGAGCAATTCGTGCCGGAGCTGGTAATGCTCCAGGTAGACGAAGCTGTAGACTCCGTCGAGCGCGCCGAACTCCTCGGCCAGCCCCGCCTGTTCGTTGGGCGGAGACTTGGGCCGCGTCTTCTGGTACGAGGGCGGCTTGCCCGTCCAGTCGAAGCCGAACGTGGCGAACTTCTCCTTGCCGATCGAGAGCGCGTCCGACCAGCCGAAGCCCTGCTGCCGCACCGTCAGCTCCACGATCGACGGCAGCGCCGACTCCTTGGCGATCTCCTGCTGAAAGGTCAGGCCCGTGGGCGGCCCGGCCAGCGGGTAGCGGAGCGTGTACTCGACGGAGAGGCTCATCATGCGGCCGAAGGGCAGGCCTTTCTCGGGAAACGGATCGTGTTCGACCTCGAGCAGTTCGCCCTTCAGCGCCGCGCCTTCGGGGGTGAGCAGGTTGAGGTGCTCGAGCAGGTACGCTTTGTGCTTGTCGCGGCCTTCGATGAACTCGGCCTCGTTCAGCTTGCCTTCCTTCAGCCGGCCGACGTGGAGCAGGTAAAACTCCTCGGCCGGGACCTTCACCTTCAGCTCCAGGCGGTCGGGGAAGACCTGGAGTTCGACGAAGGTCAGCGAGATCGGGTGCGCCGAGGCCGGGGAGCAGAGCAGCGGCGCCGCCAGCGCGAGCGCCAGCGCGCGGAGGATCGGGCGGCGGAGGGCAAGCGGTCCGGCGCGCATGGGAAGAAGATACGCCCAGCCCAAGAGCGTCGCTATCGCGGAATGCGCGCGGCTAAGATAGAATCCGGGCATGAGCGCCGCCGACGAACTCGCGCCCGCCGCCTTGGCCGCGCCCTTGCCGGAGGCTCCGGGCGGGCCGAAGCTGCCCTTCGCCGGTTTCAAGCACTGGGCGGGCCTCGCGGGCGGGGCGACGGCGGGGCTGCTGGCCCTGCTGGTCGCCTACGCCGATCCGCGCACGCCCGCGCTGGCCGTGGGCATCTGTTCCCTCGGCGCGCTCGACGCCTACCTGCTCTCGCTGGTCAACCGCAACCTCGCCGGGTCGATCCTGGCGTGCATCGGCGGCTTCCTGATCGGGCTGGTGGGCGTCGGCCTGCCGGCGCTGCTCGCCGATCCCGCCGGCGGCGAGGCGGACCTCGAGCACCGCATCCTCGTGCCCGCGCTGCTGGTCCTTGCGCCGGTGCTGGTGGGCTCCGGGCCGCTGGCGCTGACGATGCTCTTCCAGCGCGACCGGCCCCGCGGCTTCCTGATGCGCCTGCTCCTGGGGACCGTCGCCGGCGTGATGGCCGCGCTCTCGGGCCTGGTCGTCTACGGCATGCTCGATTCGGTCTTCGACGCGCTGCCCGACGGCGCGATCCTCGTGCTGGCTTTCGTCGCCGCCAATTACGTGCTCTTCAGGCTCCAACTGCTCTGCCTGCTCGAGGCGACGCGCGGCGACGACGTCCAGCGCCCGGGCTTCGTCGAGGCCGAAGCCGGGGACGGGCGCGCCCCCGAGCCGTCCCTGCTGGCCGACCCGCGGCCGGATGCCGAACGCCCCGACGACGAACCCTGAGCCCGCATGCCCCTCTACGGCGAACCCGAACCCCCGTACCCCGAAGCCTATGCGAAAGGCGTCTGGCTCTTCGACCGCCGGCACTTCTTCGAGTGCCACGAAATCCTCGAGGCGCTCTGGTTGGAGTCCATCGGCACGCCCAAGACCCACTTCCAGGCCCTGATCCACGCCGCCGTCTGCTTCGTGCACTGGGAAAACGGGAATCGCAAAGGCGTGCTCTCGCTCCAGCGGACCTTCAAGCAGAAGGCCGAGTCCATCCCCGCCGAGCGGTACATGGGCTTGAACCTGAAGCGGCTCGTCGCCGATATGGACGCGCTGGCGGCGCCGTACCGCGAGGCGCCCGACAAAGCGCTCACGCCGTTCGCCGAGGTCGCGACCCCGAAGCTCGAGGTCGAGGGATTCGAGCCGCTGGCCGTCGGCGAGCGCGAACTGCTGGTGCTGGGCCGGCACGTGGAAGAGGACGAAGATTCCTGAGCGTGCGTCCCGAAACCGGCTGCCGCCGGCCTACTTCCCGCCCAGGGCCTGCGTTTTGTCCAGGCGGGTCTGATTGCCGAAGGCGTCGATATAGGCGCCTTTCAGATGCAGCTCGCGCGGATTGCTCCACGATACGTTCTCGATCACTTCGCGCCGGCGCAGGTCCCCGTTGAGCGCCGCGCGGGCGTCGCCCAGCAGGATGTTCCCGCGCAGGTCGATCACGTACACCTCGCAGAACTGGTCGGGCAGCGGGAAGACCTCGCCCTCCGCGCGGAAGGCCAGCAGGTCGTTGCCGGGCGAGAAGATCGGCACGCTGATCGGGCAGGGCAGGCGCAGCAGCGTCTGCGTGCCTTCGGGCAGGCCGGCCACCTGGATGGACGAGGAGGTGACGAGCGCCACGCACAGGCGGCGCGCGTCGTATTCGCCGGCCGGGGTGAGCAGCCGCCGCGGCTGCAGGAAGGCCTGCGGGACCAGGTACTCCGTGATGTCGACCCAGGAACGCATCGCCTTATCCGGGGATTTCTGCTCGTTGCTGAGGCGCTGGGACTTGAAGGGCCGCCCGCCCAGTTCGCGCGTCAGCTTCTGGAGGTCGTCGGCGAGCGGGGACTTGAGGTCCCGGGCCATGGCGAGGGCCGCGTTGGCGCGCTGCGCGCTGTCGGGCCGCCCATCGAGGGCGAAACAGATCGCGGCCAGGCCCGCCGCGTAGTCGCGTTGCGGGAAAACCTTGACCCGCGCGGCGATCTCGAAGGACTCGCCGGCGTGGACCATGTCGCCGGACTCGAAATAGGTCATCGCGTTAAGGAAGCGGATCCCGCCGGCCAGGGCCTCGTCGGGCGCCACGTTCTGCGCGGCTTGGTAGGCCGCCAGCGCCGCCGCGCCGTCCCCCTTGACCCGCGCCAGCAGGGCCTCGCGCAGCTTGATCAGCAGCACGTCCTTCTCGTTGGCCGCCGCGTAGGCCTCCATCTCCTTGACCAGGACTTCGGCGTCCGCGCCGGCCTGCTGCGGCAGCCCGCGATCCGGAGGGAAGATGAAGCGCAGGCCGTCGGGGGTGACCGGATGGAGCAGGATGGCGCGCTCGAACGCCTCCGAGGCGCGCACGCCGTCCCCGCTGGCCAGGTACGCACGCGCTTCCGTGCGGTCCAGGACGCCCGGATCGGCCGGGGCCGGCTTGTAGTCGCGGGCCTTCAGCGCATACTGCAACGCCCGCGCCGCGTCCCCCTGCGCGAGCAGGAACCCCGAGGCCGCCACCGCCTGCTCGGAACTCTTCGGGAAATAGCGCGCCTTCCCCGCCACCCCCACCGCCAGGCCGCCCGCCGAGAGCCAGGCCCAGCGCTCCGGCGCCCGCCGCCGCACCGTCATCGGGTCCAGCGCGTGCCCGCCCAGCAGTTCCGCCGAGTCCCCGTCCAGCTTGTTCAGCTTACTCTTTCGGAAATCGAGCTCGTACACGTGGTACTCCACGTTCTCGCGCGTGGGGCGCGAAAGCGTCAACGTCGCGCTGCGGCCGTCCTCGCGGATCGAAACCATCAGCGGGCTCGAAAAGCCCTTGGGCAGCGAGTACCGCTGGAGCTGCGTGCCGTCGAAGAGCACCGTCCACACGGCGTCGCTGCCCGGCGCGTAGAAAAAGAAGCGCAGGCTGTCGGGAAAGGCGTGGACGACGTACGTGGTCGCGCTGGGTTCGCCGTACTGCGCGGTGGGAAAGAGGATCTCCGGCTTCAATTCGGGGCGGTCGAGTTCCAGCGCGGCCACGTACGGCTTGCCCTCGAGCACCCGCTTGTCCGACGCTCCGAAGGCCAGAATCTTCCCGCTCGGCGAGAGCGCCGGCGAATAGACCTCGCCCAAGCCCTTCTGCGTGAGGTTCACCCGCTCGTTCTTGGCCGGATACCAGAGTTCGACCTTCTGCGGCTCGCCCGGCTTGAAGCTGCGGCCCTGGGCCAGCAGCGCAACCGAACCGTCCACGGCCATCTGAAAGCCCGTCAGGCGCAGCTTGTCGAGGACGGTGACGTATTGCAGGGCGTCCGGCGGCGCCTCGCCCGGGCGGTGCCTGCAGATTGAGGCGAAGAAGCCCTGCTTGTTCCGCTCGCCGGCAAAGTACAGCGTCGGGCCGTCGGGCACCCAGCGCGGGAACGCCGCGTCCCGCGAGATCAGCAGCGCCTCGCTGTCCTCCACGCGCACGTCCACCGAGTAAACCGCCGTGTCCACGGGCTCGCCCGATTTCTGCGGGCGTTCGTAGGTGGTGTAGGCGATGTACTCGCCGTCCGGCGACCAGACCGGGCCCTGGAACTCCTGGCAACCGCATAGAAGAACAAGAAAAGGCAGGACGGCAAATCGCAAGCAACGCATGAGACCATCTCCCCTTCCGTCGTAACGATAGCCGACGGATCGGAGTCACGCATCTGGTTTGAAAGGGGTCAGCTCTAGTGGTCTGACACGTTTGCTTTTGTGGGTGGCGGCGAGGAGTTTTGGCCGTGGCCAAGGCGCGCGAAAGGGCTTCGTATCAAGAAGATACGATTACTGGAGCGCAACGCAGGACACAGACAAAAGACCTGCCGAAACCCACAAAATGAAACGTGGCGGAGCACTAAGCGCGCGAGTAACGCCGGGAATCCTTCAGGATCACGCGGACGCTGGCCTGCTTGCGCGTTTCTTCGCCTTCGTCGCGCTGGCGTGGGGACTCGGACTCTTCCACCAGGTCCATGAGGGCGTTGTAGCGATTGATGTCGATCAGGACCGCGGTGGCCTTTCCATCCTGGGTAATATAGCAGGGTTCGCCGGTGTTTTGGACTTCTTTAAGTAGAGTATTGGTACGAGCTTGCAGTTCCGAGACGACGACAAATCGGGCGCTCATAAAAAGGCCTCCATAGCATCGCCCACAGCATGCTCAAGTGCAGGCGTTCGCGATTAGAAGAGGATCTCCGATCCAAGCCAGTCGACATCTGCACTGTACCCAACCAATTTGGGATCGTCAAGGATTGCACTGGAAAGTATTTACAAGAACGAGGCGGCTGGAAAACGAGACCGGCGGGTCATAAATAGCGCGGCGGAGAATGCGGGCGTTTAATTTAAGATATTTTTGAAGCACGCGTGCATCTTATTAAGATGATGGTACTTGCAAGAAGATGATTAGATGAAGTCCAAGGGCTGAACGGCTTGACACCAGAGGGATTGGAAAGTATATAGAGTTCCGGCCTTTGCGGAAAAGGCAGGGGCCATTCATTCGAGCGGTACAAAAGAGTCGGCGCTCCTCGCCAATAAGGGAGTAGTGCGCGGCTGCTTTCGTCATCAGATTTCGAATGCTCTTTGACAAGTTCATAGGCAGTCAGCACGCTCTGAAGAGCTTGAAGTGGGTCAAGCCGTCTTGAGGTCCATTCAGCCTTTACGGGTTGAGTGGGTCGATGAGAGACGGTTTGTGACCATTGTCATCGAGCACGTTCACGTAGACAGACAACGTGAATGATGCTGAAGATCGAATCCGGAAATTGATAAACTCAATTGAAGGGTTTGATCCTGGCTCAGAACGAACGTTGGCGGCGTGGTTGAGGCATGCAAGTCGAGCGAGAACGGGGGCTTCGGTCCCCTAGTAAAGCGGCGGAAGGGTGAGTAATGGGTAGATGACGTACCCTTGAGAGGGGGATAACTTTCCGAAAGGAGAGCTAATACTCCATAAGACCACGGGTTGCAGAATCTGGGGTCAAAGCGGGGGACCTTCGGGCCTCGCGCTCTTGGATCGGTCTACTCCCTACCAGCTTGTTGGTGAGGTAACGGCTCACCAAGGCTACGACGGGTACCCGGGCTGAGAGGCTGAACGGGCACATCGGCACTGAGACACTGGCCGGACACCTACGGGTGGCTGCAGTTCGGAATATTCGGCAATGCGCGAAAGCGTGACCGAGCGACGCCGCGTGCGGGATGAAGGCCTTTGGGTTGTAAACCGCTGTCACAGGTGATCAAATCATCGCGGGCGAACAGTCCGTGATGTTGAGCTAAGCCTGAGAGGAAGCCCCCGCTAATCACGTGCCAGCAGCGGCGGTAATACGTGAGGGGCGAACGTTGTTCGGTGTCACTGGGCTTAAAGCGCGCGTAGGCGGCTGCGTAAGTAAGGTGTGAAAGCCCTCGGCTTACCCGGGGAAGTGCGCCTTAAACTGCGCGGCTTGAGGGCCGGAGAGGAAGGAGGAACTCCAGGTGTAGCGGTGAAATGCGTAGATATCTGGGGGAAGGCCGGTGGCGAAGGCGTCCTTCTGGTCGGTACCTGACGCTGAGGCGCGAAAGCGTGGGGAGCAAACAGGATTAGATACCCTGGTAGTCCACGCCCTAAACGATGGACACTAAGTGGGGAGGCATCAAGGGCCACCCTGCCGTAGCGAAAGCGTTAAGTGTCCCGCCTGGGGAGTATGGTCGCAAGGCTGAAACTCAAAGGAATTGACGGGGGCTCACACAAGCGGTGGAGCATGTTGCTTAATTCGATGCAACGCGAAGAACCTTACCTGGGCTCGAACGGCACGGATTAGCTCTATGAAAGTAGAGTGACACCGCAAGGTGGAACGTGTCGAGGTGTTGCATGGCTGTCGTCAGCTCGTGTCGTGAGATGTCGGGTTAAGTCCCTTAACGAGCGAAACCCCTGTCCTTAGTTGCCAACGGGTAAAGCCGGGGACTCTAGGGAGACTGCCGGTGTTAAACCGGAGGAAGGTGGGGATGACGTCAAGTCATCATGGCCCTTACGTCCAGGGCGGCAAACGTGCTACAATGGCCGGTACAGCGCGACGCAAAACCGCGAGGTCGAGCAAATCGCTTAAAACCGGCCCCAGTTCGGATTGGGAGGCTGCAATTCGCCCCCATGAAGTCGGAATCGCTAGTAATCGCGCATCAGCCATGGCGCGGTGAATATGTTCCTGAGCCTTGTACACACCGCCCGTCAAGCCACGAAAGCCGGGAGCACCCGAAGTCCCCGTTAAAAGGGCCCACGGTGAAACCGGTGATTGGGACTAAGTCGTAACAAGGTAGCCGTAGGGGAACCTGCGGCTGGATCACCTCCTTTCTAAGGGGAAAACCTTGGATCCGCTCGGTTCATGCAAGCAGGGGGTTGCACCCCTGCAAGCAAGCGTACTCACGAACCGGCGGGAATTGCCTTGACACTTCTCGCGATTTGGACGTGCTGGCTGCCTATGCTTTTTTCTGGCTCTTGGCTCGCTGCTCCTGGCTCTTGGCAGGCCGCAAGAGCGGTGCGGAGCGGCTGGCCAAGTGTCGGGAGCTGAGCGCCGGGAGCGCGGAAGCCGATGGCGGTAGCGACGGAGCCGCAGGCATCCTGGGCTCGTAGCTCAGCTGGTTAGAGCGCGTCCCTGATAAGGACGAGGTCGGCTGTTCGAATCAGCCCGGGCCCACCAACTTCAGGAAGGGATCAGTTCGCGGCGCCGCGGGCCGATACTGTTCTCCAGCCGTCGCCGGGGGGACGTAGCTCAACTGGGAGAGCGCCTGGTTTGCAACCAGGAGGTTGCCGGTTCGAGCCCGGTCGTCTCCACCAGGCGTGGCAGGATGACGGGTGACGATCGAGGGGGGAGTACACGCGGTGTTTGGCGAGGTGCGCATTTGAGACGCCTCCAGAAACTGTGATTCCGGGTCCCGCGGCTTGCTGGGATCCGGCAGGTCGCGGGGTGGAGCAGCCTGGTAGCTCGTCGGGCTCATAACCCGGAGGTCGCAGGTTCGAATCCTGCCCCCGCTACCAAATCACGTCAGGCGGTTGCTGGCTGCAGGTTTCCGGCCGTGGGCCGGGGACGCACAGGCAGTAACCGAAACGTCGTCGCTCTTTGACAATTGAAGATTGGATCAAGCGTAAGACACAGTGGCGTTGCAACCGTCGCTGTTGTCGTCGAGTCCATGTTCCGGCCCGTCCCGTCGCGCCGCCGCGAGGCGCCGCACGCACGAGGCTCCGGCCTGCCGCTCTTCTTGCCGAGGGGCGGCCACCGGCGGGGTTTCGGATGAGGGATGGGAAGTTACTAAGGGTGCATGGGGGATGTCTTGGCGCTGAGAGGCGATGAAGGGCGTGGTAAGCTGCGATAAGCCTGGGGGAGCTGCACACAAGCGGATCCCAGGATCCCCGAATGGGACAACCCGGTCCAGGGCAACCTGGATCTGCGCCTCCCGAATCCATAGGGAGGCGTTCAGCAAACGTGGGGAAGTGACACATCTCAGTACCCACAGGAAAATAAATCAATTGAGATTCCGTCAGTAGCGGCGAGCGAAAGCGGAATAGCCCAAACCGTCGGCATTTCGGTGCCGGCGGGGTTGCGGGACCCTTGTCGGGTTTCATGAAGCCGTGTGAAGGGTCTGGAAAGGCCCGCCACAGAAGGTGACAGTCCTGTACCACGGTGGAGTGGAATCCATGGGTATCCCAAGTAGCACCGGACACGGGAAACCCGGTGTGAATCTGGGGGGACCACCCTCCAAGGCTAAATACTCCTCAGCGACCGATAGCGAACCAGTAGCGCGAGCGAACGATGAAAAGAACCGGAAAGACCGGAGTTAAAAGACCCTGAAACCATGCACTTACACAGCGGTTGGAGCCGTCTTCGGACGGTGACAGCGTGCCTGTTGAAGAATGAGTCCGCGAGTTGCTGTTTGCGGCAAGGTTAAGGACCTTGAGGTCCGAAGCCGAAGGGAAACCGAGTCCGAAATGGGCGCATAAGTCGCAGGCAGCATACGCGAAGCCGAGGTGATCTAACCATGGGCAGGTTGAAGTGCGGGTAATACCGCATGGAGGACCGAACGGCTTACTGTTGAAAAAGTATCCGATGACCTGTGGTTAGGAGTGATAGGCTAATCAAACCCGGTGATATCTCGTTCTCCCCGAAATAGCCTTAGGGCTAGCGTCGGGTTAGAAGTAGGCGGGGGTAGAGGACTGAATGGGCTAGGGCTTCCACCGAAGTACCAAACCCAATCCAACTCCGAATACCGCCTATGGATCCCCGGCAGTCGGACCGTGGGGGATAAGCTCCACGGTCGAGAGGGAAACAGCCCAGATTACCGGCTAAGGCCCCAAAGCTTACCTCAGTTACTAAGGAAGTGGGCGTGCAAAGACAGCCAGGATGTTGGCTTAGAAGCAGCCACCATTTAAAAAGTGCGTAATAGCTTACTGGTCGAGCATGCCTGCGCCGAAAATTACCGGGAATAAGGTAGGCGCCGAAGCCGTAACATCCGTGAACCTGCGCGTTCACGGTTGGGTAGGGGAGCGCTGCATGGGAGATACAAGCGGGAGCGTAAGCGACCGTGGCGGCCCATGCAGGTGATTCTGCGGACACGAGTAGCGATAAAAGGGGCGAGAAACCCCTTCCCCGTAAGCCTAAGGATTCCCGGGCCAGGTAACTCCACCCGGGGTTAGGCGGGACCTAAGACGAGGCCGAAAGGCGTAGTCGATGGACAGCCGGTTAATATTCCGGCCCCACCCGAAACCGTCGATCTCAGGCATGACGCAGGTAGCCATGGCCGGGCAACCCATTAGCTGGGTGCTCCAAGGGCCTATCCCGTCGATCCTCGTAGGCAAATCCGCGAGGTGAGGAGGAAGCCCGAGTGCAATGCGCGTAAGCGCAGAAGCGGTCACAGCTAGACTGCCGAGAAAAATGTCGGAGGGAGGCCAAGGGTGCCCGTACCGCAAACCGACACAGGTAGGCGAGGCGAATAGCCTAAGGGGCTCGAGAGAACCCTCGTGAAGGAACTCGGCAAGTTAGCTCCGTAACTTCGGGAGAAGGAGCGCCCGTGTAGGGGTCCGAGTCAAATCGGGTGCCCCGAAGGGCCGCAGGAAATCGGTCCAGGGAACTGTTTACCAAAAACACAGCACTGCGCAAAGACGAGAAGTCGACGTATGCAGTGTGACGCCTGCTCTGTGCCGGAAGGTTAAGGGAAGACGTCAGGAGGTCCGCCTCCGAAGCGTCGAACCGAAGCCCCGGTTAACGGCGGCCGTAACTATGACGGTCCTAAGGTGAACGATGAGTTCCGCTCAACTCGCACGCCTTAGTCAAACCGAACCGTATGCGGGAATCTCCTCGCACAGCCGTCCGGTACTCGCCGATACTCGGTTGTATTCCAACCGCGTCCGGCAGTAAAAATCCGGCGGACATGGGGACAATCCGCAGGGAAGGCCCCGCCAGCGTGGCGGGGAACCCTCAGAGACTTGATGTTCGGTTCCGTTCCGCCTCTGCCCCAGCCGGGCAGGGTACAAAACACGCATTCATACTATGAAGCTGGAAGCGCAATGGATCGTGGGGTTCGTCGATGGCGAAGGCTGTTTCTTCGTCGGCGTCAATCCCCACCCCGAGATGACCGGGGGATACCAGGTCTTGCCCGAATTCACGGTGGTCCAGCACGAACGCGATGTCCAGGTCCTCCACGCACTCAAGGCGTACTTCGGGTGCGGCGTGGTTCGCTCGAACCATGGGGACCGGATGGCGTATCGCGTGCGGAGCCTGGAACACCTGAAGGACAAGATCGTCCCCTTCTTCGACAAGCACCAACTCAAGTCGAGGAAGCGCCAGGAGTATCTGGCCTTTCGCCAGGTGATCGTCAAGATGTCGCGTGGCGAACACCTGCGAGAGGCGGGCATCGAGGAGATCCGCGCCATCGCTTCAAAAATGAATACGGGACGGAAAAGGTAAAGTCCGGCCCCGCCGGAAACGGCGCGGGATCTACCGAGCGAAGTTCCTTGTCGGGTAAGTTCCGACCTGCATGAATGGCGTAATCACCTGGACACTGTCTCCACGAGGGACTCGGCGAAACTGTAGCGGTGGTGAAGATGCCACCTACCCGCACCTAGACGGAAAGACCCTGTGGACCTTTACTGTACGCTATCATTGGGTCGTTGTGCTCGTTGCGTAGGATAGGTGGGAGACTGCGAAGCAGGGGTTTTGGCCCTTGCGGAGTCATCGTTGAAATACCACCCTTCGTGTACGACGATTCTAACCGGGACCCGTCATCCGGGCTCGGGACCGTGGTAGCCGGGCAGTTTAACTGGGGCGGTTCCCTCCTAAAAGGTAACGGAGGGGTCCAAAGGTACCCTCAGCACGGTTGGCAATCGTGCGCCGAGTGCAAGGGCATAAGGGTGCTTAACTGCGAGAGAAAAACCTCAAGCAGATGCAAAAGCAGGGCCTAGTGATCCGGCGGTTCCGCGTGGAAGGGCCGTCGCTCAACTGATAAAAGGTACCCCGGGGATAACAGGCTGATCTCTCCCAAGCGTCCATAGCGACGGGGAGGTTTGGCACCTCGATGTCGACTCATCGCATCCTGGGGCTGCAGTCGGTCCCAAGGGTTCGGCTGTTCGCCGATTAAAGCGGTACGTGAGTTGGGTTCAGACCGACGTGAGTCAGGTCGGTCCCTATCTGGTGTGGGCGCAGGATCCTTGAGGAGATTCTCCCCTAGTACGAGAGGATTGGGGAGGACGCACCCCTGGTGTTCCAGTTGGCCTGCTAAGGCCATCGCTGGGTAGCTAAGTGCGGACAGGATAAACGCTGAAAGCATCTAAGCGTGAAGCCTTCTCCAAGATGAGGGATCCCTATGAGGCTCGTCGTAGACTACGACGTACATAGGCCGGGTGTGTAAGCGGGGTAACCCGTAAGCTGACCGGTACTAATCAGCCCATCGACTTCCCTTCCTTCCTCCGAGTCTCCGCCGCAAGCGGAGCCTCGAGGACGGGCCGGAACATGTATCCGGCGACAACGCGACACGCGTCGCTGTGTCTACGCTGCTGACCACGGTGTTCACGGAGAGCGCAGAGAACGGCTGGCGGCAGGAGGACTTGTCCTTGCTGTCCCAATCCGTTTCTCCGTGTCCTCCGTGCCTACGTGGTGAAATGAATTCCAGATCCAATCTTCAACGAAAAAGGGGGGAACCGATGCCCGCCTGGCCGTGTCCTTCGGGGCGCGTCGGCGCGCGTCGCTTCTCTTCACCCCGTCCTCCGAGTTTCCGGTGACCTGAGCGGAGGGGCCACACCCGTTCCCATTCCGAACACGGCCGTTAAGCCCTCCTGCGCCGATGATACTGCTCACCAGCGGGAAAGTAGGTCGTCGCCGGGATTTATGCCCCGTTCGAGCGAAAGCTTGAACGGGGCTTTTTTTTGCCCCGCGCGAAGAGGGGCGCCGCGCCCAGCCCCTATATTGACCCCGCGCGGCCAAGCTGTAGGTTTGGCGGGAGATCGGCCGTAATTTTGCGGTCGAATGGAAATGTTCGGCCTCAGGAATCGCACGAGTGGCGAAGCGGAAAGCCTCATCCCTGCGAGAGTGGTTCGACAACTGCGGGGGATGGAGCGCGCGGCACGACCTCGACGAACTGCGCCGCGGGATCAAGGCTGGTCTGCTCAATGAGCAAGACGAGTACGGGATGACCGCCCTGCACTTAGCGGTATCGTCCGGGTGGCTCGAAGGCATCAAGGAGTTGCTCAGCGCTACGGCGGACACGGAGTTGCGCTACTTCCGAACGGGTGAGCCGCCGCTCCTGACCGCCGCAAACGACCTTGGCACCGGCAACGGTGAGAGGTTAAACAGCAAAGCGATGGTGGCGATGCTCGTCGCCGGCGGAGCGAATCCAGACGCGGCGAACCATTTCGGCCTGACTCCGCGGAAGGCGGCGCAGGTCCGCGGCGATAAGTCGTTCGCCGACATCCCAGCGAAACCCGTGGACATGCCGGAGCCGCGGATTCAAAATGCCGAACACTTAGCGGACCATTACCACCCGCGTTTCAAAATCCCCGATCGGGAGGAGCGCGAGACGATGCAGGTCGGGCAAGCCGTGGATTTGTATGTCTACGGTCCGAAGGCCGAGGGAAAGCAGGACACAGTCAAGGTTCGGATCACCGCGCGGAGCGGGCAGCGTCCGCAGGTGCGCTACACCGCCGACGTCGAGACTCCAATTGAGAGCATCCATTTGCCGGCGGGCATAACAAATGTGGAATTTGGCCCTGAGAACATCGCGTCTGTGTATGTTGCGAGGCCAAAAAAGAAGGCAGGCCGAACCAAACGCTCAAGCTGACTGGGGCCGCATTCTGGCTTCGCGCGGTATGTTGTCGTTGCAGCGGGCCCCAGCAGCTTAGCGTAGTCGTTCGGCCACTTCGCACGCCATGAGCTACGATCTTGGAGTTTGGTTTCCGCACGAGCGACTGAGCGACGCAGACGCCGGGAAGCTCTACGTCGGACTTTGCGTGGGCACGATGGAGCATCCGCGAGCGCATCCTGCGGTGGATGCTTTCTATCAGGAGTTGACCGCCAAGCACCCGGAGATTGACACCGTTCCAGACGACCGGATTGACGACCACGACTATTGCCCGTGGAGTTGCGCGCTCGACCATTCACTCGGCCATGTCATCATGTCGTGTGTCTGGTCTAAGGCAGAGTATGTGGACGGTTTTGTCCGAGCATTGGCGCGGAAGCACGGTTTGGCAGTTTTCGACCCGCAGGCTGGCAAGATTCAGTATCCAGATTTAATAGGTGGCATTTCATGTCCGGCGAATACTTGGGCTTTCTAATTGGATCGCGAGATTCGGATTTCCTCCGTGTACGGCCTATCGCACGCGCTCATCCTGACGCGAGCGACTACTGGGATGGGAATTGGCTCAACACGGATATCGAACTCTCGGCTGGCGCATTCCGAGCTCAATATGTCGCATGTTTACGTGTTGATGAACTGACTCGATTCCGAGACCAACTCACCGAGCTTTATAATACCCTAGACGGTCAGGCGGTATTCGACTCGATGGAACCTTGGCTTTCGATCAGTGTAAAGGGCGATGGTTTGGGTCATTTTAACGTTGATTGTGTGGCTATGGACAATGTGGGAGTGGGAAACAAGCTCGACTTTTCGCTATGCATTGATCAAACCCAAATTCCAGGAATCTTGGTTGGACTCAATCAAGCCCTTGAACAGTTTTCGCTCATCGGAAACAGGGATGTATGATATGCCGTTACACATGAGTTGAAGTTCACGAAGATTTGGAAATGTGCACCCCTGCCGCCCCTCCGGGGCTTGGTCCTTCGGGGGACGCGGGTTCCCACGGCTGGCGCCGTGGGCTAAAGGCTCCTCGCCCCGCCGGGGCGAGTTGGATTCTCGTGAAGCGCCAGTTGTTCGGTTGAGGAATTTCAACGACAGAAATACACTCGGACAACGATGGCGAATTCCCAATCCGCCCCGGAGGGGCGGAGGGCTTTTGCCCACGGCGCAAGCCGTGGGAAAATGGCGCGCCCGAGCGTCCAAGCCCCGGAGGGGCGGCAGAAATGTCGCACACGTTCTCCAGCCTCTTCACGCATTTCGTGTTCAGCACCAAGGAACGCGCGACTTTTCTGGACCCCGAGCTTCGCCCGCGCCTGTTTTCTTACCTTGGAGGAATTGCGCGCGAGCAAAACGCAACCCTGGTGTCCGCGAACGGCGCCGCGGACCACATCCACCTCCTGGCGCTCCTCCATCCCACGATTGCGCCGGCCGATTTCGTGCGCACGCTCAAAGCGGGCAGCTCACGCTGGATTCACGAGACATTTTCCGATCTCGCCGGCTTTGCCTGGCAGACGGGGTACGGCGCCTTCAGCGTGAGCAAGTCGAATGTCGAAACGGTCGTGGCGTACATCCGCGGACAGGAGGAGCATCATCGCAAGATGACCTTCAAGGAAGAGTTGCTCGCTTTGCTCCGCAAGCACGATCTCGACTACGACGAGCGGTACCTCTGGGACTGACACCCCTGCCGTCCCTCCGGGGCTTGGTCCAGCGAGCGGCGCGATCTGTCGTACTGGGGTTGTCTGGAGGTGCGCCTGTCGCCGTGAGAGGCGTCAGATCTCCGCGCCTTCGAGGCCTTCGTTGCTGCCGTGGCCGCGGGCGCGGAGGAGCATGGCGCGTTCGCTGAAGACGCGGGCCTTGGCGTACTGCTGCTCGCTCTCCAGGTGCAGGGCGATGTCGTCGAGGTCGTCGGGCTCCTTGAAGAAGCCGGGCGGGACCTTGTCGAGGTACTGGATCGCCTTCGCGTTGTCGCTCATCTCGCGGTAGGTGCGGTAGAGGTGGTAGTGGCCGAGGTGCTGCATCTCGCCGGCGCCGTCGTTGGCCACGGCGAGCAGGTTGTCGATGGCGAGCTTCCAGCGCTTGGTTTCCATGTACGTGCGCGCGAGGCCCAGCTTGGCCTCGAGGCTGGACGGGTCGAGCTGCTTGGCCTGGTCGAAGTAGGCCTGGCTCTCGGCGTAGCGCCCTTCCATCAGCTTGACCTCGCCGAGCAGGATCAGCGGTTCGAGAGAGTGGCGGTCGAGGTCGCGGGCGCGGCGGAAAAGGTACTCGGCCTCCTCGATGTCCTCCAGGTGCGCGGCGAAGAGCCGGCCCAGGGCGAGGAAGGCGCCGCCGTCGAGCGGGTGGCGGCGGACGATCTCGGCCGCCAGCCGGCGCGCCTCGTCTTCCTTGCCCGAGAGGAGCTTGAGGTAGAAGAGGTTGACGAGCGGCGTGCTCTGCTCGGACTCCAATTCGTGGGCGCGCTCGAAGAGTTCGGCGGCGGCGGCGAGCTGGCCGGCGCTGGCGGCGGCGATGCCGTCCATGAGCAGCATCTCGTAGCGGTCGAACTCGCCGCGCGCCTGCTTCCAGTGCTCGCGCCAGTAGCCGATGCGGGCGGGGCACTTGCGGCCCTTGTGCCCGGAGAGGCGCTTGATCAGGGCGGCCAGATGCGGGGCCAGCTCGTCGCCGAAGAGTTCCCAGAGCCGGAAGGCGTCGTCGACGAAGCCCTCCTTGGCCGCGCGCAGGTCGCGCCCGCGCTTGCAGCACTCCACGACCTCGGGGAGCTGTTCGGCGGTCGGGTAGCGCAAGAGGCCCATCTCGACGCAGCCGTGGTAATGCAGGTCGGCGAAGATGCGCGGGATCTCGTCGTTGCCCAGGCGGAGCTGGCTGCGGGTCAGCAGCGCGAAGAAGGCCGCGGCGCGGCGCACCGTCTCGACCTCGTCGCTCATCACGCCTTCGTTGCGGAAGCGGTCCAGGAGCCCGACGGACTCGGCGTAGCACTCGCGCTGCGTCAGGCGCACGCCGGCCAGCAGCGCGCCGCCGCCGCGCATCAGCACCGGCTTGATCCGGCCCCACCAGGCCCCGAAGCGCTCGCGCGCGCCCAGCACGTAGATGCGCCCGGTGAGGAATTCGAGGGTGTCCTCGGCCTGCGAGTGGAACGGGTGGCGCGGGTCGTCGAGCGCGGGAATGAGCAGGTCCAGCAGCTCGATGTAGCCGCGGGCGAGCGCGTCGAGTTCGGCGGCCTGGATCTCGGCCAGCTCGCGCGCCAGCATCTGCCGGCGCAGCGGAACCCGCCGCGCGCCATGGCTGAAGAAGAGCGCGTGGATCTGCGGGTAGGGCTCGCGGTAGTTCGAGAGCACGCGCCGCTCGCGCATCAGCCACTGCGTCCCGGCCAGCGCGCGCAGCCAGCGCTCGCCGCGGGCCAGCTCGCCGCCGGGCTTCCCGCTCAACTGGCCCAGGATCTCCAGCGCGCGCTCTTCCTGTTCCCGGTGCATCGCCAGCGCGGCCTGGAAGAGCACCATCCGCTCGCGGCCCAGCCCCGGCAGGAGCGGCTTGATGCGGGATTGGAAGCGGAAGTAGCTGAGCGTCGCGCGGGCGCTGCGCCCGAAGGCCAGCACGAGCATGACCAGGATCGCGCCCGCCCAGTACGGAACCTGGTAGGCCTCGGTGAAGTTCTCGCCCCAGAACCGCTCGCGATACGCCGTGCCCACGAACGCCAACAACATCGCCACGCCGAACTTGATGGCAATGCGGTAGGTTCGCGGCAGGTTCATCGCGCTGTCACCTTCGCCGTGCGCGGGGATCGCGCGGTTCGGGCAGGGTGCTCGGAACCGGGCAGCCTTCCTGAGCCTTGTCGAGGCGGGGGCCGTCCCTGCCCATCAATTTGACGCGCTTCCCCACCTAAGTCAACGCCGCCTTAGGCCGAAACTTGCAGTCCTAAGGCACGTGTGCAGCAAGGCCTTATGAATCGTCGTCTTCACTTGTAGACCCGGCTGGCCGTCCAGGTGCTATTGGGGTATACGCTAGGAGCCTTTCTGCGGCTCAATGGAACTTCCAAGTACCTTCGATACGGCCCAGGCGGTAGGCTGCACTTCGTAGGTTTTGGGATTCGAGGCGTTTATACCTCCTCCGGACAGCCTTTGCGTCGTCGCGAAGCCGTCTCCGCGCCAAGAGGTCAAAAGGAAAGGGAGCAGCGTTTTGGGAGCCCGTCCCTGCGACTTCTGCGGCACCCCGATCACCGAGCAGATGCTCGCCGGCGGGCAGGCGCGTGAGATCATGAAAGAGTACTTCTGCGCGGCCTGCATCCAGAAGTACAACCTGGACCGCGAAGAAGAAGACGAAACGGAGGCCCCCGCGGAAGCGGCCCCGGCTCCGCACGTGCCGCCCAAGAGCACCCGCCGCGTGCGCAGCGCCAGCGGAGCGCACCGGCCGAGCGCGCGAACCGCCGGGCGAACCGGGAGCACCGCACGGAGGCCGACGGGCGTGCGGCCCGGACCTTCGGCCCGCGCGGCGGCAGGGGTCCGCGCGCCGTCCCCGCCGGCGGGGCAAGCCCAGCCGCCCGCCGCGCCGGCCCCGCCGCGCGCGGGCACCGGCATGCGCCGCTCGACGCCCATCCCGCGCAACCTCAAGGCCGTGGAGCCGCCCCCCGCACCCGCCCCGGCCCCGCCGCGCCCGGGCACGGGGATGCGCCGTTCGACGCCCGTGCCGCGCGACCTGAAGGCCGTCTCCGGACCGGGCGCCGCCGCGCCATCGCCGCCCGCCGGGACCGCCCCGCGCGGCGGCGCGGGCTTGCGCCGGACCACGCCGATTCCTCGCGACCTGCAGGCCGTCGAGGGCGAGAACAAGCCGGACATCGGGAGCGGCGACCGCTTCGTCACCCAGAGCGGGCGGCAGCGCCGGCCGGCCAGCGGCGGCGCGGCTCAGCGCGGCGCGCGCAGCGACCAGCGCCTCGGCCCGCTCCCTCCGGCCCGCGGCCCCACGCTGACCTATGTCGCGATCGGAGTCGGCTGCCTGCTGCTGGCGCTGGCGCTCTTCCTCGTCTTCAAACCCTCCGGCGATGGACAAGGCGGGAAGGCCAAGCCCAATGCCGAGGCGCCGAAGGACGCCAAGACCGAGACGCGGACCGAAGGCGCCAAGACCGGCGCGGCGCAGGTCCCGACGCCGAAGGTCGTCACGCCCGCTCCTTATGCCGGAGAGGTGCTCCCGCGGAACGGGCTGCTGGCGCGCTACTACTCGGGGCTGAACGCGGCGGGCGAGGCGGTTCTCGCGCGGCTGGATCCCAACGTGGATTACGTCTGGAACCTGGACGCGCCGGCGCCGGAGGTGCCCAAGAACGAGTTCTCCGCCGAGTGGACCGGCCTGGTGAAGGCCAAGGCCGCGGGGACCTACACCTTCGCCACGCGCAGCGACGACGGCACGCGGCTCTGGCTGGGCGGGCAGCTCCTCGTCGACGCCTGGGATTCCAGCAACCCCGGGATCCTCCACGAGGCCCGGGCCGAGCTGGAGGCGGGGAAGCACTACGAGCTGAAGCTGCGCTACTTCGACGAGGCCGGCGACGCGACCTGCCGGCTCTTCTGGCAGCCGCCGGGCGGGACGCTGGAGCCGATCCCGGCCGCCAGCCTCGTTCCGCCGGCCGACGTCGCGGTTGTCCTGAACGAAGGGCCGAAGCCGCCCGTCCATGCGGACAAGCCGCCCGAGCCCGGCGACGATGAGGTCGCCGCGTTCCTCATCAGCGACGAGGATATCGACGCCGACACCCGCGAGAGCCGGCGCGCCTGGCGCCTGGCGCGCGGCCAGCCGCAGGCCGGCGCGGCAGACCTGCTCGTCGCGGGCTTCGAGACCTCCGAGGAGCTCCTCGCCTGGAGCTTCCGCCCGCGGAAGGACGTCCTGGCGTGGATGGGCCGGCGCGGCGTCGCCGAAGGCGAGTACGCCCTGCGCCTGGCCTTCGAGCCCAAGAGCCTTGCCTTCGCCGCCTCCGATTTCCACCTCGCCCTGGGCTCCGACCAGAAATGGGACTGGAGCGGCGCGAAGAGGGTCCGCGTGGAGTGCCTGAACCCCGATCCGAGCGCCGAACTCGAGATCGCGCTCGTCGTACGCGGCGGCGACGTGAGCACCGACGCGTCGGGCCAGCAGGCCGTCTGGCCCTTCAAGCTCGCCCCGAACGAAAAGAAGACGCTCGCCGGGGACCTCGAAGGGAAGGGCCTGGACCTGTCCGACCTGCGCTGGATCGGCTTCCGCGTCACGCGCCGCGAAGGCCGCGCGACGGTGGTGTATCTCGACAACTTGGTGGTGGAAGGGGTGGGGGAAGTAGGTTCGAGTTCCGAGTTCCGAGTTCCGAGTTCCGAGTTCCGAGGATCGAGGATCGAGAGTTGAGCCTCGGGTCAACTCGCACGAATTGGCGCGCGTGACACTGGATGCGGTACTCCGCAACCAGTGCGGGGTGTGAGCCCCATATAGAAGTCGGCCACTCGCCATAAATAGTCGGCTCCACGGCGGAGAGGAGTGATGCGAGTGGCCCGAACGCGTGATTACGCAGGTGTTCAACAATGCTTTTTTCTAGATCGAGAAGATCTATTGAACATCCTTCGGAAGCTTGATGAAGATCGAACCGTACGGTATTGGATCCTTAATGAGCCTTCAGTATCTGGCGAATTCTCCTGCTTTCCTTCGAGCCAGGCTCTCGATGAAGAGTTTTACTTGGGTGTTTCAAAATTCGGGACTCCTTTTGATTTTACCTTTGGAATCCAGATGGAGCCGTTCCTTGAGATTCCCCAACGGGAGGTAGCAGGGAAGTCGACCCAGGATTTGCCAAGTGCCGGGGTTCCCTTGGTATCGCCAGGAGGCTTGTACGAGAAGACAGGCGAGCTAATTTCTGGGACAATTGCTTTTACAACGTGGATGAAGAATAAAGGAGCAAAGTTTGATTTTCGAAACAGGCTTTCGCATTATCACGACTTTATTCAGATCTCCGAACGGTTTGGGGGAAAGAAACATAAAGCGTATCTGATTGGCGCTTCGGCGTGGAGGCAGTACGAGAAGGGCATACCATTGGTTTTCCAGACTGGTTTGAAGGAGCCAGCTAGGTTCAGGGAATGACACCTGGGCGGGCAGCCGGTAGGAAGGGATGCCAAGGAGCAAGAGGCCGTTTGCTTGCTCCTGCCGATGCGCGCTGAAAGGTCCCCCCAGCCCTCACGGCTTGGGACTCTTGTGGATATCCCCGCCGTCCTTGTACTTCGCCAGCGCCTCCTCCATGTCGATCCCGGCCAGGTTGGCCAGGGAGAGCAGCCAGGCGAAGACGTCCGCGAACTCCCCGGCCTGCGCGGCCCGGTCTTCCTCGCGCAGCGCCGTGGCCAGCTCCCCGACCTCCTCGACGAAGTACATGAAGGTTCCGTCAAGCCCGCGCGCACGGTCCTTTTCGAGGTACACGCGGCGGATCAGCTCCTGGAAGGCTTTGATTTCCATGCAAAATCCCCTTATGGCGCGGCGCGGGTCGAACGGGTAGACTCATTCTAACGTATTCGGAACGGTTCTCATGCCTTGCTATCGCGTGGTCATCCCCTACGGCACGGCCCTCGAACGGAACACCGGGCACATCATGCGCTTCGTGGCCCAGTTGGGCTGCGAGAACGCCGACGCCGCGCGCCGCCGCGCAGTGCTGGGCTTCCGCGACCTTTCCGCCGCCACCGGCCACGCCGGCGACGTGGAACTCCATGAGCAGGACGTGCTCTTCGAAGAGACCGAGATGCGCACGGACGTAAAGCTCGAGATGCGCGCGCTCGAAGTCCGCCCCACGGTCTTCGGGATGGACCTGTGGGGGCCGCTCGACAGCCTCACCGCGTTGCGCCTCGACAAGGAAGTCTACCGGCTCCAGCGCTACGGCGCGAAGGAGCTGATCATGGACCTGAGCCAGGTCAAGCCGCTGGGCACGGCCGGGCTGGGGCTGCTCCTGAACCTCAACGACCGCCTCACGCTCAAGCTCGTCCACGTCCCCGACGCCGCGCGGAAAATGATGCAGACCCTGGGCCTCGAACCGACCCTGCGCCTGTACGAAACCTACGAGAAGGCGCTCAAGGCCAAGGGCAATACGGACGTCGGGATAGCGTAGGCACTACGCACTGTTTGCTTCCCGAGATTTTCTTGCTCGCTGCGCCAGCAGTGCCGCACGCGCCCGTTGTATCCGCGGGTTCTTGATCCTGTCCATGGCACGGTCGGGTTGTGCCTCCAGCCGCGCCCGCGCCTTCCGGCCAAACGGATCGCGGAGCCAATTCCAGAGGCGCGTCGCCATATCCTCCTCAGGTACGCGGGTAACCGCGGCGATGCGCCAAAGTCCGCCCAAAACCAAGCCGGCCGCGAATCCGCCCAGGTGCGCGAGGCTGCCTATGCCTGTGGATACATGCAGTTCGTGTTCCAGGTATAGGTGGACCAGATCGCTTGCCAAAAGGCACGCGGCCAGCAGGGGAAACCAGACGAAACCCACATTTGGGAATAGAAACCAGTAGAAGATTTTGGCGCGAGTTTTACTGAACGTAAACCAGAAGAGGCCCAGCATGCCCATAACCGCGCCCGAAGCGCCCAGTGAGCCGCTATAGGACACCAGCGTCAAGCGCTGCAAGGCCAACTTCGAGAAGAACAGCAGTATCAGATAGGCAAAGGCCATTCGCACGTGGCCCAGCTTTTCTTCCAGCACTCGCGCGAAGGCCCAGAAGACGACCATGTTCCCGATCAGATGCGTCCAACCGGCGTGCAGGAAACCCGAAGTGATGGCCAGCAGCGGATCGAAGCGCGAGCCAGGAGCTTCCCAGGCCGCGATGAATGCCTCGGCTTGTGCTTGGGGAAGCGCGGTGCAATAGACCAGGACGGCGGTGTTAAAGGCGATGATGGCATAGGTAACGTAGGCTGTGCGAATGGTTTTGTGTTCGACGCCTATGGGCACAATCAGCATGGGCATCCCGATCCGAAGACGGCATCGCCTGACGCCCCGCCAGGCGGCATGTACATACGGGTAGGGGCATGAATCTTTTGATTTACTTCGCTTATGCGCTTGGCGTGGCGTGAACGGCCTATGCTCCGTAGTCAGCAATATGAAGGCGGAAACGGCTTCAATTCTAGCGCTTCGGTTAACCGCTGTTCACTGTTCACTGTTCACTGCCCTGCTTCCATCTTCCGATACACCTGCGTGCCCCACGCCAGGTCCTCGGGCAGGTAGATGCAGCCCATGCTCCGCCAGTGCCCGCCTTCCTTCATGAACTTCACCATCGCGCGGCGGAGCGAGCTGTCCTGCGGGGCCTTCTCGAGGTCCTCGATCGGGCCGTCGAAGACGCGCTCCATATGCTGCCCGTCGCTGGCCTTCGGATAGGGGAGCAGGTGGTACTCCTGCAGGAAGCGGACGATGTTCGAGTGCGCGGGCAGGTGGTCCTCGAACTGCCGGTCGAGGAGCCACGAGCTGCACGTGAAGCCGGTGAGCCTGAACTCGGGGAAGTGCTTCGGGAAGAACTCAACCGCCTGCCGCATCGACTCGCCGCACTCGCCGTGGTCCATGGGCCCCGTCGCGGCGATGTGGATGCCCAGCGAGGTGTCGTCGCGTCCGAAGACCTTGGTCCACTCGGCGACGGGCAGTTCCAGCGGTTCGCGGACGGCCGCGCCCCGCGCGGTGATGCGGTTCCCGCGCATGACCTTCCCGTCGCACTCGAAGCGGCTGGTCCAGACGCCGTCGGTGGCTTCCCGGCCGTCGGCGTTCCAGTACTGCCCGTCGGCGCGGAAGCGCTGGCCGTCTTCGGCCATGACGAGCACCCGGCGCGTGGCCTTGTGCCGGAAGGCGTGCATGTGGAAGTGGCAGCGCCCGAAATTGAATTGCAGCCGCCCGAGCTTGAACAGGTCGCAGGTGAAGTGCAGCCGCAGCCAGCCCCAGGTGTTGAAGCCCCAGCGCCCGTGCTTGCGGCGGTATTCGTGCGTCCAGAGTTCCAGGTCGCTGAGCGTGTCGAGCGTGATCGCTTCGGGGATGCCGCGCGCGGCGTGCCGTTCGCGCACCAGCGTGTGCCCGCTCAGCAGGACCAGCCCCAGGAACAGCGCCGAGGCCTCGCCCAGCGCGCCGGGCGGGAGCTGCCAGCGGCCCGTGGTGGTGAGTTCCTCGCGCGGGGCCTTGAAGAGCAGGTAGTGGCCGTGCCAGGCCAGCCGGGAAGCCGGCGCGTTCCCGCGCAGCCACGCCGCGCCGGCGCGGTAGGCCTCGGCGGCGTCGGTGCGCATCTTCAGCGTGCGGCAGGCCTCCGCGACGAAGCCGTCGCTCAGCCAGGAAATCCCGCCGGCGGGAAAATCGGGCTGCGACTTCGCCCAGGTCGCCTTCCACGGCGCATAGGCTTCGCCCAGTTCCAGCGCGGCGAAGACGGCCTCGGGATCGGCCAGGTTGACGGCGGCGTTCATGGCGGCGGCGTGCTCCGGGGAAGGCTTCCAATGTAGGGAGATCGGAGGGAAGTGCGAGGGAATCCGCGCGCAGTGAACAGTGAACAGTCAACAGGAACGGCTTAACGGATTGAACACATGGCAGTTACTGTTTACCGCTCACTGTTTACCGTTTACTAGCTCTTCTCAATGATGCCCACGACCTCGCCGCGCGCGGCTTCCATCTCGGCGCGTGAATTAAGGCTCTCGAGGTTCAGGCGCACGACCGGCTCGGTGTTCGATTTGCGCAGATTGAACCACCAGGGGCCGAGGTCCATGCTGAGCCCGTCGGTGGTGCTGCGCGTCTTGACGCGGTCCTTGAAGTGCGTTTCGACGGCGGCAAGGGTCCTGTCGGCGTCGCGGACGTGGAAGTTGATCTCGCCGGTGTGATGGAAGCGCTGCAGCGGGGCGACGAGTTCGCTGGCGGGCTTGCCGCTCTGGCTGAGCAGCGCAAGCACCAGGAAGAAGGCCGTCTCGCCGCTGTCGGAGTAGAAGAAATCCCGGAAGTAGTAGTGCCCGGAGAGTTCCGCCGCCATCAGGGCCTTGTGTTCGCGCAGCCCCGCCTTGATGTGGCTGTGCCCGACGCGGGTCTCGAGCGCCGTCCCGCCGGCTTCCTCGACGGCCTTCGCGAAGGCGCGGCTGGCGCGGACGTCGTAGAGCACCGTCCCGGCGCCGGTCTGCTTGAGCAGCGATTGAGCCATCAGCGCTCCGGCCAGGTCGCCGGGCACCGGCTCGCCCTTCTCGTCCACGAAGGCCACGCGGTCGCCGTCGCCGTCGAAGGCTACGCCCAGGTCGCACTTGCCCTTCACGACCGCCGCGCGCAGGTCGGCGAGGTTCTCTAGCTTCAGCGGGTTGGCTTCGTGGTTCGGGAAGCGCCCGTCGGGCTTCCAGTAGAGCTGCTTCGCCGTCAGCGGCAGGCCCTTCAAGAGCGCCGGCAGGATCGCGCCCATCACCCCGTTGCCGCAGTCGATGGCGAGCTTCAGCTTGCGTTTCTTGTCCAGCGCCGCGAAGCGCCGGCAGTGCGCGACGTACTTCGGCCACAGGTTCAGCTTGCGGATGGCCCCGGGCTTCTTCGCCAGCGGCGGCAGGTCCTTCGCGAAGAGCTTCTCGACCTCGTCGAGCCCCTGGTCGTAGGACATCGGCAGCGCGCCGGCCTTGGTGAACTTGAACCCGCCGTACTCGGCCGGGTTGTGGCTGGCCGTGACCTGAATGGCGCCGCCGCACTTGGCCTTGCCCAGGTGCCCCGCGGCGAAATACGTGATCGGCGTGGGGCCCATGCCGAGGTCCAGGGCGTCGCAGCCGGCGGCGGCGATCCCGGCCATCAGCGCGGCGGCGAGGTCCGGGCTGCTCAGCCGCGCGTCCCGCCCGACGGCCAGGGTGCGTGCCTTCAGGTAGGCCGCCGTGGCCTTGCCGATGCGGTACGCGTCGCCGGTGGTAAGCTGATCGGGGACAATGCCGCGAACGTCATAGGATTTGAAGAAGCCGGCCATGGTTGGAGTTCGATCCTTAGCGGGTTGGTGGAAAGTCCACTGGCAAGGTAGACAAGCTGCCGTGGCCGTCAAGAATAGGAACGGGCCGGAACCGGCCGGGGAACCGCACGTGTGACCTCTTCCTCCAGCGCCCTTTGCACCCTCCAGCTCTGCGTCGGCGAGTTGCAGGAGAACTGTTACCTCCTCTGGCGCGCCGGCGCCATCCACCTGCGCGGCGGCGCCAAGCTTTGCGCGGTCTTCGACCCCGGCGCCGAGGCCGAGCGAATACGGAGGGAGATGAAAGAGCATCAGGTCATGCCGGCCGCCTTTGTCCAGACGCATTGCCACGGCGACCACATCGGCGCGCTCACCGAGCTCAAGGCCGCGCATCCCGGAGTGCCTCTCTACGTCCCCGAGGCCGAACTGCACTGGCTCAAGAAGCCCCTGCTCAACCTCAGCTACTTCGTCGGAGGCAACGTCACCGCGCCGGACGCCGACCATCCGGTGCGCGACGGCGACGTGTTGGACCTGGGGTTCGCTACGCTGCGCGCGATTCACGTGCCCGGCCATTCGCCGGGCGGGACGGCTTATTACGTCGAGGACGCCTCGGGCGAGCCGCCGCATCTGTTCTGCGGGGACATCCTGTTCCAGAACGGGATCGGGCGGACGGACCTGCCCGGCGGCGGCGGCATGGACGAACTCGTCGCCGGCATTCGCGAGAAGCTCTTCGTCCTGCCCGACAACACCGTCTGCCATCCGGGCCACGGGCCGGAGACGACCATCGGCGACGAGAAGGCCTTCAATCCGTTCTGCGGGCTCGACGAAGGCGGGATCGCCTGAATGTATTCTGTGATCTGTGATTACCCGAGAAAACGCTGAAGGTTTCTTGCGAAATGGGAGGTTGAAACGGGAAGGGTTGGTACCGTATCGCGAGCGGGTACAAAAGCGCCCGCACACCTCGCAGAGGCGTGCGGGCGCCTGACGGCGACTGGTCTTGGCGCGGGATGCGCGCGCCGGCCGCGCTTACTTCGACGCGAGGGCAGGGATCTCCTTCACGTGCCGCGGCTCCCACGAGACCGGCTCGGAGACGGCGAGCAGGTACGCCATCACGTTCTTCGTCCAGCCGAACTTACCCGGCCGCATTGCGTCGAGCTCCGCGCGCCAGAGCGTCCGCGTCTTCTCGCTGAAGCGCGCGAGGGCGGTCCAGAGCGAGCCGTGGCCGGTCATTTTTCCCTGCGGGTTGACCTTGCCGTTGATGTTGGAGAACTCCGGCTTCTTCTCGTTCCCGTCCCACATGAATTCAAGGTTGCTCTGGATCAGCTTCTCCATGTCCGCGCGGGTGAAAGCCAGGCCGGCGTCGTAGCAGGCCACGGCGGCATCCACGTCGGTCGCGAAGTAGCCGCCCTTGGGGTGGACCCACTCGCCGAACTTCGCGTGCGCCTCGTCCTCGATGCCCTCGTTGTAGTCCCAAACGCCGGTGCGGTCGCGGTAGTTCCACTCGGCGTGCTTCTCGTCCACGCGCCACTTCGAGCGAAAGTAGCGTTCGCACTTCTCGATCCGCTCCTTGTACCAGGCGTCGCCGGTGAGGCGGTAGGCGAGCACCAGCCCTTCGATCATCCGGTGAGCCTTGTTGTAGGCGTAGCTGGTTCCGGCAAGCCGGTCGTCTTCCGGCACAAGCTGATGGGTGGCCGCGTCGGGCTTCTGCGTGATCTTCACGTACCAGCCGCCCTTTTCGCCGAAGTCCTTCCAGCAGCCGCGGCGGTCCCAGGCGCGGATGTCGGTCTCGTGGATCTCCTTGAACCAGGCCTCGGCCTTCGCGCCATACTTGTCATTCAGCGCCGGGTCGGCGCGTACCAGCAGCGCGAAGGTCAGGGCCGGCTTATAGTGGGCGATTCCCGCGTGGATCACCATGTAGCTGTGGTCCTGCGTCTTGTAATGAAACCAGCCGCTCCAGGTCTCCGGCTCGGTCGGATGGACGTACCGCTCCTTCAGCGCCTGCTCCATCGTCGCCACGAAGCGGTCGAGAAAGACCGTCTCGCGTGAGTAGGCGTATGCGTCGAGGAGCGGTTCGAGCTTGGCTGCGGCGAACCAGAACCAGCGTTCGTCCATGCTTGCCAGCGGCTTGAGCGGCTGCTCGCTGTCCTTCAGCAGTTCCTCGCGCGCGGCGTCGAAGAGTTTCTTGTGCTCGGCGGGCGCGCGCTCGTAGGGGGTCTCGCCGGCCAGGAGCGAGCACGCGCAGAACAGACCCAGCAAGGCGATCAAAACAGGCTTCATCGTTCGATCCTCCGGTGCGGATGCTTTCCGCTACCGGAGAGTAGGCCGCCGAGGCGCAAAAGTTTCATCATTAGTCAGTAGCGCAAGCAGCACATGTGCAACCACAAGATGTTGTGGTTTTAGAGGCACATGCTTTAGACCGGCACGGTCCCCCGAATCGCGTCGTTCAGATGATGCGTGTC
Source organism: Planctomycetota bacterium (assembly GCA_027493525.1). Lineage (GTDB taxonomy): Bacteria > Planctomycetota > SZUA-567 > H5-PLA8 > H5-PLA8 > H5-PLA8. The sequence continues at coordinate 1,342,568 of JAOSKN010000001.1, read as the reverse complement.
TTCTCCGCGCACCAGGTACGTCTTGATCCGCCCCGCGTCCGACCATTGCTCGGTCAGGATCTTCACTTCCGGCGTCGTGTAGCGCACGCTGAAGGCCACGCGCGCCACGTCCGAGACGTTCGCTTCCGAGCCGTGGAAGGTCGCCTCGTTGAAGATCACGATCTCGCCGGGCTGCATCTCCACGTCCACGGCCTTGGACTCGTCGATGTGCTCCGCTTTCAAGCCCTGCCCGAAGGCGCTGGTCTTGTCGTTGAGTTTCTCGTGTTCGAGCATCTGCTTATGCGAGCCGGGAACCAGGCGCAGGCAGCCGTTGGCGCGGAACGTCGGCCCCAGCGCAAACCACGCCGTCACGTTCTTCACCGGCGTGATCGGCCAGTATGCGCCGTCCTGGTGCCAGGGGATGCGCTTCCCGTTGCCGGGCTCCTTGTACCAGAAGTGCATCGCCCACATCACCAGGTTCGGCCCCAGGATCGCTTCGATCCGGTCCAGTACCGCCGGGTGCGCAGCCAGGTCGTACGCCCAGCGCAGGCGGTGATGCCACGCGCTCATGTACGCTTTCGTCGGGCCGGGCTGCGCCTCGTCCTGCCCCAGTTCGGCGAAGAATTTAGCGCGGTACGCCGCCGCTTCGGCCTCGCCGAGCACCGGGACCGGGCCGGTGAAGCCGTCGCGCCGGTATTGATCGAGGGAGAAGGTGCGTTCGAGCGTCAGCATCGTGGGATCCTTTCGGAAGAGACCGTGTCAGGGAGCCTCGGACTTCACGCGTACGCCCGAACTTCGTACACCTGCGCGCGCGGGTTGCCGTGCGTGGCCTTCACCGCCAGCCGCAGCGCGTCGGCGCGGTAGCGCTGGTCGAACACCGTCACGTTGCGCCGCAAACGGTTCCCGCGCACTTCCTTCACCGTCCGCCAGCTCCCGCCCACGCGGAGCTGGACGTCGTAGTCCTTCACCAAGTCCGGCTCGATCCGGTACGGCATCGTGTGCCACATGCTGGTGAGGTGCCGGTCGAGGTCGCTGTCGAAGAGACACGCGACTTCGCGAATCTCGGTCTCGCGCCCGAAGTCCAGCTCCAGCCACTCGTCCTGCCCAGGCTTGGCCGGCGCGGAGATCCACAGGTTGGGGCGCTGGAAGGGGCGCGCGTGCCCGTTAACCGCGTTCGCCGGGCCGTAAAGGGCGGCATCGTCCGGCAACCGCACGCAGTGATTCAGGCCATTGAGCTTCGCGAAGCGCGTGTGCAGGTTGCTGCCGCGCTCGTGCTTGTAGGTACCCACGCCGAGGAACGACTTCACGCCCACCTGCCGCCCCGACTGCGTGTGCCAGCGCAGCGCCGCGTTAGCCTTCAGCTCCAGCATGTGCCAGCCCGGCTGGCCGATCTTCGCGCGGACCGGAATCGAGACCCACTGCGTCCCGCCGGCGGGCACGTCCACCGTGCCCTCCGCGACGGTCTGGTGCGGGATGTAGAGCCCGCGCCCGTCGTTGCGGTGCAGCTGCCAGCCCAGCTTGGTCGGCTCGCCGGCGCTCAGCAGCACCTCGACGCGGTCCAATTCGCCGCGCTCGACCGCGAAGAGGACCAGACGGTCTTTATCTAGCGCGACCGCGCCGTCGGGTTGCTCCAGCGCCACGCGGGCCAGGCTCGAGGAGGCCGTCGCCTTAACGCCCGGGCCGCGCGCGAGGTCCGCTGGGTCGCGGCTGGCGCGCCCGACGATGTGGTGGTCGTCCCGCAGCAGCCGCTCCTGAATCTCGCCCACCGACTCGGGCGAGGCGGCCTCGCGCGGGCTCACCCCCTTCTGCACGCAGAAGGCCGCCGCCGCTCCGGCGGCCTCGCCGAGCTGCGCGCAGGTGAGCATCACGCGCGTGCTCGTCAGCGCCACGTGCGTCGCCGAGATGTTCCGCCCCGCGAAGAAGAGGTTCGGGACCGTCTTCGAGTACAGGCAGCGCAGCGGGACGTTGTAGAGCCCCGGGATCTGGTTGTGGATCGACGGCGGAACCTTGTCGTCGAAGAAGCCCAGCGGCGCGTGGTCGTCGAGGTTCCAGCCGCCGAAGGCGACCGCGTCGTGCCACTCCCGGCATTCCACCACGTCCTGCTCGCGCAGCACCACGTCGCCGACAAAGCGCCGCGACTCGCGCTTGCCCGGGATCGTCCCGACCCACTCCAGCGTGTAGTTGGCGTACTTCGCCGCCAAGTCCGGGTCGTTTTTGAGGTAATGGAAGATGCCGTACGCGATCCGCAGCAGTTCGTACTTGATCGCTTCGTTGTCGTGGATCGTGTCCAGCGTCCCGCCCCACTCGATCCACCAGAAGCCGCCCTTGATCCGGTCGAACTCGGGGACCGGGTTCCGGCCCGGGCGGAAGTCCTCCTTGGTGAAGCGGTGCGCGAAGTCGGGCGCCTCGAAAGGAACCGGCGCGCCGGCGTCCTTGGCCCGGAACAGGATCGATCCCCCAGCGTGTTCGCGCGCCGCTCGTCCGGCGCCATGCTCTCCCCGTACTCGGCCTTCGACTCGCGGCCCGTCATGTACGGCGCGCCGGCCAGGTAGCCCACCGTCCCGTCGCCCGTGCAGTCCACGAAGTACTCGGCCTCGAAGGTCGTCAGCGTCTCGGCCTGCAAGGTCAGCCCGGTCACCGCGCGGATGCGCCGCTGCCCTTCGGGCTTGCCTTCGTCGCCGAGGTGGACCTCGTAGACCGGCGTGTTCAGGTACAGGTCCAGGTTCGGCTGCTTCAGCACCAGGTCCAGCAGGGTCGCGTCGAAGAGTTCCGCCTCGCCGTTCGGATTGCGGTACTGGTTCTCGAGCAGCAACTCCTCCATGAGGCCGGTCTCGCGGAACCAGACCGCGCACGCGCCGCCGCTGGCTCCTTGCAGCCAGACGCGGACCTCCTTCGAGCCGTTCCCGCCCAGGCAGGAACGGTCCTGAAGCAGCGCCACGCTCGCCCCATGCCGCGCCGCGGTGACCGCCGCGCCGATCCCGGACATGCCGCCGCCGCAGACGACCACGTCGTAGCGCTTATGGACGCGGCGCAGCCTATCGTCGCCGCCGGCCGGGGGTTGGGAGGGCGAGGGGTTGGGCGTCGGTATGCGGGGCATGGGAGGCTCCAAGGGGGTTCGTTGTTCCGAATCGTTTCTGTGATTCTTACACCGAAACGTTTCGTATGACAACCAGATTCCTGATCCTTTTGCCTTCGTCGCCTACCCGGTTGTCTTTCTTCTTCCATGACTTATACTTACATTACGGTCTAAGGACTCGCCGAGCCCCATCGCCAAAGTCTCAGCATGGTGCGCGGCCTATGCCGCCACGCCATTTGAGCCATCAGGTACGCGGCGATGCGGCAACCCGGCATGCTGTCCCAGACGCCCCAGGTGGCGAACGCCCAGCCCATGCGCGGCACCGTCGATTGCCCCGAATGCGAGAAGCCGCTCGCGGTCGAAGCGGAGCGCGAGGCCGTCTGCCCGCATTGCAGCATGATCATTCCCGGTCCGCTCGCGACCCGTCTGCTGCGCAAGAGCGACGAGACCGCCGCGGTCGGCGCGCCGGCCTCGCCCGCGCGGCGCTCGCCCCGCCCCAAGCCCGAAGGCAAGGACGAAGAGCGCCTCCCGCGGCGGATCAAAAACTACGAGCTGCTGGAAGTGATTGGCCGCGGCGGCATGGGCACCGTCTACCGCGCGCGGCAGGTGAACCTCGCCCGCGACGTCGCGCTGAAGATCATCCGCACCCGGTTCCCCGGCGAGGACGAGGCCGTCCGCTTCGTCGCCGAGGCTCAGGTCACCGGGCAGATCGAGCACCCCAACATCGTCCCGGTCCACGAGGTCGGCGCCGACGAAGAGAACCGCCCCTACTTCGTGATGAAGCTCGTCCGCGGCAAGGCGCTCAGCGAGATCCTGCTGGAGCTGCGCCGGGGCGAAGCGCGCGCGCAGCGCGAGTACACGCTCGCCAGGCTCCTGCACATCTTCGGCGAGGTCTGCCAGGCCGTCGCGTTCGCCCACTCCAAGGGGGTGCTGCATCGCGATCTCAAGCCCGCCAACATCATGATCGGGGACTTCGGCGAGGTGCAGGTGATGGACTGGGGCCTGGCCAAGGTCCTGGGACAGGCGCAGTCGAAGACCGCCGGGCTCATCGAGGCCGCCCCGGACACGCCGCCGCTCCGCGTCCGCGCCAAGGGCGAGAACGTCAAGACCGTCCGCGACCGCAGCTTCGAGTCCGAGGCCGGCTTCGTGGCCGGCACGCCCGAGTACATGTCCCCCGAACAGGCCGCCGGCGACGTCAAGGCCCTCTCGCCCCGCAGCGATGTTTACAGCCTCGGCGCGATGCTCTTCGAGATCCTCCACTTCCGCCCGCCGCACCTGGAATCCGACACCCGCACGCTGATGCGCAAGATCGCCACCGAGCCGGTGACGTGGCCGCGCGAGGGCGGGCACCGCTTCAAGGTCTCCAAGCATCTCAAGGCCGTCGTGCTCAAGGCCCTGGAGATGGACCCCGAGCGGCGCTATGCGAGCGCCCTGGCGCTCCTCGAGGACGTCCGCGCCGTCCGCGAGGACCGCCCCGTCGCGGCCCGCGCCGACACGCTGCTGGACAAGGCCGCCCGCGCCGTCCGCCGCCACGGCGCGCTCCTGGGCACCGTCGCTGCCGCCCTGGTGCTCCTCTCGGCCGGTTCCGCCATGGCTTTCTGGCGGCTCCAGGCCTCCGCCCTGGATCGCGAAAAGGCCGCCACCGAGCGCGAGCAGGCCCAGATCCGCGCGCGCCTCGAGGCCGAGAAGGCCGCCGCCGCCGCCGCCAAGGCCCAGGAAGAGATCGAGAAAGCCTCCCGCGCCGAAAAGGAAAAGGAGCAGACCGAGGCCCGCGTGCTCCAGGAAGCCTTCATGCTCAGCAAGGCCTATCCGAGGCTCAACGACGCCGAGGAACTCCTCGACCGCGGCCAGCCCCGCATCGCCCTGCAACTTCTCGAAGAGGCCGGCCAGTGGCTTCCGCCCCATTCGCCCATCGTCGCGCGCGCCTATTTCCTCAAGGGCCAAGCCTACCGGCAGCTCGGTTCCAACCGGGATGCCGGCGAGGCCATCAAGTGGTTCCAGGAGGCTCACAAGGTCTCGAAGAACGGCGACCCCCGCGCGCTGCTCAATTGCGGCGACATCGCCTGGCGCCTGCTCTTCGATCCCGGCCTCGCGCGCGAGTTCTACGCCCAGGCCGCCGAGGTCGACCGCAACAACCCCTACGGCATCCTCGCCCACGCCTACGCGCTCGTCCTTGGCGGACGGCGTATGGCCGAGGAAGGCGCCCCTCGCGAGGAACTCGACCGCCAGGCCCGCGACGCCCTGCGCCTCGCCGAGAAGGCCGTCCAGCGCGCCGACTTCTTGTGGGAGGCCCACTATGTCGCCGGCACGCTCTACGCCGGCCTCGAGTTTCCCGGCAGCGGCCTCGAAGATCTCGACCGCGCCTGGCAGCACTTCGCCCAGACTCTGCGCTGGAACCCGGGGCTCCTCGAAGCCTGGTTCAACCGCGCCGCCGTCTCCCGCCGCATGGGCCGCGGGCTGGAGGCCAGCGCCGACCTCGCCCAGGCCCTGCGCCAGCAGCCCGACCACGCCGAGGCGCTCCTGATGAGCGCGCAGTTGGCCGTCGAACTCGGCAAGCCCGCCGACGCCCTTCCGCTCCTCGAACGCCTGCTCAAGGTCGATCCCCGCAGCGCGCAGGGGCATTTCACCCGCGGGCAGGCGCTGATGGCCCTGGAGCGCTGGGACGAGGCCCGCGCGATCCTCGGCGAGGCCCTCGCCCTCGACGAAAAGAACGCCGCCGCCTGGTTCCTGCGCGCCCAGGCCCACGCGAAGCTCGAACGCTACGCCGAAGCCGCGGTGGACGCCGAGCGCGCCGTGCTCCTCGACGTCGACAACCTGGAAGCGCTCAAGCTCCGTGCCGAAGCGCGCCTGCGTTCGGGCAAGTACGCCGAGGCGGGCGAGGACTACAAGAAGCTCCAGGAACGCGCGCCCGCCTTCGTCGAAGCCTGGCGCGGCCTGGGAGACGCGCGCCGGGCCGAGGGGCGCACCCCGAGGCCATCGAGGCCTACCGCGCCTACCTCGACAGGAAACCCGACCGCCAGGACGTCCGGCTCCTGCTCGTGCGCCTGCTCATCTCCGAACCCGACGCCGCGTGGTACAATCCCGAGGCCGCGGTGAAAGCCGCACAGGAAGCCCAGCAGCTTGCCCAGGGACAGGATCCCAAGGCCATCGTCGCCCTCGCCGACGCGCTCCTCGCCGGACGGCGCCCCCAGGAGGCCCTGGAACTGATCGAGACCGCGTACACCCGCTTCCGCGACGACCGCGACGTCATCTCCGCCCGCGAGCGCATCCGGAAGCAGGCGCAGGAGAAGAACAGGAAGCCGTGACCTGTGACCTGTAATCTGTAATCTGTAATCTGTAATCTGTAATCTGTGAGCTGTGAGCTGTGAGCTGTGAATTGTAGAACTGCGCTGAGTGCAAAGTTGTTACAGATCACAGAATACAGAACACAGAACACAGAACACAGAACACAGAACACAGGCAAGCCACGAGGGGACCAACATGGCAGGCATCGCACGAAGGCTCGGGCTGTTCATTCTGCTCGCCGGTCTGTGCGTCTCCTCGCGCGCCGAAGAACCCGTCAAGCCCGACCGCGTCGAGTTGAAGAGCGGCGAGGAAGTCGTCGGGAAGATCGTCAACGAGACGGACCTGGCGGTCTTCATTCAAGTGGACGGCGGCGAGCAGCGCGGGATCGCGAAGACGCGGATCAAGCGCATCCAGCGCGGCGCGCAGGCCGTCGCGCAGGCGCAAGCCCCCGAACCGGCGCCCGGCCCGGCCCAAGTCCCTGCCGCCGAGCCCGACGCGCCGGTTTTCCCGCCGGCCGCCGAAGCCCGGAAGAAGGAGACCGAGGCCCTCTTCGAGCAGCTCAAGGATCTCGGCGCGCCGCAGCGCGAGAAGCGATCCGCCGCGTTGAAGCAGGCCGTCGAACTGGGCTTCCGCGCCGTCCCCGTGCTCCTGGCGGTCTTCGATCCCGACAATAAACAGCCGCCCGAGATGCGCATGGGCGCGCTGCGCGCGCTCGCCGAGCTGGGCCCTCTCGACCAGCAGGGCGCGCTCGTCGTGGGCTGGGCCGCGATGCAGGATCCGGATCTCGAGGTCCGCCGCGAGGCCGCCCGCACCATCCGCGCGCTCAAGGAAGACCGCGCCATCGGCTGGATCCTGCAATTCGCCCTCCGCGAGGACGCCCGCCAGCGCGTCCCCGCCGCCGCCGCGCTCCGGGAGATCGACAACGACCTCGCCTTCGCCGAACTCGCCCGCCACGTCCCGCAGCCCACCGTCAATGCCGCCAACCCCGGTACCGGACCCTCCGAAGTCCGCAGGATGGACCTTCCCATCGGTCCGCTCGGCTCCAAAATGCCCATCTTCCTGCCCACGCAGGAAGTCAGCGGCACCGCCGACAACATCGCCAGCCCGGCCTCGGACGCGTTGAAGCAGATTGCCGGCAAAGACCTCGGCAACCTTCCGGGGGTCTGGATGAACTGGCTCAACGAAAAGGTCGGGCTCTGGTCGAAGGAAGAGCGCGAGAAGGCCTACAAGGACCGCAGTCTGATCAACAAGATCGGCAGCCCGCACGTGCAGGGGCAGTGAAGATAAGTACCGAGTACCGAGTTCCGAGTACCGAGTTTCGAGTACCACGGCTCGGCGCGGCCGCCCCGTGCAGAACGGCTTGGGTTCCCACTTCTCGAGACTCCCCTGGCCGCGCGAGGCCTGAGTGTAACTTATTTGTTTTTAAAGAGTTACCTTCATACTGTGGATTCGATGGCTACGGGGTTGAAGTGCGGCTCACCCCGGATACCCTTTACATAGCCAGCAAGGTTCACTAAGCCGCACAAGTGCAGCTCGGAGAGCGGAACATGGGTGTTCCTGTTTCCCAGATGGCCACCGTGGCCACGTACGTGCTCAAGCAGAAGCTCAAGGGGCGCAAGCGCTATCCCCTGGTGTTGATGCTGGAGCCGCTCTTCCGCTGCAACCTCGCCTGCGCCGGCTGCGGGAAGATCCAGTACCCCGGCCACATCCTGCGCAAGGAACTCTCGCCCGAGCAGTGCTTCGCGGCGGTGGACGAGTGCGACACGCCGATGGTCTCGATCCCCGGCGGCGAGCCGCTGATGCACACGCAGATCGACGAGATCGTCGAGGGCCTCGTCGCGCGCAAGAAGTACATCTACCTCTGCACCAACGCGATCTTGCTCAAGGAGAAGCTCGAAGCCGGCGTCTTCAAGCCCTCGAAGTACCTCACCTTCAGCATCCACATGGACGGCGGGCGCGACGAGCACGATTTCGCCGTCTGCCGCGAAGGGACGTTCCATAAGGCCGTCGAAGGCATCCGCGAGGCCGTCAAGCGCGGCTTCCGCGTCACGACCAACACGACGCTCTTCGACGGCGCCGACCCCGAGAAGTACCGCAGGTTCTTCGACGAGATGATGGAACTGGGCGTCGAGGGCATGATGGTCTCCCCCGGCTACAGCTACCAGAAGGCGCCCGACCAGGAGCACTTCCTCAAGCGCCAGAAGAGCAACGAGATGTTCCGCAAGATGTTCCAGAACAAGAAGCGTTCCTGGGTCTTCAACCAGTCGCCGCTTTTCCTGGACTTCCTGATGGGCTACATCGACATGGAATGCACGCCTTGGGGCAACGTGACCTACAACATGTTCGGCTGGCAGAAGCCCTGCTATCTGCTCCAGGAAGGCTACGCCAAGAGCTTCAACGAGCTGATGGAGACGACCGACTGGGACGCCTACGGGCGGCGCAGCGGCAACGAGAAGTGCAAGGACTGCATGGTCCACTGCGGCTACGAGCCCACCAGCGTGGACTACACCTTCGGCAGCCTGCGCGGGCTGATGCGCACCGCCTGGTTCGTGCTCTCCGGCAAGAGCCTCGGCACGTACGAGAAGCCGCTCCACGTCCCGGCCAACCGCCCCAACAAGCCCCGCAAGCTCGAACAGCCCGAACCGGTCAACGCCGCCGCGGCGGACTGAAGGCGGGCGCCGCGCGTTGCGCGAAGCTCAAAACCCTTCTCCTTCGTGCTCCGCTTGCGGCGCCGGCGGCGGTTCCCCGGCCGCGCCCAGCTTGAACGCGAAGGCCTTTTGCTCCCCGATGCAGACCAGGGTGTCGCCGGCCACGTGGAAGCTCAAGTCTCCCGCGCCCGGCAGCAGATGCGAGCGGACCAGTTTGCCGCCGGCCAGCTCGCGCAGGCGCAGGCGCGCGTCGGTGACCCGCCCCAGGTCTCCGGCCCATTCGACTTTCGACGAGCAGGTCAGCGCATACGCGCCGATCGAAGCGCAGGCTTCCAGTTTGAACTCCTCGTCTTCGTCCTCCGCCGTCCAGGCCGCCGACAGGTCGCTCAGCGCCGTGCAGCTCAACCGCTTGCCCTGCTGCCGCAGCGCGTGGTTCGCCCCGAGGTAGTGGAAGTAGGAAAGCGTCTCCCCCGCGGCCTTCTCGCGGATCACGTTCCCGTCGGCGATCCGGAACGTGACGCTCTCTTTCCCGGTGAACAGCCGCGCGCGGCCCTCGCCCTCCAGGCTGAGTGCGGGGCCGGGCGTGCTGTCGGGATCCTCGCGCGCCGCCGACCACAACAGCGTGCCGGGCGCCGGAGCGCCCGCTTCGCGGGCAAGTTGCAGGCAGGCGACTCTCAGTTCCCGCTTGACCGTCACGCGCGCCATGTTCTCGGGCATGCCCGCGACCCAGGAGGACGGCTGCCCCGGCGGGACGTCTTTCTTTTCCATCGTCCGTTCCAGCACCCGCGCGTACAGCACCAGGGCCCTGCCTTCCGCCTTCAAAAGGGCCTCGGGACGTACGGTTGCAACCTCGTCCGCTTTCCCGGCCTGGACGCCCGGCAGCGCGAGGGACCATGCCTTCGTGCCGTTCTTCACGTCGATGCCGTACACCGTCCCGCCCCGGTCGGCGGCGACCGCGACTTCGCCTTCGTGGATCAGGTGATAGACGGTCGCGGCCGTCGGGAAGCTCCAGGCCGGCGAGCGCGCGGGCGGCTTATACAGATGGATCCGATTGTCCGCCACGATCCGGCCCGTTACGCCGCCCAGGGGCTCGATGTAACCGACGTTGTCCGCGACGATCAACCCCGCGGGCGTAGGCAGCACGCAGGCAAACCCGTTGGGGTCCTGCCCTGGCGCCCAGCGCCGGCGGCCCGAATCCAGATCGAAGGCGAGAATGCTGAGGCCCCCCAGGTACAGCGTCCGGCCCGCCACGACCGATTCCATGTCCCTGCCCACGAGGTCCGCGCCGCCCAACGCCTGCTCCCAGAGCGGATGGAACACGGGCGCCTCCTTGGGGGCCGCAGGGGCAACGGGCGCGGGCGGAGGCGGTGGCTGCTCTTCGGCTACCGGCGCCGCTGGGGCAGGCATGGCCGTCGGCGCGGCATCGCGCGGCAGGAACGGGAGCGCCGCGAGCGCCAGGAGCAGCGCCATGCCCGGCAGGAGCAGCTTGGCGTAGGCGGCCGTCGCCGCGCTCGCGCCGTGGGCCGCCGCCGCCCCCGGCGCGCTCGCCAGGCTCAGCTTCGCGCAGGCGGCCTTGAGCGGCGCGGGGGCGGACTCGGCGATCGCGAGGGCCGCCAGCCCCCCAGCTTCCAGGCCGGTCAGCAGCGCAGCCCGGGCGCCCAGCATCCCGCGCAGCGCTTCCAGGCCCCGAGCGAGCTGGCTGCGGACGGTGCCCTCTGAAAGGCCAAGCGCCGCGGCGACCTCCGCGCTCGAGAGTCCTTCATAATAGTAGAGCCACACCGGGAGGCGGTACGGGTCGGCGAGCCTTCGCGCCGCCTCCAGCGCCAGCCGCGCGGTCTCGCCTTGTTCGATCCCCGGCGCTTCGTGCGCGACCTCGTCCGCGCCGCGCGCCGCTTCCAGCTCGCGGCGTTTGCGCCGCGCTTCCTCGCGCTGTATGTGCCGGCATGCGTTGACCACGAAGCCCAGCAGCCACGCTTTCACGCTCGCCTCCTTCCGGTAGCCCTGCGCATGCTTCAGCGCGTTCAAGAAGGCGGTCTGGACCGCGTCCTCGGCGTCGGCGGAGTTCAGGGCATGCCGGCAGGCGAGCCGGTAGGCCGCATCCACATGGCGCGAGAAGAGTTCGGCGAGCGCGTCCGCGTCGCCTGAAGCGGCAAGGCGCTTCAGCAGGTCCGCGTCGGAGGCGAGGTTCCCGTCCATCCCGGGACACGTAGGCGGGCTTTCCATGACGTTCGTTCCGGTCTCCATCGGCGCGCCCTCGGTTTCAAGTACGTTCCCGCCGGGGCCTGGCGCGTGGCAGGAATCCCGGATTTTTCCGCAACCCGTTCCCTTGGTCCGCCTTTCCACGAGGCTGGAAGATGCGCCCGGCTGCCTTTATGCTGAGGGAAACTCGGAGCGCGCCCATGCCCCAGGAAAAACACAGCACCGTCAAGGATGAACTCAAGGGCCGCAAGAGCCTCGAAAAGTGGGTCCCCGTCCTCGAGACCGAAGAAGACAAGCGCATCGTGCTCCAGGAAGCCTTCGATTACCGCGGCGACGTGACCCTGATCCTAGCCGGCGGCGAGGAGCGCGTCGGATACGTCTTTAACCGCGAGGCCGACGCGCCCGAGCCGTACCTCGAATTCATCCCCCGCGGCAGCGACGACCAGCAAAGGATCCTCTACAAGGACATCTCCGGCGTAGCCTTCAGCGGCATCGACCCCGCCGCCGGGCGCTCCTGGGAAAACTGGGTCAAACGCTGGAACGAAAAGAAGAAAGCCGCCGCCGAGGGGCGCGACATCGGCAACATCGAGCCCCAGGCGATGTCCCTCGACGACAAGGACGCCTGAACGCGGCGTTCTTCTCGCGGCCTTTGCAGGCCCCGAGCAAACGTCCCTTCAAGCCGCCCGCCGGACCCGCTACGCTCTTGCCCATGCAGGAACTTCTGAATCTGATCCGCGACCGCAAGGTCGTCACGACCCTTGAGGTCGTCGCGGCCTTCTTTCTCGTGCTCCTCCTCGCGCGGATCGTCTTGCGCCGCAGCGCGCTCTCCCCCGATCAGAAGCTCCGCGTGCGCAGCTTCATCAGCACCGGCGGGATACTCGTCGTCGCCGCCTCCCTGGTCAGCATCTGGGCCGAGATGGTCCAGGAACTCCTTGTCGCCCTGACTGCCTTTGCCGTTGCCGCCGTTATCGCCAGCAAGGAATTGATCCTCTGCGTCCTCGGCTGGGTCTACAAGGCCCTCTCCGGGACCCACCACACCGGCGACCGCATTCAGGTCGGCGAGATCCGCGGCGACGTCGTCACCGTTCGCATCCTCTCCAGTACCCTGCTGGAGGTCGACAAGGCCACCGACCACAGCACCGGACGCCTGCTCACGCTTCCCCATGCCCTGCTCCTGACCCTGCCCTGCTACAACGAAACCCAAGGCGAGGCCCTGCGCTGGCTGGAGATCCCCGTCAAGCTCGCCGGGCCCGAAGAGCTCGAAGCGGCGCAGCGCGCTCTCGAAGCCAGCGCCGCGCCCGTACAGGCCGATTACCGCGAGACGATCCTGCGCCGCCGCGGGGATCTCGAAGAGGACTACGCCGTGCGGATGAAAAATATCGAACCCAAGGTCTATTTAAGCCACGACGGCGGCAAGCCCGTGCTTACCCTCCGCATCGCCGTGCCCTCGCGTGCCGGGCGCGATACCCAGGACCGCCTGTTGCGCGCCTACTACGAGGCGCGGGCGGCAGCGGAGAAAAAGAGTGAACCGTGACCAGTGATCTGTGATCTGTGATCTGTGATCTGTGATCTGTAACTTGATCCAAGCCTGATTACAGGTCACAGATTACAGATTACAGATTACAGATTACAGATTACAGATTACAGATTACAGATTACAGATTACAGATTACAGATTACAGACATCCCCCGGAGCTTCCCATGCCTAAAGCCTTCTCCGAAAAACGCTACGAGTCGATGTCGTACCGCCGCTGCGGCAAGAGCGGCCTGAAGCTCCCGGCCCTCTCGCTGGGGCTCTGGCACAACTTCGGCGGCGTGGACTCGGCCGCCGCCGCCAAGGCCATGCTCCGCCGCGCCTTCGACCTCGGCATCACCCACTTCGACCTCGCCAACAACTACGGCCCGCCGCCCGGCAGCGCGGAACTCACCTTCGGGCGCGCCTTGAAGAGCGACTTCAAGAACCACCGCGACGAGTTGATCGTCAGCACCAAGGCCGGCTTCCGCATGGGGCCGGGGCCGTACGGCGATTGGGGCAGCCGCAAGTACCTCCTCTCGAGCCTCGACCAGTCCCTCAAGCGCATGAAGCTCGAGTACGTCGACATCTTCTACCATCACCGCCCCGACCCCGAGACCCCGCTCGAGGAAACGCTCGGCGCGCTCGAACAGGCCGTCCGCTCGGGCAAGGCCCTCTATGCCGGCGTCAGCAACTACGACGGGCCGCGCACCGCGCAGGCCGCGCCGCTGCTGAAGGGGCTCGGCGTCCCGTTGACCATCCACCAGCCCTCGTACAGCCTCTTCAACCGCTGGATCGAGAAGGACCTGCTCGACGTCGCCGGGCGCGAGGACGTCGGGCTGATCGCCTTCTGCCCTCTCGCCCAGGGGCTCCTCACCGACAGGTACCTCAAGGGCGTCCCCAAGGGCTCCCGCGCCAGCAAGAAGCACGGCTTCCTGAAAAAGGACCGCATCACCCCCGAGGTCGTCGCGAAGATCGAGCGCCTCGACGCCTTTGCCAAGGCGCGCGGGCAGAGCCTCGCCCGCCTCGCGCTCCAGTGGGTCCTCCGCGACCCCCGCGTCACCAGCGCCCTGATTGGCGCCAGCAAAGTCTCGCAGCTCGAAGAGAACGTGAAGATCCTTACCGACGCACCGCTGAAGGAGGACGAGTTGAAGAAGATCGACAGTCTGCTGGGATAGTTGGTAACCTGTGATCTGTATTCTGTGGTCTGTATTCTGTGCGTGCTCAAAGTACCGCGCCACAGAAGCAACTCGCCCCATGCGCCGAGTCAAGAGCCCAAGGCAGCGGGTCAGGGACTTTTGAGGCGTTGCAGCGCTACGCCTTTCGCCCTTAATCTTTCCCACGCGTTCCACCCACTTCGACCACTGTGCGGCTTCGGCCAGCGAGCCGCCGTAGGCTTCGAGGAACACGGTGCGGAACTCGGGCGAAAAGCTGAAGCTGCCCTTTTTGGGCTGGAAGGAGCGGAGGATCTGATACAGGTTCTTCGCGCGCGCCAGCCGCGTCAGGCTCCGCTGAATCCGGCAGCCCAGCAGGTCGATGATGAAGAACTCGGCCGGCGTCGAAGCCGCGTCGGGCAGCACCAGCACGTGCTCGGCCTTGCAATCGTCGTGGTACAGCTTGTGTTCGTGGAGCGAGAGGATGAAGCGCGCGAGCGCGACGAGCAGGTCGTGGCGCTCGGCCTCCGTGGACAGGCGGTGCCAGCGCTCGACGCAATTCTCCGACTCGGGGATCGCCTCCGTCGCCAGCAGGCAGAACGGCGAGAGCGCCCCTTCGGCCTCCGCCAGCCAGACCGGGCGCGGCGTGCGAATGCCCATCTCCATCAGTTGCCAGCCCAGCGCGAACTCATGGTACGCGCGGCTCTTGCGAGCCATGCGCAGGTAGGGCCCGTACCAAGTCTTGTGGTTGTAACGCTTGACGTAGAGTTCGATCGGCGAGCCGAACTGGCCGGCGGCGAGCTTGATCACGCGCCGGCTCCGGCTGACCTTCGCCACGTACTCCGTCGTCCCGGTCAGTTCGGCGAGGTTCTCCCAGGCGATCTCGGTCCCGCGGAAACGCCGGAAGGGCTTGAGGCACTTGATCCGGTAGCCGCCCTGGTGGAACGTGGTCCACTCCACCATGGCTTCGGGGCGTTTCGTGATCACGCCGGTGTTGCCGCGACGGAATCCTGCGCTCATGCCGACGTCCGTTCCCTGATGTATCCCATTTGGCCGGCCCTGCCCGGCGCGCCGCCAGGCGTTCAAACCGCCGGTTCGTCCAGCACGTCACGGTACAGCCGTTCGTGAGCCGCCGCCCACGCAGCGAAGCCGTAGTCCGCTTCGGCTCTTTCCCGGCCGGCGCGCCCCCAGGCCTCACGCTTCGCGGCGTCCGCGGCGAAGGTCTCGTCCAATGCGGCCGCGAGCGCGCCCGCGTCGCCTGGCGGCGCCAGTTTGCCCGAAACCCCGGGCGCCACCAAGTCGGGAATCGCGCCCACCGTCGTCGCCACCACCGGCAGCCCCAGCGCCATGTACTCCAGCACCGCCCGCGAGAAGCCTTCCGAGCCCGTCGAGGCCAGCACCCCGACGTCGGCGGCCTCCAGCAGCCCCGGAACGGTGTCGGCGCCGACCCGTCCCAGCATCCGCACCGAGGTCCCGAAGCCCTCGCGCTCGACCCGCGCCTTCAGGTCCGCCCACAGCACCCCGAAGCCCGCCAGCACCAGCACCGCGCCGGGATGCTTCGGCAGCACCCGCGCCCAGGCGTCCAGGAGGATCCCGTGCGCTTTCACCTGCGCCAGGCGCGCCACGCAGATCGCCACCGGCGCGCCGGGCGGCAGCCCCAGCCGCTCCCGTTCCGCCTCCCGCCGCCCCCGCGCCCGGAAGCGCTCCAGGTCGATCCCGCCGGGGATGAACGCCACGTGCGCTTCGGAGTACAACTCCGAGCCGCGCACGTCGGCCTCCACCGCCCGCGAGACCACGATCATCCGCGCCGTCCGCTTCGCCAGCCAGCGGTTCGCCAGGTGGTTCTTCAGCGGACGCGTGAGGTGCCGCGTGCGGACCACGGGGACTTTCAGCGCATGCAGCTTCCGGGCAAAGATCGCCGCCCAATGCTCCTTGCCGCGGTGCACATGGATCAACTGGATGTCGTGCTCGCGGACCAGCGCGGCCAGCCGCTTGAGGTCCCCCAAATCGCGCGTGGGATGCCAGCGGCTGGCGAAGTGGAACGGGACGGGGTCCAGCCCCCGTGTCCGCGCGTACTCGATCGTCTGGTGCCCCTCGCGCAGCCCCAGCACGACCGTATGCCCCGCGCGCCGCAGCGCCTCGGTCAGGTTCAGGGTATGCGCCGCCTCGCCCACGTAGAGCCGCGCGCTGTTGAGTTGCAGGATCCGCAAGCTCATGCGGGAAGATCGTAGAACCGCCGGCGAGTTTCAGGAACGGCAGATTCGGGGCGCTGGAGCGGGGCTCGAGGCGCGGGGCCGCGCGCCGCCCTCACGGCGCCGCCACCTCCACCTCCTCCAGTTCCGCGTACAGCTTCGCGCGCCGGAGGCGGAACTCGAAACGCTCGTCCTTCTCGCCGGGAAGGTCGTACTCCGGCGCGGCCTCTTGGGAGACCATGTCCGCGTCGATCTCGTACCCGGCCAGCAGCCGGTAGGCGCCGGGTTCCTTGGGCAGTTGAATCGCGAGCGGCCACGCGGCCTCCCCTTCGGGCGGCAGGTCGCGCGCCGCGCGCGCGGCCTCGCCGGCCTCCAGCGCCGCGTCCCACGCCCCGTGCGCCACGTGGCCGCCGTTCGCGTCCAGCAGCACCCACCAGGCGTAGTGGATCAGATTCCGTTCCAGCCGCTGCGTGACGAGCGTGGCCTTGGACTTGAACCTCGCGCGCAACGCGAGCTTTTCGCCGGCGCGCGGTGGCGCATCCTCGGCGCGCTCCAGCGTCAGCGCCAGCCGCGGGTCGTCCTCCACGGTCTCCAGGTTGGGCAGGCACAGGATCGTGCAGCCGATCGACGGCGCGCCTAGCTCCTGCGAAAGCCCGGCATTCAACGTCAGCCGCGCCGGCGCCCGCCCGTCCGCGCGCGGGATCTCGAGCGCCATATCGCTCAGCAGAAAGCTCACGGCATATTCCGTGAACCCCGTCGCGCCGCCGCTCAAGCGCGCGTTGAAGGTATGCGCGCCGCCCTCGCGGATGCCCAGGTGCTGAAGGAGGGGATGCCCGCCGCGCCTGCCGCTGGAGCGCATGGTCCGCCGCCCGCCGCCGCTCCCGACCCGGACCGCCGTCGGCCGCGCGCCGCCCAGCGAGGTGTGCTTGACCGGTGAGAGCCTCCAGCTCTGCGAAAGGGCCGAGATCCAGACCGGCTGCCGCGAGCGGTTCTTCAGCTCGATTTGCACCTCCGCCTGCTCGCCGGCCCGGAGCGTCGCCGGCGGCTCGGTCTTGAAGCTCAGGTAGGGCTCGGCCTCGGCGGCCTCCAGGTACTCGCGCAGCGCGTGCTCCCCGGGCGGGCCCAGGTCCAGCAGCGCGTCGCAAGCCTGCGCATTCCCCTGGTTGCCTGGCCCCACCAGCGCCGTCAGTTGCGCCGCGACGAAGGGCTTCTGCTCTTCGAGCAGGATGCCGGCTTCGCGCGCGATCAGGCGCAGGCGCACGGCGCACTCGGGGTCGCGGGCGTCTTTCAGGAGCGGTTCGAGCAGCGGCCAGGCGGCCGGCCCCAGCGCGAGCAGCTCGCGCGTGGCGGCCTCGCGCGCGGCATGGGCTTCGTCCCCGAGCCGCGCCGCCAGCGCGCGGACGCGCTCGGGATCCGGCGCCTCGGCCCCGGCCTCGCCGCACGCCGCCGGAAACGCCAGGCACGCGGCCAGCGCGAGGCAGGCGGGAAGCGGTTCGGGGCGGCGCCGGCGCATGCTCTTATCAACGCATGCGCGAATCGGGGGTTCAAGCTTTTTTGGACGCACTCTCAGTCGCCGACCGAACTCTTCGCGTTCTCGCGCGACTTGCGCTTCTCGCCGCGCTCCTTCGAGCCGTATCCGTAGCCGTACTGGTAGTAGTACGAGTACGGCCCCTCGCTCTGTTCGATATGCCCGCTGCAGTCGTTGAGGATCCCGCCGAGCACATCGACGCGGCTCTCGCGGCAGATCTGCATGATCCGCCGCAGCATCGCGCGTCCCGTGCGGCCCGCGTGCACCACCACCAGCGAGTGGTCGGCCAGCGCGCTCAGGATCAGCGCATCGGCCACCGCCAGGAACGGCGGCGCGTCGACGATCACGATCTCGTACATCTGCCGCGCCCATTGCAGCAGTTCGGCCATGCGCTTGTGCCCCAGCAATTCGGCGGGATTGGCCTGCCCCGAGCCGGTGGGGACCACGTCCAACCCGTAGCCTTCGGTGCGGTGCACCGCGCCTTCCTTCTCGACCCGCCCGCTGAGGTACTCGAAGAGCCCCGGCGCGTCCTCGGCGATGCCCAGCGGCGTGAGGTCCAGGCGCTTGCGCATGTCCCCGACGATCAGCAGCGTGCGCCGCCCGTTCAGGACGTGGGCCATCGAGAGGTTCAGCGCGATCGTCGTCTTCCCCTCGTTCGGCTGCGCGCTGCTCATCAGGAACACCCGGCAGCCCTGCGCCGCGTGCGGGATCTGCAGGTCCACCGTCGCGCGCAGGCTGCGGAAGGCCTCCGCCGCGGGCGACTGCGGCTGGTGGTACATCAAGAGCGCCCGCTCGTTCTCCTTCTCGACCTCCTTCATGTGCGGGATCAGCCCCAGGCACGGGATCGCCGCGTGCTCTTCCAGGTCCTGCGTCGAGCGGATCGAGTCGTCGAAGACCTCCATCAGGAACGCCAGCCCCGCCCCCAGCAGGAGCCCCACCAGCACGCCCAGCGTCAGGTTTCGCAGCACCCGCGGGCGGCTCGGCGAGGTCGCCACCACCGGGCGCTCCACGATCAGCACCGGCGCCACTTCCATCCGCCCGAAGACCTCGCCGCGGCTGCGCCCGGTGAGCACCTCCTGGAAGCGGTCCTGCGTCTGCTTCAGCCGCGACTGGAGGCGCTCGTACTCGATGTTCAGCTCGTTCAGCCGCTGCACCTCGGCTTCCAGCCGCGTCATCTCCTTGCGCACCTCGTCCAGCGCCGTCTTGATCCGATCGCGCTGGAGCACGTAGCTTTCCCCGATCTGCCGCCCCACTTCGATACGCGCCTCTTCCACCGCCGCGAGCTGCCGCTTCAGCGTCTCCATTTCCAGGCTGTTCGGCGAGTACAGCAGTTCCTGGTGCGCCTTCTCCGCGATCAGGCGCACGTAGACCTCGTCGTACTTCCAGAGCCGGTCGTCGTTGGCGACCCCTTCCAGGTACAGGAACTTCGACGGGTCGCGCGTCACCTCGTTCATGCGCTTCACCCGCGCTTCCAGCTCGTACAGGTCCGCCTGCAAGCGCGCCTCGCGCCGCGAGAACTCCTCCAGCCGCGCGAACGCCGGGCTCTGCTCGGGTTTCGTCGTCACCAGGCTGTGGACCGACATGAACTCCTGGATCTGCCGCTCGTACTCCCGCATCTCCGCTTCGATCTTCTCGATGCTCCCGCTCAGGCTCGTCGTGTTGCCGCGCGACTGCTTCAGCCGCGCTTCGTGGAACTCCCGCTCGAAGTTGTCCACCACCGCGTTCACCAGCGTCGCCGCGTGCTCCGGGTCCGGGCCTTCGTACAGCACCTCCACCATCCGGCTCTCGCGGACCGGCTTGAGCTGGATCTCGCCCGCGAGGTAGCCCGGCAGGTCGCCGAGCCCCTGGAACTCCGCCCACTCGTCCATCTTTTCCGATTGGATCGCGCGCTCGAGCACCGGCCGGCTGTTCAGCCGCCGGTACTGCGTCTGGAAGAACTCCTCCGAGTACATGTACCCGAAGCCCAGCGGGTCCGGCGTCCCCAGCAGCCGGCTCGTGTCGTCCTGGATGATCACCTTGCTCTGCGCCGGATACAGCGGCGTGGTGCGGAACGTCACCAGGGCGACGACCGCCTCCACCGCCAGCACGGTGAACAGCAGCATGTAGCGGTGCTTGTTCAGGATGCGCAGGAAGACCTGCGGGTCGAGCACCCCGCTGAACTCCTGCGCCGCGCCTTCGCCCTTGCCGGGCGTCTCGCGTCGGGGTCGATGGGCCTGAAGGTCGGAGACCATGCGGAAGAACCGTCGATGCGCGAATCGTCGGACGAGGCTCGAACCTCGTGCCGTCTCGCTTCAATACTCTAACATACTTATACGAAAGAAGTTCCCGAGAAGCAATAAGTATATGACCCGGACCCGTATTCGTTCGGCCGAGCGGGCAGGGCGCCCCACGCCGCCGCTTTCCTCACACCCCGGCGCGGGGAACGCACGTTAGACTTCCGGCATGTCCGCGCCCGCTCCCGCCGAGCCCAAGCGCTCCCTGCGCCTGCACTTCCTGATCACCGCCGGGGGGATGGTCTTCACCCAGCTCGCGTCCTTCCTCGCCCTCACCCTCGTCGCCCGCGGGCTGGGTCCGGCCGAGCAGGGCCGCTTCCAGCTCGTCGTCGCCCTCGCCGTCGGCGTCGTCTCCCTCGCCAAGCTCGGGCTCGACGAAGCCGCCGCCTACTTGCTGCCCAAGTGGAAGGTCGAGGCCCCCGCCGAGCGCCCCGCCGCGATCCTGCGCCTGCTCGGAGCGCCTCTGCTGGCCGCCGCCGTCCTCGCGGGCCTGGTCGCGCTGGCCGCCGAGCCGCTCGCCGCCCGGGTCTTCGCGCAGCCCGAACTCGCCCCGAGCCTCCGCGCCACCCCCGCGCTGGCCCTGGGCCTCGTGTTCCTGTTGATGAGCATGGCCGTCCTGCGCGGGCTGGGCCGCACCGACCTGCGCGCCTACGTGGGCTACTACGGCGTCGGCGCGCTCTTCCTGGCCGGCGTCGCGTGGCTCTGGCGCGAGGGCATGGCCCTCGGCGCGGTCCTCGATCTCCGCGCGGCCACCTGGATCCTCTGCGGCATCGCCGGCGCCGCCTGCCTGCTCCCGGCCCTGCGCGGGCCGCGCGAACCCCTCCAGCCCGCGCGCCGCCGCGAGCTGTACACCTTCGGCGCCATGGCCGCCGGGCTCAGCTTCCTCACCTACGTCCTCGACCAGCCCATCGTCGATCTCGCGGTGCTCGGCCACTTCGAGTCGCCCCATGTCGTGGGCGTCTACGCCGCGAGCTACCGCGTCGGCGCGCTGGTCAGCGTCGCGCTCACCGCCATGACCGTCGTCGCGCCGGCGCGCTTCGCCGAGGCGCTGGCCCGCGGCGACATCGAAACCGTCCGCGCGCAGTACGAGTTCGCCTCCGCCTGGCTCTTCCGTCTCGGCGTCTGCGCCTTCCTGGGCCTGTTCTACTTTGGGCCATTCATACTCGAACTCTTCGGCCCGGAGTACCCCGAGGGCTTCCCGTACCTGCTTTGTTTCGCGGGCGGTTCGGCCTTCGCCGTCTGCTGCGGCCTCAACACCCCGTTGCTACTGGCCGCCGGGCGGCTGCGCGTGGAGCTGATCCTCGGCGCGACCGGCGCCGCCGCGCTGCTCGGGTTGGGGATCCTGCTGAGCCGGAGCTTCGGGGCGCTGGGGATGGCCGCGGCCTCCGGCGGCGTCATCGCGCTGCTGGGGCTCGCCCGCGCGCTTTACGTCCGCCGCGCGCTCCTCCCGCCGCCCGCCCAGCCCCGCGCGGACGGCGTACGCTTCGCGGCCGTGGCCCTGCCGCTCGTCCTGGCCTTCGCGTCCGCCGGTCTCGCCGACCTGCTCCCCGAGGGTCGCTGGGCGCCGTGCTACCGCTTCGCGCTCGTGGCAGCGGCCTTCTGGAGCGGGGTCGCGGCGGCCGAAGCCATGCGCCGCGCCAGGGCCGCGCGGGGTCCGGCCCCGTAGCGCCGGCGTCCCGCCCGCATCCTTGCCTTGCCGCTCAACTCCGCGGCTTCGCGCACTCCAGCGCGTACTCCGCGAAGCGCGCCGCGCCGGCGCGCGCATCGTACGGGAGCACCGACTCCCGTGCCCGCGCGCCGATCCGCGCGCAGGTTGCGGGGTCGCCGGCCAGCGCTCCCAGCCGCCGCTCCAGCGCCTCCGCCGTCGGTTCGATCGTGTACCCGTTCTCGCCGTCGCGGATGAGCTCCACCGCCGAGGCCGTCCGGTTGCTGGCCACCACCGCCAGCCCCGAAGCCATTCCCTCCGGCACGGTCATCCCCCAGCCGTCGTAGCGCGAGGGGCAGACGAGCGCGTCCGCGCTCCCCAGCAGCGCCGGCAGCTCCGCGATCTCCTTGAAGCCGTGGTAGGTCACGAGATCCGGGTACTTCGCGGCAAGGTCCGTCACCAGCGGACGCAGTGGCCCGTCGCCGGCGAAATCCATCGGGAAGCGCGCGCCCTTCGCGTACAAGGCGTCCAGCGCCTGGCAGAGCTGGTCGATGCCCTTTCGTTCAACGAACTTCCCAAGGTAGAGCACGCGCGGCCGTTCCGGCGGCGCAGTGCGCGGGATCGAAAGGTAGCGCCCCAGGTCGCAGAAGTAGGACAGGTTCCGAACCGGTCGCCGCGAGATCTTCGAATAGAACTCGCAGGCGAACGGGCCGATGCCCCAGATCTCCCGCGGCCAGCGCCGCACCGGGAGCAGCGCGAACCAGCGCAACAGCCGCCGCATCCGCTCCCAGCGGATGACCGGCAACTCCGCCCACTCCATCCCCGGGCGCTCGCTCCAGTAGACCCACGCCGCCCCGGCGAGCCGCGAGCGGTACATCGTCCACTGCATGCCCACGCCCGCGTACTGCCCCACGACCGTCAGGTCAGGCCGGAATGCGCGCAGCTCCCGAGTCAGACCCGGGCTCAAATAAAAGTGCCTGCTCAGCGCGCGCTCTCGCACGAAGACGTGGTCGTGCGCGAAGTTCGGCTGCACCGTCCACTGCCGGCCGGGCGTGAGCTTCCGCAGGTAGTAGACGCGCAGGGCCAGTTGCGGGCAGTTCGCGGCGATCGCGTTGAACAGGTCGACCTGGTAGTAGGTGGGCATGTTGGTCAACACCGCCACCCGCAAGGCGCTCATCGGCCGGTTTCTCCCGAGGTGAGTCCGGGGCATCCTACGCGCCGGTCGCGGGCCTGTAAATCGGTGGCCGGCGCGGGCGCGCGCCTTTGTAGCGCCGGCGTCCCGCCGGCCTGCGCCCCTCTCCGTCTCAGCCCCGCGGCTTCATGCCCTCGAGCGCGTACCCCGTGAAGCGCGCTGCGCCCACGCCTGCCCGTGGAAAATGCGGCTCTCAGAACGCGCGACAGGTTACACTGGCGCTGTCCGCGCCGGAGGCGCGCCAGGGCGACCATGTTCGAGACCCTTCAGTTCCTCTTCTTCGCGGTTTGGGCGCTCCTCGTCCCCATCCCCAACAGCGCGCTCTATTCCGAAGACCTGCGCCTGCTGCTCTACAATTACCGGCCCCACGCGATTGCCGGCGCGGTCTTCGCCTTCGGACTGGCCTACTACGCGCTGTCGCGCTTCTGGAACCGGCCTGCCCCGCCCGCCAACCGCCTCGTCCACCCCGTCCTCCAATTGGCCTTCGTCTTCCCGTTCTATTTCCTCCTGCTTCAGGCGACGCGGGTCGACACGGAGCCCGCCATGGCCGTCTTCTATTTTCTCTGGGCCGGCTGCTCCTTCTATGTCGCGCAGAACTACTCCGCCTCCCGCGAGCGGCTCAAACGCATGTGCCTGCTCCTGGCCGCCGCCTTCGCGCTGAACCTCCTGGTCTGCTGGGCCCTCGCCGTCCAGCAGGGCAAGCTGGCCCCCATCCTGAAGGACCGCATCTCCATCGGCTACGAGAACCCTCACTTCGCCGCGATGGTCGGGCAGGGGCTCGTGATCACCTGCCTGGCTTGGTTTCTCGCCCGCCAAGCCTCCGGCGGCGCCAGGGATCTCCGCGTCTACCTGCTCGTCGGCGTCTGCGTCGCCGGCAGCGTCCTGCTCGCGTACCTCGCCCGCGCGCGCGGCACCCTGGGCTTCTACATCGCCGCCGCGGTCTTCTTCTGGATCCTGCGCCGCTCCGAGCGCTCCAAGCTCTTCCTCCCGCTCCTCGCCTACACCGTCCTGGCTTCGGTCGCCTTCACCGCGTTCCTCGAGCGCGAGCAGGTAGGCCGGCTCGACACCATCGCCAGCGGGCGCCTCTCCTTCTGGTCCCTTTATGTCGATTATCTGACCGAGAAGGAGAATCCGATTCTCGAAGGCGTCT
The DNA here is from genome assembly GCA_027493525.1 of Planctomycetota bacterium. GTDB lineage: Bacteria > Planctomycetota > SZUA-567 > H5-PLA8 > H5-PLA8 > H5-PLA8. Next base: position 1,318,734 of record JAOSKN010000001.1, on the reverse strand, counting down.
TCGGCTTCCAGGAAGTGCCTCAGTCCACGCTTGGCTCCTACGACAGCCTGGGCAAGCAGAAGCGTTTCAGCACGCTGCACTTCGACAACATCTACCTTGAGATGATGGTCAAAGGCGGCGCGGTCGGCGTGCTCTTCTTCTTCGGGCCGTACCTCTTGATCCTCTACCTCGGCCTCAACAACCTCCACCTGGCGGGGAAGAACCGCAACCTCGCCGCCTGGCTCCTGGCGGTGCTTCTCGCCACCCTGGTCCACGGCAGCGTCGTCACCACCATGCCCACCTTCAACAACCCGGTGGGCTTCCTGACCGCGCTCCTCTCCATCTCCTCCATCGGCATCGTCCACGAAGGCATGCGGGAGCGCGCCCGTGAGTGACGCGCGCCGCCCGCTGCTGCTGGCCGTCTCCATTCCGCCGCCCGTCACCGGGCAAGGCGTGGCGACCCGGATGCTCCTGCGGGCGCTGGAGCGCGAGGGCCTTCCCTTTCGCGCGCTGAACCTCGCCTATCCCTTTCAGCCCCGCGCCGGGCTCCTCTGGCGCCTCGGCCGCGCGCTCAAGGTCCTCGGCATGGCCCTGCGCATCCTCTTCGCGCCGCGACGCTGCGGGCTTTTCTATCTTCAACTCGGGCAATCGAAGGGCAGCCTCGCCCGCGACGCCGTGCTCTGCGCCGCCGCGCGGCTGCGCCGGCTGCCGCTGCTCTTCCATGTCCACGGCGGGGGCTACCGCGCCGCCTACGACGCCGCGCCCGGCTGGCTCCGCGCCTGCGCGCGCTTCTTCCTCCGCCGCGCCCGGGGCGTCGTTGTCCTCTCGCCCGGCCTCCGCGCCATGTTCGACGGCCTCGTCGAGCCCGCCCGCGTCTGGGTTGTGCCCAACGGCGTCGAGGAAGACCTCCGCTGCGCCGCGGAGGCCGCGCCCGCGCCGGACTACGCCGCTCCCGAACTGCGCGCGCTCTTCCTCAGCAACCTGATCGAGTCCAAAGGCTACGTCGAGTTCCTGGAACTCGCCCGCCGCGCCCGCGACGAAGGGCTCCCCGTCTCCTTCAGCCTCGCCGGGAACCGCACCGAGGAGAGCACCGTCGATCCCGAAGCCTTCGCGCGCGAGCACCGCCTCGAGCGGCTTGAATACGCCGGGCCGGTCGGCGGCGAAGCCAAGGCCGCCCTTCTCGCCCGCAGCCACCTTTTCGTTTTCCCGACCCGCTACCCCGTCGAGGGGCAGCCCATCAGCATCCTGGAGGCGTTCCACTTTGGCCTCGCCGTCCTCTCCACGCCCGCCGGCGGGATCCCCGACGTCGTGGCTGAAGGTCGCAACGGCTTCCTCGTCGCCCCGGGCACGGCCGAGCGCCTCCTGCCCTTGCTCCGCCGTCTTGCCGACGACCGCGCCGAACTCCGCCGCATCGGCGAAGCCAACCGCGCCGAAGCCCGCGCCCGTTACACCGAAGCCGCCCACGCCGCCGCGCTGCTGGACTGCATCCGGCGTTCGGCCCGTTCCTGAACGACCGCCTTTCGTGCCGCCCTCGTAACGCGCGCACACGCCCTCGTAACGCGGGCGTCTCGCCCGCCCCTTGAATCCCGCCGCCCCCAACCCGTCCTCCCTTCGCGCGCCCCGCGGCGAACCCGGTCCCCCATTGGCTTGCGCAGGGCGCGCCTTCTTCGGTACGATGGTTCCACCGGGAGTCTAAGGAGTTCGAGCCGATGACCTTCCTGCGCGCGTGGTCCTGTGCCGCCGTACTAGCCCTTATTACCGCCGGCGCGCTTTGCGCCGCCGAGCCCGCCGCCGACCCGCGCAAGCCCCTCCCCGCCCGCGAGGCGCTCAACCAGGCTGTCGCCCAGGTCAAGGAGGTCTTCAAGGCCGAGTACGCCGCCGCCGCGCCCGAGGCCCTCGCCGCGCTCGCCCGCAAGCTCCTCGAACAGGCGCAGGCCGAGAAGGATGAAGTATCCAAATACGCGCTGCTCAGTGAGGCCCGCCGCCTCGCCGTCCAGGCCGCCGAACCCCTCGCCGCCGCGCGCGCCGTCGCCGACCTCGGCAGGGCCTACCGGCTCGACACCTACCAGGAGACCTTCGCGAGCCTCGACCAGTGCCGCCGCCAGATTCGCGACATGGAGAAGGTCAAGGAACTCGCCGGCATCTATCTTGGGCTGGGCAAGACCGCGCTGGAGGAAGAGCTCTACGCCGAGGCCGAGCGCGCCGTCCAGAAGGCCCAGGAGTGCGCCGCCGTCGCCCGCGACGCCGAGCTGGCGAAGCTCGCCGCCGCGCAGAAGGGCGCCGTCGAGCAGGCCCGCCGCGCGTTTCTCCAGGTCCAGAAGGCCCGCGAGACCCTCAAGACCCAGCCCGACGATCCGGCGGCGAACCTCGCCCTCGGCCGCTTCCTCTGGTTCACCCAGGGCGACGCCGCGAAGGCGCTCCCGCACCTGGCCAAGGGCTCCGACGGCAGCCTCGCGACCTGCGCGCGCCTCGACCTGGATGGCGCGCCCAGCAACGAAGCCAAGGTCGCTCTCGGCGATGCCTGGTGGCAGCAGTCCGAAGGCAAGCCGCCCGCCGAGCAGGACGCCCTCCGCGCCCGCGCCGCCCACTGGTATCAGCAATGCGTCAACGAGCTAACCGGGTTGGAGCAGATGCGCGTCCTCAAGCGCATCGGCGATTCCGGCGCGCAGGATTCGGCATGGATCGAGTTCGCCGAAAACGAGACCAAGGGGCTCCGCGCCGAAGCCATGCCCCCAGGAGATGGGAAGTTCCAGTACGGCGCCAAGGACGGCCGGCCCTGCGGAATCTTCCAGGCCCCTACCTACCTGCACCTGAAGCTCGACGACCTCTGGGCCGATAACTTCGCCAACGCGCACAAGATGCTCGTCGACGTGGAGTGCTACGACGACCAGGGCGCGTTCCATCTCCAGTACAGCACCGCCGATAAGGTCTTCGAGATTGGCGGGACTGCCACCCTGGAAGGAAAGAAGACCTGGGCCGTTAAGTCGCTCGCGATGACCAACCAGAAGTTCCGCAACGCCCAGAATTCCGGCGCCGACCTGCGCATCTTTTTCATGAAAGGCGGACCTATATACGTCCGCAAAGTCACCGTCCGCCGCGCGTCGGACAAGTAACCGCCCGCTGAGCCGGAGGCTTCAGCGGGCGCTTGGGGTAGGGCTCGAGTAGTAGCGCTCAAGGTAGCAGCCAGTGGAGCGCTACTCCCGCGGACCGATCTGGAGGGGTTCTGCGGGATCGGGCTCAGGCTGCGGGAGTGGCGGGGGCGGGACGTTGACCGGACCGGCGCGATGGGCCTCCCACCAAGTCAGGTACTTCTCGGCATCCTCGCCGAAGTTCTGCCCCGTCAGTTCGCCCAGAGCCTTGGCCAGAAGCAGGCGTCGCGCCGGATCCTTTTGCTCCTTGAGGGTTTCCACCAGAGCCGGCACGGCGTTGAGCCCGATTCGGGCGAAGGTCTTCCGGGCGTGCTCGCGGACGGTGGGGCTCGGATCCCAGCACCCTTGGACCCAGTCCCGCAGCCCTGGCACCCCAATCGCAACCAGAGCCCGCGTAAGGCTTTCCACGTAATCCTTGGACACGATCAGACCAAACCGGTCATACGGCAGGTTGGCCGTATGGCCGAACGGATCCTCGGCCTTGCCGGTCATTTTATTGAACATCAACAGCTTGTCAGGTCGCGTACCCGGCAGCGGGGCGCCCTGCGTGGTCGGCGTATCGGGCGCCTGCCCCGCGGCGATCTTGCGCAGCCGCGCCAACTCCTCTTGCAGCGGGGGGATATGAACCTGGAGCGAGTCCCAGAGCGCTTGGCTCGTCGCCGCGCGCTGCTTCGTCTGGATCTCCGCGATCCGCCGCTCCAGTTCCTTCGCCTTCGTCTTAGCCTCATCCCTGCCGTCCTTTGCATCGGCGGCATGGGCGAGTTCCTCGCGCAGATGCTCCCAAAGCTGCGCTACCGCCTGCGGTCCGATCCGCTCGAAGACCTCTATCATCTCGTCCAGAAAGCGTTTGCGGTTCTCCAACACCCAGGGGAACTCGGCATAGGAGAGGTTGTCGTCGTTCGTATAGGCCAACGCCGTAACACAATGATGGATAAAGGCTTTACGCCGGAGGTCCGGGGTACGTCGCTCGCCTTCCGTCAGCCCATAGGATTGAATCGCTGCGCCGAGTCGCTGCGTTTCCTCGAGAATCTCGGCCTTGCGTTGTTCGTCCTTCTCTGAGGCGGCTTTCTGTAACAGTTCATGGTGTAATCGTTTGGCTTTATCCAGATCCTCGATTTCAGGCTGCGCGCGCGGATCGGGCGCCTCGTCCTTCCCCGACCCGAACCCCAGGCGCTCGCGGTTCTTTTTCCAGAAGTCGAGGGGGCTATTCTCAAACGGCGGCTCGTGCCAGCCGTCCGCCTGCAGAGCGGTTCCCAGGCCGGGGCAAGCCAGCATCGTCATAATCATGAATACGTTACAGAACCGTATCATGGATCGATTCAAGAAGGAGCGTCGTTTCATATCTCCAGGACGTGTAAACAGCATGTTCTGCAACAACCAATCGGAAGGGAGGGGAGGGGTACAACACGTTCAGTATCCGGATCGTCTTAGGTCCAATTACATAACTTCTTGATTGCAATAAGGTTGATTAGTCAGGCCTGACGTAATCCGGCTTCTGCTCGTGTTCGGGAATGGGCGGGATGGCCTCCGGGCGCGTCTTTTCATCGATCTTGGGCGGAGCCTTCTGCGCCGCACCGGTCTTAGTCCCTTCGGGTGTTGGGGTTGGAAGTGGGAGCGCGGTGTCGGGGGGCAGTTCGAGCGGGTCGTCGGCGCGCTTGCGGAGCTTCTCCAGGCCTGGCGTCAGCGCCACGCGCACGAACGGCGCGATCTTGAAAATGTCTTTCCGTCCTTCGACTTGCAGGATCGCGTAGTCCTCTCCCACCTGCCCGAACTTGAGCGTGTGCGAGGTCCCGTCGGCGAGCACCACCTTCGTGGTCGCGCGTGGGGATTCCAGGCCCACGGCTTCAGACGGAAGCCCATCGGCGTAGCCTTCGGCGTTTAGCCACGCGGCGGTCGAGGCTATTCCCTTGATTGTATTCTCATTAGCCAAACAATCCTCAGGCTCGACCAGTCGCCATTCGAGCTTGATCGTCTCCTTCGGCTCTTCCTCTTCGCCGCCTTCGCCGGTTCGGGCGGCCGGCTTTGGCTGCGGAATCGGTTCCCCGGGTTTCAACGGCCCCTTCCCGGCTACGCAGAGCCGCGCGCGTATCGGCTTGTCCTCCCTATTGTTAAGAACAATTTCGATGACCTCGTTGGCCTTGAAGCGCAGCAACGCCAGATCGTACCAATACTCCGGCTTCAGGATCCGGCGCTCTTTCACAAGCTGGTGCCCGGCGAGCTCATCGAAGTTCCGATCGACCTCCAGCACCTCGGTCTCGGAGCCGCGGGTGATGAAGCAGCGGTCGAATTGCGGAGCGCGGCCGATGTCGAGCGCGAGGACCGGCCGGCCGTTCTCGCCGTCAACCGTAAGCCGGCTGCGGTGATCGGGATCCAGTTCGAAGAGCTTGGACTCGCCCAGCCGCGGCTGAACGTAGGCGACGCTCTGGAGCGCCTGGAGCAGCTTCTCGATCCGGGTCCATTGCGCCAGGCGGTTGTCGTGGCTGGCGAGCACCCACTTCGTCCCCTCGACCCGGCGCAGGCGGATCTCGCTGTCCTTTTGCTCAATCACGATTTCGCGGGCCGATTCGGGATCGAAGCCCTCGAAGATCGGCTCGCCCGTCTTGAGCCCCGCGCCTCGCTCGCCGCCCCGCCGGCCTGGACCGCCAGGGAGGAGAAAGTAGGCGCCGACCAGCACGGCCAGGACGGCGCAGAGGATGATAAGCTGCCTGGGGCTCATGGCGTAAAGTTGGACGGTCCCGTGGTCTCAGAGAATTTGCGCTCGTAGCCGACCTGGTCGGCGCGGCGCATGAAGAAGCGGACCATGGCCAGCGCGATCAGCACCAGCGGCACGCCGGCGATCATCAACGCCTTTAACACATTGCGTTTGGTGTCCTCGCCCTCGCCGTCGAACTTGCGGATGGTGCGCGTCTCGTAGCGTTTGCTGCGCAATTGGGTCAGTTCCTCGCCCAGGCTGAAGGTCTCGACCAGATTGGTGAGGAGCATGCGGTTGGCGACGAAGTGCGCGGCCACGTCGCGCTCGGATGAGAAAACCAGGTGCCCGTGAAAGCTGTTGGGGCAGGCCCAGAGCATCAGCATCCCGGGCTTCTTCGCCAGGTTCGCGGGAGTCTGGGTCGCCGGATCGCGCGGCTTGCCGGGTGCTTCCTCGTCGTCCGGCCAGGCCGGCGCGGGTTTGCCGTCCCACTCGAAGGGGAACTGCCCGGTGAGGCGGATCCAGACGGGCAAGTTGGGGTTGAACTCGGTTCGCTGCGCGATTTGGTCATCCGGCGCCTGCCGATAGACGGGCGTGCGCGGCTCGCGCCAGGAGCGCTCGCTTGTCCGGGCAAGTACGTTCAAGCCCAGGCCGTGCCCGTCGAGCTTTTTTTCATCCAGGATCAGTTCGGCCGGGAAGGGCATCGCCAGCGGCGGGAGGAAGCGCAGGAAGGGCTGATCCTGGTCGTAGTTCTGGGGCAGGATCATTACGAAAGGCCAGAGCTTCTCCTGCTTCATCTGTTGGGTGAACTGGTCGATGTGGGCGATCCGCACGTTCTGCGTGTCGCAGACGAACTCCTTGCCGTAGGCGATGCCCAGGTTTTCAAGAAAGTCCTCCAGCCCCGTGGGGGTCTCCTCGACGCGCCAGCGCAGGTCGATGTTGGCCGTCCAGGGGGTGGCGATGAGGAAGACCTTGCCGCCCTCGGCGAGGTACTTCTGGACCTCGTACTGGGCGCGCTCGCTCAGTTGAGGCGGGTTGACGAGGACCAGGAGCTCCGCGCCCTCGGGGATCGGGCTCTCGGCGTTGAGGTCCACGCCGCGCACGTCGAACTTCCGCTCGTCCTCTTCGCCCTTCAGGATCCACTCGAAGCCGGTGATGGGGCGCCCGCCGCGGGTGGGATTCCAGTTCCGGTTGACCGCGGGCGGCAGGTGAAGCGCGATGATGGGCTTTTTCTCGAGCGTCAGCTCCAGGATGCGGTTGGCCAGCAGGTACTCCAGGTCGTCGGCGTGCTCGACGAGCGGGATCAGTACCGAAGGCTTGCGCGAGTAGGTCGCCTCCAAGGTGCTGTAAAGGACCGAGTAGGCGACGCGGTCCTGGGCGATCTCGGGGATGGTCTGCTCGACGCCGGCCTCCTGAAGCTTCTTGCGGGCCTTGGAGTCCTCGAGCGGGTCGACGATGCGCAGCTCGATCATGCCGCGCCCGAAACTCTTGATTTCTTCCAGCTTGTCGAGGATGTCGCGCTTGAGCTGCTGGTACTGGTTGGGCCAGGTGGAGGAGACGTAATAGGTGAGCTGGAGCGGGGCTTCGAGGCGTCCCAGGACCTTCTGGAACGGTTCGGTGAGGCTGTAGCGCTGCTCCTCGGTCAGGTCCCAGCGCTTGAAGGCGCGGTCGGCGACGAGGTTCGCGAAGATCACGATCGGCATGGCCACGAGGATGGCGAGGCCGGCGAAGGTGTCGCGTTTCTTCTTGTCGATGGCCATATGCCCGCACCCGCCGTATCAGCGCCGCCGTTCGATCACGAGGTGGTTCAGGAACAGGAAGAAACCCGTGACGGTCACGGCGTAAACCAGGTCGCGCGTGTCGATTACGCCGCGCGCGACGCTCTCGTAATGGTAGCTCACGCCGAAGCGCTGGACGAACTCCGCCAGCCCCGGGCCCCAGCGCGAGCTGAAATCGCGGATCCAGCCCACGAAGGGCGGGAAGCCGATCAGGAAGAAGACGCCGTTGAGCGTGGCGCCGACCACGAAGGCCACGATCTGATCGCCGGTCAGGCTGGAGGCGAAGGCGCCCACCGAAAGATAGACCATCCCCAGCACCATCGTCCCGATGTAGCAGCCGATGACCGGCCCCCAGTCCAGCCCCAGCCCCTGTTCGGGGCGCAGGACCGTGTCGAGCAGGATCGGCAGGTGCAGCGTGAGCAGCATGGTGAAGGCCAGAAAGGCCAGCCCGGCCAGGAACTTCCCCAGCACCGCCTGCCAGGTCCGCACGGGAAAGGTGAGCAGCAGCTCCAGCGTGCCGAGCTTGCGCTCTTCCGCCCACAGCCGCATCGTGACCGCCGGAACGAAGATCAGGAAGATCACCGGCACCCAGCGGAAGTAGCCGCGCATGTCCGCGACCCCTTCGACGAAGAGCGTGAGGAAAACGTAGAAGCTGCAACTGAGCAGCAGAAAGAAGACGACGAAGACGTAGCCGATGGGCGTATTGAAGTACGCCTTCAACTCGCGCTTCATGATGTGATACGTCGGGCCCATGCGGGAAATTCCAAGCGCTCAAGAACCAAGAGCCAAACAAACAGCAAGCTTCAAATCCCAAACTGCAAACAGCAAACGTCAAAATGAAAACGACCCAGAACGTCACTTTACCCTTTTGAGTCTTCTCCGCGTGCTCTGCGCCTCCGCGGTGAACCTACGTCTTCTCCGGAGCGTCTTCCTTGCGGTGCGCGTGGCCGGTTGCGGCGAGGAAGGCGTCCTCGAGGCTCATGCCTTCCCCGTGCAGCTCCAGGACCGCCCAGCGGTGTTTGCGGGCGGCCTCGAAGAAGGCCTGCCCCGCGGCGTTGACGGCCTCGGTTTCCGGCGGCGCGCCGTTCTCGCCGATATGCAGGATGCACTCGACCAGACCCAGGTCCGGGAGCGCGTGCACTTCGGAGCGCTTCGCGACGGCGGCGCTTTCCAGTTCCTTGCGCACGGCGTCGGCGTCGGCGCCGCGCAGGCGCGCCACCAGCCGCCCGCCGCGGGCCTGGCGGTGCTTCAGGTCGCTGGGCGAACCGTCGGCGACGAGCTTGCCCTTGCTGACGATGATCGCGCGCGAGCAGACCGCCTCGACCTCCTGCATGATATGCGTGCTGAAGAAGACGGTCTTGGTGCGCCCGATCTCCTGGATCAGGCGGCGGATCTCGATGATCTGGATCGGGTCGAGCCCGCTGGTGGGCTCGTCGAGGATCAGCAGGTCGGGGTCGTGGAGCACCGCCTGGGCGATCCCGACGCGCTGCCGGTAGCCGCGCGAGAGCGTCCCGATGGGGGCCATGTACTTGGGCTGCAGGCCGCAGGCGGAGACGGCCCACTCGATCCGCTCGCGCAGCTTCGCTTTGGGGCGCAACCCGCGCATCGCGCCGACAAATTCGAGGAACTCCTTCACGCGCATCTCGGCGTAAAGCGGCGCGTTCTCGGGGAGGTAGCCGATGTGCCGGCGCACGCCGACGGGGTCCTTGTCGATCGAGAGTCCCGCGACCTGCGCGGTGCCGCCGTCGGCCACGAGGTAGCAGGTCAGGACCTTCATCAGGGTGGACTTGCCCGCGCCGTTGGCTCCGAGCAGCCCGACGACCTCGCCGGCGCGGACCTGGAAACTCAGCCCGTCCACGGCCCGTAGCGGGCCGTAGGTCTTGACCAGGTCCTGGACCTCAACAAGGGCGGCGTCCGGCATCGGAATTCCAGGATAACTCCACGAGGGACTCGGGTTTGCAACACCAAGCTCGGCTTTCCGTTAAGACGCCCAGTCTCGCGACGGGCTTCGGAAATACAAGTGGGATTGGGGGTTGAGATTCGGACCGTAATCCCGGAGGCGTATTACTTGGCTGCGACGGGCTCAGGGCGGGCGATCCGCTGCCCGGCGCTCGCGTCTTCGTCCTCGTCATTCTTGCTCTTCGGCGCCGCCTGAAGGTGCATGTTGGACTGCGCGAGGATCTGATTCCGATGGTAGCGGACGTCGAGGTACAAGTTATACGCCGCGACGAAGATCGGGAACGCATTGCTGAGGATCCCCACGCTGTCTTGCTTGGGGCTGAAGACGAAGTACGAGCAGAGGATCGCGCTGCCGGCGAGGCGGCAGATCCAGAACCAGCGGCTGATGACCGGCTTGCCCGCGCGGCGGCTCTGCCAGAGCTGGATCAGCCAGCTCCCGGCAAAGAGGATGATCCCGACGTAGCCGAAGAGTTTCCAGGAGGTGAGGACCAGGTTGTAGGCGTACCCCAGCACCTCGCCATGCATCTCGAACAAGACGACGTCCATGACGGCTCTCCGGAACGGGCGGAAAAGGCGATGTTACAACTCCTTGGACCGATAAAGCAAGTATCTGCTTTGCATCCAGCGCACGGCGTAGGCATCGCGCAAGGCGCGGAAAGTGCGCCCGAGCCCCTGTCCGTACTTGGGTGTGCCCATCGTGCGCGGGCGATGGTTTACGTCAACCTCCGCGACCGTACCGCCTTCCATGCGAATCAGGGTCGTGAAGAAGCGGTGCATGCCGTTGTAGAGCTTGACCCTTTTAAGGACCTCGGCCTTGAATAGTTTTAGGCTGCACCCTGTGTCGCGGATCGGGTCTTTCGTCAACCAGATGCGGACGGTGTTGGCGATCTTCGAACTGAGCTTGCGCAGCCAGTTGTCCTTGCGGTTGGCGCGGCGGCCGGCGACGCAGGTGGGCTTCCCGGGCCCTTCGTAGACCTCGAGCATTTTTTTGATGTCCGCCGGATCGTTCTGCAGGTCGGCGTCGATGAGCGCGATCACTTCGCCGTGCGCGTACTGGATGCCCGCTGCGAAGGCTGCCGACTGGCCATGGTTGCCTTCCAGCCCGACGACGCGGAGCGCGGAGAACTTGGGCTTGAGCTGGAGCATCAGCTCGCGGCAGCCGTCCTTTGAACCGTCATCGACGCAGACGATCTCATACGGCCGGCCCAGCTTGGCCAGCTCGCGGTCGGCTTCGGCGATAAACTCCTCAATGCACTCCCGCTCGTTGTAGACGGGGGCGACTAGAGAAAGGTAGGGCCGCTCGGCCGGCGCATCGGGCATGTGGTGGTTCCTGAAACTGGGCGTTTCACGGCTTTGCCGATATCGTTATCGGCATGGTAGTGCATTGTGCGTCACAGTTTCACATGTGCAAGAGACGCCAGGAGGGGGTGGCCGCGTCAAGGCAAAGAGAGAGTCGAATTCCTAATATTAACCAAATCCAAGAAACCGGCGAAGACAAGCCTTTTGCATGGGTCTCATAGGGGTGGTAACATCCTTTTAGTTTTGACCGAGCTTTCAGCACGCGCCCCGCGGATACGTTTGGCCCATTTCGGGACGGGGTCGCACGGTATGTAGGAGGTATGGCGGCCGACGCGCCTATCCGGAGGATCGGGGGGAGCGTGTCGGTTTCAGGCGATGAGTGAAATCAGTATAGGCCATTTGGCGGCGGCGCTGCTGTTACTGCTGGCCAACGCCCTGTTCGTGACGGCCGAATTCGCGCTGGTCGGCCTGCGCAGAACCAAAATCGAGGAACTGATCCAGGCCGGCCGCCGCGGGGCGGAGCGGGTCAAGCAGATCCTCGGCGAACTCGACTCGTACCTTTCCACCTGCCAAGTCGGGATCACGCTGGCCAGCCTGGGCCTGGGCTGGATCAGCGAAGACACATTCGCGCGGATCTTCCAAGTGATCCTGGGCTGGCTGGGCCTGGAGGGCGGGGTCGCGACGGTGAGCGCGCACTCGCTGGCGGTGGGCGTGGCGTTCCTGGTGGTGACGTTCCTGCATGTGGTGATCGGCGAGATGATCCCGAAGACGCTGGCGCTGCAATTCCCGGAGACGCTGGCGCTGTACATCGGCTGGCCGATGGCGTTCTTCCACAGGCTCTTCTGGCCGCTGACGTGGATGCTGAACACGGCCTCGCTGCGCATGATCCGGCTGATGGGGCTTAAGCCCCCGCCGGCGCACACGCGCGTGCACAGCGAGGAAGAGCTGAGCATGATCCTCGACGAGAGCCGCGCGGCGGGCGTGCTGAACAACGAAGAGCACGCGATGCTGGAGCGGGTCTTCCGCTTCCACGACAAGACGGTCCGCGAGATCATGGTCCCGCGCCCGGACGTGGTCGCGCTGGAACTGCACGCGACGCAGGACGAGGTGATCGAGACGGCCTTCAAGTCGGGGTACTCGCGCCTGCCGGTCTACGACGACGAATTGGACAACATCGTCGGCATCGTCTACGTGAAAGACCTGATCTACTCGCTGCACCACCCCAAGCTGATCAAGCTGCCGGACCTGCTGCGTCCGGTGCTGGAGTTCCCCGAGACGAGCAACCTGGGCAAGGTGCTGCGCGAGTTCCAGCGCCGGCGGATCCACCTGGGCATCGTGGTTGACGAGTTCGGCGCGACGACGGGGTTGGTCACGCTGGAGGACATCGTCGAGGAGATCGTCGGCGAAATCCAGGACGAGACCGACCAGGAGCCGGCCGAGGTCGAGGAACTCTCCGGCGGCGTCTACCTCGTCGAAGGCAAGGCCAGCGTCTCGCGGATCGAGGAACTGTTCCCCGACATCGAATTCCCCGAGGGCGACTTCGACACCGTCGGGGGGCTGATCCTGCAACTGGCCGGGAAGGTTCCGCGCGAGGGGGACAGCTTCCGCATCGGGCAGGCGATCCTGCGCGTGGTCAAGCGCGAAGGGCGGCGGATCAAGAAGTTGAGCATCCGGCGCGTCCCGCCCGGCAAGACGCAGCACTTCAAGCCGCTCACCGAGGCCGCCGTCGAGGCCGCCGAGACGGCGCGCGCCAAGTCGCCCCCGCCGCTCCCGGCGGTCGGCGCAGGCGCCGCCGACGACGACGGCTCGGCCATCGACCCTGCCGATTACCGCGATCCGGCGGCAGAGGGGGCCGAGGAAGAGCACGTCGAACGGACGGGGCAGGCGTAGGCTTGAAGTACGAAGTATGTCTAATGCATGCCCTTCAAGAATAGAAGTTGCCGCCTTATTTCTTCGTAATGCCTGCTTCATATTTCATCGTTTGTTGCCCAACAAACTCTCCACGCTATCCAGCGCGACCGGCCCTTTCACGCAATACGGCTCGCCATAGGGCGCGTTGATCTTGAACCCATAATGGCCGTGCATGGCGCGGAGGAAATCGAGGAACTGCGCGCTGCTGAGCCGGGTGAGCGGCGCGTTGCCCTTGCCGCGGGCGTCGCGTTTGCCGGGGCCGAACTGGGTGCCGTAACAGAGCGTGAGTTTCATCTTCTCCTCGAAGACGGCGCTGATGTCGAGGACCAGGTCGGCGTCGATGCCGTAGCGGTTGTTGTAATACAGGATGCGCGCGGGACGGTAGGGCGGGCGGTCGGGCGAGGCGACGCCGCGGGCCGTTCGCGGGTCGAACTTCGGCGCGCCGCAGAGCCACGCGGCGGGCTCGGCGGCGCCCCCGACGGCGGCGTGGTCCGGGTGCTGGTCTTCCCAGTGCGGGGCCAGGACCAGCCGCGGGCGGAAACGCCGCAGCGCGCGCACGAGCGCCACGCGGAGCGGCTCGTCGTCGCGCAGATGCCCGTCGCGGAGCTTCAGATTGATCCGCTCGCGCGTGCGCAGGATGCGGTCGGCGGCGGCCGCCTCCTTCGCGCGCCGCGCCACGCTTCCGCGCGTGCCCATCTCGCCGCGCGTGCAGTCGACGATCGCGAAACTCAGGCCGGCGTCGCGCGCCTTCAGCAGCAGGCCGCCGCAGCAGAGTTCGGCGTCGTCGGGGTGCGGGGCCAGGACGAGGATGTCGACGCTCATGGGGGAGACTCCCGGGAAGAGGCTCTGCGCTCAGAAACCGAAGCCCATGCCGTCCGGCGGCGCGCCGTCCTGGAGGTAGAGCAGCGCCAGCAGAAGCAGGCCCACGCCATCGACGGCGTCGTAGCGCTCTTCGCCCGGATGCCCGCGGAACATGCCGTGCGCGAAGAGGGTCTCGAGCGCCTCGGCGGCCAGCGCGCGCGCCTGTTCGTCGAAGGCCGGCTCGCGCAGGACGTCGCCGGCGTGCTTGAGAAACCAGATCCCGCGCCCGTAGTGCTCGGCGTAGGCGCCGCGCCCGCCGCGCGCGGGGCGCTCGCGCGCCATCTGCGCGGCCAGGCGCCGCACGGCCGCGGCGAAGACCGCGTCGCCGGTGCGTTCGTAGAGCCGCACGCAGGTCTCGCCCAGCGCGAGCGGGTAATCGTGGGCGGGAAAGAGCGGCGCCCACAGGTCGGCGTGGTCGCCCGGCTGGTATTCGGTCGTCTTCGGTCCCAGGCTGGGCGCGCCGTCGGCGACGTTGAGCTTCCCGTAATACTTCCCGGCTTTCTCGTCGAAGCCGTAATGCAAGAACGCGCGGACGGCCTCGCCGGCCGTCTCGGCAAAGGCCGCCTCGCCCGTGTACTCGCCCGCGCGCAGGATCGAGCCGGCCCAGAGCCCGACTTCGGTGGTGCAGACGAGCTTGTCCCAGCGCTTGGACGTCCGGTCGTTCTCGAGCAAGCCCGTCGACGGATTGCGCGAATCGAAACTGAAGCGCGCGACGCGAAGCGCGCGCTCGAGCAGTTCCGGTTCGCGCGTGCGCGCGTAGAGCCACGCGGCGGACTCGGCGACGATGCCGCCGGCTTCGATGAAGGCGTGGACGCGCTTGCGGTCGGCGTGGCGGTTGAAGCCGCCGCTCTGGGGGTCGAAGACGTGCCGCGCGGTGGCCTCGCGGACGGCGCGCGCGCAGCCTTCGGCGTCGACGCGCCAGAACGAGCCCCAGGCGGGCGGGAGCGGGCGGCATTCGTGGTACGCGCCGGTCTCGGCGGCCGGATCGACGGGGTGCGGAACGTCGTCGCCTTTGAAGAACATCGCGCGGCCGAGCCGCGCGTCCCAATAGAAGTGGTTGCCCCAGAGATAGACGCCGGTGTGCGAGACGCAGCGCTTGAGGAAATCGCGCACGCAGGCATCGGCGGCTTCGGCGTACTTCGGCTCGCCCAGGCGCGCGCTCAGCGCGTGGCACGCGGCGACCTGCGGCTGGTCCCAGTAGAGCGAACTGCCGTGCGGGGCGTCGATGTAACGGTAGACGCGCTTGCCGATGGATTCGGGGCGCGCGGCGTCCTCGGGATAGCGCTTCGTGCGCAGGTCCAGCGCGGAAAACCAGAGCGCGCAGGGGTCGGGGCCCGTGCGGATCGGCGCGTGCTCGAGCAGGCCGTCGAGGTGCGCGCGGATGGGGGCAATCAAATCTTGAGGCATCAGGATAGCTCCACCACCGCGTGCGCGAAGACCAGCGGGTCAAGGACCTCGAGAAGCGCGGCGCCGAGGCCCGGATCGCGCGCGGCGAAGGCGGCGGCGCAGAGGGTGCGCTCCTGCGGGCGGCCCTTGGGCCGGACGGATTCGGCGAGACAGGTCAGGCGCGTGAGCCCCGAATCGCCGCGTTCGGCCTCGTTCGCCTTGACCTTCTCGCCGACGCGGGCGAGTTCGCCCTCGATGCGCTGCCGCGCCTTGGCGAAGAGCGGTTCCAGGCCCTGGTCGCGCGCGCGGACTTCGGCGTGGAGCGCGTCGAACTCGGCGAGCATCCTTTCGGCGCCGGCATCGAGGCGCGCGCCGAGCGCGCCGCCGCTCAGATACTTCGCGCGCAGCTCGTCCCAAGGCAGGAAGAGGTCGGCCGGGGCGGCGTCGAGCCTGCGGCGCGCCTTGGCCACCTTGCCGTCGAGGAGCGTGAACGTGGCGCGCGGGACGAGCATCGGCCAGACCGCGCCGTAGCGGTCGTGCAACTCGGGCAGTTGCGCCCAGTAGGCCAGCTCGCCCGGTCCCAGCACCGCCGCGGCCACGGGAAAGGCGAGCTGCTGCAGGACCGGGCGGAGCGCGGCGCCCGGCGAGAAGCGCCCGGGCTCGCGCGCGGCGGCCTCACGCAGCCCCGCGGCGTTCCCGGCGGCGATGCGCGCGCGCCCGGAATCGCGGTGCTCGAAGAGGTGCGGCGCGGGCGCGCCGGAACCGCGCGGCTCGAAGCCCGGCTCGTAGCCGGCCGCGAGCATCCGTTCGCCGGCCTCGCGCACGAGCCGGTTGGAGGCCTCGAACTCAGCCAGCTCGCGCGCAAAGAGGTCCCGGCCCAGCGGGCGCAGCGCGGTGGACTCGACCACGACCAGCCCCAGCGCGCCGAGCCAGCCCGAGAGCAGTTCGGCGAAGGCCCCGCCGAGGTTCCGCGCGCGGTACGGGGCCAGCAGCGCGCCGGCGGCCCCGGGAAGCAGCGCCTCGAGCGGCGCGCGGAGCGCCTCAAGCGTCCCAGCGACGCTCACGTCCCCCGCGCCTCGCCCGCGCAGGTCCGCGGGGATCTCGACTTTCAAGCGCTGAAGCCGGGCGTCGGCGTCGAGCAGGTAGGCGTGATCGACCTCGTCGAGGTCGTGGTCGTCGGAGGCGACCCAGAAGACGGGGACGAAGCGGCGCGCCGGGCCGTGGCGGGCTTCCAGCTCGCGGGCCCAGCGCACGGCGGTAAGGGCCTTGAAGAGCGAGTAGAGCGGCCCGCCGAAGAGCCCGGCCTGCTGCCCCGTGAGGATCGCGTACGTCTTGGGCTCGGCCAGACGCGCGGCGTTCCGGTGCGCCTCGTCCGGTTGCCCGAACTCCGCGCAGGCTCGCGCGAGAATCGCGGCGAGCTCCGCGCGCGGGTGGGCATGCGTGTCGAGTTCCTCGAAGAGCGCGTTCCAGTCGGACTCGCTGCGCGGGTCGCGGCGGAAGAAGGGCTTCACGCGCGCGAAGTCGCCGGCGAGGTCCGCGCAGAGGCGCCCGCCGAAGCCGGCGGCGGCATAGGGGACGGTGCCTAGAATCGTGGCGGGCATGACGCGAGAGCTTAGCCGAAGCCGGGCTGGTCTTGAATGGCAGGATCGGGACGTAGGCGGGTTCTGGGGGCTGGAGGTTCTGCAAGTTCCGCCGCCGATTCTCGTTTTCTTGTTGGGTCGGCAGCCCAGGGGCGATCGGCATGTCAACGCGGGGCGTTTGGGTGAGTCTGGTGCTGTTGGCGGGCGCTGCGGCCTGCATGTCCACCTGGATGCTTCGCGCCCATTCGCCGCGCGCGCGGGGCCTGGAGTTGGCTTCTTTCGAGCCATTGAACCTCGACGCGCGGGACGAAGTGATCCTGCGCGTCCGGTTCGATTCCGCGCGGGTGAACGGCCAGGGTCGGGTATCCTGCTATCATCGCCAAGTCAGTGCGGCGGAAACAGCCTCGGAACTCGTCGAGTACGTGGATGGTTGTCCTGAGGAATTCCAGTGGGCGGCCTTCTTCGGCCGGCACGGCTGGCTGGTGCTGCCCGGCCCGGGGCGCGGCTCGCCTCGCGCCTTCGTGCCGCGCGACGAACAGGCTTTCCTGTCCAACTCGACCGACGGGCTCTTGGAATTGGCACTCCAACGGAACGAAGATCCGGAGTCGCGCCGCGCGCTCCGAGTTCGCGACCGGACCGCGGCGTTGCTCCAGGTACTCGACCAATATGCCTCGGACCGGCCCTCGCGCCTGACCCTATCTTGGACGGAACCCGGCGCGGAACCCGCGGGCGAGATGCTGAATCGCCTCGTTCAGGTTTTGAAGAAGCTGCCAGCGGCAGGCGCGCGCCCGAGCGGCGTAGCTTTCTTGCCCTATGCCCCCGGAGCCGCGTTGAAGGAAGGCGAGGTAGGCGTCATCCTGCAGGATATCGTGTGGCCGGCCGGCGCCGCGCGCGAATGAACCTCAGCCCAGCCGGTGCACCTTCACGTCCTCGGCGCGGCACTTGCCGCTCTCGCTGAACCATGCCAGGTCCAGCGAGCCGGCGTCGGGGAAGATCTGCGCGGAGAAGACGCGCAGGCCGTGGTCGAAGAAGGCTTCCACCGAGCCGCGGTCCACGAAGACGCGGAGAGGGATGCGCTTGCCGCGTCCCACGAGGCCGTAGCGGCCGCGCGTGACGGTCCCGCCGGAGCGTTCGCGGTCGAGGAAGACCCCGCCCGCGGGGCCGTCGTAGCCGACGAGGGTCTCCTGGGTCTTCGAGGCGCGGAGCCGGAAGCCGCAGCGGTCGAACTCGTCGTCAACGACCAGCGTGGCTTCCAGTTCGTAGGCGTCGCCGGAGTAGAAGCGCTTGCCGGAGGACGCTTCGGCGCCGGACGGCGCGACGGTCTCGCGGCGCAGGCTTTCAAGCTCGCGAACCGGGCGCTGGATCAGGCGCAGGCCCTGGTCGGTGGTCGCGCGCAGCGCCAGTTCCCGCGGGATGCTCATGACGCCGCGCGCGCCGAATTCGGGTATCGCGCGCGCGTAACGCCAGTGGTTCAGCCAGCCGATCCAGATGCGCCGCCCGCCAGGCGCGGCTTCCCAACTCTGCGTGGCGTAAAAGTCCGGGCCGTGATCGGCAAGATGCGGGCCGCTGAGGGGTGAGAAGCGGACGCCGTCGAAGTCCCCCGCGACGTAGCGGAATCCGCCGAGGCTCAGGAGCCACTTCGGCTCGCCGCGCCCTTCGACTTCGAGCGGGAAGAGGTCGGGGCACTCGCTGGAGAATTCCGGCGCGCTCAGGAAGGTCCAGTCGCGGAGGTTCTCCGAGGCGTAGAGCTTGTGGTCCACGCCGACGACCATGATCCAGCGCGAGGTCTCGGCGTGCCAGAAGACCTTGGGGTCGCGGAAGTTTCGCGACTCGTCGTCGCCCAGCACGGGGTTGCCCGCGTGCTTCGTCCAGGTCCGCCCGCGGTCGGCGCTGAAGGCGAGGCTCTGTCGTTCGGCGCCGAACTCGGCATGATGCGTGAAGATCGCCACCAGCCCGCCGCCGGCGCCAAAGAATCCGGAGGTGTTCCGCGCGTCGTCCACGGCGCAGCCCGACCAGATCGAGCCCAGCGCGTCGGGCTCGAGCGCGACCGGCAGGTGCTCCCAGCGGGCCAGGTCGCGGCTGACCGCGTGTCCCCAGTACATGCGCATCCCGTCGACGTTCACGTCCGGGCACCACTGGTAGAAGAGGTGGTACTCGCCGTCGCGGCAGACGAGGCCGTTGGGATCGTTCAGCCAGCCGGTGGGCGGCGCGACGTGGTAGAGCGGGCGGTAGTCGGGCATGGAGGCTCCGGGACGCGGTGGAGGAGGGGACCGTACTCGGCAAAGCGGCGAGAGTAAACTGGAATCGGGAGGCCAGTGAACAGTAACGGCAAGCTCTCGCCCCCGCGAACGCTGCGGGCGGACGCCCGATGCCGTGCCGTTACTGTTCACCGTTCACTTCGCTTACAGCTCCATCAAAATGCTCCCCGCCTTTCGCTTCCAGCGCGTGGCCATCAGCGGCGCGCCGGTGGCGAAGGCTTCGGCGTACTCGCACCAGACCTGCCGGCCGAGGGAGCCGTTGTAGTCGCTGAGGATCTTCGTCCAGGCCTCGGCGTGCGACTTGTGGAAGGCGATCATCTTGAGCTTCTCTTCCCAGACGGCGGAGATGTTCACGTGGATGTCGGGCTTGACGACGCAGCGGTCGTCGTGGCTCATCAGGCCCATGTAGACCTCGGTCTCCCAGAAGCGGTTGGCGAGGTGGAGCGCCTTCCAGGCGATGCCCCAGACGGCGGCGTGGTCGGGCTTCTCGCAGGGCCAGTGCGTGAAGAGCGCGGCGGGCTTGAGTTCGGCGAGGGTGCCGGCGACGCGTTCGCAGACGGCCCGGTGCGCGTAGATTTCGGAGTCGGGTTCGTCGAGGAAGACCGGCTCGGCGCCGAACATCGCGTCGGCCTGGGCCTCCTCGGCGCTACGCGTCGCGGCGACCTCGGCGTTCGGCGGCCCCAGCGGCCCGGGTCCCGCCCACTTGTAGCCGCGCTCGCCGCGCGTGACGACGAGCACGTGAATCTTGTAGCGGTCCTTCAAGAGCATCGCCGTACCGCCCATGACGAAGGTGGCGTCGTCGGGGTGTCCGAAGATGCAGACGATGTTGGGCTTGGCGTCGGGCATGGGGGTCCTTTCAATGTAGGGTCGTTCTGTTTTACCGCCTTGGTGCGTCGATTGCATGAAAGATGTGAGTGAGGGAAGGCTTTGAGCCTTATTTGCGGGTCATGCTTCAAGATAGATCAGTTCAGCCATTGTTTTGTGCCATAAATCGATCTTAGTGTTCGCCAAACGTATTATCTGGCAATGACAGGAATGATCCGTTGTTGGCAATTAGTTTACTCTCGTACTCTATGCCATTGGAGCCAGGCAAATTCCGCAAAGCAGTCATGAATCGATGTGGTGGTAAGTAGTTATGGAATTCGATGTAGTGCATGATCAGCTCGGGTGCGACAAGAATGTCTCCCTGATCAGGAACAAATAAGTTTAGATAACCTTCCGGTCCATCAGATGCGCAGAGATTGCATTGGTGCGTCCCCAGGAAAAGCATTGGTTGAAAGGGATTTAATAGTAGGTGATTTAGATGCAGAATATCATCTTCTTTTAACGTACCTTTTGGGTAGTCATGTGCTTTGTCCAGCCAGCCAATGGCAATAAGATGGCCGCCATGATTCAAGCCAAAGTAATCGCATGCCGCCATATCCGCGATATAGGTCATTTGACAATTGTAGTTTCCATTTGATTCTTCCCGCTTTCTCAGGTCAAGATTCCTCGCCCGGCAGACTCCAAGAACTCCCACCTACTTCCCGCCCTCCTCCGCGTATTTCCCCAGCGGACCGTCCGGCGACCACTTGAAGAACCGCCCGTACTTCACGAGCTGCTCTTCCTCGCCGGCCCAGTTCGCGGGCGCGGCGCGCTTCTGCTTCACCAGCCAGTCGCAGAGCTTGTCCAGTTCCTCGCCTTGGCCCGTGAAGACGTCGTGCCCCACGCCGTCGAGGCGCCGGTAGACGAAGTCGGCCTTGCCCAGCTTCTTGAACTCCTGTTCGGCCAGATCGGTCCGGCTGCATGGAACCTGCGCGTCGGCCGTGCCGTGGATCGCGTAGACGGGCAGGTCCTTGTACAGGTCCGGACTGACGCGCGGCATCGCGGCGTACCAGCCCGAGAGCGGCGCGATGGCCGCCCACACGTCCTTGCCCAGCGCGCCCTGGCACCACGTCCCGCCGCCGCCCATCGAATGACCCATCAGGTAAACGCGCGAAGGGTCCAGGCGGTAGCGCTGCGCGATTTGCTGGACGATCGCGCGCAGGTAGCGAACTTGATGCGGATAATTCCATTCGAGCAAAACCTTGTTCCCCAGCGCCTGCGGGAAGATCGCGAGCACGCCGCGCTCGGTGAGCCGCTTGGCGAAGGTCGGGACGAGGTTCCCCGCGTTCCCGCCGGGGCCGCCGTGCAGGACCAGCGCCGCGGGCCATTCCTTCTGCGGCGTGTACTCGTTGGGGACGAAAAGGTGGTACAGCGCGTCGGGTTCGTCGAGCCCCTCGACCTTCACCGCCTTCTGGAAGCCCTTGGGCGCATCGGCGGGCCAGCCGCCGGCCTGGGGCTCGAAGCCCGGCACGAGCGCCGGCGCCGCGGCGCCCGCCTTGGCGTGCGTACGGCCGGCCTCCGCGGGGTCGTCGGGCGGCAAGCCGGCCATGGCTCGCGCTTTCCGGCGCGCCTCGATCCGCGCGGCCTCGGCGTCCTGCTCGGAAGCGTGCGCCAGCGACCCCGCGAACGTCCATACCGCCACCAGCCCGAGCAGCACCCGAAGCGTGCGGTTCATGGCGCCAACCTTTCGATGGTTCAATAAGGCGGAGCGCGGCCTCCCCGAAGGCCGCAAGGTGCAGCGTTCAGCCTGCATCTACCTTAAAGGAGAACGAATCGGGCCAAGTTGCTGCCGGGAATGGAAGCGGACGGAAAGCTGTATTATTCAAACCTCAAGCCTTCTTCCGCACCTCCGACTTCCCGGTCGGCAGGTCCTTGATCTCATACCCCAGCTTCGCCAGCCCGTCGCGGATCGCGTCGGCGAGCGGGAACTGCTTCCCGGCGCGGGCCAGCTTGCGGACTTCGAGGATCAGGTCGGTGAAGCCCTGCGTGTCGCCGCCGCCGGAAGCCGCGACCTCGCGCCGTTCGCGCAGCCCCAGCACGCCCAGCAGCCGCCGCAGCGTCCGCGCCGCGTGGACGTACCCGGCGCGTTCGGCGGGCGAGGGCTCCGCCGCGCCGCGCCGCGCGAGTTCCTGGTTGACGGCGGCGGCCAGTTCGAAGAGCACGCCCAGCGCGCCGGCGGTGTTGAAGTCGTCGTCCATCGCCGACTCGAAGGCCGTCTCGGCGCGGCCCACGGCCTTCAGCAGCGGGACGCCGATCGTCTGCGCGGTCGGATCCTCCAGCGCCGCCAACTCCTCGGAGGTCTTCTTCCAGCTCTTCGTCTCGGTGGGATCCTCGCCGGTGACGCGGTCGAGCCCCTCGAGGGCGTTGTAGAGCCGGTCGAGCTTCGCGGTGGCCTCGTCGAGCATCGCCGGCTCGAAGACGATGGGCGAGCGGTAGTGGCTGGAGAGGAGCATCATGCGCACGGCCATCGGGTCGTAGGGGCCTTCCGGCCAGATCATCTCGCGCGCCCACTTCACGTTGCCGAGGCTCTTGGACATCTTGACGGTGCCGTCGGCCTGGACCTCCTCGCGCCCCGCGTCCTCGTCGCGCGCCTTGACGGTGATGAACGCGTTGTGGACCCAGTAGCGGACGGACTCGGCGCCGTTCAGCTCCTTGCAGTACGCGCACTCGGTCTGCGCCTTCTCGTCCTCGTGGTGCGGGAAGAGCAGGTCCATGCCGCCGCAGTGGATGTCGAAAGGCACGCCGAGGTACTTGTGCGACATGGCGCTGCACTCGAGGTGCCAGCCGGGCCGGCCGTCGCCCCACGGCGAAGGCCAGCGCGGCAGCCGCTCGGCGCCCCTGGCCAGCTCGCCCTTGTCGTTCCGATTCAGCTTCCAGAGCACGAAGTCGCCCTTGTTCTTCTTCACGGCGAGGCGGTCCTCGTCGATGCGCCCCGAGAGGTTCGCTCCCTCCTCTTCGAGCTTGCGCCTGGAGAGGTTCCCGTAGCGCGCGTAGCTGGCGGTGTCGAAGTAGACGTCCCCGTCGGCGGCGACGTAGGCGTTCTGCGCCTCGAGCAGGCGCCGGACGATCTCGAGCATCTCGGGGATGTGGTCGGTGGCGCGCGGGAAGCTGTCGGCGGGGCGGATGTTCAGCCGGTGCATCAGCGCGTGGCTCTCGGCGATGTACGTCGTGGTGATCTCGCGCCAGTCGCGCTTCTCGGCCAGCGCGCGCTTGAGGATCTTATCGTCCACGTCGGTGAAGTTGGTCACGTAGCGGACGTGGTAGCCCTTGTACTCCAGGTAGCGGCGCACCGTGTCGGGGACGATGTACGCGCGCAGATGCCCGACATGCAGGCTGTCGTAGACCGTCGGGCCGCAGCAGTAGATCCCGACGCGCTTCCCGGCCGGGTCGAGCGGCTTGAACTCTTCCTTCTGGCGCGACTGCGAATTCAGGATGCGCAGCATGGGTACGGTCGTGCTCCTTCGTTCGTTCGGCTTGCGGCTTCGCCAAACATCCCAAGGTAGTCGGACGGGGCCAGGATGCCAGCGGCGGAAGGGCGCGGGAGGGGCTGTCTCCGGCGCGCAGTCCGCGGTATACTGCCCGGGAGTCAGGCGGGGTTCCAACGGCCGGCCCGGGGTGACGATCAAGATGGCGGCGCCACGAAAGCACAGACCTTTGCGCAACGAATTCACGGCGATCATCGAGCGCGACGACAAGTGGTTTGTCGCGTATTGCCCGGAGATTCCCGGCGCCAACGGGCAGGGCCGCACAAAGGCCGAGGCGCGGCGCAGCCTGGCCGATGCCATCGCCCTCATTCTCGAAGACCGGCTCAAAGAAGGTTTGCGCGGCGTGCCCGCGAACGCGATCCGCGAAAAGGTCATCGTCGGGTGAAGCGCGGCGACCTGTTGCGTCATCTTCGCAAACACGGCTGTCACCTGAAGCGCGAGGGCGGTGCGCACTCGCTTTGGACCAACCCCGCGACCGGCGCCATCGAAGCCGTGCCTCGCCATACCGAGATCGCCAACCTTCTCGCCCGAAAAATCTGCCGCGGTCTGTCAGTGCCCGAGGTCGGCCGCTGAGCCGTACGCCTTGCTGCACCGACTTGCCGCGCCGACCCGCGCCGCTAATCTCCTCCCAAGCTACGACCCTGAGGATCCCGAATCATGATCAGCAGCCTCCCGCAGCTTCCCGACCCGACCCGCGCCGAGCGCATGGCTTGGTGGCGCGAAGCGCGCTTCGGGATGTTCATCCACTACGGCGCCTACGCGATCCCCGGACGCGGCGAGTGGGTGATGAACCGCGAGCGGATCCCCTTCGAGGAGTACCGCAAGTTCTATCCCCGGTTCCAGCCGCGCCCCGGCTGCGCCGAAGAGTGGGCGCGCACCGCCGCCGAGGGCGGCATGAAGTACGTGACCCTCACCACGCGCCACCACGACGGCTACTGCCTGTGGGATTCCAAGCTCAGCGAGCACACCACGGTCAAGCTCGGACCCAGGCGGGACCTCGTCGCCGAGTACGTCGAGGCGCTGCGCAGGCATGGCTTGCGCGTGGGCCTGTACTACTCGCTCAAGGACTGGTCGCACCCGGGCTGGCTCGCGAAGCAGAACGGTGACGAAGCCGGGCATGCGGCGTTCCTCGAGTACGTCCACGGGCAGGTGCGCGAGCTGTGCACGAACTACGGGAAGATCGACGTGCTTTGGTACGACGGGCCGGGGCCCTACGACGAGAAAGGCTGGCGCGCGGACGAGCTGAACGGCATGGCGCGCAAGCTCCAGCCGGGCCTGATTATCAATTGCCGCTCGCACCTGGCCGAGGACTTCGACACGCCGGAGAACCACGTCGCCGCCAGCCCGCCCGGCCGCGCGTGGGAAAGCAACATGACGCTCAACGACAACTGGGGCTGGCACGCGGGCGACTTCAACCACAAGAGCCCGCGCGAAGTGATCCGGCTCCTCACGCGGATCGTGCACCTGGACGGGAATTTCATGCTCAATATCGGCCCCGAACCCGACGGGCGCGTGCCGGCCGAGTCCGCCGCGATCCTGCGCCAAGTCGGGGCCTGGATGCGCGTCCACGGCGAGGCGATCCATGGGGCGGCGCGCACGAACTTCCAGTGGCATCACTGCGGCTGGCCGACCGAGAAGGGGAATTGCGTCTACGAATACCTCAACAATTACCCCGGTACATCAATCGTCTTGACCGGCTTCGCCGCCCCGGTCCGCCGCGCGACCCTGATGAGCACCGGGCAGGAGCTGATGCTGGGCCAGCACGGCGAGAAGCTCACGCTCTGGGGCCTCCCGCCGCGCGAGCCCGACCCGCTGGGCGCGGTGCTGAAGATCGAGTTCGAGGGCAAGCCGAAGTACGGCGTGGTCCCGCAATGACGATTCGGCTTGCGGCTTCAGGCTCGGTATTGCCAACCGACTTTGGGCATGCTAAGAACTGCCACGGGGATTGGAGGTATGAATGAAGGTGGACATCGAACGCGAGGAAGACGGGCGTTGGATCGCCGAGATTCGCGAACTTCCCGGCGTGATGGCCTATGGCAAAACCCGCAAGCAGGCGCTCGCCAAGGTCAAGGCCTTGGCCCTGCGCGTCATCGCCGACCGGATCGATCATGGTGAAAAGGTGCCGGAATTGGATGAGCTTTTTGCGGTGCCGGCATGAGCCGTTGGCGGTCCTCCAAGGCTAAACAGGTTCTATCGGCACTCCATCGCATCGGCTGGTCCACCAAAAGGCAGGTGGGTTCCCATCGGGTCTTGTCTCGACAGGGCTGGCCGGATTTCGTATTTGCCTTTCATGACCGAGAAGAAATTGGCCCGCGGATGCTGGCTCGAATTGAAAAGCGGACGGGTTTGAAGCCGGAAGACTTGTGAGCCGCGCCGCCAAGCCTTACTCCCCCTCGTGCCTCAACAACTCCCGCGCTTCTTCAACACTCCACGCGTCCTTTGGCACCCTGCGCAGCGCCTCCAGCGCCTGCCGCCGCATCTCCGCGGCCTGCTCCGGCGCCTGCCGCGCGGCGAAGAAGTCCCGCAGCGAAAGCAGCGCCTTGGCCGCGCCGAGGTGCGACTCCGCGTCGTCCGGCGAGAGTTGCAACGCCCGGTTGAACTGCGCCAGCGCTTCGTCCGGCCGGCCCAGCCTCAGCGCCGCGCGCCCCTGCAACGTTGCGGCCTCCCGGCGCTCGGCCTCGCTCACCGGCAGATCGAAGCTAGGGGCCAGCGCGGCGCGGGCTTGCGCGGCGGCCTCCTCCGCGCGCCCGGCGTCGAGGTACAGCCGCGCGAGCTGCAAGCGCGCCTCCGGCTGCGCCAGGTAGCGCTCGAAGTCCGGCGCCGCGACGCCGCGCTCCAGGTGGACCCGGCAGCGCGCGAGCCGTGCCGCCGCGGCGTCCTTCTCGCCCGCGAGGTACAGCCGCTCGGCCTCCGCGCGCAGGTCGCCGACCAGAAACAGGTTCGCGTACGCGCTCCGCGGCTCCTTCGCGGCGGCGTCGGCGAAGAGCAGGCCCGTCTCGGCGAAGAGCCCGCCGCGTTGAAGCGACGCCCAGGCCCAGAAGAGCGCGAAGACGGCGACGGCGGCGAGCGCCAGCGGCGCTTGGAGGCTTGGCTTTGCCTTCGGTCCTCCCTCTGCCCCTTCCCGCGAAGGCAGGGGGGAAGCGCCTCCGCGCGCCGCCCAGCGCGCGAAGAGGCCCCGCGCGGCCAACCCCAGCGCGAGCCAGAAGCCCGGCGCGCCCAGGTACGCGTAGCGGTCCTGCATTACGAAGGTGATCCCGACGAGGTTCAGCGTCGGCGCCATCGCCCCTGCGAACCAGAGCCAGCCGAAGGCCGCCGCGCGCCGGTCGGCGGGGCGGCTGAACAGGATCGTCGCGGCGGCGAAGCCATACACGAAGGCCGCGTCGAGCCAGAAGTGCGCGTCGCCCAGCGAGCGGATCGGATCGATGCCGTAGAAGGCGCTGGCGCCGGCCGGCCAGAGAAAGTTCTCGATGTAGCGCCGCAGCACGTGGTGGTCGGTGAGGATGGCCGTGAAGACGCTCCCGCCGGGCGGCGGCAGGATCGCGGCAGCCTGCAAGCGGTAGCCGAGCCAGGCGAAGCAGGCGCTGAGCGCCGCCCACGGCGCCAGCCGGGCGAGCGCGCGAGGCCAGGCGCGCGCCGGCGCGCCGGCGCCGGGTTCCGCTTCGCCTGCGCCGAGGCTCGGGCGGCCCAGCAGTTCCCACGCGGCGGCGACGGCGAAGAGGCCCAGCGCCGAGGCCTTCGCCAGCAGCGCGGCCAGAAAGGCCAGCGCCGCCAGCGCGTGCCCGCGCGGACACGCGGCGCGGACGTAGAGCCACAGCGCGAGGAAGCCCAGCGTCCCGGCCAGCACGTTTTTGCGCTCGATCGCCCAGCAGACCGATTCGCACGCCGTCGGATGCAGGACGAAGCCCGCCGCCGCGAAGGCCGCCAGCGCCGCCCCGGCGCGCAGCCGCCGCAGCGCGAGCCAGACGAAGAGCCCGCCGAGGACATGCAGCAGCAGGCTGTGCAGCCGGATCGCCGCGGGCCACGCATGCTCCCCGGCGAGCGGCTCGAGCAGCGGCGCGAGGACCTCGCGATCCACGCGCCACCCGAGCATCGTCAGCGGGTAGTAAAAGAACTGCTGCGGGTGCGCGCCCCACAGCCCGGCCCACGAGGCCCCCGGCTGCAGCAGCGGGTCGTGGAAGACTTGCGCGTCGTCGTAGCGGCTGAACGGCGCGTCCCAGCAACGCCAGACCAGGACCGGCGCCAGCAGCAGCGGCAGGAGGCCCCACGCCGCGCGCCGGCCGGCGGGGCGCGGAAGGGCGGGGGCAAGGGCGCCGTCCTCTGGCATGGGCGTCAGCGTACTCTCAGGGGTCGCGCAACAGAAATGACGTTGCTCCCGTCCGCGCCGGAGGCCGCCCCGGGCGCACCCCGCTTTCCCCCTTTTAACGGATGTCTAAGATAGTAAAGTTAATGAAAATATAAAACATATCATTGACTTTGCCCGCGCCGGCCGGGATACTGCGCCGGACTCCGCGGGCCCGGGCGTCAACCCCTGGCCGCGCGTCCGGGCCTTGAACCCGCGGAGCATGGGGCTCCCCGTCCTCATCCGAGGAGCGGGGCCCGCGCGGGAGTTGGCGGCTCCGCGCGCGGACCTCGCGCCCCGCGGCCGAAGCGCGCCGCAGCCTTGGCGCGGGATGTTGATGGCGAACCGTGCACAACGGTGCATCTTTTTTTACGGTCTCGTAGACAAGACCCGACTTCGAACGCGGTCGGTAGTCGAAAAAAAGGAGGCGTCATGGAACCATGACCCGTGGATCCCGTCTCGCGCGAGCCGTGCACCAGCGTGCATCTTTTTCAGGCTCGCGCGGAGAAGCGGGGCGGGTCGCTGAAACTGAGGCGCGTTACGGCGGCTCCAACTCCTTCAGCAGGGCCTGCGCGTCGGCGTAGGCTTCGTCCTCGGGCGCGATGCGCTTGAGCGCGGCGACGGCCAGCGCGCGGCGCCGCGCGGCGTCGGCGCCGCGCCCGGCTTGCGCGTCGAATTGGGCCAGCTCCGCGAGCGCCTTGGCGCGGTGCATCTGAATCGAGACCTCGGCGGGCGCGTTGAGGATCGCGGCGTCGAACTGCCCCAGCGCCTCTTCGTACTCGCCGCGCTTGAAGGCGATGAGGCCCAGGACCTGCTGCGCCGTGGCGAGGTCTTTCGTTAACTTCACGACCTGCTTCGAGTCGATCGCGCGGCGCAGGATCGCGCGCGCCTCGTCGTCGCGCCCGGCCAGCCAGAGCATGTGCCCGTAATCGATCTGGATGCGGACGCGATGGAGGTTGCGCTTGAAATCGGGCGCGGCCAGGGCCGCCTCGAGGTGCTCGAACTGCCGCTGCATCAGCGCGCCCGCGGCGGGATGCTTCATCTTGCCGGGCAGCCCGGCCACGGTCGCGCGAAACTCGTCGGCCAGGAAGAACTGCGCGTAGGAGTTCCCGGGCTCGCGGCGCACGGCGTCGAAGAGCAGCGCCTGCGTGTCGGCGTAGAGCCGGCTGCGCTGCGCGGCGGCGAAGCTCCACGCGAGGCAGAGGACGCCGGCGCAGGCGTGCGGCGCCCACCGCGGCGGCGCGCCCCACGCGGCGGGGATCCGTTCGGCTCCGCCGCGCGCGGCCAGTCCCGCCGCCAGCCAGAAGCCCGGCGCGGCGAGGTAGATGAAACGGTCCTGCATCAGATGCGTGAGCCCGGCCAGGTTCAGGTTCGGCCCCAGCGCGGCGAGGAACCAGAGCAAGCCGAAGAGAACCATGCGCCGTTCGCCCGGGCGCGCCAGCGCCAGGAAGCCCCCGCAGAGCGCCGCCAGCGCCGCGCCGCAGCCCCACACGCGCCCGTCGGCGAGGCTCGTCGCCGCCGCGACGCCGTAGAAGGCGCTCAGCCCGACCGGCATAAGCAGGTTCCACGCGTAGCGCGCCAGGATCGGAACGTCGGTCAGCAGCGCGGTGAAGACCGAGCCGCCCGGCGGTTCGGCCAGCGCCCGCGCGTGCGCGCGCAGGTTCGCGTAGGCGCAGAGCCCGGCCAGGACCGCCCAAGGCAGCAGGCGCAGGACGAGCCCCAGCGGGCGCGGCGGCTCGCGCGTGGGGCGGCCGGAAGCGGCGTCGTCCAGGCGCGGGCGGCCGAGCAGCTCCCACACCGCCAGGACCGCGACGACGCCCAGCGCGGAGGGCTTGGAAAGCAGCGCGGCGGCGAAGAGCGCGGCGGCGAGCGCGTGCCCGCCCGCGCCCTTCGCGCGGACGTAGGCCCAGGCCGCGGCGAGCGCGAAGAACCCCGCGAAGGCCGTCTTCCCTTCGGCCGGCCACGCGACCGATTCGACCGCCAGCGGATGAAGCGCGAAGGCCGCGGTCACGAAGCCGGCCAATGCCGGCCCCGCGCCGAGGCGCCGCAGCAGCAGCCAGAGGAACAGCGCACCAAGCAGATGATACACAAGATTGCTGAGGCGCAGGCCCGCCGCCCAGGCGTCCTCGCCGAGCGCGGGCCCCAGCAGTGCGGCCCAGAGCGCGCGCTCGGCTTTCCAGCGCAGCATCGTCAGCGGGTAGTAGTTGAACTGCTCGGGATGGTCGTCCAGCACGGCCGCGTACGGCGTCTCGGGCTTCAGCGTCGCGCTGTTCAGGAAGAGCGCGGGGTCGTCGATGCGCGTGAAAGGCGCGTTCCAGCAGGGCGCGATCAGCGCCGGCGCCAGCAGCAGCGGGAGCAGCCAGGGCCATGCGCGCGGCCCGGGCGGGGCCTGCGGCGGCGGCGGCTCGCCGGCGGACTCGCCGCTCATGCGCCCAGCCGCGCGCCTTCGGCGTACGCGCGCCCCGCGCCGCGCAGGTACGGCTCGACGCCCATCGTCTTCCCGCCGGACTGCTGGACCTCGAGCAGCTCCAGCGCGCCCGAACCGCAGGCGGCGAACCAGCGCCCGCGCTCGCCGCTCCGTTCGAACCACGCCGTTCCCGGCGTCGCGCCGGCCGGCGGCTTCGCGCTCGCGACCGCGGCGCGTTCGATCCGCAGGGGGCGCGGCGCCAAGCCGCCGGCGTCGCGCACGGTCGTCCACGCGCCGGGCCACGGCGACATCGCGCGGACGTGCCGTTCGAGGTACATGGCCTCGCGCGTCCAGTCGAGCGCGCCGGATTCCTTCTCGAGCTTCGGCGCGTACGTCGCGCGCGCGTCGTCCTGCGGCTCGAAGCGTTCCTTGCCGGCCTCGATCAGGCGCACGGCTTCGATCCAGCCGATGCCGGAGAGGTCCGCGAGGCGGTCGTGGAGGCTGCCGGCGGTCTCGCCGGGTCCGAGGGGGATCGCGCGCCACCACAGCACCGGCCCGGCGTCGAGCGCGCGGACCATCTTCATGATGCAGACGCCGGTCTGCTCGTCGCCGTGCAGGATCGCGGCCTGGATCGGCGAGGCGCCGCGGTGCCGCGGCAGGAGCGAGCCGTGCGCGTTCAGCGCGTAGCGCGCCGGGAGCGCGAGGGCCTCGTCCTTCAGCAGCCCGCCGTAGGCCACGACGCAGAGCAGGTCGGGCTTCAGTTCGCGCAGCGCGGCGAGGGCCTCCGGCCGGTTGATGGATTCGGGCTGCAGGATGCGTTCGCCGGGAATCCCCAGTTCGAGCGCGGCGACCTTGACCTCGGGCGGCGCCGGCTCGCCCTTCCGCCCGCGCGGCCGGTCGGGCTGGGTGACGACGCCGGCGAGTTCGTGCGCCGGCGCGAGGCTCGCGAGCGCGCGCAGGCTGGCGACGGCGTACTCGGGCGTCCCGGCGAAGACGATGCGCATGGCGGGAAGATAGCACGAATCGCGGAAGGCGGAATGCTTCATTGCGGATTAGGGATTGGGGATTAGAGATGGGGAAGGGGGAAGAGCGGCGCGCCGGCTTTCAAGCCCAACGGGCTTGTCTACGTCAGCCCAGGATTGGCGCGCAACGCCTACCCTGGAGGAGATGGAAGAGGAAAGGTAACGATGAAGGCGTTTCCTCGCCGGCCCGTATTCGAGGTAGAATAGAGGAGCTATGGAAATAAGGCAATTATCGACCACTGCTGGAGAACGCAAGCCGTCCTGGCGGAGGCAACACCGGATTCCCATAGCGGTTGGTGCGTGTGTGTTTGGAGTGCTCGTGTGGGCGAATTTGCTGCCTTATGGCACTTATCAGAAATTTCATTGGGTAGGAGGGCAATTCGAACGAAGAGGGTGGCCACTTTGCTTTGAGCATTCTTTTATTTCCAGTTCGGGAGGAGTGTATAAAGAGAATTCAATTCTGTTCTATTTACCACTGCTCTGCAATTTGATTGTCTTAGTTGGATTACCGATATTTTCAACTGGCTTGACTCATGCCGTCTATCGTAATGAACCGCGAACTTATGGCTTCAGAATCCATCTCCTGACGATGATTTCGCTATCCATGGCGCTCGGTTTGATTGTGTTCTTAAATACTATTGAATGGGAAGTATCGAAGAATAGGTGGAATGAGGAGGACTTGTATATTCAAGAAAATCGATTTGGAAGATTATTGCAGACCAGAGGATATGGTTGGCCATTGCCTGCGATTGAAGTCATAGTGGCAAGTTCATACAGGCGAACCGGTCAGTGGATCCCATTCAACCTTGCCCTCGATCTGCTGGTCTCCGGCCTGATCCTGCTCTTTACCTTCGCCATTTGCGAACGCCACTACCTGAAAACACCTGAAATCGAGCCGGGGATGAAAGGTTGATATCGGATTCCCCGCTGTCCAAGCCTCACGCCGGCTTCATAATGCTTGCTTTGCACAGCATACTTCAGGGCACCAGGAGAACGCAGCATGGCCAGGCGCAAGCGCGGCAAGTCGGGCAAGGTTCGCGTGGCGATCGTCGGCATGGGCATCGGGAAGGCCAACGCCAAGGCGCTGCAGAAGAACCCGCGCGCCGAGGTCGCGGCGCTCTGCGACCTGCTCCCCGAGCGCATGGAGGCCTTCGCGAAGGAGCTGAACCTCCCCGGGATCCTGCGCTTCACCGACTACAAGGAGATGTGCCGCGACGAGCGGATAGACGCGGTCTTCGTCGGGACGCCCAACCAGTTCCACGTGCCGGTGGCGCTGGAGGCCGTGCGGAACGGGAAGCACGTGCTCGTGACCAAGCCCCTCGCCGACGCGCTGGCCCCGGCGCGGAAGCTGGTCAAGGCCGCCGAGGCCGCCAAGGTCGTGAACATGATGTCCCTTTCGACGCGCTTCGGCCCGGGTTGCCGGATCCTGGGCGGATACCTCGCGCGCGGCGAGTTCGGCGAGGTCTACTACGCGCGCGCGCGGAGCGTGCGGCGGCTGGGCATCCCGCATTGGGGCCTGGGTTTCGTCCGCAAGGGCGGCGGCGCCTGGCGCGACATGGGCGTGCACGTCCTCGACGCGGTCTGGTGGCTGATGGGCATGCCGCGGCCGGTGAGCGTGCTCGGCGTGGCCGGCGCGAAGTTCGGCCCCCGCGGCGAAGGCTACCTCGGCGGCCGGCGCCCGCCCAAGGACTACTGGAGCGAGTACGCGGCCGACGACTACGCCGGCGGCTTCGTCCGCTTCGAGAACGGCGCCGGCGTGCAGGTCGAATCCTTTTGGGCCAGCCACCAGCCCGAGGAGCTCCAGATCGAACTCTTCGGCACCCAGGCCGGCGCGAAGCTGAGCCCGCTCACCATCTACCGCACCCACGATTACGTGACGTCCAACGAGGCCGTCGAAGTGCCGAAGGAGACCAACGGCTTCGACGCCAACACCGCGCACTGGGTCGACTGCATCCTCGATGGCGTGAAGTGCGAGGCCCCGCTCCGGCACGGCCTGTTGGTGCAGGAGATGATGGAGGCGCTGCTGGACAGCGCCGAGCGCGGCAAGGAAGTGCGGCTGTGATCCGCGTGCCACGGGTCGGCGCAGCCGCCCCGTGCCGTTCGGCAGCCACTGCGGAAGGATAGGCTTCCCAGCACGGGGCGGCTGCGCCGACCCGTGGCACAATCCATACGGCAGTTCTCCGTGCCTTCGTGGTTGAGCAGAATCTACTCGTCGAAGCCGCGGTAGGTCTTGCGGAACCCCTCGCGCAGCGCGCGGCGCCAGAGGAAGCCCCAGGCCACGCCCGCCGCGAGCAGGACAAGCCCGCCCAAGGCGATCCAGATGGAGAAGGCCCGGCTCGCCGCAGGCAGCGCGCAGCCGGCGCCGGCCAGCAGCGCGAGCAGCCCCCCGCTGAGCAGCAGCTTCTGGACGCCCGCCGCGCTGCGACGGAAGCCGGCTCGGTAGTCGAAGACCGGGTTGCCGGTCGGTTCGGGCGGTTCCACGCCTGCCGCTGCTCCACGAGGCTCGCGCAAGACGGCGCCCGCGGCCGGCGCGGCGCGCTTGATGCCGGTCCAAGCGAGGCTAACCTGGACTCGTTTTCACGGAAGGGCAGGAAGCACCGCCCCGCTCCAGCCGGACCGCCCACACGGAGAACTTCGCTCATGGCCATTCGCCGCTTGAAGGACATGGAGGTAAAGGGCAAGCGCGTGCTCTGCCGCGCCGATTTCAACGTGACGCTCGACAAGCAGACCGGGCAGGTGGACGACGACACGCGCGTCACCGCGGTGCTGCCGACGATCCGCGAGTTGCAGGCGCGCGGCGCGCGAGTGGTCCTGTGCAGCCACTTCCAGCGCCCCAAGGGCAAGCGCGTCCCCGAGATGAGCCTGCGCCCGGTGGCCGCGAACCTCTCCAGGCACCTCGGCCGCGAGGTCCCCTTCGCCGAGGACTGCGTCGGCGAGCCGGCCCGGGCGGCCGTCGCGAAGCTGAAGGACGGCGAGGCGCTCCTGCTGGAGAACCTGCGCTTCCACAAGGGCGAGGAGGCCGACGACGCGGACTTCGCCAGGCAGCTCGCCGAGCTGGCCGACGTCTACGTCAACGACGCCTTCGGGGCCGCGCACCGCGCGCACGCCAGCGTCCATGCGCTGCCCCGGCTGATGCCCGCGCGCTGCGCGGGGCTGCTGATGATGAAGGAGATCGACGCGCTGGCCCCGCTGCTCGCCGAGCCCCGACGTCCCTTCGTCGCGATCCTCGGCGGCGCGAAGATCTCCGGCAAGCTCCAGGTGCTCAAGCACCTGCTCCCCAAGTGCGACGCGATGCTCATCGGCGGCGGGATGGCCTACACCTTCCTGAAGGCGCAGGGCCTCCCCGTCGGCAAGTCGCTCGTCGAGGCCGACCTTACCGGCGAGGCCGCGGCGGTCCTGGAGCAGGCGCGGAAGCTGGGCAGGACCCTCCTGCTTCCGCTGGACCACGTCGTCGCCGAGAAGTTCGAGGCGCAGGCGCCGTACCGGGTCGTCCCCGCCGACGGCATCCCCGATGGCTGGATGGCCCTGGACATCGGGCCCCGGACCGTCGAGCGCTACACTCAGGAGATCGCCAAAGCCGCGACGGTCGTCTGGAACGGGCCGCAGGGGGTCTTCGAACTGCCGCCCTTCAACGCGGGAACCTTTGCCGTCGCCAAGGCCGTCGCCGGGAGCCAGGCCTTCAGCGTCGTCGGGGGCGGGGAGTCGGTCGCGGCGGTGAACGAAGCCGGGGTCTCCGAACGGATCTCCCACATCTCCACCGGCGGCGGGGCGAGCCTGGAGTTCCTGGAGGGGCAGAAGTTGCCGGGCATCGCCGTCCTGGAATCTTGATCGGGCAGGGGGTGCCCAGGGTAATTAAAGGAGGGCGTTTGATTTCGCAGGATTTTAGGACTCCCTGGGGCTGGTTTTTGACGATTCAGAAGCAGGAATCTTTGCTGGGGGAGGACCGCCAGGACGAGCACAAGGTCTAGGGGAACTTCGGGAAATCGAAGCCCCAACAGCCGCCGGAGAAGCGTTCGATGAAGGGCCGCCGCCGGGCAAAAGCCTCAAGTCCCGCACGCACCTGTGTCGAAGGGAAGAAGCACAAGCCCGCCACGGGTGCGACCGCGCCGGCCGATCCTCACCGGATCCGCCGCGCCCGAAGTCGCCGCGGCGGGCCGATCCCGGGGGGGATTCGTACGTGAGCCAAGCCGCATCGCCGGCCCGTAAGACTTCGATTCGCCGCCGTCCGACCGCCCGCGTACGCGCGCCGTCGAGCCCCGCGCGGCGGGTCGATATCCATCCGCTGGATCGCGCCATCGCCGAACTGCGCCGCGAACTGGCGCGCTCGCCCAACGACGCGACCTTGTACGGGCGGCTGGGCGCGCTGCACTACCGCCGCAGCGACCTGCGCGAGGCCGAACGCTGCTTCCGGCGCGCGGCGACCTTGCAGCCGGGGCGCGCCACCTACCTGAACAACCTGGGCAACGTGCTGGCCGACCTGGGCGACCTGAAGGCCGGCCTGAGCTGCTACGAGAAGGCGCTGGAGGTCGAGAAAGCCGCGCGCCCGGGCGTGGAGCCTTCGCCCGAAGTCACGACGAACCTGGAACTGGCGCGGCTGGAATACCGGATCGTCCATGAGCGGATCGAGTACCTCGAGCGCGCGGTGAAGCTGGAGGTCGGCTCCGCGGAAGCCTACAACGCCCTCGGCGGCGGCTACCTGCTGCGCGGGGAGCGCGAGCGGGCGCTGAGCGCGTTCCGCAAAGCCGCCGCGCTGGAACCTCAGAACGTCGAGGCCGCGTTGAACGTGGGCTTCGCGCACGCGCTGGAGCTGAACGGTCCCAGCGACCTGAACGGCGAATTGGCGGAGCTGGCCGAGTCCGCGGTCCGCTTCCCCGAGCAGGCGCGGCTGTTCCTGCATCAGGGCGAACTGCTGGAGACGGCCGGGCTGCTGGAAGAGGCCGAGGCGCGCTACGTCCGCGCGGTCCGCGCCGATCCGCGCTGCCTGGAAGCCTGCGAGGTGCTGGGCCGGCTGCGCGAACTCCTGGGCACGGCCGACGCGCGGGACGGCACGGCGCGGCAGGTCGGCGAGGCCCTGGAACGCCTGGAGCGCGAGGCCGCCGAGGCCGAGAAACTTCCGGCTCGCCGCGCGGCGGCGCTGCTGGACCTCGCGCTGGCCGAGGTCGCGCGCGCGCGCTTCGCGCGGCGCACGCTGGACGCCTCCGCGCTGGACCGGCGGCTGCGGGAGGCGCTGCGCATGGCCGGCGCCGCGGACGCCCGCACCGACGCGGCCGCCGCGGCGCTCCGCGCCAGGCTCCTGGAAGACGACGGGCGGCGCGACGAGGCGGCGCTGGTCCTGGACCAGGCCTGCGAACGGCGCCCGGATGCCGCGCGGCTCTGGTTCGAACGCGGCGCGCTGGCGCTGCGGCAGGGGCAGATCGCGCTGGCCGTGGACGCCTTCGAGCGCGCCACGCTCGCCGCGCCCCAGGACGCCTGCGCCTACCACTCGCTGCGCTTCGCGCTGGAAGGCTACCGGCGCTACCGGACCGAGAGGGTGCGCTACGAAGCGGCGATGCGCGAGAATCCGCGCGACGCGGCCGCCCATCACCACCTCGCGCTGGCGGCGTTCTCCGTGCTGAAGGACGAAGAAGCGCTCTTCCACTTCGGCCGCGCGCTGGAATTGGAGCCCCGCCTGACCGAAGCGGCATGCGGGCGCGGGCGCGCGCTGCAGCGGCAGGGCCATCTTGCCGAGGCGCGGCAGGCGTATCGGCAGGCCTTGAAGCTCGACGCCGAATGCGCGGAAGCGCGCCGCGCGCTCGCGCTGCTTGACGCGCTCGCGAACGATTCGCGCGCGTGAAGCGGCGTTCGGGTAGCGCGCGAGGGCGCGGCTTCAAGCGCGCATGTAAAAAAATTTTCACGCTTAGGTCTTGACGAAAATGGCCTGATTCATGTAACTACTTCTCCGTAGCCTTCGAAGTGGACGTGAAGTACCGGCGGCAGGATCGTACTTGTCGCGATCGAAGGTGAGGCGGAGAGAGGAACGCGTGTTGATCACGAGCCCGCGCCCCGCGAAGCGTTGCTCCTCGCAAACCCACCGTGGCCCTTCATCCTCGCCATCTTCGCGATCGACGATTAACCAACCGGTCGGCCTGTGCGGGCCGGTCGGCATGAGCAGTGAAGCCTTGTTCGGGTCCACTCCTTCTAAGAGCGGACGTGCGCGCGCCGGTACGGCGTTCGCGGCGACTGGGGTTTCGGGAAGACGCCCGCACTTTCCCGCAGACTCCGATGCAAACCCGCCGCGGCTCCGCAGCCAGGCGCCGTGCGCGCCACTCGGGACTGATGCCCGACCAAGGTAGCAGGGCCGCCGGACGGCGCCGCGTGCTGGGCGCCAGATCCCCTATCAAGGGACACGTCGGCGGTGGGTCAGGGTCAGAGCCTCAGATTCCTGAGGCTGCCCGTTAACGGGAAAGGAGTCATACCCATGGCGAAGAAGAAGAAGGCCAAGAAGAAGGCCAAGAAGAAGGCGACCAAGAAGAAGAAGAAGTAGCCCAACTTCTTACTGTCGCAGCAGTCTTGCGGGCATCCGCGGGCGGCGTCTGACGCCGCCCGCTTTTTTTTGACCATGCCGGGCCTGGCGGCTTGAAGTTCAACGGACCTTGCCGCGCAGCTCCGAGACCCGCTGGGCGCTGGAACTGGGGCCGGCGTTCGGACCGGGCTGGTTGTTGCTGTGCGGCCCGTGGCGCTTCTGGAACTCCTCGTAGGTCTGCAGGGCCTCTTTCCAGAACGTCTGCGCCTTGGCATGGTTCTGCTGCGACGCGTAGCCCTGGTCCTTGAGCGCCTCGGCGAGGGTCCACATCGCGTCGCCGTTCTTGGTCCAGGCGTGCTTGGGGAACTCCTCGAGCATCGTGCGCGCCTCGGGGATCGCGTCCTCGGGCAGGCGCAGGTCGTAGTGGAGCAGGTTGACGATGCGGCGCTGGACTTCGCCCGAGCGCACCGCGTGGTACTTCGGGAACCACGCGCGCAGCTTGAAGAGCACGCGGACCTGGATCAGCCGCGAAGGCGGCAGGTCGTCCCGGAAGGCCTCGGCCAGGTTCCAGAGCGGCTCGGGCGATTCGTCGCCCTGGAATTCGAGGTCCTGGATCTCCTTCCGGATGCCGCGGCCCTTCTTGTAGAGCTCCTCCTGCTTCTTCATCCACGCATCCCAGCCCTCGAACCGGCTGGATTCGCGCTGCTTCCACTGCTCGTAGGCGTTCTGCAGCATCTGCGCGTCCACGCTGCTGGGCGAGACCAGGGCGGCCTTCCAGAACAGCTCGCAGAGTTCCCGCATCTGGTCCTTGTTCTGCATGACCTTGGGGTTGGCGATCTTCTCCATGAGGTACTGGAGCAGCTTGTCGTACTGGTCGAAATCGCGGTACAGGTCGATGTAGCCGCTGAGGTCGTTGTACTTCTTGCAGTTCTCCTCCCGCTCCCGCACCAACGGGGGCCACTTGGCGTTGAGCAGCTTCCAGTCCGGCGGCTCGTCGCGGCGCGTGGTGGGGTAGGGGCGCTTCCAGGCGTTTTCGTCGGGGGGCGCGTCGGGCTCCGGGGGCTTGGGTTTCGCGGGCCCCGGGTCGGGCTTGGGCTCGGGAGCGGGCTCGCGCTTCGGGTCGGCCTTGGGCTCGGGCTTGGGCGCGTCCCCGCCCTGGGCCCAGCGCTCGACGTCGGCCCAGGAGACCTTCGCCTCGCCGGCGCGCAGCGCGGCGCCCGAGCCCGCGGCGGCGAGGCACGCGGCCAGGAGCAGGGCGCGGTTAATCCTTGCTGCGCTCACGGTAGGTCCTCGTCGTAGCGTAATCGCGCTTGAGCCGCTCCAGCAGCGGGGCGGCCTGTTTCTGCCGTTCCTCGCGGAGCATCTTCGGAAGCTTGGCATCCTGCGCCTGGCTGTAGAGCGCGAGGATCTGATCCATCAACTCGCCCGCCTCCCGGTCCATCCGGTCCATGTAGTATGCGGCGTCCCGGCGGAATTTGGCGGCGTCGATCTCCTCAAGGAAGGGGTAGGCGGCTGCATAATGCCCGAGCCACCAATCGTAGGCGCCCAGCGCCAGGCGGCCCTGGGGATTGGCCTTGCGCACGCCCGCGAAGCCCAGCAGGCATTCGGCCTCGACGTCGAGAAGGGGGATGACCACCTCCTTGCCCCTTTCCTTCAGCACGACCGCCGGGCCGTTCTTGTCCGAAACGGCGCGGAGCACCGGGGATCGGACGGAATGGCCGCTCCGGTCGGTCACCTTCGCGTTCTCAGTCTTTCCGGCCATGCCTTCGAGGATCTGCCGCGCGCGCTGGAAGTGGTCGAGCGCGTCCTTCACGTCGTCGCGTAGCCGGTTGGCGAGGTCCAACTGGTCCTTGGAAAGCTTGGCGCCGGCCAGCGCTTCCAGGACCTTGTGCGCGCCGGCGAGGTCGCCTTTCTTGGACAGTTCGTGGGCCCGGTTAACGGCGGTCTCGAAGGATTCCTCGCGGCGGTCCTGGTGGGTTTCCTGCGCCTTTTTGAGCTGCTCGCTGAGCTGGCCCTTGAGCTCGTTGAGTTCGGCGAAGGCCTTGGCGTCGCCCTTGTGCTGGCCAATGAGCTGGTTGACCTTGTCGTTGAGCGCGTTCAGGACCTTGGTCTGGGCGCCCGCCTGCTGCAGTTCCTTGCGCAGGACGGCGATCGCCGCGCTGGCTGGCGGCTGGAACTCCTTGCGCGCTTCGGTGAGGAGCGCCTGGGTCTCGGGGGCCAGCAGGCGCTTGGGGAATCCGCCGGCGTCGAGCATCTCGAGGGCGCCGGGCAGATCGTTGTTCTGCGCCTTGACGCGCGCCTCGCGGAGCCGGCCGTCGAGGATGGGCTGGAACTGGTCCTGCAGGGCCTGCAGGATCCGCCCGCGCTCGTGGCGCAGTTCGCCGACGCGGGTCGGCGCGAGGCCTTTTTCGGCGGCCTTATAGAGCCCGAGGATGGCGGCGAGGTCCTCGGGGGTCTCGCGCCAGGCCTTGCGCGCGGCGTCCCATGGCGCGTGCCCGGCATCGCCGCCGGGCGGGGCGAAGGGCACGCTCGCGGGCGTCGCGACGTTGGCCGTCTTGGCCGCCTCGCTGGAAGGGCTTGTCGCGGAAGTCTGCGTCAGGTCGTCCGCATTGACTGGATCGGCCGGTTCCTCGGGCCCGGACTTGGGCGGGGCGGAGGAGGTCTGCGTTTCGGGCCCGTTCGAGGCGACGCCCAGGCCGACGACGACGCCCAGCGCGATCGCGGCGGCGGCGAAGACCAGGATTCGGTTGGCCTTGACGCTGGGCTTGGGCCCCGTCGGCTGGTCGGGACGGTCGATGGGCGCGCGCGGGCCGGTGGTGATCCGCTCGCCCCCGCGGCGCGGACCGGCGGCGGCGCGGACCGGCGGCTGCGGGCCCGTGGTGCGGTTCTTGCGTTTGACGCTCTCCCGCGGCGTGCGCTCCATGCTCGAAGAACTATTGGGAGGCAACGGCGCCTTCATCGAAGCGCCGGCGGCGACGCGCTCCAGATCCTCGCGCAGCTCCGTCGGGGACGCATGCCGGTC
Source organism: Planctomycetota bacterium (assembly GCA_027493525.1). Classification (GTDB taxonomy): domain Bacteria; phylum Planctomycetota; class SZUA-567; order H5-PLA8; family H5-PLA8; genus H5-PLA8. Next base: position 1,278,244 of record JAOSKN010000001.1, on the reverse strand, counting down.
GGCGGGGTCCTTGGCGAGCATCTTCTCGAGCAGGCGGCAGAAGTGCTCCGAGAGTTCCGGGGCCAGATTCCGCGCGTTGGGGGCTTCGGCCGAGAGGTGCTGGGTCATGATGACCGTCGAGTTCTCGCCCTTGAAGAGCGTCTGGCCGGTGGTCATGTGGTAGAGCGTGCCGCCCAAGGCGTAGATGTCCGCCGTGATGCCGACGTTGTCCAGCCCGCGGGCCTGCTCGGGCGCGATGTAGTGCGGGGTGCCCACGGCCGCGCCGGTGGACGTCCCGCTGGCGTCGGTGCTGATCTTCTTGGCCAGCCCGAGGTCGCAGAGCTTGGCCTCGCCCCGCGTGGGCAGCATGATGTTGTCGGGCTTGATGTCGCGGTGGATCAGCCCGTGCTTGTGCGCGTGCTCCAGCGCGCTGGCGATCTGGGCGGCGATCCTCAGGGCCTCCGCCTCGGTGAACGTCTTCTTCTCCCGCAGCCGCGTCAGCGCCGTCTCGCCGTCCACGAACTCCATGGCGAAGTAGTAGTATTTGCCGTGCCGGCCGACGTCGATCCCGACGATGATGTTCGGGTGGTTCAGCTTCGCGACCGCGCGCGCCTCCTTGATGAAGCGCTCGCAGAACGAACGGTCCTCGGCCAGCTTGGGCGCGAGGATCTTCAGCGCGACGATCCGGTCCATCGCGATCTGGCGCGCCTTGAAGACCGAACCCATGCCGCCCTGGCCCACCTTCTCCAGGATCTCGTAGTTGGCGATCTTGATCTTCGACTTCTGAGCCTGCGCGCGCAGGACCTCGCGGACCTGCTCCTCGCTCATCACTTTTTTCTTGATCAGGATGCTGCCGATCTGCTCGTTGAGCCCGAGCCCGCGGACCTGCTCGAGCGTCTCGAGCGCCTCCATGAGCTGCTGCTTGGAGCAGTAGCCCTTGGAGATGGCGACCTTCCCGAAACTAAGATCGTGCTCTTCGGCCATGCCGCTCGCCCGAACGCTCGTGGATGCCAATGGTAGCAGCCGGCAGCGCCCCGCAATTCGAGCTCTGCCGACCAGGACTCAAGGCCCGCCGTGGCGCATCGCGAGCCCCCCCATCCGGTTGGACGGAGCAGCGCGCTCATTCCCTGCCCTCTTGCGCGGCCTTCTCCCTGTTCTAACCGGTGAATTGAAAGGCTGTTGTGTAGATTTCGCCGGAATTCCCCAGATCGGAAGCCACAAGGTGCGAGCGGTCCTAATATGTACTGAAATCAGATCACAGGTGCCTAAGATTTCAGCACTCAAGCCGAACAACCTGGTGAACCCTGTGCGCCTCCATGCCGTTGGGATGAACACCGGGCACGGCAGCGCGACGGAAAGGAGCCTGGACCATGTCTCGAACCTTGGTGCCCCACCGTCGCTCGCACCGCGAGCGCTCCCCCGGCGAAGCCGCTCGCAAGCCCCAAGCCTGCGCGCGCCCGAAGAGCCAGGCGGTCCTGCCGCCGGACTGGAAACGCTGCGTCCGCGACCGGCTCCGTTCGGTGAGCGCGAAGCACTTCGATGTCTGAAGAACCGCTCAGCGCGACCGATCCAAGACGATCCAGACGAAGCCCAGGCCGCCGGCGAAGGTCAAGGCCAGCGACGGCCCGAAGCGCTGCCAGAACTGACCCTGGGGCGACGGCGCGGGCTTGATCGAGGCCCAGTAGATGCCATAGATCTGGTACAGCGCGGCCAGGGCGGTCAGCGCGAGGGCGCCCGCCCAGAGCCGCGCCCTCATCCCCGCCGGCGCTTCCTCCGCGGCCATGCCGCCCAGCGCCGGCGTCAGACCCACCACGAAGACGGCCAGCACCAGATCGCCCAGCGAAAAGCGCACGCCCAGGCGGAGCATGTACAGAGCCGCGCCGCCCAGCAGTCCCGCGCAGAGCAGGACCGCGAGGAGCGCCGCAAGGGCTTCGAACATGGGAGGCCCGCGCCGGGGGACTAAGGCGCCGGCGCCGCGCCGCCGCCACCGCCGCCGGAGAAGACCCCAGCCGCGAAGAGCACGACCAACACGACGAGCAGGAAGACGGCCACGAGGAGCACGATGATGAGCGTCTTGAGGGAGCCCATCTCGCCGCCCTGCTGGGGAACGTCGAGGGCCTTGGCGTAATCCTTGGCCGTGGCGCCGGGGCCGGGTTGGGCCGGAGCGCCGGCTTCGCCTTCGTTGCCGCCCGCGCGCATCTTGGCGAGCTGCTCCTGGATCTTCGCGCCGTCCATGACGTAGGTGTTGAGCGTGTCGGGGACGCCCACGCTCTCGCGATTAGGCGCGGCCTTCGCCTGTTCCTCGTTCTTGAAGCGCAGGATGTACTTGCCGATGACGACCTCGTCCCCGTCGTTGAGGTAATGTTCGACGATGCGCTTGCCGTTGACGAAGGTGCCGTTGGCCGAGCCCAGATCCTGGACGACGTAGGCGCCGCCCTTGAGCGCGAAGGCGCAGTGCTGGCGCGAGATGCCCAGGTTGTCGATGGGAATCCCGCACGTCGGCTCGCGGCCGACGACGACTTTTTCTTCGGTCAGGTCGTGGTTGCCCTGTTCCTGACCGCCAAAGATGACCGTGACTGACGCCGACATGGCTCTGGTACTCCTGCTGGGCGATGCGGGCCGGGCTTGTCGTTACGGACCTACCCCCAGCCGGAAAGGTTGTCAAGCCGCGCGGCCGACCGCACCTCACCCGGCCAGGAACGGGGAATCCGGTTCGGGACCGGCGCCGCCTCAGATGGCCAAAATAGGAGCGCTACCCTACCGGAAAGCTCCACGTTCGCCAAGGTCAGGCGGGACATCTACCTTCACCGCCGCGACCCGTTCGGGTTCCCTTCAAATTCCCTTGACGTGAGCCTTGAGAGCCCTACTTGTAGTGTCCTGCACGGGACGTTGCCCCGTCGTCTAATGGTAGGACGCCTGACTCTGGATCAGGTAATCTACGTTCGAATCGTAGCGGGGCAACCAACTTGCAGAGTAGGGCGGAGTTCGTATACTGCCTCGCCCCACAGTGTGGTTTACAACCAAATACAGGCGTCCCCATCGTCTAGCCCGGCCTAGGACATCAGGTTCTCAGCCTGAGGACGGGGGTTCAAATCCCCCTGGGGATGCCAATTCTTCCGTACCCACCGCTTTCGCGCGTTCGTCCGAACCTGTCTTTACCTTAGCCGTCCTGGGTTCGCAGGGCGGGAGTCCACACTTCATCCCGCTGGGCGCCCGGGGCAAGCCTGCCTTTGCCGCGAAGTGCGCAGGAACGGGTCGAGAGGCCAGAATCCATGGAGCGTCCGTACGCGCTGCGGGCTGTCAGGGCGCATAGATCGGCAGCGCGGGATCGCCCAGCAGGCACTCGCCGTACGTCAGGGCCCTCAGGAGGGCCGCGTTGGGGTCCCGCGTTCGCGCCATGTGGCTGGATAGGGTCCACGCGCGCTGTTGCGCATGCATGAGCGCCGTGCCCCAGCTCCGTCCCGGCTGCAGTTCTTCAAGCAGCAGCTTGTTGAAGTCGACCAGGATGCCATGCGGGGTGTACGTGGTCGGCCCGATGGACGCCGCGATGCCGCCTTGCGGCTGGGTCAGCAGCAACTCCGCGTTGGTGTCGATGGCCGGCAGGTCGTGCATGAAGTAATTGGCCGTGCAGGTCGCCTGGATCAGGACGCAGTTGCCCGTCCACTGCGCGGCCTTGGCGGCATCGAGGACGTTCTCCCTCGAGAGCCGGTTGCTGGCCCCGTGCCCGTTGAAGACGATCACGTCGGCGCCGCCGTTGGCGGCATCCCGCATGGCCTGCGTGAGGTCCGCGGCGGCGGGCGCGGTCTGTCCCAGGTAGGCCTTGTCCCAAGTCAGTTGCGGGCAGGCCGCCTCCAGGGCCTCGCAGCCCAGCCCGAAGTGCCCGGCCTCCAGGTCGCGGCGGTCCGCGGCGAGCAGACCCAGGCCTCCGCTGGCGCCTTGAATGGGCACGAAGTCGAGCGTGCGCTGCACCGCCACGGCCAGTTCGCCGGCCGTATTGACGGGGAAGCGACCCACGGCGAAACGCGGGCCTCGCCCGAAGTCCGCGTACAACGGGTCGGCGGGGATCTCGGCGAAGGTCGGCGTCGAGGCCAGGATCGTCGGGCAGAGCGGGTCGATGCCGTACGGCGCGGCGCGATCCTTGTAGTCGCTGGTGGTGCGCCCGACCAGACAGAGGTATTGGAGGCTCCCGCGCAATTTGAAGGCGGCGCGGCGGATGCCAGCCGGTCCGTAGCGGCCATCGCCGTACGCGTCGAAGAGCGCCTGCTGGTCCGCGTAGCGAGCGTCCAGGCCCTCCGCCTCCCGGCGGGCGACCAGCGGCGCAAAGGTCGCGCCGAACGCGGCCGGGCCGACCGCGAGGTACTCGATCCCGCGGGGCAGCGGGTCGACGCGGACCTCCGTCACGGCCAGCGGCGCCGCTTCGGCGCCCTGCGGCACGACGAGGTAGCCCTGGCCTCGGCCGTTGGCCACGGCCCAAAAGCGCGCGCGGAAGCCGCCGCCGTCCTGCGCCTGGACCTCGTAAGGCGCCAGCCGCGCCGCGCGCGGGTTGCGCGCGTCCACGACCCACAGCCGGTCGCTGGGCAGGTCGCGGACTTCCACCAGCCCGCGCACGCCGTCCAGGATCTCGACCGGCCCCGGCCCCGCCAGGGCCTTGCGGTAATCGATTTCAATCGAATACAGGAACGCCGTCTGCGGGACGCCGAGATCCGGAGTAAGCAGGTCGATGGCGTTGGCCGCGGCATCGCGCAGCAGCCCCGCCGGCACGTCGAACGTGAGGCGCAGCATGCGCTGTCCGCCCTGCCACCGCGCGGCGCCCAGCGGCGTACCGTTCAGCACCGCCTGCAACTCGTGGGCGTCCGGCGAATGGCTGTAGACCGTGACGCTCAGCGTGGCGGGGTCGCTCTGCGCGAACGGCGTGGCCAGTTGAAAAGCGTGGGCGCTGCCGGAGGTAAGGAACTCGGAGGCGAAGTACGGCCGGTTCACGACCGGCTGGCTGCCGAACGAGAAGTACACGGCGTCGAATTCGAGTTGCGCATGGCCGCCGGCGGCGCCTTGGGCCGGCCGGTTCGAACTGAAGAGTCCGCGCGCGGACGGCGCCCGCCCGGCGCGGGTTCGCGCGCCCGCGCGCAGGAAATACGCATCCCGGTCGGTGTACGCGTCCTCGTAGCCTTGGGCGTACAGGTACAGGGCGTCGCCTTCCAGGGCCAGAGCCCGCATGCGCCGGCCTTCGTAGCGCACGTCCAGGCGCGCCACGTCGTACCCGGCCGGCAGCGCGGCCTGGTCGACGCGCAGCACGCCGCGGCCGGTGCTGACGAGCTTGGCCGCGTCGTAACCCCGCGCGGGCGGCGCGACGAAGGGCAGCTTGAGGCCGGGCGCGGAGTAGGCGGGGAGCTCGTTCACCTCGGCCTCGTCCCCGGCGGCGCGAGCCGCTACCGCGCCGCGCGCTCCGGCGGCGGGAGCGCCCGGGCCGCCCCTGGGATCGAGCGGCGCGATGCGCGCGCGAGGCAGGTTGCCGGCGGCGCGCAGCAGGGCTTCGCGATTCCGCGCTGCGCGCTGCGCGGCGAGGGCTCGTTCGATCCGCGCCAGGATCGCGTCCAGCGTCTCGGGGTCCGGCGCGGCGCCGGCTGCCGGCAGGACGGCCGCCGGCGCGCTGGCGAAGGGGTACAGCTCGCGGCTCCCGTCCAGCGCGACGGATTCGAGGGCGTACTCGTAGCGGCCTTCCTCCGGCGCGTCGAACCACCGGTAGGCGCGGGGCGTCGGGTGGGTGAGCCGGCCCGGGATCAGGTTCTCATTGACCATGCGCCAGCCGGCTTGGCGGAAGGACCCGGCCTGGCGCCAGAGCCGCTCCGGCTCCGCGCCGGCATGGGGCGGCGCCGCGCGCCTCCAGAGGTTGAATCCCAGGTTCTCGTATTCCGAAGCGACGCGCCACTCCACGAGAATGCCGCCGGCTTCCGGCCGCGCCGAAAAGTCGGCCACGGTCACGGGCAGCATGCCGCCGTTGTTGTTGAACTGGGCATGTTTCTCCAGATTGAGCGACTCGCCGATGGAGAGCGTTCCGCCGGGGTTCAGGTCCACCGTGGAATGGTTGTTCATGTTGAAGTCGCCATCGGCGCGAACGAGCCCGCCGTCGATGACCATGTAGCTGTGGTTGTTCAGATCGATATCGCCCGCGGCGACGAAGGATCCGCCGGACACGCGGAACGTGGCATGGTTGCTGACGGTCACCGCGCCCTGAATCAGCACCTGGCCGCCGGTCTGGGTGTAGGAGGCGCTGGTGTCGATCGTGAGCCGGCCGGCCGTCAGCGTGTTAGCGCCGGCGCCGGTCAGCGTGAAGCCCGTGCCGCCGACCGTCCAGTCCCCGTTGACCGTCAGGTTGGCGTTGAGGGTCAGCGAGGCGTTGTAGTTGCTCATGGTCAGGCTCGCGACGGTCACGGGGACGTTCACCACGACCGGGCGGTTGTTCTTGAAGACGACGGTATCCAAAGGTCCGGGTACCGATGTGGAACTCCAGTTGTTCGGATTGTTCCAGTTGCTGTCGATGCCATTGCCCGTCCACGTGATCGTGGCGGCATGCAGAGGCGCTGCGGCCAGCAGGACGCAGGCGAAGAGGGCGCTCCACGGGGTTCGCATCTCATGCACTCTCATGCGATTCGGACGGTATCCTGGCCTTGAACTTCGCCCAACTTCCAATCAATCCAGTTCACGCAATTCTCGTTCCGGAAAGAATTTGGGCAGGCTGAAGGGACGCGCGACGGCGGGCTCTTCAATTCGATTCGTAACATATTCCATAGCAGTAGGTTGCAGAGCGGTACGATGGGGCACACGTGCGCGCGGAATCACATGTGATAACGATCTCGTTGGCTGAGGCAACGGCGCGCCAAGCTGCGTCACCGGGTGTCGCAAGATTCCGACGCGGAGCGGCCGCCGGATTCGCGGCCCTTGGCCTGGCCGTATGGCTATGATCGAAGCCATGATGTGGTGAAAGGCGCAGGAAGAAGCCCGGCACGGCTCCCGAAACGCAAGGGGCCGGCGTTCGGCGTGCGAACCCCGGCCCCTGCTTTTTTCGAGCGATCGAAGGGGCTAACGCACCACCACCACCTTCACCGTATCCGTGTCCGCGTCGTCGCCGTCGTGAACCGTGACGCGGAGCACATAGGTTCCCGGCTTGCTGAAGCGCGCTTCAACCTGGTCCGCATCGACCGTGCAGTTGTCCGAGTAGTAGACCTGTCCGGGACCGCTTACCTTCGTCCAGATGTAGATCAGGTCGTCGGGGCCTTCGTCCGGATCGTACGCGACCACGCCCAGCTTCGTGGCGTTGGCCACGCGAATCCGGGCAGGGGAAGCCCAGGGGCTGCTCATGATGACCGGAGGCTCGTTGGCGAATTGCCCGGCGGCGACGCCCTGGAAATTCCTCGACGTCAGGTTTGCGCTGACGGTTACGGGATTCGTGAAGTTGGCGGGCGTGAAGACGTAGCCCGCGAGGCTGGCCGTGAGCGTATAGGTGCCGGCGGGCACGCCGGTCAGCGAATACGTCCATTTGGCGTTCTTGCCCTTCCCGGTGAGCTTGCTGGTGGTGGAGCGCGTGCCGTCGCTGACGGTGACGGCCTGCGCGACGCCCAGAATCTCGCCCGATACGGTGTAGGCCGTGGAACCTCCACCCGCGGCGAAGTTCATGCCGGTCCGGTTGCTCGTCACGCTGACCGGATTGGTCCAGCCGCTGGGGACCAGCGTGTAGCCGGTCAGCGTGGCGGTGAGGGTATAGGTGCCCTGCGGGACGCCGGAGAGGGTGTAGACCCAGCGCTTGTTCTTGCCGCCGCCGGTCTGATACGAGGTCGTGCTGCGCGTGCCGTCGCTGACCGTCACCGAAGACGTAACGCCCGAAATCTCGCCGGAGATGCTGTACAGCGGCGCGACGAAATTGCGGCCGGTGACGTTGGCGCCGTCCACCACGACCGGGTTGCTCCAGCCGTTGGGATTGTAGCTGAGGCCCGACTTGACCGCCGTGAGCGTGTACGATCCGGCAGGCACACCGGAGATGGTAAAGGACCCGTTGGAGGCGGTCAGTACGGAGCGGAAACCGTCGCTGACGGTGACGCCCGACACGGCCGCGCCGGCCGAGGTGACCGTGCCGCCGATCGCGTAGGTTGGCATCGACGCGGTGAAGTCGATTCCGCCGGCGTTGGGCCCCACGACCACGGGATTGGCGAAGGCCGCGGAGAGCGCGTAGCCGTATTTGACCGCGCCGACGGTATACGAGCCGGCCGGGAGATCGACCATCTCGTAATAGCCGTCCTTATCGGTCCAGGCGGTGCGGTAATTCGTGTCGTTGGTGGGCAGGCCGTTATGCACCCGCGCGCCCTGGAGGCCGGCGCCGCCGTTGGTGACGCGGCCGGCGATCCGGAAGTTGGCGGGGGCGCCCACGGTCACGACCACGTAGTCGCTGGTCTCGCCGCCCCTCATGTCGCTGACCACGCAGCGGACCACGTACTCCTTCGCGGCGCTCCAGCTCTTGCTGGCCGTCGCGGCGTTGGCGCCGAAGGTGTTGTCGCCGAAGTCCCAGAAGTAGGCCAGCGTGTCGCCGTTGGGATCGGACGCGCCGGAGGTGAAGTTGACGGTAATGCCCGTGCCCACCGCGGTGGCGCTGGCGGAGAGATTGAGCGTGGGCGCCGAGTTCCCGGAGAAGGTCCCCAGGTTCACGACCACGTCGATGGATTCGGGCGTCGTGCCGCCCTTGCGGATGGGCGTGAGGTGGATGCCGGCGCCGGCATCGGAGAAGGTCCGGCCGATGACGATGGCGGAGTCGTTCTTGCCGTTGGAGGTTCCGGGCGTGGTATCGAGCAACTGGCTGCCGCCGTTGCTCTGCGCCCAGGGATCCCAGTGCAGGTCCACGCCGCTCATCAGCCACTTGTTGCCGGTATGGTTCTGGCGGAAGTCGAGCCAGTAATCCCGGTCGGCGTCCTTGAGCACCTTCAGCGCGTAGACGTTCCCGCTGGCGAGGCTGCCCTTGTCGAAGGCATGGATGCGGTAGGTGCCGCTGGACGCGGCGGTCTGGACATAGGAACTGGGCAGCCAGTCCAGCCGGTTGCGTTCGTAGGCGTTGTACTGATTGCCCGTGCTGGCCGAACCCATGTTGTCGAAGACATCGCCGTATTCGTTGTTGCTGCCCGCGCCGATGATGCTGTCGCCCGTGGCGGTCCAGTAGTTGGCGTGCCAGAGCCCGGAAGTTGTGGCCGAACTCGTGGGCCGCGACGCCCGCGGTGGCGCTCTTGAGCCAGCAGCCGCGCGAACCGACGTACGCCTGCCCGCCGTAACTGCCCGGACCGCCCTTCCAGCAGACGGCGTCCAGGTTGAAATCGGTGTAGACGTATCCGGCGCTCGAAGCCGCCGAACGGGCGTGGCTGTACAGCACGTAGTCGCCGTTGGTGACGTAGTACGACTCGGGATTCGGCAGCGTCAGCAGCGGCGTGAAGGTGGACGTCATGGAGGTCGCGCCATAAGACGTCGCCTGCATGAACGTGTTGCAGCCGTTCATCATGTTCAGCAGCGTGGTGTCGCTGTGGTAGTTCGTGGTCGTGTCCGAGAACTTGATGTTGATGATCAGCACCGTCTTGTTGCCCGTGGTCCACGCGGACTGCGCCACGGTCCCGCCGCCCCCGCTCGTCCCGCCTTCCTGGGCGATCAGGTCCTGCTCCAGGGCCAGGATGTGCCCGCCGCTGCACAGGTAGTAGAGGACGCCGCCCGCATCGACGACGACCTCGCGCGAGGCGATCTGAGAGATCGGGCAGCGCAGGTCTTCGTTGGCCACAGGGAGATTCGGGTCGGGCAGTTCCCCCTTGGCCAGGACGCGCAGCGGGCTCTCGCTCAACGCGAGTTCCTGGTCCAGCACGATGCCGTGCAGGGGAATGTTTTGCTTGGTGCTCTGGGTCAGGCGGCGGCCGTACACGTGCGCCCGGTAACGCTCGCCGTCCAGCTCGACCCAGCGCTTAATGGGCGGTTCGCCGCTCCCGGGTTCCGCGAGCACTCCCGCCACCTGGAAGTCGCCGTGGGCATCGACCTGCTGTTCCAGGTGCTTGCGGACGGCTTCGGGCAGGCGCTTGGCCTTGTAAGCCGGAATGGCGTGCTCCAGGGCCCGCCGCGGGGCTGCTTCGATCAGGCGGGACATGATTTCACGCCGGCGAGGCGCCAGCTCGAGCCCTTCGCGAGCCAGCTCGGGGCGCGATTCGTCGTCGGCTTCCAGGTACTTTTCAACCCAACCTTCGAATTGAACCAGGATGACCTCGTCGCTCGGCTGCTCGCCTTGGGGCGCTTTGTCGGCGAGGGGCGCCTCGTGCTTAAACGCCACTAGGACAGAATTAGGGATAGGCGCCTGTTCGACCTGGACTTGCTCATCAGTAGGTGCCGGCCATAGGGAGCCGTTGGCGAGTAACCCCAATCCCAGCAAGAAGAAGAGTGCGCCCAGGCCCATCAGGACGCTGCGCGCCCTTCGCCTATCTTCCTTCACGATAAGGACTTTCGGGGTTCGGGGTGGAATGTTGGCCATGCTGAAGTCTCCTGGTCGCGTTCACTTGTGACCTAGCATGTGCGGAGCCGATGGGGTGTGACGGCGAAATCTACAAACAGGGGCGAAATCGCATCGTAAGGTTGGATGGATTGGGGCTCTCCTCAGGTTACGCGATCCCAAAATCGCCGCGGTAGATGTCACGGTCGCCCCGGTCGTGACATGTCTCCTTTAAGGAACGGCCATGGCAAAGGTCGTGGACTTGCCGGAACTGGTTGAGTCCGCGCGCCAAGGCGACGTGAAGTCCTTTGAGGAGCTGGTCGTGCGCTTCAGCCCCGCCGTCCGCGCGATGTGCCTCATGCGAGCTTCCGACCCCGAGTGGGCCGACGACCTGAGCCAGCAGATTTTCCTGACGGCCTGGCGGCGCTTGGCCGAACTTCGCCCCCAGTCGAACTTCTGGGCATGGCTGGAAGCCATCGCGCGGAATCACCTGCTCAACGAATGGCGCCGCGTGCAGCGCGAAAGAGGCTTCAAGCAGCGCTATACGGTCGCCTGGCTGGCGCGGCAAGATCGAGAGGCCGTCCAGGACGAGCCGGACGAATTGGCATCCCATACCCAGCACCTCAAGATGTGCCTGGATCAGTTGCCGGAACACCTCCGGAAGATCGTGTCCATGCGCTACGCCGAGGGGTCCACCTCGGACCGGATTGCCGAAGAGATGGGTGGTTCGGCCGATTCGATCCGCCAGACCCTGGTGCGGCTCCGCGACAAACTGCGGGATTGCGTCGAGCGCCGGCGGCAGGGGGCGCGCTACTCATGATCGCCCAAGCCTCCTCGCTTCAGGTTCCCGAATTCGAAACGCTGATGGCGCGCTTCTTCGACGGCGTGCTGTCCGAATCCGAAGATCGGACGCTGTCGGAGTTGCTTGAGGCCCATCCCGAACACGCGCGCAGGTTCCAGGAGCAGGTGCGCATGGAGCGCGCGATCGCCGGCTTGCTGGCCGCGCGTCCCACCGAAGCGCGCTTCGTCGAGTCCGTGATGCGGGGTGTCCGGCTTCAACAGGACGGCTCGGATACCGAACGGTTCGCCAGGGTGGTGGCGCTCAAGGCGCGCCACGTTTCGCAGCGCCGCTCGGTCTCCCAGCGGAGCAGCGCCTCGAAGCGGAGCCGAAAGAGCTTGCGCCTCAGGCGCGCCGATGCCGCGAAGACGGGCGCCGTTTGGATTCCCGTGGCCGGAGCCGCGGCCTTGGTGGCGCTGATCGTGCTCTTGAGCGAGGCGCCGGCCCCGCGCCAGGCTCCCGTGCAGGCGCAGAACGAGACGTGGGTTCCGGCGAAGCGTTCGTATCGGCCCCAGCCGGAACGGATCGCGCAGGTCCCGGACGCCCCGGAAGAACTCGACGCGGAGGCCTCGGGGCCCGAGCTGGATCCGGAACTGGAGACGGCACGCCAAGCCGCGGAGCCCGCGCCGGAGGAAGCCCCGGAACCCGCGCTGGCCGAAGCGGCCCCGCCTCCGTTGTCCCGGGAAGAGGCTCCGAACGCAGTCCATGCGGACCGGCCGCGTCAGGCCAGCGCTTCAAAACCCGTGGCGCGCATTCAACGCATCGTCGGCGTTACCGTCCAACTGACTGCGAAGGATCAAGCGGAGACGTTGAGCGAAGGGCGCGTGCTCCTTGCCGGCGAGCGTGTGGCCGTTGGAACCTCTACGCTCGAGAAGTCCGCGTTACCCACGGATTGGAAGCAGGGCGTGGAATGCGCTCTGGAAGATGGCGGCACGATTTGGCTCAATCCCGATTCCATTCTGCGCCTGGCGGTTGAGGGCGACCGATGCCTCCCCACCCTCGAAGCCGGCTCGATGGCCTTCCAGACGGAAGGACGCGCGCAGGCGAACCCTTGGTCCATGAAGGTCGACGCAGGCCCCGAGATCTTCGCCCAGAGCGCGCAGGCTCGCGTGAATCGTGACGAAGCGAACCGCCGGACCGTGGTGCTCGTGGATGCCGGGAGGCTCGAGCTGGCCAGCCTGGGCGCGAAGTCCCTGGTGGTCGCCGACCACGGCTGCGTCGTCCCGTTCAAGTCCACGCCCGGGGAGCCTTTCCTTTTCCAGACCTTGAAGGCGACCGGTTACGGCGCCCAGCCTCCGCCCAGCGCCGGGAATGGCGAGGCCGATGGCGCCGATCCGGCGCCGGATAGTTCGAATCCAGCCTCGAGCGGGCCGACCTCCTCAGGCGCCGGCGGCGGCGAAGCTACCGGCGGATCGACGGGCACGGGTACGAGTGCCGGAGGAGAGGGCGCCGGCAGGCGCGCGGGCCATACCGGCGCGGCCGGTGGGAGCGGCAACGGCGGCGCCGGAACCGGAAACGCGGGTGGAACCGGAAACGGCTCCGGAGGCGGTAAAGGTCCGGCCGCAGGCTCGGGCAATGGCAATGGAAACGGCAGCGGCGCGGGCAGCGGGAATGGAAACGGCAGCGGCGCGGGCGCAGGCAAAGGACCTGGGTCGAGTTCCGGGGGCGGCCGTTCAGGCTCCAATCCGGGCCAAGGCGGAGGAAAGCCATCCACCGGATCCGGAGGCGGCGAAGGTGGAAGCGGCTCGGGCGTCGGCCGAGGTTCCGGTGGCGGCGGCGCAGGCGGCAATCCGCCAGCTCAGGGCGGCGGGGGGCCCAAGACCGGCGGCCCAGGTCGCGGCAAAGGCAGGTAGTTCAGTTCCTCCACCGATGCATCCGAAGAATCATTCCCGCCGCCAGGACGAGCCGGTCTTCCATGGATCCGGCTGGTAGAAGTAGTTGGGAATCCGCTCCACCTCGGGCCAGCCTTCCTTGTGAAAGACGGTCACCGCCGAGCCGCTGATGGGCGGGACGAGCCAGTTCCATTTTGCGTTCACCGGCCGGCCCGCGCGCCGCTCCAGTTCCTCGAACTTGTCGAAGCTGTGGCTGGCGGCGTGATGGTCCATCATGGTCACGCCGGCCTTCTCGTAGGAATGGAGCACGGCGGCGTTCAGTTCGACGAGCGCGCGGTCGCGCCAGAGCGTGCGTTCGTTCGAGGTATCCAGCCCCATCCGCGCGGCCACGACGGGGAGCAGGTTGTAGCGCGCGACATCCCCGAAATTTCGCGCGCCGATTTCGGTGCCCATGTACCAGCCGTTGAAGGGCGCCGCCGCGTACGTCACGCCGCCGGCATCGAAGCGCATGCAGGAGACGGCGGGGAGCGCGTACCACTTGAGCTGCAGGTCCTCGAACCAGGCGAACTGCGGGTGGACGATGGGGACCTCGAGGACGAGTTCCGGCGGGATCGCGCGCCAGCGGGGCGCGTCGTTCTCGGCCTGGACGATCAGCGGCAGCAGATCGAAGGGTGTGCGCCGCGCGGGCGGCTCCCAGCCCAGCGCCCGGGCGACCTCGGTGAGTTCCACGTTGGCCGGGTCGCCGAGGACGCGCCCATCGGCCTCGCGGTAGCCGGCGTAGCGGAAAAGCTGCGGGCTCCAGACGCGCGGCCCGGTCCCGGCGACGCTGAGCGGCGCGAAGACGGTCATCATGGGGCGGAGGTTGCCGCGGTTGGTGGCCAGCTCGATGTGTTCGAACAGCGCCTCGAACATGCCCTCGGCGGAGCGCACGTGGCGGAAGTCGCGGACCGTCAAGCCCCGCCAGTACATGCGCCCGATGCAGCGGATGCTGTTGCGCCAGGCAATGCGTGCGGCATAGGCGAGTTCCTCGGCGGTCTGCTGATAGGTGCCGGTGAATTCGAAGAGCCCGTTGACCTGCGGCCAGCGCGCCTCGAAGGCTTCGCGCGCGCCGGCTTCCGTGTAGAAGGCCTCGAGCAGTTCGCGAGCCTGTTCGCGCGGGTGGGCGGGCGGCGGGGCCGCTTCGGCGGCGGCCGGGGCGGGGCCTGGGGCGGCGGCGGCCGGCGCCGGTTTGCCCGCGTCCACGAAGACCTCCAGCTTGATCCGTTCGGGCGGCACGCCGCAGAGCCCCAGCAGTTCGCGGACGGACTCGGTGTAGGCCTCGCCGCCGCACAGGTAGAAGTCGGCCTCGGGGTAGTCCTCGACGAGCTGGTGGACCTCGCGCCGGCCGAGCCTGCCGACGCGCCCCGTGACGCGCAGATTGAAGGTGAGGCGCTCGTGCCGCGCGTGGAGCTGGGCCAGTTCCCCGGCGCGCACCGCCTGGGCTTCGTCGGAGACGGAGTAGTCGACGTGCAGCCGGCCCGCGCGGGGCGACCGCTCCAGGGAGCGGGCGAAGGCGAGCGCGGGCGTCATGCCGATGCCGGCGACGAGGCAGACCACGTCGCGCGCGGGGTCCTCCGGCAGCGTGTACGCCCCGTTGGGCGGGGAGAGGCGCAGCAGCGAATCGGAGTCCAGGCGGTCGAAAAGCCAGCGCGAGAAGACGCCGTGCGGCTCGCGCTTGACGGTGATCTCGTAGGCCTCCGCGCCGGGGGCCGAGGTGAGCGTGTAGGCGCGCTGGACCCAGCGGTTGTCGATCCGCGCCTGCAGGACGAGGTGCTGGCCCGGTCGAAATTCGCGGCAGGCCGCGTCCGCCGGCCGCAGCCGGAAGGCGCGGACTTCGGGCGTGCAGGGGATCGAGTCGACGACGCGCGCGGGGGTCCAGTCGGCCTGCCCGAGCAGCTCCTTCACCAGGGGCAGGCACCCGCCGCAGACGAGCGTGGCGCGGGTGCGCGCGGCGACCTCTTCGACGGAGTGGCAGCCTTCGCGCAGGCACTGGGCGATCTGCCCGCAGGTGGTGTGGGTGCAGGCGCAGAGTTCTTCGCTCTCGGCGTACAGCGGCTCGGGATCCTCGGCGCGGAACTCGCCGCGCTGCCGGAAGAGCGCGAGCTGCCAGGCCTCGAGCCGCACGTCGTCGAGGAGAAAGCCGAGGGCCTCGCCGAGCAGCGGCCACTCGCCTTCGGCGTGCAGCCCGACGAGGCGCCGTTCGCGGAGCATGAGTTCCCGGAACTGCCCGCGCGCGGCGGCGTCGAAGCGCACCGTCTCGTCCGGGTCGCCGCCGCCGACCCGCCGCGACGTGAAGGCCGCGACGCCGACCAGGCGCGTGCTCACGACGCGCCGCCCGTCGGGCAGGCTGTGCACGGCGGTCATGCTGGGACGCCCGTCCAGGGAGCCCGTCTGCAGCGCCAGCACGCCGCGGCGCGGCAGGAGGTACATGCTGGCGAGCGAATCCATCAGCGCGCGCAGGCTGGGGCTCTGCTCGCAGGCCTCGCGGAACCAGGTCCCGTCGAGCGAGACGGTCTCGGTCTCTTCCAGCGCCTGCACGGAAGCCGCGCGGGGGCGTCCTGCAGGATGGCGCGCTCGCCGAAGAACTGGCCGGGGAGCAGCTCGGACAGGACCTCGTCGCGCCCGTCCTCGCGCCGGCTGGCCTGGGCCCGGCCGCGCAGCACCAGGAACGCGCGGTCGCCCGGATCGCCTTCGCGAAAGATCACCGCGCCCGCCGGCCAGGTCTTGAGCTCGTACGCGGCCGAGCCGGACGAGACGCCGAGCTGCGCGAAGAGCTGCTCGCCGATCCGCGCCTCCCGCAGCGCGCGCTCCGCAGCGCCGGCGTCCTGGAAGCGGCGCAGCAGTTCCGGATGCCGGCCCAGGGCCGCGGCGACGTCGCCCCTCGAGAGCGTCACCAGGCGGCACGCGTCGAGCGCGCGGGCGCTCGCGTTGCGGCGCGGGCTGCCGCCGGGCAGGAGCGCCTGCTCCCCGAACCACTGGCCGGGCTCCAGCCGCGCGAGCACCAGATCGGAACCGTCGAAGCCGCGCGTGAAAATCTGCACGCTGCCGCGCTCGATCAGGAACATCCGGTCACCGAATTCGCCTTCGCGCAGGATCGTCTCGCCGGGCGCGGCGTCGAGGAACGCGGCGTGCGCGGCGAGGCGCCGGCGGTCGTCCTCGGCCCACGCGGCGAAGAGCGGCACGCGCGCCAGGCGCTGGTGCAGATCGTCGGGCGTTGCGGGCATGGCAGGATCCTCCCGCCGCGGCGGCGGACCTTCAACCTAAGGCCTGCGCAGGCCCGCTGCAAATTGCGCCCGCGCCTCAGGCCCGGCCTTCGCGGGGCTCGGGGAACTCGAAGTCCCAGGCCACGAAAACCTGCGGGCGGCCGAAGAAGTCCGACTGGAAGAGCGCGTAGCGGCCGTCGGGCGAGAGGCAGGGGTGGGGGTGCGAGTGCTGGACGTTCTTTTTCCAGCGCCAGGAGGCGCGCGTGATGCCGAGGAATTTCGTGAGCACGAACGGGGGTTCGTCGCCGGCCTCGACGTAGGCGCCCACGTACAGGAGGTTCGGCCCGGGGTTCACGTAGCCGTCGGTATCGGAGACGAAATGCCTGCCGCCGCGGTCGAAATCGAAATGGCAACTGTCGGCGCGGGTCGTATGGCGCGAGAGGTCCACGATCTCGGCGCCCGGCGCGTTGTGCCCCGCATAGTAGTGCTCGGGGCCGCACTTGTACGGCCGGGTCTCGATGAACGGCGCGCGCCAGAGGTTTGGCCCCGTATGGTACATGGCGGCCACGTAGTGGAGATCCTCGCCGCGCCAGGTCGCGTGGCTGGAGATGTGCGAGCCATTGCGTCCGAGGGGCATGATGCCCCACTTGCCGGTCACGTCGTGGTACACCAGCGTCGCGTCGCCCAGGGGATCGCTCTTGGGGAGGTCTTTCCAGCGCCAGGAGCCGTCGGGCGGCGTCAGCCAGGAGCCGTCGGACATCTTCGGGGCGGGCATGCTGGTCGTGAGGAAATGGCTGCGTTCGGGGTCCTTGCAACGCGAGTACGTGCCGGGCTGGCGCCGGAACTGGTTGCCCAGTTCAAGGTCCCACCAGGAGCGCTTCTTCAGGTCGAAGACGCGCGTGGCCCACGGGGCCCCTTCGGCTCTGCCGTCGCCGAGGAAGACGCCGAACGCGACGCGCTCGCTGTCGGCCGAGATGGACATCCAGCGCGAGGCGATCGTCGCGGGGCTGGTCATCCAGGTCTCGGTGCGCGCGCCGTCGAGCGAGGTGAAGCGCAACTCGAAGGTATCCGCGACGTGGTGGATGTGGATCACGCCCGACCCGTCGGGGAGCATCAGGGCGGCCACGCACTGGCCCTTGCCGCGGGGCTCCAGGATGCCGTGCGCCTCGCCCTCGGGGAATTCGATCACCGGAGCAACCTCGAAATTCGACTCGGTGTCGCAGCGCCAGATGCCGGCGGGATGCGCGCCGTCGTCGGCGGCCTCGCGGACGAAGACGAACGTCTTCGAGTCCGCGGTCCACTTGGCCACGTAGAGCGGGCCGACGTGGCCGGTCTGGTTGTCCCGCGCCGAAACCTGGGCGAACTTGAGCCCGCGGGGCGAGACCGGGGTGAGAAACTCGTCGCGTATGCTGAACTCGGTAGACATGGTGCCGTCCTTTTCTGGGTTGGGGAAGTGCGAAGAACGTCAGGGGTTTGAGCGGCGCCAACTGCTTGTAGCGGGCTTTGATTTCTTCCGGCGAAAGCGCGCGCAGGTAGACGCGGACCTCGTCGAGGTCGCCCTGGAAGTAAGGCGGCACGCCGCTTGGCCGGCCGCCGAGCAGGAGCGCGCCCCCGTCGATGTTCTGTGAGCTGGCTTCGACCGGCTTCTGGGCCTTCAATTCGCCGTCCAGGTAGAGCGCGGTCGTGCCCGCCTCGCGGTCCATGACCACGGCGTAATGCAGCCAGCGCTGGGGATCCCACTTGATGCGCTCCGGCAGGTGGATGGAGACGCCAGGGCCTTTCGAATCGGAATAGTTGAACTCATCGGCGTTCAGGAGCCAGCCGCGCCAGCCGATCTTGTCTCGGACCATGAGGTACTGCGGCTTCTCGATCCGGGCCCAGAGGCAGATCGTGAAGCTGCTCTTGTTGAACGCGAAAGCTCCGGCGTCGGAGACGAACACGCAGCCCTTGTTGCCCGTGAAGCGCACGGCCGCGCCTTTCAGGCCGGGCGTCCAGTCCGCTTCGCCTTCGAGGCGGCCGTGGCACTTGTCCGCCGCGCGGTTCCGGGCCGTCTTGCCCTCGCCCTCGTCGAAGTCCCAATAGGCGAGCAGGCCTTCTTCCTGGAGGTCGGCGGTGCGCGCGCGGGCTTCAGCGCCGAGCGCTTTCAAGGCCTCGGCCTTGGAGCGCGCCAGCGCGGTGTCCCCGTAGAGCTGCTGGAAGGCGTCGAGCAAGGGCGGCAGGTCGCGCCACTGTTGCTTGGCGGCGAGCGCCTCGATCCCAGTCCAGGACCTGTCCGCCTCGCGTTCGAGGCCGCCCGCGAAGTCCAAATTCAGCAGCGCGGCAAGGAAATCGACCTCCGCCCCCGGCGCGCCGGCCTTGCGCGCGGCGTCGAGTTCCGCGCGCGCCTGGCCCGGCTTGGGGGGCTCCGCCGACCAGCGCAGGAAGCCCCGCAGCAGATGCGCGCGGGCGCCGGCGCCCAGCCCGCGCTCCTGCAATTCGGCGACGAATTCCGGATGCAGGTTGGACAGCGGGACGTCCATCGACAGGCCGTCGCCCTGGAGCCGGAGCGTGCCGTCCGTGAACTCGCGCAGCCGGAACACGCCTTTGCGGCCCACGAGCAGCGGCGCGCCGGTCTTCAGCTTGAGGCGCACGCCATCGGCTTCCTTCAGAGTCTCGATGCCCTGGCTCACCGCCTGGCCCAGGTCCTTTGCCCAGCCGACGGCCAGGCGATACGCCTCGATGTGTTTGCGCTGATCCTTCAGGTCGGAATTCGCAAGTCCCGCCTCGATCCACGCGCTCAACTCGCCGGACTCCCCGGCCTGCGCCAGCCGGACGGCCTGGGCCTGGAATTCCACCAGCGCCTTGCGCGCCTTGGCGGCCTCGATGGCCGCCAGCGCGCCCGGCGAAGGCGTCTCGGTTGTCTGGGGCGCGGGCGCCTCACGCGGCGAAGGTTCGGCCTGCGGCTCGGGCTCCGGCGGAGCCACGCCGCGCTCGGCATGGCTCAGCGCCTGCACCTCGGCCGGCTGGAGCGCGCGGTGGTAGATGCGGATCTCGTCGAGCATGCCGTCGAGGCCGAGGCGCGTGTCGCGCTTCTTCCAGCCCCCCGCGCCAAGCCAGAGCGCGCCCGCGGAGTAGGGCCGCGGGCGGAAGGCCACGCCGCGCCCGAGTTCCACTCCGTCCCCGTAGAAGGTCGTCCTTTCGCCGGCGTACACCACGGCGTAGTGATGCCACTCGTTCAGCGGGATCTTGTAACCATCCAGGTGGTCCTTGGTCTTGCCGTTGATGAGGAACATCGTCCCCCGGTTGGCGGTCAGGTGAAGCCAGCCTTCGACCCGGTTGACGGAATCCTTCTTCAGCGTGGCATAATTGTCCTGCTCGACGCGCCTGAAAATCCAGAACGAGACGGTGAAGGCCTCGCTGCTCAGCAGATCCGAGGGCGCGACCTCGACGTAGCTCGCCTGCCCGTCGAGATCGAGCGCGCGGCCGCGGATGCCTTGCGCAAAAGCCGCCTTGCCTTTCAGCGCGCCCTCGTGGCCCTTGCCGGAGCGGTCGCGCACGCTCGTCGCGCCGTCGGGTTCGTCGAAGCTCCACCAGGCCATGAGGCCGTCGGAGAGGTTCACGGTCCCCGGCGCCGGGTCCCTGGCGGGCGCGGGATTCGGCGGCGCGGGCGAGGGCGCGGCCTCGACAGGTACGGCGGGAGCCTCGGGCCGAGCCGGATCCGGCGCGGGCGCGGGCGCATCCGGAGCCTCAGAGGTCGGCCGGGTCTTGGCGGGGTGCGCGGGCGGCGGCGCGACGGGTTCGGGCGGCGGCGGCGCGACGGGTTCGGGTCTGGCCGTCTTGGCCGGCTGCCCGCGCGCCGGGCCGTTCGAACCGCCGAGCGCCCACAGCAGAAGTCCCAGCACCAGCACGCCGGCGCCGGCCGCAAGAATCAGGTTGCGCTGCGGGTTCGAGCCGTGCGCTTGCACATGCGGGCGCGCGCGGTGCGGAGCGACCAGGCGGTCCGAGGCCGGCCGTCCCGCGGCGGGCGTCCGAGTCGCGGCGGGTCGGCGCGGTTCGCGGCGCGTCAGTTCCTGCGCCTGCTCGAGCGTCAATGCGTCGAAGGATACGGTCAGGACGCCTTCGGCGCAGGTCTTGCAGAAGACGCCCTTGAGCTGCTTATCCTTGCCCAGTCCGACGGCCAAGTCGTCCCGGGTGACCCGCGCGCTGCAATTCTCGCAGTAGTACCAGGCCTGTTCCGCGGCGGCCTCCTGCTCCTGGGCTAGGATTTTGCGCGCGGATTCTTCGCTTACCGGAAGGGACTCCATGGTCAGCACGCCGACGGCGCAGTCGGCGCAGAAGACGCCCTTGAGCTTCTTATCGCGGGCCTGGCCGGACTGAATCTCGGCGTCGGTAAGGCGCTTGCCGCATTTTTCGCAGAAGTAGAACTTCATATCGCCCGCCCCGGTTCGCGAGCCCGGCCGCGCCACAGCCTACTTGACCTGGAGTGGAATCTCCACGGTCGTCCGAGGCGCGAAGACGTCGGTGGCTTCCACGATCCAGGCGCCGGGCGGATCGTTGAAGGCGATGGGGAGCACGAGTTCCTGGGGTTCCGCGGTGACGATCGCGACCGGATCCCACTCCTCCAGGTACGCGCCGCCGGGCAGCCGTGCGCGGAGTTTCACGGCGTGCTTGCCGCGGGCGTCCGGGACGTGCACGCGCAGCTTGACGGGGGTCCCGCGCGCGGGGGCGGTCTCGGACGGCACGACCGACGGCGGCTGCAAGCGGTTGCGGGAGCAGCGCGTAAAAGGTGGGGCGGAAGGGCTGGATGCGGTGAAACCAGTACCCCGCGTTTCCGGCGCTCACGCCCTCGCGCAGGTCGTAGACGTGGCACTTGCGGTCGGGGGTGACGATGCTGCACATGGTCTTGGCGGCCAGTTCGCTGTTGTTGCGGAAGACCGAGAAGAGTTCGTACTCGCCGTCGCGCCAGCGCACGACCTCCACGTTGGGGATGTAGGGCATGCCGCTCTTGTTCTTGTACGGCTGGCAGACGATCTGGCGCTTCAGGCCCAGCGCCTCGAAGAGCGCCGCGAAGAAGCGCCCCACGGGTTCGGAGACGGTTTCGCGCCCGGCCACGCCGCCCATGCCTCGCGGGGGGCTGCGCGAGGGGACGATCTTCCAGACCGGGAAGTTGAAGAGGATCGCCTGCCCCTTGCCCGTCGGCTTGACGACGAAGGCCGGCGTGCCCTCCACGTTGGCCCAGGCCTGGCCGTCGGCGAGGCTCACGGTCGTGTCCACTTCGACGTCCTGATCCTTGAGCGCGAGCTTGGCGTCCTTGAATTGCGTCTCGATCTGGAGTTTGCCGGCCTTGAGCGCCGCGGGCTGCCCGCCCTTGACGCCGAAGAGTCCCTCGAGCGGGCTTCGAGCCTGGCGCTTGGTGTGGGTATCGTAGAGGCCGGGATAGAAATCGGCGATGACGGTCCCGCCGGCCTCGACGAACGCGCGGACGGTCTGGGCTTCCTTTTCGCCGAGCGCCACCGCCTGGGGCAGGATCAGGATCTTCGCGTCGCCGGGCTTGAACTCGCCGCGCTCCAGCATCCGGTCGCTGACGTAGCGGAACTGGTAGCCCAGGTCGCGCACGAGGGTCCACCATTCGTAGTGCGCCCATTCGACCTTCTGGATGTACTGGTCCTTGGACAGGCGGTCGATGGCGTAGTTGGACGGGCGCGAATAAAGGATCGCGATGCCGTCTTCCTGCATCCGGTACTGCTGGAGCAGATCGCCCAGGCCCTCGCGGACGCAGGTCGTGTCCGCGAGCAGCGCCTCGACCTCGTCGGGCACGCCGTTCAGGTCGGGGTGCTGCCAGCCGTTCCAGGCCCCGTGCGTGGACCACATCCAGAACCAGACGCTGTTGTGCCCCAGCGTGAGGCCGCGCCAGTAATCGCCCAGATGGCCTTCGGGCGTGACGTGGTAGCCCATCCAGTTTCCGCGCAGGAACGAGCGGGGCGCGAAGCTGCGCATGACCTCCTCGACGCCTCCGGCGTAGGGCGCCCAGAAGTCGAGGTCCTTGCAGAACAGTTCCGGATCGCCTTCGAAACCGCCGCTGCCCTCGAAACCGATGGCCGCGCCGGGATCGACCTTGCGCAGATTTTCGCGGTGCGCCTTGGCGAAGCCCACGAAGTTTTCGATGCCGAACATCGCCATGTCGTAGCCCATGGCTTCGGGCATCGGCTTGGGCCGCGCCAGGGTGAGGGCCTCGAAGTTTGGATGCTGCGTCTCCCACGACGCGTTCAGCGCCTCGATCGAGCCATACGCCTGCTTCAGGTACTCCTGCCAGCGCTTCACCGCGCCGGGGCCGGTTCCGTAGCCGGAGGTCTTGCCCTCGTCGCCGAGCGAATACGCGAGTACGCCGCTGGGGCGGGAGCGCGTCGTGTGCCCGACCATGTACGCGCCGACCTTTTCGGGCGGCTGCTCGGTCCATTCGGCGAGGTGTCCGGAGGTCACGTTCCCGCCGGTCCAGGGGATCCAGGCCAGGCCGTGCGCGGCGGCGCAGAGCGGCGCGCCGCGCGAGGTCGTGATCGCCGTGACCCCCATCTTGCGCAGCGCCTTGGCGACGTACGGCGCGACGCTGCTTTCGACGGGGAAGTCCCAGAGCACGAAGTGGAAGCCGCCCTGGCGGCGCTGAGTGACGTGCGCGTAGGCGTAGGCGGCGCTGGCCTCGGCCTCGCCGTCCAGCAGCAGCGCCTCGACCCGCACGACCATCGGCCACCACGGCTCGACCTTGAACGAGAACGGCGCGCGCGCCTGCGCCTCGGCCTCCTGCCGCAGCAGGATGCGCTCGTCAGGCCCGCGCAGGTTGATCCGCACGCGCTTGCCGGCGCCGGAGCCGGTCAGCTCGACCTGCCCGGAGAGCGTCTCGCCGATCTCGAAGTACGGCAGCAGTACGCCGAGTTCCTCGTCGCGCTTCTTCTGCGCCGCGGCGTCCTTGGTGATCTGCTTGAACTCCATGCGCTTGCCGGAGTCGATCTCGACGGCGGCCACGCGGTCGGCGGAAGCCACCTTGATGTCGGCGACCGTCCAGGACTCGATACCCTTGGCGCCGCGCGCGAAGGCTTCGATCGCGTAACCGCCTTCGCGCAGCGCCGGCAGCTTGAGCGCCAGTTTTCCCGGCGACGCCTGGGCGCTCGCCTTCGCGAGCGGCTCCACGCGCCCGTCGTCGCGGCGCAGGCGGACCTCGATCTCCAGCGGCCCGGCGGCCTGCCCTTCCCAGCTCACGCTGCCGGCATCGGCGGGGAGCTGCGCGCGCTCGAACGTGGCCGACGCCGGGGCCACTTGGATCCGGAGCGCCGGCTCCCGCTTGGCCGCCCAGAGGATCATCCGCCCCAGGCGCTCCTGCCAGCGGTCGTAGCGCGCTTCCCAGCCCACGCCCCAGGGGATGAACGGGATCTCGCCGTGCTGGACCACGCGCGCGGGACCGGCCTCGAAGTACGAGACCCCCTCCAGATCCTTCAGGAACTCGGGGCCCTGCGCGAGCGGCTTCTTGTCCGGCAACCAGCCGCCGTCGTCGGTCCCCAGCAGCACCACGCCCGCGCCTTTGGCGACGAGCTCGAGCATGCGCTGCCGCGCGGAGGCCTCGTTCCCGTACTTGCTCTTCTTGGAGGGCGGCAGGTCCTGAAAGACCAGCACGTCCCAGTCGCGCTCAAGCAGCCGGTTGAGCCGCTCGATGCCCGCGTTGCAGCCCAGCCAGTAATTGCCGTAGAAGTTGATCATGAAGGCCGTCTCGACTTCGGCGTCGAAGCGGCGCAGGAATTCGAGCGCTTCGCGGCCGTGCGCGTTCATGCCCTCGCCGTTGCTGTCGACGAAGAAGAGGACGCGAGGCTTGCCCGGCGCGTAGGGGCGCGCCCACTTCGTGTGCTCGGTCTCGTCGGTCAGGCGGAGCTTGTGATAGGCCTCGGTCTCGCCGGGCGTGGATTCCCAGCCCCGGGCGGCTTGCGGCGCCAGGGCGCCGAGCAGGACCGCGAGGGCGAACAGGAGCCGTGCGATGCGCATGAGAAGCCTCCGTTACGGTTCGATTGCGGAGCGACCGGCTACTTCGAGTCCTGCGACTCGGGCTTGTCGTTGGCCGGATCGGGAACCCGCACGCCGTGCTCAGGCAAGTTCAGGCTCGGGCGATCCTTGAAGTACTGCGGCACGGAGAGGTCCAGCTTGTTCAATTCGGCCTGCACGGCCTTCAGGGGCTGGAGGCGTTCGGGCAGGCCCAGGACCACGACCGCGACGCCCCACGCGGGCACGGCGAGCTTGAACGCGCCGTCCGTTTCAGTTTCGACGGTCTTCTCGTTGAGCAGGTCGAAGGCCTCCATGCCGGGCTTCAGGTAGGCCTTGTCCACGCCGAGGTCGTATTCGGCTTCGGTCTTATCGTGATTGACCAGGATCACCATCAGCGTCCCATTCGCGTCCACGCGCGGGAGGACTTCGAGGTTCATGGGCAGCTCGTCGCCCCGCATGGCCGTAACCGGGCGGGTCACGCCGGCCTTGCGCGCGGCGTAGCCCACGGCCTCGGCGTAGGGGCGGTGCGACTCGTACAGTTCCGGAATCTCGGAGGGGAACGGGTTGCAGGGCTCGGTGGTGCGGTGGTGGCTCATGCGCGGGCTGATCGCGTGGAGGTTCATGCCTTCGCGCGTTCCGAGCCAGACGGTCTTCTCGGTCTCGATGCCGACGACCTTCTCGCCCCAGAACGCGATCGGCTTCCCGCCATTGACCGGCTGGGCGGTGGCCAATTCGGCCCAGTTCTTCGCGAGCGCGCCCGAAGGGTACTTGATCGCGGGCGGCGAGCGCATGTCGAGAGGCTGCTGCGCCAGGCCGCGGGATTCCCTGGGCATCGAGGCGAGCATCTCGTCGAGCTTGGCCCAGACCTCGTCGTCGCGGACCAGCTTGCCTTCCGAATCGCGGACGATCTTGCAGTCGGGCTCGAGGATCGGCCGGTTCATCTCGTCGCGCTTGGGCTTGCCGTTCTCGTCCAGGACATACTTCTCGCCGGTGCGCTTCCACAGCTTCGCCCAGGCGCGCGGGTCTTCCGGCAGGTGGACCGAATGGCCTTGCAGGGTGAAGGGGCCGCCCCAGCGGTTCAGCGGCAGGCCCCACACGGCTTCCTCGGCGCTCGCCGCGCTGGGGAAGAACGAGTTCTTGTGCTTGCACTCCAGCTTCGCGCCGAAGGTCTTTTCGAGGAAGTCCAGGCGCTTGCCGGTCGGAATGTCCAGGCTCAGGCTGTCCACGTTGGCGTGGACCACGCCGCCGCGCGCGATGAAGTCCTCGATCCGCTTGCGGATCGTCGGGGTGCTCCATTCGCTGCCGACCACGTAGAGAACCTTGTAGTCGTCGAGCGTCTGCGGGTTCAGCTCGAGTTCCTCCTCGGTCAGGATGTGATAGGGGTACTGCAGGTTCTGGAACGCCTCGCCCATCCAGCCGAAGTCCTGCTTGGGATACTGGAAGAGCCGGTAGAAGTAGCCGGTGTAATCGGGCATCAGCATCGCGATCTGCGGCTTGACCGGCTCGGATTGCGCCAGGAAGCCGGCGTAGTGGCGCTTGAAGAAGTTCTGCCAGTAGGCGATCTGGAGCCGCTGCCCCTGGTCGCGGCCGCGGTAGCGCGGGCTGTAGAGCCAGTGGTGCGAGCCGTCGACGTTATGCCCGACCATGCGCGCCATGGCGCGGGCGCAATCGTGCGGGCCGTTGAACATGTCCGCGCCTTCCTGCCCGAAGTAGAACCAGACCCAGCCCATGATCGTGTTCTTGAAGCGCGGCGCCAGGCGGTCGGTGATCGCGTAATTGAGATTCATCACCGGCGCGTCCGGCCACATGTGTTCGACGTTCACCACCGGGCTGAGGCGGTGGTACCAGTAGAAGCTGTTCCCGTGGCGCTGGTTGGAGCCCGGCCAGATGATGAAATGCTGCACGAACGGATAGCACGAGACCCGCCCCGCCTGGCCGGCCTCGTTCATCTTCTTCGAGGCGTCCTCGTTGATGCGGCGGAAGAACTCGAAGGTGAAGTAGCGGTGGAAATCGATCAGCAGCTTGTAGCGGCCGGGCTGCTCGAACAGCTTGGCGTCCACGTCCGGCAGCGCGGAGAACTCCTGCGTGCCGTTCTTGTTGTACTTGGGCTGCGTCCAGTCCAGCGAGAGCGGCATGGGCTCGACGGCGTCCCAGCTCGCCAGCGTCTCGCCGGTGAAGGCGTTGTAAGTGCGCCCGTCGCCGTTGCTGTCCTTATCGGGGCTCTCGTCCTGAAACCAGACCTCCATGAGGTACTTGCGGAACTCCGCGCGCATCGGGTCGCGGTAGTCCATTTGCGCGCGCGTGCGCATCCCGACTTCGTCCCACGAGCAGGTCAGGCGATGATCGCCAACCGTGAAGAGATGCTCGCCGTAGTGGAAACCCATCCCGAAGATCGTATTGACGCCCTTCTGGAAGTTGCCGGCGTCGAAGAAACTCCCGCAGGCCTCGCGCTGCTTGCGCCCTTCCTTGCCGTCGAACTGCAGGGGCGGGGGGCCGCCGTTGCCGAAAAGCGTCTGGTCGATCGCGCCCAGCATGCCCTTTTCCTTGAGGAACTTGCCGACCATGAACGTGAAGGTGTTGCCCTTGTACGCGCAGTTGTAGCCCATGCGCCGCCAGTCCTCGAGGATGGCCTCTTCGAAGGCGGCGTTGAGCGGGCGCGGATCCTTGGTCCAGTCGTAGCGCCCGTATTGCCCGGACTTCGAGTAGTCGCTCAAGGCCTTCCAGTTGGCGATGATCTCCTTGTCCGGGTGCTTGTAGTCCACCTCGCCATAAAAGGCGCGCGGGCTGCCCCCGAACGGGCCGTCGTACGGAGTAACCGGAGGCTCCTTCAGGTTCTTCCATTCTTCGTAGAGCTTGACCCGCCAGGCCTCGGGCTCGGCGTCGCCGGCCAGGGCCAAGCCAGACCACATGTAAATAAGGATGGCGGCCAGGATCGGGCTTCGGAATCGTCTCACGGTCGAACCTCCTGCCCATCGTCTTGGGAAAAGGACGTCTGTGCCAGGAATCCATACACCTCAGACCTTGACAGTACATAGAAAATGTATTGTTTTGTTCGTTCCGGTCGATTCCAATTCAATGCTCAGGTGGTGGATCCTAAGTCAGTATATGATTATAAGACTAATAAAATAAATCACTTACAATGTAAGATGGGTCCGATTCCTCATACGGGCTATTCTTGCACCTGGGCATCAATTCTAGAAAAGATACATTAATAATGTATGATTGGTGTATACCCATGAGAACCCTAGCCGGGGGCGCGTCCACGTGGCCAGTCGAACGGACTTCCTCTACCACCGCATCTGCGAGCGAATCGTTCGGGATGCGCGAACCGCCGACCGCAAGGCCGGCGACGAGCTGCCCACCATCCAGGAGCTGACGCGGCTGTACGGCGTGAGCGAGACTCCCGTGCGCCGGGCTCTGGCGCAGCTCCAGCGCAGCGGCCAGGTCCGTTCCGTGCGCGGGCGGGGCACCTACTGGCTGACCGCGCCGGCCCTGAGCGATGAACCGACTCCGCCAAGCGAGACGCCGGCTTGGCAGGCTTACTCGCCGTTCGTGCAGACGCGCGCGAGCGCGCGCCTGGCGCTCCACCTGATCGACGGCTTCCCCACGCACCGCGCGATGTGGCTGGGGCTGATCGAACGGTTCCAGAGCCGGAACGGCGCCGTGCGGGTGGAGGCGCGCTTCGGGCAGGACACTTCGGCGCTGCTGCGTGAGCAGGCCACGGACGGGATCGACCTGTGCCAGTACACGGAGCGCGACGTGGGCCGCGCCGCGGAACAGGGCCGCCTGCTGCCGCTCCACGAGCAAGACCTGGGCTTGGACCGCTTGCCTCCGTTCGCGACCCTGCCCGCGGAACATGGCGGCGGGGTCTACGGCCTGCCGCTGACGCTGTCCCTGCCGGTGCAGTACGCCAACGCGGAGTTGATCGCGAAGGCGGGGCTCGAAGCGCCCGGTGAGGCTTACGGTTGGCCCGATTTCCTGGCGCTGGTGGAGGGCCTGGCCTCGGCGCGCCGCGAAGGCCGGCTCCTGCCGGAGACGCTCGCGTGCGCTTCGCAGGATCACGCCTTCCCGTTCCTGGCGGCGCGTTCGCTGGCCTTCGTCGATCCGGAGACGCGGCGCATCGACTGGACCCATCCGGACGTGCTCGAATTCTTCCGCGAGTGGCGGCGCCTGGGGTGCGAGTGGCGGGGCATCCCCAGCAATGCGGAGCTGCAGGCGCGGGGCGGCATGCACGGCCTCTTCGCCCAGGGCCGCCTGGGCCTCATCTGCATGTACGCGATCTTTCGCGAGATGATTCCCGGAGGGCTGCCGCCCTTCGCGCGCGTGCTGCCCCTGCCTTTGGGCGCAGGGGGCTGCGCGGTCTGGACGGCCAATTACCTCACGGTCCAGGCGCGCGGCCTGCAGCGCCAGGCGGCGCTGGAATTCCTGCGCTTCCTGTACTCCGACGAAGCGCGACGCGTCGTCGCGCGCAGCGGCTGCTGCCACGCGCTGGCGCGGGAGCCCCGCCGCGCCAACGGCGCGGAAGCGCTCCGGTTCGAGACCGCGGCGCTCGCCCGCGCGCGCCCCTCGAGCTGGTTCGGGCGGGAAAACCTGAGGGTGATCGGCGAGGTCTTCGCCCCGCTGGCCGACCAGGTCCGCGACGGGCTGTATCCGCCGGAGGAAGCCGTCGAACTCCTGGCGCGCACGGCCGCCCGGGCGCACCCGTAGATTTTCCCTGCACGCGCCCGCATGCTGGCTACAATCCCCG
Organism: Planctomycetota bacterium; assembly: GCA_027493525.1. Classification (GTDB taxonomy): domain Bacteria; phylum Planctomycetota; class SZUA-567; order H5-PLA8; family H5-PLA8; genus H5-PLA8. The sequence goes on along the minus strand of JAOSKN010000001.1, from coordinate 1,249,110 downwards.
GTTTGAAACCAGGCATTCGAAGCGGCCCTGCCCCCAGGTCCTCCATCCAGGCTGAAGGAGTTCTTGCATGAAGAAGCGCGGTCGTGCCGTGCTCAAGCCCGTGCGCGTGGGCGTCGTAGGCGTCGGGGGCGCGGGACCTTCCTGATGAAGACGCTGCTCACCATCCCCGGCGTGGAGGTGCGCGCGCTGGCCGACTCCAGGAAAGAGAACGCGCTTCGCGCGCAGGGCATCGCGAAGGAAATGCGCGGGACCGAACCGGCGCTCCACGTCGGCGGGAGGTCGTCCTTCGAGACGCTCTGCGCCCGCGACGACCTCGATGCGGTGGTCTGCGGCGGCCCGTGGGAGATTCACGTCCCCACCATGGTCGCGGCGATGAAGCACGGCAAGTACGGCGCCACCGAGGTCCCCGCGGCCACCAGCCTGGACGAATGCTGGGACCTGGTGAAGACCAGCGAGCGGACCGGCATGCCCTGCATGATGCTGGAGAACGTCTGCTACTTCCAGAATGTCATGACCGTGCTGCGCATGGTTCGTGAGAAGTGTTTCGGCGAGCTGATCCACTTCGAGGCCGGCTACCAGCACGACGTCCGCTTCACCAAGATCTCCAGGCGAAGCCGCCAGCTCAAGTGGCGCGGCGCGCATTCGGTGCACCAAGACGGTAATCTGTACCCGACGCACCAGATCGGCCCGATCGCGCAGTGGGCGGACATCAACCGCGGCGACCGCTTCGCGTACCTGACCAGCATGAGTTCCAAGGCGCTGGGCATCAACGATTTCGCGCGCCAGCTCCTGGGCCCGCGCCACCCGCTGGCGAAGAAGAAGTTCGCGCTCGGCGACATCAACTGTTCGCTGATCAAGTCCGTGAAGGGCGTCACCGTCACCCTGTACCACGACACGAACCTGCCGCGCCCCTACGACCTGATCTTCCGCGCGCAGGGCGTGAAGGGGCTTTACATGGGCACCGTGGACGGGATCTACCTCGACGGGATCTCGCCCGAGCACCACAAGTACGAGCCCTTCGCGCCGTACATGAAGAAGTACGCGCATCCGCTCTGGGCCGGACTGCAAAAGGAAGCGCAGAAGAACGGCGGGCACGGCGGAGGCGATTACATCACGCTGTACGAATTCATTCGCGCGGTGCGCCATAAGACCGAAGTGCCGATCGACGTCTACGACGCGGCGACCTGGAGTTCGATCATGCCGCTCTCGATCGAGTCGGTGAAGCAGGGCAGCGCGCCGGTGAAGTTCCCGGACTTCACGCGCGGCAAGTGGCGCACGCGCAAGCCGCTCCCGATCCGCGGCCCGCGGTAGGTTGGTTACTCCTTATCGGCGGCGCGCCAGAGATACCAGGAAGCCGCCGTGCGGTAAGGCCGCCAGCGCTCGCCGTGCGCGAGCAGCGCCTTTTTCGCCGGCAGGTCCTTCAGCTTGTAGGCGTTGCGGAACCCGCTGCGGACACCGAAGTCGTCGGCGGGGAGCACGTCCGGCCGTCCCAGCTTGAAGATCAGCAGCATCTCCACCGTCCAGCGCCCGACGCCGCGCACCTCGGTCAGGCGCTCGACGATCTCCTCGTCGCTCAGCTTCGCGATCTTCTTCGGCGTCGGCACGATGCCCTCTCGCGTCTTGGCGGCCAGATCGCGGAGCGAGGCGACCTTGGCGCGCGAGAACCCGGCCGCCCGGATCCGCGCGTCGTCGACCGCGTCGAGGTCCTCGGGACGCGGGAAGCGCCGGCCCGGAAAAAGCGCGACGAAGCGTTTCAGGATCGTGTTCGCCGCGGTGCCGTTCAACTGCTGGTGCGCGACGGCGCGGACGAGGGACTGGAACGGCGAGACGCGGGCGTCGGGTTCGAAGACGTACGGCCGGTGCAGACGGATCAGCCGGCGCATCACGGGATCGGACTTGGCGAGGTGGCGGAGCGCGGGGTCGGGCATGGCCGGGATTATGCTCGCCGCGCGGGATTCCGCCAGTCGTGGCGCCTACTTCGCCTCGAAGGCGTACAGGGTGTTCTCCCCGCGGTAATAGAACCGTTTGCCGTCGCAGACGGGACATGCGCAACAGCGTTCGCCGATCAGCCAGTACGGACCCTGGTAACAGTTGTCGATGCGATTGCGGGCCAGTTCCTTGTATTCGCGGCCGGGTTGGATCACCAGGACCACGCCGTGGTTGCCGGTGAGGTAGATCCGGTCGCCGCCCAGCACGGGGCTGGCGCCCACCCCGCGCGCGGCCAGTTCGTTATGCGTCTGGTGCTGCCCGAGGTCGAGCAGGCGGCTGTAGACCGGCGCCCCCGTCTCGGCCTCCAGCACGCAGAGCACGCCGAAGTTGTTCACGAGGTAGACGAGCCCGTCGTGAATCAGGGGTGAGGCCATGAACCAGTCCAGATAGTAAGTGGGGAAGCGGTCCACCTTGACGACGGCGCTGCTCACCTTGGGCGCGAACGCGTCGGTTTGCGGTTCGGCCAAGTCGTAGAAGAAGAGCCGGCCGCTGGTGTTGAGCTTGAAGACCCGGCCCTTCTCGACCACCGGCGTCGGGATCTGCTGCTGCGTTCCCATTTCCGCGTGGCTGAACAACACGTGCCCGTCGGAGGCGCGCACCACCGAGCCGTTGCCGAGCAAAATCACCTCGACCGAGCCCGCGCGCGCCACGGCGAACGAGGAGTGAAAGCGCCCCGGGTCGTACACGTCGGGGCGCTTGCTGCAACTGATCCGCCAGGCTTCTTTTCCGGTGAGCTTGTCGAAGGCCATCAGCTCGCGCATGTAGACGATCAAGTTGCCGTCGGCGAGGGCCGGCGAGGACGCGAAACCGTGTTCGATCGGAGGATGCGGATCCCGGCGCTGCCAGAGGCGCTTTCCGTCGAGGTCGTAGCAGACGCTGATGCCGTGTGCGAAGAACGCGTAGACACGCTCGCCGTCGCTGACGGGGTTGAAGCCGGCATGACCCAGTTCGTCCTGGCCCTGCGTGAGCCCGTACTTCTCCTTGTCGATGGCTTCGAGGGCCTTCTGGATCTCGCTTTGCAGCTTATGGCGCGCCTCGCGGGTCTTGGCGGGGTCCTCGCCGGCGAGGTACTGCGCGTCCAGCGCCTCGCGCTGCCGGACCTGTTCGGTGATGGCCGCGAAGGCCGGGTTCGCCGCGCGCTCTTCGTCGGAGGCCGCTTCGTAGCAGCCGCTGGCCCGGATCCAGCGCGCCTTGCCGCTGGCCTTGTCGAGGCAGACGAGCAGGTCGGGTTCGCATTGGACGAAGATGCGGTCCTTCACGATCGTGGCGCCGCCCCAGCCACGCGCGGGGAGGGTCGTCATCCAGGCCAGATGGCGCGGCTCGTGGGGATCCGCGGGCATGCCCGAGAAGACGGGCATCAGAAACCAATGCTTGTTGCCGGGAAAGACCTTGAACTGCAGCCGGTTCCAGCCCGCCTTCAGCTTCAGGACGATGCGCGCGGCGTGATAGTCCTTCCGATAGACTTCTTCGCCGTTGAGCCAAAGGATCGCGAAAGCGTTGTTGGTGGTGAGGGCCAGGACCGCTTCGCAGGCCTGAGGCGCATGAACGCAGGTCTGCGCGAAGGCGAGGGACTTCTTCGCCTCCGGAAAGGCTTCGCTCAGGTCGAGCACGCCAGCCGGCGCCGCGATCTTCTTCCAGGCCAGTTCGCCGACCTTCGCGCCTTCTGCCGCTTCGAAGCGGGCTTCGCCGGGCAAGGTTTCTTCCTTCTTGTCGTCGCGGCCGGCCTCGAGCGGGCCGAGGACGAGCCATTCGTGGATCGTGCCGCCGGCCAGCGACTCGCCGGCAGGCGCCGCGTCGACCGGCTTCTCCGCACGGACACGAAGTGCCGCGAGCGTCTTGCTGACGTAACCGAACTCGACCGGCGGCTGTGCGTCGGGGAAACGCCCGCTGCCGTCGCCCCGCCAGCCCACGCTCTCGCCGGCTCTGGCGAGCAGGCCGGAGGATAGGAGGAGGCAGAAGACTATCGAGGTTCGCATGGGAGGGGCCGCTTTCAATTAGACCGTGTACATATCAATCGTACACCGGTTCGCAACCGGCAGACCTGCGCAGGCCTGGAATTATCTCTATCGCGTCGAATTACCTGGTTAGGTATGGCTTGGTCTAAATCGAAGTTCGACGGGGAGAGAAGCGGGCGTCGTCCGCACAGGGGTGTATAAGGAGTACGAGCTTGCCGTACGCGCGATCCCGGATGCCACAGGGGAGAATCATGAGCGTTTCCAAGCTGGCGATTTGCGGCGTGTTGCTGCTGAGCCTGGCGTGGTCCGAGTCGGTACGCGGCGGCGAGGCCGAGGCCAACGCGCGGGAGATCCTCCAGGCCTACGGGCGCAAGACGGGGCTCTGCGTGGTCCTCGATTGCGGGCGCGAGGGGGCCGCGGGGCTGCCGGCCGAACTGGCCGCGCAAAGTGAAATGCTGGTCCACGGGCTGGCGCTCGACGAGGCCGCGCTGGCGCGGACGCGCGTAGCCGCCGACGCGAAGGGGCTGGCCGGCCGCGTGCTTGCCGAACGGATCGAACTCAAGGCGCTGCCCTACGTCAACGACCTCGTGGACCTGCTCGTGATCGAAGCTCCCGCCGCGCTCGGCGTGCCGGAGACGGAACTCCTGCGCGTCGTCGCGCCGGAAGGCGCGCTCTGCGTGCGCCAGGGCGGGGCGTGGAGCGTCCGGCGGAAGCCCCGCCCCGAGGCGATGGACGACTGGACGCACGTTCACCACGGCCCCGACGGCAACATGGTCTCGAACGACAAGCTGGTCTCGTTTCCGCTGGGCCTGCGCTGGATCGACGGGCTCCCGAAGAACCTCAACCGCTGGGCCTCGGTGCGCGGCTGGGTGATCTCGCGCGGGCGCTGCTTCGCGCTGAGCGCGACGGAGATTGAGAACCTCGAATCGAAGGGCGCGAAGGACCACTACCTCGTCGCGCGCAACGCCTTCAACGGCCTGCCGCTCTGGAAGCTCAACTGCGAGACGAGCGACGACGGCGCGGCGCTCTTCTGGCTCAACGCCGGCCCGCTGGCCTCCGACCCCGCGCGCGTCTACGCCGCGCGGAAGAATGAGGTGCTCGCCGTGGACGCCGAAAGCGGGCGCGTCGAGAAAGTATTTCCGACGAAGTACCCCGCCAACCGGCTGCTGTTGCTCAAGGACGTGCTCGTCGCCGCGTGCTGGGAAGGGCGCGACGTCTCCAAGTCGCCGTTGGTGAAGGGCAGCCTCTGGGCGACCTGGGTCAACAAGACCGAGACGGGCGCGGTGCAGGCCTTCGACGCCCGGACCGGCGAGGCGCGCTGGTCCGTCCCCGTCGCCGCGCACCTCATGCTGGCCGCCGGCGAGACCGTCTACCTGCTTGCGCAGACCGGCAACCCGCCGACCGCCAACGAAGTCATCGCCCTGGACCTCGCCAGCGGCAAGGAGCGCTGGCGCCTGCCGCATACCGAACTGGGCTCCGATCCCGATTTGCAGCTCAGCGTGGCCGGCCCGGGGTTCGTGGTGCTGACCAAGCGGAAGTCCGGGTCGCTGGCCGTGCTGGGCGAGGCCGACGGCAAGCCGCTCTGGGAGGACAAGCAGGAACCCAAGCCCAATCCCAAGACGCAGGAGACGCCCTGGGTCTGGACGCCGCTCGTGGACGGGCTGCTCTGGCACCGCAATCAGCGGCGCGACCCCCTGACCGGCGCGTCGAAGGGCCCCATGCCGACCTGGCTGCCCGCGCAGGGCTGCACGCCATCGATCCTCGTCGGGAACATCGTCACGCAAAGCCGCGGCTGCACTTACCAGGTCTTCGCGCCGCCCGGCGAAGCGCCGAAGAAGTCCGAGACGGTCGCCTTCCGCGCGGCCCGCGGCGCGTGCATGGAAGGCATGGTTCCCGCAAACGGGATGTTCTACACGGCGCAGAATAACTGCATGTGCGCGCCGGGGCAGATACTGGGCTTCCTCGCCTTCGGGCCCAACGGCGCCGAGCTGACCGGGAAGGAATTCGCCGCGCCCCGCCCGCTCGAGACCGGCCCGGCCTTCGGCCAGGTCGAAGCGCCTGCCCAGGAACCCGGGTGGCCGATGTACCGGGGCAACGCCGCGCGCAGCGGCGTCGTTCAGGCCCCCGCGCCCGCGAAGCTGGACGCGCTCTGGCGAACCCCGCTGGCGCGGGAACCGGCGGGCGCGCTCGCGCTGGCCTGGAAGGCGCGGCTCGCGGCGCCCCTCACCGCGCCGGTCGCCGGCGCCGGGCTCGCCGTCGCCGCCTGCGGCGATCGGGGCGAAGTGCTCGCCTGCGATGCCGCCACCGGGAAGCTCGCTTGGCGCGCGCAGCTAGGCGCGCGGATCGACTCGCCGCCGACCCTGCACGCCGGCTACTGCTTCGTGGGCTGCCATGACGGCTGGCTCTATGCGCTCCGCGCCAAGGACGGCGCGCTGGCCTGGCGCACCCGCGTCGCGCCGCTCGAACGCCGCGTCGTCGCTCACGGGCTTGTCGAGTCGAGTTGGCCGGCGGTCGGAACCGTGCTGGTCCACGGCGGAGTGCTCTACGCCAACGCCGGCCGCGGCTCCGAGTGCGACGGCGGCGTCGCCCTGCTGGCGCTTGAACCGGCCACCGGCAAGACGCTCTGGAGCGGGCACGTCGGACCCGGCGCCCAGCGGCGCAACGACCTGCTGCGAGTGGAAGGCGAGGCCCTGTGCTGGAACGACCTGAAGCTCGACCCGAAAACCGGAGCCCTTGAGACGCTCGAGACCAAGGGCCGGCCGACGTACCGCGATCCGATGCTCGACGCTTACCTCACCGCGTGGAAGTTCCGGCTCGAGAAGAAGGCGCTCCGCGCGTGGCGGGAGGACCTGGAGGTGCAGGTCGGCTCGCAGTGCGCGGCCCTGCCGGTCTTGAAGGAGCCCCTCCCGCCCGGCGCCGACGGCAAGCCCGCGCCGCCGCCTCCGCCGCTCTGGACGGCCAAGCTCCCCGCGGGCGTCACGCTTAACGCGGTCGCGCTGAGCGGCGCGCGCGCCGTGATCGCGGGCGCCATGCCCGGCGAAAACGGCGGCCGCGTCTGGATCGTGGACCTCAACGACGGCAACCTGCTGGCCGAGGCGGCCCTGCCCGCCGTGCCGGTCTTCGACGGACTGGCGCTGGCCGATGGCCGTGTCTACATCGCGCTGGAAGATGGAAGCCTTTCCGCGTGGGGTGAGCGCTGAACCTGAGCGCTCGGCTTGCCTACCAAGGTTCGCTTTTAGAACGGATCTAAAGCAAGTACATAACTTCATCTATATAGAGGAATTATAAATTCGTGTGACTTCCGAGCGGTCTCGGTGTATATCTTTAGATCGTTCCAGTGGATCATTCAATGCGCAAGCGCAAACCGGGTATCCTCGATGTAGCCCAACGAGCCGGTGTCAGCCGCTCGACGGTCAGCCTGGTGCTGAACGCGAGCGCGGTTCCTTCGGAAGCGGTTCGCGAGCGCGTCCAGCAGGCCGTGCGCGAGCTGGGTTACACGCCCGATCCGGTCGCGCGCAGCCTGCGCAGAGGCACGGGCCGCGGGGCGGGTTCCCGCGCGCGGACTGGGGTGATCGCGTTCGTGATCGCCAAGGACGTCTTCCTGCGCGGCGCGCATAAGAGCTGGACACTGATGCAGCCGCTGGCCCTCGCCATTCAGCAGGCCGCCGAACGGCGCGAGGTCGTCGCGGTGCATCTGTACGACCGCGACCGCGACGGCCCGCTCTGCCTGCCGGTGGGCGACCTGAATGCGGACGGGGTGTTGGGGCAGGTGCTGGACCTGGAGGTCGCGTTCGGGTTGCAGGCCGATCTCCCGGTGGTGCTCTACAACTCGCAATTCGACCCGCTGCGGCCCATCCCGACGGTGAACCTCGATGAGCGCGGCGCGATCCGGCGGATCGTGCATCATCTCGCGGAATTGGGGCATCGCCGCGTCGGGTATTTCCGCGCGCATGGCGGCACGCAGAATTGGCAGCTCGATCTGCGCGAGGAGGCCTTCGACCGGGCGCGCGCCGATCTGGGGCTGCATGAGCCGGAAGGTTTTAAGCGCCGCTGGCCGGTTTCGCCCGAGACGCACGGCGAGGTGACTCGCGCGTTCGCGGCGGAGGCGGCCAAGGCGGCGCGCGCGGGCGCGCTGACCGCGCTCGTCTGTCCGGGCGACGTGTACGCCTTCGACGTGGCGGTGGAGCTGGCGCAGGCCGGCCTGCGCGTACCCGAGGATCTTTCGCTTACGGGCTTCGACGACAACCCGGAGCCGCGCGGCTGGGCCGGGCCTGGCCTGACCACCGTTCGTTATCCGGTGGCGTCCATGCTCCGGAGCGCGATGGACCTGCTGAACGCGCTGATCGAGCGGCGCATCGAGCGGGTGGGGGAGACGCTGCTGACGCCGGAGCTGCTCGTACGCGAATCGACTTGCGCGCCGCGGAAGACATGAGCGCGGCCGCGAGGAACCTCAAGCCAAGGGGGAGCACGCATGTCGCCGTTCGGGATCGTGTCCGTGATGCTGGCTGTCGTGGCGGCGCTGAGCCTGGCGGCCGTCGCCGGCGAAGCGCCGCGCGAAGGCGGGCTGGAGGCGCAGGCTTCCGCCGGGGAGTGGATCGCGCGGGGCTTCCGCGGCGGCGGGCTGCGCGTGAGCGGCCCCGCGCAGCGGGCGCTGGACCTGCCCGCCGCCTGCGCGCGCGAGAGCGGGAGCCTGCACTTCATGCTCCGCGTCGACGAGGACAAGGGCGAGCCCGGCGTGATCCTGGGCGCGGGCGGGTTCGCGCTCGAGCGCGAGGCCGATCCGGGCTGGCTGCGCTTCCGCGTCGGAAGCCGCGCCGTGCGCAAGCCGGTCTACGACTGGATCCCGCCCGACTCCGCCGAAAAGGATCCCAAGTCCCGGCAACGCGACGGCTGGCGGCATGTGATCCTTTCATGGAACAAGGGCGAGCCCGCGCTCTATCTCGACGGCCGGCCCGGCGACGCGCCGGTGGATGCGGCAGGCGGCGCGGAGGCCTTCGACGGGCTCTACCTCGGCGGCGCGCCGGGCGCGGCGAGCTTCGACGAACTTACGGCGCTCGAGACGCCCACCGGCATCGACGACGCGCTGCGCCTCTCGCGGAACGCCCATGCCGGCGCGGTGGTCCCTTCGACTCCGATCCTGGCCGTGCCGCGCCTGTCGAAAGCGCCCACGCTGGACGGGAAGCTCGAGCCGGGCGAGTGGGACGGGGCGGCGGGCTTCGGCGGCTTCCAGCCGCATAACTCCTCCCACCATCCCGAGGCCAACCGCCTGACGCGGGCCTGGTTCGGCTACGACGACGCGCGCTTTTACCTCGCGGTGAAGATCCCCGTGGTGCGGAAGCTGGCCCACGAAACGACCGAACGCGACAAGCTCCCCTTCCACCTGCCCACCGTGGAACTGTTCCTGATGCCGAACCCCTCGGGCGAACTCGAGTACTATCAGCTCGCCTTCAACAACACCGGCTCGTTCTTCGACGGGCGCATCGCGGACACCGAGTCCTACAACCCCGAGTGGACCCTTGCCACCCAGGCCGACGAGGAGTGGTGGACCGCGGAAGCCGCGATTCCGCTCGCCGCGATCAACGCGCTCAAGCCCGCGGACGGCGCGCGCTGGAAGATGAACCTCGTCTGCCACAGCGGCCAGTGGTCGCCCTCGGGCTCTTACCACGACGCGACGCGCTTCGGCGTGGCCAAGCTGGTCGAGAGCCGCCCCGCGCTCTTCGTCGATGCCCCGTCCTTCGAGGGCGGCAAGTTGCGCGTGCCGTTCAAACGGACCGGCGGCGGGGAAGGATCGCTCACGGTCAAGGCGCGCTACTATCCGGCCAAATCCAGCGCCGCCGCGGCGGCCGCGGACGTTGTGGCCACGGCCGCGCTGCCGGGCGGGACGCTCGAACTGGATGTCGGCGCAAACCCCGACGGGCTGCTCGAGGTGGTCGCCTTCGAGGACGCGCAGGATCCGCTCTTCGCGCGCTTCCTGCCGTTGAACGCGAAGTATTTCGGGCCGGCCGTCTTCTGGAAGGACCTGCCGCCCGAAGCGAAAGAGCCGCCCAAGCCGCAGGAGCCGGAGACGCAGACCGCCGAAGCACGGCAGGAAGCCGAGGCGCGCGATTACCGGCCCAGCAAGGAGGCCCTCGAGAAACAGCTCATCAAGCAGCAGGAGTGGCTGAACAACCCGATCGGCAAGACGCCCCTGCTGCCCAAGCCCTGGACGCCCATGGAAGTGGACGGCGAGAAGGTCGCGTGCTGGGCCAAGGGCTACGATTTCTCCGGTGGGTACGGGCTGCCCCGGCAGGTCGAGATCCTCGGCGCGCCGGTATTCGACGCGCCCGTGGAACTGGTCTCCGGCACGGAGGGCGGCAAGCCCACGGTTTTCGTGAAGGAGCAGGCCGAGGATCATGTCACGCTGATCGGCACGCGCCGATTCGGCGACGTGGTCGCGACGCTCGAGACGCGGCTCGAGTTCGACGGCTTCGCGAAGCATGAATTGACGCTCTCGCCGGTTCGCGCCGGCGCGGCGCTGGAGGGACTGACGCTGCGACTGCCGTTTCGCTCCGAGCGCGCCAAGTATTACCACTGGTGGTACGGCGCGGAATACGGCCGCCCGGCGTGGGAAGTCGGCAACGCGCTCGAAAAGGACCTGGCCTCGGGCTTCGAGTCGCAGGTCTGGCTGGGCGACGACGAGCGCGGCTTCTGCTGGTTCGCCGAGGCGCCGGAGAACTGGAGCCACCCCGACGCGAAGGACATCGTGCGGATCGCGCGCCGCGGCGAGCGCACCGACCTGGAGCTCGACTTCCTCCGTGGCCGGCAGGCGCTGGAGAAGCCCGTGCGCTTCGTCTTCGGCACCATGGCCACGCCGGCCAAGCCGCGCCGCGAGGGCTGGCGCACCTGGGAGGGGAAGTTCCAGCAGGACTGGGCCTATTTCACCGCCTTCTCGAGCTTCTATCCGCCCAAGAACCCCGAGGCGTTCCGGCGCAACGTGAAGAACCCCTTCGTCTGCACGATGCTCTCCTGCTACTTCTACGGCACGTGCTTCGTCGAGGACGGGAAGCCCACGCCCGAGATGTGGCTCTGGCTGCCGCTCTGGACCACGCGCGGGGATAAGGTGCGCCCGCCGATCGGGCCGCACGCCGGCCAGGATGGGAAGCACATCTCCTACGCCGCGGTCACGGCGGCGGGGACGTGGCCGGACTTCTACATGCACGGGTTGAAGGGCTACCGCGAGGAGTTCGGAATCCGCAGCCTGTACCTCGACACCTGCATCCGCGAGGTCATGAACCCGCTCGTCGGCATGTCCTGGACCGACGCCAGCGGTAAAGCGCGCCCGAAGACGGACATCTTCGCCTTCCGCGAGATGGCCAGGCGCATCCGCAACTTCATCCACGAGGATCCCGAGGCGGTGGTGATGATGCACCACTCCAATCAGGTCGCGATCCCGATCCTCTCGTTCATGGACATCCACATGAACGGCGAACACTTCAACACGGGGCCGCACCAGGTCCAGGGGCGCAACTACGTGGACGTGATGCCCCCGGGGACGATGCGCTCCTGCTACATGCTGCACCAATGGGGCGTGGTGCCGTCGTTCCTGCCGGAGCATCCCGAGAGCACCCGCAGCCTGCTCGGGTATTTCTGGGTCCACGACGCGGCGGTCTACGGCGCGTGGTGCGACTACGCCGTGCTGCGCAAGGCCGAGCGCGCCAAGCAGTCCTTCGGCATGGGCGACGTGGAATTCCTCGGGTACTGGACGCCCCAGGCGCCCGCGCGCGAGCCGGCGAACGCGGACCGCGAAAGGGTCTTCGTCTCGGCGTATCGCAAGCTGGACGGCTCCGAGGTCATGCTCCTCGTGGCCAACATGACCGAGGACGACCGGCACGTGCGCGTGGTCCTGGACGAGAAGAATCTGGGCCTCCCGCTGGCCGGCCGGACGCTGCACGCGCAGGACCTCGAGTTCGGCCGACAGTTCAAGGTCGAGGACGGGCGCTTCGAGGTGCCCGTGCTGCGGCAGGATTTCCGGATGATCGTGCTGAAGCGCCCTTGAGCTACTTCGCGGCGACCTCGACCTCGAAGGTGTTCGAGGCGAGGTTGCCGCCCCAGAGCCGCACATCTTGCTCCTTGCCGCGCCAGGCCTTCGCGTCCTGGGCCGTCTCGGCGTAGAGGCCAGTGATCCGATAGCGCCCGGGCACGTCCGTGTTGAGGCCCAGGTTTTTCAGCGAAATAGCCCCCGGCTGGCCGTCGGGGAGGAGGTACGGCTTCGCTCCCGTGATCGGCTCGGGATGCGGGGCGTTCTTGGCCCATTCGAGCTGTTCGGGCCGGCGCAATTCGAGGACCTTCCCGTCGGGCGTCTCCACCAGAAAGCCGTAATTGCGGTAGCCGTTCGAGTACTTGCCGTCCCAGACCCAGGCCTCGTTCGCGTCGGCGGCGAAGCGGTCGCCGGGCGCGGCCTGGTGCGGATGCAGGACCAGCTTGAATTCCGCTTGGATGTCCTCGCCCGCCGCGATCTTCGCGGCCTTCGGCGTCACGAGCGCCGAGACGCCGTCGATCAGGTCGCCCCGTGCGGCATCGAACGCGGCGCTCCATTCTTCCCTGGCCTTTTCGAGCGTGGGGTAGAGGCCGCCGTTCATGGGATGGTACGTGCCCACCGAGACGTTCAGCGTTTCCGCGAGCGGCACGGCGGCGAAGCAGAACTTCCAGGCCATCGCGGCTTGGACCTTGCCTTTGTAAATGACGTAGCTCATGGCGAACTTCACCTCGCGCCGCCGGTCGTCGCCGGAGGCGCCCAGGCAGGTAAAGGCATTGCCGGAGTCGCCGAATTTGAAGACGCCCACGATCCGCTGCTTCGTGAAGTCGACGCGGGCGAGCGGGTGCTCGGCCGGCTGCTCCCAGCCCGCGGCGGCGAGCGCGGCCCGGAGCGCGTCCCAGCGCGCGGCGCTGCGGACGACGAGGCAGCCGGCGCTTCCTAGCAAGTCGCGCGCACGGCCGGCCTGCGGGATCAGGCCGGTGAGCACGGCCGGTTTCGCCTCGGGCGCGGCCAGCGGCGCCGCGGGGGGGCGTTGCGAAGCTCGGGCGAAGGCCGCGACCGGGTGGCATCTCGTTCGCCATCGGCGGCCTTCAATACCGCCGAGGTCGTGACCGTGATCGCCAGCAGCGCCGCGAGGCCCGCGGCCGCCGTCCATTGGAGCTTCTGGAGGAAGAGCATTTTCAAGGCTCCTTGGGTCAGGGCGCTCGCCTGGGCCGAAATCGTCCCGGCGGCGATGGTTTGTCCGGAGGCCAGCAGGACCGCGATCTTCGCGGTGGACGCCGCGAAAGCCGCCGAAGGCGGCGAACCCAGCGCCAGGCTGGCCAGGCCCGCGGAGAGGACCGAGAGCGAGACGATCGCCCCACGCTGCGCGAGCCTCTCGCGCAGCAACTCCCGGCCGCGCGTGAGGCGCATCGAGAGCGTGCTGGACTTGAGGCCCAGCCGCTCGGCGGCGGCTTCGTGCGTCAGGCCTTCCAGGTGGTGGAGCACGAGCGGCGCGCGGTAGGCCTCGGGCAGCGCGTCGATAGCCTCGTCGAGCACCGGTTTGAGTTCCTCGAGCGCTTCGTTCCCGTCGGCGCGCTGCATGGCGAGGGCTGCCTCCTGTTCGCGCTTCGTCCGCGCCTGCGCCGTGCGCCGCGCATCCCGCGAGACGCAGACCGCCACGCGATGCAGCCACGGGCCCAGCGTGGCATGGACGCGCAACGCATGGGCCTTCTGGGCCAGCGTGAGGAAGACCGCCTGCGCCGCGTCTTCGGCCTCGGGCGCCGGGCAGATGCGGCGGCAGGCGCCTAGCACCGCCGGTCCGTGCCGCCGGACGAGCTCCTCGAAACTCGCCTCGTCCCGCGCGTGGACGAAGCGCTTGAGCAATTCGGCGTCGTCGAGGTTCAGGGCCTGGTTCATCGTTCGCTCCAGGGGTAGACCGATGCCGGCGCGCCGATTCACACCTCAATCTTCGGAAATTTTGTAACCGTTCAGTTCCCTACCGCTGCAAGGAATGCCGGAGCCTTTGCGCCGGTGCGGTGAGCAGCCAAGGCCCTGCGCAGATAGTCAAGGATGGGACGCTTTTGCAAACGCAAGGTCTGCACGGTGGTCAAGATCCGTTCGGTGAAACGGCAGCCTGCGGTACTGTGATTGCCGAAGCTCCCTTTGCGCCACAGCACCGCCGGACGCAACATCCGTTCGGCGTGGTTGTTGGTCGGTTCGATGCCTTCGACGGCCGCGAAGGTCCACAGCGCGTCGTAGACTTTCAGCACGCGTCTGCAAAAGCGCTTGGTTTTGGGGTCCGCGCCCCTGCTTCCGAGCCGGAGCGTTCTCTGGAAACGCAGGCGTATCGGTTGCAACCGCACGTGTAGCGCGGCACGGTCGCAACGCCGGCCTTTGAAATCCTTCCCGGCCGCAAAGACCGCTCGGGCGGTCTTGCGGCCCGCTCGGCCGAGCGGTTGTGTCGCGGATCCCAGGTCGATCAACTTCTGAAAATCGCGCTTGAGGTGCGCCCAGCAAATTTGCCGCTGCCGCGGCGGCAGGTGCGCGTAGGCGCCCCAGCGGTCGGAGCCGAGGATGCCGCAACACGCCCCCAGCAACGCCTTCAGGCCGTCCTTACCCCGGTGGGCGTGAATTTGAAAGGCTGCGACGCTCCGCGTGGCTGCCACCCACAGCCAACACAGCTTGCCACCCTTCGCCCAGCCGGTTTCATCCACGTTTTTGAAAGCCGCCCCACGCACGGCCGCCAGCGCCTGCGCGTGAGGCCCTTCCAGCGCGCCGCTCATCTCGTGTTCGAGCTTGATCACCGTGCCCAGGGATAGCGGGACCCCAAAGACGGTCTCGGCGAGTTCCTGGACGTTGCGCTTGCTGGCGTGGCCACGCCCACTCAGATACGACAACGCCGCCGCCAGGTTGGGACCCAGCGCATGGGCTTGAATCTCCGGCGGAATCTCCGCGCGGGTGCGGCAGCCGCAGCACGGACAGGTGCGTGCGTGCCCCTGGTATTCGGTGATTTCGGCCGGCTGCGGCGGCAACTCCGCGACTTGATGCCAAGTCGGAGGCGGATCGTGTGGCCCTGGCCGCTTAGACAAGGGGGCTTGGCATTCCGCACATACGTGCGGCACGTAATGGACCACGTGCGTGACCCGTTCGGGCGGCAAACGTACACGGTGATGGCCCGGATGTCCGGGTTGTCCGCCGGGTTTGCGGCCGCTCGGCTTCTTGGCGGCTGGAGGCTTCTGCCAGGGCGCATCGGACGACGGTGGTTTGGAAGAGTTCGAGGAATTCTGGTTCAAGCGCTCGGAAAGCCGCTCCAGCTTGGCTTCAAATTCTTCGATCCGCGCCAGGAGCACCGCGCAATTCGGACAAGCCGGGTTGGGTTTAAGCTCGCGCACACATACAGTATCGGATGGCGTGACGTAAAAAATGAGCCTTCATAGGGGACTGAACGGTTACGAAATTTTTACTCTATTGAGCAACTCGAATTGGGTGAAGCCCGTACCGCCGCGCCAGGCACTATATAAGGGAGGGGCTACGCGCGGACGCGGAGCACCGCCGCGAAGAAGCCGTCCGTACCGTGCCGGTGGGGCAGCAGTTGCAGGAAGCGCCCGCTTGGATCGGTGAGCGCCTTGGCGCGCGCGGCGCCGAGGATCTCCGCGGGCGGGATCAGGGAACAGCGCGAATCTTCAAGGAGACGTTCGACGACGCGCTCGTTCTCGGCGGGCAATACCGAACAGGTCGCGTAGACGAGCCGCCCGTTCGGCTTGCAGAACGCCAGCGCGGCGCGCGCGATCCGTTCCTGTTCCCGCGGCAGGCGCTCGAGTTCCGCGGCGTCGAAGCGCAGCCGCGCTTCGGGGTTGCGGCGCAGCGCGCCGGCGCCGGTGCACGGCGCGTCGACGAGCACGCGCGCGGCCTTGCCTCTTAATGCCTCAAGCGGTTTGGGCCAGGGCTCGGCGAGGAGGTCGGCCTTGAGCGCGCGATGGCAAAAGAGTTCCGCGCGCCGGGCGCGGCGCTTGAACTCCGCCAGCCGCCCGCCGTGGCGGTCCACCGCGACGAGCACGCCCTTGTTGCGCATCAGCGCGCCCAGCGCGAGGCTCTTGCCGCCGGCGCCGGCGCAGGCGTCCACGACGAGCGTGCCGGGCGCGGGCGCGACCAGTTCGGCGACGAGTTGGCTGGCTTCGTCCTGCGCCTCCATGCGGCCCTCGCGAAAGGCCGCCGTCGCGAACGGATCGCTGCGGCCTTCGATGGCGATGCCCCAGGGGGAGAGGTCCGTGGCCCGCGCGCTCAGGCCCGCGGCCTTCAGCTCTTCCAGGACCTCCTCGCGCGTGGCCTTCAGCGCGTTGACGCGGAAGGCGCGCGGCGCGGCGGCGTTGAAGCTCCGCGCGAGCGCTTCGGCCTCGCCGCCGCAAGCCTCGATCAGCACCTTGGCCAGCACGTCCGGCAGGCCGTGCGCGAGGCCGAGGCGGCGGACGGGATCGGCTTCCCCGCGCGATCCGTTCGTCCACGCGCGCCACGCGCTCCCAGTCCACGCGCGGGAACTCCACGCGAGCCTCGTCCGCTGAGATCCTTCCGGCCAGCAGCCGCGTCGCCAGGAAGCGGGCGCGGTCCCGGGTTGGGCCTCCGCGCGGGGCAGGCTCGGCCTGGAGCGCGTAGTCCACGCGCCGCGTCTGGCGCAACATGGCGTGAAGGTCCTCGACGACGCGCGCCTTGGCGGCCGGGGTGAGCGAGCCGGCGCGGCGGAAGGCCTCCGCGAGGCATTCGCTGGCCTGCCCGCCATCCCGGGTGACGCGGGCGTACACCTCGAGCGCGATTTCGGCCAGTTGCTCGTCGCGGCGCTGGACGGGAGTTCGTTGCGGCATGCCTGCATCTTCGCCCGGCGAGGCGGTTTGGGAAAGCGTCAAACCCTCCGGCGCTCCTCCTTGCAAGCTGATCGTGAGACCTTGTCTACTATCCTTAAAAAAGATGCACTGTGGTGCACCTGCCTTGCGGGAGCGCGAAAGAAGATTCAGGCGCGCTACGGTTGCGGCATCCAGTCGCCGGGAAGCTGCCTTTAAGGCTGTGGGTCGAGCTTTGAGGCCATGTCTAAGATACTCTAAAAAAGTTGCACATATGTTCATATCGCATACTATTGTTAGATACGATATGCGAACTTCGGCATCCGATTTGGAGTTATCGTGGATAGTATTCAGGCATGGCGGCAAGGTCGAGGCCGGCTTCGTGGGCGAGCGGAATGCAAGGCATGGTCCGTGCAGCCAGGACAATTCCCATGCCAATCCGGACAATGTAAATGATAATGTTTATTTTTTTGAATCAGTCTACCACTTCAGGAAGCGGGTGGTGGGCGTGCCGTTGAGGCGGTGCCCGGCGACTTCCGGGGGCAGGTCCGGAAGGTCGCGCTTGCCGTCTCCATCCGGGTCGCCGCGCATGTAAGCCTGGACGTCGATGGGTGAGCCCACGTCGCCGCCGTCCTGGGCCATGCCTTTGCCCGGGCTGTCGTCGGCGAGGCGCAGGTCGAGCGTGAAGTCGGTCCGCTCCTTCCAGTTCCAGACGACCATGGCGCCTTTGCCGAGCCGCTCGGGTTCGAGCGCCGGCTTGACCGCGATGCCGGTGGAGGTGACCTCGGCGACTTCGCGGACCACGCCGTCGCAGTCGAGTTCCACATGGTCGCCGATTTCGAACCCCGCGCTGCCGCCGTTGAGTTTGAGCGGGCCGGGCTCTTCGCACTCGCCTTTGGCCTCGAAGCGCGGGCCGTTGCGGAAGCGGATCTCGGCGAGCCGGTCGTGCTGGGAGTTGGGCTTCACGGCGGCCTGCCATTCCTCGAAGGTCTTGGTCCAGGTCGCGCTCCCGCCCTTTTCGTAGGCCGCGCCGCCGCCGGCGCGCGAGCCGTACAGGTTCCGATCCACCTCCCCGTCGGCGAGGATGCCGACCGAGGAGAGGATGACGTTTTCGAGCGCGCAGCCGTCGTAGCCCGTGCCGATGGCGCCGGTGAAGACGGTGTTGTTGGCGAAGCGCAGGCGCCGGTTCGGCTCGTGGCCCTGCGTCGAGGGGCGCTTGCTGCAACTGATGGCGTTGTGATGGATGCCGGCCCAGACGTTGCGGGCGGCCTGCGCGTCCTGGGTTTCCTCGCACTGCCAGCCCTGCCCGACGCAGAAGAAGAAGTTGCGGTCGAGGACGAGGTTCTTCGCGGTGCGGTAGGTCTGGACGCCGTCGGGGTGCTTCTCGGCCCAGTTGTCGAAGACGTAGTTGCGCGCGACGGTCACGTCGTTGGAGTACCAGGCGACGACGATGCCGTCGACGATGTTGCGCCCCGCGACGTTGCCTTCCACCGCCGTGTTGGAGGTTTTGTAAAGCATGAGGCCGTGGCCGTTGAGGACGCTGAGGCAGTGGCGCACGGCGGCGTGTTTCTGCTGGCTCAGGTAGATGCCCGCGGCCTCGGTCATGAAGGGGCCCATGCGGCAGAAGTAGGCGGCGCAGCGGATGAACGCATTGTGTTCCCCGTCGTCGAAGGCCAGGCCGCGTTCGACGACGCGCGCGACCTCCAGGCCTTCGACCGTCACGTGGGAGACCTTCTCCCCGCGCAGGCCCATGCGGCGCCGGCTGCCTTCGATCTTCCGCTTCTCGAAGTCCACGCCCTCGGGCGGCCAGACGAACATGCGGATGCCCGCGCCGCGCGGGACCACGGCATAAGACCCGGGCTCGCGAATGAGCGTGGGGAGATTGACGATGCGGTACCAGTCCGAGACGCGCCACTCGGGATCCTTGGGCGGCGGCGTGCCCAGGTCGTGTTTGGCGGCAGGGTCGAGGGTCAGGTTCTTGGGCAGCGGCTTGTCGAGGGTCAACTCGCGCCGGTCGGGAGCGTAGGCGGCGACCGTTCCGCGGAGGTACTGGTCGGAGACGGACCTGCCGTCGGAGATCCAGTAGCGGTGGATCACGACCTCGCCGCCGTCCCAGAATCCGGCGGGCTGATTCAGGTTCTTCGAGTCGAGGAGGGTTTTGACGCCGCCGCCTTCAACGGGGTAATGATCCTTCGGGGCGCGCAGGCCCCGCGCGACCTCGTGAGAGTGCTTGACCTTCGGCCAGGAGGCCTGGTTCAGGCGCAGGAGGTCGCCGCCGGCGTAGAGGTCGACCGGCTTCCAGTCGAGGTCGACGAAGAAGATTTCGTGCGCGTCGGGATTGAGGGGCAGTTCGTCCTTGCCGCAGCGCTTCCAGCCCGCGATCTCGTCGGCGCCGCTCACCACGACTCGTTCTCCCGGCGCGGCGGCGATGCGGATGGGGTCTTCGGCGGTCCCTGAGGCGTTGAAGATCAACTCCTCGCGGTAGACGCCGGCGTGGATGGTCACGGACTGGCCGGGCTGGACGAGGGCGAGCGCCTTGCCGATGGTCTTGAGCGGTTTCTCGGCGGTGCCCGGGTTCTCGTCGGCGGCTTGCGGGTGTCCCTGCGCGACGACCCACTCCTTCGGGTCGGCTTCGCTGGCGCGAACGGGCATAGCGGCCAAGAAGGCGAGGGCCAGGAGCGGAAGGATCGGCTTGGTCGCGTTCATGGGGTGTCTCCCGTAGTCCGCGTGATTCGAGCTTCAGCGCCAGGTCTGCGAAGCGGGCGGCGTGGGAGGGCCGCTGTAGCCGGGTAGAGGCGGTAGCTTGTCGCGGTAGGCGTCCCAGAGCCCGCGCACCCATTTGGCCTTGGTGAAGAGGTAGCCCTGCCGGCCGAAACCGCCGAACGGCACGCCGGTAACGTCCTGCCAGCCGGCGTCGGCCTTGGCCTTCGCGAACTCCGTGTCGTCCTGGGTCATCCAGCGGTCCACGTAATTGAAGAAGGCGTCGTGATTCCAGATGGGTTCGGCGCGCAGGATGCGCGCGGCGAGGGCCTGCGAGACCCACGAGCTGCTGGTGTTGGCGATGCGGTAGCCTTCGCTGGCCAGGGTCTTGCCGCCGTCGGCGCGCTTGGGCCACTCGGAGGGGTGAAAGAGATCCAGCGCGCCCCAGCCCTTATCCCAGTGGTCGGCCATGCTCTCCATCAGGTAGGGGCTGTGGCCCAGGAAGAGCGCCTTCGCGCCGGTCCAGCTCTGGGCGTAGGACTTGCCCTTGTAGGTGTAAGGGGCCATGCCGGTCTGGTCGTCTTCGTGGAAGCGCAGCTTGGGGAGGGTCTGCTTCGGGGCCCGCATTTTCTCGTCGTTGAGGAGCATGCCGGAGAGGAGGATCGGCCATTTGCGGCCGCTGTAGAGGCCGCCGTGGGCCGGCCAAGTCATGCCCGCGCGCGCCGCGCCCCACAGGTCGATCCCGACCTGGACGAAGTGGACCAGCAACTGTTCCTTGTCCTCGGCGGGATAATCCATGAGCAGGAGCAGGCTGGCTTCGCCCACCAAGTCCACGATGGT
This sequence comes from Planctomycetota bacterium, assembly GCA_027493525.1. GTDB lineage: Bacteria > Planctomycetota > SZUA-567 > H5-PLA8 > H5-PLA8 > H5-PLA8. Next base: position 1,228,798 of record JAOSKN010000001.1, on the reverse strand, counting down.
CTGGCCGTAGTGCGGGAGGTTCTCGACCGGCGCGGCGAAGCCGAAGCAGACCGTGTCCAGCCAGGGCTTGCGGAAGCGTTCGGCGCCGGCGTTCAGGTTCTCCGGCATGCCCTCGAGGCGCGGCAGCGCGAGCAGCAGATCCCGGCGCAGGTTGCGCGAGAGGAACGGGCCGCTATGGGCCGCGTCGCAGTACGAAGGGCGGAAGGCGTCGGGCGGCAGCGGCTCGGCGACGCAACTCAGCACCGCCGCGACCTGCAACGGATCGACGTGCTGGCCGGAGAACTTCTTGATCGAGGCGTTGGGCCGGCTGACCGTGGAGACCAGCGCGTCGCCGGGTTTCATCGCGATGGGCAGGTGCGCGAACATCTCCGGCTCGTAGCGCCCCGACGGCAGGCGGCTGTCGTACCCGCCCTTGCGCGCGCCTTCGGTCACGGCGGGGTTGAGCACCGAGCCGTTGCGCGCCTGCTTGCCGGGGTACGAGTCTTCCTTGATCCCGCTCTTGTTGATCAGTTCCCCGACCTCCGCGCCCCAGAGCGGCTTGGGGTCGATCTTCACCACCGTCACCGGGCCAACCGCGTAGAAGTCGCCGTTGACGAAGCGCCCGACGCGCGCCGGCTTCTCGAAGGTCCAGGTGATCCCGTACTGTGAGACGGATTCCTGGAGCGGCAGTTCCTCCAGCTTCGGGGTCACTGGCGGATTGGACGCGGTATAGTGGACGACCCGCCAAGGCGACTTGATCGTCTTGGCGGTCGCGGGCGGCGGCTCGGACTCGACGTCCTGCGCCCGCGTGCCGCAGGCCAGCCCGGCCAGCACGACCAGGAGCACGGCGCGAAGGGATGCGGACATGGTTCGGTCCTCCGGGGTTGAACGGCCACGACCTCGCTTTGTACCCCGACCTCTCAATACGATTCTACGAATGACGGGTATATAATAAGATAATCCAACGATCCACGCTATCCTGAACGTGTGCGCCGCCGCCCAAGCCCCACCTTTATATATTATGGCCTTGATTGTGTTCCCGGATGCGGTGTTGGTTGGAGACGCGCAGCGGCCGCCCCGCGCGGTTTCGAGACGAGGAGGAGTGCATGAACGTTTCCCCGGACGAGCCCAAGCCCGCCATTCACGCCACCGGCGAGGCGACGGGATTCTTGCCCGCGCCCGGCGACAAGGGCAAACCGATCACCGTGATCGGCACGCAGAAGATCCGCGAGGGCTTCGACGCGATGTGCCTGCGGCAGGCGCTCAACTCGCGCTCCGGCCCCGGCGTGACGGACCTAATCGTCAATCCGGACGCGCACGCCGGTTACGGCGCGCCGGTGGGCTGCGTGCTGGTCTCGCCGACGCACGTCTATCCCGGCCCCGTGGGCGTGGACATCAAGTGCAGCATGAGCCTGCTCCAGCTCGACGTGCCCGCCGACGAGGTCCGGGACAAACAGGTCCGGCGCGCGCTGATCGAGGCGATCGTGGCGCGCACGCCGACGGGCGCGGGGCAGGGGCAGCGCGCCGCGCCGAAGAGCCGCCCGGTGAGCGAGGAGCTTGGGAAGCGCGCGGCCGTGGAAGGCGCGAGCGCCGGGGTCTGCGAGGCGCTGGGGATTCCGCCGGCGTGGGCCGAGGCCTGCGAGGACGCGTTCCATCGCGGGCACGACGAGACTTCGGACGCGCTCGCGCTGCGCCTGGAGGAACTCCTCGCGTCGGGGCTCTTCCGCAACTTCGGCGAGAAGATGCGCCAGCTCGGCTCGTACGGCGGCGGGAACCACTTCGGGGAGTGCGAGGTGGTGGAACTGGCGGAGGACGCGCGCGCGAAGCGGGCGGCGGAGGTCTTTGGGCTGCGCGACGGCCGCGTCGCGTTCCTCTCGCACTGCGGCTCGCGCGGCTTCGGGAACATCCTGGCGCAGGGCCAGTTCCGCGCGCTGCAGGCGCATTTCGGCTCGTGGGAGATCCCGCTTCCGGGCGGCGACAAGGAGCTGGTCTACGCGCCGCTGGGCACGCCCGAGGCCGACCGCTATCTCGACGACATGGCGCTGGGCGCGAACTTCGCGACGGTGAACCATATGCTGATCAACGCGCTGGTGCTGGAGGCGTTCCAGGACGTGCTTCCGGGCGCGTCGGGGAGCCTGGTGTACTTCATCAGCCACAACATCGCGCGCCGCGAGATCGTCGAGAACCGCCCGTGCTGGGTGCACCGCAAGGGCGCGACCCGCGCGTTTCCCGCCGGGCACCACGCGCTGGCCGGTTCGCGCTTCGCCGAGACCGGGCACCCGATCTTGCTGCCTGGCAACCCGACGGCCGGCAGCGTCGTGATGGTCGCCGAGCCCGGCGCCGAGAAGAGCTGCTACAGCGTCAACCACGGCGCGGGGCGCTGCATGGGCCGCAAGGCCGCCGCGCGCGCGCTGGACCAGGCCAAGATCGACAAGGAGTTCGACGCGCACGACATCCTCTTCAATTCGCGCCAGTACCCGAAAGACGAGGCGCCGGCGGCGTACAAGGACTTCGGCGAGGTGCTGCGCAGCGTCGAGCAGGCCGGGCTTGCGCGGCCCGTCGCGAAGCTGAAGGCGCGCTTCGTGATCAGGGATGCGGGGAAGGCGGACGATTGAGAGGGGAGAGGCTCACGCCTCATTTCAGTTCCGCCGCGCGCTTGCCGCCGCGCGCCTTCAGGAGTGCAACGATCCCGGCGGCGTCCTTGCTCTCGGCCATGTCCAGCGGCGTGCGCCCGTCGCCGGCCAGCGCATTGGGGTCGGCGCCGTGTTCGAGCAGCGTCTTCGCGAAGGCTTCGCGCCTTAGCAGCGCGGCGTGGTGCAGCGGCGCGCCCTGCGGCACGTCCCACTGGTCGAGGCGCGCGTTGGCGCGAGAAGGGTCTTCCTTCAGCCGCGCCTGGAAGTGCTCGGGGAGATCGAAGCAGACGGCGTCGTGGAGATCGACGGCGCCGTGCGCGCGCATCCAGGCGACGACCTCCGCCTGTTTGCCGTGGTCGGCCCACGAGAACGCCGTGGCGTTGAACGGGTTGTCGCGGTTGTTGACGTCGGCGCCCTTCGCGACCAGGCGTTTGACCGTGGCGAGGTCGCCGTCGATGGCCGCTCGGTGCAAGGCCGCGCCGTTGTTTACGCCGGTCATCTCCCAATTCCCGTCCTTCTCGAGGAGGAAGTCGAAGGCCCGCGGGCGCTTGTTGACGTAGGCGTAGAGGAGCGCCAGGCCGATGCCGTCGCGGGCCGGCATCTTCCTGCCGTTGCGGGTCGGCGGCTCGAGGAGCTTGCCGTTGCCGTCGAAGAGGGCCTCCAGCCACTCGACGCGGCCCAGCGCCGCCGCGGCGAAGAGCGTGGGCTTGGCGCCCAGTTCGATGAGCTTCTCTGCGGCTTTCGGCGCGTGGTTCGCCAGCGAGGCGTTCAGTACGTCCGCGCCCTTGAGTTCGAGCTTCGCGCCGTGGGCCAGGAGCACGTCGATCAACTCGCCGGCGACGTTGCTGGCGCTCGCCTGCAGGCTCGTCAGCACGAGCCCCAGGGTGGTGGGGCCGTTGGGCCCGAGCGTCTCGGCATTGGCGTCGGCGCCGGATTCGAGCAGGAACCTCGCGATTTCGGCGATGTTCTCCGGCAGCGGCCCGCGGTTGGGGTTGCCCGCCGCGTGATGCAGCAGCATCGCGCCGCTGAAGTAGCCGTAAGGCGGTTCGAGTTCTCCGCGCGCGCGGACCAGGTCCGGATCGGCCTGCACGAGCAGCTTGAGTTTTTCCAGTTCGCCGGCATAGAGCGCCGCGGCGGCCTCGCCGAAGCGCGGGTGGGGTTTCAAGGCTTCGACGCGCCGGCCCAGTTCCACGCGGCGCTTGAGGCTCGCCCAGTCCTTGAAGCCGTACTCGCGCGCGAGCGTGCGCTGCGCGTCGCCGAGCGTGACGGGCAGGCTCAGGATCGCGCGCGGGGCCCGCGAGCCGAATTTCGAGAGCTGCGCTTTCAGGCGCGCCGCGGCGGCAAGTTCGCCCGCCGCGTGCGCGCGGCGCAGTTCCCGCGCTTGCAGCTTCAACTGGTTGAGGTCGGGGCGCGGCGGCAGAGCGCGTACGGGCACGTGAGCCTCCTTTCGCTGAGCCCGCTCGTCCGCGTTTCGGGCCGAAAGAAGGATCGCTGAATTGTACGACTCGGAGCAGGCGAGACTCGGTCTCTTTCCGCGGACGGGAGGCGCCCTGCGCGCCGAGACCAAGCCTATACGGCTTTCGGGCGTGCGGGTCAACGTTTGTTTCGCGAGCGTGCCCGCGCGGCACGCGGCTCCCAAAGTGGAAGTAGGGCAGACCGTCCCCGGAGGAGGCCGTTCGCGGATCCGGGATCGGCGAAGAACTCCATCCAGGGACGGCTCAGACGGCGAGATGCCGTGCGGTCCAAGGAATGGACCTTGGGGCGGGAGGCGCTATTTCTCCGGCATGTCCGGAAGTTGCGCCGTTGCCGGCAGCGCTTCGCGGTACTGGAGGACGGTGAGAACCTTCTTGCCGGCTTCCTCCGCCAGAGTGCCGGTCACCTCAGCGCGCTTCCGGTCCATCTGCTCGCCGAGGTCCTTGCCTTTCTCGTCCAGCTTGATGTCGAGCGTATCCTGGGTGTCGAGCGTGAGCTTGACGGCGGTGATGTTCTGTTGGGCGTCGCGTGTGCTCTCGACCTTGCCCACGAACGACTCCTCACGCGCGGGCGCCTGCTCGTCCTCCGCGGCGCGGAGCCCGCCGAGCAGCGTCAGACCGAACAGCAACAGGGCGAAGGCCCCGATTCTAGGCATACGCATGGCGTAATCCTCCCTTTCTGGATTCCTGACGCCGCGCCGGCACACGATGTGCCGAGCCTTGCGGCGCGCCTTGGATGCGCGCCTGCCGCATCCGCTTGGCTTCATCTTTGAGCGCAGGCAAGTCGCGTACCAACTTCCAGTGCTCGGACAACTCCAGGCTATGGAAATACTTGTCTGCGCGAGTCCAAATTGAGGTTACGGCAGCACGATGAAATCCGTTCAGGCGATTGAATTTCGGTCGCTGGCGCGAGCTTCAAGACGGGGCATGGATGAGTTCAGGTTCGCCTTCATTCGTGGGTTGCAGCATGCGAGGCCAGGTTTCGCGCGATTGGCCCGGGATTCGCCGCGTTAGCTGCTTGATGTGCATTGAGTTCGTGCGACGGAGCGCAGTCATGTCGAGTGCGGCGCCTGGCATGGTGGAATGCCTATGGGCGGCAGCCTTGGCTTGTTTACCTATTGCGTATGTAAGTGGGCAGTCTCCCGCGAGAGAGGGCATTGCTCGCGCGGCGCGGGAAAGCTCCGCATTGCGGCTCACGTTGAGCGCATCCGAACTGCGCGTCCGGCGCGGCGGCAAGGTCGAAATCGTGGTGACGCGACACGGCGGATCCTTGCGGAGGATGCAACTGGGACTCCGGCCGTCCCGAGGCTCAAACCTGATGGCCATGGGCGGATTCTTCGAGCACGGCGAGGCGGAAACACGGGTGATCGTGGAAGCCCCTCGTGACGCCAGGGACGGGCGCGTCATCGTTCTGGCGAAAGGCCAGGCGATCGAGATTCGCGTGAAGGTGCGTCGTTAATGCCGAGAAGCATGCCAGAGGGAAGGAGTCGAACATGTCCTTTACCATCCTGAGCGCCCTCGTGTTCGCCCTGGACCTGGTAGCGATCGTCAGCCTGCTGCTGGGCGGCGGCTCCGTGGGACACAAGGTCTTCTGGATTTTCCTGATCCTCATCCTGCCGATCCTGGGCATGATCCTGTATTTCCTGATTGACCGCTCGCCGGTAGACGCCTGAAGAATGACCGCGCGTTGCGTTGGCGCCATAGCCTGCTTCTTGAAGGAAGCGGTCAGGTACGCGTTCCCGATGCACCGTGCACAAGCTGCCCAGACGGCGCGTTCTACGGTATGTCCATCACCCATTCCCGGTCGAGCGCCAGCCTTAACGAATCGATTTGAATTTCTCCTAATCCGCCCGAAGCCGGTGTATACGAGTCAGGACTAAAATAGTTTAGTCAGACGGATCGAGCCTGAGAATGAGCCTGCTTAAGACCCGGGGAACAATGTAACACGTGCCGCGTAAACATGTTAAGACTTCAAATTCGGTGCTGAAGGACGGCTGGGAAAGGCGGTGATCGATGCCTCGAAGCTTCATCTTCCTCGTGGCGCTCCTTTCAGTCCTATCCTACGTACACGGAGAAACCGTCGTCCTGACGCCCGCGCCCGAGCCGCAGACGGGGCTCAAGGCGATCATCGAAAAGTGGAAGGCCGACGAACTGGCCCGGCAAGGCGGTAAGTTCGGCGACCATGGCTGGTGGCCGTGGGGCCTGGAGGCGTTCGACTACGACAACGACGGCGACTTGGACCTGATCGCGCAGCACCACGGCGCGCCCCGCTCGATGGTTCTGCGGAACGAATTGATCGAGAAGGGCACGCTGAGTTTCGTCAACGCCAACGCCGAACTGGGACTTCCGGCGCAGGCGTTGAGCGGTTGTTTCCGCCCGCAGGTCTGGGACATCGACGGCGACGGGTTCCTGGACCTGGCCTACTGCGACGCGATGCCCAACACGGTCTGGTTCAACAAGGGCGGCAAGTCCTTTGAGCCGATGGGCTACGGGATCGGGCAGTTGGACCACGTGATGCCCTACCGCGACCTGAACGGCGACGGCATTCCGGACGCGATGTCCCACCGGACCAAGTCGAAGTACCTTTTCGATCCGGCCGCGCGGACGTTCAAGCGCGAGCCCTACGAGGAGCCGCTGTACGAACGTACGCCCGAGGCCATCGCGGGGCTGCTGGCCGAATTGAAGCAGGATCCCAAGAACCGGTTTCTCAAGCTTTCCTATCTGGAGCACGGGGACCTGAACGGGGACGGCATCGAGGACCTTGTCGCCTGCGGATTCGGTTCGTACGGCGGGGCGTCCTTCGGGCGCTTCCTGCTCGGCGACAAGTCGGGAAACTTCAGCGACGCGACGGACGCGCTGGGCCTGCCCAAGGACGGCACGCCGGTGCAACTCAGCGACGTGAACGCGGACGGCCGCGACGACGTCCTGATCGTCGGCTTGGGGCTTTACGTGAGCGACCCCGCCGGCCGCTTCGCGCTCAAGCCGGGCCCGCTGACCGAGTTCCTTAAGGCGCGCGGGCCGTATGCCCACAAGGTCTACGCGACGGACCTCAACGACGACGGGCGCACGGACTTCGCGATCTCGAACGCGCGCAGCAAGACCGAGGTGGTCTACGAGAGCTTGGGCGGCGGGGAGTTCCGCGAGGTCGTGCGCTCGGGCGGCTGGGACGCAGATCCGGTCGTCATCTGCGACATCGACAACGACGGGGCGGAGGATGTCTGCTTTGGCGGGCCGGGCGAGACGGTGACCCTGCTGCTCAACCGCACCGCCAAGCGCGGCCACGGGGTGAGCATCCGGCTGCGCATGGACAAGCCCAACCCGTTCGCGCTGGGGGCGGTCCTGGAAATCTACAAGGCTGGGGAACTGGGCAAGCCCGGCGCGCGCCCGATCCGCCGGGCCGACGCGCCTGCCAACGGGCTGCCGATACATGCGGGACTGGGCGAAGCCGCGGCCTTCGACCTGCGCGCGACCTTCCCGGGCCAGACGCCGAAGACGGTCGAACTGAAGGGCGTGGAGGCCAAGCCGCGCCTGACGCTGACGCCCGACGGAAAGCTGGAAGAGGCCAAGTAGCTGGGAACGCAACCGACAAGGGAAACCGCCATGAATGCACGAAACTCCATCGCGTGGGCCGCCTTCGTCCTGCTGGCCGCGAGCCTCGCGTCCGCCGGCGAGTGGAAGGTCCATCCGGCCGCCGAAGGCGCCGAGGCCGATGGCTATAAGCCGCCCATCGAGAAGCACTTCAAGCTCGCCGAAGGCGTGCTTACGGCCACCTGCGGGCTGGGCGAGGACTTCTACAAGAATATGGAGAAGCACAACGTCTTCGTGGGCGCGGGGATCATCTGGGCGACGGACGCGGCGTGGCCGGCCGACCTGGAGCACTTCGAGCTGGTCTTCGACTACAAGTGGTTCCAGGACGAGCCCATGAAGAAGTACGGGGACTTCCCGGACATGCACCTCGGCTTCCGCCTCGACGAGACCGGCCGCGGCTATTACGTGCGCTGGGGCATGCTGGGGCAGATCCTGGTCCGGCGCATGGACTCGGACGCGACGCGCGGGGTCGGCCATGGCACGCTGCAGGGCATGAAGGGCAAGTGGGCGCGCGTGAAGCTGCGCGCTGCGGGGCCGGCCCTGAAGGTCAAGATCTGGAACGCCGAGAAACCCGAGCCCGAGACGTGGTCGGCCGAGGCTTGGGACGACTGGCGCGAGACCGAAGGCGCGGCCTTCAAGAAGGGCGCCATCGCGGTGGGCTTCCGCGGCCGCAAGCTCTTCGACACCTGCGTCTACGAGTTCAAGGACTTCAAGCTCACGCCCCTGAGCGCCGAGGCCGCGAAGAGCGAGCCGTCTTTCGACGCCGCGAGCGCGCCGAGCTACATCGGGCTCGCGGGCAACTCCGACACCACGCCGATCGAGGCGCCCGAGCCCGCGGAGGCGCTCGCCAAGGACGAGGGCCTGCTCAAGGACGCCAACGTGAAGATCGAGGGCTTCGGGAGCGACGGCATGACGATCTCCTCGACCGACGGCAAGCCGGCGTTCGTCTGGCTGAACGCGAATCCTAAGTCGAGCCTGGTCGCGGCGCGCATGAAGTCCGCGGCCGGCGCGCGCCCGCTCTTCGCGCTGAAGGGGAAGGGGAAGGACGGCAGCGAGCGGCGCGCGTACATGGATCCGGTCTGGCGCGAGGGCCTTGCCGCGCTGCTCTGGGAGAACGAGTCCCACACCGTCTCGGCTTACCGTTTCGCATGGAAGCCTGACGTCTGGTACGATTTCGTCTCGCAGAAGGCGCACTGGCACAAGTGGCAGATTTTGAACCTGGACGATGCCAAGGACCGCGCGGCATTCGTCGGGAGCGTGCTGCCGAACGTCCAGGAGCTGCACGCGGGCTTCGGCGTCGCGGGCAAGGGCGGCGTGACGATCAAGGGATTTACCGTCAAGTAGGCTCCAAGCAGGCCTCGAGGAGGCGACGATGCGAACGAACGCCCTGCTCCCGATCCTGCCGCTCGCGGCGTGTATCTTCGCCATGGCCGCGCGCGCCGAGGGGCTGACCCTCACGCCCGTGCCGGACGAACAGACTGGGCTGAAGGCGATCATGGAGGCCTGGAGCGCCGCGGAATTGAAGCGCCAGGGCGGCAAGTTCCAGGATCACGGCTGGTGGCCCTGGGGCCTCACGGCCTTCGACTTCGACAACGACGGCGACCTGGACCTGGTTCCTTCGCACCATGGCGTGAGCGGCGGCCTGCTGCTGAAGAACAAGCTCAAGGAAACCGGCAAGCTCGAATTCGAGGACGTGACGGTTGCCGTCGCGGGCGACAACCGCAATCTTCCGGGCGCCGACGACCGCCCATGGGCCTGGGACTTCGACGGCGACGGGTTCCTCGACCTCGGGGGTTTCTCGGATGAATCGAAGGCCAAGAGCGTCCTGAACCAAGGCGCTGCGAAGTTCGCCATCGCGTCCTTCACCTTCAACCCGCTTAGCCACGCCTCCGAAGTGGCCGACCTCAACGGCGACGGCTTCCTGGATCTCTGGGGCTACCACCGCGATACGCTGCTCCAGTTTTTCTTCGAGCCGTCGAACAACACCTTCCAGGTCAAGTCGTCCAAGCGCGAGCCTGGGATACCCGCCGAGCGCGTTCCGCAGGCGCTGCGCGAAGAAATCGAGGCGTTGAAGCAGCAGAAGAACAACCGCTTCATGGGCGTCGGCTACCTGACCGGGCACGACCTGAACGGCGACGGGCGCGAGGACGTGATCGTGCAGATCTCGGGCGGCTACGGCGCGACCATCGCCGGGCGGTATCTGGTCGCGGGAGAGGACGGGAGCCTCGCCGAACGCGGCGCCGAACTGGGCCTGCCCAAGGACGGCTGCGCGATCCTGGCGCGCGACCTGAACGCGGACGGGCACGTGGATCTCGTCGTGGCTGTCGGCCCCGGCGCGGGGTTGTATCTGAACGACGGGAAGGGCCGCTTCACCGTCCAGCCCGGCGACCTGAAGGCGTTCCTCGAGAAGCCGGGCCCGTACCTCCTGCGCGCCTGGCCGGCCGACCTGGACAACGACGGCGACGACGATCTGGTGGTCTCCAATCCTCGACTGGGAAATGAACAGGTCTACGAGAACGAGGGCGGGGTCTTCCGCAAGGTCCTCGCCGCCGGGGGCTGGGACGCCAATCCGGTCGTGATCTGCGATATCGACAACGACGGCCTGCTCGATGTCTGCATCGGCGGCCCGAAGAACACGATCACGCTGTACCGCTCCTCGTCGCCGAAAGCCGGCCGGTACGTGAAGGTCTATCCCCGCATGACGAAGCCCAACCCCTTCGCCGTGGGCGCGAAGGTGGAAGTCTTCAAGGCCGGCGCGCTGGCCGATCCGGCCGCGAAGCCGCTCTTCGCCGGCATGGCGCGGCCCGACGGGCAGCCCGTGCACGCGGGCCTGGGTTCGACGGAAAGCGTCGATGTCCGCGTGACCTTCCCCGGCGCCGAGAAGAAGGTCGTCGAAGGCAAGGGGCTCGCGGCGAACGGCGCCTGGAAGGTCGCTCTTGACGGGTCCGTCGAGGCCGTGAAATAGCCGCGTGGCAGCCCTGGGCAAGGAGAACCGCGATGCGCCTGAACGTCCTTCGAGTCCTGATCTTTAGCGCGATCCTGGGCGTGGCGACTCCGCGCGCCGGTGAAGACGGCCTGGCCTTCGAGCCGGTCAAGGGCGACGCCAACGGTACGCAGGCCGCCCTGGCTCGGCGCGAGGCCGAGATCCGCGAGAAGACGGGCAAGCCGGAAGGCGAAAGCCTCGGCCATAACTGGTGGCTCTGGGGCCTGGCCAACATCGACTACGACAACGACGGGGACCAGGACCTGATCGTCGGCGTCCACGGTCCCCGCCACGGCATCATCCTGAAGAACCAGTTTCGCGAGACCGGCAAGGTCGCGTTTACCGACGTGACCAAGGAGCTGGGCGCGGACGGGCTCGTGCCCTCCGCCGACTGGAACGCCTTCGTGTGGGACTTCGACGGCGACGGGTTCCTGGACATCGCCGGCATGTTCAACGACGCCCCGACGACCGCGCTGCTCAACGAAGGAGGCAAGCGCTTCGTGAAAGCGCCGTTTCATTTTCATCCGGTGAACAAAGCCCCGCTCATCACCGACCTGAACGGCGACGGCCATCCCGACGTCTACTTCGCGTACAAGACGGAGGTGACCTTCACCTACGATCCGTCCGGCAAGAACTACAAGAAAGTGTCCCAGCCCCATGCCCCGCCCGCGCGATTGGACCCCGCGGTACTCAAGGACATGGAAGAATTGAAAAGCGTTAAGAACGGGCGTTTCCTGGCGTACCTGTATGAGTCGCTCGATCTGGATGGCGACGGCCTGAAGGACTTGGCGATGGGCGCGTTCGGCAGTTACGGCGGCCCGCGCCGCGGGTGGTACCTGAAGGGCGGCCAGGACGGCGCGTTGACCCTAGCCGGCAAGGACCTGGGCCTGCCCCCCGAAGGCACGCCCTTCTTCTGCCACGACCTGAACGGCGACGGCGCGGTCGATATCTTGATCGCGTCCAGCCCGAGCGGCGGCCTGTACCTGAACGATGGGAAAGGGCATTTCGCGCTCAAGCCCGGGCCGGTGACCGACTTCGTGAAGGAGAAGGCGAACTACCTTCAGCGCGCCTTCGCGGTGGATTTCGACAACGACGGCGATCTGGATCTCGTCGTCTCCAACCGGCGCGGGGGCGCGGTGCGCGTCTTCGAGAACCAAGGTGGTGGCATATTCACCGATGCCCTGGGCGCGCGAGGCTGGGACGCCGACCCGGTGGTGATCGGCGACCTGAACGAGGACGGCAAGATCGACTTGGCCGTGGGCGGACCGAAGTACAATGAAGTTACCCTGTACCTCAACCAGACCGCCAGGACCGGCGCGTGGTGCAAGATCGTGCCCCGCATGCCCTCGCCCAATCCCTTCGCCGTGGACGCGCGCGTCGAGATCTTCAAGGCGGGCGACCTGGGCAAGGAAGGCGCCAAGCCGGTCCACACGGAGAACGCCCATCCCGACGGGACGCCCGTGCACGCGGGCCTGGGCAGTTCCGAAGCGTTCGACGTCCGCGTCACCTTCCCCGGCGCCGAAAAGAAGGTCGTCGAAGGCAAGGGGCTCGCGGCGAACGGCGCCTGGAAGATCACGCTCGATGGAAAGGTCGAGCCCGCGAAGTAAGCGTGCGTCCTAAAACCGGATCGCGAGTCGGCTTCGGAGCGCCGGGCAAGCGAGGCGAGGCGGCCGAACGAGCCGTATCGGGACGAGGATACGGCAAGGAGGCCAACGGCGCAGCGCGAAGTCCGCCGCCCGAAGACGGCCGCGAGACGTTTTGGGACGCACTCTAACTAAGCCGTTCCCGGATCGAGGCGCCGTAGCGGCGTCGGATGGGAATGCGGTTGCAATTCCGCTCCAGGGCGCTATAGTTCCGCTCAGTAGTCACCTCACGAGTTCGCCCGTCGTTTCTCGGTAGGGACTTCTCCAAAGCATGAATGGATTTCATGCGATGTCGCGAAACCTCGCGACGGTCGTGCGTCGTTGCGCCCGTGTCGGCGGAAACGCATGACACGGGTGGCGTCCCGCGCAATCCGGACGCCGGCTCGTTGTCGATCGATTTGCCGGAGTTCTTTTTCCATGTCTTTCGATTCGTTCGGTCTTCACGCCAGCCTCCTGGCCGGCGTGCGGGATCTAGGTTTCAGCGTGCCATCTCCCATTCAAAGCGAAGCGATCCCCGCGGGCCTGGCCGGCCGCGACGTACTCGCTTGCGCCTCCACGGGCAGCGGAAAGACGGCCGCGTTCGTGCTGCCGATTCTGAACCGGCTGATCGAGCAGCCGGCCCCCGGGACGCGCGTGCTGATCCTGACGCCGACGCGCGAATTGGCCATGCAGATCGACGGCCATTTCGGGGCTCTCGCGCGGCACACCCGCCTGCGCAGCGCGCCGGTCTACGGCGGCGTGGGGATGGAGCCGCAGCGCCGCGCGTTGCAGCGCGGGATCGACGCGATCGTCGCCACGCCGGGGCGCCTTCTCGACCACATGCGCCAGCCCTATGCGCGCTTGAAGAGCGTCGATATGCTCGTGCTCGACGAAGCCGACCGCATGCTCGACATGGGCTTCCTGCCGGACATCAAACGCATACTGGCAAGCCTGCCCGCCGCGCGCCAGACTTTTCTCTTCTCGGCCACGATGCCTTCCGAGATGGAGCGCCTCGGGCGGGAGATCCTGCGCGATCCGGTCATGATCAACATCCGCAAGCAGGGGCAGCCCGCCGCCAACGTCTCGCAATCCGTCTACACCGTCGCGGTGACGCAGAAGTCGCATTTGCTGGTGGCGCTCGTCCGCAAGGAGAGCCTGCGCAACGCGCTGGTCTTCACGCGCACCAAGCGCCGCGCGGATCGGGTCGCCGAGTACCTCGTCCGCTACGGCGTCAAGGCCGAGCGGATTCACGGCGACCGCTCCCAGGCGCAGCGCACGAAAGCGCTGGACGGCTTCAAGCGCGGGCACTTCCAGGTCCTCGTCGCGACCGACGTGGCCGCGCGCGGGTTGGACGTGGTGAATCTCTCGCACGTGATTAATTTCGACATGCCGGGGTCGGTGGAGGACTACATTCACCGCATCGGCCGCACGGCGCGCGCGCAGGCCAAGGGCGAGGCCTTCACCTTCGTGGCGCCCGAGGACGAACAGGATTTGCGGGCCATCGAGCGCCGGCTCGCGAAGAAGCTGCCGCGCGCCGAACTGCCGGAGCTGCCGACCCTGCCCGCCGGCTTCCCCCCGGCGCCCAGGCGCCAAGCCGCGCCGTCGCGCACGCCGTATTCGGGCAACCGCGGCGCTCGTCGCCGCACGCACGGTTCGCGCCGCAGATCCGAATCCGATGTGGCGTACCTGACCGGCGCCCCCTACCGCGGGCGCTGACCTCGCGCCGAAGCGTCCCTGCGCGCCGCCTCCCGCAACGCCTGCCCGTCGCGAGAGGTCCAGCACAACCCAACGCCGATCCGCGTCCGAAGCGCGCCGAACCCCCAGCCTGCGGTTGACCGATACGTCCACCAACTTGGAAGCCGAAGGCGGGCGCGACCTTTCTGTCAAACCTCGGTTATGGCGGAGGTTACGCGCTGGGATCCCGGCTCGCGCGGTGCGCGCGACCTTATCATCCGGGACCTCGCACCGGTTCGATTGAACCCCGCGGCGGACCTTACGTTAGAGTAGGAGTCCGATATGCCTGGAGGGGCTGCTTGTGAGACGGTTTGCCTGCGTGCTGGGTCTCGCGCTCTGTGTGGGCTCCGGAACTTTGTTCGGAGTCGAAGAACTTCCCAAGCCCCTGACCGCTCAGGAGCAGCTTGGGGAACTGTTGCGCGCGATCGCGCCGGATGCCGGCCCCGTGCGGCCGCCCTTCGACTTGGCCCGCCACGACATGGGCTGGGCGGCGGAGCTGGAAGCCTGGGCGCGCGATCATCCCGCGCCAGCGGGGCCGGACTCGCCGGAACGCGACCAGGCGCTGAGCGAGCGCACGCAGACGCAGCTCGACGAACTTCGCGCGTGGGCCGTGCGGCGCCAGAAACAGCTCACGCGCGCCTGGAGTCGCCTTAAGCGCGAGTGGCACGCCGACCCGCAGCGCCCGCGCGAATCCGCCGAGTACGACTTTCTGGCGTACGCGTTCGGCGAGACTCCGCTGGAACAGGCCTTGGCGTCCGCGCGCAAAGCCGGCCCGGACGCGCGCCTGCGCCTGGCGCGGCTGCTCCTGGTCGAGTGCCGCTTCGACGCGTCCGCCCGCGAGCTGCTCGAACTGGCCGCCGGCGCAGGCGCCGCGGCGCGCCATGCGCTGGCCCTGGCGGTGCGCCTCCAGGAAGAGCGGCGCGCGCTCGCCGAGTACGTCCCGCTCCTGCCCATGGAGGTCGATCTGGGGAAGGCGTTGGACGAGCTGGCGCAGGATCCCGCCCGAAAGGCCGTCCTCGAGGCGTTGGCGCGCGGCGTCAAAGCCAGCCTTGCGCCGAACGCGAAGAAGCTGGATCCGGACGCGGTGCAGGAGGGCACGGGCGGGTTATACCGTTCGACGCCGGCGATCCTGGAGCGGGCGCACGGCGACGAGGCCTCCTGGGAGCACGCCGAGCGCCTCGAATCCACGCAGGCCAGCGTCCTGGAGGCCGGCTCGCTGAGCCGCGCCTGCCTCGAGACGGCCAGCACCGACCTGATCCTCACTCGCGGCGGGGACGGAAACGGCTTCGTCGCCGGCCGGACCGCGCGCCTGGTCCTGCATTCAGCCTACGGCGGCGAGATCGAATTCCGCCTGTACCGCTTCGAGAGCCTGGACGAATGGCTTGGGCTCAAGGCCGCGGCGCTGGGCGCGCGCGAGCCGGTGAAAGCCTGGAGCGCGGCGTACAAGCCGCTCGGGGAGAACAACCGCGAGCCCTGGTCCGAGTCCATCGAGGTCCCCGACCTCGACGAAGGCTATTACCTGCTCACCGCCGGCGCGCGCTACGCCCCGCTGGCGGCCGGGCACAAGTTCGCCGTGGGGCGGGTGGCGCTCTATTTGCGCGCCGCGCGGAACCGCGCGGTGGTCGTCGCGGTGGACCGCCTGACCGGCGCGCCAGTCGCCGGCGTGCCGGTCGCGCTGACCGGCTGGGGCCAGCCGGTCTTCGAACGCTTCGCGCACGTCTACCAGGGCGAGCACCAGGACGCGTTCCGCTCAGGCTTCCAGGACCAGGATCCGGACTTCGGCGCGCGCCCCGAGGCCGCCGACGAGGCGGAACGGCTCGCGAAGGCCGAGGCCTACGTGCTGGGGCGGGAACTGCGCGAGCGCCATCCCGACCGCCGCTTCGGCCAACGCGGCGCGACCGACGCGCAAGGCCTGGCCGTCTTCGACCTCGACCTGTCCCAGCCGCATTTCAAGTACCAGGTGACGGTGTCCCGCATCGGGCCGGGCTTCGCCGAGGCGCGCGTGGCCTATTTCGAGGAAACGTCCGAGGAGCCGGCGCCGAAACTGGTCGCGTGGAGCGGGCAGCCCGTCTACCGCCCCGGCGAACGCGCGAACCTGAAGGGCGTGCTGCGGCGCTTCGAGAACGGCCGGATCCTCGACTTCGAGCCCGCCTGGAAGTCGTCCGCGGCCGTGGAGGTCAAGAACGACAAGGGCGACCTCCTCTGGTCGGGGACCTGCAAGCTATCCGAAGTCGGCAGCTTTCAGGCGGACTTCGAGATCTCGCCCAACGCCTCCCTCGGCGCGTACGCGGTCTATGCCGACGGGCAGCGCGCCAGCCCTTACGCGCCATTTACGGTCGAGGAGTTCCGCCTTCCCGCCTTCGAGCTTTGGCTGGACGTGAAGCAGCGGGAAGCGCCCAGCGGGGGCCAGGTCGGCGGCGTCGTGACGGTGCAGTACGCCAACCAGCAGCCGGCGCCGGACACGGAGGTTGAAGTCGTCCTGGAGACGGGCGAGAAGTCCCCGCGCGGCGTTACGGTCCGCTCCGGCACAGACGGCAAGGCCGCCTTCACGCTCGACCTGCCGCAGGCGCCCCGCGATACGCGCTGCGTGCTCCGCGCCACGGCCATGGACGCCAGCGGCGAGAGCCGCACGCGGACGCGCGAACTCACCGTGACCGCCGCGCCGTTCCGGGTGAAACTCGAGGCGACCCCCTCGGACCCGCGGTTCGGCGACCCGATCCTGCTTGCGGTCGAGGCGCGGACGTGGGACGACCGCCCGGTGGCCGGCGCCGCGGTGATGCTCGAGGGACTCCACCAGCCCGCGCGCACCGATGCGGCCGGAGTCGCCAGGATCCCCTGGCGCGCCGCCAAAGAACGGGGCGGGCAGAGCTTCGTCGTCTCCGTCCTCGATGGCGACCGCGCCGCCTACGCGCGAACCAGCGTCTACGTGTATCCGCGCGCGAAGGACGAGCCGCCCGGCGCCGCCGCCGATCCCCATCGCGACTACGTGCGCCTGGAACTGGACGAGAAGATCCTCGCGGGCCGCGAGTTGAAGATCGCGCTCGAAGTGGACCGCCTTGAAGGGAAGGAGGCCGACGTCGCGCTCTTCGTGGAAGGTTCGCGCATGCTGGAGCACCGCATGCTGCGCCTGGCGCCGGGGCGGCACGAACTCGCGCTGCCGACCGACGAGAACTACCTGCCTTACGTTCGCGTGAGCGCGGTGCTGTTCCACGCGCGCGAGTGCAAGACCTCATCGGCCGAGTGCTACGTCCGCCCGGCCGACCGGTTCCTGACCCTCGAACTCGAGACCGAGCGGGAGGAGTACAAGCCGGGCGAGCCTTGCGCGGTGCGCCTGCGCGCGCTCGACGATCGCGGACGCCCCGTGCCGCGCGCCGAGATCAGCCTGGGCGTCGTCAACGAGCAGATCTACTGGCTGCGCAAGGATCCGACCCCCGACCTGCTGGAATATTTCTTTCAGTTCCGCACGCCCATTCATGCGCAGGGCCGCTACGACGGCCCCACGCCCGGCAGCGTCGCCGTCTGGTATTGGATAGGGCCCAAGTACGCGTGGGGCTGGCTCATGGACGGGGATCGCTTTGGCTGGCGCAGCGGCGGCGGGCGGCGCATGGCGCTGCGTTCCGGCGGCGGGCGGGCGACCACCTCCGCGCCTTACCTGCGAAGGGACTTCAAGAACACCGCGTACTGGGTCGCGGACCTGAAGACCGACGCGGAGGGGCGCGCGTTCGCCCAGTTTGCCTTCCCCGACAACCTCACCGGCTGGCGGCTGACGGCGCGCGGACTGACCGCGGACACGAAGGTCGGCGAGATCGTCCAGACCTGCAAGACGAACCTGCCGCTGCAGGTCGAATTGGCGATGCCCCGCGCGCTGCGCGCCGGCGACCGCATGCAGGCCTCCGCCGTGGTCCACAACAACCGCGATGCCGCGTGCGCGGCGGAACTCGCCTTCGACAGCCCCGCGCGGAAGGGCGAGGACGTGCTGGAGCTTGAAGCCGGCGGGGTGCAGCGCGTGGCCATCCCCGTCGCGCCGGAAGATACGTCCGAGTTCAAGCTGCGCGCCAGCGTGAAGGACTCCCAGGGCCAGGACGCCGACGCCATCGAGCGGTCCTATGCGGCGCTCCCGCGCGGCCACCGCGTGGCGCGGGTCCAGGGCGGGTCGCTGGCGGCCGGCGGAGAGATCGCGCTGGACCTGGGCGGCCCGGTCGTGCCCGGCACGCTTAAACTGACCCTGCGCGCCGAAGCCGGCCTTTCCGGCCCCCTGCAATCGACGCTCGGCTCGCTGATCGAGTACCCCTACGGCTGCGTCGAGCAGACCATGAGCCGCTTCATGCCGGCCGTGATCGCCTCCCGCGCCATGCGCGAGGCGGGGCTCGCGCATCCGCGCGCCGAGATCCTCCCGCTCGTCCTGCGCCGCGGCCTCGAACGGCTCTACGCGTACCAGCACGGCGACGGGGGCTGGGGCTGGTGGAAGCACGACGAGTCCAACGACTTCATGACCGCCTACGTGCTCGAAGGGCTGGCGCTCTGCCGCAGGGCCGGCGCGGAGATCCACGCCGGGGCGTTCGAGCGCGCCGAACGGTACCTCGCGAAGCGCTTCCTCGACGAGAACCTGCGCGGCGGGTCGCTGCACGGCATCGCCGAAACCCGGCTCGACCTGTACGCGGCGCGCGCGCTGGCCGAATGCTATGCCTGCGATCCGGAGCAGCATGAGCCGTCGATGCGCAGGACCGCCGAACTGCTGAAGGATCTGCTCGAGGATCCCGAAGGGCTCGGCGCGCGCGAAGCCGCCCTGGCCGCGTCCGCCTTCCGGCTCCTGGGGCGGCGGGAATTGGCGCAGGCCTGGCTCGACCGCGCGCACGCGCGCCTCGAACCCAACGGCGGCGGCCGCGCGCACGCGCTGGCCCTCGCCGCCGTCCTGGAAGGCGGCACGAACCTGGAGCCCGCGGACCCGCGCTGGGCGCGGCTCTCCGCGGACCTGCTCAGGCTGCGCCAAGGCCCCGGCTGGATCGATACGTTCGTCTCCTCCGCGGCGGTGCGCGGGCTGGCCCCGCTGATCGCGCCATCGAAGGGCGCGCTCGAGGCCGTGGACGTGCTCGACGGCGAGCGCGTCGTTGCCAGCGTGGCGCCCAAGCCCGACGCGTCCGTCGAACTGGTTCTCGATCGTCAGCTCGACGGCGTGCGGAGCCTGCGCCTGCGCCCGCGCGGGGAAGCCGGCGCGGACCTTTTCTGGTCGGCCGAAGTGGAAGGCTGCCTCGCTGCGGCCCCGCCCGCACCGCAGTTCCCCGACGCCCGCCTGCGCGTGAGCGTCTCGAAGGACGGCGCGCAACCCGAGGTTCTGGAACCCGAGGACGGCGTGCTGGCGGCGCCGCAAGGCAAGACGCTGCGCGTCGATCTCGCCTGCACGCTCGCCGGCCCGCTGACCGCGCTCCGCATCACCTTCCCGCGCCCCTGCGGCGTCGAGGTCGTCCGCCCCGCGTACTACGAGAAGGGCGTCGTCGCCTATGAAGAGCGAGACGACGCGCTGCATTTCTTCGTGGAACATTGGGACAAGGGCGAACACCACATCGTCTTCCTGGTCCGCGCCGAAGCCGAAGGCGAGGCCTTCGCTCCGCTTCCGCAACTGGTTCCCATGTACGGCGACGCGCCCAAGGTCCTGGTCGAGGGTCCGGAGCGGTGGAAGGTGGCGAAGTGAGGCGCCCCGGCGCAAAAAAAGGCCGTCAAAGTCGCCCGAGGAATTCTTTCACCCGCGCGTGAAGCGCCGCGGCGTCGACATGATCCAGCCGGTCCCAGAACGGCTCCAGGCGGAGGCAAGCCAGCTCGCAACGCGCGCCCAGCGCGGCCTTGAGCCGCCTGCAGGTCGGGGAGCGGGTCGGGGCGGGGGAGATTTGCAGCAGCAGGGCGGGGGTTTCCAGCGGCGGCGCGGCCAGCAGGTCGACGCGCTGCACGTCTTCGAAGAATTCCGCGCCGACCGGGAAACCGTCGAGGTCCACGCGCTCCTCACTCGGCGCGCCCGTCTCTTCGGCTCGCGCCCCGCCGGTCATCTCGGCGCGCAGCTTCGAGCGAATCCGCCATTGCCGCTCGGCCGTCTTGCCCTGCACGAACGGGGCGAGCGCCAGCGTCGCGGCGGGCTTCAGCGCGCGCGCCTGCTCCAGCGCCAGCGTCGCGCCCAGCCGCAGCCCCAGCAGCGCGAAGTCCTCGCGCCCCGACAGCTTCGACAGCGCCGCCCGCGCCGCGGCGAGGTCCGCGACGATCCCGCTCCAGCGCCGCGCGACCGGATCGCCGCCGGATTCCCCGCTGCCCCGATAGTCGAAGCGCAGCGCCGGATGCCCGGCTTGAGCCAGCGCGCGCGCCAACCCCGCCAGCGTCCCGTACGCGCTCTTGCGTTCCTCGAAGAAGGCCGGCGCGATCAGCACGGGCGGCCGCGCCGCGCCCTCCGCCGCGTGAAAGACCCCGTACAGCGGCGTCCCATCGGCGCTCGTAAAATACCCGGCGGTCTCGGCCATGCGGCCAGGATACCGGAACGGCGTGAATTGGCAGGTGCGAATGAGGCGGAAACGTAAAACGTGAAGAGGTTCTGCCGGCGCCGTACCTGCAAGTCAGGGTGAATATCCAGTTCACGATATACGCTTCACGTTTTTGTACACGAACTTGCCGCAATGGGCGTCAGATTGTAGAAGAGCGTTGTTCTTACCCAGGGGAAGTGCCGCCCATGTCTCTCACCGTCGACGAAGTCCGGCACGTCGCGATGCTCTCGCGCCTGCACCTGAGCGACGAGGAGGTGCGGCGTTACGCGCAGCAACTCGGCGCGATCCTCGAATACGTCGATCAGCTCAAGGAGCTGAATACGGACTCGATCGAGCCGATGATCACCGCGACGGCTTCCGGCAACGTTTTTCGCAAGGACGAACCCCGGCCCGGCCTCGAACGCGACGCCGCGCTGGCCGCCGCCCCGCAGCAGGACGGTGAATTCTTCCTCGTGCCCAAGGTCATTGAGTAGCCCGGCTTTCGCGAGTGCGAATGAAATGAAAAAGGCAGGCGCAAGCCTGCCCTTTTCGTTGTTGCGTCTCGGAACTCGGAACTCGGAACTCGGAACTCGGAACTCGGAACTCGGAACTCGGAACTCGGAACTAGAGTTTGCCGAGCAGCGCCTCAACTTCCTGCTTCAGCTTCGCGCTGACCTCGTGGGTCTCCTTGACGAAGCTGTCGGAAGACGCGGGCTTGTGGGCGTCGCCGTAATCGCGAATGATCCGCGCGCCGCGCTGGTCGTCCTTCTCCTTGCTGACCTGGGTATCCTTTGCGATCTGATCCTGGGCGCGGACGAGTTCGGCGAGCAGGTCCTTGACGGGCGTGCTGGGAAACTCCTCCAGCAGGGTCTTACGTTCGTGTTCCCAGCGCGGGTCGTTCGTCGCCTGCGCCAGGACGTCCTTGGCGTTCGCGCCGGATTCGAGGCGCTTCTTCAGGCCGAGCAGCGCGTAGTAGCCGAGGTAGAAGGTGTAGGCCTCGACGCCTGCGACTCGGGCGCCTTCCTTCATATAGTTCTTGCCCAGGCCCTTCACCTCGCGGTCGGTGTAGACCGGCTGGCCGTCTTCGTCCTTGAGCTTGGATTTGCCTTCGGCCTCCTGGAGCTTCTTCCGCGCGCCTTTCATCAGGTCCACGACGTCGGGGCGGAAGACCTCGAAGTCGAAGGCGCTGCGCTTGGCCTTGTTGCGCTTCTTGTACTTCCCTTCGTTGCGGCGGACGGTGTAGATGTTGTCGCTCAGCACCCAGCCCGGCATGATCTCGTTGTAGGCGGGCGAGACGCCTTCGATCCGTTCGGCGGGCGTGTTGATCAGCGCGAAGGGCATCTCGACGCGCTGCGGGAGCGCGCCGACGCCGCTGGCGATGATGCTGTACGGGGAGCCGGTGAAATCGCTGGGGAACTTGATGTTCACGCCCAGCCCGAAGAAGGTGCCTTCGCCGCACCAGATTTCCTGGTCGGGCGCTTTCGAGGTGTGGTTGCTGCCCACGTTCGCGCCGTAGCCGACGTTGCCCTTGCCTTCCGGCCAGTACGCGGCGATGAGCAGCGACTGGTGGTGGAAGCCGACGAACGGCCCGCACAGGCTCGCCGTGCACTCGCCTTCGGCGACGCCGCTGTTCGGGCCCAGGATCGAGTCCGTCAACTTGCCGTGCCGCTCGACGTGGCTGTGCTCGCAGAGCACGCTGTTGACGGCCAAGCCCATGGTGTTCACGTCGGCGCCCCACTGGATCACCGCGTTCTTGACGTAGGCGCCGGCCTTGATCTCGGCGGGCTCGTCGGCCAACGAGAGCAGGGCCGCATTTTCGACCCAGGCCGCGGAGTCGATCACCGCGCCGGGCCCGACGTAGGCGTTGACGACCTTGGGCGTGTTCTTCACGTGCGCGCCGGCCTCGACGACCAGCAGCTCGCTCTTGGCGGCCGCGACGTATTCGGCGACGGCCTTCGCGTAGGCTTCCAGCGCCGTTTTGTCCTTGCGGTTGCCGGCGACCGCGGCGGCGACCTCGACGCTCAGTTCGGCGTAGACCGGCGTTTCGCGCCCGCCCGTCTCGATCGCGATCGGCAGTTCCGCGCCGCTCCCAAAGCTCGTCGCGCCGGTGCACACCACCGTCCCGCAGTCCTTCACCACCGCGCCGTCTCCGATCACCGCGTTGGCCAGCAGGCCCACATTCAGGACCAGCGCGTTGTTGCCGACCGTCACGTTGCTCAGGTCCGCGCGGTACACGCCGCTGCCGAGCTGCACGCCCTTTTCGACCGTCACCGGCTCGTTGAACGAACCGAGCCGCACCGGCCCGGCGAAGTAGCTGTCCACCACTTTGCTCGCATTGAAGTCCTTCGCGACCAGCACCAGCTTCCAGTCGGCGGCGGCGTTGTGCTGCTTCTCGAGCTGCGCGATCTCGCCGGCCGTCAGCGCCCGGTAGGCGGAGGCGTCGCCGTGCCGCTTCTTCGCGGCGGCCACGCCTTTAAGGAACGTGCTTTCCTGGAGCGCGCGGCGGACGGCTTCGGCGGCATTGACGGGCATGCGAGGTCTCCTTGCGTGGATGCTGGGGTTGAAGGGGCGGTTGGTCGGAGCAACGGCTAACCGGTCGGGATGATGGGGGTTAGAGCTCTCCGCACGAGTGCTTTCATCATGAAGTTAGCACGAAAAATGGAAAAATCAAGCGGCTTAGGACGAGATTAGCCTTGATAAATCTATTCATTCATAATAAAGTCCCATATACGCACAGTGCATGTAGAAACTTTGTTAAGATTTTAAAAATAATGGCCAACCGCTTTGAAAACAAGGTTCGTGTCCTCGACTTGATCCGCGCCCGCGGTCAGGTCTCGCGCCCCGTGCTCTCGGAAGTTCTGGCCATCAACCTTCCGACCATCAGCAGCCTGACCAAGGAACTTCTCGACGAGCGCCTCATCCACGCCGAGGGCTTCGACAAGTCCGATGGTGGCCGGCGCCCGGAGCTCCTCGCGCTCAATCCCGGCTTTTCGACGGCGATGGGGCTGGAATTGAGCCTTAGCGGGATCCGTGGCGTGCTCACGGACCTCTCCGGCAAGGTGCTCGACCGCGAGGAAGGCCCCAAGAAGGCGCCTGCCGAACCCGAGGAGATGATCGACGCGGTCCTCGCGGTCGCCGAGAGCCTGCTCGCGCGGTCGGGCGAACGCCGGCCGGTGGGTGTGGGTTTGGGGCTGGCAGGGCTGAGCGACGAGACGGGTCGGGTGTGGCGCTACTTTCCGCACCGCAAGACCTGGCGCGACGTCGCGCTCGCCGAGCGGCTCGAACAGCGGCTGGGCATACCCGCGCGGCTGGAGAACGACGTCCAGGCCGCGACGCTGGCCGAGCTGCGCTACGGGCAGGCGCGCGGGCTGCGCGACGTCCTGTATCTCCACATCGGGCACGGGATCGCCTGCGGGATCGTCGTCGATGGCAAGCTCTACACGGGCGCGACGCGGAACGCGGGCGAATTCGGGCACACGATCCTCGAGCCCAGCGGCCCAATCTGCTACTGCGGCAACTACGGCTGCCTCGAGAGCCTCGCCGCGCCGGCGGCGATGGTCGAGCAGGCCGGGCAGGCGCTGCGCAAGGGCGTCCTTTCCAGCGCGGGCCTGCGGCTGGCCGAGGGGCAGACGCTCACGCCCGGCGCGCTGCTTCGCGCCGCCGACGACGGCGACCGGCTCGCGGAGAACGTCGTGCTGAAGGCCGCCGAGTACATCGGGCTGGGCCTCGCCAACCTGGTCAACTTCTTCAATCCGCACGGGGTGATCTTCGGCGGCGAGATCCTGGTCCGCGGACATCGCGTGCTGAACGAAGGCATCGAGCGCACGTTCCGCCAGCGCGTGCTTCCGGTCCGCCAGGCGCATACGCCCGTGCTGCCGAGCAGCCTCGGCCGCGACGCCACGGCGCTCGGCGGCGCGATGGTGGTCTTCGAGGAACTTTTCGAGCGCCCGGAGGCGCTCTTCGCCCTTGCCCACGGGCAGCCGCCCCTGGTCGAGAGCTCGCCCGCCCGGCGCGAGGAAGTGGCCGGCGGTCGGAGGCGGTGAACCGCGGGTTTCCGGCCGCGCCGGGGGTCGGCGGCCGGACCCGAAAACCAGACCAAGACGCCCCAGGGACTTCGAGAAAGGAAGGCACATTCATGGCCGGCAACATCAAGGTGGTCGTTTGCAAGTCGTCCGACGAGGTGGCCCAGAAAGCCGCGGGGATGTTCATCGAGCAGGTTCGCAACAAGCCCACGAGCGTCCTTGGCTTCGCCACCGGCTCCACGCCCGAGAAGACCTACGCCGAGATCGCCAAGCTCTCCAAAGCCGAGAAGGTCAGCTTCGCCAAGACGATCAGTTTCAATCTCGACGAATACTGGGGCCTGGACGGCGACCACGACCAGAGCTACCGCTTCTTCATGAACGACAAGCTCTTCAAGAGCATCGACATCCGGCCGTGGAACGCGCACGTGCTCAACGGCAAGGCGAAGTTCCCCGAGGTTGAATGCCGGGCCTACGAAGATCAGATCCTCAGCGTCGGCGGCGTGGACCTCTGGGTCCTAGGCATCGGCAACAACGGGCACATCGCCTTCAACGAGCCCGGCAGCCCGGTGGACAGCCGCACGCGCCTGGTCAGCCTGACCCAGAGCACCATCGACGCCAACAGCGACGGGCGCTTCTTCAAGGATCCGGCCGAGGTTCCGCGCTGCGCGCTCAGCACCGGCATCGGCACCATCCGCGACGCCCGCCGGCTCGTGCTTCTGGCCACCGGCGCCAAGAAGGCCGACGCCATCGCCAAGGCCGTCGACGGCGCCTTCACCCCCGACGTTCCCGCCAGCCTGCTCCAGGACCATCCGGACTGCACGTTCATCCTGGACGCCGACGCGGCGAGCAAGCTGAAGAAGTAGCCGTCCGCTGCGTTTCCGCCGTGAAAGAGGGCGCCTTCGGGCGCCCTCATTTTTTGGGGCGGCGCGACGCGGGGAAACCCGCGCTCATAGATGGATGAAAATCATCCACTTGATGGATGAATTAACTCGCTTAAGCGGTTGATATACATCTACTATCCGGTTGACGCGGCAACTCGAAAGTATGCGCGCTCACCCCATCGCCGCGCCGGCAGGCTGGGGCTCGGCGGCAGGAGCGTTCCACTCGCGCGCGGCCGGGCCTTCCTGGTGCTCGGCGTGCCCCAAGGAGCCGCCGTAGGCGCGCTTCGATATCGCCAGCGCCCCGGCGTCGCAGCGAATCCGGCCGCGGTCCGCGCCTCGCACCTGCCAACCCGTGTCGTCGAAGACGCGTCCCTGGAGCTGGTAGGCGTCGGCCGCGCGGTACTGGTAGATCGCGCCGCGCCGCGGGCGCCCGCTGAGGTTATTGAAGCTGGCGTGGAGCGTGAGCGCGTGGTGGAGCGTCAGGTCTCCCGCGCGGCCTTCCAGCGCCACGACCCGCGACGGATCGGAGAAGTGCCGCGCCTCCTGGCAGGCTCCGCTGAAGCGGCCGTCCTGCGCATGATCCAGCAATCCCAGCCCGTGGCTCCCGCGGACGACATGCAGGCACCCGTTCTCCAGCGTGCAGTCGTCGAGCATCACGAAGACGGCCAGCAGGTCGGTGTTGGTGTGCGGGAAGAACGCGAAATCCTGATGCCATTGGAACTGGCCCTTGCCGGCCCTGGGCGGCTTCGTGGCGAGCTTCGACTGCTGGAGCTGGAGGTCGGGGCCGATCAGCCGCGCGACGCGCTCGAGGATCCGCGCGTCGGCCGCCAGCGCCTTGAAGGCCGCGTGCATCGTGGTCAGCGGATGCAGGTGGACGATCTTCTCCTCGTAGCCGCGCGCGTTCAGGCCGGCGCGGATGCCGGCGTCGTCGCAGGCCGCGCGCAGCGCCTCGACATCCTCCCCGTCCAGCACGCCGCGGCAGTGCAGGAATCCGTCTTCGCGGTATTGGGCGACTTCGCCATCGGTTAGCATGAAATTGACTCCTGGTTCCCGCATCCCCTGTGGGGGCGGGGCAATGGGCGCTCGGCGCCTTCGAAATGCCCTCAATGCCATCACCGGAGCCTACCCGTTCGGCGCTTGCGGCGCATTGGAGGGCATTGACAATGAATAGGATAAATCTGACATTCGGCGGAGGCCGCCCATGCCCAAACCAGCCGCCTTCTTGCCTGAACTGCTCGCCGCCGGCCGCAGCCGCCAGCGCGGCGACGGGCCCTGGCACGCGCACGGCGCGCCCGAGATCGTCCTGGTTCGCGAAGGTCCTTACGCCATCGAGATCGGCGGGCAGATTCTCCCCGGCCGCCGCGGCACGCTCTTCGTCCTCCCCCCGCACATCCCCCACGCCGTCCGCGCGCCGGGTTGGCGCGAGACCAGCTACCTCGTCTTCCTCCAGCCCGAGCCGATCCTCGACGAAGCGCCGCGCACCTTCGACGTTCGCGCCGATGCGACCCTGGGACGCTGGTTCCAGGACCTCTTTGAACTGAACCGGTCCGCGCGCGGCCCCGTCGCCCCCGTCGCCGCGGGACTGCTCTTCGCCGTCCTGAACCGGATTCGCGCGCTGGAGGAGCGGCGGCACGCCGAGGCAGGCCTGCATCCCGTCCTGGAGCGCGCCGTCCGGCACGTGGAAGCCCGCCTTGCCGAGTACGTGCCCGCGCAGGAACTGGCTTCCGCCGCGCACGCGAGCCACGGACATCTATGCCGGCTCTTCCGGAAGCGGTTCGGCTGCGCGCCGCGAGCGTTTCAGATCCGGCTGCGCCTCGAACGCGCCCGCGCGCTGCTTGCCGATCCCTACCTCTCGATCAAGGAACTGGCCGCGCAGCTCGGGTTCGAGGACGTGAACTATTTCGTGCGGCTCTTCAAGCGCCGGTTTGGCAAGCCGCCGGGCGCGTGGAGGGAGCGGGAACTCAAAACCATAAGACGTAAAGCGTAATACGTGAACAACGACTTCAGGCTTGCATGCCGCGTGCATTGCTGGCGTCCAGCCTTGCGGGCTTTGCGCCTACTTTCCTCCCACTTCCAATGAACCGCCTTCCGTGGGCGAGACGTCCACGGGCAGCATCAGCGTCTTGCCGCCGGGGTAGACGATCTTCACCTGCGCGGGGCCGGCGACGACGCCGAAGAGCGCGTCGCTGGGCTGCTGCCCGCCGCGCCCGTCGGCGCCGCTGACCCATTGGGTCTGGGTGCGCTTCCACGCATCGGTGACCTCGATGCGCGCGCCGAGGGGCGTGGGGTGGCCGGGCGCGAAGCGGAGCGCCAGCGGCGCGGCCTTCGGCTGGGGCTTGCGCGCATTCAGGAGCAGGCGCGAGGCGGTCTTTTCGGCGTAGAGGAACAGGTCCGGCATGCGGTCCCCGTCGGCGTCGAAGACGGCCATGTAGGAGACGTTCGGCGTCTTGCGCGCGTCGAGCAGGTTCGTGCCGGAGGCGTCCTTGAAGCGCGCGCCGCCCTCGTTGAGGTACAGCCGCACGTCGCCGGTCAGCGCGACGAGCAAGTCGTTGTCGCCGTCGAGGTCCACGTCGGCAATCGCGGCGGCCATGATCGGCCCGTTGAGTTTGGCCAGGTCGCCGGCGTCCTTCAGCGCCTCCTTGAACTGGCCTTTCCCGTCGTTGAGGAAAAGCAGTGGGCGGCCTTTCTGCGGCACGAAGAGGTCCACCCAGCCGTCGTTGTCGAGGTCGCCGGCGGCCAGCCCGTGGGCGAGTCCGTCCTGCGCGTTGAAGCGGATTTTCGCATCGAAGACGACGAAGCGTTTGCCGCCTTCGTTACGCATGACCAGCCCGCTGCGGTAATGGTAGATGAAGTCGGTGAACGTATCGTTGTCGAGGTCCAGCGTGAGCAGGAAGTCGCCGCCGGCGCCGCGCCCCGGCCCGCGGCTTCCGAGTCCCGCGGCGTCCGAGACATCCTGCGGGCGGCGGGGGTCGTTGCGCAGCAGGAACAGGCCCTCGTCGCTGGCCATCAGGTAGTCGGGGCGGCCATCGGCGTTGAAGTCGAGCCACGCGCCGCTCAGCGGCTTGCGGTAGGCCGGGCGCCCGCGCGGCGCGACCTCGACGAAGCGGCCTTTCTGGCCTGGGAGTCCCAGATACGTGCGCAGCCCCTCGGCGCTGAGGAACGTCAGGTCCGGCTCGCCGTCGCCGTTGATCTCGCAGACCTGCGCGGTGAGGCCCGCGAAGGCCTCGAGCCCTCGCGGGCGCGTGACGTCCTCGAAGCCGCGGGGCGAGTTGAAGAAGACGCGCACCGGATCGCCGGAGAGGATCAGGTCGGGCAGCCCGTCGCGGTCCAGGTCGGCCACCGCCGCGCCGGTGGCGGCCTTGGCCGGGGCGCGGCAGAGCGCGTAGCCGAGTTCGTCCTTGTTCGAGGCGTCGCGAAAGGTGGTGCCTTGGTCGATGGGGCCGCGGGCGGGGACGGCAATGGACGAAGTCACGTCGCCCTCCTTGCCGTTCTTCCCGTCGCCAGCGCCTTTCTGCGGAGTGACGGCGCCCGAAGGGTCGCCCGACTGGAGCGTATAGGCCGCGAAGGCTCCGACGCCGACGACGAGGGCCGCGGCCAGCGCGAGGGCCGTCGAGCGCCCGCCGCGTCCCACGGCCTGCGTCGTCGCGAGGCGCGTGCGGACCGCGCGGGCCTCGTGGCTCGTCCCGCCGCCGGGGTCGCGGATCGGCTGCTTTCCGGTGGTGGGGCGGTCTTCGTTGAGCTTCGCGCCGGTGGTCCCGCCCGGCCGCGCGTGCCCGCCCGAGGCCAGCCGCTCGCCGGCCAGCCCGCGCCTTGGCACGGGCTTCTCGCCGGAGCGCTTTCGCCCGCCTGGCTTGCCCTTGGAGAGGATCGCGCGCGCGGGGGCTTCGCCGCGCTGGAGCGCCTCAAGGTCGGAGATCAGTTCCTGGGGATCCTGATAGCGATCCTCGGGGGCTTTTTGCATCAGCCGCTGGATCACGCCGGAGACTTCGGCGGACAGGTCGGGCTCGAGTTCGTGCGGCACGGGGACGGGCTCGGCGACGTGCTGCGTCATGATCACCGCGCCGGTCGGTCCGGCGTACGGAGGGCGGCCCACCACCAGGTGAAAAAAGGTCGCGCCGAGGCTGTAGAGATCGCTGCGGATGTCCACGCCTTCCTCGCCGCGCGCCTGCTCGGGCGAGATGTAGTTCGGGGTGCCCACCGCCTGCCCCGCCTGGGTCAGCCCCGCGTCCTCGCTGCCGTGCTGGAGCTTGGCCAAGCCCAGGTCGCAGAGCTTCGCCGTCCCGTCGCTGCCGATGAGGATGTTATCGGGCTTGATGTCGCGATGAACCATCTTGTGCTTCCACGCGTGGTCCAGCGCGCGCGCGGTCTGGAGGATCAAGTCGAGCGCCTCGTCCTCCTCGATCTTGCCGCCGCACTGCTTGATCCGCCGGAGCGCCGAGGGGCCGTCCACGTACTCCATCGCGAAGTAGTAGCGCCCGCCGCTCTCGCCGACGGAGATGCCCTGGATCAGGTTGGGATGGTTGAGCTGCGCGACGGCGCGGGCCTCGCGGAAGAAGCGCTCCACGAAGTCGCCGTTCTGGGCCAGGTCGCGCGGGAGGATCTTCACCGCCACCTGCCGCTGCAGCGAGACTTGGTTGGCCAGCCAGACCGAGCCCATGCCGCCCTTGCCGATCTCGCGCAGGAGTTCGTAATCGTCGAGCCGCTGGTTGAGCTGAACGGCTCCGCTGGAGCGGCGGTTGGGGTTGGAGGTACTCATGTCCGGTTGGATTCGGTTTCCTCGATCCTATGATAACCGGCTTACGCCCAAGTGTTTAACACCGATTCGGCCAGTCGCATCGTCATGCCGGGCAAAGGGTGAGGTTGTTCCGAAGCGTCCAAGTCCTGCGCCGAAGGCCACTCGGTGCACTCTTCCTATATCTCATTACCCCGGCGGTGTGGAGGATTGGATCGGTTCACTTGTGCAACTTGCGGCGAGCCTTTCCTGCCGTCGTTTGCGGATCCAGGCTTCGAGGGCGAGGGCTTCGAGGAAGAGGAAGCCGATGCAGATCGATGCGTTGGCGATGATGCCTGTGATACGGAGAGACTTCAGGTGCCAGCGAAGTTCGAATATATCCAGAGGCTCGTTGAAATGCCGCAAAGGCTGCGCGTGTTGGAGCGGAAAGCCCTGAAACTCGAAATCTTGATGGCCCAGGATTACTTGCGTAGTGCTGAGGTTCGCTCCCAGCAAAAGCGCCGCGGTGAGGACCAAGGCCATACATGTGGACAGGTGGAGCTGAAAGCGCTCGCCGCTGGTCCAGTTGCGATACACGCGCCAGACGAAGGACAAGAGCGCTATTTCGGGAATCCAAAACACGGGTCCTGTGGCAAGACCTTCGAGCCAAGCTTCCAAACGAGAAGCAGGAGTCGTAGCCCAGATTCCTACGCTTAGCATATAGAGTACGAAAACCACAAACCCCACACCCAAATGCAAGATGAAGAGGCGAATCCAGTTTTGTTTCGGCTTTCTGGCCATAGTCGTCTTGGCCATTTTCACGTTTTACGTATTGGGATCCTACCCGCCGATCATCCCCTTCAAATCCATCGTCTCCAGATTGCGCTTGATCGTGCGGAGGAACCCGGCGCCGTGCGAGCCGTTGAAGGGGCGATGGTCGAAGACGAGTTTGAGCGGCAGGACGCGGCGGCGTTCGAGCTTCGGTTCCTTTCCGTTCCCCGGCATGGGGACGTAGCGCGGGCGGTCGAGGAGCGAGCCGGTGCAGACCATCGCGACCTGGCCGGGGATCACGAACGGCGTCCCGCCGGTGGCCTCGAAGGAGCCGATGTTGGTCAGGGTCACCGTTGCGCCCTGGAGGTCCAGGGTGTTGATGCTCCCGCTGCGGACCGATTCGGTCAGTTCCTGCGCGCGCTTGACCAGTTCGGCGAAGGTAAGCCGGTCGGCCTCCTTGATGCAGGGGTTGTAGAGGTCGTTGTTGCGCCCTTCGGCGGCGAAGGCGATATTGGCGTGCGGGTCGACGAGCAGGGTCTCGGCGGAGGCCTCCAGCCGGCCGCGGAAGCCCTCGTAGGCGTTCTCCATCATCGCGCGGACCATGGCCCAGAGGATCAGGTGCGTGTAGGTGACGTGGAGCCCCACCTTCTTCTCGACGTCCTTCTTCAGCGCCACGCGCTGGGCGGCGAGGTTCGTCACGTCCACCTCGGTTTCGACGCTGACGGTGGGGATCTCGAGCTGGCTCTTGAGCGCCAGCGCGCCGACTTGGAGTTGGGCGGGGCTGAGCCGGACTTCCTTGAGCGCCGGGCCGCCGGGGCGTTCGCCGGACGCCTCCACCACCGCGCCTTCGGGGAGTTCGAGGTACAGGAGCGGCGACTCGACGCGCACGCGCTGGCCCTCGCGCGCGACGACCTCGGCGACCTTCCCGTCGTGGGTGGATTCGATCTCGAAGGAGCCCTTGTTGGCCTCCATCTCGGCGAGCACGTCGCCGGCCTTGACCGCGTCGCCGGCCTTGACGGCGATGCGCACGACGGTGGCGTCCTCGTCGGTGGGCGACTGCTTGGGCACGACGATGGGCACGCGCCCGGAGGCCGCGGGCGCGGGCGCCTCGGCCGGCGGGGTGTAGCGCTGCGGGGCGGTGACCGGGGGCACGGGGGCCATGCCCCGCGCCGGGGCGACGTAGCCCGAACTGCGCGCGACGCCTTCGGACGGGCGCAACTGCTGCGCGGAAAGGCTCTTCAGGCCGCGGTAGACATCCTCGACGCTGGGCAGGATCGCCAGCTCCAGCGCAAAGTGGTAGGGGATGTGGTCGTCGGTCTTGGTGATGCGCATGGGCGGGGCGAGGAGCGACTCGTACGCGGCCTCGACGACCTCGGAGACGATGTCGCCGCCCAGCCCGCAGGTCCGGCCGTCCTCGTGAACCACCAGGAGCCTGCCGGTGCGGGCGACCGATTCGAGCACCGCGGCGCGGTCCCACGGCACGACGGTGCGCAGGTCGAGGATCTCGGCCTCCACGCCTTCGCGCGCGGCCCGCTGCGCGGCCTGTTTGCAGATCGCCACGCCGTTGCCCCAGGTCACGACCGTCACGTCGCGCCCCGGCCGCGCGATGCGCGCGCGCCCGAACGGCACCACGCATTCCGGGCCGGGCTTCTGGACCGTGTCTTCCGCGCCGTGCAGCAGCGCCTTGGGGTACAGGAACAGGACTGGACGGTTGCAGCGCAGCGCGTAGCGCAGCAGCCCCGCCGCGTCGCCGGGGTTCGAGGGGATCACCACGTGGAGCCCCGGCATGTGCGCGTAGATCGCCTCGTTGGTCTGGCTGTGCCAGGCGCCGAGCCCCGGCAGGTACGCGCCGTAGGGGGCCATGATCACCATGGGGCAGTTCCACTGGCCCATGGAGCGCCAGTACATGGTGGTCACTTCGTTGAAGAGCTGGTTCAGGCCGGGGCCCATGAAGTCCACGAACTGGATGCACGGCACGGGCACGTCGCCCAGGATCGCGCGGCCCACGGCGGTGCCCAGGATCGTCGCCTCGGCCAGCGGCGAATTGCTGACGCGGCCCGGGAAGCGCGAGGAGAGGCCCCGCGTGATACTGAAGACGTCGCCCTTGGGATCCTCGATGTCCTCGCCGTAGGCGTTGATGCGCGGGTTACGCTGCATCTCCTGCTCGAAGACCAGCGCGATGCACTGGGCCATGGTCAGGCCGCCGCTGCGCTTGGCCAGCGGCGCGGGGAGGCCCTGCTCCTGACCGGGCAAATCGTCGGGGACCGGCGCGAAGGCGCTGTTGCGCACGCTTGCCGGGTCGGGGTCCGGCGCGGCCTTGGCCCGCGCCAGGGCCGCGTCGATCTCGGCCTGGATCTCCGCCTGCAGCGCCTCGATCTCGGCCTTGCTCGCGACTTTCTCCTTGATGCAGCGCTGGATGAAGGCCTTGACCGGGTCGCGCGCCTGGATCGACTTCAGTTCTTCTTCGCTGCGGTAAATGCGCTGGTCGTCGGAGCTGGAGTGGCTGGAGAGGCGCTCGACGCGCGCCAGCAGGATCCCCGGCCCGCCGCCGGAGCGCGCGCGCTCCAGCGCCTCCACCGAGCGCTCGTAGACCGCCACCGGATCCAGGCCGTCGACCTCGTACACCGGGCAGCCGAGCCACCACACGCCGCCGTCGGGTTCGCGGACCAGGCTCCGCTTCATGGTCCAGAAGGTGCGCCCCTCGGTGGAGGTGGAGATCCCGTAACGGTTGTCCTCGATGACGAAGACCACCGGCAGCTCGTCGGCGACGGCTTGCGCGATGGCCTCCATCACCTCGCCCTCGCGCGTGGCCGCGTCGCCGATCGTGGCGATGACCACCTCGGGGATATTCCGCTCCTTCAGCGTCATGGCCATGCCCACGGCCTGCAGGAAGTTCGTGGCCACGGGGCTGGAAAGGGAGACGATGCGGTGGCGGCGCGAGTTGAAGTGCACCGGCATCTGCCGCCCGCCGGTGACCGAGTCGCGCTTGCCCAGGTAGTCGAGGAAGAACTGTTCGTGGGAGATCCCGCGCCCGATCACGATCGCGCGGTCGCGGTAGTGCGGATGCAGCCAGTCCCCTTCCTGCATCGCCAGGGCCACGCCCGCCAGGCCCTCGTGGCCCATGCTGGACATCTGGAAATGTCCCTGCCCGCGCCGCTTCAGGACCTGCTCGGCCTCGTCGCTCTGCCGCGTATTCAGCATCAGCCGCAGCAGCCTGCGCTTGAGTTCCGCGCCTTCGAGGACGGGCGCGGCCACGGCGTGGGTCGAAGTCTGGGAGTCCGGCATGGATCCGATGCGCTCCGTGCGAGGGTTTACGATCGGTTGTGCGGGCGCGGGGCCTCGAGGCGCAAACGGCGGCGGATGCGGTAAATTGAACCTGCACCCGGCGTCCGCGCGGCCCCGCTCTGGTGCCGATGGGGAAGGTATAGTCCAAGCCCCCCCAGGCTGCCAAGCAACGAATGCACGCGTTCTTGCCCGCGCGCGGGGGGCGGATTCCGGCGGGTTTTCCAGCGCCCGAAGGTCCGCGCGCGGCGTCCTACAAAGATGAGGCCCTGGCGAGTCCCGCCCAATCAAATTTAGGCGCCGCAAGGACTCCACCGCGGCGTGCCTGTTTTCAGGTTCGCGTTGAGAGTAGAATGGAAAGCGGCGTGAAATTCAGGCGATCCGGAAAATGAAAGCGCTGCTCCTCAACCTCGGCATGCTCTTCGGCGTTCTGCTCTGCGCCGGCGGCGTGGTCGTGGCCCTCATCACCGGCTTCGATCCGCTCTTCGGTTCCGCGGGCCTCGCCCTGGCCGTCCTTGGCGCCCTAGCCGCCTGGGCCTGCCGCCGCGCCACCGGAGAGCGCTCCTCCGCCGCCGAAGAAGGCCAGCGTTCCCGGCAGCACGACGACGGCGCGCACGACGCCAACGCCCGGGGCGCGCTCAAGCGCCGCAGCCGGGGGATTTGACGGCAGGATCCAGTTCCATTGCCCATGGGTCGGCGCAGCCGCCTCGTGCTGAGCGGCTTCCTAAACGGAGAATCGTTCTTTCTTATCGAGCACTCCAAATCACAAAAGCGGTAGACTCCCGTTCCCAGAACCCGAGAGCCCAGAGTCAACCCATGAAAATCCGCTTCCACGGCGCCGTCCGCACCGTCACCGGATCGCTGCATATCGTCGAGACCGCGCGCGGGGAGATCGTGCTCCTCGACTGCGGCATGTTCCAGGGCCGCCGCAAGGAAGCGCGCGAGCGGAACGAGGTGGTTCCGCTGGAGCCCAAGCGCGTCAAGGCGGTCGTCCTGAGCCACGCGCACATCGACCACATCGGGAACCTGCCCACATGGGTCGCGCGGGGGATGAAGTGCCCGATCTTCGCGACCTCCGCGACCGCCGACCTCTGCGGGATCATGCTTCGCGATTCGGCCTACATCCAGGAGAACGACGCGCGGCACGTCAACAAGCATCGCCGGGCGCACGAGAAGCCCGTCACGCCGCTCTACACCATGGCGCACGCGGAGGCCGTCCTGGGCCGGCTCGTCGAGCAACCTTACCGCACCTGGTTCGAGGTCGTCCCGGGCCTGCGCGCGAGCTACCACGACGCCGGGCACCTCCTCGGTTCGGCTTCGATCTTGCTAGAAGAACAGGCCAACGGCTCGACCAAGCGCCTGGCCTTCACCGGGGACGTGGGGCGCACCGAGCGCGTGATCCTGCGCGATCCGGAACCCTTCCCCGCCGGCGCCGACGTGGTCCTGAGCGAAAGCACCTACGGCGACCGCGAGCACCCGCCCAAGGCCGACCTGAAAGAGCGCTTCGCGGGAGTGATTGAGCGGACCGTCAAGCGCGGCGGGAAGGTGATCGTCCCCGCCTTCGCGCTCGGCCGCACGCAAAGCCTCATGTACGCGCTCTACGAACTCCAGAAGGCCGGGCGTCTGCCGAAGATTCCCGTGTACGTGGACAGCCCGCTCGCCTGCCGCGCTACCGAGATTGTCGAGCGCCACCCCGAATGCTACGACCTGGATGCCGCGCGCATTCACGGCGACGAGGGCACCCTCTTTGCCGTCGAAGGCTACTCCTGCATCACCGACGTGGCCGACTCCAAGGAACTGAACGCTTCCAAGCAACCCTGCATCATCATCTCCGCTTCGGGCATGTGCGAGGCCGGGCGCATCCTGCACCACCTGGTTCACAACGCCGGCGACGAACGGAACACGATCCTGATCGTCGGCTTCCAGGCCGAGCACACCCTGGGCCGCCGCTTCGTCGAAGGCTGGGAGACCGTCCGGATTTTCGGGCGCAAGGTCGAACGCCGCGCCGAAGTGGTCGTGATGAACGGCTTCTCCGCGCACGCCGACCGCGTCGAACTGGCCGGCTACCTCGACCGCTGCCGCCCCGCGGGACCGCTCTATCTCGTGCATGGCGACGAGCGTCAGGCGCTGGCCTTCGAGACCTACCTCGAGAAGGAGCACAAGTTTCCCGACGTGCGGATCCCGTACCAGGGCGACGAGTGGGTGGTGTAGTCACGAGTTCCCCCGCGCACCCGCGGCGATTCGGATGCAGTCCGCCCAAAATCTGATACACCATAGCCATGGGCACCACGACGTTGCGCCGCCGCAAGTCGAAGACCTCCTCGTCGAAGCTGGAACTGACGATCCTGCCCCAGCCGGATCTGAGCACGTGCGGGCCGACCTGCCTTCACGCGCTCTACGCCTACCACGGGGACAAGATTCCCCTGCCGCAAGTCGTCCGCGAAGTCCGGCAGTTCGAGGAAGGCGGCACGCTCGCCGTCCTGCTCGGCCTTCACGCGCTCCAGCGCGGCTACAAGGCGACGCTGTACACGTACAATCTCAAGGTTTTCGATCCCACCTGGTTCAAGGCCGGCGGGCAGGATCTGGCCGCGCGCCTGGAGGCGCAATTAAAGGTCAAGCGCGGCCGGAAATTCCAGATCGCGTCCGAGGCCTACATCGAGTTCCTCCGCCGGGGCGGGCGGGTCGGCTTCGCGGACCTTTCGCCCTCGCTGATCCGGTCTTTCCTGCACCGCGGGATCCCCGTGCTGACGGGGCTGAGCGCGACGTACCTCTACCGCACCGCCCGCGAAGTCGATGCGGCCTGCGCCTACGACGACCTGCGCGGCGAGCCGGCCGGGCATTTCGTGGTCCTGTGTGGGTATGACGCCGAGCACCGCCACGTCCGCGTCGCCGATCCGCTGCTGCCCAATCCCATGACCGGCCGCGAGCACCACTACGACGTCCCGATCGAGCGCTTGATCTGTTCGATCCTCCTGGGCATCCTCACCTACGACGCGAACCTGCTGATCCTCGAGCCCCTTCGCCGCGAGGCCGGCGCCTGAGCCGGTGGACCGATGCCCGTCCTGCTCGTCGTCGACAACCCCAAGCAGTGGCCCCTGGGCAAGCCCGGCGTGAAGGTGGTCTCCGCGCGCGAGTACGTCTCCGATCCAACCTATAACCCCCAGGGCGGCATCAAGGTCTTCAACCTCTGCCGCAGCTACGCCTACAAGAGCCTGGGCTACTACGTCTCGCTGCTGGGGGAGGCCCGCGGCCACCGTCCGCAACCGGGCGTCACCACCATCCAGGATCTCAAGTCGCCCGGCATCGTGCGCGTGATGACGCAGGACCTCGACGACCTGGTCCAGCGCAGCCTGCGCGCCGTGAAGAGCGAACAATTCGTGCTGAGCGTCTACTTCGGGCGCAACCTGGCCTCGCGCTACGACCGGCTGGCGTCCAAGCTCTTCGCGATGTTCCCCGCGCCGCTCCTGCGCGCGCACTTCGCCCGGAAGGGCGAGGCCTGGCAGCTCAAGGGTCTCGGCGCGATTCCGCTCTCGGAGGTGCCCGAGCACCACCTGCTTTTTCTCGTCGAGGCCGCCGACGAGTACCTCGGGCGCAAACGCTGGAGCAGCCGCGGTCCGGAACCGGCGCGCTTCGACCTGGCGATTCTCCACGATCCGGAGGAAGAAGAGCCGGCCTCCCACGAGGACGCCATCCGCAAGTTCGTGCGCGCCGCCGAGAAGGTCGGCTTCAACGTGGACGTGATCGGCAAGGAAGACATCGCGCGCCTTCCCGAGTTCGACGCGCTCTTCATCCGCGTCACCACCAGCGTCAATCACTACAGTTACCGCTTCTCGCGCCGAGCCGCCGCCGAGGGCCTCGTCGTGATCGACGACCCCGTTTCGATCTCGCGCTGCATGAACAAGGTCTACCTCGCCCAGCGCCTCTACAACCACCAGGTCCCGATGCCCGAGTCGCTGATCGTCCACAAGGGCAACCGCGAGGAGGTCGCCGCCCGCGTCGGCCTGCCCTGCATCCTCAAGCAGCCCGACAGTTCCTTCTCCATGGGCGTCTTCAAGGTCGAGACCGAAGAGGAACTCAAGGCCGGGCTCGACAAGCTCCTCGACGAGTCCGAACTGGTGATCGCCCAGGAGTTCGTGCCCACCGAGTTCGACTGGCGGGTGGGGATCCTCGACGGCAAGCCGCTCTATGTCAGCCGATATCACATGGCCCGCGGGCACTGGCAAATCGTCAACCAGCGCGTGCGCGGCGGGCGGCGCTACGGCAAGGTCGAGACGATTCCCTGGGAGGACGCTCCGCGCCGCGTCGTGCGCCTGGCCCTCAAGGCCGCCGAGCTGATGGGCAAGGGGCTTTACGGCGTCGATGTCAAGCAGGTCAAGGGGCGCTGCCTGGTGATCGAGGTCAACGACAATCCGACCATCGAGGCCGGGGACGAGGACCAAGTCCTGAAGGACGAACTCTACGAACGGATCATGCGCGTCTTCCTGGAGCGCGTCGAGGCGCGCAAATCGAAGGGACATTGACGTGAC
The DNA here is from genome assembly GCA_027493525.1 of Planctomycetota bacterium. Lineage (GTDB taxonomy): Bacteria > Planctomycetota > SZUA-567 > H5-PLA8 > H5-PLA8 > H5-PLA8. The sequence goes on along the minus strand of JAOSKN010000001.1, from coordinate 1,190,094 downwards.
CGCGAACCGGCTGGGCCTCTTCCAGGCCTTCGGCGTCGAGCTGGAGTACATGCTCGTCCGCCGGGGCGATCTCGCCGTGCTGCCGCTCTCCGACGAAGCGCTGCGCCGGGCCTCCGGCGGCGAGGCCTATGTCTGCGACGTCGAGCGCGACGGGATGGCCTGGTCCAACGAACTCGTCGCGCACCTCGTCGAGCTGAAGGTCGATCCGCCGGCCCGGGACCTTGCCGGCCTGGCGCCGAAGTTCGACGCCGAAATCGCCTGGATGAACGGGCTGCTCGAAGCCTTCGACGCGCGCCTGATGCCCTCGGCCATGCACCCGTTCATGCGCCCCGAGGCCGAGACGAAGCTCTGGCCGCACGAGTACCGCGAGATCTACGAGTCCTACCACAAGGCGTTCGACTGCCGCCGCCACGGCTGGGCCAACCTCCAGAGCGCGCACCTGAACCTGCCCTTCGCCGACGACGCCGAGTTCGGCCGGCTCCACGCGGCGATCCGGCTGCTCCTGCCGCTGCTTCCGGCGCTCGCGGCCTCTTCGCCCTACCAGGAAGGCCGCGCGACGGGGCTTCTCGACACGCGCCTCGAGAATTACCGCGGGCACATGGCCCTCGCCCCGGCGACCATCGGCGCGGTGATCCCCGAGCCCGTCTACACGGAGGAGGAATACCGCCGCCGCATCTTCGCGCCGATGTTCGCGCAGATCGCGCAGCTCGACACCGACGAGAACCTCCAGCAGGAGTTTCTCAACGCGCGGGGCGCGATCGCGCGCTTCGACCGCGGCGCCATCGAGGTTCGCGTGATGGACGTCCAGGAGTGCCCGCAGGCCGACCTCGCCATCGCCGGGCTGGTGACGCGCGTGCTGAGGGCGCTGGTCGACGAACGCTGGTGCGGCCTCGAGGCGCAGAAGGTCTGGCCGGCCGAGCAGCTCTTCGCCACCCTTCTTGCGACCACCCGCGCCGGCGAGCGCGCAAGACTCGAAGACCCGCGCTTCCTCGAAGCCTTCGGCTGGTGCGGCTCGAATTGCGAGGCCGGCGCGCTCTGGAAGAAGCTCTTCGAGGATCTCTGGCCCGCCGACCCCGCGCGCCCTGCCGATCCGGACCGCGTGGCTCTCGCGCAGATCCTCGAGCACGGGCCGCTGGCGCGCCGGCTGCTGAAGAAACTCGGCCCGCGCCCCGAGCGCGCGGACCTCGAAGCGGTCTACCGCGAGCTCTGCGACTGCCTTGCCGCGGGCCGCCTCTACGGCGTGTGAGCCGCCGCCGGCACCGCGATCTCCGCGACCGAGCCGCCCGCCTCATCGACGACCGCGAAGACGCCCCTTTGCGGCACGTCGAGCGTGATGGCCTTGAAGTTCGGGATCGTGATCTGCACGCCCTTTTCGTCGCCGCGGGGCGCGTAGGCGAAGACCAGCCAGCGCCGGTTCGGCGCGTTCCCCAGCACCTGCGCCTGGGCCCAGGCGCGGTATTCCGCCGTCTTCGCGAACTGTTTCCGCCCCTGGCGGTTTTCCTTGGGTTCGTCGAACTCCGCCGGGTCCACGCTGGTCTTCAGGCCGTAGTAGGCGTGCGAGAGCGCCTCCAGTTCGTCGATCTTCGCGTCGTCCACGATCCCCGCCAGACGGCCCTGCGCCCAGGTCCCTTCGCGCGGCGGCGCGTCGATCACGTGCACCGGAATCTCGATCTCGCGATTGACGACCGGGTCGCCCTCCGCCCAGAAATCCCGCAGCGTCTCGTTCGCGTGGACCTGATCCACGGCCTTCAGCACCTCGCGATACCACGTCTCGTCCTCCGCGCGCTTGGTGGCCCAGCTTGTGAACTGCCGGACGCTGTGCGGCCTCGCGACCCAGAGGTTCCAGATGACCATCGCGCCGTAGCGCTCGGGAGGGACGCCCTCTTTTTTCCTCCACCAGGGGCTGATCTCGAAGTGGACGTCCTTCTTCTGCGAGAGATACCAGGCCTTCTTCAGGCGCAGGTTCATTGCCGTGACCGTCACCGAGTACGTCTGGTAGTCGGTCAGGCCGCGGTCCACGTAATTGCGCGCGGAGACGCCGTCCCAGGCCAGCGGCGAATCGAGCCAGCCGTAGGCGTTGATGTTCGCCTCCCCGCCCCAGGCGTAGCCGATGAAGCGCATTTTCTTGCCCCACGGCCCCGAGCCGGCGCGCATCCCGTCGAACATCGCCTTGTAGCGTTCGCACCAGGCTTCGCCGACGGCCTTCTGCTGGTACGCCTCGTCCTTGTCTTCGCCGTGGGCCTTGAGGTACTCGGGGCTCTTTACGATCGCCTTCAGCGAGGGCAGCTTGTCCTCGTTGTTGGCCACCATCACGACATAGGGCGGGTCCGGATACCACGTCTGCATCGCCTCAAGCTGTTCGGCGAAGCCGCGCATCAGCTCCTCGCCGGCCTTGCGCCACGGTTCCACCGGGCTGAACGGCGAAGCATCCTTGACGATCTCGTTGACCCAGTTGTTCCAGCGCAGGCAGACCGGCGCCTGCTGTTCCTTGAGGTATTCGAAGATTGGCTGGAGCTGCGCCTTCCAGTCCACGTCCTTCGCCTGCGCGCCCAGGCGCATGGTGAAGAGCAAATGATGCCCCTTCTTCATCTGCTCGATCTGCCATTCCGGGCCGTAGCCTTCGTTCCCGTTGCAATTCCAGTTCGCCGCCAGCGGCAGCGGGCGGTGGCCCTTATCGAACCCGGGCGAGAGCGTGTCCGCGGCCGCTTCTCCGGCCCGTGCGCCCAGGCCGGATACGAGCGACAGCACGGCCAACACGATCCAGGTTTTGCAGGCCATGACATTCTCCGCTTCGGGATCCGAATCGATTGCGCGGCGTCCAAGCTCAGAGCGCGGCAGGCGAGTCCATATGCCATCGAACCACATGGCCGTATACACCACGATTAAACGTATAGACGGTATAAACGGCACAATTCCGTTAATTCTAAGTCAATGAGTACAAAAGAGTTGCCGTTAAGCCGCTTCATCTTGCCGCCTATCCGAGAAAAGGCGGGGCGGTGGCTCACCATTTAAGGATGAGGGCTGGGCTGATTGACCGCCTGTAGGCGCCGACTATCGGCTCGTCAAGGCGCGCTGCCCACGCAGAACAGGTCGCGCTCGCCGCGGATGTAGATGCAGTCGGCGTCGAAGACGGGGTTGCTCATCGGCGAATCCTGCCAGCGTTCGGCTTCGCGGCGGGGGAGAAAATTGCCGATGTGGTTCGAGGTTTCTACATGCGGCCTGAGAGCCGCGGTTTTCGAGCGGCCGCCCGCCGGCGAGGGCGCTATATCGCCAACTCCCCGTACAGTTCCGGCCGCCTGCGCTTGAGGGAGCAGGTTCGCCGGGCGCGCGCTTCCACCAGCGCCTCGGCTTTAAGGTCGGCGGTGACGAACCCTTCGGCGTAGCGCGTGAAGGCGGCGAGGACCTCGCCCTTCGGGCCCAGGATCAAGGAGGCGCCCAGGTAGCGGTGCGGGCCCCCGAACATGTTTGCATAGACCGCGAAGAGGTTATTGTCGTTGGCCCGGGCGCTCATGTATTTCAGGACCTCCCGCTCCTGGAAGCGTTTCACCTGGAGCGCGGGCGAGCCAGACTTCTTCCGAGCCGGGGCGAGCGAACCCCAGCAGTGAGGCGCGAAGAGAACCTCCGCGCCTTTCACCGCGAGGATTCGCGCGGACTCGCAGAAGACGTTGTCGTAGCAGATGCTCACCCCGATCCGCCCCCACGGCAGGTCGAAGACCGGGAACGCGCCGGCCTCGTGGTAGAGCCAGCGCTCGCTGTTCATGTGGACCTTCCGGTATTTCCCGAGATACCCCTCCGGCCCAACGATGACGCAGGTATTGTAGCGGAGTTCCCCGTCCCCCTTCTCACTGATCCCGGCCAGGACCGCGATCCGGTGGAGCCGCGCGATCCGGATCAGGCGCTGGGTCGAGGGGCCGTCGGGGACCGGTTCGGAGGCCTTCTCGTAGACCGCCTTCAGTTCCTCCTCGTACCCGAAGCCCGAGATGACCATCTCGGGGAAGAGAATCGCCTCCGCGCCGGCCTTCCGCGCCTTCCGGGTGAGCGCCTCGATCCGGTCCATGTTCTTCTCGTTGCGGCAGAGGATGCCATCCATCTGCGCCGCGGCCACTCGCACATCGCGCATGGAAACCTCCGATCAAGCGCTCCCTTGCCCCCGCGTCTTACGCCTGCGAGGCGCGCGCAAAAGAACGACATCCCGTCCAACTCCTGAAGAGGAACTCGTCCATCTTTCCGCGGCGGCGTTGGGGATTGAAGACCACCCGTCAAGCCGGCCGCGCCGGAATTCGACGCAGGGCAGTAGCTGCCCTACGGGGTCGCGCCGATGCAGAACAGATCGCGCTCGCCGCGGATGTAGATGCAGTCGGCGTCGAAAACGGGGTTGCTCATGGGCGAGTCCTGCCAGCGTTCGGCTTCGCGGCGGGGGAGGAAGTTGTCGATGCGGTTCAACGCGACCTGTCGATACTCGCGGCCCGGCTTGAGCACGACGACATTGAGCTGGTTATCCATGATGAAAACGTGCGAGCCGCCCAACGTCGGCGAACTCGAACAGCCGAACGTCCAGTGAGAGAACCAGGGGGAGAGGTCGAGCATCTTCGAGTAGAGAATCTTGGCGGAGGCGGCGTCGCCCACCGCCAGCACGCCGCCCATGCCCATGTGGTACACCAGCCCCTCGTGGTACAGGGGCGCGACGTAGGAATCGCCCGGGTCGAGCATGCCCCGCGCATACTCGCAGCCGCCTTTCTTCGTCTGGTCCGGCGCGCCGTCGAAGGCGAAGTAGCGCGGTCCGCAGTACCAGATCGTGTTCGCGCCGTCCCAGACGAAGCCGGCGCGGGGATTGGTACGCGGGACGAGCTTGTCGCCCAGGCACAGCAATTCGCCATCGCTCGCCCGCACCACCGCGAAACTGGCGCAGACGATCAGGTCTTCGCCGCCGAACCGGCAGGCCGCCGGCGAGGTGGAGAAGTTGGTGTTGTACCGTTCCTTCAGCTCCTTGCGGTCATGGGACTTGTCCACGTACTTTTCGAGCAGGGGCGGCGCCTTCCAGAGCAGCTCGCCGGTCCGCTTGTCGAGCGCGCAAAGGTAATCCCGCAACAGGATCAGCTTGTCGCCCAGCAGCAGCGGGGCGCTCATGTTGAAGCTGCCGTTCGGTCCGTGCAGGCCGTTTTCGACGGTGGCGATTTCCGGGATCAGGTTCCGGATCCAGATGCGGCGGCCCTCAAGGTCGAAGCAGGCCGCGATGCTGTTCGCGAAGAAGACGTAGACGTGCTCGCCGTCGCTGGTGGGAGTGGGAAACGAGTAGCCTGACGCCGGAAGCCCTTTGGACTTGGGCCAGGCGAAGCGATCCTTGTCCGCGGCGTCGAGGATGGCTTGCATCGCCTTGCGCGCCTTGACCCCGTTCGCGACCGTCGCCCCCTCCGCCTCCAGGTCTTTCAAGAGCGGGTCGAGCTTGGCCAGTTCGGGGTGCGCCTTGCGATCCTCTTCCGTCACCGCGGCGGCGATGGGGACATGGCGCGTCCAGAGCCGCTGCCCCGTCTTTTTGTCGAGGCAGACCAACAAGTCGGGCTCGCAGCCGACGAACACCCGGTCCTTGACGACGATCGGGGAGCCCGTGCCCCAGTCCGGCAGGCGCGTCACCCAGCGGATGTTCTTCGTTCGGTACGGGATGTCTTCGCGCTCGCCCCATTGCACCGTGGCATGGGACCCGTCGAGCGCCTTCAGCAGCAGGCGGTTCCAGCCCGGCTTGAAGACCGCCTCGACCCGCGGGACCCTCGTCTCCTGGTCGAAGCGGCGATGGTCGCAGACATTGAAGTCGTTGCGGGGATTCCAGCGCGGCGTGGGCTTCTCGCCCTTGTAGATCTCTTGCCCGTTCAGGAACGCCTTCAGCCCGCCGTCGTGCTCGAGCTGCAACACCGCTTTGCCGCCCGCGGGGAATGCAGGTACGCATGCGCGTAGCGAACCTTGCCTTTCTCCCTCCCCGTGAGCTTAGCCCATCCGATGCCGTAGCCGGGATGCAGATGGCCAACATGAATCCCTTTTTCATTGGTCTCGCGATCCGTGGGTATCTCCAAGGCGGTCCAATTCCGAGGACCGGCTTTGGCGTCTTTTGCGGGTTCGACCGCGCCTTCGCCGCCCAGGTAGTCCTGCTCCAGGTCCCCGGCGCCCTCCTGGGGGAACGCCCCAAGCACCAGCCATTGTCGAATGATGCCATCGGGAATGGGCCGGGCTTGCGAAGCATCGTCTCCCTTTGGCTTGTCGGATTGGGCGATGAGGGTCTTGACGACGGGGTCAACCGCCTCGCGAGACCAAGTTAGAGGCGGGGTGCACTCGGGATACAGCCCGCGACCATCGCGCCTCCAGCCTTGCACGCCAGAATCTTCGCTGCCAAGAACGCCCGCACAGACCGCGAATCCGAGTAGAAAGCCCCAGGTTCGAGATCGAAGGAGGTGCATCGGCATCGGCATCGGGAGCGCCCTTTCCATGAGTTTCTTCCCCTTGCTCCAGCCCAGGTTACAGGATTGAATAAACACTAACATAACAATATACACCATTTAAGTAACAATGAATCCGATTCTTGGAAAATCTGACCTCCGGGATCCTGCTTATGGGTCCGAGGCGCGTCCGGGGTCGGGCGGCAGAAGGGCTTATTCCCGTACCTCAACCTCAGTCCCCGCACGCGCCCCGCGCTGCCAGCGTTCGACGCCGGACGGGAAGCGAATCTTGATATCGACGCTTTCGGCATCGCCGAGGCCGACATGGAGACGGGGATTCAGGTCCGCGGGAGCGTAGCCCTGGCGATAGTGAATCAGCTTCGGCTTGGCTCGTTCGTCCGTGGCGGCCTCGTACACCCAGAGTTTGGCGCCCATGAACGCGGTGACGGCAAACCTCGGGCGCACGAGCACATGGAGGCCGTGCTGCTTGGAGACGTTGCGGCGCACTTCCAGCCGCTTCGAGGCATGGAGCACGTCCAGCTTGCCGTCGCCGTCGAGGTCCACGTAGGCGGTGGAAGCATGCTTGGAGGTAAGCGGATCGACTTCTTCGAAGGCGCCGCCGCCGCGGTTCATGAAAGTGCCAGAATACCAGTCGTTGCCGTAGCTGGAAAACACGAAGTCGCGAAAGCCGTTGTTATCCAGATCGAGGAGTTCAGGCATGGATGCGATCGTGGGCAGGCCGCCCATGCGCGAGGCGCGCTTGGCGACCCGGCGGTTCAGGTCGACCATGACCAGCTCGTTTGCCTTGAACTTGCCTCGGCCGTCGTTCATAAGGCTGGGTCCGCCCACGCAATTGACGAGATCCAGATCGCCGTCCGCGTCGATGTCTTCGGGGCAATAGAGGTGTCCAGGTCCGGGCGCGAGCCCCATGGCCGCCGTCGCGTCCATCCAGCCTTTCGGCCCGGCGGCGGGATTGCCCAGGCTAAGAATCCAGGTGAAGCAGAGGTTGCCGCGGTCTTTCCCCGTGGTCCCGTGCAGGATCAGTTCGTTGCGGTGGTCTCCGTTGAGGTCCACGGAGAGCGCATTGGTGAAGTACAGGCCATCCGTGTCGGGCGGCGCCGCAAGAAGCGACTTGGCGCCCCAGATCGTATCCAGTTCAAGAGCCGCGAACGGCTGGCTCATCCAGGCGCGCAGCTTGGGTTGGACCGTCTGCGCCGCGCCCGGCCTCTGGTCGCCGCCGAGGAACAGTTCTTCCAGGTATCCATCGCCATCGAGGTCGATCCAGTCGCCGGGAAGCGGCTGCGCAAACGGCAGCCACGCGCCATCCGCGCCGCGCTTGTAGATTCTGCCGAGCCACGCTTCCGGCTTACCGTCGCCGTCGAGGTCCCACCAGGCCGGCCCGTTCATCCCCAGCGGCCATTGCAACGAAGCCGTCGGGACCACCTCGAAGCGAAACCCCTCCTTATGCCGCAGGACACCTTTCAGCCTGACGGTGGAGCGGTCCTCTTCCATGGCCACGCAGAAGACCTCGAGCGATTTCTTCGCGGAGTCGTACCAGGCATGGACGACGGCAGACCGTACCGGCCCATACAGTTGAGCTGGAATGCCGGTCTCCTCCGCGGGAACCGAGACGAAGGGCAACTGCCCGGGCGCGGGCTCGGTCAACACGGGGGGAAGCGGGTCGGAATCGTGGTCCGGCGGGTCGGCGGCCTCGCTTGGTTCCGAAGTCTTTGCGGCGGGCGGCGGGGCCGTCTTCGGTGTCGGCGTCGAAGAGGGCGTTTGGACTGGGGTCCATGAATCGAGCAGGACCTTCACGCGCGCCGCGAGAATGGAATCGGGGTGCGCGTTCAGGAAAGCCTCCGCCGCGGCCAGGCGCAGTTCGCGTTCCTCGGGCGTGGCGCCCGGCATGGCGCCGAGGCGCTCGAATGACGCGGCCGCCGGGTCGGGAGGGGGCGTGGGCTGCGGCTGCGCCTTTTCCGGGGTTTTCGATTCGGGCTGAGTCTGCGGGATCTCCGGTTGGGCCGCGCTGGACGGCGGGCGCTTGATGAGCGGCTCTTGCGGCCGCAACGGCTCCGTCGTCGTCGGCCCTTCCTTCTTGTTGGGGGCGGTTTGCTCGCTGCGCGCCTGCCCCGAGCCGCTCAGCATCAGGAACAAGGTTCCCAGCGCCGCCAAGCCCGCGATGGCGCCAAGGACCGGAACCAGGGAGCGGTTCCTTGACTGCGGCTTGCCCGGCGCTTTCGACTGAACCGCGCGGCCGGGAGGTTGAGCCTCCCGCGCCACGCGGATGCCGCTGGAACGGCGCAACGGCCGGCCCTGGCTGGGTTGGGCGGCGGGCCTGACCTTTTCCTTCTGCAGTACTTCGCGAGCGCCCGCGTCGGTCAGCGGGAGGGTCTCCAGGGTCAGGATGCCGACGGCGCATTCCGTGCAGAAAACTCCGGCCAGCTTCTTGTTCCGCGCCTCACCAGCGGCCACATCGTGTTCGGTCAGCCGCTTGCCACACTTTTCGCAGAAGTAGAAGTTCATGGAACGGATGCTTCCCAGAGCTTCCAGCCGGTCTCTTGCGCCGGAGCGTGAACGGCATCCATCTTGAGAACCCGCAATGGATCCGAAAATTTATACACCCGCCCTGGAAATGCCGGTGTAGCTATTTTTATGATTGTTTTGAAAGTGTTTTAGATTGAATTGATAGTGTTGATGTAGGCTCATAACTCTATATCCTTGAACGAATAAAGGGTATAGATCCAGGAGAGAGACGCCGATGAGAGCTGCGTTCCTGCTGACTTTCCCGCTCTTTGCCACGCTCCTGTGCACCGCAGCCGAAGAGGCGCCTCGCGGTAAAGGCGGGCTCCCGTTTCCGGTGGAGGTTGACGAACAAGGCGAGCCCACCCCGGTGGGCGTCGGCTGCCGGCCCTTCACGACGCGCGCGCCAGCCGAAGGCGAAAAGCTCATCGACCAAGTCCCGATCGTCATCGAGGAGCCTGGCACGTACCTGCTGGGCAAAGATCTGGAAGCCGAGGCCTCGTGCATCGCGATCAAGGCGAACGACGTGATCCTGGACCTCAACGGCCATACGTTGACATTTGGGACGGGCGTCCGCGACTCGGGGGAGAGCGGCGTGATCACCTATGCCGGGAAGCGCAAGGGCAACGTGGGGCACTGCGCCGTCGTCTCGCCCGGACGCCCCGACCGGTGCCTGGACTTTCCGGAGGCATTCAACGGTTGGGGGCGGAGCCAGGTGACGGGGTTGGTCCTCCGCAACGGCCGCATCGTCCAGGGGCGGGGCGAAGGCCTGCAATTCTGCGAATGCGTCTGCCTGTACGGCGCGAGCGCCCCGGAGCTTCACGACCTGATCATTGAGTATCACGCGGCGGATACGACCGGCCTTGCCACCGGCGGGGGCGCGAAGATTCACCACGTTACCATCAAGTCCAGCTCCACCAAGGTCTCCAACCGGCACCGGGTCCTGAAGGCGATCCTTCCGGGCGACGGCAGCGAGGTCTCCTTCTGCCGCATCGAGGGCGTGCCGCATCTCGGCATCTACGCGGCCGATGGCGCGAAGATTCACCACAACTTCATCCGGCATCGCGCGACCGCGACCAACGGGTACGGCATCAACGGTTACCACCAAAAGAACGTGGAGTTGTATTCGAACGTGATCATCGCGCACAACGGGCGGGGGATCCAGGTATCGGAACAGGCGGACAACTGGAAGGTCTACGACAACTACATCGAAACGCGCGAAACGGGCGGGGACTTCAAGCAGATCCACGGACTCAAGCTGGAACGGGCGCAGAACTCGCACATCCACCACAACACGGTGCTGGTGGTGTCCACCGAGGACGGGCAGCCCACGCCCTTGAGCCTGGGGCTGAACGCCGGCTCGAAGGTGGTCGTCGAACACAACACCTTCATCGCGCTGCGGGTCTCCAAGCCGCCGGCCTTCGCGTTCTATGCCATCCATACGAATTGCGACGACGACACGATCGCGGACAACACCTTCTACTCGAACGACTGGGCCGGGGGCGTGGGCGACAGCGGCGCGGAAAGCGTGACCTTCCGGCGCTGCGCGTTCCGCAAACTCGCGCCCGAAGACAAGGTCCGCATGATCGCGTACAAGAACTACCAGAAGGGCCTGGGCAAGGACATCCGCTTCATCGACTGCTTCTTCGAGGCGGGCCTCGACACGAAGGCCTACGACTTTCCCAAGGGCGCTTCCTGGAGCAACGACGGCGATTACGCCGTGGGCTGGTCGCTCGAGTTGGTCGCGCGCCGCGCGGGCAAGGCGCTGCCCGGCGTGGAGGTCGTCGTGAGCGACAAGGACGGGAAGGAGGCCGCCCGCGTGAAAACCGACGCCGAAGGCAAGGCCACCGTCGAACTCCTCGAATTCCATGTGGTCTTCGACGCGAAGGCCAAGACGATCGCCGTAGCGCAGCCTGGCCCGTACAAGGTGGCGGTGCGCCAGATCGACGGGAAGCCCGTCGATTTCGCGGCCACGGTCGCGCCCACCGAACCGCTGGCGCTGGAGCTCGACGTGGACAGCCCCTCGGCGACGCCGAAGCCGCGCAAGCTCGAATGGCCCGCCGAACCCGAGGAACGGCCCTTCTGGCGCGAGCGTGCCGAATGGGCCTTGAAGAAGTCGAAGTAAGCGGGGACGGGTCGCGCTTCGGACCGAATCAACAAGGGACCGTGAGCATGCCTAAACGGCCGGTTCGACTTCTTCTCGCCGCGCTGGAAGCGCTGCTCCTGGCCGGCTTCGCGCAGGCCGGCGAAGAGGCCTTCCGCACCAAGTTCGACCGCGAGGTACAGCCCGGCCAGCGGGTCGTGATCTGCAAGCGCATCCCGGCGCCGCCCAGCATCGACGGCGAAGTGGACCAGGATCCCGCTTGGCGCGCCTGCAACCGCACCCAAGGCGCCTGGACGGAACTGGGTACGCGCACGCCTTCCGGCCGACAGACCGTGACGTATTGCGGCTTCGACGACGAGAACCTGTATTTCGGATTCGTCTGCGAGGAGACCGACCTGGGCCGCGTGAGCATGGAGGGCGGCCTGGACCAGACCGACAGCGTCGAGGTGCTGCTGGAGACGGGCGGGCTGATGGGCGAAGGCCACGTGCACGGGTTCCGGGCGAACCTGAAGCCGCAGAAGGCCGGCTGGCAGAGCGCCGGGAAGTTCGGCGCCAACCGCTGGATGGTCGAGATGGCCATCCCCTTCAGCGCCTTGAAGGGGCTGTCGAAGCCGCGGCGCGGGGACGTGCTGGGGCTGAAACTCGCGCGCTTCGGGAAGACGTCGCAGCTTGGCGAAGAACGCATGGTCAGCACCTACAACACCCAGTTGCCGTTCAAGTACCTGTACCTGTGCGGCTTCAACAACCTGCTCTACCTCGAGGACGACAACGTGCTCGGGGACGGCCAATTCGCCGGCCTCCCGGACAAGTCCGCCTGGAAGGTGGAAGGCCCGGTGCGCGGGGACAAGCAGGGCGTGGCGCTGGCGAAGGGCGCGACCCTCACGCAGGCGGTGACGCTGAAGCCGGATAGCTCCTACGCGGTTCAACTGCTGGCCCAGGGCCAGGGCGCGGTCCGGGTCCGCGTCGGCAAGGAAGAAGTGAAGCTGGACGCGCAGCGCGCGGGAAGTTTCTGGAATTCGAGCCCTAAGCCCGTCGAGATTGTCGTGGAGGCGCTCGCCGATGTGGTCCTGCGGAGCGCGGAAGTGCGCTTCGAGCCGGGCATCGAGCCGCCCGGGGCCTGGTGCCTGACGAACAACTACGTCAAGCCGGAGCGAAACATCAAAGCTGAATTGGGCCAGGCGCCGGACGGACGGTACCGCTACGTCAAATTGGACTACGCCGATCGGTTCGAGGAGCAGGACGCGCCTATCTTCCGCGAGGGCGTGAAACTGTACCGTTACGACGCCGACCTGGTGATCGAGGATCTGGGCGGCAACAAGGACTGGATCCCGTTTTCGAAGGGCAGCCTGACCGGCCGGCCCGAAGCGGCGTTCTGGCGGACCATGAGCCCGAACAGCAATCCCGGCCATGCTCGCCATGCCCATGTGGTGCTGGAGGTGGACCTGGGACAGACCTACTTCGTCAGCGGCTTGGACCTGCACCTGCCCGCGCCGTACATCCTCAACATGGAGGTCTGGGGCAAGGTGAACGAAGAGGACCCCTGGACGTTCATGTACCTGGCCGACGGCGATCAGGTCGATCCGAAGAAGCGGTATCAACTCGCGCGCCGGGGTTCGAAAACCGGGGTGGGCTTCGCGCGCATTCGCGAACTGGACTCGGTGGTTCGACACCTGCGCTTCCGCGCCACGACGCCGAGGCCGTACTGGCCGGAACTGGACGGAGTTCAGGAATTCTGGGTTTGGGGCGAACCGCCGGCCGGGCGCCAGGGCATCCAGCCGTTCCAGCCCTATATCGCGGAAACCAAGATCGCGGCGGTCGAAGGCGAGACCTGGCGGCCGGATCGTGAGAACGTCCAACTCATCCCGGTTCCGCGCAGGCTGGAGTATGCGGACGGCCGCTTTGTCATCAATCCCCGGACGCGGATCGTCTGCCAGGACGAAACGGTGGCGCGCACCACGGCGCGGCAGATTCAGGAGGAACTCCGCGAGCGCTGGCAATTCGACCTGGAGGTCGAAGCGGCGCCGCAGGCCGGCTCGGCCGAAAACACGATCTTTCTGGGCCAGCCCGCGCTGGGCGGGCGCGCCGCGGCCGAGGCGGACGCGGCGGGCTTCGAGACGCCGCCCGCGGAACTTGGCGAACAAGGCTACGGCTTGCAGGTGACGCCGTCCGGCGTGCGGGTCCTGGGGCGCGACGGCCCGGGGCTCTACTATGGCGCGCAGACGTTCATGCAGGCCTTGCGCTGGTACCAAGCCTCGGAGTCGGGCCCGAGCGGACCCTCGGCGCGCTGCATGAAGGCGTTGGATTGGCCCGGAACGGTCGAGCGCGGCATCACCACGTCCAACAAACCCTCGTCCGGCATGTTGAAAATCCCGTACAGCGAATGGAAGCGGATCAAGCGCCAGTTCCAGCTCTTCTCGCGCTTCAAGCTCAACGTGGTTTACCTCCCCGCCGAACTGACCCGGCAGGAACTGACCGATTGGCCGGATGGCGCCTTGGCGCGCCTCTGCCGCGAGGTGCGCGAGGAATACCACCTGGAACTGCGCCCCGACACGCTCTCGGGCGAGATCGAATCGGCCGGCTGGTATCAGCGCATGGTCTCCGGCGCGGACGCCTGGGACGTCGTGGAGCACGATCCGGACGAAGGGCCGAGGCTGGGATCGAGCCTGAATCCCTGCCCGCTCCATCCGCGAACTTACGAGCTGATGTTCAAGCGCTTCGACCGGATTCTCGAGGAGTTCGATTGGCCAGGGGCCGTCTGGACGCATGGGCAGCTTTACCACGGCGTGAACGATGGCGCGCGCTGGGGCGTCTGCCGCCGCTGCCGGCAGAGCGGCATGAGCTCCGGCGCGTTGTACGGTTACTTCCTCAGCCGAGTTTCTGAGCACCTGAAGTCGCGGGGGGCGCGCGCGCTGATCTGGGACAAGAAACTGAGCTTCGGTGAAGTAGGGCGTTCGGACGAGCGCCTGGACGCATTGAATCTCCCGAATCACGTGCGCCTGAGACTGTCCGAGTTCGTGCCCAAGTCCGGCCAGGCGGCCGAGGCGTGGAAGTATTTGGAGCAGTCCGTGGCCCAGGCGGACGTGGACAACGGGCCTCCAGGCTGGCAGTCCCAGGAGCGCGTCGCGGAAGGGGGTGGCGTCAGCAGTCAACTGCTGCTGCAAGCGCATGCCATGTGGCATGGGCCGGACGTCGCGCCGGAACTGAAAATCGATGCGGCCGAGTACTACGCCTGGATGTCTTCCTGGCTGTTGCGCTGCGACTTTCCCGCCTGGCGGCAGGGCGCGACGCCGCGCTTCCATGCCTTCGACCTGCGTCCCTTCGTGAATCACCTCAGCCACCCGTCCGGTGCCGAGAAGCTGGAAGGAGGTCGGCCGCCCGAATTCGACCTGCGGCATGTGCCTGCCGGACTGCGGACGCTCGGCGGCGTGGACTTCGAGATCATCGACCCGGCCGCCAACGCCGGGAAGGCCGTGCTGATGCTGGGGCGGCCGGGGGACAACCTGCATCCCAAGGTGGCCAAGTCGGTTTCCGAAGCCGCCGGGCCGATCCCCGTAGGGCGCAAGTTGGCGAGCCTGGCGTTCCTGCGTGCGCGCTGGAGCGCCAAGAACACGAGCGGCGGAGGCAACCGCTACTATGCGTGGCTCAGGCCCACTTGCCGCGTCGTCTACGAAGACGATTCGTGGCTGGTCGCGGACGGCTTCTGCTTCGTCTCGAAGAACGACTGGCTCGCCAGTTACAACGATACGCACGACGCCGGTCTCGTTTATCGGCTGGGCTGGCAGGGCAACGCGCCGACCGCGCCGAAGGTCGTCCTGTCCGTGCTTGAATGGGTGAATCCGTATCCCGAGCGCGTCATCAAGCAGCTTGAATTCTTCACTCCCGGGTTCGAGGACGAGAAAGGCGCGCGGCTCAACCCGTGGGTGGAGGCGTTCGTCGCCATCACGGGCGTGGAGCCGATCGAGCAGGACGTCCAGTTCTGGTCGCGCGCTCCGCGCCCGCCCATGCTTCCGGCGGCCGCGCCCAGGAAGCCCGGCCTCGTGGAATGTGCCGATGGCGGAGGGGGCGGAAGAGCAAGGGCCCGTACGAGGGCGGCACGCTCAAGGGACCCGCGGGCGAGGCCGAGTACAAGATTCAGTTTCACAAGGACTCCGGCTATTTCGCCTATGGCCGGTTCCGCGGGGTTTACAACGGCAGCGATCTCACGCCCTTCGGCGCGACGCTCACGTTCCAGCAGCCCATCGCGTTGGCCGCGGTGGAGCTTCTGGGCCCCGTGCATATGACCGACCGGCATTACTTCAGCGACATCTCGGGTCAATATCGCAAGGTGGACGTGACGGTGGAATACACCGAGGACGGCGAGTCCTGGAAGGAGGCCGGCACGCTGCGCGGCATCAGCGGCGAAGCGGACTTCCTGCCCGTGGCATTGCCGGATGTGCCGCTCAAGGGAGTACGGCTGACCGGCACGCCCGAACCTTACCGGCGCCGCTACATGGCGGGCGCGCACGGCGGCATGCTGGCGGTGCCCTTCCACTGCCCGCTCTTCGGCTGGCGGTTCCTGGCATCCGGCGGCGGCAAGGAGTGACGCGCATGGCGAAGCATCCCGGCGCGGCCCCGCGCCCGCTCCCTGCGGAGCTGCGGGAGGTCGAGGCCGTCGTCGCGAAAGCCGGCGCGCGGCATGCGCTGCAGTGCGCGCTGGATGCGGCGGCACGCGGGCTGCGCTGGGGCCTGTTCGGCGCCGCGGCGTGGGCGCTGCTCTGGCGGCTGCTGGACCAGGTGCCGGCCGGCGCCTGGTGGGGGCTGCTGGCCTTGCCCGCCGGGATGGCCGCGGCGCTCTGCTTCCGCCGCGCGCCGGCGCCGCATGGCTACCGGCTGGCGAAGCAGGTGGACGCCGACCTCGGCCTGCAAGACCGCCTGGCGGGCGGGTACGACCTGCTGCTGCAGGCCCGCGCGCCCGGCGGCCTTCCGGACGATCCCTTCATCGAGTTGGCCCTCGAAGACGCCGGGGCCGCCGCGGCGTTGGCGCGCCGGCGTCCGGCGCGGCGGCTGCGCCTGCCGCACGGCCTGCCTGCGAGCGCGGCGGGCGTGGCGGTGCTCACCCTGCTGCTGCCCTTCATCTTCCCGGCGGAAGCGGAAGTACTCGAGGGCCTCGCGCTGAGTTCGGCGCAGGTCGAGAAGGCGGGCGAGATGCAATTGGCCGTCTCGCAACTGGCCGGCGAAATCGAGGCGCTGGACGACCTGCCTGAAGAAGAGCGCCAGGAAGTCCTGAAGGTGCTCGAGTCCCTGAATCTCAACGAGAGCGACTTGAAGAAGATGGCGCAGAAGGACCTCTTCCAGAAGCTCAAGGAGGCGGGCGTCAAGATCAAGGCCACGGGCGCGAAGGGCGAGGTCATCGCCAAGGCCTTGGAGGAACAGCGCCACAAGCTCATGCAGCTCGACCTGATCAAGAAGCAGTTGGACGAGCTGCAGGCCTTCAACCAGGGTGAGACGAAACTCGAACTGGGCGATGGCAAGGCGCTTGCCGTGGAGCACGTCAAGATGCGCGCCACGGAAGACCTGGACCTGACCGGCGCCCTGGCCGAGGCGCTCAAGGCGCCGGGCGAAGCCGAAAAAGAATACCGGCAGCGTCTGGAACGGCTGGAGGCCCGGCGCGAAGCCGAACGCGAGCGGGTCGGGAAGTTCGTCGCCCGCGAGGCCAAGCTGGACGCGCCTCAGACCGCCGCCGAGAAGCACGCGGCGATGATGAGCGAAGACAAGGAATACCAGCAGCGCGTGCTGGACGCCGTCAAGAACCCCGACAGCGCGGACGCGCAGCAGGTCCGCAAGTTGTTCAAGCAGACGCTCGACAGCGAACTGGAGCGCGAGGACATCCCGCGTGGCGTGGGCCACATGCTCAAGAAGTACATGCAGTAGAGCCCGGCGAGGGAGGGAGCGACGATGAAAGAGAAGGCGGACCGGCAGGCCCCGGGCAGGCCTGATAAGGAAGGGCTCAAGGCGCAGCTCGAGGCGTTTCGCGCCGATTTCGAGCGCATGCGCTCCGAAATCGCCAAGATGATCGTGGGCTACGGCGACCAGGTCGAGAAGGTGCTCGTCGCGATGATCGCCGGCGGCAACGTGCTGCTGGAAGGCGTGCCCGGCTTGGGCAAGACCATGCTGGTGCGGACGATGGGCGAGGCGCTGGCGCTGGACTTCCGCCGCGTGCAGTTCACGCCGGACCTGATGCCCGCCGACATCATCGGCACGAACATCGTGGGCGAGGACGGCGGCGGCGGGCGCACGCTGCGCTTCCAGCGCGGGCCGCTCTTCACGCACCTGCTGCTGGCCGACGAGATCAACCGCGCCACGCCCCGCACGCAGTCGGCGCTGCTGGAGGCGATGGAAGAGCACACCGTCACCGTCGCCGGCAAGACGTACGTGCTCGAGGAACCCTTCTTCGTGATGGCCACGCAGAATCCCGTGGAGCAGGCCGGCACCTACCCGCTGCCCGCCGCGCAGCTCGACAAGTTCCTCTTCAAGCTCATCGTGGGCTTTCCCAACGCGGAGGAACTCGACGCGATCGTGCTGCGCACGACCACGCAGAAGGCGCCGGAGATCGCGACCGTCACCACGCGGGAGAAGATCCTCGAAATGCGCGCGCTGGCCGCGCGCGTGCCGGTGCCTTCCCACGTCGAGCGCTACGCGGGGCTGCTGGTCATGGCGACCAATCCCGCCTCGGACTTCTCGACCGACGCCAGCCGGCGGCTGATCCAGACCGGCGCCTCGCCGCGCGGCATGCTGGGCATGCTGGCGGCCGCGCGCATCCGCGCGCTCTTGAACGGGCGGACGCAGACGGCGGTCGAGGACATCAAGGCCATGGCCGTGGCCGCGCTGCGCCACCGCGTGGTCCGCTCCTTCGAGGCCGAAAGCGAAGGCATCAAGACCGACCAAATCGTTGAGCAAGTCGTCGCCGCCGTGGACGAGCAGCACCAGGCCGTGTTCGCGCAGGCTTCCTGAGTTTCGCGGCGCCGTGCCAAGGAGAGGGCCATGACGCAGAAGAACGAAGACCCGATCGGCGCGTTTCAGCGCGACTTCAACGCGCTGCTGGAAGGCATGCGCCAATCGGTCGTGGGCTGCGAGCGCGTGCTTGAAGACCTGCTGATCTGCTTTTTCGCCGGCGGCAATTTGCTGCTGGAAAGCCCGCCGGGCCTCGGAAAGACGCTCATCGCCAAGACCCTCGCGCGCGTCATGGACGTGGCCCAGTCGCGCGTGCAATTCACGCCGGATTTGATGCCCGCCGACATCGTGGGGACGACGGTCGTGCAGGACGGCGCCGACGGCAACAAGCACTTCGTCTTTCAGAAAGGGCCGGTCTTCACGCAACTGCTCATCGCCGACGAGATCAACCGCGCCACGCCCAAGACCCAGTCGGCGCTGCTGGAAGCGATGCAGGAACGGCGCGTGACCACCGGCGGGAAGACGTACGACCTCGACAAGCCGTACTTTGTCATCGCCACGCTCAATAGCGCCGAACACGACGGCACCTACGCGCTGCCCGAGGCGCAGCTCGACCGGTTTCTCTTTCGGCTGCGCCTGCCGCAGCCGGGCATCGACCAGCTTCAGGCGATCTCGCGCAGCGCGCATCGCGGCGCGGCGAGCGGCGCGGTCATCGACGCCCAGCGCGCGCGGGAGATGCAGGCGCTGGTCCTGGCGGTCGAGACTCCGGACGAGGCGCGGCGCTTCGCGGTGCAACTGATCCTGCGCACGCACCCCCGACACGCGGGAGAGCGGCGCCAGCGTGCGGCGTTACCTGCTCTACGGCGCCTCGCCCCGCGGCGTGCAGGGGCTGATTCTCGGCGGCAAGGTCCGCGCGCTGATGGAAGGGCGGGACCGCCTGGAGCCGGAGGACATCGCCGGCGTGGCCAGGCCCGTGCTGGGCCACCGCCTCATGCTCAATTTTGAAGGCCAGGCCGACAGCGTCCGCACCGAGGACCTCATTGGCGAGGTGCTCGACGGGCTGCTCGGCCGCGCGGCGCCGGAGGCCAGGAGCGCATGAACCCCTCCGCCAGCCCCACGCGCCCCGCCGGAGGCGAACTGTTGAGCGCGGGCTTCATGAAGAAGCTCGAGCGCCTGCGGCTCCGCGCGCGGCGCCAGTACCCCGGCGCGTCCATGGGCGAGCGCATGTCCCGCGCGCGCGGCTCGGGACTGGAATTCGCCGACTACAAGGAATATTCGCCCGGCGACGACTTCCGGAACATCGACTGGAAGGTCTACGCGCGGCTCGATGAACTGGTGGTGCGCACCTTCGAGACCGAAGAAAACCTGCCGGTCACGATCCTGCTGGACGCGAGCGCATCGATGGATTTCGGCGGCGGGGAACAATCCAAATGGCGCATGGGCTGCCAGCTTGCCGCCGCGCTGGGATATGCCGCGCTGAGCAGCCGGGATGCCCTGAAGGTGGCGCTCTTCTCCGAGCGCCTGCGCGAGACGTTCGACGCGGCGCGCGGCCGCGGGCTGGCGCGCGACCTGTTCGCGCTGCTCGATACGGCCGCGCCGTCGGGGGCAAGCGATTTCCCGGGCGCCTTCCGCGCCGCCGGTTTGCAGCAGGGCCGGGCGGGCCTGTACATCGTGATCAGCGACTTCTGCGCGCGCGCGCAGCTCGCCGAAGCGCTCAAATCGCTGGTGCACCGCGGGCACGAATTGGTCGGCCTGCACCTGGTCGATCCCCTGGAGGCCGATCCAGGTCTGGAAGGGGAGGTGGACCTCGAGGACCCCGAGACGGGCGAACTGATCCCGATGACCGTGAAAGGCGAAACCCTCGAACGCTACCGCGCGGCGTTCGAGGCCTCCTGCCGCGACATCGCCAAGGCGCACGCGGCCTGCAATGCCCTTTACTTGCGGCTTTCCACGGACGACCCCGTGGAGCAGCTCGTGCTGCACCGCTTCCGCGTCGAAGGCCTGCTGGGGTGAGCGAATCGTGACCTTCCTCGAACCCTCCGCCTTCTATCTGCTCGCGCTGCTGGCCGTCATCGGCCTCAGTTATCTGCTGCGCATGCCGCGGCGCCGCCTGCGCGTGCCGGATGCCGGCGTGGCGCGGCGCGTGCTGGCCGAGACGCGGCGCGCGCGGCCGCGCAAGCGCACTCTGATCTCGCTGGCGCTGCAACTGGCGCTCTTCGCGCTCCTGCTGCTGGCCGCCGCGAAACCCTACGGGAGCGGAACCTCGGACGAGCCCGCGCGCAGGCTGGTGGTGCTGCTCGACGTCAGCGCGAGCATGGGCGCCGACGACGAGGCCGAGTACCGCGAACTCGACGAGACCGAACCCGAGCCCGAGCCGGGCCGCACGCGCTTTGCGCGCGCCGTGGAGGCCGTACGCGGGCTGGTCCGCGATCTCAAGCACGAGGACCGGCTCATGCTGGTCGCCGTGGGCCGTACGGCCGACGTGGTCTTCAACTTCGAGCAGGACACCTTGGCGCTTGATCGCTGGCTGGCCGAGGCGGCGCCGTCCGGCGAGGCGACCTCCTTTCGGGAAGCCGCCGAACTCGCGGTCTCCGTCTCGCGTTCGACCCCCGGCTGCGAAGTGTACGTGGTCACGGACGGCGCGGCGCACCCGGACGATTTCGAGCCGCTGGCGCAGGTCGCGGAGGGCGGCGGCAGGCTGTATTTCGTGCCCGTGGGCGCGGAGGGCGCCGGCAATCTGGGCATCACCGATTTCCGCGTCCGGAAGAACCTCGATTCACCCGGCGACTACGAGGCCTTCGTCGCCGTGGCCAACACCTTCGGCGAGCCGAAGACGGTCACGATCAACCTCGCGCAGGACGGCAAAGTCATCGACGCGGCGGCCGGCGTGGCCGTGCCGGCCGGCGGCCGCGCCGTGCACGTCTTCCGCGAGAAGCTCTACGTGGGCGGATTGCTGGAAGCCAGCCTGCGGATCGTGGACGCCTTCGGCGCCGACAACCGCGCCATGGAGGTGCTCACGCCCAAGCGCCGGCTGCGCGTGCTGCTGGTCAGCGACGAGGCCGGCGAAGACACCTTTCTCAAGCGCGCCATCGGGAGCAATCCCACGGCGCTGAAAGGCGTCTTCATGACGCCTGCCGAATACCGCGAGAAGATCGCGCCCAAGCCCGAAGTGCTGCAAGGCCAACTGGACGCCATCGTCTTCGACCGCTGGGCGCCCGCCGCCGCGGCCGAGGTTCCGCGCCTGCATCTGCTCTGCATCGACTGCACGCCGCCCGCGCTGCCCGCGGAACTCGGCGCGGAATTCGAGCAGCCCCTGATCCGCACCTGGGACAAGGGCCACCCGCTGATGACGTATTTGAACCTGCGCGACGTCTTCCTCGACAAGGCGCGCGAGCTGAACCTGAGGCCGGTTGCTGCCGGTTCCCAGCCGATCGAACGCGTCGCCGAACTGGTCCACAAGCCGCTGATCGTGGCCTGGGAGACGGAAGCCGGCGGCGGGGAGGCGTCCGAATCGCGCGGGCAGCTCCAGCGCATCGTCGCGGTGGCCATGGATCCCTCGAAGTCGGACATCGCGTACCGCAAGGAACTGCCCCTGCTGCTCTGGAACTGCTTTGAATGGTTCCAGACCCACGCAGAGCCGCCGACGCAGGCGCGGCCCGGCGAGGTGTTCTCGCTGGATGCCGTGGGCGCGCCGGAAGCCGGGACGGTTCAGGTCAAGGGCCCGGGCGATCTGGCGGAGACCGTCGCGATCGACGCGCAGAGCCGCCGGGCCGTCTTCGGCTCCACGAAGCGGCCGGGCGTCTACCGTTACGCGCTGGGCGATGAGCAGGGCGCCTTCGTCGTCAACGTGGGCGCTCCGGAGGAGTCCGACGTGCGGCGGCGCGCCGGCGTCCTCGAGCAGGCCGAAACCGTGGAAGCCGAAACGCTGGCCGGCGCCCGGTGGGGGCGGGCGCAGCTTCTGGCCCTTCCTTTTGCTGGCCGCGGGCGCGCTCGCCGCGTTCGAAGCCATCGTGTTCCACCGGCGGATCTACTTCTGATGGAAACGTTCAACCGCATCGAGATTCTCCAGCCGCAGGCGTTCCTCCTGCTGCTCGTGTTGCTCCCGGTCGTCGCGTGGGCCGCCTGGTTCAGCTTCGATCCCATGCGCCGCGCGCGCAAGGGGGCTGGTCAACGGCGCGCGCATCCCGCTCGTTGGCCTGATCGCGGCCGCGCTGGCGCGCATGCAGGTGGAGCACGACACGGCCGCCACGAAGCTCTGCGCGATCGCGCTGCTGGACGTCTCCGCGAGCGTGCCCGATGAAGCGCTGGACAAGGCGCTGCCGGAGCTCCAGGCGCTCTTCGCGAACCTCGACGCCGACCACGGCGCCGGATTGGTCGCCTTCGCCGGATCCCCGCGCGTGCTGGTGGAGCCGCGTTTCGAGCCGCTCGATGCGCTGGAACTCCGCAAGCGCGTGTTCGCCATTCGCAAGCCGGACAATCCGCACGCGGCAGGCGCGCTGGACCTGGAGCGCACCCATGTCGAGCGCGCGCTGGATTTGGCGCTGGGCCTCTTCCCCGCCGGTTACAGCCGTCGGCTGGTGCTCTTCTCCGACGGCCGCGCCAACGCGGGCCGGGCGCAGGAGAAGATCCTCGCCGCGCGCGCCCGCGGCGTGGACCTGCACGCGGTCACGCTGTCCCACGCGAAGGCGCCCTTCGATCTGGCCGTCGCCTCGTTGTCCGTTCCCACTCAGACGCAGGAAGGCGTGGGCTACGAGGTGAAGGTCGACGTGGTCGCGCAGGCCGCCGCGGTAGGGCGCGTCAAGCTCTTCCGCAACGGCTTCCTGGTGGAGCGCCGCGAACTCGAGCTGCAGGCCGGGCACAACGAATTGCGCTTCCGCCAGCAGACCGAAGAGCCCGGCCAATACGTTTACCGCGCGCAGCTCGAATGCGACCGCCGGCAGGCCAGCCTCGATAACGACGCCGGGTACGCCTTTACCCGCCTGCGCAGCAAAAAGAAGAAGCTGCTCGTGCTGGGCGAGTTGGAGTCGGAAGCCTTCGAACTGCTCACGGCGCTCCAGCAGAGCCGCTGCGTGCCGGAGTTCCGCACTCCCGACGGCGCGCCCGAGCAACTGCTCGATCTGCTGGACTACGATGGCGTGATCCTGAACAACCTTCTGGCCGCGTCGCTGCCGACCGACAGGCAGGTTCTGCTGCGCGACTGGGTGGACCTCTTTGGCGGCGGGCTGCTCTCGATCGGCCTCGATTCGCTCGGCGGCTACGAAGGCACGCCCATCGAGGAGGCCCTGCCCGTCAGCGCGGGAAAGGAGCGCCTGCCGAAGCCGTCGCTCTCGATCGTGATGCTCGCGGACACCTCCAGCAGCATCGTGCTGGCCGATCGGGCCGACGCCGCGGAGGCCGGGGGCGAATCCGGCGCGTTCAGCCGCCCCGAGATCATGCGCAACGCCGCGAAGCTGATCGTGGACAGCCTTTCCGAGCGCGACACCTTCGGCCTAATCGGCTTCGGAACGGAAAAGTACGCGCCTCGCTGGCTCGTGAGCCTGCAGAAGGCCTACGACAAGCAAATGCTCAAGGAGCGCGTCGAGAGCCAGCTCCAGACGACGCCGTACGTGCTCGATGGGCAGCGCCTCCACGAGCTGCTGCAAGCGCGGCTGGAGCCGGCCGAATTGGGCGCCGCCGCGCAGGTCGCCGCCGACCTCACCAAGGCCTTGCGCGAGAACCAGCGGCCGCACCTGACCGTCGAAGCGCTGTCCGACTACGCGCGCAAGACGCTCAAGATGCAGGCCAAGGCCGTCAACATGCTGGCGGTGGCCAATGAGGCCGAGGGGCTGATCCAGCCCAACGCCTTTCTCGCCCGCTCCAACGCCTATCCGGCGCTCCAGCGCGCGGTCAACGCGCTCAAACAGATGGAATCGGTGGACAAAAGGATCGTGCTGCTCAGCGACGGATACGTGGAAGGAAACGTGGACTACCGGCGCCTGGCGGGGCGGCTGGCCGCCGACGGGATCAAGGTCTCCACGGTCGCGCTGAAAGAAGGAGACGCGTACAAGAAGTTCTTGGACGAGGTCGCGCACTGGGGCATGGGCCGCGGTTACCGCGTCGAGGACCCCGGCGCCTTCGCGGGCGCTTTCAAGGCCGACGTCGAGGCGCAGGGCAATCCGCGCGTGCTCGAACAGCCTTTCCGGCCGCGGAAAATCGCCGACGCGCCGCATCTCCGGGGCGTCAACGTCTCGCTCGCGCCGCAGCTCTTCGGCTACGTCCGCACGGCGCCCAAGCTCGGCGCGCGCACGCTGCTCGGCGTGCCGCCCGATTACGAGCCGCTGCTGGCCGCCTGGGACTACGGCTCTGGGCGCAGCGCCGTCTTCACCGCCGACGCGCAGGAACGCTGGGCCTCCTTGTGGCTGCGCAATTGGAAGGACGGCTACAGGCAGCTCTGGGAGTCGACCGTTCACGCGCTCTGTGCCCGTTCCGCGGCGCGCGTACTGAGGCCGCAAGTCGATGTGCACGGCCAGCAGGTCGCGCTGGAGGTGGACTTCCTGGACGGTCAGAACCGCTTCCTGAACGGCGAGCCGCTTCATGTGCGCTTCTACTACCTTGGCGAGAGCGGCTACCTCTTCTCGCGCACGGCCGCGGAGGAAGCGCCGCTGCGCCAGGTCGCGCCGGGGCGCTACGTTTGCGATTATGCCGCGGCGAAAAAGGGGTTGTACCTCGCGCGCATCGGCGGCCCGCGGGCGGGGGACTTGAGCTGCGTCGGCTTCGTGATCTCCACGGTGGCCGAGCAGACCGAACGCACCGAGGACGCCGAAACCCTCGCGCGCTGGGCTCAGACCGGCGGCGGCTCGCTCGATTCAGAACCCAAAGTCTGGCTGGATCTGGGCGGCAAGCGCCACCTTAAACGCACCGATTTGAGCGCGTGGGCGGCGCTGCTGGCGGTGCTCGTCTTCACGCTCGACGTCGTGCTGCGCCGCTGGCCGGCCTACGCGGCCGCGCTGCGCGGAAAGACGGGAAAGGCGGACGCATGAGAACCTCCATCTGGCGCATCGCGCTGGTCCTCTGCGCCCTTCGGGCCGCGGGGCTTGGCGCCGGCGAGGCGAACTTCAAGAGCGTCACGCTTCAGGACCTCCTCGGCCCGCGCTGGCCGGAGTTCGAACGCTCCTTCGCGGCGCTGGCCCGCGACCCGCGCAACGATCAGGCCTTCCGCATGCTTTCCGTGGTGCTCGGCGAGACGAAGACCGAGATGAAGATCGCGCCGTACCTCTCCACCTTGCTGGAGCGCGATCCCTCGCGGACCGGCATCCGCGTCATCCTCGGGCGCGTCTACAAGGACCTGCTTCAGGATCCCGGCGCGGCAGCCGAGCACTTCAAAAAGGTCTTGGCGGACGAGCCCAAGAACTTCTTCGCGCACTACCAGCTCGCAAGCCTCTACGCGCTGCGGGGCGGCCGGGGTTTCGAGCCGGCCGTCGAGCACTTTCGCCTGGCGGCGGCCTGCATCGAGTCCGCGCGCGAGTACGTCGACCTGCGCACGCGCATCTACCGCGAACTGGGCGACCTGTTCTACGAGAACCGCCACGCCAACCCCGAATTCGAGGCGCGCGCCTGCGAGGCGTGGGACGGCATGACCGGCGGCGTGCGCCGCTTCGACCTGCCCACCTACGAGGAACTCGCGCGCATTTACCAGAGCCGCGAGCGCTGGGCCAAGGTGACGGAGACGTACGAGCGCTACGTCGCGGAACTCCGGAAGGAAGGCCACAAGCCCGACAGCCTGGCGCTGTGCGGGATCAAGATCCGGGTGGGCGAGGCGCACGAGCGCGACGGCAAGCTGCCCGAGGCGATCGCGGCGTACGAGACGGCGCTGGAGTACCTCGACGATAACGCCTGGCAGCGCCGCAAGCTCGAGAAACAGGTCGAGGCGTGCCAGCGCAGGCTGGGCCAGGAGGAAGCCTACCGCGCGAAGCTGGCGCGGCGCGTCGAGCAGGAACCGGGGAATCTCGCCGCGAAGCTGTCGCTGCTGCGCATGCTGGAAAACTCCGGGCGCCTCGAAGAGGCTGTCGCGCTGCTGGCCCAAGCGCGCGAAAACGCTCCGCGGAACGTGCCGCTGCTCAATGCCGCCGAGCGCGTCTTCCGCGCCGCGCGCAAGCACGACGAACTGGCCGCGGTCCTGGAAGCGAAGCTGGAACTTTCGCCCGAGAACTTCCGCGCCTACGTCGAATTGGCCGAACTGTGCTTGCAGCAGCCCGAGAAGGCGCGCGAGGTGCTCGGCCGCCTGGAGAACTCGCCGAGCCGCCTGCCCGAGAAGTTCTGGCTGCTGGGCGAAACCTACCGGCGTTTCAAAATGCCCGAGCAGGCCTTCGCGCTGTATGCGCGCGCGCTGGAACCGGGCGGCTTGGCCAGCCGCAGGCTGGCCTTCTGCGAGTTCTGCCTCCAGCACGAGGCGTTCAAGGGCGAAGCCGGCCGGCAGGCCAAGCTGCTCTGCGCCGAGGGACTCGACGCGGCGGGGTACGTGCACCTCTCGTCCATCTTCTCGAATCGGGGCGAACTGCAGACCGCGCTCTGGATCCTGGGCCAGGGGTTGCAGGCGCGGAAGGACGCGCCCGCCGCGGAGAAGTTCCTGCTCAACGAGGCGCAGGCCCGTTTGGCGCAGCAGTTGGGCGAAGGCCACCGCTGGCTCGCGATCCAGAGCACCCTTGCGGCGCTGCTCGACGCGCCGACGCTGTACTTCAAAAAGAAGCTCAACGACCGCTTCGTGACGCTGCTCTCCGCGTACGGACACCACCACAAGCTGCTCTACGGACCCGAGGACGCGAAGCGCGATCCGGCGCGGCTTTTCGGCGGCGTGGCCGGCCTCGGCATCGCGCCGTGGGTGGAATTTCTCAGCGAACAGGCCAATGCGCGCGAGGACGTGGATCTCTGGATCCTGCTGGGCCAGGTGCACGAAACGGTCAGCCTGGAGGCCGAGATTCCCGGCGCGAACGGCCGCGAGGCGCGCAGGATCAGGGCCGACATCGGCGAGGCGCTGAAGTGCTACCAGAAGGCCGTGGATCTGGAGTTTCAGAACCTTGAGGCGCACCAGGGCCTCGCGCGCGTGCTCGCCGACCCTGCCATCGACGAGTACGAGAAGGCCGTTACCGAGTACGAGACCCTTGGCGTGCTCAATCCCGTGGAAAAGTTCGGCTACCGCAAGGAAATGGGCGACCTGTACGCGGCGGCCGGCGAGAAGGAGAAGGCCGGCGCGCTGTGGGAGGAACTCGCGCGCGAACTGCCCAACGAGCCGAACCTGCTGCTCCAGGTCGGCATGCGGCTCTTCGAGGCGGCGCTGGCCCAGCCGGCTCTCGATCTCGCCGGCCAGGCCGCGCGGCTGAGTTCGCACGGCTTCCCCTTCCAGTTCGCGCGCGCGAATCTCATGGCCGACGCGGCGGAAGCGGACCCGTCCGTGACGAAGCGGGACGAGGCGGCGCAGGCGCTGCGCCGAGCGCTCGAGCTGGCCGAGGCCTCGCCGCCCTGGAAGGGCTGGGTCGAGCCGCTGCGCGCGGCGCTTGAGCGCGCCTGCACCCTCCTGGCGCGAGCGGAATTCGGCGCCTCGAAATTCGAAGACGCGCTCAAGCACCTCCAGGTTGCGCTCGCCTACGCGCGGGCCTCGGAAGACGCCGCCGCCAAGCGCCGCGCCGCGGAGCTGAGCGTCCAGGTGCTGCGCTGCGAGGAGGCCCTCGGTAAACTCGCCGAACCGCTCGCCAGGTATGAAGACGCGCTGAAGGGCCAGCCCGATTGGGAATGCTGGATTTCGCCGCGCCTGAGCGTCCCGGCCGCGCGGTTTCTGGAGCTCAAGCGCTCCGGTTCGCTGCGCGAAGGCGAGGCCGGCAAGCCGGCGCCGCGCGCCGCGAGCGGCGTGAAGCTCGCCGGACTGCGCCGCGTCTCGTTGCATGAGCGGATTCTGGCCATGGGGCTGGCGGATGGCGCGGCCCACGTGAAGACCGCGCAAGGCCTGCGCGCGATCGAGTCGAAGAGCGGCGCGGTCCGCAAGCTCGAGCGGGAAGAGGCCCCCGGCGACGAAGGCATCGTTCAATTCTGCGGCGCGGGCGCGCAGGGAATGTTCCTGCTCCAGCAGGGGCGCCTGTGGCGCTTCGACGCCGCGCCGGCGCGCTGGCGGAGCCTTCCGGCCGCCGAGGCCGCGCAACCCGGCGCGCCGCGCATCGACAGGCTCTGGGGTTGCGCGCAGGCCTTGATCCTGGGCGGCCCCGATGGCTTGCAGGCGTTCGACCCGCGGGACGGCAAAACCCTGTGGCGGGCCGCACGCGCCGATCCGCGCTGCGCGTTGGACGACGGCGTGCTCGCCGTGCTCAGCCGCACGACGGAAGGCCCCGAAACGCTGGAACTGCTCGATCCGCGCACCGGAGAACTCATGGGGCGCGCCGCGCTGACCGCCTCCCCCGGCTGGCATGCGCCGCTGCTGGCCGCCGGCAGCGTGCTGCTGGTCGATTCCTTCAACGGGCAGCTCTTGGGCTTCGACCGGCGCGACGGCCGGCCGCGCTTCAGCTTCGCGTCGGGGGTCGCGCCCGTATGGCCGCCGATGGCATGCGGCGAGGTGGCGCTCCTGCATTATCTTCATGCCGGCGGCTTGCGCGTGGTGGGCGTGGACCTCAAGTCCCTACGCGTACGCTTCGATGCGGCGTTGCAGCCGGCGGGCGGCGCGCCCCTGGGCGCCTTGCGCGCGCTCGCATCCGAGCCGCTCGTTTGGCGGGATAAGGTGCTGTACGGTGACGCCGTCGGCAAGCGGCTGCTCGTCCTGGACGTCGCCTCCGGCGCCGTGCGGGAAGCGGCCCTGCCCGAAGGCGCGCCCGAGCGGTTCGAACGCTGGGCGCTCGACGGCGACCGCCTGATTTTCCTGCTGCAGGGCGGGGAGTTGGTTCTGGCCGGGCTGGAATGCACGGAGTGAGAGGAGCACCCATGGCCCACGAGTCCGATTCGAGCAACGCGTTGTTGGTGGACCGGGTCCGCGACCGCCTGCGCGAGGAGATCCGCACGCGGCTCCAGCCAGGCGACCGGCTGCCGTCGCTGCGCGAGATGTGCCGGCAATACGGGATCAGCCCTTCCACCGCGCTCAATTCGCTGAAGGTGCTGGAACGCGAGGGCTTGGTGATCCGCCAGCATGGCCGCGGCACCTTCGTCACCAACCAGTCCGCCGCGCAGGTCGCGCTGCTGTTGCACGCCTACACCAAGCTGGTGGACAAAGGGGACTTCCAGCGCCTGCTCGCGCAGGCCAGCATCGAGCACGGTTTTCAGATCAACCTGCTGGACGAATTGCCGCCGCACCTGGAACTGGTCCAGGATCGCGTGCGCGGGTTGATCACCACCAACGCGCCGGCGGGCCTGTTTCGGAATCTGGTGCGGCACGGCATCGCGGTCATTACGGACAGCACCTGCTTCGAGCCCGGCGTGATCACGCTCGGCCCGAACAGCTTCCAGGCCGGGCTGCTCGCCGCCGAACACCTGCTGGACGCCGGCCACACGCGGATCGGCTACGTCGGCCTGCATAACTACGTCCGCTCGGAGAAGCGCTACCGCATCGAAATGGACTCCGAACTGCATCGCGCCGGCATCACCGAGGCGCTCTTGAAGCGGCAGATCGAGCCCGATCCCAACCTCTTCACGCAAATGCGCCACGCGCCGAAGGACGAAGGCCGCAAGCGCGCGCGCGGCACGCTGGACATCCTCGAGAACTTCCTCGCCCTGCCCGAACCGCCGACGGCCCTGATCCTCTTCGACCGCGGCTCCGTCGAGAAGTTCATGCGCGTCAGCCTGGAGAAGCTCGGTCTGTCCGTGCCCCGCGACCTGAGCGTCGTCACGCTGGGCTACCTGGAGGAGCAGACCGACTACACGATGGCCGGCTGCCCGTTTTTGACTTTCGTGAAAGCCTCGCTGGCCCGCCTCGCGCTCACCCTGCGCCAGGGGCGCATCGACACGAGCCAGCACGAATGGCTCGAGGTGCGCGTCGACGAGCGCAGTTCGGTGGCGAAGCCCAAGAAGTAGCGCCGGGTCTTCCGCGCTGCGCCCGGCCGTGCGTCTCATGCATACAAGGAGGCGAGGGCGGCATGCGCCGGCGCCCGGCCGCGGCACGTGCCAGCCTCAGAGGCAGGCTTGCCCAAAGCCGCAAAGCGTTGCAGGCAGGTCGTATGTTGACCTCCCTACCGGCGGCACTCAGAATTTTGTCCTGTATTCTCGAAGTCCCGCGAAGCCCGACTCCTTACCCGAAAAAACATATATATGCATGCCATGAAAAGTTGGCCTGC
Source organism: Planctomycetota bacterium (assembly GCA_027493525.1). Taxonomy (GTDB): domain Bacteria; phylum Planctomycetota; class SZUA-567; order H5-PLA8; family H5-PLA8; genus H5-PLA8. Next base: position 1,159,834 of record JAOSKN010000001.1, on the reverse strand, counting down.
ACCAGTGCGGGATTTCCCTGAGAACTTTTGCTTATAAGGGGGTGTTGGGTGTCGCAATCCGAATGCGGCGAGCTTAGAATTCTTACAGGTTTCAACGGGTCGGTTGAACTTGGACCCTGGTTCACCCATGGGCGATCCAGAACGGCGAGTAATACATGCTTGAAAAACCAGGCAGCCGCAGGCTCGTTGCGCTCGAACTGTGCGTGATACTGAGTTTTGCGGTCTTCATTCTGGCCGCGGTCGCGGTCTGCTCATCCCACGTCAGCGCCGGGGCGCGACCTAAGGGCCGCGTGTGGGTGCTGCCCGACCAGGAGCCCTCGTCCGCGTCCACGGCCTCCGGGGTGGCCCAGCGGGAGAGCGACACCAGCGCCCCGCGCGTGGTCTCGGTCACTCCCGCGCCCAACGGCACGCCCAACGCCGCGCCCGGCGAACTGATCGTGACCTTCAGCGAACCGGTCAAGGAGTCGACGATCAACGCGAGCACCATCCGCGTCGTGCGCGCGGGCGGCGACGGCGGGTTCAGCGAGGGCAACGAAGTCCACCTCACGCCGGCGGCCGTGACCCTGATCGATCCCGTCACCGCGCGCGTGGACCTGACCGGGTTGAAGCTTCCCGACGACCGCTACCGGGTCCTGATTCTGGGCGGGAATACGACAGGGCTGGCCTCGAGCAGCAGTTCCAGTTCGTCGTCCACGGGAACGGCGTCCAACTCCTCCACGGCATCCACATCCAATACCTCGAGCACTTCGGCGACGTCTACCTCCACCTCGGCGACTGGCAGCACTTCGAATTCGACCACGTCCACCGCCAGCGGCGCCAGCGGAGGCGGGACGTTCGGCCCATGACCACGCGCCGCGCCCTTCGGATCCTGGCGTCGCTGCTCGTTGCAGCGGCGTGCCTGCCCCTGGCCGCGCGCGCGCAGGGCGGCCCCATCGCGCATTGGAGCTTCGACGAGGGCGCGGGAACTACGGCGGCGGACTCCAGCGGCAACGGGCACAACGGGACGCTTCAAAATGGGCCAACTTGGGTGCCTGGCATTATAAATGGGGCGCTGCATTTCGACGCGGTTGATGACAACGTCAAGGTCTTGCCAACGGGCCTCACGCCAGACTCCCAGATGAGCGTGGCGCTGTGGGTCCGCATGGAGCAGTCGCGATCTACGGAACTCTGCGATCTCATGCGCAAGGCCGCGGACGGTCAAGTGGGCTGGGTCTTGAGGTGGAGCCACAGGGATGGCCGCTTGCAGTATCGCATCGATCGGAACAGTTCGGGCGATGTTTATGTAGTGGATAGTCAGCCGAATAGCGCGTATTTGAACGGGTGGCATCACATTGCTGCCACCTACGATGGAATTGCAGGTACCGGCATTTTGTATGTAGACGGCAAGGAACATGCCCGCGTGAGCGGGGTTCCAGGCACGTTGGAGCACAGTGGCGACCTGTACATTGGGCGGTTTCCGTTCTCAGATCACGTTTCACCAACGGGGTCGATGGACGACATCCGCCTCTACGACCGCGCGCTTACGCCCCCTGAAGTCGTCGCGCTCGCCGGGATGGGCCCGCCGGTCGCCGCGCCCGACAATTACCTCGTCCAACCCGATACGCCGCTGGCCGTCCCTTCCGTCGGCGTGCTGGCCAACGATCGCGATGCCGGATTGGCGGCCCTGAGCGCAGTGAAGGACAGCGACCCCGCGCACGGCTCGCTGACGCTCAATGCCGACGGCTCGTTCCTCTACACGCCTGCGCCGGGCTACACGGGTTCCGATTCGTTCACGTACCACGCCGTGGCCGACGGGCAGAGTTCCGAGACGGTCGCGGTGAACCTGTATGTGGGCGCGGACGTGAGCGCCGGCTTGGTCGGGCGGTGGACCTTCGATGAGGGCGCGGGGACCGCGGCGGCGGACTCCAGCGGCAACGGCAACGACGGCACGCTGGCCAACGGGACCATGTGGGGCGAGGGCGTCTCTGGCGGTTGCGCACTCTTCGACATGGACAACGACAACATCAAGGTTCCCCAGCATGCTTCCTTGGAGCCCGCGAACGGCGTCACCGTGGCCGTTTGGGCGCGCATGGCTTTGCCGCGTTCGAACACCTACTGCGACCTGGTCCGAAAGGCGGCGGCGGTCGGTTACCTGCTGCGCTGGAGCCACAACGACGGAAAGGTGCAATGGCGCATCGACCGCAACGCATCCGTGGACTTGGCCGCGGTGGATACGCAGAGCAATGAAGCGTACCTGTATTCCTGGCGCCATTTCACGGGCACCTACGACAGCGCAACCGGGGAGGCCATCCTTTACGTGGACGGCAAGGAACGCGCCCGCGCGGCGGGCGCGCCCGACTTGCTGGAGCATTCCGACGATCTGTATTTCAGCGACGTACGCTCCCCGAACAGTTCCGCGGAAGGAGCGCTGGACGACGTCCGCGTCTACGACCGTGCGCTTTCAGCCGCCGAGGTCTTGGCCCTGGCTCAACGCGCGCCGCTGGCCGTCGCCGACGGGTACGGCGTCGCGCAAGGCGGTACGCTGGACGTGCCGATCGCCTCCGGCGTGCTGGCCAACGACCACGATCCAAACGGGCAAGCCCTGGTGGCGATCCTGGAGGGCGCTCCGCCCGCCGGACTGGTCTTCCGCGGGGACGGTTCCTTCACGTACACGCCGCCGGCCGAAACGGCCGGGCTGGCGACTTTCTCCTATCGCGCTTCGGACGGGAACCTGCTGAGCGACCCCGTGGCCGTTGCGATCCGCATCGACGCGCCTCCCATGACCGTGACTTCGTTCACGGCCGGCCCCGCTCAGGTTGCGGCGGAGTTCTCCAAGCCCCTGCATGCCGCTTCGGCAGGTCCGGGCAGCGTGCTGGTGACGGGCGCGGGCCCGGATCAGGTCTTCGACACGCCGGACGACTTGGCCGCTCAGGGTTCGATCCAGTTGCTCGACGGCAACCGGATTCAGTTCACCCCGCAGGCGGGAACCTTGCCCGACGACCGCTATCGCATCAGGTTCCGGAGCACCGGGGCGCTGGCGGCGTCCGCGCCGCAGTCGAACGCCGGCGCGGACGGGGTCGACCTCCGCGCCGTCTCGCCGGTCCTGGGCGGCGCCTCGGGCCTGCTGTCGCTTACCCTGAGCGGCCAGGGATTCCCGATCTTCGACGGCGCGACGCGCACGTTCCACACGGCGACCTTTGACGGCGTCGACGACAATTTCCTCATCCCTGACGCGGACGACCTGGACGTGCCGGCCATCACGATCGAGGCCTGGGTCGGGCCGTTGAATGAGAACAACGGCAGCGAAGGCTGGGTGTTCGCCAAGCGCAGCAACGCGCCGTTCCAGTGGAACAAATTCCACCTGGTGTCGGGCGTCGGAGCGCGATTCCATACGGTGCCCGGCGGCGGAACCCCGCTGTACGACCTGGATGCTTCCGATAAGCACCCGCTGGGCTCGTGGAAGCATATCGCCGCGACCTTCCAGCCCCAACCCGGCGGCGGCATCAAGCGCTTGTACATTAACGGCATCTTGCAGGGCGAAGAAGCCTATCCGCACGGTCTCGCGCCTTCGAACTATTCCCTCAATCTGGGGCGCTTTCAGGGCTGGGATTGGGCGGGCTATTACAAGGGCCAGATGGCCGAAGTCCGCTACTGGAAGGTCGCGCGCACCCAGGCCCAGCTCAAGGCCGCGATGTTCGCGCCCGTCAGCGACCCCGACCTGATCCTGCGCTACGACTTCGACGAGGCCGGCCCCAACGCGACCGACCGCACCGGAAACGGCCACACCGCGCAGGGCGGGGGCGGCGTGGCCTTCGGCGGGAGCTTTGAGCTCGCGCCGGTGATGGTCCGGCTCGTCAACGGCTCCAACGAGGCCTTCTGCGGCGGACCCATCGCCTGCGACGGGTCGAGCCTCGCCTGCCAGGTCGACGTCTCCGCGTTGCCCGCGGGGCTCTACGACGTGGAAGTGCTCGAAGGCCGCAGCCGCCTGCTGGCGCGCCTGCCGCGCGGCGTGGCGGTCCTGAGTTCAGGCGGCGTGACGGCCGCCGACGGCGGGGTGCTGGACGGCGAGTACGTCGCCGCTCTGCCGTCCGGCGACGGCACGCCCGGCGGCGACTTCGTCGCCGAGTTCACCGTCAACGAGCAGGCGCCCTTCGTCACCGGTACGGTTCCCGCCGACGATGCCGCCGGCGTCAACCAAGGCGTCGACATCGCGATCTCGTTCAGCGAGGCCATGAATCGCGCCAGCGCAGAGGCCGCGGTCTCGATCGCGCCGCCGGCCGCGTACGCGCCGGTCTGGAACGGTAATACGCTGGTCCTGCGCATCGACGAGGCCTTGGCCGAACTGACGGCCTACACGGTCACGGTCGGCGCCGGCGCGCAGGACCTCGGCGGCGCGCCCATGGCCGCGCCCTATAGTTTCGAGTTCACCACCGGACAGGTGACCGTGACGGGGATCGACCCTTCCAGCAGCTACCCGGGTCCGACTCTGAAGGACGTTCGGATCGACGGGACGGGATTCTTCCAGGGTACGGCCACGACGCTGCCCGAAGGCGTGTCCTTCTATAAGGGGAACGCCTACCTCCATGTCGAGGCGACCGTGAGCTGGTACGATGCCAAGGCCGCCTGCGAGGCGATGGGCGGGCACTTGGTCACCATCGCCGACGCGGAGGAAAACGCCTTCGTCCGTTCGCTCGCCGGGTACGTCTTCTGGATCGGCCTTACCGACCAGGAGACGGAAGGGACTTGGAAGTGGATTACGGGCGAGCCGGTAAACTATACGAATTGGCGCTCAGGTGAGCCCAACAACTCAGGAAACGAAGACCACGCCAACATCGAAGCGGACGGGAGGTGGAACGACTTGCAGGGCGACCGTTCGACCGCCCTGCAACCGTACATGTGCGAATGGGAGGCTCCGTTCCCGCCCGGCGTGAAGCTGAAGCTGGGTGCCGCGGAGATCCTGCCACAGCGCACCCAGTTCGTCTCCGAGACCGAACTGCGCGCCGACTTCAACCTGGCCGGCGCGGCGCCCGGCGCCTACGATGTCGTCGTCTCCAACCCCGACGGGGGCGGCGCCGGAACCCTCTCCGGCGGCTTCGAGATCTTGGAGCCTCCGCAACTCCTCTCGATCCAGCCCCCCGCGGCCGACCGCAACGCAACCGTGGGCTTCACCGTCGGCGGCATCGGGTTGCCCACCTGGACCGGCACGGCGCAAGGTTCGCCGAACTACTCGGCGTACGGAATTCGGATCACCAACGGCACGAACACGGTATACGCCGCCGGGGCGCTCGAGAGCACCCCGTCCACGTTGACGTGCACCGTGAACCTCAGTGGGCTGCCCCTGGGGCTCTACAATATCGTCTTGCTCAGCGGCAGCTCTCCGCTGGCGACGCTTGCCCAGGGGCTGCGCATCGTCGATCCGGAGCTGACGGTGACGGACCTGGCCGGGAACGTGCTGGACGGCGAGTTCCCCGGCACGCTGGGCGATGTCCAGCCGGACGGCCTGCCTTCCGGCAACGGGACGGCGGGTGGGGACTTCGTGGGCTTCTTCGATTTGGACACGCCGCGGATGCAGGTGGCGGCGTTCTCGCCCGCGCCGGGCTCGATCCTGACGGCCGGTCCGCCTGAGATACTCGCGGCCTTCGCCAAGCCATTGGATCCGGCCTCGGTGACGGTCGATTCCTTCGAACTCCTGCGCCGCGGGCCCGACGGAGCCTGGGATACTGCCGACGACCAAAAGATCGCGCCGGCGGCCGTGCAGTTCCCCGGCCCCAACCAGGCAAAGCTGGACCTGGCCGGCGTGGGGCTTGTGAACGACGAGTATCGGGTGCGTTTGAAGTCCTCCAGCCCGCCCGGCAAGGCGCTGCGGCTGGACGGCGGCAACGACTACGTCACGATCCCCGATGCGCCGGCGCTGCAACTCACCGAGGCCGTCACGGCCGAAGCGTGGTTCCGGTTCCAGTCCGGCGGGACGCAGAACCCGCGCGTGGTCTCCGAGAAGTCCGTCTTCCCTGAGATCACCACCGTGGGGACCGGTTCCTCGCGCCGCATCGACACGACCATCAACCTGCAAGGCGTGGGGATCGTGCGCGTGCAGGGGACCACCCAGCTCGCCGCCAACGTGTGGCACCACGCGGCGGTCACCTACGACCGTTCCGCGTTGAAGCTCTACCTCAATGGACAACTGGAAGGCCAGACCGCCGCGACGGCGGCTATCTTCGTGACCGGGAACCCCCATATCCTCGGCCGGCAGCAGGGCACGAGCCTCGACAATTACAGGGGCGACCTGGACGAAGTCCGCTTCTGGAACCGCGCTCGGACGCAGAGCGAGATCCAGGCCGACATGCGCCGGACGTTGAACGGCGGCGAGTTCGGCCTCGTCGGCTACTGGCGCTTCGACGGCACGGGGCAGACCGTGACCGACTTCTCGGGCAACGGCCTGCACGGCTACCTCGGCGGGAGCGCCAGCGCGGCCTCCGACGACCCACTGCGCGTGGCTTCGTCCGCGCCGCTGGACGGCGGAGTGCGGGACGCCCACGCCAACGCGCTCGACGGCGAGTACCCCGGCGCGGGCGGCGACTTCCCATCCGGCGACGGCTCAGCCGGCGGGGACTTCGTCGCGAGCTTCGTCATCGAAAGCCCAATTCCAAACCTGGCCGCGCTCTCCTTCACGCCGGGCATTCTGAGCATCGGCCCCGATGAGATCCTGGCGACCTTCACGCAGGCGCTTGACCCCGCGACGGTGACCGCGGACCACGCGCATCTCCTGAGCGCGGGCGACGACGGCGCGTTCGGGACCGGGGACGACGTGCAGCTTGTTCCGGCGGGCGTGAGCCTGGAAGAGGGCAACCAGGTCCGTCTGAATCTGACCAACGTTACGTGGTCGTCCAATTTTTACCGCCTGCGCTTCGTCTCCGGCGGGCTCCGCGACCTCGTTGGGAACCCGCTGGACGGCGAGTATCCGGGGCCGGGCGGCGCGAGCCTGCCGCTGCCTTCGGGCGACGGCGCGGCGGGGGGCGATGCGATCGTCGGCTTCCGCATCAATTTGCCCCCCGCGCCCGCGGGCGATGGGTACAGCGTGGACGAGGACGCCACGCTTAACGCCGCGAGCGTGCTCAACAACGACAGCGACTTGCACGGCGGCGATCCTGGCGAGAACAATCTTCCGCTGACGGCCGAACTGGCGTCAGGCCCCGCGCATGCCGCGTCCTTCGCGTTCAACCCGGACGGCACCTTCGCGTACACGCCCGCGGAGCACTACAACGGCGCCGACGGCTTTACGTACCGCGCAAAGGATGCCTTGGGACTGGCCTCCGCGCCGGTGGCGGTCGCGTTGACGGTGAATTCGATCAACGACGCACCGGCCGCGGCCTCGGACGCCTACGAACTCGACGAGGACACGACGCTCGACGCGGCGAGCGTGCTGTCCAACGACAGCGACCTGCACGGCGGCGCGCCGGGGGAGAACAACACGCCGCTGACGGCCGCGCTGGCGGAGGGGCCTTCGCACGCGGCGGCCTTCACGTTTAACGCCGACGGCACGTTCAGCTACACGCCTGCGGCGAACTACCACGGTCCCGACGGCTTCACCTACCGGGCTTCCGACGCGCTGAGCGGCCTCTCGGCGGTGACGAGCGTCGCGCTCACGGTGAACTCGGTCAACGACCCGCCGGCCACGGCGGCCGACGCCTACGACCTCGACGAGGACACGACGCTCGACGCGGCGAGCGTGCTTAACAACGACAGCGATCTGCACGGCGGCGCGCCGGGCGAGAACAACACGCCGCTGACGGCCGCGCTCTTCGCCGGGCCGGCGCACGCGGCGAGTTTCAGCCTCGAGGCGGACGGGACCTTCAGCTACACGCCGGTCGCCGACTTCTTCGGGGTGGACGGCTTTACGTACCGGGCCGTGGACGCGGCGGGCGGGGTCTCGGCCGCGACGACGGTGACGCTGACGATCGATCCAGTCGACGACGAACCGACGCTGAGCGTCTCGGCGGGCGTAAGCCTGCCGGTGCAGGCCGACCCCGGCGACATGCTGGACTTTACCGCCGAGGCCAGCGACGGCGATCCGGGCGAAACGTTCACGTACCTCTGGGACTTCGGCGACGGCGAGACCTCGACCGAGCAGAATCCCGAGCACATGTACGCCGAGGCCGGCCTGTACCAGGTCATCGCGACGGTGACGGATTCGCAGGGGCACCAAGGCACGGCGAACCTGTTCGTCGCGGTGAGCGGGATCCTCAAGTACACGGAGCTGAAGGTGGACCAGGCCGCGTACGCGCTGAACTTCGCCGCGCAGGCGCGCTCGGGGCCCGAGGTGGATACGCTGAGCGTGCGGGGCAGGCTGAACGTGCAGGGCCTCGTGGAGGCGGGGCTGAACCCCGAGGACCTCGCCGGGCAGCCGCTGACACTGGAATTCGGCGGGGTCGCGGCGACGCTGGCGGCGCCGGCGCGGGTCTCTTCGAGCAGCGTGCAATGGCAGTCGCCGCGCGGCGCGAAGCCGAACCTGAGAGCGAGCTTCAGCCCGAAGACGGGCGCGTTCAGCGTCTCGGTCAGCCAGATCGATTACGCGACGGCGCTGGCGGCGTACGGGGCGGCGGACGGCGGAGGGATCTCGAACCGCCTGGTGACGCTGCCGCTGGAGCTTCGCATCGGCGCGTGGACCGGAATCGCAGTGCTGGGGACGCGCTACAGCCAGGCGCGCGCGAATACGACCGGGCGCGGCGCGTTCCGCCTCGCCGGGTCGGGGTACGAACTGCCGGGCGGGCTCTTCATCGTGGAGCGCGCGCAGGTGACGCAGGTGAACCAGAGGGGCGTGCTGAAGCAGCGGGTGACGGCGACGCTGACGTTCCTGCCGATGGCGGGCACGACCTACGATCCAACGCAGGCGCCGCTGGGCGCGGAGATCGGACTGGGGGATTTCGGGGAGACGGCCGGCGACGGGACGGTGGGCGGGGCGCTCTTCACCACGCGGAACGGGGACCTCTACCTGTACACGCGGCCGCGCACGGACGCGAACCGGCAGCCGCTGGAGGCGACGGGCGTGGCGAACGTGCGCCTGACGAAGTCGAAGGGCTCGTGCTCGATCGTGACGAACTGGATCGAGGCGGGCGCGGGTGAGGGCATCTTCGGGATCGCGCCGGTGCTGGACAGCCGGGGCGACCCGCGTGCGAGCGCGACGCTGGAAGTGCGGCTGGACTTCGGCGGCGTCGGCGGCCGGCAGACCGTCCGCCTCCTCCGCGTCGGCACGGCCTGGAAGCGGTAACCGCCGGTCCTCCCGAAGCCCGGCGCCGGCGAAACCTCGCGCCTCAGCGCGATAGCGGCGGCTTGGGCGCCTCGGGGTCGAACCACTGTTCCCAGGTCGGCGCCAGGTAGCCGGGCACGCCCTTCAGGTCCAATTCCAGCGGCAGATCCTGATACCTGAAGTCCGGCCCGCGCTCGGTGACCATGCGCGTGGCGCTTCCCACCGACGGCCTGAGATACCAGATCCGGCCATCCAGGCCCGCGGGCACCTCGACGGTGCGCTCGCCCTGGCGGTCGTAGATCAGCGCCATCGTCCGGTCGGGGGCGCAAATCTCGAGGTTCAACACGTCCGTCGGCAACTGCGCCTTGGCCCGGACCTGGAAACCGCGGACGCCCTTGGGCACGAAGAAGTACCAGTTGCGCGGCGCGCAGGCGGTGAACTTGAACCGCTTCCAGTCGCCCTCGACCGGCGCGCCCACGAGCACCAGGGGCGTGGCCGGATACGTGAAGGTGATGAAGCGTTCCACGCCTTCGACCGTGACGCGGCAGACCCCTTCGGCGTCCTTCAGCGTGTGCGTCGGCGCGCCGTGTTCGTTATGCAGGTGCTGCATGGGCAGCTTCTCGTCCAGGATCGTCCGAGCCTGCCCGTTCGCGATCTTCACCGCGGCCTGCGCGCCGCCCTTGAACCCGTCGCGCGGCAGGTAGGTTCCGATGCGGTAGCCGAGTTCGCGGTTCTCGGGGTTCCACAACGCCATGACCGCGTCGCCCAGCACCTCGATGCCGTCCGGGTCGCCCAGCGCCGGGCAGGGGGAGAAATGCTGCAACGCCGGCCACTGCTCCTTCAGCATCTCGGTCTTTGCCGACTGCATGAACGGCGTCTCGTCGTAAAGCCGCACGTCCGGCGCCTTGCCGGTCTCGGGATTGAACCATTCCTCCGCGCTGCGCGCGAGATAAGGGGGCACGCCTTCCAGGGCGAAGTTGATGTTCGAGTACTGGTGGGAATCGCCGAGGCTCACCTCCAGGCACCAGAACCGCCCGCCCGCGCCGGGTTCGACCTCGACCTCCACGGCCTGCTCCTGGCGGTACGCCTTCCCCGCGGTGTGGGGCGGCTGCCCCCAGAGCGCGCGGATGCGCTGTCCCCGCGGGCTGACGATGAAGTAGCCCCAGTCCTCGCGCTGCGACATGCAGCGGTCGGCGCGCATCGCCCGGCATGAGAAGGTCCGTGTCTCCGGAGGCACCCAGAACCACCAGCGCCGCGGCACCGAGGCCTGGAAGACCGCGGGGCACTTCTTCTCGTAGAAGAACGGCTTGCGCTTCTTGCCCGTCGCCGGATCGTCGATGGGCTCGTCGTCCATCAGGTGCGTCCCGGGCACGCCGGTCCAGACGACCGAACGCTCGAGCGAGGACTCGATCCAGACGTTGTCCGTTGTATGGAGCCGGTAGACGCCCGGTTGGCCCGCGGGCGCCTCCAGGACGACAGCCGAATCCGCCAGCGGCTGTTTCCCGTCCACGATCGGCGCGCCGTCGGGTCCGCACAGGCGCAGTTCCAGGTGGTCGCGCGGCCAGGCGTGCGTGCCCCATTGCATCACGTGAACCTTGACGCGGAAGGCCTTGCCCTCGGGATTGCTCAGAAACACCGTGGGCGTGTAGCTGATGAAGTGCCCCCAATCGCCGATGGCCGTCTCCGCGCGGGCGCCCGGCGCGGCGAGCATCAGGAGCAGGCCGCAGAGCGCCCCGCTGTACATCCTCTCGGTCGGCATGCTCAGGTTCCTCGCTGGCGGTGAATGATGGAAGCGCGCGCCCGCTATTTCGTTCCCGGCAGGCAATCGGTCTTCGGGTCCACGATCACGAAGCGCGGATGGAAGGGGTATTTGTCGCGCATGGCGTAGGGCCGAACCGGCTCGATGCCCGGCTTGCTGTAGACGAAGGCGACCATGAACAGCCGCCCGTCCGCGCCCGCGCTCAGGCTGTGGACCTCGCAGACCCGCCGCCGCCCTTCGACGCGCAGCGGGCCGTGATCCGTCCAGGCCTTCGTATCCAGGTTGTAGCTGACCAGCCCCGTCACGCCGCCCCAGCCGGTGTTCGGCGTGTAGTACACGGTGCGCCGGTGGATCGTGAGCGTGCAGGACGCGGCGCGATTGCCGTAGCGCATCTCCAGGCCGGGCGGGCGCAGGCGGCGCAGCGCCTCCACGCGCCCCGCGCCGCCGGCCTGCTCGGGCGGAAAGAACCGGCAGAGCATCTCGTCGAAGCTGCGCACGAAATAGAAGCAGCGGTCCGCCTCGTCCCAGCGGGCCAGGTGCAGCGAGCTGCCTTCCCATTGCTCGCGCAGCTTCGCCTCGCAGCCTTCGTGGATCTCCTCGGGGTCCGGCTGCTCGGGGCGGAACGTGCGGAAGGCCTGCGTCGCCGGGTCGTACTCCCAGAACGAATTGCGCGGCGGCCGCCCGCCGTAGACGCGCCCGTCGCCGGTGAACATCAGGCACAGGCCGCGGGGCCAGGGGCGGTTGCTCCCTTCCCAGGGGAAGCCCAGCACCTTTTCCTGCCGCGTGGCCGGATCGAAACGGGTCAGCAGGCCCTTCACGTTGGTGTGCCCGTAGAGCAGCTTCTGGGCGTGGTCGTAACCGGCGCAGAGCAGCCCGTCCGCCGCGGCGGTCCGCCCCAGGTTCTCGATCTTCCCCGTCTTGCGCTCGATCGAGAGCCAGTAGCCGCCCGTGTAGACCTCCTCATGCAGGCGGTGCGCGTCGGTCGTGGCGCAGAGGATGCGCTCGCCGTCCTGGAACATCTCGCTGTGAATCTTGCCCTCCGGCACGCTGTCGGAACGTTCGGCCAGCTTCTCCCCGACGACCTGCCCGAGGTCCGCGACGTGTTCGACGCGGTCGAGCGAAGGCCGGTAACGGAATACCTGGGCGTGATGCAACCCCGAATGGCTGCTGATGCTGAACCAGGTGTCTCCGTCGCTGTCGGTGAAGATCCCCTGCCACTGGCCGTCGAGGTACGGGAAGTCCTCGAAGGTAAAGCTGCGCGCCTTGACGTTCGGCTTGGCCAGTTCCGCCGCGCTGAATAGATCGTGATACTCTGGCGGCGCCCAGCGTTCGGCGAGCGTCGGCTTGCCTTCCAGGTAGCCGAGGCCGCCCAGGAACGCGTCCGTCAGCCGCAGCGTTTCCACCACCTGCGCGTCGGAACCGTATCCGGGCACGACGAAGGCGTGGTTCCAGCCCTTCATCCGGTGGTAGGCGACGCGGTTCTTGGCCTTTGAGCGCCTGCGCGAAGGCGTCGGCCTGCGCCACCGGCACGACCCCGTCTTCGGCGCCGTGGATCAGCAGCGCCGGCGGAAGCCCCGCGCGCACGTGCTGGGCGGGCGAGAGCGGCCGCGCGCGCTCCTGCCAGTCGCCCGCGTCCTCCTGTCCCGGCGGCGGCGCGATGCCGGCGTGGCCTTTCATCCACGGCAGGGCCTGCAGGTCGAGGCACGGATTGTAGAGCGCCATGGCCGCGGGCAGCGGGGCCGCGTCCCCGTAGCCCGGCGGCGCGAGACCCAGCCCCAGGGTCGCGGCGAGGTGCCCGCCGGCGGAATCCCCGGCCACCACGATGCGCTGCGGGTCGAGGCCCAATTCCCCGGCATGCTCCTGCATGTAGCGCAGCGCGTCGCGGCAGTCGGCCATCGCCTCCGGGATCCGCCGGGTCGTGGTGCGGTTCACCAGGCGGTATTCGAGGTTCGCTGCCACCATCCCGCGCAGGGCCAGGTAGCGGCACAGGTGGGCGGTATGGGCCGGCCCGGGATGCTCCCAGCCGCCGCCGTGAATCGCCAGGATCGCGGGCAAGGCCGCGCCCGCCTCGCGCTTCTCGGGCGCGTAGACATGCAGGTGCAGGCGGACGCCATCGACCTCCTTATAGGGCACCAGGCGCGGAGGATCCTCGCGGTCGAGCAGCGCCTCGAGAGTCAGTTCGCCGGCGGCGAGGCCGTGCGCGGCCAGCAGCAGGAGCGCGAGCGGCGGGAAGCGGAAGGGCATGCGGGGCGCTCTCCTTGTGTCCACGATGCGCCGGACGCGCCGCGCGCTATTTGCCCGGGAAGGCCGACCAGGTCGACGGGTAATCCTTCGCGATATTCTCGACGTCCAGGACCAGATCCTGCGCCTGCGCGCGGATCACGGTCGCCTCCTTCGCGGGCGCGGCGCCAAGCGAAAACCGGTTGCGGTGGACGAGGATCTGCTGGTTATCCGAGGTGGACTTGGCCGTGCCGACCTGGACGCCCACCGGCAGGTTCACGAAGTCGTTGTTCTCGATCACGCAGGAGGCCCCGGCCGGGCCGTTGCCCCAAAAGGCCACGCCCGTCTCGAGCATCCCGTCGAAGCGGTTGCGGCGCGCGACCACGCCGAACGTGTCGGGGCCGGCCGACAACCGCTGGATGCCCCAGCGCCCGGTCTGGAAGACGTTGTTCTGGTAGAGGTGGTGCTGCGCGGGGCCGCAGATCGCCAACCCGGAACGAATCTCGTGGAACGTGTTGCCGTCGACCACCAGGTCGAAGGAGATCCCGAAGGGTTCCACGCCGGCCGAGGCGATGTGGCTCTCGCTCCGGTACGCGCGCGGCTTGCCGTCGAGCCGGTTCCGGTAGACCACCTGCCGGTTGACCGAGCGGCAGATCGTCACGCTGCTCTTCTCGTCCGGCGCGACGGCCCAGGGGCGCCGCAGCGAGATCCGACCGCTGGCCGGGTCGTACTTCTCGACCTGCCGGTACTGCCCCAGGCCCTTGCCGGCCACGACGGCGGCGGTGGCGTACCAGTCGATCTTCTCGTTCTTGAACGCCTCCGCAAACGTCACGGACTGCGCGTCGGCCGCCTTGGGCGCCTGCGTGCTGATCGGGTCGATGAACTCCCACATGATCTGCTCGCCGGAGTTCTGGTTGAAATGCATCGGCTGGACGGTCAGGTCGAAGGTCTCGTTCTCGGCAAGGTACGTGTTCTCGCAGCGGTTCCCGTAGGCGCTCACCGTATAGAAGCGCCCCATGGCCGTGTCGTAGGTCCCGGGCATGTAGTCCCGTCCGGTGCAGCGGGTGATCGCGTTGCACCAGCCGCCGAAGGCGTACAGCATCACCGGCGCGTCGGCTCGCGCGAAGAAGTGGCAGCGGTCGATGAGCGTGTGCTTGGGGCAGCCGATGAGGAACTCCTTGGCCACGATGTCGCAGTTCTCGATCCGCGCGTTCGCCAGGCCCTGGAAGCTGCAGCGCCAGCGCTCCGCGTCGATCACGCAGTTGATCAGCCGCGTGCCGGAATGGTAGCCCTTGGCCTGGAGCACGAACCCCGGTTCGGGCGGCTTCTCCTGCTTGGGCGCCAGTTCGGGCTTGGGCGGCGGTTGAAGCTCCGGCGGAACCGGCTTGCCCTGGTTGGCCTTGTCCCGCTGCCAGGCCTTCAGTTTGGCGGCCCGCTCCTGCTCCGCCTTCCGCGCCGCCGCCTTCTCCGCGTCCAGTTGTTCGCGCTTGCGCTGCAGCTCGAGATCGCGCTCGGGATCGTATGCGGGCCGTTTCGCGTCGCGGTAAAACTTCTCGGCCTCGCCGAGGTAATTGATGTCCAGGGCCAGATCGCGCAGCTCGATGTCGTTGCCTTCCATGATCAGCAGTTGCTTCGGCAGTTTGGCCGGATTCCCTTTGATGAAGGTCTTGGACATGCCCTCGCCGGTGATCCGCATGCCCGTCTTGTCGGGGCCGCTGACGGTGGCGAGCGGCTCCGAGAGCAGGTAGCTCCCGGCGGGGAAGTGCAGCGTGGCGCGGGCCGTGGCGTTGGCCTTGGCGAGGGCCGCGAGCGCCGCCGCGGTGTCGTCGGTGCGGCCATCGCCCTTCGCGCCGAAGTCCCGCACGTTGAAGGTTGGCCCGCTCCATGCCTTCGGCGCCTCCACCGTCAGATGGGAGTTCGCCGTGGCGCCGCCGTGCAAGGCATGCAGGGACGCCCAACCCAGCTCGCCGCCCAGGCCGTTGTGCAGGTAGACCTCGTACTCGCCGAGCGGCAGGTCGTCCGGCAGGGCGACCTCGACCCGGTAGGGATTGCTGCTCGCGGCGGCCAGCAGCCGCCCCGGCCCCGTCTCGCCCCTTTTGCGCAGGTACACCCACGCCGGCGCGTCGGGCCCCTTCGCCAGATTGCGGCCGTAGACGCCGATCGTCTCGCCGGGCGCGGCCAGGCAGGGCAGCGTATACCACAGCTCCGCGCGGTTCACCGCGGCCGGCGCGCCGCAGGCCGCGCCGTTGACGGGCCAGACCAGGTACAGGCTCTCGGCCGGTAGTTCGGCGGGCAGCGTCACCACCGCGCGGAAGGCGTCGATCGAACGGACCGCCGCCGCGCCTTCATGCTTCGCGCCGCCGTGTTGCCCAAAGACGATGAACTGGGTCTGCGCGTCGAAGCCGTAGCCGGCGATCGCCAGCGACTCGGAAGGCCCGCCCGTCCGCGTGATCTCGCTGATCCCGATCCGCTCACCCGCCGTGACGGGGCGGGCGGGCGGGGCGTAGGCCTCGACCCCCGGCGGAAGCGCGGGGCGCGGCTCCGGCGCCTCCGAGACCAGCCCCTCCGCGGCGCACGCGCACGAGCCCAGGAGCGCCAGAATCCATACCCAGGTTCGCATAGCCGGCCCGTCTCCCGCTCTCCCGTTGCGGAGAGCTATTACCGGATACACTGGCGGAGAGTATAGATTACACAAAATACACTTATTTGTAATATGAATATTTATAATAGGTAAACAAATCATAATCCAGTGACGGATTCGAGCTGAGCCTCACGGGCAGGCCTTGAGGAACTCGTCGAGGGGCTTGCCATTAAGCCGCTCGAGCGTCTTCATCCTCCGCACCAGCGCGCCGGCCTCGGCGCTGGGCTTCAAATCCCATTTCAACTGCTTGAGCGCCGGCAGCTCCACCAGCGGCGCGTAATCGGCGATGCGGCACGCCTGGATGTTCAGGGCTTCGATGCGGCTGCCCTTCAGCGGCGCCAGGTCGACGGCCCGGGTGTTGTAGATCTCGAGCACCCGCAGGTGGGCCAGGCTCCCCAGCGGCGCCAGATCCAGCCGGCCTTCGTGCCCGGAGAGCACGTCGCAGTTGAGTACCTCCAGATCGGGCAAGGCGGCCAGCGGCGCCGTGTCATTCACCCAGCCCCCGTTGAATCTCAGGGCGGTAACCTTGCCGTCGCGGATGCCGGTTTTGTACCCTTCGATCGTCATCTTCGGATTCAGCGCCTGCATTTTGGCCATCACGTACTTGGCCTGCTCTTCGGGCGGCATGGCCGCGATCGCCGCGCGCCAAGCCGCGTCCACGCTTCCATTCGACGTCAGCGCGGCCTCGCGCGCCTGCTTCATCCAGGCCTCGAAGCGCGGCGCGAGTTCCTGCACGGCCGGCGTATCGGCCCATTCGGCGCGGCAGCGCTCGATCAGGGCCGCCGCGTCCTTCCAGTTCCCCGCCGCCACGCTGGCTTGCAGTTGAGCCGCCGCCTTCCGCGCGTCCTGCGCCCGCCGCCAGGCTTGCAGGCGTTCGGTAAGGTGCGCGCACAACGCCGCGTCGTTCCCCGCCGCCTGCGCTTCCTCGAGGCGCGCCGCGACGGCTTCGAGGTCCGCCTCGCCGGCCTGCGCCCCGCCCGCCAGCGCGACCAGTTGCGCGAAGGCGAGTTTCGCCTGCGCGTCCTGGGTCCGTTCCAGACCCAGCTTGACCAGCGCGCTCCGGGTCTCGGGCGTTAGCTCGCTCAACGCCCATTTCAGCTCCGCGCTGGCGCCTTTGCCCAGGGTTTGCGTGATCGTCAACTGGCCGTCTTTGAACCCGGTGACGGCCGCGTTGGCGCCGGGGCCGGTCTCGAGAGCTTGCCCGCCGGTTCGGGCCAGCTTGATCCGCGGTTGCTTCTCGAGCAGCAGCGCCGCGCCGCGGCTTGCGGCCGCGTCCAGTTCGGCCAGCGCCTCGACCAGCCCCGCATCCAGGGCCAGCGCCTTGTGAAAGGCGGCCAGCCTCGCGTCATCCAGCGCGGCCTTGAATTGCCGGGCCGCCGGCTCCGTTTGCCCCCGGCCAAGCTGCGCCAGCGCCGAAGCGTGGAGCTTCTCGTACACGGCGCGCGCGGAGACCTCCGGGGCGGCCGGCGCGGGTTGCGCGGGCCCCGGCTCCGGGACCTCCGCCGGCGCGCGCTGTTCCAGCTCCGCGAGCAGCGCACGCGCGCGGTCGCCGTAGGAAGAAGTGCCGTACTCCTTAAGGTAGGACCCCAGCGCCGCCTTCTTCTCGCCGAACTGCGCGGCGCCCCGCTGAGCCAGGTAGCGCTTCAAACGCTCGAACTCGCCCGCGGCCCGGTCTTCCGCGGAGGTCTCCCGCGGCGGGCGGTCGGGCGGCCCGGAGTCCGTCTTGGAGGCGGGCGCCGGCAGACTCGGGATCCGGGCGGGCGGTTCCTCGGGAATCTCGCGGGCCTCGGGCCGGGGCGGGGCCAGGTTGACCGCCGGCCCCGTATCGTTCGTGCGTCCCTTATTATTTGATGCGGGCCCGCCGCCGAACGCGAGCAACAGCACGCCGATCGCGAGCAGCAGGCCCCCGCACAAGCCGAGGATCGCCGTCCACCTGCGCCGGTAGGCGTACGCGGTTCGACCGGCGTCCGGCCGCGGCTTGCCCGCTGGAGCGGCGGAAGGTGCGCCTCGCTCGCGCGTGTCCGCGGTTGCGAGGAAGCGCGCTTGCGCGTCGATGACGGAGGCGGTGGCGGGATCTCGGTTTCGGCCTCGGCGGCGGTGAGTTCGCGCGCCTGAGCCTCGGTCAGGGGCAGCGTCTCCAGCGTCAGCACGCCTTCGGCGCAAGCGCTGCAGAAGACGCCCCGGAGCTTCTTGTCGCGGGCCTCGCCCTTGGCGAGTTCGGCGTCCGTCAGCCGCTTGCCGCACTTTTCGCAGAAATAGAACTTCATGGCGTCGCTTCACCCGCGGGAAGGCCGTGCCGCCGGCCGAAAGGACTTCGCTCCATATACAACTTCCGATTTGCGCTCAATTGCGCAAGTGTACGCCGTCGAGCACTCCGCCGATCCAGACCTTCCCAGCGCGCGTCTCCAGCAGGCAGCGCACGGGCAGCGAAGATTTGAAGACCGTCGTCCACTTGCCGTCCTTCCACGCCGAGAGCCCCTCGCCGTCCTGCGGGAACGCCCAGACGCTGCCGTCGGAGAACGCCGCGACCACGTTGACATAGCCCGCCTCGGCGAAGTGCGTCGTCCAGTTCTGCCCGTCGAACTGGAGCAGCCCGCTCCCGCTCGTCGCCGCCCAGAGCTGGCCCTTGGCGTCTTCCTGAATCGCGAAGATGCTCGACTTCTCCTTGGGCAGGTGGACGGCCCACTGCTTCCCGTCGAAGACGCGCAGGCCGCCGCTGCGCAGGCCCGCCCACGGGCGTCCGTCGCGGGTCTCGAAGAGCGTCTGCACGTTCTCGCCCTGCAGGTGCGCCTTCGGCGTTGCCTCGGGCTTTGCCGGATCGACCTCCAGCAGGCCGTTCCCGTCCAGGGCGACCCACAGCCGGCCCTGGCGCGTTCGAAACAGGTCGACGACCTTCTTCTCCGCGTAGGCCTCGACGCCTTCCCACTTCTCGCCGCCTTTGCTCTGGACCAGTTTGTTCTGCTCCGTGCGGCGGTCCTTGGCGATGGCCCAGAGCGTTTCCTCGTTCAGCTTGACCACCGGGGCGACCAGATGCCCGTTCAGGCCCGCGGACTTGGCCTGCTTGTTCAGCAGCACCACGCCATCGGACGTGCCCAGGCACAGGCGCTCCGCGCCGAGTTCCACCACGTCGTACACGGTCGGGCCCTTGTAAACCGTCTCGAGTTTGCCCTGCGCGAAACGGGCCAGGCCCGCGTTGCAGCCGATCCAGACCGCGCCGGCCGCGTCTTCGCGCAGAAACTGAACCTCGTCGCCGGGCAGGCCGTTCTCGGCATGGAAGCGCGTCCATTCCTCCGCGTGCAATCCAGCGGCCGCCACGCAGACGGCCGCCAGCAACACCCCTCGCGCTGCGATCATGGTCTGGCTCTCCCGGGCCTCTTGTCCGTGCTGCCTACACCGCGGATCCAAGACTCGAACTCGACATACATATTTTTGTAACCCCTTTTAATACAAGCTAATCCATGCTTCCTAGCTGCGCGCAAGAGTCGCACAGAACCAGGGACGGCTCAATCAGCAGCCGCTCCCGCGTGGCGCGCTCGGCCTCGCGCTGCGCCACGATGTGCTGGACCACGCTCAGGGCGAGCTTCTCCACGTTGAACTGGACGCTCGTGAGCGAGACCGGCAGCCGCCGGGTCCAGGGCGTATTGAAGAATCCGACCATCGAGACGTCCCGCGGCACGCGCAGCCCCAGGCGGGGCAGGTGCATGAACCACGGCTCGGCCAGGAAGTCCGCGGCGAGCATGACCGCGGTGGGCCGGTCCGGACGGCTGAAGGCCGCGCGCATCCGCTCCGTGCCCGCGCTGCCCTCCTCGCGGCCCGGCGCGACCAGCTCGATCCGCAGCGGCCCGCCCGCCTCCTGGTTGAAGCGCTGCATGCCGCGGTACAGGTCGTCCTCGTAGGCGTGCGGCGCCAGCGGATTGCCGAACGAATGAAAGGCGATGCGCCGGTGCTCGAGGCCGTGCAGGTATCGCGCCGCCAGATAGCCCGCGCCTTCGTAGTCGAAGAGGATGAAACTGGCGTCCACCGTCTCCGGGTGCTCCCAGCGGTTGATGACGATGGGATCGCGCAGCCGCGCGGCCGCGCGCAGGAGCTCCGTGCCCAGCAGCGCCTTCCCCAGCGCCGGGTTCGTATCCAGCGCCCCGTCCACCACCAGCGCCGTGGAACGCCCGGATAGCAGTTCCCGCAGCCGGAGCTGGCGCAGATACGCCGACGAGACCTGCTCCGGATCGAGCACGATCGACGCGGCTCCAAACCCGTTCAGCGCGTCCCGCAAGGTCGCGAAGACCTCGCTGTAAAAATCCCCCGTCGTCCGGGCGTAGACGCCGACCCCGAATGGCGTGGCCGAACTCAGCCGCTTCGACGACGCCACGAAGGTGCCCCGGCCGTGCGTCGTCTCCAGCACCTTCTCGGCCACCATTTCGCGAATCACGCGCTGGATCGTGTTGAGGCTGACCTTATAGTGCTCCGCCAGCGCCCGGAACGGCGGCAGTTGCTCGCCCGGCTTCAGGTCGCCCGTGCGGATCGACGTCCGCAAGTCGGCCTTGATCGGATCGCCAAGGAAATGCTGGGGCTTCACGGCCGCGGCCTCGCGGGTAGGAGATGCCTGCACATCTTCAGTACACCGTAACTTTCTCTATGTAAAATAATATCTTATAGAATAGTGAATTTTAGTGTATGCTCAGCCCTTTGCGGTGTACGAGGCATATCGCTGGCCGCGCGGCGGGCCGCCGGGACCGGAACGAACACCATGCGCAACCCTACCTTCTGGAGCCTCGCCCTGCTCGCGGCCTTTGCCGGAGCCTCCGCGAGCCCGGCGGGCGAAGACGAAAACCTCAAGCAGTACCAGCGCGTCGCCGGACTCAAGCTGGCCGAGGGCCACGCGCTCCAGGTCGAGTACTACCCCAACTCCGACCGCGCCAAGGTGCTCACCCCGGTCAACGCCGAGGGCAAGCCCGACGGGCTGCAAGTCCACAAGATCCAGTGGGGCTGGACGGTCGAGCGCAAAGTGACCTTCCGCAACGGGCTCCGCGATGGCGTCGAGCAAGTCTTCGAGACCGCCACGCTGGACGGCAAGCAGGTCACCTATCTGGCTTCCGAGATTCCCTGGCGCGAGGACGTCGTGCAGGGAGTCAAAAAGAACTTTCATCCGGACGGCAAGCTCAAGGACGAGGTCCCCATGAAGGACGGGCGCCCCGAGGGCCTCAGCAAGTCCTTCGACGCCGCCGGCCGGCCCACCCGCGTCACGACCTACGCCGGCGGCAAGCGCGAAGGCCCGCTTACCGACTACTGGCCCGGCGCGGACACGCCCAAGCGCGTCGTGACGTACGCCCAGGGGCGCGCCGAAGGCGTCGCCCGGGAATACGCGCGCGACGGCAAGCTGGCCCGCGAGATCGAGTGCCGCGCCGGCGCCTATCACGGCGTGGAAAAGCTCTACGCCCCGGACGGCAGCGTGGAGAAGACCCGCTACTGGCTCCACGACGAGAAAGTCGCCAAAGACGTCTTCGACGCGAAGTTCAAGGCGGAGTAGCGGCGCTGTACTACGCCACGCCAGGGGAGGGCAGACCGGTGATCGGATTCCGAAGGCGCAGTTCGCTCCCGCCGGCCTTCCTGGCCGCGTGCCTCTGCGCCTGCCTGCCGGGCGCGGCCTCGGCCGCGGAGACCCCCACCTCCACCGGGCCGGTGGCGCAGGTGGACGAACCCGTCCTGCGCATCCCCATGCTCGCCAAGCCGCCCAGCATCGACGGGGTGATGGAGCCCAAGGAATGGGAGGACGCCTCGGCCCTCTCCGGCTTTTGGTACGACTACGGCCAGGCCGACTTCCGGTACCTCGCCCCCGACGAAACCCAGGTCGAGATCTACGCGGGCTTCGACAAGGAGAACCTCTATCTCTGCGGGGTCTCGCCGATCTACCCCGAGAAGTCCTGGATGAAAACGCGCGCCCGCTTCACCGACGTCCTGCACCACCCGCTCTATGGCATCCTCTGGGACGACCACTACGAGATCGAGTTGCGCCCGTACCCCGACAACGTCAAGGGCTTCCGCCTGGGGCTCTTCAAATGGGTGGTGAACCCCACCAACACCTTCTCGGACCAGTGTTGGACCCAGCAGCACGGCGACGGCTTCAAGTACAAGTCCAACGTCAAGGTCCGCTCCAGCGCCGACGGACAGCGCTGGATCCTGGAACTCGCGATCCCCCTCCAGTCGTTCCTCCATCTGAATTACGCCGAGAAGGAAGAGCACGGCGCGCCGCTCGTCCCGATCCCGCCCCCGACGGCACGGCCTACCGCTGCTGGTTCACGCGCGGCATCGGCGGCAACGGCGTCTTCTTCAATGCCTTCGACAACCACTCCTGGAACACCACCAAGACCAAGCTGATCTTCGATTCGCAGTGCGTCGGCTTCCAGCTCAAGCAGCTCGGCCCGATCATGAAGGACGCCGTGGACGTCCAGATCGCGCTCAAGAACCACGGCAAGCGCTCGGAGACCGTGCAACTGGGCTTCTTCGTCGAGAACGCCGAAGGGCTCGTCTATTCCAGCTACGACGATCCTGCGCTCAGCGACGGCTTCGTGGAAGTCGTACCCGGCGAGGCCAAGGAACTCCGCCTCAAGCAGCGCTTCCCCGGCATCAGCGCCAACGGCAACGCGCTCTGGTTCGACGTGCGCAGCACCGGCCAGCCCGCCAAGGTGCTCTACCGCACGCGGCTGATGAACTTCCACGGCATGGACGGCGGCGTGGTCAACGACGTCCCCTTCAAGTGGCGCCGCCTCGATTCCATCGCCAAGCTGCGCCCCCCGCGCAAGGACTTCGAGCTCCGCTTCGCCTACTCCAATTACTCCAACAAGCTCTCCGCCATCGTGGACCGCGGCGTCAACGGCGCCAGCGAGGAGGCCAAGAGCGCCGTCGAGGCCAAGATTCTCGTCGTGACCGCGGACGAGGACGAGCAGGAGGTCTTCGCCGGGGCCGCCAGATTCCACGGCAACTTCGCCTGCTTGCTCGCCGAAATGCCCGAGCTGAAGGAAGGCAAGTACAAGCTCTGGACCCTGCTGCTCGACGCGAATCAGCGCATCGTCGGCGAAGCCGTGTCCGACCCGTTCGCCAAGCGCAAGGCGCCCTGGGAGCGGAACGAACTTGGCCGGAACGACGTGGTCTGGGAACCCTTCACCCCGCTGGCCGTGCGCGGCCTGGAATTCGAGACGCTCAAGCACCGCTTCACGCTCGCCCCGTCCGGGTTGCCCGAGCAGCTCGTCATCCGGCCGGAACCCGAAGACCTCCCGCTCGAACTGCGCGCCGCCGGCGCGAAGCCCGAGCCGGCCCAGCTCGTCGCCGTCGGCCGCGGCCCCCAGCTACGCGCGCCGATTCGCCTCGTCGCGCGCATCGCCGGCAAGGAGGTCGAAGCCGCCGTGGTCGAGCCCGCCAAGCCGGTGCGGACGTGGCAGAGCGAAGTGGAGTACCAGGCCGCGCTGAAGCTCGGCGCGCTCCCCGTGCGACTCACGACCCAATACGACTGCGATGGCGCCATGACGGCGAAGCTGACCTACGGCGGCCCCGAAGCCGTCGAGATCGAAGCCCTCGAACTGGTCATGGACGTCGCCGGACAGGTCGATACGGCGCTCTCCACCACGCGCGGCGGCGGCATGGCCTCCGCCGACGCCTGGGACTGCGCCCTCCCGCAGAAGGAAGGCGTCGTCTGGGACAGCGCCGCGCTCGAGTACCCCGAACTCGTCTACACCCACTTCGTCCCCTGGTTCTGGTTCGGCAGCGGGGACCGCGCCTTCACCTGGATCTGCGACAGCGACGAGCACTGGCTCCTCGACCGCGACGGCTCCAGCATGCTCCTGGAGCGCGACAAACAGGGCGAGGTGACCTTGCGCGTCAAGTTCGTCAACCACAAGGCCGCCGTGAACGGCGAGCGGACCGTGACCTTCATGCTCCTGACCCATCCGGCCAAGCCCAAGCCCGCGGGGCACCGCGAACTCTCCTGGAACCTGCGCGGCGCCGAATGGGCCGAGGGCTACATGCAGGCGTGGGGGCCCATCGACAAGCCCGACCACCTCCTCGACGGCGACCGCGTCAAGGAGATCGAAAGCTACAAGAAACGCAAGGTCCCCGAGGACGCCGCGCTCGCCAAGCTCGCCGAGACCGAACCGCTCCAGTTCCACGCCGACGCCCCGCCCTGGCGGCGCTACTACCAGTTGCGCGGCATGGTCGGGCCGCTGCCGGCCATCGTCGAGAACGCCTACACCGGCGACCTGCTCGGCGAGAACCGCGGGCAGCCCGCGCCCGTGACCAGCGTCCGCCTCGTCGACAGCCAGGAGCAGAAGGTCGCCGTGGAACGAGCCGCGGGCGCGATGTGCCAGATGGGCGAGGCCTGGCAGGACCTCTTCGTCTACTACTTAGGCCGGCACGTCAGGATTTCCCGCAAGCACGGCTGGTGGTGGGACGAGACCTGGCCCGTCTACCGCAACGACTGCCTCGCCACCGGCGCTTACCTCCGCGATCCCCAAGACGTCCGCCTGAAGACCGAAGAGACCGACGAAGAGGTGCCCTGGCAGCCGTCCTACCTCACCCTGCCCATGCGCGGGATGTTCAAGCGCCTCGCGCGGGTCTTCAAGGAATCCAACGTCCCCAACCGCAATCAGTTCTGGGCCAACAACTCCGCCACGGCCTTCGAATCCTTCGGCTTCGATACGCAACTGGTCGAAGAGTGCTGCGCCGATCCAAAGTCGCTGGACCTGGACAACGTGGTCGTCTACCCGCTCCCGCTCTTCCGCTACGCCGCCCACAATTACTCGGGGCTCGTCGCGCGCATCACCTCCCTGGGCATCGCCGGAGCCGGCGACGACAAGAAGTACGACCGCCAGTACATCGGGCGCGGGCTGCTCCACGACATCGGCGTCCAGCCCGTCGGCCCGCACGGCCGGCACTCCCACGTCGAACAGTTCATGCGCATCCAGAACCGCCTGTACGAGTTCGGCTACTTCGAGCCCCAGGGCACCGAGTACCTCCCGTACTGGCGCAACGGGGCCTTCGTCCAGGCCGGCAGGGAAGGCGACCCGGGCCCCTCCAAGCTCCACGTCAGCGTCTTCCGGCGCCGCTTCGAAAAAGACGGCCGCGCCGGGACGCACGCCATCTTCGTGCTCATGAACGAGCACGACGAAGCCGTCGAGGCGCCCCTGCGCCTGCTGGACGACGCGCGCCTGCTGGGCGGCAAGAACGGCCTCACCGCCGCGGAGGTCTACGCCGGCGCGAGCGTCGCCGAGCCGCTGAAGGCCTGGTGGGCCGGCCTCGCCCAGCGCGACGGCGCGGCGGCCGCCTTGCGCGATTTCGAAACCGGCGAGGCGATTCCCCGGCAGGGCGAAGCGGAGACCTACGGTCCGGTCTTCGTCCCCGCTCACGACTATCGCGTGCTGTACGCGCGGCGCTTGGATCCGAAATAGAGGGCCTGACCATGGCTTGCCTGAAATGCTTTGCTTGCCGGCCGGCGCTCGTGCTGCTGTTGCTGCTGCTGCTGGCCGGCGCGGCCTGCCGCGCCGGCGAGGCCGACCCGCCCGCGCTCCAGCTCGAGGGGCTTACCGTTCAGTCGCCGCGGCTCGCCGTCGTCTTCGAGCCTTCGGGCTGGCCCGCGCAGCTCGCGATCAAGCCGGCCCCTGCCGAATTACCCCTGCATGCGCGCGCTGCCAAAGGCCCGCCCGCAGATGAACTCCTGGCCGCCATCGGGCGCGGCCCGCGCTTGCGCAATCCCATGCGCCTGGAGGCCCGGGCCAACGGCGCCGTGCTTAAGGAAGAAGTCGCCGCGCCCGCGCAGCCGGTCCTTCAAGATGGAGCCGTGGCCGCGGCGAGCGCGCTCAAGCTCGGGCCCGTGAACGTGAAGCTCGCCACCCGCTTCGGCGCCGACGGGGCGTTGCGCGCGGAACTCGAGTTCGATACGGGCGGGCAGAGCGTCGAGGCCTTGGAACTGATCATGGACCTGCGCCAGCCGTTGCACACCCTGGTCGTCGGCCCGCCCACGGGCGAACAGGTCCAGATCCTGCCCGCGCAGGCCTTCTCGATCCCGCCGCGCGAGGGCGCGCTCTGGGGCAACGCCGAGCAGGACGCCAAGGCGGCCGGCCGGCCGGCCCCGGGCGTGCCGGAGCATCTCTTTGTCGGCGGCGGCGATTTCGGCTTCACCCTCCTCACCACCGCCGCAGGCTGGCAGGTCGATCCCACGGCCAGTTGCATGACGCTCGAACGCGACGCGAAGCTTGAGCCGACGTTGCGCTTGAGGCTGATCAACCGTCCGGCCAAGCTGGACCGGCCGGCAAAGGTCGGCCTGACCTGGCTCGTCCATCCCGCGACGTTCCCCGCGCCGCGGCGGCGCCGGACCGCCTGGCTCGAGTGGCCCCACGCCCAGGCCGCCGCCGCGCCGTTCGCCGCCGCCGACCGCGCCAAGACGCTCGCCCAGAAGCCCGCGCTCGCGCGCGCCGACGCCGCCAGCCTCCTGGAAGCCGCCGCCCCGGCCGTCCTGCTCGAAGGCCCCGCCGGCGGCGCCGGCGTCTCGGCCGAGCAGGACCTCGCCGCCACCGTGCCCGCCGAACTCTTCCAGTACCTCGCCGCCACGCATACCGGACTCACCGCGCGGCTCGCGCCCAACGCCCGCGCGCTGACCCAGCCTGGCCGCAACCCCGCTCCCGACCGCATGGCCCTGGGGCGCGCCCTGCTCCACGACATCGGCCTCGATGCCGGCGGCCTGGCGAACCCCGCCGACGCCGCGCGCGTCATGGGCGCTCTCGAGGCCTTCGGGTTCTTCGATGCCGAAGACCTGGAGCGCGTCCCGTACTGGCGCAGTTCCGCGCTCGTCAGGTACGGGCCGCTCTTCGAGAAGGAGCAGGACCTCGCCGTGACCGAGACCGATCCCTATGCGCAGGTCTACGTCACGCTCTACCGCAAGCCGCGCCTCGAGAACCAGAAGCCCGCGGGCGTGGACGTGCTGCTGGTCGTGGTCAACGAGAGCGACAAGCCGGTTCGCGAGCGCCTGTACTTCGCCGATGCGAAGGCCGTCTTCGGCGGACCCAATCGCCAACTGGATTCGGCCCTGCGCGGCGCCTACGACTACAGCCGGCTGCCGCCGGGCGCCGACTGGGCCCGCGCGCACGGCAACGCCAAGGCCAAGGGCAGCCCGTGCCTGAAGGACCTGGAGGACGGCGGCGTCGTGGACCAGATGAAGTCGAAGGGCGGAAGCGGCGAGATCTACGGCCCGCTCCACGTGCCCGCGCGCGGCATGCGCCTGCTCTACGCCTTCGGCACGGGACGCTGAAGTGGCTTGCCTGAATCCTCAGCCTTCGCGCGAGTCGCTCAGCGCAGCCCCACCGACGGCGCCAGCCGCGCGTACAGCGCGGGGATCGGGTCGTCCTTCATCTGGTATTGTTCTTGCGACCGGTTGGCCAGGTAGTAGCGGACCTGCTGGAGTTCGATGCGCGCCTCGTCCTTGCGCCCCTGTTGCAGGAGCGCCTGCGCGTTCAGCGCCTTCGCGTACATGGGCATCGACGAGACCCGGAAGGGCACGAACTGCGGCTCGAGTTCCAGCTCCAGGTACGCCGTGCCGCCCGCGGGGAGCCGGTTCGCGTAGTTCTCGGCCTCGGCGAACTGCGCCGCCGCCTCCGCGCTCCGCCCGGCGTTGAGCAGCGCCTGCCCGGCGAAAATCCGGTTGTTCTTCAGGATCGTGACCAGCGGCAGCGGGCCGGGCGTCTGCTTCTCGTCGCGGTCCGGGTTCGGCAGGATCGCCGAGAAGACGGCCTTGGCCAGGTTCCAGTCGCTCATCCGCGGCTCGAGGCCCGCCGTCGCGAGGTACCACTCCGCGGCCTGCGCGGGCTGCTCGCGGAAGAGGTAGCGCGCCAGTTTCAGCCGCAGCAGCACCGTCAGGCCCAGGTCTTCGGGGCTCAGCGGCAGCGCGTCGGCGCCCGGCTGGAAGGTCGTGCCGTTCATCCGCGCGCGGGCTTCCTCCTGCGCCAGCGCCGCGCGGAAGCCGCCTGTGGCTTCCGCCGCGTCCTGCGCGCCGCGCTCGCCCTGGATGCCCCAGTAGGCCCCGATCCGCGCGTCGGCCGGATCGGCTTCGCGCGCGCGGAGCAGGACCTTGCGCGCGCTCTCCCAGGCGTTGCGCTCCAGCTTGGTCCAGGCCACGTTGAGCCAGACCTCGGCGCTCGTCTCCTGCAGCGCGATCGCGCGCGCGAACTCCTCCACGTACTCGTCCTGGAGCCCCAGCGCGCGCAGGCAGTTGGCCAGCCCGTGCCGCATCTTCGGATCCTTCGGGTTGTCGCGCACGGCCTGCTCCAGCCACGGCCGCGCCTGCGCGTAGTCCTTGCGCAGGTAGAACAGCAGCGCCTGGTAGTACGGCTCCTGCGGCGTGCCCTTCGCGTATTTCAGCGCGTTGGCGAGGCAGGTCTGTTCCTTCCGGTCGTTCTCCTCGGCGAGCCGGTCGCACTCGGCCGCGGCGGCCAGGTCGGCGGCCGACGGCGGGATCAGGTACGACTCCGTATCGTTGCGAATGAAGCTCCCGTGCTGGTCGACGATGCGGACGTTCCGGGTGCCCGTCTTCGGCGTGCGCAGCGCCGCGGCCTTCTCGCGCAGCCGAGTGGCGTACTCGTGGTAGCAGTCCGAGAGCGCCATATGCGCGTCGATCTGCCCGGCGTCGAAGCGCAGCGCCGTCAGCCCCGCCTGCTCCGCCTCCTCGCAGTTGGCGTACGCGTGCAGCAGCAGCGCGGACTTGAGCGCCCAGGAGCGCGCGTGCTTCGGGTTCGCCGCCAGCGCCTCCCCGGCGAGCGTGAAGGCCAGGTCGGTCTCCCACTTGGCGGTATCGGCCGTCTGCCGGCGCAGGCCCCGCGGCGCGCCGTTGGGCTCGACCTGCAGCGCGCGAACCTCGCGGTGCTCGTAAAGGAACCAGCCCGCGTCGGCGAGCCGGTCCGCGTCGCCGGGCTTCGCGCGCGCGGCCGCGCAGAGTTCGTGCAGCCGGTCCTGGTACGTCTCGTCCCAGCGCAGCCGGCCGGCGTTCGCGCTCTGGCGCAGCTTCAGCGCCGCCGCGATCAGCTCCTCCTGCGTGGCGCCGCCCTTGGCCGAGGCGAGCAGGGCGTCCCAGAGCGCCGCGCCGCCGCCGCCGGCCGCGCCCGCGCTCCGCCGCAGCGCCTCGTCCACCGCCGGCTGCGCCGCGGCGGCCTTGCGCGGGTCGAGCCGCGCCGCCGCCTCCAGGTCCGCCTTGGCGCGCCGCGCGTCCCCCTGCCGCGCCGCGGCCAGCGCCCGCGCCGCGAAGGCCTCGGGCAGGAAGCGCTTCCAGCACAGCGCGTAGGTCAATTCGCGCCGCGCCAGTTCGGGGTCGCCGGTCTCGAGCAGGCTCCGCGCGTAGTAGTAGCGGCTGGTCCAGTCGTACGGGTACTTCACGAGCACGTCGGCGAAATTCCGCCGCGCCGCCGCGAAATCCCCGCCGAGGACCTGTTCGACCCCCAGCGCGAAGAGCGCCTGCACCGCCTTCTGCTCCCCCGCGCGGTAGCTCGACGCCACCATCGACGCCACGGCGGGCAGCTTCTGGATCGCCGCCGCCGTCCTCATCTGGTCGCGGGGATCCTGCTTGAAGCCGCCCTTCTGCGCCAGCGCCCGGCTGCCGTACCCGACGCCCACTTCGGTGATCAGGAAGTCGGGGCCCTGCGACGAGCCGTGCCCGTAGAATTTCGACGCGGCGAGCTGCTCGCCGAGCATCAGGTACGCCAGCCGCGTCATCCGGCCGGCGAGGATATTCTTCGGGTTCAGCTTCAGCGCGCGCTGCAGGTCCGGCAGCCCTTCCTGCATCCGTTCGGCCACCACGTAGCTCGCGCCCCGCGCGGTGTGAAAGTCCGAGTTCTCCTCGTCGGCGGCAATCGCCTCCGAGAAGCTCGGGATCGCGTCCAGCGGCCGGTTGGCCCCCAGCGCGTCGATGCCCTTCAGGAACGGCAGCATGCCCTTGGGCAGTTGGACGGGCACGTCCAGCGTGTCGACCGTGCCGGCGGTTCCCAGCACGCTCGGCTTGGCCGGACCGGCGGGCGCGCTCGGTTCGGGCGGCTGTTCACGCGGCGGGGGCAGCGCGGCCAGGGGCTGAACGCCCTCGTTCGCGTTGGGCGTCGCGCCGGGCGTCTCCGCCGGCGCTTCCCCCGGCCGGTTGGCGGTGGCTTGCGACTCCCACGCCGGCGGCGGCGCGGGGGTCTCCGGCGCGGCGGGCGCGGCCGACTCTTCCGCGCCTCGGTGCTTGACCAGGAAGACGACGCCGACGAGCAGGCCGCCAAGCACCAGCATGAGCAGCATGCCCGCGAGGAAGACCAGCGCGAGCTGGCCCTGCGAGGTCCGGCGGGAGGGAGTGGGTGCGTTCATGAAGGTAGTCGCCAGCCTGGGGGTTCGATGCGTGATACGCCTCGATCCTAATCACGCCGAACGGCGCTGGCAATCCGCGGGCAGCCTGAATTCCCCGCCCCTGCGCCGCGTGCCTGAATGAAGAAAGAGCGCCGCATGCCGGTTCCGGCCTGCGAAACGCCGCACGGAGGCGGCCTGATTCCATCTGTTACACAGGAACCGGCGGCCCTATAACCGGTCCCGTTGAACGGGTGGGGAGCCGCATGCACGCCAGTCCCTCGATGCGCGCGGGCTTCGGACGCGCGGAGATCACCCCGCCCCTCGGCGCGCGCCTGCGCGGGTACTACCACGAGCGGCTTGCGACCGGCGTCCGCGATCCCCTGTTCGTGCGGGCGCTGGCCTGGGAGGCTGCGGGCCGGCGCCTGCTGTTGCTGACCTTCGACCTCTGCCATCTCTCGGAGCCTCTGTGCCGCGCGCTACGAGAGGCCGTGGCCGCCGCGGCCGGCCTGCCGCCGGAGGCCGTCTACGTCGCCGCGACCCACACCCATACCGGGCCGGAGGAGTCCGACGCTTTGAGCGCGGTGCTGGCTGCGAAGGCCGCGGAGGCCGCCGCCGCCGCGTTCGAGCGGCTGCGCCCCTGCGCGGTGCGGATCGGCAGGGGCCGCGTGCCGGGTCTGGGCTTCAATCGCCGCTATCGCCTGAAGGACGGCTCGGCGATGACCAACCCCGGCGCCCGCGCGAAAGAGATCGTCGAACCCCTCGGCCCCGTCGACGACCGGCTCGGCGTCCTGCGCTTCGAGGCGCCGGACGGCGCGCTGCTGGGCGTGCTCTTCCATTTCGGCCTGCATGTCGATTGCGTCGGCGGTACGGAGATCAGCGCGGATTGGCCCGCCGGCGTCGAACGGGAATTGCGCGCGGCCTGCGGCGACCCCGCGTTGCACGCGCAGTTCCTCCTCGGGCCCTGCGGCGACGTCAATCACTGGGACTTCATGGGCGGGCGCTTCGGCGGCAAGCAGGAGGAGGCCTCGCGCATCGCCGCCGCCCTCGCCGGCGCCCTGCGCGAGCTGCTCGGCCGGACCGCGCCGCTGCCCGCCGCGGAGCTGAACTGGATCGAGGAGCGCGTCGAGTTGCCCGTGCGCCGGCCCGACGACCGGGAGCGCGCCGAGGCGCGGACCATCCTGGAGCAGGCCCGCGACCGCACGCGCGACTTTACCCTGGAGGTCGTGGAAGCCGCGCGCGTCGAGCGCGCGGCCGCCCTGCCGCCCGCGCTCGCGGCGCCCCTCCGGGCCGTGCGCCTGGGCGACTGGCGCCTGCTCCTGGCGCCCTTGGAACTCTTCGTGGACGTGGCGCGGGAGATCGAAGCGGCG
This sequence comes from Planctomycetota bacterium, assembly GCA_027493525.1. Taxonomy (GTDB): domain Bacteria; phylum Planctomycetota; class SZUA-567; order H5-PLA8; family H5-PLA8; genus H5-PLA8. Next base: position 1,128,281 of record JAOSKN010000001.1, on the reverse strand, counting down.
GCGCCCGGCGGGCCGCTCTGGATCGCCACCCTCGCCGGCGGCGCCTACGGCTACCTGCCCAGCCGCCGCGCCTTCGGCGAGGGCGGCTACGAAGTCGTCTCCAGCCTCTTCCAGCCCGAGGCCCCGGACCTGCTCATCGACCGCGCCGCCCGGCTGCTCGCGAGCGTCTGAACGCACGCGGGACGAAAAGGTCCTGGCGAGCGCGTTCCGGTCCGTGGAATCCGCGCGGCCGGCCGGCGGATTTCGACCTTGGGCGCGATGCCGCGAGGCTATGCAGTGGAAAGTAGATGCCACGGAGGCTGCGTTCCATGACGACCCTTGAAGCATCGCTCGGACGGCTGGCGCTGGTCTTCGCGGCGGGGTTGAACCTCCTGGCCTTCGCGGGCGACGCGGTCAGGCCCGGAGAGCCCGAAGTTCAGCCGCCGACCTTTCACAACCTCGGGCTGGTCTGGCCGCTCGAGGGCGACGACAACCGCAACGCGGCCTGCCAGGTCCGATTCCGCGAAAAAGGCGGCCCCGACTGGAAGCCCGCGCAGCCCCTGCTGCGCGTCGAGGTCGCCAAGCACCCCGAGTACGGCGTCGAGTACGGGAACCTCCTCGCCGGAAGCGTCTTCCGGCTCGAAGCGGATCGCGAATACGAGATCCAACTGGAACTCACCGATCCCGACGGCGGCGGGACCACGCGGACCCTCGTGGCGCGCACGCGCCGCGAGCCGGTCCTCGAAGGGCCCGGCGTGAAGATCCTCGAACCGGGAACCTACGAGGCCTCCGCGCTGGTCTTCACCGACGGAGAGGAAGGCCGTCTCGCCGGCTACCGCGGCGCGGACCGGGACAAGGTCGTGATTCGCGGCGAAGTCAACCTGTCGAACCGCAAGCACGTGCTCTTGCGGAACGTCACCGTCGAAGGCGACCCCGACCGGCGCGGCAAGGGCGTGAGCCTCTCCGGTTCGACCGGCGTGGTGGTCAGCGGCTGCCGCGTCACGGCCGGCTACATCGGGCTCTATGCAGCGAACGCCCGGGACGCCTGCATCGAGGACAACGAGATCGCCATGCGCGCCGACTGGAGCGGCCAAGGCCGGCCCGCGGAAGGGGGCTACGGCATCTCGCTCTACGGCCAGGGCTGCGTCATCCGGCGCAACCGCATCGCCGACTGCTGGGACGGCATCTCGCTCGCGGGCGACGACGCCGAGCGCCGCACCTGCTCCATCGACATCCACGAGAACGAGCTCGAACGCTGCGTGGACGACGGCATCGAATGCGACTACGTCCGGAACAACATCCGCGTCTACCGCAACCGCCTCACCAACGTGCTCTGCGCCCTCAGCGCCCAGCCGGCCTTCGGCGGCCCGGTCTACTTCCTTTTCAACGACATCTACAACTGCCGGGGCAAGCCGTTCAAGTTCCACGTCCAGCCTTCGGGGCTGATCGCCTGCCACAACACCTCCCTGGCCTCGGGCAACGCCTGGAGCGGCGGCGAATGGAGCAACGGGCTGATCTTCAACAACCTGATCCTGGGCGCGCCGGGATTCCCCACCGTCAGCACGACCGCGCGACGGGCCCGCGTCGAGTGCAACGGCTTCAGCGGCGACGACCTGAAGTTCGGCAAGGAGCCCCCGCCCGACGTGAAGCTCGAACATGCGGTCAAAGTTACCCCCGAGATCTTCGAGCTGGCCCCGCCGCCCCATCCCGGCCAGGGTTACAAGGAAGGCTACGGGCAGGCCTACCCGGTCGCCGCGCGGGACTTCCGCCTCAAACCCGGCTCGCCGGCCGAGGACGCCGGGCTGGTCCTGCCCAATCTCAACGACGGCTTCGCCGGAAAGGCCCCCGATCTGGGCTGCTACGAACGCGGCTCGGAGCCGCCCCGCTACGGTCCCCAGCCTTGATGCCCGGCACGGGTGGGGGGCCATGGCCTTCCTATGTGCATGCACATGTGCATCTTTTTAAGCTATCGTAGATATTCCGGCATCGGGCTACGGCATCGAGGCATCGGGCTCCTTGGCGCGCAACCGGGAAGCTCCGGCCTTCCGGTGTGCGCCTGCTGCACCACGGTGCATCTTTTTTAAGGTCTCGTAGACGGAGGTGAAAGCCCAGCGCCGGCCTCCGTGCTCCTTTTATATAGATGATCGTGATTGGAAGTGCAGGCGCCTGGATCCCGTTCTGCACCATAGTGCATCTTTTTTAAGGTATCATAGACAGGGGAAGATCCCTTCTTCGGCATGGGCTCGCCGCGAAAGGGAAGAGTGCGTCGCCGGCTTCAGGTTCTCTGGCTTCGGCGCGCACCCATGTGCAACATTTTTAGACTACCGTAGACTAAACTCTAGAGCTTGGCGTAAACGAATGTGTGAAATGAGGCGCGGAATGCGACAGGCGGAAATGAAACCGGGCCGCGCAAGGCGGCCCGGTTGGTTCTTTCGAGGCGGACGCGGCAAGGCTTACTTCTTCTCGTCGTCCACCACCTTGTAATCCGCATCGATCACGTCTCCTTCGGCGGGCTTCTCGGCGGTCTTGCCGGCCGGTTCGGGCTGCCCTTGGGGTTGCCCGGGCGCGGCCCCGGCGGCGCTCGCTTCGGCGGCGGTGGCCTTGTAGACCTCCTCGCCCAGCTTCTGGCTCACCGACTCCAGGTTCCGCACGGCCTGGTCGAGTTCGTCCTTGGCCTCGTCCTTCTTCTCGAGCACCTCGCGGACCTTCTTGATCGCCTCCTGGACCTGGTCGCGGACGCCGGCGGAGAACTTGCCCTCGTTCTCCTTGATGAACTTCTCGGTCTGGTAGCAGAGCTGGTCGGCGCGGTTGCGGGACTCGATGAACTCGCCGTGCTGCTTGTCCTCGCTCTCGTGCGCCTTCGCCTCCTGGACCATCCGCTCGACCTCGGACTTGTCCAGGCCGCTGGAGGCCTTGATCTCGATCTTCTGCTCCTTGCCGGTGCCCTTGTCCTTCGCCGAGACGTGCAGGATGCCGTCCACGTCGATGTCGAAGGTGACTTCGATCTGCGGCACGCCGCGCGGCGACGGGGCGATGCCGGCGAGCTGGAAGCGGCCCAGGGTGCGGTTGTCCTTCGACATGCGCCGTTCGCCTTGCAGGACGTGGATGTCCACGGCCGGCTGGCTGTCGGCGGCGGTGGTGAAGGTCTCCGCCTTGCTCGTCGGAATCGTCGTGTTGCGCGGGATCAGGACCGTCAGCACTCCGCCCAGCGTCTCGACGCCCAGCGAGAGCGGCGTCACGTCCAGGAGCAGGATGTCCTTCACGTCGCCGGTGAGCACCGCGCCCTGGATCGCCGCGCCGACCGCGACCACCTCGTCCGGGTTCACGCTTTTGTTCGGCTCTTTGCCGGCGAAGAGTTCCTTGCAGATCTGCTGGACCTTCGGCATCCGCGTGCTGCCGCCCACCAGCACCACTTCCTCGATCTCGTTCGCCGCCATGCCCGCGTCCTGCAGCGCCTGCCGCACCGGGCCCTTCAGCCGCTCGAAGAGGTCCTCGCAGAGCGACTCGAACTTCGCCCGCGAGATCGAGACCGAGAGGTGCTTCGGCTGCCCGTCGACCGCCGTGATGTAGGGCAGGTTCAGCGTCGTCTGCGGCAGCGTGGAGAGGTCGCACTTGGCCTTCTCGCACGTCTCCTTCAGCCGCTGCAGCGCCATCGGATCCTTGCGCAGGTCGACGCCGTTCTCCTTCAGGAACTGGTCGGCGACGTAATCGATCAGCTTCTGGTCCCAGTCGTCGCCGCCCAGGTGCGTGTCGCCGTTGGTCGCCTTCACCTCGACCAGGCCCTCGGAGACCTCCAGGATCGAGATGTCGTAGGTGCCGCCGCCCAGGTCGAAGACCGCGATCTTCTGGTCCTTCTTCTTGTCCATCCCGTAGGCCAGCGCCGCCGCGGTGGGCTCGTTGATGATGCGCTTCACTTCCAGGCCCGCGATCTTGCCCGCTTCCTTCGTCGCCTGGCGCTGCGAATCGTTGAAGTACGCCGGCACCGTGATCACCGCCTCGGTCACCGTCTCGCCCAGGTACGACTCCGCCGCCTTCTTGAGTTCCTGCAACACCATTGCGCTGATCTGCGGCGGGAAGTACGACTTGCCGTCGACTTCGACCTGCACCAGCTCGTCCGGAGCCCCGGCGATCTTGTACGGCACCAGCTTCTCCTCCGACTGGACCTCGCGGTGCCGCCGGCCCATGAAGCGCTTGATCGAGAAGATCGTGCGGTGCGGGTTGGTCACCGCCTGGCTCTTCGCCGGCCGGCCCACCAGGCGCCCTTCCTCGGTGAACGCGACCACCGAAGGCGTCAGCCGGTTGCCCTCGGCGTTGACGATGACTTTCGTCTCCTTGCCTTCGTGGATCGAGACGACGCTGTTGGTCGTGCCCAGGTCGATGCCTACGATCTTGCCCATCTTGCATCTCCTATGCTTGGAGCGGCCTTAGCGCGCCGCTCGGCGGAACGACGCAAGCCAACAAAGCAAAGGGGAGTCCAGTTGCACCCGTCCGGCTATTCTCTTAACTCTTTGGTTTTTAGCGTGTTAGATGGCGAAGCACCGGCGCCGCGAAGCCGCGAGGCGGCTCCTTATAAGGGCTTATTGACGCAAGCCGGTCAAAACGACAAGTGCCCGAATCTGCGTGGTGCAGCGGCAGGTTCTCAACGCCGCTGGCAGCGTGGGCAGAACCATGAGCCGCGCTGCCCGATCACGATGCGGCGAATCGCGTTCCCGCACTGCCCGCACGCTTCGCCTTCGCGCCCATAGACCTTCAACTCGCGCTGGAACCAGCCGGGCTGGCCGTCCGGATGATAGTAATCCGAGAGCGACGTCCCGCCGGACGCGATCGAGCGGCGCAGCACGTCCTGCACGGCCGCGTGGAGTTCGCGCGCGACGGGCCGCGAGACGCGCGAGGCCTCGCGCAAGGGATGCAGGCGCGCCTGGAACAACGCCTCGTCGGCATAGATGTTGCCCACGCCGGCGAGAAAGGTCTGGTCGAGCAGCAGGCTCTTGAGCCGCCCGCGTTTCGCCCGCAGGCGCGCGACGAACGCCTCGGCCTCGAGTTCGAGCGGGTCCGGGCCGAGCTTCGCCAGCGCCTTGAGCCGCGCCAGGACTTCCGGCTTGCCGCACCAGATCCGCCCGAACTTGCGGATGTCGCGAAAGACCAGGACCTCCGCGCGTCCGCCCGCGCGCGGTTCGAGGTCCAGGCACACGCGGACGTACGGATCGCGCCGGCGCCGGAGTTCCTCGCGTTCCAGCACGCCGAGCCAGCCAGTCATGCGCAGGTGGATCACCAGCGCCCGCGCGCCGGCGTCGATCCAGATGTACTTCCCCTGCCGGCGCACGGCCTCGAAGGGCAGGCCGCGGATGCGGGCGAGCGGCTCCGGCGAGCCGCCGACCGTCGAGCGGTTCAGGATCCGGGCGTTTTTTATCGACCGTGCGGTCAGGAGAGGACTCAGCGCGCGGACGACGCTCTCGACTTCGGGCAGTTCGGGCATGATTCCGTCTTTACCTGATTCGGTGGGTCCGGTAGATTGGCTAAGTTCTCGCGGACTCCGCGCCATTCCGCAAGCGCTGCCCAGGGAATTTCAGGCGCGGGCGTCCGAATCGCAGATGTGCGAGCTCTTATTGAAAGTCTTGGCTGTTCTCTTCGTCGAGGGAGATTGGCCCCATGGCCTGGAAACTCAAGCTCTATTCGAAACCCGACTGCCCGCTCTGCGAAGAAGCCAAGGCCGCGATCCAGGAATTCGCCAAAGAGTGCCCCGTCGAATTGGAAACCGTGGACGTCTCGCAGGATCCCAAGCTCTGGGAAGCTTACCGCTTCGAGATTCCCGTCCTGCTGATCGACGGGCAGGAAGCCGCGCGCCATCACATCGGCCTCAAGAAGCTCCGCGTCCTGTACAAACGCTGGGAAGACGGCGACCTCCCGCGACCCCACGCGCGCGTATTCGGCGCGAACTGAATCCTTATTATCCACGGAGATCACGGAGCGCACGGAGAGATGCTCGTTGGGTGCGGCAGGGCGATGCCGCGCCTTGCCCAGGCTTATCGGGTTTCCCTCTGTGAACTCCGTGAGCTCTGTGGTTTATCCCCGGCGTGCGCATGAAATTCGCCGCGCGCGCGCTAAGCTCTTTCGCATGAACGCCGCCGCCGCCGCGCCCTGGGCGCGCCCCACAGAGGCGACCAAGCCGGAATCGGCCGAGCCGCCGCCCATGGGCGCCGAACTCGCCCCCATCCGCGAGAAGCTCGCCCGGGGCGGACGCCTCGCGCGCGAGGACGGCATGGCGCTCTACGCGGCGAAGGACCTGCTGGGCCTGGGGCGCCTCGCGCGCTGGTTCGCACGGCGCAAGCACGGCCGGAACGTCTATTACGTCAGCAACGGGCATATCAATTACTCGAACTACTGCACGCTCTCCTGCGCCTTCTGCAGCTTCTACCGCCGCAAGGGCAAGGACCGCCGCGAGGGCGGCTACGAGATGAACCTCGAACAAGTCTTCGCCGAGGCGGAGAAGATCTACGCGCAGGGCGCCACCGAGGTCCACATCGTCGGCGGGCTGCACCCGGACTTTCCCTTCGAATACTACACGCACATGTTGAGCGGGATTCGCGAACGCTGCCCCAAGCTGGGGCTCAAAGCCTTCACCGCGATCGAGGTCTATCACATCGCGAGCCTGAAGCGGATCGGCGTGCGCGAGGCCCTCGCCGAACTGAAGGCCGCGGGGCTCGACTCGCTCCCCGGGGGCGGCGCGGAGATCCTCGACGACCCGCTCCGCGACGTCATCTGCCGCGGCAAGGAGACGGCCGCCGAGTGGCTCGACCTGCACCGCACCGCGCACCGGCTCGGCCTGCGCAGCAACGCCACCATGCTGCACGGGCACTACGAGACCCCCGCGCAGCGCGTGGACCACCTGCTGCAATTGCGCGGGCTCCAGGACGAGACCGGCGGCTTCCTGGCCTTCATCCCGCTCAGCTACCACCCCGAGCACAACTCGCTGAAGGTCGAGCACGGCCCCAGCGGCATGGAGGAGCTGCGCGCGTACGCCGTCTCGCGCCTGCTCCTCGACAACTTTCCGCACGTCAAGAGCTATTGGGTGATGCTGGGCCTGGCCGTCGCGCAGATGGCGCTCCATTACGGCGCGAGCGACATGGACGGCACGGTCTTGCAGGAGAAGATCTATCACATGGCCGGCGCCGAGACGCCGCAGGGCTTGAAAGCCGAGGACCTCCACGACCTGATCGCCGAGACCGGCGGCGTCCCCGTCGAGCGCGACCACTTGTACCGCCGCATCTCGCGCGGTCCGGGCGGGCCGCTGGACTGGAAGGTCGAGGAGTAAGTTCCGAGTTCCGAGTTCCGAGTTCCGAGTTCCGAGTTCCGAGTTCTTGATTCGCGGGCATCGGCTTATGCGGCTGGAAATCAAGAAGATGGTTAGATTCTTTGAGTAGCGCCTGAATCGATGCAGTATATCTGTTCACTGTTCACTGTTCACTGTTCACTGTTCACTGTTCACTGTTCACCGTTCACTATTTACTTCTGCGTCCTCGGATCGAGTGCGTCCCTCAGCCCGTCGCCGAAGAGGTTGAACGCCAGCACGGTCGCGACGATCGCCAGCCCCGGGAAGACGGCGAGCCACCACGCGTCGCGGTAATGTCCCTGCGCGTCGGCCAGCATCCCGCCCCACGATGGATACGGTTCCTGCACGCCCAGCCCCAGAAACGAGAGCCCCGCCTCGCCGAGGATGTTTCCGCCGACGGAGAGCGTCCCCAGCACCACGATCGGCCCCAGACAATTGGGCAGGACGTGGTAGAGGAGGATGCGCCCGTGCCCGGCGCCCAGCGCGCGCGCGGCCGCGATGTAGTCGAGCGTCTTGACGGAGAGCACCTGGCTGCGCACGACGCGGGCGATCCCCGTCCAGCCCACCAGGCCCAGCGCGAAGAAGACGACCAGGAAACTGGGCTTGTCGAAGACCGCGGTGATGGCCACGGCGAGGAGCACGCTGGGAAAGGCGAAGACCGTATCGGTGAGGCGCATCAGGCAGGCGTCGAGCCAGCCGCCGAAGTACCCGCTCAGGAGCCCGATCAGCACGCCCAGCGCGAGGCTCACCAGCGTCGCCAGGATCCCAACGCTCAGCGAGACCCGCGCGCCGTAGATCATGCGCGAGAGGATGTCGCGCGCGTTCACGTCGGTTCCCAGGACGAAGGCGCGCGAGGCCTCCTCGAGCTCGCCCGGCCGGCGCGTGAGCTGGCGCGTGCCGGGCGGCTTCATCTCCGCGCCGCGGAACTGGTCCTGGTAGGCGTGCGGCGCGAACCACGCCGCGCCCAGGGCGAGCGCGATCAGGACGGCGATGACGACCAGCGCGACCAGCGCGGCGCGGTTCCGGCGCAGGCGCCGCAGCAGCGTGCGCCAGGGGCCGGCGCCCGGGGCGGGTTCGATCGCGGCCGGCGCGCTATTCATGCCGGATCCGCGGGTCCAGCACGCCGTAAAGAATGTCCACCGCCAAGTTGACGAGCACGAAGACGAGGGCGAAAAACAGGCACCCGCCCAGGATCACGGGATGGTCGCGGCTGTTGATCGCGTTGTAGATCACGCGGCCCAGGCCGGGCAGCGAACAGGTCGTCTCGGTCAGGACCGCGCCGGTCATCAGCCCGGCCAGGTTGGTCCCGATCACGGTCACGATGGGCACCAGCGCATTGGGGAAGGCGTGGCCCAGCAGCGCGCGGACTTCGCTCAGCCCCTTCGCGCGGGCCGTGCGCACGTAATCCTGCGAGAGGCTCTCCAGCAGGCAACTGCGCGAGAGCCGCGCGATCAGCGCCGTCGTGATCAGGCCCAGGGTCGCGATGGGAATCGCGAGGTATTCCGGCCGCCCCGCCTTGTAGCTGCCGATCGGGAACCAGCCCAGCTTCACGCCGAAGATGAGCGTCAGGATCATCGCCAGCCAGAAGGCGGGGATCGAGATGCCGATGCTCGCGCCGGTCGCCGCGGCGTAGTCCAGGGCCGAGCGCGGCCGGTACGCCGAGAAGATTCCGCTGAGCAGGCCGAGGACGACCGCGACCAGGATCGCGCCCAGCGCCAGGCGCAGCGTGACCGAGGCGCCCTCCAGCAGCATCTCGCCGACGGGCCGTTCGTGCGTGTAGCTCTTCAGCTCCCCCGAGACCAGCCCGCCGACGAAGAACGCGAGCTGCTTCGGCCAGGGTTCGTCGAGGCGCCACTTCTTGCGGATGTTCTCGCGCACGTAATCGGGCGCGCGTTCGCCGGCCAGGATTCGCGTGGGGTCGCCGGAGAGTTTGAGCAGCGCGAAGCAGACCAGCACGATCCCGGCCATGACCGGGAGCGCTTGGAGCAGGCGGCGCAGGATGAAGGTTAGCATCGGCCTCCGGCGGCGGGCCTACCGGCCGAAGTCCACGCGCGAGAACTCCACCGAGCCCAGGCCGGCGCCCACGTCCAGGCAGCCGAGCTGTTCGCGCGCGCCTTTCACGTACGGCTGCATCAGGATGCAGTTAATGCGGAACTCCAGCAGGCACCACGGCGCGTCCGCCACGATCCGGCGCTCGGCTTCGCGGTACAACTCCACGCGCTTCGCCTCGTCCATGGAGGCGTGGGCCTCGTCGAGCAGGCGGTCCACCTCGGGGTTGCTGTAGCGCGAGTGGTTGCCCGGATCGCCCCACTGCTTCGTATTGAAGAGCCAGTAGAGGAAGTTGTCCGGGTCGTTGTAGTCGGCCACCCAGCCCAGATAGAACAGATCCGGCGGGTTCCCGTCCAGCCGGTCCAGGAACGCCGCCCAATCCAGGGCCTGCAGATCCACTTTGATCCCGACGGCGGCCAAGTCCGCCTGGAGCGCGACGACGACTTTGCGGATGTCGGGATCGTTGCGGTAGAGCAACCCGAGCGGGCGCAGGCCCTGGCCTTCCGGGAAGCCCGCCTCCGCCAGCAGCGCCTTGCTCTTGGCCGGGTCATGGGTCCATGAGACGAGCGACTTGTCGTAGGCCAGCATGCCCGGCGGCACGATGCTCTGCGCCGGCGTGCTGCGCCCTTCCAGGATCGTTTCGCAGATGTTGCGCCGGTCGATGGCGTGGTTGATCGCCTGGCGCAGCTTGGGATTCGTGCCCAGCGGTTCGGCCGGCTTGAAGCCGCCGCCCTCCTTCGAGTGATGCATGCCGATGCCGAGGTAGTTCGTGCGGAAGGTGGGATTCCGGCTCAGGTATTCCGGGTGCTTGGCTTCGAGGGCCTTGTACTGCCCGAAGGGGATCTCGGAGACCTCGAACTCCCCCTTCAGGAACCGGTCGAGGCGCATCTGCGGCGAGGTCACGATCTCGAAGACGATGCCTTCCAGGTGGGGCCGCCCCTTGAAGTAGCGCTCGTGGCGGACGAACTCGATCCGCGTATTGGCCTGCCAGGACTTGAACGCGAACGGCCCGGTGCCCACGGGCTGCTGGCTGAAGGTGCTGCCCTTCCGCGCGGCCTCATCGACGGCTTCCCTGGGGATCACTGCGGCGTTGACCATGATCAGCGAATGGAGGAACGTGGGATCGGGCCGCTCCAGGACGAACTTGAAGGTGTGCTCGTCGACGGCCACCAGCCCGGGCGTCTCGGACACCGCGCCCTTGCCTTCAATCTTGGCCTTGGCGCCCTTGACGATCTCCAGGATCTGCATGCGCTTGGACTCGGCCGGGTCCAGCAGCCGCTCCATGCTGAACTTCACGTCCGCGGCGGTCATGGCGCGGCCGTTGTGGAAGACGACGTCCTGGCGCAGCTTGAAGGTGTAGCTGGACTCGCCCGCGTCCCACTCGGGCAGCGCCTCGGCCAGGTCGGGGATCAGTTGCATTTTCGCGTCGTAGCGCAGCAGGGTGTTGAAGAGCTTGCCGGCGACGCTGTGGCTGGTGACGTCGGTGATCTTGACGGGATCGAGCGTGGGCGGGTTGGTCTCGACCGGGAAGCGGAAGAACTTGGGGCCGCTCCAGGGCGCCCCGTTGCCGCCGCCGTTCTGAGTCTTGGACGTCTTTTCCGCCGGCATGTCGCCCGGCTCGCCGTTTCCGGACTCCTCGTTCCCGCCGCTTCCGGCAAGCCACAGGAAGAGCGCGCCCGCCGCGAGCAGCACCGCGATGACGGCGATCATCCGGTTCATGGTTCGTGCCCCTCCCCGCGCCGCACCGCGATGCACTCGATCTCCACGCGCGCGCCGGCCGGCAGGCGCGCCGCCTGCACCGTCGAGCGCGCGGGCTTGTGCTCCCCGAAGAAGCGCGCGTACACGGCGTTCATGCCCTGGAAGTCGTCGAGGTCCCGGAGGAACACGGTCGTCTTGACCACGTCCCCGGGCGCGCAGCCGGCGGCGGCCAGCACGGCCTTGAGATTCTCCAGCGCCTGCGCGGTGGCCTCTTCGATCGTCGCGTCCTTCAACTCTTTCGAATCGGCAGGCATTGGGAGCTGCCCGGAGCAGAAGACGAGCTGGCCGTAAGCCAGGGCCTGGCTGTAGGGGCCGATGGGCGCGGGGGCCTGGGCGCTGCGGATGACTTCGAGCGGCCTGGCGGGCTTGGGCGGCGGCGGCGCGGTCGCCGCGCCGCCATCGCCTTCGCACCCCAGGCAGGCCAGCAGCGCCGCGCACGCGAGAACCGCGCGCGGGGAATGGCGGCGGGCGTCTCGAATCATGGCTTCGCCTCCGCGCTCACGTGGCCCTGCGCGCGGCGATGCACTCGATCTCCACGCGCGCGCCGGCGGGAAGCTTCGCGGCCTGGATCGCCGCGCGGGCCGGCTTGTGCGCGCCGAAGAACTTGCCGAAGACCGCGTTCATGCCCTGGAAGTCGTCGAGGTCCTGCAGGTACACGGTCGTCTTGAGCACGTCCTCGGGCGCGCATCCGGCGGCGGCCAGGACCGCCTTGAGGTTGCTCAGCACCTGCTCGGTGGCTTCCTCGATGCTCCCGTTGCGCAGCTCTTTCGTGCCCGGGATCAGCGGAATCTGCCCGGAACAGAAGACCAGTCCGCCGTGGACGACGGCTTGGCTATAGGGTCCGATGGCCGCGGGCGCCTGCTCGGTCTGGATGGTCTCGAAGGGTTCCATGAACAGCCTCCCGCCCGGTCGGGCGCCTGCGCGGGCCGGTCGTGCCGATGGCGCGTATTCGTGACGGCAAGGGCACTGTACGCGGGTTTTCCGCATGACGCAAGCCGGGGCGGGCGGCGTCAATTCTTCTCGTAGCGCGCCGTCTCAAGCACCGACGGGGACATGGTCGCGAGGTCGTTCAGGATCTTCGGGCGGTCGCCGCTTGTGCGCGTGAGGACCAGCGCGCCGCCTTCGAGCTTGGCCGAAAGCTGGCGCACGACCTCGCCGGCCTGGAGCTTCAAGACGCCGCCCTCGAACGCCGCCTGCCCCGCGACCTGCGCGCCGTTGCTGTCCCGGTATTCGAACGAACCGTCGGCCTTGAGCACCAGCTTCTCGGTCACCAGCGGGTTGGGCTTGTACTGGAACGAACCGGCGAGCTGTTCCAGGCTGGCGACGGGCTTGGGCGGCTTGGGCTGTTCGAGCGGCGGATCCGGATCGGGCGCCGGCTGCGGGACCTTGGGCGTGGGCGGCGGCTCGGCGGGGCGCGGCTCGGGTTTCGGCGGCGGCGGCTCGGCGGGTTCGGGCGCGGGTTCCTTGAGCGGCGGCGGCATGGGCGGTGCAGGCGGCGTAGGCGTCGCGATCGGCTCTACGGGCCTGGGGGCTCGGGCAGCGTGGGGCTGATTGGCTGCGGTCGCAGCGGTTCTTGCGGCGCGGCCTCGCGCGGCGGCGCGGCGCCCAGGCGCGTCCAGACGTCCGGGTCTCGATCCTGCGGGGGCATCTCGCCCAGCGGGTCGCCGAGCTTCAGGATGTCCACCTCGCGCCGCCAGAACTGAATGCCGCTGTCGGCCTCGCGGATCGCCAGGTGGCGGCGGTGGAAGCCGCTGTCCATGGTCAGTTCGCCGGCCACATAGAGGTACGTGCCGTTGGCCTTCTGTCCATTGGCGGCGAGGTACTCGAAGGTGCCGTTGGCGGCGAGCTTCAGCTCCCAGGTCTGCTGGCCCTGTACGCGGCGGTAGTGGCCGTCGACCTTCTCGGGCGCAGGCACGGCGGGTTGCGGCACGGCTGGATTGGGCGCGGCGGGGCCTGGCGCGGGCGCGTCTGGCTGCACGGGGGGCCCGGCCGCGGCGAGTTTCGCGCGGCCCTTGGCGACCCAGGTTTCCTCGTCCACGTAGAGGAACCTCTCGTTCCGGCCCGTCGGCGGGACGCGGCCGAGGAGCCCGGCGAGGTTCGGCTCGTCCTTTTTGGAGGGCGTCAGCCAGACGCTGTCGCCGTCGAATTTGAAGGAAAAATGCCGCCGGCCATCGGCCTGGGTCAGCGCCATTTCATCGTTGGACGCGACAAGCTTGCCATCGAGCGCCTTGCCGTCGGGGCCGATGACGCGATACGTGCGGTCCTGGTTGAGCACCAGCACCCAGGTGACCTTGTCGCCGTCGGCATAAAAGGTGTTGAAGAGCCGTTCCTTGTCTTTGTCGCGCGCATGCAGGCCGGCGCAGACCAGCAGGGCCAGCCCGGCGGCCAGCGCGCGAGAGAACGGCGGCGCATTCCGCACTGCATCACTCCTCGCCGTACGGGCCCCGCGAAAGCCAACATCTCGCGGAACGATTACGAAGCGACGCCGTATGGTAACATCGGCGCGCCGGACCTGCACCCCGAAATCCGGCGCGCGCGAATGGTCTTGTGGTTCGGTTGAGTTGGGAGTATCAGGTACTCTTGGAATCGCAGCGGGGAGAGGCACGCATGCCGTTGAGCCGACGATCGGGCCGCATGTCCCGGGCCGGGCGCACCCTCGAGCGCGTCGCGCTGGACCGCGAATTGCAGGAGAACATCGCCGCGCAACTCGCGCCGCTGGACGGCAAGCGCGACCTGCCCGACATCCGCGTCGAGGTGAAAGACGGCTACGTCGTCCTGCGCGGCTTCGTGCGCACGTATCGCGAGAAAGAGCGCCTGCACCGCTTCGTGATGGGCCTGCGCGGCGTCAAGGCGCTGAAAGACCTGCTGCGCGTGAAGCCCGAGGAATCCCTCGCCGACCGCCAGGTCTCGCTGCATGTGCGCCAAGCCATCGACGCGCACGCCGAACTCCCGCCCGCCACGGCCACCGTCCACGTCCGCAACGGGACCTGTACGCTGCGCGGCCACGTGCGAACCGCGGAAGAGCGGCACATCGCCGAGGTGGTCGCGAGCCACTGCCGCGGCGTCACCTCGGTCACCAACGAACTCACGGTGGACTCCCTGGATGAGGTGAGCGACGAGGCCACCTCCCGGGCCGTCAAGGCCGCCTTGGCCTATTGCAAGGAGTTCGATACCGAAGGGATCACGGTAAGTTGCGCCGACGGCAAGCTCGTACTGCGCGGCACCGTGCCGACCATGATGGATCGCATGCTCGCCGAAGAGATGACGCGCATCCAGCCGGGGGTGCGCGAGGTCGAGAACCATATCCAGGTCAATACCCAGTTGCTGCTGACCCCGGTGACCGCCCGATCTTCGCCTCGCCGGAGCGTCCGCCGCGGGTCCATCCGAAGGAAAGCCAAATAAAAGGCCGACTAAAGCCTAAAATGGCCGCAAGTCGTATTGAGCTTTCCTTTTACAACGCTGCCCCGCAAGAATATCATCAAGGTCTGAATGAGCTTGTCCGGCGCGCCGATCCCCATAGGGTCGTGTCGTTCGGCAGGACAACCGATTGTGGGGGGAAAGGAAATGAACCCGGTTCATTTCCTGGATGTGCAATTGCAGGATCGCGCAGGCCCCGCGTCGTCACCTGGACTCGACTAACGGGGCAGAAGCGATCCTGAACAGACCAACGACGACCTTCCGGGGCCGTTGGCATCCCACTTGGTCTATCCTGTGGGCGGCTGGTCTCGTGGTCTGCCTGAGCGCCGGTCTGACCGCCGGGCGCGCACATGGCGAAGAGATTCCCCAGATTCGCGTGGTGGGCGAAGAGATCGTCGCCGAAGGCGCCGACCTGCGCTGGGGCTCGATGGAGTTCCACCCCTACCTCGCGCTGAACTGGGAGTGGATTGACAACCTCTTCTATGAGAAGAAGGGCGGCGACGACGATACGCTGGTCACGGCCAGTCCCGGCGTGCATATCAATTGGCCTTTCGCCGGAAACCACGTCGCCAAGCTCGACCTGCAGACCCAGTTGCGGCATTACTTCGACAATCCGGAAGTAAACAACCACCAGGACCTCTCCGACGCGCTGGTGAAACTCGACTACGATCGCTTCTGGCTCGAATTCCGCGGGAAGTACGCCTACCTGCAGGAAGTCGGCGATCCCCAGTTCACGACCCGCCTGGCGCGCGTGGTGGCCGACGCGAGCTTCCAGGCGGGGGTCCGGTTCGAGCGCTTCGACATGATCTTCGGCTACGAGAAGCGCCTGCGCATGTGGCCGCGCCAGCGGGATCACGGCCTGGAATACTCCGAAGACCGCGGGCACCTGACCTTCGACATCAAGATGACTCCGACCGTGCAGGCGTTCACGCGCTACGAATTCCACGCGGTGGATTACGACGGCGCGCTCGAAGGAGGTCAGATTCGCCGCAACGACCAGAACCAGGGGCTGGCCCTGATCGGCTTCCGCGGAACCTGGGGCCCGTCGCTGGGCTGGAGCATCGCGGCGGGGAGCGAGCACGTGCGCCTGCATCAGCGCAACCGCACGCTCGCCGACATACAGGGCGAAACGGCTTCCGACCACCCGGTCATCCGAGCCTCGGCCGTTTGGGACGCGATTCCCGAACGCACCAAGGTCAAGTTTTCCGGGACGCGCGACGTGGCGCTCTCCGTCACCTCCGACTACGCCGACACGACCAGCTTCCGCCTGGAAGCCGACCACCGCTGGAGCCAGCGCCTGACCTCCAACGCCTACGCCGGATACGAGTTCTTCAACCGCGCCAAGGGCACCGACTTCAAGTACTACTCGGCAGGCCTCTCGACCATCTACCGCATCACGCGCTGGTCGTCGGTTTATACGCGCTACGAGTTCCAGCACCGCGACACGCTAGACGATCCAGGCGCAGGCGACCACAAGCGCAACGCCGTCCAGATCGGCGTGATCTTCGCCTGGTGACGCGCGTGGCCGCGCCCGAACCGTATCCGCTGCAGCTCGAGGCCGGACTGCCCCTGAAGTGCCCCGCTTTCGCTTTGGCGGCCCTGCGCGTACAAGCCTCCGCTCCGGCCCTTCGCGGCGAGATCGCGAAGCTGGGCGACGAACTGCGCGCGAAATGGCGGGACGTGAACATCGGCGAAATCTCAGGCATCGCGCCGGTGCGCGCGTGCTACCGCGCGCTGGGCATCGACCCGACCAAGACGCGGCCTTCTTCGGAAGCGCTCCTGCGGCGCGTGCTGAAGGGGCAGGAACTCTACACGGTCAACACGCTCGTGGACGCGCTGAACCTCTGCTCGCTGCGCTTCCTCGTCCCTTTCGGGCTCTACGATCTGGATAAGGTCAAGCCGCCGGTCGAACTGCGGCGGGGGCGCGAGGGCGAAGGCTACGCGGGCATCCGCAAGGACCGCGTCAACGTCGCCGGCCGCCCGTGCCTCGCCGACATGGAAGGCCCCTTCGGCAACCCGACCAGCGACAGCGAACGGACCTCGATCGCGCTCGCGACCACTCGCGCCCTGGTCGTGCCGTTCCTGCCGATAGAGACTGACGCAGCCCGCACGGACGAGATCGTCCGCGAGACGGCCCGCGTCCTCGCGATGTACTCGGCCTGAGCGCGTACCGCGGGCGCCCCGCCCGCGAGAATCCATTTCACCACGGAGACACGGAGGCACGGAGAGAGAAGTATGAATTAGGAAGTATGAATTATGAAGCATGTAGCAGTCGCGAACCGGATACCTGCTTATTCATACTTCCTATTTCATACTTCATCCTTCTTTCTCCGCGCCTCCGTGGCTATCCCAGTTCCTTCAACGCCGCCTCCAAACTCGCCGCCTTCGCTTCGTATTCGGCCAGCCGCGCGCGCTCGGCGTCCACGGTCTCCGGCGGCGCGTTCTTCACGAACTTCTCGTTGGCGAGCTTGCCGCGGCCCTGCGCGACGGCCTTCCGCGTGCGTTCGATCTCCTTCGCCAGGCGCGCGCGTTCCTTTTCGGGGTCGATCAGGCCGGCCAACGCGACGTACAGCTCCGCGCCCTCCAGCACCTCCGTGCCGGCGGGCTTGGGCTTCTCCGCGGCGGGGCCGATCGCCGGCGGCGCGATCTGGGCCATCCGTTCGAGCACGTGCCGCTGCGCCTCGAAGCGCCGGGCCGTCGCGTCGTCCTTGGTGCGGATCGAGACGCGCAGCGGCTCCTTCGGGCCGATCCCGTTCTTCTGCCGGATGTTCCGCACCGCGCGCACGGCCTCGAAGAGGCTTGCGAACTGCGCCTCCAGCTCCGGGTCGCGCCGCGCGGCGTCGCCGGCCGGCCAGGGGGCGCGCGCGAGCAGTTCCGGCGTCTCGGCAAAGCTCGGGCCGCTTGCATGGCCCAGGCTCCGCGCGGCGGCGCTTGGCGCGGCCTTGGCCAGTTCCGCCCAGAGCGCTTCGCTCAGGAACGGGCAGAACGGATGCAGGAGGCGCAGGCTCCGGTCCAGGACGTGCAGCAGCACGGCCTGCGCGGCGGCGCGGTCGGCCGGGTCGTTCGCCGGCGCCAGCCGCGGCTTGCTCAGCTCGATCGTCCACGCGCAGAACTCGTCCCAGAAAAAGGCATAGAGCGCGTTCGTCGCCTTCGAGAACTCGAAGCGCTCCAGGCTTTCGGTAAGCGCCGCCGCCGCCGCGTTCAGCCGCGAGAGGATCCAGCGGTCCTGGTCGGCGAGCCGGGCCTCGATGGACGAAGCGTCGTACTTGAGTTGCGGGTCCAGGCTCGTCAGGACGAAGCGCGTGGCGTTCCAGACCTTGTTCGAGAAGTTGCGGCCCTTCTCGAAACGCTTCGAGTCCAGCGCGCCCATCGCCGGCTCGGGCAGCGGCGGCTCGTTGGGCACCGGCTGCTGGAAAGGTTTTTGCACTTCACGCAGTTCATTACCGGCTCGGTGCGCTTGCGCGGCAGGTCCTGCATCTCGTCGCAGTGCGGGCAGACGATTTGCACCGGGAACTTGATGTCCTGCCCCTCGGTAGCCATGTCGAAGATGGTGAAGCGCATCGCGTCGGCGCCGTAGCGCTTGATGATGTCCAGCGGGTCGATCCCGTTGCCCTTGCTCTTCGACATCACCGCGCCGTCGCCGTCGAGCACCGTGCCGTGGATCACCACGTCGCGAAACGGCTCCTTGTGAAGCAGGTGCTGGCCCATCATCACCATCCGCGCCACCCAGAAGTAGATGATCCCGCGTGAGGTCACCAGCGTGTCGGTCGGGTAGTAGTAATCGAGGTCCGCCGTTTTTTCGGGCCAGCCCAGCGTGCTGAAAGGCCAGAGCGCCGAGCTGAACCAGGTGTCGAGCACGTCCGGGTCCTGGATCAGCGTCTTGCCTTGGTATTCGGGCCGCCCGCGCGGGTCGTCGATGGCCACGATGGGCTTCGCGCCCTCGCCGATCAGGTAGCGGATGCGCCTGCCTTCTTCGACGAGGTCGAACGGCTCGTCGGGGCCGGCCTCGAGCTTGACGATCGCGCCGGCGTTGTCTTCCAGGCAGTACCACGCGGGGACCTGGTGGCCCCACCAGATCTGCCTGCTGACGGGCCAGTCGCGGACGTCCTCGAACCACTTGAGGTACACCTTCGTCCAGCGCTCGGGGTGGAACCGCACGCGCCCGGACGCGGTGGCCTCCACCGCCAGCTTGCTCAGCGGCTTCATGTTCACGAACCACTGCGACGTGAGGTACGGCTCGATCATGGTGTGGCAGCGGTAACAGTGCCCCACCTGCTGCTTATGGTCCTTGACCTCTCCCAGCAGGCCCAGCGCGTCGAGCGCGGCCACCACGGCCTTGCGCGCGCGGAAGCGGTCGAGCCCGCGGAACTCCGGCGGGCAGGCTTCGTTCAGGCGGCCGTCCTCGGTGAGGATGTTCAGCACCTCGAGCTTATGGCGCTGTCCGATCTGGTAGTCCACCGGGTCGTGCGCGGGCGTCACCTTCAGGCAGCCCGTGCCGAAGGAGCGGTCCAGCGCCGCGTCGGCCACGATGGGAATCTCGCGGCCGGCCAGCGGCAACTTCAACGTCTTCCCGATCAGGTGCTTGTAGCGCTCGTCGTCGGGATGGACGGCCACGGCCGTGTCGCCAAGCATCGTCTCGGGGCGCGTCGTGGCCACAGTGAGCCGCTTGGAGGGATCCTCGGCGAGCGGGTAGTGCAGTTCGTAGAGCCGCCCGTTGACCTCTTCGTGTTCCACTTCGTCGTCGCTGAGCGTCGTGCGGCAGCGCGGGCACCAGTTCACGAGGTACTTGCCGCGATACAGCAGCCCGTCGGCGTGCAGCTTCACGAAGGCATGGCGCACGGCGAGGTTCAGCTTTTCCTCGAGCGTGAACTTCGTCCGCGACCAGTCGCAGCTCGCGCCGAGCTTCCGCAACTGCGTCAGGATCGTGCCGCCGGACTGCTCGGTCCAGGCCCAGATGCGCCGGATCAGCTCCTCGCGCCCGATTTCGTAGCGCGTCTTGTCCTCGGCCTTGGCGATCTGCTTCTCGACCACGTTCTGCGTCGCGATGCCGGCGTGGTCGGTGCCGGGCAGCCAGAGCGTCTCGAAGCCCTGCATGCGCTTGAAGCGGACGAGCAGGTCCTGCAGCGAGTTGTTCAGCGCATGGCCGATGTGGAGCACGCCCGTCACGTTCGGCGGGGGGATGACGATGGTGTACGGCTTGCGGCCGGCGTCGGGCGACGTGCCGAACGCGCGCGCGGCCTCCCAGCGCGCGTAGACGGCGTCCTCGGCGGCCTGCGGGTTGTACTGGGTGGGCATCTCGCTCGGCGGAGTCGCCCCGGCATCGGTGCTCATGGTTCGGTCCTTCGGCCAAAGCGCGCGGCCGCGAGGGACGCGCGCGACGCGATCGCGAGCCGCCGCGCGGGGCGGCCTGAAACGGGCTCAAGCGGCCGGCGCAAGCTCGGCCGCGAAAACGGAAGCTCAAAAGCTAACGGGAGTTCGGAGGCGCGGCCAGTGAAGCGCGCGCTCAGGCGGCGACGGCGCGGCCGCGCGTGGAAGCCAGGCGCGGCCGGAGACTCTCCTTCCGCGCACGGGCGCGCGGATCGGGGCGGGGGTGCTGAGTGCGATAGGTCATCGGTTGCCTCGAGGAAGAAGATACCTTCCTTATGCCGCAAACGCAAGCCGGGCGCCGGTTACGCGGCAATGAAAATGGCCAGAAGCATGAGCAGCGTGACGATGGCTTCCGCGATGACAGCGCACCATTCGCCCCTTCGCGTGAGCCGTTCCCGGCGCGCAACCTGTTCCCGGCGCCGCCTCGAGAAGTGCTTGCGCGCGTGGGCCGTGAAGGCCCGCTTGCGACGCCTGAGCATCGTCAACTCCCGTACCTCCGAATCAGGAAGACCGTCAGCGGCACGCCCAGCAGCAGAAACCAGCCCAAGGCCGAGATCAGGCATCCGGGCGTGGCGCCGTGCACCGCCTGGCCGCGTTCGGTGTAGTCCGTGAGCAATTCGTCGAGTTCATCCGGGAACCAGATCACCACCAGGACGATGAGCAGCCCGACCGGGCCCGGACTATGTCGCGGGACGTTGATCCACATCCCTTCCCGGTGGAGAAACACCGTCGCTCCCAATGCAAACAAGGTCGCCAGCAGTTTGCCCAGGGTTATACGCATCCCACAGCCTCCCAGGTCCAGGCGTGCCCTGGGTATCCCGAGAGGCTGTGGAAGCTTTTAGGAAATCCGCGCCGGATGTCCTACGCCATGCGGAAGGAGCTTTCCGAAACTTACGCCGCCGCGGTCTTCTTCTTCCCCATGCCCTTGAAGAGGAAGAAGAGCACCAGCGCGCCGGCCAGCAGCGCGACGCCCAGCACCGGGCGGTAGAAGATCCACGCGATTGAGATCGTGATCAGGCTCAGCACCGCCGCGATCAGCCCCGCGAAGAGCGCGATGCCCATGCCCAGCAGGTCGCCCAGGAACGGAATCACGTCGGCCATGACCACCAGCGGGCCGAAGACCATCGCGATCCCGATCGCCATCACCAGCCAGCCAACGAAGCGCAGGATCCAGGTCAGGGTGGCGTTGGCGTCCTCCGCGGCCTTGAACATCTCCGCGGCCGAGTGCGTCCCGTATTCAAGCATCTCCAGCGGGTCGTACTGGGTCTGGTAGGGCGCGAAGGCCGAGCCCACCTGCTTGGCGATCACGCTCACCGTCGCCGGCTTCACGACTTTGAAGCTCACGCGCACGTCGCCGACCTGCGGTTGCGCGGGATCGGCGCCCTTGAAGAACGTCCCGTTGAGCGCTTTCAGGCCCTGCGGCGAGGCCTCGGCCTGGGCCGGCGCGGGGAAGGACTCCCACTTGTCGATCTGCCCGACCAGCCCCGAGGAGAGCGCGAAGGCCCCGGCGGTCACCTTGGGCGCGATGAAGGTCTCGGACGCGTACGGCATCGACGCGGGGTTCTCGTGCCCTTCGGGGTGCTTGAAGTCGCCGCTCTTCTCGAGATCGTCCGACCATTCCTTTTCGTATTTGTAGGTCGTGACCGTCTCGGTGCCGCCGCCGAATTTCTTCTTGGTCTCGGAGCTCTTGCGCTCCCGCCACTGGTACATTTCGACGAGCCGCTTGAGCTTCAGCGCGGGGACGGCGACGCCGAACGCGGGGTCCGCGCGCTCGCCTTCGGCCTTGGCCTCGGCGGTGATATGGACCAGCTTGCCCTCGTTCCCCGCGTCGACCGCGTCGGCGGAGACCGCGACGACGGCGCCTTTGCCTTCTTCCAGGGACTTCGCGGTCTTCACCGCCCGCCCTTCGTTCCACCACAGCACCCCGAAAGAGACGAAGAACAGCACGATCCCGACGAGCACGTTCTTGATCGCGTTCCCGAGCCGCCCGAAAATGCTGGTGCTGGATACTTCCCGGAAGACGTCGGCCATGGTCTGCCGCCCTCCTGTACGCCGTTGGTTCGCGCGTCCGGCGGGACCACGCGGTCCCGGCCAGAGCAGGTGCATATTCCAGACGCATCGCGGAATCTTTCGGCGCTTATCCTAGCCGATTCGGCCGGGAGCGGAAGGCGCGGGCTTACGGCTGCGCCTCGCCGGCCTTCCCGCGCTCCGGCACGTCGTCCACGCAGGCCGGCGGCGGCTCCAGGTTAAGCATCTCCGCCAGCGTCCGCATCAACCGGTCGGTCAGCTCGGCTACCTCGCGGCGCGAAGCGTCCTTCGGGACGCTGAAGGGCTCGCCGATTAAAAGAGTGATCTTGCGTGGACGGGGGATCTTGAACCAGCGCGGATAGGCCCGCGTATTGCCCTGGATCGCCACGGGAATCACCGGGGCGCCGGCGCGCTGCGCCAGGAAGAGCACCCCGGCCTTGGGCTTTTGGAGCTTTCCGTCGTCGCTGACGTGCCCTTCGGGAAACATCACCACGCAGTAGCCTTCCTTCAGCGCCTCCGTTCCGGCCTTCAGCGCGCGGATGTTGCTGGAGGTGTCCACTGGAATCGTCATCAGCAGCCGGAAAAACGGATGTGCCAGCGAATTGTAGTAGCTGGCGTGCATGATGTACTTAATGACGCGCGGGAGCGCGCAGCCGGCCCAAAACGGATCCAGGAAGCTCCCGTGATTCGCCGCGAGCAGGACCGGGCCCTCCTTGGGGATTCTCTCCAGCCCCACCACCGTCATGCGGAAGTAGAGCTTCGAGATCAGCCACGCGATCAGGCGCGCGAAACGGTAGAAGAGCCGTTCCTGCACCCCGACGATCGGCTTTCCGGTGCGGCCCGCGTAGATCCCGCAGTCCAGGAACCAGCTCAGCGGCAGCACCGCCAGCGCCGCCCACATCAAGCCCCGCGGGAGGTGGTGCGCCAAGCCCAGGAAGACGTCGTCCGGCAGGTCGAAGAGAAACAGCAGCAGCGGCAGCAGCAGCGCGCCGGTGAAGAAGAAGCCCTTGATCGAGAAGACGCGCCCGCGCATGGAGGCCTCGGCGACGGCGAGCAGGTCCGCGTCGATGCGGCCCATCAGGAGCCCCCCGCCGAAGCCCATCAGCCCCGCCCACGGCAGCAGTTCCAGGGCCAGCGCGAAGTTCGCCTCCAGGGCGGCCGAGTCGGCAAGCGGGCTCCACGCGCCGCGCGCGCCGAGCACCTGCGCCATCCCCAACCCGATCAGGAAGACCGCTGGAGGATACGTAAAGAGCGGGCTGACGTGCCGGCTGATCCGACCGCTTAAGATCGCCCCCGCGAAAAGACCCGCCCCCGCGCTGCCCAGTGCGTATCCGAAGTAGAGTTGGTGCCCCCGGTGGTCGAGGAACAGCGTCCCCGTCGCCTGCCATTCGAGGAGAATGTAAAAGGCCACGCCGGTCGTCCAGAAGAGCGTCTCGAAGAGGATCAGCGAGGGTATGCCCCGCCGCGACTTCACGTAGCACAAGCCTTCCCAGTTCGCGCGCAGGTAGTCGCGCAGGCGTTCCAGCGGCGTGCCCGCCGAGCTGGGCGCGGGAACGCCTTCTGCCTTGCCACGCTGCGTGCCCGGCACGGCGACGGCGTCGGGGAGGCCCCGCAGCAGCGCCGCCGCCGCGAGGTACAGCGCCGTCACCACCGGAAGCACCCAAGGCGGACCGAAGTACGTCGCGAGCGTGCTGCCCAGCCGGTGAGCCGGCCAGGATCGCGCCCAGCCCGCTGACCGCCACCAGGCTTGCGGCGAGGCTCAACTGCGGGCCGCCCACCACGTCGGGAATCGCCGAGGCTCGCGCCGGACCGAACGGAACCGAGACCGTCGCGAGCAGGAAGATGCCGGCCAGCACGAAATTCCAATGCTCCAGAAACCACGCCTGCTGGTACTGCCAGAGGATGGGCAAGAGCACCATGACCAGCGGCGCTTTGATCGCACAGACGCCCCAAAGGAGCCGCCGGCGGTCTCGCGCGTCCACCAAGGTGCCTACGATGGGATACAAGAGGAACTGCGCCAGCACCCCGATCAGCGTGACCCAGGCCAGTTGCTTCGTTGCCTGCCCGAAAGCCTGCTGCAAGGCGGCGATGACCGCCATCTGGTACAGCCGGTCGGCCAGGCAACCCAGGAATGAGCCGCTAAACAGCTTCAGAAAAGGCGCTTGGAGGAACAGACCAGCCTTCGGGGGCGCGGCGGAAGCCTGTCCCTGCTCAGCACTGGATTCGGACGGCATGGCACATGTGCTTACCTGTCTCATGCCAACGATGCAAGAGACGGTTTGTTGGCGGGCCTACTTGACTTAATGCACCTTGTGTTCTACTATTCGCCATGCGGTGAGGGGCGAGGGGTTTCGAATGGGAAAGGTGCAGCGCGAAGATGGCTTCAAATAGTTTGCACGCAGTACCTTAGCGTCACACTTCGGGGGTTGTCCTTTCTATGGCGCGAGGCGGACCCAGCGAGCAGGCCCTGCTCATTCATGGCTATTTTGACCGGCGGCCCGATGGACGCTGGGGGTTGGAGAGTACGCGCAAACGCTGCCACTGCGCCGAAGGTCTCGCCTCGGACTTGCAGGAACGCTTGCCGCCGCAGGATCCCGTCGATTGCCACACCTGCGCCAATTGGCATCCTCGCGCGGGCTGCGTTTTCGGAGCGAACCAGGAACTGGACTCCAAGCGCGCGGCGCGCGGCGCTTTCAAGGTGGTGAAAGAGCAGGCGCGCAACTGGGTCGCGGTGGAGCACTTCAAGCGCGCCATCGAGCGGCTCGAGGCGTACCTGAAAAACCGCCCCGACGACGCCGATGCGTTCCTCGAACTGGCCCGCGTGTACGACCATCCGGGCTACCAGGAGAAGGATAAGCGCCGCGCGGCGATCCTGTACCAGCGCTTCCTGGCGCTGCGCGGGGGCGCCCCGGACGATCCCGAGGTGGCGGCGGCCGGCCGCCGCATCGAGGTACTCCAGTTCTGGGAACCGGACGCCGCGCACGCCGAGGACGCGCGCGTCCTGCTGACCTTCACCTGCTTCTACCGCTACAATGCGTTGACCCACTTCGCCTACGCGGTGCTGACCGATTCGCACCTGATCCTGGCCCACGTGGGCGACGCCGACCCCGCCTCGGGCGTCCGTTCGGTGGACATGGGCAAGCGCTTCGAGAAGGCCTCCAAGCTGGTGCGCTGGATCTCCGGAGAGTCGATCTCCAAGGAGCGCGAAGTCGAACTGACGCAGGCGGAGATGCTGCGCGTCGCGTCCCTGCCCATCTCCAAGCTGGTCCAGGAGAGCGATACCGGGATGCTGGAACTGGCGCAAATCGAGAAGTCCCTGCTCAGCCACGACCCGAAGCGCGAAGCCTGGACGATCCAGATCGCCGCGGGCTTGTTCAGGCACGAACTGGTCTTCCCCGAAGATCGGAAGGAGACGGCCGAGAAGATCGTGGCTCATCTGCGGGCCCTCGGCCAGCCTGCCAAGCCCGTTACGCCCAAGTCGTTCACCAAGGTCCAAGTGCCCTGAGCAGGAAACTCGGAGCATCCGGATCGTTCTTCGCCATCACGCCCCCTTTAATTGCAGGAACCGCCCAACTTTACCGCCATGCGCCGCGTTCTATACATGAGGCCGATTCCGTCGCGGAGCGTGCCTTGACCTTTGGCCCAACTACAGGAAACTCTGAAACTTGGGTTTTCATGCCCTTTGGGCGTGCGACTCATTTAACTCGGATGCGGATTGGTCCATCGGAACATGGCTGATCAATACTTTATCGGCGAGTTCCAGCTTGAGTCGAAGCTCGGCGAAGGCGGCATGGGCGTCGTCTTCCGCGCGCGCCAGATTGCCCTGGACCGTTACGTCGCGCTGAAGCTTCTATCCCGGCCCGTCACGAAGGGTTCCAAGTTCATCGAGCGGTTCCACCGCGAGGCGCGCGCCGCCGCGCGGCTCGTCCATCCCAACATCATTCAGATTTATACGATCGGCGACCACAAGGGCACGCCGTACTTCGCCATGGAGTTCGTGGACGGCGTGGACTTGGGCGAGCTGCTCGAGAACGGGCCACTGCTGACGCCCGCGGAGGCCGTCGAGGTCACGCGCAGCGTGGGCAAGGCCCTGGGCGTCGCCATGGACCAGGGCATCGTCCATCGCGACATCAAGCCCGGCAACATCATGGTCACGCGCACGGGCTTGATCAAGGTGATGGACTTTGGCCTCGCCAAGGCTTCCGCCGATTCCATCGAGAGCCTGACGCAGGAAGGGCAGATCGTCGGTACCCCGACGTACATGTCGCCCGAGCAGGGCATGAGCAAGGACCTGGACGGGCGCTCCGACCTGTACAGCCTGGGCTGCGTGCTCTACGAAGGGTTGACCGGGCGCCCGCCGTTCCTCGCCGACAACATCCCCTCGATCATATTCAAGCACTTGTACGAGGATCCCATTCCGCCCAGCCGGCACAACCCGGAGGTTCCCGAGGCGCTGGAGGCCGTCTGCCTCAAGCTGCTGGCCAAGCAGCCCGAGGACCGCTACCAGACCACCGGAGACCTGCTCGCCGCGCTGGCCGAAGTCGCCGTCAATATCGCGCAGGCCGAACTTTCGCTGGTCGGCCGCGTCAAGAACGTCGGCGAAGCCAAGGCCAAGAAAAAGGGCAAGACGCCCCTGGTCAAGGACGACCTGGACGGCGCGTCCAAAGCCGATTCGACCCAGTCCGAGCCGTCGGACCTCATGTCCAAGGGCAAGACGTCGCGCACCATCGCCTTCACCCAGCCCTTGACGCTGGTCGCGCCGGCCGAGGGCATCTCCACCCGCACGACGCGGCGCATCGAATCGAAGAGCGGCGAACCTTCTTCCGGGGTCGCGGAGCCGCCCCCGTCCGATACGCCGCCGGGATCGGGCGCCCGGCCCGCCGTCGAGCCGGTGACGGCCATCCACCCGGCGCCCGCGCTTCATCCGCCCGAGGCCCCGCCGCTACTGGCTCCGAGTCCGCCTCCGGCGCACCCTTCCAGCGGCACGCGATTGCCCGTGCCGGCCTCGTCTCCGGTCCCGCCGCCCCGGCCGCCGAGCGCGATCGTTCCCGCCGTGCCGCCGGCGCCCGGCAGCGGCAAGCGCGGCGCCGTGCCGCCGGCGCCTGGATCCGGCACGCAAAAGCTGGTCCCGCCTCCCGCGCCCAAGCCGCCCGGGAGTTCCTCCCGCCTGCCCTTCGACAAGGTGGATCCGGCCGCCGAGACGCGCGCGCTTCACGTCCCGCCGCCGCCCAAGTCGACGCGGGCCGTGCCCAAGCAGGAGACTGACTCCAAGCGCAAGAAGAAGGAAAGCTCGCGGATCGTCTCCGCCTATTTCCGGCGCTTGTCCGACGGACGCTGGGGCTACGACGTGACCCTGGGGCACTGCGAGTACGCCGAAGGCCTGGCTTCGGAGAACCTCCCGGGACGCAACCGCGCTCTGGGCAAGCTCGGCGACTGCCTGCTTTGCGCCAACTGGACCAGCCGCACCGGCTGCGCCCTCGCCACGACCCACCAGATCCGGCGCATCAGCCGCAAGGAAGGCCTGCCCCTGCTGGAGGAACTCGGCGCCGTCTGGTGCGCCTCCGGGCGCTTCGAGAAGGCCATCGAGCCGCTCAACGAGTATCTCAAGGATCATCCCTACGACGCCGCGGGTTTCCGCGCCTTGGCCCGCGTCTACGAGCGCCCCGACTACGCCGGCGCCGACAAGAACCGCGTCATCATCCTGTACCAGCGCTGCGTGGAACTGGCCGAGGAGCACGGCGGGCTCAGCGACCTCGAACTCAAGCTCGTGAAGGACCGCCTCGAGGCGCTGGAATCCGGGCGCGGCGTGCTGGGCGCCGATGCGCGCCTCGCGGGCAGGAATTCCCATGAGGTCCTGCACCACTTCCGCTGCTTCTATCGCACCGGGCCGATCATCTACTTCGCCGTCGGCGCCATGTCCCGCGACCGGCTTATCCTGGCCAAGGCCGGCGAGATCGACCCCGATACCGGGATCTCCGTCTCCGACATGAGCAACCCCCTGCGCAGGGCCACCAGCTTCTTCCGCCGCTTCAAGGGGGAGCGCTCCAAATCCGAAGAACGCGAGTTCGTCCGCAAGCAGCTCCACGACCTGGAGAACACGCCTTTCGAAGAGCTGAGCAAGAAGAGCGACCAGAACGTCTCCGTGGACTACTCCAACGTCCGCCTCGTCAACCTCTCCGTGGACTCCAGTACCGGCAACCGCACCGTAGGCATCGCCACGGAATCCACCGAGCACGAACTCGTCTTCCCCAGCGGGAGCTGGGTCGAGGCCGAACGCTGCGCGGCCATTGTTGCGAGGATCACCGGCAGATAATGCCGCAATGCCCGGAAGCGCCCACAGCCGTCACTCCCAGTTTGATCCAGGTGCACCGCGCGTCGTGCGCCAGAGCCGCCAAGTCGAGCGATTGAGGCCCAAGATTCCCCCTGCACGGCGTGCAAATCGCACATAAATGTCCGAAATATGATTGAATGAAGATGAAGGGAGGCCGCGAGCGTCCCGTGGGCAGGAGTCTGGGAAGCGCACGGTTTGCCGCGAAGCTAGGGAAGGGGGCTCGCCATGCAACGCAACCGCTTTTCGATCCGCCTGGCCTGGATGGCGTGCCTGTTGGCCGCGTGCTGGGCCGGCATGGCGCGCGCGTCGGAGTCCGAACTGCGCGACCGGTTCATGAAGCAATATTGGAGCGTCCTGACCACCGAGCGCATGAACGCGCTGGACCTGCTGGCCGCGCCTCAGGAGAACGAGACGGTCTGGACCCTTTTTACGGTCAGCTACTGGGATCCCGAGAAACAGGTGCGCGAGAAGGCCTTTAGGCTGCTAACCCGCGTGCCCGACGAGCACGGCGTGATCGCCTCGCTCTGCGCGCAGAGCTTCGCCATCGACAAGGAGATCGACGCGAAGGTCCAGAAGGCTGCGTACATGAAGGCGCTGCGCTACCGGCACGAGGCGCTGCGGACGCTGGTGAGCTTCGTCATTCGCAAGCAGATGGGCGACAAGCTCGCGTATCCGTACGGCGGGGCGTGGGGCTGGTACGGCTGGCACGGTTGGGGCGGCTGGGGGCCCCGCGGAGCGCGCGGCGGTTCGCCCGGCGTGGGCCGCACCGGCCACGGCTTTGGCCTTGGCGGCTGGGGCATCATCGACCCCATGGTCGTGCATGACGACCGCGTCAGGCTCCAGACGATCCTCGACACGATCAACTACTTCGGCGGCGCGGATTTCAAGGCCCGCCTGGGCGTCGAGAAAGAGGTTGAGAGCTGGTGGGAACGCAAGGAGGAGGAGATCAAGGAACTCGACCGCCGCACCTACGCGCTCTTCCACGAGCCACCGAGGGCGCAGCCTGAGGCCCCGAAGCAACAGGAACCGCTTGTGCCGCTGCAAATCCGGCCGCGCAAGCCGGAAGCGCCTTCGATGGACGTGGAGGAAGAACTTCCGTAAGCGCGGGCGTCAGGAGACAGGAGCCGTATTTCGCGCGCCCTCGGTCAACCGCCAGTTGCGCGCGTAGCGCTCGTCGCGCGCAACGCCCTTCAGGGGCGCGTCGAGCATCGCTTCCTTCTTGTCCCAGAGCGGGCTGCGCTCGCAGCCGTCGCAGATGAAGCACGGCGTTTCGACGTTGGGGTTGGTGTCCGCGCAGGTCTCGGTGATCCGTTCTTCGGCCGCGCGCCGCAACTCGCGCTTGAGGAACTGTTCGCTCACCGTGTCGCTCACGACCACCCAGGGCAGAATCTCGTCGAGCGGACGCTCTTTCAGCGCGATCTTGTCCGGGTCCAGGCCGTGCTTCGCGAAGGCGTCCATCCAGACGTCCATCTTGAGATGCTCGTCCCAGCCGTCGAAGCGCGCGCCGTTGCGCCAGGCGCTCTCGATGGCCGGCCCGAGGCGCCGGTCGCCGCGCGAGAAGACGCCTTCGAGGTAGCTCACGTCCGGGTCGTGGACCTTCACGCGCACGGCCTTCACTTTCGTCGAGCCCATGATGACCTGCTGCCGGCGGCGCCACTCCTCGCGCGACAGCATCGGCGCCCACTGGAACGGCGTGCCGGCCTTGGGCACGAAGCTGCTCACCGAGGCCGAGACCTTCGCCGGCGGCCTGCCCAGTTCCTTGCGCAGCATGCTGATCCGGTCGCTGAACTCCCCGATCGCGCGCAGGTCCGCGTCGGTCTCTCCGGGCAGGCCGAGCATGAAGTAGAGCTTCACGTGGTCGTAGCCGAGCTTGAAGGCCTCGCGCACGGCGTTGATCAGGTGCTCGTCCTTGACCGGCTTGTTGATGATGTTGCGCATCCGCTCGGTGGCCGCTTCCGGCGCGATGGTCAGGCCGCCCTTGCGCACGCGCGCGAGTTCCTTGGGCAGCGTGGCGAGGATCTCGTTCATGCGCAGGCTCGGCAGCCCCACGCTGACGCCTTTGGCCTCGAAGTGGTCGTTGAGCCGCTTCGCCAGCTCGGCGATCCCGTAGTAGTCGCTGCTGCTGAGCGAGAGCAGGCCGATTTCGTCGTAGCCGGTCTCCTCGTAGCCGCGCTTGGCCAGCTCGACGACCTTCTCGATGCTGCGCTGGCGCTGCGTGCGCGTGATCATCCCGGCCTGGCAGAAGCGGCAGCCGTTCACGCAGCCGCGCATGATCTCGATGGAGTAGCGGTCGAAGACCGTGTCCACGTAGGGCACGATCTGCCGGGTCGGGAAGGGCGCGTTTTCCAGGTCGTGCACGATCCGGCGTTTGACGGGGAAGGGGATCCGCGCGGCCAGCGGGACGACGTCGGCGATCGCGCCGTCCGGGAAGTATTCGAACTTGTAGAAGCGCGGCACGTAGACGCCGGGGACTTCGCGCGCCAGCCGCAGCAGGAGCTCTTCGCGCGGGAGCCCCGCGGCTTTCAACTCGGCGATCTTCTCCGTCACCTCCACGGCCAGCTCTTCGCCCTCGCCGATGCAGAAGGCGTCCACGTAGTCGGCGACCGGCTCCGGCGCGAACGCGGTGTGCCCGCCGAAGATCACGATGGGATCCTCGCGCGTGCGCGCCTCGGCCCGCAGCGGGATCCCCGCCAGGTCCAGGATCGTCAGCATGTTCGTGAAGCCCATCTCGTACGCGCACGAGAAGGCCAGCACGTCGTACTCGCGCACCGGGGTAAAGGTCTCGAGCGTATAGAGGCCCACGCCGTGCTCGCGCAGCTTCGCTTCCATGTCCGGCCACGGCGCGAAGACCCGTTCGCAGACGCTGTCCTCCCGCAGGTTCCAGACGTGATAGAGGATGCGGAAGCCGGTGCTTGAGGAGCCCATCGCGTAGGTGTCGGGAAAGGAGAGCGCGACCTTGATGCGCTTCCCGGCGTGGTCCTTCACAACCCGGTTCAGCTCGCCGCCGAGGTATTGCGCGGGCGTCGCGACGTGCGGCGCCAGGTGGCGCTCCACGTAGCGGCGCAACTCCGCGCCCCGCAAGCCTTGCGCGTTCCGGGCTGTAGCAATCACGTGCGTCTCCCCTGGGGCCGCTGCCTGCGGCGCCATTACCGCATGCCGCGCCCGGGGATGCAAGTCCCAGGCCGGACACGGCATCGAATGCGTGGTGCGCTAGCGTTTCGAGCCCAGCAGCTTCAGGATTTCCGCGCGCCGCGGCATGCTCGGCTGCGCGCCGTGGCGCGTGACGGAGATGGCGGCGCCGGCGACGGCGAAGCGGATGGCGCTCGGGAGCGCGCTCAAGAGGTCAGCGCGGCCGGCCAGATACGCGGCGAGGCAGCCGTTGAAGCAGTCGCCCGCGCCTACGGTGTCCACGGGCTTCACGCGGGGGAAGGCGCGGCGAGCAGGCCAAGCCGGCCCGCAGCGTCCGCGTGGAAGCACGCCACCCCCGCGCGCCACGAGTCACGATCAGGCTTCTCAATGCGGCATGCGGATGGAAATTTCGGGCGAGCTTTCTCGCGCCGGCCGGCGTGATCGGGATCCTGCCGAAGAGCGCCGTGAATTCGGTCTCGTTCGGCGTGAGCGCCATGCTCCGCGCGAGGAGCTTCGCGAGGCTCGCGCGTGGCGCGGCCGGCGCGGGGTTGAGCACCGTGAAGGCCCCATTGCGCGCTGCCAGCGCGAAGGCGCGCTCCAGCGCCGGGACGGGAATCTCGAGCGAGGCCAGCACGACGTCGCCCGCGCCCAGGTCCTTCGACATCCCGCGCGCCACGTCGGCGGGCGTCAGCCGCGCGTTGGCCCCCGGCGCGACGACGATCAGGTTCTCGGCCTTGGCCCGCTTGCGCCCGGCGCCCGCCGCGCCGATCGCGATCAACGCCACGCCGCTCGGCACGCCCTTCTTGGTCACGCAGCCCGAGCAATCGATGCCTTCGCGTTCCAGGTCCGCGCGCCGGGCCTTCCCGAAGGCATCGTCGCCGAATGCTCCAATGAACCGCACCTTCGCACCGGCTCGCGCCGCCGCAACCGCCTGATTCGCGCCCTTCCCGCCGGCGAAGGTGAGCAGATCCCCGCCCAGCACCGTTTGACCCGCCGCGGGCAGCGTGGCGCAATGCACGACGAGGTCCGTATTGCTGCTCCCTACGACGATGACGCGCTCTTGAGGCATGAGTCGTTTCCCGAAGGAGTTTTAACCACAGAGCACACAGAGAGCACAGAGGTTGGGATGGGGAGTGAGGAGTTGAAATTTTAAGCCAAGAAAATGAATCGCTTTACCCCCTACAAGCTTTAGCTCCGCAATCCGCAATCCGCAATCCGCAATCCGCAATCTCTGTGTGCTCTGCGCCCTCCGTGGTTAGGCCTATCTCGTGTTCGCCCGCACGTGGACGATGTCGGCGTCCTGGACGATGTAATCCTTTCCCTCGAGCCTGAACTTTCCGGCGGCCTTGACGCCTTTCTCGTCGCCGGCGGCAATCAACTCCTCGTACGAGAAGACCTCCGCGCGGATGAAGCCTTTGGAGAGGTCGGTGTGGATCTTGCCCGCGGCGACGACGGCCGAGTCGCCCTTGCGGATGGTCCAGGCGCGGACTTCGTCCTCGCCAACGGTGAAGAAGCTGATCGCGCCGAGGGCCGCGTAGGCCTGCCGCGCGAGCCGCGCCGCGGCCGGTTCGGCAATCCCTAAGTCCTGCAGGAAGACCGCGCGCTCTTCTTCAGGGAGCTGCGCGAGTTCCATCTCGAGCTTCGCGCAGAGCGCGAGGCTGCCGGGGTGCGCCTGCTGAAGGGTCTCGCCCAGCCCGCCCGCGCCGAGGTCGCCTTCGCCGACGTTGAAGACCACGGCGACCTGCTTGATGGTGAGAAACTGGAACGCGGCGACGTGTTTCGTTTCGTCGTCGTTCGCCGGGGTGAAGCCGCGCACGGGCTTGCCGTCTTCGAGGAGCTTCAGGACCTTTTCGAGCGTGGCGAGTTCCTTCTTGTCCTGCTCCTGCGTCTTGGTGGGTTTGGTGACCTGCACGCGCAGTTTCTCGACGCGGCTCGTGCACTGGGCCAGGTCGGCGAAGAGCAGCTCGCTTTCGACCTCGCCCAGGTCGCGCTTGGGATCGACGCTCTCGAGGACGTGCGGCACCTCGGCGTTCTCGAAGGCGCGCACGATATGGACGATGGCGTCCACTTCGCGCAGCTTGCCGAGCA
Organism: Planctomycetota bacterium; assembly: GCA_027493525.1. Classification (GTDB taxonomy): domain Bacteria; phylum Planctomycetota; class SZUA-567; order H5-PLA8; family H5-PLA8; genus H5-PLA8. The sequence continues at coordinate 1,094,805 of JAOSKN010000001.1, read as the reverse complement.
GTTCGCCTTTCACTTCCTTGCCGCCGCCTCCGGCCCCGCCGATCAGGCCGGTGAAGTCCACGCAGTCCACGACCGCCGGCTTGTAGCTCTTGGGATTGTACATCCCGCGCAGCTTCTCCAGGCGCGCGTCGGGGACCTTCATGATGCCGACGTGCAGCCCGGGCTGGCCGCCGTACTGCCCCACCGCCTGGCTGCCGCCGGTGACGGCGTTGAAGAGGCTTGTCTTGCCCGAGCCGGGGAATCCGATGATGCCGAGCTTCACGAAGAATCTCCTGAATACCGCGCTTCAATTCCTGGACCGGGTTTCAACGCCGTACACCGAAGATTTCCGCGGGGTTCTTGAGCAGGATCTTTTCGGCCAGTTCCAGCGCGCCGTCCTCGTCGAGCGGCTCGGCCACCGCGCTGCCGGCGATCTTGCTCTCTTCGATCTTTTCCGCGAGCACCTTCGCGAGCACCAGCCGGAAGGTGTTGAACTTGGGCAGGATGAATTCGCTGCTGTATCCGTCGCTGTGGAAGCCCACGAACTTGTTACGGGGGAGCACGTCCAGGCGGCGGCGCAGTTCGCGGCGGATGTCCTCGGGATTGTTCGCGTACCACCAGTGGCTGAAGACGTAGACGTTATGCCGGATCCAGCCCTGCGCGACGAGTTCCAGGCCCGCCGTGTCGCTGACGACCATCATCGGGAAGCGCACGTCGCTGTACTTGTTGAGCAGCCCGTCGAGGCCGCGCAGGTGGCTGTCGCAGCGGAAGAGATCGCGCCCCGCCGGCACGCCTTGCGCGTAGACCTCGCGGTCCGCGCCGACCATCAACACGAAAGGCGCCTTCACCCGGGAGCACTCCAGGGCGATGCGGTCGAGCATGAACTGCGCCCAGGAGCGGCGGTTCTCTTCGTTCAGCGGTTCGCCGCGCGCCATGCGCCGCAGGACCTTCTCGGCCAGCGTGCGGCTGACCTCGCGCCCCTCGACGAAGTTCGGCGGCAGCCCGACGGCCGCGTAGCCCATCTTCCACTTCGCGAAGCGGTCGAAGACCTTGCGCAGGGCCCTGCCGAAGCCGTCCAGCGATTCGACGTCCTTCTCGCCCGTCGCCCGCGCCAGTCGCTCGAGCGTATTGTTTTTTACCAGGCTGAAGACCAGGTCGTCGGTGCGCAGGCACGGGACGAGGCGGCCGTCCTTGTGCTTCGAGAGGTCCTCGTCGAAGAGGTTGGTCATGTACGCCTGCGTGATGCCGCTTTTCTTCCAGACGTCCTTCGCGTAGCTCTTCGATTCGATGACCTTCTGCGCGCGCGCGACGAGCTTCTGCTTGGGCTGCTTGAACCAGTCCCCGCGCGGAATGCCCAGCAGGATCTCGCTGATGCCCATCATCCAGTCGAATTGCACGGTCCCGCGCAGCGCGGGCAGGTGCGGCCAGACGTAGTCGATGCGCTTTTCGGGATCGTCGGGCAGCGCTTCGGGCCGGCCGCGGCTGCTGTTGGCCAGCTCCGTGTAATAGTGGTAGCCCAGCAGGTCGCCGAGGTGCTTGGCGACGGGCTGCTCGGCCCGGACGTGCGTGTGCGGATCGCAGATCGGCATCTTGCGCAGTTGGGCAAAGAGGCGCTTGACCAGCTCGGTGTTCATCGGCGGGCTCCGGAGTGCTTTGCGCTGAACGCTGCGACCGGGACAGGATACCGAAGCAGCGCGCCGGGACAACTGGACGTTGCCAGGGGCCTAAGCCGTTGCCTCCGGGCGGGTTATCGAACCGAAGATTCGGCGCAACTCGGGTCCGGCGGCGGCGTCCAATTCATTGGCATTCGTGCCCTTCGGCAAATACGGGGTCCGGTTTCACAGAGGGAGAGTGAACGATGCTACGCATGAATCGCAAGGCTTTCGCGGCCGTGCTCGCCGCGGCGCTCCTGGCGGCCCTTGGCGTCGGCTTCGCCGTGCGGGCGGACAAGGCCGGCACGAAGGAACTGGGCGGCCCCGAGCGCTACCTGACCCTGCTCAGCACCGACAAGCCGATCTATCGCGAAGGCGAAAGCGTCTACGCGCGCGGAATCCTCCTGCATGCGTTCACGCGCAAGCCCGCCCCGCAGGAAGCCGGCCAGGCGATGATCGAGGTCAAGGGACCCAAAGGCGAGATCGTGGCGCGAAGCTGGGCGGGCTTGAAGGACTCCCTCTTCGGGTTCAAGTGGGACATCCCCGCGGGTTCGGCCGGCGGGCAGTATACGCTCCGCTTGACCCACCCCCACTCCGGGCATGCGCCCGCCGAACGGAACTTCGAGATCCGCGCCTACCGCGCCCCGCGCCTCAAGAGCCAGATCGTGTTCCTCCGCGAAGGCTACGGGCCCGGCGACGAGGTCTCCGCCACGCTGGAGGTCAAGCGCGCCGAGGGCGGCGTCCCCGAAGGCGCCCAGGCGACCGTCACCGCGCGCGTGGACGGCGCCGAGGTTTTCCGCGGGCAGGCGAAGGTCGACGCCCAGGGCCGCTGCACGGGCGTCTTCAAGCTGCCGGAAGCGATCGCGCGCGGCGAGGGCACGCTGGCCTTCGCGATCCAGGACGGCGGAGTCGTCGAGACCGCCGCGAAGACGATCCCCATCCTGCTCCAGACGCTGGACCTGCAGCTCTACCCCGAGGGCGGTGAACTGGTCGGCGGCGTCGAGAATCGCGTCTACCTCCAGGCCCGGAGGCTCGATGGCAAGCCGGCCGACCTGGAAGGCTACGTGCAGGTTGACCTGTCCAAGCTGCCGCAGTCGTGGAACGGACCCGTGCCGGGACCCGTGGCCGAATTCAGCACCGCCCATGAAGGCCGTGGGCGTTTCGCGTTCAAGCCGGAGGCGGGCGGGACCTATCTGCTCCACATCACCAAGCCCGCGGGGATCGCGCGGACCTTCGCGCTGGGGGAGGTCAAAGCCGCCGGCGTCGCATTCCAGGCCCTCGAAGACCGCACGGCGGCCGGCGGGCCGGTGCGGCTCAGGCTCGCCAGCCCCGCGGACGCGGAGCTGAAAGTGACGCTCGCGCAGCGCGAAATTGAGGCCGCCGCCGCGACAGTCAACGTGCAGGCCGGCAAGGCCGTCGAACTCCAGCTCGATCCCAAGGCCGCCGACGGCGTGCTTACGGCCACCGTCTGGGACAAGGCCGGCAAGCCGCTGGCCGAGCGGCTCGTTTATCGCGAGCCCGCGCACAAGCTGAAGGTCTCGATCGTCCCGGACCGCAAGAGCTACGTGCCCGGCGGCGCGGTGAAGCTCACCGTCCGCACCACCGACCAGCAGGACCGGCCCGTCGGGGCCGTCGTGGGCCTCACCGTCACCGACGACAGCGTGCTGGAAATGATCGAGACACGCGAGCAGGCCCCGCGCCTGCCGGAGATGGCGCTGCTGGAGAACGAGGTCGGCGAATTGGCCGACGCACACGTGTACCTCGACCCGGAAAACCCAAAGGCCCCGCAGGCGCTGGACCTGCTGCTGGGCACGCAGGGCTGGCGGCGCTTCGCGCTCATGCGCATGAACGAATTCCTGGCCGCGCACGGCGACGCGGGCCGGCGGGCGCTGGCGCTGCGCCTAGTCGCGAGGCACGAGCAGAACAGCGCCCTTCAGGAAGGCAAAGATGGAGGCGTCTGGATGCTTGGCGCGCCCATGCCGGCTGGCGCGGCGCCCGAGGAAGGGCGGCGGGCCGATGCAGCCCCAGCGCGGGCCATGGAGGACAAAGCGCCCCCGCCGGCCCCAGCCGAGCCCCAGCCGCCGGCGGTCGTGGCGGCCGAGCAGAAGCAGCGGCGCGAGGTCGAGCAGCCCGATTCCCCCGAGCGCCAGGCGATGCGCGACGCGCTTGAAAAGGCCGACGCCAAGGCCGCGGAGAACCGACTGATGGCCAAGGAGGAAGTGGCGGAACGCGAAAAGGACCGCAGTTTCGTGATGGTCCGCGAATTCGCCCACGCGGCGCGGCCCAATCGCCAGCCCAATGCACGCTCCGACTTCGCCGAGACGCTCTACTGGCACGCGGGAATCGCCACCGATGCGAAGACCGGCGAAGCCACGGTCGCGTTCGCGCTGAGCGACGCCGTGACCGCCTTCCGGGTCCTCGCCGACGCCTTCGGGGCCGACGGCGCGCTGGGCGCCGGGCGCGGCGGCGTCGAATCGGTCGAGCCGTTCTATCTCGAACCCAAGCTCCCGCTGGAAGTGACCGCCGGCGACGCGATCGAACTGCCCGTGGCCTTCGTGAACGGGATCGACAGCGCGCTGGGCGGAGTGGCCGTCGAAGCCCGCGGCGCCGGCGAGCTGAAGCTCGACCCGCTCGCGCCTTTCGATCTCGGCGCGCTCGAACGGGCGCGGCGCATCCTGAAGATCAAAGTCGGCGCCTTCAACGGCGCTGCCGATTTCGAACTCTTTGCCCGCGCCGGAGCCTACAGCGACAAGGTGACCCGCAAGCTGAACGTCGTGCCGCAAGGCTTCCCCTACGAGAAGCCCTTCGGCGGGCTTCTCGACGCGGCCCATCCCGCACAGCACAAGGTCGTCATTCCCGCCAACGCGATCCCGCGCAGCATCCAGACCAAGGTTGCCGTCTTCCCCACGCCCCTGGCCAACCTGACGCAGGCCCTGGAGCGCCTGATCCAGGAGCCCAGCGGCTGCTTCGAACAGACCAGCAGCACCAGCTATCCGCTGACCATGGCGCAGCAGTACTTCATGTCCCACACGGGCGTGGATCCGGCGCTGGTCGAACGCAGCCGCAAGATCCTCGACGCCGGCTACAAACGCCTTGCCGGCTTCGAGACCCCGAAGCATGGGTATGAGTGGTTCGGCGAGGCGCCGGGCCACGAAGCGCTCACCGCCTACGGCCTGCTTCACTTCAGCGACATGGCCCAGGTCCGCGAGGTCGACGGCGGGATGCTCGCGCGCACCCGCCAGTGGCTGATGGCCCAGCGCGACGGGAAGGGCAGCTTCAAGCGCGAACGCCGCGCGCTCCACACCTGGATCGAGGACGCGGACTGCAGCAATGCGTACATCGTATGGGCGCTCCTTGAAAGCGGCGAGCCGGTCGAGAATCTCAAGACCGAACTCGACGCGCTCAAGGCCGCCGCCAAAGCCAGCAAGAACAGCTACGTCCTGGCGCTGGCCGCCAACGCGCTGTACCTCGGCGGCGCCAAGGCGGAAGCGGTGGAACTGATGCGCCGCCTCCAGGCCAGCCAGGCCGCGGACGGGCAGGTGAAGGGCTTCGTCAAGGGTTCCAGCTCGAGCATCGTCGGATCCTCCGGCGAGACGCTCGACATCGAGACCACCGCGCTGGCCGTGGTGGCCTGGCTGCGCGAGGCCGAGTTCGCCGGCGCCGTCGAGGCTTCCATGAAATACGTCGCGGAAAGCTGCAAGTCCGGGCGCTACGGCAGCACGCAGAGCACGATCCTCGCGCTGCGCGCCATCGTCGCCTACGACAAGTCCCGCGCGCGTCCCAAGGCCCCTGGCCGCGTCCGCGTCTTCGTGGACGGCCAAGGCGTCGGCGACTGGGCGAACTTCGACACCGCCACGCAGGACGCCATCGCGCTCCCCGACCTGAGCGAACTGCTCACCCCCGGCGAGCACGCCATCGAGGTCAAGATGGAAGACGGCGCGCAGATGCCGTACTCGGTTTCCGTCAAGTACCACGACCTGAAGCCCGACAGCGCCGCCGACTGCAAGGTGAAGCTCGAGACGAAGCTGGCCGGCGAGAAGCTCGAGGAAGGCGCCGTGACGGAGGTCCAGGTCGCCGTGCGCAACACCGCCAAGGAGGCCGTGCCGAACCCGGTCGCCATCGTCGGATTGCCGGGCGGGCTCGAACCGCGCCACGACCAGCTCAAGGAACTGGTCAAGAAAGGCACGATCGACGCCTACGAAGTCCGCGGGCGCGAGGTGGTCTTCTACTGGCGCGGGCTGAAGGCCGAGACCACGGTCGAGCTGCCGCTCTCCTGCGTCGCCGCCGTTCCCGGGACCTACGCCGGCCCGGCCAGTCGCGCGTACCTGTACTACGCCGACGACAAGAAGGATTGGAACGAGGGCCTGAAAGTCACGATCGCGGCGAAGTAGCCTCGCTCGCGCGAGAGGGCCGAGCGGCGCACTATCCAGCGAGGTCCACGTAATGTATACCGCCGGGCGCCGGGCCCTCGGGAAGGCCCAACTCGGCAAGCGTCCAGGTTCGCCCGCCGTCCCGCAGTTGCGGCAGCCCGGGATTTCCGCAGGAAATCCGGAACAGGTTCAAACAACCGCCGTCATGAAACCGCGGCCGCTGTTCCGGACCATCGCCGAGACGCAGCGTGGGCGCGCCGGAACTCGAACGCACGTAGAAGTACGCCGCGCGCTCCTCCGCGTAGCCCTCGACGCGCGGTTCCTCGCCGTCGAGCAGCGCCTGCACGGCGCGCCAGACAGGGTCCGCGGCGGAATCATCGCGCAGGTGGCTCAGCAGCCCGCGCGGCCGATTGTGCCCGAATCCCGGCACGACGCGGAACGCGCGCAGCGGGAAGCGGAACGCCGCGTGCCCGGGCCGCAGAAAGAGCGGATTGGGATTCGAACTCGCCAGCGGCACCACCCCGTCCGACGGCGCTCCACCGAGCACGGGAGCCATCCAGTTCAGGCGCTGCCAGTGACCGGTGAGCGCCGCGACGGGCGGCAGCAGCTCCGCGTGCCCGGCTTCCTTCCAGGCCAGATCCCAGAGCCAGGGGTTGGGGGCGAGCATCGCGCGCGCCAAGCGCCTGCCCGGCACGCAGCCCAAACGGATGAGCGCGCGGCTGAAGGGCCTTAGCCAGACCCCGTGCCGCGGCGAGCCGCATTCGATCAGGCGCGCCACCGGCGGCTTGCACAAGCGCGTCAGGTAATGCCTGTCCATCCAGGTTCGCGCCAAGAGTCCGCCCATGCTATGGGCCAGCACAATCGGCGCTTCCCCGTCGAATGCGCCCGTGCGTTGGAGTTCCACTTCCAATTGGTCGGCCAATTGCGCCAGGGTGGCTCGGCGGGGCCAAGTCGAGTAGTGCCTGAAGGTTTCCAGCACCCGGTGTCCGCGGATTTTAAGCAGGTCGGGCAAAGATCCGAAGCTGGCCGGCCCGCCAAGCCAGCCATGCAGCAGAAGAACAGGGCTTCTTGCTTGAGATGATTTCATGTTGCCGACACTTGTGCAGCACCCGCGCGAGGTTGGCGTCTATCACGATATCATCGAGAATGAAATCAAAGTCTGGCGGGAATCCGGATGCACCATGTATTGATCCTTGTAAGTTACGTGCTAAATTGAAGTAAGGGAGATGCTCGATGAAGTTCTTCTTCTGCGAACGCTGCGGCAAGCGGATCATGGAATCCGATCTTGATCGGGGCGATGCCAAGGACAAGAAACTAAAAGGAGTTTTCTGCAGCGACTGTGCGGTCGGCGTGATGACGATGGAGGCCGCGCCGCTCACTGAAGAGGAAGCGCGCAAGGTTCTTGATGGCCAGAAGACGGACACGGCGAACGTCCCGATTCCGACGCCCACCGAGACGGGCTCCACCCGCCGGATGCCCAATGGCAATCCTAGCGAGACAGGAGTGTTGCGCGCGCAGCAATCCGGCCGCGCGGCTTCGAAGCACTCCGCAATCCACACTTCGATGGCGCGTTCGCAGCGCAAGACGATGGCGGCGACGCCTTCGTCGAACTCTTCGCCCGCTGCGGTCGCGCTGATCGCCGGGGGTGTGATTGCGACTTTGGGCGGCGTGCTCCTGATCATGGGCAGCGGCGGCGCGTCGGGCGAAACGCGGTCGCGGCGCGAGCCGGCCGAGGTCCGCGTCGAATCGGTGACGCGAACCTCGAGCACCGCGAACGCGCCCGCGGGAAGCGCCTCGCGCCCGGCTTCGGACCCGCAGGAGCCTGCCCGCCCGCAGGAGAAGAGCGCCGACGCCCCGAGCGCGCTGCAGAAGGAGTTCGAGGCCGTCCAGGCCCTGATGCGGTCGAGCGACACGCCGCAGGAAGAGCGGATCGCGGCCGGGCGGGCTTTCGCGGACAAGTACCCCGGCACGCTCGAGGCTTCGCGCGTCCGCGTGCAGGTGGAGAAACTCGAGGCGCCCCCCGAGCCGCCCCGGGTGGCGGAAGACGCCCCCGTGAACGATCCGGCGCCGCCAGGCGGGAGCATCGAATCCCTCTTCCGGCGCGCGCAGGCCCTGGAACGCGAATATGACCGGGAAGGGGCGATCGCCGTTTACAGGCAGATCCTGGGCAAGGAACCGCGCCATCACGTCGCGCTGACCAACATGGCCTATTGCAAGATGGCTTTGCTTCAACTGGAGCATGCACTCAAGGATGCCCAGCGGGCTATCGAGATCCGCGAGAACTTCTGGAACGCCTGGGCGGTCGTCTCCGTCTGCCAGTACGGGCTCGGACGCACCGAGGAAGCCACCGCGGCGCTTGAAAAGGCCAAGCAATACGCCGTAAATCCGACCGAGGTGGCGCAGCTCATCCTGCGCGAGTCCTCCGGCATCCGCTCGCGCTACCAGGGCAAGCGCCTCGAGGGTAAGGACCTGCGTTCCGCGCAGGAGTTCGGCCTGCGCGGGCAGTACCGGCTCGCGGTGCGCAAATGGAGCGAGGCGCTGGAAGACCTGGATAAGGCCGCGGAGCTCGATCCGGGACTCGCCGAGCAGGGGATCTACACCGCCATGGCCGACGCCGCGGGGCAGCTCAAGGACAACGCGCGCCGCTTGGGCTACCTGCGCAAGTGGGCCGAAGCGCAGGCCGATTCGGCCGAAGCCAACAACGGGTACGCGTGGGAACTGCTCACCAGCGCCGACGCCTCCCTGCGCGACCCCAAGACCGCGCTGCCCTTCGCGCGCAAGGCGGTCGAGCAGTCCTTCAATTCCAACCCGAGCATCCTCGACACGCTGGGCCTGGCGCTCTTCCGCAACGGGGAGACCAAGGAAGCCATTGAGATCCAGCGCAAAGCCATCGCCCTGCTGCCCCTCGATACGAAGGCGGAAACGCGCAAGGAGTTCGAGGACCGGCTCAAGGAATTCGAAGCCGCCAAATAGCCGCGGCAGGCCAAGCCGAGATGCGGCCGCCTGCCATCCCCGCCATGCCCTTCGGCCTACATGTGGAAGGAAATCAGGCGCCCGCGAGCGCGAGGAGTTCGCCGGCCGGCGCTTCGCGCGCCTCGGCCAGCGCGGCGGGCAGGTTGCGCTCGAAATAGAACTTGCGCATGAAGGTGGGGTTGGCTTCCCAGAAGAGCGTCTGCGCGACGCGGTCGGCCACGCGCGCGTTGATCTGTTCGGTGAGGCACAGCGGCGCGCCCGGATCGGCCAGGTCGCCGCTGGAGAAGAACCGCGAGCAGCCGCAGTGGCTCGCGCAGCGGTCGCGGATCGCGCAGGATTCGCAGAGCGGGTCGCGGCGGTGTTTCTTGGAGAGCATCCCGGCGAGCTTGGGCAGGTCGTAGCCGCGCTCGAGGTGTCCGATCACCCAGGTGGGATCGGCGTCTTCGCCCACCAGCCGCTCGCAGGGGTACAGGTTTCCGGACGGCGCCACGGCCAGTTCGCCCAGGCCGAAGCTGCACCGGTCGCATTCCTTCAGGCCGCCCTTGAGCCGGCCGACGATCTTCGCGTCCAGGATGCTGATGTAGACGTCCTGCCCGGCGCGGAAGCGGCGCACGAACTCCGCGCCTACCCGTTCGAGTTCGCGTTCGTAGACCGCCAGGCGCTCCTCGTTCCAGGCCCCGCTGTAATTCATCGAGAGCGCGACGACGCGCGCGCCTTCGTCGAGCAGGAAGCGGGCGTTGGCGCTCATGTGCTCGGCGTTGTCCGGATCGACGACGCAGAGAACCTCGGTTAGCGGCGCGCGTTCCAGCGCGATCTTCAAGCCTTTGCGCGCGGCCTCGAAGCTGCTCTTCCCGTTCACGAAGGGGCGCGTGGCGTCGTGGGAGGCTTTGATCCCATCCAGGCTGATCGCGACCACCACGCCGTGCTCGACGAGCCAGTCCATGCGTTCTTCGGTGAGCAGCGTGGCGTTGGTGGTGACGGTGCCGACGAGTTTCGCGCCCTTGGCGCGCGCGAGGTTTTCGGCGTAGCGGTGGAAGTGCTGGAGGAGATCCCACGCCAGCAGCGGCTCGCCGCCGAAGTACCCGACCTGGATCTCCTCGCCCGGCGGGAGCTTCGCGAAGGCCTGCTCGAGCGCGCGCTCGCCCAGTTCCTTCGGCATGCGCCGCCCGAACTTCTTTCCCATGTAGCAGTAGGGGCAGCCCAGGTTGCAGGCGTGGGTGAGGACCAAAGTCAGTTCCATGCTCAGAGGTCCTCGACCGTCGCGCCGGGGGCGGGCTTGGGCGGCCGTACCATTTCGGGCGCCGCGACCTTGCCTTTGATCATAGCCCGCGGCACGGCGGGCGGCGGGGCCGGCATCCCGCCCGGGGCCACGGCTTGCGGCTGCGCGGGCGGCTGGACCTGCACGGCCGGCGCTTCGCCCAATGGCATCGCCTGCGGCTGTGCGGGCATCGGAACGGCCGCCTCGCCTCTCACCGCCGCGAGGGGCTGGGCCGGGGGCTGCGGCTGCACCGGCTGCGCCACCGCCATGTCGCCTTCAATCTGCGCCTGCGGGTAGGCCGGAGGTTGTGGCGGCGGCGCCGCGCCTCCGGGAACAACGGGAGTCTGAATCGCCGGCATAGCGCTTGGCGCGGGGATTTGCGGATGGACCGGCTGCGACGGCGAACCCACCGCGTACAGCCCCAGACCCGCCGCCGCCGCGCCGCCCAGCATGACCAGAAACGCGCGCCGGTCGGATGCGTACTCCTCGGACTCCGGGTAATTGGGCTTCGGCTCGCCTTCGGGGGCCGGTTTGCGTTCAAGCGCCATGAGCTTGCTCCTGGTTTCCATGAGCTTGGACGACCTGCGCGGCGCAAAAGTTGCGTGCGAATCGGTGCAATTTCTTCCGCCTAACCCCTTATTTATCAATGAGTTGCGGCCTGGCCTCGGGATTACTCGCCCTTGTAGCTGCGAATCTTCTCGGCCAACTCCAGGGCCTGCTTCTGCAGTTCCGCCTGGGCCGCCTCGGCTTTGGTGCGCAGCGCGAGGATCTCGTCCTCGGCCTGCCCCAGCCGCGTGACCCATTTCGCGCGCAGTTCCTGCTCCTGAGGCCGGTCGTTGCGCAGGGAGTTCATGTTGTTCCTGAGCCGGTTCTGTTCCTGGTCAAGCTGGGTGACCTGCCGGTTGATGGCCGCGATCTCGGCCTGCTTGGCGGCATGCTGGTCTTTCAGCGCCATCACCTCTTTCAGGAAGGCCTTGGTCGCGTCGCTGAAGAAAGCCTGCGAGAGCAGGAAACGGATCTGGCCTTCGTTGGAGTTGGTCAGGTAAATCGACTCGTTCACCTCGCGCTGCTCTTCGACGACGAACTCCTGCTGCGAGCTGGCCTTCAGGCCCACCTCGAAGCGGTAGTGGCTTTCGACCTCCTCGAGCGGCTTCTCCGGTTTGGCCAGCTTGAATTCGGGGTGCTTGGGCTGGTCGATCCAGAGCGTGGCGGGGCTCTTGCCGCGGTTGGTGAGTTTCCAGGCGCTGCGGAGCTTCTCGGAGAGCGTCAGCGTGGCATAGCCGTTGGCCACGACGCCCTTGAAGGCCGGCAGGCGCTCGTTCTGGACCTCGGGCGTGACGTCCACCGAGCCGTCTATGGCGTAGGGCAGGACTTCCTTCCCGCCGGGGGCGAGGATGTGGGAGAGGATCCCTTCGCCCAGCGCCGTGTCGCCTTCGAAGAACGTCACCGCGCCGGCTTCGAGCGTCAGTTCGGTGTCGTTCTTGAGCACGTAGGCGTTGGCGGGGCGCGACGAGAACGCGCTCTTGTAGTAGAGCAGCCGCTTGCCTTTCACCTTCTGGGAAAGGATCGGGACCATGGCGGCCTGCCCGCGCTTGATGCTCACCTTCTGCTGGCCCTCGTAGCTGAACAATTCGCCCACCTGCACGCCTTTGGCCGCCGCCGAGACGCTATTGGCGAGAAGATCGGAGAGCGCCGGCTTGGCGGCGGGCGGCATGGCCCCGGGCGCGGCCGGCGCCGCGCGGCCGGACATCTGCGCGCGTTCCATGGGAGCCATTGCCCTCTTCGCCTCCGCCATGTCCTGGGCTTTTTCGCCTTCGAGTTCGGCGCGGTCCTTGTCGAGCGCCAGGATCGAGGCTTCGGGCGTGGCGTCCCAATTGGCGGCGACGCGGTCCAGGCCCGGGATCGGAACCCGAGGGCGGGTGACGTAGAAGGGGCTGTAGAGGTCCATCACGTAGCTCAGCGGGTTGCCGGCGACGAAGGCGATCTCGACCTCCGCCCAGTCCTCTTCGGTCGTGTTCTCGGCCAGCGCCCAGCCCTGGAGCAGCGCCGGATCGTCGGCGACGTTCGCGTCCTTCTTGTCCAGGATCACGCGGTAGCTGGCCTTCCAGATCGGCATCTCGATCAGGTAGCCGACGCGCAGCTCGCGCTCGCCCTCGCCTTGCGCGACCAGGCTCAGCTTCTTGCGGTTGGTGTACTGGCTGTCGAGGCTGATGGTCAGCAGCCGGTTCAAATCGCGCTGCAGGGCCTCGTCTTCCAGCTTGAACTCCGAAAGACCGTAGAGATCCAGGCTGCGGATCGCGCCGCCTTCGGTGAGCAGCACCAGCTTGAAGCCGGCCTGGAGCGTCTTGCCGTCGAGCACCTGCGTGACGGGTTCGACGCCCAGCACGCGCCCCTTGACCGTCTCGCCGGCGGCCTTCGCGGTGAGCGCCGCGCCTTTCAGTTGAGTCAGGAACTGACTCAGCGCGGCATTCTCGGGCACGCGGATCCGGATCCCCTCGAGCTGCTTGCTCAGGGGATCGCGAGTCTCGTACTGCACGCCCGCGATCTTCCCTCCGCCAAGGTCCACCGCGAAGAAGCTGGTCAGCAGGTCCTGCATCTGGTCGGCGCGGAAGTTGAGGTCCACGACCACGTTCCCGGCCACCTTGCCGCGCCGTTCGATGTAGCCCATGCCGTGTTTGTAGAGGATGACCTTCTTGACGGACGGGGCCTCGGCCGGCTGTTGCTCACCCGCGGCAAGCAGGGCGCAGCCGCCGAGGACAAGCGCTAAGGCCTTAAAGTAAAACGAGTTGAGCCCGTGCATGAGCGGTTCTCCTGAGAATTCCCGACATTTTTGACAACCCTAACCTGCCCTTGGACGTTTGAACAGCGCCCGAGTTGCGTAACCAATCGCTCGACAGCCGCGTCTTGCCAAACGGTGGCTCGCGCGTACAAGTTGATGGACGGCTTGAATTCCTTTTTATTCCGGTTTATGCCACCCTTGGTGCGAGGGCGAGCCATGTATTCTATGGATTGGCGAGGAGTGTCGATCCTGGCGGCGGTCCTGGCATGCGGCCTGGCGCCGTTCGCCGCGCGGGCGGGGGAGGAAGTCACCGCGCTCTCGGTCCTCGAGCGTTCGGCCAAGCGCACGCCTTGGGCGCAGGCTTTCAAAGTCTCGTCCCCGCACTTCACGGTCATTACCAACACCAGCCAGAAGCTGGCGCAGGACATCTCGCAGGCGCTGGAACTGCAATTCAAGGAACTATTCGTCCGCTTCCAGCTCGGCAAGCCGCCCACCGACGCCCTGCCGGTCAAGATCTTCGCCGAGAAGTCCGAGTTTCAGCAGTATCGCAAGGAATTGGGCAAGCGGCAGAGCGAGCACACGGCCGGGTACTTCGACCCAAACCTGAAGGAGATCGTGCTCTTCTGGTCCGACGACCCGGAGGACGTGCTGAGCACGCTGTACCACGAGGCGACGCACTATGTCGTGGAGATGTTCGCGCCGCGCGGGAACGTTCCGGTCTGGCTGAACGAGGGGCTTGCGGTCTACTTCGAGACGGCGCAGTTCAAGAACGGGAAGCTGGAGACCGGCCAGGTGCCTTACGGCCGGCTTTTGGAACTCCAGGACGCGGTCAAGCAGGGCAAGCACCACCCGCTGCGCCGGCTGATGAAATACGACAACTACGACAGCTACGACCTGCTCGCTTACGCCGAGGGCTGGTCGGTCGTCTACTACTTCGCGAAAAACAACCTCGCGCAGGGCTTCGGCGCGTACCTCGACGAGATCAAGAAGGGCCGCGACCAGGACACCGCCTTCAAGCGCGCCTTCGGCGGGGCGACCCCCGACCAGCTCGAATCGGTCTGGAAGCCCTGGGTCCTCGGCCTCGAGATGAAGAGCGCGCGGGGCTGGTACGAGCGCGCGCTCAATTACTGGTACGAGGACCGGAACGAGGATGCCGTGGCGGCCTGCGACGAGGCGCTCAAACTCGACCCCAAGCTGTCCAAGGCGAAGCACCTGAAGGGGCGCGTGCTGTACTGGCTGCGCAAAATGCCCGAGGCTCTGGAGGCGTTGGAGCAAGCCTGCAAGGAAGACCCCACCGATGCGCGCAGCTTCTTCACCCTCGCGCGCGTCCACGAAGCGCTCTGCCAGGCCGGCGACAAGCGCGGCGCCGAGGCCGCCCAGGAAGCCAACTACCTCAAGGCGATCCAGATCCGCCCCGACTACGCCGACGCGCTCGGTTTTCTCGCCTGGCTCTACGCCATCGCCGACGACCCCAAGCTGCGAAAGATCAAGCAGGCGATACCGATCGCCGAGCGCGCCGTCGAACTCGATCCCACCGCCGAGGTGCTGGACACGCTCGCCGAGTGCTACTTCCAGGACGGGCAGGTCGAGAAGGCCGTCGCCACCGCCCGCCGCGCTCTGGCCATGAAGCCGCCGGATCTGGAGTACTATCAGAACCAGCTCAAGAAGTTCGAGGCGGCCTTGAAACGATAGGCTCCACATGGGTAAGCGTGGAGCGCCGCTTGCCGTGCTCGGGCGGTCTACTCGCGGGTTTCCGAATCGAGCCGGATGTACCCGATCACCGGCGAATGGAGGTACACGGCGTCCTTCGCCGCGGAGGCGGCCTTGCGCAGGTCGCCCAGCGACCGCAAGGGCTGGATCGCGGCCTTCTCGGCGTACTTGACTTCGTCGAGGGCCGCGCCTTCGTAGAGCCCGGCGAGGTCCGCGGGCGTGCCCTTGAAGACCCGGATCACACGCAGGCGGCTGCCGACCTTTTCGGCTTCTTCGGCGGTGAGTTCCCGCACGCGCATGCCGCGCCAGTCCAGTTCGTCGCCCTTCGGCGCGAGTTCCTCCGGCTGGCGTGGGTCCGGCTGGGCGCTGACCTGGACGAGTTCGGTCGAGCGCAGGCCGACGCGGACTTGCAGATCCTGGATCTCTCCCTTGGGGTTGAGCAGTTTCAGGGTGGCGAGTTTGCCCACGGGGGTCATGCCCACGGCGAGGATCAGTTCGTCGGCGTTGCTCACGGGCAGGCTTTCGAAGGCGAGGATGACGCTGCCGCGCTGCATGCCGGCGCGGTCGGCGGGCATGTCGCGGATCACCTCTTCGACCAGCACGCCGCGATTGGCGGGCACCTGGAAGGCGGTCTGGTCGGCTTCCAGGTCGCGCAGGCGCACGCCCAGCCAGCCGTACTCCACCGCGCGGCCGGCCTCGAGATACGCCAGCCGCGG
The DNA here is from genome assembly GCA_027493525.1 of Planctomycetota bacterium. Lineage (GTDB taxonomy): Bacteria > Planctomycetota > SZUA-567 > H5-PLA8 > H5-PLA8 > H5-PLA8. Next base: position 1,079,368 of record JAOSKN010000001.1, on the reverse strand, counting down.
CTTGATGTCGTTGGCCGGGATCGCGAACCCGAAGCCCTCGTTGACCCCCTTGTGGCTGTAAATCATCGTGTTGATGCCGATGAGTTCGCCCTTGAGGTTGAAGAGCGGGCCGCCGCTGTTGCCGGGATTGATCGCCGCGTCGGTCTGGATCAGGTTGCCGTAGAATACGTCCTGGCTCATCCCGCGCGCCGGGAGGCTCCGTCCGCGCGCGCTGACCACGCCGACCGTCAGGGTGTGCGTCAGTTCGAAGGGGTTGCCCACCGCCAGCGCCCACTGCCCGACGCGGACGTGGTCGGAATCGGCCAGCCGCACCGCACGCAGCGTGCGTTCCAGCGGCTTGAGCGGCTCGATCACCGCCAGGTCGCTGCGCGGGTCGGTCGCCACCAGCTTGGCGCGGAAGGCCGAGCCGTCGAAGAGACCGACGCTGATCCTTTCGGCGCCGCGGATCACGTGCTCGTTGGTCAGGATCCGGCCGTTCTCGCTGATGATCACGCCCGAGCCGGTGAAGCGGCTTTCCCAGTTCCCGCCGTGGTCGTGGAGCCGCTGGATCTCTTCCGGCCAGTTCGCGCGGCTGGTGATCACGGTGAGGCTGACGACGGTGGGCTTGACGTTCTGCGCGACCTTCTGAAAGGCGTTCTCGAGCCGGCTTGCCAGCTCGATGTCCGGATCGGACGCCAGGTCGGGGCCGGGCTCGCCCGCGCGCGCATGAAGCGAGCAGGCCGCGGCCAGGAGGCAGGCCAGTCCGCGGATCAGCCAGGCAGGGCAGCCTATCGGGGTGCTGCGGCGCATCCGTCCTCCCGTAGCGCGTGGACGGCCCAACGCCGCTACTATACCCGAAGTCCGGCCGGGGAAAAGGTTACGGCGCGCCTCGGCATTCGGAAAACTTGGCCCTCGTGGAGACCTTCGAAAGGGTTTACAATCGCGCCGCCCGGAAGCGCCCTTTCAAAAGGACGGATGCCCATGCGTGGCCTGAGCTTAGCCCTTTGGACCCTGGCCTTCGCGAGCGTGGCGGGCGCCCAGGAAGCGCCGGCCCCCGCCGATGACGACCTGATTCCCGGCCTGGCCGAACTCCCCGTGGTGGTGGCGGAGGTCGATGGCTACCGGATCTCCCGGCGCGAACTGATCCGCGAACTGCTCGGCTCGTCGGGCTCCGAGGCCCTGGATCGCATCATCCGCCGCATGCTGGTCGAACAGGCCGCGGAGAAAGCTGGCGTCGGCGTTTCCGAAGAGGAACTGAACGCGCAGCTTCTCGTGGACTACCACCGCCTCCAGAACGAAGTGGAGTACGCGCCTTGGGCCGAGGGCGAGAAGACCTTCGCCGCGCTGGTCAAGGCGCGCTACCAGATGACCGTCGAGGAATACAAGCGCCAGGTCGTCCGGCAGAAGCTCCTGGCCAAGAAGATGGCCGGGCGGCATGCCAACGTGACGGAGGAAGACCTGCGCAACTTCTATGAACGCAACGCGGACCTGTTCCAGCCCCTCGACCGCTACCGCGCCGCGCACATCCTGGTCACGCCGCTGACCCGCCAGGACCTGCTGGGCGGGAACGGCGGGCTTGCCTTTCGCGAGCGCATCGCCGAAGACCGCAAGGCCATGGAGCGGTGGCGCAACGACCACGGCGTGGACATGGCCGACGCGCCCGCGGTGGACAATGCGCCGGCCTGGGACCACGCCCTCGAGCGCGCCAAGAAGGTCCTCGACGACCTCCGCGCCCGCCGCATCGGCTGGAACGAGGCCGTCGCGCGCTACTCCCAGGACCCCCTGGACCAGCAGGATCCCGCCGAGCCGGAGCTGACCGTGCGCCAGGCCCGCGCCAAGCAGCAACGGAAGCTGGGCCGGCCTCCGATACCCGAACTTCCTGGCGAGGTCGGCTGGTTCACCAGCCAGGGACCCATGGTCCCCGAGTTCTACCGGGGCGCCCGGGAGATCAAGATCGGACCGCTGGAGTTCAGCGAACCCCTGCGCACGCGGTACGGCTACCACATCGTCCGCATGCTCGAGGTCAAGGCCGCCAAGCGCAAGCCCTACGCCGAGGTCCGCGACCTGGTGGAGCGGACCTTCGAGACTTACGTGCTGGGCGCGCACGCCGAGAAGTGGGTCGAGGATCTGGTCGCGCAGGCGGACCTGCAGAATACGAAGGCGCTTCTGTGGCCCCCCGCGCCCGGCGCCGCCGGCAAAACGCCGGAGGAGCGCGACCCGGTGGTGGGCAAGGTCAACGGCGAACCCCTGCACCGGGGCGAGGTCTGGAAGGAACTGCTCCGCAGCGACGGGCCGGACGCGCTGAAGCGCCTGATCAACCGCGAAATGGCCCTGGGGCCGCTGAAGCGCTTTGGGCCGGCGCGCATGGAGTGGTACAGCACACCCTCAAGAAGCGAAGAAGGCGTGCCCCTGCGCACCCAGGAGCCGCCGCTCCTGGAGCCGATCGAGGTCACCCAGGAAGAGATCGAGCTGGAACTCAACGACGACCGCCTGGGACGCGACGATGAGAACGAGCAGCGCGCGAAACGGCAGCCGCCCCTGCCGGCGCTGTCCCTCGAAGAGTACGTCTATGGGCACTACGGCCAGTCGATGGACGACTATCGCCGCAGCCTCGGCGCGGGCCTTGTCATCTCCAAAGCCGTCAAGAACCGCCTGAACCTCGATGAAGCCACGCTGGTCATGGAATACGGGCTGATGAAGAAGGACATGGAACTGGCGCTCGCCCGCCTGCTGAAGTTCGCGCCGGACCCGCACAAGGTCCGCCCCGAGCGCGTCATCGCCTACTACGAGCCGGTTCGCTTCGAGGCCGACCAGATCTTCGTGTCCGTGCCGCCCAACTCCGACGCCGACCGGCAAAAGGCGGGGCTGGAGATGGCCGAGAGCGCCCGCGCCGACGTGCTCGCCGCGCCTGCTCTCTGGAACAAGCTGGCGGGGATGATGCAGCACAAGGACGTGTCCGACCCGGAGGGGCAGCTCGGGACGCTGACCCACAAGGATCAGGGCTGGCGCGCGGAACTCTACGCGGCGCTGCGGGAAGGGAACTTCGAGAAGGGCCAGCTCACACAGCCCATTCGCACGCGCGAAGGCTACCACGTCGTGCGCATCCGCCTGCGCGTCACGGGGCGCATCCCCGAATTCGGCGAGATCAAGCGCCGCCTCGAGCGCGATTTCCTCAAGGCCCGCGCGAGCCTCTTCATGAACACCTGGGTGCTGGCCATGGAGAAGCAGGCGATCGTGAAGCGTTTCCTCTTTCAGATCGACAAGATTGAGGACCCGAAGCTAAAGGTTCAGGGGACCCTGGACCTGCCCAAGGAGTGAAGCTTAACCGCGTTCCTACGCCCGGCTGTCCCAGAGCACGTCCGGCGTCTCTTTCTTGAGGTTCTCGTAGCGGGCCATCACGAAGAGCAAATCGCTGAGCCGGTTGAGGTACGTGGCGACGTGCGCGCCGACGGTCTCGACCCGCGAGAGTGCCAGCACGTCGCGTTCGGCCCTGCGGCAGACGCAGCGGCAGACGTGCAGGTGCGCCGCGCCCGGCGCCCCGGCGGGCAGGATGAAGTTCTCCAGCGGCTTGAGCGACTTTTGCAACTCGTCGATGAACGCCTCCAACTGCTTGATGTGCCGCGGCTCGATGCGCGGGATTTCCAGCTCGGTCTTGTCGTCCTCGCGGATGCAGAGGTCCGAGCCGAGGTGGAAGAGGTCGTTCTGGATGCGCTTGAGCATGCGCCCCAACTTCGCGTCCAGCCCCGCCGCGCGCGCGACGCCAAGCATGCTGTTCAGCTCGTCGGCGCTCCCGTAGGCGGCGATCCGGGGGCTGTCCTTAGGCACGCGCTGCCCGCCGCCGAGCGCCGTGGTCCCGTCGTCGCCGGTGCGCGTGTAGATTTTGGTCAGTCGGGGCATGCGGGTTCCTCCGCGCGGCAGGCCGCGGGCAGGGGCGCTACGCGCCTTCCGGCCCGTCGGGGACTGCGGGTGCTTCGGGTTCGTCCGCCGCGGGGTCCGCGCCGGCCGGAGGCGGCTCTGGGGTGGGGGCGAGGTCCGCGTCGGTCAGCGGGCGCTCCTCGGCCGCTTCTTCCCCGTCGGCCGTGGCGACGGCGGTTTCCGGTCCGGCCGCATCCGGCTGCGCGCCGGGCGCGCCCGGCCCCCGCTGGTCCTCGAAACGCTGGCTGATCGCATCCACGGCCGCGAAGATCGCGTCGATGCGCCGCCCGATCTCGGTCTCTTCGGCGTCGATCTCTTCCAGGTCCTCGGGGCGCACGAGGCCCTCGAACTTGCGCTTGGCCAGGATCGCGCGGCGCTTCTTCCAGGGGAGCTGCTCCACCGAGACGCCCAGCGCCTCGGCCTCCGCGGCCAGTTGCGCCGCGCGCTCGGCCTTCTCGCGCTCCGCGAGCGTCTGGATCTCCTCGGCTTTCTCGCCCTCGCGGCGCGCGATCTCCTCGGCCTCCTCCTGGCTCTGGACCTTCACGTCGATGTGGCCGAACTCGGTGTCCTGCAGGAGCCGGATCATGCGCCTCCGCACCAGCTCCAGCAACGCCACGAACGTCGTCGCGATGTCCGCGCGCGAACGCGCGCCCGAGACCAGTTCGGCGAAGCGCGCGAACGGCCGCTCCTTTAACTGGACCTCGATCCGCCCGATCGCCTCCTCGACCGTCTCGCCCTCGTAGCCCACCACGCGCGGGGCGGCCGTCAGCACGGCGCGTTTGAGCCGCTCGTGGGCGCTGAGCAGGTCGTAGAGGTCGAAGTCGAAATGCAGCTCCTCGGAGCCCGTTTCCTCCTCAGGCAGTTCGGGGATCTCGTCGAAGAGCCCGCGGGGGTGCAGGCCCAGCCAGCGCTCGCGCAGGTCCTCCAGCGCGCGCGCCTGGTCCTTCAGCCGCCGGTAGCGCAGCAGTTGCCGCACCAGCTCGCTGCGCGGGTCCTCGATGATCTCCTCGCCGTCCAGCGCCTCCTGCACGGGCAGGAGCTGGCGGCTCTTGATCTCCATCAGCGTGGCGGCCATGACCAGGAATTCGCCGGCCAGGTGCAGATCCCATTCGAGCGCCGCGTCGAGGTACTTGAGGTACTGTTCGAGGATCTTGGCGATCGGGATCTCGACCGCCTCGACCTCGTTCTCCTTGATCAGATAGAGCAGCAGGTCGAGCGGCCCCTGGAAGGACTCCAGGCGCGCGGAGAACTCCTCGCGGTTGCCCACGGCGGTGCGCGGCGCGCCGCCCTCGGGAGCGCCGGCTTCGGCGCCCGGCGCGGCGGGCTCGGCGGTGGAATCGGGCGTCGTGTCGTTCAAGCCGCGGTCCGTTCGAAAGCGCTCAACCGTCGTCGTCCCCGCTCTGTTCCAGCATCCGCGCGTCCACTTCCCTGCGGATGCGGATGCCGTTGGCCAGCGCCACGACGTACGTAAGCAGGAAGCCCAGCCGGAACATTCCGGAGCCGTCGCCGATCAGCAGGAACAGGGACTGAAAGACCAGCACGCCCATGCCCCAATACCACCACTCCTTCTTTTTCGCAACGGTCCCGATCCACAGGTAGGCGAGGACGTTGAGGAACGGCACGAAGAGCAGCAGCAGCCAGGCCCGCGACGGCCGGCGATCCGCGGGATCCTCGAAGGCCGGCCCCAACTCGTGCGGCGCCGGCGCCGGCGTGCGGATGCCGGACTTGCCGCGCAGTCCCGGCAGCGCGCCCAGGCGCGGCGCCGGCACTCGGGCCTCATGCATCGGCGGCAGCGCCGGCGCGGAGCGCGGCGTGGCGCTGGCCGGCGCCGGCGCCCACTGCTCGAGTTGCCCGCCCGCCGAGCGCGCCGAGCCCATCAGCGTGACGCTCGAGACCTGCAACCGCGCGGCCTTGGTGCTGGGCGGGCGCTGCGCCCCGTCGGGCTTCAGCTCCACGCTTCCGGCCAGCAGCGCGTCGCGCTCGTCCTGCGGCACCAGCCGCTCGTAGAGCGGGCGCAGCGCGAGCATCAACTGCCCCGCGGTCTGGAAGCGCCGCGTGGGGTCTTTCTGCAGGAGCTGCCGCACGATCGCCGCCAGCTCCATCGACAGCTCCGCGCGAAACGCGCGCAACTCCGGCGGCGGCTCGTTCATGTGCCGCATCATCGTGTCGAAGGCGCTGGTGCCTTCGAACGGGACGCGGCCCGTGGCGAGATGGAAGAGGGTCGCGCCGAGGCTGTACAGGTCGCTGCGGTGGTCGGCCTTCTTCGCGTTGGTGGCCTGCTCGGGCGAGATGTAGAACGGCGTGCCGATCACTTGGTCGCCCAGCGTCAGGCCGCTGCCGCCTTCCCCCGCGAGCCGCTTGGCCAACCCCAGGTCCGCCAGTTTCACCTCGCCTTCGGCGGAAATCAGGATGTTCTCGGGCTTGATGTCGCGGTGGATAACGTGCTTGCGCCGCGCGAATTCCAGCGCCGAGGCCGCCTCCAGGCCGATCTCGACCACCTCGCGCTCGGTGAGCATCCGCGCGCGCCGCAGCCGGTCGCCCGCCGTCTCGCCCTCCACGAATTCCATCACCAGGAAGTAGTAGCCGCGCTGGAAATCGACATCGAGCACCTGGACGATGCTGGGGTGATGCACGCGCGCGGCCGTGCGCGCCTCGCGCAAAAAGCGTTCCACGAAATTCCGGTCGCGCTGCGCCAGTGCCGGGGCCAGCACCTTCACCGCCACGTCGATATCCAGGGTCAGATGCTTGCCTTGGTAGACCATGCCCATGCCGCCTTCGCCGATCCGGCGCATGATCTGGCATTTGCCCAGCACGGTGTTGAGCAGCGGGTCGGGCGGGGCCTCCTCCCCTTCGGGCCGGATTCCGCCCAGGGTGGAGGGCGAGAGCTCCGCCGGCGCGACCTCTTCGCGTCCCGGCGCGGGGGTCTTCGCGGCCGCCCCGCTGGCACGCAGCGGCGCGCTGCTCTGCCGGCCCGGACGCGAGAGGTCCGCGGTGCGCTCCGGATCGTGATCGGGCGAGGACGGCTCGGCCAACGCTGGGGCTCCTTGCGCGGTCCCGGACGAGCGGGCCGCGCGCATCCGGTCATATTAACAACAGATTACACAATTACTTAGAGCAGGGACAACAAGATTCCTGCCCGCGCGGAGCGGGCGTCCGGTTCAATTCCAGTTCATCCAGTAGTACAGTTTCTCGACGCCATCCATATGCTCGGGAAGCAGGTTCAGGAAGAACACCAGAGCCGGAGAGGCGAGCTTCCAGAAGATCTTGCTGCCGATGAAGATCGCCACCATCAAGGGCAGGTAGCCCATGCGCCGGAACTGGTCCAGCGGTTGCCGGATGGACAGCGGCAGGGCCACGCGCAGGATGTCGTACCCATCCAGCCCCGGCAGCGGCAGAAGGTTGAAGAGCCCCAGCAGCAGGTTCCAGAGCGCCACGCCGAAGAGGATCGACTCGTTCCAACTGTGCCGGTCCGGCGGCGCGATGAACGGCAGCCAGAGCAGGCTGACGCAGAGCGCCGCGATGCTCAAGTTCACCGCCGGTCCGGCCAGCGCGACCAGCGCGCGGTCGCGCAGGGGCCGCCGGAAGCGGCTCGGATCGATCGGGCAGTACGCCCAGCCCAGCGGCCAGCCGTTCAGGGCGTAGGTGATCAGCGGCAGCACGACCGAGTAGATGGGATCCAACTGCACCAGCGGATTGAGGGTGAGCCGGCCGTGCCGTCCGGGCGTCGGATCGCCCGCCCAGTTCGCCGTCACGGCGTGCCCCAACTCGTGGAGCGTGATCGTGTAGACCACCAGCAGGACGACGATCAGTTTGTCCAGCGCGATGTCCATCTCGCCCGGCCGGCTCCAGGGATTCGTGGCCCACAGTGTAGAGCGGAGCGCCAACTTTCGCCAACGCGGCTCGCTCTTGTTAAAAGGATGGCGCGAAAGTTTTCGGCGCGGGTGCAGAAGGCGCCGGACTACTCCAGAAAACCCCGGCTCGGCGGCCACTTCCGGGCGCGGGCCAAGTTCGAGTTCGTGTAGCGCGGATCTTCGGTGACCTCGCGGCCGATCCACTCGGGAAGCGGGTCCGGCAGGCGCGCGCGCTCGTTCGGCATTTCGAGTTCCGCCACCCAGAGGCCCCGGTGCCGGCCCAGGAAGCGGTCGATCTCCCACGGCCCGTGGCAGATGCGGACCTTCTCGATCACCGCGTCGCCGCAGAGCTTCAGCATCCGCCGCGCGTCGGCCAGCGGGATCCCGTATTCGTACTCCGCGCGGACCCGCAGCCCGCCGCCCTTGATCGTCAGCCACGCGCGCGTGGCGCCGCCCTTCAACGGCCTGCGCAGGCGCACGCGCACCACCGGCTCGAAACTCAGGAACCCCTGCACGATCCGGTCGCCGGCCGGCAGGCGCCGGGGCAGCGCGCGGTGACGGACCAGAAAGCGATGCTCGATCTCGCGTCCCATGCGGTTCCTTGCGTACGGCGCGCGCCTCAGCGCACCAGCTTCGGCTCGACCCACGCCGCGTGCGCCTGGCCGTACGAACCGCGCGCTTCGACGACCAGCTTCAGCGCCTTCACTCCGGTCACGTTGACGGCGAACGCCTGCGGCTTCCCTGGATAGAATTGCTCCTTCGACGTCCAAAGCAAGTTGCCATCGCCGAAAACCTTGAACGTGACCGCGGACTCCGTCCGCCGCACGCTGTCGTTGATCGCCACCTCGCCGACCAGGCCCCGGAACGCGCCCTCCAGCTCGTAGGTTACCTCCGCCGGCGTCCCCGGGCCCGGGTGCATGCCCAGCCCGTGGGGAGACTCCTTCCCGCCGATCTTGATTCGCAGGTCGTCGAAGCCCATGCTGCCCTTCTTGCCTAAGACCCCGTACCCGACCGTTGGATTCTGTTCGGCCAGGTCGCCCAGCCAGACCTCCGCGCCCTCAGGCAGCTTGGGCTTGGGTGGGGCGGGCGTGGACGGCGGCGGCGGCTCGGCCTTGCGTGCCGTGGGATCGTGCCACAGCGCTTCGGCCGGAACGACGGTCTCGGCGAAGCTGTCCTGCTTCGCCCACAGAAGTTTGCAGGAGGCGTCGGCAGTGTTTTCGAAGTACTCGAGCTTGAGCGGATACAGCCCCGCCTTCAGGTCCACTGCACCGGCAAGCCGGATGGCCGAGTGGGGCCGGTAATGATCCACCACCAGCTTGCCGTCGATGAAGAGCCGCGAGCCGTCGTCGCTGATCAGGGCCAGCGTGTAATGCCCATCCTCCGGCACGCTCAGGAAGCCCGTCCAGACGATGGTGAACATCTCGGCGGGGACCAGGGGATCCGGCGCGTTCACGCCCCAGTCGAAATCGACCTTCGAGTCCACGCGCTCCAGGACCGTGACCCCATCGTCCTTGCGCCCGTAGACGCCCCACAAACCATTCGCGTACGGGGTCAGGATCCGCTCCAGACGCGCCAGCCGGCCCTGAAGGCGGGCGGCGAAGAGTTCGCGCAGCTCCCGAGCGAACTCGCCGCGCTCCAGCGCCTGAAACGCGCGCTGCGCCTCTTCGAAGCGCCCCTCGACCAGCGCCTGGTCGGCTGCAAGCCAGGCCCTCAGGAAAGCCAGGCCCGCGCCCTTTTCGTCGAGCAGCAGGAGCCGCTCCCGCGCCGCCTTCGGGTCCGCTTCCGGTTCCACGCGCGCCTGGGCCTCGAGCCACTCGAAAGCCCGCGGGTAGTGTCCGTCCAAGGCGTTGAGCGCGGCGTAGGCCCGGCAGGCTTCCAGGGTGGCCGGATCCGGCGGTGCGACCAGCTTTTCGAGGTCGCGCGCGTCGAGTTGCTCCGGCGCCAGCGTAAGTTCCGGCCCTTCGGCGAGCCGCAGCGTCAGGCCGTCTTTCTCGTCGGCGCGCGTGAGGGCGCCCTTCAGCCGTCCCGAGCCGCCGAAGAGTTCCACGACCTGGCCCTTGCGTGGCGCAAGCGCGAGGACGGCCTTGGCGCGCAGCGCGCGCGCCTGCGCCAGCGTGTCGCGCTCCCCCGCGAACTCGGCGGCGAACCTGGGCGAAGCCTTGGCCTCGGCTTGCTTGAGCCGCTCCAGGGCCTCGTCCGTCTTGCGCCGGCGGCTCAGGTTCCAGGCTTCCTGCAGCGTCTCGAAGAAGCCGAGCCGCTCGCGTTCGGCGTGCAGGTTCCGCTTGCGCGCGTCGAGTTCTGCCGCGCCGGGCTGCTTGTCCCATAGCGCGTCGAGGTCCGCGGCGGCAGGCTGTGGCGCGGGATTTTCGGCGACGGTCGGCGGCGCCTCGGACTTGTCAGCCTGCGGAGTCGGAGGCTCGGGATCCGCTGCCGGCTGCGGGGCGGGCGGTTCGGGCGAGGCCGGCGGGGTCTCGGCAACTGCGACCGGCGGTTGCGTCCGGGCCTGCGCCTCCTTTAACCGCGCCAGGAGTTCGCGCGCCCGAGCCGTCGCCACGGAGTCCGGGTGCGCCGCGACGAACGCCTCGACCCGGCCGATGCGCGCGGCGTAGTCGATCTCCGCGAGCCCTTCGAAGGCCGTCAGTTCCGCGTACGCGCGCTCCGCCGGGCTCATGGACGGCTCGAGAGGTCGCGACTCCGGTCCGGGCTCAACGGCCGCGATGGAAGGCGCGCGCGCGTCGGGCGGCGGGGGCGACGTGTCGCCTTCGGCGAGCGCGGCCCGCTCGGGTTCGCGCCGCGGGTGGTGCGCCGGCGGCGTGAAGCGGTTCGCGGAGAGGATCAGGAACGCGACGCCCGCCAGCCCGAGCCCCAGTGCGGCGAAGAGGATGCCCATGGACTTGCGGCTCGCGACCGGTCGCTCAGGATGACCCGGCAGAGGCCGCGGAGTGGGCGCGCCTGGGGTCTCGCGCCGCACGGGGCGGATGCTGGACTCCGAGGACCGGCGCCGGTTGCTTGAGACGGGAATGATCTTCGAGCGCGAGCGCCCGCGGCCGCCTTCGGCGACGGGGACCTGCTGCGGCCGGCAGGCCGGGCAGACGATTCGGGAGCCCTCGCGCGCGGCGGCCCCGCGATCCAGGTCCGCTTCGCTCACGCGCACGCCGCAGGTGTCGCAATACAGGATCTGCATAAGCTTGGTCGGCTAGGCAACTATTCCGCGGGCTCGCCCGGCGCGGGCTGGCGCCAGAGCGACTCCGGCGGTACGGCCGTCTCGTTGAAGCCGTCCTTCAGGGACCAATGCAAGCGGCAGCACGCCCCGCCGCCGTTTTCATAATACTCAAATCGCAGGCTGTGGTACCCCTCGCTCAGTTCCAGCGTCCCGCGGCTCGGGCGCGTTGCGTGATCGCTCCAGTCGTTCGTCACCTGCTTGTCGCCGATCCAGAGCCGCACGCCGTCGTCGCCGTGCGTGATGAACGTATACTCGCCGGCCTTCGCGATCTTGACGAAGCCCGTCCAGCGAGCGCAGAAGCCGTCGCCGGGAACCTTCGGGTCGGGCGCGCCGCCGCCCCAATCCGTGTCCACCTTCTGCTCCACGCGGCTCAGCAGCTTGTCTTCCTCGCGGAAATCCCGGCCCTTGAAATACACGGCCAGCAGGCCGGGGCGGAAGGGATTGAGCACGAACGCGATCTTCTTCAGCCGCTCGGCGGCTTCCGCGGCGTGCGCCTTGCCCGCCTCGGTGTGCCCGTGCCCGGCCGTGAACGCCTCGAAGGCCTCCTGCGCTTCCTTCCACTTCTTCGCTTCGAAGAGCGCCTCGGCGGCCTGCCAGGCATCGCGGGCGCGGACCTCCGCTTCGCCCAGTTCCAGGATCGCCAGCCGCTTCAGGTAGGGCGCGACCTGCGCGGCCAGCCCGGCCTGCGCGGCCTTTTCGAAGTGGCCCTTCGCCCGCTCATGCCGCCCCGCGGCCATGAACAGCAGCGCGCGCCGCCGGTGCGCCTCGCCGGCCGTCCCTCCGATTGGGCCGCCTTCGGCCGCCGTCTCCGGGGCCGGAGCCTGCGCGTCCACGTCCTCGGCTTCCAACTGCGCCGCGGTCACCGTCAGCTCCATCTTCCCGTCCAGGCGCAGCGTCACTCCCTGCCGGCCCGCCGGATCCGCGATCGTCCCGCTCAGCTTTCCGCCGCCCTTTTTCAGTTCGAGCTTCTCTCCCTGTTTGCGGTTCAACGCATCCACCGCCGCCTGCCGCAGCGCCAGGATCGCCTTCACGTCCGCCGCCGCCTGCGTGCAGGCCGATTTCACCGCCGTGTCCGGCGCGCGCTTCTGGGCCAGCGCGTCCAGCGCCTGCTCGAAGCGCCCCGCGCGCAGCAGAGGATCCAGTTCCTTCTGCAATTCGAGCAGCAAGGCTTCCGTCCGCGCGGCGAGCTCGCCCCTTTGCGCCTCTGCTTTCTCTTTCAATTCCGCCAGCGCCTTGGTCCACTCGGCGAGCTTCGCCTCCGCGGCCTTTGCCGAAGGCGCGAGTTCCGCCGGCAACGCCTGGGCCTGGCGCGCCAGATCCAACGCCTCGTTCAGCCCCGCCTCCGTGCCCCCGGCCGCCTGGGCTTCCGCCTGCTTGAGCAACCGGGCCGCGAGTTGCTCCGCCTGCGCTTTCACCTGCTGCCGCTCGGCCTCCAGGAGCACTCGCCCGTCGAACGCGCGCAGTTCGGCGGGGATCGCGTCCTCGTCCAGCGCCGCCAGCGCGCCGGCGTAGTCCCGCCGTCCCAGCGCCTCACCTGATGTATTCTTCAACGCGTCCAGCGCGCGCGCGTAGCGTCCCGCCCAGCGCGCCTGCGCCTGCGCCTCGGCGCGCTCCAGCTTCTCCTGGGCCGGCGTGCCCGCCACGCGCGGCTTGGCCTGTTCCAGTCCCGCCGCCAGCGCCGCGAAGTCGTCCGGCTTCTCTTTGGCCAGTTGCTCGAACGCCGCGAAGGCCAGCTCCGCCTCCTGTTCGCGGGTCGGCTCGACCTGCTCTGGCTTTGAGACCTTTACGGTGGGCGTCTCGACCGGCGCGCGCGGCGCGGCCTGGGTCTTGGCGGCGGGAGGCGCCGGCGCGCGCGCCTTCGTCTCGCCGTTTCCGCCGCTCATCAGGGCGAACAGTCCCAGCAGCACCGCGCCGACGCCGGCGAGCCCCAAGACCAGGCCCTTTCCGCCGGACTTCGATTTCTCGGCCTGCGCCGCCGCGCGCTGGCTCCCGATCGAGACGGAGATCCCGCCCGTCCGGTCGCCCGGCACCGGCGCGTTGGGGCCCGTTGTCGGGCGGGAGGAGACCGGCACGCGCGGACCCGTCGTGCCGCGCCCGCGGATCGGCACGCGCGGGCCGGTCGTCTTGGCGCCGGGGCCGACGGGCTTGCGCGGCCCGGTGGTTCGCCCGCGGCTCCCGCTTTCCTTCGGGGAAGGCGTGGCGCCCGCCGAGGCGTGCGGCGGCTCGCGACCGGAGAGCACCGCCTCCAGGTCCGCGGCCAGTTCCGCGGGGTTGGCATAGCGCGCCTCGCGCTCCCGCGCCGTCGCTTTGGCCACGATCCGCGCCGCGGCCTCGCCGAGCTGCGGATTGCGCTCGCGCACGTCCGGCACGCGGTCCACGACGTGCCGCGCCATCACCTCGCGGCTGCGCACGCCGTCGAAGGGCGTCGAGCCGGTCAGGAGATGATAAAGCGTGCAGCCCAGGGAGTAGATATCGGCGCGCGTGTCGAGGTCTTCGATGCCCCGCGCGGCTTCCGGCGACATGTAGTGCGGCGTCCCGACGGCTTTCTTGACTCCCGCGTCCTTCTTCGCGCCGTCGTCAACCGCGTCGAGGTCCGCGCGCGACTGCGATTCGGCAGCCACCGCCGTCGCCAGCCCCAGGTCCAGCAGCTTCGCCATGCCGCGTTCGTCGAGCATCACATTGTCCGGCTTGATGTCGCGGTGGATGATGCCCTTCGAGAGCGCGTGGTCGAGCGCCTGCGCCACCTGCAGCGCGATCTTCAGCGCGCGGACTTCCTCGAGCGCGCCTTCCTTCTTGATCACCTGCCGCAGGTTGACGCCCTGCACGTACTCCATCGCGAAGTAGTGGTAGGGTTCGACGAAGCCCACGTCCACGGCCGCGACGATGTGTTCATGATTGAACTGCCCCGCCGCGCGGGCCTCGCGCACGAAGCGCTCGATGAACTCCGGATCGCCGGCGTACTTCGGGGCCAGGATCTTCAGCGCCACCAGGCGGTCCATGCTGAGCTGCCGCGCCTTGAAGACGACGCCCATCGCGCCCTGACCGACTTTTTCGAGGATCTCGAAGTTGCCGAGCCGGCGCTTCTTGCCGGTGGCGTCGTCGTCCTGTGCGCGGAGCAGGTCGTCGAGCGCCGCGCGGGTGAGGAATTTCTTCTGGAAGAGGATTTGCCCGATCTTCTCGGAGAGCCCGAGCTTCTGCAGCGCCCCCTGCGCCGCCAGCGCTTCCTTCAACTGCGGCGCCGTGATCAGCCCTTGCTCAAGCGCGAGTTCCCCCAACCGCCGGCGCGCCGACGCGGACGAGGGGGGGCTGCTGGCGGCCTGGCTCAATGCGCCTTGCGCTCCGCGAGGGGGTGAAGAAGCCGGTGCACCTCATCGTAGACGGACGACCCCGGCGTCAGACTGCGCCCGGGGCGCAATACACTGTATAGGGAGGCGTATTGCCCCTAAACATCCCCGAATTACCAGGGTGCATCCTAGCGCTTGCGCGGCCGGTATCAACTCCGTACCCCGCGGCGGATTCGACGTTGAACTACTTGCCGAAGAACTCGGCGTGGAGCGACTTGATCGTCTTGGGGATCTCGCTGTTGTCGATGAGGAAGGTGATGTTGATCTCGCTGGCGCCCTGGGAAATCATCTGCAGGCTGACGCCGCCTTTCGCGACGGCCGTGAAGGCGCGGGCCGCGAGGCCCACCGTGTGCTTCATGCCTTCGCCGACGATCGCGACGATGCACTTCTCGCGCTGAATCTCCACCTTCGAGCTCTCTAGCAGGTCCTTCTTGAGCGCCTCGAGCCGCTTCTCGTCGGTGATGTCGGTGGTGAGCGAGACGCTGACCTCGCTGGTCGAGATCATGTCGATCACGATCCCGTTGCGCGCGAAGATCTCGAAGAGCCGGGCCATGAAGCCTTCCATGCCCAGCATCCGCTCGCTGCGCACGTTGATCAGGACCTGGTCTTCTTTGTAGACGATCGACTTGACCGGGTGCGCGGGGTCGAGCACGCCCTCGGGCGTGATCAGCGTGCCGGGCGCATCGGGGTCGAAGGTGTGCAGCACGCGCACGGGGATCCCGCGCCGCATGGCCGGCACCATCGTCGCCGGGTGCAGCACCTCCGCGCCGTAATAGGCCAGCTCGCTCGCTTCCTCGAAGGAGAGCCGCGGCAAGGGCTGCGCGTCTTTGATCAACGTCGGGTCGGCGCTGAGCACCCCGGGCACGTCCTTCCAGACCTGCACTTCTTCCACCTCCAGCGCCGCCCCGAAGATTGAGGCGGAGAAGTCCGAACCCGAGCGTCCGTTGGTGGTGATGTCGCCGTTTTTGTCCTTGGCGATGAAGCCCGTCACGACCAGCAGCTTGCCCCGGTGGGCCTCGTACGCCTTCGCGATGGATTCGTAGGTCTCTGGCAGCGGGCGGGCGTTCATGAAGCGGCTATCGCTGACGTAGCCCAGGTCGTACGCATTGACCGCCTCGGCGTCCGCGCAGCCGCGCTTGCGCATCAGGGCCGCGAAGGTCTTCGACGAGAGTCGCTCGCCGAAGGAAGCCACGAAGTCGTACAACCGCGGCGTGACCTCCTTGACCATGTGGATGCCGTTCAGCAGGTCGTGCAGTTCGGCGAGGTTCTTCTGTCCGATCGTCTCGTCCAGTCCCAGCCCGTTGAGCATGTCGGCGTGGCGCTTGGCGATGGCCGCGTAGGGCGCTTCGATGTCGCCTTTGACGGCCTTGCCCGCGGCGTCGAGGAGCAGGTCCGTGATCTTGGAGTAGGCCGAGACGACGACGAGCGGCTTCTCGCCCGACTTCTTGATCTCGCGCTCGACCAGCTCCGCGCAGCGGGTGATGGCGTCGGGCTTCCCGACCGACGAGCCGCCGAACTTCATGACCTTCATGGCTACGCCTCTCCTTCTTCGCGCGGGGCCGCCCGCGCGAGACGCCTTCGCGTTCCTGGCAAGGTTCGGAAGGTTAAGAAAATCGCCCGGCGCGTGGGCCGGGCGGCGAAAGCGACTACTCTAGTCAGCCCCGCGGGAGGGTCAAGTCGAGCGCGGCGCGTCTTGGCAGGCCGGGGGCGATGAGGGTAGGATGTGAGTGTATGAGCACAGCGCCGCCGGAACTCGAAGCGCGCATGCTGGAGCGGTTCGAACGCCTCCACGCGGTAGCGCGCGCCGTCTCCTGCCAATTCGGATCGAGGAGTCCAAGCGTGGCGGAACCCAAGGAACTGGTTCAGGCCGTGCGCGACCTGCGCGAGGCCGCGCGAAGCGTTCCCGGCGCGCATCTGGTCATCGTCGGCGGCCTGGCTTTGCAGGAACTCGGCCAGGCGCGTTGGACCGAGGTCGTGGACGCCGTGGTGGACGGCGAGCACTACCGCGAACTCCTCGAGGCGCTGCGTGCCGGCGGCTTCGAACTCCGGTCCGATGGCGGCCTGCGCCACAAGGCGTCGGGCGTCATGCTCGATCTGCTGCGCGAAGGCGCGCAGTTGAAGGGCTCCGCGCTGCCGCTTCCGCATCCGCGCGAACTGGGCCCGCATCTGGGCACGGCCGGCCTGGAGGGCCTTTTACGACTGAAGCTCCCCAGCCGGCGCTTGCAGGATCAGGCCGACGTCGTGGCGCTGCTCAAGCCCAGGCTGGCCTGCGCCGCCGAACTGCGCGCCGCCGTGCCCGAGGCCCTGCGCGAGCGCTTCGACGCGCTTCTCGCGCAGGCTCGCGACGAACTGAATGCCTGAGGCCCGGCGTATCGAGCACCCATGAAGGCCAACGTCGAACGCATCGAGGCCCCGCCCAACGCCTCCTTCGTCTTCCGCCGGCGCCGCGAGCCGGACTTCGGTTTCTTCTGGCACCGGCACCCCGAAGTCGAGCTCACCCTGATCGTCAAAAGCCGCGGGCGGCGCTTCGTCGGCGACAGCATCGCCGACTACGAGCCCGGCGACCTCGTGCTCCTGGGGCGCGACCTCCCGCACACCTGGCACTCCGAGCGCGCCCGGCGCGGGGGCGAGCGCGCCGATGCGCGCTATGTCCAGTTCCGCGAGGACTTCCTCGGCCCGGCCTTCTTCGAACGCCCCGAACTGGCGCGCGTCAAGGATCTCCTGGCCCGCGCGCGCCGGGGCTTGCAGTTCACCGGGCGCGCACGCGCCAAAGCCGCCGGGCTGCTGCTGGGCATGGACGGCCTCGATCCCGAGCGCCGCCTGCTGGCGCTCCTCGAGATCCTGGACGCGCTGGCCCGCGATCGCGACGCCGTGCCGCTCTCGAGCGCGCTCTTCGAGCCCCCAGCCGCCAGGACGAGGCCCGCATCGACCGCGTCTGCCGCTATCTCACCGCCGGCTTCCTGGGCGAACTGAGCCAGCCCGAAGCCGCGCGACTCGCGAACCTCTCCGTGCCCGCCTTCAGCCGCTTCTTCCGCCGCTCCACCGGCAAGAGTTTCACGCGCTACGTCAACGAGCTGCGCATCGGCCACGCCTGCCGGATGCTCATCGAGACCGACAAGAGCGTCTCCGAAATCGCCTTCGCCTCCGGCTTCCAGAACCTCTCGAACTTCAACCGCCGTTTCCGCGAGCTCAAACGCGCCGGCCCGCGTGAATTTCGCAGGCAGTTTGCCTTCGGGGGAGTCCGTGATCTGTAATCTGTAATCTGTAATCTGTAATCTGTAATCTGTGATCTGTGATCTGTGATCTGTGATCTGTGATCTGTGATCTGTGATCTGTGATCTGTGATCTGTGATCAGACAATATGTAGGTTGGCCAAGTCTTCAATATAACCTATACTTTCTCGGTCGCTGTTTACGGATTACGGATTACGGATTACGGATTACGGATTACTGATTACTGATTACTGATTACTGATTACTGATTACGGATTACTGATTACGGATTACAGATTACAGATTACAGATTACAGATTACAGATTACAGGAGTTCCCATGCGCCTCGAACACATCGCCTTCCAGGTTTCTGATCCCGTCGCGACCGCGGCCTGGTACGTCAAGCACCTCGGGATGAAGATCGCGCGCAAAGTCGAAGGCGGCCCGCGCATGCACTTCCTCCTCGACGCCTCCGGCCGCTCGCTCATCGAGGTCTACAACAATCCGGTGGCCGAGGTTCCCGACTACGCCAGCCGGCATCCGATTCTTTTCCACCTCGCTTTCGAGACCGATTCGATCGAGGCCGACCGCCTGCGCCTGATCGAGGCCGGCGCGAAGCCCGCGGGCGAGATCGACACCACGCCCGCCGGCGACCGGCTCTGCTTCGTCCGCGACCCCTGGGGCGTGGCCGTGCAATTGTGCCAGCGCAAAGATCGGATGCCTTAAAGGAGGGCGCGCGCATGCCGAAGCGGCCCAATATCGTCCTGATCATGAGCGACAATCAGCCGGCGTCGCTGCTGGGGGCCTACGGCAATCGCGAGATCCACACGCCGCACCTCGACCGCATGGCCGGAGAAGGCGTCCGCTTCGACAACGCCTACTGCGTAAACGCGATGTGCTCGCCTTGCCGCGCTTCGGTGCTCACCGGCCTGATTCCCTCACAGCACGGCATCCACACTTGGCTCGACGACCGGATCATGGACCGCTGGCCGGCGCTGTGGAACGCGATCGGCGAGTTCGACGCGCTCCCCGCGATCCTTAAACGCCACGGCTACCGCACCGCGCTCATCGGCAAGTACCACCTCGGCGTGCCCGACGAACCGCAGAACGGCTTCGAACGCTGGGTGACGTTCCCGCTCGGGCACACCATCAGCTTCTGGAACAACACCTTCATCGAGAACGGCGGGCGCACGTACGAGTACGCCGGGCATTCGGTGGACGGCTTCACCGAGCAGGCCGTCGCGTACCTTCGCGAGCAGACCCCGGACCGGCCGTTCTTCCTGTACCTGCCTTACAACGCGCCGTACGGGCACTACCCGTCGATCAAGGGTCCCGCGCGCAACCGCTTCGCGAGCCGCTACGCCGATACGCCGATGAACTCCGTGCCGCGCGAAGGCCTGAGCCCCCCGGCGATCCGCCGCTCGTTCCTGCGCCAGCACGAGAGCGGCAAGGGCATGGACTACACCTCGCACCTGCAGATCCCGAACAATCTCGAGGCGCTGCGGAACTACTACTCGCAGATGAGCATGGTGGACGACGGGGTGGGTCGAGTGCTGGATACGCTGCGCGAGCGCGGGCTGGAAGAAGACACGCTCGTGATCTTCACCGCCGACCAGGGCTTCTCGCTCGGCCACCACGGCTACTGGGGCCACGGGCAGGCGACGTGGCCGGCGACCTGTCACGGCATCTCGTACAGCATCCCGCTCCTGATGCGCCAGCCCGGCCGCATCGCGGCGGGAACGTCCAGCGCGCGCCTCGTCAGCCAGGTCGATCTCTTCGCGACGCTGCTCGACGTCGCGGGCATCGAACGCCCGGCCAGCCCATTCCCGTCGCCCGCGCGCAGCCTCACGCCGCTGCTGGAGGATCAGGGCGCCGCGTGGCCCGACGAAGTCTTCATGGAGCAGGAGGAAGTCCGCGCGATCCGCACGTCCGAATGGCTGTTCATGAAGCGCTTCAAGGGCTGTCCGAACCATCCGTTCGAGGATGAATTGTACGACCTCGTCGCCGACCCCGGCGAACGCGCCAACCTCATCGCCGACCCCGCGCGCGCGGGCGTCGTCGCGGAATTAAGCGCGCGGCTGGACGCCTATTTCGAACGCTACGGCAATCGAAAATACGATCTCTGGCGCGGCGGCACGGTGAAGTCGAACTCCGACAAGCCGGCCTTCTGGAAGGATGCCTGGGGGCGCAGTGGGAGCCGGTGTTTGCGTGACGGGACTGCGAGTATTCAACTCCAGCCGTTTATTCCGCAATCCGCATTCCGAATTCCGCATTCGAATCATCCCGACGCCAGCGCCTTCGAGCGGTCGAAGTCCGGCGTGAGCCGGTCTTCCATCCCCGCGTTCGAGGTCGATTCCTTTCCCAGCACGTCGCGGACGAAGGCCGGCCACCAGTCCACCTGCGGCGTGGTCTTGGCGCGCTCGTCGATCGTGTGCGTCGGGCGCTGCGCGATCTCGCGCCCGCGCTCCATCAGCTTCGCCGTCCCGCCGACCTCCGGCTTCAGCCAGCGCCGCCCGATCTGCGCGTGCAGCACCTCGTCGGCCCAGTCGTAGTCCTGGAAGTAGGTGGTCAGGTCGTCGCCGGCCGCCTGCGCGATCTTCCATTCCTTCTTCTTGCCCGTCCGCCCGTCCATCAGGCTCTGTTCGATGTAGTACAGGATGATGTGCCGCTCGATCGGCTCGCGCTCCAGGTTCAGGTGCATCGACCAGCCGACGTGGTTCGGGTACTTGCTCCAGTCCACGCCGCGCTTGACGAACCAGACCTCGCCCATCATCGCGTGCCGCGCCTCGTCCCAGATCTGCCGCCCCATGTCGCGGTAGTACTTCCAGGGCTTGCCCTGCGTCTGGAGCACGATGCTCGACATCATCTCGGGCACGTCGATCTCGTGGAAGCGCTTGAACATCAGCGCGAGGTTCCGCTCGTCGAGGTCCGCGGCTTCGTCCATGTAGATGTTGTTCGGGCGGTAGTTGAAGTTGTAGACCTCGCGCGAGCGCGCGTCGCGTTGCGGCATCGTGTCCGGGACGAAGGGCGCCGCCGCGCGCTTCGGCGGCAGCTCGCCCGCCGGCAGCCGCTCGTCCTCGCCGCTCACGCCGCCGGCGGTCTTGAGGTACGCCGCGAGATGCGCCTGGAAGGCCTCCGCGCGCGCGCGGGCGGCTTCGTCCTTCGCGAGCGCCGCCAGCGCCTCCGCGCCCCAGCCCAGCATCTCGTCTTCCTCGTCGCGCAGGATCCGCAGCATGCGGCAGGTCGGATGGTCGAAGAGCGGGTTGTTCCGGTCCAGATGCGCCTGGAACGCCGCGCGCAACGCCGGCCGGAGCACGCCGAAGATCCCCGCGAGCCGCTCGACGGAATCCTCCGCGCGCAACAGCTCGTCCATCAGCGCTTCCAGCGCCGGGTCGGGGCATGCGTCGAGATGCAGCGGCGGCTCGCGCAGTTCCGCGACCCGCTCGCGGATTGTCTGCGCGTGGTCGGCGTCGAGGTACAAGTGCAGGCTGAACGCGCACTTGAGTTCCCATTCGGGCGTGGGATTCATGAACGCCGCGCTGGCCTCGTAGAGCCGGCCCTTGAGGTAGTTGTAGCGGCGCATCAGGCGCACGTTATCCTCAACGCTGAAGCCCGGTCGGGCGGCCCGCTCGTAGCCGCACAGCCCGGCCAGCGGCGGAAGTCCCAGCGACGCCTTCGCTTGCATGATAGCTTCCTCGTAAATGGGGCCTGGAGCGCGCATCAGCTTTCACCTATAGTACCCGCGGGAGGCGGGAAGGGCCTTCCCTGCATCGCGTAACTGGTATCTCAATCGCTCATGACCGATACGTCCTACGCCTTTCTGACGACCTTCCGCCCGTACGTCCGCGAGTGCGGCGACCACCGCCGGCCCGCCTGGCGTTACGGGCCGCGCCGGCTGCTCGACTACCTGCTGGTCTACATCGAGGATGGCGCCGGCCGCTTCGAGATCGATGGCGTCGCGTACGACGCGCGGCCGGGCGACCTCTTCTGGATCAAGCCCAACGTCGTGAACCTGCTGGAGGGCTTCGAGCCGTCGATGCTCTGCCCCTACGCGCACTTCGACCTGATCTATCGCGCGGGATTATCCGAGAAGGCCTTCAGCACGCGGCAGGGGACCCTGGATCTCAAGCCGTATGGGAAGGTCCTGCATCCGGACATGAGCGGGACGCCGTTCGGCCGGCTCGGCGCGAAGCTGGAGGCGCACAACAACCGGCGCGTCGGCGCGCTGCTGCGGGAACTCTGCGCCGAAGCCAAGCGCGCGCAACCCTACGCGCAACTGGCCGCCGGCGGATTGATGCTGCGGATCCTCGCCGAGATCCTGAGGGGGCAGGAGCCGGCGACGCAGGAGAGCCGCGCGCACGCGCCGTCTTTGGAGGAGGCCGAAGTCTATCTGCGCGAACGCTGCGCGGAAGCCCTGCGCGTGGAGGACGTCGCGAGCCTCTGCGGGCTCTCGCCCGCCCACTTCCGCCGCCTCTTCGCGAACCGCTTCGGCTGTTCGCCGCGCGCGCACCTGCGCCGCGCCCGGATCGCGTTGGCCAAGGAATTCATGCTCAACTCGGACCTGCGCATGAAGGAGATCGCCGCGCGCACAGGCTTCGCCAACGTCCACAACCTCTCGCGCGCCTTCCGCGACGAAGAAGGGCTCAGCCCGACCGCCTACCGTTCCTTCGGCGCCGCCTCGATGCGCGTCGAAGGCCGCAGGGCCCATCGGCATCGGGATGACGGGTAGGGGCCAGGAATCTGTAATCTGTGATCTGTGACCTGTTGTACTGCTCATGGCTCTTGGCAGTTACAGATTACAGGCCAAGTGTCAGCAACCCCTAGTCACTTGAGTGTCAGCAATCCCTGGTCACCATCAGCCTCTAAACGGCCAATTCAGGAGGCGGATGTGAGACAAAAAACAAGCTCGCCCAGCGACGCCGAGAGATTGTTCGGCTGGCGCGCCGCGGCGTCTCCCTGCGCGAGGTCGCCCGCCGCTTCGGCGTGTCGCTGGGCACCGTCCAAGTCTGGGGCCGGCGCGCCCATGGACAACGGCTCGACCGCGTCTGCTTTGACGACCGGCTCGCGGGCGCGCCACGCGCCGCCAACCGCCTCGCCGAGGATCTGGAAGACTTGATCCTCGACCTGCGCCGACAACTCAAAACGCACAGCGCGCTCGGCGAGCACGGCGCCGCGGCCATTCGTCGCGCCCTCCAGGAGCAGGGCGGGCCGCAGCCGGCCGTGCGGACCATCGGCCGCGTGCTCGAACGCCGTGGCGCGCTCGACGGCCGCCGCCGTCTGCGCCGGAACCCTCCGCCACGTGGCTGGTACCTGCCCGAGTTGGCTGCGGGCCGCGCGGAACTCGACAGCTTCGACTTCATCGAAGACCTGCGCATCGCCGGCGGGCCGCTGCTGGACGTGCTGACGGGTGTCTCGCTGCACGGCAACTTGGCCGATGCCTGGGTAAGCGCACAACCCACGACGCCGCTGGTGCTTAGCTGCCTGCTGGCGCGCTGGCGACGCGATGGTTTGCCAACCTATGCCCAGTTCGATAACGACACGCGCTTTCAAGGCGGCCACAATCGGCCGGACGTCTTTGGCCGCGTCACACGCCTGTCCCTGCAACTGGGCGTCGTCCCGGTCTTCGCGCCGCCGCGCGAACCGGGCTTCCAGAACGCCATCGAAAACTTCAACGGGCGCTGGCAGCAAGCCGTCTGGCGCCGCTTCCAAGTCGCCTCGCGGGAGGAACTCCAGGCCCACGCCGAGCGCTACACGGCGGCCTTCCGAGCGCGGTATACGGCGCGCCAGGAGGCCGCGCCGAACCGTCGAGCCTTCCCGCAGCCATGGCGCCTGAAACTGGAACCCCTGCCCCAGGGCCGTTTGATTTTCCTGCGCCGTTGCAATGCGCAAGGCCGCTTCGACATGCTCGGTCACCGTTTCGTCATCGGCCGCCATTGGGGCCACCGCCTGGTCCGGGCCGAAGTCGATCTGAAGGCCGAGCGCATCCGCGTCTACGGGCTGCGCCGCAGGGAACCGACCGTCCAGCCACTGCTGCAAGAGTTTCATTACCAGCCCCAATTGCGACCAAAATTCCATTGACCCGAACGGCTTCCCGATGACAGTTTTGCTGACCCCAAGTGACTAGGGGTTGCTGACACTTGGCCGTTTACAGATTACAGATCACAGACTACAGGCACCTGACCTTTTCCCGTAACCTGCGGGCCAGTCTGCCGTCCAGTCCGCCCGGATCGGCGCTCGCAAGCTTCGCCGTGCCGCAGGCCACCGCCCAGGCCAGCGCGCCGGCGGGGTCCTCGCCGTGAGCCACCGCCCAGAGCCATCCCGCCGTCGCCGCGTCGCCGCAGCCCGTCGCGGAGGCCGGCTTGCGCCCGCCGAGCGCCGGCGGCTTCGCGGTCCAGAGTCGATCGCGCGACGCCAGCGCCGCGCCGGCCGCGCCGAGCGTGACGAGCACGCATCGCGGCCCGCCGCGCTGGCGCATGGCCGCACGCAGCCGCTTCACGTCCGCCGCGCGCGCCGGATCGAACGCGCTGCGCAGCTTCAGCCACGCGCCGATCTCCTTGGCGTTGCCCTTTAGCCCGTCAAGCCCCGCGCGAGCGGCGGCCTCCAGGAACGCGCCGTTGGTGTCGGCCATCAGCCAGCCCGCGCGCGCGCGCAGGGCCTGCAAGACCGCGCGGAGCGTCTTCGCGTCCGTGCCGGGCGGGGCCGAGCCGCAGACGGCCATGCACGCGCCGACCAAGGGCAGCCGCGCGGCGAAGCGGACCAGCGCCGCGGCCTCCGCGCGCGTCGGCGGGACCATGCGCTCCTTGATGTGCGTCTCGCGCCCGTCGCGTTCGAGGTAGGTCGTGCAGACGCGCGTGAGCGCCTCGCGGGGGCAGGCGCGCAGGGCGATCTTCTCGGCGCGCAGAGCAAGCGCCGCGAAGGCGACCTCGCCGCGCCCCAGCCACGCCGCGGCTTCGATTCGCGCGCGCGGCCCGGCCAGCCCGCGCAGCGAGCGCGCCGTGTTCACGCCCTTGCCCGCCGGGACGATCGCTCGAAGCCGCCCGTCGAGCAGCGCGCCGGGGCGCAGGCGCTCGATGTCCACGATCCGGTCCACGGCCGGGTGCAGGGTCAGCGTGAGAAAGCGCATGGAAGGGTTCTACTCGCGCGCGCGAAGCGCGCCTATGGCTTCCCCGGCGCCAGCATCGCGAAGTAGCCGCTCAGGAAGACCAGCGGCGCGTTGTAGTAGATCGCCGGCTCGGTCAGCGTCCAGTTGTTCGGGTCGGAGCGGTAGTGTTTGGCCGGCCACGCCGAGATGCCGCGCGACTCCCACTGGTTCACGCCGCCCCCGATGATTCCCGGCGGCAGCGGCTGCCAGGCCGTCGCCGAGCCGCCGTAGATCGTATGGTAGACATCGGTGAAGCGCCGGCCGTAGCCCGAGACCAGGCTCAGCGCGAGCGCGTTGCGGCCCAGCAGGTAATGCAGTCCGTCCTCGGCCATCCGCGCGTACGCCTCGTTTGGCGCGAAGCGGTTCGTCATCAGCGCATAGTAGCCCATCTTGCCGATGTTCTGGCTCGAACTCCAGCAGTAGTGATCGAGGTTCCAGAGCGGGACGTGGTAGGCGTCCTGCCGCGCCGCCGCGAGCGCGCGATCGGCCGTCGCCTTCAGCCACGCGCGCGCCGGCTCGCGCAGCCCGTCGCTCTCGCGCTCGGAGCACGCCAACTGGATCACCGAGCAGTCGTAGGCCGCCCACATGAACTTCTCGCTGCGGTCGTGGTCGGTCTTCAGCTCGCCGTAACAGCGGCCGAAGGCGTCCTTCAGCGCGGGCAGGTATTTCGCCTCTCCGGTGGTCTCGTAGAGGCTCGCGGCGGCGGTGAGCATCAGGCGCGGCTCGGCCTTGTCGGCGGCGAGGCGCTGGAAGGCCAAGTCCGCGGCGGCAAGATACTTGGCGGCGGCCTCCTTGCGCGTGGGGAATGCCCGCAGCGTCCGCGCGCCGCGCGCCCACGAGGCCGCGCAGACCGCGGTGGCCTCGGCGGTGGGCGGGAGCAGCCGGCGTTCTTCCTGCAAGCGCGCGTGCTGGGCTTTCGGCGCGGCGCTCTCGTGGATCCGGTCGTAGACCGCGCCGGCCTGCGGGCCGCCGGCGAACTGCATCTTCAGCAGCCAGTCGAGTTCCCACTGCGCCAGGTCGATCAGGTCCGGCACGCCGTCGCCCGATTCCGACAGGTTCAACTGCTTGTCGGTAAACGCCTCGCGGCGCAGGTCGTACAGGTCGAGGAGCATGAAGATGGGGAAGCGCACCCACGGCGGATACTTGTTGCAGTCGCCGGCGTCGTGCCAGCCGCCGCTCACGTCCCGCGGATCCTTCCCTTCGCGCGTGACGGCCCGCGTGTCGCCGAGATGGCAGGCTTCGCGCTTCCACGCGCCCGCGAACTTCTCGGGCAGCTCGCAGCCGCAGCGCTGCAGGTAGTAGAAGCGCGCCGAGTCGTAGAAGAGCTTATCGAAGAGGTCGTCGCGGATCGCGAAAGGCTCGCTGCCGGGAATCCCTTCGGCTTCCAGCCGGTACGTCCCGGGCGTCTTGAAGGCCGAGAAATCGCAGTCCCAGACGCTGTCGCCGGAGGCCTTGTCGCGCTCGGCGACCTGCTTCGCGTCGCCCTCGAAGACGCTTGCGCCGGACTTCACGTCCACGAGCTTGAACGCCGCCAGCGCGCGCGTGACCTTCGCGACCTTCGGGCCGGCGGCGCGGTAACCGAGTTGGTTGACCTTCACGGGAAGGTACGTGTTCTCGGGACTGTGAGAGACGAAGCGAATCCCCTTCAGGAAGAACGTTCCCGGCGCGGGCTCGCCGTCGTTGGCCAGGATCACTTTCATCCCGTCGGCCAGGTCGAGGTCCTGTTCGGCCTCCTTGAGGTCCTTGATCGGGATGCGGACCGTCTGCCAGTCCTTGGTGACTTGCGCGTACTTCGCGATCGGCACGCTCCCGCCGAGGTCCTTGTCGGGGCCGGCGCCGTCCACGTCGGAGTCGCCCACGCCGATCCGGAAGCGTTCGCCCCCGGCCGCGCCGCGGACCTGGAATTCCAGCACGCCCGTCGGGCCGTAGTCGTCGAGGTAGAAGCGCACCCAGCCCTTCCGCGCCAGCCCCGCGCCCCAATGGCCGCCGGCGCCTTCGACGGAGAACTTGAGCGCGCCGTCCTCGACCGGGATGCGCCCGTTTTTCGTCGCGAGTTTGCATCCGCTCGCGAAGACATAACCGTCGCCGAAGCTGTCGCCCTGGAGCTTATCGACGATGGCGGTCACGCGCTCCGGCGCGGCCGGTTCCTCGCCGCACCCGGCCAGGGGGTTCAGGAGCAGCAGCAATGACAAGGCGCGAAAAGCGCTCATATTCACCTCGCAAGATTCAAGCGATTAACGTTAGACCTCGATGGTCGCGGCATACCTTGCACTCGAGCGCGCGCCATCCCCATCCTGCTTCTCCGTGCCCTGCTGTATCCGTGTCGAATCGGCCTCACGCCCGCCGCTGCCGCTTCGGCGTGGGGTCCACGTCAAGGTCGAGCGCGTCGCGTTCCCCCGCGCGCAGCCGGTGATACGCCAGGCCCGCGGTCATCGCGGCGTTGTCGGTGCAAAGCGCCGGCGGCGGGAAGAAGACGCGCACCTGCGGCTTCCGCGCGGCGGCGCGTTCGGCGAAGAGCTCGCGCAGGCGCCGGTTGCAGGCCACGCCGCCGCCGACGGATGCCGCATGTATCCCGGTGCGCACGCAGGCCGCGAGGGTCTTCTCGACCAGGATCTCGCACGCGGCCTCCTGAAAGGACGCGGCGATGCCGGCTTTCTCCGCGTCGCCGGGCGTTCGCGGCACATCGGCGCGACGGCCTCGCGGCGAAGCGCCGCCTTGCAGTTGGTAATACACCGCCGTCTTGAGCCCCGAGAAGCTGAAGTCGAGCGTGTCGCCGGGTTTCTCGTTTGGGCCGCAGCGCGGGAAGTCCACGGCGCGAGGATCCCCGACGCGGCGCAGCGCGAAAGCGCCGGCCCGCCGGGGTAACCCAGTTCGAGGAGCTTCGCGACTTTATCGAAGGCCTCGCCTGCCGCGTCGTCCCGGGTCTGCCCCAGCAGTTCCATGACCCCGGGCGCTTCGACGCGGTACAGGCACGTATGTCCGCCGCTCACGATCAGCGAGACGCTGGGATAGACCTCGAAGCCCGCCAGGTGCGCGGCGTAGACATGCGCCTCGATGTGGTCGATGCCCAGCAGCGGCTTGTCCCAGGCCAGCGCCAGACCCTTGGCGGCCGAGAGCCCCACCAGCAGCGCGCCGACCAGCCCCGGGCGGTTGACCACCGCGATCCCGTCCACGTCGCCCGGACCGCAGCCGCCTTGCGCCAGCGCCTCGTCCGCCAGCGCGGTGATGCGTTCGGCGTGCGCGCGCGCCGCGACTTCCGGCACGACGCCGCCGAACGCGCGGTGCAGTTCGTGCTGCGTCGCGACGACGTTCGATCGGATCAAGCGGCCGTCTTCCACCACCGCCGCGGCCGTCTCGTCGCAGGAAGATTCAAGGCCAAGGACCAACACGCGCGTCTCTGGGTTCTGGGTTCTGGGTTCTGGGTTCTGGGTTCTGGGTTCTGGGTTCTGGGTTCTGGGTTCAATCGGGCTGCCTACACCATGCGCCGAAGTTTACGCTTTGCGAGTTGCGTTTTATTGTTCCGCGCCTCATTTCCCAAGCTGCCGGATCAACACCTCAACGGCCTTCTCGAGCTGCGTGTCGTTGAACTTCTCCGCCTCTTCTTTCTCCTTGTCGGGCTTCCCTTCCGGATTGGGCGGCGGGACGGGCGCGGCCTGGGAACCATTGCGGCGGGGGTCGTTCAGCGCGAGGCGCCGCTGGCGGCGGGCGAGGAGCAGCCCGCGGAGCTGTTCGCTTTCGAATTTCACTTCGAAGTCGGGCAGGATCCCCGTCCCGTCGATGCAGACGCCCGAGGGAGTGTAATACTTTCCGGTGGTGAGCTTCAACGCGGCCTCGCCGAGCCCCCCGAGCGTGACGGGGATGATCGTCTGCACCGAGCCCTTGCCGTAGGACTTCTCGCCGACCAGAACCGCGCGCCCGGAATCCTTCAGGCACCCGGCCACGATCTCGGAGGCCGAGGCGCTTTGCGAGTCGATCAGCACGACCAGCGGATAGGTCGGGTGCGTGCCGTCGCCGTGCGCGCTGAAGACTTCGGGGCCTTCGTCGGCGCCCTCGCGGTCGGCCCGCGCCCGCGTGCTCACGATCGTGCCTTCGGTGAGAAAGAGGTCGCAGACGTCCACCGCGGATGTCAGCAGCCCGCCGCGGTTCTGCCGCAGATCGAGGATCAGCCCCCGGATGCCCTGCCGTTCCAGTTCGCCCATCGCGCGGTCGAGGTCCGCGGCGGTCTCTTCCTGGAACGCGGCAACCTGCACGTAGCCGAGCTTCGGGGCCTCGGCGGGAATGCGCGCCGAGACGCTCCGCGGCGCTGCCAGCACCGCGGTCTCTTGCACCGACCGGACCTTGATTACCTCGCGCAGCACTTCCACGTCGAAAGGCGCCTCCTGGCCGGCGCGCGCCACCGTCAGGACCACCTTCGATTCCGGCGGGCCGCGCAGCAGCCGGCTGGCCTCGTTGAGGTCCATCCCCTGCGTCGCCTGCCCGTCGATCTTGCGGATCCGGTCGTCGGGAAGCAGACCGGCGCGGAAGGCCGGCGTGTCCTGCATCGGGGTGACGATCGTCAGCCCCTCCTCCTCGTCCATGCTGATCTCGATCCCCAGCCCTCCGAAGTGGCCGGAGGTGGAACTCTTCTCCAGTTCGTAGTGTTCGGGCGTCCAGAACGCGGTGTGCCGGTCCAGCGAGGCGGCCATGCCTTCCAGCGCGCCGAAGAAGAGCTTCCGGTCGTCCACGTCGTCGACGTAGCGCTCGTCGATCAGGTGCCGGATCTGCCGGTATGCCGCCTGCTCCAGCGCCAGCGACTGCGCGCGGTCGCGGTCCACCCACGCCTGCACGCGCAGCCAGAGCGCGAAAAGAAACGCGAAGAGCACGAACCAGAGCAGCGTGCGGCGAGCCATGAAGGGCGGAGGTCCTTTCTAACTTCTGTAATCTGTGACCTATGACCTATGACCTATGACCTATGACCTATGACCTACACTATACTCTAACAAGAGTCTCATACCTTCCCCCACTACTGTTCACTGTTCACTGTTCACTGATCACTGATCGCTTCCCCCTCCTCCCGGCGCCTGGAGCCGCGCGAGCAGGAACGGCCAGCTTCGCTTGGCTTTGCACTCCTTGCCCAGGGCCTGGACGGCTTCGGCGACGCGCTCGGGCGGGGCTTCTCCAACCAGTTTGAGGATCTTCACCATTTCCCACTCGGAGGCCGAGAAGACGGCCGGCCCGCCGACGCGGCGGATCTCGTCGTCGAGTTGCGGGACGGTGTAGTTGCTGACCAGGAAGTGCCCGGCGACGTTGGCTTCCTCGGGGAATTCGGCGTTATTCTCCAGGGTCATGCCCAGGTCGATGGGATTGCCGGTCTGGCGGTTGAGCACTTCCAGGGCGCCGAGACGCAGCAGGGCGCGCGCGCGCAGGTCCGGTTCGGCGTCCGGGTGCGTGCGCAGTTCGCGGTAGGTGGCCATGGCCGGGTCCGTGCGCCCGCAGGCCAGGAGCAGGTCGCCGTAGCCCAGGCGCCAGGCGCGGCCGTCGCTGGAATCCTGCACGAGCTGCTCGGCGACGGCTTCCTGCATCGCGGTCAGAGCGCGCTCGCGTCCCTCGCCGTCCAGCGCTTCCAGGGCCTGCACCGCCACCTGCTGGAACTTCCCGCGTTCCTCGGGGAAGAACCACCAGGCTTTGCCGACGAAAAGGAGCGCCGGCCGGAATTGGCTTTGCCGCAGCAGGTCCAGGGCCACGTTGCCGGCGAGCCCCCGAGCCCCGCGCCCGGATAGGCCTGCTGCACGCGCAGGATCTGAAGGTAGCGCTCGTCGGCGGCGGTGACGGCCTTGCGGCTGGCCAGCGTGAAGGCCGCGCGCGCAAGCTCCTTGTTGGCGGGGTCCACCTTGTTGCGGCAGTAACCCAGCAGCGTGACGGCCTTCTCGAAGGCGTCGGCGTCGTCGGAAGCGGCGAGGGTCTGGAGCGCGCGGGCGAAGATTGGCGCCAGGCCCGGGTCGGGCCACTGTTCGTGGAGCGCGCGCACGGAGAAGAGCTGCCCGGCATCGACCAGCGCCGACCCGTAGGCGCGGCAGCCGGCCGCGAGCGCTTTAGACTCGCCGGGCGCCTCGGCGACCGCGCCTTTGGCGAGCCGGACCAGATCGAGCAGCGGCTTGGACTCCTTCTGCGCCAGTTGCGCGGCGGCGCTCTCCATCAGCTTCCCCAGCCGCGCAGCCAGCGCCGGTCGCGGCAGCAGCTCGAGCGTGGCTTTCGCGATCTCAAAGTCGCTGTTGTCCAGCGCCACGCCCAGCAGCTCCGAACCCGCCTGTTCCAGCGCCAGCTTATCCGGCGGGGCTTTGAAGTTCTGCACCGCGTACTTGAGCGTCTTGTAGGCGTCCTGGCAGAGCCCCTGCATGCAGTAGCGCGTGGCTACGGCGACGAACGGCTGGCGCAGTTCGCCCGCCGGGTAGGCCTGATGCAGCGCGATGAGCTGGTCGTAGCTCTGCCGCTCGACGAGCAGCGCGCCCAGCTCGCCGGCCCGCGCGCCCAGGCGCCGCGAACCCGGCGGGAGCCCCATCAGCTTGAAGAGGTTGAGCGCCAGGTCGAGGCTGCCGGTCTCGTCCTTGCGTTGCAGGACGTGCCCCAGCAGGGGTTGCAACTCCCAACCGTAGGGCTCGCCCAGCCCGTGCTCGCCTATGCGGAACTGGGCCAGCCGGCCCTCGATCCGCCGCAGCCGTTCCAGGGAACTGCGGGCCTCGCCCCATTTTTCCGCTTCACCCGCGCGGATCAGGCGGCGCAGATGCAGTTGCGCCTCCAGCCGGTTCAGCTCGTCGCTTACAGGGCTCTTGTTGAGCCGGTCCAGCGCCTGCGCGTAGTAGGCGTCCGAGACCTCGCCGCTGGGATGCCAGATCTCCTGGATCAGGCCCATGTAATAGAGCGCGTAGCCGGCTTTCACCGCCGCTTGGGCGTCGGGCTCGCCCTGATCTTTGACCTCCTCCAGCACCATTTTCAGATCCGACTCGGCCTCGTTGTAGTCGCCCTTCTGGAACTTCTCGATGGTATGGGTGAAGGCGTCCAGCTTGTCGGTCCAGACCTTGCGGGCGACCTCGGCCTCCAGCACGCGGAAGCGCTCGGGCTCGGGCAGGTCGCGGATGGTGAGCGCGACGTTCTTGAACTTCCAGTGGCTCAGCCCCACGTCCCAGATGCACAACTGCTCCTGCACTTGCCCGCCGGGCCAGCTCAACTGAAAGCGCAGTTCCAGCCCGTCGCGGAGCATCTGGAGTTCGTACTCGCCCGCGACCAGCTCGGGCCCGCTCTTCTCCGCCTTGACCTCCAGCGGCGCGGGCATCCCGGGCCGGTTGGCCGCGTAGTGCAGCCCCAGCGGCGCGACGATCGCCAGCCGCCCGGGCTGGATTTCGAAGAGGTACGGGATCGCGCTGTCGTGGCTGAGGATGCCGAAGCGCAGCGCGTGCCCCATGCCTTCCGGATCGAGCCGGAAGCGGATGCGCGCCTTGAAGTCCCCGATGATCAGCTTGGTGTACGGGCTGACCAGGTTCTGCGGCGGCAGGATGCGCCGCGGATTGGCGCCTTCCGTGCGCTCCTGGAACTCCGTCTGCGGATGCACGAAGCCGGCCTTGTACGCCTCGGCGTCCTCGGTCCACAGCTCGTCGCCGGGCTGGATCGGATACCACCAGACCCGGTTCCAGGACGGCGGCTTGGCCTTCAGCTTCTCCTCGAGCTTGGCGACCTGCTGGCTGGTCTTTTCCTCCTTGTCGCGCATGCGCCGGATCTCGACCGCCGAGAAACCCACGGCGACCAGCACGGTGGCCACGGCGGTGAGAAACCAGGAGTTCCGCTTCATCACGCGCAGGCCGCCGCGCAGCATCCCCACCGGCCGCGCCTTGATCGCCTCCCCCGAGCGGAAGCGGCGGATGTCGTCGCGCAGCTCCTCGGACGAGGCGTAGCGGTTGCCCGGGTCCTTCTCCAGGCACTTCATCACGATCGTCTGGATGTCGCGGTGGATCTTCGGATTGAGCTGCCGCGGCGGGCGCACCGGCTCGTTGATCACCGCCACCACGACTTCAAGCAGCGAACGCCCGGCGTAGGGCGCCTGCCCGGTCAGCATCTCGTAGAGCACCGCGCCCAGCGCGTAGACGTCGCTGCGCGCGTCGATCTTGTCCACCTCGCCGCGCGCCTGCTCCGGGGGCATGTACGCCGGCGTACCCAGCGTCGTCCCCGACTGCGTGTACTGCGTGTCCAGGTCCACCTGCTTGGCCAGCCCGAAGTCGGTGATGCGCGGGTAGCCCGAAGGGTCGACGATGATGTTCGAAGGCTTGATGTCGCGATGGATCACGCCGGACTCGTGCGCCACGCGGACGGCGTCGGCCAGGATCTCGGCGAGTTCCAGCGCGCGCCCGATGCTGACTTGCCGCCCGGCGATGTGCTTCGAGAGCGGCGCGCCCTCGACGAACTCCATCGCGAAGAAGTGGTGCTCGTCGGCTTCGCCGATCTCGTAGATCGGCACGATCGAGGGGTGCTTCAGTCGCGCCGCCGCGCGCGCCTCGCGGTGAAAACGCGCCACCGCCTCCGGCGAGGCGTGCGAGCCGGCCAGCAGCACCTTCAGCGCGACGACGCGGTCCAGCCCGCGCTGCTTGGCCTTGTACACCACGCCGAAGCTGCCGCGACTGACCTCCTCGACGATCACGTAGCTCCCGAAGGCCTTCCCCGCCGCCGGCGCGGGCTTCGCGGGTCGCGCCACCGAACCGCGCCGGGACGCCGGACGCGCGCCGGTTTCCTCCTGGCCTTCCTTGTGGAAGAGCAGCACCTCCTGCGTCCCGTCGGTGGTGTCCTGCGCGGACGGCGGCGCCAGCCCGTCGAGCCGCGCGCCGGCGTTGCGGCGGAGGATCGTCGTGCCGTCGGCGCGCGCGGCAGGCCCTCCGGCCGCCGGCTCGCTCTGCGGCCCCAGCGTCTCGTTGGCCGGGTCGAAGGTCGAACCCGGCTCGCGATCCTGCGGGGTTCCCGGTTCCTGTGGCTCGGCCAACGCGTTGGCTCCTGGACGCGCCGCATGCGCGTCGGCTTCCGACGACCAAAACCCTGGTGCGGGCGTTGGTTAGTACCCGCAGGCCCCGCCGGCGTTTGCCGCAATCAGGAGCCTCATTCTAACCGCTTTGCGCCCGCAAACTCGGGCATCGACAGGTACAGGATGAGACGCCGCCGATTCGAGCCGTTTTCGAACCAGCCCGCCTTCTTCCATAACTTAAATCACGTCCGAGGTGCGCAAAGTTCACGGAAAGTAACGCGCTATGTGAAGGTCATTCTCCGGACAACCGATACGCATACTAGTGAGTGATTTTTGTGCACTGTGATTTTAGTCAGCACCAGTGCTTGAGGATAACAGGAACTTGTGATTCTGAAGCCAAATACGCCGCGGTGTTATATCTGGCGCTTGGTGAGAATTTTGAAGGTAAGGATGGAATAATGCCTATGGTTTGAACGTTAAGGAGATAGGGAGTTTTTGATTAATTGACTTCGTTCCGGATCGTGATATAAGTAGTAGAGGGTAGGTTCAAATGACGGGTATGGAAATCTAGTGGAACGAGGCTTGCTTGGGAACGCACTGAAAGGAGGTTGGCCATGCGAAAGCGACATCCCTATGAGAACCGGTACTGCAACGCCTGCAAGTGCACCACTAGGCACGAAGTGAAGGACGCTGCCTTCACCTGCCTCCGCTGCGGCTCGGTCAAGGTTCCGCCGCGCGTGATGAAGCCGGTGGCGCGTCCCCTTCCCATGTCCGCGTGAAGCGCCGTCAGGCGGTGAAGCGAGGTTCTAACGCGGGTCCGTACGGTGTCGCACCGGCAAACAGGCGTTCTTGAAGGGCAACGCCTTCACGGTCGCGGTTGGTTCAAGATCTATTACCACGAAATGAAACGGCGGCCGCAAAGCGCCGCGTCTACTCGATCTCGGGCGCGGTCCCCAACCCTCCGGTCTCGAAGCGAACGTTGTCGAACGCGGCCACCGTGCCGTTGTTGGCGACGTCGATGCGGTTGCGCAAGAACGTGGCGCCCGCCACTTCGGTGGCCGCGGCGTTGTTTTCGAACCCTTCCCCGCCGCAGTCCATGGCGCGTACGGTCGTCAGGCGGTTCCCCGTTCCCGTCTCGACATCGAACCCGTCCACGCTGCACGCGCTGGCCACGTCGCCGGCGAGGGTGTTGAAATCGCCGTTGATGCGGAAGCCGTCGGCGTCGCAGCGCGTGGCGCGGTTGCGTTCCAGCGTGTTGTTGTCCCCGGCGATGAGGAAGCCGGCTTGGTCTTCGGAGCCGCAGAAGGAGACGCGGTTATTGCGGATTATCGCCGCGTCCGCGGCGAGTTGGCATCCGAAGGCCGTGGCGCCCAGGATCGTGTTCCGTTCGAACAACCCGCCGCCTCCGGACAGGGCGTTGGCCACGTTGCAACCGTCGGCGTCGTCTATCGTAAAGCGCACGACATTGCTCGTGATGGAGAAATCGTCGCCGATCAGCCGAATGGCATGGCTCCCCGACCCTTCAATCCGGTTCCGCTCCACGCGCGCGCCGTCCACGCCGTTGATGAAAATGCCCTCTCCCCCGGCGTGCAGGATCGTGTTGCGCGCGACCAGCACGCCGGGGCTGCTGCTCACCTCGATACCTTCGTCGGCGGCGTTGAAGATACGGTTGCCCATGATGACCGCGTCCGTTCCGCCGCCGCCGTTCAGCCGGATCGCGTCGTTGTCGTCCACCGTGTGGATGTAGTTGAAGAGAATCCGCGCGCCGGGACCGCTCACGTCGATGCCCTCGTCCCCGCAGTTGAACAGCCGGTTGCGGTCGATCAGAACGCGCGCCCGGTTGTTGATGACCAGGATGGTCGTGTCGGAGATGCCGAAAAACGAGCACTTCGAAACCGTCACATCGTCGGCGTTGATCTGGACGCCGTCGTCGCTGGCGTTCTCGAAACGGCAACGCGACGCGACCGACCCTGGCCCGTTGAGCACCAACAAATCGGTCCCGTTGCGAAACGTGAATCCTTGAACGGTCACCAAGGCCCCGTTGCAGGTCAGGCACGTTCCCGGCACGCCCCCGATGGTCCCGTCCCAGACGGCCCTTTGTCCAACGAACCTGAGCCCGGCGGCGCCCGTGACGACGTTCTCGCGGTATTCGCCGGCGCCCACGAGAATCGTGTCCCCCGTCGCGGCGGCGGCTACGGCCTCGCCGATGGTCGCGAACTCCTGGGGTACGCGCCGAGTTTCGACGGCACGGCAAAAGGAAGACAGAGAGAGGGCAACGAACGCAATCGGCGCTACACAACGTCCCAAGGCCATGATGCGGTTCTCCTTAATGTAAATAAGGGATGGGCCCCATGTGCGCCGCGAAACAGATGAAACTGTTTCGGCATGGACCCCTGCCGTGCGCAGAACGATTCAGATGCTTTTCGATGAGGAAATGACAAATATGAACTATAGGCAATTTAGGGCTCTTTCTCACCCCAAGACCGTGCACCCGAAGGTGTACACCCCATTAAAGCACTAGGTGCATATCAATTCAATGTTAATTTACATGAATCCGGAAAGCGAAGAACGGGACAGGGTGACCATCAAAGTAATGTAGTCCACGCTAGAGTTCATGACTTTTCGTCTAACTCTTTTTACACCATAATGTTGACATCGCCGCTCCAGAGCCGAGCCTGAGCCTTCAGGCGCCGGCGAGTTCGCGAAACGTCTGAGGCAGCCCTTTCATCCGGGATTGCGGTCCCAGGATGCGCGGAGCGTCGTTTCGATCCGTAAAGAAGGCCGCCGAAAGCAGCGCGATGCGGTCCCAGAACGCCGGGCCGCCCGCGCGCAGCGAGCGCGCCATTCGCAGCATGAAGAGCGGCGCATGCAGCTTGAGTTTGAACAGCCGCTCGTGCGCCAGCAGCATATCCGTCAGCTCCAACTCGGTGACGGTCTCCTGGCCGGCCAGCGCGTAAACGCCGGGCTGAAGGTCGTCCATGTGCTTGGTGAATGCGCGCGCCAGGCAGCGCCCCAGATCCTCCACATGCAGCGGCTGGAGTGTTGTGCCGCTGTACCCCCAGACGAACATCAGCGGTCCTCCACCGCGCGCGGCCTTCAGCTTCCCCGCGACCAAGTCGTCGCCGGGCCCCATCAGCGGCGCGCTGCGGAACATGTAATCGGCCACACGCGAGGCATGGACGAGCTTCTCCCCCTCGGCGGCCTCGCGCAGGCAGCGCACCTGGGCGGCCGGATCGGCGGCGAGAGTCGAAAGGTACGCGAAGCGCTCGACCTTGCGGTCTTCGGCCGCGGCGAGCAGCCGCTTGAGATCCTCCAGGTGCGACTCGGGACGCCACGCGCGCCCGGTGAGGCCCACCGGGGAAAGGTACGCGAGCCCCTTCAGGCCCTCGCAGAGCCGCGCCAGATCTTCGTCGCGCTCGAGCGAGCCGGTTTGAATCGCCAGCGCGCCGGCGTCGGCCTTGAGGCCCCGCGCCGCCGCTTCCGTCTCGGCGTCGAGGGCCAGCACGCGCACCGCGAAGCCCCGATCCAGGAGCGCCTGCCCCACGCCGCGCACGACCCAGGCCGGGCCGATCAGGGCCACCGGGGGGCGGGATCCGCTGGCGGCTTTTCCTGCGCGGCGGCCGGGTCTTCGGGCAGTTTGGGCACATCGGACGATTCGCTCACGCTGGCGGCCTCCTTCCCGAAACGGGAAGCCCACATTGTAGTTACGCCGGAGGACGGAACAAGCACCCGGGAAAGGCTTGGAGCGCCGCCCGATTCGAGCCGATGGAGAACTGGACATGCAGGCGTTCAGGCGGTAAGTTCACATGTGCTTCATGGACCGGGAGTCGCCATCATGCGCAAGCTGTCGATCTTCGTCTTGAGCCTGCTTCTGCTGGGGATGCTCGCCGGCTGCCGGAGTTCCAAGTGGGAAGAAGGCTCTTACAATAAGAGTTCCGGCTACACCAACGTCGGTGAGATGCCCAAGGGCCAGTAACGGTTGGATTCGGGTTCTAAAAGTAACGCCCCGCCAGGTTTGGCGGGGCGTTTTCGTTTCCGGAGCTTTTTGAGGCTAGAACCTGAAGAAGGTCCGGAGGCCCAGCGAGGGCCGGCAGTCGGCGACCGGCACCCAGTATCGCACCTGGCGCAGCTCGTAGCGGGCCGGATGATAAACCGTGTCGTAGTACCCCTCCCGGATCACCACCGTGTAGTAGTGCCCGTGCCGGTCCCGGCGGGTCTCGGTGACGCGCGGAACCCAGACGCGGTCGTGGTGCGCCGGCGCGACCAGGACACGCTCGGTCCGGTATGCCCAGTAGCCGCTGTCGTGGTGGTGGTGCCCGCCGCCGAGCTGGATGCTCACGAAGCCGTGGTCGCGCGCCTCGGCCGACCCCGAAAACCCGAAGACTCCGCAGGCGACGATCAGTCCGCAGACGGCGATCATGTTGCTGCGCATGGCTTTAGCTCCTTGTGCTCCCGCTGACCCCCAGCGGCCCCTTGGCCGCCGCGCTCTTTTCATCTGCCTGGGTGACGGCACGGCTCAAGGGGTATTCGAAAATTCTTACGCTTACGTACTAGAATTCTGAATGGGAACAGGGGACCGTAAGCCGGGCCCCGGTCGTAGCGCCGGCGTCCCGCCTGCACGCATATTAGTCCCATTCAACCAAAGCCTTGCGCCCACGGTCGGGTCCGGTTCCCAATCTGCGCAGGAGCCCTAAAAAAGATGCACCGTGGTGCGTTGATCGGGTTCTTGGTTCTGGTTTTTGGGGGTTGGAGGTTGGGGATTGGCCTGGGCACGAGCAGGACCTGAAAAATGTTGCACGACGTGCGTTGCGCGCAGGTATCGGTCCAATGCAATCCTAGAACCTCAAATTGGACGTTACATCTAATTTATTCAGTTTCCGAGTTTTGAAGACCGAGATTGGAGTGGCTTCCCCTGCACTCTAAGTGAGATAGGTGGTTCTTCCTTCCTTTGAGGAGAGGGGCGGTGGAGGGGCAGAAGGGAAGACGGAGACGGGTTTGCCGTCCAGAAGGCTTCTCAACCGATCGGCGAGGACCAGAAGGACGAAGGGCTTTTCCAGGAAGCCCACGCCCTCGGGCGTGCGCCCGTTGGTATGGACGGCTTTGTCCGCGTACCCCGACATGAGCAGCGCCTTGAGCCTGGGATTGATCCGGCGCATCCGATCCAGGAGGTCGTATCCGCCCAACTTGGGCATGACCACGTCGGAGACGAGGAAGTCGATGTCTTTGGCGACATGACCAAAGCGCTCAAGCGCGTCCTGCCCGTTCGAGGCATGGAGGACCTTGTAGCCCAGTTCCTGCAGGCCTTCCCGCACCAGTTCCCGCACTTCCTGTTCGTCCTCCACCACCAGGACGGTTTCGTGGCCGGCGACATGTTGGGCTTCGGGAAGGGCGTCTTCGGCGCCGGCCACCTCGCCTTCGGACCTGGGAAAGAGGATGTCGAAGACCGTGCCCGTGCCGGGGGCCGAATCGAAGTGGATGAACCCGCCGCTCTGCTGCACGATGCCGTAGACGGTGGAGAGCCCGAGGCCCGTTCCTTTTCCCACCTCCTTGGTGGTAAAGAAGGGCTCGAAGACCCGCGCCTTGACCGCGGGCGGCATTCCGCAGCCGGTATCGCGGACGGTCAGCTTGACGTAGTGCCCCTTGGCGAGGATTTGTTCGTTCCGGGACTGGGTCGCGGCGACGTAGGCGTTCCGGGTCGAGATGCTCAAGCGCCCGCCGGCGGGCATGGCATCCCGCGCGTTGGCCGCCAGGTTCAAGAGCACCTGTATGATTTGAACCGGGTCCACGCGCACGCGGCCGAGCCGTTCCTGGAGTTCCAGGGTCGTTTCGATCTCCTCGGTGACGATCTGGCCGATGAAGCGCTTGGCTTCCAGGACCGATTGGTTCAGGTCCAGGACGACCGGGTGCAGCACTTGGCGCCGGCCAAAGGCCAGCAATTGCTTGGTCAGGCCGTGGGCGCGGTCGGCCGCCTTCTTGATGGTCGCGACGCGCGGCAGTCCCGGATGCGCCTCGCCGAGTTCCCGCTCCAGGATGTGCCCGTAGCCTTGAATGGTCGTCAGCAGGTTGTTGAAGTCGTGGGCCAGCCCGCCGGCCAGCCGGCCCAAGGCTTCCATTTTCTGAGCCTGATGCAATTGCTCCTGGGTGGAAATCAAGGCCTGCTCGGTCCGCTTGCGTTCTTCGATCTCGCGCTTCAGGCGCTCCACCGCGTGGCTGAGTTCCAGGGTCCGCTGATTGACGCGCTCCTCCATTTCAATGCGGGCGGCTTCCAATTCCGTCACGGCGAAGCGGTATTTCAGGAGCGCGCCGACCCGATAGGGCAGCATGCTCGGGACGAAGGGCGGCGCGACGACGTCGTTC
Source organism: Planctomycetota bacterium (assembly GCA_027493525.1). Lineage (GTDB taxonomy): Bacteria > Planctomycetota > SZUA-567 > H5-PLA8 > H5-PLA8 > H5-PLA8. Next base: position 1,039,366 of record JAOSKN010000001.1, on the reverse strand, counting down.
GCACCCGACTTGTAGGCGAAGGCTTGCCATTCGGGCGAGCGGTTGGCGAGAATCAGCATGACCGGCGAGTAGGGCAAGTCGGGAGAACTTTTGAGGTTCCTGCACAACTGGAAGGCGCGGCGGTCGTTCTTGCGCGCCTGGAGCATGACCAAGTCCAAACGCTTCTCGCGCGCCTTGACCTCCAGCACCTCGTTGAGGTCCACCGCCAAAATACGGTCTTTGAACGTTTCCAGCGTCTCCCCAGGATCCGCCGGAAGTGCTCGTCGCCGCCCAGCAGGATGCGTCCTTGCGCGGGCAGGCATACGGTTTCGGTCGCGGAGCGCCTGGTAAGAGGCTGCACATGCGCGTCATGGAGCGAGGACGGTTTTCCATCCACTTGGCCGAACAAGCCCAGGGCGTCGGTATTGACTGAAGTGGTGCTCACAGGTGCCGCCTTTCTGCTTTTCCTGCATTCCGGACAGCGTCCCCCATTAAGTGTGCGCCCGACCGGAATATCTCCCGCCATTACGGCGCCTTCTCTATTCGCGGAGCTGATAATCAATTGCCGTGCCATTGCGGATGTGGCGGGCGCCGAGTCGGATGGCGCGCAATAAGCCTAGCCATGTTCCTCGTTGCGGCGATCGGGCAGGAGATAGGCAGCAAGCCATTGGCGCGCGGGAAAGAGTTCCCTGAATACGCACATGGGAGACGCGCCTTCCGCTTCAAGAAAGCTCATGAGCATTCGAAATTGGCCAAATGTCGCCGGTTCGGGAGCCGCGACGGCCCAGTAAACCTGCCGCTCCCGCATTCGTTGCGCCAGGGCGGCGGCCAGGAATCGAAGCTCCAGGCGCTTGGCATCCAGGCTGGCCTTTCGGTAATCCGAAAGGACCGTGACGCCCAGGTTATCGTTCAGGTTCACCAACCAGCGGGTGCGGGCTTCCAGGATCTCGGTTAAGGAAACCAGATCGCTCGCCGTCTCGTAGACGCGGCGGGCTCCAGCATCGATGGTGTAGTGCAATGACATGAGAACGGGCTTCCTGTCCCCGGAAGGTTGCCCGTCTCGAAGAATAGCGCGCGGAATTCACATTCTGCAAAGTATTGAGTCCAGGCCGTTTCTTTCATTTCTTTGGCGGGCGGCGACGCAGGATTGAGACGGCGAGGCGAAGCGCATGCCGCGCGGGGGGGTATGGGGAAAGTAAGCGGCGAACGGACCGGTGGCGCTGGCAGCGGAAGGACCGGCGACGAACGCGAGGCTCCTTGACGTTGGCGCTACTGGATGCGGTACTCCGCAACCAGTGCCTTGCGCGACGGCTTCGGCTTCCCGGCGCGGCGCTCGAATTACAGGCGCGTTTCGGCTCTGGAATTCCCTCTTCCCCGACGGGCGCAAGACCTTCAACAAGTACGACCGCCTGAACCGGCTGACGCGAAGGTTTGACGACGACGGCGCGGACGGTTACGCTGATATAGGCAGGTATCTGTACCTCGGCAAGTGGCGGGTCGCGGCCTTGACCTACCAGAACGAGACGCGCCTGACGCACCTGAACGTGGGCCTCTCCACGGTGGACTCGGGCTTCGATGGCCTGCGCCGCATCGTCAACCACCGCTGGGAATCGTTTACGACCGAGACCCCCGGCGCCGGGACGCTGCTGGCGGGCTTCGAGCACCAGGACGGCGCGGGTTCGCCGGCGCCGCTTTACGACCGCGCCAACAACAAGCGCATCGAATACAAGACCCACGACGCGACGAATAGTTTCCACGAGCAGTACAAGTACGATTCGGTCTACCGCCTGACCAGCGTGGGCAGCGGCAGCCAGACCCAGAACAACCGGGGCTTCGAGCGCGGCAGCTTCGCCAGCAGCGCGCGGACGAGCATCGGGACGACGAGCTACTACCAGGACTGGGACCTGGACGGCGTGGGGAACTGGGGCCGGCTGGACGACAACGCCAACGTGGAGACGCGGACGCACACGGACTTCAACGAGATCGGGCAGCGCACCGTCAGCGGCCAGAACGCGGGCCTGACGCACGACGACAACGGGAACACGACCGACACGGGCAACACGACCGTGAGCGGATCGAGTTTCCCCGGCGGCGGGTTGCGGCTGGCCTTCGACGCGTTCAACCGCGTGAAGGAAGCGTACGACAACAACAACACGCCGGGCTCGACCGGCGACGACAGCCAGGTGGCGGCGTACGTGTACGACTGCCACAACCGGCGCATGCAGAAGGTGGTGACGAACTCCGGCGGGCTGAACGGGACGACGCGCTTCTACTACGAAGGCTGGCGCGTGGTCGAGGAGCGCGACGGGAGCGACGACATTCAGCGGCAGTTCACGTACGGCAACTACCTCGACGAAGTCTGGACGCTGGATGACCGCGACGGGGTTTCGGTGGCGAGCCTGAACGACGGGACGGGCGGGCAGCGGAAGTTCTACCACCAGAACACGCTCTACCACGTCTACGCGAACACCGACGAGGGCGGGGCCATCGTCGAGGCGGTGCAGAGCTACGACGCCTACGGCAAGGCGACGATCATCACGGGCGCGGGGACGGACACGACGTGGTTCACGTCGGACGATGTGACGGGGAGCGCGACGGCCATCGGCAACCCCTTCTTCTACACGGGGCAGCGGCTCGATCCCGAGACGGGGCTGATGTACTACAAGAATCGGTATTACAGCGTGGATTTGGGGAGGTTCGTGGGGAGGGATCCGATTGGGAGTGCGCTCCGCTCGGTTCGGCTCTATGAGTATGTTCGAAGTAGGCCGATCTTTTGGGGAGACATGCACGGATTTGACCCGCCCGAAGATCCACGCCTAAAGGCGGATTGGGAAGCGTTGCCAACAGAGGTGAAGGCCAAGCGATACCGTGAATACAAGAAGCGGATGGTCGCGTATTACATGGAGCAGACTGGGACTAAAAGAGAAACGGCGGCAGAGAGGCAAGAGCGAGAGGCAAGTGAAGAAGAAGCCGCCTATGAGGAAATGCAGCGGGTTGAGGAGGAAAAAGAGGCGGCCGTAAGAGAGCAAATCAAGAAGCAGGATGAGGAATTGGAAGAAGTAGCAGTAGCAGGACTCATAATGACTCTTCCATGGACTAGAGCGGGTCGAATAGTGCTTGCTGGTGGGGCTCTAATCGCTTCTACAGGCTGTGGTGGAGGATCAACTACACCACCGCCACCTCCACGGGTAGCTGGAACAACCCCAGAATGTGAGGCGACTGTGATGCAAATGGATATAAGGTGTAGCGATGCAATTAAAATAGGGATGAAGGTTTGTCTTGGTTGCCCAGGATCCGGAAATTGTGCTACTTGGAATGAGACTCAAGACCATTGGTTTGACATCACTGGCGATAATAAGAATTGCCAGGTCAAGGTGCAAGTTGGAGATGGTCCATGCAAGGGCTGTAATCACTCCATAGTCCCTGAGGCAAGAAGGTGAAGAAAAACACTCTTGAGATTTAGGCTACCTGCACTACTCGCTTCAAGCTTGGCCGCAGCAGTTTTGCTCGGATTAAACCTTTATGTGGACGAATTCGATTCTATTGTGGGTAGCTTAGGAGCCTCGAATGGTGCTCAAATGTACTTGACTACTCCATGCTTTAGGCGTGGTTGGCCTTTTAGCTTTGAGGTTTGTTCCCGAGATCCTAAGTTTAAGCTGTTTAATTCATGGAGTTCGATCAATTTGCTGTTAGATGTACTTTTCGCCGTTATAGTTTCTTTAATCGTCGGATTTATGGTAGAAATCGGGACACGAAAGATTTGGTGGCGAGCGGCTGGTGGCGCTGGCAGCGAGAAGACTGACGATGAACGCAAGGCTCCTTGATCCTGGTGCCACTGCGCTGCGGTACTCCGCAGCCAGTGCCTCGGACGGACATGCGCGGCATGACGGCGCGATGCTCGCATTCCCAGCGCGGCATGACGGTGGAATTCGATCTCCACAAGGCTTCGAGCGCGGGAGTTTTTCGTCGTCGGCGCGGACGAGCATCGGGACCTCCTCCTACTATCAGGATTGGGACTTGGACGGCGTGGGCAACTGGGGGCGCTTCGACGACAACGCGAACGTGGAGACGCGGACGCACACGGACTTCAACGAGATCAAGCAGCGCGTCTCGCCGAACAACCCGCTGGCGCACGACAAGAACGGGAACACGACGGACACGGGGCTGTTGTCGGTCGGGGGGACGGCGACGCCCGGCGGGGGATTGCGCCTTGAATTCGACGCGCTGAATCGCGTGAAATTCGTGTACGACAACAAGAACACGCCGGGGAACACGGGCGACGACACGCTGGAGGCGGAGTACTGGTACGACTGCCATAACAGGAGATTCGCGAAGGAAATCCTGAACGCCGGCATCAACGACGACCAGACGAACGGGTTTACCCTTTATTACTACAACGGCTGGCGCGTGGTTGAAGAACGCGACGGCAACGAGGCGATTCTGAGGCAGTATTCTTACGGCAACTACCTCGATGAAGTCTGGACGCTGGACGACCGTTCGGGCGGCGTCTCGGTAGCGAGCCTGAACGACGGGACGGGCGGGCAGCGGAATTTCTACCATCAAAATACGCTCTACCACGTCTACGCGAACACCGACGAGACGGGCGCGATTGCCGAGGCCGTCCAGAGTTACGATGCTTACGGCAAGGCGACGGTCATCACGGGCGCGGGGACGGACACGACCTGGTTCACCAGCGACGACGTGACGGGGAGTGCGACGGCGGTCAACAATCCCTTCTTCTACACGGGGCAAAGGCTCGATCCAGAGACGGGGTTGATGTACTACAAGAATCGGTACTACTCGACGGGGCTAGGGAGGTTTGTGAGCAGGGATCCAATGGGGTATTCAGTAGGGGATCTAGGACTTTACACATATGTTGAAAACCGCCCGCTAAGAAATTTTGACACGTATGGTTTAATGTCATGTGACGATTTTGACCGCTGTATTCAGAGGGCTAATGACAAAGGACTAGAAGGGCTAAAAAGAGATTTGAGGAATAATGATTGCCCCTGGATAGCTAATTGCTGCGATTGTCAAGGTGGAACTATTGAATGGGGAGGGATGCATTTCTATCAGTTTTATTTTGGATATTATGAGTGGCCCGAGGATCCTCTACCTAAATTTTACTTTTACTATTCAAAGATATGTGTCTATGCGGCCAACATAAGCACATGCAGTGATGCGATAAGGATATTGAAGCACGAAATGATTCATGCGCTTCAGAGTTGCACTGAGACTGATCTTGGATGTAGTGGGTGTCTGTGTAAAGAGATGGGGGCATACTTTAAGAGTGGTCAGTGCGCAGCTGGCGGCGGTTGGGCAAGTCCAGGCGAATCAGAAAAGGACTGTGTTAAGAGGAACGCGAGAGATAGCTGTACGATTAACAAGTTTTGTCAGGAATCAAAACCTCACGTGGCTGGATACTATCATAAACCTCATGGCTGGGGTGAACGAACCTTTATTGTTCAGGAAAATAGATACAAGGAGTGTACAGAGGGCACCCATTACAAGTGATGGTCAAATGTGTGTGGTATTTGGAAATCATGTGGGAAAGCGAATGGAATTTAGAGGTAAGCGTCCGTTTCAAATTCACTTAGCCACGGCATTGGCTTTAGTCATTACCTGCTCGGTAGTTCTATATCTTAATATTGCTGAAGGTTGCGGCATCCCGGTGGGGCAGGGAAAGGCCAAGTAATGCCAGGTGCTAATATTCCGCAAGTTGAAAATTATGGGTTTCCATTTGTAATTGCCGACAATTTTCAGCGTCAAGATAGTATCAAACTGAACTCCTCGTGGCCAATAATCCTTATCGCCAATTTCACAATATGTTTTGGATTATTATATTTTGTTTATTGGATCCTTGAGCGAGTTGTGCGTGATGAAGCGACCCAGCGAGACGCCCCAGGATCCCCCGACCCCGAACGCGGAGAAGAATGACCTGTCCGGCCAGACGACCGTGAAAGATGAATAGCCTCCGCAGGCGTGCAGGCCGGGAACGCACGAAACCGCCGAGCGGCCCCGCCGGATGCGGACGAACCCCATGACCAGGGTGGCGCTGGTGGCGACCGATGACGGCTTGCTCCCTCGTGTGCCACTGGCGGTTCATCCGCCAGTGCGCAGACGGACGGATTCGGCTTCCCGGCGCGGCGCTCGAATTTACGGCGCGTGTCGGCGGTGAAATTCCCTCTTCCCCGACGGGCGCAAGACCTTCAACAAGTACGACCTGGCGGGCGGCCGGTGGGAAGGGCGGCAAGGAACAAGAGGCCGTTTGCTTGCTCCTTGCCGATACGCGACCGATGGGGTTAGACTCATTCGCGTGTCGAGGAAGCATTCGAGGCCAATAACCCGCGCGTGAAGGATTGGATGGAAGCATGGGCGCGAGCGGACGCTTCCCAGCACGGAGCAAGTCAACAGCCCGTGCTCCGTGGCGCCCGCGACCGGCCACCCGCCGTTAGGCATCCAAGGCGACGCCTGGACCGCCGCTGCCGCCCCTGCGGGGCTCGCCCAATTTGTGGGCCGTGTACCAGGGGCTTACGCCCCTGGCTAGATCATGGCGGCCCTGCGGGCCTGAGCTGCGGTATGGGAATTCATGCCGCGATTTTCAAGGATATTTAACTGCAACAACCGAGAGCCGAGAACTGGCGAGGCGGCACGGGGCAGCTTCGCTGACCCGTGGCACGGCGGGCGGGATGCTCGCGGTTCGGGAGAGCGAAAGGACGCGCGGGCGGGACGCCCACGCGAGCCGGCGAGGACGCCGGCGCTACGGCAGCTTCGCTGACCCGTGGCACGACAGGCGGGATGTTCGCGGTTCGGGAGAGCGAAAGGACGCGCGGGCGGGACGCCCACGCGAGCCGGCGAGGACGCCGGCGCTACGGCAGCTTCGCTGACCCGTGGCACGGCGAGGAGAGCGACGCGGCGCGCTCAGCCTTGCAGCCAGCGGCTGAGGAGGTCCACGGCGGCCTTGAGATCCTTCTGGTGGACGGACTCGGTGGTGGTGTGGATGTAGCGGGTGGGGACGGAGAGGGTGAAGACGCGCTTGGCGCCGCCGCTGCGCTGGATGGTGGCGGCGTCGGTGCCGCCGCGGGGCAAGATCTCGAGCTGGTGCGGGATCTTGTGCTTCCGGGCGAGCTTGTGGAACTCGTCGAAGAGGCTGCGGGTGGAGATGCTGCCGCCGTCCATGACCTTGAGCGCGACGCCCTTGCCGAACTCGGAGACGGCGAGGTCCTTGCTGACGCCGGGGGTGTCGCAGGCGAGGGTGACGTCGATGGCGATGCCGTCGTCGGGCTCGATGCCGAAGGCGGCGACGCCGGCGCCGCGGCAGCCGACCTCTTCCTGGGCCGCGCCGACGTAGTAGATATCGAAGGGGCTCTTGCCGCCGGCCTTGCGGATGGCGTTGAGGGCGACCCAGGAGGCGACGCGGTTGTCCATGGACTTGCCGGTGACGACGTCGCCGATCTGCACGGTCTCCTGCCAGAGCACGACGGGGTCGCCGACGGCGACGAGTTTCTCGACGTCCTTGCGGGGCATGAAGAGATCGACGTAGAACTCGCCGACGTCGTAGGTCTTGCGGCGTTCGTCGTCGGTGGCGATGTGGACGGGCTTGCCGGAGGGGTTGAGGATCCCGACGAGGTCCTTGCGGCCCTGGACGACGACGCGGCGGCTGAAGAGGTTGCGGGTGTCGAAGCCGCCGACGTTCTGGAGTCTCAGGAAGCCGTTGTCGTCGATGAATTTCACGTAGAAGCCGATCTCGTCGAGGTGGCAGGCGAGCATGACCTTGCGCGGATCTTGCTTGCCACGCTTCTTCGCGCGCTTGATGCCGATGAGGTTGCCCATGGGATCTTCCTGCCACTCGTCGAAGAGGCCGCCGGTCTCCTTGCGAATGAGGTCGCGGACGCGCTCTTCGCGCCCCGGGACGCCGCCGACTTCGGTGAGGGCCTTGAGGAATTCCATGCGCGCAAGCTCCTGGGGCTGAGAAAGCGCTTCTTGTACTCGCAAGAGGGCGGGTTTGGCAAGGAGAGGAGGGGGCGGGGAAGAAAGTATGAAGTATGAAAACTGAAGTATGAAATATGAAGAAGGCAACTTCGTACTTCATACTTCATACTTCATACTTCATACTTCATACTTCATACTTCGCACTTCATCCTTTCCGAGACATTCTTCGTAGAGCGCGGCGTGCTCGCGGGCCATCCGGTCGGCGCTGAAGCGCAGGTGGGCTTCGGCCCAGGCGGCGGAGCCGAGTGCGGCGCGGTCGGCTTCGCGGGAGAGCCAGGCGGTGAGGGCTTGCGACCAGAGGCCGGGGTCGCCGGGCGGGACGAGGACGCCGGTCTTGCCGTCGCTGAGCAGGTCTTCGTGGGCGGGGATTCTGCTGGCGAGGATGGGGCAGCCCATGGCCATGGCTTCGAGGACGGTGAGGGGCTGGCCTTCCCAGGCGCTGGGCTGGACGAAGAGGTCGCAGGCGGCGAGGAGGTCGGGGACGTCCTCGCGGAAGCCGATGAGCCTGGCGTAGGGCGGGAGGCGGGCCTCGAGGCGGGCGCGTTCGGGGCCTTCTCCGGCGATCCAGAGTTCGGCGTTGGCCGGCGCGGCGCGGCGCCAGGCTTCGAGGAGCGCGGCGTGATCTTTCTGGGGATCGAGCCGGCCGATGGCCAGGACGAGCCAAGTGGCGTCGTCGAGGTCGAGGCGCGCGCGCGCGGCGAGGCGGAGGCTGGGGGTGCGCGCGGGGTAGCGCGCGAGGTCGATGCCGTTCTCGATGACGCGGAAGAAGCCCGCCGGGAGGCCGGTCTTGGCGCGCTGGAAGCGCTCGACGGACGGCCCGACGCAGACCTCCTTCTCGCACCAGCGCGCGGTGGCGCGGTCGAGGGCGAACTGCCAGGGGCGGAAGCGGCGCTCCTGGACGTGGACGGTGGAGAGGATGCGCGGGCGGTAGGCGCCGGCGCGGCCCTTGAGCATGCGCGCGGCGAGGCGCGCGGCGAGGTTGGCGTGGAAGAGGTGCGCGTGGACGACCTCGGGCTGGCGCAGCGCGAGGCGTTCGGCGAGGTCGCGGGCGCAGGCGAGGGTGTTGCGGCGGTGGCGGCGCAGTCCGAAGACCTCGACGCCGGCGGCGGCCAGTTCCTTCCCGACCGGCGCGTTCTCGCGTTCGAGGGCGCAGACGGCGGGGGTCCAGCCCAAGGCGGGCATGCGGCGGGCGAGGTTGGCGACGACACGCTCGGCCCCGCCGCGCTCCAGGACGGGGAGCGCGTACCAGACCTGGCGGGGGGCGGGGGCGTTCACGCCCCAGGCTCCGGGTCGGCCAGGAGGTGGGGCGCGTTGGCGAGGGCCTCCCAGAGGGCGCGGGCGCGGTTCTCGTAGCTGCGGTGCTCGACGGAACGGCGGAGTTCCTCGCGGCCCAGGTTGCGCCCGGCCTCGAGGGCCTGGCGGCAGACGGCGGGGAATTCGGCGGGGTCGTCGACGAGGAAGACGCCGGGCGCGGCCTGGGCGAGTTCCTCGCTGGCGGGAATGCGGCTGGAGACGACGGGGAGCCCCGCGGCGAGGTACTCGAGGAGCTTGAGCGGGGCGCTGCCGTGGTTGAAGCGGATGGGGCGGAGCGGGACGAGGCCGACCTGGGAGTAGGCGAGGTAGCCCGGGACCTGCTCGAACGGCTTGGGGCCGACCCACTTCATGTTCGGCGGGCAGGGCGGGATGCGGGTGTTCTTGTGGAGCGGCCCGACGAGGACGACGCTCCAGTCGTGCAGCTCGCGCGCGAGGTTGACGACGGCGGCGTAATCGAGCTTGGGGGTGAGGGTGCCCATCAGGACGGCGCGGGGTTTGGCGAGGAGCCCCAGGTCGCCGGGCTCGGGGACCATCTCGTTGATGCAGGGCGCGTAGGCGGCGAGGTCGACGGCGTGGGGCAGGTGCAGCGCGGCGTTGACGTGCTCGGCGCGGTCCTCGAGGAGCACCGCGGAGGGCGCGACGAGGAGATCGGTGTGCTCGAGCATGCGGCATTCCTGCTCCCAGACGTAGGCCTGGAGCTTGGGGTCGTTGCCGAATTCGGGGTAGGCGCGGTGCTCGTCCATGCAGTCGTAGACGTGGTGCGAGGCGCGGAGGGCCTGCATCCACTCGGTCCAGAACCAGCCGTAGTATAGCGCGACGAACTGGCCGTCGCGGAAGCCGGCTTCCTGCATGGCGCGCTTGAGCGCGGGGAGGCGGACCTTGAGGTTCCAGCGGCGCGCGAAGTCGGGATAGGAGTAGGGCATGCCGAGGAGGCGTTCGAAGCGCCAGACGAAGAGGCCGGGCTCGGCCTCGACCGGCGCGCGGCCGGCGCGGCGGACGGCGGCGCGGTAGGGCACGGGGTTGCCGCCCAGTTCGACGTAGAGGACGCGGCCGCCGAGGCGGCGCCAGGCGCGGGCGAAGTGCGGGCCCATGAGAGGAATCGGATCGAAGAACGGGGTGCCGCCGACGAGCAACAGGTCCGGCGCGCGTCCCGCGCCGGGCTGCGCGATCGCCGTTGGTTCGGGGGCCGGCATGCGCGTCCATAGTTGCGCCGGGATTATAGCGGTCGGGCGGGTTCAGGCGCGGTCGGAATATGCGGGGTGGCGGTTGCCGGTTGCCGGTTGCCGGTTGCTTGTTGCTGAGGTGCTTTCTTTTTTGTTGGAGGTGCAGGCAACAAGAAATGAGTTCCAAAGCAACCGACAACCGACAACCGGCAACCGGCAACCGAAACAGGCAGCCGCCGTTCATGCCTGGGCATGGGGATCCCACCAGGGCGGGATGCGCCCGGCGTAACGGAGCGCGCGGAGCCACTCCCGATACCACCAGGTCTCGCGGAACCGCGCCGGGTCGCCGCGGAGCTGGCGGAGCAGGCCCAGGGCGGGCGAGTAGGGGAGTCCGGCGTAGGGATCGTAATCGGCGGGGAGGCGGTGGCGGAGCACGTCGCGGTAGTAGATGTGCCAGAGCGGCGGGATGGGCTGGCCGTCGTCGAAGGCATCGTAGGCGTGGGCCCAGCCGCGGCAGGTTTCCCAACCGTGGGCGCGGAGCCGTTCGGCGTAGGCGCGGGCGAGTTCAAGGAGCGCGGGCGGAGCGTCCGGGACGACGCCGGGTCCGGCGCGGAGCCAGGCGGGGTCCTCGGGGTTCGACGGGTCGAAGGCGGAGAAGTGCATGGCGGCGAGCGGCGCGCCGGCGGCGGTCCAGCCTTCGCCGTCCCGCGCGAGGGGTCGGTCGCCGAGGTTCCAGGCGGCGACGTTGTAGCCCGGGGAGCGCAGGACCGCGACGCCGTCGAAGAGGGAGGGGGCGAGGTCGAGCCACTTCTGGTCGGCGAAGAAGCCGGACGCGGGGTCGCAGACGCAGTACTCGCGCATGCGCCGGGTCCACCAGTCGAGGAAGCGCCGCGCGGGTTCGCCGGCGCGCAGGCCCATGAAGCCGAGGTTGAAGGCGCCGGTGCGCAGGTAGACGCGCTCGTTCATCCAGCGCGCGTCAGGAACGGGGCGCAGCGTATGCGGGGTGAGGATGAGGCTGTTCGATTCGAGCAGGGCCAGCGCTTCATCGAGCGGGCGGAGGATCCAGAGGTCGGCGTCGAGGTAGAGGATCTTTCCAGTTCCGGTCGGCGCTTCCAGAAGGCGGCGAGGCCGAGGGCCTTGAAGGCCATGACGCGCTCGAAGCGCGTGTAGCGGAAGAGCAGTTGCTTCAGCCCGGTTTCGCCGAGCGCCTCGACGGGGAGGACCTCGAAGGGTTCGGCGGCGAGTTCGAAGCGGCCGGCGGGTCGGTCGACGAGGATCGCGGCGCAGACGGCCTCGGGATGGCGCTCGCGGAGGCTCTCGAAGAGCGCGCGCGCCCAGGGCAGGTAGGCGGCGGTGACGACGGTGACGGCGCCGAACGGAGGATTCATGCCGGCCCCAGGGCCTCCCAGGTTTTGCGGAGCCCGGCTTCCAGGCTGAGCTTCGGCGTCCAGCCGCAGGCGGCGCGGAGTTTGGCGCAATCGAGGACGTTCCAGGGGACATCGAAGCCGCGCGCGGGCTCGTAACTCACCTGGAGCGGCCTTCCGACGAGCCGCTCGACGAGGGCGAGGGCCTCGCGCAGGGAACGCCCCTCGCCGGAGCCGACATTGAAGACCTCGAAGGGGGCGGCGTCGAGGTCGAGCGCGGCGCGGACGGCGGCGGCGAGGTCGGAGACGTGGAAGTAATCGCGGACGACGCTGCCGTCGCCGAAGACGCGAATGGGGAGTCCTTGTCGGGCGCGCGCGAGGGCGACATCGAGGAAACCCTGCCGCCCTTCGGCGAAGCTGCGCTCGCGCCCGTAGGGGTTAGCGAAGCGCAGGGCGATCCCGCGGGTGCGCGGCCCGCAGAAGAGGCGCAGGTGGTGCTCGCCGACGAGCTTGGCCAGCCCGTAGGCGCCGATGGGCTGGGGCAGGTCGGTCTCGCGGGCGGGGCGGCGGAGGTCGCCGTAGACGGCGCCGCCGGAGCTGGCGAAGAGAATCCGCGGCACGCCGGCGGCGGCGGCGCATTCGAAGAAGCGCGCGGACGGCACGACGTTGTTCTGGACGTCGGCGGGGAGGTCGGCCTGCGCGGAAGCGGGGAGGCTGGACCAGGCGAGATGGACGACGGCGTCGTGGCGGGCGCAGAGTTCGGCGGCGAGTTCGGGGTCGCGGTAATCGCCGCGGACGACGAAACAGCCGGCGGGCGGCGCCTCGGCGCCGGGGCTGGCGGGGAGGTCCAGGAGGGTCACGTCATGGCCGGCCTCCCGCAGCGCGCGGGCGATGTGGCGGCCAAGAAAGCCGAGCCCGCCGGTGAGCAGGACGCGGCGCGAGCGAGGCGGGGCCATGTTCAGTCCTTTCGTGCCGAGCCGGTGAAGAGACGGTAGCACGGACCGAGCGCGCGTCGAAGGAGTTGGAGCGGGGCGCTGCGCAGGGCGCGGAGGACGGCGAGTTCGCCGGGGGTCATGGGCGGGAAGGCGCGTTCGAGGGGCTGGGGGCGCTTGCCTTCGCGCGGCGCGGGGCGCAGGAGGAAGGCGCGGGCGGCCTCGTCGAGCGGCGGCCAGGCGAGCCGGCGGGCCAGGGCCAGGGCGTCGCGGCCCATGCGCTCGACGCGGGCGGGGTCGTCGAGGACCTCGTCGACGGCGCGCGGGAGGGCCCGGGGGTCGGCGGCGTCGAGGGCCCAGCCGGCGCCCGCGGCGCGGAGATCCTCGGCGGCCTCGGCGTAGTCGTTCGCCAGCACGGGCAGCCCCATGGCGAGGTTGAGAGGCGTGCGCGCGGGGACGGCCAGCTCGCGCTCGGCGTTGGGGCGCATCCACTCGACGGCGACGGACATGCCGCGGAGGACGGGCAGCAGCTCGTCCAGAGGGAGGTGCCCGCGGCGGCTCGCGCGCGGGGAGGCCTCGATGCGCGCGCCGAGGCGCTCGTAGCGCTCGGCGAGGGCGCGGTCGGCGAAGCGGGTGAGCCCGCCGATCCACTCGAAACGCCCGCGCCCGCGGGCCTCGAGGCGCTCGAGGATCGCGAGGATCGCCGGCTCGGGGTCCTGCCAGGGGTAGAGGCCTCCGGCGTAGACGAAGCGCGGCTCGGCGGGGTAGTCCCGCTCGACGATCCACTCGGGATCGGCGCCGAAGGGGAGCACGGAGAGCGGAGTCGGTCCATCGAGGCCGATGCCGGCCATGACCAGGGCCTGCCTGAAATACCACTGCTGGCGCCGGCCGGCGCAGAGGAACCAATCGCCGTGGGAGAGGACGGCGAGCTTGCGGCGCAGGAGGTTGGCGACGGCCTCGGGCCCGGCGCCGAAGTTGAGGGCGGACTCGACGATCATGGGCCCGCAGAGGTCGATGAGGACCGGCGGTTCGGGGACCCAGGCTCCGGTGAGGACGATCCAGGAGGAGGCGAAGACGACGAGGTCGGGCTTGAGTTCGCGGCAGATCTCGGCCTGGGTGCGGCGGCGGTGGCAGAGTTCGAGGAACTCGGCCGGGACGCGCTTCAACTGCCCGGGCTCCAGCGACCCTTCGAGGGGGCAGGAGACGCGGACGCGATACCCGGAGGCTTCGAGGAGCCGCGCCAACTGGTGCGCGCGCATGCCGCCGCTGCGGGTGGGCAGCCCGGGCAGGGGCGGGAGGTCGGCGGCGAAGAGGAGGGCGTTGCGCATGGGCCTCAGTTCCCCGCGCCGGCGCCGGGCGGGTCGTCTCTCGACCCGGAGCCGGCGAGCCGCTTGAGGGATCGGCGGAGCCAGAGCATCAGGTTGACCGGAAAGGCGCTCGCGAGGCGCGCGTAGTTGCCCTTCCACAAGGCCACGTCGCGTTCGAGGCTCAGCGCGTAGGCGCGCAGGCGCTCGAGGTCCGCGGGTTCGGGCGCCGGCTCGTTGCGCGGGACGGGCGGGGCCGGTTCGGCGGGGCCGCCGGCGCGGGCGGCGAGGTTCTCGATGGCGCGGACGAGGCGGTCTTCCGCGCCGCCGTCGAGGTACAGCGCGTCGTTCAGGAGCGCGCGCTGGTGGGCCATGCGGTTCGGCGGGGGATTGAGGAGTTCCTCGAAGACGGGCTCGAGGTGCTCGGCCGCGCCGACGGTCCAGGCGAAGGCGGTGAGGGCCGGCTTGAGCTGGTAATCGAGGCATGCGGCGGGGAGCCCGACGGCCATGGCCTCGAGGAGCACGGTGGTCGGCGGGCCGACGACGGCGCTCGCGCCGGCGAGCTGGCCGTAGAGCGGTTCGCCGAGGCGGGTCTCGACGCCCAGGAGCCCGGCGAGTTCGGGATGGACGCGGTAGACGGGGTTGAGGCCGGGTCGCGCGGCGAGGAAGGCGGTGAGGTCGCGCATGGCGCGGAGCACGCTCACGCGGTGCGGCTCGTTGAAGTACCACTGATTGGGGGTGACGACGAGGACGGACGGCGCGGCGGGCGGCTCGCGCCGGAACTCGCGCAGGGCGGCGTCCACGCGGGGCAGGCCTACGGGGACGACGCGCTCGGCGTAGCCCCAGGCGGCGAGGGTGCGGGCGGCGGACGGCCCGGGGGCGGTGACGTGGCGGCAGCCGAGGGGCTGGAGGAAGGCGCGTCCCAGCCCGGAGAGAAAGCGCTCGTTCTCGTAGGCGTGGCGCCATTCGAAGATGCCGTCGAGGACGTAGAGGGTGGGGATGCCGCGGCGGTTGGCCTCGGCGACGCAGATTTCGCTGGCGGGGTTGGTTTCCTCGACGGCGACGACGAGATCGGGGCGGAACTCGTCGAGGAGGGCGAGGCCGTTGGTCTCGGCGATGCGCACTTCTCCGCGGACGCGGGCGAGCGCCCCGCCGAAGTGATGGAACTTGGGCTTGGTGTGGTAGGAAAGGACCAGGATGCGCATGCGCGTATTCCTCAGCCGGTCCTGGGTTCGCGGCAGACGGCGATGTAGCACTCGGCCCGGGCGCGATTGGAGGAGTCGGTCGGGACGATGCCGGCCGCCTGGCCACGGTTGAAGGGGTGCGGGGAGCCGGAATTCTGGTTGAAGAGTTCGATGCACCCGAAGTGCCGGCCCAGGACGTCGAGGAATTGGCCGTGGGTGTAGCTGCGGACGTGATGGGGGCAGTTTTCGAGCGGCCATTCGTTGGGGGTGGAGACGACGGCGCGCCCGCCGGGCTTGAGGGCGCGGGCGAAGCCGCGGAGGAGGGCCTCGTCGTCGGGGACGTGCTCGATGGTCTCGAAGCTGGCGATGAGGTCGAAGGTCTCCGGCGCGAAGGGGAGCCGCGCGGCGTCGCCGCGGAGGAACGCGGCGGGTTTCGGGCGGTGGTAGCGCCGCGCGTAGGCGAGCGCGTCGCGCGCGAGGTCCAGTCCCACGACGCGCGCGGCGCCGCGGCGGGCGAGGCGCTCGCTGCCGTAGCCGGTGCCGCAGGCGCAATCGAGGACCACCGCGCCGGGGGCCCAGCGCGCCGCGAACTCGTAGCGCGCGAGGTGGAAGGCGCGGCGGCGCGGGTCGAACCATGGGAAGGTCGCGTCCATGCGCTCGGAGGCGTTGGTCTGGAGCCAGGCGCAATCGGCCTCGGACATGCCGCGGCGCGCGCGCGCGCACCAGAGCTTGGCGCGGCCCCAGACGCGGTAGATCGTGGCGCGAATGCCGAAGCGGAGTTTCATAGCCGCACGAGCCCCAGGCCGTATTGCCGGAAACGCTGCTCGGTGCGGTGGGTCTTTTTGAGTTCCTCGAAGAGCCGGCCGACCTGCACGTCGGGGAAGCGCGGGGAGAGGATCAGGTCGTGGAAGCCGACGAGCCCGCCGTCGCGTACGAGCGGGCGGTACATCCGCCAGTCCATGGAGACGCCCTCGTAGGTGTGGTCGCCGTCGAGGAAGAGCGCGTCGAAGGGTTCCTCCACGGCGGCCTGGCGGACGCGTTCGAGGGTGGCCGGGTCGTGGGAGTCGGCGGCGATGGCGTGAAAGCGGAAGCCGCGCCGGGCGAGTCGTTCGCCGATGCGGCGGAGGTTCTCGGGTCCGTTGGGCCCGCCCCAGCGGGCGGCCGGGAGGTCCACCGAGACGATCAGGCTGCCCTTGGGGAGGTGCGCCGCGACGACGTACAGGGAGGCGCCGTCGCGCGAGCCGATCTCCAGGTAGCGGCTCGCGCGGAGTTCCTTCACGTTGCGGCAGAACCAGCGGAACTCGAAATCTTCCTGCGGCAGGCGGATCGCCATGCGCGAGAGTTCCCAGCGCGCGCGGCTGTAGGGATCGAAGAATCTGCGGAAGGCGTGGGGATCGAAGCGCCGGCGCAGGCCCGCGGCGAGCCGGCCCAGCAGGCCGCGCGGAGCGGGGGGCGGGGATTCATGCGGGGCGTCCATTACGGCTGCTCCCCGGCTTCGGTCGGCGGATAGCCGAACCGGCGGACGAGCTCCTCGCCGCCGGTTTCGAGAAACAGGGCGCGATGCTCGGGCTTGAAGTAGCGCCGCCAAGTGCCGCGCTGGGCCGAGTGGAAGGTGGCGGAGAGGGGGTTGAAGAGCCCGCGGGCCAGCTCGGCGAGGGGCACGCGGCCGTCGTCGCCGAGGTACTCGAGCGCGCGGCGCAGTTCGGCCTCCTGCCGCCGCCGCGCGTCTTCGTCCGGCCCGCCCAGGAGGTCCTCGAAGCGCAGGGTGCAGGCGTGGGCGGAGGACGTCCAGGGCGTGAGCCGTTCGAGCCTGTGGGGGAGGGGCTTGTCCCAGGCGACATCCACGTTGCGATGGAGGGGCGCGAGGACGGGCAGCCCGGCGATGATCGCGGCGAGGCGCGCGTCGTCTCCGGGCAGTTCGCGCATGTGCCTGCTGATGGCCCAATCGGGGCGCAGGTCCAGCATCCAGCGCAGGGTGGAGCAGAGCATGTCGCGGGGATCGCGGATGATGAAGAGCGTCTTCCAGCCGCGGTCGAGGAAGGCGCGCTCCAGCGCGGGGGACCAGGGGAAGTGCCCCAGCACGGCGCCGCGCTCGCCGGCGGCTTCGAACTTGGCCTGGAGCGCGTCGAGGAGGACCGGTTCGCCGCCCGGGGGATGGATGAGTTCGGCCTGGCGATACCACGTGCCTTCGCCCAGCAGGCCCTTGGCGACTTCCTGGAGCAGGTGCGTGCCGGCCTTGGGCCAACTGTTGCAGACCAGGCGGAGCGGGCGCGGCGCGGGCCAGAGCCCCTGCGCGGTGGGCGCGGCGGCCTGGGCGCGCGTTTCCCAACGGTGCTCGAAAGCGAGCGTGCCGCTCAGTCCGAACCCGAAGGCGTCGATGGGCGGGCCGTCCACGCGGAAGGTCGCGGCGGGCCAGCGGTGATCGAGCAGCTCGCCCGGATCGGCCCCCGCCAGCCCGAGATGCAACTGGTACGCGCCCACGAGCAGGGGAAGGCGGGGCAGCGCCAGGCGCACCGCAGCGCCCGGCGGGGCGAGTTCGAACTCAAACCCGGTATGGGGGTGCCGAAGCCGCCCAGCCGTCCCAGCAGGGACGATTCGAGATGCGCGATCAGGCGCGCGCCGGGGACGGGGCGGTCGGCGGCGAGGTCGATCTCGGCGACGAGGGTTTCGCCGGTCTTGAACGCCTCGCGGGGCTCGCCGGCGTCGTTGCAGAGGCGGACGGCGTCGATGCGGCAGCCCGCCGGGTTGGCCGGGTTGGCCGGGCGGCCCTGGGGCTCGCGGGCGAGCTGGAGGGATTCGTAGAGGCTGACGCCTTCGGAGAGTTCCCCATCGAAAAGCGCGCGCCCCTTGGCCAGGACCAGGACGCGCCGGGCCATGCGCGAGAGCACCTGGGTCGCGTGCGAGACCAGCACGATGCTCGCGCCGGCGTGCATGAGTTCGAGGAGCTTGCGGTAGCACTTCATGCGGAAGTTCACGTCGCCGACGGCGAGGACTTCGTCGACGAGGAGGACGTCGGGATCGGTGTGGGCGGCGACGGCGAAGGCCAGGCGTACGTACATGCCGCTGGAGTAGAAGCGCACGGGGGCGTCGAGAAATTCGCCGATGTCCGCGAAGGCGACGATCTCGTCGAAGCGCGCGTCGAGTTCCCTGCGGCTGAGGCCCAGGATCGCGCCGTAGACGTAGACGTTCTCGCGGCCGGTCAGGTCGGGATGAAAGCCCGCGCCGAGTTCGATCAGCGAGCCGACGCGGCCGCGGAGTTCCACGCTGCCGCGGGTGGGCTCGACGATGCCGCTGAGGATCTTGAGCAGGGTGGACTTGCCGGCGCCGTTGGGTCCGATCACGCCGAGGCACTCGCCGCGGCGGAGTTCGAAGGAGAGGTTGGCGAGGGACCAGAACTCGCCGGGGCGCAGCGCGTCGAGGGGCTCGCGGCCCAGCACGCCGCGGGCGAAGTCGCGGCCCCAGTTGAGCACGCCGCGGCGGAAGGAGCGGGCGTATTTCTTCCAGACGCCGTCGACCTTGACGGCGGGCAGCGCGGCGGCGGCCGCGGGAGATTGGATTTGGGCGGGGGCGCTCATGCGAACTCCGGGACGCGGATGGTGAGCAGGCGGAAGAGCCTCCAGCAACCGAGGTACGCGGCGAGGCCGAGGGCGCTCCAGGCGGCCAAGGCCCAGGGGTCGCGGAGGGTCCCGGCGAAGAGCAGGCCGCGGAGGGCATCGAGGGAGACGGCGACGGGGTTGAGCGCGCGGAGAAACGGCCAGGGCCCGGCCTCGGGGAGTTCGTAGAGCACCGGGGTGAGGAAGAGCCCGAGCGCGAGGAGCATCGGCAGGGCGTGGACGAGGTCGCGGACCGGGAGCGTGAGCACGGCGAGGAGGTGCGCGAGGCCCAGGCCGAAGAGGACGAGCGGCGCGAGCGCGAGCGGGGCCAGCACGGCGGTCCAGGCCGGGGCCGTGCCGGTCCAAACGCAGAGCGCGGCGAGGACGGGGAGCCCGCAGAGCCAGTCGAAGCCCGCGCGCGCGCAGGCCGCGAGGACGAGGGCCTCGCGGGGGAAGGCGACCTTGGCGACGAGGTTCGAGGCGCCGACGAGGCTGGAGGCCGAATGGGTAAGCAGGTTGGCGAAGAGCTGCCAGTGCAGGAGCCCGGCGTAGGCGTAGAGGCCGTAGGGGACGCTTTCGGGGTCCGCGCGGAAGACGCCGTTGCGGCGCAGGAGCACGAAGACGGCGGCGAAGAGCGCGGGCTGCGCAACGCTCCAGAAGAGCCCCAGGAACGAGACGCGGGTGCGGAGGAGCACGTCGCGGCGGACGAGCCGGGCGAGGAGTTCCCAGGCGCCGCGGAGTTCGCGGAACATCTCGGCGTAGGCGCGCAGGCCGAGGCGGCGCTGCCGGTCGGGCTCGTAGCGGCGCAGGGGGAGGTTTTCGCCGGCGGGGTTCATGCGCGGGCTTTGCCCCGGGCCGGCCTGGGCGGAGCGTCGAAGGGCTGGGGATCGAAGAGGCTGGCGACGCGGCCCTTGGTTTCGAGGAGCTTGCGCAGGATCGCGTCGTCCCTGCGCGCGTGCTTGACGAAGAGGATGGCGTCGAACTTGAGCGCGTCGAGGTCGTCGATGCCGAGGACCTTGCGGCCGAGGCAGGGCCGGCCGCGGGCGTCCTCGTCGGCGACGGCGACGAGGGTCTGGCCGTTCTCGGGGAGGGAGAGCGCGGCGACCTCGGCGAGGGGTCGAGGCCGTAGAAGACGACGCGGCGGACGCGGTCCTCGCGGCGCAGGCGGCTGAGCAGGTTGGAGGCGTTGCGGTGGGCTTCGCGATAGAGCGCGTAGGTGGTGGCGACGAATTCGTAGGAGAGGCGGGCCTTCTCGGCCATGCCCTTGGGGGTGAGCCAGTAGAGCATGCGGCGGGGCGGGGCGGTGGTGAGCTTGATCCAGCCCTTGCGGGCGAGGCGCTTGAGGTAGCGGTTGATGAGGCCCTGGGCCATGCCGAGGCGGAGGAAGAGGTCGCGCTGGGTGAGGCCCTCTTCCTCGGAGAGGGTCTGGACGAGCTGGAGTTCCTTGAGGTCCTGGCTTTTCATGGCCGCGGGCGCGCCTTGTTCGATCCCGACGTTCGCTGAGTACGTTCCGGTCTTACGTTCACTTTTGAATCATAGGGGCCCGGGGCGGGCTGTCAAGGGGCGGGTGCCGGTTGCTGGTTGCTGGTTGCTGGTTGCTGAGGAGCTTTCTTTTTGGGGTTGGAGGGGCGGTCAACAAGAAAGGATCTCCAAAGCAACCGAGAACCGGGAACCGGCAACCGGCAACTGACAACCGGGAACTGGCGGGCAGCACGGGGCAGCTTCGCTGACCCGTGGCACGGCGGGAAGGCGGGCGCTTTCAGAGGCCGCGCAGCGGGGGCCAGAAGGGGAGGCTGGCGAGGAGCAGGCCCAGGCCGATGAGGACGGCGAGGTGGTCCGAGAAGTAGGGGAAGGCGATGAGGGCGAAGCCGGCGACGAGGGGCACGATCCGGCGCTGCTTTTTCCCGTAGGCGACGTAGGCCATGCCGAGGATGCCGAAGATGAAGCCGCAGAGGAGTTGGTTCACGGCCGGCTACCTCGGGGCGTCGCGGAGCAGGATGCGCAGGGGGACTTCCTGGAGCCCGAACTGCGCGCTGAGGCTGCGGGCCAGGTAGCGCTTGTATTTGTCGTCGATGTGGCGGGTGTGGCGGCCGTAGACGACGAAGGTCGGGGGGCCCTTGGCGACCTGAACGGCGTAGAGGAGGCGCGGCTTGTGGCCCTTTTTCGCGGGCGGCTCGTGGTGCCGCTCGGCGGCCTCGACGGCCTGGTTGAGCTTGGGGGTGGGAACTTCGGCGTGGGCCTGGTCGTAGAGTTCGAGGGCCACGTCGAGGGTCTGCCAGCAGCGGCGGCTGGCGCGGGCGCTGGTGAAGGCCAGCGGGGCTTCGCGGAGCGCGGGCATGCGGCTTTCGACGTACTTCGCGTAGTCGCCGGTGCGGGTGGCGTCGTCGGCGAGGTCCCACTTGTTGACGACGATGAGGCAGGGGCGGTAGAGCTCGACGATGAGGTCGGCGGTCTTGCGGTCGGTGGTGCTGATGCCTTCGGGTGCGTCGAGCATGAGCATGACGACGTCGGCGCGGCGGATGGCGCGCTCGGTGCGTACCTGGCTGAAGAACTCGACCGGGCCGTGAGGCTCCTTGATGCGGCGGAGGCCCGCGGTGTCGATGAGCACGAAGGGGCGGTTGTCCTTGTGGAGGAGCAGGTCGACGCTGTCGCGGGTGGTGCCGGCGACGTCGCTGACGATGGTCCGTTCGGAACGCGCGAGGGCGTTGACGAAGCTGCTCTTGCCGACGTTGCGGCGGCCGACGATGGCGATCTTGGGCAGGCCCTCCCAGTCGGCGAGGCCCTCCGCGCCGGCGGACTCGGGGAGGTGCTCGGCGAGGGCTTCCTCGAGGACGTCCAGGCCCTGGCGGTGCAGGGCGGAGGTCGCGACGACGGGCTCGAAGCCCAGCGCGGAGAACTCGCCGACGCTGAGCGCGGCTTCCTTGCCCTCGGCCTTGTTGGCGACGACGACGAGGGGGCGGCCCAGGGCGCGGAGCCGCTCGGCGACGTGGCGGTCCAGCGGGGTGAGGCCTTCCTTGGCGTCGACGACGAAGGCGAGGATGGTGGCGGCGGCGACGGCGGCGTCGATCTGGCGTTCGACGAGCGCGGAGAGATCCTGTTCGTCGACGATGCCGATGCCGCCGGTGTCGAGGAGGTCGCAAGGCTTGCCCATCAGGCGGATCGGGTGCAGGACGCGGTCGCGGGTGGTGCCGGCGCGCGCGTCGGTAATGGAGATCTCTTCCTTTAGAAGCGCATTGAAGAGGCTGGACTTGCCGACGTTGGGCCGGCCGACGAGGGCGACGGTGGGGTAGAGGCGCTCGAGGAGGCCGGGCTTGGGCGGCAGGACGACGCTCGGGGCGGGCGCGTCTTCGGGGGCGGCGTCGGGTTGGGTTCTTGCGCGGGGCATGGCGGTCGTCCGAGGCTGTATTGCTTAGACAGTGTAAACGCTGAAGGCGCATATCTCGCGGTCAATTCAGGGGCCGGCGGCGGAAGCGAATCGTTCAAGCCGGGGGCGGGGCGTTCCGATACCTCCGGATAGGCCGCCATGCGCCGCCGGGGGGAGCGATGCCGCCGTCCGATCCCGTCACGCCCGCGACCACGCGCGTCTTCCGCTGCCGGGGGCTCTGCCCGCAGCTACGCCAGGAGGACGGCCTGGGGGTTCACGACCTGCTCTGGTGGGTGCTGCTGCTCGCGCTGGGCGGGGGCTGGTACTTCTGGGCCTACGAGCCGCAGCATCAGCGCAACGAGATGCTGGAGGGGCGGCTGAAGGTCCTGGAGGCGCAGTTGCGCGCGGAGGAGTTCGAACTGCTTCGCGCGCAGCGGGAGGTGCTGGCGCTGGAAGGGAACCACCCCGATGCCTGGGAGCGCGCCGCGCGCGCGAAGCTGGGCTGGCTGCTGCCGGGGGAGATCACCGATCAGGCCGAATGGCGGCGCGCGAAGATCGAGGCGGGCGAACAGGACCCGCTGGCGGCTCTGCGCGCCGCGCCGCCAGCTCGCGGGCCGCGCGCGCCGGCGACCCGCCCCGCGCCTCCCCATCCGCGGACGCGTTCGATGAGCCCCGAGGCGGCGTCGCGGCAGGCGCGGCGCGAGCCGTAGGGTACGCGGGCTCGCCTTAATCTCTTTCGATATGCGGATCGCGCTTCGCGCGGATTCGATTCGGCACCGCCCCTGCCCCTCCTCGGAGAGGAGGGGAAACGGCTCAAGGCGAAGGCAACTTAGCCGTAACTCGATTAGCCACAGAGCACGCAAAGTACACAGAGCACTTCCCGATTGATCAGGTGGAGTATCAGACGCCCGCCTGGCGTTCGAACCACGCAACCGTCTCCGCCAGTCCTTGCTTCAGGTCATAGGCCGGCTCGTAACCCAGCAGATTCTTCGCTTTCGAGATGTCGGCCACGGAGCGCGCGACGTCGCCCTGGCGGGGAGGCTCGCGGAGGGGCTCGAGGCCGCGCAGCGCGGGCCGGCCGCGGGCGAGGAGTTCGCGGAGTTGCGCGTAGAGATCGTTGAGGCTGCATTCGGCGCCGCAGGCGACGTTGAAGACCTCGCCGGGGACCGCGGGGTTCTCGGCGCAGGCGGCGAGGAGGTTGGCCTGGACGGCGTTCTCTACATAGCAGAAATCGCGGCTGGCGCTTCCGTCGCCGTGGATCGCGCAAGGCCGTCCACGGAGGAGCCGGCCGATCCAGCGCGGGATCACGGCGGCGTAGGGTCCGTCGGGGTTCTGGCGCGGGCCGAAGACGTTGAAGTAGCGCAGGCCGACGGGGGCGAAGCCGAAGGCGCGGGCGAACGAGGCCGCGAAGACCTCGGCGGCCTGCTTGGAGGCGGCGTATGGCGAGAGGGGCGCGCCGAGGCGGGATTCGAGTCGCGGCTGGGCGGGGTCGTCGCCGTATACGGAGCTGGAGGAGGCGTAGACAAGGCGCGCGACGCCGGCGCGGCGCGCGGCGTCGAAGAGCGCCAGCGAGCCGGCGACGTTGGCGCGGTGCGTGGCGAGGGGGTTCTCGAAGGAGCGCGGTACGGAGCCGAGCGCGGCCTGGTGGAGAACGAGTTCGGCTCCGCGCACGGCGCGGGCGCAGGCGCCGGGTTCGGTGAGGTCGCCTTCGCGCAGTTCGAAGCGGTCCCAGGCCGGTCCGGCGGCGCGGCGGACGTCGAAAAGGTTCTCGCGCCGCCCGGTGGCGAAGTTGTCGAGTCCGACGACGTGCTGGCCCAGTTCAAGGAGGCGCTCGAGGAGCGCGCTGCCGATGAAGCCCGCGACGCCGGTGACGAGCCAGCGGCGCGGCGCGGCGCGGAGGCGGTCCTTCAGGCGGTCGTAGGCGTTGCTCATGCGACCGTGATCCTGGATTGACGCGGCGCGCGGCGCAAGTTCCCCTTCAAAGCAGCCCGGCCTCGCGGAGGACGCCTTCGGCCTGCGCGGCGGTGCGCTCGGGCGCGCCGGCTGCGTCGAGGACGCGCAGGAGGGGCGCGACGGCCTCGCCCGGCGGCTGCCAGTCGGCGGCGAGCTGGCGGTGGATACTCCAGTCGGCGTCGCTGGCGTCGCCGGTGCGCGCGTCGAGGCGCGGCTTGACGACCTCTTCCGGGGCGGCGCAGACGAGGACGCGCGCGGGGACGCGGAGGCCGCGGGCCAGTTCGAGGAAGCGCGCGCGGCGGCGGTCGGCGACGAAGGCGGCGTCGACGACGACGCGGCGGCCCTCGAAGAGCAGCGCGCCGGCGCGTTCGAGGCACTCGGCGTAGGTGCGGTCGCTCATTTTCTCTGAGTAGATCTCGGGTGGGCCTTTTTGGGTCTCGGGGATGCCGGCGAGTTCCTTGCGCACGACGTCGGTGGCGAGGCGGACGAAGCCGGCGCGCTCGGCGAGCCCGCGGGCGAGGACGGACTTTCCGGTTCCGGGGAGGCCGGCGGCGAGGAGGAGCGCGGGGCGTTCGGGCGGCGGGGCGAGCGCGCCGAGGGCGAGGAGGAAGTGGCCGCGCGCGCAGGCCAGGTCCTTGCGCTTCTCGGCCTCGGGGACCTCGGCTTCCAGGAGCGCGAAGCCTTCGACCTTGCCGCGGACGACGGCGCGGTAGGCGATGTACAGGGGCAGGAGCGCGCGCCCTTCCTCGTCCCCGGCGGCCTCGAGGCAGGCGTCCTCGAAGGCGCGCGCGAGGTCCGTGCGGCCGCGGAAGACGAGGTCCATGGAGAGGAAGGCGATGTCGGCGACGGGATCGGCGTGGCGGAAGCGGGTGTTGAACTCGATGGCGTCCACGACGAGGAGTCCGGCCTCGGGGTCGGCGTAGACGTGCTCGAGGCGCAGGTCGCCGTGGGCGTCGCGGGGGACGCCGCGCTTGGCGCGCGCGTCGATGAGGCCGCGCAACTCGGCTAGGCGAGCCTCGGTGAGCGCGCGGAGGCGCTCGAAGACGGGCCGGCTGAGGGTGCGGCCGACGAGGGGTTCGATCTGCGCGAAGTTCTCGCGGCAGTTTCCGGCGACGGTCTGGAAGCTCCCGCCCCTGGCGACCTCGGGTCCGCCCTCGGCTTGGGCGTAGAATTCGGCGAGCCGGCGGGCGAGGCCGCGGAGGTGCTCCGGTTCGAGCTTCCCGGCCTCGAGGAGGCGCTCGAAGGTGTGCTCGGGGCCGAGCCTGCGCATCTTGACGGCGAACTCGACGGGCTCGCCGGCGCCGTCGATCCGCAATCCGCCGGCGTCCCGGACGATGGGCACGACGCCGAGGTAGACGCCGGGGGCGAGGCGGCGGTTGACGCGGACTTCCTCGCGGCAAAAGAACTCGCGCTTCTCGAGCGAGCCGAAATCGAGGAAGCCGAAGTTGACGGGCTTCTTGATCTTGTAGGCGAAGGGCCCGGCGAGGAAGACGGCGCTGATGTGGGTCTGGACCGTCTCGACGCGCTCGACGGGATGCGGGTAGGCGCCGGGCCGGGCGAGGGCGGCGAGGAGTTCGTCGAGTTCCATTTGCATCAGGGCGCCGGCCGCCGCGGCTCGGGCTGGGGCGGGGCGGCGCGTTCGAGTTCGACGGCGAGGCCGAAGTGGTCGGAGGGGAAGAGCCGGGGCTTGCCGTCGAGGGGCGCGTCGCCGACGAGGCTTGCGGCGGCGGGCTTCCAGGCGGGGCTGCGGAGGAGGACGCGGTCGAGCCGGCGGCTCTTTTCGTTCGGGAAGGCGCCGAGCCTGGCCATGGGATTGGTCTCCATGTTCCAGGTGAAGCCGGGGTCGGCGGGCTTGAGCGCGCGCCAGCAGTCGGCGAAGGCGGCGGGGAGGGCGGCGCTCTCGGGCTGCTCGCCGTCGCCGAAGTTGAAGTCGCCGAGGAGCACGGCGTGAGCGGCGCCGTCGAGGAGCTTGAAGGCGTCCTTGAGCTGCTCGACGCGGACGAGCCCGGAGTCGAGGAAGCTTTCGAGGTGGACGCTCGCGACGGCGAGGCGCTCGGCGCCCAGGTTCAGCTCGGCCATGAGCACGCCGCGGCCCTGCTTGCTGAAGACGGGCTTGAGTTCGGCGCGGAGGATGGGCCACTTGGAGACGAGGAAGAGCCCGCCGGGTGCGGTGGCGTCGATGGTGGTGGAGCGGTAGCGCCGCCTGACCCACTCGAGGCTTTCGAGGCGCTTGAGCATCCAGGGCGCGACTTCCTGGAGCGCGAGGAGGTCGGCGTCGTGGTCTTCGAGGAGCTTGAAGAGCGCCGGGGCGCGCTCGTCGGCGTCGTCTTCGTCGGCGAGGACGTTGCAGGTGAGGAGCTTGAGCTTCGCGGGGGGCTCGGGCGCGGGCTGCGCCGCGGAGAGTCCGGGGGCGGGCAGGAGCGCGAGCGCCAAGATGAGGCGCGGGGCACTCAGGCGCCGCGGCGTTCGCGCGCGAGGGTGGCCAGTTCGTCGCACCGTTCGTTCTCCGCGTGGCCGGCGTGGCCGCGCACCCACTCCCAGGAGACTTCGTGCTTCGCGAGGAGTTCGTCGAGGACGACCCAGAGGTCCTGGTTCTTGACCGGCTGTTTGCCGGCGGTCTTCCAGCCGTTGCGCTTCCACTTGGCCATCCAGCCCTGGGTGAAGGCGTTGGCGAGGTACTCGCTGTCGGTGACCATGGTGACGCGGCAGGGCCGCTTGAGGGCCTCCAGGGCGCGCGTGGCGGCGGTCAGCTCCATGCGGTTGTTGGTGGTGTCGGGTTCGTAGCCGGAGAGTTCCTTCTCGGCGTCCTTGCCGTCGTAGCGGAGGATGGCGGCCCAGCCGCCGGGACCGGGGTTGGGCTTGCAGCCGCCGTCGGAGAAGATCGTCACGCCAGGCAAATCGGGCATCCGCGGGCTCCGTGGTGCGCCGGCCCCCCCACCCATTAAACTATGCGTTTCCCGGCCGGACGAAAGCGAAAGGGCGCGCGATGTCGGGAGGGCACGCGAACTGCGACCGCTGCGGCGCCGACCTGCTCGGCGCGAGCGTGCGCTACGTGGCCCGCTTCGAACTGAAGCAGGGTTACGACGCGATGGAGGTTTCGCCGCAGGATTTGCGGCGCGATTTGAAGGGCGAATTGCGGGCCGTGCTGCGCGAACTGGAAGGGCTCAGCGACGCGGAAGTGCGCGAAGCGGAAGACGCGACGGCGCTCGCGGTGTATTGGGACTTGTGCGCGGCCTGCGCGAAGGACGTGCGGGCGGGGATGAAACGTGAAAAGGGAATCTCAGGCACATGAACATATTCAGGCTTTTACTCTTGGCGGGAATCGGATTGGCGTGGGCTGCCGCGGCAGGAGAAGCGGGGCCTGAGGTTCCGCGGATCGATTCGGTGGACTTGCTGGCGCCGCAGCCCTGGAAGGGCGATGCGGCGACGATCTGGTACGACGACTTCGACGGCGCGGAGGCCACGCAGGCGCAGTACCACGAGTACGATCACCGGAGCAAAGACAACGTGCGCGCGGAGGACGAGTTTCTCGGCGCGGGCGGGAAGTCGCTGCGGATCTACTACGCGAAAGGCTCGAAGGGCGCGGGCGGGCGGAAGCTCTGCTTCGGCGACTGCCCCTTCGGCCCGCCGTTGCGAAAGGGCGAGAAATTCGAAGAACTGTGGTGGCGGATCTACGTGAAGCACCAGTACGGCTGGACCGGCGGGGGGCCGGCGAAGATGAGCCGCTGCACGTCCTTCGCCTCGGGGAACTGGACGCAGGCGATGATCGGGCACGTCTGGTCCTCGGGCGAGGCGCTCACGCTCGACCCGGCGTCCGGGGTGAAGGAGGGGAAGGTGGTCACGACGAAGTACAACGACTTCCCGAACCTGAAGTGGCTGGGGAACAAGCCGGCCTCGCCGTTCAAGCTGCACGCGACCTCGGAGTCCGGGCGCTGGGTCTGCGTCGAGGCCCGCACGAAGCTGAACACGCCCGGGCAAAAGGACGGCGCGATGCAACTGTGGATCGACGGGCTGATGCAGTGCGACCGGAAGAACCTCGATTTCCGCGGAACCTGGACCGAGCGCGGGATCAACGCGATCTTCTTGGAGGCGTACTGGAACGAGGGGAGCCCGGTGGAGCAGTGCCGCTGGTACGACGACTTCGCCGTGAGCACGAAGCCGCTCGGCCCGCTCGTGGCGCCGCCGAACCCGGTGCTGCGCAAGACGCCGTTCCGCGGCGCGGAAGGCTCCAAGCAGGGCGCGTGGGAGGCGCAACTCGCCGAGCGCGTCGAGGGCGCGGGCGACGGCGCGGAAGCGATCTTCAAACGGCTGCCGGACGAATGGGGCCACCAGGCCGGCGAGGACGCGTGGGTCCGGCCGGTCTGGGCTTCGAAGCCGGTGGCCGGCGCGGGGCTCACGGTCACCGCCGACGCCGCGCACGGCGCGTTCTCGGGTTCGCTGCAAGGCGCGGAGCAGCTCGCGCCGGGGAAGACTTATTTCTGCCGCTGCCGGCAGCAGGACGAGCGGGGCCGCTGGTCGGAATGGAGCCCCTGGCATCAGGCGTTCCAGACATCCAAGTAGCCCCTTCTTATTATGGTGTGGGGGAAGCCCACAATGACGGGGATTCCGGCAGGGTCCGCGCGCTGCACATGTTTTCAACACCATTGTTTACAAGGGGTTATGGAGTTGATCGATTGGCACGCGGTGTTCTATAGTCGAAGCGGCATAGGGGAAGGAGCCGAACGATGAAGACGACGATGCTTACGATTCTGGCGGCGCTGGCGGCGGGACTGGGGACGGCGCGGGCCGAGGTGGCCAAGGAAGGTACGGCGTTCAACCCGGAGATCGACGCGCAGGCCAAGGCGGACCTCGAGGCGCGGCTGCAACGCGAGTACGAGGCGGCGGCGCAGAGCGGGAAGCTGGACGGGAACCACGTGGCCGCGGGCCGCGAGGGCAAGGGCGAGCGCGGCGGGCAGCCTTCGCGCGAGGAAGTGATGAAGCAGTTCGACAAGGACGGGAACGGAGAGCTGGACGCGAAGGAGAAGGAGGCCGTGATGGCGGCGTTCCTGCTGCGCGTCAAGAACGACCCGGAGCTTCAGGAGAAGATCCTGGAGCGCTACGACCTGAACAAGAACGGGACGCTGGACGAAAACGAGAAGGGGCAGGTGGAGTCGGACCTGCGGATGCGCGCGGAGTTCGGGAAGAAGGTGCAGGAGCACGCGCTGAAGCGCTTCGACGCGGACGGCGACGGGAAACTGGACGAGGCGGAACGCGCAAAGTTCGAAGAGTCGCGCAAGAAGTTCGAGACGTACCTGCACGACCAGGCGCTCAAGAAGTTCGACGCGGACGGGGATGGGAAGCTGAGCCGCGAGGAAGAAACGCGGGCCCGCGAGGATTTCATCCAGAAGCTGCGGCAGGGGCAGAACGGCCCGCGCCGCCAGCGCTGAGGCGGTTCGAGGCGATGCGGCCCATCGCACGGGCGCTGACGGCGCTGCTCCTGGGGCTGGCCCTTGCGCTGGGTGCCGGCGAGGAGCCCGCGGACGTTCACAAGGACGTCCAGGGAACGGCGCGCCGCCCGCTGGACTTCGCCGCGAGGAAGGCGACGGTCTTCGTCTTCGTGGCGAAGGACTGCCCGATCTCCAACCGCTACGCGCCGGAGCTGAACCGCATCCACGCCGGATACAAGGATCGCGGCGCGGCGCTCTTCCTGATTCACGCCGACCCCGAGACGACGGACGCGGAGGCGGCGAAGCACGCGGAGGCGTACGGGCTGAGCGCGCCGGTGCTGGTGGACCGGACGCGCGAGCTGGCGCGGCGCGCGGGGGCGGAGGTGACGCCGGAGGCGGCGGTCTTCACGCCCGAAGGGGAAGGTCGCGTACCTGGGGCGGATCGACGACCTGTTCGTGGCCTGGACGAAGCAGCGGAAGGAAGCGACGCGGCACGACTTGCGCGAGGCGCTGGACGCGGTCCTGGCCGGGAAGCCCGTAGCGGAGGCGCGGACGAAGGCGATCGGGTGCTTCATCCCCAAGCCGCGGGACGGCGAGCAAGCCAAAACGGGCGAGTAGCCCCCAATCAAGGAATGGCCGATGAGTTACCGGACGATGCGCGCCGCGGCGCTGCTGGCCTGCTGCGCCTGGGCGGCGGCGGGGGAAGAGCCGGCGTACACGCCGCGGCCGAAGGACACGCTCACGTGGTCCCGGGACATCGCGCCGATCGTGTACAAGCATTGCGCGAGCTGCCACCGGCCGGGCGAGGTCGCGCCGTTCCCGCTGCTGGAGTACAAGGACGCGGCGAAGCGCGACGTCCAGATCGCGCTGGCGGTGGAGAGCCGGCTGATGCCGCCGTGGAAGCCGGCGCCCGGCTACGGGAGCTTCCACGACGAGCGGCGGCTGAGCGCGGACGAGATCGGCGCGATCCGGCAGTGGGTGGACGAAGGCGCGCGGGAGGGCGACCCCAAGGACCTGCCGGCGCAGCCGAAGTTCACCGAAGGCTGGCAGCTCGGCGAGCCGGACCTGGTGGTGGAGATGCCCGAGGCCTTCACGTGCCCGGCCGAAGGGCGCGACGTGTACCGCAACTTCGTGCTCCCTGTGCCGCTGAAGGAAGAGCGCTACGTGCGGGCGGTGGAGTTCCGGCCGGGGAATCGCGCGGTGGTCCACCACGCGATCCTGTACCTGGACACGAGCGGTTGGGCGCGCAAGCGCGACGAGGCCGATCCGGCGCCCGGCTACGCGAGCCTGGGCGGGCCGGGGATCATCCCTCCGGCGGGCTGGGCGGCTGGACGCCGGGCGCGACGGTCCACCCATACCCGGACGGCGTGGCGAAGACGCTCGCGCCGGGGACGGACATCGTCGCGCAGCTCCATTTCCACCCGACGGGCAAGCCGGAGACGGAGCGCTGCAAGATCGGGCTGTACTTCGCCTCGAAGCCGCCGACGCGGACGATGGCGGCGCTGACGCTGCTGAGCCGGAAGATCGACATCCCCGCCGGCGAGAAGAACTACAGGGTGAGCGACAAAGTGGAGACGCCGGTGGACGTGGACGCGATCGGGATCATCCCGCACGCGCACCTGCTGGCGAAGGAGATCAAGGCCGTGGCGACGCTGCCCGACGGCACCAAGAAGGACCTGCTCTGGATCGACGACTGGGACTTCAACTGGCAGGGCTCGTACTCTTACAAGGATCCCGTGCGTTTGCCCAAGGGCACCTCGGTCGAGATGAGCTTCCGCTTCGACAACAGCGCGGAGAACGCCAACAACCCGAACAACCCGCCGCGGCGCGTGCGCTGGGGGAGCAGACGACCGACGAGATGGCGATTCTGTGGCTGCAGGTGCTGCCGGCCGACGAGAAGGACGCCGAGGAGCTGAAGCGCTCGGTGGGCCGCACGTTCCTGGGCGCGTTCGCCGGGGGCGAGATTTCGAGCGGGCTGGGCGCGCGGATCGGCGGAGGGATCCTCGACCGCGTGCTGAAGGGCCTGGACGCCGACGGGGACGGGGTGTTGAGCGCGGCGGAGGAGGCGAAGCTGGCCGGGGGCTTCGAGAAGCTCTCCGCGCGCGCGGGGGAGCAACTGAAGCCGCTGCTGCGGCAGCTCGACGCGGACGGGAACGGGAAGCTGGACGCGGCGGAGATCGAGAAGCTCCGCCAGCGGCTCAAGGAGGCGTCCAAGGCGAAGTAGGCTACGCGGCGGCCGCGCCCATGCCGATCAAGGCGGCGAGCGCGAAGGCGATCCCGACGACGGCCGCGACGGTCAGCACGAAGGCGATCAGCGCGGCGAGGAAGGCCTTGCCGAAGTCCTCGCGGTAACAGGTCTGGATCGCGAGCGCGGCGGCCACCAGGCCGGCGGCGAGCGCCGCGAGCTGGTTCCCGCCCAGGCCCGCCAGGCCCAGAATCACCGAGAACCCGATCGAGACGAGCAGTTGCAGCCCCGCCGCCTTGAAGGCGGTCCCGAAGCCCTTGGAGAACCCGAGCAGGCCGGTCGCCAGGGCGATGAAGATGGCGCTGAAGACCAGGTAGGCGAGGATCACGGCGGCGAAGAAGGCGAGGCCTCCGGCCAGCGCGCCTGCCAGTCCGGCGCCGCTCGCGGAGCCGCTCTGGGCCCAGGCCGGGGCGCAGGCCAGGGCGCAGGCCAGGGCCAGGGCCGCGGCGCCGAGGCATGCGCCGCGCGGGGGCGAAGCGGACGATTCGTGGTTCATGGAGGCGCTCCTTCAGGCGCGCCCGATGCGCGCCGGCTTCTGTTCCGAATTCATACGCGGCTCTTTCGGCTCGAGCGAGAATATCAAGGCCGCTGCTTTTGGGAAGCCCGGCACGCGCTTCGCCTTGCATTCGCGCGGCGAATCATATGCTGGAGCGCATGAATCCACGCCCGAACATTCTGCTCATCACGACCGACCAGCAGCGCTGGGACACGCTCTCGCTCCACGGGCAACCCGGGTACCGCACGCCGGTGCTCGACGGCCTGGCGGCCAACGGGCTGTGCTTCGACCGCGCGTACTGCCCGTCGCCGATCAGCACGCCGAGCCGGGTTTCGATGCTGACGGGGCGCTATCCCTCGAGCCACGGGGCGTACACGATCGGCTCGACGCCGGAGTTCCACGACCCGACGCTGCCGGGAGAACTATCGCGGCACGGCTACCGGACGGCGATCGTGGGCAAGACGCATTTCACGTCGCGGCGGGTGGAGGCCAAGCACACGGCCGGGCGGCTGCATCCGGGGCTGGACGAGGCCGACCCGCCGGAGAGTTTCTGGCGCCAGTACGACGGGCCGTACCTGGGCTTCGATTTCGTGCGCGTGGGCTGGGGGCACACCAACGAGCGGCTGCCGAGCGAGCACTACCGCGCCTGGCTCGCCGCGCGCGGCGCGAACCTGGACCGCTTCCACAACAACCACCCCGTGGAGCCGCCGCGTTCGCCGGAAGAGGGGAAAGAGGTCATCTCGACGGGGTGCTGGTCGAACATGCCGGAGGAACTGCACCAGACGGCGTGGATCACCGAGGAGACGCTGGGGTTCGTCGAGCGACAGCAGGCGGCCGGGCGGCCATGGTTCTGCTGGACGAGCTACAAGGATCCGCACTTTCCGTTCGTCTGCCCCGAGCCGTTCTACGGCGCGGTGGACATGTCGGAGGTGCGGACGCACGCGCTTACGCCGGGGGAGTTCGACGACAAGCCGCCCTTCTACAAGCGCTACCACGAGAGCGGCGCGTGGCACGACGGGCGGCGGGACTTCTACGATGGGCAGAGCGTGCCCGCGTGCCGGCGGAACAAGTGGGTCGAGCCGCGGACGGACATGCAGGCGTACATCGGGATGTGCAACATGCTCGACGCGTACGTGGGCCGGATCGCGCGGCGGCTGGAGCGGCTCGGGGCGCTGGAGCACACGCTGCTCGTATTCACGTCCGACCACGGCGAATACTTCGGGCATCACGGGCTGTGGGGGAAGGGTCTCCCGGCGTACGAGGACGTGCACCGGGTGCCGTGCGTGGTCCATTGGCCGGCGGGCACGCGCGGGGCGAAGAAGGGGCGCACGCGGGCGCTCTTTAACCTCGTGGACCTGGCGCAGACGTTCCTGGAAGCCGCGGGCGTGCCCGCGCCGCCGGGGATGCAGGGCGTTTCGCAGTTACCGGTGCTGCGCGGGGAGGCCGCGCGCGCGCGCGAGGACACGATCGTCGAGTGCCACGCCACGCCGCACGTGTACCAGCAGTCGTACGTGACCGAGCGGCACAAGCTGGTCGTCTACCGCGACGCGCCGTACGGGGAGCTGTACGACCTCGAGGCCGACCCCGAGCAGATGGAGAATCTGTGGGACCGGCCGGCGCACGCGGGGCTGCGCGCGGAACTGATGCAGCGGTTCGTGCAGGCGAACATGCGCAAGGACGGGACGCTGCCGCCGCGGGTCTGGGGCGCGTGATGCCGTATGCGGATTGCGGAATTCGATATGCGGAATGAAAGGCGCCGCATTCGCAAGCCGAGCCTTACGGCTCGACGCCGCGGACGAGTTTGTCGATGCGTTCGGAGAGTTCTTCCAGGCGCTCGCGGACGCGGTCCAGATCCTGCACGGCGGGCTGGAACTCCTTGAGGGTGGGCAGGCCCGCGGGGACGGGCACGGCGGCGCGGACGGGGATCTGGCGCGCGCCCTGCTCGGCGAGCCAGGCCTCGGTTTCGGGCTCGAGGAGGAAATCGACGAAGCGGCGCGCGGCCTCGGGGTTGGGGCACCCCTTCAGGATCGCGACGGTATTCGGGATCAGGTAGACGCCGGGCCAGTCGGGTCCGAACTCGATGCTGCTGAAGCCCAAGGGCATGCCGTTGCGCTGTCCTGCGTAAACGTCGTCGGTGTCGGTGAGGCCGATATCGAAGCTGCCGTCGGCGACGCGGTCGCGGACGTGGCTGTTGCCGGGCATGATCCATTCCTTCGCGCCTCCGGCGGAGGCGTTCTCGCGGAGCCTGCGCAGGAACTCGAAGCCGCGCTCCTCCCCCAGCGCGAGGACCAGCGCGACCGTATGGCTGCGGGTGGTCCCGAAGAGCGGGCGGGCCATGCAGAAGCGGCCGCGCCACTTGGGATCGAGGAGCGCTTCGAGGTTGGCGGGGATTTCTTCGCGCTTCAGTTTCGCGGTGTTGTAGACGAGGACGCGCGCGCGGCAGCCGAAGCCGGTCCAGCGGCGTTCGGGGTCGAGGAAGGCGTGGGGGATGCCGGCGGCGGAGGGGGAGGCGTAGGGCTCGAAGAGGCCTTCGGCGGCGAGGAGCAGGGTTCCGGAGAGTTCGCCGTTCCAGAAGACGTCGCCGTCGGGGCGGTCCTTCTGGAGCCTGAGCATGTTGAGGAGGCCGGTGGTCTTGGTCTCTTCGCTGTCGGTGCGCATGGCGACCTTGAGGCCGGTGCGCTCTTCGAAGCGCCGGACCAACGCCTGGGCGTATTCGGGATCGACGGAGGTGTAGACGACGACGCTGCGTCCGGCGGGGGCGCTCGGCCCGATGAACATGAGGCCTGCGGCGGCGAGGACGACGACCGCCGCGACGGCCACGAAGATTTTTTCACCGCTCATCGCGCGGCCCCGGTCCAAGCCAACGGCGGCGCTCCGCGCGCGGAAGCTTTCCGGACGCCGAGGCTATTCCTTCAGTTCGTCGCCGGCGTTGGCCGGGGGCGGCGCCGGCTGGGGGCGCTGCGCTGGGAGAGCCCGGCGTCCTGTTTGAGGTTCTGGAAGTAGTCCTTGACCATCTCGCGCGCGTCGGCGGGTACGCGGTCGAGTTCGAGGCTGCTGGAGGCTTCCTGTTCGGCGCTGGTGAGAGCCTGGACGTACTCGGCGGGCACCTCGCCCTTGGCGCCCTGGCCGCGGAAGTAGGAGAGGCCGGTGATGGCGCCGGCCTGGAGCTTGCCCTTGATCTTGGACTCCTCGAACCAGGCGTCGCCGTCGCGGTAGGCGCGGCGGCCGGCGCCCGGGCCGCCCTGGTTGGGTCCGCTGAAGGCGGGGTTGGGATTGGCCTGGTTGCCCGGGTTGCCGTTCTGGCTGCCGTCGCCGCTGCCCTGCTGGTCGTCTTCCTTCCCGCCGTTCTCGCCGCTGTCGCCGCCTCGCTGTTCGCCGGAGAGGCGATCCTGATCGCCCTCCTGGCCTTCGGCGTCGCCTGAATCGGCATCCCGCTTCTGGCCCTTGGCGCCGCTCTCCTTGGCGCCCTTGGCGCCGCCCTTGGCGGCGGCGCGCTGGGCGCCCTTGCCGCGCTGGCCCTTGGCGCCGCCCTCGCAGGACTCGCAGAGCCCTTCCATGGCGTCGTCGAGGCCTTCCTCGAGTTCGTCGAGCTTCTCGAGGGCTTCCTGTTCGTCTTCGCTGAGCTTCTCCTCGTTGCGGTCTTCCTGCTCCTCGAGGCGCTTGGCGACGTCGTCCATGGCTTCCTGGAGCTTCTCGGCCTGTTCCTGGGCCTTCTGGTCCTTGTCCCGGTTCTGGCCGTTCTCGCCCTGGTCCTTCTGCTCGCGCTTCTGAATTTCCTTCTGCAGCTCCTGGTACTCGGCGGCGCTCATGGAGTTCTCGCTGACCTGCTGGAGCCCCTCGCGGAGGGCTTCTTCCTCGGCGAGCGCGCCGGCGAGCTTCTCCATTTCGCGCTGGAGCTGCTTGAGCGCCTCGGCCTTCTGCTCGGCGTTCAGCTTGTCGTTGTCGAGGATCTCGTTCTTGAGCTTGCGGCCCAGGCGGCGCATCTGCTCGGCGGCGAGGGCGGCGTCGCCGTCCTTGAGGGCCTCGCTGATCTCGCGGGTCATCGCGCCCTCTTCGAGGTTGAGGTCCTTCTCGCCCAACTGCTTGAGGCGGTCGGTGAAGTCCTTGCCTTCCTTGAGCTCCTGCTTCTGCTCCTCGATGGCGCGCTTGAGGTCGGCCATGGCGACGATGCCTTCCTCGGCGGTCTTGTCGCCCTCCTCGACCTTCTTGGCCAGATCCTTGGCCTGCTGAATGAGCTGCTTGACCTTGTACTCGGCGCTGTTCTCGGAGACGGGCTTCTTCTCGTCGCTCTTGAGATCCTCGAGCTTGCCGAGCTGCTTCTTGAGTTCCTCGACGGTCTCCTGCTTGGCGCGCTCGCGGCGCTCCTGCTCCTGCTTGCGGGTCTCGATGCCGAGGAGGTCCTTCTGCGGCATGAACTTCCAAAGCCCCGCGGCAAGCATCAGCGGGAGCGGGAGCAAGTAGCCGATGCGCGGCGCGCGGATCGGGAAGGCCAGGGCGGAGTCCAGCGCGGCGAGTTTCTCGGCGGCCTCGCTGAAGAAGGCCTCGCCGAAGCCGCTGGCTTCGTTCGGGCTGAGGGTGAGCGCGGTGCAAAGGCGCGCGTGGAGGCCCAGGCGCTCGTCGGCGAGCGCGGCGGCGAGTTCCTCGTGGATGCGCTGGGAGAAGCAGCGGACCAGGACATAGGGAATGCAGAGCGCCAGCAGCGCCAACCAGACGATGTAGACGTTGATTCCCAGGGCGCCTAAGTTGAGCAGGCGATCGACGAAGATGAGCGGGGCCAGCAGCCAGGCGACGATGGTGACCGAAAAGACGCCGGAACGGAGCGCCTCCTGAAGCCGGAGCCGCATCGTGGCGCGGTCGATCTGGTGCATCAGCCGGCGTCGGGCCTGGGGGACGTCGTAGGTCAGGGCAGCGGGCATGTCGGGCTCCTAACTTCTTTCCTGCGAGGGGCTTGTGCCTTCAATTCAAACCCTAATCAGAGCACACCTCTAATGCAATGGATTACGCGCTTCCTTTGAGTTCTTTCGACTTGGGTCTCAATACCGTTGCGAATGCCCGCAAAAACTTGCACTTCGTGCAGATTGGACGCCGCCACTCGGTTCGGGTTGCACCCTACCCGGCCAGATTGGCGTACAAGCCATCCCGGACGGAGGCGATGAGGCAGGCCTTGGCCAGGGCGTCGGCGAGAAGAAACCCGAGCCCCAGGCTCCAGCGGCGGGCGCGGCGGGCGGGGGTGGAGAGGGTGCGCCGGTGAGGCGTTCGAGCGAGAGCGAGGCGACTTCGAAGGTGAGGAAGAGGAAGCCCGCGCCGCGGAGCAGGGACCAGAGGTGCCAGCCCAGCCCGACGGAGACCAGCCCGTCGAAGCTGCCATGGGCGAGGCGCGCGACGTAATAGTTCATCAGATCGGTCTGGAGGAAGCCCTGCTGGAGGGTGAGCCAGCCGAGGGAGGCGTAGGTGTAGAGGACGTGGCAGGCGGCCAGGGCGAGGTGCGCGGGGATCCAATAGCCGGCGTCGTACTCGGGATCCCAGCCGGAGAGGATCCAGGCGCATTGCTTCTGCCAGTAGGCCTCGGCGCCCGGGAGCACGCGCGCGCTGCCCGGGTTGGCGTAGCCCCAGGCGAAGACGACGAGGGCGTGGGCGAGGAAGGCCGCGCCGAGCACGCCCAGGCCGCGGAGCTGGTCGTCGCGGCGCACGCAGGCAAGGAAGAGCGGCAGGAGGAGGGTGGCGGCGAGTTCCTGGTGGCCGCGCGCGTCGAGGGCGAGGGAGGCGAGCGCGGGCAGCGCGCCGGCCAGGATGCCCGCGGCGGGCCCGCGCCAGCCTTCGACCAGGGGCTCGGCCGCGCCGGCCCACGCAAGGACGCGGCGGCGCACGCCGTCGGCCGGCCGGAGCGGCCAGATCCAACAGGCCGGGGCGGGGGCGAGGGATTCGGGAAGCCGCTCGCGGGAAGGTGTCACGCCGCGACTACTTCGGGATGAGCACGAAGCCGGTGGTGTAATAGAGAATCGCGTTGCCCACCACGAAGATCAGGAAGAACCAGAGCCATTTTCCGCCGTCGTCGTCGTCGCCCATACGCGCCCCTCCTCGAGCCTTCGAGCCATGGGACCGGTTATTTGGGAATGATGATCCACCCCGTGGTGGTAAAGAGGATGACGTTGCCGACCACGAAGATGAGGAATAAGGCGAGATACCCCATCCCGCCGCCTTCGCTCTCGGCGCGTCGAACGGGCCGCCGCCGCACGGGGCGCGCGCCGCGCGCGGGACGTCCAGCCGGCGGGGCCTCGCCGGCCGCGGCGCGCCTGCGGCGGAGCGGCCTGCGTGAAGCTGGTTCTTCGTTGGGCATGGTCGGGCCGTCACCACTTGCCGTTTTGCATTATCGCTTGAACTTATACCAGGTTGCAGGAAGCGTATCGCGCGCGGCGCGCAGTTAAAGGGAGAAACTCGAGGCGGGCCGAGAAAAAAAGGCGGGAGAGGCACAGGTGCGTCAGCGCAACGTTTCGAGACGCGCAGCCAGGGGCCATAAAAAACCCCGCCGTGAGGCGGGGTTGAAGTTCGCCTATCGGGGCAAGGTCAGCCCGCAAGCTGGCCGTCGATCCACTGTTTGAGCTGGGCCTTGTTGTGCGCGCCGACGAGGCGGTCGGCTTCCTGCCCGTTCTTGAAGAGGATCAGGCAGGGGATGGAGCGGATGCCGAACTTGCTGGCGGTCTCGGCGTTGCCGTCGACATCGAGCTTGGCGATCTTGAGCTTGCCCTTGTACTCGCCGGCGAGTTCGTCGAGGGTCGGGGCGATCATCTTGCAGGGCCCGCACCATTCGGCCCAGAAGTCCACCAGCGCGGCGCCCTGGAAGCCTTCGATTTCCTGCGCCCAGGAGTTGTCGTTCACGGCTACGGTGTCTGCGCCCATCGTGTCGCTCCTTTACGGTCCGCTTACGCCGGGTGAAGCCTCCGAGAAAGGGACGCTAACACCTGGAGGGGGCCTGTCAAGGCAGGGGCATGACGCGGCGCGCGCGCATGAGCAGTAGAATCGCGTCGACGATCTGTTCGGGGGTGCGCCCTTCGACCTGGACCTCGGCGTCGCGGGCCTCGGAGTATTTGGAGGCCCTGGAGAGCATGAGTTTCTGGAGTTCCTCGAAGTACCCGGCGCCGCCGAGGAGCTTGGGGCGCAGGGCCTGGGTGTTGGCGTCGGCCTCGATGCGGCGGGCGAGTTCGCGGGGGCTGGCGGCGAGGTGGACGACGAAGCCCTGGCGGCGGAGGTCGGCGACGTTCTCGGGGTCGAGGATGGCGCCGCCGCCGGTGGCGATGACGGTCTCCTGCTTGCGCGCGACTTGCTTGACGATCTCGGACTCGAGTCCCCGGAAGAGTTCCTCGCCGCCTTCCTCGAAGATCTCGCGGACGGTGCGGCCGGCGCGCTCGCAGACCAGTTCGTCGGTGTCGACGAAGTCCCAGGTCAGGCGTTCGGCGAGGAGCCGCCCGCAGGTGGACTTCCCGGTGGCGCGCAGTCCGATGAGGACGAGGTTCATGGTGCGGAGTCTACCGCGGCGCGAAGGTTTGGCGAGGGTCGCGGGCGCGCGGGTTCAGGGTTTCCTGGCGGCCTTCTCCTCCTTGGGCGGCTCGGGCCGCCAGAGGATCCGCTCCTGCGGCCGGACGACGTCGGTGTAGGTGGCCGCGCCGACCGCGACCGCGCGCCGTTCGCCCAGCCCGAACTGCTCGCAGGCGTAATCCCAGAGGCTGCGCGCGGGCCGGCCGAGGATCTTCTCGGTCATGTTCATTTTGCAGCGGCCGTCCTCCTGGAGCATCTTCAACTGGTCGAGGGTCAGGAGCGGCTTGGACATGAAGGTTTCCATGAAGAAGGCGATGATCTTGGCCTTCCACATGGGGATCGGGACGAGGATGCGGCTGGCGCGCGCGCAGCGGCAGGCGATGCGCTCGATCTCGCGGACCTTGAGGGGCTGGGGCCCGCCGAGTTCGTAGCTGGCCGGCGGGAAGGGGAAGTCCTCGCGCAGGGCGCGGGCAAGGACCTCGGCGACGTCCTCCACCCAGACCGGCTGGAGATACGAATGCCCTCCGGCGATGGCGGGCATGATCGGCCAAGGCGGGTTGAGCATGCTGCGGGCCATGCCGACGAAGAGGTTCAGGAACTCGTCCTCGGGTCCGAAGATCACGGAGGCCGGGAAGTTGTAAGCGCGCATGCCGCTCTCGGCGACGATGCGCTCGGCCGCGTCCTTGGTCTGGTGGTAGCGTCCGGCATTCGGGTCGACGCGCGCGCCGAGGCCGGAGAGGTAGACGAAGACCTCGCAGCCGGCGCGCTGGGCCTCGGCGACGACGTTGCGCGTGCCCTGGATGTGGATTGCGTCGAAGCTGCCCTGCTTTTCGTTGATCACGCCGACGAGGTGGACGACGCCGCAGCAGCCTTCGCAGGCGCCGGCCAGTGAGGCGGCGTCGGTGACGTCGCCTTCGTGGAAGTCTTCGGTGTATTCGGCGACGGCGGAGCGGTTCGAGCCGCCGCGGACGAGGGCGCGGACGGCGAAGCCCTGCTCGAAGACGTGCGGCACGACATGCCGGCCGACGTAGCCGGTGGCCCCGGTCACGAGGACCCTGCGCCTCGGGCCGGCGGACGACCGGGATTCATGTGCGCTCATGGGCAGGCCCCGTATTCCAGTTTTGCCGGCAACGGGCACATTATAGACCGAACGGCAGGGCGCAAAGGGCCGATTGCACGGCGGGCGCGGCCGGCCCCGCCTGCGCTTGACTCCCTTCCCGGCGGCGGGAAGCTCACGCGGTCGCCGTCCCTTCCCAACCCCCCAGGAGCCGCCGCCATGAAGCTTGGATTCATCGCCCATAACGACCTCGAAAGCATCGAGAAAGACGCCGCGTTCGCCGCCGAACAAGGCTTCCAGGGGCTGGAGTTCAACTGGTGGGGCGGCTTCAAGGACGTGACCGAGGCGCACATCAAGCAGACGGCGAAGATCCTGCAGAAGCACGGCGTGGGTTGCTGCATGCTGGGGCTGTGGGGTTTCAATCACCTCTCGAAGGACAAGGCCGAGCGGAAGCAGGCGTTGGCGCTGCTGGACCGGGCGATCAAGTTCGCGGGAATCCTGGGCGCGGAGGTGCTGACCACGGGGGCCGGCGAGATGCCCGGCGAGCCGCTGGGGGTGAAGGTCAAGGAGTTCGCCAAGGTCTTCGGGCCGATCCTGAAAAAGCTGGAGAAAGCGAAGCTGACGCCGAGTTTCTACCCGATGCACGGGAACAGCTTTTTGAGCGGGCTGAGCGCGTACGAGGCGGTCTGGGAGGCCTGCCCGCAGGTGAAGATCAAGCTGGACCCGGCGAACTGGAAGCACCACGGGGACGACTACCTGGAGGCGCTGGAGAAGTACGGCGGGCGCGTGGGCTACATCCACATCAAGGAGCACCTGTACCGCGACGGGCGGCTGGCGAGCCAGCCGGCGGCGGGGATGGGCGACATCGAGTGGGGCAAGGTCTTCGCGTTCCTGTACGAGCACGACTACCGGGGCTGGCTCTCGGTGGAGCCGCACGGGCCGAAGTGGGGGCGCGGCGAGCTGCGCTGGAGGATGCTGCGGCTGACGAAGAAGTACATTCAGACGTACCTGGATTGAGCGCGCCGCTTGCCGGTGTTTACAAGCGCCTTGCGAGGCCTCGCCGTTCCGTTAGCGTTCTGAGCGAACGCCGCAGCTTCGGAGACCATCCGCCATGAAGCTTTCCGTCCAGACCGGGCTGCTGCCCGGGAACGAACTGCCCGATAAGCTCAAGTGGGCCGCCGATCACGGCGTCGAGGGCATCGAGATCAGCGCGTGGCAGTACCGGCCGCCGAACCTCGACCAGGCGCTGCGGGACTACGAGAACTCGCCGCTGCCGGTCTCGACGATCTGCGGGAACGCGAGCTTCGACTTCGTGGATCCCGATCCCAAGAAGCGGCGGCAGAGCATCGACGAGTCCAAGCAGTACCTCGAACTGGCCGGGAAGCTCGGCGCGGTCGGGCAGATCGTGGTGCCGATCTTCGGTCCGGCGCGGATCAACGACCTCTCGCCGTACAAGACCGCCGTGGACCTGGAGAAGGAACTCTTTTCGCTGATCTGCCAGGAACTGGGCGAGCACGCGGAGAAGCACAAGGTCCTGGTGCTGCTGGAGCCGCTGAACCGCTACGAGCAGCACCTGCTGCGCAAGCAGGCCGACGGGGTCGAGGCGTGCAAGCGCTGCGGGCACGCGAGCGTGCAGCTCATGAGCGACTTCTTCCACATGCACATCGAGGAAGAGAACACGCCGCAGGCGCTGCGCGAGGCCGGCGGTTACGTGAAGCACGTGCACCTCGCCGACAACACGCGCAAGGAGCCCGGCACCGGGGACATCGACTTCGTGGCGGGCTTCAAGGCGCTTCTCGAGATTGGCTTCACCGGCTACATGGCCTACGAGTGCAGCATCTCGGGGAACGACAAGGCCGCGGCGCTGGCCAAGAGCCTGGACTACATGCGCGCTTGCATCAAGAAGGCGAAGGGCGGTTGACTACAGTTCCGAGTTCCGAGTTCCGAGTTCTGAGTTTGGGTTCGGGTTCTGAGTTCCAAGATCCGGGACGGTCATTTCCTTGATCCCTGCTGCAAGGGCAGGGGCTCAGCGTTGGCTTGACACTTTCTATCGCGGCAGGAAGATCGCTCGGGTGAGGGTGCTTGCGCCTTCGCGCGGCGCGGAAACGCCGGCGCGGAGGGGCGGGCGGTCTCCAGGATGCGCGAGCGGCCGGCGGACCCCGCGCGGCGCGCCGATCCTGGCGCGCGAGGGTTCGGCGATGCCGGTCATCCTTCAGGTCGGTCTGCTGCTGGTCTGTTCCAACGTCTTCATGACCTTTGCCTGGTACGCGCACCTGCGCGACCTGCGCGGGAAGCCGTGGCTGGTCGCGGCGGCGGTGAGTTGGGCCATCGCGCTCTTCGAGTACCTGTTGCAGG
Organism: Planctomycetota bacterium; assembly: GCA_027493525.1. Lineage (GTDB taxonomy): Bacteria > Planctomycetota > SZUA-567 > H5-PLA8 > H5-PLA8 > H5-PLA8. The sequence continues at coordinate 996,112 of JAOSKN010000001.1, read as the reverse complement.
TGCCGGCGAACCGGATCGGCTACACGGCGTACTCGCTGCCGCAGCTCAAGATCATGCAGGAGGCGATCACGCTGGCGGTCTTCGTGCCGTTCGCGCTGCTGTACATGAAGCAGCCGCTGAAGCTCGATTACCTGTGGGCGGCGCTGTGCCTGTGCGGGGCGGTCTACTTCATCTTCCGCGCGCCGGTGAACGGGTAGCGCCCCCGCCGCTTCGCATCCAGCTTCACGGTTTACCGGTTGGCGATCAGCGTTTACCCTGTGCGTCGGCCAGGAACCGCGCCGCATGCCCGTGCCGACCATCACCGACGTCGCGAAGAAGGCCGGCGTCTCGCTCTCGACGGCCAGCGATATCCTCAACGGGAAACTGAAGGCCACGCCGGCGACGGCGGCGCGGGTGCGCGAGGCCGCGCGCGAGCTGGGCTACCGGCCGAATGCGCTGGCGCGGCGGCTGCGCATGCGGAAGGCCGAGGCCTTCGGGCTGGTCGTGCCCTACCGCCGGCCGCTCTTCAGCAGCGCGCTCCTGACGGACCTGCTCGCGGGGATCCAGGCCGAGCAGCAGGCGACGGGGCGGAACCTGGTGCTGGCCGCGGGCCGCTACGACCAACCGGGGGAGGTCTACGGCGGGGATCTGGTCGAAAGCCGCGCGGTGGACGGCTTGATCGTGATCGGGACGCGGGAGTCTTACGGGCGCGACGCGGGCCGGGACGTGCGCGAACTGCGGCGGCTGAGCTGCCCGGTGGTGTGGCTGCACGTGTACGAGGGGCAGGAGCCGGTGGACCGGGTCGCGCGCGCGGGGCCGGATGCCGGGGAGGAGGTGCTGCGTCACTTCGCGGCGCGCGGCTACGCGTCCGTCGGGCGGCTGACGAACCGAATCAATCGTGCGCCGGGGGAACGCCCGGAGTTCGAGCCGTTCCGCAAGCGGCTCGAGCCGCTGGGGCTGGTATCGCGCCCGGAATGGCAGGGCGGCGGGGAGGCCTTCGACGGCGCGGCGTTCCACGCGGCGATGGAACTGCTGCGCCGGCCCGCCGGGGAGCGCCCGCGCGCGCTGCTCTGCGAAGGCGACGACCTGGCGGTGGCCGCGCTGCAGGCGGCGCTGGGCCTGGGGCTGCGCGTGCCGCAGGATCTGGCGTTGGCGAGCACCAACAACCTTTCGCTCTCGCAGTCGGCCGCCGTGCCGCTGACCACCGCCGGCGCGCCGGCCAGCGAGCTGGGCCGCGCGGCGGTGCGGCGCCTGATGGAACTGATCGAGCGGCCCGATCAGGCGCCGCAAACCGTCGAGGTGCCCGGCGGGCTGATCGTGCGGGCGAGCACGTGACTCTGAACCACGGAGAGCACGGAGAACGTGCGGAGGAGAAGCCGGAGGACGGCCGCATTCAGTTGCCGATGCGGTCGGGACCGGAGCCGAATTCCTTGCGGTAGGAGCCCTTGCCGTCGCGCTTGAAGCGGGTGAAGCCCGCGCCTTCGAGCTGCTTGGCGCTGGGGCCTTTCAATTTGTTGCCCACGTTGCCGAGCATGGGGGCTGGATGGCGCGGTGGACGGACGCGCCGCAGCGCGGGCAGGCCTCGAGGGGGGCTTCCTTCATCCGCTGCACGGCCTCGAAGCCCGCGCGGCAGTGCGCGCAGCCCTCCGCGCCGGATTCGGTATCAAGCACATAGACATAGGTCGGCACGGCGCGGTCCCCGGCGGCGTTCACGCTATCATTTTAGCCCATTGGCGCGCCGATCAAGGTCCGGCGTAGCCGACGTCAGGCCACTTTCTTCTTGCTCTTGGCCTTGCGCGCGGAGCCCTTGGGCTTCTTGGTCTCGCGGGTGACCCACTGGTCGTAGGCCTCGTAGACGGCCTCGGGGGGGAGGGCGACGATCTCGGGGACTTCGTAGGGATGGATGCGTTTGATGCGCTTGAAGAGGCGCTTGAGGCCGCCCTTGCGCGTCTTCATGAGCATCAGGGTCTCGGTGTCGGTCTGGATCTGGTCGCCCCACCAGTACATGGAATGGATGCCGGGGACGAGGTTGATGCAGGCGACGAGGCGTTCTTCGAGAAGCTGGCGCGCGAGCAGCTCGGCCTTGTTGGCGGGCGCGGTGACCAGGACGACACGCAGCATGAGGCCGCTCCTCAGGGTGGCCGGTTCACATGCCGGCGACGGAGTACACCTACCTGTGGTGTATGGATCGGCCGAATTAGATAAAGGATTCAGAAAGATTCGAAGAAAAGTCCAAGCGGTCTCACTTAATTTTCCTTCGGTTTTGGATCGCGCTTCGCGCGGCTTTTTCCGTCACCGCCCCTGCCCCTCCTCGAGGAGGAGGGGAAACGGCTCAAAGCGAAGGCAACAAATTTAGGTTAGACCGCGTAGGGCCATTTGCACCGGCGCATTGGGCCAGGTACTTCCGCGGCGCGGTACTGAGCGTCGCGATCCCCGCTTACGGTTCCCCGAAGACTTCCGCGCGGAAGGCGCGGACCTTGCAGAGCTTCGCGTCGCGCCAGGCCTCGGCGGGCAGGCCGGCCTTGCTTTGGCAGCACGAGGCGAGGAACTGCTCCTTGCTCATCCCGAACTCCGCGGCGACCTGGGGCAGGTAGACGCCGCGATGCCCGGACCAGCGGCCCTGGCCTTCGACGATAATCCCGTCGGCTCCGAGTTCGAAGTCCAGGGGCGCGCGCAGCTCGCGCGGCGGGTGCAGCACCGAGACGTCGATATGCAGCTCGGGCAGTTCGTCCAGGGTGACGCGCTCGAAGGCGAAGCGCGGGTCTTCGGTGACGGACTCGGCGGCGACGCGGGCGACGGCGTCCCAGAGCGGCTCGCGGGCCTCCATGACGCCGAGGCAGCCGCGGAGCCCGAGGCCCGGCGGCTTGTCGCGGCGCTTGAAGGTCACGAAGCAGCCCGCGGGCTGGCGCAGGGCGGGGTCGCCGGGCGGGGCGGGGAGATTTTCGGCGCCGCCGAGGGCGCGGGCGGCGGCATGGCGGGCCAGTTCGAGCAGGGCGGCGCGGCTCGCGGGGGTAAGCCGCCGGGGCCGCCGGCCGTCACGTCGCGGGGGCCTCGTCGTTCTTGGCGCTGCGGGCCTGCGGCGCCCAGGTCTCGCCTTCGGCGACGTCCTCGGTGGACGGCGTTGCGGCGGTGGCGGTGGGGGTGTCCTTGGAGGCGTAGAGCTTGCCGTGGCGGTAGGCGACCATGAGCGCGCGGACGACGTCGACGTCAAATTGCTCGCCGGCGCGGTTGCCGAGTTCGGTGAAGGCCTTGCGCACGTCGGAGGGATCGGGTTCGGCGCCCGGCTCGATCTTGTTCTCGTCGTAGAGCAGGTGGTCGAAGGCGTTGGCGACGGCGAGGATGCGCGCGCCGAGCGGGATGCTGTCGCCCTTGAGTCCCACCGGAGTGCCGCGGCCGTCGAAGCGCTCGTGGTGGCTGCGGACCAGGGTCACGACCTCGGTCAGGCCGGGAAGTTTCTCGAGGAAGAGCGTGCCGATCAGGACGTGTGGGTCGCCCTTCTTGGGGTCCACCTCCTGCCCGGCCTCTGCCTGCACGGTCTTGAGCTTGCCGAGGTCGTGGAGGTATCCGGCCAAGGTCACGCGCAGGATGTCGAGGTCTTCGACGTTCATCTGGCGCGCGATGACGGCGGCGCAGTTGCCGACGCGCTCGGCGTGCCCCTTCATTTCCCCCGAGGCGGCCTCGAGCAGCCGGCTCATGGCGCAGAGCAGGCCCATGAACATGCGCCGGCGCCCGCGCGTCGCGCTCAGCGAGACCAGGTGCGCGCCGAGCTGCGTGCAGACCGCGGTGAGCAGCTCCAGGTCGCTCTGGTCGAAGGTCTCGGCGAGGCGCGCGTTGACGGCGTAGAGCGCGCCCAGGGTGGTGCGGCCGGTGGAGACGGGCACGCAGAGCACCGAGCGGATCTGGTGCATCACGATCGAGTCGCCGGTCTTGAAGCGTTCGTCCTGCATGGCGTCGGCGGTGAGGATCGAGCGGGCCTCGGTGATGACGCGCTTGAGGATCGTGCGCGAGATGGGGATCTGGGTGGTCTCGCCCTTCTGGCGCGTGGCGCGGGGCACGATCGCGCCGGTGTCCTCGTCCTTGAGGAACAGGTAGATGTGGTCGGCGGGGATGAACTCCTGGATCAGGTCGAGAAGATGGGAGAAGAGTTCGTCCTCGTCGCGATGCCGCGACATGACCTGGGTGGCCTGGCAGATCGCGCGGAAGTGCTCGCCCGCGCGCCCCACGTCGCCCTCGCCGACGAAGAGGTCCTCGACCTTCAGCTCCAGCGAAGTCTTGAACTCCGCGCCTTCCTCGTATTCGACGTCCTTCTCGGCGGCCTTGTTGGAGGACTCGAAGACGAGCTGCGTGCTGCCGAGGCGGATCGTGTCGCCTTCGCGCAGCAGTTCCTCTTCCATCTGCTCTTCGTTGACGAAGGTGCCGTTGCGGCTGCCCAGGTCGCGGATGAAGACCATCTCGCCCACGCGGAAGACCTCCGCGTGCTCGCGCGAGACGCCCTTGTCGATGATCTGCAGCGAGGTCGTCGGGTCCCGGCCGATGATGATCGGCTTGTCCCCTTCGATCTGGACCACCGTGGCCTTTTGCGGGCCGTTCTTGATGCGCAACTGCGGCATGGCGGCAACCGGGCCCAAACGTTGCGAGCCGTAAAGGCTCTGTCCCCTCTCGCGCGGGGCGGTCCCCCAAAGACCGCCGGAACGCAACCCGTCGTCAAAACACTATGCTCGTACTTCTTGGACGCACCTTGCGATGGCCTTGATGCAATTTTATGCACCAACGCCTTAACCTCCGGTCTTGGTCAGTTCCCGGAACCCCTGAAGCAACTCGTTGGTCACCGGGCCAGGCTGCCCGGTCCCGATGACGCGCCCGTCCACCTTGACCACGGCGATGATCTCTGCACCTGTGCCCGTCAGGAACATCTCGTCGGCCGTATACAGATCGTAGCGCGTAAAGAGTTCCTCGCGCAGGTCGTATCCGGCCTTCAGGGCCAGTTCGATCACGGCGTCGCGCGTCACGCCTTTCAGGATGCCGGCGTTGGCGTGCGGCGTGCGGATCACCGGCTTGCCGCCGCTCTTAAGGTCGGGCGGGTTGACGACGAAGATGTTGTCGCCGCTGCACTCGGCCACGTAGCCTGCGGGGTCGAGCATGACGACCTCGTGGACGCCGGCCTGGATGCCTTCGATCTTGGCCAGGATATGCCCCAGGTAGTTGAGCGACTTGATCCGCGGATTGAGATTCTCGCGGTGGCTGATGGGCGTGGCGGCGGTGACGACCTCCAGGCCCTTCTTGTAGAACTCGGGCGGATAGAGCTGGATCTTGTCGGCGATGATCACGATGCTGGCCTTGGGGCACTTGCGCGGATCGAGGCCCAGGTCGCCGACGCCGCGCGTGACGAGGACTCGGATGTAGGCCTCGGTCAGGTTGTTGGCCTTCACGGTCTCTTCGATGCGGCGGCTCATCTCGTCCTGGGGGATGGGGACCTGGAGCCAGATCGCCTTGGCCGAGGCGTACAGGCGCTCGACGTGCTGCCTGAGGCGGAAGACCTTGCCGTGGTAGGCTCGAATGCCTTCGAAGACGCCGTCTCCGTAGAGCAGGCCGTGGTCGAAGACCGAGACCTTCGCGTGCTCCTTGTCGTAAAACTCACCGTCGATCCAGATCTTGATGCTCATCGCTGGCTCCAACCCTTCCGGTCCACACCCAAACCCCCCAAGGAACGGCACGCCGCACGAGCGCGCGTGCATCTCACGGTACGGCCGGCTCGGGTTCGCGGCAGGGGCTTCCGCGCGGCGTCCGTCAATTCCCGGCGTGCAGCCGGCCGTCTTCGAGGCGCAGGATCCGATCGGCCTGCGCGGCCAGCCCCGGGTCGTGGGTCACGACCAGGGTGGCCATTCGGTCCCGGCGCGCTAACTCAAAGATCAGCGCCATGATACGTGCGCCCGTGGCCGGGTCAAGGTTGCCTGTGGGTTCGTCGCACAGCAGCACGCGCGGCTTCAGGGCCAGCGCCCGCGCGATCGCCACGCGCTGCCGCTCCCCGCCGCTGAGGGTCAAGGGCATCTGCCGTAGCCGGTCGCCCAGCTCCACGCCATCCAGGAGCTCCCGCGCGCGCGCGCGGGCCGCGGCCTCCGGCTGCCCCGCGATGCGCGCGGGGAGGGTGACGTTCTCCAGCACGTTGAAGTCCGGGAGCAGGAAGTAGTGCTGGAAGATGAACCCGATCTTGCCGTTGCGCACGCGCGAGCGGCGTTTTTCGGAGAGCCCCTCGGTGGGCGCGCCATCGACGAAAATCCGCCCGCCGTTGGGCCAGTCCAGGAGGCCCAGCAGGTGCAGCAGGGTGCTCTTGCCGCTCCCGCTCTTGCCCACCAGGGCCGCGATCTCGCCGGCCTGCACGGCCAGCGAGGCCCCGCGCAGGACCTCCAGGCGCAGCGAGCCGTCCACGAAGGTCCGTTGCAGGCCTTCGGCGCGGAGGGGCGCCTCGGCGCCGCCGTCACTCATGGCGCAGGCACTCCACCGGGTTCAGCCGCGCGGCCTTCCAGGCCGGATAGAGCGCCCCGACGAAGCCCGAGGCCAGGGTCAGCACCGAGATGAGCCATACGTCGTAGGGCAGCAGGCGGGTGGGGATCCGGTCGATGAAGAAGGCCTGTTTGGGGAAGACGTTGATCCCCGCGGCCGCCGCGACCTCGTTGATGTGCCCGATGAAGAGCCACGCCGCCGGCAGCCCCAGCGCCAGGGCCAGCACCGAGATCGCCAGGCCCTGCGCGAGGAACAGGCGCATGATCCCGCCGGGCGTCGCGCCCAGCGCCCGCAGCGCCCCGATGTCGCGGACCTTCTCGGCCACCATGCGGCTGAGGATCAGCATGATGATGATGATCACGAAGAGCAGGAAGATGCTCATGATGAAGCGCATGATCAGGTTCTCGATCGAGATCGCCTGATACCAGTTGTCGCCCTTCTCGCGCCACGTCTGGACGAAGAGGGCCTTGCGGATCTGCTCCAGTTCGGGAATGTCGCGGGCCATGGCCGCGTCGGCGGCCTCGAAGACCTTCTGGCGGATGGCGTCGAGGTCCGGGCGGTCGGGGTCGCCCTCCACCCACACCGAGAGGCTCTTGGCGTTGCCGGGAATGCCCATCTGTTCGGCCAGCCAGCGCCGGTCGACGTAGGCCGCGTTCTCCTGGTAGGGGTCCTTGCTCTGGAAGAAGCCGGCGATGTAGAGCATCCGGGTGACAGGGTCGGCGTTTTCGTTCTCCTCGGTGAAGAGGAACGTCGCGTAGTCCCCGACCTTCAGGTCGTGCTGCCGGCGCCAGTAGCTGCCCACGATGCAGCCGGGGAGCTTCTTGCCCTGGACCTCGTGGACGCCGAACTCGGTCACGTCCGAAGGCGTGAGCAGCTCTTTCATGCGCCCGAACTCAAGCTCGCGGTCCAGGTCCACGCCGCGAAGCGTGCCGATGGTGCGGCTCGCGTCGAAGATCACCATGGCCGGGATCTCCAGGCCGATGGTGACGCCTTTCACCTCCGGTATCCGCCGCAGGTCCTCCGCCCAAGGCTCGGGGCGCCACATGCCGCGGGCGAAGTTCCCGGACTGCACGGTCAGGTGCGCCGAGATCGACTGGAGGCTGTCCATGTGGTGCGCTTTGAAGCCTTCCAGCACCGAGATGATCACCAGGTACAGCACCACGATCAGCCAGGTGATGAAGAGCGCGACGCCGGAGATCGCGCGCTTGCGCAGGAAACGGAAGGCGAGGTGGACGACGTACATGGGCGCTCGCGTCCGGCGGCCTGGCGGGCGAGGCGGCGCTCCCGGACGGGCGCCGCCGATTCCTTAAGGTATCGTCTGGAACGGCGTCCAACAGCCCGAAAACCTGAGTACCGCGGCGCGGTACTGAACGCGACTTACTGGCCCAGGTCCTGGATGTACTCGAAGCGGTACACGCGCGGCGGGTTGACGTTCTGCCGGAAGAAGAAGGTGAAGATCCAGGCGCTCCCGTCGGGATAGTCGACATCGAAGCGCATGCGGACGGTCGCGCCGATGGCCGAGTCCATGAAGGCCTGGGCATCGCGCTCTTCGAAGCTCTCCGGGCGCGCACCGTTGCGGAAGGCGTTGGCGTAGACGTTGAAGGCCTCGGGCGTCACCGTGGCGCGGAAGCCCTCGTCGGTCATCTTGTAGGCTTGGTTGGCCTGTCCGGCGAGGAGCGTGCCGAACCAGCGCCGCGCGGCCTTCTCGTGCTCCGCGTAGAGTCCCTCGAAGACGGTGGGATCGTCGTCGGTGATCTTTGGCAGCCGTTCGGCCGCGGGCTGGGGCTCGGTCAGCGACAGGATGCGGGGATTCCTGGGTTCGGCCGGCTGCGGCGGGGTCAGGGTGACGATCTGCGGGTCGTCGTCCTCGACCGGCGCGGGCGGCGTGAAAGGCGCGGGCGCCGGCGCGGGGACTACCTGCTGCTGCCCTTGGTAGGGCCCGGGCTGCGGCGCGGGCATGGGCTGCGGCCCGTTCTGGACCCCGCTCTGGCCCTGGTTCGGATCCGGGTTGGCCATGTAGTAGATGACCAGGGCGAAGAAAGCCAGCACGACCAGCATCACGCCGCCCAGGAGCCCCAGGATCAGCATGGTCCAGGGGCTGCGGCGTGCGGCCTGCGGCGGGAGGCTCGGCGCGGCGGCGTAGGCCGGCGGGTAGGGGCCGGCCGGGGTCACGGGGCTGGGGGCGGCACGGAGACGGCGGAACGCCGCGGGATCGGCGTCGCGGCCACGCCCGGACTGGGCAGCGGGGAGACCTCAACGCGCGCGGCCGAGCTTTGCCGCGAGGCGTGCGAGGCGTGCTGCGGCGCGTGCATTCCAGGTGCGGGGTTCGGGCGCGCGGGGCCGCGGACGGCGCTCCCCAGCCAGTCGCGGCAGGCCCCGAGCGCCTCGCAGAGCACCGCGCCGTCGGAGTAGCGCTCGGCCGGGTTCTTCGCCAGGCAGCGGTCCAGCAGCTCGGCGGTGACCTCCGAGACGTCCGGGCGCAGGTTCCGGATCGGGACGTGCGGCTTCTGGATCGTGTCGATCAGGACCATCGCCGCGGAGCTGCCGGTGAAGGGGGCCTGCCCGCTCAGCAGCGCGTAGAGCGTCGCGCCCATGCCGTAGACGTCGGCGGGCTTGCCCGCGTTCTTGGCGTCCTGCGCCTGCTCGGGCGCCAGGTATCCCGGGGTGCCCATGGCCGATTGGGTCGCGGTCAGGTTCTGGTCGCTCGATTCCATCCGCGCCAGGCCCAAGTCGGCCAGCTTGGCGCCGGCGAGGTTGGGCTTGGCGGAGTTCTTCGCGAAAGGGATCAGGATGTTGTGCGGTTTGATGTCGCGGTGGATCACGCCTTCCTCGTGCGCCGCCGCCAGGCCCCGCGTCGCCGCGAGCACGACCTCCAGCGCCTCGCGCTCGTCCACCCGCGCCGGCGGCTTGCCCTTCTCGGGCTGCATCAGCCCGTGCGCGCTGAGCCCGTGGACGTACTCCATGACCGTGAAGCAGAGCCCGCTCGCGTCGTCGCGATTCACGTCGTAGACGCGGACGATGTGCGGAGAGTCCACGCGCGTGGCGATCTGCGCTTCGCGGAAGAAGCGCTTCATCAGGTCCGGATCCTGCTCGGCGAGGTTCTGCGGCAGCACCTTGACCGCGACCTCCTTGCTCAGGCGCGAGTGCAGGCCGTAGTAGACCGCGCCCATCCCGCCCTGGCCCAGCTTGGCCGTCAAATACACTCCGCCCAAGACCGGCGTGGGGCGGTTGTCGAGCACCTCGCGAGGCGCCAGCGCCAGAAGCGAGTCGCGCGCCAGGTCCTGGTGCGGCATCGAGCGGTTTTGCGGCAGGTCCGCCTCCCCGTCCCCATCGGCGTCCACCACCGAGCGCTTCGAGACCGGCGCGGGGGAACGGAGCGTGGGGTCGAGGCCCGGGCCATGCGGCTGAATCACCGTGGCCTCGGGATCGTTGGACTTCTCGTTTCCGGACGAGGGGGCAGGCGGCGTCGACATGCGAACCTCAGGTATCCGATCAAAACCCTTACTATAGCGCGCCGAGTGCCGCTGTCAGCGCATTTCGAAAAGTAAGTTCCGAGTTCCGAGTTCCGAGGTTCGAGGTCCGAGTCCCGCTTGGGCCGCGAATTAGCCTGTATGCTCGGGTCCTGGACAAGCGCGCAAGAAAACGACAAGGAACTGGAAACGGGAAAGGGGAAACCGGAAACTGAATCTCCACCTGTTGAATGGGAAGGAGCCGCTTCGTGAGCGTGGACGTGCTCTGCGTCGGGATCGTGGTCGTGGATGCGGTCGGCGCGTACGTGGACGAGTGGCCGCGCGAAGGGAGCATGCTGCTCTTCGACCGCGTGGAGCAGCATATCGGCGGCTGCCCGGCGAATACCGCGCTGGGCCTGGCGCGCCTGGGCATCCGCACGGGGCTGGTGGCGAAGGTCGCCGACGACGGGCCGGGGGCCTTCGTCAAGGAGACCATGCGCCGGCACGGCGTGGACATCCGCGGCTTCGTCACGGCGAAGGATCCGCGCGAATCGACTTCCTTTTCGTTCATCATGGTCCCCTCCAGCGGGGACCGGCGCATCTATCACACGCTCGGCTGCAACGGGACGTTCGCGCCCGCCGACGTCGCCACGCGGCTGTTCAAGGGCCCGAAGTGGGTCGCCTTCGAGGGGCTCTCGCTGATGCCGCGGCTCTTCGGGCGCAACCTGGCGAAGCTGTTGAAGGCCGCGCGGAAGGCCGGCGCGCGGACCGCCGGCGACACGGCGCTTAACAGCAAGCTCGCCGACTGGGGGCCGGTCTTCGAGGGCTGCTGGGAGCACTTCGACGTCTTCTTTCCCAGCGAGGAGGAGGCGCACCGCATCACCGGCCCGCGCAAGCCGCGCGAGGTCTGCCGCTGGTTCCGCGAGCGCGGCGTGAAGATCGCCGGCGTCAAGCTGGGCGCCAAAGGCTGCGCCCTCGAGACCGACGACGGCTACGTGGAGCTTCCCGCGTACAAGGTCAAGTGCGTGGATACGCTCGGCGCCGGGGACGCCTTCATGGCCGGTTTCCTCGCGGGCATGCTGAAGGGGCTGCATCCCGTCGAGGCCGCGCGGCTCGGCAACGCCACCAGCGCCCACTGCGTGCAGGCCCTCGGCGCGACCACCGGCATCCCCAGGCTCGAGAAGGTCCGGCGCTTCATGAAGTCCGCCCGAACGCGCTGAACGCAGGCCCCCCGCCGGCCGCATGGGCGCATGCCGTTCGCCGATGACGGTGCGCGGTACACCGATTACACTTCGCCCATGGCGCTGATCGACACCCACTGCCACGTCAGTTACGCGGACTTCGACGCCGACCGCGCGGAGGTCCTCGCGCGCGCGAAGGCCGCCGGCGTGCTTGGGCTCATCAACGTCGCGACCGATCCCGAGTGGTGGCCGCGCTACCTCGCGCTGGCGGCCGAGGCGCATCCGGACGAAGCGCCCGCGGTGAAGGTCGCGCTCGGCTTCCATCCCAACTACGCGACGAAGTTCGGCCCCGAAGCCTTCGCGGAACTGCGCCGGCTCTTCGAGCGGCACCCCGGCGTGGCGATTGCCGTCGGCGAGACCGGCCTCGACACGTTTCGCGACTACTGCCCGCTCGAGGCGCAGGCCGCGGCCTTCCAGGCGCAGCTCGACCTGGCCGCCGAGCGCGACCTCCCGTTCATCCTGCATTGCCGGAACGAGGAGCGCCGCATGTGCGAGATGCTCGCCCGGCAGCGCGATAAGCTGGGCCGGCCTCTTCGAGGCGTCTGGCACTGCTTCACCGCCAACACGGACCATATGCAGCAGGCCGTCGCGCTCGGCCTGCATCTGGGCGTCGGCGGCGTGGCGACGTATCCCAAGGCCGAGGAGGTTCGCGCGGCGCTGCGGGAGGCGCCGCTCGAACGGTTGATCCTCGAAACCGACGCGCCGTACCTCGCCCCGCAGCCGCGGCGCGGGAAGCGCAACGAGCCGGCCTTCGTGGCGATGACCTGCGAGCGGGTCGCCGCCGCGCTGGGCCATTCGGCGGAGGAATTCGCGGCGCGGACCACCGCCAACGCCCGCGCGCTTTTCCGCGCGTTCTGAGCGCCGCGCTCGGATTCGCCGCGGAGTTGCCGTGCATTGCCGTTTGCAGTTTGTGGCTTGGAGTTTGTTTGGCTTCTTGGTTCTTGGGCACTTGGGTTTTGCCCGCTTCGCAGAGGTGCCGCCATGCCCGTCATCGAACGCCTCAAGGCCCTGGAGATTCTCGACAGCCGCGGCCGGCCGACGCTGAAAGCCTGGTGCGAGCTGGCCGGCGGCGCGCGCGCCTCGGCTTCGGTCCCCAGCGGGGCGAGCACCGGCGCGGCGGAGGCGCTCGAGAAGCGCGACGACGACCCGGCTCGCCACCGCGGCCTCGGCTGCCGCACGGCCGCCGCGAACGTCAGCGGGCCGATTCAGGACGCGCTGCGCGGGCGCGCCTTCCCCCGACCAGCGCGCACTCGACCGGGCGCTGCTGGACCTCGACGGGACGCCCAACAAGGCGAAGCTGGGCGCGAACGCGATCCTCGCCGTCTCGCTGGCCTTCGCGCGCGCCTGCGCCGGCCAGGCCGGCGCGCCGCTCTACCGGCACTTCGCGGCGCTGGTGGGCGAGACGCCGCGTTCCCTGCCGCGCCTGACGGTCAACCTCTTCAGCGGCGGGAAGCACGCCGGCGGGCAGGTGCCGATCCAGGACGTGCTGCTCGTGCCCGCCGCCGCCGCGACGATCGACGACGGCCTCGCGGCCGTCTGCGCCGTTTACCTCGCCGCCGCCGACCGCGCGCGCGAGCGCTACGGCATGCGCCTGCTCACCGCCGACGAAGGCGGGCTCGCGCCGCCCTTCGAGGACGCCGAGACGATGCTGGCCGAGGCCGTCGCGGCCATCGAGGCCGCCGGCTGCAAGCCCGGCCGCGACGTCGCGCTCGCCGTGGACGTGGCCTCCTCGCACTTCTTCCAGGACGGCGTGTACGAACTCGGCCGCGAGCGGCTCGACGCCGGCGGGATGATCGAGCGGCTGGGACGTTGGGTGGAGCGCTTCCCCATCGTGAGCGTCGAGGACGGGCTGGCCGAGGACGATTGGGCGCACTGGCCGGCGCTTCGCGCGCGCCTGGACCCGCGCGCGCTTACGCTCGGCGACGACCTGCTCTGCACGAACCCCGCGCGGATCGAGCGCGCCGTGAAGGCCGGCGCCGCCGACGCGCTGCTGCTGAAGGTCAACCAGATCGGGACGCTCACCGAGGCCGCCGAAGCCCGCGTGCTCGCGCGCGCCGCCGGCTGGAAGGTCACGATCAGCGCGCGCAGCGGCGAGACCGAAGACGATTGGCTCGCGGACCTTGCCGTTGGGTGGAGCGGCGATCAGATCAAGGTCGGTTCGATCCAGCAGTCCGAGCGCCTCGCGAAATACAACCGGCTGCTCGAGATCGAGGCGGAGACGAAGTTTCCGGTGAGCGCGTGGCCGGCCGGTAAGTCCTTTCCATCGCAAGGATACCGATACGGGTCCTAATGCACTCTGGCGCAGGCGCGCGCGGCGCTGCACATGTGCTTTTGATAAGACCTTACCAAGTCGAAAGATAGGACGACGCTCCGTCGCTTGACGGCGCCGTGCTCCGTATCGGAGCTTTGACTTCTGAATAACTCCGATTTACGCTCGTCTGGTCTCAGAATCGGAGGTTGAACCTCAGATGTTGATCCGTGTTCTCCTGGTGATCGAGGAGCCTAAGCTCCGCCAGCGGCTCGAGGGGTTGTTCGAGCGCCCCGATGTCGTCGTCGAGTCGCCTCGCGGCGGGAAGTTCCTCTGGGAGCGCGCCTCGCGCCTCAGCGCCGACGTCCTGATCGTCCAGGAGGATCTCATCCCCGCGCCGGTGTCCGAAAGCATCGCCGCACAGCGCGCGCTGCCCGAGAGCCCCTGGATCGTCGCGATGGTCCGCGAGGAGAACGCCGAGGTCCGCGCGCGGCTGCTGGCGGCGGGCTGCGAGGCGGTGCTTCCGGCGAGCCTGGGCGACGCGCAGCTTCAGGCCGTCTTCGCCACCGTGCTCGCCAAACGTTCCGAGCTTTCCGTCACGCGGCTTCGTGAAGCCCGCCCCGCCGCTCGCCCGTCGCTCAACGATTTCGTCTCCCAGAGCCCCGCCATGCAGGCCTTCCTGGGCCTGGTGCGCAAGGTCGCCGGGAGCGAGTCCACGCTGCTCATCGCGGGCGAGACCGGGGTGGGCAAGGAGCGCCTGGCCCAGGCCGTGCATCACGAAGGGGGCCGCGCGCAAGGGCCCTTCGTCCCCGTCAACTGCGCCGCGCTCGCGGAGAGCCTCCTCGAGAGCGAACTCTTCGGGCACGAGGAAGGCGCGTTCACCGGCGCGACGCGCAGCCGCCGGGGCTGCTTCGAACTGGCGCACCGCGGCACGCTGTTTCTCGACGAGATCGGCGAAGTGCCGCCGCACCTCCAGGTGAAGCTGCTCCGCGCGCTCCAGGAGCGCGAGATCCGGCGCGTCGGCGGCGAGAAGGGGCTCCCGGTGGACGTGCGCGTCATGGCCGCCACCAACCGCGACCTGGAAGGGGAGGTGAAGGCCGGGCGCTTCCGCCAGGACCTCTATTACCGCCTCTCCGTGGTGACGCTGACCATCCCGCCGCTGCGCGAACGGCGCGAGGACATCCCCACGCTCGCCGAAAGCTACGTGCGCTTCCTCCGCGCGCGGATCGGGCGCGACGTCCGCGGCATCGCTCCCGAGGTCCTCGAAGTGCTCCAGAACTACACCTGGCCCGGCAACGTGCGCGAGCTGATCAACGTCATCGAGCGCGCGATGCTCCTTTGCAACGGCGAGACCATCACCATCGCCGACCTGCCGCTCAGCATCGGCCGCCCGCCCGCCGCGGTCCTCCACCACGGCGGAAACGGGAACGGGCAGGCGCACGCGAACGTGAGCGAGGTCCCCGCCGAGTGGCTTGGCAAGCCGTTGCGCGAGGTCCGCCAGTTGATCGTGGAGCACTACGAGCGCGCGTACCTCGCGGGCCTGCTGCGCGAAGAGCGCGGGCGCATCGGCGCCACCGCCGCCCGCGCCGGCATCGAACCCCGCAGCCTGTACGAGAAAATGCGCCACTACGGACTGCGCAAGGAAGACTTCAAGAAGAAAGTATCGTAACGGCAGTGCCGAGTTCCGAGTGCCGAGTTTCGAGTTCCGAGTGCCGAGTGCCGAGTGCCGAGTACTGAGTGCCACGGGTCGGCGCAGCCGCCCCGTGCCTCTTGCCCCGCGCCTCTTGACCCGCGCCCCGTGCCAGCAGGATCGCGCAGGCTATCACCGCGAGACCGCGAGGATCTCCGCGTCGGCCAGCGCCGCGACGCTGCCGTCCGGCAGCGCCAGGCGCAGCCGCCCGTGCTCGTCCAGCCCCGCCCAGCGCCCGGCCCGTTCCTTCCCGGCCGAGGTGAGATGCAGGGTCAGCCCGCCCCAGGCGTGCTCCAGCCGCGCGCCCAGCTCCGCGCGGAAGCGCGTGAAGCCGTCGTCGTCGCCCAACTCGTCCAGGCGAAGTTCCAGCCGCGCGAGCACCGCGGCGAGCAGCTCGCGCCGGCCGGTCTCGCGCCCGAGTTCCAGCTTCACGCTTGTCGCCGGGGCCTTCGGCAGCGGCGGGAGTTCGTGGGCGTCCTGCAGGACGTTGAGGCCCATCCCGATCACGACGTACCCCGCGCCGGCCGCGCCCCGCGGGTCCGGCGGCAACTGGCTTTCGCAGAGCACGCCGCCGAGCTTGCGCCAGGCCGGCGCCGGGGCGCGCGCGGCGGCGCTTGTCACGACCACGTCGTTGGGCCACTTGGGGACGGCCTTGAGCCCCGCGGCCTCGTGCAGCGCCTCCGCCGCCGCCAGCCCCGCCGCCAGCGCCAGCCAGCCGAAGCGCTCGCGCGGGAGCCGCTCGCCGCGCACGAGCACGCTGAAGAGGAGCGCGGCGCCGGGCGGCGCTTCCCAGGTTCGCCCGCGCCGGCCGCGCCCGGCCGTCTGCTCGTCGGCGGCGACGAGAAGCCCGTGCGGCGCGCCCGCGCGCGCGGCCTCGAGCGCCAGGTCGTTGGTCGAGCTCGCGCGCGGATGAAACGCGACCGCGCGCCCCAGCTCGCGCGTGGGGAGCGCGTCCGCGAACGCCTCGGCCGCCGCCTCGCCGGCAAAGAGGGGCTCGTCCCGGGGCACGTGGATAACCTCCCGCGCATTGGCGCTACCAAACCGCTTGCGCCTATGGTACTAATCTGAGTCTGGGTGGACAGTTAACAACCTGTGAGTGGGAACGGTTTTACCGCGGAGGGCAGGATGAATCGGGAAGTATGAAACATGAAGTGAAGGAGGAAGAATCCCTTCTGCTTCAGCCTTTCGCCATTCGTCCTTCCAGCGTGATGGTTTCATCCAACGAGGAGTCCTGAGCGCATGAGCCAGCCGTCCGACGCCTTCGAACCGTTCAACCTGAGCGAGGACCAGGGCCTGGTGCGGGAGACCGCGCGGCAGTTCGCGCGCAGCGAACTCCAGCCGCTGGCGCCGGAGATCGACGAAAAGGAGCGCATCCCGCGGCAGATCTGGAACCGCCTGGGCGAGCTGCAACTGCTCGGCGCGGCCTTCCCCGAGGCGTACGGAGGCATGGGCCTCGACGGGCTCTGCGCGGCGACGGTCTGCGAGGAGCTCGCCACCGCCTGCGCCAGCACCGCGCTATCGGTCGGCGCGCACATCAGCCTGGGGACCTCGCCCATCGCCAAGTTCGGCACGGAAGAGCAGAAGAAGCGCTGGCTCCCGGACCTCTGCTCGGGCAAGAAGATCGCCAGCTTCGCGCTCACCGAACCCGGCAGCGGCAGCGACGCCGCGGGCTTGGCGACCAAGGCCGTGAAGAAGGGCGACAAATACGTCCTCAACGGTTCCAAGATCTTCATCACCAACGCGCACATCGCCGACGTCTACATGGCCGCGGTGCGCACCGGCGGCGAAGGCCCCAAGGGCATCTCCGCGCTGATCGTCGAAAAGGGCACGCCCGGTTTCAGCGTCGGGCACGGCGACAAGAAACTCGGCATGCGCGGCAGCGACTGGGGCGAACTGCTCTTTCAGGACGCCGAAGTCCCCGCCGCCAACCTGTTGGGCGAAGAGAACGAAGGCTGGAAGATTTTCATGGACACGCTGATCGGCGGGCGCATCGGCATCGGCGCGCAGGCCGTGGGGCTGACGCAGGCGGCCTTCGAGGCCGCCGTCGGCTACGCCGGCGAACGCCGCCAGTTCGGGAAGCCCATCGGGACGTTCCAGCCCGTGGCGGACATGATCGCGAACATGTCCGTCTCCCTGGAAGCCGGACGGCTGCTGGTCTACCGCACCGCGCAGTTGCGCGACGCCGGCCGCCCGCACACCCGGCAGGCCTGCATCGCCAAGCTCTATTGCAGCGAGCAATGCGTGAAGGCCTGCAACGACGCCGTGCAGATCCTCGGCGGCTACGGCTACACCAAGGACTTCCCCGTGGAGCGCTTCTACCGCGACTCGAAACTCTACGAGATCGGCGAAGGCACCAGCCAGATCCAGCGCATCGTCATCGCCCGCGAGATCCTGGGGAAGCTGGGGTGATCTGATTTTGGATTGGCGGTTTTGGATTTTGGATTGGGGCGCGCGCCATACCGCCCTTTCGGGGCTCGGCTGCTTGTGGGACCGCGCACTAGGGGCTCACGCCCCTGGCTATAAGATGCCGGCCCTGCGGGCCTGAACGGCCAAGAACCGCAACGATAAGTTGGCAGCCTGCGCCCTTGAATCGCCCCTCTTCGCCATCGGCTTTCGGCTCGTATCGCAGATGGGCTCGGCCTCTCGAAAGCAAGGCCCGAAGGGCCGCCATGATATAGCCAGGGGCGTAAGCCCCTGGAAAACGTGCCATAACCAAATGGAGCCCCGCAGGGGCGGCATGGGGTGGCCTATTCCCAGACGTACCGCTCGTCGTATTCCATCCGGTACCTCTTGAAGAAAGCTCGCAATTCGTCCTGGTAGGACACCTTGCGATGATGCGCTGCCTGTCTGGCGATGTAGCGCGTTAAGGCCGGCGCCCCCGATTGCCCGATGGAGAACGCGGCGTACCCGTCCTGCCAGGCGAAGGATCGGAAGTGAGTCCCCTTGGTCTTCGCCCACCGTGAGGAATTCGCCTTGGCCTTTTCAAGCAGTTTGGCGAGCGCGACATTTCGCGAAAGGTTGCAGAGGATATGGATATGGTCCTCCACGCTGCCGATCTCGATCACAGGCGACTTCAGATTGCGGAAGACGCCACATACGTAGCGGTGCAGTTCGTCGCGGATATCGGGGGTGATGAAACGTTGGCGGTTCTTGGTGCTGAAGGTGATGTGGGTGAGCAGGCGGGTCAGGGATTGGCCCATGGGTATCTCCAGATCGCGGCGACCTATCCTATGTTTAAGATAGCTTACCCACTGCATTCAAACGAGCTTCGCCGCAGTCAGGCCCGAAGGGCCGCTATGGAAAAGCCAGGGGCGTAAGCCCCTGTAACGCGGCTCCATAAGCGAGCGAGCCCTGAAAGGGTGAAATGGCGGCGTGCCCTATGTCGCCCTTTCAGGGCTCGCCACTTTTAGGGGCCGCCCTCCAGGGGCTAACGCCCCTGGCTATTCCATGCCGGCCCTGCGGGCCTGTACTGCAAAAACCTCGCCCCAAGTTTTCATATCGAAGCCGGACCGCGTCGCCTTGTCCACGAAAAGCCCGCCCAATTCGCACCCGACCCTCTGTGCCTCCGCGGTGAACTCCAGGCCTACTTCTCCGGCCGCATCAGCGGGAAGAGGACCACGTCGCGGATCGAGTCGCAGCCGGCGATGAGCATGCACAGCCGGTCGATCCCGATGCCCATCCCGCCGGCCGGCGGCATGCCGTGCTCGAGCGCGTGGAGGAAATCCTCGTCGATGAGCAGGCTGGGGTCCTCAAGCCGCTGCATCCGTTCGTAGAAATAGTCGCGGAGCTTCCATTGCTTCGTCTGGACTTCGACGGCGCGCAGAGTCTCCATGGCCGAGCCCGTTTCCGGCTGCCATTCGTCGTTCGACTCGATGGCCGAGACCAGGCCCTGCACTTCCAGGCGCAGTTCGCCGGGAAGCTCCGTCTTCGGTTCATCCATGACCTCGCGCATGAACTTCGCCCAGGTCTCGCGCATCTGCGCGGCCAGCCGCTTGCGCTGCTCCAGCGGATCGTTCAGCTCGCTGTACGCGTTGGCGATCTCCATGCTCGCCGCGAAGGCCTCGAAGCGGTCGGCCTTCTTCGGATCCTGTGGGTGCGCCTTGCAGAGCGGGCTCATCTCCACCGGCTGGTTGATCACGAAGCACGCATCGGTCAGGTGCGGTTCGACGTAGGTCCCGAAGACCTCGTCGATCTTGTCCACCATGGACATGCCTTCGGGGTTCTCTTTGGCTTCGCGGATCTTCGCGTCGAGCGCGGCCTCGTCGTCGGCTTTCACGCCGGCGTGCTTCAGCAGCAGCTCGCAGTAGTCCAGCCGCGGCCAGGGCGCGCCGAGCCTGATCGGCTTGCCGCGGAAGGTCACGGTCGTGTCGCCGGTCAGTTCGCGGGCGAGGTGGCTGACCAGGTTCTCGACCAGCGCCATCATGTCGCGCAGGTCCGCGCAGGCCTGGTACAGCTCGACGGTGGTGAACTCCGGGTTGTGGGTGTAGTCCACGCCCTCGTTGCGGAAGATGCGCCCCAGCTCGTAGACCTTTTCCAGGCCGCCGACGAGGAGCTTCTTGAGCGGGATCTCCGTCGCGATGCGCAAATACATGTCGATGGAGAGCGCGTTCAGGTGCGTCTTGAACGGGCGCGCGGCCGCGCCGCCGGGGATCGTTTGGAGCACCGGCGTCTCCATCTCCAGGAAGCCCT
The DNA here is from genome assembly GCA_027493525.1 of Planctomycetota bacterium. Classification (GTDB taxonomy): domain Bacteria; phylum Planctomycetota; class SZUA-567; order H5-PLA8; family H5-PLA8; genus H5-PLA8. The sequence goes on along the minus strand of JAOSKN010000001.1, from coordinate 976,315 downwards.
GCGCGTCGAGGAAGCGGCGCACGCCGCTGACGAGCTTCGCGCGCGTGATGAACGCTTTGCGCGAATCGGGGTTGCTGACGAGGTCCAGGTGCCGATGCCGGTAGCGCAGTTCCTTGTCCTGCAGGCCGTGGTGCTTCTCCGGCGGCGGGGCCAGGCACTTCGAGAGCAGCACCACGCTCGTCGCCCAGACGGTGGGCTCGCCGCGCTGCGTGTAGGCCAGCTCGCCTTCGACGCCGAGCAGGTCCCACAGGTCCAGCGTGTCGCGGAGCAGGTCGAGCTGCGCCTCGTCGAGCTTCTTGTTCCAGAGCGCGACCTGGATCTCGCCGCTCTGATCCTGCACGGTCAGGAAGATCAGCTTCTTGGACTGGTCGCGGCGGAGCATCACGCGCGCGGCCAGCCGCGCCGTGCCGAAGCGCTCGTTCTGCTCGGGCTGCCGGCCTTCCTCCAGGCGCGGGAACTTCGCGCGCAGGGCCTCGATGGACGTCGTGTTGGCGAAGCGCGCGCCCCAGGCGCTGCCGGGGCCCATCTTCGCTTCGTACTTCGCGAGCTTGCCCAAGCGCTCCTGCCGCAGTTCGTCGACGCCTGAACCCGGTGCGCCGCGGGCGGCTTGTCCGCCCGTGCTCAGTCCTTCGACGCGCGCCTTGGCCTCCTCGAAGAAGCCCTGCACGGCGGCCTCGACGTCCTTCGACTTCGCGCCGAGCCTGGGGCGGTCTTCGGCGGCGGCCTGCCCGACCCGCGCCTTGGCGTCCTTCAGTTTGCCTTTCTTGCCCAGGAAGCGGATGCGGATTTCTTCCAGCGCGGACGGGTCGGCGGCGGCGGCGAAGGCCTCGCGCGCCTCGGCCTCGAGGGCCTCCAGGACTTCCAGGGGCGACGGCATCGGACGGCTCCGTTCGTGAATGCAAGGCGCGGCGGCGCATGAGCTTCCGGGCGCGGGCGCGCGGGACTGGGGGAGATTAGGCCAAGCCGGCCCGAGCGTCAACTTGAGGGGAAATGGCGAAAGCCCCGCGCGCGGAGGCGTAATCTTCTCGTATGCCTCCCCCGACCGGCGCCGCGCATGTCCTGCTCGATTCCGATCCCCGCTTGGCCGCCTGGTATCTCTGCTTCGGGCATCGCGCGGTTTGGGGGTTGCTCTTTCTCGCCGGACTGCCAGTGGCTCTGGGCCTGCTGCTGCTGCGCGCGCAGGCGCAGGATCCCCAGGCCAACTTCGAGCGCTCCCGAGCGGATCTTCTGGCGTTCAAGCCTGCCCCGGTTCCCGACGCCCAGAACGCGCGGCTGGATTACGAGGCCGCCGGCGCCTTGTACGTCGAGCCGAGCGTCTTCTACGGCGCGCTGACGCCGCTCCAGGGAACCCAGGGGGACCCGCATGACTCGTGGACCTGGACCGAGCAGGAAGGGCTTGAGTACCTGGAGTCCGGCGCTCCGGGCTTCGATTTGCTCCACGCCGCCACCCGCAAGCCGCGCTGCGACTGGGATCTCGAGTACGCGAAGGGCGGCATCGCATTGCCCGTGGGGCATCTGGTGCGTTTGAAGGGCTTCGGCCGGGGTTTGCTTGTGGAAGCCAGCCTCCGCGCGCGCGCCGGGGATCACGCCGGCGCGGCCCGCGCCGTGGAGGCGCTTTTCATGCTGGCGCGGCGCGCCGAAAGCGATCCCATGCTCATCTCGGGTCTGGTCGCCGTCTCGATCGAGTACATGGCCTGCCAAGCCGTGCAGGACATCCTGGAGCGCGCCACGCCTTCGCGCACGGAGGAGGTGCGCGCCTATCTGGACGCCGTGCCGCCGGGGCCCGATCCGTTCCAAAGTATCTCGGCCGCGATGAAGTGCGAGCGCGCCATGGGGCTGTACGAGCTGGATCGGATGGTGCTGGGTCAGGCGAGGGTGTCCGGGTTGGAAGTCCTGCCCAGGGATCTGGGCCAAGTCGTCTACGGCGGCGAGCGCGCCAGCTACGAACGGTTCATGAACGCCATCGTCGCGAAGTGCGAGGCGCGGGAATCGATCCAGGTGGGCGAGTTCAGGCGCGCGTTCGACGCCCATGCCGACGGCTCGGCGATCTTCGCGCGCATGATGATCCCTTCCATCGAGCGAGCGCAGGAGCAGTACCTGCGCGCCGCCGACCTGCGGGTCGCGGCGCGCGCGGCCCTGGCCGCGCTTCTTTACAGGCTCGAACGCGGGCGCGACGTGGCGGCGCTCGAGGACCTCGTCCCCGCTTACCTTCCGGAAATTCCGCGCGGCTGGCGTCGCGGCGAGCCCCTGCGCTTGCGCGTGGACGCGCACGGCTACCAGCCCACGGGACCGCATGGGCGCCCCGTGCCCCCGGGGTTGCTGCGCATCTACGCGCTCGGCCACAACGGCGAGGACGACTACGGGTATTGCAAGTGGGTCTACGAGAAGCTGCCGCCGGAGCTTGAGGCAAAGATTGCCGCGCGCGTGCCGGACCGCGACGCGAACTTCAGCGCGCAGAGCCATGCCGACGACGCCGCCTTCCGCCTGCCGCCGCCGGCCGGAGCCGCCGCCGCGCCCTCCGCGCCGGCGGGCGAGGAACTCGAGGAATGAACGGCCTCCTGGACGCGCCTCCCGCGCCCGCGCGCGCCGCGCCGGCGAAACGGGCCGAAGTCCGGGCCGCGCGCGCCGGCTTCGACTTGGGCTGGATGCGCATTTGGCTCAGCGTGGGCCTCGTCGCGGCCGTGGGCCTTGCGGCGGGCGCCGCGTTCGGCGCCGTTCCGCCCTGGCTTTCGGCGCTGGGCGTGCCGGTCGTCGCGTTGGGCCTCTGCCTATACTACGGGCATCTGCTCTTTCGCCGCCTGCGCTGTTCGCTGGCGGAGTGGTGTGCGATCGTGCTCGTCATGGGCAACGCGCTGGGTCTCTGCCTTACCGCGCCGGGCATGGGCGTGCTGCTGGGGCTGGCGGGCTGGTTGGGGCCGGTCCTGGTCGCGTGGACGCTCTGCGGCGCCGTGCAGGGGCTCGCACAGGCCGATTTGCTGGGCATCCGCGCCTTTGCGGGTCGGCTGGCGCTGATGGCCGCGGGCTGGTGGACGACGGCGGCGCCGGCCCTGCTGGCCCTGGGCGCGGCGCTGCATTGGGCGAAGAGCTTCGACCTGTTCCTCGGCCCCCGGCAGACCTCCTGGGCGCTTCCGCTGTTCGTCCTGGGCACGGCGGGTCTCGTCCTTGGCGCGGTCCTGCGCGTCAAGGCCGCGAGCGCCGCCCGAGAACGCCTGCGCACGGCGGCCGCCGAACCCGCTTCTGCGGCCTGACCCTTGACTTCCTCGATTCGCGTGGTTAATTGCCTCATTGCCTACGCAATGGGGCGCTGGCGCCATAGGAGGGTCCACATATGAACCGTGATCTCGCCGTGCTCGGCGGACCCGCCGGCGCCGCGCTCGCCTCGTAATCCGGTTCTCCCGAACCTTTCTATCGAGCGCGATCTCCGGCCCGGCGGTTCCGCCATTCATTCCCTTGGCCTGTCCGCGCGCGCATGCCGCGCGCGCGAACCGTTACCGGAGCGCCGAACCTTGAAGAACCTCGATGCGTGGGGCTGGTCGCCGTTTTTTGAATCCCAACTCGAACCGGGCGAGCGCGCGGGCTGCCTGATTGCCCGCGTCTGCGCCGATTACCGCACCGTCTACGCCCTCGCCGGGCCGCAGGGCGAGCGCGAGGCGGAACTGAGCGGCAAGCTGAAGGGCCGCATGGGGGACGACCCGGCCGCGCGGCCGGTGGTCGGCGACTGGGTCGTGGCGCAGGACGCGCCGGGGCGCGCGAGCATACGGCGGACGCTCGAACGGCGCGGCGCCTTCGTGCGGCGCGCGCCGGCGGCCCGCGGCGGCGCGCAAGTCGTCGTCGCCAACGCCGACTTCGCCCTGCTCATGGCCTCGCTCAATCGCGACCTCAATCCGCGCCGGATCGAGCGCTACCTCGCGCTGGCCTGGGAGAGCGGCGCCGAGCCCGTCGTGGTGCTGAACAAGGCCGACCTCTGCGCGGACTTGCCCGCCGCGCTCGCGGAGGTCGAGGCCCTCGCCGCGGGCTCCGCCGTGATCGCCGTCAGCGCGCTGACCGGCGCGGGCCTCGACGAGCTCCGCGCGCGCCTGGCGCCCGGGCGCGCCGCCGTGCTGCTGGGCTCCTCCGGCGTTGGCAAGAGCACCCTCGTCAACCGCCTGCTGGGCGAGGCGCGCGCGGAGGTCCGCGAGATCGGGCACGACGACAAGGGCCGGCACACCACCACCGCGCGGCAGATGCACGCGCTGCCGTCGGGCGCGCTCCTGATCGATACGCCCGGGATGCGCGAGCTGGGCCTGTGGGACGCCGAGACGGGCCTCGCCCAGGCCTTCGCCGACCTGGAGGACCTCGCCCGCGACTGCCGTTTCCGCGACTGCACGCACGCCTCCGAGCCCGGCTGCGCGGTGTTGGAAGCCGTCGCCTCTGGCGCGCTGCCGCCCGAGCGGCTCGCGAGTTTCAGGAAGCTCGGGCGCGAGCAGGCCTTCCAGGCGCGACAGGAGCATCCCGAACTGGCGCGGAACGCCAAGCGCCGCTGGAAACAGATTCACAAAGCGATGCGGCGGCGGGAGCGGATGGGGGAGGGGTAGCCGGTTTCTGGTTTCGTGCCACGGGTCGGCGCAGCCGCCCCGCCCCGTGCCGTGCGATGCTCGCGCGTCGAGGCGCGCCCGCCCTCGCGCCGCAACCAGGAACACGCCCCCGCGCTACTCGTCCTCGGCCATCTCCGGCTGCAGGCCGAGCTTGACGTCGAGCGCCTTCAGCTCGAAGCCTTTGCGGGTGAGGCGCTTGACCTCGAGCTTCATCGTCTCGCCGGGCGGCTGGTCGGCGATCATCTGGCGGAAGTCGTTGACCGACTGGCAGGCCGCGCCGTTGGCCTTGAGGATGATGTCGTCCGGCTGGAGCCCCGTGGCGTGCGCGGGTCCGCCGAGGAATACGCCGCGCACCAAAAGGCCCTGTTCGAGCTCCAGCTTCTTCGCCAGCTCCTCGGGCAACTCGTCGAGCTTTACGCCGAGCCAGCCGCGCTTGACCGAGCCGTGGGCGATGAGCTGCCTCGCGATCTTCGCGGCCTGGTTGATCGGGATCGCGAAGCCGATGCCCTGGTAGCCGCCGGTCTTGGAGAGGATCGCGCTGTTGATCCCGACCACCTGCCCGTCCAGGCGCACCAGCGGCCCGCCGCTGTTGCCCTGGTTGATGGCCGCGTCGGTCTGGAGGTAGTCCTCGTAATTCGAGAGCCCCAGGCCGCGGCGGCCCTTCGCCGAGATGATCCCGGCGGTGATGGTCTGCTCCAGCAGCCCGAAGGGGTTCCCCGCCGCGAGCACCCAGTCCCCGACTTCGACCTTGTCCGAGTCGCCCAGCGTGACCTCCTGCAAGCGCTCGTCCTCGACCTTCAGCACGGCAAGGTCCGTCTGCGGGTCGCGCCCGACCAGTTGCGCGGCCAGCTCGCGCTTGTCGCCCAGGCGCACGACCCAGCCGTCCCCGCCCTTGACCACGTGGTCGTTGGTCAGCACGTAGCCGTTCTTCGCGTCGAAGATGAAGCCCGAGCCGATGCCGGCGATGTTCCAGCCCTGCTTCAGCTTCGGCCGGCGGTAGTGGTGCAGGTAGCCCCAGACGTCGCGCTTCTGCTCGAGCGTGTAGCCCTCGACGACCATCTCCTTCTTCATCGTGGTGATGTTGACGACCGAGGGCGCGATCAGCGCCGCCGCGCGCCGGAAGGTCTCGGCCTGCGCCGAGAACTGCCGCTGCCCGGTGTCGTCCTCCCCGCCGGCCATGGCCGACGGCGGCGACTCCAGCACCTTGGCCAAAACAACCCCGACGACGACCCCGAGCACGATGCCCCAGGTGACCGCGCGATGGCTGGATGGATTTGGCATGGACATGATGACCTCCCGACCCTGCTCCTCACGTCCAACAAGACGCCCGGGAGCCGGCAATCTTCAATGGCCAATGGTTTTGTAGCGCGGGTGCGGCGGGAATACAGCTTCTTGTCAGTGCAGGGAGTTACGTCCGCGCGCCGGCCAGCGGGATCACGTTCGGGCTCAGCGCGGCGCGGGCGAGGACCAGGCAGCGCGCTTCGTCGTCGAGCGAGGAGTCGTCGCCGGCGATGAGGACCGGCGGCGGCGCGCCCAATTCGCCCAGGCCGGCGTGGAGCGCGCGGGCTTCGGGCAGCGTTACCTCGCGCCCCGCGGCGAGCAGGGCGGCCCGCGGCGCGGCGCGGCCGGTCGAAAGGTGCCGCTTCCAGCGCAAGTGCATCGCGTCGGCCAGCGCGCGCGCGGCGGCGTCGGGCCCGCGGCCCACGCCCAGCGCCGCGTAGACGGCGCCCTGCCCCGCCAGCGCGGCGCGCAGCTCCGCCCAGGCCTCCGGCGCCGCGAGGCGGCCGCCGCTCAGCGCGCCCAGCAGCGCCTGGCTCCCGCCCAGCAGCGCCTGCGCGCCGGACTCCCAGACCGCCTCGAGGTTCCGCGCGCCGGCCGGCTCGCAGATCGCCTCCGACGAGAGGAGCAGGACCGCATCGGCCTGCGTCAGGCACGAAGCGGCGGCCTCCGCGGCGCGTTCGCCTGCCGGCGCCGGTTCGAAAGGAAATGGGTCGAGGCCCAGCACGACAGGGCGCACGCCCCGCGCGTGGAAAGCCGCGCAGAGCGGCATGAGCAGTTCCGCCGCCGGATCGTGCAGGGCCGCGACGAGCAGCGCCACGCTCCGGCCTTCAAGCCAAGGCTCCAGGTCGTCCTCGCGCGCCTCGAGCCTCCTGCCGTTCACGCAAAGCTTCTGTTCGAGGCCCGTCGAGAAGAGCCGCGGCGCGTGCACGTCCACCGCCGCCCAGCCCAGACCCTCGCCGAAGCCTTCCAGCCGGCCCTGTGCCGCCGCGCGCCCCCCAGCCCGCCCACGCCGACGACCAGGAAGGGTGCGTACGTCTGAGCAAAGAGCGGAGCGCGCATCGAACCTCCGGGAACCTGTGACCTGTGACCTGTAGTCTGTAATCTGTAATCTGTAATCTGTGCTTTAATTCTTGTGACCTTTTCCGTGCCCATTACTTCCAGATCACAGATCACAGATCACAGATCACAGATCACAGATCACAGATCACAGATCACAGATCACAGATCACAGATCACAGATCACAGATCACAGATCACAGATCACAGATCACAGATCATAGATCACAGATCACAGATCATAGATCACAGATCACAGATCACAGATCACAGCCGTTCTACAGCGACGCGGCCATGCGATTTAGGCTGGAGCGCAGGCGCTGCCACCAGGACACGCCGCGATCCTCGCGGAAGCGCGCGCGGGCCTGGTGCCCGAAGGCCAGGAGCCCGCAGAGCCCGCAGCCGCCGGGGCCGTCGAGGTTCTGGGGCAGCACGGTTCGCAGGTCGTCGGTCTGCCAGCGCGGCAGGCCGATGCGGGTCGGCGCTCCGCCGAAGGCGCGCGAGACCAGGTCCGCGAGGCCGCGCAGCCGCGCGCCGTTGCCCGCCACCACGACGCCGCCGGCGTGGTGGCGCGAGAAGGCGGCGAGGCCGTCGCGCAGCCCCTGGATCGCCGGGGTCAGGTGCGCCTCCAGCACGCGGGTCAGCTCGGCGGAACTGATGCGCACGCGGGCGAGTTCGTCGACGGCGGGCACCTCGGCGGCCGGCGCGCGCGGGTCGGCGGAGTCGCCCACGGCTCCGCAGGCCTGGATCACCTTCCGCGCCGTCAGCGGCGCGATGCGAAAGTGCCGCGCGACGGAAACCACCAGGGCGTCCATACCGGCCGGGGCCGCGCGGACCCCCGCCGCCGGGGTGCTCGACGAGCCGCCCTGCGCGAGCTGCCGCAGCCGCCCGCCTTCCCACAGCGCCGCGCGGAAGTCGCCCGCGCCGAAGTCCAGCACCGCCGCGCCGAGGCCGAGTTCGTCGTCCGTCAGCGCGCCGTAGCTCGCCGCGAGCGGCTCGACCGCGACGTTCTCGATCTCCACGCCGGCCTCGCGAACCGCGCGCAGCAGATTCTCGAGCCGTTCGACGGGCACGGCGAGGAAGGTGCTGGCCATCGAGAGCGTCGGGCCGCAGAGGCCCAGCGGGCGCTCGATGCCGCTCAGTTCGCCCACCCGGTACGGTCCGTCGAAGCGGTGGATCACCCGCCGCGCGCGCGCGCCGTCGGCGTGGATGCTCTTGCGCAGCCGCGCGAGGTGCCCTTCCGTCACCGCGGGGCACTCCCCGCCCAGCGGGAGCGTCCCCTGCGCCACGCTCATCTTCAGGTCGCTGCCGAATCCCACGACCACGCTCCGCACGTCCGCGTCGGCGCGGTCGGCGACGGCCAGAATCACCCCCGGATCGTCTCGGCGGCGCGCTCCAGGTCCACCACCGCCCCGCCGCGGATCCCGTAGCTCGACGAGGCCTCCACCGCCACCAGCCGCGGGCGTCCCAGATCGATCTCCGCCAGCGCGCACGCCACGCGGTCGCTGCCCACGTCGAGCGCAACCAGCGCCTCGGGGTTCATGGTCTGCGGCAGAAGGCCCGACTCGCGAGCACGCATGGCGAACTCCCTTTCTCAACTGCTGTGATCTGTAATCTGTGCTTTAATTCTTGTGACCTTTTCCGTGCCCATTACTTCCAGATCACAGATCACAGATCACAGATCACAGATCACAGATCACAGATCACAGATCACAGATCACAGATCACAGATCACAGATCACAGATCACAGATCACAGATCACAGATCACAGATCACAGATCACAGCTTCACCGCGGCATCACCGGCGCGTTCGGCTGTTGGAGCTTGATGTAGCGGAACGGCAGCCGGTCCCATTCGAAGAGCCTTCGCGCGAGCGTGTCGAGCTTCTCGCGGCGCGAGGGCTCGCCTTCGGGGCGCGCCTCTTCGGGCCAGTAGCCCCACTCGACGACGGCGCCGGTATCCAGCCAGACGCGCCAGCGGCTCTGCGCGTCGCCGACGACGCGCGTCGCATGCCGCTCGTTGGGGAGACGCGCGAGGACTTCCTGGCAGGCGGCCAGCAGGTCCAGGCCGTCCTGGACGTCCTGCCCGGCCAGGCGCCGCCCCGGCGCGGCCGGTTCGGCGCGCGCGGCGACGAGCGAGGGCAGATGCACGGCCACGTCCTGCTCGCGGAGATCGGCGCGGACGGCCAGGTCGCCGGCGCGCATCGGGAGCACGCAGCCGGTGCGGTCGACCACGACGTATCCGGCCTGGAGTTCAACGCGGGCGAAGGGCGCGCGGAGCGACCAGTCTTCGACCTGCAGCGCCGCGGGGTAGCGGACCTTCACCGTGCCCACGCGCGCGACCCAGGGGTTGGATTCGTAGAGCCGGCCCAGTTCGGTCGCCAGGCCCGGCTCGAAGACCGAGCGGCCCTCCAGATGCAGCGGGACGCGCACGAGGTTCGCGGCCTCGCGGTCGGGGAGCCAGACCGGGCGCGCCTCGGCGCGCAGGATGGGCTTTTGCAGGCGCGCTTTGGTCAAGACGGCCTGCGGGTCGTGCTTTGCGGGGAGCCAGAGCAGGTACGCGGTCCCGGCGTAGAGCACGGCCAGGAAGGCCAGCGGCGCCAGCGGGCGCAGCGTGCGGCCCAGGGCCTCGCCCAGCGAGCGCGCCACGCCCGGCGCCGTCGGGCCGGAAACGATCCGCGACTTCTTTTTGTCCGCCGCCTTCTTGCGAGCCATGCAACCCCCCCCAACGAGAGCCAGACAACCGGTCGTAATTCCGGTTTCGGCCGTTTGGCGAAATCGACTGAAGCCCGATTGAGGTAGCTCTTTGTACCCCGCCTTGGAGATAATTGGCCAATGCGCCGCCGTACTGGGAGTCGTGTCGCAAAGCGCGGCACGAATCGGCCGAACATCTACGAATAGTAAAAATAGAATAATAGATTTACACGAGCCTGGCACGGCGTCTGCTTATCCGGGCGCTCAAACCACGGTATTTCCTGGAGGCCTTGAGGCTGCGAATCGAATAAGTTGAGCTTGATCTACGTTAATGCTAATTAGTTGAATGGGTTGGACCATCTTCGGTCGAGAAAGAACTGTCTCGTGCACGAATGTGCAACTTTTTTAAGCTCTCGTGGACGAGCGTGGAGGCGCGCGCGATTACGGCGCGAACTCGGGTAGACTGGCATGATAGAGCGGTTATATGCCGGGGCCGCCGGCAAGAAACGCAGTGCACCACCGTGCAACTTTTTTAAGCTCTCGTGGACGTGGATTCGCCACTCCGTCCCGCGCGGAAGAAGTAACTGACTCAATGCGCCCGGCATTTTGTCCCGGATCGAGGCGCGATGAGGGAGCATATTGGGACGAAGATCTTGCAACGAAGAGCCGGGGCAAAAGGCCTTGCGCCGTGGGCCGGGAACTTCCTCGGCGCGGTACTCAGGCCGCCTGCCGGCCCTTCCCGGCGCCGCGGGCGAGGGCCTTGATTAACAGGAACTCGGCCAGTTCCAGGAAGCTTGTCCCGACCTCCGCGCAGGCCTTGGGCAGCAGGCTGTGGCTGGTCAGGCCGGGAAGCGTGTTCGTCTCAAGCACCCAGAACAGGCCGTGGGCGTCCAGGATCAGGTCGGTGCGGGAGACGTCGCAGCAGCCGAGGGCCTGGTGGGCGGCGAGCGCCGAGGCCTGCGCGCGGGCGGTCATCTCGCGGCTCAGTTCGGCCGGGCAGACGATCCGCGTCGCATCATCCTCGTACTTCGCGGTGAAGTCGTAGAACTCGCGCTGGAGTTTCAGCTCCGCCACGGGCAGCGGCTCATCGCCCAGGATCGCGACGGTCACTTCGCGCCCCGGCACGAAGCGCTCGACCAGCACGCTGTCGCCGAATTCCAGGGCCAGCTTGAGCGCCGCGGGGGCCTGGTCGGGGTGCCGCACGATCGTCACGCCCAGGCTCGAACCGCAGGCGGCGGGCTTGACCACGACCGGCGGGGCCAGGTCGTTCAGCGCGCGCGGGCCCATCGCCGCGAGTTCCTCCCGGTCGAAGCACATCCATGCCGGGGTCAGCACGCCATGGGACTCGTACGCGCGCTTGGCGAGCATTTTGTCGAAGGCCTGCGCGGAGGCATCGGGCCCCGAGCCGGTATACGGGATGCCGGCCTGCTCGAGGATGAACTGGATCCGCCCGTCCTCGCCGAATTCGCCGTGCAGCGCCAGGAAGGCCACGTCGATGCCCAGCCCGCGCGCCATCTTGGCGTCGAAGCTGCCGTCGAGGATCACGCGCTGGACGTTCCGCCCGGCTTGCTCCAGCGCCGTCGCGACGGCATCGCCCGATTGCATCGAAATCTCGCGCTCGGCGGACGGCCCGCCGTAGAGGACCCCGACGGCGGCGTGGTTCAGCGGATCGGAATGGTCCCGCGAGTTGAAGCGCCTGCCGTGCCGCACGATCGTCGCCATGGTCCGGGCCTCCGTGGAAGGGCGTGATGGCGCCGCTCCCGGAGGGGGACCGGGAACGGCTATTCGGAGTTTCGGCAAAACGTAGGGCGAGCTTTGTGGAAAAAACGCACGTGGAACCCGGTTTTCACCGCGGCAGCGCAGGGGGCGCGGAGCGGGTCTCTCGGAACTCGGAACTCGGAACTGTCGTTAGACCGCCAACTCTTCCTGACGAACCCCCCACGTGGCGATTTCAAGGTCCAGTTGCACGCCGCGTTCGCGATACACATGGCGGCGGATATGCCGAATCAGTCCGAGCACGTCCGTCGCGGTGGCCCAGCGGTCGGTGACGACGAAGTTCGCGTGCAGCGTCGAGACGCTCGCTCCGCCCACGCGCAGCCCTTTTAGGCCCAGCTCGTCGATCATTTTCCCCGCCGGCGGGACGCCGGGAAGCTTGGGGTTTTTGAAGACGCAGCCGGCGGAGCGGCGGTCGAGGGGCTGGCTGGCGCGCTTTTCGGCGATGATGCGGCGAACCAGGGCCTCGCCGTGCGGCGGCTCGGCCGGCTCCAGGTCCAGTTCGCAGGCGGTGACGAGGCGGTCCTTGAGGTCCGAGTCGCGGTAACGGAAGCCGCAGGCGTCGCGGTTGAAGCGGAAGGGCGTGCCGTCCCACTCGACGCCGCGGACCGATACCACCCGCGCGCCGAGCTCCCCGTATTTGCCGCCGGCGTTCATGCGCAGCGCCGCGCCCACCGAACCCGGCACGCCGACGAGGCACTCCAGACCGGCCAGGCCCTGCGCGAGGCTCCACTTCACCAGCCGCGGCAGGCTGAAGCCCGCGCCGACCGTCAGCCGGGTCCCCTGCCGTTCGATCCGCGCGAAGCCGCGCAGCGGCAGGCGGATCACCGCGCCGTCCACGCCGCCGTCGGCCACGAGCAGGTTCGTGCCGCCGCCCAGGACGTGCACGGGCAGGCGCCGGTCGGCCGCGCGCCGCAGCAGCGCCGCCAGCGTCGTCTCGTCGTGCGGCTGCACGTACCAGCGCGCCGGCCCGCCGACCTTGTAGGCCGTCCGCGCGGCCAGCAGGGCGTCTTCTTCGACCTGAGATTCGTAGCCGCGATACCAGCGCATGGCGTGTGAACCGCCCTCGGAGCAACGGAGAGGCCGCGGCGCAAGCCGGCGCCTGTTCGGGTATCGGGTCGAAAGGCGGGAAACTTGCGAATAAGAGTGCGTCCTTAAACCGGATCGCGAGGCGGCTTCGGAGCGCCGGGCAAGCGAGGCGAGGCGGCCGAACAAGCCGTATCGGGACGAGCCCACGGCAAGGAGGCCAACGACGCATCGCGAAGCCCGCCGCCCGAAGACGGCCGCGAGACGTTTCGGACGCACTCTAAGCGGCGCGACTCGTCCGTGGGTCGCGGAGTTATCGGCGAAGCCGCTCCAGCAGCAGCGGCGCGGCCTCGGTGACGTCGCCGGCGCCCTGCACCAGGACGGTGTCGCCTGGGCGCGCCCACGCCGCGAGCCGCTCGACGGCCGCGTCGAGGCCGTCCAGGGCCTCGGCGCAGGCGTGGCCGCGCGCGCGCAGCCGCGCGGCGAGGCTCGCGTGGTCGGCCCCCGCGATGGGCGCCTCGCTGGCCGCGTAGACCGGCAGCAGGAGGACCGCCTCCGCGCCGCCTTCGGCCAGCACGCGCGCGAACTCGTCCAGCAGCGCCTGCGTGCGCGTGTAGCGGTGCGGCTGAAAAAGGACCGCCACGCGTCCCGCGGACGTGTCCCGCGCCGCGCGCAGCGTCACGGCCAGTTCGGCGGGGTGGTGCCCATAGTCGTCGACGACGCGGACGCCGGCAACCTCGCCCTTGACTTCGAAGCGCCGCCCGACGCGCTCGCAGCAGGCCAGCGCCGCGCGGACCGCGTCCTCGCCCAGCCCCAGCCGCCAGCCGACGCTCAGCGCCGCCAGCGCGTTCAGGGCGTTATGCGCGCCGGGCATGGGCAGCTCGATGCCGCGCCACGTCCCGAACGGGCCGCGCGCGTCGAAGCGCACGCGCATGCCCTCGGAGCGGACGTTTTCGCCACGCACCGTCCGCTCCGCTTCGAACCCGTAATCGAACATCGGGAGCCCCGACTGGAGCACGGCCATCTCCAGCGCCGCGCGCACGCGCGGGTCGTCGCCGCAGCCGATGAGCGCCGCGGCCTCGTCGCGCCGCGCGCCTTCTCCCGCCGAGGCCAGGTAGGTCGTGATCGCCGCTTCCAGCGCGCGCAGGCCGCCGTAGTGCTCCAGGTGGTCGTTGTCGATATTGCTCACGACCGGCAGGGAAGGGCGGATCTCGTGCAGCCGGTTGTCCGACTCGTCCACCTCGAGGACCAGCTCGCGCAGGCCCGCGGCGTCCGGTTTCCCGACGCGCACGTTGCTGCCCAGGCTCGCGACGACTCCGCCTACCAGGACGTCCGGGTCGCGCCCCGAATGGAGCAGCAGGTGCGCGATCATCCAGGTGATGGTGGTCTTGCCGTGGCTGCCGGTGACGCCGATCACGCGACCGCTGCGCGCGACACGCCCCAGCATGCTCATGCGCGGATGGACGGGCTTGCCCAGCGCGCGGGCGCGGAGCAGTTCCGGGTGGTCGTCGGGGACCGCGGGGCTGTAGACCAGCACGTCGCAGGCCTCGGCGTGGGACGGATCGTGGCCGACGGCGACGGGCAGCCCCTGGGCGCGCAGGTGCGGGACCTGCCCGCCCGCGCAGCCGTCGCAGCCGCTGACCTCCGCGCCGCGCGCGCGCGCCAGCTCCATCAGCGCGCTCATCCCGATCCCGCCCGCGCCCATGAAGTGCACCTTCAATCCGGCCAGCGACGCGGCCAGCCGCGTGCTCGAGCCGGAAGCCGGCGCTCGTGAGCCGATCCGAACCTGAGGTGAGGGCATGCGGGGGTCTCGCGTTCCAAGGCCGGGCGGGTCTGGGGCGGCGGCGCGGCGCGCCGCTCCATGAGAAAAGATCGGCGTTTTTTCGGCCCCGCTTTAGGTTGCAAGTCGCTTCGTGGACTGCGTTTTGCGGCTCGGGCGCCCTCCGGCCGCGCGGCGCCGTCCGGAGCGCGCGCCGGAAAACGCCCGAGCGCTCGCGCCCTGATCTAACTTCCCAGTATGGAAAACGTTAAGCGTGCCGAAAAGGCGCCGATACCCATAGATGGGGCAGACCTGCGGCCGGAGACGCCTGCGTGTTCTACTACCTGCATCAGCTCGCGGGGGAGGGGTTCGGGTTCCTGGCGGTCTTCAAGGCCGTCACCTTCCGCGCGGCCTTCGCCGCGCTCTTCGCCTTCGTCGTCTGCGTGACGCTCGGCCCGCACGTGATCGCGTTCCTGCGGCGCAAGAAATTCGGCGAAAACACCACCAAGTCCGATTCCGAGTTCATCGCGCAGAAGCACGCGGTCAAGTCCGGCACGCCGACGATGGGCGGCGTGATCCTGGTCGGGAGCACGCTCTTCGCCGTCGCGCTCTTCGCGCGCTGCGACGTGGTCTTCGTCCCGCTGGCCTTCTTCACCATGCTGGCCCTGGCGCTGGTCGGCTTCTACGACGACTGGATCAAGCTGACGCGCGCGAAGGAGAAGGGCCTGACGATCAAGGAGAAGCTCGTACTGCAGGCCCTGATCGGGCTGGGCGTGGGCTTCCTGCTCTACGAGTACGGCCCCTCCGCGCAGCGCGGGGTGGTGGCGATTCCCTTCGTGGACGCGGCCCTGTACCCGGCGCTGGGTTACGCTTACCTGCTCTGGGCCGGCGTGGTCCTGACGGCATCCTCGAACGCGGTCAACCTCACCGACGGCCTCGACGGCCTGGCGACCCTGTGCACGATCACGGTGGCCGTGGCCTTCGGGCTGATGGCGTACTTCGCCGGGCACGCGACTATGGCGCACCATCTCGCGGTGCCCCGCGTGGCCGGCGCGGAGGAACTCGCGGTGATCTGCGCGGCGCTCGCCGGCGCCTGCCTGGGCTTTCTCTGGTTCAACGCGCATCCGGCCGAGGTCTTCATGGGCGACACCGGTTCGCTGGCGCTCGGCGGCCTGGTCGGCCTCGTCTCGCTCTCGATCAAGCAGGAACTGATGCTGGTCCTCGTCGGCGGGGTCTTCGTGATCGAGGCGCTCTCGGTGCTGATCCAGATCGCCAGCTTCCGCTGGTTCGGGCGCCGCGTCTTCCGCATCGCGCCGCTGCATCATCACTTCGAGAAGGTCGGTTGGCCCGAAACCAAGATCGTCAGCCGCTTCTTCATCGTCTCGGTGCTGCTGGCCGTTTTCAGCATCGCGACACTGCGAGTGTAATTGCTGGGGGAAGGATGAAATCTGAAGTATGAAGCATGAAGAGGCCCCAGTAATCCTTCATCCTTCCTATTTCATCTTTCATCCTTGAATTCGACAGTTGCGCCGCCAATGGACCGTGGCGTGAGTAGAACCTGGAACCGCTAATGGAAGACGCTCGCCGCAACCTGCTGATCCTCACCGGCGTGTTGTTGGCCGTCGGGATCGTGATGGTTTACAGCGCGAGCTTCGTCGTGGCCGAGCAGCGCTTCGGCACGCCCACGTTCTTCCTCGAACGGCACTGCGTCTACCTGCTCGCGGGCTGCCTCGCGCTGGCCGTGGGGAGCCTCTTCGACTACCACGCGCTCGCGCGGCCCTGGAAGGTCTGGCTCGCGCTGGCCGTGCTCCTGCTGGCGGCGGTCCTGGCGCCTGGGCTGGGCGAACGGATCAACGGCGCGCGGCGCTGGTTCCGTTTCGGTTCGATCACCTTCCAGCCCTCGGAGGCCGCCAAGATCCTGCTGGTGCTGGGCACGGCCGCCTGGGCGGCGACGCGCGGCGAGCGGCTGCGCACGCTGAAGCACGGGCTGCTCCCCGCACTCGCCCTGGTCGGCGTGCCCGTGGGGCTGATCGCGCTGGAGCCCGACCTGGGCACGGCGGCGCTGATGACCGCGGTGCTCTGCGCGATGCTCTTCGTCGCCGGCGTGCGCCTGCTCCACGCGCTGCCGTTTCTGCTGGCCGCGCTGCCGGCGGCCGCCTTCCTGGCCTGGAACAAGCTGGGCTATGCGCGCGACCGGATCGTGGAGTTCTTCGCGGGCGAGCCCGATCCGCTCGGGCGCGGCTATCAGGTTCACCAGGCGCTGGTCGCGCAGGGCAGCGGCGGCGTGTGGG
This sequence comes from Planctomycetota bacterium, assembly GCA_027493525.1. Lineage (GTDB taxonomy): Bacteria > Planctomycetota > SZUA-567 > H5-PLA8 > H5-PLA8 > H5-PLA8. The sequence goes on along the minus strand of JAOSKN010000001.1, from coordinate 959,861 downwards.
GCCAGGGGCTCGGTCAGGGACACTCGAAGCTGCTTTTCCTGCCGGAGGCGCACAACGATTTCATTCTCGCGCTGGTCGGCGAGGAACTCGGCCTGCTCGGCACGCTGCTGGTGCTCGGCTGCTTCGCGGCCTTCGTCTGGCAGGGCTGGCGCGTTGCGCGGAAGGCGCCGGACCTGCTGGGCAGCCTGCTGGCCGTGGGCGTGACGCTCACCATCGGCCTGCAGGCCGCGCTGAACATCGCCGTTGTCACGCGCAGCATGCCCACGAAGGGCATCGCGCTCCCGCTGATCAGCTATGGCGGCAGCTCGCTCGTGGTGACCCTCTTCGCCATCGGCGTGCTGCTCAACATCGCCGCGCACCCGGCGGCGGAGGAAGCCCCGCGCGAACTTGGCGCGACCCCGCGCGGGGGCAGTTCCCTGAAGGCGCGAATGTCGTAACGGCTTTACCACAGAGACACAAAGTATGCAGAGGGCCACAGAGGAAGAGACAGGTGCTGCCAAGCAAGCAACTGAACGCCATCAGCAGTCGCATTATTGGTTGCGCGATCGAAGTGCACAAGCGCTTGGGGCCAGGATTGCTCGAAAGTGTTTACGAGGAAGCCATGTGCATCGAGATGAAGCACGGAGGACTTGCGTTTGAGCGACAAGTTCCGGTGCCCATCCGATACCGCGAAGTTGAACTGAAGACGCCGCTTCGCGCGGACTTGCTTGTGTCCCAGGAAGTGCTGGTGGAACTGAAGGCTTTGGATGAACTGCATCCTGTCCATGAGGCGCAGATCCTGTCCTACCTGCGACTGACAGGAAAGGACCTGGGCCTGCTGCTTAACTTCAACGTACCCGTGCTGAAAAGTGGAATCCGAAGATTCCGGAGGGACTTCAGGAAGTAGTTCTCTGCGGTCCTCTGCGATCCCTGTGCCTCTGTGGTGAGCCGTTGCCTTTAAGGAGTTCGACCATGCGACTCGCGATTGCCGCCGGTGGGACCGGCGGGCACCTCTTCCCCGGGCTGGCGCTGGCCGAGGACCTGCTCGGGCGCGGCGCGGACCACGCGGTGCTCTTTCTGGGCGCCGAAGGCGGGATGGAACAGCGCGTGCTCCCGCGCTACGGGCACCGCCTGACGCTCTTGCCCTCGCTTAAGGGTGGGATCTTCTCGCTCGACTTCGCGCAGAAGAGCATCCGCATGTGCCGCGGCTACCTGGCCGCGCGCCGGGCGCTGCTGGGTTTCGGCGCCGACGCAGTGGTGGGCTTGGGCGGCTACGCCTCGGCGCTCCCCGTCCTCGCAGGGTGGGGGATCGAGCTGCCCGTCATGCTCATGGAACAGAACGTGATCCCCGGGCGCACCACGCGGAAACTCGCCGCCTTCGCCGACGAGATTGGCGTGCAGTTCTCCGAGGCCGGAACCTACCTGCGCGCGCCGGGAAAGGTAAAGCCGGTGGGCAATCCGCTGCGCAAGCGCGTCGCGGCCGCCGCGCGGACTGCGGCCTCGCGCAACCTGAAGGAAGGCCCCGCGCCCGAAGACGCGACGCTGCTGGTGCTCGGCGGGAGCCAGGGCGCGCAGTTCCTGAACGATCTGGTCGTGAAGGCCTGGCCGAAACTTTCCAAAGCGCTTCCCGGCCTGAAGGTGATCCTCGTAGCCGGGCGCGAGGACGAACCGCGGACCGCGGCCGCCTTCGCCGCCGCCGGCGTGCGCGGGCACGTGCTGCCCTTCTGCGACAACATGGAGGAACTCTACGTCGAGGCCGACTGCGTGCTCGCGCGCGCGGGCGCCACCTCGCTGGCCGAGATCGCCGCCTTCGCGCTGCCTTCGCTCCTCGTCCCGTATCCGCACGCCGCAGATGACCACCAGTTTCACAACGCCCGCGTCTTCTCGCGCGCGGGCGCGGCGTGGCTCCTCGACCAGAAAAACCTGGAGGCCGAACGTTTCGTCCAGCGCGTCGTCGATACGCTGCGGCAGCCCGAACGCCGCCGCCGCATGGCGCAGGCCGCTTTCGACCTCGCCCGGCCAGAAGCCGCCGCCGAGGTCATCGACCGGCTGCTCAAGCTCGTCGATCGGAAGAAATTTCCCAAGCCGCCGTCTGGCACGGACCACGAGCGCCGCACGCCCAAGCCGCCGGCGCTGCAAGCCGGCGTGGCCTGAAAGAGGCTCAGTTCCCGCCGTAGTACGCTTCGAGAATCAGCTCCGCGAGCTTCGACTGCGGCGCGGTACAAAGCGGCCCTTCGATGCGCTTTCAAGTATCCGCTGGGCCCTTTTGACCGTGCTCATCGTCGTTCGCCCGTTGCAGATGCTCTCCGAATAGGCTTCTCGCTCATGGTCAACATGGCCGGCGCATATTCCTTTAATTCGCACCGCAAGACCGCTGAGATGCAATACCTGGAAACCATGCATAACCGTGGCGCGCGCCTTCATTTTTCTCGCGGTAGTGGGCCAATGCGTTGTAATTGGGCCGCGTTGGTCTAAAGTGGCTGTTTCGAACCGGCGGGAACGCGCTCGAGCGGAACCATGGCCATTTCTCCGCCCTCCCCTTCGCCTTCGGGCGCCGCGCCCGGCTCGACGGGCGGTAGTACGGGCTTCGGCCCGGCCGGCGCGTCGAAGCGTTCGCACGTTCCCCGCGATCTGAGCGACGAGCCTTTCCTGCGCGACGCGCCTCGCACCAACTTCGAAGGCATCCAGGTCCCAAGCCTCGCCGGCATCCCGCTGCTGGCGCGGCTGGGGCGCGGCGGGATGGGCGCGGTCTTCTGGGGCATCCATCCGCGCCTGCACCGCGAGGTCGCCGTCAAGGTGCTCCTCTACCCCTTGCTGGCCGAACAGCCCGACCTCGTGCAACGCTTCCTGCGCGAGGCCCAACTCGCCGCGCAGGTCCAGTCGCCGCATCTGGTCGCGGTCCTCGACGTGAACGAAGAAGCCAAGCTCTTCTATCTCGTCATGGAGTATGTCCACGGGCTGACCGCCGGCGGCTGGGCGCGGCAGGTGAAGAAAGAGAACCGGGCGGCCCCCGAGGCCGACGCGCTGGACCTCTGCATCGCCGCGACCGAAGGACTGGCCGTCGCGCACCGCAAGGGCATCGTGCACCGCGACATCAAGCCCGAGAACATTCTCGTGCCGTACGCCGACGACGGGCGGACGCTGGATTTCCCCGCGGCCAAGCTGAGCGACCTGGGGCTTGCGCGCGCCGAGGGCGTCGGGCAGTCGCTGACCGGGACGCAGGCCGCGCTGGGCACGCCGGGGTTCATGGCGCCCGAACAGGGCCTGGACGCGCACAAGGCCGGCAAGCCCGCGGACATCTTCAGCATGGGCGCTTCGCTCTACGCGCTCCTGGCCGGGCAGGCGCCTTTCCGCGGCAGCAACGCGATGCAGGCGATCCTCCACACCATGCAGCAGCCTCACGAGCCGCTGGCCCGGTCGCGCCCCGACGTCTCACCGCAGACCTGCGCGCTGCTGGAGCGCTGCCTGGCCAAGGATCCCTCGCAGCGCTTCGCCGACGCCGCCGCCTTGCAGGCCGCGCTGATCGCCTGCCGCATGGCGCTGAGCGACCCCGCGTCCTCTTTGGCGCTCAGCCACGTATCGCTTCCGCCGACGGTGCAGGCTCCCACGCCGCACGCGCCTCCGGCGTCCCAAACCGTGCCTGCTTCGCCTTCGGCGCCCGCCGCCACGCCCGTGCCGCCGTCGAGCTGGCCGGCGACCGCGCCGCTCGCCGCGCCTTCGACGCTCTCGGCCGCCCCGCCCGCGCGTTCCGGCGGGCTCGCCGTCGCCTTGCTGTTCCTGCTGCCGATCGCGGGGCTGGGCGCCGGCGGGTTCTACTGGTGGCAGCAGCAGATGGCGGAGGCGCGCGCGCTCGAGGCGCTGCGCCTGGAGGCGCGGACGTGGTGGGAGGAAGGGCAGCGCGAGGCCCAGGCCGGGCGCGGCGACGGCGCGCTCGAGGCGTGGCGGCGGCTCAGCGCGCGGCACGCCGAATCCCCCTGGGGCCAGCAGGCCGCCGAGCGCCTTGCGCGCTACGAGCAACTCCTCCAGCAGGGCCGCGGGGCCTTCGAGCAGGGCCAGGACCGCGAGGCCTTGCAGGCGCTCGAGGAGGCCGCGCAGGTCGCGCGCACCGCCGACGCCCGCGTCCTGACTTTCCGCGCGCGCGCGCGCATGCTCGAATCGCGGCAGCATCGCGGCGCCGAGGCCGGCGACCACGAGGAGCAGCTCGCCGTGCTCGCCGAGCAGCGCCGGCTGCTGCAGGAGGCCGAAAGCGAAAACCTGGCCGCGCGCATCTCGGAACTGCCCGTCGCCGAGGCGCTCGATTCGTTCGAGCGGGACCTGCGCCGGCAGGCCGACTGGCGGCGCTCCTCCGCCAAGGCGCGGATCGAGCTGGCCGCCGCGGAGCAGACCGCGCTCGACGACCCCGCGCTGCTGACGCCGCGCTACGAGGCCGCGCGGCAAGCGTGGCAGGCCGCGCTGTCCTTCACCGCGGGCAAGGAGGACCGCCTCGAAGCCCTCAAGGGCGTGGCGGCGGCCGACGAGGGCCTCGCGCGCGCCGCGGCCCTCAAGAATTACCGCCGCCTCCTCGACGCTGGCGCCGCCCAGGCGCGCGAGGGGGCCTGGGAGGAGGCGCGCAAAGCGTACGAAGCCGCCGCCGAGACGGCCGGGGACCACCGCCTTCCGGACCTCGCGCCCAACCTGCGCGCGGACGCCGCGCGGCTGGCCGCGCGCTGCGAGACGGCGCGGGACGTCGCGGCGCTCGAAGGGCAGGCGCGCGAGCGCGAGCGCGCGGGCGATCTCGAACAGGCCGACGCGAGGCTGAAGGAAGCTCTCGAACGCGGCTCGGGCAAGCCCGCGGGCGAGGCGCTGGACGCCGCGCGCCTGCGGAAGCTCAAGGACGAGCAGGCGCGCGTCGCGGGGCTCATCGCGCAGAACCAGAACCGCCAGCTTGCCGAAAAGCGCTACCAGGAAGCCTTGAACCGGGCGAAGAAGGCCGAGGCGGCCAAGGACTGGGACGAAGCGCTGCGGCAATACCGCGCCGCGCAAGCCGCCAGCAACCGCCCGGAACTCGCCGAACCCGTCGCCCAAGCGCAGCGCATGGTGGAGCGGATCGCGAAGCTCAACGAGAGCCTCGCCGCCGCGCTCCGCGGGCAGGACTGGAAGGGCGCGCAAGGGCTGTACCACGAGTTGGCCGGGCTGGATGGCCCGCGCCGCACCGAGCACTTGCAGGCCGCGCAGAAAATGCAGGAGCAGCTCCTGCAGAAGTTCCGCAAGGAAGTCGACGAGTACCTGAACAAGGAAGTCCTCGCCGGGCGCGAGAACCAAGCCTACAACTACATCCTCACCCAGTGGCGCGACAACCAGAACGACCTGTTTCTGTCGACGAAGAAGCTGGAGCTGGAGCGCCTGATCCGGGCCACGTACCTGCACGCGGAGGTTACGCGCGCCTACGGGGACCTGCCCGCGGTCTTCGCCACCGTCCTGGCCAGCGATACGGCCCAGGTCGTGGCCGGCATGAACAAGACCGCCGAACAGACGCGCGAGGCGATGGACCAGAACAGCACCCTCGTGCGCCGCAGCTTCGTCTCCCGGGACATGGAGACCATCGATGCCGAGTACAAGCGGATGCGCGAGGAGGTGGTGCCTACGATCACCAAGTCCTTCCGCGAGACCGCGCGCCAGCTCCGCAAGTTCGGCGAAGGCGCCACGATGGCCGCCACGAGCTGCGAGTCGATGGCCGAACGGCTCGACGGGCTCGTCAAGTAGGCCCGCGCCGCGGCTCAAGCGTCCTTATTTCGCTTTGGTCTTCTGCTTCGCCCAATCCACCCAGCGCTGCAATTCCGACTTCTGGCTCTTGTCCTCCTCCACCGCGAGAGCGTCTTCGAGCGCCTTCGCGATGCGCGCGTCCAGAATCGCCTTTCCATCGGTCTCGCGCACCTGCAGCGGCCAGAGGTAGCGCAGCGCCGCCTTGCGATAATGAACGTCCTTCGGGTCGGCATGGGCCTTCAGCCCGTCCAGGAGCGCCTCCAGGGCTTCGGGGCGCGTGCGGTAGAAGCCCAGCGTGTAAAGCGCCTGCAGTTTCTTCTTGGGACTCTCGAGGTCGGACAGCGCCTGCCGCATATCGGCCTCGGCTTCCGCGAAGAGTTTCAACTCCGGCCGGAACAGCCCCGCCGACTTCAGGATCCCGGCGGCGCGGTCCAGCGTTCCCACGTCCGGCGCCAACTCGCGGCTGCGCCCCATCACCACCACCACGCCTTCCCGGGAATGGACCGAGTAGGTCGACTTCTTGACGAACTTGAGGTCCACGTCGGACGTGTGCGCGTAGATGGCGACCTGCAGTTCGTTCCACTCCGCCGTCGGCGTCATCGCGTTGCCCGCGTCGATGAGCTTCCTCAGGGGATCGTCCGCGGGCAGCGGTTCGTACTGGAATTCCTTGGGCGTGCGTGTTTGCGGAGTGAGGCGGCAACACCACGCGCCGATGTTCTGGTTGGCGGAGGGGAAAAGCGCCTCGGTGCGCGGGAGCACCGTAACGTACGTGGACTCGGTCACGCCGGGGCCCGGGTCCCCTTTGGCCGTAAGTTTCAGTCCGGGCGGGACGGTGATTCGCGGCTTCGTCTTGACCAGCGGCTTCAGCAGGAAGCCAATATGCGGCGTCGAGAAGTTGATCGATTTGATCCACTCGACCTCGCAGAGCTTTCTTTCCAGGGCCTGATCGAGCACGGCGGTCTCTACCGGCGCTTGCTCCTTCGCGCCGGAGGGCTTGGCGACCGCTTCGGACGGACCGGGGGAGGGGTTCCGCGCGTCGGAGGGTTTCGCGCCATCCCCGCAGGCCGGCAGCAGCGCCAAGCCCGCGGCCAGCGCCCAGGCGTTCATGCGTCCCATGACGCGCAGTATACGCGGATCGGCTAGGACGTGAACCCGCTAAGGCCGAATTCGGCGGGTGGTCAGTCGGCCGCGGAGGCCGCCGGCGTGGCGAGTCCTTCGCGCAGCCGCTTAACGCAGCGGTCGAGCCCCATGCCGTTGGAGCCTTTGACCAGGACCAGGTCCCCGGGGGCGAGGCGTTCGAGCAGCGCGTCGGCGGCGGCCTCCGGAGACGCGCAGGCTCGCGCGCGCGCGCCCGGCAACCCGGCCTCGACGGCCGCCTGGCCCGTCCGCGCGGCCAGTTCCCCGACGGTCAGGAGCGCCTCCGGGCGCAACCCCGCCAACATCCCGCCCAGCGCCGCGTGGAACCGCTCGGCCGCTTCGCCCAGTTCGAGCATGTCTCCGGCCACGACGAAGAACCGCCGCGCGGACGCCAGCGGGCGCAGCGTCTCCAGCGCCGCGTGGAAGCTCAAAGGGCTCGCGTTGTAGGCGTCGTCCACGAGCGTCACGCCGCCCAGTTCGTGCATCTGCAACCTGCGGTCGGCGCCGCGGAAGGTTGCCAGGGCCTCGGCGAGCGCCACGGGTTCCGCGCCGGCTGCGTGCGCGGCCGCGGCCGCGGCCAGCGCGTTCATCACGTTGTGGAAGCCCGGCGCAGCGAGCCGCACCGGGAAGCGCCGACGCTCGAGCGCGAGCGTAAAGCGCGTGCCGCGCAGGCCGTCGGGCTCGAGTTCCAGCCCCCGCACGTCGGCCTCTCGTTCGATGCCGAAGGTCACCGCGCGACCGCTCACCCGAGCGCGCCAGAGCGGCAGGTGCGGGTCGTCGGCGTTCAGCACCGCGACGTCGTCCCGCGTCAGGAAGCTCAGGATCTCGGCCTTCTCCCGCGCGACGTGGCCCACGCTCCCGAAGGCCTCCAGGTGCGAGGGGCCCGCGTTGGTGATCGCCGCCACGCGCGGACGCGCGACGCCGGCCAGGCGCACGATCTCGCCCGGATGGTTCGTGCCCAGCTCCAGCACCACCGCCTCGGCCTCGCGCGGCGCGGAGAGGATCGTCGAGGGCACGCCCACGTCGTTGTTGAAGCTCTTGGCCGCCCGGTGCACGCGCTTACCCGTCGCCGCCAGCAGGTGCGCGAGCAGATCCTTCACCGTTGTTTTGCCGGCGGATCCCGTCACCGCGAACCAGTCGCGCGCCGGATGCGTCAACCGCGCCCACGCCGCCAGCCGCAAGAAGGCCGCGCGCACGTCGGACACCACGATCGCGCCGCAGCTCGTGCCATCCAACGCGTTCAGTTTCGCCGCGTCCTGGAGCAGCGCCGCCGCCGCGCCGGCCTGCGCCGCCTCGCCCAGGAACGCATGCCCGTCGAAGCGCTCGCCCTTCAACGCCACGAAAAGCGCCCCGCGCGCCGGCTGCCGCGTGTCGCTGAAGAAGCCGGCCACGCGCGCGTCGGCTGCTCCGCGCGCGAGGTTTCCGCAGACGATCTTTGCGAGCTGTTCCAAGGTCAGGTCGAGCAAGGCCTCGCGCTCTCCTATCTAAGGTAGGGCTCCGTTTCAGGCATCGTCGTGATGCGCGGGGGAGTTGAACGGAAAGGCTTTCAAAGAAACAGGTTATTGGAATCGGACCACTTGGGTCTTGACAAGCCCGGGGGTATATTGCATTATTCCTATGGGATAAGTAGGGATTTGGATGAAGCTCAGCCAGAAAGCCGAATACGCCCTGCGGGCGATGATCCATCTGGCGCGGGAGAGCGCTGGAGGCGGCGCGCGGCCGGCCACGCAGATTGCCAAAGACGAGGAGCTTCCTGAGAAGTTCCTGGAGCAGATCCTGAGCGACCTGCGCAAGCAGGGCCTGGTGAAGAGCCGGCGCGGGGCGGTGGGCGGCTACAATCTGGCGCGGGCGGGTGGAAAAATCACGGTGGGCGAGGTGCTGCGCGCGATGGACGGGCCGCTGGTTCCGCGGCTGGAAGTATCCGCGGCTCGGTCGGGCTCGGCCAACCTGACGCTCCAATGCTTGCGGCTGGTCTGGCGCAAATTGGCAGTGGGAATCTCAGGGGTGGTGGATAACCTGACGTTGCAAGACCTTTGCGATACCGTCGAAGAGCAGGGCGCGGCGCTGGATTACAGCATCTGAGCCGCGTGCGCATCCACCGCAATTCCCCAGGAGGTGGCATATGGGCCGGATCTACGAAGACAACAGCCTCAGCATCGGGCGCACGCCGCTGGTCCGGATCAACCGGATCGCGAAGGGGCTCGAGGCCACCGTGGTGGCGAAGATCGAGGGGCGCAATCCCGCGTACTCGGTCAAGTGCCGCATCGGCGCGGCGATGATCTGGGACGCCGAGAAGCGCGGCGTGCTGAAGCCCGGCGACAGCAGCGTTACGGTCGTCGAGCCCACCAGCGGCAATACCGGCATCGCGCTGGCCTACGTCTGCGCCGCGCGCGGTTACCCGTTGATCCTGACCATGCCCGAGACGATGTCGCTGGAGCGCCGCCGCATGCTTCGCGCCTTCGGCGCCGAGTTGATCCTCACCGAGGGCAGCAAGGGCATGCCCGGGGCGATCGGCAAGGCCGAAGAGATCGTCAACAGCGACCCGAAGAAGTACTGGATGCCGCAGCAGTTCAAGAACCCGTCCAACCCCGAGATCCACTTCAAGACCACGGGCCCGGAGATCTGGGAAGACACCGACGGCAAGGTGGACGTCTTCATCGCCGGCGTCGGCACGGGCGGGACCATCACCGGCGTGACGCGCTACATCAAGGGCGAGAAGGGCCGCGCGATTCGCTCGATCGCCGTGGAGCCCATCCATTCCCCGATCCTGACCCAGATCAAGGCCGGCGAGCAGCCCAAGCCCGGCCCGCACAAGATCCAGGGCATCGGCGCGGGCTTCAAGCCCGACGTTCTGGACATGAACCTCGTCGACGAGATCGTCACCGTCACCAACGACGAATCCATCGAGATGGCGCGGCGCCTCCACAAGGAGGAAGGCATCACCTGCGGGATCTCCTGCGGCGCGGCCTTGGCCGCGGCGATCAAAGTCGCGCAGCAGCCGCAGAGCAAGGGCAAGCTGATCGTGACCGTGCTTCCCGACGCCGGCGACCGCTACCACTCTTCGGTCCTGTTCCAGGACATCCCGGTCTGAGCATGAACGCCCCGCGCCAAGGCCTCCCCGCGGCCGTCCGGCTCGGCGCTTCCGCGCCGCGCCGGGCCGCGGCGCACCCGGCGCATGCCGCCCACCGCGGGCGCTGGCTGTGTAGCAGGTAACCGCCTCGTTCCTCCTGGACCCCAGTTGACCCGCCGCGGCGCGCCGCGGCCCGGAGCCCGCATGCCGCGGAACGATCCGAACCGATGAGCCCCCACGCCTGGCTTACCCTCGCGACGGTGCTGGCGATCTTCGCCGGCATGGCGTTCACGCGCGTCGGCACGGACCTGTTGATGCTCGCCGGGCTGGCGCTGCTGCTGGCGACGGGGGTGCTCACGCCGGGCGAGGCGCTCGCGGGCTTCAGCAACGAGGGCATGCTCACCGTCGGCGTGCTCTTCGTCGTCGCCGCGGGGCTGCGCGAGACCGGCGGCATGGGCTGGGCCGCGCAGCGGCTCCTGGGCCGGCCCAAGTCGGTCGCCGGCGCGCAACTGCGCCTGATGCTTCCCGTCACCTTGATGAGCGCGTTCATGAACAATACGCCGCTGGTGGCGATGATGATGCCCGTCGTGGACGAGTGGGCCAAGAAGCACCGGCTCTCGGTGAGCAAGCTGATGATCCCGCTCAGTTACGCCGCGATCCTGGGCGGCTGCTGCACGCTGATCGGGACGAGCACCAACCTCGTCGTCCACGGCCTGCTGAAGGCCCAGGGGCTGGGCGGGGAACTCTCGCTGTTTTCCATTGCCTGGGTCGGCCTGCCCTGCGCGCTGGCGGGGCTCGCCTACATCCTCGTCGCCAGCCGCTGGCTGCTGCCCGACCGCAAGCCGCCGATCAGCGACCGCGACGACCCCCGCGAGTACACCGTCGAGATGCTCGTCGAAGCCGAAAGCCCGCTGATCGGGAAGACCATCGAAGCGGCCGGATTGCGCCACCTGCCCAACATGTACCTGATGGAGATCGACCGCGACGGCGAGATCCTGGCCGCCGTCTCGGGGCGCGAGCGGCTCCGCGCCGGCGACCGGCTGGTCTTCGTCGGCGTCGTCGAGTCCGTCGTGGACTTGCAGAAAATCCGCGGCCTGGCGCCGGCCACCGAGCAGGTCTTCAAGCTCGACGGCAACCGCGCGCAGCGCCGCCTGGTCGAGGCCGTCGTCTCCAACACCTGCCCGCTGGTGGGGCAGACGATCCGGGAGGGGCGTTTCCGCAGCGCCTACCAGGCCGCGGTGATCGCCGTCGGGCGCAACGGCGAGCGCCTGCGGCAGAAGATCGGCGACATCCGCCTGCGCCCAGGCGACACGCTGCTCCTCGAGACCCAACCGTCCTTCGTCGAGCACCACCGCAACAGCCGCGACTTCTACCTCGTCGGGGCGCTCGAAGGCTCCGCCGCGCCGCGCCACGATCGCGCGTGGGTCGCCGTCGTGCTCCTCGCCGCCCTCGTCCTCGCCGCCGCGCTGGGTTGGTTGAGCATGCTCGCGGCGGGCCTGCTGGCCGCTCTGGCGATGGTCGCCTCCGGCTGCCTCAACGCTTCCGTCGCGCGGCGCAGCCTCGACCTGGAGGTCCTCATCGTCATCGCCGCCGCTTTCGGCCTCGGCGCGGCGCTGCAGAAGACCGGCGTGGCGCAGGCAGCCGCCGAGTCGCTGCTCGGCCTCGCGGGCTCCCATCCCTACGCCGCGCTGGTCGCGATCTACTTCGTGACCGTCGTGTTCACCGCGTTCATGAGCAACAATGCCGCCGCGGTACTGCTCTTCCCCATCGCCCAGGCCACCGCCCTGAACCTCGGGGTGAGCGTGCTGCCCTTCGCCATCGCGGTGATGCTCGCCGCAAGCAACGAGTTCGCCACGCCCATCGGCTACCAGACCAACCTGATGGTCTGCGGCCCCGGCGGTTACCGCTTCAGCGACTACCTGCGCTTCGGCGCGCCGCTGGATATTCTCGTCGGCCTCGTCGCCGTGCTCCTGATCCCGCTCGTCTGGCCGCTTTAACGGCAGTTCCGAGTTCCGAGTTGCGAGGCACGAGGTTCGAGTGGCCGAGGTACAGGACTATTCCTCAAGCCTCAAGCCTCAAGCCTCAGCCGTTGAACTCTTTACACCTTTCTTACGTCCGATCCGCGCGGCAGCCTGTAAAACCTGTGTAGGCGATCCTCGATCAAGGAGCATACTCATGCGTGCGCCGCGAACGACGTGTCTCCTGATCCTCTGTGCCGGCCTGGCCGCCGGGACGGGTCGGGCGGGGGAGGTTCTCGCCGCGCCGGGCCGGCTCGCGCTTACCACCGACCGCGTCGTCGTCTTCAAGGACGGCTTCGCGCTTTTCATTAAAAAGGCCGCGGGCACAGCCGACGGAGAAGGGCGCGTCTTCACCGAAAGCGTGCCCGACGGCGCGGTGCTAGGCACGTTCTGGGCGGCCTCCGAGGACGGCCAGGCGCTGGGCATGCGCGCGGAGTGGGTCGAGACGAAGTCGATCCGCGAGGAGGAGACCGCCTGCACCACGCTCGTGGAACTGCTCCGCGCGAATACGGGGAAAGCCGTCACGCTGGGCCTCTCGCGCGAGAACGCCGTGGACGTCTCCGGGACGATCGTCGAGGTCCTCGACCTGCCGCCGGAGGAATCGAAGCCCCGCGAGATCGACGACCCGGCCCGCTCGGCCATCCGACAATTCGGGGCGCGCCCCGCCGGCGTACGCGTGACGGAAGAGGACGGCCGGACGGAGCGCACGCGCGAACTGGTCCCGCGCGGCGGGCTGCTGGTCGTCGTCCAGACCGAGAAGGGCCGCGTGATTCAGCCGGTCTCCGAGATCCGCACGCTGCTGGGGCCCGAGATCGTCACGAAGATGAAGCGGCGGGAGGAAGTCGAGGCGCGAACGAAGCGCCTCAGCTTCGACCTCGGTGCGGAAGCCGCGGGGAAGGCCGTGAGCCTGCGCGTGCTCTACTTCACCGAAGGCGTGCGCTGGATCCCCACCTACCGCATCAGCGGGCCGCTCGACAAGGAGGCGCAGCTCGCGCTGCAGGGCGAGGTGATCAACGAGGCCGAGGACTTCGACGCAGCCGTGGACCTGGTCGTCGGCGTGCCGAACTTCCGCTTCAAGCAGACCGTCTCGCCGCTGACGCTCGAGGCCACGCTGCGCCAGGCGCTCGCCGGCGCCGCGCCGAACCTGATGGGGCAGTCCTACAGCAATTCCACCTTCCAGCTCCGCGCGCGCGAGCATCAAGCCCCTGCCGCCGGGGACGGCGGGGCCGCGCTGAACCTCGCCCCCGAACTGGCCGCCGCGCAGTCCCAGGACCTGTTCGTCTACCAGGCCAAGCGCCTGGCGCTGAAGAAAGGCGCGCGCGCCACCGTGCCGCTCTGGCAACTCGCCGCTCCGCTCCGCCACCTCTACACCATGGACGTGAAGGTCGTCCGCGACGGGCAGTCCGGCGGCGTGCTCCGCTCCGACGGCCAGGCCGCCAACGCCGGCTCGCCCCTCAAGCTGGAGGAGAACCAGGTCTGGCACCAGCTCGAACTGGCCAACGCCAGCGCCGCGCCGTGGACCACCGGCGCCGCGCTGATCCTTCAGGAACGCCTGCCCCTGGGCCAGGACCTGCTCACCTACACCCCCGCCGGCGGGCGGGTACTGCTGCCGGTCACGGTGGCGGTGGACATGTGCGGGAGCTTCGAGGAGGAGGAACTCTCGCGCCGCGCCAACGCGATCTCCTGGAATCGCAACCAGTACGCCGAGGTCCGCAAGCGCGCGACGGTCACCGTCACCAACCAGCGCCGTGAACTCTCGCGCACCCGCGTCACGGTCTCCCTGGGCGGTCGCGCCGAAAACGCCTCTGACGCCGGCAAGGTCGTCGTCAACGACTTCCGGAACGCCGACTGGGGCAACTCGAACTACCGCGAGCTGAACAATCACAGCGACCTGAGCTGGGATCTGGAACTGAAGCCCGGCGAGACGAAGAAGCTCGCCTTCGAGTTCACGATCTACGTGCCGTGACGGGTTGGATGTTGGATTGGAATTCCGGAATTTGGATTGCGATCCTGCGCCCGTCCGTAGCGCCGGCCGTCGGATCGTACCGCGGGCGTCAGGTTCCTTCGTACAAGCGCTTCCCGCCCGACCCGCACGCGACCTCTTCCAACTCGTCCGCCGCGCAGGTATGGAACGAGACGACCGTCAGCGCCTCGCCCTCGGGCGTGAACTCGTGTGGCACGCCCTGGGGGATGACGTACCAGAGTTCTTCGAGGCTCCGCCCGGGCGAGCCGAAGGGAACCATCGCGCGCCGCTCACCGCCGACGAGCGACATGCCGCCTCCATCGATCGCAATCATGTGCTGGACGCTGTTGGGATGGTAATGCGCGCCGGAGGGCACGTTGCCTTTCAGGTGGAAGATCCAGCACGACTTGATGTCTTCCGGCAGCGGGCAGGGGAAGGCATCGAGCGGGAAGGTGGCCCAGACGAAGGGCTCCGCGCTCTGTCGCAGGTCGCCCTTCAAGCGCGTCAGGGTGTGCGCGTAGAAGTCCTGCCGCAGCAGGAAGGCCACGGCGCCGTTGAGTTGTTGCAGACGGATTGAATCCATGAGGCCTCCGCTTCCGCGCAGTCTACCTGAAATCCCTTTTTAGCCCGAAGGGCTTGCATATCCTAGCCCAGGGTTGGCGCGGAGCGCCTACCCTGGGTTGCGATCCGGTTAAGAAGCGCAACCCTGTAAGGGTTGCCTCGTAGTGTGATGCGTACAAATTATGCCCACCACGCGCTATTCAACCCTTTCAGGGTTGTCCAGGGGGGCGGCACTTACCCAGAGTAGGCGCTGCGCGCCAACCCTGGGCTGATGTATCCAAGCCCTTCGGGCTTGGAGGTTCGCCGCAAGACACGATCCTCCGCCTATCAACGCTTGGTATTGCTGTTCTCCGTGTCTCCGTGCCTCCGTGGTGAAGCACAGCAGGCCAAGAATTCTCCGGTCTGCGTTTTCCCTTCCGAGTATCCGGGCTATGATGTGTCTTTTACCCTCCAACTCGAGGAGCGTACGCCATGGCCGACTCGCGGCTCGTTTACATCGGCACTTACACCGGCGGCGGAAGCAAGGGCATTTACGCCGCGCGGTACGATTCCGAGACCGGCGCGCTGAACGATCTGCGCCTGGCGGCCGAGACGCAGAACCCG
Organism: Planctomycetota bacterium; assembly: GCA_027493525.1. Lineage (GTDB taxonomy): Bacteria > Planctomycetota > SZUA-567 > H5-PLA8 > H5-PLA8 > H5-PLA8. The sequence goes on along the minus strand of JAOSKN010000001.1, from coordinate 944,788 downwards.
ACCTTCCTCGCCCTGCACCCGCGCGGGAAGCACCTCTACGCGGTGGGCGAGGTCGGCAACTGGGAGGGCGAGAAGACCGGCACGCTCGCCGCCTTCGAGATCGGCTCCGAAGGCTCGCTCCGGTTCCTCAACCGCCAGGTCACCAAGGGGCCCGGCACCTGCCACGTCAGCGTGGACCGCTCCGGCCGCTGCGTCGCGGCCAGCAATTACAGCGGCGGGAGCGTGGCGCTCTTTCCCATCCAGTCCGACGGGAGCCTGGGCGGAGCCAGCGGCTTCAGCCAGCACGAGGGCTCGGGGCCGCACCCCAAGCGCCAGCAGCGCGCCTTCGCGCACTCCTCGACCTTCGACCCGACCAATAAGTTCGTTTTCACCTGCGACTTGGGCATCGATAAAGTCCTTTCGTACCGCGTCGATCCGGGCGAAGGCACGCTGGAACCGAACGAGCCGCCCTTCGCGCGGCTGCATCCCGGCGCCGGGCCGCGTCACATGGCCTTCCATCCCGACGGCCGCTTCGCCTACGTGATCAACGAACTCGACTGCACGCTCACCGTCTTCGGCTACGACGCCGAGTTCGGCGCGCTGACCGAACTGCAGACCGTCGCCGCGCTCCCCGCCGGCACCGAGGTCACCGACAAGGACACGTGCGCCGACATCCACGTCCATCCCAACGGGCGCTTCGTCTACGGCTCCAACCGAGGCCACGACAGCATCGTCGTCTACGCCATCGATTCGGCGACCGGGAAGCTCGCCCACGTCATGCACGAATCCACCAAGGGCCAGTGCCCGCGCAACTTCGCGCTCGATCCGGACGGCCAGTTCCTGCTCGCCGCCAACCAGAACAGCGACTCCATCGTCAGCTTCCGCCTCGACGACGACGGCGCGCGCCTCACGCCCGCCGGCAAGGTGACGCAGGTCGCCAAGCCGGTTTGCATCGCCTTTGGGGTGTAGCGAGTTCCGAGTTCCGAGTTCCGAGAAGCGGAGGCTCTGGGATCATTCGGTCCGGGCATGGCGCGGCTCGGAAACCCGGCTTCAGAACCCGGAACCCGCCGTATTGACCAAGCCCTTAAATCGCCTACCATGATGTAAGTTGATGAAGGCCAGGCGTGAAGGGTCAGGCGATGGGGTATCTTGTCGGCATCGGGCTGTTCTGCGTGCTCCCGGCGGCGCTGGCGACGTGCCTGGCCGCGTCGAAGGGGCGCAAGGCATGGCACGGCGCGCTGGCGGGCGGGCTGCTGAGTTACCTCGGCGCGATCTGGGTCGTCTTCTGGAAGCCTTACGAACCTGCCGAGAACAGCAGCGTGGAACTGCGGCGCGGGCGCGCGCTGCGGCGCTCCCGGCCGCGTAGTGACGCGCGGAGGCGGCGCGAGGCCGCCGCGGAGCAGGCCGAAGCTCGGGCTGAAGACGAAGACGGCTCGGCGCGCGACCCGGGTTCCAAGTCCACCTCCCGCGCCCTGCGCCCGATCCGCGGGCGCACGACCCCGCCGCTGGGGACGACGCGGAAGCGCACGCGCCGATTTTGATGCCGTAACTCGCCCCCACGCCAATTGTTAGCGAATCGCCTCCACGCCAGCACGAATCTCGCGCTCGGGTTGCCCCGGGCGGAAAAATCAGGTACAAACGTTTCCCCGTAGGGTTTGGCGCCGCGCCGCCGGGAACTCACGGGGAGCCTCATGTCCGTCGCGATCGTCTTGCCTGCGCGGCTGGCCTCGACCCGCCTGCCGCGAAAGCTCCTTTTGGACCGCACCGGCCGGGCGCTCCTGGAGCACACCATCGACCGCGCGCTCGCCGCGCGCGACGCGCATCCGGAACTCTTCACCACCGTGCTGGTTGCCTGCGACGACGCCGAACTGCTCAAGGCCGCCCGCCGCGCCCGCGCCGACGCCGTGATGACCGATCCGGCGCTGCCTTCCGGCACCGACCGCGTCGCCGCGGCGGCCAAGGATCTGGCCGAGGACGTCGTCGTCAACCTTCAGGCCGACGAGCCCGAGGTCGATCCCGAGGCCCTGGCGAAGGCGGCGCGCGTGCTGACGGGCGGAACCGCTCCGGACGGCGCCTCCTTCCCGCCCGATCCCGCGCCCATGAGCACCCTCGCCACGCCGCTCTTCGACGAGGCCGCCTGGCGCAAGCCCAACGTCGTCAAGGTCGTCGTGGACCGTTCCGGGCACGCGCTGTACTTCAGCCGCGCGCCGATCCCGTTCGTCCGCGAGCCGTACGAGGTGAAGGACGGCTACCACGCGCTCGACGCCGCCGGCCAGCGCCGCCGCATCTTCGGGTATCATCACCTGGGGCTGTACGCGTACCGCAAGGATTTCCTCTTCGAGCTGACCGCGCTGAAGCCCTCGCATCACGAACGGATGGAGAAGCTCGAACAGCTTCGCGTGCTGGACCACGGTTACAAGATCGCCGTGCGCCTGGTGGACAAGCACCCGCCGGGGATCGATACGCCGGAGGATTACGACGCCTTCGTCGAGCGTTTCCAGGCCCAGGGCGGCGCGTTGCCAACCGGCCGCGACCTCGCGGATTTCCACGCGGAGTGGATGGACAAGGACGCGACGTTTTACGGACACTGACGGCAGGACTGAGAACTGAGAACTGAGAAGGACAACACCTTAGCAACTGGGAACTCGGAACCGGGAACTCGGAGCTTTCGCGGAGCGAACAATGGCCAAACACATCTTCGTCACCGGCGGCGTGGTCTCGTCCCTCGGGAAGGGGCTGACCACCGCGGCGGTCGGGCTGCTGCTGAAGCGCATGGGGCTGAAGGTGAAGCTCCAGAAGCTCGACCCGTACCTCAACGTGGACCCCGGCACGATGAACCCGTACGAGCACGGCGAGGTCTACGTCACCGAGGACGGCGCCGAGACCGACCTCGACCTGGGCCATTACGAGCGCTTCAGCGGCGATTTCGTGACCCGCGACAGCAACTACACCACCGGCCAGATCTACCAGACGATCATCTCCAAGGAGCGGCGCGGCGACTTTCTCGGCAAGACCGTGCAGGTCGTCCCGCACGTCACCGACGAGATCAAGCGCTGCGTGCTCAAGCTCGCCGACGACGAGACCGACGTGGTGATCACGGAGATCGGCGGCACGGTGGGCGATATCGAGTCGCTCCCGTTCCTGGAGGCGATCCGGCAGTTGCGCTACGACCTGCACAGCCGCAACTGCCTCTACATGCACCTCACGCTGGTCCCGTACATCAAGGCGGCGGGGGAGGTGAAGACGAAACCCACGCAGCAGTCGGTGGGCGAGCTGCGGCGCATCGGCATTCAACCGGATGTCCTGATCGTCCGCACCGAGAAGGCGCTCACCGACGAACTCAAGAAGAAGATCGCGCTCTTCTGCAACGTGGACCGCGAGGCGGTCATCGTCGAGAAGGACGTGGACCACACGATCTACGAGGTCCCGCTGATGCTGATCGAGCAGGGGCTCGACGAGCTGGTCGCCGAGCGGCTCTCGCTGCCGGTCGGGCGCCCGCGGATCCGCGACTGGATCGACATGGTCGAGACGGTCAAGCACCCGCGGCACCGCGTCAAGGTCGCCGTGGTCGGGAAGTACATCGAGCACCAGGACGCCTATAAGTCGGTCTACGAGGCGCTGCGCCACGCCGGGATCGCGCACAAGTCGAAGGTCGAGATCGTCCAGCTCGAGGCCGAGGAGCTCGAGAAGAAGAACGGGGTCAAGGGGTTGGCGAAGATCAAGCCGCACGGGATCCTCGTCCCCGGCGGCTTCGGGCACCGCGGCGCGGAAGGCAAGATCGCCGCGATCCGCTTCGCGCGCGAGAACAGGGTCCCCTACTTCGGGCTGTGCCTGGGGATGCAGATGGCCGTGATCGAGTTCGGGCGCAACGTCTGCGGGCTGACCGAGGCGACCTCCGGCGAGTTCGATCCCAAGTCCGCGCAGTGCGTCATCGACCTGATGCCCGACCAGCGCGAGGTCACGCAGAAGGGCGCCACGATGAGGCTTGGCGCGTACCCCTGCGCGCTGGCCGAGAACACCAAGGCCCGCGCGGCGTACGGGGCCGAGCAGGTCTCCGAGCGGCACCGGCACCGCTACGAGTTCAACAACCAGTTCCGGGAGCAGTACGAGCACCGCGGGATGCTCTTCTCGGGGCTCTCGCCCGACGGCCGGCTCGTGGAGATCGTGGAACTCGCGGACCATCCTTGGTTTTTGGCGGTGCAGTTCCATCCGGAGTTCAAGTCCACCCCGATTCAGCCGCACCCGCTCTTCCGGGACTTCATTGGCGCGGGGCTGAAGTACGCCAAAGATCACCAGGACGCGGGAATGGTCGGGACGAGTTCCGAGGCCCGGGGTCCGGAGTAGTTCCGAGTTCCGAGTCGTAGCGCCGGCGTCCCGCCGGCTGTATCGCGGGCGTCTCGCCCGCGCGCCTATTAGTCCCATCCACACATAGCCTTGCGCCCATGGTTGGGTCTGGTTCCAAGTCTGCGCAGAGGCTTAAAAAAGATGCACTGTGGTGCGTGAAGCGGGGGCCGGGAATCGGGAGCCGGACTCCGGGTGTAGCGCCGGCCTCCGGCCGGCTGTATCGCGGGCGTCTCGCCCGCCCACTCAGAGCCCTGCAAAATGTTGCACGCTGTGCGTCTACTAGTTCCTACCTCCTCTTCTCTCGCACCTAGAACCTCAAACCTGCCGTAACGGCCAATTGCTCCACGTGGAGCAATTGGAACCCTAAAATGAAGGGCGCGGATTCCGGTTTTTGGAGGAGGCCGATCCTGGAACCTGAAAAAATGTTGCACGCTGTGCGCTAGAGTAGGGATGGCGGTCCGCGTAGCCTTCGTAACTCGGAATTAACATACCGAAAAATTGCTCCACGTGGAGCAAGCATTACCCTAAAGTGGTCGGAGGTCTAGACGAGGAAACAGAGGACTGAGGACTGAGGAACGGCGGGAGCCTGGGGCCGGTATCCGGACTCCGGGATCGGAGCACCTGTTCACCACATCACCAGGCATTGACGGCGGGTTCGGGGGGCAGGGCCTTCGCCGCCACCGTGCGGAGTCGGCCCCAAATCCGCCCTGTCCCCTTGGCCAACGCGCGGGCGGAAGATATCCTAATAACTCGGAACCCAGACCTCGGTACCCAGAACTCGAACTTGGGCCTCGGAACTCGGAACGCATGAGCGCTGAGGTGAAGACAAAGGACGCGGCGGTCGAGGCCAGCGGGCCGGCGCGGGCGGGGACGCTTACGCTGCTCGTCCGGACGCTTCGCGCTCTGCCCCTTTGCATCCGCGTGTTCGGCCTCTTGAGCAAGGGGTTCCTATTGCGCCTCATGGGACGTCTCAGCGGTCGGCCTGGCGCGAGGGCGCAGGAGCAGGCGCGCTTGGCCGAGCGGGCTGAGGCGCTGCGGTTGGAACTGGTCGCGCTGGGGGTGGCCCCGCGCAAACCGCCCAGCCGGGGCGTGCGGATCGTGCTTGGGTTTGTCCTTGTGGCCGCCTTATGCGGTCTGGTCGTGGGCGTTCGAAAGGTGGTGCTCGGGGTCGAACAGCTATGGGCGCTTACGCACCCAACGCCGATTGAGCAGTTCAAGAAGGTCATCGCCGACCAGCAGCGGTTCGCCGCCGACTACGCCAAGCTTGACCCGGCTCTACGCACGAAGATGGCCCGGCCCGGCTCCCCGTTGAAGGCGGAGCGCGAGCTGCCGCGGGGCGCGTATCGGCTCTCCGTGGACCTCTCCAGGCAACCGTCCAACGCCTGCTTTGACGTGTTGCACTCGCGTCTGGTGTTTGAGAACGTCGCCTGTACGTTCGAGGACGATCCCCCGCAGGCGACGTTCCATGAGTTGGAGGAGGCGTACGCCAAGCAGGTGCAGGGCGAACTGGAGGCGACGGGGGCGAAGGTGGACGTGAGTTCCGAGGCGCGGTGATGGGACCGGGGCGAGCGGGCTGGTAGCACTGACTGAGGTTGGTTTGTGATCTGGCGCCACTGCGCTGCGGTACTCCGCAGCCAGTGCGAGGCGCGCACCCCGGATTCAACTCGCACGTAGACCCGAATGAAGTAACTTGAGTGGGCCACGCGATCCGGACGGCGAAGCACTGGCTGCCTACAGCCACAGCCAGTGGCGCCAATTCCTGGAAGGCACAAGGCGAGGCGAAGGGTGACAGTGCCACCAGCCTCTTATCGAATCGTGCCAGGCGGCGAGTCCGCTGAATTTGAAAGGGAAAAGAGCACTCAAGGTGGGTGGAAATGGAAGCAATAAAAATTGTAAAGTTAGGCATTGTAGTAATCGCGTATTTCGGCCTGGTTGCCTTACTTTGTCTTTTTGATCTAGTTATTGAACATCCGGGACTTAATGAAGTATGGTGGTTATCCTGGAGTTTTGAGAATGCGGTAGAGTGGTCCATTCGAATTAACACTTGTCTTTTAATTCTAATTCCAATTGACATTATAGCGCAACGTCGATTTTTTAATTCGATACATGTGGACATGAAATACTTTCCTACGATAGGTGGAATTGTGAGCACGTGGTCCATTTTTCGCTTCCGCGTCGTTCTCTACGCTGGGCTCGGGCTGATCTCTTGGTACTTATTGTACACCACTATAGTCATATGGGAGGCTAAGGTTGGCTCGCTTGGGCATGGCTATATTTGGCCTCCTTTCAGATTATTTGTGTCCTGTTTAGTATTGTGGGGGCTTCTCTGGATTCTAGATTGCATGAATAGACCCTGTTTTGGAACAATCGTCGCTGCGACTGGATTCACTATTTGGACGATCATTTCCGTAAGAGATATTGCATTTTCAGTCAGCATAGAGTGACTGTGTAGCGGCCAAGGCGACTGTAAAGGATGAAAAGGAGTCCGAGTGATGAAAGGAGTGCAACAGATGACCCCGCCGCCCATCGAGACGGTCTCGGTCGAGCGGAAGGACGGGCGGTTCGTCGTGGTCGTCAGGCGGGGCGAGATCGAAGCCACGGGCCAAGGCAAGGACGAGCAGACGGCGCTCTTCGCGGCGCGGAGCGCGTGGGGCACGGGGCGGCTGCGCCGACCCGTGGCACGGCGGGCGGGATGTTCGCGGTACGGGAGAACGAAAAAGACGCGCGGGCGGGACGCCCACGCGAGCCGGCGAGGACGCCGGCGCTACGGCGGCTGCGCCGACCTGTAGCACGCGGGAGTCATGCGGAAATGGAGCGCGCTTCGCGCGGGAAATTCAAGTCACCGCCCCTGCCCCTCCTCGGGGATGAGGGGAAACGGCTCACCGCAATGGAAGAAGGGTTCCCGGTGTTCGAATGCCGATGATCGGGATTCGCGACGGCTCGGCACGGGGCAGCTTCGCTGACCCGTGGCACGCAGGATGCCGGCGCTCCGTGCCCGGTGTCCGGATACTGGTTCCCGGTTCGCGCGGTTGCTCAGTCCTCAGGCCCGAGTTCCGAGTTCCGAGGCCCGAGCGGTTGAGGAGCTTTTCTCTTTCGTTCCCTCACCCTGCCCTCTCCCAAAGGGCGAGGTGCCCGGGGTCCGGATACCGGTTCCCGGCTCCCGCCATTCCCCAGCCCCCAGCCCCCGTCCCTTCACTCCTTCGCTTCCTGCAACGCGCCGGCGGGTGGCGCGGCGAGGGTGGGTTCGCCTTGCAGGTAGCCGTGGCGGGCGAGGAAGCGGTCGGCTTCGAGGGTGGTGCTCTCGCGCCAGGGCGGTTTGTTGAAGAAGCCGTGCCCCTGATCGGCGGCGGTGAAGACGCGCACTTCGTTGCCGAGCTGCTTGCTCCGGGCAAGGCAGTCCTTGGCGTAATTGAGCATGTCGTCCTCGGTCCCCAGGAAGAAGATTGCCGGCGGGGTCTCCTTCGTGAACTGCTCCAGCTTGAGCGTGCCTTGGGCGGCTGGGTGGAAGAGCGCGGGGTTGAAGAGGACGAGGAGGTCCGGGCGGCAGGAGGCCTCGCCGGGGGCCGGCGCGCCGGCGGTGACGGCGCAGGCCGCGGCGAGATGCCCGCCGGCCGAACCGCCGCCGGCCGCGAGCTTCGCGGGGTCCACGCCGAGTTCGGCGGCATGCGCGCGAATGTAGGCGACGGCGGCCTTGGCGTCCTCGATGCAGGCCTCGACCTTGGAGACGTTCGGGATGAGCCGGTAGCGGGCGCTGAAGCAGACCATGCCGCGGCCGGAAAGGTAGCGCGCCTGCCAATAGAATTGGCTGGGGTCGCCCTTGCGCCAGCCGCCGCCGTGGAAGAAGACGAGGGCCGGGCGCGCGTCGGCGGGCTTGTGCCCGGGCGGCTCAAAAATGAAGAACTCCAGTTTGACTCCGTCCACCTCGCGGTAGACGAGCTTGCGGTCGGGCTTGGCGTTGTTGGGCGCGGCGGTATCGTTCGTGCCGTCGGCGTCGGGTTCGCCGGCGCGGGCCGCGAGGACGCAGAGGCTCGCCGCCAGGAGGCCCAGGAGCAGCGGCGCGGAGGCGCAATACGCGAGGGGAAGAGGCATGGGAGGATCGCTTTTAGCAGCGGCCGATACACGGTATACACCGGAGCGGGGCGCTGGGCGGATGCAAGTTGCCGGTTGCCGGTTGTCGGTTGTCGGTTGCTGAGGAGGGTTTTCTTTTGGTTACAGCGCTCGGGGCGGCGACGCCAGGCCGCGGCATCGCGAAACCGGCGTTGCATCCGGCTTGAGGTGGGCGCAGACTTGCCGCTTTGAGGTCCAGGAGGTTTCAACATGATCTCGCGCATCGCGTTCGCTTTCGCTGCCGTGCTGGCGGCGGGTTCCCTTCATGGCGAGGAGAAGGCCGTGACCAAGTCGCCGCTCGATTTCACGCTGAAGACCATCGACGGGGCGGAGCAGCCGCTGAACCAGTTGAAGGGGAAGGTGGTGCTGCTGGTGAACGTGGCTTCGCGCTGCGGGCTGACGCCGCAGTACACCGCGCTGGAGGCGCTGTACAAGAAGTACAAGGACCAGGGGCTGGTGGTGGTGGGGATCCCGTGCAACGACTTCGGCGGGCAGGAGCCGGGGACGCCGGAGGAGATCAAGACGTTCTGCTCGACGAAGTTCAACGTCACGTTTCCGCTGATGGCGAAGATCCACGTGAAGGGCGCGGAGACCGACCCGCTGTACAAGTACCTCACGGAAGAGAGCGGCAAGCCCGGCCCGATCAAATGGAACTTCGAGAAGTTCCTCGTGGGGCGCGACGGCGCGCTGGTGGAGCGCTTCGTGCCGCAGACGAAGCCCGACGATCCGGCGGTGACGAAGGCGGTGGAGGAGGCGCTGGGGAAGAAGTGAGCGGGACAGGGAGACGGCAAGCGCCAACTCCTGCCGGCAAGCGCCAAATCGGAAGAACCAAGCAGTATTCAAACGGCAAGAACCAGACTGCAAACGCAGCACCGTGAAATGCGAGCGGATCATGAGGCTTGCGCCTCAAGGTCCTCTTGCGTTTTGCGTTTCACGACTTCACTTTACTCTCACAAACGTCGCCTGAATCGGGATGCGCAGGCGCAGGGGGAGGCGCTGGGCGTAATAGCCGGGGCGGTCCCCGTAGTCGGCGGCGCGGGGGTCTTCGAGTCCGGTGGCGGCGGTGGCGTCCCAGGATTCGAGCCGCGGTTCGGGCTCGCCGAGCGCCTTCGCGATGGCGCGGGCCTCGCGGCGCGCGGACTCGAGTCCGGCATCGAGCGCTTTCTTGTAGGCGGGTTCGTCGGGTTCGGCGAAATACAGGAAGCGGCAGTAGCCATTTCCGGCGCTCGCCGCGCCGGCTTCGTCCTCGTTTTCGTCCATGTTCTCCTCGCCGGCATCCGGTTCGCCCGCGGCTTCGGCCGGCGCGCCGGCGCGCGCATCGATGAGGCGCTGGAGTTCCTGGGCGGCCGGGGCGAAGCTCGCGCGGAGGCCGGCGGCTTCGAGGACCGCCTCTTCGCGCCCGGGGCTTTTCAGCGGGAGCGCGACGCGAAAGCCCTGCCAGACGAGGTAGGCGACCGGCGCGGGCGCGTCGTCCGGCGGCGCTTCGGCCTTGCGGCGCAGGCGGTTGGTGGTGATCCAGTAGGGCTCGTTCTTCGGGGCCTGCGCGCGGAGGACGGGCGGGTAAGGGACGAGGTCTTCCGCGCGGAACTCGAACCGCGCGGCGAGGCGGGCCGCGGCGAGTTCGCGGAGTTCGCGGACCACCGTGGGCGCGGCGCCGGCGTCCTCGGCGCGCCCCTGCACGGCGAAGACGCAGATGAGCGCGGCGGGGCGGAGTTCGGCTTCGGCTTCGACGTTCACGCGCACGCGGCCCGCGCCGTCGTCGGCGGCTTGCGCGGCGGCGGCGAGGAGGAGGACCAGGGCGAGCGCGCTACGGGGCATGGGGAAGGAGGTCCAGGGTTTCAGGTCGCACAGGCGTTTCTGCCAAGTCGGAGCCCGCCGCGCCGGACTTCACTTCAACACGTACGTGGCGGTGACCTTGACGTGGTAGCGGAGTTCGACGCCGCCTCCGCGGAGTTCGCCGGAGGCCGCGGCTTCGGCGTCGGGCTCTTCGTAGTATTCGCCGTAATACTGGGAGTAGCGTCGCGGGCTTTCGGTGCTGAGGCTGAGGTTGCGGAGGACGGCCTCGGACTTTCCGGTGACCTTCGCGGCGCGGCGCGCGGCGGCCTCGGCCTGCTTCAGGGCGTCGGCGAGCGCCTGCTGCTTCTGCTCCTCGGAGACGGTGGCGAGGAATCCGAATTGCAGCGGCCCGCCGCCTTCGCGCTGCTGCTGGCGGAGGAGTTGGCGCATCATCTGGGCTTCTTCGCCGCCATCCTCGCCTTCCGCTTTGGGCCCCATGGCTTCCTCGAGCAGCTTGAGCAGTCCTGCGTTGACGCGGGTTTTCAGCGCCTCGGCCTCGAGGGTGAGGTCGGCCAGGTCCCTGGCCTTCAGCGGGAGGCGGGCCTTGAGGACCTGCGCCACGCGGACCTCGGGCTTGGCCTCCGCGCCCTCCTCGCCCGCGCGCTGGAGACGCGAGCCGTGCCTGCCGCCCTGGTACTCGGCGCGCTGCTCGTCGTCATCCTCGGCGAGCGCGGGGGTTTCGGCGGCGAGGGCGGCGGGGTCGACGGCGAAGTCCTGCTTGAGGCGATCGGAGGCCTTGGCGCGGAGGGCCTTGAGGGCATCGAACGCGGCCGCGACGGACTCGCCCTTGGCGTCGAGCCGGACGGTCAATTCCAGCGCGGTGGCGGGGAGGGCGACGGAACCTCCGGCGCTGGCGGTCAGCGTGGGTCCTTCGGGTTCGCCGGCGGCGGCGAGGCCGAGCGCGAGGGTGAAAGCCACGGTCGCGGCGAACCGGGGCAGGTGGAACGGGGACGGCAAGTCGAAAGGCATGACGCGGTTCTCCTGGCTACCAGTTGACGGCGTTGGGGAATTCTTTCTTGATTCTGGCCTTCAATTTCTCGATGCGCCTGCCCTGCAGGCGTTCGATCTCGCCGGCGAGTTCGCGGATGCGCCAGTCGGCGCTCTCGCGGGCCTGGTGCTCGTAGACCTTCTCGAGGTAGGCCGTGTGCTCGTCGCCCCAGGCCATGGCGACGGCGCGGACGAGGGCCGCGGCGGCCTCGTTGCGGTCGCGGTCCGCGGCGAGGAAGCGGCGCTGGAGGATGGGCAGGCCCTGGTCGCCGCCTTCCATGGCCATCAGGAAGGCGGTGGCGGCGCGGATGTCCGCGTCGGGATCCTCGAGGAGCTTCTCCAGCCGCTCGGGCGGGAGCTGGACGGGGACGGGGACGACGCCTCCGCCGCGCGGGGTGGAGACGTAGCGATAGCGGATGCGCGCGCGCTGCCCGGCGAGGATTTCATAGGCCGTGGGATCGCCGACGAAATCGCGCCACTCGCCGGGAATGCAGGCGACGACGCCGAGGAGGCGGAAGGAAGGCTCGGGATCGGCAAGCAGGCGTTCGACGAGATCCGGCGGGCCTTTGCCGGCGTCGCGAACGATGCGGACGGCGGCGGCGCGGCGGACTTCCAGGCGCGGATCGGCGAGCCATTTGTCGAGTTCCTCGCGCGCCGGGCTGGCGGCGTGGAACCAGAGCACGCGGAGCACGGCATCGAGCGGCGGGGCGTCGAAGTCGGGGATGCGGGCCTCGAGGTGTCTGGCGAAGGCCTTGGCGTTGAGCGCGTAGCCCTCGTCGTCCTCGTCGCCGAGCGCGGCTTCGAGTAGGCGCTCGCACCAGTCGCCCAGATCGCGGGGCTGGAGGCGCGGGGCGAGGGCGAAGTAGGCTTCGACGACGGGTTGCTCGGCGGTCCAGGCGGCGGCGCGGGTCTTCTCGGCCTGGAGCGCGTAGTAGCCGAGGAGCCCCCACTCGTGATCCTGAGGTTCGAGCTTCTCGGCGGCCAGGCGGCGGCGGACCGCGTTGAGCACCTGCTGCGGGCGCAAGTGCGGGAGCGCCTGGAAGGCCATCTCGCGCAGTTCATAGCTTGGCGCTTCGAGGCAGGCGAAGAGTTCGGTGAGGACGGGCTTGCGCGCGCCGTCGCGGCCTTCGGCGAGGGCGGCGGCGTCGCCGAAGTAACAGAGGGTGAGCACGGCCTGGGCACGGAGTTCGGCGTTCTCCGACTTGAGCAATCCGAGCAGGTCTTCGCGGACCTCCTTGTAGCCGTCGGGCTGGCGGTTGCTCTTGCGGAAGTTCTCGAGGGCGTCGGCGGAGATGAGTTGGCGGAGCCCCTCGGCGGCGGCGGCGCGGACGCGGTCGTCGGGGTCGCGGATGCCTGCGACGATCTCGTCGAAGGCGGGGCGCTCGGAATCGCTGGCGAGAGTGAGCAGGGCCTGGGCGCGGACGGCGGGGTCGTCGTGCTTCGTGAAGCGGCGGAGGATCTTGTCGGTCTCGGGGGCGCGGCGCAGGTCGCCCTTGCGCAGGACCTTGAGCACGGGGGCGGTGAGACCCGGGTGGCGCTCGACGGCCTTGCCGAGGGCGCCGACCACCGAGGCGTCGCCGACCTTGCCGAGGGCCTCGGCGGCGGAAGCGGCGACGAAGCCGTCGGGGTCTTCGAGGAGCTTCGCGAGGTCCGCGAGGGCCTCTTTGGCGTTCATCTCGCCCAGGGCTTTCGCGGCGGCGGCGCGGACCTGCCAGTGGGCATGGGCGAGGAGTTGGCGGAGCAGCTTGCGGCTGGGCGCGCTCTTGACGCCGGCGAGGGCGCGAACGGCGTGGCCGATCAGGTCGGGGTCCCGTTCGTTGGCGAGGTAGTCGTGGAGCGCCTTTTCAAGTTCCGGACCGGCGGCGCGGGCCATGGCGGCGAGGGCGGCGACGCGGAGGTTGGGCTCGGGGTCGCGGAGCGCCTCGGTGAGGAGCGGGGCGGGGTCGGGCAGGAGCGCGGTGGCGTGGCGCAGCGCGGTCTCGCGAAAGAGCGGTTCGGGATCGCAGGCGGCTTCGCGGACGAGGGGTTCGAGGCCGCGCGCGTCGGACTTGAGCAGCTTATCGAGGGCCTCGGCGCGCGCGCCCGGCGCGCCGGCGGCGAGCCGGTCGTCGACGCCGGGCTGCTTGCGCAGCGCCTCGGCCCCGAGGAGCAGGCGGTAGCGGAGCCGGTCGCAGCGCATGGCGCGGCCGGGATCGGCGGCGACGAGGTCGCGGGCGCGGCGGCGCAGGAGCGGCACGAGCGCGGCGCCATGGGAGACCAGGCGCTGCCAGGCGGCCTGCGCGCGCGCGGGCTCCGCGTCGAGCATCAGGTCCAGGTCGGCCTCGATCTGCGGTCGCAGCGCCGCGGGGATCTCGGCTCGGCGGGGCGCGGCGCGCCGGTCGCGGGCGGCTCGGGCACGGCGGGGGCGCCAGTTCGTCAGCGGCTCGAGGTCCTTGTCGGCGGCGGGGCCGGACCAGGGGTCGTAGCCGCCGAGTGGCGCGCCGAGGTCGGCGAGGATTTCGAAAGCGGTCAGGCGCGGCTTGAGGTCCTTGCCGGCGAGCGCGGCGGTCAGTTGCGGCGCGAGGTCGCGGGCCCATTTTCGAACCAGGCGCTGCGCCTCGGCGCGGGCTTCGCCCGCGGGGCCGCCGGCCAGCGCGATGAGGCGTTCGAGGTCCTTCCCTCCGGCGCGCGCCCCGCGGCGTCGAGCCTGGCGAGCGCGTCGAGTTCGACGCCGGGGACGAGCGCGGAGAGCAGCGGCGCGCCGGGTTCCGGGCGGGCCTTCAGAGCCGCCGCGAGGAATTCCTTGAGCGCGGCCGGTTCGAGCCCGCCGCTTTCCTGCGCGACCTGGCGGCCCTCTGGGTCGAAGACGCGCAGGTCGGGGACGATGCGGACGACGAAACGTTCGAGCAGCCGCGCGTGGACGTCGAGGTTCAGGCGCACCGGCACGAAAGAGCCCGCCTGCTCGGCCACGGCCTCGTCGTCGAAGGATTCGGCCAGCCGGCGCGAAAAGCTCTGATCGGGGCGTTCGAGGAGCAGGAGCACGCGCTTGTCGGCCTCGCGCGCGGCGGTGAAGGCGCGGCCGAGGTCGGTGTGCCAGGCGAGCCCGGGGGCCTGCGGCGGCGCGGGGGTTTCGACGGCGGCGGAGGAGACGGCGCACAAGCAGGCGAGGCCAAGCAAAATGCGGATTGTGGATTGCGGATTGCGGATTCCAGAGAATGTGGAATGGAGATTCCATGCGGAATGCCACATCCAGACACAAAGACTTTCTCTGTGCTCTCCGTGGTTAAGCGAAGTCGCGCGCGGGCTCATGGCGCGGCGCCGCCCGGAGGCTCGACGGCTTTTTCGAGACCGTGGACGATCTTGGGCCAGTAGACGGCGTAGTCGAAGCTCGGGCTGTTGTCGGGGTCGTGGCAGGTGATGCAGGCGGCGCTGCCCTTGACGGGCGTCTTGAGGCGCGGGTTGGCGGCGTGGGCCTGAGAGGGCCCGTGGCAACTTTCGCAGCCGATGCCGCCGAGGGCGGGGGTGCGGTCGAGGGTGCTGAACCCGCCGGGCGCGCCGTAGCCGGTGGTGTGGCACTTGAGGCAGTAGGGGTCGAACTCGAAGCCTTTCTTCTCGAGGGTTTCGAGGCCGTGGGCGTGGGCCATCTGGCGATGTAAGGCGTCGTCGGCGACGTGGCAGCGGGCGCAGGCGGCGTTGCCGGCGTAGCGGTAGCCCTCGGGGAGTCCGCGGAGCAGGGCGGGGGCTTCGCCGGTGCGCGCGGGGTCGAGCTTCTCGGCGCGGAGGCGCGCCTGGTAGGCGCGGAGATTCTCGGCCTGGGCGGCCTCGTCGGCGTAGGTCTCGGAGAGTTCGACGACTTCGCCGGCGCCGAGGTCCCAGGCGAGGCCGGAGGCGGCGAGGGTGGCGCGGGCGAGGAACTTGCCTTTGCTGGTGGCGGCGGCCAGCACGGCGCGGTCCTGGACGCGGCGCGGCGGGATGGGCTGGGGCGTGCCGGCGGCGAGGACCGCGGCGAGTTCGGGGAAGGCGTCGATGAGCGCGAGGCAACGCGGCTCGTCGGCGTACGCGAGGAGGATCACGGCGTCGGCGTCCTTGGCGAGCTTCGGAACCAGCGCGCGCAGGGCCATCTCGGGCTCGACGAGGCGCAGGCCGGGGCCGAGTTTCGCGTCGGGGCGGCAGATCCCGGTGACGGCGAGGCGCGCGCCGCCGGCTTCGAGGACGAGGTGGTCGCGCCAGGGAACCTCGCCTTCGGCGCGAAGGTTGGCCGAGATGAGGGGCAGGCCGGCGGCGGCCAGGGCGCGCAGTCGTTCGAGGCCCAGTTCCACCTCGCCGGCGCCGAGGTTCAGCGCGGCGGGCCGCAGCGCCAGCACGCCTTTCCAGATGTACTCGAGCTTGAGCGCGTCGTACTCGGTGGCGCGGTGGACGCTCCCGCCGGCGTCGAAGTAGAGGATCTCGCCCTCGCGGCGCGCGGCTTGCAGGTAGCTCCCGCGGCGCGGGAGCCCGCCGAACTGCTTGCTGGCGCAGCCGCAGGGGACGATGAAGCCTGCGGTGTCGCCGCTGAGCACGAAGGTGAATTCGCGCGGGGCCTGGGGCGCGGGGTCGCGGCGCGGGGGTTCGGACTTCGTCGCGCCGGCGCAGCCGGCGAGAAGAAGCAGCGCCAGGAGCGGGGTCCGGGTTCCGGGTTCTGGGGTCTGGGGCGGCATGCGCAGGCGTCCGGGTGGATCGCGGTTTCCGATTTTGGTTTCCGGTTCCCTGTTTGCGGCGTGCGAGGCCTCCGCCGCCGGAAATCCCCGCACACGCGCCGTCAGTGCGTCAGCGCGTAGGCGAGGATGTTCACGTTGATCTCGTCGCAGTTGACGATCTCGTTGCCGCCGCAGCAGCAGCAGCCGTGTACGTGGGCGGTGCTGTTGAGCCCGTCGGCGGAGTAGACGACGGCGATGCGGCCGTTGATCTCGATGCCTTCGATGGGTTTGGGCGCGCCGTGTTTGGTCTGGATGGCCTTGATGTCGTAGACGGTCTTGAAGAGCTTGTGGCTGAGGGGGATCGCCTTGAGCGGCTTATCGGGAAAGAGCTTGCCCATTTCGGAGCGGAAAGCGCGGTCCCATTCGGGGCTGCTGCAACTGGCGGAGGCAAGAAGGAAGCCGCCGTTTTCGAGATACTTCTTGAGGTTGGCGCGTTCGTTCTCGAGGAGCGCGTAGCTGCCTTCCCCGGTCATCAGCGCGAAGGGGTGCTTGAAGAGTTCGTCGCTGGAGGACTTGACCGGATGGAAACGGCGCGAGGTGCTGATGGAGGAGTCGGTCTCGGTCTGGAGCAGGAAGTGGTCGCTGAAGCAGACGCTGCTGCGGACGCCGGCGTAGATGAGGTTGGCGACCTGGACGCGGCTGGCGTCCTCGCCTTCGGGGGGTTCGTGCTTGGGATCGGCCTGGGAGGGCGTTGGGGCCTCGATCTTTTTGTCCTCTTTGCCGCCCCCGTTTTCCGTAACGGGCTTGTCTTCGGCGCGGAGGCCGCAGGCGAGGACGATCAGGAGCAGCAGGATCGGGTTCTTCATGGCCGCAGCCTTTCATGAAAAGGATGAAATATGAAGGATGAAATATGAAGCAAGAGGAACCTTTGCTCCTCTGTTTCATACTTCATACTTCATACTTCATACTTCATTCCACCCATCCTTCGTTTTCGCGCCCAGCGCTCACTTCTTCTTGCCCCAATCGTCGACGACCTTGCGGTAGAAGTCTCGGACCACGCCGCGGTAGCGGCCGGGGAGCGCGCCGTAGGGCACGCCGGTCGAGTCGCCGTCGCCGAACTCCTGGAGCATGCCGAAGCCTTCGACGTCGTCCATCTTCCCGCCGCCGGCGATGGGGACGCCGTCCTGGTTTTTCTTGTCGCTGCGCCCGCCGCCGGAGGCCTTGCGCTGCTTGCTGCCGTAGAGGCCGACGTTGCTTTTGCCGGAGCGGAAGCCGCCGGTGCGCCCCTGGCCGCGCTGGCCGAGCTTGGGCAGTCCGCGCCCGCCGAGGAGCTGGTTGACCGTCTCGACCATTTTCGGCGCGAACTTGCGCAGGCGCGACTCGGTCTGTTCGCCGAGGCCCTGCTGGCCGCAGCACTTTTCCAGGAACTCCTTCATCCGTTCGGCGGCATCGCGCGCGCGCTCGGCGGCGTCGGCGCCCTTGTTCCCGGCCAGGGCCTGCTCGCACTCCCCGAGCTTGCGGTCGAGGTCGGACTCCTGGACCTCGGTGGCGAACCGTTCGGCGCTCTCGACGAGCTCCTTGAAGCGCTCGTCCTCGCGCGGGAGCTGCGCGGCGTGGTCGCGGATGTCCTGGAGCAGGCGGCGCAGCGCGTCGCGGACCTGCTGCTGCTCGTCGAGGAGCGCGCGCAGCTCGCGTTGTTCTTCGGGATCACCGACGTGTTCCTTGCCCTTGAAGCGTTCGAGGCGTTTGGCGAGGTCCTCCTGGATCTGGGTCAGGACGGCGTAGAGCGTCTCGTCCTCGATGAGGCGGTAGAGCTTGACGAGGGTTTCGAGGGGCAGCTTGAGGTTCTCGTCGAGGTCCTCCTGCTCGTCGCCGAGGAGCTGGTTGAGGCCCTCGTAGTCGTCGTCCTCGGCTTCCTTCTGGGCCTGTTGGAGGGTCTCGAGGAGTTCCTGGAGCTCCTTGCTGAACTGGAGGTCGGCGTCGAAGACGGGGGGCTCCTTGAGCTGGTCCTGGAGGCGCTCGACCATCTCGCGCAGGGTCTTCTTGACGGCTTCCGCGTCCTTGGCCTCGCCGCTCTTGCGGGCCTGGTCCACCTGCTTGCGCAGTTCGGCGAGCTGGCTGAGCCAGGGTTGATAGCGATCGTTGAGGTCGTCGATGGTCTCCTGCTGGCGGAGCAGTTCGCGGTAGAGCTCCTTGGTGATGATGGTGATGCGGTGCACGGGCGTCATCGCGGCTTTGGCGCCGGCGGGGTCGTTGTCCCAGACGGAGGCGTAGAGGGCGATCTCGTCGCCGGGCGCGAGCGACCACTGGGAGAGCGGGAGCTCGACGCCGAGACGGGGCATGCGCGGGTCGGCGCCATCGAGCGGGATGTCCTGGGCGATCTCGCGGGAACCGTTGAGGCTGCGGTAGAGCTTGACGCCGGCGATGCCGAAGTCGTCCTCGGCCTCGATGGCGACGGGGACGTCCACGTCGGGCGTGGCGTAGCTGACGGGCGGGGGCTCGGCGAGCGCGACGGTGGGGGCGCGGTCGGGGACAAGGAGGCAGCGGCCGGTGACGGGCTCGCGCGCGCGCAGCCCGCCGACGTCCTCGATGAGCGCGGCGAAGCGCAGGTCGGCGTCGATCTCGAAGCTGCCGGCGACGGCGCGGGGGTCCTCGGGCTTGAGCGGCGTCATGGCGATCTCGCGCGGCGGGGCTTCTTCTTTTTCGGCCGCGGGCCGGACGGTAAGCGCGCCGCCTTTCAGCGGGCGGTTGCTCTCGAGGATCAGCGTGACCTTGGTGCCGCGCACGCCGGCGGGGCCGCCTTCGGGGAGTTTGCCTTCGTAGGGCGCGAGGCCCGTGTAGGCGGGGAAATCGAGCCGCACGTAGACGCCGCGGACTTCGGGGGTGAGCAGCACCTTGATCGGAAGGTCGGGACTGCGGCCTTTTTCCCCGACGACGTGGAAGACGAAGTCTCCGACGACGGCGCTGAGGTTGCCGGCGTGGGCGCCGTCGTTGCGGGCGATGAGCGGGATGCGCCAGGGCTTGCGCCCGGGCTGCTCGACGACCCAGTCGAAGCGCTCGCCGGTTTCGGCGCCGTGTACGCGCACCTCGACGCTGAAGGGCTCGCCGTAGACGACCTCCATGGCCGAGGGCTGGATCTCGAAGCGGTAGGGGCCGTGGCGCGGGTGGTCGCCGGTGGGATCGAAGACGCGGCGCGCCTGCGCGCTGACGAGGTCGGGCCAGACGATCCAAGCGCCAAGCAGAAAGACGACGACGGCCGCGGCGGTGTACCAGGGACGGAAGGCCGGGCGGGCCGGGACGGCGGCGGCGGGGTTCTGGCGTTCGGCGAGCGCCGAGGAGGCGGCGATGGCGCGGCGGGTCAGGTCCGCCGTGAGCGCGCTCGGCGCCTGCCCCTTCCAGGTTTCGGCCAGTTCCACGCCGGCGCGGATCTGCCCGCCGGTGCGGCCGGCGCGGTCGAGAAGGTCGGCGAGGCGGCGCGCGTTCGCGCGCAGGCGCGCTTCGACGAGGAGCCAGAGCGGCACGATGCCCGCCGCGGCGCTCATAAGCAGCAGGAGCGCCAGGCGCAGGTTCGAGGGGAGTTCGACGACGAGATCGGTCCAGCCGACGACGAGCGCGGCGAGGAGGAACCCCGTCGAGGCGAGGCCCGCGCCGCGGAGGCAGGCGAGCAGCAGACCGCGCCGGCGCAGGCGGCCGAGCGGACGCTGGAGGTCGTCGGGGAGGCGCGTGGGTTCAGTCATGGGCGGACCTCCGCAATGCGAATCGGGTCAAATGCGGAATTCGAAATGCGGAATGCGGAATGGACGGAAGGAAAGTGCGGGCGAGACGCCCACGGTACGAAACCGCATGGAGGTTATTTTTCATGCAAAAATCCTTCGCACGCCCCTGCACGGTGTTGGTTCCGCAATCCGCAATCCGCAATCCGCAATCCGCAATCCGCAATCCGCAATCCGCAATCCGCATTCCGCAATCAGATCGCGCCCCAGCGCCTGCGGAGCCACCAGGTCGCACCGGCCCAGGCGGCGAGCAGGAGGAAAACCCAGGTTTCGTCCCACGCGGGTCGCTTGAGTTCCTGCCCCGGCTTGTGGCGCTGGACGTAGGCGCCAAAGTATTCGTGCAGCTTATCCAGTTCGTCCAACGCGAGCGCGCGGGCGTCGGTGGCCTGGCTGAGGCCGGCCAAGCGATCCGGGCGGGCGCGCAGGTCGAGACGTTCTCGCAGCGGCGGCAGGACCTCGAAGGTCGTGTCGGCGCGCGCGGGCGAGTCTACCAGTTGGGCGCGGTAATGTCCCTCGTCCAGGGGCTCGAATTCGGCCTGGAAGACCTGGGGGTCGCGGGGGACGGGGCGTGCGGGGACGCGGAAGGGCTTGAACTCGCGGTCGAGGGAGCCGGTCTCGTCCTCGCGCAGGATCTCGACGATGGGGAGTGCGGCGCCGGCGGCCTGGGCTTCGGGGGCGCTTTCGCGCTTCATCACGTACAGGAGCAGGCTCTCGCCGGTCTGGTAGACGGGCTTGCCGGGTCGGAGGACGCAGTCCTGGGAGGGGAGGAAGTCGTTGCTGCCGGCGAGCCAGCGGACGAGGTTGGCCCAGAAGGCGTGGAAGAGGTCCTGGCCGTGGAGCCGGTCCTCGGGGGGGCGGAAGCCCCAGCGCCACATGCCCTGGCCTTCGAGGACCAGCGAGCGGCCGCAGCCGTAGCGCTGGGAGGAGAGCACGGCCATGGGCTCGGCCTGCCCGCCGCCCTCGGCGCGCGCCAGGACGACGCTCAACGCATTCTCCTTCTCCACGGCCGTTGCGGTGACGAGGGAGGGCAGGGAGCGGAGGGTAAGCTGCGGGTCCTGCGCATAGGCCTGGGCCTCCTGGGGGCTGCCGAAGTCGAAGAGCGCGAGGGCGCGCCCGCGGTCAGTGAGTTCGACGCGGAACTTCTGCTCGCGGGCGGGGGCCCAGGCGACGGGGAGGATGCGGGCGAGGTCGGGGGAGGCTCGACCCGGCCGCGGGCCGGCCGCGGGCGCAGACGAGCTGCCCGCCGGAGCGGGAGATCCAGTCGCGGAGGTTTTCGACGCCGCGCTCGGTGAGGAAGTCGTCGGTCTCGCGGCCGAGGATCAGGACCTGGAACTGGCCGAGGAAGCGGCGGTCCTCGAGCGGCCTGACCTCGTCGGCGGGCGCGAACCAGGGCTGCTGGCGGCCGGCCTGTTCCTCCTCGGGGCGCGGCTGGGGCGGCTCGAGGAGCATGCGGTTCTCGCGCATGCGCACGGCGGTGGTGAGGACCACGTTGGGATCCTCGCGCAGGGCGCGGGCGAGGAACTTGCCGTCCCAGTACGGCTTGCCCTCGAGGAAGAGCACGCGGATGCGCTCGTCCACCACGCGGAGCGCGAAGCGGCGGCGGTTGTTTCCGGCGAGGGCCTCGCCCTGGACCCCGGGGACGCGGACTTCGTAAGCGTAGAGGCCCGCCTCCTCGCGCGCGACCTCGAAGGACGTCTCGGCGACCTGCGCGCCGGCTTCGAAGCGGATCGTCTTGCGCTCCACCACCTGCCCGCCGAAGAGCAGTTCCACGGCCTGCTCGGTGTCGTCGAGCCCCGTCTGAGTGACGATGACCGGGACGCGGACGCGCTGCTTGATGAAGGTAAGCTCCTCGCTGGCCGAGAGCGTGAGGCCCAGATCCCTGACGGAGACGTCGGAACCGAGGGCGACGGTAAAGACCGGGGCGCCGGCGGCGCGCGCGGCGCGGGCCACCAGGGCCAGATCGCCGCCGGGGGCGTTGTGGATGCCGTCGCTGAGGACCAGCAGGGCCGACGGCGGCGGCTGGTCCTGGAGCACGCCCTCCAGCGCTCCGGCCAGATCGGTGAGGTTCCCCTGCGGCGAGCGCTCGGGGAGGTTGCCCGGATGAAGGGCCGGCGTGAGGGCCTTATCGAAGCCGCGCACGCGGACCTCGAACGTGCGGCCCCAGGCGGAGAAATGCCGCAGCGCCGAACCGCGCGCGGCGGCATAGCGGGAGGCGTGCCCGGGGACGTCCTCGGTGTCCATCGAGCCGGACTGGTCCACGAGCACGGTGAGCGCGGGCTTGCCGCCGTCGCGCCCGGCGATTCGCACCCACGTCGGGCGGTGGAGCAGGATGAGGACGCCGGCCAGGGGGACGAAATGGAGCGCCGCCAGGACCAGCCGCCGCCAGAGCGCGAGGCGGACCGGGCGCCAGAACGCGTACCCGGCCGCGAAGAGCGCGGCGAGCGTCCAGAGCGCGGCCAGGAGCGGCTCGGGGACGACGGGTTCGAAGATCAGGCGGTCCACGGCAGCACAAAGATTCCAAGGGCCCAAGAACTAAAAACCAAACAAGCCTCAAACGGCAAAAACGGATCCCGAATTCAACAGCCAAGCTCCCTTCCCCCGGCTCCTCTCCCTGAGGGAGAGGGGGCTCAGGTACGGAACGCTTTCAGGAACAGCAGCTCCAGGAACAGACAGCCGAGTGCGGCGAGGAAGAATGCGTCGCTGTGCTCGCGGTCCTGGCGACTCGAATCCTCTTCGATTTCGGCTTCCACGACGGAGACGGTGCGGTCCTGGGCGAGGCGCTGTTCGAGGACGTCCTTGCCGAGGACGCTCAGGTCGCCTTCCTCGTCGAAGGGCGGGACGAGAGTGAAGCGGACGGCGGGTTCGCCGTCGAGGTCCAGGGCGTACGGCCCGGGCCGGCCGGCGGAGGCCCAGAAGAGCGCGGCGCCGGCGGCGTCGTCCTTCAGGCTCGGGAAGTCTCCGCCGGTGAGCGGCACGGGCTGCCCGTCGGGGCCCCGGAGGGTCCAGGCCTGGGTGTCCTGCGCGCCGCGGGCCCGGCCGCGGGTCCAGCGCCCGACGGGGACATGGACGGTCTGCCCGCAGCGCCCGGCCTCCTTATTGTGCTGGCTGTCGGAGTCGAGGAGTTCGGCGCAGAGTTCCTGGATCAGCGGGACGAAGATGGGATGCGCGGCGAAGCGGCGTTCGTCGCCGCCGAGGGCCATGTTGAGGAGGCCGAAGCGCCCCGCGGCGACCTGGGTGACGATCAGCGCGGCGCTTTCGTCGTTGTAGCGCGCGCGGACGGCATCCAGCTCCAGGCCGGCGCCGTCTCGCGGGCGGCTGGCGAGCCCGCCGCCGAGCTTGAGGGTGGCGGTGAAGCGGGTCACGGCGTCGCCGAAGACGCGGAAGGGCCGGCGCTCGGGGTCGGCAAAGACCAGGAAGCGCGCGCCGCGGTCGTCGTGGCCGGCACGTTCGGCGAAGACCGAACCGAGGGCGGAGGCGCGCCCCGCGCCGCGGTAAGGCTGGAACTCGACGGGCAGGCGCAGGGCCGCGCCGAGCTGCGCTTCGAGGATCTTGACGTTGTCGGCGTCGACGGCGCCCTGGGGCGCGAAGAGGACGGGGATGCCGGCAACGAGGAGCCGGCCGAGGGCGGCGGCCTGCGCCTCGGAAAAGAGTCCCGCGTTGACGACGGCGACGAGTTCGGCGTTCCAAAGGGCCTCGTCGAGTTCGCCTTCGAGCTGCCCCGGCAGGTAGCGCGCGACGCCGACGGTGGCTTCGGGGCTGGACTCGAGGGCGCGCTGGAGGAAGTACGCCGGCCCGCCGACCTCGCCGGGGCGTTCGAGCGTCACCAGCGCGATCTCGCGGGCGGGCTGTACGCGCACGCAGAGGGGGTAGACGTCGTCGTCGGGCAGGGCGTCGGCGGCGGGGACGGCCGGCACGAGGCGGAAGCGGCCGGCGCGCCAGCCGGCGGGGACGTCGGCGAGTTCGAAGCTGAGGCTCTTCACTTCGCCGGCGGGGACCTGGAGCGTGCTGGACCAGGCGCGCTCGTCGAAGGCCAGCTCGACGCGGACTTCGGCGCTCTCGCGCCCGTAGTTGACCACGTCGGCGACGGCGAAGAAGCGCGCGCCGGCTTCCGGGAGCCCGCTGATGCCGGCCTTGGCGAGGCAGAGGTTGGGCAGGCCGTCGCGGCCGACGGAGAGGATTCGCACGGGGACGCCCTTGGGCAGCGGAGCGAAGCTGGCCTTGGCCCAGTTGCCGCGCTGGAGGTCGCTGACGACGACGACCTCGCAGGCCGCCAGCTCGGCCTCGCCGAGTCCCGCGAGGGAGCGCGCGGCGGCCTCCAGGGCGGCGGCGGCGCGGAGGCGTTCGGGGCGCGCAAGGGCCTTGGCGATCTCGTCCTTCAGCGCGACGAGGTTGGGGGAGGTCTTGCCGAAGACGGCGCGGGCATTCTCGGCGGCCAGGACCAGTTCGCCCTCGGCCGTGCCGGGCTCGTCGAAAACTTTCTGCGCGGCGGCGCGGGCGCGGTCGAAGAGCGCGACGCCGCCTTCGGTGGCCTTCATGCTGAGCGAGCAGTCGAGGATCACGACCTTGCGCCCCTTGCGCTCGCCCGGCTCGCGCGCGGCTTCGGGGGCGCGCTGCATGAAGCGCGCGAAGCCCAGGCCGAGCAGGAGCAGGGCCAGGGCGCGGGCCAGGAGCACGAGGAAATTGCGCAGCCGGTTGCGGCGCGCGGTGTGCTGCGCGGTCTCGACGAGGAAGCGGAAGGTGGGCAGCAGGCGGCGCTCGCCGCGCGGCCGGGTGAGCACGTGGATCAGGACCGGCAGGGCGGCCCCGGCGGCGGCGCCGAAGAGCGCCCAGAGGTGGAGCGGGCTCATCGCGCGAAGGCCTCCCGCACGCGCAAGTAGGCGCGGATGGCGTCGGGGTAGGTGACACCGGTCTCGACGGGCTCGTACTCGCAGCCGCAGCCGAGGGCGAGGTTGCGGACGCGCAGGCGGTGGGCCTCGAAGGCCGCCGCGTAGCCCTGCTCGACGTCGCGCGGATCGACCTCCAGTTCGCCGCCGCCCTCGCTGTCCACGAAGCGGAAGTTGCGGCCGTAGGGGAGCGCCTGCTCTTCCGGGTGGATCACGTGGAAGAGGATCACCTCGAAGCGGCGGTGCCGGTAGAGGCGAACCATGCGGAAGAGGTCGTCGAGGTTTTCGTCGAGGAAATCGCTGACCAGGATCAGGATGCCGCGGCGGCGCACGAGCGTGAAGAGGGACTCCAGGCCCGCGCCGAGGCGCGTGGACTTGCCGACCTCGGCGCGCTCGAGCAGGTTCAGGAGGCCGTCGAGGTGGCGGTGCGTGGAACCTGGGGCATGCCAGCCGGCGAGGTCGTTGGCGACGAGGGCGAGTCCGGCCTGGTCGCGGCTCTGCACGACAAGATAAGCCAGGGCCGCGGCGAGGTAGCGCGCGTAATTGAGCTTGGTGAGCGCCGCGCCGCGCGCGCCGCGGGACTCCCGCCCGCCGAAGTCCATCGAGCGCGAGGTGTCCACGGCCAGCAGGACGGTGAGGTTGGTCTCCTCGTCGAAGGTGCGGATGTAGGGGCGGCGCGTGCGCAGGTAGACCTTCCAGTCGAGGCGGCGCAGGTCGTCGCCGGGGGAGTATTCGCGGTAGTCGGCGAACTCGACGGACGAGCCGCGGATGTTGCTGCGGTGCCGGCCGGCGAAGGAGCCCTCGACGATGCGCTTGGCGATGAAGCGGAGGTTCTTCAGTTCCTGGAGCGCGGCGGGCTCCAGGAAGCGGTAGCGCGGGTTCGTCGGGCGCGGCGAGGTCGTCAAGAATTCAATCTCCCAGCAAGGGGAAGGAGGAAATATGAAAGATGAAGTATGAAAGGCGAGGCTTCATACTTCATACTTCATACTTCATCCTTCCATCGCGCACAGGCATCCACCATCCAGGCTTTCCGGCCAGAAGCTCAGCCTTTCGGCGCGGGCACGGCTTCGACGAGTTTTCCGACGATGGCATCGGCTCCGAGCCCTTCGCCGACGGCGTGGTAGTTCGGGATCACGCGGTGGCGCAGCGTGGGCAGGGCGATCGCGGCGACGTCGGCGGCCGTGGGGGTGGGGCGGCCTTCGAGAAGCGCGCGGGCCTTGGCGGCGTTGAGCAGGGTCTGGGAGGCGCGCGGGCCGGCGCCCCATTCGATGTACTTCTTGGCCACCTGCGGGGCCTTGGGGTGCGCCGGGCGCGTCGCCTGGCTCAGCGCCACGCAGTAGCTGACCACCGACGGGGGCATGGGGGCGGAGCGGACCACGCGCTGCATGCCCAGGAAGTCGCCGCGGTCGAAGAGCGCCTCGGGCATCGGCAGTTCCTGGAGGCTGGTGCGCGTGACGATGGCTTCTTCTTCCTGCGTGCCGGGGTACTCGACGCGGACCTCGAAGAAGAAGCGGTCGAGCTGGGCCTCGGGGAGCGGGTACGTGCCTTCCTGCTCGATGGGGTTCTGGGTGGCGATGACGAGGAAGGGCTCGTCGAGCTTGTGCGTCTCGCCGCCGACGGTGACGCGGTGCTCCTGCATGGCTTCGAGGAGCGCGGACTGGGTTTTGGGCGGGGCGCGGTTGATCTCGTCGGCGAGGACCAGGTTGGCGAAGACCGGGCCGCGCCGGAAACTCAGCTCCATCCGCCCGGCGCCTTCGGCCTGCACCAGCAGCTCGTAGCCGGTGATGTCGGCGGGCATCAGGTCCGGGGTGAACTGAATGCGGCGGAACTTCCAGGCGAAGATGTGGGCGAGGGTGCGGACGAGCAGGGTCTTGGCCAGTCCGGGCACGCCGACCATCAGCGTGTGGCCGCCGCAAAGGCTGGCGATGAGGAGTTGTTCGACGGCCGCCCGCTGCCCGACGACCACGCCGGCGATGCTCTCGCGCAGGCGCTGGGCGTACTGCTGGAAGCCGTCGAAGTCGAGGTCTTTGGCGGTGGCGAAGGCGTCTTCGGGCATGGCGTGCTCCTGGGCAGGTTTCTGGGCTCCTGGTCCGGCGGGCCGTCCAGGGTTTTTACGCAGCGCGGGCCTGTAAGTTCAAGTCGAACGCAGTTCTCCGCGCCTCCGGTTCACGATGCTGGCCTCCCTATACTTAGCGCAGAGACGGCGGCTTTCTTTTGAGCATTCTTGCCGAATCGGGCTTGGCGGTCTCCCTGCAGGATCGGGCGCCGCGGGACCGGCTTCGGGGCATGGGCGCAAGAATGGTCTAGAACATAGGACGTACCCGAAGCAATTAAAAAGCACGTAAAAGTCGCATCTCGAACCGCTTGTCAATGCACGAGTTACTGCCCTAGCAGCCCGTTGAAAAGGGGAGCGGGCCATTAGACGGCGCTTTTTGCCCAGCCCTTCGTTGCGCCCTCGTCACAGAGCGCCTCTGGATATGCTCCTCGGTCGCACCTCGGTCTGTACAAAAATCGCTCGTTTACTGACCGCACCCCCTTTTTCAACGGGCTGCTAGTGTCCTGTAAGAGAAATCCATTTCGCGTTTTGGGGTGCTTTTGGCCGTGCTCTTCGTTGCGCTCCGATCAGCGTATCCTCTTGATACGATGACTCTTCGCGCGCCTCGATCACGGTCAAAATCCCTCCCAAACCGCATCAACGAATTTCTCTTACAGGACACTAGCTTCCGACGCCTTTCAGGAACCAGCCGACAAGATAGGCGACCCCCGCCGCGCCGCCGCCCATGAGCAGCGTCGTGATGCCCGCGTGCAGCCAGTGTTCCTCGATGATCCGCGACTTAAGCGCGCCGACGCCGAAAAAGGCCACCCCGGTGAGCATGGCGCTGTAGAGGAGAGGCTGCGCGACCGGGAAGCCCAGGATCTGGAAAAGGTAGGGCGCAAGCGGCACGGCGCCGATCGCCAGGAACGCGGCAAAGGTAGCGAAGGCCGCGCGCCAGGGCGAAGGCCCGCGCAGCGGGAGGCCGTGCTCTTCCTGGATCATGGTATCGACCCAGCGGCGCTCCTCGCTGGTGATGACCCCGACGATGCGTTCGAGAGTCTCGCCCTCGAAGCCCTTCTCGCGGAAGATCTGGCGGATCTCCTCGCGTTCGCCGTCGGGAACGAGCCGGATGTGGCGTTCTTCGTTGCGGCGGGCCTGCTCGCGGAACTGTTCGTCGGCGCGCGTGCCGAGGAAGTTGCTCACGGCCATGCTGAAGCCGTCGGCGAAGAGGTTGGCGAGGCCCAGGACGATGACGATGCCGCCGGCGAGTTCCGCGCCGGCCACGCCGGCCACTACGGCGAAGGTGGTGACGGCGCCGTCGATGGCGCCGTAAATGAGGTCGCGCAGGTAGCCGGGGCCGCCCTTTCCGCGCAGGCGGCGGCGGATCTGTTCGGGAGTATGCTGGGCGGCGAGCAGGCGGGCGGAATCGCTGGGACGTCCGGATTCGGGCATGGGGGGCCTCCGAAAGCGCAAAAGAGAAACTAAGGGTTCGGGAACAAAGGGCAATCGAGGTTGGCGGGACTGGAATCGCGGCGCGGCGCGTGGAAACTGCATGTGCCGCAGGCCGAACGCCGCCACTTCGGCCCCTCTTCCATGGAGAGGGGGAAAGGAATGCGTTGAACCTCACCGAAGCGCTCGTCATGTTTGCCTGGTCCTCGGGGCTGGTGGTGGCCTGCGGGGTGGTGCTGGCGCGCTGCGCGGACCGGATCAGCGACCTGACCGGGCTGGGTCGGCTGCTGGTGGGGAGCATCCTGCTGGCCGGGGCGACGTCGCTGCCGGAGCTGACGGTGGACGTGGCGGCGGCGCGGCAGGGCGCGCCGGATTTGGCGCTGGGCGGGATCATCGGGAGCAGCCTCTTCAACATCCTGATCCTCGCGGTGCTGGGGCTGATCGTGCGGCGCGCGAACCTCTTCACGCGCGACGGCGAGGTGCACACGCTGACGGCGACGCTGAGCATCATGCTGACGGCGATGGCCGGGACGGCGCTGATCCTGCCGCGGCTCCTGAATGTGGGCCACGACGAGTACCCGCACCTGCTGGACGCCGACTACGGGACATGGGCGATCCTGCTCCTGTACCTGGGCGGGGTGCGGATGAGCTGGCAGGAACAGAAGGAGATCGCCGCGGTGGCGGCCTCGGCGCCGGAGGCGGCTGCGCCGGAGGCGATCCCGCACCGGGGCCGCAAGCTCGCGCTGGCGCTGCTGGCCTTCTCGGGCTGCGCGGCGGTCATCCTCTTCACGGGTTCCTACGTGGCGAGTTCGGCCGACGCGCTGGCGGAGCTGACCGGACTGGGGGAGACCTTCGTCGGGACGACGCTGATCGCGCTCTCCACCTCGCTGCCGGAGCTGGCGAGCACCGCCGCGGCGCTAAGGATGGGCTCGGTGGACCTCGCGATGGGCAATATTTTCGGGAGCAACACCTTCAACATGATCCTGCTGCTGCCGGTGGACATGGCCTATTCGGGCTCGATCATGTCCGCGGCCACGCCCACGCACGCGCTGACGTGCCTCTTCACGATCACGGTGACGGCGCTGGTGGTGATGGGCCTGGTGTACCGGGCGAAGAAGCGCGTGCATCTGATCGAGCCGGACTCGGGCGCGGTGATCGTGCTGACGGTGGCCGCGCTGTACCTGCTGTACATCCTGAAGTAGAAGACTCCCACCGTGAGCTCTCCACCTTCCGACCGCCAGGTTGACGCCGCGCACGCGGGTCCGCTGAGCGCCGTGCTGGCCGCGCTGGGCAGCGACGCGCAGGCGGGGCTCACGGAGGAGCAGGCCGTCGCGGCGCGCGCCGCGCACGGCCCGAACCGGCTCGCCGAAGTCCCGCCGGAGCCGCTCTGGAAGAAGTTCCTCGGGCAATTCAAGGATCTCGTGATCTGGATTCTGATCGTCGCGGCGGTGCTCGCCGGCGCGCTGGGCGAGTGGGCCGACAGCTTGGCGATCCTGGCGATCGTGCTGCTGAACGGCGTGCTGGGCTTCCTGCAGGAGGCGCGGGCCGAGCGGGCGCTGGCGGCGCTGAAGGAACTCGCCACGCCCATGGCGAAGGTGCGGCGCGGCGGGAAGCTCCAGGCGCTGCCGGCGGCGGACCTGGTCCCCGGCGACGCGATCGAGCTGGAGGCCGGCGACCACGTGCCCGCCGACGCGCGGCTGCTCGAAGCCTTCGGGCTGCGCGCGCAGGAGGCCGCGCTGACGGGCGAGTCGGCGCCGGTGGACAAGCGCCCGTCCGACGAACTCGACGCCGACACCGCGCTGGGCGACCGCGCGAACATGGTCTACCTGGGGACTATGGCGGCCGCCGGAATGGCGCGCGCCGTGGTCGTGGCCACGGGGATGCGAACCGAACTGGGGGCATCGCGAAGCTGCTGGCGCACGAAGAGGCCGAGCCCACGCCGTTGCAGCGGCGGCTGGCCGAATTGGGGCGGATGCTCGTCGGCGCGTGCCTGGCCATCGTGGCGCTGATCTTCGTGCTGCAACTGTTGCGCGGCGGAGAGGTGCTGGAGGTCTTCCTGCTCTCGGTGAGCCTCGCGGTGGCCGCGGTCCCGGAGGGGCTGCCGGCGGTGGTGACGATGTCGCTGGCGCTGGGGCTCCAGCGCATGGCGAAGCGCAACGCGCTGATCCGGCGGCTGCCGAGCGTCGAGACGCTGGGCGCGGTGACGACGATCTGCTCCGACAAGACCGGCACGCTGACGCGGAACGAGATGACCGTGAAGGCGCTCGTCGCCGGCGGAGCGTGGTACCAGGCCAGCGGCGCCGGCTACGCCCCGGAGGGGCTGCTCTATCGCGACGGCACGGTGGAGGCGGACGGTGCGCCGGAACTGCGTACGGGAGACGAACTGGATGCGCATCCGGCGTGCACGCCGGTCCGGGCCGCCGCCGATCCCGACCTGAAGCGGCTGCTGGAGATCGCGGCGTACTGCAACCACGCCGAGGCGGTCCATGAGGAAGGGCGCGGCTGGACGGTGATCGGCGACCCGACGGAAGGCGCGCTGGTCGTGGCGGCGCGGAAAGGCGGGGTGGATTCGCGGGAGCTTCCGGGGCGGATCGTGGACGAACGGCCGTTCGACTCGGACCGCAAGCTGATGTCGGTGGCGCTGGCGCGCGCGGACGGCTCGACCGTGCTGCTGGTGAAAGGCGCGCCCGAGATGCTGCTGGCGCGCTGCGCGCGGATTCGCGAGGGCGGAAGGGAGCGCGCGCTGGAGGAGGCCGACCTGGCGAAGCTGCGGGCGTGGAACGCGCGGATGGCCGACCGCGCGCTGCGCGTGCTGGCCTTCGCGTACCAAGACGACCCGGCGCGCGGCGCGGACGGGTTTCCCGAAGAGGACCTGACCTTCGCCGGGCTGGCCGGGATGATCGATCCGCCGCGCGAAGAGGCGAAGGAGGCGGTGCGGCGCTGCCAGGAGGCCGGGATCCGGCCGGTCATGATCACGGGAGACCATCCCGCGACGGCGCTGGCGATCGCGCGGGAACTGGGCATTGCCGGGGCGGGCGGCGCGGCGCTGACCGGGCAGGACCTGGACGGGCTCGACGAGGCGGCGCTGGCGGCGCGCTGCGCGGAGGCCTCCGTCTTCGCGCGGGTGACGGCGGAGCACAAGCTGCGCGTGGTCGGGGCGCTCAAGTCGCGCGGCGAGGTCGTGGCGATGACGGGGGACGGCGTCAACGACGCGCCGGCCGTGCGGCGCGCGGATATCGGGATCGCGATGGGGCGGACCGGGACCGACGTGACGAAGGAAGCCTCGGACATGGTCCTGACCGACGACAACTTCGCTTCCATCGTCAACGCCGTGGAGGAGGGGCGCGGGATCTTCGACGACATCCGCAAGTTCATCCACTACCTGCTGTCGTGCAACACGGGCGAAGTGCTGACGATGTTCGGCGCGGCGCTGCTGGGCTGGCCGGCGCCGCTGGCGGCGATCCAGATCCTGTGGATGAACCTGGTCACCGACGGGCTGCCGGCGCTGGCGCTGGGCATGGAACCGCCGGAGGCCGGCGCGATGAAACGCCCGCCGCGTCCTCCGCACGAGCCGGTCATCACGTGGGACCGCGGCTTCAGGATGCTGCGGCACGGCGCGCTGATCGCCGCCGTCACGCTCGCCGGGTTCTGGTGGTTCCACCGCGGCGACGACGGGAACCTCGAGCTCGCGCGCACCGCCGCCTTCTGCATCGCGGCCTTCGCGCAGCTCTTCTTCGCGCTGGCCTGCCGCAGCTTCGAGGACACCATGCCGCAACTCGGCCCCTTCACGAACCTTCCGCTGCTGGGCGCGCTGGTGATCTCGGGCGGCCTGCAGGTCGCGGTGCTCGCGATCCCGTTCTTGCGCGAGCACTTCAAGGTGGCGGCGCCGTCCCAGGAGGAGTTCGCGACGATCCTCGTCCTGGCGCTCATTCCGGTGACGGCGATCGAGGTGGCGAAGCTGGCGCGGCGGATGGCGGGCTGAAAATGAAGATCCGAGTTGGAAAGACCGAAGCGGAAGAGTCCAGAAGCAACCTGCCCAACGCTCAAACGGCAAACCAACCGCAATCCGGACGCCGGTTCACACCACGCCGCGGCGGCGTGCGAGGTTCATCAGGGCGAGGTGGGTACCGAGGGCTTCCTGGGCGTTGGGGTCGTCAGGAGGCGTGCGCTGGCGGTAGCGGCCGTCGGAGCCCATGTCCCAGGCCGAACGGCGGTCGCGGCGCATGATCTGGACGATCTCCCAGAGCCGCTCGCGGAGCGGACGGCCTTCGATGGGCACGATCACTTCGACGCGGGCGTTGAGATTGCGGTACATCCAGTCGGCGGAGCCGGTGTAGAACTCGCCGTCGAGGGATCCTCGGCGCCGTTGCGGAAATGGAAAATGCGGGAGTGTTCGAGGAAGCGCCCGATGACGGAGCTGACCTTGATGTTCTCGCTCATGCCGGGCACGCCGGGCCGGATGCAGCAGAAGCCGCGGACGATCAGTTCGATGGGCACGCCTTCGCGGCTGGCTTCGTAGAGCGCGTCCATGATGGGGATGTCTTCGAGCTGGTTCATCTTGGCGACGATCGCGGCGGGCCGGCCGGCCAGCTTATGATCGATTTCGCGGCGGATCATCTCGAGGAAGCGCTCCTTCATCGTGACGGGAGCGACGAGGAGCTTGCGGTACTCGCGCTTGAGCGAGCGGCCGGTGAGGAAGTGGAAGACCTCGACGAGGTCTTCGGCGATCTCGCGGTTGCAGGTGAAGAGGCCGAGGTCGGTGTAGAGGCGCGCGGTGGAACTGTTGTAGTTTCCGGTGCCGAGGTGCGCGTATAGGCGCAGGCCGTCGGCCTCCTGGCGGATCACGAGCGCGGTCTTGTTGTGCGTCTTGAGCCCGACCATGCCGTAGACGACATGGACGCCGGCCTTTTCGAGCTGGTGGGCCCAGTAGATGTTGCGTTCCTCGTCGAAGCGCGCCTTGAGCTCGACGAGGCAGACGACCTGCTTGCCGTTCTGGGCGGCGCGGATGAGGGCGTGGATGAAGGGGCTGTTGTCGCCGGTGCGGTAGACCGTCATCTTGATCGCGAGGACCTTGGGGTCGTCGGCGGCGGCGAGCACGAAGCGTTCTACGGTCGAGGTGAAGCTCTCGTACGGATGGTGGACGAGGATGTCGCCGCGGCGGATGGCGCTGAAGACGTCGCCGTCCTCGTCGCCGAGGGCCAGGGAAGGCCCCGGCGCCCAGGGCTTGAACTTCAGTTCGGGCAGGTTCAGGTCGGCGATGGCCGAGAGGTCGGTGTAGTCGAGGAGCTGCGGCATCTCGTAGACGTCGTGCTTGGAAAGCTGCAACTGCCCCATCAGGAAGTCGAGAATCCACGGATGCGGCTCGGGGCCGTGTTCGAGGCGCACGGCGCGGGCGAAGCGGCGCTGGCGCAATTCCTCTTCGACCAGCTCCAGCAGGTCTTCGGCGTCTTCCTCGTCGTGCTCGATGTCGGCGTTGCGGGTGAGGCGGAAGGGCATCACCCCCATCAGCACCATCAGCGGGAAAAAGGTCGGCCAGGTTGTGCCGGATCAGGTCCTGGAGCGAGAGGAAGCGGTAATCGCCGTCGTCATGGACGTCCACGCGGATCCAGGCGGGGAGCACGTCGGGGACCTTGACGCGTGCGAAGAGCATTTCCTCGCGGTCCGGATGCCGGAGCACGACGCCCAAGGAGGTCGAGAGGTTGGAGATGAAGGGAAAGGGGTGTCCTGGATCCACGGCCAGCGGCGTGAGGACGGGGAAGACGTTGGCGCGGTAGTATTCCCGCGCGCGTTTCCGCTGCTCCTCGGTGAGTTCTTCCCACGCCAGCAGGTGGATGCCTTTGCCGGCCAGTTCGGGACGGATCGATTTGCCGAAGCAGCGCGCCTGCGATTCGAGCATGGGCAGGACCGCGCGGCGGATCTCCAAGAGCTGTTCCTGCGGCGTGCGCCCGTCGTAGGTGCGGGTGAGCACGCCGGCGGCGAGCTGGCGCAGCAGTCCGCCGACGCGCTTCATGAAATACTCGTCGAGGTTGCTGTTGAAGATGCTCAGGAAGCGGACGCGCTCGAGGAGCGGCGTGCGCTCGTCGAGGGCCTCGTGGAGCACGCGGCGGTTGAACTCCAGCCACTGGACTTCGCGGTTGAGGAAGCGCGCCTCGGTCTCCGGAGGCTTGGGCGTGTCGGCCTCGGCAACGCGGGCCACGGTTTCCTTGGCGAGGGTCGTTTCGTTGGGATTTCCGGGGTCGCGGTCCATCGGCGTTCCTCGGCACGGGCGGCGCGGCGAATCGAGCTTTGCCACTATAGGGCAGCGGCAGGAGAATGCCAATCGCCGCGGCTCGATCTTCGCGGTCCGATCTTTACCGTACATCCGGTGAAAAGACGGGTCGGCGGCCGAATCGGGCGGGACGAAAAAAAGAGGCGGGAACCGGAAGCCGGTTCCCGCCTCGCCGCGAAGCGTGCTTGCGAGCCGAGCCGGGTCAGCGCAGGCCGGCGAGTTCCTGGAGCAGGCGCCAGTTCTTGAGCCGGTCGGCCTGGGAACGGAGCAGGGTCTCGGAGGCGTTGCCTTCCTTGTCGAAGTGCTTGGCGAAGCGCCCTTCGGTGCGCGCGAAGTAGACGAAGTCGACGGGCTCCTTGGTCTTGGGATGGACATACCAGTCGTCCTTCATGGCCGGGTTGCCGGCCAGGGAGAGGCGCTCCTTCATGCGCTCGCCCTTGCGGGGATCGTACATGATGAGCGGGAAGGCGCGGGATTCGACGGCCAGGCGGGCCTGGTGGCCGGCCATGTTGTCGGCGACGCCGTGCTCGGGCTGGCAGGTCGTGTAGACGTTGATGACGGCCGGGCCTTCGAACTCGTTGGCGGCCATGACGGCCTTGTAAAAGTGGTTGATGTGTGCGCAGGTGGTCTGCGCGACCAGGGTTTCGGGGTGCATCATGCAGATGGTGGCGAGTTCCTTGCGGCGCTCCTGCTTGCCGCCGAGGGCCTTGCCGTGGGCGGACATCTTGGTTTCCTGCCCCGTGTACGTGGAAGTGGAGGCCTGGCCGCCGGTGTTGGAGTAGACCTGGGTGTCGAGGACGATGACGTTGATGTCCATGCCGCTGGCGAGCATGCGGGAGAGGGACTGGAAGCCGATGTCGTTCATGGCGCCGTCGCCGCCGATGACCCAGAGCTTTTTGTTGCGCCAGCCCTTCTGGTTCCAGCGCGCGCGGACGCCCATGGCGTCGGCGGGGCCGTTCTCGAAGAGGCTGTTGGTCCACGGCACGAGGTACGGGTTGTAGGGGTAAGTGCTGGTGTAGACCGTGTTGCAGCCGGTGGAGGCGACGAGTCCGATGTGCTCCTTGCCGGCCTGGAAGGCGGTGGCGGCGAGCATCATGCGCAGGGCGGTGGCCTCGCCGCAGCCTGCGCAGGAGCCGGCGCCGCCGACGTAGAGCAGGCTCTTTTCGGCGAGCATCATGTCGGTGACGAGCCGCTCGTTGACGAACTCCATCGGCGTGTCGGGGAGGCGCTTGAAGACGCTCCAGTCCTTGCGATAGGTCTCGAGGTTTTCGTCGGTCTTCTTGACCATCTTGAGGGCGGCGTGGCTGCCGCAGACCTCGACGCACTCGGCGCAGCCCTTGCACTTGGTCGGGTCGATGAAGATGCCGAAGTGGCCCGGCTCGGCCTTCTTCTTTTCGTAGGTGGTCCAGAACTTCTGGGTCTTGGCGAACTGCTGGCCGAGGTGTTCCTTGTAGCCGGCGTCGCCGTGGCTGTTCAGTTCCTTCTCCAGGGCGTCGGTCTTGACGACCTTTGCGAGGATCGCGGTGTCGGGGCATTCGACGACGCATTCCATGCAGGCCACGCAGTTGGCCTGGATGAACTCGGGGATCTCGGGGGCGATGTAGCTGAAGTCGCGCATCGCGCCGGTGCCGGCGGGTATGAGGCTGCGCGCGAGGTCGCGGTCGGCCTCCAGCCCTAGTTCGGCGGCGCCCTTTTCGTAGGCGTCGATGACGCGGCCCATGAAGTCGCCGACGTCGAGGTGGGATTCCTCGAGGTGGGAGGGCGCCGGAGCGACGGCGGGTGCGGCTTTGGTCGATTCGCTCATGGTACGTCCTTTCTCAAGTCCTGCGTGGTGCCTGCGGTTCTGCGCCTTGGCTTGCGCGCGAATGCGTCCGGGTTCCGCTACCTGGCCCTAGTCGCCGGCGCTGGCGGCCTGCGCCGCGTCGCTGAAGATGACCGGGCGCGGGATTTCCTTGAACTCCTTGAAGCCGCGCGTGATGGCGGCCATGTTCTCGGCGACGACCTTGTCGCCGCGCTTGCCCCAGTACTTGCGCACGACCTTCTCGATGCCCTGGAAGACCTGCTCATCGGAGAGCCCCAGGCGCTTCTGGAAGGGGGTGATCTTCATGAAGGTGCCGACGAGCACGACGCCCTGCATGCGCATCAGCAGGTCGGGGATGGAGCAGACCTCGCGGGCGACCTGGACCATGTCGAGGTAGTACACGCGCACGTTCTGTTCGCGGACGAGTTCCTTGGCGTAGGCGGGGATGCCGCGCCAGACGTCCTCTGGGTCGCCCTTGTCGGACTGCATGAAGAGCGCGCCGCCCTTGGTGATGCCCAGGAGCGGGTTGCCGCTGACGAGCGCGTTGACGTCGTTGAGCACGACCAGTTCGATCATCTCCAGTTCGCAATGCGTGCGGATGTGCTCCTTGGCGATGGTGAGGTAATAGGTGGTCGGGAGGCCCTTTTTCTCGGAACCGTATTTGGGGTACGCCTGCACGTCCTGCTTGAAGACCTCGCCGGCGATGGTGGCGATGACCTTGTTGGTGGTGACGGAGCCGTAGCCGCCGACGGAGTGCCCGCGCATCGAGAAGGCGCCCTCGGGGCGGACGTCCGGATCCTCCTGCATGTCGATGGCCAGCGGGTGCTTGATGCCGAGGCAGTAGAACGAGCGCGGCTTGGCGGCCTGCATGTTCTGGACGGCGGCCCAGAAGTGGCCGGGGCGGCAGTCGCGGCTGCCGAGGCCGGCGGAGACGCTGAGGATCGGCGGGATCCGGTCGACCTTGGGCAGGTTGCCGATGCCGGAGACGGCGTCGCTGAAGGCGGCCTTGAGGTCGCGCGTCAGCGGGTTGCTCGGCGCCAGCGGGTCGTCCATGCGCTCGAGGACGGTGACGGCCTTGACGTTCTTAAGCGCGTTCAGGAGCTGCTTGTCCGGGAAGGGGCGGTAGGAGGTGATGTTCACGACGCCGACCTTGACGCCCTTGACCTCGCGCATCCAGTCCACGCTGGCCATCGCGGTCTCGGAGAGGCCGGCCATGGCGATCAGCGCGTACTCGGCGTCGTCCATCCGGTAGCACTCGATGAAGTCGTAGCGCCGGCCGGTGAGGCGGTAGAACTCATCGAAGGCCTCCTGGAGCGCGTTGGGCACGCGCGCGTAGAAGTAGCGCTGCGCGATCTTGCCCTTCATGTAGCTGTCCTGGTTCTGGACCACGCCGGACATGATCGGGTTGTCGGGGTCCATCAGGTTGCGGAGCTTCTTGTTGGGATCCCCGACGAACTGCTTCATGAACTCCTTTTCGGGGAGCCGGACGTTCTCGACGGTGTGCGTGGTGAGGAAGCCGTCCTGGACGTTCATGAACGGCGTCTCGCTGGCCTCCGCGGCGCGGCGCGCGATCAGCGCCAGGTCGCCGGACTCCTGCGCGTTCTTGCCGAAGAGGATGCCCCAGCCGGTGTCGGCGACGCCCATCACGTCGTCGTGGCCGGCGTGGACGTTCAGGCCCTGGCTGGTTAGCGCGCGCGCGCCGATGTGGAAGACCACCGGGAGCCGCTTGCCGCTGATGGTGTAGAGCACCTCCTTCATCAGGATCAGGCCCTGGCCGGAGGTGAAGTTCGTGACGCGCCCGCCGGCGACCGCGAAGCCTTCGCAGGTGCTGGCCGAACTGTGTTCGGACTCGGGCTCGATGAACTCCAGCTTCTCGCCCCACAGGTTGACGTAGCCGTTGGCGTGCGCGGTCTGAAACCCGCCGCCCATGGTCGTCGAACTGGTGATGGGGTAGGCGCACGCGCCCTGGCAGACATTGGTCTCGACCCAGACGACCGTCGCGGCGCCGTCGCCGGTGGTCTCGATGCCCGGGAATGGGAACTTGCCCGTTTCGCTGCCCATGTGGATCCCCTTCCTGCTTGCCTGCTGGTGCGGTTGCGAGGCGCGCGGTCCGTTTCGTGTTTGCACGAAGCGCAGCCGAGTGCACGGAAGCTACGTTTCTGACCGTCGGCCGGAGGCGTCGCGCCCAATCTAACTCCCGGCGCACCTTCAAAATACCTTGAGTGCCGGTCAGGTACACTATATGGTTTGAATGGTGTCCATATTTTTTTGCTTATGGGTGGGTAACTTCATGGATTTCAACCAGTTGCGGTACTTCATTGAGGTCGCGCGGGTCAAGAATTTCACGCGAGCGGCCAAGAATTGCCATATCGCCCAGCCGGCCTTGAGCATGCAGGTACGCAAGCTCGAGGTCGAACTCGGGATCAAACTGCTTAAGCGCCTGCCGCGCGGCGCGGAGTTGACCCAGGAAGGCGAGGTCTTTCTGCCCTATGCCGAGCGCGTCCTGAACACGCTCAACGACGCGCAGAACGTCGCCGCGGACCTCAACGGCGCCAGCCGCGGCGTGGTGCGGATCGTGACGCTGCCCAGCGCCTGCGTGTACGTGCTCCCACCGAAGATCGCGGCTTTCAAGCGCGACCACCCGCGCGTGGACATCGTGCTCGAAGAGAGCGTCAGCGCGAACATCCCGAATGTGGTCCTCTCCGGGGCCTTCGACTTGGGCGTCACGCAGGCGCTCGAGCCGATCGGACGGATGCGCCGCGCGCTGATGCAGCGCGAGGAACTGCTGCTGGCGGTCTCCGAGAAGCACCCGCTGGCGGCCAAGCAGGAAGTGCGCCTGAAGGAGGCCGCCGGCGAGACGTTCGTGGTGACGAAGAAGGACACCGAGTTCCGGCACCTCGCGGAGGACCTCTGCCGCCGCGCGGGCTTCGAGATGGGCAAACCTTTCGAGGCCGACCACTTCGACTCGATCCAGGCCTACTGCGCGGTGGGCATGGGGGTGGGGCTGATCCCGCGCACGGTGGTCCTGAAGACCCTGGAGCCCGCGCCGAAGTACCTCCACATCACGCACCCCAAAGCCACGCGCAGCCTCTGGGTCGTCTGGCCCGAGGGCGGCCTCAAGAACAAGGTGGCCGAGGCGATGATCTCCTACCTGACCGAGTGAGGGGAAAGGAAAGTATGAAGTATGAAGTATGAAAACAAAGACAAACCAAGTTCATACTTCATACCTTTGCCCTCACCGCAACGCCCCGCGCTGCTCGAGCAACGCCGCGGCCTCGTCTCGCTCGTACTCGCGCGCCCAGCCCAGCGCCGTGGCGTTGTAGGTCTCGTCGCGCAGTTCGAGGTCCGCGCCCAGGTCCAGCAGGTAGCGGCAGATCTCCAGATGATTGAACATTGCGGCCCAGTGCAGGGGTGCGGCGCCGAAGGTCCCGCCGGTGCCCCACAGGTCGGTGAAGCGCGTGTTAAGCAGCCCGCGGTCGGCCTCGAGGATCTCCTTCACGACCGGGAAGTCGCCTGCGACGAGCGCGCCATGCAGGCGGCGCATGGCCTCGACGCGCGCGACGGAGCCGACGCGCTCGAGGAGTTTCGCCTCGGCGCGCGCGCCGTGGGCGAGAAGGCGCTCGTAGGCCGCGCGGTGGCCCATGTTGAGCGCCAGATCGGCGGGCGTGCGGCCCTTCTCGTCCTGCGCGTGCAGGTCCGCGCCGAGTTCGACGAGCAGGTCCGTCATTCGCGCGCTGTCGCGGAGCGCGGCGAAGTGGAGGACGCCGATCTCGACGAAGCCGCCGATGCGGTAGCGGGCCTGGAGCAGCGCCGGCTCCTTCGCGCAGCGCGCGCGGACGTCCGTCACGCGCTCCAGCGCCAAGTCCGACCACCAAGTCGGTTCGACGCCGCGCGCGAGGACGAACTCCACGACCTCCGCGCAGTCCTTGTAATAAAGGGGCTTGTCGGCGAGCGAGCGGCCCCGGGCGTCGCAGGCCTGCACGTCGGCGCCGGCCTCGACGAGGAACCTTGTCGTCGCGATCCGGTTCCAGCCGACGGCGGTGTGGAGCGGGGTGCCGCCCTGCCCGTCGCGGGCCTCGAGTTCGGCGCCGTGCTCGAGGAGCTGTTTGGCGATCCCGGGCCGGTCGTAGCGCGCGGCCAGGTGCAGCGGCGACTGGTTGAAGCGCGCTTCGTGAACCAGCGCGAGGCCCGGCCGGCGTTCGAGCAGCGCCTGGGCGCGCGCGGCCTCGCCCTTCTCGATCGCCGCGAACAGTTCGCGCAGGCCTTCGGGCGCGGGCGCCGCGGCCGGCGCCTTGGCGAGGTGTTCGACGTGGTTCTTGAAGCGCGCCCAGCTCGAGAAGCCGTACTCGCGGGCGAGGACGAGCTGCGCGTCGGCGAGCGTCGCGGCATCGGCGTCGAACTCGCGCGGGTGGTGCTCCTCGAAGCGGACGAGCGCGCTCGCGAGGCCCTCGCGGGCATCGTCGAGCAGGCGTTTGGCCTGCTTCTTGAGGTGCTCCAGGTCGGGACGGGGGGGCAGGGCTTTGGACACGGCGTCCTCCTCTCGTTCGCGCCCGGTGTCCGCATGGAGGGCAGAGAGAAGGCGATGGATTGTCCTTCACGGGCAGGTGGGTTGAACCCTTTCCGCGGACCGGAAGCGCCCTGGCGCGCGCTCAAGAAGGTAGGGAATGAGCGGCCCGCGCGCAAGCATTTTCCATTGGCCGCGTGCGGGGCTTGGCCTAAGCGGCCTTGCGGTGCGAATTCAAGGAATATGCGCCGGTCATTTGGGCCGTGATCGAGGAGCATATTCGGAGAACATCTGCAACGAGCGCACGACGAAGAGCACGGTCAAAAGGGCAAGCAGATACTTGCAAGCGCACCGAAAGGCCGCTTAGATTGGTGGGCGTGCCGGCGCCGGGGACAGGTCAAGCGAACGAGCGCAAGCTCGGGCCGCGGGGTTACCCCGCGGGCGCTGCCACGGCTTGGATCCGTCGTACGAACCAGTCCGTCGATGGGCGTGGACACGCCATCGACGGCTGGTTCCACACAGGTCGAGTTGATCC
Source organism: Planctomycetota bacterium (assembly GCA_027493525.1). GTDB lineage: Bacteria > Planctomycetota > SZUA-567 > H5-PLA8 > H5-PLA8 > H5-PLA8. Next base: position 903,632 of record JAOSKN010000001.1, on the reverse strand, counting down.
CCCCGGCGCCGGCACAACTTCATGCACCGCGGAGACGCGGAGGGCGCCGAGAAGATGGGGTTGGGGTTTCTAAAGCGCCTGTTCGGCGGCGGGGGCGATGGCGACGGCCCGGCAAGAAAGAAGCCGCGGAAGCGCTACAAACTCCTGCCGACGAGCGTAAAGAGCGCGCACAAGCCGGCTCCGCCGCTCAAACCGCTCGAAGTGTCCGAGCGGCCGTACGCCTTCGCGCGCTTCGCGGCCAGCGCGAGCCTGGGGCGCCAGAGCCGCTTTCTGGACCGGCGGGTGGGCGAGAAGCCCGAGCGGCTCACGAAGTTCGCGCTGCCGCGCTTCGCGACGCCGGAGGAACTCGCCGCGTTCCTGAAGGTGCCGCTCAAGACCCTGGCATGGCTCTGCGACTATCACGGGCATAACGGCGGCGAGAAGATCGCGAAGAAGCAGCACTACCACTACCAGTGGCGGGCGAAGCCCAACGGCGGCTGGCGGCTGATCGAAGCGCCGAAGCCGCTCCTGAAGCTCTGCCAGGCGCGCGTGCTGCGCGAGATCCTGGACAAGGTCCCGCCGCACGAGGCCGCGCACGCCTTCCGCGCGAAGCGTTCGATCAAGACCAATGCCGCTGTGCACGCGGGTTCGTACGTGATCGTGAAAGCCGATCTGAGCCACTTTTTTCCGAGCATCCCGTACAAGCGCGTGGCGTCGGTCTTCCGCGGGCTGGGGTACAACCTCGAAGTCTCGCAGTGGCTCGCGCGGCTCTGCACCAACCGCGTGCCGGCGACGCTGGGGGGGCCTGAGAAGACGAAGGCCGCCTGGCTGGCATACTACGACACCTTCGGCGTGAGCCAGTGGGGGCTGGGGCGGCACGTGCCGCAGGGCGCGCCGACCTCGCCGGCCCTTGCGAACCTCTGCGCCTGGGCGCTGGACGTGCGGCTCGGCGGGCTGGCGCGGAAGTTCGGGGCGAAATATACGCGCTACGCCGACGACCTGACCTTCAGCGCGCCGGTCGACCTGATGCGGAAGAAGCGGATCAACTACTTCGTCCGCTACGTCCGCGCGATCGTGCGCGACGAACGCTTCAAGTGGCACACGCGCAAGGTCCGCGTCGTCAAGCGCGGCTCGCGGCAGGAAGTGACCGGCCTCACCGTGAACGAGAAGCCCAACGTCCCGCGCGCGACCTTCGACCGCCTCAAGGCGATTCTCCACAACTGCGCCAAGCACGGCCCGGGGGCGCAGAACCGCGAGGGGCACGCCGACTTCCGCGCGCACCTCGCCGGCAAGATCGCCTTCGTCCGCAGCGTGAATCCGCAGAAGGCCGCGCGGCTGGAGCGGGACTTCGCGAGGATCAAGTGGTGATGCGTGAAACGTGAGCCGCAGCCGCTGAGCCGTTTTCACGTTTTACGTTTCAGCCCCGTGCCGCATACGCCGCGCAGTCCACTTCAACCGGAAAGCGAGTCGCCATGAAAGATGCCCTTCAGTCCGAACTCTCCGTCGCGGTGCGCGCGGTGCGCGAGGCTTCGCGCCTGTGCCGCGAGGTTCAGCGTAAGCTGGCCGAGGCGGTGCTGGAGAAGAACGACAAGAGCCCGGTCACGGTCGCGGACTTCGGGAGCCAGGCGCTGATCTGCCGCGCGCTGCAAGCGGCCTTCCCGGACGATCCGGTGATCGGCGAAGAGGACAGCAAGGCGCTGCGCCAGCCCGCGCAGGACGCGCTGCGCGCGCAGGTCGTCGAACGCGTCCGCGCGCAGGTTCCGAGCGCCGGCGAGGCGGACGTCTGCGGCTGGATCGACCGCGGCGGGGCCTCGGCGTATAGCCCGCGCTTCTGGACGCTCGACCCGATCGACGGGACCAAGGGCTTCCTGCGGGGCGGGCAGTACGCGGTGGCGCTGGCGCTGGTCGTCGGCGGGCAGGTCGCCGTGGCCGCGCTGGGCTGCCCGAACCTGCCGCCGGAGCCCGGCCCCGAGAGCGGCGCGGGCGTGATCTTCTGGGCGGTGCGCGGCGGCGGCGCCTTCGCCGAGCCGCTCGACGGCCCCGGCGCGCCGATCCCGCTTCAGGCTAAGGCGGCGGTCGAGCCGGCGCAGGCGGTGTACTGCGAGTCGGTCGAGTCGCGGCACAGTTCGCAGGGCGGGGCGGCGGAGATTGCGAAGGGATTGGGCATCACGCGCCCGCCGCGGCGGCTGGACAGCATGGCCAAGTACGCGCTCGTCGCGCGCGGCGAGTGCGAACTCTACATACGCCTGCCGACGGGCGCCGCGTACACCGAGAAGATCTGGGACCACGCCGCGGGCGCGCTGGTGGCGACGGAGGGCGGCGCGACGGTGACGGACATCGAGGGGAAGCCGCTGGATTTCACGCTGGGCCGGGAGTTGTCGAAGAACCGCGGGGTGCTGGTGACGAGCGGCGGGATTCACGCGCGGGTGGTGGCGGCGGCGCGGGGCGTGGCGGGCGGTTGAGCCCGCTTGAATTGAGCGTTTGGTCGGTACAGATTATCCGTGAGATGGGTAAGCCATTTTAACCGCGGAGCACTGCAAAGGACACAGAGAGCCGGATTGGCTGAATGGCTGGTTCCGATAACCATGCCGTGCTCCGCGTGCTCGGCGCCCTCCGCGGTGCAATTCCCCCATCAGGAAAGGATACCCATGGACATCGAACCGATCGCCGACTACGCGTGCAATACGGGCGAGGGCTGCATCTGGCACCCGCTCGAAAAAGGCCGTCTACTGGACCGACATCCCCGCCGGGAAGTTCTTCCGCTACGACCCCAAAGCGAACAAGCACGAGCAGGTCTACGAAGGCCGGCCTGTGGCGGCGTTCACCATCCAGGCCGACGGGAGCATGCTGCTCTTCCACGACAAGTGCGCAATCACCCAGTGGAAAGCCGGGAAGACGCTGAAAACGGTCGTGGGCGACGTGGCCGAGGAGGCCGATACGCGCTTCAACGACGTCTGCGCCGACCCCGAAGGGCGCGTTTTCTGCGGGACCATGCCGGTGCGCACGAAAGACAAGGTTGTGCTGCGCTACGCAAAGCTCTTCCTGCTCGAACGCGACGGCACGCTCAAGCCGGTTCTCGACGGGATCGGGAACTCCAACGGCGCGGGTTTCACGCCCGACGAGAAGGTCTTCTTCTATACCGACACCGGCACCCGGACGATCTACCGTTTCGACTATGACCGCAAAAGCGGGTCGCTGACGCATCAGCGCAACCACGTGGTCGTACCCGAGGAGCCCGCGAGCGAAGGCAAGCCCGACGGGATGACGGTGGACGCCGCCGGGCAGGTCTGGGGGGCGCGCTGGGGCGGGGGGCGCGTGGTCCACTACGGCCTCGACGGAAAAGAGCTCGGGCATATCAAGCTGCCGACGCCCAACACGAGCTGCTGCTGCTTCGGCGGCGAGACGTACGAAGACCTCTACGTGACGACCGCCGGCGGGCACGAAAAGGACAAGCTCGGGCCGGAAGCCGGGACGCTCTACCGCGTGCGCGGGCACGGCGGGAAGGGCAAGCCGGAGCACTTTTCGCGCATCGGGCTGTGACCGGGCCGGCGCGCGCCGGGTTGAAGGCGTAACCCCGGAGACCGGTTCGCATGCGCCTCTTTATATGCGCGTCCGCCGCTGTCATTTTTTGTGCCAGCCTTGGCGCAACGGCGCGCGCCGAAGAGCCCGAGGGGCTCGTCCTGGTGCGCGATGAGCAGCCCGCGGCGACGATCGTCGTGGCCGCCGCGCCGCTCTGGAAAAACGTCAAGCCCGAGGACGATCTCGCCAAGGACGGGCGCATTTATCCGCGCGTATTCGCCGAGGAACTCCAGTTCTGGATCGAGAAGGCAAGCGGCGCGAAGCTGCCGATCGTGGCCGAAGGGGAGGCGCCGGCGGAAGGGACGCTGATCCTTTTCGGCGAGAGCGGACTGACGAAGCAGCAGGGCTTCGATTGCCGCGCCATGCCGCCGGAAGGCGTGCGCATCGCGGCTTTCGAGCGCGGCCTGGCGATCCTGGGCGATGTTTTCCCGGCGCTGGAGCGCGGCGGGTATTTCTGCAACCGAATGGACCGGAATTACCCTGAGCCCGCGCCCGTCGAAGGCGATCTGATCGACCGCGGCATCGGGCACGCGACATACCTCTTCCTCGAGCGCTATGCGGGCTACCGCTTCTATCACGGCGGCGCGCGCGACGATCCGGAAGCGCTCGAATTCGGAACGGTGATCCCGAAGCTCAAGGATTTGAGGATCCCGAAGAGCCTTGATTTCCGCACGCATCCGGATTTCACGCACCGATTGGGCCTGGGACGAGCGGAGGAGGCCGACCGCTACGCGTGGTACCGCTGCTTCCGTACCGGCGGCACGGCGGACGTGCACGCCAACCATACGCACACCTCCTGGCACAACAACTACGGCGAGAAGTATCCCGAGATCTTCGCGCGGCAGCAAGACGGCACGCCGTACTTCAAGTCGCCGACGGCGAAGTTCATCGAACGCTCGGCCCTCAACTACGCGCACCCCAAGGTGCTCGAACTGGAACTGGAGCATATCGAGCACTACGACAAGACGCACACGCTGGCGACGGGCTGGCGCGCGTACGCCACGCCGAACCGGCTCGTCGCCGCGCCGGCCGACGGCAAGTGGTACGATTTCAGCCCCGAGGCGAAGGCGTGGAGCGATCCGGACGCCGATCTCTTCGAGACGCAGACCGACCTGTTCTGGCAGTACATCGCGAAGCTGGCGAACGTGGCCAAGGAACGCTGGCCGCAGCGGCGCGTGATCGGGAGCGCCTACAACCGGCGGCTCTGCCCGCCCAGCGACCGCGTCAAGCTGCCCGATAACGTGGGGATCGAGCTGGCGCTCTGCCGCAGCTCGGCGATGACGACGCTCGAGGCCAACCGCGTCTGGCTCGACGGCGTGATCGACCGCTGGTACGAGCTGCTCGGCAAGGACCGCAACAACCTCGGGACGTGGGACTACTTCTGCTGGCCGCACTCGTTCTACACCGCGCCGGTGCTGCATCCGCATGCCTTGCAGTCGTTCCTGCAGCGCAACCGCGAGAAGATCGCCGGTTCGTTCGTCAACCCCGGCGGCCCGATGCGCATGAACCACATGATGACCTCGCTCTGGCACCGCCTGCTCTGGGACGCGGATCTGGACGTGGACGCGCAAATCTCGGAATACTGCCGGCTCTTCTACGGGCCCGACGCCGGCCCGCACCTCGAGGCCGCGTTCAAGCTGGCCGTGGAGCGCTACGAGCGGACGGCGTGGACCGACAAACTGGCGCTTTCCTCGATTCCTCCGCACGCCTTCTTCGAACAGATCTACCCGCCGGACGTCGTGGCGCGGATGGAGGTCGAGTTTTTGGCGGCCTACCAGGCGCTGGGCGAGAAGCCCCAGAACGCGCTGTATCGCAAGCGGCTCGATTACATCTACGAGGACAGCGGAAAAAGCTACTTCGCGGTGGACGGCTGGGCTGCGTTCTTCCGCGTCTCGAAGCTCTGGCATGCCACGAAGGAGGCGCCGGTCTTCGCGGCTCCCAAGGTCGAGGACGAGGCGAACTGGGCGCAGGCCACCGAGGGCGTGCTGCGCGACGGCACGCACCTGATCGATTCGCGGCCCGCGCCGGAAAGCCGCCGCGCTTCCGCGCGGTTTGCCCGGAGCGGCCAGGCCCTCGTCGTGCGGCTCGAGGCGAAGCTCGATCCCGCCGCGCTGGAGAACGTGGAGCGCGACGACTTCGTGCTGGCCTTCTACGAGCTGCCCGCCGTGGAGGCGCAGGCGGACCAGGACGTGGACGAGCACGAGTTTTTCATGCGCGCGGCTTCGCAGGGCGAGCCGGCCAAGGTCTTCTCCGTCAGCGTCGGGCGCGACGGCAAAGCCTCGCCCAGCGGCGTCTCGGCGCGCAGGTTCGACGTCAGGGACGGCTGGGGCGCCGAGCTGACGATCCCCTTCGCCGTGCTGGGATTTGCCGAGGCGGCACCGCCCGAGCTTCGCTTTAACTTGCGCCGCGTCACGACGCTCAAGGCGTTTCGCTTCGAGGATCAGAAGCGCAAGCGCGGGAAGAAGATTCCCGAGGTCGAGGTGCAGTCGCTCTGCCTGCACGCGTATTTTCCGTGGGTGCCGTTTCCGTACAAGGAGCGTGCGGCGCGGCTGAAGCTCGAGTGAGCCAAGGCAAGCGGGCGCGAATCAGAAACGTGAAACGTAAAGCGTGAAAAGAAAATACCCCGAGGTGGTGGCCTCAGGGTATGGATCACGCATCACGCTTTACTCCTTCTTGTCTTCCGTCGACGCCCCTTCGCTTTCCTTCGGTTTTGCGGGCGCCACCGGCGTAGCCGGGACCGTGCGCGTCGCGCGGCGGAGGAGGAGGTAAACCAAGCCGAGGCCCGCGAGCCAGGGGACCATCCAGCCCAGGCCGCGGATGATGATCCCGATGCTGTTGAGGAAGCCGCCGAAGGTGTCGCGGAGCATCAGGCGGAAGGCGCCGTCCTCCTGCGGGGCCAGTTTGGGCTTCTCGCCGAAGGTGACGGAGACCTCGCCGACGACGTTCGGATCGACGCGGGAGAGGTCGCCGAGGCCGAGCCCCTTCAGGTTGCGGTTTTTGACGCGCCCCAGGGCTTCGAGCTTGGTGACCACGGAGTCCATTTTATCGGCCTTGATGCCCAGGCGGAACGTGCCGAGCCAGGAGCCGTCGGAGTTCTGGCGGCTGTCGCTGGCGAGGACCTGGAGGTTCTCGTCGGCGATGAGCTTGCTCAGCGCCGTGCGCGTCTCGGTGAAGTCGCCGACTTCCACGCTCATCTCGCCGCTGGGGATCTGCTTGACCTTCTCGGACAGGACGACGGCAAGCTGGACGGGGCGTTCGGCCGCCCCGCCGCGGATATCGCCGCTCTCGCCGCCCACCGAGAACTGGGTCACGCGCCCGAGCAGCTTGAGTTCTTCGACGAGCTTCTCGAACGCGCCGGCCTTGACCTGCAGGGTGAGGTTGGCGTTGGCGCCGCCGTCGGGGCGGCGGAAGGTCTGGTTGGAGACCGCGACCCCGTCATGGCGGACCAGGGCGGCCTTGAGGTTCTGCACGGCCGCGTCGAGGGTCTCGATCTCCAACGCGAGGTTGCCCGAAGGAAGCTGCACGCCGCGCTCGAAGAAGTAGAGGTTCAGGTAACAGGGGACCCGTTCGGCGCCCTCCGGCACGCGGTCGGCGAAGGGCTGGTTCTGGAGTTCTTCCTTCTCGGTGCGGCCGAGGTCCTTGATTTCTTTGGCCAGCGAGGCGAACCCGCCGAAGGGGACGCTGAGGCGGTACGTGCCGGTCAGGGTGCCGTCGCCCTGCTTGACGACCTGCCCGCTGAGGAGCTGCCCGCCGGCCTTGGCGACGGCCGCGTCGAGCCCCGCCTTGGACTCGTGGAGCGAGCGGACTTCGATCGCCAGGTTGCCGCCGGGGACGGGGCGCGTGGGCTCCTGCAGCGTCAGGGTCAGCGTGCTGAGGCTCAGCAGGTCGTTCCAGACGCGCATCTGCCCTTGGAGGCCCTCGATCTCGCCGCGCACGCGGGTGAGTTCGCGTTCGACCTCGAGCAGGCTCTGGATCTTATCCATGAAGGTCTTGGTCTTGATCAACTCCTGAAGGCGCTCCTCGGCGATCTGGAGGTTCTTGATGCGGGCCTCGGAGTCGGTGTACTGGGCGGTGACGTCCTGCCCGCCCGCGCGCTCGTGGAGCACGTTGCCGAGCTTCTTCAGTTCGGCGAAGAGCGCCTCGAACTTCTCGGGGACCACGCGGACCTTGATGATCGCGCGCTTGGCGGCGCCTTCGAGGTTCTGGACGCGGCTGTCGGCGATGTAGCCGCCGCTCTTGACGATGGTCTCGTCGGCCTCGCGGCTGGCCTTGGCGAAATCCTTCACTTCGACGGTCAGTTCGCCGGACTTGATGATCTTGGGCTGGCTCTTCGCCGCTTCGTTTTCGCCGGCGCCCTGCGGGGCTTTCGTATCGTCTTCTCTCAGTTCTCTCTGATCTCTCTGGGTTTCGGCCAGTTTCTTGATTTGTTTCTCCAAGCCTTCCCTTGCGTCCGCGAGATCGCTCGAAGCCCGCGTCTGGTCGTCGATGGTGAAGACATGGCTGGGCCGGCTGGCCGGCGGAGCGGGTTGGGGTCCCGCGGTCGCCCAGCCGGGGGCTTTGTCGAGCGATTCGGACGCCGGGGGCTGGTTCATGTAGCCGGCTTGGCCCTGTTGAGATTCACGCGAGGACCGACTGCGGCCCAAGTCTTCCTGCCTGTGAGGCGCCGCCGGGTCTGCGGCGATCGTGACCTCTTCCGCGTCGTCGCGATACATAAGCTTCCCGGCAGCGGGGGCATGGCGTAGCCCGCGGCGCTCTGGCGCCCCGGAGCCTCGGCATCCATGGCCGTGAGGCGCGGGCTCATTGTCTGCATGCCGATGGCGTAGGCGACGATCACCAGCGCGGCGGCGGTCAGGCCCGCGGCGACGAGGGTCAGGGTGCGCCTGCGCGCGGCGGCGGCCGGCGCGGCGCGTCCGGCTTCCAGGACGTAAGGCATGGCGTTCATGCGGCGGTTCCTTGGGATAACGGGGGCATCGGGCGGCGCGTCGAGTTCGGCGGTGACCTGGTCCCAAACGTGGTCGAGCAGGCCCGCCGGGGGATCGAGTTCGCGAGCGCCGGCGAGCAGGTCGCGCACGCGGGTCAATTCCTTCAGATCCTGCGCGCACTCGGCGCAGCCATTCAGGTGATCGTCGAGCCGCGCGGCCTGCTCATGGTCCAGCGAGCCGTGCACGCATTCATCGATCAGGATCCGGGATTCGATGCAATCCATGTTGACTCCAGTGATCTGTAATCTGTATTCAGTACCCTGTAACGCATCACGCCCTGCGACCAGCTCACGGCTCACAGATTACAGATCACGGCCTTTCTACACGCTTTCCGCCTTCACGAAGCCGGTGAGCATTTCCTTGAGCCGGCGGCGGGCGCGGAAGAGGGTCACCTTCATGCGCGACTCGCTCCAGCCCAGGACTTCGCAGGACTCCTTGATGCTCAACTCCTGCAGTTCGTAGAGCACCACGGCCTCGCGTTCGTTCTGCGGCAGCCGCGCGACGGCTTCGCGCACGGCTTCCTTGGTCTCGCCGCTTTCAAGGGCTGCGGCGGGGCTGCGGCTGTTGTCGGCGCGATCGGGCACGGCGGCCATGGCGTCCTCGTCCAGGGTCTCGGGCATCCGGCGCCTGCGGCGCCCCAGGTCGATGGTGACGCTGCGCGCGACGGTGAAGAGCCAGGTGCTGAAGCGCGCGCGTCCTTTGAATCCATGCAGGTGCCGCGTCAGCCTCAAGAAGGTTTCCTGCACCACGTCGGCGGCCGCCTCCTCGCTGCCCGTCGCGAAGCGCGCGTAGCGCCAGACCCGCGTGGCGTGCCTCCGATAGAGATCCTCCAGCGCCGCGCGTTCTCCGGCGCGGAAGCGTTCCACGAGGTCGGCGTCTTCGTCGTCGTGCATGCGCTCTTTCGGTTTCCGGCAGCCGTCCGGCGCCGTGGCCCGTTGCGATCACTTTTTGAGAGTGAGGTTCCCTGAAACCGGTTACGATAATTCCAGACGAAAGCGCCGCTACCACACCGTGCACTGGTGCGCCGCTCCTACAAGTCACGCCGGTGAAAGCGAGTCCATGGCACGTCCCAAGAGCGCCGTACGCGAGAAGCTGCTCGAATTGATGGCCGGCCCGCACTACATGCCGCAGCGCAAGCGCAACCTGGCGCGAAAGCTGGAGATACCCGAGGACGACTACGTCGACTTCCGGCACCTGGTGGACGAACTGGTCGAAGACGGGACGCTCGTCGAGCCGCGCCGGGGCAAGTACGAGCTGGCGCGGATCGTCGATTCGAGCCGGGGCGGGGGTCGCGGCAAAGGCGGCAAGCGCTCGAACAAGGACCTGCCCAAGAACGCGCTGATCGGGCGGATCGAAGTGAAGCGGCGCGGCTTCGGCTTCCTGATCTCCGACCCGCCGGGGAAGGACCTCTACATCCCCGCCGAGGAGTTGAACGGGGCGATGGACGGCGACACCGTGGCGGTGCTCCCGCGGCGGAAGGCGGCCGGGCGGCGCGGCGGCGGGATGCGCACCCAGGGACATGTGATCAAGGTCCTGGAGCGCGCGCACAAGCTGGTCGTGGGGACCTTTTACGCGCACCCCGAATGGAAGGGCATGCCCGAAGCCGGCGCGGGCGGCTACGTCGTCCCCGACACGCGCGGGCTTTTCGGGAACATCGAGGTGCTGCCCGAGCACGCCGGCGAGGCGAAGGACGGCGACAAGGTCGCCATCGCGCTGCTGGAGGCGCGCACGACGCACCGCAGCGGAAACAAGCCGACGGGCAGGATCGAGGAAGTCTATGGCGAGGCCGGCGAGGCGCGCGCGGAGATCGCCAGTATCATCCAGAACTTCAACCTGCGCGTGGAATTCCCCGAGGACGCGCTGGCGCAGGCCGCGAAGATCGACGAGGAATTGCCTCCGGACGAGCTGGCCCGCCGAGCGGACTTCACCTCGCCGCTGACCTTCACCATCGACCCGCCCGACGCCAAGGACCACGACGACGCGGTGGCGCTGCGCGAACTCGAAGGCGGCGCGACGGAACTGCTCGTCCACATCGCCGACGTCTCGCACTACGTCCGCGAGGGCTCGCCCATCGACGAGGAGGCGCGCCGGCGTGCGACCAGCGTCTACTTTCCGGGCCGCGTGCTCCCGATGCTCCCGCCGAAGCTCAGCGGCAACGTCTGCAGCCTCAAGGAAGGGCGCGTGCGGCTGACGAAGACCTGCGCGATCACCTACGACGGCAAGTTGCGCGTGGAGCGCGTGCGCATCTTCCGCAGCTACATCCGCTCGGCGGCGTTCTTGACCTACGACCAGGTACAGGAGGCCGTGGACGCCGGGGACCCCAAACGTCTGCCGTCGAAGGAGATCTTCGAGACCCTCTGCGCGATGAAGGCCTTCGCCGCGAAGCTGCGCAAGCAGCGCCTCGCCCACGGCAGCATCGACTTGGACCTGCCCGAGGTCCGCCCGGTGCTGGACGAGCACGGCGCGGTGATCGGTATGAAGAAGGAGGAGCACCACTGGGCGCACCGGCTCATCGAGGACATGATGCTCGCGGCCAACCGCGCCGTCGCGGAGTACCTCGTCGAGCACGAAATCCTGGGCCTCTTCCGGATCCACGAAGAGCCCAACCCGGAGGCGCTGGATAACTTCGCGGAGTTCATCGAGGAATTCGGGATCTCGATGAAGCCGCCGTACAACCGCGGCGCGATCCAGAAGGTGCTCGACAAGGTCCACGGCAAGCCGTTCCAGCACGCGATCCACCTCGCGCTGCTGACGAGCCTGAAGCGCGCGATGTACTCGGCCGGCTGCCACCCGCACTTCGCGCTGAACTTCAACCGCTACCTCCATTTCACGAGCCCCATCCGGCGTTACCCGGACCTGGTCGTGCACCGCGGGCTGGAGGAGCGCTTCGGCGGCGACGAGGCGCAGCTTCCCGAGCACGGCAAGAAGCGCAGTCAGGACGGGGATTACTACGGGCGGCTGGAGTCGATGCGCGGGCTGGCCGACCACTGCAGCCGCCGCGAGCGCGACGCGGAGGCCGCCGAGGACGAGGTCGTCAAGGTCCGCCAGATCGAGTACCTGCGCGGGAACATGCGCGAGAGCCACGAAGGCGTCATTACCGGAGTGAAGAACTTCGGTTTCTTCGTCGAGTTGGCCGACGTGAACCTCGATGGGCTCGTGCGCATCGAGGACCTCACCGACGATTACTACTACTACTTCGAGGACCGGCATATGCTGCAAGGCCGCCGCAACCGGCGCAGCTTCCAGTTGGGCGACAAGCTGACAGTGCGGGTGGTGCAGATCGACGTGGGGCAGCGGCGGGTGTATTTGAAGGTGGTGTGAGGTTCTGGATCGCTTGAACGAAGACAAACCTTCAGAAGCGCCACGGCCGGGGCCCCGCTCGGCAAACGGCAGGACCGCCGCGGGCGTGCATGGCTTGGCCTGGGCATGCCTCCTGGGCGGATTCGTCATTGCACAGAATATGAATCCGTTGGCGAACGTGGACTTGGCATGGGAGGAATTGAAGGAAGGCTTGGCCGCCATGGCGTTAAGCACCGGCGGGGCATTCTGGGTCTGGTCGATCTACCTGGCGCGCCGCGCGCTCTCCCGCGATCCCTTCGACACGTTGGCGCGGGTCGTACGTACGTTCGGCGCTCTGGAAGCCGTGATCCTGGTTCTGTGCCTCGCGTTCCTATTATTCCTGCAATAGAGAATCTGGACTGCTAATAATATTCCGCGCGGCTTAAAATGCCTGTTCCCATGGTCTCTACCGCACGACAATCTCCCTATAAATCTAGGGTTCACATGTGCTTTGGCCTGCCGACGCTAATTTTCACTAATTCTTGAGCAGCCGCGGCGAGCGGCGGCGACTATTGAACAGAAGAGGACAGCACATGGCGCTGACGACCACGGCTCACGAAATCCTCCGAGACCACCCGATGGACGCCCCGGGCGACCTGCCTCCGGCCTTCTGGACGCTTCTCGAACGCTACCGCAGCGACCTCGTCAACCAAGCCTTCGCGATCGTGGGGAACGCCTCCGACGCCGAGGACGTGGTCCAGGAGACCTTCTGCGAGGCGCATCTGAAGCAGGAGCAGCTTACCGGGCTGGACTCGGTCGGCGCGTGGCTGCGGAAGATCAACAAGGCCAACGCGCTGGACCGCCTCCGCGCGCGGCGTCGCGAGGCCGGCCGCGTCGAACGGCGCAACGATTTGCAGCCTCCGCGGCAGGCGACCACCGGCGGCTTCAGCATGCTGGAACTGCGCGAATTCCTGGCCAAGGCCATTGACGCGCTGCCCGATGAACAGCGCAGCGTCGTCGTGCTGCGCTACTGGGAGCACCTGACGTACGACGAGATCGCGAGGCGCTTGAACATGCCCGCGATCACCGTCCGCCGGAGGCTCTACGAGGCCTACCTGAGCCTGTACCAGCGCCCCGAACTGCGGGGGGCCATCGGCGCGCCCCAAGCCGATGCGCCGAATGCCCACGCGCCCGAAGACGGAAACGCCTGACCTCCGAAGGAGACGCGCCATGCTGCTGGTTTGCGAATGCGCCGACATCCCCGAGAAGCTCTGCGACTTCGTCGACGGCGCGCTGCCGGCCGAGATCCACAAGGCCGTCGGCGATCACCTCGTCGGCTGCCCCGAGTGCCGCGCGCGGGTCAAGGCCTTCAAGGGGATGAAGGGGCTGCTCGACGGCGCGCTCGCCGCGCCGGGCCTCTCGCCCGATTTCGACGCGCGCACGGGCCAGCGCCTGCAGGCGATCACCACGGGCCCGCGCCTGCAGATCCCCGGCCTGGCGCCCGAGGCCGCCGCCGCGACCGGCTTCGGCGTGACGCTGGCCAGGCGCTTCCACGCGGTCCCGTGGTGGGCGATCAGCGGCGCGTTCCACGCCCTGCTGCTGCTGCTCTTGACGCTGATCGCCTCGGCGTTGAACCGCAACGTGGACGACGTGGTCATCACGACCGACCTCGCCAGGCCGCAGCCGCCCGCCGAGACCGTCGAGCCGGTCAAGCGCGACCTTTTCCGCAATCCCGTGCCCATGCAGGCGGCGGAGGTCGAAGTCCAGACGCCGATGGTCGAGCTGCACGAGGAGGTCCAGGTCGCCGAGCACGCCGAGACGGAGAACGACTCCAACCTGGAATCGGCGCGGGGCGACGAGAGCGCGCTGGCCGACGTCTCGCTCGGCGGAAAGGGCGCCTTCGCGAGCATCGGGTTGGGCGGCGGCGGGGGCGGGAAGTTCGGGCAGCGCCTCGGCAACGGGCGCCGCCGGCTGGCCCTGAAGCAGGGCGGCAGCGAGAAGACCGAGTCGGCCGTCGAAGCCGGCCTGGCGTGGCTCGCGCGCGTGCAGGAGGCCGACGGGCGCTGGGATTCGAAGAAGTGGGAAGGTTGCCGCTACCCGGCCGACAAATGTTCGCCCGAGCGCGTCGACGCGGCCGTCACCGGGATGGCGCTCCTGGCTTTCCTCGGCGCGGGGCACACCGAGAAGGTGGGACGCTACAAGGACAACGTCCGGCGCGCGGTGGAATGGCTGCGCAAGAAACAGCTCGCCAACGGCACGCTCACTGACGACGCCATGGGCGGCTACGGGCACGCGATCGCGGGGATGGCGCTGAGCGAGGCCGCCGCGATGGGGCGCGTCGCCGAGACCCGCGAGGCCGCGCAGCGCGCCGCCGACCGCACCTGCGGCGCCGGGACCGCCTGGGAGGAACTGAGCGAGCGCGGCGGCTGGAGCTACCAGCCCTACCAGCGCCGCGACGTCGCCGGCGACATCTCCAACAGCGGCTGGCACATCATGTTCGTCAAGAGCGCCAAGGTCGCCGGCCTCCACGTCAACCCGGCGACCATCGAGGGGCTCACGAAGTACCTCGACGGCTGCGAGCGCGGCAAGAAGGAAGGCGACGAGTACGGCGGGCATCTCTACAGCTACGCGCCGCAGGTGCCGGGCATGGAGATGGTCACCCCCACGCGCACCGCGATCGGAATCCTGTGCCGCCAGTTCTTCGGCACGCCGCCCGAGCAGACCGCGAGCGGAGTCAAGTGGATGATCGACAACGGCGGCCTGCCCGACGCGCCGCACGGCAACCTGTCCCTCTATTACTGGTACTACGGCACGCTGGTCTGCTTCCAGCAGGGCGGGGAGGTCTGGAACCAGTGGAACGAGGCGCTCAAAGCCGCGCTGCTCCCCACGCAAGTCAAGGACGGCGGCGTCAACGATGGGAGCTGGGAGTCCCGAGGCGATTGCGGCACGCACTGGGGCCGCGTCGGACAGACGGCCATGGCGATCCTGTGCCTCGAGGTCTATTACCGTTACCTGCCGATGTACCGTTGAGTCCCCCGCGCACGCGCGGCAAGGCCGCCCTGGGCAAGGAGTCGCGCCGATGAACCGAAGCCTGGGCATCCTGCTGAGCTTCGCGCTGCTCGCGCTGCCGCTGCGCGCGGCGGAGTACCACGTGAACCAGGCCCACGCAGAGGCCTCCGACAGCCAGTCCGGCACGCCCGAGAAGCCGTGGAAGACGCTGGCGCGCGCGGCGGCGGTGGAGCCCGGCGACACGGTCTGGATCCACGCCGGCGTCTACCGCGAGACCCTGGCCCCCGCGAAGAGCGGCACGGCCGAGAAGCCCATCGCCTACCGCGCCGCCCCCGGCGGGCGCGTTACGCTTAACGGCAGCGACCGGCTCGAAGGCTGGGCCCGCTGCACGGCGGACGAACTCAAGGGCAACCCGCACGCCGATAAGATCTTTCGGGTCGAACTCCCCTACGTCCCCGAGACGCTCTACGAAGGCACGCGCGAACTGGCGCTGGCGCGCACGCCGGACACCGGCTGGTGGGCGATCACGCAGGGGCTTTCGCTCACCGAGTTCACTGACGCCGTCCACCTCGTCCAGGACGACCCGCGCGCCTGGGACGGCTGGCTCGTCTGCATCCGCGAGGACGCCGGCGGCGCGCTGCTGAAGATCCCGCCCGCGGCCTTCGACCCCCGTGCGCACAAACTGACGCTGGCCGAGCCGTACTCGAAGTACCGCGAGAAGATCGACGAGAAGCGCGACCGTTATTTCATGGCCAATCACATCACGGCGCTCGACGGCCCCGGCCAGTACGTGCTCCAGAAGCAGGGCGCCGGCTCCCGGCTCTTCGTCTGGCCGTCCGCGCCGGACGCGCGAGGACTGCCCGTCGTGGACGTCCCGCGCCGCGCCGCGGTGGTTAATTTGACCGAGCGTTCCTTCGTGATCCTCGACGGGCTGGAACTCGCCTTCGGGTCCGCCCAGGGCGTGGAGACCGACCGCGACGCCGCGCACGAAGGCTTGGTCGTGTGGAACTGCTGGATCCATCACAACGCCGGATACGGGATCCGCCTGCGCTCGTCCCGCAACGCCCTCTTCGAGAGCAACGTGATCCAGCACAACAGCCACGGCATCGTGCTCTACAAGTCCCATGGCGGCAACATCGCGCGGAACGACATCGGCTTCAACCGCGTGGACGGCATCGTGGCCGCGGGCAATATCCGCGCGCTGAGGATCGCGCGCAACTTCGTCCACGACCACGTGCGCATGGGGCATCCCGACAACATCCAGTTCTGGGACGACGTCAGCGGCGTGACCATCGACTCCAACGTGCTCTGGAACGGCGGGCAGACGATCATGAGTTCCGGGCTGAAGGACTCGGCCGTCACGAACAACCTGCTCGTCGGCTCGCACGCCGTCGCGCTGATCCTGAACAAATCCGAGCGGATGACGGTGCGCCACAACACCATCGTCGCGACGGGCCTGAGCCCCACCGACATCGGCTCGCGCGAGGTGGCCTTCGAGGGCAACCTCGTCGCGCCCCTGCAGTCCTTCCCGCTCTACGGCGTCGCGGAAGGGGCCTCCTTCGCCTGCGATTACAACCTGCTCTGGACGCTGCCCGGCGACCGGCGCTGCCTGGCCATCGTGGGCAAGGACTGGACCGCGACCACGCTGGAGGCGCTGCGCGCGAAGGGGCTCGAGGCGCACGGCGTCCATGCCGCTCCGCGCTTCCGCGGCGCGCCCGCCTACTACGTCGTCACGCATTACGGGCGCGTTGCCGAGTGCACGGCCTCGAAGCTGATCACGCTGGGCAAGCTTGACGGGCGCATCAAGCCCGGCGATACGGTGGAACTGAACTTCGACGGCGTGGCGCGCGAGGTGACCGGCGCGGGCGAAGACTGGCTGGAGTTCAAGCCGCCGCTGCCCGAGGCCCCCTCGGACTCGCTCTCCATCGCCCACTGGGGCGCGAACAAGGATATCCGGTGGGACCTGGGCCTCGCCGAGGACAGCCCCGCGCGCAAGGCCGGACCCGGCGGGAAGGACATCGGCTGCGATCTGGATCTCGCCGCCTTCCGCCGCGGCGATTTCGACCAGGACGGCGCGCGCGACCTGCCGGATTGGAACGTGGAAGGGAGATAGCATGCGAAGCCTTCGCCCGGCCATGCTCCTTACGCTCGGCCTGTGCGCCACCACGGCGTGCGCCGCGCGCGCCGGGGCGCCCTACGTCGACTCCAAGATCGCCAAGGAACGCTTTGCCGAGATCAGCGCCGCCGACATGGACCTGCTGCGGAGCAAGAAGATCCTCTTCGCGAGCCGCTCCTTCGGCTTGAACCTCTGCGGCGGCCTGGCGACGCTCGCGCAGAAGGACAAGCGCTACGAGTTCCTCTCCTCGTACCAGCGTTTCGACGTCTTCAAGGCCGGCGGCGACCTGAGCGTGATCCCGGCCGATGCCTTCGCGAAGTCGAATTTCGTTCACTTCCTGGCCACCTACTGGCCGCATACCCAGCGCGTCGAGGAGCTGGACAAGCTGCTGCGCCAGCCGCCGCACGAATTCGGTAAGCAGGTCGACGCGGTGATCATCTATTACCACACCGCGCTCCCCGCGGCCTTCGACCTTTACGCCGAGAAGATGGACAAGCTCCAGGCCGACTACCCGAACGTGAAGTTCATCTACGTGACCGCCGGCTTCATGGCCGAGAGC
Organism: Planctomycetota bacterium; assembly: GCA_027493525.1. GTDB lineage: Bacteria > Planctomycetota > SZUA-567 > H5-PLA8 > H5-PLA8 > H5-PLA8. The sequence continues at coordinate 886,129 of JAOSKN010000001.1, read as the reverse complement.
CGCGCGAAGGAGAACGAGGCCGCCCACGAATTCAGCGAAAAGGTCCGCGCGCGCTACCTGGGCAAGGCGCCGCTCTACGACCTCGCCAAGCTCCTCAGCGACGACTTCCGTTCCGGCCACGCCTACTGCCCCGAGTACAGCAAGGATCCCGCCGGCGTGCACCCGAACCTCGAAGCCGGCCAGGAGATGATGGCCAAGGGCTTCCTGCTGCTCCTGCGCGACACTTTCCGGCAGGCGGGCGGCCCCGGGCCGAGCCCCACCGCGCGCGCCCCCGGCGGCGCAGCGGCGGGCGGCGAAGCGCTGAACGAGTCGAGCATCGACGCGCGCGCCGTCCGCGCGATCCTCGACGCCAACGGCCTGAAAGAGAAGACCGTCGCCAGCGTCGCCGTCGCGAAGAACGGCAGGATCGTCGAACTCTACCTCCAGGAAGGCGGCATCGCCGAGTTGCCCGACCAGATCGGCGCGCTCACCGCGCTCAAGGTCCTGCATCTCTACGGCGACCGGAACCTCCCGCATCCGCTGCTGAAAAAAGTCTCGCCGTTCATCGCGCGCTGCTCGGAGCTTGAAGACCTGCTGCTCAACCAGAACGACCTTGCCACGCTGCCGGCCGAGATCGCGCGCCTGACGAAGCTCAAGTCGCTCTCCCTGGCCGATAACCGCCTCAAGGACCTCCCGCCCGCGGTTCAAGCCTGGGCGCGGCGCTTCGATCCGCAGGGCCTGGCGCGGCAGAAGCCGTAAAAAGCGCGCTCCGTCGCTCTCTCTTATCGAAGGGGGGTAGAGGGAGCGCGCTTCGCCGGCGAGTTACGCATGGCCGTGGCGCGCGCGCTGCCGGAAGGATCGAGCGGCGCCACGGGTTCGCCGCCAATGGAGAATCGGCAAACCAGCGCCCCGGCGATCACCATCGCGCAGGCGACCCACAGGCCCGCCGTCAGCTTCACGCCCAGGAGCGCGCAACTGAGCAGCGTCGAGAGCAGCGGCGTCGCATGACTGGCCGAGGCCACGAGCACCAAGTCCCCCTTGCGCATCGCGCGGTCCCAGCACGCGTAGGCCGCCAGCGTCGGCAGCACGGACATGTAGGCCAGGATCCAGCCCGTCGAGCCCGACCAGTCCGATGTCTCCGCGTACCTCGCGCGCAGGCCCAGCAGCACCAGGCCGGCGGCGAGCAGGAACAGCGGCAGCGCGTGTTCCTCTCGCGAACCCATCCAGCGCCGGCAGCACGTCGAATAGCAGCCCCAGGCCGTCGCCGCTGCCAGCGCCAGCGCGTAGGGTAGGGGGTTCTCCAGCAGCCGCTCGAGGAAGCCCGTCCACGTCGGCGGTCCGGTCTGCGCGATCGCCACGACCGCGCCGCCGAAGGCCAGCGCCGTGCCGGGTAGCAGCGTCCACCGCGCGCGACGCTTCAGCACCGGCACCGCGAACAGCAGCGTCATGCCCGGCCAGAGGTAGTTCACCACGCCGACTTCCACGGCTTGCGCGCGGTCGCGGCTCAGGCCCACCGCGAGATACAACGCGAGCATGTAGGCGACGAACAACGCGCCGGCGCCGAGCAGGTAGCGCTTGGGCAAACGGAGTGCGCGGCGCAGCGCGTCCGGATCGCGCACGTAACCCAGCATGGACAGGCTTCCGGCCAGCAGATGGATGGCGGCGGCGGCGGTCAGAGGCCCCAGACGCTCGGTCAGGGTGCGCGAGAATGCGATGGAGGTGCTCCAGAAGAGCACCGCCAGCAGGCCCTGGGCCGTGTAGATGCCGCGCCGAGGTGGGGTGGCGTTCATGGCCGGCGTCCGAAACCCGAGGGGCTCATGTTACGCGGCGTTGGGCGGATTGTAAGCCGCCGAAAGCCCACGACGAGGCACGCGCCGCGGGTGGCGACCGCGTCATCCGCACCTGCGACGATGGCCCGGGTAAGGGGGCGCGCTTGCCGCGTGCGCAGGTCCACGCGCTGAACCTGGCGCACACGTGCCTGGCCTTCGCATAAAAAACCCGCTGAATTTTGGCGTGCCGCCCCCGCTCCCGGCGACAATGGGGCAGAGGAGAGCGCGTCCGCATGGCGTCCACGACTTCCGCCCAACAACTGCTCCACGCCACGAACGCCGACGCGCGCATGGAGAGCCTGCCGCCGCAATTCTGGACCCTCATCGAGACCTACCGCAGCGACCTCGTGAACCAGGCGTACGCGATCCTGGGCGACATGGCCGACGCCGAAGACGCCGCGCAGGAGACTTTCTGCGAGGCGCTGCGCAAGCCCGAGGAACTGGGCACGGTCGAATCCGTGGGCGCGTGGCTGCGCGCGCTCAACAAGCGCAACGCCCTGGACCGGCTGCGGGACAAGCGCCGGCACGCGGCGCGCGCCGCGCGGAAGGCCTCCGACCCGCGCGCGCGGCAGTTGACCACCGGCGGCTTCTCGATGCTGGAGGTCGGCGAGTCGGTCTCGAAGGCCATCGAAGACCTGCCCGAGGAACTGCGCCGCGTGGTGGTGCTCCACTATTGGGATCATCTCTCGCACGATCGGATCGCCGCGCGCTTGCAGCTCTCGCCGCGCAGCGTGAGCCGCCACCTGCACGACGCCTGCCTGTTGCTGCACGCGAGCCTGAAGACGTACCTGGAAGCGCCAGCCAACCCGCCCGCCGATGGAGCCGCGTCATGATTGCCGCCGCCGACTGCCGCCGCACCGCCGAATGCCTCTACGATTACCTGGGCAACGCGCTGCCCGCCGCCGAGCGCTCGGAACTGGAAAACCATCTCCGCGCCTGCGCCTCCTGCCGCGAGGCCGTAGCGCGCATCCGCGAGGTCCAGACGCTCCTGGCCGGCGCGCGGGCCGCGGAGGCCCCCAGCCGCGACTTCGCCGAGCGGACGGGCGAGCGCTTCACGACCGGGGTCGCGCCGTTCGTCGCGCCCCTGCCCGCCGACGAGCCCGCGCCGGCCGCAGGCAGGAACCGCCTCGCGAAGGCCCTGGGCGCGATGCCCTGGTGGACTGTCTCGGGCGCCTTCCACGCCCTGCTGCTGCTGCTGGTGACGCTGATCGGCGCGGCGCTGGGTCGGGCGCAGGACGATACGGTGATCGTGACCGACCTCGCGCGCCGCCCGCCCGAAGAGCAGAAGATCGAGCCGGTCACGCGCGACATTTTCCGCAATCCCGTCCCGCTCGAAACCGCGCAGGTCGTCGTCGAGCAGCAGATGGTGGAAGTGCGCGACGAGGTCGAAGTCGCCGACCACGCGGAGACGGTGAACGACAGCGAACTCAACTCCGCGCGGGGCGAGGAGAGCGCCATCGCCGACGTGCCGCTGGGCGGGCAGGGAGTCTTCGCGAGCATCGGGCTGGGCGGCGGCGGCGGCGGGGCCTTCGGGCAGCGCGTCGGCGGCGGGCGCCGGCGCCTGGCGCTCCAGCACGGCGGCGGCCAGAAGACCGAAGCGGCCGTCGACGCCGGCTTGGCCTGGCTCGCGCGCAACCAGGAACCCGACGGGCGCTGGGACTCCAAGAAGTTCGGCGGCGCGCAAGGCATGTGGGAAGCCAAACCCGGCGATGCCGCCCGAACCGTCGACGTGGCCGTCACCGGCATGGCGCTCCTGGCGTTCCTCGGCGCGGGGCACACCGAGAAGGTCGGCAAGTACAAGGAAAACGTGCGCAATGCCATCGATTGGGTGATCGCGCAGCAGGCCGATACCGGCACGATCGGGCACGACGGCGGCGGGTACGGACATGCCATTGCCGGCATGGCGCTCAGCGAAGCCGCCGCCATGGGGCGCATCGAGCGGACCAAGGCCGCCGCCCAGAAAGCCGTCGACCGTACCTGCGGCGCGGGGACGAAGTGGGAGGAGCAGAGCGAGCGCGGCGGCTGGGGCTACGCGCCCTACCAGCTTTCCACCGTCACCGGCGACATCAGCAACAGCGGCTGGCATATGATGTTCGTCAAGAGCGCCAAGGTCGCGGGGCTGCAGGTCAATCCCGCGAGCCTCGAGGGCATCCTGAAGTACCTCGACGCCGTCGAGCGCGGCAAGAAGGAGGGCGATCCCTACAGCGGGCACCGCTACGTCTACACGCCCCAGGACGACATCTCCCAGGTCCGCCCCACGCGCTGCAGCATCGGCCTGCTCTGCCGCCAGTTCTTCGGCACCCCGCCGGAGGAACTGGCCGACGGCGTGAACCACATGCTCGAGACCGGCAAGCTCCCGCACAGCGGGCTGAAGGCCGACGGCGCATGGCAGGACGGCGCGGGCGTGAACCTCTACTACTGCTACTACGGCACGCTGGTCTGCTTCCAGCAAGGCGGCGAGGTCTGGAAGAATTGGAACGAGGCGCTGAAGAAGGCGCTGCCCCCGACGCAGATCAAGGACGGCGGCCCGAACGACGGGAGCTGGGACCCGCGCGGAACCAACGCCGACCATTGGGGCCGCGTCGGCCAGACCGCGCTCTCGATCCTGTGCCTGGAAGTCTACTACCGCTACCTGCCGCTGTACCGCTGAAGTCAGCGCCGCCGCCGGAATTGCGTGGGCGTGCAGCCGTAGAGCTGGCGGAACTGCCGCACGGCCTGGCTCTTGTCGAGCCCGTAGCGGTGGCACAGTTCCTTCAGCGAGACGCCCGAATCGCGCAACTGCTCGGCCAGCAGCCTCATGCGCTCGCGCTTGACGAACTCGCGCGGCGGCTGGCCGAAGACCGCGCGAAACTTGCGCGAGAAATAATCCTCCGACAAGCCCACGCTGGCGGCCATTTCGGCGATTCGCGGTGCGGCGCCGCCTTCACGCTCCGCCAGCTCCATCAGGCGCTCGCGCTCGCGCGGGCCGAACGCGGGCCCGCGGCCGGTAGCCCGCGAGGGCAGCTCCAGCCAGGCCGCGGCCAGCGCCAGGAGCAGGCCGCGCCAGCGCACGCGCGCGTGCGCGCCGCCCCGATACCGGGCTTCCCGCAGCAGCTTCGCCACGGGCGGCAGGTTCCAGGCCTCGTACCGCACCTGCGGCGTTCGCGCGAAGAGCAGCGGCTCGCCATCGGCTTCCACGCGGAAATGGATGCGGTAGTCGATGCTGCGCTGCCCGCTCTCGATGGTGCGGTGCATCCCCGGAGGGATCCAGAGCGCGTGCCCGGGCTGCAGGCGCAGCGCGCCGCTTTCCAGGTTCACCGTAAGGCTGCCGAACTCGACGACGAACAGGATGTGGAAGGGGTCGCTGCGGTTCACCCCGACCTGTTCGCGCTCCAAGGCGCCGCGGAAGACGCGCGTGAGATCGACCCGGGTCGCGGGCTGGGCGAAGCGCTCCAACCAGGCCTCCGGCTTGAGCAGGTGTCCCCGCATACGTCCTCCGCATTTCATAGAGGATTAAATACGATACCACCGGAAAAGTCCACCTGAACCACGACCCAGGCATCTTGCCCGAGCGAGCCGGCCCCACGTAAAGTGAAACAACGCCGTTCCGGAGGGCTAGCTCCATGCGTGCTGAGATGATCCCGGTCCTGCTCCTGAGCGCCGCTTGCTTTGCGCCCGCCGCGCGCGCCGGCGCTGCCGGAGGAGGCCCTGCCTCGACGGGGCTGAAGTGGGTGTCCGTCTCCGAGCAGGCCGTGCCCGTCGAATTCCGGCGCTGGAAGGCCTCCGACGGCCGCGAGGTTGCCGCCGCCGTCCGCCGCCCGCCGGGCAAGGGCCCATTCCCGGCGCTCATATACCTGCATGGCGGCCTGGGGGCGTGGACCGAGGAGACCCTCCGCTTCGAGCTGCTCAAGGGTCCGACCATGAACCGCTTCCTCGCGGACGGCTGGATGACGCTGGCCGCCGACTTCCGGGGCCGCGCCAACGACCCGCTCACCACCGACTGCCAGCGCGACGTGATCGACGTGGTCGAGCAGGTCCGCAAGCTGCCGGAGGCCGATCCGGCGAGCGTGGTGCTGTACGGGACCTCGGGGGGCGGCAGTCTGGCCCTGGAGGTCGCCGCCGAGATTCCGCTGGCGGCCATCCTCGTCGAAGAGCCGGCCATGGTCCTCTTTACCGGCATGTCCAGCAAGGAGACGCTGCTCAAGCTCGGCGTTCAGCCGCCGTATCATCCCGCCAAGGTCATGCCGATCATCGAGGATCCCCAGCGCTTCTACACCCCCGAGCTGCAAGCGCAGACCCTCGAACGCATGCTGCGCATCTCCTGCCCGATCTTCGTCGGCCACGGCGACCGCCATCCGCTTAACAAGCTCAACGAGGCCGTCTTCTCCGCCGACGTCCGCGCCAAGTTGAAGCAGCCCTTCGAAGACGTCTTGTACGCCAGGGAGAGCCACGGCTTCAGCCGCGGGATGTCCCGCTCACCCGGCGCTCAGAAGTTCTACGCCGACGCCAGCGCGTTCGCGCTCCGCTATCTCAAGACCCGGCCCGTCGCCGTCGACTCCGGACTGCTGGGCGAACTGCCCGAGCCGTCCAAGGAAGATCGGCGCGCCGGCGTGGACCGCTGAAGGGAGGCCCGCGTGCCGAGTCCCCAGCGCGCAAACGGCTGGTCGCGGCGCGCCTTCCTGAAGGCCGGCGTCGCCGGCGCCGCGCTGGCCGCGGCTTGCCCGCGCGAGCTCTTCGCGGGCCCCGCCGCCCGGCCCAACGTGATCGTGATCCTCGCCGACGACCTGGGACTCGGCGACGTCAGTTGCTTCGCGCCGCAGACGAAAACCCCCACCCCGCACGTCGACCGCATCGCGCGGGAGGGCATCGCCTTCACCGACGCCCACAGCAGTTCGGCGGTTTGCACGCCCACGCGCTACGGCATCCTGACCGGGCGCTACCCATGGCGCACGCGCCTGGTCAAAGGCGTGCTGGGCAATTACGCGGAGCCGCTGATCGAGAAGGAGCGCCTGACGCTGCCGGGGCTGCTTAAACGGGTCGGCTACAAGACCGCCTGCTTCGGGAAGTGGCACTTCGGCTGGGACTGGCCGCCCGGCAAGGACAAGGACTTCACCAAGCCGATCGAAGGCGGCCCGACCGCGCGCGGCTTCGACTACTACTTCGGCGTGGACGATCCCAAGCGGCCGCCCTACTGCTTCATCGAGAACAACCGGACGGTGGGCCTGCCCACCGAGCAGCGCCCGGACGACGCGCCGAACGGCGCCAGCGCCGGCCCCATGCTCCCAGGTTGGAAGTTCGACGAGATGCTGCCCACGATCACGGATAAGGCGGTCGCCTGGATCGACGAGCAGGCGCGCGCGAAGCAGCCGTTTTTCATCTACTTCCCCCTTACGTCGCCGCACAGGCCGATCGCGCCTTCGAAGGAATTCGCCGGCAAGAGCGGGCACGGGCCGCTCGCGGACTTCATTCTGGAAACCGACGCGGTCGCGGGCCGGCTCATGGCGGCCCTCGAGCGGAACGGGGTCGCGCGGAACACGCTGCTGATCTTCACCTCGGACAACGGCGCGGCGGGACAGGGGCGCGGCGCCGGCTTCAAAGGCGGCAAGCACGGCATCTACGAGGGCGGCCACCGCGTCCCCTTCGTCGCGCGCTGGCCCGAACGGATCGCGCCCGGCGGCAAGAGCGAGGAAATCCTCTGCCTCAACGACCTCTTCGCCACCTGCGCGGCGATCGTGGAGGCCAAGCTGCCCGCCGATTGCGGCGAAGACAGCGTCAACATGCTTCCGGCGCTGCTCAACGAGAGGCGCGCCGCGCCGCTCCGCGAAGCCATCGTGCACCAGGCCGCCAGCGGTCAACTCGCCATCCGGCAGGGGCCGTGGAAGTACGTGGAGGCCTTCGAGGGCAGGCAGGGCGGGCCCGAGCAGCTCTTCAACCTCGCCGAGGACCCGGCCGAGGATCGCAACGTCCTCGCCTCCCAGCGCGAGACCGCCGCGCGCCTGGCGGGGCTGCTCGACAAGTATCGGCGCGAGGAGCGCAGCCGGCCCTGAACGCGATTCCAAAAATCGGATACGTGGATTCGTAGGATCGTCCGCGGCACGGTGTGTATTCCATAAGGTACGGCTCTCGCAGGTCATCCAGGTTTCTCGATCCAGGGAGGTATGCCCAACTTGAACGACGCCGCGCCGCAGTACGACCGTTCGCTCCTGCCCCCCGCCAAGTCCGAGTTCGTGGTTTTCAGCGACTCCCACTTCATCCTGGATCCCGAACCCTACGCGGAGGAGTTCAATTCCGTTCGCCACTGGCCGGCTCGCGCGGCCTGGGCCTGGCGCTGCGCGGCGGCGCTGGAGGCGGACCTGCTCGTGCACCTGGGCGACCTGACCGAGGAGAATCCGGCGCGCGCCCAGCAACCCGATTCCCGGCGCGCCGCGCGGGCGCAGTTCGAGCGCCTGGGCCTGCGGCCCCGCCACGTCGCTGGCAACATGGACATCGGCGACAAACCCGATCCCACCATGTGGACCGAATGGGTCACGCCCGAGTCGCTCGAAGCCTTCCACCGCGACTTCGGGCCTTCCTGGTACGCCTTCGATCGCGGCGATCTGCATTTCGTCGTCCTGAACTCGCAGCTCATGAACGGGCCGTTGCCGCAGGCCGCCGAGCAGCAGGCGTGGGCGGAGGCCGACCTGGAGGCGCACGCGGGCCGCCGCATCGTTCTTTTCATGCACATGCCGCCGTTCTTCGTCGCGGAGGACGAACCCGATACCGGCTTTTACAACAGCATCAACGAACCGGCGCGAAGCTGGATCACCGGCCTGCTGCGGCGGCGCCAGGTCGAAGCGCTCTTCGCCGGGCACACGCACTTCCGGGCTTTCAACCGCGTAGACGCGACTCGCTTTTACGTGGCGCCCTCCACGACCACCTCGCGCGCGGCCTTTTCCGAGGCCTTCTCGGTGGCGCCGGCGCCCGAGCAGGGCCGCAACGATCCGGCCAAGACCGGGTTCTACCTGGTGCGCGAGTATGCCGATGCGCTCGGCGTCTATTTCGTGCGCATGAACGGGCAGACCGCCGCGGACGAAGCCGAAGCCGGCTGGAAGCGCCTGCTCTGCGCGAAGAGCCGCGACCTGCCGCGCTCGCCGCTCGGCGCGTACCTGCGCACGCCCCTTGCGCAGCTTGCGGCCGGCGCGCTTGCATGGCCCAGCGTGCTGCGCCAGCGTGTGCGCGACGACCATCCGTTCCACGCGGTCCTCGAGGCGGGCCTGCGCCACGTTCGCGCGCCGCTCTCGGACCTGGAAGACGCCGTCCAGGCGCCGCGCTTGCAGATGCTCCGCGACGAAGGCGTGGGCCTCACCGCGGTCTGGCTCTGGTCGCCGCGGCTCGAGCTGGCGAAGTCCGTCGAGCGGTTCGCCGGGTCGGTCGACGCGGTCGAGTTGCAGGTGCCCGGCGAATTGTTCCCCGAGTCGTCGCTGCTCAGGGGGCTCGAAGCCTGCCGGGAGCGCCATGGCCTGCCGGTCGTCTTGACGCCGGTCATCGCGCGCGAAGCCACGCAGGGCAAGTACCACCCCCGCACGCGCTTCGGCTACCGCGTGGAGGAACTCGCGAAGCTGGAGCGGCATCTCGAAGCCTGCGCCGCGCGGCTGGATCGCGTGCACGTGCATGTCGATCCGGAGGTCTCGCCCTGGGATGCGCTGGGCGCGCTCCTGGAATACCGCATCGAACGCGCGGGCGCGTTCGACCTAGTCGTCCGCCTGCCGCAGGCGGACGAGCGCTTGCGGCTGCGTTACGCGGCCGAGGCGGTCTTCGCGGCGGCGCTCCAGCCGCGCTCCAGGCTCTTCTTCGACACGCTCGTGGACCTGGATCGCACCAACGACCTCAACCCGGGCCTGCTGGACCGGCTTTCCAATCCGCACCCGGCGTATTTCGTGGTCCAGACGCTCAACTCGATTCTCTTTGGCGGAGCGGAGTGCTTCGCCCCGGAACCGGTCGAAGCGCGCGGTGCCGATCGCATCCTTGGGCTGCGCGGCTCGGCGCGGCGGCATCGCCTGGTCCTGCCGGGCCCCGGCGGCTTCGGCGCGGCGGGCCGCGACGCGCTGGGCCTCTCGGGCGAACTCGCGCTGGTGGACCTTGCGCGGGGCTGGCGTCGCGCCGGAATCCGGGATGCCAAGGCGCTGCGGGACCTGCTGGACGGGGTCCGGACGCCGCATCTGGCGACCGGCGAAGCGGGGCGCGCATGAAGCCCAACTTCGTCTTCATCCTGGCCGACGACATGGGCTACGGCGACTTCAGCGCCCTGAACGGCGGGCTTTCCAGCACGCCCGCGCTGGACGGCCTGATGCGCGAGAGCCTCTGCCTCACGCAGCACTACTCCGGCTCGCCGATCTGCACGCCCTCGCGCGCGTGCCTGCTGACGGGCCGCTATCCGCACCGCACCGGCGCGATCGACACGTTGTCCTGGCGCGGCCTCGACCGGCTCGATCTGCGCGAGCTCACCCTCGCCGGCGCGCTGCGCCAGTCCGGCTACGCGACGGGGCTCGTCGGCAAGTGGCACCTCGGCCACTACGATCGCCGCTACCATCCCATGAACCGCGGCTTCGACGAGACCGTCTGCATCTCCGGCGGCGAGCAGGACTATTACGACTGGCGCATCGAGGTACAGGACGACGTCGTCCGCTCCGACGGACGTTACCTCACCGACGTCTGGACCGAGGAGGCGGTGCGCTTCATCGAGCGCCACGCGCGCGAGCCGTTCTTCCTGTATCTCGCCTACAACGCGCCGCATTCGCCGCTCCAGGCCCCCGAGGAGGACGTAAAGCCGTTCGCCGAATCCGGGCGCTTCAATAAAGGGGTGAGCACGCTCTACGGGATGCTGCACCGGATGGATCTTGGCGTCGCGCGCGTGCTGGAGACGCTCGACCGGCTCGGCCTGCGCGAAAACACCGTCGTCCTCTTCACCAGCGACAACGGGCCGGAACTGGGCGGGAAGGGCGATATGTGCCTGGAGCGCTTCAACGCGCAGTTCCACGGCAGCAAGCTCCACGTTTACGAAGGCGGGATTCGCCTCCCGTGCATCGTGCACTGGCCGGCGGGGCTCGCGGCGCGCGGGTTCAACGCTGAGATGGTCCACGCCAGCGACTGGTTCCCCACGCTGCTGGCCATGGCGGGCGCCGAGCCGCCGAACCGCGCCGCGCTGGACGGGATCGACGCCCTGCCGGTGCTGCGCGGCGAGCGCGGCAAAGCGTGCACGAAACGCTTCTGGCAGTGGAACCGCTACGCGCCGCGGCCGTCCTGCAACGCCGCGGTGCGCGACGGGGAGTGGAAACTCGTGCGGCCGGCCGTGCGCGAGATGATCTACCCCACGAGCGAGAACCGGCGGCCGTGGCGCCGGCTGTGCATGGAGCGGCCCGAGTACTTCGTCGAGCATGGCCTCGTGACCGATCCCGCGCCCGACTTCTCCGGCCTCGCGCCCGCTCCGCCCGAACTGTACCACCTCGCGTCCGACCCCGCCGAGGCCGTCAATCTGGCCGCGCGGCATCCCGACCTCGTGCGCCGGCTCTCCACGGAATTGGACAACTGGTTCGAGTCGGTCGAGGCCGAACGCGCGGCGCTCGCCGCGTCCTGACCGCCCGCCGGGTGCGCGCGCGGGCCGCCGCGCTATGCTGTGAAACCATGAACGACCGTGCGCGGCGCGCCTGGTTTCAACTGCATCTGAGCACGCTGCTGCTGCTGGCCTTCATGGCCGGCGGCCTGTTGTGGCTCAACTTGCGCGAAAGAATCTCAAATATAGATCATCTCGATGACAGCCAGCTCATGGTCGCCTATGCTCACCCGCCCGATCCTTCAGTGATGTACCCATCATCTCGAAGAGAGAATATATCCGAACGGGGTTGGCCTATGACGTTTGCATCTCGACAATCGTACTTAAGCCTGCATTTCGAGATCAAACTGAACTACGACGAACCTGATACGCTCAGGCAACAGATTCGCGATGAGATTAAGGAGAAGGTGGAGCACGGGAATTACAGGGAAGGTGGCAAATACTGGAGCGACCCTGAGCCTTCCGATACCTGGTCCTGGTCCGCGCTGGCGCAGAATCTTGTGCTGGGAATCGTCATTCTTATCCCCATCGCCGCCTTATTGGAGTTAATTGCGCGACGCAACGTAGTTAAGACTCCTGATGGCTAGACTGGAATCAAGCGACTCAATAGAAGTATAGGGGTTACGTTCCGCATTCCGCATTCCGCATTCACCGCCCGGTCTTCCACACCCACTCCACCAGCTCGTCGAGTTCAATCGTCGCCAGCGCGATCGCGGTGTCGCAGACGCCGTAGTAGAGCATCAGCGTGCCGTCCTTCACCACGTTGGCCGTCGGGAAGATCACATTGGGGATGTAGAGCCCGAACTTCTCGTAATAGGTCTCGGGCTCCATGATGAAGTTCGGCGTGCGCGCGAGGACCTTCGTGGGGTCGTCGAGGTCGAGGAGCATCGCGCCGAGCCGGTAGCAGACGCGGCGGACCTGCTTGTCCTGGTTCTCGACGCCGTGGTAGAGCGCCAGCCAGCCGCGCTTCGTCCGCAGGGGCGGGGTGGAGCCGCCGATGCGGTTGTCCTCCCAGGGGAAGGCGGCCATCGCGACGAGGACCGGATCGTCCCAGGTCTTCAGGTCGTCGCTGTAGCTGATCCAGATCGCGGGGTACTCGGTCCCGTACTTCGCGCCGACGTAGTCGAGCGGCCGGCGCAGCACGGCGTAGCGCCCGCGGATCTTCTCGGGGAAGAGAATCACGTCGCGGTCGTCGATCTCCTTGGGCGTGGCCCAACTGAAATGCTTCCAGTTCACGCGGTCGGCGCTGCGCGCGATCCCGCTGCGCGTCTTGTTCTCCTCGCTCTTGCCGCTGAAGCCCTCGAACTTCGGCTCGAACGACTCGGGCACGCCGACGCCGGTGGGGTGGCTCTCCCAGGCGTAGGGCCGGTAGGCGTAGGTCATGTAGTAGACGCCGTCGAGCTTCGCGACGCGCGGATCCTGCACGCTCCCGTGGACGCTCCCGGCCATTTCGGGCGTGAAGACCGGCTCGTCCTTCGTCAGCTTGAAGTGCACCCCGTCGTCGCTATCCAGCATCCCGATGTAACAGTGGAACGGGCGGAGCTGCCCCGCGGCGCGCTCGTAGAGGTAAAAGCGCCCGTCGTCGTCGTGGAGCACGCCGGGGTTGAAAGTGACCGCGCAGCGCCAGGGTTGCGCGCCGGGCCAGACGATGGGGTTTTCGGGGTGGCGCTTGAAGACGGGGGCATGGGGTGCGGGCGTCTCCTGGGGCTGTGCTCTATCAAAAAGGGGGATAGCACGGCGGGGCAGCACCGCAACCGAATTGCACGCGACCGGTTGGTAACTGCCTGCAAACAAGGCCCGGATGATGCGCACTTCAAAAATATTTCGTCCGCGTTTAGAGCGCGCCGAGCTACTTCGACGCGCGAAGCGGGCGCTGAAAACAAGCGTAACCGTCGCGCCAGGCTCAGAAAGCGGGCGCCGCATCCAGCACGCGGAAGGCGGGTTCGAAAGTTCGCCATACTCCAAGGCCTGCGCACGCGAGGACTCGCGCAAATCTCGGTCGCTGAAACGCGAACGGAGGTGTACGTATGCGTACTACTTTTCACGGCCTGCTTCGCATGGCGCGAGCTGGCTCGTCTGATAGGACGAAGGCGAGGACGCTATGCTCAAAACGGTCGCGACGCTGACCTACGTGATGCTGTTGTGGAGCTTCGCGCGCGCATCGTTACAGGCAGGAGAGACGGCGATGAACGCGGTTCCCATCCCGAAGCTGAATGCGCTGAAGATCGACGGCCAGATGGACGATTGGGGTGCGCTCGGCGTGCGTGTGACGGCCTTCGCCGAGGACGCGCTCCCGCCGCTCGAAGCGTCGGCGTTCTCGGCCGAACTGCGCGTCGGCTGGACGGAGGCGGGCTTGGCGGTGCTGGTCACGCTGCGGAGCGACCAGCCGTGGCACGAGGTGGACGACACGCGCAACGCCTTCCGCTCCGATTCGATCGAGCTGTTCCTGCGCCAGGGGAGCGCGTGGAAGAACCTGGTCCAGGCGGTGATCACACCGGGGCTGGCGAAGGACGGCGTTGAGGCGCGGCGCGCGATGTGGGACTACCGCGGTGACCCGAAGGAATGGGCCGAGTTGCCGGCGGAATGTGAACTGGCGCGCGCGAAAATTGAGGGCGGCGCCCGGATCGAGGCGCTGCTGCCCTGGCGGCAACTGCGCCTGGAAGCGCGCGCGGGCCTGGAGGTCGAGTTCCGGATCAACCTGAACAAAACCGTGCCCGGACAGGGCCGGCGGCAGTTCGTCTGGAGCCGCGAGGACGGCGACGCGTTTCAACGGCTGGCGCTGAGCGACGCACCGGACGAGACGCGCATCGAGACGGCCGGCTGGATTCGGACGGGCGATCCGGAGCGCATCGGCGTCGCGGTGGTCGCGCCCGCCGCGCGCGCGGGCGCGCGGCTGCGCCTGCGGCAGGGCGAGACCGAACTGCTCGATGGAGCGTTGCGCGCGCAGGGCGCCCGTAGCAGCGCTTCGTTCTGGGTGCCTGTGGATGCCATCGATCCGGCGCGCGGGGCGTTGGAGCTCTTCCTGGACGGACAGCGCGTGCATGCCGCGCAGGCGCCCGATACGCCGCGCGAGCTGGCGTTGGATCTCGAGCGCGCGCTCATCGGACGCCGGTACGGCAGGCAAGGCGATACCGAAACGCGCCTGAATCCGGTCCTGCCGGTGGTGCTGGAAGCCGGCGCGCTGCCGCAGGCGCGCTTCCCGGAGCCCGAACTCGCGCGGCGCGCGGGCGCGCTGAGCCTGGAGACGGCGTGGTACGACGCGGAAGGCCACGCCGTCACCCAGACGAGCGCGGCGGGGCGCTACGGCGCGGTGCTTACCGTTACCTTCAAGGCGGGGCATGTCGTGCGCGGCTACCGGAGCGCGGTGCTGCTCGATCCCGCGCGCCTGGAAGGCCTGCGCGATGCGCTCGGCCTGAAGGCCGAAAAGGTGGACCGCCTGCGCGAGCTGCTGGCCCCGGGGCTGGCCGAGCAGCCGCAGCTTGTCGCGGCGCTACTTGAGCAAGGGGCGTTTTCCGAAGAGGCCGAGCGGCTGTGGTGGCACCGCCTGCGCACGAAACTTGGATTCCAGACGGTCTATCCGTATGCGCGACGGATGCCGAAGGACTACGACGCGTCGGGCGAGCGCCGCTGGCCGGCAATCCTGTACCTGCATGGCAGCGGCGGGCGGCTGCCGAGCGAGCAGGCCTCGATGGAGGAACGCGTGGCGTCGGGCGCCAACCGCGACCTGCTGGGTTGGGCCGGCGGAAATCCGCAGGAGTTCGCGCTGTACGCGCTGCAATCGAACGGGGGCTGGGAGCCGCCGGCGGTCATCGACGCGCTGGAGCGGATCCTGAAGGAGGACCGCATCGATCCCGACCGCGTGATCCTGATGGGCTTCAGCATGGGCGGGATGGGCACGTGGAACGTGATCACCGAGCACGCCGGCCGCTTCGCCGCGGCGGTGCCGATTGGCGGGCGCTCGGGGCGCGTGGACGAGATGGCGCGGCTTGGCGCGCTGCCGGTCTGGATCGTCAACGGCGACGCGGACCAGACGACGACGCTGCACGACGCGCGGCGCGGCGAGGCGGCGCTGAAGGCCGCGGGCGGAAACGTGCGCTTCACGGTGCTGCCGGGCGTCGGGCATGGTGGGAGCCAGAACGGCACGTTCGAGACGGAAGGCATGTGGGAATGGTTGTCGGCTCAACGCCGCTCGGCGCGGGAGAAGTAGGAGGAGCCGGTCCGCCTTATTATTGAACGAGGCGAAGCATACACTTCACGTGTGCATCTTTTTGCGGCATCACGGAAAGCGGACGAGTCGCCCGCGCTACGTCAAGGCGGCGAATAGGATGCCTGCGGTCCCGCCGGCAGGATGCGGGCGCTCCGATACGAAGTCCTGAGTCCGGTATCCAGACCCCGCAGCTTGCCCCCACACGTGCATCTTTTTTAAGCTAGAATTGTGGAAAATCCGGCTGCCCCCAGCGACGCTATATCAGGAGGCGGACCGATTCCATGGCGCTCACGACCCAGGCCCAGCAGATTCTGAACGACGCCGAAGCCGTGCCGGGCCAAGGGGTTCCGGAGGCGTTCTGGCAGGTCGTCGAACGCTACCGGATGGAGCTGGTCAACCAGGCCGTCTCGATTCTGGGCAGCCTCCCCGATGCCGAGGACGTGGTGCAGGAAACCTTCTGCGAGGCCTTCCAGCAGCCCGAGAAACTCCGCGAACTGCGCAGCCTCGGCGCGTACCTCCGCTCCATCAACAAGCGTAACGCCCTCGACCGGTTCCGCGCGGCCAAGCGCGACGACGCCAATAAGGAAGAACGCCGGCAGTCCGGGCGGGTGCGCAGCGCCACGACCGGCGGCTTCACCGCGATCGAACTGCGCGAGGCGCTTACGAAAGCCATCGAGAACCTCTCGCCCAAGCACCGCGCGGTCGTGGTGCTGCGCTTCTGGGAGGGGCTCTCCTACGAAGTGATCGCGGCGCGGCTGCGGATGCCGACGACGAACGTATGGCGCACGGTCTCCGAGGCCAGCGAGCTGCTCTTCGGGAAACTCGCGCCCGAACTGAAGGCGCAGGCCCCGGGCGAATCGGCCGCGCCTCCCGACGAGACCCAGAGCTGCCCAAGCTGAAGGAACGAACCATGCCCGTGCTCACCGAATGCCGCTCCGTGGCCGACCTGATCCCCCGTACCTCGAAGGCGCGCTCTCGCCCGACGAGACGGCCGGCGTGCAGGGGCACCTGCGCGAATGCTCGCACTGCCGCGCGCGCGCGCAGCGCTTCCAGCAGGTGCAGAGCCTCGCGCGGAGCGTGATCGGGCCGAGCGTGCTGAGCCCCGACTTCGATCTGAGCACCTCCAAGCGGATCGAGCGCGTCACGGCCTCGGCCGCCCCGGTGGCGCTCCCCTTCGAGAGCCTGGAACCGGCGCCCCAGTCGTTCCTCGAGACGGTCGGCGCGCGGCTGGGCGCGGCGCCCTGGTGGTGCATCAGCGGCGCCTTCCATGCGTTGTTGCTGCTCCTCCTGACCCTGATCGGCGCGGCGCTCTACCGCGCGCAGGACCAGACCGTGATCGTGACGGATCTGGCGCAGAAGAAAGAGCCCGAGGACAAGATCGAGCCGGTCAAGCGCGACATCTTCAAGAAGCCGGTGCCGGTCGAATCGCCGCAGGTCGAGGTGAACGAGCAGGTGATCGTGCACGAGGAGGTCGAGGTCGCCGACCACGCCGAGACCGACAACGACATGGACCTGAATTCGGCGCAGGGCGAGCAGAATGCGATCTCCGACGTGCCCCTGGGCGGGCAGGGCGTCTTCGCCAGTATCGGGCTGGGCGGCGGCGGCGGCGGGGCCTTCGGGCAGCGCGTGGGCGGTGGGCGCAAGCGCCTGGCCATGAAGAACGGCGGCAACCAGAAGACCGAATCGGCCGTCGACGCGGGCTTGGCGTACCTCGCGCGCGTCCAGGAAGCCGACGGGCACTGGGACGCGGCGAAGCACGAGGGTGGGAACCGCAATGGCAAGGTCGAGGCCAGCGAACTCGATACTTCCGTCACCGGTCTGGCGCTATTGGCCTTCCTGGGCGCGGGGCATACCGAGAAGGTCGGCAAATACAAGGACAACGTCCGCCGCGCCATCGACTGGCTGATCAAGCACCAGACCGAGCAGGGGGGGCTGGGGCCGAAGGGCTACTCGCACGCCATCGCCGGCATGGCGCTCTCCGAGGCCGCGGGCATGGGGCGCGTCGAGGCCACCAAGGCCGCCGCGCAGAAGGCCATCGACCTCGACAACGGCAAGTATGCCCGTTACGCCGAGAGCAGCGACCGCGGCGGCTGGGGCTACGGCTACGAACAGCGCGAGACGGTCAACGGGGACATCAGCAACAGCGGCTGGCACATCATGTTCCTCAAGAGCGCCAAGGTCGCCGGCCTGAACGTCGAACCGGCCTGCCTCGAAGGCGTCGTCAAGTACCTCAACGCCGTCGAACGCGGCAAGAAGGAAGGCGACCCCTACAGCGGGCATCGCTACGTCTACGGGCCTCAGCAGGGCGAAGACGACGTGACGCCGCGCCGCACCGCCATCGGCTGCCTGGGCCGCCTCTTCTTCGGCTCCAAGCCCGAGGACCTCAAGGGCGGCGTCGAGTACATGATCGAGAAAGGCGGCAACCCCACGCGGCAGAAGAGCGGCGTCCTTGAACTGTACTACGTTTACTACGGTACCCTCGTGGCCTTCCAAATGGGCGGCGAAGTCTGGAAGAACTGGAACGACAACCTCCAGCAGGCGCTGCTCCCGTTCCAGGTCAAGGACGGCGGCCCCAAGGACGGAAGCTGGGATCCGGCCGGCGGACTCGCCAAGACTTGGGGACGCGCCGGCGAGACCGCCCTCTCGGTCCTCTGCCTCGAGGTCTTCTATCGCTATCTTCCGATGTACAGGGAGTGAGCTTGGGATCGAAGTACGCGGGTCAAAAACGTAAAACGTGAAACGTAAATACGGCCCTGGGCGAGCGCTTCAGGGCCGTGCTTGTATTTAATTCCACCCCACTGTCCTTGTATCCGGCGCATGCCCCACCGCGACCTCTTACGTTTACGTTTCACGTCTTTTCCACCGTCCAGCCGCCTGAACGGTTTCGCACCTCACCTGTGAACCCCCGTGCTCTCAACGCCTTGCCGCTCCGGCTCAACGCACGTGCATGGATTTCGAAAGAATCCGGGAACTCTGGGCGATCGGCTTCGGCTAATCTGCGACCGAGGGGTCATGCAGGACCGAAGGACGGTGGCGGGACGCGAGGCCCGGACATGCCCACGACGGCCCAGATGATCGAGGCGCTGGTGCAAATGCGCCGAGACCCGGAGGGGGTGCCCCCCGACCGGTTCTGGTGCTGGGTGGAGCGCTTCCGGGCGGACCTGGTCAACCAGGCGCTGGCGATCCTGGGCAACCCGGCGGACGCCGAGGATGTGGCCCAGGAATCGCTCTGCCAGGCGTTCCAGGACCTCGCCAGCTTGCAGCAGCCTCAGCGGCTGGGCACGTGGTTGCGCACCATTAACCGCTGCAACGCGCTGGATCTGCACCGCAAGCGGAGCCGCGACCGGCGGCGGGTGGCGGCCGACGAGCACCTTCCCGGCGAGGCCGCCGCGCCCGAGACCACCCCGACCGGAACGAACGTCGAGCAGAAGCGCCGCCAGTCGAAGGACGAACTGGTGGCGCGGGCCGTGGACGCCCTGCCCGTCACGTTCCGCGAGGTCGTGGTCCTCCGCTACTGGGAGAAGCTCACCTACGAGCAGATCGCCGACCGTCTGGGTGTCGCCCTCGGCACCGTCAAGAGCCGCCTGGCTCGGGCCGACCGCCTGCTGGTGGCGCGCTTGCGCCGCCTCTGGGCCGAGGGTGAAAGGACCCCGTCATGACGATCCGGCGCATTCCCGTTCACGAAGCCATCACCGGCGAACTGCCAACGCTCCCCGGCGCGGTTGACTGCCGCCGCGCCCCGGACCTCTTCCGCCCGTACCTAGAAGGCCTGCTCCATGCCGAGGCCGTGCAGCGCATGGAAGGGCATCTCCACGCCTGCCCGCGTTGCGCCGCGGCCCTCGAGGAGCACCGCAACCTGCACGCGCTCCTCGACGGTACGCTCGGCGCGCGCACCCTGGACGCCGCCTTCTGCGAGCGCGCCGACCAGCGGCTCCAGGAGCGCCGCCGCGTGCTGAGGGAGACGCCGGACACCACCGCGCGGGGGCTCACGCGCCTGGCGCTGGGCACCGCGGACCTCCCCGAGGACGCTGCCGCGCCCGCGCGGAGCGCCTGGGCCAGGCGCCTCGGCGCGGCGCCCTGGTGGGCGGTCTCCGGCGCCTTCCACGGGCTGCTGCTGCTCCTGCTCACGCTCATCGGCGCGGCCCTGCTGCGCGCCAAGGACGACGTCGTCATTGTCACCGAGCTGGCCAAACTGCCGCCCCCCGCGGACCGCATCGAGCCGGTCAAGCGCGACCTCTTCAAACAGCCCGCGCCCGTCGAAGTCCAGGAGCTCGTGACGGAGCAGGTGGTCGAGTCCCACGAGGAGGTTGAGATCGCCGAGCACGTCGAGACGGCCAACGACCTGGACTTGCAGTCGGCGCGCGGCGACGAGAGCGCCATCGCCGACGTGCCTCTCGGCGGGACGGGGCTGGCCGCGGCGATCGGGACCGGCGGCGGCGGCGGCGGCGCGTACGGGCACCGCCTGGGCGGCGGGCGCGGGCGCATGGCCCGCCGCGGCGGCGGGAGCGCGAAGACCGAGTCGGCCGTCGATGCCGGACTGGCCTACCTCGCCCGGGTCCAGGAAGCCGACGGGCACTGGGACGCCAAGAAGCACGAAGGCCTGCTCGGCAAGCTGACGGCCTCGCACGGCGACCCGCGCGTGGTGGACACGGCCATTACCGGCCTGGCGCTGCTGGCCTTCCTGGGCGCCGGGCACACCGAGAAGGTCGGGAAGTACAAGGACAACGTCACGCGCGCCATCGACTGGCTGGTCTCGATCCAGGGCCAGGACGGGCGCCTGACCAGCTCCGGCTACGCCCATGCCATCGCCGGCATGTCCTTGACCGAAGCCGCCGCGATGGGCCGCGTCGAACGCACGAAGGAGGCCGCGCAGAAGGCCGTCAAGATCGACAACGGGATCGGGCTGCGGAAGGAATGGTCCAGCGAACTGTACGGCTGGAGCTACAGCCTCGCCCAACTCGACGTGCTCAAGGGCGACCTCAGCAACAGCGGCTGGCACATCATGCTGCTCAAGAGCGCCAAGACTGCGGGCCTGCAAGTCGAGCCCGCCTGCCTCGAAGGCGCGATCCGCTTCATGGACGCCTGCGAGCGCGGCAAGGTAGACGGCGATCCCTACAGCGGGCACCTCTACGTCTACAGTCCCGTCGACGCGCCCAACCACGCCAACGCCCCGTACCCCCGCATCACCGCCGTCGGCTGCCTGGGACGGCTCTTCTTCGGCGCCAAGCCCGAGGAACTCCAGAATGGCATCAACTTCATCATGGAAAAGGGCGGCGTCCCCAAGCGCAACGACCAGGGGCTTCTGGATCTTTACTACGTCTACTACGCCTCCCTCGTCATGTTCCAGGCCGGCGGCGAGGAATGGAAAAAGTGGAATACCGGACTCCAGGCATCGCTGCTTCCCTTCCAGGTCAAGGACGGCGGGCCGCTCGACGGGAGTTGGAAACCTTGGGACAACGGATACAGCGGGCTCTGGGGGCGCGTCGGCGAGACGGCCCTCTCGGTGCTGAGCCTCGAGGTCTACTACCGCTACCTGCCCATGTACCGCTAAAGCGGGAGTCGATGCGCATAATCTCATAGCGGATCGAACGGCCCAGGCGCGCAGGCTCCTGGGCCGTTTTCGTTTCTCGGGCGCCATCCAACTGGCCTCGAAGCGCCCACGTCGCGATTCTCCGAAATGCCTCTGCTCCTGCGCGAGGCTCTGGTGTAGTTATCCGGAAAGCGGATTAGTTGACGATCCGCATGGGAGGCGAAGCGTGCGAGTTAACCTATTGCTATTATTCATGTTAATGATTATCTGGACGGCGGGAATCCAGGCCGCGGAAGGTGCCGTGCGGGTAGAGCGCGTCCACGCCGACTTGTCCAAGCATGTGATCCTGAACGAGACGGGCAAGCTCGAAATCCAGCCCGAACGCGCCACGCCGCCGGCGTATCGGATCGTGCGCCCGCCCGAGCACGGCACGCTGCACGGCGCGCCGCCGGTCCTGCTCTATCGCCCCAAGCCCGGCTACCGCGGCGCGGACCGCTTCGCGTACACGGCAAGCGTGGAAGGCAAGGAAGGTCCGCCGCTCGAGGTCGGGCTGGACGTGCGCGCATGGGAGCCGCCGGTCGGGGTGCCCGAGCCGCCGTTCGGGATCCGCGAGTCGCACCGGCGCTACGAGGCGGAGGGGCAGACCTACGACTTCGGCGCCGGTCCGGCGGCCTATCCGCGCGGCGCGGACGGCCCCTACACGCATTACGTGGACCGGAGCCATGCGGCGGCGACCGACGAGGAGAACCCCTTCGGCACGCCGGAGAAGCCGCGCAAGTCGATCCCGGAAAGCGTGCCGGCGGGGAGCGTCGTGGAGGTCCACGGCGGGCCGTACCAGCCCCCGGCCCGCGGCAAGGCGCTGGCCTTCTCGGGGCAGGGGACGGCGGAGCGGCCGGTCTTCTTTCGCGGCGCGGACCTCGACGCGCGCGCGCAGTTCCTGGGCTGCCGGGTGAGCCTCTCCGGATCGCACGCGATCTTCGAGAACTTCGACCTAAAGGAGTGCGTCGCGCATTCGCCGGTGGACGGCTCGGAGCGGGTCGTGCTGCGCGGCTGCGAGGTTCATCGCAATCTGGCGAGCAACTCGGTCAACGCCGGCGGCCGCGAGGTCGTCGTCTTCAACTGCTACATCCATCATTCGGGGAACCACGAGAACCCCAACGACCGGCACGGCATGCACGTCCTGGCCGGCTCCGAGCGCGCCTGGCTGCTCGACAACCACGTCCACCACAACACCGGCGACGGGGTGCAGTTCGCGCACGGCGCGCGGGCGAACCCGCCCAAGTTCGTGTACGTCGGGCGCAACCTGTTCCATGAGGATCTCGAGAACGCCGTGGACATCAAGTACGCCGAGGACGTGATCGTCTCGGAGAACCGCTGCTACGGATACCGCCCGGTGAACCGCGGCAAGTCGGGTTCCGACGGCACGGCGCTGGTGCTGGGCAGCGACGGCGGCCCGCGGCGGCTCTGGGTGCTCAACAACCGCATCTGGGACTGCGCCAACGGGATTCGCAACGAGGAGACGACCGAGGCCTGGATCGTCGGCAACGAGATCCGCGGGATCCTCAACGGCGCCATCGTGCTCGAGAAGAAAGGCGCGGACCTGTACGTGCTCCACAACACCGTCCACGACGCCGGCGTGGCCTTCAACCAGCTCTGGAAGCCGCAATTCAAGTTCACCGTCGCGGGGAACCTCTTCGTGAAGCTGCGCGGGACGGAAAAGTATCCCTGGCGCGTGAACGTCGAGACGCCCGCGGTCGCGAAGGCCTCGCGTTTCGAAGGCAATTTCTTCTGGCAGGACGGCGAGCCGCTTTTTGTGCGGTGGGTGGACGAGGTCACGCTCGACGCCGAGTCGATCAAGGTCTTCCCCGGCGGGGAGGGCAACCGGCTGGCCGACCCGAAGTTCGCCGACCCCGCCGCGGGCGATTTCCGCCTGCGCGAGGACAGCCCCGCGCTCGCCGCGCGCCCCGCGCCGGCCGCCTGCGAAGAGTTCCGGAAGGCCTACGGGCTGGAGATCGGACGCGACCTTAACGGCGCGCCGCGTCCCGCGGGGGCCTGGGACGCCGGCGCCTGCCAGCGGCCGTGAGGGAAACCTACCGCACCGACCGCCGCCGGTTGCGCACGTAATCCACCAGCAGGAACTGCCCCAGCTTGCCGAGGCCCGTGTAGTACGCGCGGCCGTGGTTGATCTCGGTGAGGTCCTCGACGAACTTCACCAGCACCGGGTCGTCGGTGACCATGAAGGTGGTGATGGGGATGTTCTTGCGGCGGCACTGCGCGCCTTCTTCCAGCGTGCGGTTGACGATGCGCGGGTTCAGCCAGGGGCCGGAGTCCAGCATGCGCCGGCCGTCCTCGTCGAGCACCGTGGGCTTTCCGTCGGTGATCAGGAAGATCTGCCGGTTGGGGCTGCGCACGCGGAGCAACTGCTTGCGGGCCATCTCCAGGGCCGCCTTCGTGTTGGTGTGATAGGGGCCGTAGGAGAGGTACGGCACTTCCTTCAGCGGGACCTCCACGGCGTCGTCGCCGAAGGCGATCACGATCAGCTTGTCCTTCGGGTAGCGCGTCTGGATCAGTTCCACCAGCCCCATCGCGACCTTTCGCGCGGGGGTCATGCGGTCCTCGCCGTAGAGCACCATGCTGTGGCTGCAATCGACGAGCAGCGCGGTGGCGCAGCCGGTGCTGTACTCGGTCTCGTAGACCGCCAAATCCTCCTCGGTGACGCTGATCTCGTCCTCGCCCGCCGACATGCTGCGGCGCACGGCGTTGTTGAGGGAGTCGGTCGCGGAGATGCTGAAGAGGTCGTCGCCGAAGGCGTAGGGGCGGACTTCGGGCAGGCGCTCGACGCCCGGTCCCGTCGCGCGGCTGCGGTGCTCGCCCAGCCCGCCGCGGTCGAGGTTGTGGAAGATCTCGGTCAGCGCCTCGTGCCGCAGCGACTTCTCGCCCTTGGGGGTGAGCTGCACGCGGCCGGTCTTCGCGTCCTTGGCGATCTCGCCGTCTTTCTCGAGCAGCTTCTTGAACTTCTCGAGGTCCAGGTCTTCGCCCCAGATCCCGTAGCGCTCGGCGATCTTGTCGAGCCACTCCAGCGCCTGCTCCACGTCCCCGGCGGTCTTGGCCAGCAGTTGCCGGAAGAGCTTGAAGAGATCCTTGAGGAGCTGTTCCTGCCGCTCCCGCTGCTGGTCCCAGCGTCCGTAGAGAAAGCGCATCGCGTTCTTTCTAACCACGGAGACACGGAGACGGCTGAGGGTCCGGGGGCCTTCGCGAACGACCTTCTCCCCCTTGATTGCCCCTCTGTGTGCTCTGCGTCCTCCGCGGTGAATGGTCAGCCCTGCGGCACCGGTTCGATCGAGGCGCTCATGCTTCCCGGCGACTTGGGGATCAGCGGGTCCGGCCCGAAGGCGCGGATCTGGTCGCGCTTCAGTTCGGCGCGTTCAAGCGTCGTCGTCGCCACGATGGTGACTTCCCGCGTATCCACTTCCACGGCGTGCTCGTAGGCCTTCTCGGCGCTCATCCCGAACAACTGCATCAGCATCACGATGACGTAATGGTAGCTGTGCAGGTCGTCGTTGTGGAGGATCACGTGGTAAAGCGGGGCGTGCTGGTTCCGCTCCGACGTGTCGGTCTTCTTTTCCGGCAGGACCTGGGTGCCGGGCTGCTCGGGCGCCGGTCCGTTGGGTTTACTGGGTTCGGCCATGGCCGGGACTCCGCTTGCACCTTGGGCGATTATAGGAAGACGAAAGCGCTTGTGAAGTGCCCAAGAGGTTATAATAGAACAACTTGGCGGACCTGGATTTCCGGGATTTCGTCTCGTATGCGCGGGCGCCAGTATCGTCTAAAAGTCAGGCGCTTTATACGGCAAGGAGGTTGGCGTGAGGTCTCGGATCGCAATCGGTTGCGCGTGGCTGCTGTTCGCGTTCGCGGGTCCGCTCGCGGCCGGCGAGGAGACGCCCTGGGAGAAGTTCAGCGGCGAGGACGCGCGTTTCGCGAAGGTGGATCAGATTCTTACGCCGGGGCTCTTCGACGCCGACCTCCAGCGCGTCGTGATCCTGCCCCCGGACGGCACGAAGGTGGACCTGGGCCTCCCGCACGACGGCGTGGGCAAGGACGGCAAGCCCCGCCCCGCGCTCTTCGCGACCTATCGCGTGGCCGGGCGCCAGGCAGCGCTCTGGGTCGATCTGGACGGCGACGGGCAGCAGGAGCCGTCCGAGTTCGCGCCGGTCGCCGAAGGGCAGGAACTGGGGCCGTTCGTGTACCAGGCCAGCTACGAGGACGGCACCAGCGGCCCGTACCTCTTCAAGCTCCAGCACCTCGGCGAGGCCGGCAAATTCAGGCTCACGCGCTGCCAGGCCAAGCAGTTCAAGGTCAAAGGGCAGGTGCTGCTGCTCTGCGACGACAACGGCAACGGGCGCTACGACGATCTGGGCAAGGACGCGCTCCTGATCCAGGATCAGCCGGTGACGCTGCTCAGCCGCCAGATCTACCTCGGCGAGCAGCTCCATGAACTCCTGGTCCATCCGGCGGGGCAGACGATCGAGGTGCGCCCGCTCGCGAACCTGGAGTTCGGCGAGGTGGACCTGCTGCACCTCTTCAAGTCCCCGCAGAAGTCCGAGAACCTGCGTTTTCTGACGCTGATCGTGCAGGGCAAGGACGGGGCGTTCCCCTTTGACGGCCGGCTGCGCACGCGCAAGCTCCCCGTAGGCGCCTACGACCTGGTCTTCGGACTGCTCGAACGCAGCAACGAACTGGTCATGCTGAAGCGCGGCGAGCGGACCTCGTTTGTGGTGGAGTCGGCCAAGGTCGCCACGCCGGCTTGGGGCGGTCCCGTCCTCGGCGTGCTGGAGGTCGAGAACGACGGCAAGGCCCTGAAGGTCAACGCGCCGAAGTTCCTGGGGCAGGGCAGCGAACAGTACATCCCCACCGACTGGGCCAAGATCCCGGTGCGCGCGCAGCTTTATTTCATGTGGTACGACAAGCTCTACAAAGCCGAGCGCAGCGACATCTCCGGGAACAAGCCCTTCGACGTGCTCCCCAACGGCCGCCTCGCCCCCGTCGCCTTCGAGATCAAGACGAGCAACGAGTATAAGGTGGTCGTGGAATACAAGTCCGGCGTGCTCGGCGCGGTAAAGGCCGAACAGCGCGTGAATTTCATCGCGCGGCAATAAGAGCGCGTCCCGATACGTCTCGCGAACCGGTTTTGGGACGCACGCCAATTCAAACGTCTTGACCTCGCCGCGGAAAGCCTGGAACATAGCCGAATGCCATTCATGCGCATGCTGGCCGCGGGGCTGGCCCTTCTGCTGGGTTTCCAGGCGGCGCGGGCCGGAGAGGACGCGGCGGAGGCCGATTTGCGCCTCAAGCTCGAACCCGGCCAGCAGCTCCGCTACGCCTGGGAAATCCACGTCACCAACGACTCGAAGGGCTCCGAGGCCGGCAAGCCGCTCGAGCTGCGCGTCGACAAGGATCTGAAGCTGAACGTGCGCCTCCAAGGGCTGCCGCCCACGCCCAAGGGGCCCGTCGCGGCGAGCCTCAAGTTCGAGGAGTTCGAGCTGCAGGAGAAGCGCAAGATCGGGAAGGCCGAAGAGTCGCTGCTGAAGGTCGACCGCCGGCGGATCTACTTCGAGGAGAACGGCAAGGTCCGGATCGACAGCCTCAGCGACATCGGGCTGGAGAAGATCACCGACTACCAGCGCAACCTGCGCGGAATCGAGCAGCACGACGTCCACCTCGCCTTCGACCGCACGGGCCGGCAGGCGCACGTGGCCGGCGAGAAGGAACTCGTCGAGACCCTCTCGGGAACCACCTCGCAGGGCCTCTTCCCGCTGCTGGCCGGCGAAGCGACGAGCCCCGGGGGCGCGTGGGACGGGCAGTTCGAACTGCCGGTGCTGTCCGAGGTGAAGCTCGAACGGCCCGCGCGCGTGAACACCAAGATGAAGTTCGCCGGCTGGGTGAACCGCGACGGCCGCAAGCTCGCGCTCCTCGACGTGCTCTCCTTTTGGGATGGCGAGGACCTCGCCGGCGCCGATTCGAAGGGCCTCCAGGTCGTCATCAGCGGCGTGGACGGGATGGGCGCGGGGAGCTGCTACTTCGATCCGGCCCTGGGCGCCTACGAGGAAGGCAACATGACCTTCCAGATCCGCTACAAGCTCGAAGGCCGTCGCGAGGGCGAGCGCACCTCGCTGGACGTGCACGGCAAGACCCGCTTCAAGTTCACGCGCGTGCAGGCCGCCGCCGAAGGCCCGCGCCCCGAATAGCCGCCGCCCGTCCGTCCGCTTGACCGCACCTGCTCCTGAAGGTCTAATTGAATCCTGAATGGTGGAGCACACGGTAAACAGCGAGCTGTGAACTGTAAGAGCCAGCGTTCATTGCCGTTACTGTTTACTGTTCACTGCCGTTCGGAGGTTCCCATGGCCGGTCATTCCCATGCGGCGAACGTCGCCGTGCGCAAGGGCAAGCAGGACCGCCTGCGCGCCAGGGTCTTTGCCAAGCACAGCAAGTACATCATGATCGCCGCGCGCGACGGGGCCGACCCGGCGTTCAATTTCGCGCTGCGCCACGCCATCGACAAGGCCAAGGCCGTCTCGATGCCCAACGACAAGATCGACCACGCCGTCAAGAAGGGCGCGGGGCTGATCGAAGGCGTCCGCGTCGAGGAGATTCAGATCGAGGCCTACGGGCCCGGCGGCGTCGCCATGATCGTCGAATGCGTCACCGACAACGCCAACCGCACGCGCCCCGAGATCGCCAGCATCCTCGAGAAGAACGGCGCCAAGATCGCCGCGGCCAACGCCGTGAAGTGGATGTTCCAGCGCAAGGGCCTCTTCGCCGTGCCCGTCGAGAAGGTCGGCGAGGAGAAGCTCATGGACCTCGTCCTGGAGGCCGGCGCCGAGGACCTCGTCCGCAGCGACGACGTCTACGAGATCGTCACCGGCCTCGAGAGCTTCGAGTCCGTCCGCAAGGCGCTCGAAGATGCCGGCCTCGAAACCACCGTCGGCGAGATGAAATTCCTCCCCGACAACGAGGTCCAGGTCGAGCCCGACGTCGCCCGCCGCATCTTCAAGCTCGTCGAAAAGATCGAAGACAACGAAGACGTCAACGCCGTACATACCAACCTCGCCTACACCGAAGAAGTCCTCAAGGTGCTGCGCGAGGACGGCGAGTAGCCTGTATTCTGTATTCTGTATTCTGTGATCTGTGATCGGCAACGGCACGACGGTGTGAGCCGTTACTGTTTACTGTTTACTGTTTACTGTTCACTGATTACCGTTCCCCCATGCCGCCCCCGCAAGGCTCCAGAAAGCCGCCATCGGCCGGTGCGCCGCGCCTGCTGATCGGCATCGACCCCGGCACGCAGAAGGCGGGGTGGGGGATCGTGGAGGCGCGCGGCCTGGCGCTGCGGCTGGTGGCCTGCGGGGTGCTCCAGACGCCGGCGCGGGCCGAGATGAGCGTGCGGCTGCGCGCGATCTTCGAGGAACTCGAGGCGATCCTGGCGCGGCACCGCCCGGAAGCGGCGGGGCTGGAAGAGACTTTCGCGGGGAACAACCCCAAGTCGGCGATCGCGATGGGGCAGGGGCGCGGCGTCGCGCTGCTGGCCCTCGCCCGCGCCGGCGTGCCCGTGACGAGTCTCGCGCCGAACGAGATCAAGAAGGCCGTCACGGCCAACGGATTGGCGGGAAAGGACCTGGTGGCGAAGATGGTCTGCGCGCGCCTGGGCTTGGCCGCGCCGCCGGAACCGTCCGACGTCACCGACGCGCTGGCGGCGGCCATCGCGCTCGCGCAGCGCCTGCCGCAATAGCTATCGAAGTTCCGCTTGGCCCAACCAAGGTTCTTTTACTGGAGAGGACGGTTCATGTTCCCTGTCCAATCGGAGAAGCGATTCTTTGCTATCATAGCATCTGTCAAGCTTCATTCTTTCACCGAACCGTGCACCATGGATGCCTCGAAATTTGAGATTGCTTTCACCTCCAATATTTGGCGTCAAGTTCATCCCCCCTATCCCTTCCCAATCTCTGATCGTATTTTCCAGCCCTTCTCTACCCAATTGCTGTCGCAGTTCGCCTTTCGCCTTCCTGCCCTAATTCGGTAATCCGTAACCCAGACCCCGCAGACCTCGCCGCCTTACCCGCGCCGTCGTGCCCAGCCGTTTTGCGTATGGACGTTAAGCTCGCGCGCTTCGATGCCCCGAGGCGTGCAATTCGATGCTGGCGCGGTTCTACCGGCCCGAGGACGAACTTCTACGCCTGCAGCGCGGCCTGAAGCAGACGGCGTGTCCGGCTTGCAAAGCGACCGGCACCCTCAACCTGCACGGCTGGCTCTACGGCTACGGCGAGCACGACGAACAACGCAAATCCCGGCGCGGGCGGCGGATTTATTGCAACAACCGCAAGCGCCGCCGCAACGGCTGCGGGCGCACCTTCAGCGTCTGGGCCGCCGATAAGCTCAAACGCATGCGCCTGAGTGCCGGCGCCCTGGGGGCGTTTCTGGCCTTCGTGTTCACGCTCGGCGACAAAGCCGCGGCCTGGCGCGCGGCGGGATCGGACCTGAGCGTCTCCTGCGCCTACCGCCTCTGGACGCGGTTCCTGCACGCCCAAAGCCGCCTGCGTGCCGCGCTGGTACGCCTCTGCCCTTCGCCGCCCGAGCGCTCCCATGCAGGCGGACCGGCCGAGCAGACCCTGGCCCACCTGCGCGCGGCCTTTCCGCACGACCCTTGCCTCGTCTCGGCCTTTCAGCACCGGCTCCAAGCCGCTTTCCTGTAGGCGCGGCCTTCGGCCAAGCCGAGCATCCCGCCGACCGCGGCGCCACGTCATGCGCCCAACCGCCCCGATCCGAAGAGCGTCGAGCGCCTCGCCGAGATCTTCCGATGCCAATTCGGCCGCGAATCAACATGAAACTACGACCAGAGCGTGGGAATCCAGGTCCGGCCTGCACGTCAGCGGAAAGCTACGACGCCAATTCGGGAATGGGGGCTCGAAGATGCGTTGTCGAAAGGGCTTGGTTTACGACGCCAGTTCGAGAATCCGCCCCGTGAAGCGCCACGGATATTTCTGGCAATTCGGCAAAACACCCCAGCGAACGCCGAACATCCGAGACAAACTAATTCGGGAAGGAATGCGAGCAGAATTTGGTCGGGTACAGCAATACTGCTTTGGAGTTGTATAGATTCTGTCGCGGTTGAGTGCTTGGTCTTGGGATCGTACTGTTCCATTCGAGTCCTGGCCCGGTAACCAACCGATCTGCCGCGCTTTCCTCGGGTCATACAGGTTGCGCCTCTCCGAGCACGGCGCAACGGCATCGTACGTCGGGCGTTGAGCGTCCCCAGGTTTTACACACACCTTACGCCACTCTGGGCTCGCTCGGGCTATAGTCTCCAAGAGCCCTTCAAAGAGGATCCGTCATGCGCGCGCTGAACCTTGTTCTATTGCTGCTGGCCATGTCCGGAATCGTGCTGCTGCTGCCTAAGGCCCAGCCTCCGGAAGCGCTGCCTGAGCCCGCCGCGGACCCGCGCCTCGACAAGAAGGTCTCCCCGAACCCGGCGGTCTTGTCCGAGCCGGCTTCACCCGCCGCCGCGCCGCCGGCGGAGGTTCCCTCCCCCGACCTCGCCGCGCTCCAACAGGCACTGGCCGCGGCGTCGAGGAATGGAGGCGGAAACGCCATCCTTTCGAGTGCGACCCCGCATGCGCAGGCCCTGGATAACCTCTCGGACCACGACCGCATCGCGCTGCGCGAAATCCATAACATCCACTCCAAGAATTTCATTGGCGCGAAGGGCTTTGGCGTGGAGCGCATGAGGTACCTGCCCGAGGTGGGGATGTATCAACTGCGCCGCGGCCGGGCGCGCGTGGAACTGGTGAGCCTGCTGGAGCACGAGGAGCCGGTCGTTTACGAGAAGGATCTGACCAAGATGCCGGACCTGTCCATGGGCGCGATGCCCAAGGAGACCAGGACGCGCACGCTCACGGTCTTCGAGCGCGACGCGCTGGCTCAGCTTCGTCGGGGCCGCGACGAGGTCTACCATCGAGATCGCGACACGGACTACATGGTCGGCTCGCTGCGGGCTTCGGCGGGCTGCCTGAAGTGCCATTCCGTGAAGCAGGGCGACCTGCTTGGCGCGCTGACCTACCGCATCTCGCAATCTCCCAAGCCCTGAGCCCTGCGCCCTGCGCCTCCGGCTGCGGCGCTATTCCTTCTTGTTGGGCTCGGGTTGCGGCGGCTTGACTTCCTGCGCCTGTTTTTCTTTTTCCTTCTGCGCGGCCTTTTCAGCGGCTTCCTGGGCGGCTTTCTGCTCCTCGGCCGCGCGGCGCTCCGCTTCAACACGCATTCGATGGTAGCGGAAATTCCAGTAGGGCACGCTTCCCAAGGCGGCTGCGGCCACGAGCCCGCTGACTGGGAGACCGCCGGCCGACCGCAGGCGGATGCCGTGCTCGCTGCCCGCGACGCTCAGCAGCGTACCGGGAACCTCCCTGGCCCAGGCCTCGAAGTCGGCGGGGAGCGCGGCAACGAGTTCCTTGTAATCCTCCGGCGCACCATCGACGACTATCGGCCGCAGGAAGCCATAGAGCCAATTGGCCGCCGGCCCGGCGTTGACGTATACGATGCCTCCGCGCTCCGCGGCCGGAATCGCCTCCAGAAGCCGCCGGTAATCGGGCTGCGCGTCCAGGCCCGGCTGCTTGGCGTCGATCCGTTCGAGCAACTTCTCCAGCACCGCCTGCGAAGATCCCACGAACACGCGCGTTCCGTCGGCACACCATGCCGGCGCGTAAGGAAAGATGCCGCCTGCTTTCCCATCCGGTTTGCGTGCTATGGCGTGGCCGGCGCGACCCTTCAGGTCCAAGCGCGCGACCAACTCCGGATCGCCGGTGGCGGCGAAGAGCTTCTTGAGTCCTTCGGCGCAGGCCTGCGCGGAGGCGGCGTCCCTGGCCTCGAACGCACCGCCCCAGTCGGGCGCGAACGAACCGGGCGTCTCGGATCTGGCGAGCCACAAGGCGGCCTCGCCCTTCAACGCGCCGAGCACCTGCTCTTCAACCTTCAAGCCCGCCGTCAGGCCCAGTTTCTCAAGCATGCCCTTGTACTGCTCGACGTCGCGCGGCGCCTCCACCGCGACGGCGTTCAGGAGTTCGGCATGGAAGGCCTGGGCATCCAGGCGCAAGGAGACAAACGCCAGGGCCTCAGGCGGGGCCAGCGCGGCGAACCGGGCCTCGCCCGCGGGGAGGTTCAGCCACTTCAACAGGCCGCGCCGCTCGCCCGTCGCCCGGCAGATGGCGCGTTCGACGCACAGGCCGTCCTTCAGGTCCAAGGTCACATGCGCCTCGGCCAAGCCGGTCAGGCCGAATTCTTCCAGGGACTTCCTATCGCGCTGGCTCAATCGCTGCCCCGCTTGCTCCAGCAATTGGGGCATCGAGAAGTACAGCTCCGCCAGCCCTGGTCCGCCCACCTCGGCGCGCCCCCGGGTGAAGGGCTCGGCCTGCTCCAGGCGTCCCTTCGGGCGGTCCAGGATGCCGTCGATCAGCGACTGCATCGCCCTGAGGTTGGAACCGAAGGTCACCACGTTCTTGAAGCGCCCCAAGCCATCCCGCCCCATCTCGCCGCGCATCCGGAACTCCGCGCCGCGATGCTTCTGCGGATGCCCCGGACTGCCGCGCATCAGCAGCGCAGAGAGCGCCTCCGCGTGCTTGTCGGCCTCCGCTCCGGTCGGCCCGAAGAGTACCGCGACGTCTTCGCGAGCCGGCCAGGCCGCATCGGGATGCGAGTTCATAAAGGTCAGGCCGAACGGCCCGCCGTAGCGGTCCATGAACGCGTATACGAACTCGCGGTCCCGCTCGCTCCACGCGAACAGCTTCTCGTAGAACGCGCCGACGGCAGTGCGGGTGGGCGTGAAGGCCGGGTTGTCGTAGAGCTTCCCGGCCACAGAACCAGTCCTGAGCGCCTGGACGCCGTCCCGCAGGCGCGGAACGTGCACGAGGAAAATCGTATCCTGCGGGGCGAGTTCGGAGAGGCTGGCGACCTCGGGAATGGCCGCCATGCGCAAGACATCCAGCGCGCGCGCGAGCCGCGTCCGAGTCTCCATGTCCTCGCTCTCGGCGGCGAACTTCTCGAGCATGGGGATGGCGGCGGCGCCGGCGGTCTTGAGCTTGGCCTCGGCCTCCTCGCGCGCGTCGAACTCATCGCTGGATAGCTGCTTGACCAGGTCTTGAACCCGCTTGGCGTCGAGGGCGTCTTCGCCGCCGAAGGCGATTGGCCCGCTGGCGGCCAATAAAACGGCCAAGCATGCGGCAAGCAAATGTCTCATCGTGGGCCCCTCGCTAGGAATTCCTACGGTTACCGAATGATACGCGAAAACAACTGCCGCTTTCGTCAAAACCGGGCTCCGACTCCGGCAGAACCGCACTGGCAATCCGGGCTTGGGCGGATACCTTGGTCCCCTTCAGCGGCTTGCGGTGGAAGCCCGACCGGGTGGTCCGGCGCCGCGGCCAGGGGTATCTCACGCCGTGCCGGTCGCGTCCGTTCGAGCGGCCTGTCGCGGAGCCGATTCCCCCGCCAGGTGCGATTCGAAGCCGGCCTCGAGAGAGGCCGGATGCGCGCGCGTTGGCCGGGGCGCGGACGGAAAGGGTTTCGTTCATGGGCAAGCGTTTCAGCATCCTCAACTTGGGCATCGGCGATCGCGAGTTGGATACCGCGGTCGCGGACTGCATGAAGGACCTCGACGATCAGGAGCAGCTCACCGGGCAGTTGACCCAGTCGGTCAGCGACTTCACGCCCGGGGCGATCCTGAAGGGCAAGGTGGTGCGGATCGCCGGCGACGATGTGGTCGTGGACATCGGCTACAAGTCCGAGGGCTTCATCGACAAGATGGAGTTCGACGACATCAAAGTGATCGAGCAATCCCTGGCCGAAGAGGCGGTGATCGAGTTGGAGGTGTACCTGGACCAGATCGAGGACGCCAGCGGCCTGGTGGTGCTCTCGAAGAAGAAGGCCGACCGCATCCGCGGCTGGGAACGCGTGATGGAGACGTACAAGGTCGGCGACGTGGTGAAGGGCAAGGCCACGCGCAAGATCAAAGGCGGCCTGCTCGTCGACATCGGCGTGCCGGTCTTCCTGCCCGCCAGCCAGATCGACATTCGCCGCGTCGGCGATCCGCAGGACTGGGTCGGGCGCGAGCTGGAATGCAAGATCATCAAGATCGACAACGAGCGGCGCAATATCGTCCTCTCCCGGCGCAAGATGCTGGAGGACGAGCGCGACCGGATGAAGAAGGACCTGCTCAGCAACATCCAGAAGGGCGAAGTTCGCCGCGGCGTGGTCAAGAACATCACCGATTTCGGCGCGTTCATCGACCTGGGCGGCATCGACGGCCTGCTGCACATCACCGACATGTCCTGGGGCCGCATCCAGCACCCCAGCGAGGTCTTGAAGGTCGATCAGTCCGTCGAAGTGAAGGTGCTCGACTACGACCTGGACCGCGAGCGGATCAGCCTGGGCCTGAAGCAGCTCAGCCCCAACCCCTGGTCGCTGGTCGCCGAGAAGTACCCCGTCGGCACGCGGCACAAGGGCGAGGTCGTCAACATCATGCCCTACGGCGCCTTCGTGAAGCTCGAGGACGGCATCGAAGGGCTCGTCCACGTCAGCGAGATGTCCTGGACGCGCAACATCCAGCATCCCAACGAAGTGGTCGCGCTGGGCCAGGAAGTCGAGGTCGTCGTGCTCGACGTCAACCAGGACAAGCAGGAGATCAGCCTCGGCATGAAGCAGGCCGAGGAGAACCCCTGGACCAACGTGGAAGAAAAATACCCGCCCGGCACGCAGATCAAGGGCAAGGTCCGCAACATGACCACCTACGGGGCTTTCGTCGAACTGGAAGACGGCATCGACGGACTGCTCCACGTCAGCGACATGTCCTGGACCAAAAAGATCACCCATCCCAGCGCGATGCTGAAGAAGGGCGACGAGGTCGAGGCGGTCGTGCTCAGCGTCGACAAGGACCGCAAGCGCGTCGCCCTGGGCCTCAAACAGCTCAGCTCCGATCCCTGGGAGACCGACATCCCGGGCCGCTTCAAGCCCGGCCAGAAGGTCAAGGGCGCCGTCACCAAGCTCACCAGCTTCGGGGCCTTTGTCGAAATCGGCGAGGATCTCGAGGGCCTGCTCCACATCAGCGAGATGTCCGATGGGAAGATCGAGAAGCCCGAGGAGATCGTGCAGCCCGGCCAGACTTTGGAACTGAAGATTCTCAACGTCGACCCGACCGAGCGGAAGATCGGACTGAGCCTGAAGGCGATGAGCGAGGACGGCGTGGAACTCCCGCCCGAGCAGACGGCATCGGTGAAGGTCAACATTCCCGAAGAGACCGCCAAGTCGATCAGTGAGCGCGAAGAGAAGAAGGACGAATAAGCCCCGTCGCGGCGCTTGGACGCGAATCGAAAGGGCGGGCCGCCACGGCCCGCCCTTTTTTCATGCCTCGATCGCGCGCCGCGAACTCAGGCGACTTCCGGCTCGGACGGCGAGAGCGGCGCGAGGAGCTGGTCGACCAGCGCGCGCAGCTTCGCCTCCGATCCCGGCCACTCCAGCACCCCCAGGTTCCAGCCGGAGCGGTTCCAGCCGGTGATGGACGGCGTGGAGGCCGCGGCGGTGAGCGGCTTGAAGCCTTCTCCGCCGCCGGGTGGCGTCAGTACGATGACCGGCACGCGCGCGGCGGCCGGGGCCGTCCCGGGCATCGCGGCGGCGGGATTGTCGTAGGCGAAGCGCAGCGACGCCCAGACCATCGGCTCGGTCAGGCGCAGGGTCTCGGCGTCGAGCACCCAGAGCGAGAAGCGCTGCGATTCAAGGAGCGCCAGCGTGGTCTCGTAGCCGGGCGCGGCGACCACCGCGAAGCCCATCCGGCTGAGCGAGAGTTCCAGCCGCCCGCGCGCCGCGGGGCGGAAGCCCGCCAGCAGCACGCCGGGGCGGCCGAGCAGGCCGCGGGCGGACTCCCTCGCGGCGGAGGGCGCTGCGCCATGCGGCGAGGTCATTAGCTTACCCTTTCAGGCGTCCGCGTCGCGACCGGGAGGTCGTGGCGCGAGCGTTTGTAATCTTCCCAGTCGAACAGATCTCGCGTGATGCGCAGCAGGTCGCGGAAACGCATCGGCTTCTGGAGCACCCCGACCACCCGCTCCCCGAGCAACAGCCGCTCGATCGCCTCCTCGTCCTCCATGCCCGTAATAACGAGAATGGGGGGAAGCTTGTGGGGCAGTTTGGTGGAAACCCGCCGGCCGTAACCGAAGGTTCCCGAGAGCATCTGCTGCAACTCGTCGCCTCCGGTCTCGGGCATGCACAGGTCGAGCGTGATCAGGTCGAAAGACTGCTCGCGCATCGCCTCCATTGCCTGCGCGGCATCGCGGGCCTTGACGACTTCGTGCCCATCGGACTCAAGAATGATGGCGAGCAGATCCAAGACGTCCGGTTCATCGTCCACCGCCAAAATGCGTTTGCGAGCGTTCATGATCGCACCCTTTCCCAAGCAGTCGCCCCATACTTCAGCGACGCATGACCAGAAGCACCCTGCGTGCCAACTGAAGGCTCAATCCGATTGGGGCCATTACCTCTTTGGAGATAAGTGGTTATGGGCCAAAGTTGGGTTGCCGCTAGGCCGGCATAACGAGTGCAGTCCAGGACCCCGGACACGGACCGACGTGCGCCGGAGGGTGGCACTTGACCGATCCTGGCTCAAGCGGAACAATCGGATTCGACGGGCGCATAGCTCAGCTGGTTAGAGCGCATGGATCACACCCATGAGGTCCCAGGTTCGAATCCTGGTGCGCCCACCATCTTGAAAGCGCACGCGCAGCCATAAGGACGTGGCCATGACTCGCCCCCTCTTAACGACGGCTCACTCCTGACGGCGTGGTCCATTTCTTCGATCCCATTGTCCACTTTCGCTTCGAGAAACGGGCCGCGCCGCGCGCCTCGGTGGCGGAACAGGCAGACGCTGGGGACTTAAAATCCTAATTGTAATTAATCAGGAATTGGCAACGGTAATCACCACCATAGAACGCTCATACTGGCGTGCTTTAGACATTGTTGATTAACGCATTTGTAAGGCCGTTTGGTGTACCGGTGGTGTACGGCTACTTCCCGTGCATCGCCGCCAGCACCGCCTTCGCTTCCTCGTCCTGTTTGCCCTCGTTCGTCAGGCGGAAGATGTTTTTGACCTCGGCCACCTTCCCCTCGGCCTCCAGATCCTTGGCCAGCTTGCGCAGCGCGTCCTTCTGCGCATAGTAGGCCTCGCGCTCCTCGTCAATGCTCACCACCTTCGCGCCGGTCAGCACGTTCAGCAGCCGGTCGGCCACCGGCTTCCGCGCGTCGGCCAACTTTCCGATGGTATTCGAGAGCCGTCCGAGCGGGCCGTTCTCGATCGCGTACAGCACGTAGGGGTCCATCTCGTAGCGCGTCGCCCCGCTCTTCGTGGTCGACGTCCGGACCCCCATGCGCTCCTGCACCTCTTCCGGCAGCCGCTCGACCCAATGCGGCGCCTTCCGGCTCTCCGAAATGTCCCGCCCAAGGAAGAGATTGCGGTCGGTCGCCAGCTCGATCGGCGCGGCGAGCAGCGGGTTCAACTGGCTCAAGCCCTTCTCCAGGCCGCGCCGCGGGCTCTCCGCGAAACCGGAGAACGGATCGGCCGCGCCTTCCAGCGGCGTCCCCAGGCCGTACGCCAGCAGCGGGTTCCCTTCGGCGTCCTTGCCCAGGCCCATCGGCAGGCCTTCGCGGACCCAGCTCGGCAGGTGCTCCGGCAGCCCCTCGCCGCCGGTCGCGCCGCCGCTGAGCTGCGTCAAGACCTTGACCTTGCCCGGCCGGCGCAGCGCCGCCTCCAGCATCATCGGCACCGCCTTGCGGCTCCAGGTGTAGAAGAAGACCGCCCGGCCCATGTACTTCTTTTCGAAGTCCGACAGGTCGCCGTAGTCGAACAGCGCCTTCTTGACCGACTCCGCCGCGGCTTCCGGCGTCAGCCCTTCGACGGTGCGCTTGTAGAGATAATGCCCCACCCGGTCCACGCCCTCGACGGCTTGCGCGTCCATGCCCCGCAAGCCCTTGAGTTCTCCACCTGCGGCCACCTGGCCCGGCAGATTGGCCAGCGCGGCGCGGGTCCGCTCGCCCGCCTTGATAAAGCGGTTGTCTGGGTCGAAGGGGTTGGCGCTTACGCCCTTCTCGCGCAGCGCATTCCCGAACTCGGCCTCATAGAACCCGTTGTTCACGATTCGAAGCTCGCGCAGTTCCTCGAGCAGCCGGGCCCGATCCAGCGCTTCGCCCCCGGGCGTCGTCAGGTTCACCTCCAACCCGGCGAGAACCTTATGCGCGGCCGTGTAGTGGTCGCCCGTCACCGGCACGTCCTCGAGCCAGCTCTGCACGCGGTTGGAGAACCGGTTGCGCAGGTGGTAGGCCGGGAACGCGCGCGTCACGTAGCTCTTGAGCATCCGCGTGGTGTCGTCGTACAGGCGGGGACGAAGCCGGCGGCGGCGGTGAAGGTGTGGCAGGGGGTGCAGGCGGCGGCCGAGCGGGCTTCGGACTTCGTGCGCTGGTTCGGGCAGGTGCAGGCGGCGGCGGTGGAGGCGTTGGCCCGCGCGCCGGAGGCGTTGAAGCGGCTGGCCGAGGATATGGACGGGTGGAAGGAAGCGCACGCGCAGGGCCTGGGGGCCCGGGCGGCGCTGGACGGATGGATTCAGGCCAACGGCGGAGCCGGGGGCAGTTCCGAGGCCCGAGTTCCGAGTTCCGAGGAACGGCGAACGGCCGGAAACGGCAAACGGCAAAGTAGAAAGAAAGGCGGGGAGGATGGAAACACCAAACGCAGTCGAGGCCGAAGGCAGTCCCAGCCCCCAGCCCCGGGCCCCCGGAACCCAGAAGCCGGCGCGGGTTGAGCCGTACACGCCGGCGGAGCGGGACGCGCTGGTGGAGCGGTTGGGGAGGTGGGAGCCGGCGGATTCGGAGATCCTGCTTATCGCGCGGCGCTTGATGGTGACGCAGCTCGTGATGGAGGCGACGTATCAGGAGGCGTTGGCGAAGGCGCGGATGGAGGCGGGGATTCTGAACGACTTGTTGGCGGGGATCGTGGAGAAGCACGCGGGGGTCTTTTACGTGGGGGAGGAGGAGATCGAGCGGGCGCGGGCGCGGAACGCGCGGATCCTGATGGAGCCGACGGCGGACGGGAAGCGGATGCGGTTGCGGCTGGAGGGGGATTGTGACGGCCCAGGGCTGAAGCCTGGGCGGAAACGGCAAACGGCAAGAACCAAGCACCCAACGAGGAGCTGTCATTGTTGGTTTGGGACCTGCACACCGGCGACGCCTTGACCGTGCTGCGCACGCTGCCGGCCGAGAGCGTGCATTGCTGCGTGACGAGCCCGCCGTACTTCGGGTTGCGGGACTACGGCGTGGCGGGGCAGATCGGCC
The DNA here is from genome assembly GCA_027493525.1 of Planctomycetota bacterium. Taxonomy (GTDB): domain Bacteria; phylum Planctomycetota; class SZUA-567; order H5-PLA8; family H5-PLA8; genus H5-PLA8. The sequence continues at coordinate 846,617 of JAOSKN010000001.1, read as the reverse complement.
TGGAGGCTACGCCGGATGCGTTCGTGGCCGTGCTGGTGGCGGTCTTCCGCGAGGTGCGGCGCGTGCTGCGGGACGATGGGACGCTGTGGCTCAACCTCGGTGACAGCTATGCGAGCAGCCCGCCCGGCAACAGCACTAAAGGTGTTTCAGCCAAGAGCGGCCTAAACGGCGTCAACGGGGCAAGCGGCAAGTATCGAGATACGCTTGATGCAGGTCATGCCACTAAGCGTGACACATCTAAGGTGTCCGGCCTTAAGCCCAAGGACCTTATCGGCATCCCGTGGCGCGTGGCCTTCGCCCTGCAAGCCGACGGCTGGTGGTTGAGGCAGGACATCATCTGGAGCAAGCCCAACCCCATGCCCGAGAGCGTGCGCGACCGCTGCACGAAGGCTCACGAGTACGTCTTCATGCTGAGCAAGTCGGCGCGCTACCACTACGACGCGGAAGCGGTGGCGGAGGCGTGTGTGTGGGCGGGGCAAAACAGAACTGACGACGGGCCGGTTCCGTCCGCCATGCCGAGCGCCGCACCGCACAGGGGGCTGCGCAAAGACAAACAACGCGGGCACGGAAGACGCCACGCTGGATTTAACGAGCGATGGGACGCCATGCCCAAGGCCGAGCAGTGTAGCGGCACCCGCAACAAGCGCAGCGTCTGGGAGATTGCCACCGAGCCGTTTCCCGAGGCGCACTTTGCCACCTACCCGACCGCGCTGGTGGAGCTCTGCATCCTGGCAGGTTGCCCCAAGGGCGGGACGGTGCTGGACCCGTTCAGCGGCGCGGGCACGACGGGGCTGGTCGCGGCACGCTTGGGCCGGGGCTTCGTGGGCATCGAGTTGAATCCTGAGTACGTGGCGCTGGCGAAGCGGCGCTGCTGCGGGCCGTTGTTCGCGGAGGCCGGGGATTGAATGGCGCGCGGGCAGGGGTTGGAGCGGCGGTTGCGGTTTGCGCGGGCGCTCTTTGCGGGGCGCGGGCAGCTCGAGGCGGCGCGGGAGGCGGGGTACAAGGACGGCCCGAACCTGAAGACGATCGCGAGCAGGATGGCGAAGCACGCGGACGTGCTGGAGGAGCTGGAGCGGCTGCGGGGGCCGGAGCGGGCGGCGGCGGTGGCCGAGAGGGACGAGGTGCTGGGGAAGCTGACCGAGCAGTTGCGCGGCGGCTGGGCGGAGTATCTGACGTTCACGGAGGTGGACGACGGCGCTGGCGGGAAGCGGCTGGTCTGGACGGGAATCGACCTGGCGCGGCTGCGGGCCGACGGCAAGGCGCACCTGATTGAGGGCCTGGAGGTGACGGACAAGGGCACGGTGAAGTTCAAGGTGGCCTCGAGCCAGGGCGCGAGCGATCGGCTATCGAAGCTGCTGGGGTGGAACGCGCCGGAGAAGCACGAGGTGGACCATAAGGGCCGGCCGGTGGAGGGGATGAGCGAGGCGGAGCTGGAGGCGGAGTTGCGGAAATTCAAGCGGGCGGAGTGAGGTTCACCGCAGAGGCGCGGAGGACGCGGAGGAGCCCGTAACGCCGGCCCCCAGCCCCCAGAACCCGGACCCCGTTTAAGCCGTGCCTGCGTGGTGAAAAGGGATGAACGACCGGGCGGCGAAGGTGCGGGAGTTGAAGCTGCGGCGGGAGCTGGCGCTGCGGGCGCGGAGCCCTTTGCACGTGGCGCTGGAGGGTTTCACGCGGGAGCAGGGGCTGGCGTACCATTCGCCGGCGGCGCGGATCGTGGTCACGGGCGGGAATCAATCCGGAAAAACCCATTGGGCGTGCGCGGCGGTGGCGGCGTTTGCGGCCGGGCTGCATCCGCGGGCGGGCGGCCCTCACCCTACCCTCTCCCAGGGGGAGAGGGAGATTCGGAACGCACGGCTCGATCGGGTCGTGTGGTACTGCACCACCAACTACGAACTCTTCGGCAAGCAGGCGTGGGAGCACTTGAAGCGCTTTCTGTTCTTCGAGGGGGAGAGCTGCCATCGTTTGCCGGCGCGGCGGGTGCTGGAGATCGGCTGGGAGCGGAAGAGTCCGGAGCAGCCCAAGTATTTCAAGGTGCGCGGGGCGGACGGGATCGTCGCGCGGGTGTACGTGATGAGTTACGAGGCGGGCTTGAAGGCCTTCATGGCGCAGACGGTGGACCTGATCGTGATTGACGAGGAGTGCGACGCGGCGATCTACCGGGAGTGCAGCGCGCGGTTTCTGGCGAGTCCCGGGGCGTTCATGCTGGTGCTGGCGACGCCGGTCAAGGGCGTGCCGTGGCTGCGGCGGCTGAAGCGGCAGGCGCTGGACCCGCTGACGGGGATCCAGCTCTTCCGGTTCCGGACGGCGGAGAATCCCGGGGCGAGCGTGGAGGAGATTGCGCGGCTGAAGGCGCAGTACCGGGACGATCCGCAGGAGCTGGCGCTGCGGCTGGAGGGGGAGGACAAGGCCTCGAGCGGGCTGGTCTATCCGGACACGCTCTTTACGCCGGAGCACGTCTTGGATGATGTGACAGGACTGAGGACTGAGGACTGGGGACTGAGTGACCGAGAGAAAACACCTCAGCAACTCAGTCCTCAGTCCTCGTTACTCAGTCCTTTCATCCTAGATCCGCGGCGCTGGACGTTGAACCGGTGCATCGACGCGGGGTATCGGACGCCGGGGTGCGTGTGGCTGGCGGTGAGCGAGGACGAGCGGCAGGTGGTGGTGTACCGGTGCTGGAAGGGGGATCACCTGACGGTGGCGGAGGCGTGGGAGTCCATCGCCGGGTTGAGCAAGGCGGAGCGGTATGTGCTGGACCTGATCGACCCGGCGGTGCGGGCGAAGAACGCGGTGACGGGGGCGAGCGAGTTGAGCGTGTGGCGTTCGCACGGCTTCAAGGGGCGGCTGGCGCCGGACAACACGGTGCGGAGCGGGATCGAGCGGGTGAAGGACTTGATGCGGGAGCGGGTGGAGCTGCCGGTGCCTGGGGGAAGACGATCCTGGCGCCGCGGTTTCGGGTGCTGGCCAGTTGCGAGGCGTGGCTGGACGAGCGGGAGGAGTACATGTTGCGGGAGGTGAGCGAGAACCCGCAGACGGACGACCCCGAGGCGTCCGGGCGGCTGGTGGTGAAGCGGAACGACCACTTGATGGACCCGACGCGCTACCTGGTGGCGGCGGGGTTGAAGTTCGTGCGGTTCAAGCACGATCCGGCGCCGCCGAAGGGGCATCCGGGGCGGGTCTTTTGGGAGGAGCGGCAGGAGAAGCGGAAGAAACGGCTGTGACGCTGAAGTATGAAATATGAAGTATGAAGGCGCATCGCCAGAACCCAGAACCCAGCCCTCAGAACCCGGTTTGAGTCAATCTGTGCGCGGTGGGGTTCGATAGTCCCGACAGGTCAACTCCGGTCAACCTTTTGGCCGGCGAGGTTGGGGCTTGCGGGCGTGGCGCTTCCTGGGATTTCGGCGGCGGGGTTGATGGCGGCACTGGCGGGCAAGCCGCCAGTGGCACACCAAGCCTCAACCTTGGGCACGCCGCAGCCTGACGGGGTGGACGAGGAGAGCCTGGCGGCGGGGCAGCAGGGTTCGCCGGCGTACGAGCGGAAGTGGGACCGGATTCTCGAATCGGCGACGAAGCACCAGCGGCTCGAGCAGGGCCGTTGGGACAAATTCCTTGAACTCTACAAAGAGGGCCAGTTCCGGAAGGGCGCGTTCGGGCGCGAGCCGGGCGAGGGCTCGTTGCAGGGCGAGGACGGGGAATCCTGCAGCGCGAATCTGACGTACCAGCACGTGACGATCCTGCTGGCGGTGTTGATGGCGGAGTCTCCGCAGCACGAGGTGGAGCCGCACGGGGCGGCGGTGGACTTGAGTTTCCAGCAGTTGGGGCCGTACGTGGGGGCGGCGCCCGAGGACCTGCAGCGCGTCTTTGCGGACGCGTGCGAGGAGGCGTTGCGGGAGACGTACAAGACGGGCCGGATGCGGGCTCACGACGAGGCGGCGCTGGGGGAGGCGCTGATTCGCGGGCAGGCGTGGACGAAGGTGAGTTGGGACGTCGAGGCGGGGACGGACCGGATCGACACGCTGCGGCGGGACGAGGTCTTTATCGATCCGCACGCGCGGTACGACGTGAGCCAGGCGCGCTATCTGGTGCACACCTGCCTGCTGCCGGTGGACGAGGCGCGGACGTTCTTCGGGCGTTTCGGGGTGGGGCCGGAGCAGATCCTGCCCAACTTCACGGCGGCGGGCGAGGAGCAGGGCCTGGCGCTGCGGACGCTGCTGGAGGGGCAGCCGACGAACGCGGGCGGGGAGCGGGACCTGTTCAAGTTCCACGAGTGCTGGGCGGTGGAGGACGGCCGGCTGCGGGTGAAGTACCGGAAGTGGCAGCGCAAGGGGGCGGACTGGCTGGTGCCGGACGCGGACCCGCCGTTTCAGACGGCGCGGCAGCGGATGCCGTTCGCGCAGCTGGCGTTCGCGCGGCAATGGCTGCGGCTCTCCGACGCTTTTCCCGAGCTGTACGTGGTGGACGGGCTGCGGCACGTCCACGAGGAGCTGTGGGATTACGTGCAGAAGCACGCGCGGCGGAACCTCGCGGTGAAGTACCTCTACGACGAGGGGCTGATCGACAAGGACACGCTGGAGCGGATGTTGAATTCGAAGGACACCGAGTTCATTCCGGTGCGGCTCGACGGGAAGACGATCAACGACTACCTGCACGAGCTGAAGCTGGGCCGGGACATGCAGCCGGATATTGAGCTGATGGAGTTCGCGCGGGCGACGCACGACCGGCTGGTGGGGATTGACGAGATTCTGCAGGGCGGGGCGCGCACCCAGGACATGACGGCGAAGGAAGCGAGCATCCGAGACGCCTGGGGGAAGCTGCGCATTGGGCGCATGATCGGGAAGCTGGACGAGTGGCAGGAGGAGATCGCGCAGCTGCGGCTGTGCGCGCTGCGGACGTACCTGGACCCCCAGCAGGCGCAGCGGATCGCCAGTCACCCGCTGGCGGGGCTGTTGTGGCAGAGCTACCAGGGGAGCCCCGAAGAGTTGCTGGGCGAGTTCAGCGTGGGCACGGAGACGGGGAGCACGGGGCGCACGCACAAGGCCGAGAAGCTGGAGAAGTTGCAGCAGGCGTTCGCGCTGGGGAAGGACGTCAACGCGCAGTATGGGGCGCCGGTGGTGGACCTGATCCAGCTCTGGCTGCGCATGATGGAATTGCAGGACGTGCGCCGGCCTTCACGGTTCCTCAACCCACAAATGGCAGCGATGGTTTCTGGCGGGATGGTCCCGCCGAACCCGGCGGCGGGCCCAGCGGGAGCCCCGACCCCCGCGGGCTCGCCGGCCGGCGGACCTGCCGAGCCGGCGCAGCCGGCGGGGCCGTAGCCGCCGGAGGCGGAAATTCCAAACGGCAAGAACCAAGAACCAAACAAACGGCAAACGGCAAACAGGAAACGGCAAAGGGCGGGACGGGGATGGGCGCGAAATTGCGGCGGAGCAGCACGGTGCGGGTGGGGGATAGCGTTCCGACCTCGGAGTGGGAGCGGATTTTCGGGAGCGAGGCGGCGCGGCAGGCACGCTTTAAGGCACGGCTGGAGGCGCAGAAGAAGGCGAAGGCGCGGGCTGTGGCGGAGCCTCGGGGCCGGGGTCCGGCCATTTGGGACGACAGAAGCTGTAAAGGCTACGTGCCGAGCCTCGATATTACCGTTGAAGGCCGGAGTCATTTGAAGCGCGAGGAGAAGGCCCGGCGGATCCATTGTGTGGGGTAAGGGCAGTTCCGAGTTCCGAGAACTGAAAACCAGGTCGGGGAGCAAACCATGGAACGGCAGACCGAAGCATTGACGGGGGCCTACGCGACCGACGCGATTGCGGCGGGGCGGATGCTTTTGGGTCCGGATGCCGGGCCGGAGGGCACGGCCGGGGGCGGCGGGGTCGAGGTGGGCGAGGACCTGCTGCCGGCGGACGGGGGCGCGGGGTTCACGCCGGGCGAGGCCGACGCGGGCGGGTCCGCGGAGAGCATCTACGGGCCGGAGGGGGCGCCGGCCGACGACGGCACGGGCGGGCAAGCCGCCGGCGGCGCGCAGCCTCCGATCAACTACGAGCAGGAGTACACGCGGGCGAGCGGGCGCGCGGAGCAGCTCGAGCAGTTGCTGGACAAGCTGTTGCGGGTGCAGCAGGGCCCGGCGCCGGCAGCGGCGGCCGCGGGGCAGGGTCAGACGGCGAGCGGGGCGCAGCCGTTCGACCTGAACCTGTGGGTGGAGCAGCTCAAGCGGGACGCGCCGGGCGCGTACGCGCGGATGTTCGAGCACATCCTGGACCAGCGGCCGGAGCTGCTGACGGGCCGGATCGGCGGGCTGCTGGACCAGCGGCTGGCGCCGTACGAGCAGCAGATGCTCCACGAGCGGCACGCTTCGCAGTACGCGCAGCTTGCGGCGTCGGATCCGGACGCACGGGACGGGACGCCGGCGCACAAGGCCACGGCGGATTTCCTGGCGTCGAATCCGTGGATCACCGAGCTGGCCTACAAGTTCCCGAGGCTCCCGGCGGGTTTCGAGCGGCAGCATCCGGAGCTGGCGGGCTGGCTGGCGGGGTTGCAGCGCGCGGTGGCGGGGGTGAACTGGCCGCGGCTGGCGTACCAGGCGGCGGCGTTCCCGCTGCTGAAGGCGCAGGTCGCCGGCGGGCAGAAGCGGCTGGGGCTGGCGCGGCAGAAGGCGTCGAGCGCGCGGCCCGGGGCTGGCGGCCCGGCGCTGCCGAAGGCGGGGAACACGGCGGACCTGGTGGACGCGATGCTGGCGCGCGGGACGCAGCAGGGGATTGAGTTCAGCGAGTCGGACCGCGAGCTGCTGATGGAGACGCTGGACAAGGCGATTCACTGAATCGGACGTAGGACGGTCGGGGCAGACCGGAGGCGGTTAGATGGCGACGATCACGATTTCCAGTCCCGTGGTGGGCTGGTTCTTCAATTCGGTGCTGCCGGCGATCCGGAAGAAGATCTCGGATCAGGTGATCAAACACAGCAAGCTGCTGACCTGGCTGGAGTCGAAGGGGGCGATCAAGCGCAACCGCGGCGGGCCGGGTTATTTCTTCCAGGTGCGCCTGGAAGAGGACAACGTGGGCGGCGCGACGAGCGACTGGGGCGCGCGGGTTCACGGCGTCACGAAGCCGCCGGTGGACGGGTTCGACCTGTACCGCCAGTGGGACTGGCCGTTCATGTTCAACCTGTTCCAGCTCGAGCGCTTCCAGGGCGCCGATGAGAAGCAGAAGCTGCTGGAGATGGGCGCGGGCGAGGCCAACCAGGTGCGGCAGGCGGCGACGGCTCGCATTTGCAACTGGCTGGTGGGCGACGGGACGGCGCTCGACGCGAAGGACATCGGCACGCCGATCAACGGCCTGAGGAATATCGTCAAGGCGACCGGGACGGTGCACGGGATCAGCCGGACGACCTACAGCGCGTGGCAGGCCAACGCGGACAGCGTGGCCAACTTCCTTGGCGACAGCAACAACAACGGGCTGAGCAACGGCCTGGAGGCGATGCGCAGCATGTACAGCGCGTGCAGCCAGGCGAAGCTCAGCGGCGACGGCGCGACCGGCATCAAGCCGAGCGTGGCGACGGAGACCGAGGAGCCCGAGCTGATCCTGACGACGAGCACCGGCTACGAGAATTACGAGCAGTCGCTGGAGCCGCGGCACCGCTACGAGTCGGACAACGCCAACGTGATCAAGGGCGTGATGTACAAGAACGCGACGGTGGCGTGGGACCGCTTCGTGCCGACGGGCTTCATGTGGTTCCTCACTGCGATGGGCTGGGAGTTCCACGTGGTGGGCTCGGACCTGATCCGCGAGCTGGGTCAGAAGGACGAGCTGCAACCGTACGCGCGGCTGGTGAAGCTGGGCGGGCAGGGGCAGCTCTACAACCTGTGCCCGCGCTACAACGGCGAGCTGCAGTTCACCTAACGGCAGGCTTGAGGCCCGAGGCTTGAGTGGGCAGGGCTTTTCTTTCTGCGGTTCTTACAGGGTTGGGGCGAGGGTTTAACGATGCGCTGGAATTACATGAAGGCGGGCTCCGAGCTGCTGGCGTTCGCCGACGACCAGGGAATCCCGCTCGGCACGGTGGCCGTGGACGAGCTGGGCCGGGTCTGGAAGTGGCTGAAGAACGCCGGAGCGGCGTCGATCGCGGCGCAGAAGGCCGCGAAGCTGACCAGCTACACCGGCTATACGGTGACGCTCAACACCACGCTGAACCAGCCCTTCGCGGGCGTGCGTGCGGTGGGCGCGGACACCCTGCCGCAGAACTACTACGGTTGGTTCATCGTGCGCGGGATCGCCACCTTCACCTTCGGGGACTCGGCGCTGGCGATCACCGCGGGGAAGCGGGTGGTGCTGGACGACGACGCGGACGGCGGGAACGTGGGCCAGCAGGTGGTGGACATCACGAGCACGGTCAACGAGACGAACGTCGAGCTGGTGACGGACTCCATGCAGGGCGCGTTCGGCCGGGCGCTGGAGAGCCAGAGCGTCACGGACGGCGACGTGGACGTGGCGATTCTCGAGAACGTCTGGGGCGACTGAGGAAAGTTCCGAGTTCCGGGTACCGAGTTGTTGAGGAGCATCCTTCATGGACAGTTCGACCCCTCGTTATGCGTTCGCGGGCGTCTACAACGCCACGCTGGCGGGCGCGCTGACGCTGCCGACGGACGCGGACAAGAGCTTTCACACGCTGGATCCGGACGGTTCGGACCGGACGGTGACGCTGCCGGCGCTGGCGCAGAGCGGGAAGCCCCTGTTCTTCCGGAATACCGGGAGCGCGGGGAAGCTGAACCTGACCGAGCACGCGGACGACGGCGGGAGCGTGGTGCAGGCGCTGGATCCGGGCGAATGCGGCGCGATCTACCCCGACGGGACGACGGCGTGGCGGGTGGTGCTGCTGTCGGAGCTGGAGCTGACGGCGCTGATCCTGGACACCTTGACGGTGGACGCGATTGCCGGCGGCGATTCGAGCCTGGCAATCACGGGGCTGGCGGTGACGGGCGGGACCGGCGGCGCGGTGCCGATCACCGGCGGCGCGACGACGACGAGTGGCGTGGGCGGCGCGGCGAGTTTGACGGGCGGCGCGGGTTCGGGCGCGGACGCCGGCGGCGCGGCCAGCGTGACGGGCGGTTTGGGCGGCGCGACGAACGCGGTGGGCGGCGCGGCGAGCGTGACAGCGGGCGCGGGCCAGGGGACCGGCAACGGCGCGGTGGCCTCCGTGACCGGCGGCGCTTCGGGCGCGGGCGCGACGGGCACGGGCGGCGTGGGGAAGGTCGTGGGCGGGGCCTCGGCGGCGACCAACGGGGCCGGCGGAGCCGCGCAGGTGACGGGCGGCGCGGGCGCGGGTTCCGGGAACGGCGGGGCGGTCACGGCGACGGGCGGCACGGCCGGGGCCACGGGCACGGGCGGCGCGGCGAACGTCGCGGGCGGGATCGGCGGGGCGACCTCGGGCGTGGGCGGCGCGGCGACGCTGACCGGCGGCGCGGGAACCAACGGAAATTCGGCCGGTGGGGCGGCGACGGTCACGGGCGGGGCCGGGCAGGGTACGGCTTCGGGCGGCGTGGCGAGCCTGGTGGGCGGTGCTTCGGGCGCGGGCGCGACGGGGAACGGCGCGAACGCGGCGGTGACGGGCGGCGCGGCGGCCTCCACGAACGGCGGCGGCGGTTCGGTGGTGCTGACCCCCGGCGCGAAGGCCGGGAGCGGAATCGACGGCGGGATCCAGCTGCGCGGGAAGGTCTTCCGCGCGCAGTCGGCGCCGGGCGCAGGGTCCGACCAGAACGAGGTCTTGACCGCGGCGCAGCTGATCAACGGGATTTACGTTCACACCATCGCTCAGGCGCGGACGCTGACGACCCCGACGGGGGCGCAGATCAGCGCGGGCTGCCCCGCGGACCTGGCGGTGGGGGACAGCTTCGATTTCAGCCTGATCACGGTGGGCACGGGTTCGGACGACATCTGCACGCTGACGGCCGGCGACGGAAACGTGACCTTCATCGGGCCGGTGACGGTGGGTCCGGACATTCACGCCACCGAAGGCTTGAACGCCTACGGCACCTGGCGGTTCCGGAACACGGGGGCGGACACCTGGGTGGGCTACCGGATCGGCTGAGGCGAGCGCGCTGACGGGTCATTCGAGGGCCGGGCTGGCGGACGGCCCGGCCTTTTTCTTGGGAGCGGTCCATGTCTCTTACGGCCCTTTATGCTGCGGACTTCTGGGAGTCGCTGCACGGGCAGTGGCCGGCGCAGAAGCAGGCGGAGCTTTCCGCCTCGCAGAACGATTACGACCTGGACCTGGCCGGCGGGGAGACGGCTTTCGACCGGACGCGCTTCGACCTGCGGGCTTCCGCGGCCATCAACATCACCGGGATCGTGGCGCCGGCGGCCGGGCAGACGATCGTGCTGCGGAACGTGGGCGAGAACACGATCACGCTCAAGCACCAGAGCGGGAGCAGCAGCGCGGCGAACCGGATCATCACGACGGACGCGGGCGACCTGGCGCTGGCGGCGGGGGCCTGGGTGCCGCTGGTCTACGACGGGACGGCGCAGCGCTGGGTGGCGGCGGCGAGCCGGCCCAAGAGCGGTTTCCGGATGGACGTGGGGAGCACGGCGACGGCCTGGGTGGTGCTGCTGCTGGGCAACGTGAGCTGGACGCTGAAGCACTTGTCCATCGACGCGGCGGGCGCGGCGCAGAGCGACACGGTCTGGTACCGCAAGGGCGTGCTGGTGCCGGGCACGTCGCACGCGGTGGACACGGCGCAGCGGCAGGCCAGTTTCCCGATCTTTGACGGCGAATTTGTGGCGCTGAACCAGGACCGGGAGTTGATCGGGGCGAGTTTCCTGGCGGCGGCGAACGACATCACGGTGACGGTGGAGCCGACGACGCGCGAGCGGAACCGGGCGATCTAGGCCGGCAGGCTTGAGGAGTCTTTTCGATGGGCGAACCGGGACGGGGCTTAGGGCGTGGCGGGATCGTCGCCATTGTCGCGGCGCTGCTTGCGGCGGGGAGCCTGACGTTGGGCGCGTTCAATGCGACGGGGCTAATTACGGCCAGCGCGGGGCTGCACGTGGCCGAGGATCAGTCGATCACCTTCGGCACGAGCGACGTGGGCGAGGTGGCGAAGGACGGGAACGACGAATTATCGCTAAGCGGGATTCCGGTCACGGTTGAAGTCGGGGCCGGCGCGTTTTCGTTCCGGGATGGCGATGTCCTGGCTCTTCGCGGCGACGCGGCGAGCACGGTCGCGGCCTTTGCGGCGGCGGAGGACACGGCGGGGAAGGCTTGGACGTGGCGGGGGCAGACCGGCGGGGCGGGTAGCGCGGATACCAGCGGCGCTGCCGGTGGGACGCACTATTACGAGTTGACCGGCGGCGGCGCGGGCGGGGCGCACACATCGAACGACCCCGATGGGGGAGCGGCGGGGGATTTCGTTTGGCGGTTCGGCGCAGGCGGCGCGGCGGGCGCCGGGGGCAGCGGCAGCGCCGGGCGCACCTCGCGAATGTATTTCGGCGTGGCGGGCGACACCGGCACCGGGAGCGCAATCTACCTAGAGGCCGTTGACGTGGGCGCGAAGGCGGAATTGCGGATCACGCGCGAGAACGGGGCGACGGCGCTGGTGGGCGGTGGTCACGCCATTATGAAGGCGTCGGACACCACAATTGACGACAATCCGGTTGGCACGACGATGACAACCGACCCCGAGTTGGCGGGTTGGGCGCTTGAAGCAAACGCGAAATACATTGTCGAAGCGCATCTTCTCGTGACCCTCCTGAGCGGCAGTCCAGATTTTAAGTGTCAATTCACGGGACCGGCCTCTCCGACAAAGGTTATTTTTAATGCTTTCTGGGAAAGCATAAATGGCGCTGGGGCGACCGCGGCGAATTCCGCGCCGCTCACGGCGTTCTCGTCGCAGCTTTCGATAAATTGCAGCGCGGCGACAACGGTTAGGGGGCGTATAAACGGCATCATCATCAACGGCGCAAACGCCGGCACGATGAATTTCCAATGGGCTCAGCTAAATTCATTTGCCGAAAATGTCGTGCTTGAGTCCGGTAGTTGGATACGGGTTACGAAAGTCGAATAGGAGGCGCGCGCGTGGACCCGTTGGTGCAACTGATCCTGCAATTGGGTTTGCCCGGCGGGCTCGTCGTGTGGTTCGTTTGGCGGAACGACAAGCGCGAACAAGCGCTTTCGCGGCGGCTCGACGACGTTCAGGATTTCGTGCGCTCGGAGTTGGGAAAATTGGCGCACGAGGCGAACGAGGCGCGGATCATCGAGGCGAACGCGAAGGACAGTCACACGCGGGCGCTGGCGCGGCAGACGGGCAGCATCGAGGCGCTGGCACGTGCGACGGAGTTGCACGCGCAGCAGATCGGCAGGATTCAATGCCTGCAAACCCCGCCGCACGGCGTTCGGGCCGTGGGGCAGCAAGGAGATTAGACATGGCTGGAACTCACGGGATCAAGGAAACGAGCGAACTTCTGGTGGCGATGAAGGAGATTTCGCTCTGTGTCCTGAAGGCGAAACAGGAAGCGGACAAGAAGGGCAGCGGGATCAAGGGCGTGGGCACGGAACTCGTGCCGATCCTGATGGGCAATCCGATTGCCCTGGCCGTGATCCAGACCGGCCTGACGGGGGCGAGCGAGATCCCGACGGAGCTGAAGGATCTTCAGTTCTCGGAGATCGCGGAGCTGCTCCAGGTGGCCGGGAAGTGCGTCAACGAGGCCGCGGCGGCGATTGCGCCGGTGGCCTAGGCAGAGGTCGCGAGCCCCCTTGGTTGCCGGTCGTGTCCGGTAAGGAATCGGCGGTACAGGTGGCGCTGGGAGTCACGATACCAGCCTGCGCTCGAGGCCGCGTAACGAGACCTGGGGCAACCCTGCCAAGGGGTTTTACATGTGGGCATCCATCCTCGAGGCGGTGCTGAATTTCGTGGCCGGCCTCTTTAAGCGCGAGATCGAACCGACCGGAGGCAAGGCCAATGATCCGAAAGCTCCGGCTCCTGACGCTCATGCTCGCCCTGATCGGCTGCGCGGGATGCAGCATCAACCCCTTCCGCCCGCCGACAACGGAACGGCAGACCCAATGGGCGCGGATGGGGACGCCCGGCTACGTCGTGTCTCCGACACCCGAGAAGCCGGTGATCGTCCCGCTCCTGGTTCCTGAAGGCGAGAAGCTGGTTCCGTCGAGGGGCCGGATTGACGGGATGGTCGTGATCGATCAGCCGACGTTTGAGTACTACCGGAAGCTGGACGCGGAGAAGCAGGCGCGGCCGGCGCCTTAGGAGGCAGCCATGGCCGCGTTCACGTTCTCCGACGCCAAGACCTTCCTTTCCGACTGGAACAAGCAGGATCAATCCGACAAGGCGCTGCGGCAGTACGCGCGGATCGCCAACGCGTCGAACGTGGCGCTGCGCCAATGCGGACCCTGGCAATTCGAGAAGCGCCTGGAGAAGAAGGCGCTGCAGCCGCTGTACGACACCGGCACGGTGGCCGTGGCGGTGGGCGCGGCGGTGGTGACGCTGACCGGCGGCACGTTTCCCGCGGCGGCCGCGGGCATGTTCATCCGTTTCAACGGCGAGCCGCAGCAGTACCGGGTTTCGACGCGGGACGGCGCCGGCCAGGTGACGCTCGAGGAGAACTACCTGGGCACGGACAACCTCACCGAGGCCACCTACACGCTCACCGACGAGCTGCTGACGCTGCCCACCCGGGCCTACCGGATCGAGCACCTGCTGCTGGACGAGGTGACGACGCCGCTGCAGGACCTGGACCTGGAATATCTTCAGTACCTGCGGATGCAGGCGCGGGAGATCAACCGGCCGTTCTACTACGCGGCGGACTGGATCGTGACGAGCAACACGCCGGCGCTGACGAAGGTCTGGGTCTATCCGGCGCCGGCGGCGTATCACACGCTGCTGTGCAGCGTCTTCGTGCGGCCCGCGGAGGTGAGCGGGGACAGCGACGTGTTCGGGCTGCCCGACGACGCCGAGGCGAAGGCGGCGCTGCAGGAGTTCCTGAAGGCGTATCTGTTCCAGGAGCAGGGCGAGACGGAGAAGTTCAACGCGCAACTGGCCTACGCGCAGCTCTTCGCGCGACGGGCGCTTTCGCGCTACCGGCTGGAGCGCGGGGGCGGGCAGCGCCGGCTGCACCAGGCGGGCCTGGACGGGAAGGTGACGTACGTGGCGCGGCTGGGGCCGTACAGCTAGGCGGGTTCCGGGTGCCGGGTTCCGGGTGCCGGGGAGTGCTCTCTTTGTGGGCAAGCTGCAGGAGCTTTCGGTGCTGCCGGAGCGGTTGGACCGGCGGACGCAGCGGGCGGCGCTGGGGGGCGTGGCGGCGCGGCGGCTGGAGTACGTGGACGTGGACCGGCCGGGCGCGGCGATCCGCGCGGCCGGCTGCGTGCGGCCGGACTTCGCGACGGGGGAGAGCACGACGGTCTTGAGCGCGGGGACGTTCATCGACCGCGCGGGGCGGAAGGTGCTGATCTGGGCGACGGCGGGCGGGGCCTGGAAGCTGCAGGGGCATCCGACGGCGGTCCGGGGCTGAGGAGCTTTTCTTTCGTGCGCGCGGGCGAGCGATTCCTGGTGGTACCGGCGCCGGCGGGGGTGGACCGCACGGCGATCGAGAGCGGCTTGCCGCCGGAGCTGGCGCGGCAGCTCGAGCACGTGGACGTCTGGACGGAGCCGGGGAGGCGCGGCGGGGGCGAGGCTGCGCGGCGACGCGGGACGTGGACGCTAGTGCGGCGACGCTTTTGAGCGCGGGGGTCTTCCGGCGGCGGGACTGCCGGCAGGTGCTGGTGGACGCTTCGAGCGCGGGGGTCTGGCGGGCGAGTTACGCGGGGGCCAACGCGCAGGCGGGGGGCTTGTGCGCGGGGCCGCTGCCGAATTGGGCGGACCTGCCTGAGGCCGACGAGGGCGCGCAGGTGACGTACGTGCCGGCGACGGCGGAACGGACGAAGGTGATTTTCGAGGGGGCGCAGGCCGGGAAGGTCTACGAGGTCCGGGCGCGTGGGTTGTGGACGCGGGACACCTTCCTGGGCGGGTTTCCGGTCTTTCCCGCGGACGAAACCGGTGAGGTGGGCGGGGCGACGATCGGCGGGGCGGACCCCTACTTTCCAGGGGTGGTTTACGGGGTCTTCTGCGTGATCGAGCCCGGCGCGCCGGCGGCGCCGATCGAGGTGGGTTCGGTGCGGCGGGTGCTGGTCACGGCCGACGGGGACCTGATCGGGGTCTTCGCCGACAACGCGGGGGCGTTCTGGGACAACCAGGGCGAGGTGGCGGTGCGAGTACGCGAGTTGTGAGGACTGAGGACTGAGTGACATGTCGACGTCACTGGCGACCGGAAAGGGCGCGTTTCCGTGCGGCTATGCGCAGCTGGGCGACGTGGGCCTGATCTGCAACGGGCACGACGCGAACGCGATCCTGGACTTGCGCACGGGCGAGTTGAAGGAGCTGGGGATCCCGGCGCCGGACACGGACGGCGGCGCGGATTTCACGGCCACGGGGGGCAGTGCGGGGAACGTGAACGGCGCGGTGCGCTACCGGATGCGCTGGGTGGACGCGAGCACCGGCGCCTTCAGCCTGCCGAGCGCAGAAACCAGCGGGCAGTTCTCGAGCAAGCAGGTGACGCTGGACAAGAGCGCGGTGGGCGACGTGCCGACGCGGGCGACGCACTGGATCGTGGAGCGGACGGAGGCCGGCGGGTCGCTCTTTCATCCGGTCAACCGGGACGCGGATAACCCGTACGGGACGGCGCTCGGCACGGACACCTACGTGGACAACGTGGGCGACGAGACGCTGGGGCAGCGCGCGGCGCTGGCCGAGAACCAGGGGCAGCCGCGGAAGTTCGCGCTGGCGGTGGCCAACGGGGCGGTGCTGCACGGGCTGGGCGGGCGCGTGTACTCGTTCACGGGCAGCCTGACCAACGGCATGACGACGCTGACCGGGCCGGCCAACACCTTCACCGTGGAGATGGTGGGGGAGGACGTGAGCTTTGACGGGGACTCGGACGGCAAGAGCTACGAGATCCTGAGCTTCACGAGCGACACGGAGGTGGAGCTGGCGGAGGCGTACGCGGGGGACACGAAATCGAGCGCGCCGGCTCGGATGAGCGGGCCGCGGAACCTGGGCACGTGGTGCGAGCCTGGGGAGCCGGAGCATTGGGGCAGCCAGGAGGTGGGGGCGCTTTCTAACGAGATCCTGTACGGCGACAACGAGCCGGTGGTTTGCGGCGTGCCGCTGGGCCCGGCGGGGCTGCTGGTGCTGAAGCCCTCGCAGATGCTGCTCCATTCGTACCAGTTGAAACCCAACTTCTCCGGAACCGGCGGGGACGGGCGGATCGTGCCGCTATCGAGCCGGCGCGGGGCCTTGGGGCGGAGCGCGGCGCGGGTGGTGGATGGGCGCGTCTACGGGATGGACGTGTTCGGGGTCTGGCGCGCGGAGCCGGGCGGGGAGCCGGTGGAGATCGGCGGGGCGCTGCAGCAGGACTGGAAGGGGCTCGACTTCGACCGCGGGGACTTCTTCCATATCCGGCACGACGCGGTGGACCGGAAGCTCTATTTCTTCGTGGTGGAGGCTGGCGACAGCTACGCGAAGCGCGCGTTCGTGTGGGACCTGGAGCGCGAGCGCTGGGTGGGCAACCCGGGCTGGTGGACGGGGATGAGCTGCGGGGCGGAGCTGGACGACCTCAACGGCGGCCTGCGCGCGTGCGTCTTCAGCCAAGTGGACGGGAGCGCGAGCGCGTACCTGTGGTTCCTGGGGATCGGGACGACGATGGGCGCGCCGCCGAGCACGACGCCGCTGGTGGGCACGGTGAGCGGAACGGGCACCAGCACCACGGCCAGTGTGACGGGCGCGGCCTATCCGACGAGCGGGGAGAAGCTGAAGGGCGTGCCGGTGACGCTGCGGCGCGCGGCGGACGGCTCCGAGGAATCGAGCATCATCACGGACAACACCTCCAGCGGGCTGGAGTTCAACGCGCTGAGCGGGACGGCGCCGAAGGCCGGGGACACGCTGATCGTGGGTCCGATTCCGGCGGTCTGGCGGACGGGTTGGCAGTGGGGGCAGACGCCGGAAGAAGCCACGCGCAAGAAGACCTGGCACCGCGCGTACGTCTGGCTGGCGCCGGACTCGGAGGCGGTGGACCTGCGCTGCCGGGTGCGCTTTGACGGCTCGAATACGGCTTACGCCGAGCGGCTGACGAAGGACGAGGACGGGGTGCAGACGGTGGCGGCGCAGGCGGCGGTGACGATGAAGCCGGACGAGGCGAAGCACGTGTACCGCGTGGACCTGGGGCACCAGTCGGCGTTCGTGTGCGAGCTGGAGTTTTACAGCGTGGAGAGCGGCGCGCCGTGGAAGGTGCTGGGCTGCGTGCTGGTTTACGAGGTGGACGGGGCCGACGAGCCGAGGCGGAAGTGATGGACGACGAATTGCGCGAAGTCCTCAAGGAGTTGGCGCGGCTGCTGAAGGCCGGCCAGAACGCGGGCGCGGCCTACGCCGGGCCGGCGAGCCTGAGCGCCAACGTGAAGCTGAAGGGGCAGCAGACGGGGAAGGCGTACGAGCTGCCCTACGACGAGGCGCGGACGGGGATCCCGACGGCGCCGCGGGCGCTGGGGCGCTTCATTCTGGCGCAGGGGGAGCTGAGCAACAGCGCGGCGGACCTGTTCACGGCGGACCAGGATTACCACGACTGCCTGCTGGTGCTCTGCAACAAGGATTCGAGCGACCGGACGGTGACGGCGCTTTTGAAGCTGCAGGGCGGCACGGCGCGGAACGTGGCGTACACGGAGCCGGTTCCCACGGGCGCGCCGGCCTGGGTGAGTTTCGAATTCGCGCTGCGAAAAGGGGACGTGGTGCGGGGGAACGCCAGCGCGAACAGCGTGGTGGACTGGAACCTGCTGGGGCGGAAGGCCAAATGAACTGGGTGAAGCACCTCCTGGACCGGTTTATGGGCCGGCTGCCGACGGGCACGCCCGGCAGTATGGACCTGCTTCCGTTCGAGGCGGCGACCGGGAAGAAGGTGCAGAAGGCGACGATCGCGGACGTGTTGGCGCTGGGGGAAGTGGCGCGAACGTTCAGGAATTCACCAGCAGCGATACCTGGACTAAGCCGAGTGGCGCAAAAGCCGTTTTCGTAGTTGTGCAAGGCGCGGGGGCGGAGGCGGGGGAGGAAGAGGCGACACCGCGGGCACCAATCGATATCCGGGGACCGGAGGCGGCGGGGGGTGTCGCCTGTTCACGTGGCTCGACGCAGAAGATTTGGGCAGTACCGAGACGGTTACGGTTGGCGCGGGCGGATCAGCCGGCGCGGGCGGATCCGCTGGCGCTGGCTCAAACGGCGCAGCCGGAGGCAATAGCTCGTTCGGTAGTTGGCTCACGGCATATGGAGGCGGGCGCGGCGCGGCTGCTTCGAGTACGGCTTATTCGGGGGGAGTGGTGGCGGATCAATGGGCGCTGGAGTCAACGGTGGGGCGGCAGATCAACTGGGAGGTGCGCCCTCAAACGTTGCTGGCCATGCGGGCTTAGGAAGCGGTGGCGGCGGGGCTCGCGGTAGTGGCACGGCAGGCGACGCACCGCCCGCAGAGCACGGTGGGTCGGCAGGCGGCGGCGTAAACGATGCCGGTGGGAATACGCTCCTTGGCGGGGCCGGTGGCGGTGGAGGAGGCATTGTGACTAATACCGACGTAGCCGGAACTCCAGGCGACGGCGGCGACGGGCGCGGCGGATCCCTGGCGGGCGGCGCCGCAGGCGTGAGCGAAGGGGCCGCGGGCGCTGCCGGGACAGCCGGAACGGCCAATTATGGCGGCGCAGGCGGCGGCGGCGGCAAGGGAAATACGGCAGGCACCGGAGGAGCGGGCGGCGCGGGGGTGCTTGGGGCGGCGGCGGCGGTGGCGGCGGCGGCGGCACGACGACGGGCGGCGCTGGCGGGGCAGGTGGAGCGGGCGGCGTTTTAGTTGTGACCATCTTCTAGTTTCGCCTGGTCTACGGCAGGCGGCGGCCGAGGCAGCCAAACAGACGGAAGGCGCGACGGGCTAGGCTCGATACATGGGCAGGAGGCACGCATGGCATTCGCAAACATGAACCCCCGCGGGAAGTTCTTCACGGTGGGCTATGGGTACACCGGGCCGGGCGACGGCCAGCCCATGAATCCCCTGCTGGCCGCGCTGTCCGGGGGCGCGCAGCCTTCGGCCTTCGAGCAGAAGTACACGGCGGGGCTGGAGGAGCTGCTGAACACGCCGGGCTTGAGCGCGGACGAGATCAACAGCCGGGTCTCGCAGAGCCGGGACAACCTGGGCGAGTCGGAGCGCGACGCGGGGATGAACCTGCGGCAGTCGGCGGCGGCGATGGGCTTCGGGCGGTCGGGCGACCTTTTGAAGGGGCAGCGCACGCTGGCCGGCCAGTACGCGGGGCTGCGCGCGGATGCCGAGCGGAAGATCCGGACGGACGCGGCGAATACGAACCTCGACGCGAAGTACAAGGCGCTGGGCCTGGCCGGGCAGGAAGTGGCGAGCCAGCGGGCGCAGGCGAGCGCGCAGCAGAACCGGCTGCTGGAGGCGCTGAAGGGGAACGCGGCGGTGAGCCCGGATCCGCGGAACGGGGCGCAGTACGCCGGGGCGCAGGCGGGCTACCAGGGGCGCGGGAGCGCGCTGGGACTGACGCCTGGGAGCTTGCGGGGGAGCCTGAGCGCGCCCAAGCCCAGCCACATCTAGGAGTGGACCCATGAAACCACTGATGGACTACTACAATCAGTTTACGGGCGCGGGAGCGTCCCCGGATGAGGCTATGACGGGGCTGGGGGCGCTGGTGCCGGGCCTGTACCGGGAGCGGGAGAGCAAGCGGCGCGAGGACGTGGCGCGGTTCCGGATTCGGCGGGGCCGGCGCGGGGGGCGAAACCTACGGCCCGCAGCAGGGCAGCACCTCGCCGGTGGCCTTGCCGTGGGCGCCGCAGGCGCCGGCGCAGGCCGAGGCCTTGAGTCCCTATCCCAAGCCGAGCCCGGCGCAGCTTGCCGCGGCGCACCAGTCCGACGCCTGGGGCATGGAGTCGGCGCCGAAGGCGGGACAGGCGGCGCAGGCGGCCCTTACGCCGCAGCGCATCACGCCAACCTACCAGGCCGATCCTGCCGAGTTGGAGTACGAGCGGCGTAAGGCCCAGAATATCGCGCTGGGCGGTTCGGGGAACATCCCGCGCAGCTACAGCACGCCCGGGAACCTGGCCGACGCGGTGGGCAGCGCGGCCTTGAAGGCGCAGACGGGCGCGAGCCTCTCCATGCTGGACGCGCTGAAGGGCTACGACCGGGACGCCGGGCCGCAGGCGCCCGTGAACGTGATCCGGCGGGCGCAGCGCGGGGACGGGGGCGCGGCCAACCAGGTTGCCGACATGTTCGGCGGCCAGCTTTTCCGGGAGGCGTTGGCGAGCAAGGATCCACGGCTCTTACGGGACTTGGCGCCCTTGTATCTCCAAGCCGGGCAGCAGTACCAGGAGGCCATGCAGACCGGGCGGCTGCCGTGGGAACGGCAGCGCGAGGAGGCCACGGCGGAGCGGGACTACGAGCGCCAGCAGGCGGAGCGGGCGTACGGCGACCGGCGCGCGGACGTGAGCCGGGAGTTCGGGCTGAAGGAGGGCGCGCAGGCGGAGAGCGCGCGGCGCTTCGACGTGGAGCAGACGTTCCGCGAGAAGCAGGCGTCGCTCGAGGCCGAGTACCGGCGCGGGACGCTTTCGCTGGAGCAGTACAAGGCCGAGACCCAGCGCAACCAGTACGAGGCGGAGATGAAGCTGAGGCGCGAGGGGTTGGACTTCCAGCGCGAGCAGGCCAACAAGCCGGCGGACCCGCTAGACACGGAGCTGAAGGTGGCGCAGGTGGCGAAGGCCAAGCGCGACCTGGCGCGGGATCCGGAGGCGGAGCAGAAGAACGCGCAGGCGGCCACGGTGATCCAGCAGGCTAAGAACTACGCGGCGCAGTTGATGGAGCAGAAC
Source organism: Planctomycetota bacterium (assembly GCA_027493525.1). Taxonomy (GTDB): domain Bacteria; phylum Planctomycetota; class SZUA-567; order H5-PLA8; family H5-PLA8; genus H5-PLA8. The sequence goes on along the minus strand of JAOSKN010000001.1, from coordinate 825,697 downwards.
CCGACGATGAGCGCGGCCGAGGCGCAGCGGCGGGCCTTCGACCAGTACGCGGGGCAGGCCGCGCGGATGGGCATCGAGATCGACCAGGGCGAGCTGGCCGTGGCGGATCGGTACGTGGGCACCACGCCGCGCGACCTTCAACTGGCCGCTGAAAACGCCAAGTTTGGGGATGCGGTCAGCATGGTGGACGCGCTGGCCGGGAAGGCGCTGCCGGGCTTCCCGCGCGCGGGGCGCGTGCTTTCGTGGCTCAATCCCGTCCCCGGCAGCACCTACGCGAACCGGGCGGCGGAGCGGAACGTGGTCCGGGCGGATCCCGGGGTGCGGCAGCGGCTTACGAACCTGTTGCGGGAGAAGGGCGTGCCGGAGCAGCAGGCGGACGCGATGATCGACGCGTACTTGAACCAGTAGCCCAAGGGCTTCGAACATGCCGCTGCCCTGGGAACTTCCGCTGGTGGACCCGCTCACCGAGACGCTGCGGCGGCTGCCGCGGCCCTCGTACGGTCCGGCGCCGGGCGCGGGTTCCGAGTGGACTCCGCCGAGCGCGCAGGGCTTGCCCTGGGCCGAGCCGGCGGCCGGCGCCGGCGGGTTGCCCTGGGCGACTCCGAGCAGCCTGAGCCCCACGCTTCCGCCCCCTCAACTTCCAGAACCCGGACCCCAGAACCCGCCCCTGGAGCTGCCCGAAGAGGAGGGGCTGCTGTCGAAGATCGGCGGGGCCTTCGACTACGTGGACAGCTACCTGCGCGGGGTGCTGGCGGGCGAGCCTGGGGAGCAGGTTTCGGGGCAGCGCGTGCTGAAGAATTGGGGCCTGATCGACCGGGAGGACAATCCGCTGCTGAGCCTGCCGGGCGCGGCGGGGTTCGGCTTGGAGACGGTCGCGAGCATCTGGAACGTGCTGGGCGGGGTCGGGGCGCTGACCAAGAGGCGGGCGCGCGGCGGAGACGGCGGGGAAGTTCCTGGGCGGCACGCGGGGGTTGGCGGCGGAGGCGCGGGCGGCGACGAAGGCGGCGAAGGCGCTGGAGCGGGCCGGGGAGGTCGAACGCGCCGGCGGCGCGGGCGGGCGAGGCCGAGCAGCTTTGGGCCAAGCTGCGCGGGATCGGCCGGGGCGTGCGCGAGGGCGTGAGCCCCGAGGCGCAGGCGTTCGGGTATCTGCGCGAGAAGGGCCTGCCGTGGGAGCTGGGTGCGGATTGGGCCGCGCAGGCGCAGGCGGGGCAGCGGCAGCTTTTGGGGGCTGGGGGCACGCGAGTTTCAGCCCGTTCGGGATCCTGCGGCTGCCGGAGCTGCCGGTGAAGGTGCTGGCCGGGACGAAGGCCGGCGACGCGCTGGGCCTGAAGAGCCTGGACCGGGGCTTCGAGTCGGCGATGCGGTTCCTCGATCCGGCGGTGCACCTGCCGGAGCGGACGTTGATCGCCGGCGCGCCGGTGCTGGGCGGCTTGCAGCGCGCGGGGCAGGCCTTGAAGGGCGCGCCGATCGCGCGGGACGTCTTCGGGCTCTTCGACCGGATGCACGGCGTGGGACCCGAGCAGGCGCGGTTGCTGCGGCAGGAACTGGAGACGGCTGAAGGGCGCATTGCCGCCGGCCACGCCGACGCGCTGGACGAGGCCGCGGGGCTGCGCCACGCATTGAGCGAGGTCGAACCGACGGCGCCGCGGCGCCGGGAACCGCCAGGGCAATCCCCCCCACCTCTGGAAGGCCCGGCGCCGCGTCCACCCGAGGGTCCACCCGGCCGGCCGGGGCCGGTCGTGGTGGAGGGTGAACGCTTCGATCCGGAGACCGGGGAACAGCTCTTTACCAGCGAGCACGTGGACGTGGCGGTGCGTCGCGCGCAGAACGCGGAGGCCGATGCGGAGCACCTGCGTAAGCAGCTCGACGCCGAGCGCTTCAAGCTGCTGCCGGAGGCGGTGCTGGAGAACCCCGAGGCGGCGGTGCGCGAGGTGAAGGACGAGGTGGGCCGGACGCAGGCGCTGGAGCAGGCGGCGGGAGAAGTTCCGAGCGAAGCACCGGCCCGGCCAGTGTTTCCGGCTGCGCACGTGCCTACGGTCGAGCCTGCCGGGCCTCCTTATATTAAGCCTGAGCCTGAGCCGGTGGCCGCGCCTGCCGTTGAGCCTGCGCCGCAGCCTAAGCCTATGCCTAAGCCTCCGCCTGAGTACGTGCGGGAGGGGGAGAAGGTCCGTTACCGGATTCCGGACCGGCGCTTTAAGAAGCCCATTGATGCGAAGGTGACGGCGGTGCTTCCGGATGGGCGGGTGCAGATCGAGATTCAGCGCCGGGAGTTGAAGGCGGGCGAAGGCTCGGAGAAGCCCTGGCAGCGGGGCCGCTATGAGCGGAAGGCGGAGACGATCACGCTCAGTCCGGAAGAGTTCGGGCGCTTGCAGCCGTCGCCGCGGGTGGCTCAGCAGCAGGCGCAGCAGGGCGAGGCGGCGGCGCTGGCGCAGTACGAGCCCGTGGAGCGGAAAGCGCTGCGGCAGCGTTCGGCGGACGCCAACCGGATCGGCGCGCTGGCGGGCGAGGCGGAGGCCGAGGCCGCGCGGGCGGCCTTTGGGGACCGCGCCGCGTCCGACGTGGTGCGCTCATGGCAGCAGCGGGTGGTGACGAGCGTGCCGGACGAGAGCCGCACGGTGGGGCGCGCGAAGGGGCTGCCCAAGACGATCTCGGACGCGCTGGACGCGGGCGTGCCCGCGGACCTGCTGCAAGACCAGCTCAAGTCGGTGGACTTCATCGACGCCGACGCGGCCGAGCTGATGGTGGGGGACAAGTTCAAGCTGGGCGGCGACACCTACACGGTGAAGGGCACCACGCCGGAGGGGAAGCTGAAGGTCAAGGACGGCTACCAGCTCGAGCTGCCGCCGGAGCACGTCCCGATGGACGCCGGGACGGCGATCGAGCGGACGGGCGAGCGCGGGAAGATGCCGGAGTTCGGGCCGGAGGTCGCTCCGTCGCCGGCGCTGCCGCCGAAGCGCCCGAAGTCCCAGCAGGTGCTGAGCATGGACCCCACCAGCCAGGCCTGGAAGGCGCAGGAGCCGGGGATTCCGTCGAATGTGTCCAATGTGTCGGAGCCCCCGACCCCCAGCCCTCAGCCCCCAGCTCCCGCGGTCAAGCCGCCCCTGCCGGAGATCGCCGGGACGGCTGCGGCTTCGAAACTGGAGCCGGCCGCCTACACGCGGGAACGCTTCTACACGGACTTGAAGACGAAATTCCGGCTGCCTGCCGAACAGTCGAAGGCGGTGCTGGCCATTGCCGACGCCCGGGCCAACACCTGGGCCAGGCAGCACGGCAAGGAGGCGGCCGAGTGGTACGCCACGCGGATCCAGGAGGTGCGGAAGGGCGAACTGACGCCCGAAATGCGGGCGCTGCTGCAACGGGAAGGCAAGGCCGGCGCGCGGGGCGCGGTGGAGTTCGTGGACGAACACAAGGCGATCGTGCACGCCTTCAAGAACGCGGACGTGTCCACCAGCCTGCACGAGCTGGGCCATATCATGCGCAAGGACCTGGAGGGCGCGGACCTGGCGACGGTCGAGCGCTGGGTGGGCGCGGAGGCCGGCGCGAAGTTCACGCGGGAACAGGAGGAAACGTTCGCGCGGGGCTTCGAGAAGTACCTGAAGACGGGCAAGGCGCCGACGGAGGGCCTGGCGGGCGTCTTCTCCAAGCTGAAGGACTGGCTGACCCGGATTTACGATGCCGTGCGCGGCGGGAAGGTCGAAGGCGTCCAGATCCCCGACGAGGTGCGGGGGGTGTACGACCGGCTGCTGGGCGGGGAGGGGTTGCCGCGGGCGGCGCCGACGGCGGGCGAGGCGCTGGCCGACATGCACACGCCGAAGGCGACGCGCGAAGCCTGGCAAATGACGCGGCAGGAGTACCTGGGCGACGCGAAGGGCCCGGATGAGGTGGCGGTGTCCAACATGGCGCACGCGCAGCACGTCAAGCGGGCGGTGGCCGAAGGGAAGCCCGTGCCGGTCGAGGTGCTGCGCGGGTACGAGGGGAACGGCTGGGCCAGCAAGGCGCTGCGTGAAGCGGAGGCCGGCGCGGCTCAGGCCGCGGACCGCGAGCTGGTCAAGGCGCAGCGTAAATTCGGGAATGCCTGGCGTGACAAGCCGGAAGCCGTGAAGGCGATCCTGGCCAAGGACGGCGGGCAATTGGGCGGCCTGGTGCAGACCGGTCACCTTCGAGCGGACGATGCCGAGTTCATGCTGTCCCAGGCCGCCCACCGCAAGCTGCTGACCCGTGAGGAGGAGCAACGGCTAAAGGCCGCCCTTTCGGCGCCGGCGGTCGAAAAGCCCCTGATTCGGATGGAGGACAACCTGCTGGGCGAGCAGGTGGTGGCGGACGCCGAGCAGGGCCGGCTGGCCGCGCAGGGCGAACAGGGCCAGATGTTCGACAACACGCTGACCTCCGACGCCAAACGCTACCGCGAGAACCTCAAGAAGGACCAGGCCGGCGGGCAGGGCGCGCTCTTCGACGCCGAGGAGGGGTTGACGCCGCAGGAAAAAGAGGCGAACCGCAAACGCTGGTTCGGGGTGTCGAAGGTGATTGACGAGGCCGGCCAGCCCCGGACCGTCTACCACGGCACCACCGCCGACTTTGACGAGTTCAAGCGCAGCAAGCCCACCAACGTGTACGGTCCCGGTTACTACTTTACGGAAGATCCCGCGGTGGCCAGCCAGTACGGCGGCGGCGCGCTCTTCGCGGAAAAGAAGGGCATGGACGGGATCGGCGCCAAGGTAGTGCCGGCTCATTTGCGCATCGAAAAGCCCTTCATTACGGAACGCATCTATAGCCCGGCGGAAATCGAGGACCTCTTGGGCGCGTACGACGGGCCGGCCATGCGCGGCGACGACCTCTATCGCCACATGGAGGAAATGCTGCAGGAGGCCGAAGGCTTGAGCCCCGGCGAGGCGCGCGAGCGGTTGGCTGAGTACCTGATTCAGCGCGATTACGACGGCATCCAGTACCTGGGCGGCCGGTCTGGCGGGCGGCGCTATCCTGCTTGGGTGGCATTCGACAACACACAGATCAAGGGCAAGTTCAACAGCGGCGAGTACGGCCTGGATACGGGTAAGTTCATGTTCCAGGGAGACGAGGCGCCGTCCGTGCCGACGGGCCGGCCAGCCCAAGCCGGCAAGTTCAAGCCGTCCCTGGCCACCGAGGCCGAGGACGTGCTGGAGGGTCTGCGCGACGACGCCGTGGCGCGGTTGCAGGGCTACGAGGCGCGCCTGGCGAAACTGAAGCCCGGCACCCCCGAATTCTCCAAGCTGCACCGCGAGTTCGTGGAGCTGCGCGACAAGGCGCTCTATTACGACTCCTGGCTGCGCAGCGGGAAGAAACCGCCTTGGAGCCCGGAGGCCGGCCGCAAAGAGATTGACGCGGTGATCGACCGGCGGCGCTTTGCGGAGCAGTTCGGCAAGGAGGCCGTGGCGCAGTCGAAGCTGCGGACGTACCTCGAGGATACGGCGAAGAAGAAAGGCGTGGCCGTCGAGCAGGTGCGGCGGATCGTCCCGCCGGACGCGGCGCCCGAGGTCAACCGCGCCGTCACCGAGTACCTGGAGAAGGGCGGGAAGCCCGACGCCAAGGTGGCCGAGGTCGGGGACGCGCTGCGCGAGCGGTACGAGCAGCTTTTCAAACTGGACTCGACCTTGACGCACGCGACGCCGCGCCTGGACGACCCGCGGGTAGCGTATGCGCCGGTGGTGACGACGAACTACGGGCGGAGCTTCCTGGGCAAGCTGGGCGAGGAAGGGCGCGCGAGTTTCTTTGTCGAGCTGGAGAAAGCGCGGGTCAAGGCCGGGGTGAAGCCCGACGAGAACCGGCTGCTGCCCTACCTCCAGCAGAAGCTTGACGTGGCCGGCCGCGCCCGGCGCGGCGAGTTCCACGGGATTCCCAAGGTGGATCGTGGCTGGGCGAAGGGGACCCTGGAGCGGCTGAAGCCGGCGGACCGCGCCTTCCTGGAGCAGAAGGGCCTGGTGGGCGAGTTCCTGGCCCACGAGCTGGAGATCCGGAACACGCACGGGAGCCAGCTCGAACGGCTCCCGGCCTACAAGGGCCTGAGCATCGCCGAAAAGAACGAGATCGCCCGGAAGATCGGGGCGCGGAAGGATATTTTCAGCGAGGATCCGGCGGTGCAGCTCTATACGCGCACCGCGCGGACCATCCGCGCGAAGGCCGGAGACGACTTCTTCAAGGGCGTGGCGGCGCGGCTGGGCGAGGAGATCCCGCCGAAACAGGCCTGGGCGACGCCGGACCCCACGGCGCCGGGGATCGAGAAGTTCCGCAAGGGCGGGTACGGGATCAGCGAATTCAACGAAATGCGCAAGCGCCAGGGCCTGCCGGCCGTGGCCTTCCCCGACCTGCCCACCGCGCAGGCGGTGCAGAAGGCCATGCAGCGGCTGCAGAACCCCGAGGAAGTGACCGGGCTGCTGAAGCTGTACGACGACACCACGCGGATGCTCAAGAGCTACGTGACGCGCGCGTTCCCGGCCTACCACCTGCGCAACCGGTTCTCCAACCGCGTGCAGAGCTGGCTCGAGGACGTGCCGGTGACGGGCGACCACTACACGGCCGCGCATAAGGTTCTCGCCGGGTTGGAGGTGAACCTGACGACGCCCGGGGGCGAAGCGCTGGATCGGGCCCGGCTGCTCGAGGAACTGCGCGAGCTTCGAATCGTGAACAACGGGTTCTATGAGGCCGAGTTCGGGAATGCGCTGCGCGAGAAGGGCGTAAGCGCCAACCCCTTCGACCCAGACAACCGCTTTATCAAGGCGGGCGAGCGGACCAGCGCCGCGCTGGCCAATCTGCCGGGCCAGGTGGCCGCAGGTGGAGAACTCAAGGGCTTGCGGGGCATGGACGCGCAAGCCGTCGAGGGCGTGGACCGGGTGGGGCATTATCTCTACAAGCGCACCGTCGAAGGGCTGACGCCGGAAGCCGCGGCGGAGTCGGTCAAGAAGGCGCTGTTCGACTACGGCGACCTGTCGGACTTCGAAAAGAAGTACATGGGCCGGGCGGTCTTCTTCTACACCTGGAGCCGCAAGGCGGTGCCGATGATGCTAGCCCGCCGCCGGCTCCGCCGCGCGGCCCAACGCCGCCAGCTCGCCCGCCGCGCTCCAGGCCTCCCCCAGCGCCGCGCGCAGCCGCGCCTCCAGCAGCACCCGCGTGTCCACCACCACCGCGAAGTTCCGCCGCGCTCGGCTTCGGGAGATTCGTTTGCGCTTGACCATGTGAGACTCTTTACCCCGGGCATTCTCTAATGTCAATCTTTAATTTTTTCGATTAGAGAACGTTGACAATAGAGAATGGCTGGGCTAGCGTTCGTGCATGAACAACCTTGAAACGCTTGAAGTCTGTTCTGCTGAGGAAATCGGGCAGAAACTACGGACAGCCCGAGAACTCGCCAGCCTTGGGCTCAATGAGGCTGCGCGGAGGGCCGGTGTCGAGCAATCCAGCCTGCATCATTGGGAGAACGGGCGCGAAGGCGGGGCCTGTCACGTTACCCGCGCCGGCCTGGCCGTGGGCCTCTGGCCCAACGATCTGCTTTTGAAGTCCGCGCCCCTGGCGCCGGCGGACCTGAACGCAATCGAGCAGGCGCAGCTGCGCGAAGTCTTCGCCGAACTCCGGGCGATCCGCGACCTCTGCGAAGGCTTTCCGGCCCTGGCCACCTTCGCCTCGCACCTGAAGGACGTGCGGGCTATGATTGAGCGGCGCGGAGTGCCCGCCGGCGCGCGGCACGAATGGACGCCACAACGGCGGAAGGACCTAAAAGTTCTGCACGCTCAGGTATTGGGGGAGTTGTCGAAGGTTCCAACCGAGTCTCTCCTTGGGCACCTCTTGAAGTCTGTAAGCAATGAGTTACGTCAGATAACCGCTCCTCAAACGTCGGCAAAAGGGACGGGTCCAACCTCTGTAATTCAGGATCCTGCCGCAGCGTATGGATCACCTGCAGCAGGGTCCGGCGGACGTGCAAAAGCTCGTCGTGCATCGAAGAAATCCCCCCGGGATCGTAGCCTTTCGGTGCCTGATAACGGGGAGAAATTACCCTAACGGAATGCTAGAATCAAGCCCCAAGATGTAGGTTGTTTTACCTGTTTCAGCACCATAACGGAGGATCAGTTATGTTCCGGTCTATACTAGTAATACCTTTGCTGGTATTGGGTTCCGCGTGGGGTCAATCGGATGATTATAATCGCGGCTGGAACGATGGCTATGCTTCAGGTCAGGCCGATACGCAGGAATCCACCAAAAAGCGGGAGATTGTTCTGCAAGAGAAGATTGTTGAGTTGCAGCAGACCATAAAATTGCTCTTCGAGGCCGATCCAGAGCTTGACGCTAAGCTAAAGGTCTTGTTGGCGCTGAAGGAAATTGAGGCCGAACAGAAAGCCTCGATGAGGCGGGTGCAGGAGGAAGAAGCGCGTCGTGCGCGCACGGTGGCATCAATCAGTAAGGACGGCAAGACCATTTATTTGGAAAACGGCGACGCTCTTGGGGTTGCGTCTGTGCACGCCGAGCGCGCGAAGCAGATTTTCAAGCAGGGGGTGGTGTTGGGAACGCGTAGATCGGCGAGTGCAGAAGAAATCTACGACGTCCTTACCGGCCAAGCGGTCAACGCGGGGCCTCTGCCGGAGAAGCTCGAGCCGCCGGCGTTTACGCCAGAGGGAGAAAACACATTAAACGCCATACGTAGAGCGGCACAACAGGGACAACCTGAAGCCATTGCAAAACTTCGATGGCTGCTCAAACACCCCGAGACCGCCAAGAAACTGTACGGAGCTGAATGGGATAAATAGCCATCATGGACTGGCACCGCCCCGTACCCCGCTGGGTAGAACGGCTCACGCTGGCCGTCTGCATGATCTCCATCGGCGTCTGGCTGGGCGGGCTGCTGGTCTACCTGATCGACAAGGGGGTGCTCCCTGAGCCGCGCTGGTGACGAACGCCCCGATCCCCGCCGGATCGTAGCCTCGAAAATGCCCTGGCTCGGCCTCTTCGCCCGGCCCGCCCCCTTAACCCCCTGCGGATAAGGGTCAGGATAAGCCGCGCCGCAAGCGCCGGCCCCCAGAACCCGGCCCCCAGAACCCGAGCCCGCCCCATGGCAAAGCGTAAGACGAAAACCTACCCCACCCCCTGGGTCAACGTCCCGCGCTGCGGCTCGTACCGGGAGCTGGCCGCCGGGACGTACCAGCTCTCGTTCCGCGCCTACGTCGGCGCGACGAAGAGCACCCGCAACGTCTCCTGGTCCCTCGCGGAGGTGCTGGACTTCCTTGCCAACCTCGGCGCCAACCGCCAGCGCGCCACGCTCGGCCGGCCCACCTTCATCGACTGGCCCGAAGCGCGCGACGTGTACCGCCGCCGGGTCCTGCAGAAGGGCAATACGGACGCTTACGTGGAACAGGTGCTGGCGCTCCTCGAGGACCTGCGCGACCGCGCCGGGGTCCGCCTGACCGCCGTGCAGCCGCACCACGTCCAGGCCTGGCTGGACGGCCTCGAGGGTTCCGGCCGCACCGTGAACAAGAAGCGCGCCATGGTCGCCGCGTTCTTCCGGAAACTGCGCCGCCTGCGCCTGCTCCCGGCCGATCCCACCGAGCCCACCGAGCCGCGCAAGCACGTCCCCACGCCGCGGCGCACCCCTGCGCCGGCGGAGTACCTCGCCGCCTGGGATGCCGCGGAGTCCTCGTTCCGGGATCTGCTGGACTTCCTGCTGCTCACCGGCTGCCGCTTCGGGGAAGCCGCGAAGATGCGCCGGATCGCCGTGAGCGGCGCCGGGGTCTGGGACCTGGGCCCGCGCAAGGCCGGCGTCCCGCTGCGCAAGCAGCTCGACCCGGAAGCCCTGGCGCTGGTGCTCCGGCAGCCCGTCCGCCCGGACAACCTGGTCTGGCACCGCTGGACGGCCGCTTACCCCGGCAGCCACCAGGCCGCGCGCTTCAAGGCCGGCGCCCCCGTGACCGTCTTCTGGTTCAATGACGTCCTGGAAGCCTGCTGCAAGGCGGCCGGCATTCCGCCCTTCACCGCCCACGGCCTGCGCCACGCCCACGTCTCGTGGTCGGTGGCCCGCGGCGTCAGCCTGCGGCATGTCCAGCTCAGCGTCGGGCACCGCAACCTCGCCACGACGGCCGGCTACGACCACACGGAACAGTCCCTTGGTGTACAGGTGGTGTACGAAGCCCTGAAAGCCGCTCGCCAACAAGCCCGCAACCAGTTATCCAGCTAGACCTTGCCTCGGTGGCGGAACTGGCAGACGCTGGGGACTTAAAATCCCCTGGCCCGCAAGGGCCGTGCGGGTTCGATTCCCGCCCGAGGCACCAGCGCACGGTAGTCTGGCGCATGCAAGCGGAAGCAGAAGATCGGACCTATGGACATAGAGCGCTTCGACGAACTCCTGGACTGGCTGCGCGCGCACGGGCGGATCGGCGCGCAGGAACGCCCGCGCATGGCGGTTCTCGCCGGCGGCGTGAGCAACCGTACGGTCTTGCTCGAACGGCAAAGCGGCGAGGCCTGGGTGCTCAAGCAGGCGCTGGAAAAGCTCCGCGTGCAGGCCGACTGGTTCAGCGACCCGGCGCGGATCCTCCGCGAGGCGCTGGGGCTGCGCGAGCTGGCCAAGTTGGCCCCGACCGGGACGATTACGCCCCTGATCTTCGAGGACGAACCCGTGCACGTCCTGGCGATGGCCGCCGTCCCGAAGCCGCACGAAAACTGGAAGACGATGCTCCTGGCCGGGAATATCGAAGTGGCTCACGTGCGGCAATTCGCGGAACTCCTGGGCACGGTCCACCGGCGCTCGCATGAAGCCCGCGCGGAGTTGGCCGCGAAGTTCGAGGATCGGAGATTTTTCGAGTCGCTGCGCCTTGAGCCGTACTACGCCTACAGCGCCGAACGGGTCCCCGATGCCGCAAGGTTTCTCAACGCGCTGATCGAGGCCACGCGCGCGCGGCGGCTCGCGCTCGTCCACGGCGACTACAGCCCCAAGAACGTGCTCGTCCACGCCGGGCGGCTGGTGCTGCTCGATCACGAGGTCATCCACTGGGGGGATCCGGCCTTCGACCTCGGCTTCGCGCTCACGCACCTGCTCAGCAAGGCCCACCACCTGCCGGCGCGGCGTGCGGCTTTCGCGGCGGCGGCGGGTGTGTTTTGGAAGGACTACGCCGCGGCGCTGGGCGACGTCCCTTGGGGCGCGGTGTTGGAACGCTTCGTCGTGCGCCATGCGCTCGGCTGCCTGCTCGCGCGCGTAGCCGGACGCTCGCCGCTGGAGTACCTCACCTCGGACGAGCGCAAGCGGCAGCAGGAGGCGGCTATCGAGTTGATGGGAAAAACGCCGGAGCGCGTGCAGGAGTTGGTGGAGACATTCACGCTGCGACTCGCTTAGCACTACAACGCTAGTTGGCATCCAAAGCACTTTTTCAACTTCCCCCCTGTCCCTTCCCAATCTCTGATCGTATTTTCCAGCCCTTCTCTACCCAATTGCCGTCGCAGTTCGCCTTTCGCCTTCCTGCCCTAATTCGGTAATCCGTAACCCAGACCCCGCAGACCTCGCCGCCTTACCCGCGCCGTCGTGCCCAGCCGTTTTGCGTATGGACGTTAAGCTCGCGCGCTTCGATGCCCCGAGGCGTGCAATTCGATGCTGGCGCGGTTCTACCGGCCCGAGGACGAACTTCTACGCCTGCAGCGCGGCCTGAAGCAGACGGCGTGTCCGGCTTGCAAAGCGACCGGCACCCTCAACCTGCACGGCTGGCTCTACGGCTACGGCGAGCACGACGAACAACGCAAATCCCGGCGCGGGCGGCGGGTCTTCCGCAACAACCGCAAGCCGCATTGCGTTCTTCAAGCAGGCGCGGGCCGTCCCACAGGTAATACGTCAGCGTCCCGCCGCGGTCGATCGCGTACCGGTTGAGCTGGCCGTCGTAATGGAAATGCCATGGATCGCCCGCAGGCGGCACGATCTTCGTCACCAGCCGTTCGAGTCCGTATTCGTAATGGGTTGTGTTGCCGGACGGCGTGTCCCACTCCTTCGCCAGCGCGCCGTTGGCGTCGTATTTGAAGTACGTGCTCACGAATGTGCTAGGCGGCGTGAAGACCAGCCGCCGGGTCATCTGGTTGGCCGCGTCGTAGGCGTAGTACGCGCTTTGCGTCTCCACCGCCGCCGCGGCCTCCCGCCGCATCTTCTGGCGGTTGTTTGCCGCGTCGTAATCGTACCGGAAGGCGTATATCTGCTCGTCAGTCATATCCATGCTCCCTTCGCATACAGGACCGCATGGACTGATGAGTTGAGATACGTGCAAGTCAAGGCTTCTGTTCCGAGCTTGTTTCAAGCAACGGGGAAAGTTTTTGACGCTGCCTGCTACCGCCTGCCTTGCTGGAGCGGAGCGGCCGCCTACTTTGGGATAGTGCTGCTACAGGTCCTCGTGCACCCGCATCTCCAGCTTGAGGATCTCGTTCTGGCCGAAGCGGATCTCGTGGGACGTCTTGGCCACGTCGTCCACGATGGCGCTGTCGATGCGCTTGCCGTCCACGAAGGTGCCGTTGCTGGAGAGGTTGCGGATCTCGATGGAGCCGAGGTTGTACATCGTGATCTCGAAGTGCTTCCCGCTGACCGTCTTGGCGGACGCATCGGTCTCGCGCGTGTTGGGGTCCTGCTCGCGGTACTTCTGGGTGCGGCGGAGCGAGAAGTCGGCGCTGCGGCTGCGCCCCACCGAGATGGTCTTGCCGTATTCGAGCGGATGGATCTCGCCGGCGAAGTGCCCGCCCGTCCCGACCAGGGTGGGGATTCTCTGCATGACCAGCGGCCTCTCCGCGGCGAACGCCGTACCGCCCTGCGCCTGACTCATGTTTATCTCCTTCCGCCCCGTTTCTTCAAGTTCCGCGGTGAAAATGGCCTACGGCCGGGCCGCGAACGGATTGACCGGCCCGTTGTCCCCGCCGGCCCCGATCAGCCCGATCTCGGGCCCCGGGAAGTCGGTCGGCACGGGATTGGTCTTCTCGAAGATCGCCATCGCGATCTTGGTCTTGTCCTGCTCGGTGAGCGGCATGTCGCCGGGAGGCATCAGGTTCATGTCCACCCCGCTGGCGGCCATCAGCGTCAGGATCTCGTTGCGCTCCGCGTCGTCGCCGTCCTTCGAGGGCTTGTCGGTGATGAAGAGCGCCTGGTCGTGCAGTTCGACGTGGGTCTCGGTGAGCCGCGCGAGCCAGTTCAGCACGTTCCCGGCGTCCATGCTCTTGACGTTCAGCGTCACGCGCGGCGCGGCCTCGCGCACCTTCGGGCTGATGACCAGGTTCAAGCCGGTGAGCTGCGCGATCAGGTTGACGGCGTCCTCGAGCTTGTCGTCCACCAGCTCCAGCGTGACGCGCTTGTTGAGTCCCGCGACCATCCGTTCGCCCCAGCTCGCCTCGCGCCCGATCCCGAGCGCCGCCGCGCGCCCGCTGACGTGGACGTTTTCGGCGACGGCCGGCGACGGTACGGCCGGCGCGCGCCGAGGGTCCGGCACGTCGATGACTTTGGGCGTATCGACCTTGGCGCCCCCGGCGAAGGCCTTGTCGCGCTCCTGCCACTCCGCGTAGCCCTTCCACGGGTCGGCGGCGCGCAAGATCGCCGCGCGCTCCTCGGCGCTCAGGTTGCGCCGCAGGTCCACGATGACATTCCGCTGGATGCGCTTGTCGCCCGTCCAGGTGCGCAGGACGATCTCGCGAGCGGTCTCGTCCAGCACCACGCCGCGGAACTCGCGCCCGTCGTCGAGCCGCACCACGGTGCAAACCGGGGTGTCGTCGGCGCCTCGGGCGGACGGCCCCAGGACGGCGGCCAGCAGCAGGGCGCAGCAGATCGTTCGCATGGTCGTACCCCCGCGCGGAATCCCCGATGGCTACAAGACGACATCGCCGCTTCCGGTGTGACGCCCGACTCGCGGAATTCCCGGCATTAATCCCAATCCCTTATTCTCGCACAACCCCTTGCCGCCTTTACCTCTGTGGGACGGGTTCAACGCCGGCCGCATGAGCCATCCTTCCCGGAGCTTCTTCAGTGCGTGCACAAAGCGTGACATTCGGCCGGCTGGTAGGGTTAAAGGAGAGTTCTTATCGCGGGGTTCGAGGCGTGATCCTGGCCTCCAATCTCGTGGAAACCTGCCGCAGGCTTGATCTTGAAGCGTCTTCCTGTATAGAGCACAAGGTGTGGTGCACCAAGCGTGGGCCCTGAAATAGGGAGCTGCTCCGAGACTCCATGGGCAAGTTCGGATACGGGTTGTTGGGCGTTCTTGCGGTGGGCCTGGTGGCCGGGGCCGCTTGGCTGGTCTTTCGTGACGTCCGCGAGACGGCCCTGCGGGAGCCGCCCGAACCCCATGCCGAGCGTCTGGCCCGAACCGCCCTGGACGCCCTGACCCCCGAAAACGGCTGGCTCCCCGCGCTTCGCCAGCCCCTCTTCGCGTGGGACGAAGACGGCGAAGGCTGGGTCCGCGAAGAAGAAGCCGGCATTGCCTTGGCCGAGTCCCTGCCTCCGAGCGTGCCCAGCCACCCCGGTGGAAACGATCCCGAACCCAAGCCCGGCGACGAAGAGCCGCCGCTGATGCCCGTCCCGCGCGAGACCGACACCAACACCGGCGCCACCAGCCTCGAGATCGCCGACGCCCCCCAGGGCGGCTCGAGCGGCAGGAGCCTGGCCGTGCCGGTCCGTTTCCCCGACCCTTGCACGATCCTCCGCCGCCCGCCGGGCATGACCGGCATCCGTTACATCGCCTACGACGTGTACGTCCCCGCCGAGGTTCAGGGGTACGCCGGCTGCCTCTTTTTCATGAAGGACAAGGACGGGCGCTGGTTCCAGGCGCGCAGCCGCACCGCGCTGATGCCCGGGCGCTGGACGACCGTGACCGCCGACCTGCGCGGCGGCTCCCCGACGTCGAGCCCCTGGGGCACCTGGGCGCCTGGGAGGAGAACCAAGCCAGCCAGGTGCGGACCATTGGGCTCACCTTCTACGGCGACAAGCCCTTCGAAGGGCGCGTATACCTGGACAACTTCCGCGGCTGGATGCGCCCCGACCGTTTCGCCAACAGCCTGCAGCGCCTGGAGCTGAACAACCCGACCGAGGCCGAACGCGCGCGCCTCGAGGAGCTGAACGCGCTCATGGAGCGCGTTCCGGACGACACCGAGCCCCTGGTCTTCCTGAATGTCCGCGCCGATCCGCTCCCCCCGCCAGCGGACGCCGCCGGCGAGACGAGCCTCCCTTCCGTCGGCCTGTACCAGACCTTCACCGCCCGCTTTGAGCTCAACCGCCGCGTCTACAACCCCTTCGATCCCGAGATGGCGGACATTCAGGCCGAAGTGACCGCGCCGAGCGGCAAAAAAAAACCGCGTACTCGGCTTCTGGTATCAGGATTTCGCGGCCGAACCCAGCTACGCCGAGGAACGCCTGGAGCCCCTTGGGCGGCCCGAGTGGCGCGTTCGCTTCGCGCCGACCGAACTGGGCATTCATCACGTCGCCATCCGCGCCACGCTCTTTCCGGGACAGCCCAACGCGCAGCAGGCCGACGGACCGGTCCTGCAGTTCGTCGCCACGCCGTCCGGCGAGCGCGGCTTCGTGCGCCCCTCGAAGAAGGATCCGCGCTGGTTCGAGTTCGACGACGGCACGTTCTTCTATCCCCTCGGCCACAACGTCCATTCCCCGGTGGACCTGCGCTGCTGGGAGGCCGTCTTCCACGAGCCGCCGCCGCTCTCCCGCGGGCTCAACCTCTACAAGGATTTCTTCCCCAAGATGCAGGCGGCCGGCGAGAACGTCGGCGAGGTCTGGATGTCCTCCTGGTGGCTGGGCATCGAGTGGACGCGCCGCTGGCGCGGCTACCACGGGCCGGGGCGCTACAGCCTGGAGCACGCCTGGAAGCTCGACCGCGTCCTGGAACTTGCCCGCCAGCACGGCATCCGCGTGCACCTGGTCCTCGACAACCATGGCAAGCTCAGCGAGTGGTGCGACTGGGAGTGGCCCACCAACCCCTTCAACCGGACCACCGAGCCCGGCGGACTGGTGGACCGGCCCAGCGAGTACTTCACCAACGCCGCCTGCCGGCAGATGCACAAGCGCCGCATGCGCTACATCGCCGCGCGCTGGGGCAGCGACTCCACCGTGATGGGCTGGGAGCTGATGAGCGAAATGGACCTCGTCGGCGACGGTTCGTCCACCTCGCGCGGGCCCATCGGCCGTGCCGTGGACGGCAACCTGCACCGGCATCCCACGACCCAGGCCTGGATCACCGAGATGATGCAGGCCCTCAAGGAGTACGACCCCTACGGCCGCCCCGTCACCACGCATTACGCGCGCAACTTCAACGGCGTCGACAAACAGCTCGCCGGCACGCCCCTCTTCGACTACATCGTCTGCGTCGGCTACCGCCCCACGCCGGGCTTCGCCAACCTGGCCCTCCAGACCTCCGAGAACCTGACCCCGCACGGCAAGCCCTTCTGGGTCACCGAGTTCGGCGGGGAGTGGAACGCCACCAGCATGCCGCGCCTGGAGGCCGACCTGCACTGCGGGCTCTGGTCGAGCTGGATGACCAACGCCGCCGGCAGCCCGCTCTTCTGGTGGTACGACTTCATCGACAAGAAGGGCCTCTACGATCACTACAAGGCCTTCTCCAAGTACGTTCAGGGCGAGGACCGGCGCGGGCTGGAGACCCAGACCGAGCGCGTCACGTTCACCCGCCGCAGCGGCGGGCTTGCCGGCCTCCAATGCCGCTGGAAGGAAGGCGCCTACGTCTGGATCTACGACGAGGCCGCGATGAACGAGCTGCCCCCGCGAGAACCTCGCGCGCTACGAGAATGTCGGCGCGAAGCTCATGGGTCTCGCCCCCGGCAAGTACCGCCTGGAGTTCTGGGACACCTGGTCCGGAAACGTGCTGGACATGAAGCAGGTCGAGGTCGGCCCCGGCCAGCCGCTCGAGATCGACCTGCCCATCTTCCGTGGCGACTTGGCGCTCAAGGTCAAGCCCGCCTCGGCCGGAGACGACGTCCGCGTCAGCTTCCCTGAGTTGTTCGAAAAGGTAGAAACCTCCGCTCCCGCCGTGAAGCCGCCGCCCGCGCCCAGCCGCTGAGGAGTGCATGCGGCAGACGCGAGGCGCGAGGCTTGATGCTAAGTTGAACCACGGGCGTTTCGTCCGCCTGCAACACCGGTTTCTGGCCGGCAGTCCAAACGGCTGGTTCATCCCGAGTCGAGAGCGGTGAGGCAAAAAAAACGGGCGGCCCATGCGGGGCCGCCCGTTCGCCGGTCAGGGCGTTGCAAACGTTAGAAGTTATAGAGGAACTGCACCATGACCGTGTCCTGGGTCGCCCGGCCGTCGCGGGACGGGTTGCCAGGATTGAGACCGGCTTCCGTGCCCGGATTGTCGAAGCCGGGGTGCCGGTCCATGTCGATGAAGGCGTTGTGGCTCGCGCCGTCGTGCCGGTATTCGAAGCGGATGTTCATGTTGTCCGCCAGGTTCCAGTTGACGGTGGCCGTCAGGCTGTACAGCTCGACGCGGTTCCCGAACCCGGAATCGTTGGTGAGGCCGGTGCGGGTGCCCCCACGATCCTTGAAGTACTCGCCGCGGACGGCGGCGTACCACTTGTCCAGGAACGACCACTTGGCGTAGCCGGCGGCGCCCCACCAGATCGCGTCGTTGTAGGAACCGGAGCCGGTGCGGAAGCGCTTCTGGTCCTCGTCTTTCTCGACGCCGTAGTTGCCTTCAAGCCCGAACTCCCACTTCTCCCAGGGATGCAGATAGACGTTGGTGTTCACCAGGTAGCGCATCGCGCTCTCGTCGCGCCCGGTCTGTCCGCCTTCGTTGCCCATGCTGCCGTTGAGGACCCAGGTGATCCAATCCACGGGCTTCCAGGTGCTGCGCAGGTGGAAGTATTTGTCGTCGTTGTTATCGAGCGTGTTGTCCCAGCCGTTGGTCACCATCGCGCAAAGCTGCCAATTCTCGAAGACGTCGTAATGGACCTTCACGCCGGTATGGGTGAAGGGGATTGCGAGGCCGAAGTTGAAGCTGCGCGTCGCGTTCCAGTTGTTGTGGCTCTCGATCACCTCGAACCCGTGGTCGGTTACGAAGCGGCCGAATCGGAAGTTGATCCCATTGCCCACCGGGGCGATGTAATCGATATAACCTTCCTTGATGTTGTTGAAGGTGTAGATCTGTTCGCCCGTGATCCCGGCCGCCGTCACCGGATCTTCGCCGAAGTCCAGACTGATGTAGAAGCCCGCCTGACCCGGATCCTGCGCCCGGCCGTCGAAGAACAGCTCGACCTGGTTGGCCGTGAAGTCGTTCGACTCGTCGCGGTCGAAGATGCGGAAGACGTTGCGGGGCATGATCGCGGAAGGAGTATCCAGAGTGCCAGCGAGCGGGTCGCTTGCCACCGCGTCCGGATCGATCTTCTCGGGGCGGTTCATGTTGAACTGGTAGGTCACGTCAACGTGCCCGCCGATCTGGATCTTCCGCGGGTGCAGTTCCGGATCGTGGAAGAAGCGGTCGGAGGTGCCCTTGTCGAGCGCCGCGTCGACGCGCTGGTTCAGCGTCGGGCGGATCTCGGCCACCTGCTGGGCCGTGCGCAACTGGCCCTTCAAGGCGCCGATCTCAGCCGCCTGCCGGGCCATCTGCTGCTCCATCGCCCGCATGCGGTCCAGAAGTTCCTTCACGTCGGCCGAACTGTTGCCGCCTTCCGAGGCGCGGAGCGAGAACCCCAGCGTGGCCAGCGCCACCGCCAGAAGACCGGCTCCCCGTTGCCTTGCGATCCCGCTCATCTCGTCGATCCCCTCCAAGTGGATGCACCGGCCATGGCGCGAAAGCGCTTCAGGCCCTCTTGTCCTGCGTTCTGGTTCACGAGGTATCCCAGTGAATGCACTGGAGCACCTACCGTGCCATTCACAGGTCTTGCCTACGGCTAGTTGCTAAGTGTTTGAGAGCGAGGGCGATTCTATGAAGGCGGCACTTTTCATCAAGTCTTTACCTCTATATTCCACAAATTCTTTGCTAGAAACATGTTCAAAATCGGACACCGCTGAGATTGGGTATTGAACACTACGGCAGGGATTGACCATGGGTCCGGTTGCGCACCTTGTGGCTGCAAGCGCCCTCAATACCGGATCTCGAAACGGCCCAGCCCGCCCTGGGCGTTCCCGCGCGTCTCTTGCAACTGCCTGATGTATCCCGGCATCACTTCGTGAAGCCGGGCCAGAAACGCATCGAGCTGCGCCTCCGGGCCTTCGGCCAGGAGTTCCACTCGGCCGTCCGGAAGGTTCCGCACCCAGCCCACCAGATGGTAGCGCGGCGCCAGCGAGGCCACGGTCATGCGCATCCCCACGCCTTGCACGCGCCCCGACAGCAGGGCGTGGAGGCGGAGGCGCGCGGGTGAGTTCGGCTCGGCCATGCGCGGCATGGTAACGGTTGAGCCCGGCGGCGGGAAGCGAGGGCGCATTTGCGTTTGCCCCGCCCGCCAGCGCTTCCTATCGTGCAGGGACGAACTTCACGACAGGAGCCTGCTCATGGCTGAGACCCCGCACCAGAACGCCGATCGCGCGCCCGCGCGGATCCTGATGGGCCCCGGCCCCAGCAACATCCACCCGCGCGTGTACCTCGCGCTGAGCCGCCCCGTCGTCGGGCACATGGACCCGCTCTACTTCCAGGCCATGGACGAGACCCAGCGGCGCCTGCGCACGCTCTTCGGCACGCGCAACGAGCTGACCCTCGCGCTGCCCACCACCGGGATGGGCGCGATGGAGGCGAGCCTCGTCAACCTGATCGAACCCGGCGACGACGTGCTGGTCGGCAAGCACGGCGTCTTCAGCGGGCGGATGACGGGCATCGCCGAGCGCTGCGGCGCGAAGGTCCGCGAACTGGACGTCGAGTGGGGCCGCGCCGTGGACCCCGCGCAGCTCGAGGCCGAACTGCGCCGGCATCCGGTCAAGCTCGTCGCGCTCGTCCACGCGGAGACCTCCACCGGCGTCGTCCAGGACCGGCTCCCCGAGCTCGCGAAGCTCTGCCACGCCCACGGCGCGCTGCTGCTGGTGGACACCGTCGCGAGCCTCGGCGGCGTCCCGTTCCATGCCGACGAATGGGAGATCGACGCGGTCTACACCGGCAGCCAGAAGTGCCTCGGCGTCCCGCCCGGCATCGCGCCGCTGACCTTCGGCCCGCGCGCGGAAGAGAAACTCAAGAACCGCAAGACGCCCGTGCAGAGCTGGTTCTTCGACCTCACGCTGGTCCGGAAGTACTGGAACGAGGAGCGCGTTTACCACCACACCGGCCCGATCAACATGACCTGGGCGCTGCTCGAAGGGCTGCGCCTGATCGACGAGGAAGGCCTGGAGGCGCGCTGGGCGCGGCACACCCACGCCGCGAAGGCGCTCCACGCCGGCCTGGAAGCGATGGGCCTGGAACTTTTCGTGAAGCACCCCGGGCTGCGCTGCCCGACCGTGACGACGGTGAACGTCCCCGCCGGCGCCGACGACGCGAAGACCCGTAAGGTTCTGCTCGAGCAGCACGGCCTGGAGATCGGCGGCGGGCTGGGGCCGCTCAAGGGCAAGACCTGGCGCGTCGGCCTGATGGGCGAAGGTGCGCAGGGCAACCACGTCCTGCTCTTCCTCTCGGCGCTCGGCGCGATCCTCCAGGCGCAGGGCGTGAAGGTGAAGGCCGGTGCGGGCGTGGAAGCGGCGGGGGCGGCGCTGAACGGGAGGTAGGCGGTGGCGTCAGATCTCCCCCGCCATAACCGGTCCGACCAGAAGCAGCGCCTCCTGCCACTCCTTCTGCAACGCCTCCAGGCGCGGATCCTTGGGCGCGATCAGGCCGCCCTTGTCCGCGAGGTCCAGGATTTTTTTCAGGGCTGCGGTCAGGCCGGTAATGCCGCGCACGAACTGCTCCTTGGCTTTCTCGCGCTTGGCGGGCGGGTGCGCCTGTTGGACCCGTTCGAGCAGTTTCTCCCATGAGTTCAGCCTGCTTTTCAGCTCCTCGGCGCGGACCGGGGCCTTGGCCTGGCCGATCAGCAGATCGGAGGCGTCCCGGCTGAGCTCCTTCCGCTCGGGCAAGACCACAATCATCTGCAGCCATTCCGCGTCGGTGAGTCGCGGAAGGTCGCCCTTGTCGGCGGACGCGCACGCGCCGCTGATGCACAGGAGGGCCGGCAGCAAGCGCCCAATCCGAGCGAACCGGTCGCGGGTCATATAGGCTTCCCCATCGTGTTTGAAGCGAGGGCTTCCAGGGCAGTCTAGGCGCGGGACTCGGCTTGGCAACGTTCGGGTAAGCCTCTGCGCTCCAATGCCCTTGCCGTAACGCCGCCCGGTAGCATAAAGTAAACTTGTCGAAAATTACCATGCCCCGGGAGCCGTACCCGCATGCCCAAGGACGCCCCGCACGCCGCCAGCACCTCCGTCGAGATGGCCTTCGACGACCTCCTCGGCGGGGCCGTCGACCGCATCTTTACCGGGCGCCAGGCCAGCCGGCAGGTGCCGGGCTTCCACACGCACGCCGGCGAGCAGGTCCTGGTGGGGCTGGAGGGCGAGGCGACGCTGGAACTCCAGCGCTACCCCGGGACGCCGCAAGAGCGCCGCGTCAGCTTCGCGTTCCGCGAAGGCGACTTGGCCGTGCTCGGCCCCGACAAGCCGCACCGCTGGATCACGCCGCACGGTGAACTGATCGTGTTGGCGATCAACCTGCCCGCGCAGGCCGCCGCGCCGCGCAAGCTCGAGCCGTACCGGCTGGACCTGGAGGTCGTCGCCGCGAGCCTGCTCGGCGGCGGCATCCCCGAGCACTACGCCGGGCTCGCGAAGGACGACGAGGAGTTCAAGCGGCTCGTCGCGCAGTACCACCAGGAGGCCCGCGTGCGCCGGCCGGGCGTGCGCATGCGGGTGGGCGCGCTGGCCGTGGAGCTCCTCGTCCACCTCGCGCGGCGCTGCGTGGCGACCGGCCCCGAGCGGCAGCTCGACCGGGGCCGCGCGGCGACCATCGAGCGGCTCGCGCCGCGGCATTACGTCGAGCGCGCGCGCGTGATCATGCACGCCAACTACCGCGCCGGGCAGTCGCTGGAGGGGATCGCCGAACAGGTCGGGCTCTCGGTGACGCACCTGCACCGGCTCTTCGTGGCGGAACTGGGGCAGCCGCCGATGCAGTACCTGCGGCAGTACCGGCTGCGCCGCGCGGCGGAATGGCTCGCGCAGACCGAGCGCCCGGTGGGCGAGATCGCGCAGGGGGTCGGGTTCGGCTCGGCGGAGCGCTTCAGCAAGGCCTTCCGCGAATACTTCAAGCAGTCGCCGCGGCATTACCGCGCGGAGGCGCTGAAGGCGGGCCGCGCGCTGCTGTGACGCGGCGCGCCTACTGGCCGGCGTCCTTCGGCGCGTGCGCTTTCATCAGTTCGGCGAAAGGCGCGCGCTCGCGGTACGGATCCAGGTCGGGTTCGCGGACGAAATACTGGTACACGTGCCCCGAGCCGTCGAGCGCGAAGGACTTCTTCATCTCCGCGAGCATTTTTTTCCTCTTCCTTGATGTTCGCGTAGTACCAGACCAGCGCGCAGTGCCAGGTGAGCTTGTGGTCGCGCGGTTCCTCGATCTTCGCGAAGTACGCGCGCCCTTTCTCGCGTTCGCCCGAGCGCTCGTAGAGCCCCGCCAGGATCACCCGGGTGAAGAAGTTCTCCGGGTTGTAGGTGAGCGCCTTCTCGTAGGCCGCGATCGCCTCGGCGTCGCGGTGGGCCTCGGTGAGGACCGAGCCGAGTTCGTCGTAGCTTTCGGCGCCGGGATCCAGCGTCGTCAGCAGCTTGTGGTAGCGGATCGCCTTCTCGAAGTCGCGCTTGTGGCGGTGGAGTTCGCCGAGCTGGTCGAGCATGCGCAGCTTGAGGAAGTTCGGCGCGCCTTCCCAGTTCGCGCCCAGCACCTCCAGCGCCTCGTCGATGCGCCCGCGCGTGGTCAGGAAGTCGGCCCACGCGCACGCCGCCTGCGCCTTCGCGTACGAGCCGCCGCCAGCCTTCAACAGCCCCTCGAGCATCGGGCGCGCCTCTTCCACCCGGCCCAGTTCCAGCAGGTATCGCGCCTCCTGCAACTTGAGGTGCGGGTCGTCGGGGCGGCCCGCGCGCGCCTTCTTCAGCAGCGCCAGCGCCTCCTCGCGCTCGGTCATCGTCCACAAAATCCGCGACCAGTTGCCGCGCAGTTCCGCGCGCAGATCGGGCTCGGCGAGCGGCACGAGGAAGCCGTTGGGCTTCAGGTCGGCCTCCTCCAGCCCGTACTTCAGCATCAGCGCGTCCCTGGGGATGAGCTGGCCCTTGGCCGTGGTCTCGACGAAGAGCGGGGCCTGCGCGTCCGGCCAGCAGATCAGCGCGTGGTCGGGAAGCAGCGCCAGCCCGGCGGGCAGCTTGAGTTCGCGCGCCACGAAGTGGTACAGCAGCGCCGTCGAGAGGCAGTTGCCGCGCTTCCGCAGCAGGGCGGCGGTGAAGAGGCTGTCGCGCCAATACTTGTTCGAGATGTAGGAGACCTGCCGGTCGATCAGGATCCTGCGGTTCAGTTCGGCCAGTACGGCCGGGCGGTGCTGGGGCTCGGCGGGGTCGGCCACGTTGGCGGCGGCCAGATTCGCCTTGATCTCCGCCACCAACGCCGCGAATTCGCGCCGGCAGGCGGCCTCGTCCGTCTCAGGATCCAGGCGCTTGGATATCGCCAGCGCCTCGGTGAAGAGATCCTCCTCGCCGCGCGCGCCGGCCGCGCAGACGAGCACGAGGGCCAGACCCAGGGCCAGGCGACAGGGGCGTTCGATGCGCACGCGCTTCCACTCCGATCGAAAGGGCCGCCCGCGCTACGAGCCCGGCGTCTGGTTCGAGTCCGAGTCCCAGCGGCGGCGGTCGCCCGGCTGCCGTTCTTCCCGCCGCGCCGGCGCCTCCGGCTTCTCCTGCTTCGCCTGCGGTTCCTTGGAGTCGGGGTTCTCCTGCTTCGGCTCGCCGTGGGCGGGCGCGGCCATGGGGTCCATGGCCCGGTCGGGGTGCTTCTCGACCTGCTTCAGGATCTCCCCGGCGCGCTTCTCGTCGAGCCAGGTCACGCCGCCGGCGCCGACGTCGTAGATCGCGCCCACGACCTTCGCCTTGCCTTCCTTCACGAGCTGCCGCGTGGCGGGACTGCCCATGAAGAGGTCTTCGACGCCCTGCCAGACGTTTTCCTCGATGGCGCGCGCGATCAGGTCGCCCTCCTTCAGGTCGGGGAAGCGCTTGCGCGTCCGTTCGACGGCCGGCCCGATGTTCGCCACCAGCGGCGGGATGTTCCGCTCCAGCGCGTGCCCGTGCCCCAGCGCGGCCTGCGTCACCGCCGTCACCGCGCCGCATTGCGTATGCCCCAGCACCACCAGCACGGGCGTCTTCACGTGCGCCAGCCCGTACTCGATGCTCCCGGCCTCGTCGGTGTCCACCACGTTTCCGGCCACGCGCACGACGAAGAGGTCCATCACCCCCGCGTCGAAGAGCCGCTCCACTGGCACGCGCGAATCGCTGCACGCCAGCACCGTCGCGTAGGCGTAGTCGCCCTGGTCGGCCTGGCCGGCGAGCTTGATCCGCGCCGCGTCGGTGCGCGGCTGCTCGGACTTGCCCGCGGCGAAGCGCGCGTTGCCTTCCTTCAGCAGCTTCAGCGCCGCGTCGGGGCCGGGTTTGGCCGGCGCGGCCGGTTCGGAGGCCGCGAGCGCCGCGGCGCAGAAGAGGGACAGCAGGCAGGCGAAGCGGGGCATGTCGAAGATCCTCCGGGCCTACGGCGCGAAAAGGGGCGATCGCTTGGCGTTGAAGTCTACGGCGCATCGGCATCCAGGCAAGCCGCGCGGCTTCATGCTCTCACGACCGCCAGCGCCTCGACGATCGCGCCCAGGGGCTTGCCGTCGAGCGCGACTTCGAAGGGCACGGCGTTGCGGCCGGGCCTGGCGTCGGCGGGGACCAGGAACTTCAATTCCGCCTCGCCCGCGCCCCGCGCGGGGATGTCCAGCGCGGCCGTCTCGCCGTACGCCCGGCCGTCGGGCCCCGCGGGGCGAAGCTCGACGCGGATCGCCCGCGTGGCGTGATTCCAGACGACGGCCTTCGCGCGCAGCGCCTGGCCGGCGCGGGCGTCCTGTTCCCACGGATCGACGCGAATCCAGTTCTCGTCGGTCGCGAAGTCCGGGTGCGGCCACGGCGTCAGCGCGGCGAAGAGTGTCTCGCGCCGCGCCAGTTGCGCGCGCATGTAGGCCAGCTCCCGTGCGTTGAACGTGAAGCCCACGTCCACGTGGCAGTTGAAGACGAGGTCCGGCTTCAGCTCCTCCAGCAGCGCCAGGCACGCGTCGTAGCCTCGGCCGCGGCCCAGCAGGTTGCGGTTCTGCGCGCAGTAGTCGTCGAGCCCCGAAGGCGTGAAGGAGTCGCCGCCGAAGAAGAGCCGCTTCCCGCGCCCCTCGGCGAGCAGCCCGCCATGGTTCCAGGTCTGCCCGGGCAGGTGGTACGCGGTGAGCTTGAACTCGCGCCAGGTCCACGACTCGCCGTGCTCCGTACGGCGGCTCACCTTCAGCGGATGCAGGTCCACGCAGGGCAGTTTCCACGCGCGCGGGCGCTCCACCACGTCGGCCACGCGCGCGTCGGTCCAGAGCGGCACGCAGGGATGCCGGGCCTGGAACGGCACGATTCCGTCGGTGTGGTCGGCGTGGTAGTGCGTCAGCCAGACGACTTCCATCGCGCCGAAGACGCCCTTGGCGTGCTCGGATTCGAGTTGTTCATGGACATTCTTGTTGGTGATGTCCATCACCAGCGCCGCGCCGGATTCGCTGACCAGCACCCAGCAGGTGTTGTAATGCTTAAGCCAGTCGGGGTAGGGGAACTGCGCCGAGAGCGGCATGTTTTGCGGGCAGCCGGCGTACGCGGCGAAAGCCTCGGGGTAGTACCAGCGCAGCGCGGAGATGCTCTGGTAGTTGAGATACGCCGCCTCGAGGTTCGCGACGGTCGCGTCGAGCGCCGCCGCCGCCTCGCGCAAAACCCCGCCGCGGGAAGGGATCAGCGCCGCGGCGCGCTGTTCCTTCAACCGCCGCAGACTCGCGACCAGTTCGCCGCGCGCGCCCATGAAACCGTGGTAATCGGACTTCACCACCGGTTCCTTGTATTGAAGGCTGAAGAGATCCGGCACCTGGCCGATGCCGCAAAGCGTATCCCCGCAGAAGACGAATGGACCCGCGCCGGGGACCTCCACGCGGTAGGACAGATGCCCGCGCGTGTGCCCGGGCGTGGCCAGGACCGCAATCCGCGCGGGGCCGAACTCAAAGGATTCGCCCGCGGCCAGCGCGCGCGCGACGGGCACGTTCCGCGGGAGCGCGCGCGTCAGCGGCATGTCCTTATAGGTGCGCCAGAAGTACCGGTCCTCGCGCCAGAAGTCCTCGACCGCCTCGAAGAGGCCACGTTCGGCCTTCGGGACGTACAGCCGCGCGCCGCGCGCCGCGAGCGCGTACGCGCTCAGCGTCTGTTCGCGGTGATGGTGGGTGAAGGCGGCCGCCTCGACGCGCTCCACGCCCAGTTCGCGCAGCGCGGATTCCAGCTCCGCGCCGCCGCCGTCGAGCAGCAGCGCGCGCGGGCCGTCCTTCACGATCCCGGTGTTGACGGCGCCGTGGTGGACGTAGAGGTTCTCAGCGAGGCGAGTGAGCGCGGGCATGGGCGGGAGGCTCCTGATGCCAAGGCCCATACCTTAGCATGCCGGGGAGCGCCGGCCAGGGAGCGCCCTTAAGAACGCCCGCTTACCCGGAGGTTCAGCGCTTGCTGCGCGTATCGAAGAGCACCTCGAAGATCGAGGCGCGCCCCACGGTGATCTCGGCGTAGCCCGGGAAGCCCACGCGCAGGCGCTTCTCGCCGGGTTCGGGAAGGATCTTGAGGATCGCCAGCCCGCGCGGGGACGGGTCGGACTGGAGCACTTTCAGCGAGCCCGAGTAATGCGTGCCGGTTTCGGGGGCCTCGGCGATCTGCCCTACTTCCACAACCTGCCCGTCGAAGGTGCCTTCCTTCCTGTAGGGCAGCGCGTCGATGTAAAGGAGCGCGGGCTGCTGGGGCGCGACTTCCATCATGTCCACCTGCTTGGTGTAGGCGTAGAAGAGCAATTCCGTCACGTCGTAGACCCAGCCCTGGTTGTCCTTATGGCTGATGGTCTGCCCGACCTTGACGTGGAAATCGTGAATGATCCCGGCGATCGGCGCGCACATGGTCTTCTCGGAGATGATCCGAGTCAGCCGATCGTCCTCGAGCCGGGCGCGCTCCAGTTCCGACTTGAGGCGGTCGGCTTCGCGGCGGTCCTCGAGGGCCAGTTCCGCGAGCATCAGCTCGCGCTTGCGCTTCTCCAGCCGCGCCTCGACCGCCTGCACCTCCGCGCGGGCCGAGGCCGCCTGCCCCTCGGCCTTCTCCAGCGCAAGCGCGCCGTTCCCTTCGCTGAGCTTCTTCTGCTTGATCAGCAGGGCCAGCTTGTTCCGCGAGACCTCCGTCTCGCTGCACGCCGTCTTGTACGCGCTCTCCGACTTCTCGTAGCTGTGCTGCGAGAGCACCCCCTTCTCCAGCAGCGTGCGGTTGTCCTCGAGCAGTTTCTTCGCGTCCGCTTCGGCGATCGTCTTCTGCTTCAACTCTTCCTCGGCGATGCAGATCTCCAGCGCCTCCGGCTGCGCCTTGGCCTGCGCCAGCGCGGTCTGGGCGTCCCGGAGCTGCACCTTCCGCGTCGCGACGTCCGCTTCGGCTTCCAGGATCGAGGCCCGGGCCAGCTCGACCTTCGCCTGCTGCTCCTTGCGCTGCCGGTCCTGGTCCGCGAGCTGGTTCTCGAAGTCGTCCACCTGAGCCTTCAGCTTGGCGCGCGCCAGCTCGTCCGGCGCCGCGTCGATCCGCAGGATCGGTTCGCCCGCCTTCACGTAGTCCCCTTCCGAGTGGTACAGGTCGATCACGCGCCCCTCGACCACCGGCCGCAGTTCCGCGTACCGGATCGGCCGGATCTCCCCCGGCGCCGTCACCACCACGTCCATCTTCGCGAGGAACCCCACCAGGACGGCCAAGGCAAAGCCCCCAAAGGTGGCGCCGACCAGGGGGCCCATCATCCGCATGGCTTTCATGGAGCTAATATTTCCCTATCTTGAGCCAGTAAGGAAGTGAAAAAGTCCTTCCCACCGGCTTGACTTTGTCATCCACTCGATATCTTATTATGGAACCAGCGGGTCACAAATGCAACAATTTTAGGGTAACGAGTTTGCGCACCTGGGATTTACAGGTCTCATGGGACTCTCAACTTCGTCTCCTGGTTCGGCTTGCGAATCGGAAGGCGCGTCGCGGTCTTCGCCGCGCGCGCTGAACGAACCGCCATTCCCGACCTGCAATACCGGTTCAGAGGTATCCGGCCGCCTTGATCCAGGCGTCTCTCAGGCGTTCCACCAGGAATTGGATCCCAAGGTGGTGCGGCGGAGCCTCTTCCTTTCCATGCTCGCCAGCGCCTGCGGGACGGTTTTCTTTACCGTCGTCCAGGGCACCATCTTCAACTTCCTGCTAGAGGATCTGGGCCTGCTGGATCGATTGGGGTTCTTTCTGGGCCTGAGTTGCCTTGCGGGGATCGGTTCGCTCGTGGGCGCCTGGATCCAGACGCGGCTGGGCATCCGCAAGGGCCTCTTCCTTTGGTGCATCGGCGGGAGCCGGCTGGTCTGGCTGGCGATCGGCGCGATTCCGATGCTCTGGCCGGACTGGCGCGGGGCGGAATTGCAGTGGCCGCTGGCGGGGCTGGTGCTGCTCTTCGTCCTGACGCACGCGGCCGGCGCCAACGCGTGGGTCTCGTGGATGGGCGATCTGGTCCCGCCGGAGTGGCAGGGCAAGTACTGGGGCCTGCGCCAGGTGGGGACCTCGCTGGCCGGCGGCGTGGGCCGCTTCGCCTTCGGGCTGTTCCTGGACGCGCGGCACTCGCCGGAGGCCTATTGCGTCGTCTATGCGGTCGCGGTCGCGCTGGGCGTGATCGACGCGCTGCTCTTCCTGGGCGTCGCGCACCGCGCGCCGCGCCGCGCTCCCAGCGGCGCCAGCCTGTGGAAAGAGGTCCGCGCGAGCCTGAATAATCAGGCGCTGCGCCGGCTGATCGCCGTCTACACGCTCTGGAGCCTCTCCAACTGCATGATGGGCGCCACGATCTACCGCTTCGCGCGGATCGAGATCGAGATGGGCATCTTCGACTTCGCCGTCTGCGAGCTCCTGGCGCTGGCGACCTTCACCGCCTTCAGCGCGCTGTGGGGCCGCATGGTCGACCACCACGGACACCGCGCGCCGCTGGTCGTCTGCCTGCTCGTCCACGCCTTCTGCCCCGTCTGGTACTTCTGGGCCGGGGCGGGGGATTCGTGGCTCGTCGCGCTCGCCTTCGTCCAGGGCAACCTGGGCTTCTGCGGGATCATGCTCTTCATGTGGCCGCTGGTGATCGCCTATACCGCCAAGCAGGGGCACGGGCGCTCGACCGGGATGGCCGCCTTCACCGCCTTCCTGGGCCTGCCCAGCTTCTTCGTTTTCTGGCTGACCGACGATTATCTGCGCCCGCTGCTGGCGTGGCTGACCGGCTCGGCGGAACTCGACAGCCGCCCGGTCTTCCTGGGCATTTTCGCCCTGATCGTCGGCGTGCGCCTCTGCGCGGTGGCGATGGCCTACGGGCTGCCGCGCGCGGAGACGGAGACCTCCCCCAACGCGCTTCTCGGCATGT
Organism: Planctomycetota bacterium; assembly: GCA_027493525.1. GTDB lineage: Bacteria > Planctomycetota > SZUA-567 > H5-PLA8 > H5-PLA8 > H5-PLA8. The sequence continues at coordinate 796,064 of JAOSKN010000001.1, read as the reverse complement.
TCGCGCGCGCGCACCCGCTGCGCTCGGCATTGAACCTCGTCCGCTACCTCGCGGTGGGCTCCCGCAACGGCGAGCCCGGCCCCTTCGCGCCGCCGGCGCCCGGCGGCGCGCTCGTCGGCCCGCGCAGCGCTCGCGCCGCCGTCCCGCTGCGCGAGCCGCGGGGCGACTGACGCCGGTCTGTAGCTGGATGCTTGCGGATTGTGACCTTCCCGGAAGCCGGTTCCCGGCATCCGGTCCCGCCGTCAATGCCCCGTCTTCTTCTCCGGCACGTGGCCGGGGACGTTGTCGGGGCGGTAGTGGTGGTGGCTTTGCGACAGGCCGAGCTGCTCGCCGAGTTCCAGCAGCTTGTCGCGGCGGTAGACCTTGGCCTCGCGGCTGTCGGAGACGATGTTGTAGGTCGTCGAGAGCGCGATCGCGTCGACGGGGCAGGCTTCCTCGCACATCCCGCAGTAGATGCAGCGGAGCAGGTCGATCTCGAAGCGCTTGGGATAGCGCTCGCGGTCGGCCCATTCCGGCGGGGTCGGCGTGGCCTCGATGTGGATGCACTCGGCCGGGCAAGCCGCCGCGCACATGAAGCACGCGACGCACTTCACGTGCCCGTTGTCATCCTTCTTGAGGTAATGCTCGCCGCGGTAGCCGTTGCGGGGCTGATGGTACTTCTCGGGATTCTCGCGGTCGGTGCCGTCGTAGTCGATGGTAAAGGACTTCTGGAACAGCCGGCGCATGGTGTTGCCAAGGCCCTTGACGATCTCGGGCAGGTAGAGCTTCTCGACCCAGGTCTGGCTGGGGTCGCCGGGGGCGATGACCACGCCGGGCGGCAGGTCGACCGCGGCGGCGGTTCCGCCGTGGGCGTCGTGCGCGTCGTGTCCGTCGTGTCCGTCGTGCGAACCGCTCATGGCATTCACCTCATCCGTTCGTTCAGAGCTTGACCATGGCCGTGACGACCAGGTTCGCCAGCGCCAGCGGGATCAGGATCTTCCAGCCCAAGGTCATCACGTGGTCGTAGCGGAAGCGCGGCAGCGTCCAGCGCACCCACATCTGGAACAGGATGAACAGGAAGACCTTGAGCCCGAACGCGAGCAGCGAGAGGAGCGCGGCGAAGTTCGGCGCGCTCGCCGCCAGCGCGCCGTAGCCGGGGTAATGCCAGCCGCCGAAGAAGAGCGTCGTGGTGATCGCGCCCATCGCCACCATCGCGATGTACTCGCCCTGGAAGAACATTCCGAACTTCATGCTTGAGTACTCGGTGTGGTAGCCGCCGACCAGCTCGGCCTCGCACTCCGGCATGTCGAAGGGCAGGCGGTTGTTCTCGGCGAAGGCGCAGACGACGAAGATCAGGCAGGCCAGCGGCTGCCGCCAGACGCCCCAGCCCCCGATCCAGCTCGAAAAGACCCGCGCTCCGTGTTCGTCCACGCCCGTCGACTGCGCCAGCACCACCTCGCGCAGCGAGACCGTGTCGTAGTACATGAAGACCGAGACGAGAATCAGCCCCATCCCGATCTCGTAGCTGATCATCTGCGCCGTCGCGCGCACGCCGCCCAGCAGTGCGTACTTGCTGTTGGAGGCCCACCCGCCGAGCTGGATCCCGTAGGCCGAGAGGCTGCTCACCGCCAGCACCCAGAGCATTCCGATGCCCAGGTCGGCGACTTGCAGCTTCACGCCGCCGCCGAAGGTCAGGTCCGCGCCGACGGGGATCACCACGAAGGCCAGGAACGGCGGCAGCAGCGCGAAGAACGGCGCGAGGCTGAAGAGAAACTTGTCGGCCTGCGACGGGATGAAGTCCTCTTTCGTGATCAGCTTGATCGCATCGGCCAGCGGCTGGAGCAGCCCGCCCAGGAAGCGCTTGTTGACGATCGGCGTGCCCAGCAGCCCTTCGGCCAGCCCGTCGGGCCCCAGCAGGCCCACCCGGTTCGGACCGTCGCGGTTCTGGATCAGCGCGCAGATCTTCCGTTCCAGGTAGACCAGCAGCGGCACGATCCCCAGGACCGCGCCAAAGACGAGCACGACCGGCAGCACCTTCCAGCCGTATGCGCTCACGTCCGTCGCAAGGACGACCATCCCCGGCTCCTCCACGCTGCCATCCCACCGGCACGGAACAAGCGGCCAGCCGCTTCGCCCGTGCAGCGCACCTTGCCCCGGCCGGTCTATTCCGCGCCCGTCGAGGCGGCCGGTTCGGCCGCGTTCAGCGCCGCGCCCTGCCGGCCCAGGCTCTGGTGCGTCATGCCCGCCAGCGCCGGGTACGCGCCGGCCATCTGCTGGAAGACCACCCGCGCCGAGCGCAGCCGGCCCCACTCGTCCCCGGCCCCCGCCGCGCGGGCCACGCGCTGCAATACGGCCAGATCGTCGTTGCCTTGGCCGAGCGGATCGATGGCGCGGCGCAGCACCTGCGCGCGCTTCGCGGCGTTGACGAAGACCCCGTCCTTCTCGGCGAAGCTCGAACCCGGCAGCAGGATCGCCGCCTTCTCGGCCAGCGCCCCATGGCTCAGGTCCTGCACGATCACCGTCTCGACCTTGGCGAGCGCCTCGAGCAGCTCCGCCGGCGGCTCGAAGTGCGGCATCGAGGCGGCGAGGTAGAGCACCTTTAGTTTGCCCGCGCGCGCGGCTTCGAGAATCTTCGCGGTGTTCGCGGCGGCTTCCGGGCCGAAGACCAGCGCCGCGCCGGCCGCGTTGGGGTTGCGGTCGGCCTCGATCTTGAACTTCGGGAACTCCTTGGGCTCCCAGTCGGCCTGCGCCAGCAGCCCCACTTGGAGCGTCTTGAGCACGTCCACGAAGAGCGTCTTGAAGACGTGCAGTTCCTCGAGCGTGAGCCAGGCGCTGCAAAGCCCGGCGACGGAGGCCGGATCCTGGGTCGCCGCGGCCGAGAGGCGCTTGCCCGCTTCGTCGCAAGCGGCGATGACCGGCGCCGGTTGCCCGCCCAAGCGCCCCTGCATCACGCGCGTGTCGGCGTTGACGTAGCGGAAGTCCTTGCGCCCGCGGTCGCACATCCAGAAGCCGTTGACCTCGCGGTTCTCGCGCGGCTGGAGCCGGCGGACGTAATTCTTCTGCGCGTCCACCTTGATGTTGCAGCCCTTCGAGCACGACGGACAGACCGTGTCGGTGTGCTGCAGGTACCAGGCGCGGTAGGTGAACATCAGGTCCTTGTCGATGAGGCAGCCGACGGGGCAGATGTCCACGATGTTGCCCATCATCTCGTTCTCGACGGGATGGCCGGCCATGATGTCGATCTCGCTGCGGTCGCCGCGTTGCGTGACGTAGAGCTCGCTGGTCCCGGAGACTTCGTCGAGAAAGCGCGTGCAGCGCGTGCAGACGATGCAGCGGTCGGTCCAGAGCTTGATCGTCGGGCCAAGCTCCTTGGGGGCCTTCTCGTTCTTGGCCTCCTGGAAGCGGCTGTCGGCCTGCCCGTGATCGAAGGAGTGGTTCTGCAGCATGCACTCGCCGGCCTTGTCGCAGACGAAGCAGTCGAGCGGGTGGTTGATCAGCAGGAACTCCATCACCCACTTGCGCGCCTCGACCACGGCGGGGCTGCTGGTATCCACCACCATCCCGCGCGGGTCGAGCGGCTGGCGGCAGGAGATCGTCGGCTTGGGGTACATGCTCCACGGCTGGGTGGAGAGGTTCGGGCCGGCCATGGGCTTGCCGGACATCACGTCGATCAGGTTGACGTAGCAGATGCGGCAGTTGCCGTCGGGTTCCAGCCCCGGGTGGTAGCAGAAGTTCGGGACGCCGTAGCCCAGGTCGTGCAGGGCCTCGATGAGGACGCGGTATTTCTTGGGATCGATGAAGTGGTCGGTCCCGTCCACGCGCAGGGTCATCTGCCCTTCCGGCGCCTTGGGCAGCTTGATGGCCGGTTCGGGCTTGGGCGGCGGCGCGGCGGGGGCCGCCGGGGCCGCGGGCTTGGCGTCGGGCTTCTTGTCGTCGCTCATCGTGTGTTCGTCGTCCCGATGGTTTTGCGTATCGGCTTTGCGGGCGCGGGGAGCCGCGAACGCATACTGCTCAAGGCACTAGAGTCACCAATCCAAACTCCCTGAAATGCGCATCCAGACTGCAAGCGAAGCGAATGCCCGATGCGCGAATCAGGCAGTAGCTCGTGCAGTCGGTAAAGGACCATGCCTTGTCCTTGAACTCCCTGAAAACGGCGTATGCCTCGTTCAGGGACGATCTTCCCACCTGGACCAGCTCCACCGAAGCGGCGTCGTTCAGAAAGTCCCAAGCTGCTTCGATGCGCCGCTCCTGTCCTCTGAATCGAAGCAAGCTGAGCAGCTCGTCGAGGACGAAGGAACTGGTCAATAACCGGTACTCCTCGCCCCACAGCAGTCGCGACAATTCCTTGGTGCGTGGCTGCCCTGGCACCAGCGCCTCGAACCAGGCGGACGTGTCCACGAAGCAAACGCGCGACTGCGGTTTGGGTTTCATGGCCCGTAGAGCACGTCGTCCACCGTTTTCCCGTCCCGGGGAACCGGGGGACACTTAATGGCCCAAATCCGCTTCAGGTGGCGTCGAATCTTTGCGCCGCGCCCTTTGGCGGACGGTGGCTTGCCTGATTCCACCGGAACGATCGAAACCTCCACGGGACCCGGCGGAAGCGGAACCTTCTCCTCCACCTTCACGCTGCCGTCCTTCTCGACCCGCGCTTTGAGCACGTATGAAGTGCGCATCGGGAGTCCTCCCTGGACGTCAATTTACAGCTTGATCGGATCGGCGATCATCGACTTGCCGTGCTGCACGTAATGCTCGAACTCCTCGCGGAACTTCGTCACGAACGCGCCCACCGGCATGGCCACCGAGTCGGCCAGCAGGCAGATCGTCGTCCCGCTCATCTGCCCGGCCACCGAGAGCAGCGTCTCCAGGTCCCCGGGCTTGCCCTTGCCGCGGTAGATGCGGCCGACGAGCTTCTCCAGCCAGCCCGAGCCCTCGCGGCAAGGCGTGCACTGCCCGCACGACTCGTGGTGGTAGAAACGCACGAGGTTGTAGAGCGCGCTGACCATGCAGGTCTTCTCGTGCATCACGATCACCGCGGCCGAACCCAGCAGCGTGTTGGCGTTCTTGAGCGTGTCGTAGTCCATGCGGATATTGTAGTCGTCGGTCAGGTCCTTGCCGTTGGAGGCCTTGTAGCCCTTCCCGTCCACGCGCAGCACCGGCATCGAACTGCCGCCGGGAATGATCGCCTTGGCCTTCAGCCCGTCCGAGATCCCGCCGCAGACTTCCTCGATCAGTTCCTTCAAGGTCACGTGCATGGGCATCTCGTAGAGCCCGGGCTTGTTTACGTGGCCGGAGACGCAGTAGACCATCGAGCCGCTGTTGCGCTCGGGACCGATCTTGCTCCAGGCCTCCGCGCCCATGTTGACGATGCCCGGCAGCGAAGAGAGCGTCTGAACGTTGTTGACGACCGTGGGGCTGCGCCAGGCGCCCTCGACGGCGGGGAAGGGCGGCTTGACCTTCGGGTAGCCGCGGTCGCCTTCCAGCGAACTGAGCAGCCCCGTCTCCTCGCCGCAGATGTACGCCCCCGCGCCGCGGTGCGGCGTGACATGGAAGGTGTGCCCGCTGCCGAAGACGTTCTTGCCCAGGTAGCCGGCCTTGTAGGCCTCGGCCATCGCGTTGACCAGGTGCTGGAATTCGACGCAGAACTCCCCGCGGATGTAGACGTAACCGTTCTCGATCCCGCAGGTGTGCATGCAGATGAGTATGCCTTCGATCAGCATGTGCGGGTTGTACGTGACGACCACGCGGTCCTTGCACGTGCCCGGCTCGGACTCGTCGCAGTTCACCGCCAGGTAGCGGTTCTTCTTGGACTTGTAGTCGACGAAAGACCACTTCATGCCGGTGGGGAAGCCCGCGCCGCCGCGCCCGCGGAGGTTGCTCTTCTTGACCTCTTCGATCATCGCCGGGATGTTGTTGGTGGCGGGGTCGCGCGGCATGGCCAGGACCTTCCGCGCGGCTTGGTAGCCGCCCTTCTTCTCGTAGTTCTCCAGCGTCCAGCCGCCCTTGACGTAGGCGCCATCGAAGAGGACGGGTTTGAAGTCTTTGACGATCATCCGCTGCGATCCCTTTGCCTGCTCAGTCCTCGCCGCACTCCGCTGTTCACCGCCGCGTTGGGCCGCACGTGCCGTCCCGGGTTTTCGCCGGGCGCCTGCTTTAGCATCAGCGTCGCGCCGCCGCGGCCGACCATCGCGAAGCTGGGCGGCTCGCCCCACAGCCGTTCGAAGCCAAAGCCCAGCCGGTCGCGGTACCAGTGCGCCGCCTTCGCGACGTCGCCCACCAGCAGGTACGGCGCCACGCGCCAAGGCCGGGTTTCGGCCATCGGCGGCCTACTTCCCTTCCGGATACGCGTCGGCCAGCGGGCCCCAGTGCTTCATCCCGCCTTCCAGGCTCGGGCCGTTGGACAGGTGCGGCGGCTTCTCGCCGTTTTTCAGCGCCAGCACGATGTCGCGGACCTTCTCCGGCGTCAGGTTCTCGAAGTAATCCTCGTTGATCTGCGCCACCGGGTGGGTCGTGCACGAGCCCAGGCATTCGGCCTTCTTGAGCGTGAACTTTCCGTCGGCGCTGGTCTCGCCCACGCCCAGCTTCAGGTGCTCCTGGAAGGCCTCCAGGATTTTGCACGCCCCGCGCAGCGCGCAGGGCAGCGTGTGGCAGACCCAGACGACGTGCTCGCCGTCGCTCTTGCGCCGGTAGTGGCTGTAAAAGGTGAAGACGCCGTTGACGAAGGCCGGCGCCAGGTCGAGTTCCCGCGCGACGTACTCCATCGACGGCTCGTCCACGAAGCCCTGCTGCGCCTCGACCAGCCGCAGCGCCGGCAACAGCACCGCCTGCCGCGTGGGATAGCGCTGCTTGAGCCACTCGAACTGCTTCTTCATCTCGTCGTTGAACTGGAAGGCCATGCGTCAGATCTCCAGCCGCCTGCCGGCCCGCACGTCGGCCACGTAGCCCACCGCCTGCCGGCCGCCGCCGGCGAAGACCAATTCGCCCAACTCGGTCAACAGCTCCAGGTCAATCTTCTCGTTGCGCTCCACGAGGCCCATGAAATCCACCGCGTCCTGCAGCTTCTTGCGGTTGTTCCGGTAGTGTCCCGTCATTGCCGCGGACTTCATCGCCAGCGCGGCCTCCAGCTTAGGCACGCGGATCGTCTGCCGCCCTACCTTGGCCTCGACGAACTCTTTGACGACCCGTTTATGCAGCGGCGAACGGTCCAGGATCAGGACGATCAGGTACTTGCCGTCCTTCGCGAAGCGCCAGACGTCGGGGTGCTTCTCGATCTCAAGCCCCTTGAACTTCGCCTGCAGCGCCTGGGCGGCCTTCGTCTTGTCGCGCTGCCGGATCAGGAAGTCCACGTCCTGCGTCGCCCGCGGCTCCTCCATCCAGCCGGCCAAGCCATGGGCGCCGACGAGCACGAACTCGACTTGCGCGGCCTTCAGCACCGGCACGATCTCGTCGGGCGCCATTCTCGTCACCGAGGCCCTCGATTCCCTGCCGATCATGGGCAGCTTCGACAGATAGGAGCTGATCCTGATCCCGTCGATCTGGTAGGCGCTCCGCGCGGCGGATTTCACCGGTCCAGCTCCCCCGCGATCGTGTTCATGCTCGAGAGAATCGCCACGGCGTCGGAGAGCATCCGGCCCTTTACCTGCGCCGAGAAAGTCTGGTGGTTGTAGAAGCTCGGCGGGCGGATCCGCACGCGGTACGGCAGCCCCGTCCCGTCGCTGACCAGGTAGAACCCCAACTCGCCGTTGGGAACTTCCGTGCACGAATAGACCTCGCCTTCCGGCGGCGCGATCCCGTGCCCCGGCATTACGATCTTGAAGTGGTGGATCAACGATTCCATGTCGTGGTACACGAGATCCTTCGGCGGCAGCGCGACCTTGTGGTCCACGCTGCAGACCGGGCCGGAAGGCAGGTTCGCGAGGCACTGCTCGATGATCTTGAGGCTCTGGCGCATCTCTTCCTGCCGCACCAGGAAGCGCGAGTAGACGTCGCCTTCGGTGCGAATCGGAATCTCGAAGTCCACTTTGTCGTAGGCCAGGTACGGACGCGCGCGCCGGACGTCATAGGGCACGCCGCAGGCGCGCAGCACCGGCCCCGTCACGCCGAAGCTCAGCGCCTGCTCCTTGGTGAGCGTCCCGATTCCGACCGTGCGGTCCTTGAAGATCTTGTTCTTCGAGAGCATGTACTCGGTCTCGGCGAGCACCGGCGGCAGCTTGGACGTGACGGCGCGGACCAGGTCCGGGAAGTCCTCGGGCACGTCGCGGAAGATCCCGCCCACCCTCGTCCAGCTCGTCGTCAGCCGCGCGCCCGTCACGGCCTCGAAGACGTCGTACATCTTCTCCCGCTCGATGAACGCCCAGAGCATCACGCTGAAGGCGCCCAGGTCCATCGCCTGCAGGCCCACGCAGACGATGTGGTCGGCGATGCGCGAGAGTTCGGCCATCGCCATCCGCACGTACTGCCCGCGCGGCGGGACCTCGACCTGGAACAGCTCCTCGCAGGCGATCGCGTAGCCGATGTTGTTGTTCAGCGGCGAGAGGTAGTTGGCGCGGTCGGTCACCACCACGAACTGGTTGTAGCTGCGGTACTCGCCCAGCTTCTCGAACCCGGTGTGCAGAAACCCGATCTCCGGGTCGCAGGCGCGGATCGTCTCGCCGTCGAGTTCGATCTTGAAGCGCAGCGTCCCGTGGCAGGCCGGGTGCTGCGGCCCCAGGTTCATGCTGAGCGTCTGCTCGGGCGCAGCCTGGGCGGCGGCGGGTTGGACGGCGGCGACGGAATGAGCCATGGTCCGCTCCAGGTCAGCCCCGTTCGGGGATCTCGGTGTACTTCGGGAAATTGTCGCGTTCGCCGCGGCCCTTCAACGGGTAATCCTTGCGCAGCGGGTGCCCGTCGAAATGGTCCGGCGTCAGGATCCGCCGCAGGTCCGGATGCCCGCGAAAGACGATCCCGTACATGTCGAAGACCTCGCGCTCGCCCCAGTTCGCCGAGGCCCACACGCCGCTGACCGAGTCGATCTCGCAGGGCTCCTCGGGCACGTAGGCCTTCACCCGCAGCCGCGCGCCGTGCTCCAGGCTGTTCAGGTGGTACACGACGGCGAAGCGCTCCCGCGCCCAGTGCTCCATGCTCGCGGGCAGCTTCAGGTGGTCCAGCGCGGTCACGTCGGTGAGCATCGCGAAGTTGAAGGCCGGCTCGTCGCGCAGGAAACGCAGCACGTCCACGATCCGCTCGGGCGCCAAGTGCAGGCAGTGCTGCTCGCGGAAGACGGTCCACTCGAGCACCTCGCTGTCGAAGCGCTCGCGCACCGCCCGTTGCAGCTTCTCGAAGTCAAAGCTCATGGCTCGTCCGGTCCCGTGAAGTTTCATCCGGCTCGGCGTCCGGAGATACGGCGCTCAGGAAAAGAACGGATAAAGCCCGCGTAGCGCGCTGGCCTTGTCCCGTTATCCGCTCCCCAGCGGCAGCGCCTTGCCCTCGCGCCGGGCGATGTTCGCGGCGGTGTTCCAGTCCAGTTCGCGGGCCGTCTGGGCGTCCTTGTTCGGCAGGCTGTGGTGCGAACCCGTCAGCGCCGGCGGGGCCTGCACGGCGTCGGAGACCAGCGCCACCGGCTCGAAGTCCAGCGGGTGCGTCGTGCGGTCGTAGAGCTTCGTCTGCCGCTCCCCGCGCTTGATCTTCTCCTGGATCAGCATCACCGCATCGACCAGGCTCTCCGGCCGCGGCGGGCAGCCGGGGATGTAGACGTCCACCGGGATGAACTGGTCCACGCCCTGCACCAGCGTGTAGGTGTCGAAGACCCCGCCCGACGAGGCGCAGGCGCCCATCGAGATGCACCACTTCGGCTCCGGCATCTGGTTGTAGATGTCGATCAGCACCGGCATCATCTTGATGCTGATGCGCCCCGAGACGATCATCAGGTCGCTCTGCCGCGGCGAGAAGCGGATCACCTCCGCCCCGAAGCGCGCCAGGTCGTAACGGCTCGAAAGCGTCGCCATCATCTCGATCGCGCAGCACGCCGTCCCGAAGGGCATCGGCCAGAGGCTGTTGCGGCGGCCCCATTCCTTCAGCGCCTGCAGGCGCGTGGTGATAAAGCCCGCGTCCCCGGACTTGAGCCCCGGCGCGGACTCGGCGGGTGCGTTCATCTCCCGTTCCTCCGGCGGCTCACGCGTCGCCCTCGCTCCAGTTCAGCAGCCCGCGCTGGATCTCGTAGTACAGCCCCAGCGCCAGGATCGCGACGAAGATCAGCACCCCGTACAGTCCTTCGTGGCCCAACTGCCGGTACGAGACCGCGTACGGAAGCAGAAATACGGTCTCCACGTCGAAGAGCACGAAGGAGAGCGCCACCAGGTAGAAGCGCACTCCGAAGCGCGTCCGCGCGTCGCTCAGCAGCGGCACCCCGCACTCGTACGGCTCTTCCTTGCCCAGCTTGTGCTTCTCGGTCTTCAGCAGCACCTTGGTCATGAAGCGCACGAGGCCGAGCAGGACCAGCCCCATGCCCACGCAGAGCAGCACGAAGAGCGTGGCGGCGAAAAGTTCGGTACCCGATCCGGTCGGCATGGGCGGCGCTCTCTGGTGGTGTGGCTCGTATCAGTCTACCGGGCCGTGGGCGCTGTCAAACCGGCTTCCCCAGGAATTCGCCTCCCGAGGTGCAGCGCGCCGGCCGTGCTCGTATCTGGTGCCGAGGGAGGGACTTGAACCCTCAAGGGAGGTTAATCCCGGTGGATTTTGAATCCACTGCGTCTGCCAATTCCGCCACCTCGGCACGCGGAGCGGTCCCACGCGCGGCCCGCTCCTTAAAAGGTATGGGCGATTCGGGACGGGTCAAGGATACGAACGGAAGGATCGGCCCCGCTCCTCATTTTTGCGGTATCCTCCGGCCCATTCGAGCCACCTTACTGCGAGAAGCCCATGATGCGGCGGCGCCACGATGATTGACTTGGCCGGCGACCTCGCGGCGGCGCAGGCCGGCGACGCGGCGGCCTACGAGCGCGTCGTCGCGCGGTTCCAGGACCTGGCCTACGCCTGCGCCTGCGCGTACCTCGGCGATGCGCACCTCGCCCAGGATGCCACCCAGGAGGCCTTCGTCGTCGCGTACCTGGAACTGCGCGCCGGGAAACTCCGCGAACCGGCCGCGTTCCCGGGCTGGTTCAGGACCATCGTGCGGCGGCAGAGCGCCAGACTGGCCCGCGTACGCGGCCCGGCGGCTCGCTCGCTGGACGCCGCCGCGCGCCTGGAGGCCCCGGAGGCCGGCGAAATGGAACCCGCCGAGTCCGCGCGCAGGGAAGGCTTCGCCTGGGCCGCGCTCCGCGCGCTCCCGGAGAGCTACCGGCTCGTGACGGTGCTCTTCTACTTCTGCGAGTACGACACGCCCCGGATCGCCGAGATCCTCGGCGTGCCGGTGACGACCGTAAAAAAGCGGCTCCACGACGCGCGCCGCAGGCTGCAAGACTGGATCGTGCGGGAGATGCGGCGGGACGCGCAGGCGCGCGGGCCGTCGCGGGACCCCGATTACGCCGAAAGGATCGGACGCATGCTCCAACCCGATGCGCTCAAGAAGGCCGAACCCCTCGTCTGGTCGCCGGGGCTCGGCACCCAGGTCTGGGCCATGTTCCAGGCCGCGGCGGCCGGCGACGTGGAAGCCCTCAAGCGGCTCCTCGACCGGGAGCCCGCGCTCGCGCGCTGCCAGTACGTCTACCGCTCGCCGCTCTACTTCGCCGTCCGCGAGAACCGGATCGAGGCGGCCGCGTTTCTCCTCGAACGGGGCGCCGACCCGCTGAGCCTGGAGGTCAACGACAGCCTCCTCGAGATCGCCCGCGACCGCGGCTACGCCGAGATGGAGAAGCTCCTGGCGGCGAAGCTCGCCGCGGCCTTCGGCGCCTCCGCGCGCGGCGAACCCGTCGCGGCGGCCATCCGCGCGTACGACGCGGCCAAGGCCAGGCAGCTCCTCGACGCCGACCCCGCGCTGCTGCATGCCGGCGACCGGCACGGGAACCAGCCGCTGCACTGGGCCGTCATGACGCGGCAGCCGGAGCTGATCGACGAGCTGCTCGCGCGCGGCGCGGACATCGACGCCAAACGCCCCGACGGCGCGCGCCCGCTCCAGCTCACCAACGGCGACTACCGCCACCGCGGCTGGCGCGACGTGCCGAAGGAGCACCCCGTCACGCACGAGGCCGTCTTCGCGCACCTGCTCGCGCGCGGCGCGTACTTCGATCTCTGCTCGGCATCGCACAAGGGCGACCTCGCGCGCGTCCGCGAACTGCTCGACGCCGACCCCGCGCTGGCCAACCGCCTCGACCCGTACGTCACCTACTATCCGTGTTCCGGCGCGCCGCTGCGAAACGCCGCCGGCGCGGGGCATCTGGAGGTCGTCCGCCTGCTCCTCGACCGCGGCGCCGACCCGAACCTGCCCGAGGAAGGCATCGCGCCGCAGGGCGGCGGGCTCTATGCCGCGGCCGCCGGCGGGCACTACGAGATCGCGAAGCTGTTGCTCGAGCGCGGCGCTTTCCCGAATCCGGCGATGGAAAGCTCCGCCGATGCGCTCGGCCGCGCGCTCATGCGCAAGGACCAGCGGATGGTGGACCTGCTCGCCTCCCACGGCGCGGCGCAGTCCCTCGAGATCATGGCCTACTACGGCGACGTCCGCACCGCCGCGGCGATCTTCGCCGTCGATCCCTCGCAGGCCGACGACCCCCTCGCCCTGGCCAACGCCGCGAGCGAAGGGCAGGAAGGGATGATGCGCCTGATCCTCAAGTACCAGCCCGACCTGCCCAAGCGCATGAGCATCGACCAGAACTGGGCCATGGACGCCAAGGGCCCCGAGCATTTCGAAATCCTCTTCCAGCACGGCCTGAATCCGAGCGCCCGGGACTGGCTCGGCGTCACGCCGCTGCATCTCTTCGCCAGAAAGGGGGAACTCTGGAAAGCCGAACTGTTCCTCGACCGCGGCGCCGACCTGCACGCGCGCGACGACGATCTGTGTTCCACGCCACTGGGCTGGGCCGCGAAGTTCAACCGGAAGGAAATGGTCGAGCTGCTGCTCAAGCGCGGCGCGAAGCCTAACCTCCCCGACGACCCGCCCTGGGCCACGCCGCTGGCCTGGGCGACGCGGCGGGGGCATGGGGAGATTGTTGAGGTGCTGAAGAAGCATGGGGTAACGCGGTGAACGGTGAGCCGTGAACGGTGAACTTTGAAAATAGTGAATGGTGGACTTTGAGCGGAGATGCCACGCCCGGCTGTACCGCCTCGGAGAGGCGGTGGGCATTTAGCCCACGGCGCAGCCGTGGGTGGTGTCTTTCGCTTTCGCAACGCAATCGAGGCCCGCGCGAGCCAAGTCCTCGCCTTCGCGTCGATGGATTCCGTATATCCCAGGCGTCATTCAGGGCAATCTTCAACGCGATTTCTTGACGAAAAATTTTTTGGTGGCTAATCTCAACTCGACGGTAGGAGGGCACTTGGGCGGAAATGGGTTCTGCCTCCTGCACGTTCGGCCCGATAGGATGAAGGCGAATCATGGGCATAATGGCCGATTCCATCGCTACGTACGCGCAACCGTTGCTCGATGAGACGGACGGGTCTCACGAGCAGGTGCAGAAAGCGTTTTCGATCGCGATGTTGTGTTGGAATCTTGCGCTTCAACCTGAGCAGGAACTGGAAGACAGCCTCGCCCGATTGCGGCCGGAATTCAATATGAACGCCGCAGAGTTTACGGACTTTTTCGAGTCGGTCATCCAGCCCATGATCATGCGGCACCGTGAGATGTTTCCCCACATGTCTCGGCTGGCTTCAGGGGGCACGGCGCCGCGAACGCGCAAGGAGAAATATCCCGGCACGGCACGCAACGCCCCTTGCCCGTGCAGCAGCGGCAAGAAGTACAAACGGTGCTGCGGTCGATGACGGCTCCCGAACATGGCGACGATCGGCATGAAGCATCCAGCCGAACAACGGCGTGAGCTCGGAAGACGAGTGGCCTGACGGGTCGGGTGCCCAGGAGCAAGCGGCCATAGGGCTTGCTCCTGACTGAAGCGCGTTCGAGAATCGTGCAGCGCTTGCGCGGGCTCAAGGTGCGAGCCGCGAAACACGCCACGCGACTATGAACCTTGTACCCACGCTACTTGGCCGAAGGGACTGGTCGCAGCTTGGCGGGAAGCCCTGCTCGCTCAATAGGTGCTTGCTGGCGGCAACCCAAGGTTGCCGCCAGCACCCACAAGCGGCCTAAGGACCAGTCGGAGAATTAATTGGGATGAGATGCGCCGCGCCGGCCAAGCAGGACGAAGAAGGACATCGGCGAGCTCTGTCGAGCCGCGAGCAAGCCCTATCCGGAGGAGATAAGGCGCGCGAGCGGCTCGACAGAGCTCGCCGAAGTCCCGATGAAGTCCTGCGCAGGCCGCCGCCAGTAGATCGTCCCAAGTAACTCACCGACTGGCCCTAAGTACCGCGCCGCGGAAGTTCCTGACCCACTGCTGGGGCCTTTTGCCCCGGCTCTTCGTTGCGTCTCGGTCACAGATCTTCGTCCCGATATGCTCCCTCTACGCGCCTCGATCCGGAACAAAATGCCCGGCGCATTGAGCCAGTTACTTCCGCGGCGCGGTACTAAGGGCGTACCGAGGAGCCCCGCGCTGCTTGAGCGCGCGTCTCGGGCGTGGTGAAGAGCCTCGAATGGATTCTCCCTCGTTTTTTTGAAACCATCTCGCAAAGAAGGTATATAGGACCCGTGGTCGCGCGGCGTGCGCGTCGGAGTACGTACCTCGATACGCGGGCAGAGGAGGGCGAGGACTTGGGCGCGATCCGGCAATTCATGGAGCATCATTACCGGCACTTCAATGCTCGGGAGACGGTCGCCGCGGCGAAGGGTTACGAGGCGTTTCTCGGGCGCGGCGGGAAGATGCTCGTCAGCCTCGCCGGCGCCATGTCCACCGGGGAACTGGGCATCATCCTCTCGCGCATGATCCGCGAAGAGAAGGTGCACGCGATCTCCTGCACCGGCGCGAACCTGGAGGAGGACGTTTTCAACCTTGTCGCGCACAACGAATACAAGATCGTCCCGGACTGGCGCGCGCTCTCGGCCGACATGGAGAAGGAACTCTTCGAGCAGGGCTTCAACCGCGTCACCGACACCTGCATTCCCGAGACGGTGATGAAGAACCTGGAGGGCCGGCTGCTGGAGCGCTGGCGGAAGGCGTCGAAGAATGGGGTGCGGCAGTTGCCGGCGCAGTACCTGTTCGACATCCTGCGCAGCGGCGAACTGAAGCCGTATTACCAGATCGATCCGCGGCATTCGTGGATGCTGGCCGCCGCCGAGGCGAACCTGCCGGTCTGGGCGCCGGGCTGGGAGGATTCCACGACGGGCAACATGTTCGCCGCGCACGTCATGAAAGGCGATCTGCCCAACCACGACTGCGTGCTCCCCGGGACCGCGCAGTTCGCCGGCGTGACGACCTGGTATCTGGAGCATTGCGGGTATCAGGGCAAGGGTTCGGGCGTCGGCTTCTTTCAGATCGGCGGCGGGATTCCCGGCGACTTCGCGATCTGCGTGACGCCGTCGCTCATCGTCGATCACGGCATCGAGGACATTCCCTTCTGGGGCTACTTCTGCCAGATCTCCGACGCGATGACGAGCTACGGCGGCTACAGCGGCGCGGTGCCGAACGAAAAGATCACCTGGGCCAAGCTGGACAAGGACACGCCGAAGTACATGATCCAGTCCGACGCGAGCATCGTGGCGCCGTTGATCTTCGCCTACGTGCTGAACGACTGAGCCGTTCAGGCCTCCGGCGCGGCGGGCGGGGGCGGCGGCGGGGCGGCGAGCGGTTCGGACTTCGCGCGGAAGACCCCGAAGCAGCTCGTGAAGCCGTGCACGTAGGTCGTCCCGCCGACGGGGCCGATCTCGCCGTTGCAGAAGAAGCCGGCGAGCGGAACGTCGCCGAGGTGGCGCTTGAACGCGCCGGTGTCGTGGTCGGCGTGCCCGTACATGTGGCGGCCCCGGCCGAGGCACGAAAAGAGGAGCGCGCCGGCCGGCGGCGCGGCCAGGGCCTGCCCTCGTCCTTCGTTCAGCAGCGCCGAGGCATAGCGGCGCAACACGGCCTGCAAGTCCTCGTCGGCGGCCTGGGCATCGCGCACGTGAAACTGCACGGTCTGGCCCTCGCGCAGGAGCGCGCCAACGACGAGTGCGCCTTGCTGGGGGTCCATGCCCAGGATATTTCGGATCAGGAAGTCGCCGGCCTGCGGCGGTTCGTTCTTGAACGGATCGCCGATCAGGCCCAGGAAGAGCGCCGAGCGGATCAGTTGCCGGTCGCGCTCGCCCGCGGCTTCGAAGAGCGCGGCGACGACCTCCAGGGGCTTGCGCCCGTCGACGGCCTGGAGCGAGTTGTCCTTGCACTGGGTGACGCGCAGCGGCGCGCCGATGGGTCGGCAGCCTTGCGCCACGAGCGGATCGAGCCGCGCGGCGCCGCGCAGGACCAGGCCGATCGCGCCGGCGCGCTCCACGTGCCCGTCGATGAAGAGCACATTCTGCCCGCGCTGGCGCGCGCCCGAGACCAGCCCGCCGACCTTGGATGCCCGCGGGAACGCGAAATCCAGCCCGCGGACCAGTTCGTCGGCGCGCAGCGTGAAGGGATCGACGAGCAGAACGAAGTCGGGTTCCGTGCGCGGATCGGCCCCGGCGAGCTGCTCCCAGGCGCGCGGACTGGCGTCCTCGTTGGGCAGGAGTTCCTGCGTCACGTGAAAGGTCGAGAGTTCGACGCCGGGCAGCCGGGCGGCGGTGACGGAAAGGCCGCCGGCGTCTTCCAGTTCGCGGCCGTCGCCGACCAGGCCCAGGGCCGAGCCGCCGAAGAGGCGCCGGGGCGCGAAAGCCTCCTGCAAGCGACCGGCAAGGCGCTCGTACTGCGGCTGGAAATGGGGGGTGGCAAAGACGAAGAGCACGTCGGGCGGCGCATCGCCGAGCCGGCCGGCAATGCGCGCGCGGCATTCGGCCAGCGCGGCGTCGAGATCGGTTCGTTCGCTGAGGCACGAGGCCCAGCGCATGGCCGTCGCGGTGGACATGCGTATTCTCCCCGCGTGCATCTTAGGTGAGGGGCGCGCGGGGGCAAGCCCTTACCAATCGTGGACGCTGCCGTCGGCGCGGCGCGCGACCGGCAGGTACGCGGGCTTGTACGGATGCTTCTTCGCCAGGTCTTCGTTCACGTCCGTGCCCAGGCCCGGCACGTCGCGGACGTTGAGGAAGCCGCGCTCGAGGGCCGGCCCGCCGGGGATGACTTCCTTTACCTGCTCCGAGAAGGCGACCTGCTCCTGAACGCCGAAATTCGGAATCGCCAGGTCCACGTGTACATTCGCCGCATGCGCGACGGGCGAGATGTCGCCCGGCCCGTGCCAGGCCGTCTGGACATGAAAGGTCTCGGCCAGCACCGCGATCTTGCGCGCCTCGGTGATCCCGCCGATGTGCGAGAGGTCGCAGCGGATGAAGTCGATGAGCTGCTCGGAAAGGAGCGGCAGGCAGTCCCAGCGCGTGGTGAAGAGTTCCCCCATCGCCAGGGGCGTCACCGAAGCCTGGCGCACGACGCGGAAGGATTCCTTGTGCTCGGGTCGCAGCGGGTCTTCGAGGAAGAAGAGATGATAGGGCTCGAGTTCCTTCGCCAGGCGCGCGGCCTGAATCGGCGTGAGCCGCTCGTGGACGTCGTGGAAAAGGTCGATCTCGTCGCCGAGGTTCGCGCGCAGGTGTTCGAAGAGCGCCGGGACGGTGCGCAGGTACGGGCCGGGCTCGAACTCCTCCTGCATCGGGAGCGGCACGCCCCCCGGCGCGCCGGGCCACGTGGCGAGCGCGGCCTCGCGCCCGCCGCCGACGCCGTAGAGCCCCTTGCAGCCGGGGACGGCGACCTGCGCGCGGATCACGGTGAAGCCGGCCTCCATCGCTTCGCGCACGCGGTCTTCGACTTCCCTGAAGTCTTTGCCTCCGCAATGCGTGTACGCGCGAACGGCCTCGCGGCAGCGTCCGCCCAGCAGCGAATAAACCGGCCGCCCGGCGACCTTGCCCTTGATGTCCCAGAGCGCCATGTCCACGCCGGCCAGCGCGGTCATCAGCACCGGCCCGCCGCGCCAGTACGCGCCGCGAAAGAGGTACTGCCACGCATCCTCGACGCGGTCCGGATCGCGCCCGATCAGGAGCGGCGCGAGGTGCTCCTGCAAGGCCGCGACCACGGCGAGTTCGCGCCCATTGAGGGTCGCGTCGCCGACGCCGTAGACGCCCTCGTCGGTGAGGATTTTGATGAGCACGTAATTGCGCCCGGGGCAGGTGACGATGACGCGAACGTCGCTGATCTTCATGCGCGCGCTCCTGGAAGGGTTCGAATTCAGTATTGAGGGAAGGGCGGGGGATGGAAAGTGCGGGCTTGCCGGTACAGGAGTTGGCGGCCATATTGCCCCAGCAGACGAGAGGACGGGCAAAGGGGTCTTTCTTAGGTTTCTTTCAGAATTTGGATCGCGCTTCGCGCGGATTTTTTTAGTCACCACCCCTGCCCCCGTGGCACGGCGGGCGGGCGGCTTCGCGGCACGGGAGAACGAAAAGACGCGCGGGCGGGACGCCCGCGCGAGCCGGCGGGGACGCCCGCGCGAGCCGGCGGGGACGCCGGCGCTACGGCAGCTTCGCTGACTCGTGGCACGGCGGGGGGCGGTTCCCGGCATTTGGCAACCGGTCAGGGCTTGCGGCGGTCGAGGGCCCACTGGGCGAGGCGCTGGATGGCGGGGTCGTGGTCGGCGGCGAGGCGCTGGAGTGCGGCGGCGGCGGAAGGCGCGCGGCTGTGGGCGAGGACGAGTACGGCGCGAGCGCGGGCGGGGCGCTGGGGCGCGTTGAGGTCTTCGGCGAGCGCGGCGACGGCGGCGTCGCCCTGCTGGGCGAGGGCGAGGGCGGCGTGGGTGGCGAACTTGGATTCGTCGTTGCGGAAGACTTCGAGGAGGCGGGCGAGGGCTTCGGGGCGCGGGCAGACGCCGAGGGCGTCGAGTCCGGCGGTCTGGTCGAGGACGACGTTGGAGCGCGAGAGCTTGAGGAGGGTGGCGAGTTCGTCGTCGCCGGCGGCGAGTCCCAGGGCGCGGAGCCAGCGCGGATCGAGGCGGTAGAGGGCGCGGGCCTCCATGGCGGCGAGCATGCAGGCGCGGCGGTTGCCGATGGCAGCGAGGGCCTCGGCGGCGGCGGCCTTGACCTCGCTGTCGGGGTCGGCGAGGGCGGCGGCGAGGGGTTCGAGCGCGGTTTCGGCGCCGGCCTTGCCGAGGGCCTCGGCGGCTTTCTCGCGGACGAAGTCGGAGGCGTCCTTGAGGGCGAGGGCGAGGGCGTCGGTCGCGGCGGCATCCTCGGCGAGGTCGGGCCGGAGGGCGAGGAGCCCGGCGGAGGCCATGCGCGCGCCGTCGACGGCGTGGTTGAGCATGGCGCGGAGGCCGGGGAGGTCGGCGCGGCGCAGGAGCGGCGCGGCGAGGCGGACGAGGGAGGGGAGGGTGTAGCGGTCGCCCTGGGCCATGGTTTCGAGAATTCTGGGCATGCGCTCGGCCTGCCCGCGCATGAGCAGCCCGCGGGCGGCGGTCTCGCGGGCGGAGGCGGAGCCGGCTTCGAGGGCGGCGGCGAGGCCTTCGGCGCCGTCGGCTCGCGCGCTGAGGGCGGCGAGGGCGGCGCGTAGGAGCGGGGTTTCGTCGGCGGCGAAGCCGTCGGACTTGGCGTAACTCTGGGCGAGCGCGGCCAGGTAGGCGCGGCTGGCCGGTTCGCCGTCGACGAGGCCGAGGAGGACGACGGCGAGGCGCTTCCAGGGGAGTTCGGCCTGCTGTCCGGGGCCGGTGGCGAGCCAGCGGACGATGGGCTCGCCGCCGGCGCGGTCTTCGAGGGAGGCGAGGGCGACGAGGGCGCAGGCGCGGACGAGGTCGGCCTGGGGTTCGGGGCCTTCGAGGAGCCTGGCGAGGGCGGGGGCGTGCTCGGCCTTGGCGCCGATGCGCCCGATGCAGCCGTGGGCGCGGTCGCGGACGCGCGCGGCCTGG
Organism: Planctomycetota bacterium; assembly: GCA_027493525.1. Classification (GTDB taxonomy): domain Bacteria; phylum Planctomycetota; class SZUA-567; order H5-PLA8; family H5-PLA8; genus H5-PLA8. Next base: position 776,090 of record JAOSKN010000001.1, on the reverse strand, counting down.
AGGAGCGTGTCCCAGAAGGGATCGTTGGGGGAGCGGACGTCGAGGAGCACGCCGAGGGCGGCGCCGCTGGGGCGGCTGTCGGCGCCGAGGCAGGCGCGTTCGAGGGCCTCGGGGGCGGTCTCAGGGGTGGAGGCGTGGGCGCGGCGGGCCTCGACGACGCCGTCCCAGACGGCGCCGGGCCCGCGCGCGGCGCTCCAGCGCGCCCACCAGCCGGCCATGCGCTCGGCGGCGGCGAGTTCGTCGGCGATGGGCTCGTAGGTGGAGTAGCCGAGGGTGCGGCCGGTGAGTTCGTAGAGCGCGGCGCCGGCGTCTCCGGCTTCGTAGCCGTTGCCGCCGACGAGCTGGATGAGGAACGGCACGGCTCGGGCGTCCTGCAGGCGCCCGGAGGCGAGGGCGGCGCTGCGGCGCAGGCCGCTGTAATCGTCGCAGAGGGCGGCTCGGGCGAAGGGGCGGATGAGCGCGCGGGCGCGCGGATAGCGGGTGGCGAGGAAGGCGGCGGCATCGACGGCGGCGCGGCGTTCGGTGTAGCGCGGGTCGCCGAGGCGTTCGAGGAGGAAGGGGAGGACCAGGGGCGTGCGCCAGTAGGCCAGGTCGGCGGTCTCGAAGAGGGCCTCGGACTTCTCGCGGAGGAGCAGCGGGGCGGCGGAGACGAGGGCGATCTCGCCGGGCGAGGCGCGGAGCACGCCGAGCATGAGCTTCTGGAGTTCCTCGTCGCCGCCGGAGGAGAGGACGCGGATGGCGGACTCGACGGCGAGGCGCTTGTGGTCCTCGCCGAAGTTCTCGCGGCGCTCCTTCCACCAGGCGCGGAAGCGGTCGAGGTCGTCGACGGGGCGGGAGGTGGCGCGGAAGAGGGCAAGGCGGGCCTCGCCGCGGCGCTCGAAGACCGGGTCGTCGGCGAGGTCGATGAGGTCCTGGATCTGGGGGTTGCGGGCGAGGGTGCCGAGGACGAAGAGGGCGTCGGAGGCGACGGCGGACTCCTTGCTGCGCGCGAGGTCGAAGAGCGGCGGGACGATCTGCTCGCTGGGCGGGAGCGCGCCTTCCTCGTCGAGCCAGAAGAAGAGCGAGGCGAGGACGCGCTGGGACTGCACGCGGCGGGCGTCGCCGGCGGGGAGGCTGGGGAGTTCGGCGGCGGCGCGCTGGGCCCATTCGAGCAGCGGGGGGACGGACTGGAGGTCGCGCAGGGCGATCAGGGCGCGGGCGGCCTCGCGCGAGACGGTCTCGCGGCGGTCCTTCACGAGCGGGCGGAGCGCGTCGAGGGCCTCGGGGGCGCCGATCTTCTGAAGCGCCTCGATGCCGGTGAGGCGCAGGCGCAGGAGCCGCCCGGCGGCGGCCTCGGCGGCGAGCGGGACGGCGCGGGGTTCGCGCAGCCAGCCGGCGAGGGCCACCGCGAGATAGCGCCGCTCGACCTCGTCCTTGTCCCAGAAGGCCTGAATGGTCGGCATCGCCGCGTCGGGAACCTTGCCGGTCTTGGCGGCCTCGAGGACCAGGCCCAGCGCTGTCTCCATCGCCTTGGCTTCGACGGGCACGGTGAAGGCGGGGTCGCCGAGGATGAGGTTGACGCCGTCCTCGGTCACGGCCAGGCGCGGCGCGGCGGGGGTCAGGGTCGAGTAGACGCCTGGGCGGCCGGTGGCGGAGAGGAAGAGGATGTAGCGGTCCCCGGCGGCGAAGCCGGCGTGGACGCTGTCCCAGTTGACGGAGTTGTAGCCTTCGAGTTCGAGGACCTCGGGAGTCTTGCCCTTCAGCGCGCGGAGGACGCGGACGACGCTGCGGAACGGCCCGCCCGCCAGGACTTCGGCTTCGACGATGGCGTCGGCGCCGCGGAGCGAGACCTCCAAGCCGGGATCCGGGGGCGGCGGGATGGTGACGGCGCGCGCGGAGGCGCAGCAGACGCAGAGCAGCAGCGGGAGGGCGCGGCGAAGGCTATTTATAAAGGTAGAGCGTAGGAACATGCGCATCGATCCGCGGCCTGCCTGTTGGTACTCCTTAAAGGATATGCCGTTGAGGCCCGAAAAGTCACTGCCCTTCTTTGACGTTGCGGAGCGGGATGCACGTGTGTGGATGAGGGGAATTCGGGGGGCGGTTGATATCGAGGCCCGCAGGGCCGGGATGAAAGAGCCAGGGGCGTGAGCACGGGGCGGCTTCGCCGACCCGTGGCACGACGGGCGGGATGCTCGCGGTACGGGAGAACGAAAAGACGCGCGGGCGGGACGCCCACGCGAGCCGGCGAGACGCCGGCGCTACAAGTCAGGCACGGGGCGGAGTACCGACCCGTGGCACGACGGGCGGGATGCTCGCGGCGCGAGTCGAGGGGATCGACGTTGACCGGGAGGCGCCGCTCCTTCCAGAGGCATTTGGCCGTACAAAACCCAGCAGGCTATTTGACGTTGGCAAAATGCTTCTGAATGAACTGGAGCATTTCCTGGGACATGGAGAGCCCGTTGACGGGGAAGTCCGAGTCCATGCGGCGGACGCATTCGATCCCGAGCTTCTGCATTTCCTCCTCGAGTTTCTTGCCGAAGTTTCCGTGATGGATGTTGCCGTCGGTGCAGGCGGCCTTGTTGTTCACGATGTAGACGGGGCAGTCGTCCTTGGTGAGCAGGGAGAGCGGCCCGCAGTCCTTCATGCGCTCGTCCACCTCGGGCGGGATGGGATCCTTGGTCCAGTCGAAGGTGGGCGGAACGTTGAAGAGCGCTTTCATCGCGGGATGGTCGTAGGCCTTGCCGGGGACGATCTTGACGATCTCGCGGGGGTCGTAGGTGCACTGGGCGTTGGTGGGCAGGGCGCAGACGATGCGGGTGGACTGGCGCGCGATGGGATCGTCGGACTTGGGATCGGCGAGGTCGTCGTGGAAGCCCAGCCACTCGGAGAGCCCCGCTCCGGCCGAGCCGCCCGTGCAGGCGATGCGCTTGGGATCGAGATTCCACTTGGCGGCGTGGTGGCGGAGGTGCTGGATCGCGCGCGCGCAGTCGTGGTGCTGCATGGGATAATGGCCGATCCCGGTGAGGCGGTACTCGATGGAGGCGAAGGAGATGCCGTTCTGAAGGCAGAGCGCGGCGAGGCCCCCGTCGTAGGCGTTCTTGGAGCCGGCGCGGAACCCGCCGCCGTGGATGAAGACGACAAGGGGCGTGGGCTTGTCGGACTTGGCGAGCCAGAGGTCGAAGGCCTGGGCCTCGTGATCTCCGTACTTCTCATTGGCAAAATCGGGCGGCGCGCCGCGGCTGCGGGCTTCCTTTCCGGGCCGCCGCTCGGGCCGCTTGCCGCCTTCGCGCTTGCCGTCGCCGTCGTTCTCGCCATCGTCGTCGTCGCCCGGTTCGCCGGCCTGGACCGAAGTCACGGCGAGAAGGGCGAGGCAGGTGAGATAGGCGAAGGTGTTGGAGCAGTTCAGGCGCATGGGAACCTCCTTATAAGTAGTCGGCGCGACGGGCGGACGTCGGTGGGAGCCCACCGCTGATAGGTAGTATACTACATACTACCATACGATCGGCGGGTCAAGTGGATTCGAGTGGCGCGCCCCAAACGTTGCAGAAGCTACACCTGCCGGCCCGCGGGCCGTCTGAGTTCTGCGCTGGGCTTCGGCATGACGTGGAACGGAGGCGCTTGTCGTCCAGAACGAGCCAGCCGCCGACGTGTTCGAAACGCAAGCGACGACGCGGGCTTGGCGCGGCAGGCCGCGGGCTCCAAAGTGCGGCGGGCGGCGCGGAGCACGTGGCCTCCTGCACCCTGGCGCTCCTTGCCTGGGGACAAACGCCGCTCACTTGGAGTCCTCCTCGAGTCCGGCGGGGGCGATGGTCACGCGCGGGCGGGCTTCGACGGAAAAGAGCGTCAGGGGCTTGGATTCCTTGCCCGGGAAGACGACGCGCAAGTCGAAGGTCTTGGCTTCGCCGAGGCCCAGATGGATGGGGAAGCCGTCGGCTGGCGCGACGAAACGCGCGAAAGGCAGCGCGTTTTCCTTGGCGAGTTCGCCGGCCTTGAAGGCTTCGACGCGCGCGCCGGCCGCGAAGCGGTTGGGTGCGTCCATGCGCAAGCTCAGGTTGCAGTAATTCCCCGTCGCGGCGGCGTTAAGCAGGATCGTGATGGCGGTGTCCGGGCCGCCGATCGCCACGTCGGGTCGGCCGTCGGCGTTGAAGTCGGCGATGGCGATGGGGTCGCTGTCCCACGATTGCTGCGCGTGGATGCACTTGAATTCCCCCTTCCCCGCGTGTTCGAAAATCGCGGTGGACTTATGGCGGGGATTGACGAGCACAAGATCCAGGTCGCCGTCGGCGTCAAAATCCTCGGCGTAGGCGACGTGCAGGTAGGGTCCGTCCTTGCGCAGAAAGTCGGTGGCCGGACCGGGCTTGAGGGTGAATTTACCCTTTCCGTCGTTCAGGAAAATTCCGCCGCCCCCGCGGGCGCTGACCAGGTCCACGTGCCCGTCGGCGTCGAGGTCGGCCAAGAGGATAGGCGCGGCATCCTTGGGCAGGCCCGCGGCTTCGGTCCGGTCGGCAAGCGCGCCTTCGGCGCCGGCCGTGAGAAAGAAACCAAGGGGATGCCCGTTGTAACCGGCGTACCCGGAGATCACGACATCCTTGACGCGGTCGCCGTCGAGGTCAAAATCGGCGAAGTATTTGTACCTCCAGAAGCGCACGGCTTTCATTTTTTTCCCGCAGGACCGCCATGAGTTCTTCCGGCACCCTGGCTTCGACCGGATGGACGAACGGAACGCTCTTGAATTCCCGCGTGGCGGGGTCGAAGAGCAACTGGACGCCCGGTTCCTGGATGTCCGGATGCCCGTCGCCGTTGAGGTCTTCGATGGCCGTGGGGTGCGAGGTGTTGAAGCCGCTCTTGCCGACGGGGACAAATTTCTTGCCGCCTTCGTTGTAGTAATGGGGCGAGCGGATGCCGAAAAAAGTCGAGCCAGCCGTCGCCGTTGAAGTCCGCCGCGCGGGTTTTCTTGCCGATGCCTTGGGGGAGTTGAAGGGAATCGAGGCCCAGGTCCTTCGTCACGTTGGCGAAGGCGAGCTTTCCGTCGGCCTTGAGGCGGTTCTGGAGCACCAGTCCCCGGGCGCGCCGTGGTGCGAGGGGATCAAATCGGGGGCGCCATCGTTGTCGTAGTCGATGGCTGAGAGCCCCCAGGGCCACCAGCCGTGGCTGCCGAACTTGCCGCCCTGGCGGGCCAACTCGTCGTCGTGCCACTTCTGGACGATGGCCTTGAGCCCCGTGGCCGGTTCGGCGGCGGGAGTGAAAGCGACGGACTCAGCGTGCGCGCTGGCTGAAGCGACAAAGAGGAAAACGTTCAGGATGGAATGGGAGAGGAGCCGAGCAGGCCCACCTAACTCTTTTACGTTCACTGTATTATACCTCCATCACGGCACTGCGTTTCCGAGCCGGCCTGAACGCGTCCAGCCTCGCTAAACACTTTTAGGCCCATGGGGATATACACCAGGAGCGGAGGATGACACTCCAAATCGGGACGAATCTCATGGACCGGCCCTCGCGGCGGCCCCGAGGGCAAGAGGGTGGCCGGGAGCGGGCGGTACGGCGCAAGGGCCGTTGACTTGCCCCGTGCCGGGAAGCGTACGGTCGCGTTCATGCTTCAATCCAGTCGTTCACGTGAAGGAATTCCCCGTCTCGAAGGCCTCTTTGGACGCGCGGAAGATTCTGGCTCCATCTAACGCGCATCGGCAAGGAGCAAGCAATCGGCCGCTTGCTTTTTACGCCCGCGGCGGCCGGCCGCGGGCTCAAAAGTCCGCTTCGGGCGGCGGCGCGGCCTGAACGGCGCCGTGCGATTCTTCCTCTTCGTCGACCGGCGTGCCCCGGCCCAGGATCGTGACGGGTCCCCGGCGGAGCCGAACTTCAAACTCGCCTTCGTACAGCGTAGTGGCGTGCCGCTCGGCGACAAGACCGTGAGGCGGATGGTTATGGCTTAGGGTCAGGTGCAGGCGCGCGACGGGGCCGGCCGCCTCGAGCATTTCCTTCAAATCGTCGAGCGAGGCGCGGTAGAGGTTGAAGGAGAAGCCCGTGCCGCGGCGGACGAGCCACGCGCGGGCCTGGGCGGTGCGGATGCGCGCGAGGTCGTCGGTGAGGTCCTCGAAGGTCCAGCTCGCGGGGTGGTCGCGCGGCTCGGCGGCGAGGTCGCCGTGCTCGTGATGCCCTGCGTCGAGGCTGAGGGTGAGCGTAACGAGGCGATGCTTCATGATCTCGGGGCGCGCCGAGTCGAAGGCGTCGTGGCCGAGGTCGAGCAGGACGCTGAGGCGGTCGCGGCCGTCCCGGGCGGTGTTGAGGTTGAAGTCGAGGCGGTTGCGGATGCCGTGGGGGCCGAAGGCGCCGGCGGAGGCGTGCCGCGGCGCGACGGGCACGGCGAAGCTCGGCAGGGCGAGGCACAGTACGAGCGCGACGGCAAGGATCAAGGTCTTACGCATGTTCGGTTTCCTTTCTTTGATGGCCGGTGCGTGAGCAGCGGGAGCCGGTCAGAAGCGGACGCGGGTTCCAATCTGCACGGAGAAATCTTCTTCCTGGTGGTAGCCGTTCAGTTCCTGATACAGGGGCGCCTGGAGCGAGGCGCTGAAGAGCAGGCGGTCGAGCGGCTGCACGGCGAGGCCCGGGATGACGAAGAGGGTCTGGCCGCCGTGATTGGGATCCTTTTCGCCGTCGAAGCGGGCCTTGTTTTCGAAGATGGCCTGGACGCCGAGATTGAGCCAGAGCTTCGCGCCCCAGCCGTCCGGTGAGAGCCGGTAGCTGCCGCTGGCGCCGGCGCGAAACACATCGCCGGCCTTGTAGTCCTGGGTCCCTTCGGTCTTCAGCGTATAGCCGAGCGCGCCGCTGGCGCCCCAGCGCGTCCAGCGTCGAGAGACGGTCAGGCCGAGGGTGCCGTCCCAGCTCCCGCTGCCGGGCTGCTGCTCGGCGTCGATGCGCGCCGAGACCCCGCGTTCGGTGGTCCCGCCCGTCGGGAATTTGGCCTCGCCGAAGAGGGACAAGTCGACGGGGAAGCCGCCCTCGCGCTGCTTCATGAAGCGCCAGTTCAGGTCGAAGCGCAGATCGTCGAAGCCTTTGCTGAATTCATGCGCGCCCGCGAAGAGCGGATCGACGGCGTTGATCTGGCGCACGTGGCGATACCCCTGCGTGAGACCCAGTTCGAGATCGGGCCGGACGGCGTACGAGAGGCGCAGGCTCGCCGTCCATTCGTCGAGCACCGCGTGGGTGGCGCGCCCCGCGGTGTCGTTGACGGCCAGGGCGTGATGGGCCTGGACGCGGTCCCAGTTCTTGTAGTGGTAGGAGAGGTCCGCGGCCCAGCGGTACTGTTCGGACGATGAGCCGCTGGTGAGGCCCGCGGCGCCGCCGGCTTCGGGATCGCCCAGGCTGCAACGGCAACTGTCGCAGGCTTGGAGCGGGTTGGCGCACAGCGCAAGCAGCGCAAGCAGCGCGAGGGCGAAGAGAACGAGGCGTGACGAGTTCATGCGAGCATTCCCCATGTGTGATGGGCAAGCCGGCTTCACACGAAGCGGCTCGCGTCAGGACACGATTCGGTAGCGATGGCCTGTGGCGTGGGGATCAGGCGCGAGGCGGGGGCGTGGGGATTTCGACGCAGGGCATGGAGCGGTCCTCGGCGCAGCGGTCCAGGACGCGCGGTTCGGCTTGCGCATCCGACGGCGACACGGCGGCTTGCGGCTGGTTCACGCAGGCGCCGAGGGCTTCCTGGAGCGCCCAGCGGCCGTGCTGGACGTCAACGCTCGCCGCGTTTCCGGGATCGGCGACGAGGCGGACTTCGGCGCAACAACTCGGCCGTTCGGGGGCCGGCGCGGCGCGCTCGGCGGGGCAGGCGCAGAGCAGCTCGCCGCAGGGGGCCGCCGCGCTTGAGCGCGTAGCCGGAGGGCAGCGCCGCCAGCAGGAACGCGACGCAGGCGGCGAAGGGCGCGCCGGCGCGAACCCAAGATGGCGCGTTACGAGGCATGTACGGCTCCGAAAGCATCGGACGTTTGAAGGCATATCCGATGAGCAAGGTTCGAGCCAGCCATAATGCGGGCCGCGGATTCGGAGGTCATTCCGGCCAGGACTTCAATTCCTCGGCGGCCTGGCGGTCGAAATCGGGGTTTATTTCGAGGTGCTTGCGGCAGACGTAGAGGCGCTGGGCGAGGGCTTCCTCCAGGCTTGCGCGCGCCGCGCCGCCGGCGCCGGGGTTCTGGTCCAGGGTCTGGAGCGCGCGGTCGAAGTACTTGCCGGCGACGCGCAGGAAGACCTGCCGGTCGCGCTGGCTCGCCGAGGGCGGGGTCTTCGCGAAGGCCTTGGAGCCGATGCGGTAATCGGCCTCGGCGCGCTCGAAGGGGCCGGGGGCTTGGGCGGCTCCACCGCCTTGGGCGCGCCGGGGGGCTTGGGCGGCTTGGCGTCGGCGAGTTGCTTGGATTCGTCGACGAGGGCCTTCACCTCTTCCTTGGACTCGGGCGGCTTGCCTTTGATCTTCCCGCGCAGGTTGTCGAGTGTGTAGCTGACGTACTCGGAGACCTTGCTGGCGACCTCCTCGACGACCGGCTTGGCGGCGTCGGCGGCCTTGCCGACGTCGGCCTTGAGGTCTCCGGCGAGCTTGCGCTGGCCTTCCTCGCTGGTGACGTCGGGCAGTTCGCCGGTCTTGTAGAAGCGATAACCCAGCCACGCGGCCAGCGCGAAGAGGACCAGCCCGACGAGCTTGAAGAGGAAGCGAGTCTTGCGGGGCGGCAGGTAAGGCTTGCGGCCTTCGGCGGCCTGCTGCCTGGCCTTATCGTCCTTCTCGGCGTACTCGCTGGGTCCGCGCTTGCGGGGTTTGGGGTCGGGCATGGACGATCCAGACTGAACTAAACGCCCCAAACATGCGCTTCGCGGATCTGCATCCCATTGATCACGCGGTTATGCATGGATACACGTCCGCTGCCTTTGACGCGAAAGGCTTTCCACTCCGGCAGGTCGGGGTTCACGACCGCGATATGGGAGACTTGGACGATATCTTTCCTGTTGAGATGCCGATTGAGCGTCTTTGCGATTTCCTTGAGCGCCGCCTCTTCGTCCTTCTCGATCCAGGCTCCTCCAACCAGAACGTCCCACCATTGCGAACCGTCTCTCTGGAAGGCGCCGAAGAACGTCAGTGCATGCTTGCTTTCAAGCGTGCGTTTCACACGAGAGAGCTTGTTGAGCAGGGTTAGGGTCAGCGAATCGCCAACAGCGCTTTGGCGGCGCGGAGCATTCGATCCGCGGCGCTCTTTGTCGCCAACCCGCTCGACCTGTACCGCATTTCGGGCGCCCATTGCAAAACCTCGGTCCACTGGGCCAAGTGCCTGAGCCTGATTTTCTCCTCAAATCCGGACAAATGCAATAAGACTTCCAAGTCATGAGTCCTGAAGGACCTGTAGTTTTGGAATTCGTTAGAAGTGGACGGAAAGGTGCTCCAATCAAGAGTGCGGCAGATCCAATGCTTGAGTTGAAGCTCCACGGCATATCCGCAGATGTAGACCGCGCCGTCATACCGCTTGGTCTTGAACAACGCCTCAGCGTCTCTTAAGCGCGCTCGCGCAATCTTCTTGAGGTCTTTTCGACTGACCATATTCCACCCATCGAGCCGCGGCCTTTACGCGTACACCCGGTAATCGACCTCGCCGAAGATGTTGTCCTTCCACTCGAGTTCGCCGATCCAGGGTTCTTCGAGGCGGTTTTCGACGAGCTGGAGATAAAGCCCGTTGAAGCGGTGCAGGTGGTCGCGGGTGCGCTTCTCGGCGTAGGCGACCATGGTGCCGGTGGTCATGATGAAGGCCCAGTCGCTGGCCTGGGCGAGAAGCAGTTCGCGAGCGGCCTGCTTGAGCGCGCGTTCCTGGAGCCCGTTGGGGTACGGGAAGCGTCGCGCGAGTTCCTGCATGCGGACCTCGCTGGCGTGCAGGTGCCGGTAGATCCAGTCGTTGCTCGCGTTGAGCCAGACTTCGTAATAGCCCTTGTCGCCCCAACTGCTGGCGCAGGGCTGGAGCTGCTGGTGGCGCGGGTTCTGGTCGAGAAAGCGGCCGGGCGTGGAGAGGACGATGTCGGTCTGGTCGCAGGCGGTCTTGCGCATCATCAGGTCAAGGAACTGCGGGCCTTCGAACCACCAGTGCCCGAAGAGTTCGGCGTCGTAGGGGCTGACGATGACGGGCGGCGCGCCAAGGACCTCGCGGAGCCACTTGGCCTGCTGCTGGCGGTTGAACATGAAGTTGCCGGCGTGGCTGTCGGCGCGCTCGCGGGCGACGGAGGGGCGGTAGACGTCCTTGGCGCCGAGTTCGACGCTGCCGGTGATGCGGTGGTACTTGACGCCGATGTTGCGGCGGACGCCGTCGCCATGGAGGTAGGGCCGGACGTACTCGTATTCGCCGTCGTAGCCCATGTCGCGGTAGAACTCGCGGTAATTCGGATCGCCGGGGTAGCCCTCGTCGCGGGACCAGACCTGCCGGCTGGACTCGACGTCGCGCGCGAAGGCGGCGACGCCGTGGGGGGTGAAGACGGGGCGGAACGGCCCGTAGCGCGGGCGCGGCGTCCCGAAGGCCACCCCCGTGGGTGTCCATGAAGAAGTACTCGATGCCGGCCTCGCGCAGGAACTTGTCGACGCCGACGGCGTAGGCGCACTCGGGGAGCCAGATGCCGCGCGGGCGGCGGCCGAAGTGCTTCTGGTAGTTGTTGGCGGCGACGTGGACCTGCGCGCGGACGCCGGCCTCGGTGACCATCAGCGGCAGGAAGCCGTGGGTCGCGCCGCAGGTGATGATCTCGACGAAGCCCCGGTCCTGGAAGTGGCGGAAACCCTGGACGAGGTTCTTGCCCCACTTGTGTTCGAAGGTCTCGCGGCACTCGTCGAAGTGGCGCTTGTACATCTCGGCGGCTTCGCGGAAGGCCGTGCCGTGGGTGCGCCCGAGTTCCTTCTCGGCGAACTCCTGCTGTTTGGCGAGGTGGCGGAGGTAGCGGTCCTGGAGCAGGCCGTCGGCGAGCATCTCGCAGAGGGGCGGCGTGAGGCTCATGGTGAAGCAGGCGGGAATCTTGTCGCGCTCGAAGCCCTCGAGCATGCGCAGGAGCGGGATGTAGGTCTCGGTGATGGCCTCGTAGAGCCAGTCCTCTTCGAGGAAGTCGTCGTACTCGGGGTGCCGCACGAACGGCAGGTGCGCGTGGAAGACCATCATCAGGTAGCCATGGGGGTCGGGCATGCGAGGGGCGTCCTTTCGGGGCGCGCGGTGCGTCGTCAATCTCCGGCCGCGGTCCTGTCGGCAGGCGCCGGGCCGGGCCAGTGGCCTGAGAAGAGGCTCGCGGCCCGGGGATGTTCGAAGCGCTGGATGGGCATGACCTGTTCGCTGCCGCCGCCGGACGGCGCGGGGATGCCGCTCCAGCCGCCGGCGTGCAGCAGGGTCTCGAGGTCGCGCTTGACGATCATCCAATGTTCGTCGGCGATCGGGGAGATGCCGAGCGCGGGGGTGCGGACCTCGGCGCTGCGGCAGAGCGCCTCGAAGCGGTTATCGGGCCCGAAGAAACCCAACTCGACGCAGTAGCTGCCGTTGGGCGCGACTTTGAGGTACCAGCCTTTGGAGCCGCGGTCGATGTCGACGAGGCGCGGCGGGGTCCGCGGCGCGCCGAAGACGCGCAGGACCCAGCGCGCTTCGTCCACCACGTGCTGGCTGAACTGGAAGCGGACGCGCTCGAGCGCGCCGCCGCTGAGTTCCCAGTAGACGTAGAGCCAGCAGGGGTCTCGGACGGCGGCGACGACGCGGTCCATGCCGTAGGACTCGGGAATCGGGAGCCCGCGGTCGACGAAGCCTTCGGGCTCGGGCCAGGGCGTCGGCGCCGGCGGCGGCGGCGCGTCGGGATCGACGCCCGGCGGCGCGCCGAACTCGGGCAGCGGATGTTCCTTCAGGGAAGGCAGCGCGGCCAGTTCGGCGGCGCGCTCTTCCGCGGTGCGCTCGGTCTCGCGCGGGAGCCGCCCGCCGCTCCGGACCGGGCCGCCCGAGGAGGCGCCGAGTGAGGTTAACTTGGAACTGGAAGACGCCATGACTTGGCCTGCGGACTCCTCATGCATGGTCTGAAGCTACTTGGCGCCCCTTGCTTTTTATTCTCGTGTGTTGCGTCGGTTCTTTTGGCCGTGTCCCGTGTTGCGCTCCGTTCAGCGTATCGTTTCGATACGTCAGTACTACGCGCGCCTCGATCCGGGACAAAATGCCCGACGCATTGGGCCAGTTACTTCCGCGGCACGGTACTTAGGGATAGATAGGGCATCAGCAGCCAAAGGGCAAGTTGGTTTGGAGAGCGGAAGTTTCGAGTCGTAAAGAGAATGCCGCCTCACGGCGGCATTCGATGGATCCGACGCCGAAGTGCAACGTCTCCCAACGGCCGTCAGGGCCGGATGACCGGCTCGGGCGTCTGTCCCTGGTTGGCAGGCAGCAATGCGTCGGCGGCCTGTGTCTTGTCGGCCGCGATCTCGTCGAGGAGGTCGCATGCCTTGCGCATCAAGCCTTGGCCGGTTCGGACGGTATCGCCCCATTCCAGGTGCGTGTCCGTGTCCTTGGAATAGACCGGCCACGCGGGCAGCGTACCGCCGTTGGGATCGCCCGCGCGCGCGAAGCGCAGCCACGCCGCGTGCATGGTCTCCGCGAGCGCGTAATCGGCCGCCTCCACCTTGAACTTCTCGGGGATCGACTTGAAGACGTAGTAGACTTCGGCGCCGTGCGTCGCGCCCATGCCGGTCTGGACGGCCAGGGGCGCGGCGCGCGTGAAATGGTAGTACCAGACCGGCGACTTTTGCGCGTCCAGCAGCCTCGCCAGCCGGCGTGCGGACGCCACGAAGGCAAAGGCCGTGATCTGCCGTGCCAGCGCCGGCTGGACCTCGTCCCGGCTTTTCGCGGGGAACAGTTCCAGAACCCGGTCGGCGTGCGCCTTGAAGAAGACCTGGGTCAAGAGCTTATAAGCGAGCACGCTTTCCACGGGAAGCTGCCGCAGGAAGAGCGTACCTTCATCGGCGTTGGCGCCCACGATCACCGGTACGCGGTTGAAGTTGCCCGCTTCGATGAGCTTGAGCGGCTGGTCCGGCAGCACGCGGCCGTCGATGCAAGGCCATAGCTTCTCGCCCTTCCCAAAAAGCCCGACTTTGGGGTTGGCGGCGGTGAGCACTTCGGCGGCCGGCATGGCGCGCAGCGCCTCGGCCGTCCGCATCGTGGCGCCGGCCGGCGCTTCCACGCCCAAGCGCTCGGCGATCGCAATACCCTGCTCCTCGGCGGACATCCCCGGCGGTTTGGCCGTCCCGCGCAGAGGCGCACACTCGCCCGCCACGCCGCTTTCGAGGATCGCGCGGTGGAACAGGCCTTTCGCCAGCGGCGAGACAAGCAGGCAGCCAACGGAGACGCCGCCGGCCGACTCGCCGAAGATCGTGACGTTGCCGGGATCGCCGCCGAAGGCCGCGATGTTGTCGTGCACCCATTGCAAGGCGGCCACCTGGTCCAGCAGTCCGTAGTTGCCCGAAGCCCGGATCGGATCCTCGGCGCTCAGCGCGGGATGCGCCATGAAGCCGAACGGTCCAAGGCGATAGTTGATCGTCACGGCCACCGCGCCGCTTGCGGCAAAAGCGCGCCCGTTGTGGATTTCCATGGAGCCGGAGCCGATGCTGAAGCCGCCGCCGTGGATCCAGACCATGACGGGGCGCTTCTCGGCAGCGTCCCGCGCCGACGTCCACACGTTCAGATGCAGGCAGTCCTCGCTTTGTTCGCCCGCGGGTCCGGCAACGATTCGGACCTTCGGCTGGAGGCAGGCCGAGCCGAAGGCCACGCATTCCCGCACGCCGGTCCAGGGCTCGACCGGCAACGGCGGACGCCAACGCAGCGCGCCGACGGGAGGCTGGGCGAAGGGAATGCCCCGGTAGGCTCGCAAGCCCGCGGTCCGATCTTCCCAAGCGCCCCGCACCTGGCCTGCCGCGAGCTTAACCACCAAGGCCCTTTCTTCTTCGGCCGCGCGAGCTGGGCAGGCGCCGAGCGCCAGAAGCCATGCGCTCCAGCCGGCAAACCACAACACGGCCTTGGGTGAGGCGTTTGAACGCATGGGTGCGGATCCTCCGGATTGACCGCCTGAACGCCGCGCGGTTGGGAGCAAGAAGCTGCACCGAATCGACCACGAGGTCGATGGCATGACAGGTGCGCGGCCATGCTGGACGCGCACCTTACATGAGACCCGTGGGCCAAACGTCCGCGCTTGACGCTCAGCGGCGGCGGGTGCGATGGGACGCGCGTTCGCGCTCCCGGTTGCGTTCGCGGCCGCCGTCGCCGTCGCGGAGGCGCTCGAGTCCCGCGCCGCCTTCGCGGGCCTGGCCGAGACCCAGGCCTTGGCCCTGCGCGCGCTCGTTCTTGAGGCCCTGCATGCGTTCGGCCAGGGAGGCGCGACGGGCCTCGTCGTCGCCGAAGCCGCGCGAGGGCGTGGAGCTTTCGCGCGCGGCGGCGCCCGCGGCGGTGCGCTCGGCGAGGCGTTCGCGCCAGGAGCCGGCGCTCGCGGCGCTCGAAGCGGCCGCCGGCTGCGCGGGCGGCTTCTTTTCGGCGCCTCCGCCGGTGACGGTGGTGGAGCCTTCGCGCTGAATGCCCGTACCGCTCTCGTTCTTGGAGAGGGCGCCGGACTTCTCGACGGTGATTTCCTGGCCCTTGGCGTTGGTGACGGTCTTGGCGCTCTCGTAGCTGGCGGTTCCGTCGCCGTTGCGGGTGACGGAGCCTTCGCGTTCGGTGGTCCAGCTCGCTTCCTGCCCGTTGGCGAAGGTGTGCGTGCCGGTGGTGGTGCTTTCGAATTCGCGGCCGCTCTCGGTCTTCGTCACGGTTCCGTCGGTGACGCGCGAGGTCGAGCCGCCGAGGCTGTTGACGCGCTCGGACTCGCCGTGGAAGCCCTTGGTGTGCTCGTCGATCTGGAAAGAGGAGCCGGTGCGATTGACGGTGCTGGAGAGGCCGTTGGCCGTCGTGGTGGTGGCGCTTATGGATGCGTCGCGCCCGCCTTGCTCGTTCCGGGCCCATTCGCCGGCGCGTTCGGTGGTCCAGCTTCCCGCGCGGCCGTTGGGGCCGGTTGCGTTGCCCGTGGTGGTGGAACTAAAGGATCCGGAGCCGTCGCCATTGCGCGTGAGCGTGCCGTCGGTGTGCGTCGCGGCCGTGCCGCCGTGCGGCCCGGCGGCGGTGGTGTCGCGCGTGTACGTCGCGCCGCTTTCGGTCTTCTGGACGTTGGTGACGTTCTGAGCCGTGCCGGAGGCGCCGGTCTCGGGGTTGGTCTTGATGACCGTGGTCACGATGGAGGTGCTGCCGTCCTCGTTGACCATGACCTCGCGCTCACCGGCGGTTTCGATCTCGATCGTTTTGCTCGTTTCGGGCGCAGGCGGCTCGGCGGGTTCCTCCGCCGCCGGAGGTTCGGCGGGCGGTACGGGCTCGACGGGGGATTCCTGCGCCGTGAGGGGCGCGGCCCAGAGCAGCAGCGCCGGGATTCCCCACACCTTCGCGAATCGTGTCGAGAAGTGCTTGCGTTCCATGTGCGTTTCTCCAAGTGCCTGTTTAGCCGGGGTTTTCTCGATCCGAGGCGATTCGGATTGTGGGGTTCGACCACAGCCGCGCCGCGCTTGAAGCAGGTATTGCAAGCTCAATGCCAGTGCATGCAGGGGTTAGCGAAATGGGGCCGATCGGCCTGTTGCTTGCGAGATGCAAGGTGGAGCCGGGAAGGCTCACCGCGCAGCGCACGTATCTATCTAAAGGAGGTCCCAAGAATGAAGCGCAAACCCTGGATCGCCGGATCGATCCTGCTGACCCTGGCGGCACTGAGCGCACGAGCCGAAGAGTCAAGCTCGGCACAGCCCGGGGGCAGCGCGGGCGTCTTCGCGGAGGAGACGCTGGAGATCAACGGTCACGCGCGTTCGTACCGGCTGGTCGTGCCGAAGTCGGTGGACCTGAGCCGGCCCGCGCCGCTGGTCTTCGCCTTCCACGGCCTGGGGGACAGCAAGGACCTGATGCCGGTCTACTCGCGGCTCGACGCGCTGGCCGAGAAGGAGAAGTTTCTGCTCGTGTACCCCAACGGCCGCGGGCGCTGCTGGCCGCTGTTGAAGGAGTGGGCCAAGGACGACCTGGCCTTCTTCGACGCATTGCTGGCGGGGCTGAGCGCGAAGTACCGCGTGGACGCGCGGCGCGTCTACGCGACGGGGATGTCGAACGGCGCGTACTTCTGCCAGTTCCTGGCGGCGCAGCGCGCGGAGAAGATCGCCGCGGTGGCCGCGCATTCGGGCGGGCTGCTGAACGTGGGGCTGGGCGGCACGGAGCCTGCGCGGAAGTTCCCGGTGCTGCTGATCCACGGCGCGGACGACCGGATCGTGCCGGCCTCGGAGATGGAGCGCGCGAAGGCGTACTACACGAAGCACGGGCACGAGGTCGAGGCGGTGGAGGTGGCGGGACTGGGACATTTTTGGGCGCATGCGGCCGGGATCAACGAGCGGATCTGGAAGTTCTTCGCGGCGCATCCGCTGAAGGGGTAGGGCGGGTTCTGGGTTCTGGGTTCTGGGTTCTGGGTTCTGGGTTCTGGGAGTTGAACTGGGATCTCTTCGGTTACCGCGGCAGGTTCTGAGTGGCCGCGTTGCTTCAGAGGCTTCTTGTCGTGCCGCGCACGACCCGGCCCGTTGGGCCGGGCCACGCATCGGAAGTTCGTGCCTCTCGCGCGCTTGTTTCCATACGCCTTCCACGGCATGATCGGTTCGGGCCGCGTGGCCCGAAAGGAGCCGACTCTTGCCTGACTGCGAACTGGTCGTCATCGGGGGCGGGCCCGGCGGATACGTCGCCGCGCTGCGCGCCGCGCAACTGGGATTGAAGGTCACGCTCGTCGAGCGCGAGAAGCTGGGCGGGACGTGCCTGCACCGCGGGTGCATCCCGTCGAAGGCGCTGATCCATGGCGCGCACGTCTGGGAGCTGGTGCAGCGCGCGGAGAAGTTCGGCGTGAAGCTGCCCGGTCCGCCGCGGCTCGATTACGCGGCGCTGGCCGCGCAGAAAGACAAGACCGTCGCGACGCTGGAGAAGGGCGTCGGGTTCCTGCTCCAGAAGCGCGGCGTGACGACGCTCTCCGGCGAGGCGGGCTTCAAGGACGCGCATACGCTGACCGTACGCGGCACGGGCGGGCAGGACACGGAGGTGCCGTTCGCGCACGCCATCGTCGCGACGGGCTCGGCGCCGACCCGGCTTCCGAACATTCCCATCGACGGCATGACGTTCGTGACCTCCAACGAGGTCTTGCAGTGGGACGGCCTGCCGGCGTCGATCGCGATCGTCGGCGGGGGCGTGATCGGGTGCGAGTTCGCGAGCCTCTTCGCGCGGCTGGGCGTGCCGGTGCAGGTCGTGGAACTGCTCGACGGCGCGCTGCCGGGCTTCGACGGCGAAGTGCGGCGCGAGGTCGAGAAGCACCTGAAGCGGCAGGGCATCGAATTTTTCTTCGGGGCGAAAGTCGAGGAGGCCTATCCCGGGCCGACCGGCGCGACCCTGGTGCTGTCCAGCGGCGAGACGGTCTCGGCGCAGGTTTGCGTGGTCGCGGTGGGGCGCGCGCCGCACACCGAGGGGCTCAACCCGGCGGCGGCCGGCGTGGCGCTGGATCCGCGCGGGCACGTCACGGCGGACGCGAGCTGCAAGACGAACGTGGACCACATCTACGCCATCGGGGACGTGACGGGGATCAGCCCCTTCGCGCACGCGGCGAGCCACATGGGGCTCGTGGCGGCCGAACGGATCGCCGGCAGCGCGCGCGGCGGGCGGAAACTCGAGTTCGATCCGCTCAAGGTGCCCGCGGGCGTCTTCACCAAGCCGGAAGTCGGCATGATCGGGCTGAGCGAGGAGAAGGCGAAGGCCGGCGGGCGCGAAGTGAAGGTCGGGAAGTTCAGTTTTCGCGCGCTGGGCAAGAGCCAGGCGACGCTGGAACTCGACGGTTTCGCCAAGGTGATCGCCGACGCGAAGACAGGCGAACTGTTGGGTCTGCATATCGTCGGCGAGGAGGCCTGCAATCTGCTTGGTGAGGGCTCGCTGGCCTGGGGCGCGCACGCGAACCTGGAGGAGCTGGCCGAGAGCATCCACTGCCATCCGACGCTGAGCGAGGCGGTGGGCGAGGCGGCGCTTGCGGCGCTGGGGCGGCCGGTGCACGGGTTGTAGGGTTTCGACGGCAAAGCAACGATTCACCACGGACGCGCCTTCGCGCATCTCAACACGGCGGCAATCCGGTTCTTTCGCGGGTGGAAAAGGCCGCGCGGGTCCACTACAACCGTTCGCGTTCTCCTGGGTCGCTAAAACCGGCAGGCTCGCCATGTCCGAATTGCGCAAGGATCCGCTCTCCCGGCGCTGGGTGATCATCGCCTCCGAGCGCGCGCGGCGCCCGGGCGATTTCGTGATCACCGAGACGGCCCCGCTGCCGACGTTCGATCCCTTCGCCGAAGGCAACGAAGACAAGACGCCGCCGGAGATCGCCGCGTACCGCTCGCCGGAGACGCGGCCGAACCAGCCCGGCTGGCGGGTGCGGGTGGTGCCGAACAAGTTCCCCGCGCTGGCGGTCGAAGGGCAGCTCGGGAAGCGCGGCGAGGGGCCGTACGACCGCATGCAGGGGATCGGCGCGCACGAGATCGTGATCGAGTGCCCGCAGACGCTGCGCACGTTCACCGGGTTGCCGGACCGGCACGTGCAGGAAATCCTCTGGATGTAC
Source organism: Planctomycetota bacterium (assembly GCA_027493525.1). Taxonomy (GTDB): domain Bacteria; phylum Planctomycetota; class SZUA-567; order H5-PLA8; family H5-PLA8; genus H5-PLA8. Next base: position 757,421 of record JAOSKN010000001.1, on the reverse strand, counting down.
CGCGACCGGCTGGTGGACCTGGCGCGCGACCACCGGCTCAAGTACGGCACGATCTTCAAGAACGTGGGCAAGGCGGCGGGGGGACGCTGTACCACACGCACAGCCAGCTCATCGCGACGCCGATCGTGCCGCGCACGGTGGCGCTGAAGACGCAGCACTGCGAGGAGTACTTCCTGCTGCGCGAGCGCGGGCTGCTGCAGGACATGGTGGATTACGAGATCGAGAAGCAGGCCCGCGTGGTGCTCGACAGCGGGCACTTTGTGGCCTTCGCGCCGTACGCGCCGCGCTTCCCGTTCGAGACGTGGATCGTGCCGAAGTACCAGGCCTCGCACTTCGAGAACATCGACCAGGGCGCGATGGAGGAGTTCGCCTTCGTGCTGAAGCACACGCTGCTGAAGCTCGAGAAAGGCCTGGGCGAGCCGCCGTACAACTACATGCTCTTCACCGCGCCGTTCCACACGCCGCCGAACGAATGCTTCCGCTGGCACCTGGAGATCACGCCGCGGCTGACGCACGTGGCGGGCTTCGAGTGGGGCACGGGCTTCTACATCAACCCGGTGCCGCCCGAGGACGCCGCGGAGTTCCTGCGCAACCTCAAGCTGTAAGGGCCGGACCCAAGGGGAGCCATCGAATCGACGCCATGCACATCGTCTACGCCAGTTCCGAAGCGGCGCCGTTCTCGAAGACCGGGGGCTTGGGGGACGTCGCCGGGTCGTTGCCGGGCGCGCTGGCCGCGCTGGGCCACGAGGTGGACGTCTTCACCCCGTACTACCGCTGCGCGCGGAAGGTCGACCCCAAGGCCGAAAAGGTCGCCGACGGCGCGGTGCCGGTGGGGACCGAGATGGCGCCGTGGGTCCTGCGGCGCTCGAGCCTGGCGATCCAAGGCGCGAGCTGCTACTTCATCGAGCACGACGGCTACTTCGACCGCGAGGGGCTTTATAGCGACGCGCGCGGCGACTACTCCGACAGTTGCTCGCGCTTCATCTTCTTCAGCCGCGCGGTGCTGGCGGCCAGCCAGGCGCTGGAGCGGCCGGTGGACGTGTTCCACGCCAACGACTGGCAGTGCGCGCTGATTCCGGTGTACCTGAAGCTCTCGCTCTCCGAGCACCCGTTCTTCCACTCGGCGGCCTCGCTCTTCACGATCCACAATCTGGCCTACCAGGGGCTCTTCTGGCATTGGGACTGGCCGCTGCTGAACCTGCCCTGGCGGCACTTCAACTGGAAGGAGCTGGAGTTCCACGGGAAGCTGAACCTGCTGAAGGGGGCGCTGGTCCACGCCGACGCGCTGAACACGGTCTCGCCGGCCTACGCGCGGGAGATCCAGACGGCCGAACACGGCTGCGGGCTCGACGGGGCGCTGGGCGACCGGGCGGAGGATCTCTTCGGCGTCGTCAACGGGATCGACCCGCAGGCCTGGAACCCGCGGAGCGATCCGCACCTGCCGGCGGCCTACGACGCCGAGGACCTCGCCGGGAAGGCGGCCTGCCGCGAGGCGCTGCTGAAGCGCTTCAAGCTGCCGGCGGATGCGAGCGGCGCGGTGGTGGGGATCGTGGGGCGGCTGGTGGAGCAGAAGGGCTTCGATCTGGTCGCGCAGGCGCTGGATGAACTCGCGCGCCGGAACCTGCTCCTGGTCGTGCTGGGGACGGGCGACCCGCGGCTGCAGGAACGGCTGGAGAAGGCCGCGCGGCGGCACGGCGAGCGGATCGCCGCCGCCTTTGCCTTCGACAACGGCCTCGCGCACCTGCTCACCGCCGGCAGCGACGCGCTGCTGATGCCCAGCCGCTTCGAGCCGTGCGGCCTGAACCAGCTCTATGCGCTGCGCTACGGCACCGTTCCGATCGTGCACGCGGTGGGCGGGCTCGGCGACACGGTGACGGACGCGACCGAGGCGGCCCTGGCCGACGGGACGGCGACGGGCTTCGCGTTCCAGGAGTTCACGCCCCAGGGGCTGCTCGGCGCGGTGGACCGCGCGCTGGCGCTCAGGCAGGGCGACCCCGCGGCGTGGACCAGGCTGCAACGCACGGGGATGGGGCAGGACTGGTCGTGGCCGCGCAGCGCCGAGCGCTACGTGGAACTCTACGAACGGGCGAAGCGGAAGGCCGCGCTGCGGAGCGTCTGAACCGCTCGGAGGCGCGCCTGTCAGATCCCGCGGACGCCCGGTTCGGGACGTCTCCAAGGCGCGCCAACCCTCCCGAGTCATTTTCTTAACTCGTATCCGTTGAACCATTTGCAAGTCGGCATGGCATTCGGGCTGCTTGAGTTTAGGCTTACGGCGTCCTGCTCGATCGCCGTGGAGACGACCCCATGTCCGGACGCGTGCGCTTCGTCTGCCTGCTGCACTCCCATCAGCCCGTCGGCAACTTCGACCACGTGATCGAAGAGGCCTACCAGAAGAGCTACCTGCCGTACGTGGAAGCCTTCGAGAAGTTCCCGCGCGTGCCGCTGACGCACCATATCTCCGGCTGCCTGCTGGAGTGGCTGGAGGAGAAGCACCCCGAATACTTCGCGCGGCTGCGCGGGCACGCCGGGAAGGACGCGCATGCCTGGGAGATGGTCGGCGGCGGCTTTTACGAGCCGATCATGACCATGCTCCCGCGGCGCGACCGGCACGGCCAGATCGCGCGGATGCAGGATTACATCGAACGGCACTTCGGCGCGCGGCCGCGGGGACTCTGGCTGCCCGAGCGCGTCTGGGAGCCGGCGCTGGTGAAGGACCTCGCCGGGGCCGGCGTGGCGTACCTCACGCTGGACGACAGCCACTTCCGCGCAGCCGGGCTGCGCGACGACGAACTCGTGGGCGGCTACGTCACCGAGGACGAAGGCGTCACGCTGCGCGTCTACCCGGCCAGCGAGAAGCTGCGCTACCTGATTCCCTACGCGCAGGTCCACGAGATCCTCGCGTACCTGAAGGAGCTGGTCCCCTCCGAGGGCGAGCGCGTCGTCTGCTACGCCGACGACGGCGAGAAGTTCGGCGTCTGGCCCGACACGTACCGGCACGTCTACGGGGAGCGCTGGCTGGAGAAGTTTCTCGAGGCCTTGCAGCAGGCGCAGGACGAGGGCTGGCTGGTCTGCTCCACGCTGAGCCGCTCGTACGACGAGGTGGAGCCGGCGGGGCGCGTGTACCTGCCCGAGAACAGCTACCGCGAGATGACCGAGTGGGCGCTGCCCGCGCCGACCCTGGCGGCGTACGAGCGCGCCGTCGAGGGGGTCCGGGGCGACGAGCGTTTCAAGTCGATCCTGCCGCTGGTGAAGGGCGGGAACTGGCGCAACTTCCGCGTGAAGTACGCCGAGGGCGGGCGACTGTACGCCAAGATGATGGAAGTCAGCGGGAAAGTCGAAGCCTTGGCCGGGAAGAAGGGCAAGAAGGCCGACGAGGCGCGCACGCACCTGTACCGCGGACAGTGCAACTGCCCCTACTGGCACGGCGTCTTCGGCGGGATGTACCTGCCGCATCTGCGCAGCGCGATCTATCGCGAACTGCTCCGCGCGGAGAACCTCGCCGACGAACTGTTGAAGGAAGGCGAAGAGGCCGAGGTCCGCGACTACGACTTCGACGGCTTCGAGGAACTGAAACTCGGCAACGCGCGCGCCAACCTGTACCTGCATCCCGAGCGCGGCGGGCACCTGTACGAGTTCGACCTGCGCGAGCGCGCCTTCAACGTGGGGGATACGTTTTCGCGCCGCTACGAGGCCTACCACGACAAGGTCGCGCGCGCGGTGGTCGGCAAACCGCGGCAGGACGGCGAGCAGGCGCAGAGCATCCACGAACTGGTCCGCGCCAAGGAGCCCGGGTTGGCGAAGCTGCTGCGCTACGACGCCTATTTGCGCGAGAGCCTCGTCGACCACCTGGCCGCGCGCGCGCTCACGGCCGAGGACCTGCTGACGGGCGAGCCGCCCAGCGACCCGGGCTTCCGGCAGGGGGCCTACGAGTTCGAGCTGGAACTGCCCGGGAAGAAGAAGGGCGGCGCGGGCTCGGCGGTGCTTACGCGGGCGGGCCCCTTCGGCGGCGGGACGCTGCACCTGGCCAAGCGGGTGCGCCTGGACGGGGCCGGCTACGTGGCGGGGTACGAACTGACGAACACGGGGACCGCGCCGGTGCAGGGCTTTTTCGGCGTGGAGTTCAATTACAGCCTCTTGGCGGGGCGCGCTCCGGACCGGTATTATTATCACGCGGGAACGCTGAACGCCGGGCCGCTGGAGACGGCGGCGGATTTCGGCGCGCAGGCCTTCGTGGGCCTGAAGGACGAGTGGCTGGACGTGGCGCTGACGCTGCGGCCGTCGGTCCCGGCGCAGGTCGTGGCGGCGCCGGTCAAGACGGTCTCGCAGTCGGAAGACGGCTTCGAGTCGATCTACCAGAGTTCCTGCGTGCTGCTGCAATGGGCGCTGAAGCTGGGACCGGGGGAGCGCTTCGAGGCGGCGGTGGTCCAGGAGGTCTCGAGTGCCCGAGTCTGAGTCCACGCCGGCGCGGGTGCTGGTCGTCGAGGACGACGCCGGCGCCGCGCAGTCGCAGGAAGCGCTGCTGCAGCAGGGCGGTTTCCGCACGGCGTCGTGCCGCTCGGGCGCGGAGGCGCTGGCGCGCGCGCAGACGGAGCCGTTCGACCTGGTGCTGCTGGACATCGACCTGCCGGGCGAGCCGGGCGCGCTGGCGCTGACCCGGGAACTGAAGAAGGCCCCGCACCTGGCCTGGATGCCGGTGATGTTCGTCGCCGGGCAGATCAGCGCGGAGGTGGTGGCGAAGGTCTACGAGGCCGGGGGCGACGAGTTCATCGCGCACCCGTTCAAGCCCGACGAACTGATCGTGCGCGCGAAGGTGCTCTCGCGAAAGGGCCGCGAGGAGCGCTGGCTGGTCGAGCGCGCGCGGAAGCTGGCCGAGAAGATCGCGGAGCGCGACGACGAACTGGACGACCTGCGGCGCTTCGCGCAGGACATCGTCAGCTCGCTGCCCTCGGCGATCATGGTCCTCGACGCGCAGAAGCAGATCCTCTTCGTGAACGCGCCGCTGCTGCAGTGGCTGGGGCTGGAGCGGCGCGAGGTGATCAACAAGAACCTCGTGGAGTTCACGCGGGACGGGCTCACGGGCGACCCGCTGGCGGAGGCGATCGCGGGGGCGACGGGGAGCGGGCAGCCGCGGCGGCTGCGCCGCGTGACCGGGCTCTTCGCCTCGCGCCCCGACCGGGTCAGCGACCTGACCGTGGCGGCCATCGACTACGCCGGCGAGCGGCAGGTGCTGGTGGTAATCGAGGACGTTACCGAGCAGGCGCGCGCCGAGGCGGCGGTGGCGCGCGAGCGCGCCAAGCTCCACGACATCGTCAACGCGCTCAACGCCGCGCTGTGCCTGGTGGACCGCGAGCGGGCGGTGATCTGGAAGAACCGCACCTTCGACCTGTGGTTCGGGGACGCCTTCGGGCAGCCCGGGCTGCAGGCGTTCCTGGACCGCATCCCCAAGGGACAGGGCTGGTGGCAGTCGGTCTTTCAGAAGGGGCAGGTGCACCACCAGACCTGGAGCGTCTTCACGGTCCACGGGCAGCGCCGCTTCTTCGCCAACATCATCGCGCCGATCCAGGCGGAGGACGGCGAGCCGATCAGCCAGGCGCTGATCCTGACGCAGGACGTGACCGAGCAGGAGACGCGCGTCGAACAGCTTTCGCTGCTGCGCGAACTCTCGCAGTTCCTGCAGCAGACGCTGGACGGGGAGCGGCTGAACCACGTGATCCTGCTCTGCGTGACGGCCGGCCACGCGCTGGGCTTCAACCGCGCGTTCCTGTTCAAGCGCAACCACCAGAACTCGCGCCTGGAAGCGCGGATGGCGGTGGGACCCACCAGCCGCGAGGAGGCCTTCCGCATCTGGGCGGAGATCTCCAGCCACGGGCGCACGCTGCACGAGCTGGTGGAGGAACTGGACCGCTACCCTTCGCGCGAGACGCCGCTCTTCGCGATGGTCCGGCAGCTCTCGTACGCGATGGACGACCCGAGCGAGATCGTGGTGCGCACGGCGCTGGAGAAGAAGCCGCAGGTGCTCACGGCGCCGGCGCACGACGAACGAGTCACGGATCATTTCCGCCGCGTCTTCGGGCACGCCGAATTCGTCTCGGTGCCGATGGTCGCGAAGGGCTCGGTCGTGGGCGTGCTCCTCGCCGACAACCTGTATTCGGGGCGCGCGATCACCGAGGACCACGTGAAGCTGCTGAGCCTCTTCGGGGCCCAGGCCGCGCTGGCCATCGAGAACGCGGAGACGTACGCGGAGCTGCGCAAGAGCATGTCCGAGCTGCGCTCGGCGCAGGAGAAGATCGTCCACGCCGAGAAGCTCGCGGCGGTGGGCAAGATGGCGGCCCACGTGGCGCACGAAATCCGCAATCCGCTGGCGACGATCGGCGGGTTCGCGCGCGCGGTGCTGAAGCGCCCGGAGAACGTCGAGCGCGTGCAGCGCAACGTGGGGATCATCTCCGAGGAGGCCTCGCGGCTCGAGAACATGCTCAAGGGGGTCATGGACTTCGCGCGCCCGACCTCGCCGGTCTTCAAGCTCGGCGACCTGAACGCGGTGGTGCAAAAGGCCTTTCGCGCGCACGCCGAGCCGCTGGGGCAGAAGAAGATTCAGGCCGAACTGGATTTGGACTCCTCGCTGCCGGAAGTGGGCTTCGACGAGGGGCAGATCCTGCAGGTGCTGCACAACCTGATCCGGAACGCGGCCGATTCGATGCCCAACGGGGGCGCCTTCCTGCTCAAGACCGGCCGCGAGGGCGAGATGGCGACGATCATGGTCCAGGACACCGGCTGCGGGATCCCGCCAGAGGTCCGCGACCGCATGTTCAGCCCGTTCGTGACCACCAAGCCCGACGGGACGGGATTGGGACTGGCGGTTACCAAGAAGATCGTGGACGATCACCTGGGGGTGATCCGCTGCGAGAGCACGCCGGGCGAAGGCACGACCTTCCAGATCGGCCTGCCCCTGCGCCAACCGGCCTCGGGAACCTGGCTGCGCGAGGCGCCCCCCGCCGGGACGCCCGCGCCGCCCCTGGGGGAGGTCCGGGGCGTGCCGTCCACGGGCGATTGAGGAACCGGGAAGGAACGGGAGTTTCGATCATGGCGAAGCTGCTGGTCGTGGACGACGACAAGAACCTGCGCACGCTGTACGAGCAGGAACTGGGCGACGAGGGCTACCAGGTCACGCTCGCCGCCAGCGGGCCGGAGGCGCTGGAGTACCTGAAGAAAGACCGCCCCAACCTGATCATCCTGGACATCTCCATGCCGGGCATGGACGGGATCGAGGCGCTGGGCAAGATCCTGGCCAAGGATAAGTCGATGCCGGTGATCCTCAATACCGCCTACAGCACCTACAAGGACAATTTCATGACCTGGTCGGCGGACGCCTACGTGGTCAAGTCGGGCGATCTGACCGAGCTGAAAGCCAAGATCAAGGAAGTCCTCAAACAGCGCGGCATCGAGGTCTGAGCCCGGCCGCGACTTTCCAACGCACGGACCGTTCACCATGCCCCTCGACGTCATGGACGAAACCCTGACCCTCATTCTGGCGGGCGGTCAGGGAGAACGGCTGTACCCGCTGACCCGCGACCGCGCCAAGCCCGCGGTGCCCTTCGGCGGGATCTACCGCATCATCGACTTCACGCTTTCCAATTGCCTCAACAGCGGCTGCAAGCGGCTCTACGTCCTGACCCAGTACAAGTCGTTCAGCCTGGAGCGGCACATCCACCTGGGCTGGGACCCCATCTTCAACAACATGGAACTGGGCCGGTACATCCACATCCTGCCGCCGCAGATGCGGCAGGGCCCGAACTGGTACCAGGGCACCGCCGACGCGATCTACCAGAACTTCTACACGCTGGAGCGCGAGCGGCCCAAGCGCGTGATGATCCTGGCCGGCGATCACATCTACAAGATGAACTACCGGGCCATGGTGGACTTCCACATCGAGAACGACGCGCGGCTGACGGTGGCCTGCGTCCCGGTCGAGAAGGCCCGCGCCAACCAGCTCGGCATCGCCGTGACGAACCAGAATTCCCGCATCACGGGCTTCCAGGAGAAGCCCAAGGAGAACCCCGCGACGATCCCGGGCGACCCCGAGCGCTGCCTGGGCAGCATGGGCATCTACGTCTTCGATACCGACGAACTGGTCCGGCGGCTGGCCAAGGACGCGCGGCTCGAGACCGCCCACGACTTCGGCAAGAACATCATCCCGGACATGATCGAGGACGGCGCGCGCGTCTTCGCCTGCCCGTTCAAGGACGAGAACAAGAAGCAGGATCCGTACTGGCGCGACGTGGGCACGATCGACAGCTACTACGAGGCGAACCTGGACTTGGTGAGCGTGAACCCGCAGTTCAACTTCTACGACCTGGACTGGCCCGTGCGGACGTACCAGGAGCAGTTCGCGCCGGCGAAGTTCGTCTTCGCCGGGCTGGGCGACGCCTCCCGGCGCGGGCAGGCCCTGGACAGCCTGGTGGCGCACGGCGTGATCGTCTCGGGCGGCACGCTGGAGCGCTCGATCCTCTCGCCGGCCGTGCGCGTGAACAGCTATTCTCACATCGTCGAGTCGATCCTGATGGAAGGCGTCAACATCGGGCGGCACGCGCAGATCCGCCGCGCGATCATCGACAAAGGCGTGCGCATCCCCGAAGGGACACAGATCGGCTACGACCTGGAGGAAGACCGCCGCCGCTTCATCGTGACCGAATCGGGGGTCGTGGTGGTGCCGAAGGAAATGGCGCTGGAGTAAGGCGGCTCAGCATTGGCCTACCGAATCCAATACGCCTACGAATCCGAGGCACACTTGCGCGTGCTGAAAAAGCGCGACCAAGCCACCATCCTGGACCGAATACAGTCGCAACTGTCCAACGAACCGACTCAACCCAGCAAGAATCGAAAGCCCATGCGGCCTAATGGTATTGCGCCTTGGGAACTCCGGATCGGTAAATTTCGTGTATACTACGATGTTGTGCGGGGGGAGGAGCCGAGCGTCGAGATCGTCGCGATTGGCGTTAAGGATCGCAATCGCGTCAGCATTGGGGGAGAGGTGGTCGAATTATGAAAACCGTTCCGTTGAAAAAAGTGACGGCTTCGCTTGCCAAGTATGCGAAACAGTCGCGCAAGGAACCGCTGCTGATTACCTCGGCCGGGAAGGCCGTGGCGGTCGTACTGCCGCTGGACGAGGCGGATGTTGAATCGGTCAAGCTGAGCATGAATCCCGAGTTCATTCGGATCATCGAGCGTTCGCGCAAAAGCCTGAAAGCGCGAGGCGGGTTGTCCGATGACGAAATGCGGCGTCGCCTGGGCCTGGCTTCCTCGGATAAACAGGATAAAGCTTGAGCGCAGCCTGAGCGTAATGCAGCCCAGGTTCATTCCGCTCCTCTCGCCAGGATCCGGCACACAGACTAGAATCCGCCCATGCGCCGCCCGTACCTCTTCGCGCTGGTCGTGCTGGCCGGCCTCGCGCTCGACCAGGCCAGCAAGGCCTTCGCCTTCGGCGAACTGCCGGACGAGGGCGTGCCGCTCTGGGAGGACGTCCTGCACCTGAAGCCGGCGCTGAACCGCGGCGTGGCCTTCTCGCTCTTCGCCGACTGGCCGCTGGCGGTGCTGCTGGTGACGGCGGCGGCCATTGGCGCGCTTTGGTGGTGGTATCTGCACGGCCGGGCGAAGGCGCGGCGCGTCGTCCTGTGCGCGCAGGCGCTGCTCCTGACCGGCGCGACGGGCAACTTCATCGACCGGCTCCGCTTTGCCGGCGTCCGCGACTTCTTCGATTTCCGCCCCGAGCTGCCGCTGATCGGGCACTGGGCGATCTTCAACGTGGCCGACGTCTGCATCACCGTCGGCGTGGGCCTTTTCGTGCTCGCCGAATTCACCCGGCCGGAGGAAGCCTCCGCGGATCCCGCGCCTCAGGCGGAGCCGGTTAAGAGTGAACAGTAAACAGTGAACGGTAAACAGATTCGGCGTCTAAGCTCGAGCGAATGACGAAGAGCCCGGTCAAAAGGGCCAAGCAGATACTTGAAAGCGCAACGCAAGGCCGCTTAGGTCAGGGCCACCTCTGACTGTCCGCTGTTTCCTGTTTACTGTTCGCCGCGCACTGTTTACCGTTTCCCGTATGCCTTCGCTCACGGCCTCCCTCGGACCGCTGACGCTTTCGACGCCGTTCCTCGCGGCGAGCGGGACGTTCGGCTACGGCAGCGAGTACGCGCCGCTGGTCGACCTGCGCCACGTCGGCGCGGTCGTGACCAAATCGCTCTCGGTGCTGCCGCGCGAGGGGGAATCCCACGCCGCGGATCTGGGAGACGCCCGCGGGGATGCTCAACGCGATCGGTCTGGAGAACTGCGGTCTGGAGGTCTTCATCGAGAAGAAAGTGCCCGATCTCGCGCGGCTCCCGACGAAGGTGCTGGTCAACGTGGTGGGGGATTCGATCGAGGATTATGCGGAGATCTGTTCGCGCCTTGACGGCGTGGAGGCGGTGGACGGCTTCGAGATCAACATCTCCTGCCCGAACGTGCAGCACGGCTGCCGTTTCGCCTCCGACCCGGCCGACTGCGAGCGGCTCTTCAAGGCGCTGAAGCCGGCCACGAAGAAACTGCTGATGGCGAAGCTCTCCCCTAACGTCACGGACGTCGGCGAGATCGCCCGCGCGGCGGTCGAAGGCGGCGCGCAGGCGCTCTCGCTGGTGAATACCTTGCTGGGCATGGCGGTGGACGTGAAGACGCGCAAGCCGCAGCTTGCCAACGTTACCGGCGGGTTGAGCGGACCGGCGATTCGCCCGGTGGCGGTACGCTGCGTCTGGCAGGCCGCGCGCGCCTGTCCGGGCGTGCCGATCGTCGGCATCGGCGGGATCCGCACGCTGAACGACGCGCTGGAGTTCTTCATCGTCGGCGCGAGCGCCGTGCAGATCGGCACGACGAACTATCTCGATCCGGACTTGCTCAATCGGCTGCCGAAGGAACTCGGCGCGTGGCTGGCGGAGCAGGGGCTGGAGGATTTGGGGAAGGTCGTGGGATCGGTAAAAGCGTAGGTGGACCGCGAGCGCATGTTCGCGGCCCATGGGCGTATCCGTGCTTTCGGCCGTTCCGCTCAGCCGATGAGCGCCTTGAGGTGCTTGATGCTTCGCTCGGCCTGCTCGACCGTGCCGCATTCCACGCTTAGCACGATGTCCCGCGGAGCCCTGCGGCAAAGTTCGATCACGCGCTTCCAGTCGATGACGCCCTCGCCGCAGGCGCAGCCGACGGGCGTGCCGGTGACTTTGCCGCGTTCGCCGTCGGATTGGCCGATGGAGATGTCCTTGGCGTGCAGGTGAACGAGCCGCGGCAGGACGCGCTCCAGCCAGGCGTACGGGTCGTGCCCGCAGAGGTAACCGTTGCCGGTGTCGAAATTGATTCCCAGCGCGGGGCTGTCCACGAGTCCGAGGATGCGGTCGAGTCCTTCGGGGCATTTGCTGTACTGCTGGTGCGGTTCGAGCCCGATCAGGATCTCGCGCGGTTCGGCGACGCTCACGGTCTCGCGCAGCGTATACTTCATTAGAACGTGGTCCTCCTCGGCGGTCGTCCATTTCGGCTTGGGGCCTTCGTCGGTGTTGACCACTGGCGCGCCGCACTCGGCGGCGAAGCGCACCGCCTGCTTGAGGTATTCGGCGCCGATCTCGGGCCGGCAGAGCGGTGTGTGCGAGGATAGCCCGCTGATCAGGATGCCCGCCTTTTCGCAGGCGCGGCTGACGCGGAAGGGATCGTCCAGCATCGAGACGCTATGGAAATAGCCGGCCTCGCTGAGCAGCTCGCGGCCCCAATGGACCATCGGCTCGACGTAGGCGTAGCCCAGGGCGGCGGCCTTCTCGACGCCCCATTCGAAGTTCTTGTCGTCGTGACGCACGAACTCCATGTTGATTCCGATGCCGAGCTTGCCCATGACGCGGATCTCCTGTGGCCCAAGCCGTTTCACCGCGGGGATCGAAGAGCACGGCCCATGGCCGCAAGCCCCGTATGCCGCGCCCACCCTCGATTCCAATCCTCCCCGTGCGCCGCGCCCGCGGCGGCCGTCAGGACGTCCTGCGCGCGAGGGCTTCCACGGGCCACTCGTCGTAGGCGCGCAGTTCGCCGGACAGGGGCAGGTCGATGCGGTCGCCCTTCAGCGCCGAGAGGTACGCGGCGAGGTTCAATTCGCAAGTCTTGAGCATGGACGGGTGGCCGACGCGGGGGATGGGGCCGCCCTCGATCCAGTCGATCAGTTCCTCGAGTACCTTCGGCCAGATTGCGTTGTGCCGCGGGTGAGACGAGAAGTCCTCGATGGCGCGTCCCGATCCGTTCTCGACCGTCACGATGGCCTCGTCACGGACGCGGATGACGCCTTCGGCGCCGAGAAGGGTGAGGCCTTGCCCGACGGCCTTGCCGCCGTCGAGGATCGCCTTGGCCCCGCCTTCAAACTCGAAGTAGGCGACGGCGTGCTCTTCCATCGCGTGTCCGTAGCCGCGAAAGCCGCGCACGCGCGCCTGGCCCATGATCCAATTCACCGCGCGGTCCTTGTTGAAGAAGCGGAAGATGTCGAGCCAGTGGCTGCCCCATTCGCTGAGATCCCAGCCCTCGATGCCGCCCAGGCACATGAGGGGCTTGCCGACCGTGCCGTCGTTGTAGAGGTCGCGAGCGCGTTCGAAGGCCGGGCGGTAGCGGCGCATGTGCCCAACGACGATCTTGGCGCCGGTCTCCGCGGCGACTCTTTCGACGGCATCGAGGTCGGCGGGCGCGTTGAGGAACGGCTTCTCGCAGAGAATGCCCTTCACGCCCGCGCGCGCGGCGTCCTCGATGATCCGGCGGTGCAGGCCGACGTAAGTGCCGATGCTGACGAGGTCGGGCTTGAGGTCCTTCAGCAAGGCGCGGTAGTCCTCGAAGCCCAGCGGGACGCCGAACCTCTCCCGGTAGGCGCGCAGGTTTTCGGCGTTGATGTCCGCGCCCGCGGCGAGCTTCACGCGCGGGTTGGCCTTGAACGTCCCCGCGTGGACGTAACCTATCGCGTGTCCGCCGCCTTTGGGCCCGCCGCCGCCGGCCTTGCCCACGCCGATCACCGCCGCCGTGTACGTTTTCGTCGCCGTCGTCATCGCGAAGCTCCCGTTCCCCGAACCGCGAATCCCACGCAAAGCACGCGGACCGCGCGGGGATATGCAGGGGGTTGGACGGCATGCCGCGATCGAACCGCTCCAACCCTTGCCTGCTCCGCCCCTCCCTTGGCTCCGCGGTCAATTCAGTTCGAGCAGCCAGCGCACCGCGTTGAGCCAGACCTTCCGGAGCCCGGGGCACTCGAAAGCCCGGAGGTCGTGCCCGTTGGCGAGGTAGACGACGCGGCCGGCGCCCGGCGCGCGCCCGCCCTCGGCGCTGAAGATCATCGGCAGGCGGCGCTCCTGCCAAGCCGCCTCCGCGTGCACCTGCGGCGCGAGGCCGGGACTCGGCCTGATCTCGTAGTACAGTTCGTCGGTGAGCGTGAAATTTTCGACGCCGCGCACGAGCGGATGCCCAGTCGGCAGGACCTCGACGCGGTGCTCGGCGACCGGTGAATGCGCGGTCGTGCCCCAGACCCAGGTGAAGCCGAGAAGTTCGCCGAAGCGCGGCCAGTCGTCGTAGCTGGCGATGGCGCCGTGGTGGACCAGCAGCGGGCGGCCGGACGCGACGTAGCGTTCGAGGGCCTCGCGGTCGGCGGCGTACGGCGGCCGGTACGCGTCCCGCTGCCCGGTCCAGTGCAGTCCCATGGGTACAAAGAGGTCGCAATCGCCGAGGCGTTCGAAGGCCGCGCGTCCCTCCACGCACCGGCACTCGTAATCCTTGCCGAGCCACGCGGCGACCCGGGCGGCCTGTTCGCCCACCGGGTGGAAGGCCGGTCCGCCGACGTGGAACAGAATACGGTAGCGCGCCATGACACCCTCGACGCTCTTGATCCTAGACTGCCAGAGGGGCAGAATCTTCCAGGTTCGGGTAGTGGTAGATTTTGCACAAGGAGCCCGCACCCGGTGCGTCAGCCCGCGATATTCGCCGCGCCCGGCCAGACGTTTCGCGCCGACACCTGCGAGCCCCTGGAGGCGGCCGCGCGCGCCGGCGAGGTGCGGCTGGAGGCGTTCGCGCGGGGACGCTATCCCGGCCGGAAACTGCGCAAAGGGGTGCTGCCCGAGGTCTGCTCGGTGGGCTTTTGGGACGCGCCACGTCCGCAGCACTGGGGGCTGGACTGGCACCGTAATGAGGGCCTCGAACTGACCTACCTCGCGCGCGGGCGGCTGGCCTTCGGGTTGGATGGGGCAACCTTCGCGCTCAAGCGCGGGGCGCTGACCGTAACCCGCCCTTGGCAGCGGCACCGCGTGGGCGATCCGAGCGTCGCGGCGAGCAAGCTGATCTGGCTGATTCTGGACCTCGGCATCCGCCGGCCCGACGACGCTTGGCGTTGGCCGTCCTGGCTGGTCCTTGCGCCGAAGGACCTCGCGCGGCTCACCACGCTCCTGCGGCATAACGAGAAACCGGTCTGGCAGGCCGGCCGGAACCTCGCGCGCGCCTTCGAGCGGCTTGGGGATGTCATGGAAGGCTCCGCGCAGGCGTCGGCTTCACGACTGGCCCTGCACCTCAACGAACTGGCCGTCGAATTGCTGGAGATGCTGGAGCGCAAGCAGGCGCGCCTCGACGAGCGGCTCGCCAGCACCGAGCGGACCGTGGAACTGTTTCTCGCGGCGCTTCCGAGACACCTGGAGCACGATTGGAGCCTGGATGAAATGGCCGCGGAGTGCGGCCTAGCGAGAACGCGCTTCGCCTTCTACTGCCGGAGGCTCACGAACATCTCGCCGCTGGAGTTCCTCAACCGCACGCGGGTCGAGGCAGCCAAGCGGCTGTTGATGGAGGATGCCGGCCGGAGCGTAACCGACGTGGCCTTCGCTTGCGGCTTCAAGAGCAGCCAGTACTTCGCCACGGTCTTCCGGAGCCTGGAAGGCCGGACGCCGCGAGCCTTCCGGGCATCCCTTTGACCGCAACGCCGAGGAGCCGCGGGGGACGCGCCAAGGGCGGCGATGCGCGTGTAAGCGCTCGGAACGCGCATGCGCGGGACAAACCTTCTCTGCCCGATCCACCCGCTTCTTGGCGAGATTGCGCGTACAGCCCATCAAGGCCGGATCGCGCGCTCGCGGAGTTTCATGCCGCGGCGGCGGAGTTCGCGTACGAAGTCGCCGGGCGGCAGGGCCGCTTCGAAGGCGCGGGCGCCGGGCCGGATCGTTTTCTTCGCGAGCATATGCAGGGCGATCGCGGCCGGGAAGCCGGTGGTCCGTTCCATGGCGCTGAAGCCGGTGCGGGGGTCGGCGAAGTCCAGCAGGTCCAGGCGCAGTTCGCGCAGCCTACGCGCGGGGCCGCCGAGGCAACGCACGCAAAGCACGACCAGGTCCGGCGCGCCGGGAAAGGTCAGGCGCGGCAGCGCGCAGGCTTTGAAAACCTCGCGCGGCGAGACCGCGACGCCGCCGGCGCGGACCTTCGCGGCCTCGAAAAGCCCCAGATCCCGCAGCGCGCGGATCTTCTCCACGTGGCCCGGGTAGCGGAGCGTCTTGTACTCGTACGCGCGCAACCTGCCCTTGAACGTATAAGGCCCGGTGGACGTTCCGCCGGAGGTGACGAAGGCTTCGCACGATTCGACGGGAGCGGGGAAGCGCAGGGATTCCAATTCGGCAAGCGTGGGCACGCGCGCGAGTTTCCCGCCGCGCAGCACGAGGGACTCGCCTTCGTACTCGTTGAGCAACCCCTCGACGCTGAAAAGCATCTGGTAGCCGAGGGGCGGGCGGGGCCGCCGCGGCAGGCCGCCGCAGTAGAGCTTGACGGTGTGGGCCTTCCCGAGGCCGGCCGCGGCGAAGCGCTCGACCGCGTACGCCGCCAGGACGTTGGCCATGCCCGGCGCCAGGCCGCCGTCGGGTACGATCGGCACCCCGGCCTTTCGCGCGCGCGCGTCGAGTTTGAGTTGCCGCCGGACGATCCGGAGATTGCCGCCGAGGTCGGTATAGGGCGTGCGCGCTTCAAGCGCCGCTTGGGCCAGGGCTTCGTTGAAGAAGTACGGCACCGCGCTTAACGCCGCGTCGAAGCCGGCCAGCGCCATGCGGACTTCCTTTGCGCTCCGCACGTCCAGCCTGGCGGCGCGGCAGAGCTTCCGCCCGGCCAGCTTCGCGATGCGCCGCGCCCCGCGCCGCGCGGCGGCGAGGTCCGCGTCGAAGAGCGCGATCTCGGAGGCCGCGCCGAAGCGCGCGAGGTCGTAGGCCGCCGCGAGGCCCTGCCGGCCGGCGCCGAGGATGGCGTAGCGATACATGGTCGGTTCCGAGTTCCGAGTTCCGAGTTCCGAGTTCCGAGTTCCGAGTTCCGAGTTCCGAGTTCCGAGTTCCGAGTAAAGTTATCCACGCCTCATTCTTAATTGCTGCGCTCAATTGGCCGAATTGGTTTACCACTTCACGTTTCACGTTTCACGTTTCACGTTTCACGTTTCACGTTTCACGTTTCACGTTTCACGTTTCACATTCCGCCTCATGCTGCGCATCCAGGCGCCCAGCAGCGCGTTCGAGGGCGCGGCGGGGAGGGAAAGCAGCATCGTGCGGTAGACGAAGCCGCGCGAGACCTTCACGCGCACGTCCGGGTCGAGCCAGCGCGGTTCGCGCGCGAGACGTTCCAGGGTGCCGAGGCCGATCAGGATCGGCCAGAGGACCGCGAGGCGCAGGCGCGCGCAGCGCCGCGGAATCGCGAGCGTGTAGGCCTCGGCGGCGTCGTAATGCGCGAGCGCTGTGTTGAGCCACTTGGCGAGGATGGGACGCGCCCTCGCGCCGGCGTCCGGATGGCGCAGATCTCCGGGCTCGAGCCCCGCGGTCAGCAGATCCTCCTCGGGGAGGTAGCAGCGCCCGATGCGCAGGTCGCGGGGGAGGTCTCGGAGAACGTTGGTGAGCTGGAGGGCCTTGCCGAAGCGCACGCCGGCGGCCGAAAGAGCCTCGGCGTCCCAGCCGCGCAGCGCCGGCTCGTGGGCGACCAGCGTCCGCGTCCAGAACTCGCCGACGCAGCCGGCGACGTAGTAGGTGTAGGCGTCGAGTTCGGCGCCGGTCTTGAGCGCGACAAGGCCTCCGCCGTCCTCGCGGGGAAAGGCCGTGAGATCGAACGCCATGCCTTCGGTCAGGGTGACGACGACACGCCGGATGCGCTCATGGTCGCCGGGTTCGAGGGATTCCAGGAGCGCGAAGGCCTGCGGAAGCTGTTGGAGCAGCTCTTTTTCTTCGGCGAGCGCGCGGCCGGCGGTGAGCGCGGCCTCGATGGCCCGCAGCGCCTCGGTCGAGGCCGGTTCCACGAGCTGGGCGCGGAAGGCGAGGAGCTGCGCGAGGCGTTCGGCCGGCGGGAGCAAGCGCGTATCGGCGAGGGTGTCGGCGGCTCGCGCGAGGAGGTAGGCTAGGCCGACGGGCTCGCGCAGCCGCGCCGGGAGCACGCGGACGGTCAGGTAGAAGGCGCGCGAGACGCCGCGGAGCAGTCCGGTCAGGAGCCGCGCGCGCGCGGCGGGGTCCACGGGGGGCAGCCCGCGGCCGTCGGGCGCGCGGCGCGGAACCTCCGCCAAGCGTTGTTCGCGGGGCAGCACGCGACCGATTGTCGGGAGGCGCGCGCGGATTTCCAGTCGCCGAAAAACTTCAGGCGCCGCGCGACGACCAGATCACCGGAGTGAGTTTGCCGTCCATCACCTCGCCGATCTTCGTCTCGGGGCACCAGGCCTTCCAATCGGCGACCTGGTTGTCGTTGGACGGCTCCTTCAAGCGCATCGCTTCGTCCATGTAGATGACGGTCATCACTTCGCGCGGGCGAGCGGTGACGTTGGGACCGGCGCGATGGAAGGTCCAACCGTAATGGAAGCTGACCTCGCCGAGATCGAAAGGTTCCTCGACGTAGCGGAAGCCCTGCTCCTGCATCGCCTTCGAGATCCGCGCTTCGCTGTCGTCGCCGATGCGCAGGTCGCGGCCGTATTCGAAAGTGTGGCTCTTCGCCGCAAAAGCGAGGGGGCCCATCTCCAGCGGCACGGCCTGGAGCGGGATCCAGGCGGTGACCGACTTCTCGCTGCTCATGGGCCAGTAATACTGGTCGGCATGCCAGGGCGTGAAGCCGCCGGAAGGTTCCTTGTAGAGCGCCTGGTCGTGCCACATCCGCACGCCGCTCACGCCGAGCAGTTGCGCGGCGAGCCGCGCCAGGCGCGTCCCGAAGACGAACTCCTTGACGACCTCGCTCTTGGTCCAGAGGTTCCCGACCTGGATGAAAGCCTTGTTGTAGGTGCTCCGCTCGGCCATGGGCAGGGTGTTGCGGTTCAGTTCCAGCGTCTTGCGCGTGATCTCGCGGCCGTAATGCGCCAGGACCTCGGCGGAGAAGACGTTCTTGAGTTTCACGTAGCCGTGCTCGCGGAAGAACGCGAGCTTTTCGGAGTCGAGGGTGTAGGGGGTTTCGAGATCGAGCTTGAGGTCGAGGGCGGGCATGCGCGGTTCCTTTCGCGAGGGCGGGCCGGATCGCCGTGTTCGAATCATGCTCATTCAACCTGTTTCAAGGGTCTGGAACCACGCCTGAGCGCGCAACTAGTAATACTATTTTATCATATTTCGATCCAAGTTCGAAAACGATCGGCAAACAAATACCGGTAAAAAGGCCCGGCGGCCGCCGTCCTGGCTCAGGCGTAGGTTAGGCGCGATTCGTTGGAGGCGAACTTCAGCGCTTGCGCTTGGCGAGCCAGAGGCGCAACCGGCGGATGCCTTCCTCGTTGCCGATGGGGACCTCGGCGTCGCGTTCCTGTGGGCCGATGTCGGGGGCCTTGCCGGAATAGGGGAGGCTGACGGGGTCGCCGTCCTGCCAGTCGAGTTCCTTCTCCAGGGTGAGCACCTGGGCTTGAAGGTCGCGCGCGACGATGCGAACGGGCGGATGTGCTCCGACGCGGACGAGGTCGCCGTCGAGCAGTCCGAGGCCCGGGCAGAAACCGCGGGCGTCGGCCACCTTGAGTTCCGTGCCTCTGCCGGAGCCTGCCGCGGCGGTGAGCGTCGTCCCGGCGTCGACGGCGGGGCTGCCTTCAGGGAGGCGGTAGCCGTCGGGGCCGGCGTCGAGGAGCGGGACGCGCCACAGGGGGTCGGCGATCAGGGAGTGCGTGTCGAAGCCCGGCCCCCAGCCCTTCAGGTTCTCGGCCTCGACGTCGCGGTCGACGGCGCGGATGAGGAGCGTTCCGCGCTTCTTGAAGTAGAGGTTGTGGTCGATGCGCTGGGAATCGAGTTCGGCGCCCATCGTCGCGTCGAGGCAGAGCAGGGCGTTGTGGACGTAATTCTGCGGCCGTGCGTCGTCGCCGGCGTGGAAAAAGATGTTGTTGAGCAGCACGTTGCGGCGGTTGGGGCCGGGCTTCTTGCCGTCGAGGTCCACGGCGTCGCGCTGCATGAAGACGAGGCCGCTCTCGCTGGGCAGGTTCTCGAAGTTGGCGAAGGCGTTCTGGTAGACGCAGGCGCCGTTGGCGCTGGCCAGGAGGAGCTGGTAGCGGCCGCCTTCGAGGAAGATGTTGTGGCGGACGACCGCGCCGTCGCAGTTGGGCTGCTGGATCCGTTCGACGTCGCCCCAGCGGATCTTGAGCGCACCCAGGCGGTAGGGGTTGACGACATAGTTGCGTTCAACGACCAAATTGCTCACGCCGCCCGGGTCCATTGCGACCGACTTACTGTCGAAGAAGACGCAGTTGCGCACGATCGCGCCGTCCAGGTTGTCGAGGAAGATCGGGATGTCCGCCATGGCGTAGGCGACGCAGTTTTCGATGAGCAGGTGGTGGGCGCGCGCGTCCTTGCCGTTGGCCTTGACGAAGATCGCGCCGCCGTGGGCGATGCAGTCGCGGACGACGATCCAGCTCCCGCCGTCCTTGACGCGCGCGGCCAGGTTCAGCGGCTGGCCCTTGTAGTCGGCGAATTCCAGGTGCTCGAAGACGACGTGGGCGGCCTCGCCGAGGATGAAGCCGTTGCGCTCGCCCGAGAGGACCGGGTACTCGCCGGGGGCGCCGCGGATGACGATCGGCGCGCCGGGCGCTCCGCCGCGCTTGACGGCCAGGTCGCTGACGGTGTAGGCGCCGTGGGCGAGGAGGACGGTGTCGCCGGGCTGGAGCTTCTCGAGCACGGCGGCGGTGAGCGCCGGCCAGGGCTGCGCCTCGCTGCCGTCGCCGGCGCCGGCGGCCTTGGCGTCCACGTGCCAAGTCGCGGCAACGGCCTGAAGGGAGGCGGCCGCCGCCGCCAGCCCCAAGGCCCAGAAGATGGATCGAACGCGCATGATCCGGAATTGTAACCGCCGCGGCGCGATTGCCATGTCATTCCGCGGACGGCGGAGCGGACGATCGATTCAAGGCGCGGGCCCATCCGGCGCGCCGGATGGGCCCTTCGAACGGCGCGAACGCGCGCGGCTACCTGGCTTTCCGGTTTACTTCGTCGAGCTGGTCGATCAGGTGCTTCACGTCCACGGGCGAGTAACCGTTGTCCTTGTTCTTGTAGGCCAGTTCGCGCTCCGGCATGTTCGCGATCAGCAGGGTGTCCTGGTCGTAGCGGCGGCCGGCGACGAGCGTGACGCCGGTGTTGGGTTTGTTCTCGTACATCGCGATCGTGCTGTTGTTGGTATCGATCAGGTAGAGGTGTTCGTTGGCGGGGTTGACGCCCATCAGGGCGATGACGCCGCCGGTGGTGGCGCCCCCGTTGTCGGCCAGGGCCGGCGTCCCGCCGCCGCGCACGGCCATCCAGCCGCAGAGCAAGAGCGCCAGCAGCGTGGCGACCTTCCAGAAGCGGGTCTCATTTGCGTGCATTGAAGCTCTCCTTTTAGTTATGTTTAGGCGCAAATGCGCGCCTTCCGTTCTCCACATAGCTCCAGACGAAACTGAACAAAGTGCGTGACCAAAAAGCCGGTGAAGGTCACAGATGTAGCGCGTCCATTAGAGTGCCGCCGCCGGAAACCGTGAGTGCCGGGCCGCAGCCTGACAGGCGCCGTAGCGGCTTGCCGATGACTTGAAGGTGGACCCTAAGGTTCTACCTATCATGGGGTTGAGATTCTGTTCTTTTTAGTGTGCCGGTCGGGGGCATGGCCGATTCAAGTTCATACTGGCGTCCACGGAACTTGTGCAAGGCCAGGGCTTGTCAACGCAGGGAGGCGAGTTAGACTCTTGTTCAACATGCCCTCAGACCTGAAGTTAAAAGCTTGGCGCCTCCCGGTCGCCATGGCTTGCCTGGTCGGCGCAAGCCTGCCTTGGGCGGCCTTCGGCGCCGGAGACGCGGACCTTCTCGCCGATTCCGGCGCGATCCCGGTTCGCGGCCCGCAGGCCGGCGAGTCGGAACTTCGGAACCTCGTCGACGACCTGAAGGAGATCGACGCGCGGCGTCTGAAGGTGAACGCGCTGGTCGCGCGCCTGGACGTCACGCTTCGCGACAAGGCGAAGAACAAGGATTACCAGCTCAACGGCGCGTACCTGGGCGACAAGGACGGCAACCTGCGCCTGCGCATCAAGCACGACGAGACGCTGCTGCTGGACATGGCCTTTCACGACGGGAAGTGCGAGCTCTGGCTGCCGCGGAAGAAGAAGTTCTACAGCGGGCAGGTGGAGGAGCTGCGCAAGGCCAGCGGGAACCAGTTGGCGCTGCTGGCCAACGCGGGCACCGCGCACGACCTGTTCTTCCCGCGCCCCTGGACGGAGAACGCGCTGGAACGGCGGGTCAAGATCGAGGACGGCAAGCAGGCGGTGAGCGTGATTGAGATGCCGGGCATCTACAAGCGCCGCGTGCGCCGGTATCTCATTTCGTCGGAGCCGGCGAAGGCCGACGAGGTGGAAATCTTCGACCTGAGTTCGAATTACCTGGGCACGATCCGCTTCCAGAATTACGAACTGCCGGCGCCCGGCGCGGAGGGCGCGGCGGACCAGCCGATGGACGTTCCGTACCCCCGGCGCGTGGTGCTGGCCAGCAGCGACAACCGCAACGAGCTGCAGTTGGACGTCAAGGACAAGGAACTGATCAAGATCGACGCCCTGCCCATGGACAAGTTGCAGGTTCCGGCGCCGCAGGGCGTCCAGGTGCTCGACCTCGGCGAGGCGCTCAAGTCGGGACAGAGCCTCTTCGACTGACCGCTCGCCGGCTCGCCGTTCACGCACACTTTCGGTCCCGCCACGTCTTGACGCTCGCAGGGCAGCTTGCCGGGGGGCATGAGGGAGCGCGGGCTTGCCCGCGGCGACGACCTTGGCCCAACGGCTGGAACGGTTCCTGGAACGCTGGGGCGGCGTGATCGCCCGCCATCGCGCGCGCGTGCTGTGGGGCGCGGCGCTGCTGGGCCTGCTCTCGCTGCCGGGCGCGTACCATACCCTGCGCCACCTCGACGCGAACGTCCTCGACCAAGTCTCTCAGAAGCTGCCGCGGTTCAAGGATCTGCGCGAGGTCGGCGAGGACTTCGGCGGGGACATGCTCGTCTGCGTGGCCGCGCTGGCCGACGAACGGGCCGGAGATCCCGCGGCGCGCGCCGAACTCAAGCGCCTGGGCGGCCTGCTGGCGCGGGAACTCGCCCAGGTCGGCGCCCACCCGGAAGATCGCGGCGCGTGGCCGGAGGCCGACGTCCTCGAGGGCGAGCCATGGCTGCGCTACGTCGAGTGCCGCGCCGGCGAGAGCATGCGCAAGGCCCTCGAACAGCTCGCGCGCGAGCGGCTCCAGGCGCTATTGACCCTTGAGGACGTCAAGGAACTGGCCGCGAAGTTCGAGCCCGAGGCGCTGGCCGCGCGGATGCAGGCGCTGCGGGCCGAGCTGGCGGGCCTGGATCCGGCGCTGGACCTCGAGCGCCGCCGGCTGATGGCCGACCCGCTGAAGCTCGCCGGGCTGGCCCGCGAGGCGCTGGACAAGCGGCTGTTGGGCCGACAGAGCGGCGTGGATCCCGAAGGCTATTACCTTTCGGGGGGACGGCGGGACGCTGCTGGTCCTGGCGCGGCCGGTGCGCGGCGCCAGCGACCTTGAATTCGTCCGCGCGCTGATGGCGGCCTGCCAGCGAGCCGAGAATCGCGCGCTGGAGGCCTTCCGCGCGGAACGGGAGGCCTCGGGCGCTCCCGCACTCAGCACCTCGCTCAAGGGCGAGGTCTTCGCCGTCCCCGCCGCGGGCGAGCCGGAGGAGCCGGAGCTGCGCGTCGGCTTCACGGGGCTCCACGCGGTCACCGCCGAGAACGAGCTGAGCCTGCGCCTGGACATTCTTAACACCACGGCCGGTTCGGCGATCGCGGTGCTGCTGCTCTTCCTGGCGGTCTTTCGCGAACTCCGCCTGGCGCTGTGCATCGCGGCGACGATGGGGCTTTCGGTCGCGGTCACGCTGGCCCTCACGGCGCTGCTCCACGGCAAGATCGGGGTGATGGGCGCGGGCTTCACCTGCATCCTGCTCGGGATGGGCGTCGATTACGGAATCCATCTCTACAGCACCTTCCATCATCTGTGCGAGGAGAACCGCTACAGCGCCGAGGAGGCGCTGCGGCAGACGCTGGCGCGCTGCGGCCCCGGCGTCCTGGCGGCGTGCCTCACCACGCTGGTCGCGTTCCTGGGGATCGCGACGACGCACTTCAAGATGCTCGCCGAACTGGGCCTGTTGGCCGGGATCGGCCTGGGGGTCTGCGGCGTGCTGATGCTGACGCTCTTCCCCGCGCTGCTCTACCGCGGCGAAGGCAAGAAGAAGGGCGGGCACGTGGCGCGCTCGATTCGCGGTACGACCATCCTTCTGGGTAAGATGCATCAGCGCCGGCGGCGCGGCTGGCTGGGGGTTTCGCTGGGGCTGCTGGGGCTGCTGGTCGCCGGCGGGCTGCTGCTCGGGGGCCCCGACCCTGGCGCCGACCCGGTCCTGGGCGTCCGGTTCGACGGGGAACTCTCCAACCTGCGCAGCCTGCGGATCAAGGCCATCCCGCTGCGGATGGAAGTGACGAAGCGGTTCGGCAAAGCCTTCGCCGACGTGAAGGTCGTGGCCGAAGGACCCGGCGAGGAGACGGCCTTCGCCGCCGCCGAGGCCGCACAGGCGCGGCTGCGGCCGTATTTCGAGCGCGGTGAACTGTTGCCCAGCGGCGGGTTGCTCGACTACCTGCCCTCGGCCCGCCGGCAGCACGAGACCCTGGCGGCGCTGCGCGCGCTGGACCTTCCGGCCTGCAAGGCGCGCTTCTTCGAGGCGGCGCGGGCCGAGTTCGGCGCGCGCGCGGGTGCTTCGTTCAAGCCCTTCGGCGACCGGCTCGACGAGATGCAGGCCGGGCTGGCCGACGCCCGGCCGCTGACGCTTGAAGAGGTTCTCGCCGGCCCCCTGGCGCCGGTGGTGGGGTTCTTCGCGCGGATCGACGGCGAGGGCGAGTCGCGGCGGGTGCGGATCCTGAACAACTACCTCCCCGCGAGCCTCGCGTACGGCAAAGCCTGGTTCACCGAGCTGGCCTCCGAGGTCGAAGCCGGCGCGCCGCCCCACTCGTCGCTGCGCCTGGTCGCCGCGCGGCTGGTCGGCTTCGAGCTCAAGGACAGCCTGCTGCTGGACATGGAGTGGATCAGCGGCGCGGTCACCGCGTGCGTGCTGGTCCTGCTGGTCTGCACCTTCTGGAGCTTCAAGAAGGCGGCGCTGGCGGCGGTGCCGCTGGTCTTCGGGATCCTTTTCGTGCTGGCCGGCGTGGTCGTGGCGCAGATGTGCCACAAAGAGTTCGCGCTCAATTACGTGAACCTGATGATCTTCCCGGTGCTGTTGGGCAGCGCGATCGATTACGGCGTGTACCTGGTCTACGACGTCTACTCGTCGCGCCGGCCGGCGCTGAACGAGATCCTCACCGAGACCGGTCGCGGGGTGCTGCTGTGCGGCTTGACCACGCTGGCCGGCTTCGGCAGCATGGTGCTGGGGAGCTACACGGGGTTGATCGGGTTCGGGTACGCGGCGATCCTGGGCTACGTGGGGGCGCTCTTCGGGGCGCTGATCGTGCTCCCGGGGCTGCTGGGGCTGCTGGGGCTGGGCAGGGAACGGCCGGAATCCTTGAAGCAGCCGGCCGAGCGGTAGCCGAGTTTGCTTGAATGGCGCCCCGGGCGGGGCGTCTCTTGCTTCGGAGAGCCGGGAAACCAGGGAGACTTCGCCGATGAGGTTGGGTCCGCTTCCGCTGCGCGCGTGCATCCTGGCGGCCTGCTGCCTCGCGGTCCCGGCTTTCGCGGGAACGCCGGTCGAGGCCGAAACGGGCGAGACGAAGCTGGCGCCGGAGGAGGCCCAGAACGTCCTCGCGGAGCTGACCGAGTCCTTCTCGAAGCAGCCCTGCGTCCGCGCGAAGCTCAACTGCGCGGTCGAGGACCTGCTCGGCAAGCGCGAGGTCCGCGGCGAGATGCTCTTCAAGCGCCCGGACACGCTCCTGCGCCGGACCCAGAGCGGCAAGGACTGGACCGTCGTGCGGCTCTCCGGGACGACCCTGCGCGAGTATTACCCGGGCACGGGCGGCGACCCCGGGAAGCTGTACGAGAAGGACTTCGGCCGCGCGCCGAAGGCCCTCGCGCTGGTCCGCGCCGGGATCACGCTCGACGTCAAGGCGCTCTCGAAGTACTTCGACCTGCATCTGTTCAAGAAGCCCGCCGAAGGCGGCGCGCCGGCGCAACTGCGGCTGGTGCTCGCGCGCAAGGAAGGCGTGAAGCTGGTCCTGCATCAAGGCACGAAGGAAGGCGAGGACCTCCCATACCAATACGTCATCGCGCGTCTGGACGAAGGCGCGCCGTTCTTCCGCAGCATCGAGCGCCTGCCCGCCGAAGGCCAGGGCGATCCGATGACCGAGACCTTCACGGAGTTCAAGACCGACGCGCTCGCGGACGCCGACTTCAAGGACGAGAAGCTCGACGGCAAGCCGGGCCAGGTCGACCAGGTCAAAGACCTCGAAGAGTGAGCGCCGCGCCCGATCCCCGCGCGATCCTGCCGCACCGCCCGCCCATGCTGCTGCTGGACCGTGTGGTGGAACTGATTCCCGGCGTCAGGGCCGTGGCGCGGAAGACCGTCGCCGCCGACGAATACTGGCTGAGCGGGCACTTTCCCGGCCACCCCGTCTTACCCGGCGTGCTGCTGGTCGAAGCCCTGGCGCAGACGGCGGGGCTTGCGCTGCGCGGCGGCCCGCGTCCCGGCGGCCCGCTCAAGACGGTCCTCGCCTCGATCTCCAGCTTTCGCTTCCGGCGCCCCGTGGTTCCCGGCGACGTGCTCGAGCTCTGCGCCGAGCACCGGCGCTCGTCGGGCAAACTGCATCGCTACGCGGTCCGCGCGGAAGTCGGCGGCGTGCTCTGCGGGGAAGGGGAGCTGACGTTGGCGGAGGGAACCAGAAACGTGAAACGTGAAACGTGAATAAGAACTACTATCGTTCATCGTTTCGTAAATCTTACCCTTCCCACCACGCTGCTATATGCGTGCTTCCGGAGCTTCATTCAATACAGGACAGGCGTTAGACTAAGCGCAGCGGCCCTATAGTGGCGCGAAGTTCGCCGTGAGGCCGCCGCACCGGAGCCCTACGCATGGGATCGTCGGCAGAAGTTCGCACGCAGGCTCAAGCGGCCGCTCCGGCCACCGAGCGCGTCAACGACTTCACGATCCAGGTCGCGACGGTCAACGGCACGGGCAGCCAGTCGTCGAACAACGTGCTGATGCGCGCGATCTTCCAGATGGGCGTGCCGGTCAGCGGCAAGAACATGTTTCCGTCGAACATCAAGGGCCTGCCGACATGGTTCGCGGTGCGGCTCTCGAAGGACGGCTACGTCGCGCGGCGCAAGGAACTCGACGTGAGCGTGTGCATGAACCCCAAGACCGCGCGGAAGGACCTGGCGTGGCTGGAGCCGGGCGGGCTGTGCGTCTACGACGCGCCGCTGGCGCTGGAAGGCGTCCGCTCCGACGTGCGCTACCTCGGCGTGCCTTTCGCGAAGCTGATGGAGCGGATTCCGAACGCCGACAACCGCCTGCGCACGCTGCTCGTCAACATGGCGTACGTCGGCGTGCTGGCCGAACTGCTGCGCATCGAGGAGGCCGAGATCGAGCGCGCGCTGGGCAAGCAGTTCAAGTCGAAGCCGAAGGCGGTGAGCCTGAACATGCAGGCCGTGAAGTTGGGCGCGGAGTACGCGCGCGGGCATTTCCAGGGCGCGTGCGGCTACCGCGTCGAGCGGATGCAGGCGACGGCCGGGAAGATCATCGTCGACGGCAACACCGCGGCGGCGATCGGCGCGCTCCTGGGCGGCTGCGGCGTGCTGGCCTGGTATCCGATCACGCCCTCGTCGAGCCTCTGCGAGGCGCTGATCGACTTGGCCGGGAAATACCGCGTTGAACCCGAGTCGGGCCTCAAGACCTTCGCGGCGGTGCAGGCGGAGGACGAACTGGCGAGCATCGGGATGGTGCTCGGCGCGGCGTGGGCCGGCGCGCGGGCGATGACGGCGACCAGCGGCCCGGGCATCAGCCTGATGTCCGAATGGGCCGGCTACGCGTACTACGCCGAGATTCCCGCGGTGATCGTGGACGTGCAGCGCGCGGGGCCGTCCACCGGCCTGCCGACGCGCACGCAGCAGGCCGACCTCTTGCAGGTCTACTATCTCAGCCACGGCGACACGAAGCAGCTCTGCGTGATCCCCGGCACGGTCCAGGAGTGCTGCGAGCTGACGGCGGCGGCCTTCGATTTCGCCGAGCGCTTCCAGGCGCCGGTCTTCGTGCTTTCGGACCTCGACCTGGGCATGAACAACTGGATGTCCGACCCGTTCCCGTATCCCGAGCGCCCGCTGGACCGCGGCAAGGTGCTGACGGAAGAGCGGCTTCGCGAACTGGCGAAGCAGGGCAAGCCGTACTACCGCTACGAAGACGCCGACGCGGACGGGATTCCCTACCGCACGCTGCCCGGGAACGCGCATCCGGATGCGGCGTTCCTCACGCGCGGGAGCGGCCACGACTGGAAGGGGCAGTACACCGAGGATCCCGCCGAGTACCGGCATAACCTCGACCGCATCGCGCGGAAGTACGAGACCGCGCGCGCGGCGCTCCCGGCCCCGGTGCTGGAGGGCGACCTCGAGGCGGAGGTCGGGCTGCTGGCGTTCGGCTCGACGCACGCGGCCGTCCTGGAGGCCCGCGACCGGCTCGATGCGGCCGGCGTGCCCACCGCGTACCTGCGCCTGCGCGCGCTCCCGCCGCACGCCGAGGTCGAGGCCTTCGTGCGCCGGCGCCGCGTGGTGTACCTGATCGAGCAGAACCGCGACGCGCAGATGAAGACGATCCTGAAAAGCGAGCTGCCGCCCGAGCTGGCTCCGCGCCTGAAGAGCATCCTGCATTACGGCGGCATGCCGATCGACGCGCGGACCGTCGTCGAAGCGGTGCGGGCCGGGGAGGGCGGCTCATGAGCGCGCCGGGCAAGCCGAAGGCCAACCGCATCGGGCTGCCGCGCGAGGCGTACACGGGCGGGCCGTCCACGCTCTGCCCGGGCTGCGGGCACGACAGCATCACCAACGAGATCGTCGCGGCGTTCTTCGAACTGGGGATTCCGCCGCACCGCGTGGCGAAGTTCTCGGGGATCGGCTGCTCGTCGAAGACGCCCGGCTACTTTCTCTCCCGCGCGCAGGGACTCAACGGCACGCACGGGCGGATGCCCTCGGTGGCCACCGGCGCGAACCTGGCCAACCGCGCGCTGAAGCCCATCGGCGTCACCGGCGACGGCGACACCGCCTCCATCGGGCTCGGCCAGTTCTGCCACCTGCTGCGGCGAAACGTCGAGCTGGTCTACGTGATCGAGAACAACGGCGTCTACGGCCTGACTAAGGGGCAGTTCTCGGCGACGGCGGACCTGGGTTCGGAGCACAAGAGCGGCGGCGTGAACCAGCAGACGCCGATCGACTGCTGCCGCCTGGCGATCGAGATGGGCTGCGGCTTCGTCGCGCGGGGCTTCTCGGCCGACCGCGCGCAGATGGTCGAGTTGCTCAAGGCCGCGCTGAACTTCCCGGGCACGGCGCTGATCGACGCGATCTCGCCTTGCGTGACCTTCAACAATCATCCGTCGAGTACGAAGAGCTACGCCTACGTCAAGGCGCACGAGATCGTGCTGCACGAAGTCGGCTTCGTCGAGGACGCCGCGCCGCTGCCCGACCCGAAGCTCGCGCCGGGCGAGACGCGCGAGCTGGAGCTGCACGGCGGCGCGAGGATCCGGCTCAAGAAGCTCGCCGCCGATTACGACCCGACGCGGCGGCTGGGCGCGCTGCAGGCGCTGGAGGAGGCCGAGGGCGGCGGCGCGGTGCTGACCGGGCTGCTCTACTTCGACGCCTCGCGCAAGCCGTTCGCCGAACAGTGCCGGCTGGTCGAGACGCCGCTGGCCGGGCTGCCGTCCGAGTCGCTGCGCCTGCCGCGCGAGGCCTTGAACGAGATCATGGCCGACCTGATGTGAACGCCGCTTGCATGAGAGGATGCTGCGCATGGACCTGACGTACACGCCCGAGCACGAAGAACTGCGCGCCAACGCCCTGGATTTCGCCAAGCGCATCGTCGAGCCGAACCTGCGCGAGCGCGACGAGAAGGCCGAGCCCGACCCGGCCATCTACCGCAAGATGGGCGAGGAAGGCTTCCTGGGCGTCTGCATCCCCGAGCAATACGGCGGGCTGGGGCTGGACTACCACGCGCTGGCGATCCTGAGCGAGGCGTTCGAGTACGTGGACACCTCCGCGCGCGTGATCATTTCGGTCCACAACGGCCTGCACACGCTGGCGCTCCTCCAATGGGGCACGGAGGCGCAGAAGCAGGCGATCCTCGCCCCCATGGCGCGCGGGGAACGGATCGGGACGTTCTGCCTCACCGAGCCTGCCTGCGGGAGCGACGTCGTGGGCTTGCAGTGTTTCGCCGAGAAGAAGGGCGACCGCTACGTGCTCAACGGCGAGAAGATTTGGATCAGCCTCTCGACCGTGGCCGACCGCTACCTGGTGATGGCCTACACCGACCGCGCGAAGCAGCAGGCCCGCGACCCGCACGGGATCACCGCCTTCGAGGTCGAACGCGGGTACAAGGGCGTCGCGCCGTACGCGCTGAAGGGCAAGCTGGGCGTCCGCGCGGGCGTCACCGGCGGCGTGGCCTTCCAGGACGTGGAGGTCCCCGCCGAGAACGTGATCGGCGGCGTGGGCAACGGCTTCAAAGTCGCGATGAGCGCGCTGGACAACGGGCGCTATACCGTCGCCGCCGGCTGCGTGGGCCTGATGAAGGCGTGCCTCGACGCCTCCGTGAAGTACGCGGGCGAGCGGACCACCGAAGGCCGGCCCATCGGCCGCCACCAGCTCGTGCAGCAGATGCTTGCGTTCATGGCCCAGTCCATCGACGTCGGCGACCTGCTGGTGCGCAAGTGCGGGTGGATGAAGAACGAGGGGCTGCGCTGCACGCGCGAGGTCTCGATGGCCAAGTGGACCAACACGGTGAACTCCCAGCAGTGCGCCGACCACGCGATCGAGATTCACGGCGCGTACGGGTACAGCAACGAGTTCCCCGTCGAGCGATACTGGCGCAACGCCCGCGGCGCGGTGATCTACGAAGGCAGCAAGGAAGTGCACCAGCTTATTCAGGCCGGCTACGCGCTGGGGCTGCGCAAGGACGGGGACCTGCCGCACGAGCTGCCGGCGTGGTCGAAAGGCTGATCAGGCGCCTTCGGTGGCCTGCCGGAGCACTTCTTCTTCGATGTAGATCGGGCAGCCGACGCGAACCGCCAGGGCGATGGCGTCCGAAGGGCGCGCGTCGATCTCGACGTCCTTCCCGTTCTGCCGGATCACCAGCATGGCGTAATAGGTCGTGTCGCGGAGCGCGTTGAGGACGATCTTCTCGAGTTTGCCGCCGAGGCCTTCGATCAGCAGCAGCAGCAGGTCGTGAGTCAGCGGGCGCGGGACGTTGAACTCCTTGAGCTTCCGGTCGATGGCCATGGCTTCCGTGTAGCCGATGAAGATGGGGAAGGCGCGCTGCGCGTTCTTCTCCTTCAGCACGATGCTCTGCGTGGGCGAGCCTTCGGTGATGATGACCTGGAAGAGTTCGACTTCGACAAGCATGGCATCGCCCAGTCGCCGCGTATCGCCCACCCGGGTTGAAGCTAGCCCTCGGCGGGGCGGGGGTCAAGGCGCGACGGTCAACTCCGGTTGGCGCGTTCGACGAGCCGGGCGAGGGTGTCGCGCGCGCGGCCCGAGTCGACGGTCTCCGCGGCCAGGTCGAAGCCGGCGCGCCAGTCGCCGGCGCGGTAGGCGACCAGGGCCGCCGCGGCGGCGTTGAGCAGGACGATCTCGCGCGCCGGCCCGGGCTTTCCATCCAGGACGGCGCGAATGGTCCGCGCGCTGGCCTCGGGGCCGTCGGCGGCGAGCGCCTTGGGCTCCGGCGCGGCCAGCCCCAGGCTCGCCGGGATGAAGTCCTCCCCGCGCACCACGCCGTCGTGGAGCCGCGCGATGCGGGTCGGGCCGAAGGTGGAGATCTCGTCGAGGTGTCCCGCGCCGCCGGGTCCCGCGCCGCAGACGACCATGACCGAGGCGCTGCCGAGCTGCTGGAGCACGCGCGCGAGCGGCTCGCACCAGGCCGGATCGAAGACGCCCATCAGTTGCCGCGCGGTGAACGCCGGGTTGATCAGCGGGCCCAGCAGGTTGAAGACCGTGCGGATGCCCAGTTCGCGGCGCACCGGCGCGGCGTGCCGCATGCCCGGATGAAAGGCCGGCGCGAAAAAGAATCCAATGTGGACCTCGCGCAGGCAGGCCTCGGCGACCTCCAGCGGGGCCTCCACGTTCACGCCCAGCACCTTCAGCACGTCGGCCGAGCCGGAGTTGCTGGAGACCGAGCGGTTGCCGTGCTTGGCGACGGGAATGCCCATGCCCGCGACCACCAGCGCCACGGCGGTCGAGACGTTGAAGGTCCCGCTGCTGTCGCCGCCGGTCCCGCAGGTGTCGAGCGTGCCTTCCGGAGCCTGGACGCGGCGCGCGTGCGCGCGCAGCACGGCGGCGAAGGCCGCCAGTTCGTCCTCGGTCTCGCCCTTGGCGCGCAGCGCCGCGAGGAACGCGCCCAGGCTCGCCGGCGGCACGCGCCCCGCCACGAAGGCGGTCATGAACTCGGAGGCCAGCGCCGGGCTCAGGTTCTCCCGGCGCAGCAGGACGTCCAGGCAAGGGGCGATGGCATAAGGTTCCGCGGCGGTTTCGGGCATAGTCCCGCTCCTGTGGAGGACTTCCTTTCATCCATTGTAGGGAATCGTGCACGGCGACCAAGGTCGGATTGGGCGCTCACCGAAGGGCAAGGGTACGCACGCCGTGTAATGTGTTCCGGCATTATGGAGCGCCATTCCTCCGTCTACTCTCAGCGGTCTGGATAATGTGTACTGTACCGGTACGCTTTTAGGGGAATGTCCAGGTTGGGATGCAACCTGAAAGTCTGTCCGAATGCGGAGACGCAAGGGATCGTCCGGAAATCGTCAGGAATCCGCGGTTGCCTGGCCAGGGTCCGGCGTATTGATAGTACGTATGCTTACTAATTCGCTCGCGGGGTCCGGGGGCGCGCGGTGGACGAGGACGTTCTGTTCTTCGAGATGGGCCTGTACCAAGCGCCCTTGCCGGTGCGCCTGAGGTATGCGGAGATTCACTTCTGGTTCCAGGTCCGGGACGGCCGGACGCGCTGCGGGCTGACCTCCTACGCGATGCGCCTGCTGGACGACGTCTTCCGCCTGGACTGGAAACTCGAAGCCGGGCAGACGGTCGAGGACGGCCAGGCGATCGGGGAGATCGAGAGCACCAAGGCCAGCAGCGAACTGTACGCGCCCATGGCCGGGAAGGTGACGGCGATCAATCCCGAACCGGTTGAGCATCCGGGGCGCATCGGGGTCGATCCGTACGCGCACTGGTTGCTGGAGTTCGAGGGCGCTCCCGAGTTCGCGTTGGATGCCGTGGCCTACCGCGCGCATCTGGAGGCCACCTGGGACGAGACGCAGCGCCTGCTGAAAGGGCAGATGTGACCGAGAGTGTCCGCAACGAGAAGACGACGCGCGTGCGCGTGATCCTGGTCGGCGGCTTCCTGGGCGCCGGCAAGACGACGCTGCTGCGTCAGGCCGGGCGCAGGCTCGCCGCGCGCGGGCTGCGCGTGGGCCTCGTCACCAACGACCAGGCCGAAAACCTGGTGGACACCGAGACGCTGCGGCGCGAGGGCTTCGGCGTCGAGGAAGTCGCCGGGGGCTGCTTCTGCTGCCGCTTCCGCGACCTGGTGGCCTGCGGCGCGCGGCTTCTGGAGCGCCACGCGCCGGATGTGCTGCTCTGCGAGCCCGTCGGGAGCTGCACGGATCTCGCCGCGACGGTGCTCCGCCCGCTCAAGCAGTTTCTCGGCTCGCGCTACGACGTGGCCCCCTACAGCGTGCTCGTGGACCCGTTGCGCCTGCGGGAACTGCTCGAACCCGGCCCGCGCCCGCCGTTCAGCGAGAAGGTCCGCTACATCTACTCGAAGCAGCTCGAAGAGGCCGACCGGATCGTGCTCAACAAGGCCGACCTGCTGCCCGCGGAGGAACTGGACGAACTGCGCGCGGGCCTGCTGAAGGCGTTTCCGCGCGCGGAAGTCCGTGCGCTCTCAGCGCACGCCGGCGAGGGGCTCGATGCGTGGCTCGACGAAATGTTCGTCGAAGCCCCCGCCGGCCGGCGCGGGATCCACGTCGATTACGACGTCTACGCCGAGGGCGAGGCCGAACTGGGCTGGCTCAACGCCGCCGCGCGGCTGCGTTCGGCTGTGCCGGTGGCGTGGAAGCCGAAGATGCTGGACCTGCTGCGGAACCTGAAAGACCGCTTCGCCGCGGCCGGCGCCGAAGTCGCGCACGTGAAGCTTTCGCTCACCGCGCCCGGCCATGCGCTCGTCGGGAACCTCACCAGCAGCCGCGGCCAGCCGTTCCTGCTGGTGCAGGGGACGTCGGAAGAGCCTTCCGACGAGGCGTACCTGATCCTGAACGCGCGCGTCCACATGGCGCCAGAGGACCTCGAGCCGGCCGTGCGCGAGGCGCTGGAAGCCTGCGCGCGTGAAGGCTTGAACTCTAAGCTTGAGCGGCTGGAGTGCTTCCGGCCCGGTCGTCCCGTTCCCGAGCACCGCATCGCGCCGTCCGAGGATTGCGTCGTCGGGGCGGAGAACCCGTGCCAGATTCTGCGGGATGTGTTCAAGCCGAAGCGTAAGTAGGTCAAAGGTCAAAGGTCAAAGGTCAAAGGTCAAAGGAATGATCGCTCGGTCCGCACCCTATGTCGTGCTCTCTCGCGTCCCGCAGGAGGAGCGCACGCAGCATGCCGCGGCGTTCGAGGCCATCGGCGCGGCGTTGCGCGCGGCTTCGATTGCCTATGCCGAAGTGGATTCCATTTATGACCGCTATGAGGAGGACCCCGACGTCGCCTTCCTGCGCGAAGTGGCCGGCGACCTGGTCTTCATCGGCTGGCACTATCCGCGCGCGTTGAAGTGGATCCTCGCGCGGCAGGGGCTGGAGGTAAACGGCAAGGCGCGCGCGCTGCATTGCCTCGACGCGCGCGAGGGCGAGCCCGCTGAACTGGCCGCGCGCGTCGAAAAGATCCTCGCGGGAACCTCCAGCGCCGTCGTCGCCGCGCCGCCGAAGCAGGACTCGCCCGCGGACGGGTTGACGCCGAAGCAGCGCGGCGTGCTGGCCG
Source organism: Planctomycetota bacterium (assembly GCA_027493525.1). Classification (GTDB taxonomy): domain Bacteria; phylum Planctomycetota; class SZUA-567; order H5-PLA8; family H5-PLA8; genus H5-PLA8. The sequence continues at coordinate 722,796 of JAOSKN010000001.1, read as the reverse complement.
AGCAGGCCCTGCCGAATCCCGAGAACGCGGAACTCTCCGCGCGCTGGTATCCGGTGGTCGATTACGACGCGTGCACGAATTGCATGGAGTGCCTCGACTTCTGCCTCTTCGGCGTCTACGGCGTCGACCCGGCCGGCACACTGCGCGTCACCAACCAGGACGAATGCCGCAGCGACTGCCCCGCCTGCGCGCGCGTCTGCCCCGTCGGCGCGATCGTCTTCCCCAAGTACGTCACCAACGCGACCATCGCGGGCGGGGAGGACGACGGCGAGCGCGGCAGCCTGAAGCTGGACCTCTCGAAGATCTTCGGCAAACCGAAAGCGCGGCACCAGGCGGCGCTCGAGCGCGACCGCGAATTGCTCAAGGCCGGCCGCAAGCCCGCCAGCGCGGACAAGGTCGATAAGCTGAGCGACGAGTTCGATAAGCTGGATCTTTAACGAGAGGCGCCATGGCTCACGTGACCGAATCGACCTCCGTTAGCGCCGCGCCCGGCCTGAGCGCGCCGGCGCCGGCCGCGCTGCCGCCGCTCGAGACGAAGCGCTCGTTCGTGCGCGAACATCTCAACCTCGCGAAGATGGGCTGGCGCGCGGCGACGGAACTTTCCTTCAAGGCGCTCTGGAAGGCCGGGTACCTGTACGGATGGAAGGGCTTCAAGGCGATTCGCGCCTACAAGAAGCGGCTGAAGAAGGACGAGCTCTATCCGCCCTTCATGTTCATCGCGCTCACCAACACCTGCAACCTGCGCTGCCACGGCTGCTGGGTCGAGAAGGAAGGCACGGCGCACTACCTGACGCCGGAGGACCTCGACCGGATCATCGTCAGCGGCAAGCGCCGGAACGCCTACTACTACACGCTGCTCGGCGGCGAGCCGTTCATGTACAAGGGCCTGCTCGATATCGTCGCGCGGCATCGCGACTGCTACTTCCAGGTCATCACCAACGGGATGTTCTTCAACGAGCAGACCGTCGCGCGGCTGCGCGAACTGGGCAACGTGACGCCGCTGATCAGCCTCGACGGCTACCAGGGCCAGAACGACCTGCGCCGCGGCGAAGGCGTCTGGGAGGCCGCGCAGAAGGGCCTCGCGCGGTTGAAGCAGGCCGGGATCATGTTCGGCGTCGCGACCACCGCCACCGGGAAGAACATGACCGAGGTGATGAGCGACGACTACGTGCGGCACTTCATCCAGGCCGGCGCGCAGTACATCTGGTACTACGTCTACCGACCGATGAGCCCCGAGCCGCACTTCGAGTACTGCGTCGGCAAGGAGCAGTTGCTCTGGTTCCGCCGCCGGCTCCTCGAACTGCGCCGCACGCAGCCGATCTTCGTCATCGACACCTACTGGACGGCGACGGGCGAGGCGTTCTGCCCGGCCGCGACGGGGCTGGGCTTCCACATCGGACCGCAGGGTTCCATCGAGATCTGTCCCGCGCTCTCCTTCGCGCGCGAGACCGTCCGCGACGCCGAGGACCTGTATCCGGTGATCAACGAAAGCCCCTTCCTGCGCGGCTTCCAGCAATTCGTCAAGGAGCGCACGAAAGGCTGCGTGATCCTCGAATACCCGCAGCAGCTCCACGACTTCATCAAGGACGCCGGCGCGCGCGACTACAGCGGGCGCGGGACGGCCTTCGCGGAACTCAACGGCATCACGCCGCGCCACAGCCAGCACTTGGCGGGCGAGGAGATTCCCGAGGACTTCTGGTTTTACCGGATCCTGAAAAGCCAGGTCTTCTTCGGCATGGGCGCGATTTCCTAATGCGGATTTGGGATTTCGGATTGCGGGTTGGAAGCGCGGGTTTGAACAGAAACGCGGATCTCATTGAGATGCGAACGGCGCTGCAACGAGCCATGACGGCCGCGCGCGAGGCGCGGAGCGCTGCGGGCTGCTGGCAAGGCCGCGTGGCCTCCTCGCCGCTGGCCACCGCCGTCGCGCTCGCGGCGCTGGCCGGCGACGATCGACCCGGGGTCGATCTCGAAGCCGCCGCCGCGTACCTCCGCCGCACCCAGAACCCCGACGGCGGCTGGGGCGACACCGAGATCGGCAAGAGCAACCTCGCCGCGACCCTGCTGGTTCTGAGCGCCCACCAATCGTCAATCGTCAATCGTCAATCGTCAATCCTGCCCGACTCCGACCTTCACCGTGCCAATGCCTTCATTGCTCAACTCGGCGGCCTCGACGCGGGCCTCAAGCGCGTCTACGGCGCTGACCAGACCTTCCAGGTCCCGATCCGCATGACCGCGGCCTACGCTGGACGGGGTGCTGAGGGCTGTGGACTGAGTAACAAGAGGCAAAGCTCTTCAGCTACTCAGTCCTCAGTCCTCAGTCCTCAGTCCTGGCGTCACGTTGATGCGCTGCCCTTCGAACTTGCGCTCGTCCCGCGCGGCCTGATGGGCGCGGCGGGCCTGCCGGTGGTCAGCTACGCGCTGCCGGCGCTGGTCTGTGTGGGCCTGGCGCGGCACGCCAACGCTCCGTCGCGCTTCCCGCCGCTGCGCTGGCTCCGTAACTTCGCTGCCGAGCGCGCGCTGAGCCTGGTTTCCGGCATGCAGCCGAAGAGCGGCGGGTTTCTTGAGGCCGTGCCGATCACGGCGTTCTGCCTGATCGGTTTGAAATCGGCCGGTCGCGGCGTGCACGGCATCGCCAAACAGGCGCGGCGCTTCCTTCAATCCACTCAGCGCGAGGACGGCGCGTGGCCGGTCGAGGTCCACCTCGCCACGTGGAACACGACGCGCGCCATCGACGCCTTGCAAGCCGCGGGGCTGCTTGAGGAGGCCCTCGACGCGCGCGAGCGCGCCGCGACGCGCGAGTGGCTCTTCGCCTGCCAGAATCTCAAGCCGCATCCGTACACCGGCACGGCGCCTGGCGGGTGGGGCTGGAACGAACTCGACGGCGCGGCGCCCGACGCCGACGACACCGCCGGCGCGCTGCTCGCGCTGCGGCATCTCGGCGTGCCGGCGGAGGATACCCGGCTGCAAGCCGGCCTGCGCTGGCTCGTCTCGCTGCAGAACCGCGACGGCGGCATCCCCACGTTCTGCCGCGGCTGGCAGAAGCTGCCCTTCGACCGGAGCGCCCCGGATTTGACCGCGCACGCGCTGCGCGCGATGCAGGCGTTGGGCGCGACGGGGCATCCGGCGTACGCGAAGGCCTGGGCGTACCTCGAACGCGTCCAGCGCGCCGACGGCTCGTTCGCTCCGCTCTGGTTCGGCTGCGAAGACGCCGCCGACGAGCTCAACGCGACCTACGGAACCTGCCAGGTGCTCTATGCGTGCGAGGCCGAGCCGCGCGCGGCGGCTCTTCGCGGTCGCGCGCTGGCATGGTTGCGTTCGATCCGGAATCCCGATGGCGGCTTCGGCGGCGCGCTCGGCGCGCGGAGCACGGCGGAAGAGACCGGCTTGGCGCTGCGGGCGCTTGCGGCCTGCAGCTCCGAGGACGACCCGCTTGCCTCCGGCGCGGCGCGCTGGCTGGCCGAGCGGCAGCGCGCGGACGGTTCTTGGAATCCCGCGCCGATCGGATTCTATTTCGCGGTGCTGTGGTATCATGAGGCGCTCTATCCACTCTGCCACGCGCTGGGCGGGTTGGGTGCGTGGGCGCGAAGGCGGGGGCCGGCGGAACGCGCGGTCGCGCGGGAGCCGGCACTGCCGGCGCAACGGGGGTCTTAGGATGGCGCAGCACGACGAACCTCGGCCGCTCTCGGAGCCGCTCGTCGGCGCGCCGCCCGCGGGCGGCGCGACGGAGCTGGAACTCGACGGCGTCGAGCGCACCCTGAAGGCGCGCGCGCCGCAGCCTTATCGCCACGACGAATGGCGCCCGGCGGGCGAGACCTTCAAGAACATCCCCGAGACCAAGGAGCGCCGCGAACTCATTCGCCGCGCCGCGCTTGCCATGGCCGGCGACCTGCCGCGCGACCGCCCGCCGGCGAAGCAGACGCTCGCGGCCCTGGGCCGCAAGCTGCTCGCGCCGCTGGGCTACGACGACACCTACCTCGGCTTCGCGATGGTGATGCTGAACAACGAATACTGGCGCGAGGAGTTCGCCGCGGTGCCGTTCGAGAAGCGGCTCTTCAGCATGCCGCACTGCCTGAAGCAGGCCGAGAACTGCACGGCGAAGCTCGACGAGGTCCAGCTCCACTGCAACAACTGCGGGCTCTGCTCGCTCGCCGACTTCGACCAGATCGGGAACCGCCTGGGCTACAACGTGCTGATCGCCGAAGGCACGCCGATCGTGCTCAAGCTGATCGCCACCGGCGAGGTCGAGGCGATCCTGGGCGTGGCGTGCCTGAACGTGCTGGAGAAAGCCTTCGACAAGGTCCTCCAGATCGGCATCCCCGCGCTGGCGATCCCGCTGCTGCGCGACACCTGCCACAACACCGAGGTGGACGAGGACTGGGTGATGCAGGCGCTGGGCATCCAGAAGACCGGCGCGCGGCGCACGCGCAGCTTCGTGCCGCTGCTGCGCGACGTGGTCCATGACTTCGATCCCAAGCCGCTCGACGCGCTGGTGCCCGCCGACCGCGGGAGCCTGCCGCGCGGCGACAAGGTCGCCGAGACCGAACGGATCTCGCTGGCCTGGATGCGCAAGGGCGGCAAGCGCTTCCGGCCGTTCCTGACGCAGGCCGCCTGGCAGGCGCTCACCGACGAGGACGCCGTGCCCGAGCCGGTCAAGCGCGTCGCCGCGGCGATGGAGTTCTTTCACAAGGCCTCTCTGATCCACGACGACATCGAGGACGACGACGACTTCCGCTACGGCACCGAGACGCTTCACAAGTCGCACAGCGTGCCCGTGGCGCTGAACATCGGCGACTACCTGCTCGGGCGCGGCTACCGCGTGGTCGCCGAACAGGGCGGCGAGATCGGCCCCGAGAAGGCCGCGAAGATCCTGGGCAAACTGAGCGAGGCGCACGTGAAGCTCGCCGAGGGGCAGGGCGCGGAGCTGCTCTGGCGCAAGGGGCGCGACAAGTCGATCCAGCCGCTCGACACGCTGCGGCTCTACGCGCTCAAGACCGCCCCGGCTTTCGACGTGGCGCTTTACGCCGGCGTCGTCCTCGGAGGAGGCGACGGCCCGCGCGACGCGGCGCTCTCGGCCTTCTGCAAGCACCTCGGCGTCGCGTACCAGATCCAGAACGACCTGAAGGACCTGGAGCCCGACCCGAAGAACAAGGTCCAGGCCTGCGGCGACATCCTGCACGGGCGGCCGACGCTGCTCTTCGCGCTGGCCCTGGAGTCGGCCGACGAGGCGCAGCGCGAGGTCCTGCTCCGCGCGGCGGCCGAGGATCCCGAGGCGCTGGGCGCGGAACCGCTCCAGGCGCGGCTTGAGACGCTGAAGGAGCTCTATTACCGTCACGAGGTGCCCGTGCAGGCGGAGATGCTCGCCGAGAAGCAGCGCGCGCGGGCGATGGAGGCCGTCGCCGGCATCGAGCACGCGGGCCTGCAGGCGCTCTTCACCTTCCTGACGGCGACGCTGCTGGAGTAGGGCCGCTTCCGCGCGCCATGGACTTCCTCGCCCTGCTGCGCGACGAGATCCGCGCCGGCCTGCGCCGCGCGCCGGAGGATTACCGCGCGCGGCACGCCGCGTGGCTCGCCGCGCAGCAGCGCGTGGACGGCGGCTTCCCCAACCGCCGCGGGATTTCGGAACTCTACTACACCACCTTCGGCCTCCGCGCGTTGTCGTGCCTGGAAGCGCTCTCGCCGGAGCGCGCCGCGCGGGCGCTGGCGTTCCTCCGCGCGGAGACGGCCAAGACGCGGCATCCGTTCCGCGACGCCATCGGCGCGGTCTCCTGGTGGGATGCGGCGCGGCTTTGCGAGGAGGCCGGCGCGCCGGCACCTGCTTCCAACGAACGCGACGAGGCGCGGCGCCGCACGCGCGAGGGCTTGGCCGCGCTGCGCCGAGCGGACGGCGGCTGGGCCAAGAACTCGATGGAAGGCAACGGGAGCCTGTACCACAGCTTCCTGGCCGCGCTGGCATGCCAGCGCATGGGCGAGGACACGCCGGAGCCGGCGCGGCTCGAGCCGTTCCTTGCGGCGCTGGCCGATGCGTCCGGCGGTTTCCGCGAGAACGCGTACAGCAAGCGCCCCGGCACGAACGCGACGGCGTCCGGCGTGGCGCTCACGATGCTATTGAAGGCGCGCGGGCTGACGGGGCTGCTGGCGAGCTGGTCCGGGTTGCGCGAGCGGCTCGCGGCGTGGGCTTCGCGCGATCTGGCGCCGCACGCGGCGTTTCTCGCCTCGATGGCCGGCGCCGAGGGCGGCTTTCAAGCCACGCCCAACGCGCCTTTCGCCGACCTCTTGAGCACCTACACGGGGCTTTTCTCGCTGAAGAACCTGGGACGGCTCGAGGCGGGCGCATTCGATCGCGCGCGCGCCTACGCGCGGGGGCTGGAGCAGGACGAAGGCGGCTACGTAGGCTTCCTGCTGGAACAACGCGCGGACTGCGAGTACACGTTTTATGGGCTGGGCGTGGAGTCGCTGGCTACTTCCTGAGCAGTTGCTGGTGCTCGGAGAGCTTCGTCAGGGGGTCTTCTGAAAGAGCGAGAGGACTTTGCCGCGGGCTTCTTTCCACGCGAAGTGGATCGGGCAGGCGTCCTCGTCGCGGCAGACCTTGCGCCCCAGGATGCAGGTCTCGTAGCGGTTCATCGGCTCGACGGCGGAAAGGATGTCGTAAAGGGAGATCTGCTTGGGGGTGCGCGCCATGCGGAAACCGCCGTTGCGCCCGCGCTGGGATTCGAGCAGCCCCGCGCGCGCGAGGGATTGCAGGACCTTGCTGAGGTAGTTGGGCGGGATGTCGAGTTCCTTGCCGATCGCGCGGGCCAACGCGTACTCCTTGTCGGGCCGCTTGGCCAGGTGCGCCATCGCGCGCAAGGCGTATTCGCCGGTCACGGTGATCAAGCTTGGAAACCCCTGGGGCCTGTACGCCTGCGGATAGTTGTATCAGGATATCGCTTTGTCTAGAAAGCAAAAATCGAAGCCGAGGCGGCGCGTCAACGCATGAACGAACCGAGCGCACCGGCTCCCGCCGCTCCCGGGCCACCGCCCTGCTGCCCGCTTTGCGCGGAAAATGTGCCCGCGGGCGCGGCCGTCTGCGCCGCCTGCGGGTTTCCGCTGGCGCCCGAGATCCAGGCGCGCCTGGCCGAGGCGCGGCGGGTGGAATTGCTCGCGAGCTTCGCGCAGGACGATCCGCCCGGCACGACGCGCGACCGCGTGGCCTACGCGATCCTGGCATTGGGCTGGCCGGGGCTGGCGGCCCTGACGCCGTTCGCCTGGCTGATCTTCGCCTACGGGCTGCTGCGCGTGGCGGTGGACCACCTGCGCGGCCGGCCGCGCAGGGCGCGCGAGTACGCGCTCTTCACGCTGCTCGGCCTGGGGCTGTTCATCGTCGGGAGCTTGAGCCTGCAGCCCTGGTAGCCGGGTTCACAGCGGGACGACGCGGGCGGCGGAGGCCGGCCGCACGGGCAGCACGAGGCCGAGTGGGCGCCCGGCAAGCCGCTCGTACTCGCGCCCGGCCACCGCGCGGAGCCGTTCGAGCGCGCGCGGGCGGACCAGCGCGAGCACGCAGCCGCCGAACCCGCCGCCGACCATCCGCGCCCCCGCGGCCGCGAGATCCTCGCCGTCCCCCGCGAACTGGTCTGCGATGCGCACGAGGCTGCTCAGCACGTCCAATTCGCGGCAACTGACCTCGTAGTCCTTGCGCAGGCTCTCGTGGCTGAGGTTGAGCAGGTGCCCCAGCGTTCCGCCGTCGCCGCGCGGGAGTTCGTCGGCGAACTGGAGCGCGCGCAGGTTCTCGGTGAGGACGTGGCGCACGCGGCGGCGCTCTGCGGAGCCCAGTTTCGGGCCGCGCCGCCAAAGCTGTTCGAGGCCGGCGTCGCGGAGCGCCTTGACGCCCAGCTTGCGCGCGGCGCGTTCGCACTCCGCGCGGCGGCGGTTGTAGGCGCTCGCGGCCAGGCGGTGCCTGACCGCGGTGTCGAAGAGGACGAAACTCCAGCCGCGCAGCCGGATCGGGACGTGGCGGACTTCGAGCGAGCGGCAGTCGAGAAGCAAGGCGTGTCCCGCGCGGGCGCGCGCGACGACGGTCTGGTCCATGATCCCGCAGCGGACCCCGGCGAATTCGTGCTCGGCGCGCTGGCAGGCCAGCGCCAGGGCCTGCGGCGCGAGCTTGCGCCCGGCGAGCTTCAACAGCGCCAGGCCCGTTGCGACTTCCAGGGCTGCGGAGCTGGAGAGCCCCGCGCCGGCGGGCAGGTCCGCGGCGATGAAGAGGTCCCCGCCGGCGAGCCGCACGCCCGATTCCGCCAGCATCGCGGCCACGCCGCGCACGTAATTGGCCCAGCGCAGGGAGGCTCGCCGCGCCGGCCGGATCGGCGCCTGGGTCGAGAACGCGTCGTCGGCCGCGCCGCGCGAGCCGCCCTGGCCGGCGGCGTGCACGCGAATCCCCCGGCCCTTGCGCGGGCGGAAGACCACGGCGACGTGCCGGTCGATCGCCATCGGCAGGACGAAGCCGTCGTTGTAGTCGGTGTGCTCGCCGATCAGGTTGACGCGGCCGGGCGCCAGCGCGCAGGCCGGCGGCGCCGTGCCGCGGCCGAAGCGCGCCTCGAAGCGCCTGCGCAAATCCTCGCGCGCCGCGCGATCGCGGAGATCCATACCCGCCCCGCTCCTACTTGCCGGCCTGCTTCTTGTAATCCTCGAGGATCTGCTGCATCTGCTCGCGGGGGCGCCCTGCCGGCGCGGTGGCGACGGCCTCTTCCTGGACCCTCACGGCTTCGTCGAACTTGCCGATCGCGAAGAGCGCCCGGGCATAGGCGAGCTGTGTCGCGAGCATCTTCCCGCCGGTCTTCTCGTAGGCCGTCTGCGCGGCTTTCATCGCCAGATCCTTGTCGGGGCGCGCCGTCTTCTGATTGAAAAGGATCGCGTAGGCGAAGCGCGAGAGCAGCTTGGGGTCGCCCGCCAGCCCGTCGAAGATCTTCTGCCCCAGCCGGGCCGCGCGCTCCGCGCCGTCCTCGGCCTGCGCGGCTTCGAAATACTCGGGAATCAGGCGCCGCGTGTCGTCGAGCTTCTTCGCCGCGTCCAGGTCGTACGACCCGTCAAGAATCTTGCCCAAGGCCTCTTCGAGCCCGTCGAGCGGGTGCCCGTGCCAGACCACCTTGCCCTTGCGGTCCACGACGAAGGAATGCGGAATATCGGTGACGCCGAACCCGGCCATGTAGGCGATGCGCGTCTCGCCGCTGGGATCCACCGCGATGCGGTACGCCGGCTGCGCGTCCAGCTTCTTGAGGAACGTCTCGACTTTAGGAGCCTCCTCGACGGAAAGGCCCACGACGATCACGCCCTTTTCGGCGCACCGGGCCTGCAGGCCGTCGAGAAACGGCACCGTTTCGCGGCAGGGCGGGATCCAACTGCCCCAGAAGTCGATCACGAAGACGGTCTTGCCTTCACCGGCCTTCAGGTCCACGGCCTCGCCGCGCACCCAGGCCTGGACCTTGAGCGCGGGCGCGGAGTCGCCGAGGCGGCGCTCCTGAACCTTCACCGGTTCCTGCGGCGGTGGCGGTGGCGGGGCCTCGCCCTCCGCGAAGGCGCGGCCCAGGGGCGCGAAGACCAGCGCGGCGAGCAGCCAGGCGCGTAGCATCTCGGCTTCCTTTCACGGAACGGGCGAGCCGCCAGGATACCCGAAGCGCGCGTTCCTGGGCAGTGCAGGCGCCTACAGGCCGGCCAGCTTGCGCAGCGCCTGCTCCAGCGCCGCGGGGACGGGCATCACGCTCAGCCGGCCCATGCGCACGAGGCCGAAGTCCTTGAACCGAGGATCGCCCTTGAGCGCGGCCAGCGTCACGGGGGTCTTCGCGAGGGCGCCCGGCGCGAGGTCCACGACGGCCAGCTTGCCGGCCTTGTCCTTCGGATCGGCGTACGCGTCGCTCGCGGCTTGCGCGAGGCCCACGATGCGCTTCTCCTTGCCCGTGTGGTAAACGAAGACCGCGTCGCCTTTGCGGATCTTGCGCAGGTGGATCAGGGCCGTGGCATTGGCGACGCCTTCCCAGACCGTCCGCTTCTCGCGCTGAAGATCCTGAAAGGAGTAGGTGGACGGTTCGGTTTTGACGAGCCAGGCGGGCATGACGCGGTCTCCTCCATGGAGCGGGCGGGATGCCCGCGGTTCAAACTCACGGCTTACGCCACGCCGGCCATGTGCCGCAGCAGCGTCTCCTGCGTGGCCTCGGCGCGCGGGACGTCGGCGACGAGGCGGCCGGCGCGCATGACCAGGATGCGCGTGCAGAGTTTCACGAGTTCGGGCAGCTCGCTGGAGATCAGGAGCACCGCGCGGCCCTCGCGGGCCAGCCCGTCGATGAGCGCGTGGATCTCGGCCTTCGCGCCGACGTCCACGCCGCGGGTGGGCTCGTCGAGGATCAGGACGCCGCATGCGGCGGCCAGCCACTTGGCCAGGACGAGCTTCTGCTGGTTGCCGCCGGAGAGCCCCGCGGCGGGGAATTCCGGACCGGGCGCGCGGACGCGCAGGCGCTCGAAGAAGCCGCGCACGCGCTCGCGCTCGCGTCCCGCGCGGACCCAGCCCCAGGCGGCGTCCTGGCGGAGCGTGGGGAGCGTGACGTTCGCGCCGGCGCTCATCGAAAGCACCAGCCCGTGCCGCTTGCGGTCCTCCGGCGCCAGCCCCAGCCCCAGGCGCATGGCCTGGGCGGGGTCGCCGATCGCGGCCTCGCGCCCGTCGACCTGGACCCGGCCGCGCGCGTACGAATCGAGCCCGAAGAGCGCCTGGGCCAACTCCGTGCGCCCCGCGCCGACGAGCCCCGCCAGGCCCAGCACCTCGCCGGCGCGCAGCGAGAAGCAGGCGTCCTCGAAGCGACCGGGGCTCGAGAAGTTCTCCACGCGGAGCCGCTCGGCGCCGGGTTCGGCGCGCAGGTGCGCGGGGACATAAGCGTCCAGCGGGCGGCCGATCATCAGGCGCACCAGCTCGGCCTCGCCGAGGCCCGCGACGGGGCGCGTCTCCACGTGCCGGCCGTCGCGGAGGACGGTCACGGCGTCGCAGAGTTCGAAGATCTCGTCCATCCGGTGCGAGACGTAGAGCGACGTCACGCCGCGCGCGCGCAGCGCGCGGAGCAGCTCCAGCAGCCGTTCGGTCTCGTGCCGGCTGAGGCTGCTGCTGGGTTCGTCGAAGACGATGACGCGCGCGCCGCTCCCGACCGCCGCGGCGATCTGGACGAGCTGCTGGCGCCCCACGCTCAGCTCGCCCAGCGGGCGGTCCAGGTCCAGCTCGGCGCCGATGGCCGCGAGGCGCTCCCGCGCCCGCTCGCGCATCCGCGCGCGGCTTACGAACGGCCCGCGGCGCGGGAGGTCTTCCAGGCAGAGGTTCTCGGCGACGCTGAGGTTCTCGCAGAAGGCGAGTTCCTGGTGGACCATGCCGACGCCCGCGGCGAGCGCGTCGCGCGGCGAGCCGAAGCGGACCGGCCGGCCGAAGAGGCGGAGCGTCCCGGCGTCGGGGGCGAGGATGCCGGCTAGAATTTTGCCGAGCGTGCTCTTGCCGGCGCCGTTCTCCCCGCACAGCGCGTGCACGGTCCCGGCCGCGACCTCGAACGAGACGCCGTCCACCGCCAGCGCGCCGGGGAAGCGCTTGACGAGGCCCTCGAAGCGTACCGCCGGTTCGGCCACGTCACGGGGCCTCGAGCAGTTCGGCGGGTACCTCGAAGCCCCAGTCCTTGAGCTGCTTCGCCCACGCGCCGAGGTTCTCCTTCGTGACCCGCACCAACTCCATCTTGTTGACGGCGGGCACGTCCTTCTTGTGGAGGCACTTGTCCACGATCAGGCCGACGGAGTCGTAGCCCCATTTGTACGTGGGCTGCGCGAGCAACACCGGGACGAGGCCCTTCTGGACGTAGAGCAGCATCGGCGGGAGCGCGTCGACGCTGACGACCTTGACGCGCTGGGGGTCGAGTTCGTCGAGGAGCGCGGTGGAGTTGAGCGCCCAGCCGCCGATCATGGCCCAGCCGGCAAGGTCCGGGTGAGCCTGCATCACGCTGATGACCTTCTTGGCGGCGTCCTGCGGGGTCTCGTTGAAGTAGAAGCTGTCGACGATCTCGATGCCGGGATGGTTCCCGGCTTCCTCGCGGACGCCTTCGGCGCGCTTCTGCAGGTTCGGCGCGTTCTGGTTCCCGGCGAGGATTCCGACCTTGCCCTTGCCGCCCATCTGCGCGGCCAGTTCCTTCATCACCTGCCGGCCGCATTCGAGGTCGTCCACCCCGTAGTACGCGAAGCGCTTGGACCGCGGGGCGTCGCTGTCGAAGGTCATCACCTGGACGCCGCGTTCGACGGCGTCGTCGATCGCGCCGGTGGCCTTGCCCGCGTCGCTGCAACTGATCAGGACCGCCTGCGCGCCCTGGTTGACGGCCTGGGCGATGCGCTGGGCCTGGACCTGGCCGTCTTCGTCCTGGGGCGTCAGGATCTCGACCTCGATCTTCACGTCCTGGCCTTCGCTCAGCTTCTTCGCCGCGTCCCGCGCGCCGGCGTGCGCGGGCGGGAAGACGGTATTCGAGGTGGACTTGGCGATCATCGCGATCTTGAAGGTCTTGCCGCGGTCCGCGTCGCCGCCGTTCGAGGCCGCGCCGGTTTTCTGGGCGCCGCCGCCGCAGCCGGCCAGCCCCAGCGCCGCCAGCAGGACAAAGCCGGACACGATTCCACGCGCATTCATGTGCCGCTCTCCGTTTCCTTCGCCGCGCCCGAAACGCGCGCCGCCACGGCGTGCTCCGCGAGCCGCCGCGCCGAGAGGCGCAACTTCAACTGGTCCAGGTAGGCCGCGATGATAATCGCCGCGCCCACGATGATCCACTCGTACTGCGAGCGGTAGTTGAGGATCACGATCGATTGCCGGAGCAGCGCGATCAGCACCGCGCCCAGGAGCGCCCCGAAGACGCCCCCGCGCCCGCCGCTCAGGCTCACCCCGCCCACCACCGCGCTGGCGATGACGAAGAGTTCGTAGCCGTCGCCGTCGGCGCTGCTGGCCCCGCCGTAGTAGCTGCTGCCCAGGAACGCCGCGAGGCCCGCGGTCAGGCCGGAGAGCGCGTAGACGGCGAGCTTGACGCGCCCGATGCGCAGCCCCGCGAAGCGCGCGGCCTCGGCGTTCCCGCCCACCGCGTAGACGTGGCGGCCCCAGACGGTCTTGTTCAGGTACAGCGCGCCCAGGAGCGTGACCAGCAGCATCGCCAGCAGCGGCACGGGGCGCAGGGAGCCGGAAAGTCCCAGGCTGGACTTGGTCGCCTCCGTCAGCGCTTGCCCCACGAGGATCGTGGACGACTCGCTGACGACGGAGGCGATGCCGCGGTAGAGCCACATCGTACCCAGCGTGACGATGAAGGGGTGGATGTTCAAGCCGACGATCAGCAGGCCGTTCAGCAGCCCGCAGGCGAAGCCGATGCCGGCGCCGAGGAGCAGCCCGCAGAGCACCGCGGCCGCCGGCGGCCAAGCCTGCGCCTCCAGCGCGCGGAAGACGAGCGCCCCGCCGACGCCGGCCAGCGCGTACGTCGCGCCCACCGAGAGGTCGATCCCGCCGGAGACGATCACCATCGTCGCGCCGACGGCCATGATCGCGAAGAAGCTGGCGTTGGTGGCCGTGTCCAGGAGCGTGTGCGCGTTCAGGAGGCGGTTGCGCTCCGCGCCGGTGAACGGGTCGCGCAGGGGGCCGGCGTAGAGCGCCACGCCCGCGCCGAGCGCGACGATCACCAGCGCCAGTCCGGCGAACTGGCCGTGAAACAACTTCTGCAACAGCCGCGGCATGGACCCAACTTAGCGCGCACCGGCGGATTCGGCCAGCGCCCCGGAAAGCGGGTCGGCAGCCGCGCGCGCCTTTGGTATGCTGGCGCGCTCGAATCGGCGGGGAGGATGCCCGGACATGGGCCAGCAGTCCCGGCAGAACCATTACGTCTTCGCGCACCGCGTCCTGCCGAACCTGGCGCACCACGACGCGCTGCAGGTCTTCGAGATCCTTTCCAGCGAGAAGGCCCAGACGTTCCTGTGGAACGTCTGGCGCGACCTGACGCAGAAGATCAAGGACTCGGTGCCCGCGGAAGCCACGCCGGCCGACTTCCACATCTACCGCGTGCGGCTGCGGAACTACCCCGCCGCGGTGATCGTGACGCCGCCGCCGGAAGGGATCACCGAGACGCATATGGTCGCGGTCGTCTGGCTGATGGACCTCGGCGCCGGCGGGCTGCCCGACGACCCGGCCGTGCGCTACTTCACGCTCGAGAAGGGCGCGCGTTCGGAGGACGGCGGCGAGCGGACGGTGCTGGGGGAATGGACCAAGGACGGGAGCCACCTGAACTTTGGCGACGGGCCGCCGGCCGAGCCCAAGGCCTTCGCGCGCCGGCTCGAAGAGCTGGTGCAGCAGTAGTAAGAGCGGATGGGTACGCGGAAACAAAAGCGGCAGGCGCGCGATGCGCCTGCCGCTTTTGCTCGGGGCAATTCGGGCGAGCTAGAAGTTGTCGCCCTGCGGGGCCGGGACCGGAGGCTCGGCTTGCCCGCCGCCCTCGCGATTGCCCTCGCGGTTGCCGCGCCCGCGGAAGCCGCGTCCCTGGTCGCCCATCAGGCCACGAAGGGTTTCCTGGAGCTTCTCGGTCTCGGCCTTGAACTCCTCCGGAGGCTCGCGCAGGCTGCCCAGGACCCACCAGCCGCTCTGGCCCAGGTCTTCGGCCTTCTTGACCTTCTGCAGCGCGGCCAGCAGGGGCTTCCAGAGCTGCGTCCGGGCGTCGGCCGGGAGGCGCGCCTTCAACGCCTCGTCGACGGGGTTCTGGAACCCGCGCCCGCCGGCGCCGCCGGCGAAGCGGAGCAGGTTCTGGAGCACGCCCAGTTGCGCGGCCAGGTTCGCGCCGTCGGCCTGTTCGCTGAAGGCCAGCAGCTTCTTCCAATTGCCCTCGGGATCGACTTCGAGCAGCGCCTCGAGCACGGGGCCCATGGTCCAGAAGTCGTTGGCCGAGGCGGAGGCGATCAGCTTGTCGGCCAGCTCCTGCGCGCCGTCGGCCTTCATCAGCACCAGGATCTGAATGCTGGCGGCTTTGCGGGTGAGCGCGTTCGAGTACTCGCCGCGGGCCTCCATCAGCTTGCGCGCGCCGTCGGGATCGTTCTGCCACATTTCGCGGGGCGGGAAGGCCACGGCCTCGCGCGCGTCGGTTGCCCAAGCCTTGAGCTGTGCAAGGGCCTCGGCGTCGCCCTGCCGGGCCTTCGGCGCGAGCGACCAGACTTCGAACTGCGCGCGGGTCGTGCCATTGAGCAGTTCGAGCAGGGCCTGCCGCTCGGTCTGCTCCATCCAGGCCGCGCGCTGTTCGGCGCTGAGCCCGGCCTTATCGGCGCCCTGGAGCGCCATCTCGAGGAGCTTCCAATCCCGGGTGCGGATGGCCTCGGCCATCGCGCCTTGAAGGTACGCGACCTGCTCTTCGAGGGTGGCGAGCTTCACCGGCTCGGTCTTGGGCGGCTCGGCCTTGGGGGCCTCGTGCCCCGGCGCGGGCTCCTGCGCCCGGCCCTGTGGGGCGAAGGCGAGGACGGCCGCGAGAGGCAGCGCAAGGCCGCCCTTTAAGTGGATACGCATGGCAGTTCTCCTTTACGGATCTTGAGGAATCGGGTGGTGCGCTCAGCGCTTGCCGCCGCGCCCGCGCCCGCCGCCATCCTTTAACCCGCCTTCGTTGTCCTGGCCGCCGCGGCCCCAGCCCTGGTAGCCTTCGTGCTGGGCGGCGCGCGCCTTCGCCGCGGCCGCTTCCTTCTCGGCGCGGTGCTTGGCGATCTGCTGGATGACCGCATCCACCTCGGGGTTTGGGTCGGCGGCCTGCGCTTCGGCGCCCAGCAGCAGCCCCGTGGCCAGGGCGACGGCGGCGATCTTGCTCTTCATCGGTTGCTCCTCCTTGGAGTCGACTGGGTCCGGCTTCGGACCGGACATGGGGTTGGATGAAACCTTCACGGACGGCGAAAGCGGGGCTTCGGCGCGCGGCGCCGGATCGGCCTGGGTCGGCGCGGCGGCGCGCGGCAGCGCCAGGCTGGCGACCAGGACCGCGCCGGCCAGGGCCGAGGCGGCGAGCAGGTTGCGCAGCGCGTGGGAACCGGCTTCGAGCGGGGCCGCCGGCGGCTGCGCCGGCTTGGGCCAGGCGGAAACCTCCGCGCAAGGCCGGCCGGGAAGCTGGGCGTCGAGCAGGGCGCGGAGCGTCTCCGGCGCCGCGTCGGAAGCGTCGGCGGCCAGCAAACCCGGCAGCGCGGCCACGCCCGCGTGCAGGCCGTGGCGCTGGAGGAACTCGCGCAGGAAACCCAGCGCGCGGATGAGGCGGAAGCGGATCTTGCCGCGGGTCAGATCCAGCGTCTCGGCCGCCTGCTGCTCGGAGAGGCCCTGGTAGTAGCAGAGGACCACCGGCGCGCGCTCGTCTTCGGGGAGGTTCGCCACGGCTTGCCGCAACAGGGCCTGCATCTCGCGCGTGTCGCCGGAGCTTGGATTCACGATCGGTCCGCTCATAACGGGATCCTTGGCGGGCGCCGCCGCGCCGGCCTCACGTTCGCGCCGCCGGCGGTCCTTGCGCAGCCCGTCCAGCGCGCACTGCACGACCGCCCGGTAGACCGCGCGCTCGAAGGCCGCGGCGTCCTCGAAGCCCTGCGTCCGGCTCAGCAGCTTGACGAACGCCTCCTGCACCGCGTCCTCGGCGTCCGCGCCGGAGCCGGTCAGGCGCTGGGCGGTCACGAAGGCGCGGTCCCGGAACGCCTTGAGCAGTTCGCCCAGGGCTTCCGCGTCGCGCCGGTCGCGCCAGGACCGGAGCCGGTCTTCAATCCAGTCGCCGCTCATGGTTCGCTTCCTTGAAGCACCCTACTCGCGTCACAGGACCCCGGATTGGTTGCGAATCCTGCCGGATTTGCGCTCCAGATTGTAGTGCACCTTGAGTAGCAGGGAAATGGCCAGCTTGGACCGAAAGGCTCGCGTCCGACCCTGAATATATGGCCGCTGAGGACTCGACGTAACGGCAACCGGTAATAGGCTTTTGAACGGAGGTCTTCCCGTGAGCGACCGCAATTCGGTTTTCCCCGTGGTCCTGTTCCTATTGGTCTGCCTAGGATTGGGCGGCGCGGCCATGGGCCTGTTCGTCTTCAAGAACTCGACCGAGGCCCGGGAAGCGGAAGTTCGCGCCATGGAAGAGGCCATGGAGGCGGAGTACGAGCGCCAGCGGAGCCAGGACTTCGCCGCGGTTCCCACGGCGGTCCCCGTGACGGAAGCACCTCCTCCGCCGAAGCCGGAGGAGGTTCCGACGCCGACCGGGGAGGCCGAGGCGGAGCCCGAGCCGACCTCCGGGACGCGCGCGCTCTGGGTGCCGTACGATTCCGACCTGAAGGAACTCAACCGCCTGCTGCGGGACGGTTGGAGGGTTCAGCAGATGACCGTGCTCCCCGGCAACGCCGACGGCGGCTACAAGGGCGAAGCGCGGGCGCTGGTGATCCTGGAGAAGCCCTGAAGCAGGCACGTGGGAAGAATCGCGTGGAAGGCCAGTATCTCGAAACGCTCACCTGGGACGAAGCCGAGGCCGCGCTGAAGCGCTACCCCGTCCTGCTCCTGCCGCTCGGCGCGGGATGCAAGGAACACGGCCTGCACCTGCCGCTGAATACCGACGCGATCCTGGCCGAGAAACTCACGCGGCGGCTCGTCGAACGTTGCCCGGTCCTGGCGCTGCCGGCGCTGAGCTACGGCTACTATCCGGCCTTCGTCGAGTACCCCGGCTCGGCGCACGTCCGGCGCGAGGCCTTCCGCGACACGGTGGTGGACATCGCCAAGAGCTTCGCGCGGCACGGCGCGCGGAGGTTCTACGTGCTCAACACCGGCATCAGCACCAATTGGGGCCTGGAGCCCGCCCGGCAGGCGCTGGCCGAGGACGGGATCGTGATGGAGTACACGGACCTCCACGAGACCGCCCGCGAGGCCATCGCCTCGGTAAAGCAGGAAGCGGCCGGCACGCACGCCGACGAGATCGAGACCTCGAAGCTGCTCTACCTCGCGCCGGAAGTGGTCCGCATGGAGCGCGCGCGGAAGGACCTCCACGCCGAAGAGCGCCCGGGTCCGCTGACCCGCGACCCGAACAAGAAGCGCGGGCTCTACTCGCCCACCGGCGCGTGGGGCGACCCGACGCTGGCCAGCGCCGAGAAGGGGCGCGTCGTCTTCGAGGCCGCCGTCGAGGAGCTCGCCGCGTTCCTGGCGCGCTTCGCGAAGCCGGAGTACCGGCCCGCGCCGGTGCGGGCGAAGTACATGCCGTGAAGGCTGAAACGCAAAACGCAAAACAAGAGCATGGCCCTGCGCGTTCATTGCCGGTGCGGGCTCAGCTATTGCGTTTCACGATTCAGGCCTTTGACTTTGGCCGCCGATTTCCGATTCTCATACACATATCCGCAGGCCGGCGATACGGAGCCCTCTCATGCTGCCCATCCGCAAGGTCGTCCTCTACAAGCACGGCGTCGGGTACTTCGAGCGCCAGGGAAAGGTCGAGGGCGAGGCGACCGTGGAGCTGCACTTCAAGGCCGCGGAGATGAACGACGTCCTCAAGTCGATCACGCTCCTGGACCTCAACGGCGGGCGGATTTCGAGCGTCTCCTACGAGTCCACGCAGCCGATCCAGAAGCAACTCGAGAACATCGCGCTCGACTTGCCTGCGGAGAACGCGCTGACCGGGCTGCTCAACCAGCTTAAAGGCGCGCGCGTGCGGCTCGAAGCCGGCGCGGAGAAGCTCGAAGGCGCCGTGATGGGCCTGGAGCAGATCGTCCGCAAGGACCATACGACCGTGCTCACCGCGAAGTACCTCTGCCTGCTCGTCGCGGGCCAGGGCCTGCGGATGGTGGACGTCCTGGAGATCAAGAACCTGGCGCTGCTCGACGAGAGCGTGCGCAAGGACCTCGCGCACCTGCTGGAGGTGCTCATCGACGCGAAGAAGAAGGATCTGAAGAAGCTGACCATCTTCGCGAAGGGCGAGGGCGCGCGGGAGATCGTCGCGGGCTACCTCGTCGAGACGCCGGTTTGGAAGACCTCCTATCGCGTGCTGCTGCGCGAGCAGAAGAGCCGCATCCAGGGCTGGGCGCTGGTGGACAACACGCAGGAGGAAGACTGGGACGACGTGGAGCTGACGCTCGTGGCCGGCCTGCCGGTCAGCTTCGTCCACGACCTCTACAGCCCGCGCTACAAGCGCCGCCCGGTGGTGGAAGTGAAGGAAGAGGAGGCCTACGCGCCGCCGCAGCTCGAGGAAGGCGTGGCGAGCATGGCGGCGCTGGCCTACGCGCCCGAAGACCGCGAGCGCGGCGTCGCCCGTGCCGCGCCGATGGCCGGCGCCGGGGCGCCGGGCACGGCCATGCACAAGAAGGCCCGCGGCCGGGCGATGATGGACGAGACGCGCTTGGCCGCGGCGGAGGCCTCGATGCCGGTCCAGACGCGCACGGCCGAGGCCGGCGACCTGTTCCAGTACGAGATCGCCAACGCGGTGACGGTGAAGCGCAGCCAGTCGGCGCTCGTCCCGATCCTCAACGACGACTTCGACGGCCGGAAGGTCGCCGTCTACAACCCCGAAGTCCGCGAGAAAAAATCCCATGTCGGCGGTGCTCTTCAAGAACACCACCGGCCTGACGCTGGAAGGCGGCCCGCTGACGGTCCTCGACGAGGGCGAGTACGTCGGCGAGTCGATGCTGGAGACGCTCAAGCCCGACGACGAGCGCATCCTGCCGTACAGCGTGGAACTCGGCTGCCTGATCGCCATTGACGACAAGAGCGACATGCGGCCGGTGCACCGCGTCTTCCTCGCCAACGGCACCTTGCAGCTCTTCCGGCAGCGGATCGCGCGGAAGATCTACCGCATCCGGAACAAGACCCCGAAAGCGCTGGACCTGTTCCTCGAACACCGCTTCAACCGCGGCTGGGACCTGATCGAGACGCCCAAGCCGGCCGAGAAGACCGAGAACTTCTACCGCTTCCGCTTCGACGTGGCCGCGAAGCAGGAGCAGACCTTCACCGTCAGCGAGCGGATCGAGGATTCCGAGCACGTCCAGATCCTCGACGCCAACGCGAAGGTGCTGGGCGTGTGGCTCAAGAGCCGCTACCTCGACGCGGGCACGCACGCGAAGGTCGAGGAACTGATCGCCGCGCGCGCGGAGATCGCGGACGTCGAGCGGCGCGTGCAGCAGCTCGGCGTGGACGTGAAGCGCATCTTCGAGAACCAGCAGCGCGTCCGCGAGAACCTCAAGTCGCTCGGAACCTCCAGCGACGAGAAGGCCCTGCGCGAACGCTACATCCGCGACCTGGGGCGCGACGAGGACCGCCTGCGCGAACTGGCCGCCGAACAGCAGCAGCTCGAAGCGCGGAAGGCGGCCTTGGAGAACGACCTGCGCGAGCGGATCCGGAAACTGGCTTACAGGGCGGAACTGGCCTAGGCGGGAAGGAGTGAACGGTAAACAGTGAACGGTGAACAGTAACGGCAATCATGATCTGCCGCTTGGTTCCCATCTGTAACTGTTCACTGTTCACCGTTTACTGGCTGCCGTTCCTGCAAGCCGTTACTGTTCACTGTTCACTGTTCACTGTTCACTGGAGTAAACCATGCCTCCTCTCTTCCGCGTTCCCCGCTGCCATGGCCCGCGCGTGCTGACCGGCTTCACGCTGAACGGCTACGAGGCGCTGTTCCTGGAGAACGAGAAGGTCCGCGCGGCGATCGGGGTGGGCCGGGGGAGCGTGATCCAGGAACTTACCTACAAGCCGCGCGACCTGGACATCCTCTTCAAGCCCCCGCAGGGGCATTTGCACCACACGGGCTTCATCCCGACGAGCCACGACGAGCGGACGTACTTCGACCATCACGCCGGCGGCTGGTTCGAGTGCTTCCCCAGCGGCGGGCCGGCGGTGGAGTACCACGGCGGGCGGCTGGGCTTCCACGGCGAACTGTGGGGCACGCCCTTCGCGGTGGAAGCGCTCGAGGAGGACGAGCACGGCTGCGCGGTCAAGCTCGCGGGGCACACGCATCGCACGCCTTTCAAAGTCGAGAAGACTTTCGCGCTGAACGGCGCGGCGCTGACGATCGACGAAGCCGTCACGAACCTGGGCGCCGACGATTTGGAAGTGCTGTGGGGGCAGCATCCGACCTTCGGCGCGCCTTTCGTCGACCCGCAGGCGTACGTCGAATGCGCCGCGAAGAGCTACCTCGAGTCGGCCGACGCGCGGGAACCCAAGCCCTGGCCGCAAGGCCCGCTGGCCGACGAGGACGTGCGGCGCGTGCGCCCGCGCGAGAGCCGGCAGGGCAAGATGTGCTTCCTCGGCGAACTGACCGACGGCCGCGCGCGGCTGGTTTCGCCCTCCTGGAAGCTCGCCTTCGAGATCGGCTGGGACGCGGCGCGCTTCCCCGTGGTCTGGTACTACGAGAACGCCGGCTCGCCGGGCCTGCCGTGGTTCGGGCGCGCCTACTGCGTGGCGCTTGAACCGTTCACCGGGATCGGCTGGAAGCGCCCGGGCGAGAAGCAAACCCTCACCATTCCTGCCGGTCAGACCATCAAGGCGCACTGGACCGGGCGCTTCGTGGAAACCTGAAGGGCCGGACCGCGAGCCGAGTCTACGAAGCCCTAAAAAGATGCACGGTGGTGCGCGACTCCGGGATCCGGGGGCCGGTATCCGGACTCCGGGGTAGGAAGCAAAGGGGCTCCGTTGGAGCGCTGTTCCCTGAGTCCTGAGTCCGGTTCCCGGCACCTTTCTTCCAGTCTACGAGAGCTTAAAAAAGATGCACGGTGGTGCGTGGGTGCCGGTGGCCTGTTTCCGGCTCTCGGTTGCCGCAGAACTTTATCCGTTGCTTGCCACCACCTTCAGGTGGTGGATCGCGGCTCCCTTTTGTGTCTCTTTCTGCCGGCTTAAGCCGGCGGAAAGAGGATCGAATGGAGCTTCGCACCACCGGCTGAAGCCGGTGGCAAGCAACGGATGGGGAAGTCGGGCACGCGGAGTCGGAGGCAGCGCGGCACGGGGCGGAGTACCGATCCGTGGCACGCGGGCGGGCGAGATGCTTGCGGTACGGGAGAACGAAGAGCCGCGCGGGCGGGACGCCCACGCGAGCCGGCGAGGACGCCGGCGCTACGGCGGCTGCGCCGATCCGTGGCACGGCGGGCACGCGGCTGCGCCGAACCGTGGCACAGGGGCGGGGTCAGAAGGCTTCTTCGTCGAGGATGACGTGGATCTCGCCGGTGGCGACGCAGCGGACGGCGATGGTGACGAAGTGCATGTCGTTTTCGTCGAGGGCGTCTTCGCCGTAGTCGAAGGCGATGGCGACTTCGAAGGTGTGCCCGCCGCAACTGCTGCGGTAGGGCCAGGTCTCGGGGGCTTTCTCGCCTTTGCGGGGCATGCCCCAGTAGAGGGTGCGGTCGTAGAGCAGGATCATCTTGCCGGTTTTTCGGGAGAAGGCGCGGACGACGCCGTCTTCCTCGTTGGTCTCGACGAGGAAGAGGGCGCCGCCGGCGTCGGCGGCTTTTTCTTCGGCTTCGAGCTGCTCGCGCTTGCGGGGCAGGGGGGTGAGGCGTTCGGAGCTTTGCCTGCTGATGCGTTCGGCCATGTGCTGCTTGAGGAGCGCGCGGCGCTTGGAGGAGATGCGCTTTTGCTGGGGGTCGCCGGTGCGTTCGGCCTCATCGAGGTAGCGCAGGTAGCTGCTGGGCCGGTCGGGGCAGATGAGCTTGCGGACGACGGAGAGGGGATGGGCGACGGCTTGCCGGACGACGCCCGCGAGTTTCTCCTCGCAAGGGGCGAGGTAGCCTTGCAGGTGCAGGGGGCCCTCGAAGGGGACGGGCGCCCCGGCGCCTTCGTCCTCGGTATCCTCGAGCGGGTCCGACACGTCGTTCACTCCGCGGTCAGGATGCGACCGCAACTGGGACAGGTCACCAACTCCTTGGCGAGCAGGGCGAGGTTGTGGGTCTGAGGAGGAAGTCCCATATAACAGGCCGAGCAGATGCCGCCCTTCTTGACGTTGGCGATGGCGTCGCCGCGGCTGACGACGATGCGGTCGTAGATGCCAAGTTCCTTGCCGGGGATTTCGCGCGCGAGCGTGGCGCGCTGGGCGCCGAGGGTCGCGTTGTCGGCGCGGAGTTCCCCGAGGTCCTTTTCGGCGGCCTGGCGGTCGAGGTCCAGGGCGGCGTTGAGTTCCTTCAGGCGCGTTTCGAGTTCGCCGATTTCCTTCTGGAGCGCGTCGGCGGCGCCCATCAGTTCGAGGGTCTTGGCCTCGGTCTGCTTGTTGTTCTGCTTCTGGGCGTCGATGCTGCGCTTGACGGATTCGAACTCCTTGGGGGTGCGTAGGATGCTCATCTGGCTGGAGTAGCGCTTGAGGGCGGTCTCGCCGAGCTTGAGTTCCTCGTCGAGGGATTCGATCTCGCCCTGCAGGCGCACGACCTCGGCCTTGCGCCGCTCGATCTGTTCCCCGACGAGCCGGGGTTCCTCTTCCTTGTCCTTGATTTCCTTCGGGATCCGTTCCAGGTCCTTGCGGACGGTGCGGAGCTTCAGGTCGACGTCGTTGAGGATCCTCAACTGCTGAATGATGGATTTCATAGACCTCGCGCTCACCCTGGGTGCGGAACGTCCCTGCACCATGATTCTTAGCGGCGCGCGGCGCCGGCTTCAATCGAAAATACGCGGGCGGGGCGATAAAGGTCGCGGGCGGCAGGGGTTCGGCCCGCCCCGCCCCGGCCCGAGCGGGCGCGGGGCGGGCCGGCGCGCGAGCCGGCTACCTGCGGGCCTCGCGGTGCCGGTGGAGCTTGAACTCCACGCTGTCGGCGAGCGCGCGCCAGGAGGCCTCGATGATGTTCTCGCTCACGCCCACGGTGGTCCAGCGGTCTCGGCCGTCGGAGCTGACGATGCTGACGAGAACCTTGGCGGCGGTGGCGGCCTTGGAGTTCACCACGCGGACCTTGTAGTCCATCAGGTGCACGGCCTGCAGCTCGGGGTAGAAGCGGTAGAGGGCCTTGCGGATCGCGCCGTCGAGGGCGTTGACGGGCCCGTTGCCGTCGCAGGCGGTGTGCGCGATCTCGCCGTTGACCTCGATCTTGACCGTGGCCTCGGTGACTTCGTGGCCCTTGTCGTCGAGGTCGGTGATGACGCGGAAGCCGTGCAGCTTGAAGAACGACTCGTGCTTGTCGAGGATCTTGCGCACGAGGAGCTCGAAGCTGGCGTCGGCGGCCTCGAAGACGTAGCCCTCGTTCTCCAGTTCCATGAGGCGCTGGATGACCTTCTTCTGGGCCTCGGGGTCGTCCTTGAGCCCGAAGCGGTCGCCCAGGGCGGCGACGAGGTTGCTGCGGCCGGAGAGTTCGCTGATCAGGACGCGGCGCTCGTTCCCGACGCTGGCCGGATCGACGTGCTCGTAGGTGGCAGGGGCGCGGTTGACGGCGCTGACGTGGATGCCGCCCTTGTGCGCGAAGGCGCTCTTGCCGACGAAGGGCTGGTTGTCGCGCAGGGGGAGGTTTCCGACTTCGTAGACGAAGCGGCTGACCGGCGTGAGCCGGCGCAGCGAAGGCTCGCCGTGCAGGCAGTCGTAGCCGAGCTTGAGCTGCAGGTTGGCGATGACGGGGAGCAGGTCGACGTTGCCGCAGCGCTCGCCGAAGCCGTTCATGGTGCCCTGAACGTGGGTGCAGCCGGCCCGCACGGCGGCCAGGGCGTTGGCGACGGCGACGCCGGCGTCGTTGTGCGGGTGGATGCCCAGCGGGGCGCCGTCGAAACGCGCGCGGACGGCCTCCACGATGCGCGCCAGTTCGTCCGGCAGGGTGCCGCCGTTGGTGTCGCAGAGGACCAGACGCTTCGCGCCGCCCTTGAGCGCGGCCTCCAGGGTGCGCAGCGCATAGTCGGGGTTGTACTTGTAGCCGTCGAAGAAGTGCTCGGCGTCGTAGAGCATCACTTCGCAGCGGTCCTTCAGGTAATTCACGGAGGTGCGGATCATCTCGAGGTTGTCGTCGAGGGAGACGCGGAGCGCGCCGGTGACGTGGTAGTCCCAGCTCTTGCCGAAGATGATCAGCGCGGGCGCGCGGGAATCGACCAGCGCCTTCAGGTTGGGGTCCTTCTCGGGGGCGTTCTTGGCGTGCCGCGTGGAGCCGAAGGCGGTGATCTTCGCGTGCTTCCAGGTCTCCTCGCGGGCGCGGTCGAAGAAGCCCATGTCCTTGGGGTTGCTGCCCGGCCAGCCGCCCTCGATGAAGTCCACGCCGAGCTCGTCGAGCTGGCGGGCGATGTCGAGCTTGTCCTCGAGGGAGTAGGCGACGTGCTCGGACTGTGTTCCGTCGCGGAGCGTGGTGTCGAAGATCTCGACGCGGACGCCTAGGGCGGCGGGTTTGGCGTAGTGCGGAGCCTGCGGTTCGGAACTCATCGTAGCATCCTTTGTGCGAGCCACAGCGGTTCAACGTCGACACGGCATACCCATCGAGTGCGTCAAGGCGCGTGAACGGTCTGGCTGGGAGACGGCGCGGAAGGCGGCCGGCCCACGGGGCGGGTCAGCGGATAATGGCGGCCCTGCCGCGGGAACCACACGCGGGCAGGGCGAATCCTCCTCGAGCGGGCGCATACGTCATGATGCGGGGTGCTCCGTGCGACAAGGCGGCGAAGATACGGGAGCGGGGGGAAAAGTCAAGTGGAGGCCGGACCGGCGCTCAACCGCGGCCCGCCGCCTCCTGGAAGCGCTCCGCCCGGCAGGTGAGGTTCGCGCCGCTCGCCGGATCGAAGACGTGAACGCGGTTGGCATTGAGCGTCAGCTCGAAGTCGGCGCCGACTTCGACGGGGATGTGCGCCTCGAGCTTGCCGACGAAGCGGTGCGGGCCTTTCGAGAAGTAGACGACCTTTTCGTGCCCCAGGCTCTCGACGACCTCCACCTTGGCCTTCCAGGCGGCGGCGAGGGCCCAGTCCTTGCCCGCGGCGCGGTCGCCGACGTGCTCGGGGCGGATGCCCAGCGCGGCGGGCTTCCCGGCGCGGTCCTTCAGCTTCGCGGCGAACTCCTCGGGCAGCGGGACCTGCAAGCCCTCGGCGGCGGCGAAGGCCAGGCCGCCGGCGGCGGCTTCCAGCGATCCGTCGATGAAGTTCATCGGCGGCGTGCCGATGAACCCGGCGACGAAGCGGTTGGCGGGCTCGTCGTAGAGCGCGAGCGGGCTGGCGACCTGCTGGATCTCGCCCCGGTTCATGATCACGATGCGGTCGCCGAGGGTCATGGCCTCGATCTGGTCGTGGGTGACGTAGATCATCGTGGTGGCCAGGCGGCGGTGGAGCTTGTTCAGTTCGACGCGCATCTCGACGCGCAGCTTCGCGTCGAGGTTCGAGAGCGGCTCGTCGAAGAGGAAGGCGGCGGGCTTGCGCACGATCGCGCGGCCCACGGCGACGCGCTGGCGCTGGCCGCCGGAGAGCGCCTTGGGCTTGCGTTCGAGCAGCTCCCCGATGCCCAGGATCTGCGCGGCTTCTTCGACGCGCGTTTTGATCTCGGGCTTGGGAAAGCCGCGCAGCTTGAGCCCGAAGGCCATGTTCTCGAAGACGGTCATGTGCGGGTAGAGCGCGTAGTTCTGGAAGACCATGGCGATGTCGCGGTCCTTCGGCGGCACGTCGTTGACGACGCGCCCGCCGATGGCGATGGAGCCGGCGCTGAGCTCTTCGAGCCCCGCGATCATGCGCAGGGTGGTGGACTTGCCGCAGCCGGAGGGCCCGACGAGGACGACGAACTCGCGGTCGGCGATGGTCAGGTCCGCGCCCTTCACGGCCTCGACGCCGCCGGGGTAGACCTTCCGCACGGCTTTCAGGACCACGTCCGCCAAGGGGGAGCCTCGGTTGGTGAATAGGAACCCCATTCTTGTCATGACCCTACGGGTGTCAAGACGCGGGCAAGGTGCGGTTTTTCCGGAATCCCCGTCATGCCGGTGCGCAATCGTCGCCCCTGGGTTATGGAATGAGCACCATGGTGCATGAAGCCCCGCCGGGGGCCCAGGCCGGCGCGGACGACGGGGGCTTGCCCGAGCCGGAGTGGCTCCTGCTGCGCGCCGGCGACCCCGCCGCGCAGGAGCGGCTCTACCGGCGCTACGCCGACCCGTTGTACCGGGCGCTGCGCGCCTGGGCGCGCTGGCTCACGCCCGAGGAGGCCGAAGAGGTCCTGGGCGAGGCCTTCGTGCGGGTACTGCGCGGGCTGGCGAACGTCCGCGACCCCGCCGCGCTGGAAGGCTGGCTCTTCACCGTCGCCCGCAACGCGCTGACCGACCGCGCGCGGCGGCGCGGGCGGGAGCTGCGGGTGCTGAGTTTCGACGCGCTGAGCCCCGCGGCGCGTTCGGAGGTCCTGGGCCGCGTGCGGAGTGAAGGGGAGCCGGCGGGGAGCGTGCTGGAGCGGCTCGCCGAGCGCGAGGACCGCGAGCAGCTCGGGGCGCTGGTGGACCAGGTCCTTGCGGAGCTGCCGTTGAAGCATCAGGAGATCCTGCGCGCGAAGTTCCAGGACGGCATGGGCCGCGCGCAGCTCGCCGCGCGGCTGGGAATTTCGCCGGAGGCCGCCGCCGCGCTGCTGTACCGGGCCAAAGCGGCGTTCCGGGCGGCGTTCCGGAAGCGGGCGGTGAACGTGCGCTGAAGGGTCTTCGGGAAATCGGGAAGCGGCGATCGGGAAACGAACATGACACACGAGCGCGAACTTGAAGAGACTCCGCCGGGCGAACCCTACGAGCGGCTGGTGGAAGCCGGGGGCGAAGGGCTGCCGGACGAGGCGCGGGCGCGGGTCTTCGCGCGCGTCCAGGCGGACATCGCCCGGCCAGCGCACCGGGCTTCCGGCGCGGCGGCGCCGCGGCCGCGGCACGGGCTGGACTGGTTCGTCGGCGGGCTTATCGCGGCGGCGGCGGCGGCCGTCTTCGCCTTCTCGCTGAACCTGACCGGCGCCGGCGCGATGCGGCCCGACGGGACGGGGACGCCGGCCGGCGGGGAGGAGGCGCGGATTCCCGCGACGGAACTGCTGGCGAAGCTGAAAGCGGAGGACTTCGAGGTCCGGCGCGCGGCGTTCGCGGCGCTGCTGGCCGGGGGCGAGGCCGCGCGCAAGGCCGTCGAGGCGTTTACATCGCAGGGCGACGCCGAGCAGGACCGCGCGGTGCAGCGCTTGAAGGACGCCTTCGCGCTGGCCGCGCGGCTTCCGGCGGCCTACGCGCCGCAGGACCTCGCGTTCTGGCGGGCGCTCTGGGAGCGCGAGGCCGAGGAGCAGCCGACGATCTGGAGCCTGGGGTTGAAGCTGCATCCCGAGACGCCGCAGCCGTCCGCGCCGCCTTCGACGCGGCTGGGCGACGCGCTGGTTGCGCGGCACGGCGCGGCGCGGGCCGCCGAGGCGCGGGCCGGGTTCGCGCGCGCCTACGAGGCGCTGCGGGCCTTCCAGTCCTGGGAACGCGCGGGGCCGGTAACGGACGGCGAAGAGGCGGAGCACGCCGCGCGCGCGCGGCGCTTCGACGCGCTGCTGCAAGCCGTGGCCGAGGCCGGGCCGGCGGCGGCGCCGGTGGTGCTGAACGTTTTGGAGCGGTCGCCTGCCCAGATGATCCGTTCCGAGCATCCTCCCGGGAGCGCCGATCCGTATCCGCTCGACCACCTGCGCATGATGGTGGCGGCGGTGAAGTTGAAGCTGCGCGAGGCCGCGCCGATCCTGGCCCGCAAGTACGCGCGCGGGTATCCGACCAGCGGGACGATCCAGGCGCATGCGGTGCAGGCGATCTGGCTGCTCGAAGGCCGCCCCGAGAAGGTCCCCGCCTTCCCGTTCGACTTCGGCGAAGCCGAACAAGTGGACGTCGAGGGGGCGATCGCGTGCTGCGTCAAGCGGCGCGTGGGGGAACTCGCGCCCTGCCTCGGCGACGAGGATTTCCGCGCGCGGCAGGAGGCCGAGGACGAACTGCTGGCGCTGGGGGCCGACGCGCTGGCTCCGCTCAAGGCGCTGCCGCCGCCGGAGGATCCGGAGGCGCGCATGCGCATCGCGCGGATCGTCGAGCGGCTGGATTCGGGGCTGCCTTTCGTGAAGACCCTGGACGAGGCCGTCGCGCTGCGCCGGAAGTACGTCGCGGCGGCAACGGACCCGCAGCGGATCGGGGACGCCGGACACGTGCGGAAGCAGATCGACCTGGCGCTCAAGGCGCTGGAGCGCGCGCGCGAGCTGGCGCCTGACGAAACCCGCGACCTGCTCGCCGCCGACCTGCTCTACGAGTCGGGCATGGCGCACTACAAGCTCAGCCGGCCCGCCGGGGGCCGCGAGGGCGTCCTGAAGCGCGCGGCCCTGGACCTGAGCATGGCGGTGGACCTGTACGCGAAATACCTGAAGGACCACCCGGCGGACAAGGCGGTCGAAGCGCGGCAGACGGAAGCCAACATGATCCTCTACGCGTCGGAGAAGTACCAGACGATCGAAGCGCCGAAGGAGCGTTGAAGGGCCGTCAGCTTCCCGAGCCGGTCTTGAAGGCGCCGTAGGCCCCGATCAGCATGCTGATCACGAAAAGGGGGCTGAAGAGCAGGGTGAGCAGGAGCGCGAACCAGGTCATCTCGTTGGCGGCCTCGGCGGTTTCGGCCTCGTCGCGCTTGAGTTCGGCCTTGTACTCGGCGATCCGCTCCTGCCGTTCCTCGGGCGAGAGCGCGTCCCAGCGCTTCTCGGCTTCCTGCCAGGTGGACGGCCAGAAATCGTCCTCGAGCTTGTCGTTCATCAGGTTCTTCTCGGGGACGTCCCCGCCGCGCCCGTCGGCCAGCAGCTCCCCGTGAACTTCCTCGGCGAAGCGGTGGATCATCACGGTCTCGATGGGCGCGCCGGTCTCCTTGGGCTTGCCGATTTCGCGCAGCTCCCAGTTGACGATGACGTAGAGCGTGCCAAGTGCGAAGAGCAGGGTGAGCCAGGCGGCGAGGAGTCCGGGCCCCCAGCCGTAACTGCCCTTGGCGCCGGCGCGGACGCCCGAGCCGACCAGGGCGCCGAGCACGATCACGAAGACGCCGAGCGAGAAGCCCGTGAAGTGCGCGATGGCCAGCCAGACGGCGCTGCCGAGGAGCCCGGCGACGCCGCCGCCCAGGAGCCAGAAGTGAAAAGGCTGCGGTTCGCTGCGTTCGGCGCGCGGCCGAGGCGGGGGCGCGCTGGCCGCGGGGGCCGGCGCCATCCCGGGCGGGGGGGTGCGGCTGGGGCGCCGCCGGCCCCGGCGCGGGTTCGCGGGCTGGGCTGGGCTGGTGCGGAACGAGCTGGAGGTCGTCGTCTTCGCCGGGCATGCGGAGGACCCTCAAGGGGCCTCCATTCAACCGCATGCCGGCCGATTCTGCATCTTCAAACTTGGCGCGGATCGGCGCTCCGGTTCCGCCTTGCGATTAGCACGACCACGCTACATGAACCGCAAAGCACGCGGAGAACGCAAAGAAGTCTTCATACGGGTTCAAATCATGACGGACAGGAAGCCCCAGCGTGTCCTTATGGCAGCGACCCTCTTCCTTGACCTTTTCCCTTCCCCTTCCTGCCTTCGCGCACCTCGCGTGCTCCGCGGTTTCGTTTTTGCGTTGCAGGATTAGTCGTACCCGGTGATGTGGTCCTGCGCGCCGTTGGGCGAGTATGCCTTGGAGAAGCCCTCGAGTTTCGCGCCGTAATCCTTGCCCGTGACGATGGCGGCGGCGCTGAGCTTGGCCTGGAGGAAGTCCTCGACGTTGTTGGTGAAGTAGACGCTGATGGTGTTCGAGTCGTTGCGGTACTTCTCGTTGGAGGCCGGCCCGATCTTGATGAGCTTCTCGAGCAGGGCCTCGACGGCCGAGGCGTCCTTCTTGCGGCCCTGGACCAGGTAATCGTAATCGTTGACGGAGTTGCGGAAGATCTTCACGCGGCGGCTGGCGAGGGTGCCGGTGAAACCCAGTTCCAGCCCGCTGTAGAGGATGCAGTCGGTATCGACGTTGGCGGGGGCGCACATGCCGTCCTTGTAGATGACGCGCCCTTCGATGCCCAGGTAGGCGTGCTTCCAGCACTCGCCGGCCGGCCCGCCCATGTGGGTGACGCCGAGGAACTCGGTGCCGTAGGCGTCGAACATGACCTTCTCGGTGTTGTAGTCGGCGATGTGGTGGTGGGCGGCCTCCAGGTGCACGATGCCCGAGACCCAGCGGTCGATGACGGGCTTGAGCAGGCCGGCGGCGTCGCCGGTGTTGAATTCCTTGCCCTTGTAGCACTTGGTGAGCTTGCCGTCGGGCGTGTGGAAGCGGTCGCACTCCCAGTGCCCGATGTCGATGCGGGTGACGACCTGGATGCCCTTGTCGGCGGCGCCTTCGAAACCCCATTTGGCGACGTTGAAGAGGTAGCGCAGGCCCTTGTAGTCGGCGACCGAGGTCGGTTCGTCGAGTTTCCAGGGCGAGAGGTTGCGCTCGATGTTGGCCTTCTGGTTGTGATAGATCTCGAAGGCGACGTTCTTCCAGCCCTTTTCGGCGAAGTGCGCGAGGGTCTGCTGCGCGATGGCGCGGCAGGAATCCTCCCAGACCTTCAGGCCGGCGTCCTTGCCGGGGCCTTCGGGGATCTTGGTCTTGTAGGGGCGGAAATCGAACTGCTTCTTCGGTTCGCCCTGCATGGTGTACGGGTAGTTGATGTTGAAGGCGAGGGTGAAGCAGGCCGGGGGCATCTTGTACTTGCCGACCTTGCCTTCCAGCAGCGGCCCGTAGCGGTGGTCGAAGCCCTCGTAGGAGAGGATCTTGGCGTCGGCGCCCTTGCCCTGCACGGGGTAGGCGTAGCGGGGATGCCCGCGCTGCGAACTGTAGGGCAGCACGTTCAGGAACCCGCGGTTGTCCAGGGTGACGGCGTAGCTCTGCTGTTCGACCTTCAGCGCCTCTTCGGAGAGTTTGAAGTCGGCGCCGCCGCCGTCCGGGAGGGTCGCGTCGAGCTTGAAGGCCCCCAGCGGGCTGCCGTAGGCCAGGTAGTCCATGCGGTAGGTCGGGCGGTCGGGCAACTCGAAGCCGAGGACGGTCACTTCCACGTTCAGCTTCTCGATCTCGTTCCCACCCTGCAGGATGCTCAGCGCGCCCTTCTGCACGCCTTCCGGGGCGTCCTTTGGAATCCAGACCTCCATCAGCAGCAGGCCCAGCTTGTTGTTCACGGCCGGGAGGCCCTTGAGTTTCAGGGGCACGTCGATGGCGGTGATCCCGGCCACCGAGCCGTCGAGCGGAACGATAACGTCGGGATGGACCGGCTTGGCGGCCTTGCTGGTCTGCATGTAGCCGATGGCGCTGAACGTGACCCGTTCGGCGGGGATCGCGCCGAAGGCCGTGGCCTTCGCGCCGAAGCCCTGGCCTTCGCGCGGGATCACGAGCTGCACGGCGACTTCCTCGTTCCGCGCGCCGTAGAGCTTCACGGTTTTGGTGGCGGCGTCGAAGTGGCCGTTCTTCTTAGCCAGCTCGCCGAACTTGCCGTCGGCGCGCTCGCCGACCGTGCCGTCCGGGTAGATGCTGTAGACGTCGCTGACGGCGAAGACGCCTTCCTGGGCCGAGAGGCCGCAGGCCGCGATGAGGAGCGCGAGCAGGCCGAGTTTGAAGATGGACATGAGCGAGTCTCCCCTATGAGGAGGGCGCGAGCGGCCCCCGCCGTAGGTTACGTACCCCAATTGTGCGCTAGTACACCTACTTTTTGAGAAATAATCGCTTGAGGGCATGAGGCGGCATGCCGCGCAACCTGTTATTTTTCATTAAGTTGTGAGTATGGATCGGGCTGGAGTTGAGCGTGAATCAGAAGCGCTTCGGCCTGGTTGACGGCGGCCTGGAAGGCTTGCGCCGCCTTGGCGTCAGGAAGCCAGAGGATCAGCGCGCCCTGCTGCGCGGTTTCGATCTCGGGCCCGCTGCCGCGCAGGATGGCGAGATGGGTCCAGAGCGGGAGCGCGCAGCCGCCCAGATACACGAGGACGGCCAGGACGCCGCTGCTCCAGATGGCCACGCCGCAGGCCGCGATGAAGAAGACCCCGCCGGCGCCGACGGCGATCCAGTAGAGCAGCCGCGCCGCGTGCCAGCGCTTGTAGGCCAGGTCGTTGAAGGGGAGCGTGAGCTGAATCGCGCCGCCCTGGCGCATGGGGACGTAGACTTCGCGGTAAGTGACGAGCTTCGCGTCCCCGCAGATCGCGCAGAGCGGCGAAGGGATGTCCTTGCGAGCGGACGAGGCGAGCATGCGGACGGGGTGCATGAGCCTAGAATAGCGGGGGCGGCGCGAGGCGGACAGAGGGCAATCGGCGCGCCGCGGAGCGGCAGCGGACAGCCGGGATCAAGCCGCGCATGCGAGATTACGGTTCGTCGTCCACCGCCCTGCCTATGGCGCCCGCATGCCGCGGCGGCATAATGCGGCGCATGAACGACCTGGTGGGTTTGACGCGCGACCTGGACCTCCGGCTCGTCGAGGCGGCGTACCGGCAGGGCATTTTCCCCATGGGCGCGGCCGAAGTGCAGGCGGTGACCTGGCACCGTCCCGATCCGCGCGCGATCATTCCCTTGGACGGTTTTCATGTCTCGCGCTCGCTGCGGAAGACGCTGCGGCAAGGGCGCTTCGAGACCACCTGCGACCGCGCCTTCCTGGAGGTCATGCGCGGCTGCGCCGAGCGCGAGCCGACGTGGATCACCGCCGACTTCTACCGCGTCTACGGGGAACTGCACCGCGAAGGCAAGGCGCACTCGGTGGAGGTCTGGCACGCGGGCCGGCTCGTGGGCGGCACGTACGGCGTGCAGATGGGCGCGGCCTTCTGCGCGGAGTCGAAGTTCCACCGCATGACCGACGCGTCGAAGGTAGCGCTGGCGGGGCTCGTCGCGCGCCTGAAGGAGCGCGGCTTCGAGCTGCTGGAGGTGCAGTACCTCACGCCGCATCTGGAGCGCTTCGGCGCGGTGGAGATTTCGCTGGCGGAGTATTTGAAGCGGCTGGCGAAGGCGGGCAAGAAGACGTGCCGGTTCGCGTGAAAGCCGGGAAGAAGGATGAAGTATGAAATGGGAAGGATGAAGAAGTGAGGCTTGGCCTCAACCGTAGTCCCTTTCATACTTCCTACTTCATACTTCAGATACTACCCCACCAGCCAAGCAGCCAATTGCTCCGCGTCCGGCTCCTTTTTTAAGTCTTCCAGCGCCTTGGTCTTCCGGGCCGCCTTGTAGGCCGCGCGAGGCGTGGCGAAATCGAAGCCCTGCCTGGCGCCATATAAAAGGAGCGGGCGAGGCGCCTGGAGCGCCGCGGCGGCGGGCAGGCCTCCGGCGCGCAGGAGGCCCGGGGCGGAGGCGCGCCAGCGGTAGTCCTGTTCGTCGTCGGGGCCGAGGCCGGCCAGATCGGCGGCGACGCGCGCGACGCCTTCGGCCCGCGCCGCCGCCAGCAGCGTCCACGCGCCGGCGTGCGCGATGCCCCATAGCGCCACCGGGCCGCCCTGCGCGCGCAGCCACGCGAGGACCGTGAGCAGGTCCTGGACGCGCTCGCAGAGCGCCGCGGGATTGAAGGTCAGGTCATGCTGGAGGCCGTGCGGCCGGCCGGGCTGCGTGGGGGCTTCGAAGACGTCCAGGGCCAGCACGGCCGCGCCGCGCGCTCGCAACGCCGCGAGGCGCGGGTCGGGCTGACCGGAGACGGGATCGACCAGGTGGCACGCGCCGCCGTGATGCCATGCGATGACCCCGCCGCGCCGGCGGCCCGCCGGGTTCAAGAGCAGACCGGTGACGCGGTCGCCGTGCTCGCGGCGCGAGAGGGCCAGGCGCGAGAGCCCCGCGACGATGCGCCCTGCGGCGGTCACGAAAGGCGTGCGTTCGACGCGCAGGTCGCCGGGGGATGGCGTCCGCGCGCGGAGGACCTGGGCCAGGAGCGGCCCGGCGGCCTGGCGGTAGACTTTAAGCTTCCGCGGCGTCTTGGGCTTGAGCGCGCGCGTGGCCTTCCGCGCGGCGGCCTTCCAGGCCTCGAGCAGCGCCTCCTCGCCCAGCGCGCCTTTGGGCTTGCGCTTGCCGGGGAAGACGCGCAGCCGTCCGAGCGGCTCGGCCTGGAACGGGATTTCCTTCGCGCAGGCCGGCGCGGTCTGGCCGAACCAGAGCCGGCCCAGCCAGGCGTAGAGCGCCTCGCGGCTGGCGCGGTTGTAATTGTGCGGCGCGTGCTGGTGGTAGTATTCGATCCGCTTCGCGGCGCGCGCGCCGTAGAGGGCGTAGGCCGAGCGGACCGCGGGGAATTCCAGCCAGGGCGTGCGCGCGGTCCAGTCCTGCGTGCACGAGATCAGCAATTGCGGGCGCGGGGCGGCCAGCGCGGCGAGTTCGAGGTTGTTCGTCCCCAGCCGCAGGCCCGGCGCGTTCTCGCAGAGGCAGCCGCCCTGCATCACGCTCCCGACCATCACCGCCGGGGCGCAGGCGCGGACGCGTTCGTCGAGGGCCGCGAGGACGAAGGTCTGCGTGCCGCCGCCACTGGCGCCGCTGCACGCGACGCGTTCGGGATCGACCTCCGGCCGCGCGAGCAGGTACTCCAGGACGGCGAGGCTGTTGAGCGTCTGGAGCCCCAGCAGCGAGAGCCCCCACAAGGCGTCGGTCTCGACGCGCTCGCGCCCGAAGCGGTGGCTAAGCGCCTTGGAATCGTTGTAGCCGAGCATGTCGTAGGTGAAGGCGAAGCCGCCGCGCAGGGCGATGTTGATCGCCAGGCCGGGCATGCTGTCGCCCTCCGGGCCGCGATTCACGAGCCGGCCTTCGGGCCAGTGCCCATGCGGGATCAGGAGCGCCGGGCAGCGCGCGCCTTTCGGCAGGGGATGCGGGCGATAGAGGTTGCCGGTCGCGTGGAGGCCGGGGAGCGATTCGAGGCAGACGTTTTCGATGGCGTAGCCGTCGCGGAGCGTGCGGCGCGTCACGAGGGGTTTGGACTTCGCGCGCGGAGGCATCGGCCAGAGTCCGAGCGCGAGGCGGAGTTGGCGCCGCAGCTCCTCGCGCCGGCGCTTCCAGGCCGCGAGGGTGGGCGGGGCCTGAAAGGCGAACGGGTAGTGGGTGTGCCGGATTTCGAGGAGCCGGCGGTCGACGGCGGGGACTTTTCCAGGCGCGATGCCGGACGCGGCGGGCATGGGTAACTCCGAAGGGTAACCCAGACGACGATAGTAACGTTGGAGTGGGACGCAAAGGACGATTGAAGCGCCTTGGAAGGTCGTTCCGCGCCGCCTGACTCGCCTTCTCGGCGGCGCGTGCTATAAGCCTCGGATGCCCGCGCCGCTCCACCGCTACTTCGTCACCTGCGCCAAGGGCCTCGAGGAGGTCGTGGCGGGGGAACTCGCCACCGAGCCCATCCGCGCGAGCGCGATCGAGCCGGGGAGCTCCGGCGTCTGGTTTCAGGGCGAAACCGCGACCGGCTACCGCGCGAACCTCTGGCTGCGCGCCGGCATCCGCGTGCTCCAGGAGCACGCGCGCGCGCCGGTGGTCGGATCGGAGGAACTCTACGAGTGGGCGCGCGGGCTGGACTGGACGTCGCTGATGCGCGTGGACCAGACATTCTCGGTCGAGGCCCGCGTCTGGGACAGCGCGCTTACGCACAGCAAGTACGCCGCGCTGACCGTCAAGGACGCGCTCTGCGATACCTTCCGCGCCAAGGGCGGGGAGCGGCCCAACGTGGATCCGAACCGCGCGGACCTGCCGCTGTTCCTGTACCTGCACCGCGACGAGGCCGTGCTCTACCGGGACCTGAGCGGCGTCACGCTCCACAAGCGCGGCTACCGCGACGCGCTGCACAAGAGTTCGCTTAACGAGGCCGTCGCCGCGGGGATCCTTCAATTGACCGCGTGGGACCGCGGCGCGCCGCTGCTCGACCCGATGTGCGGGAGCGGGACCTTCGTCATCGAGGCCGCGCTGTGGGCCATGAACCGCGCGCCGGGGTTGCTGCGTCAGGGATTTCCGTTCGAGGCGTGGCCGGACTTCGAGAAGCGAGCCTGGAACGCCGCGCTCGAGGAGGCGCGGGACCTGGCGCGGCCCAAGCCCGCGGGCGAACTCATGGCCAACGACGTTCATGCGGGCTCGATCTCGCTCGCGAAGAAGGACGCCCGCGCGGCCGGGGTCGAGCGCTTCATCCGGTTTTCGAGCGCGGACGTGGCGACGTACGCCCCGCCGGTCAAGCCGGCGCTCGCGGTCTGCAACCCGCCGTGGGGCGAGCGGCTCGATTCGCCCGAACTCGAAGCCTCCTGGCGCGAGCTGGGGCGCTTCCTGAAGCGGCATTGCGGCGGCGCGAACGCGTGGATCCTCTCCGGCAACGCCGAACTGACGCGCTTTTTGAGCATGAAAGCGGCGCGAAAATTCCCGCTGCGCCTGGGCAAGATCGACGCGCGCGCGCTGAAATACGAGATCCTGCCGCCCAGGATTTGAGGAGGGCGCCCCGTGGCCATGCTGATGGACAAGCCCGTCCGGATCCGGGCCGAGGAGGCCCAGGCCCACGGTTTCCCGCCGGTCGAGGTCTGCTTCGACCTGACCAAAGCAGGATTGATCGCGCATCTGTACGTTGAGCCCGACCGGCTTGTCACGATGAGCGGGCCGCCGGGCGGCCCTTGCCATCTGTCCATCCGGCTGGTGCGCGGCGGCCCCAAAGGCAAGCTGCCCACCCTGGAGGAACTCGTCGAACGGATCGACCGGCCCGGAAACAGGTTCGCGCGGCAGGGCGCCGGCAAGGTCAAGGTCGGCGGCGCGTGGCAGCCCGCGCTGGCGTGGACCGTACAGGAGACCCCCTGGGTGGACGCCTGCGCCGGCGTGCTGATCCCTCTGCCGACCGAGGGCTTCGGATACTTCGTGGTCTTCTCGGCGCATTTCGACGCGGAAAAGGGCATCGTGCCGGGGGAGTTTCAAGAGCGGGTGCTGAAGACCCTGAAGTTCGGCACGCCGAAGTGAGGCAGCGCAACGCCTCCTCTAATATGTGTTGAATAGGCTTGTCAAATCGACACATAGGTAGATTATTCGGCTTTGCGGCCGCCCCTATCATTAAGCAACCTGTTTAATTTAAGAATGTTATGGGAATTAGGGCGATTTAGGCTTCTTGGTATACCAGTTGATATATCTTGCGCGGAGGCGGTCCCGGAGGCTCGCTCATGCGCATCGACAAATTCACGATCAAGGCTCAGGAAGCGCTGCAAGACGCGCAGCAGATGGCGTTGAAAAACCACCACGCCGAGCTGACCAACGCGCACCTGCTCGCGGCGCTGCTGGCGCAGGAAGGCGGGTTGATCGCGCCGCTGCTGCAGAAGATCGGGAGCGACCCGAGCCGGCTCAAAGCGGACGTGATCCTGCTCCTGGACAAGCTCCCGCGGCAGCAGGGCGCGGAACCGTATCCGAGCACGGGATTCCGGCGCGTGCTGGCGGAGGTCGAGGACGTCGCGGCGAAGCTGAAGGACGAGTACGTGAGCACGGAGCACCTGCTCCTGGCGCTGCTTGCGGCGAAGGACGAGGCGGCGCGGCTGCTCACCGACGCGGGCGTGAACCGGGAACAAGTTCTGAAGGGCATCCAGGCGCTGCGCGGAAGCCAGCGGGTGACCTCGCAGAGCCCCGAGGCGCAGGTCCAGGCGCTGGAGAAGTACGGGAAGGACCTGACCGACCTGGCGCGGAAGGGCAAGCTCGACCCGGTGATCGGGCGGGACGAGGAGATCCGCCGCGTGATGCAGGTGCTCTCGCGGCGCACGAAGAACAACCCGGTGTTGATCGGGGAGCCCGGCGTGGGCAAGACGGCCATCGCGGAGGGGCTGGCGCGGCGCATCGTGGCCGGCGACGTGCCGGAAGGGCTGAAGGAGAAGCGCCTGGTCGCGCTGGACCTGGGGAGCCTGATCGCGGGGACGAAGTTCCGCGGCGAGTTCGAGGAGCGGCTGAAGGGCGTGATCCGCGAGGTCGTGGAGAGCGACGGGCGCGTGATTCTTTTCGTCGACGAGCTGCACACGATCGTCGGCGCGGGCGCGGCCGAAGGCGCGGCGGACGCGGCGAACATGCTCAAGCCGGCCCTGGCGCGCGGCGAGCTGCGCTGCATCGGCGCGACGACGCTGGACGAGTACCGCAAGCACGTGGAGAAGGACGCGGCGCTGGAGCGGCGCTTCCAGCCGGTCATGGTCAACGAGCCGAGCGTCGAGGACGCCATCGCGATCCTGCGCGGCCTGCAGGAGCGCTACGAGGTCCACCACGGGGTCCACATCACCGACGGGGCGCTGGTCTCCGCGGCGGTCCTCTCGCAGCGCTACATCGCCGACCGCTTCCTGCCGGACAAGGCCATCGACCTGATCGACGAGGCGGCGAGCGCGTTGCGCATCGAGATGGACAGCCTGCCGGCGGGCCTGGACCGGCTGAGCCGGCGGATCATGCAGCTCGAGATCGAGGAGACGGCGCTGAAGCGCGAGAAGGACAAGGCGAGCGTGGAGCGGCTGGAGAAGCTGCGCAAGGAACTCTCCGAGCAGCGCGAGGAGGCCGAGGCGCTGCGGGCGCGCTGGCAGAACGAGAAGGCGGTCATCGACCGGATCCGGGCCGACAAGGAGCGGCTGGAGTCGCTGCGCCTGGAGGAGGAGCAGGCCGCGCGGCAGGGCAAGCTCGAACGTGCGGCGGAGATCAAGTACGGGAAGCTGCCGGAGGCCGAGAAGCGCATCGCCGCGCAGCAGGACGAGCTGAAGAAGCTCCAGGGCGGCGGCGCGCTGCTGAACGAGGAAGTCAACGACGAGCACGTCGCGAAGATCGTCTCGCGCTGGACCGGCATTCCCGTCACGCGGCTGCTGGAGAGCGAGAAGGTCAAGCTGCTGCGCATGGAGGAGAACATCCGCGAGCGGCTGGTGGGTCAGGACGAGGCGGTGGAGGCGGTCTCCAACGCGGTGCGGCGCAGCCGCGCCGGGCTGGCCGACCCCAACCGCCCGCTGGGGAGTTTCCTCTTCCTGGGCCCGACCGGCGTGGGCAAGACCGAGCTGGCGAAGGCGCTGGCGGAGTTCCTCTTCGACAGCGAGGCCGCGCTGGTGCGCATCGACCTCAGCGAATACATGGAGAAGCACAGCGTAAGCCGGCTGATCGGCGCGCCGCCGGGCTACGTGGGCTACGACGAGGGCGGGCAGCTCACCGAGGCCGTGCGGCGGCGACCCTACA
This sequence comes from Planctomycetota bacterium, assembly GCA_027493525.1. Lineage (GTDB taxonomy): Bacteria > Planctomycetota > SZUA-567 > H5-PLA8 > H5-PLA8 > H5-PLA8. Next base: position 682,808 of record JAOSKN010000001.1, on the reverse strand, counting down.
GCGTGGTGCTCTGCGACGAGGTCGAGAAGGCCGCGCCGGAGGTGCTCAACGTCTTCCTGCAGCTCCTCGACGACGGGCGGCTCACCGACGGCCACGGGCGCACGGTGGACTTCCGCAACACGATCGTGCTCTTCACGAGCAACCTGGGCAGCCAGTACCTGCTCGAGCTGGACGACCCGGCGAAGGCCAAAACGCTGGCGCTGGAGGCCGCGCGCACGAACTTCCGGCCGGAGTTCCTGAACCGGCTGACGGCGCAGATCGTCTTCGGGCGGCTCGACAAGCGCGAGATGCTGAAGATCGTCGAGATCCAGCTCGCGCAGCTCCAGGCGCGCTTCGAGGAGAAGAAGCTGAAGGTGGAGCTGACGCGGGAGGCGAAGGAGTACCTCTGCGAGATCGGCTACGACCCGGCCTTCGGCGCGCGCCCGCTCAAGCGCGTGCTGGAACTGCACCTGATCAACCCGCTGGCGCGCGAACTGCTGGCCGGCGGCTACCCCGAGGGCGCCGCGATCCAGGTGGACGCCGCGCCGAACGGGGAGGGGCTGACGTTTGCGAGCGCGAAGCGGTAAGGGGGAACGGCTTGGGAGCGGGCCGCGCGTCGAGTATAATGGGCGGTTTCGCGGAGGCGTGCCCATGACCCGCCAGGAGCTTCGGGCCTACAAACGCAGGTGGCGCGTGCTGGAGCTCATGCGTTACGAAGCGTGCCGCAGACAGACGCCCGCCGAGCGCTACGAGTCCTTGATTATGCTGGCCGAATTCTCCAGGCGGATTCAAAGGCCCAGCCGCAAAGCGTCCAAGCCGGATTGTACCGGCGGAGCCTGGGCGCGTATTCGGAAGAGCGTGCTTGAACGCGCCTGATGCCGCGAACGGGGAGTTCGCGCTCGCGTTGGAGTCCTTTGGAACGTGGCTCCAATCCGAGCCGTTGCCGCTGGTGGTGATCGACGGCGTAGCGGTCGCCATATTGGCCGAGTCTCGAAATACCAAGGACATCGACCTGCTGGCCTGGGCTCCGGAATCGTCGGAGTGGCCAGGAATCTTCGAAAGCGCGCGAAGCCATGGTTTCGACGGCCGTATTGCGGATGCGCTTTCCTTCGCGGACCGTTCGCAGATGCTGCTGCTTAAGCACCGAACCACGGGAGTGGATATCGATCTGGTCTTTGGCGCTCTGCCATTCGAAAAGCGACTGGTTGCGGAGCGCGTCTGGGTTTCGGTAGGCGGCTTCAAGCTGCCGTTTCCCAAACTGGAGTACCTGTGCGTGATGAAGGCCATCGCGGGCAGGCCCCGGGATCTGGCGGATCTGGAAACGCTCTTTGCCGTACATCCCGGCCTGGACATCAAGCGCATTACGCGTGAAGTGCGCCTGCTGGCCGATGCGATCGACGATCCAGCCCCGATTCAGAACCTTCAACGCATCAGGCAGGACTTGAAACGCAGGCTTGGGCGGCAGAGCCTGAATATGGTTCTCTCAAAAAAGCCCCGGAAGAAGCTCAAGCCGTAGCACCGCCTGCCTCACGGCCACATCCGCGCGGCCTTGACGTTCTTCAGCAGCGCCACGTCTTCGGCGCGGTCGCGGGCGAGGTGCCGGGCGGCCGACTTCACGTAACTCTTCGGATTGGTTTTGAGGTGCGCGCGGGCGGCGTCGATCGGGATGTCCTTGAGCGCGCAGAAGAGGGCCAGGGCGTAGCTGAGTTGCAGCTCGTTGAGGTAGCCTCGCCGCGAGGCTCGCCAGCCGTGCCCCTGCGCGTCGGTGTATTGTTCGAAATGGAAGGCCCCGTTGGCCATGAAAATGCCGAAGCCGATAAAGACCGCGCAGAGGTCGGTCGCGTGTTCCTCCGCGATCTCGCCGGCCGGCGGCGGGAGCGGCGCCGAACGGTTCAGGTAGTGGCTCAATTCGTGCGCGAAGCAGGCGATCATGGCCTGGGGCTGGTCCACGAGCGTTTCGCTGTAGGTGATGACGACTTCGGAGGAGTTCCAGTCCGAGGAGAAGGTACCCGCCGCGCCGTGGGTTTCCCACGCATAAGGAGGCCGCCCGCGTCCGATTTCGGGATCCCAGTCCCTCTGAGGCTCGAGCCGGCAGGGCCAGCCCGCCAGTCCCGCGTATTCGCGGGTTAGGTCGAAGTAGCGCCGTGCGATCTCTTCGCTCTTGCCTTCGACGTTTGGATAATACTCGCGCTTGGGCAGGATCAGGCGGCGCTTGTGGAATTCGCGCCAGCCGCCGAAGTTCTCCAGCAGCCAGCGCCAGGTCGCGAAGGTCCAGTCGATGCAGTCGTCGTCGGGGAGGCGGTCGAACCAGCCGAACATGGGGGCCTCTCGATGATATTCGCCGATTTTTTCTATGGTACGACAGGATCCAGTCCCCGGCAATCGGACGGCGGCGAATGGCCTCGGCGCTCCACGCCTAGCCGGTGGTTCCAGATCAAGCGCCACTCCCGCCCCAAATCCTCCACGTCCGGCACGTGGAAGGGGTGCAGGTTGGCGTAGAAGGAGAACGCCGGAAGCGATACGCGGACGCGCCAGTTGGCGACTTTGTGGCGCAAAATCGGCTTGAGCCTCGCCACCAGCTCGTACTCCGGTCGGCTCAAGTCCCAGATCTCGGCGCGGCCCGACGGGAAGAGCCAGCGCCAGAGGTTCTCGAAAACCAGCGCTTTCAGCGCGCGTTCCTCGTCGGCAATCTTTTTCACATACAGGGCGGTGGCGAGTTCCGGCCAGCCGGCGGCTTCGCCCAACGCGAGCGGTACGATGCCTTCGGCGCGGAGCTGATGACGCAGCGAGCGCGACCCTTCTCGCCCCAGCGGCGTGACGAGCATGAACGGGCGCGCGGGCGGGGGCGGTGTGGGGGACGCCCCAATCGAAGCCAGACGCGTTCGAAAATCGGCAAGCCGCCGGGACGTCGGCGCGGCATCGTAGGTAAAGTGGGCGAGCACCGGGCCGTAAGGCTTCATAGGCGCTCCTCGTTGCAGCGGACGTTGTAGTTCTTCGTGCAGTGCAGGCAGTAGCGCCGGCAGACCGGATCGCTCAGGCAGTCGCCGCGCCGCGCGAACGCAGCGCTCTTCGCGCGCTGGACCCCGGGAGGATCGTCGAGCCGGCCCAGCGGCGCGCCGCCCTCGCGCAGGTAGACCGAGCACGGGTAGTAGTAGCGCCCGTCCACCGTGCGCTCGGTGAGCGGGACGTAGCAGCGCCAACCCCCGCGCGCCGGCGCGGGGACGTCCTCGAGTCCGATCGCGTGCGCCGCGAAGACCGTCCTCAGCTTCCTCCGCAGCAGCGGGAAACCGCCCGCCGGCAGCGCCGCGACGAGCTCCGCCAGCGCCTCCGTCAGCTTGCGCGCCTCTTCGGGTTCGGCCAGTCGGCCGCGCGCGTCCACGTCGGCGATCAGCTTGAGGTCGTCCGGTCCCAGCGCGAGCAGGAAGCGCAGAATCTCCGGCAGGCGCGGCGCGTTGTCGCGGCTCACGACGGTATTCAGGATCAGGAAGAAGCGCGCGCCGGCGCTTTCGCGCCGCGCCTGCGCCAGGCCGCGGATCGTCGCCAGCGTCGCCTCAAACGCCCCGTCGCGTTCCGTCAGCTTCCGCCCCAGCGCCGCGTCGGCCGCATCGATGCTGACGCGCAGTTCGTTCAGTCCGGCCGCGATCAATTCCAGGTAGCGCGCGGGCGGCAACGTGCCGTTGGTCGTCAGGCTCACCGCTTCGACGCCGCGCGCGCGGGCGAGCCGAACCATCGCCGGCAACTCGCGCACCAGCGAAGCCTCCCCGCCGGTGAAGTGCAGATGCCGGATCGGCGTGCCGGCGTAGCCGTCGAGCAGGCGGCGGAAGTCGTCGAGGGTGTACGTCAGGCCCTTCTCCGGCCGCGCGCGGAGTTCGGCGAGGCTGCGCGCGATCGTCTTGCAGTACGGGCAGGCCAGATTGCAGCGGTAGGTCAGGAAGACGGTCAGGCGGTGCAACGGCGTGCGCGCGTCGAGGCGTTCCGGCGCCTCGAGCAGGTCGCGGATCTCGTCGATGCGCGCCTCGCGCTGGTCTTCGAAGAGCAGATCGGGGACGGGGCTGCGAACGGCATCAAGCGGAACCGTGTCGGGCATGGGCGCGCCTCCCGGCGCCGGCCGCTACGCGCACGCGGCGGCCTCGCCGTGACTTGACGGAGACGCGAACCCTGGGACTCGGCTGCGGCTAGGTCGTCCTCCGTTCGATGGCGTCTGTAGGCCTGCTTGTCTTCATGGAAATGCACTCATGCATAACGAACCACATGGACGGGCGATCTGTCAACCGCCTGCGCAAAAATTATCGGACGTTTCGGCTGCGCGGACCCTCTCCGCACCGGGCGTTCGATGGGCGAATGGGGATCAGGGTTGGCGCTCGGCCTTACGGCCCAGCCAGCGCAAGAGCAGATGCAGGAGGATACCGAGCACGAACGCGCCGCCGGTCCAGAGCGCGACGCGCAGCCAGTCGGTTCCCGCGGGCGGCGCCTGGGGCGGCGGAGGGGGCGCTTCGCGCGGCGCGGCCTGGACTTCGGTCTTGGCCGGGGGCGGCTTAAGGTCCTCGGGTCCGAAGGGCTCCAGCGAGGCAAAGACGAGTTGAAGCTCGCGCTCGGCCTGATCCATTTTTTTCGGGCGGGTGCTCGAGCCGAATCTCGTAGAGCCGGCCCTGCATGACGAGAAGGTAGCTGACGACGCGGACGACGGTTTCCGGGGCGCGCCGGTCTTCCAGTTCGATGCGCAGCGCCGCCTCGCCGGCGCGTTCGAGGATTTCCAGCACGGGCGGAGTCTGCTGGAGCTTGTGGCGGACGGCGTATTCCTGAAGCCGGGCGCGATAGGTTTCGAGGTCCTCCGCGCGCAGCGCTCCGGGGAAGGGCACGGCGAGGACGGCGAGGTACGGCGGCGGGCGGCCGGGCAGGCGGGGATCGTAGTCGGCGACGAATTCGGACGGGGCCAGGAGATCCGGCGGGTCCAGGGTGAGGGCGGCCAGGGGCGTGCGGAGCACGCGGTTCTTGGCGCCCGGGGTGTGGGACTTGAAGCGCGCGGGGACGCGGATCGCGAAGCCGGCCTGCGTGTTCGCGAGCCGCCAAGGCGGTTTTTCACCGGCCTCGCCGGCGTGCAGGGCGGAATGGGCGAGCGGCGCGAGCAAGAGCGCGGCGGCGAGCGGCGCGCGGAGGCGTCGTGCGGCGGCGCTCATGGGCCGAGGCGCGGGGCGGGGAGGCGGGCGAGGCACTCCTGCCGGAAGCGCTGCGCGAGGTTGCGGCCCACCGCGGGCGCGGCGAGCTGCGCGAGGCGGTCCTCGATGGCTTGCTCGCGGGCCTTGAGCGCGTTGTCCTCCGGGGCGGGCGCGCTCCCGGCGCGTTCGTGGCGCTGGACCTGTACGCGCGCGAGCCAGGCCTTCAGCCCGCCGGGCTCGTAGCCGAGCCGGACCAGCAGATCGGTGGCGGCGCGGTCGGCGTCGAGGGCGCGCTCGTCCGCGCGCAGCCCGGCCTCGGCAATGAGCCGGCTGGCCTCGCCCTCGATCAGCGCGCCGAACCCGGGCGCGTCGAGTTCGCGCAGGTTCGCCGCGCCGGGCCGCCGCGCGGCGAGGGCGGCCTCCAGATCCGCGCAGGGCAGGTCCAGGGCCTGCCACGCGACGCCCTGGGCGAGCAGGCCGGCCAGCTCCGACTCGCTGTGGCAGAGCCGCAGCGCGCCGAGGGTGACGTAGAGCGGCCCGCCGGGTACGGCGTAGAGCGCGACGGCTTCGCTGCGCAGGACGCCGACGCAGACCGGGAGGTCCGGGCGGTCGGAGCAGGAAGCCAGGGCGGCGGCGACAAGGTTTAGATAGCGGACGAGGCGCTCGTCGTCGTAGCCTTCCAGGCGCCCGTCCAGTTCGGCGCCCAAGGCGCGGCCCAATTCGCGGCGTTCCTCGAAGGCGTACTCGGCCCGCAGCGCGGCGGGCTCTTCGCGCGCGCGCCAGGCGCGGCGCACGTAATCGTAGACGCGGGGCTTCATCAGCCCGAGCTGCTCGCCGGCGCCGCGGCTCATCTCGCCGACGCTCTGCGCGTAGCCCTTCATGGTCTCGGAGACCTTGTTCGCGGTCTTCCTGCAGGCGCCCAGCGCCAGGGCCAGCCCGAGGGCCGCGGCGGCGCCGAGCCATGCGGAGCGTCGCGGGGGCCTCACGGCTGCACGCCCTCCTCCTGCGAGGGCCAGTCCGGGCGGTAGAGGCCCAACTGGCCTGCCTGGAGGAAGGCGTCGAGATCGTCGGCGGACGGATGCCGGCGTTCGAGGCGGTAGACGGGTTCGAGGTCCAGGCGGCGGGCCTTGGCGTGGGGCGCGGCGCGGCCGGCCTCGTGCTCCTGCGGCTCCTTGAAGGCGCGCCCGCCGTCCTCGAGCCAGGGGCGCGCGGGCGCGCTCGCCGGCGGAGGCGCTTCGGCGAGGAGCGTGGCGTGGAGCCAGCCTTCGCGGGGTTCGGGCCGCTCTTTCGCGCCGGGAACCGGAGCCTGCGGCGCGCAGCGGATCTTGACCCAGTCGCCCTTGCGTTCGAGGACCTCGAGGGGCTGTCCGGCGTAGAGGCGCGCGCCGGATTCGCCCTCGCGCAGCTCCGGCTTTTCGCGCAGGCGCGCGGCGCGGACGCGAAGAAATTCGCTCGCCGGCTCGGCCAGCGTGAGCCCGCCGAGGAGCAGGGCCGCGGCGGCGGCCAGGGCCATCGCGGCGCGGCGCGGCATCGAGCTGGGCCGTTTTCGCGCGGGCATCCGGGGCGGTTCCTCTCAGGTAAGGATGTATTCTCGGTTTCGGTTATCGGCCCCGTCGCGCTGAAGTCAATTGAGAGTGCCCCGGCGGCGCTCTAGACTCGCTGCATCGAACGCATACTCAGGAAAGGACGGCGCATGCCCTACGACGTGGTGACTTTCGGCGAGGCGATGATCCGGTTGCGGCCGGAGGCCGGGCTGCGGCTGGAGCAGGCGCACAGCCTGGAGATGACGGCCGGCGGCGGCGAGTTGAACGTGGCGGTGGGCTGCGCGCGGCTGGGGCTGACGGCGGCGTGGGCCAGCCGGCTGCCGGACAACCCGCTGGGGCGGTTCATCCGCGGGAAGGCGCACGAGCAGGGCGTCTGCACGAACCCGACGATCCTGGCGAAGGACGGCCGCGCGGGGCTGTACTTCCTGGAGGAAGGCGCGAGCCCGCGCGCGCAGGCGGTCGTGTACGACCGCGCGGACAGCTCGATCAGCCGGCTCAAGCCCGGCGAGATCGACTGGAAGAAGGCGTTTGACGGAGCGCGGCGCTTCCACGTGAGCGGGATCACGCCGGCGCTGAGCGCGACGGCCGCCGCCGCGACCGTCGAGGCGCTGAAGGCCGCCAAGGCCGCCGGCTGCCAGGTCAGCTACGACCTCAACTACCGCAGCAAGCTCTGGACGCCCGAACAGGCGCGCGCGTGCCAGGAGCCGCTGATGGAGCACGTGGACCTGCTGATCACCACCGAGGAGGACACCAAGGTCGTCTTCGGGATCCAGGCGCGCGGGGCGGGGGACGACGAGCAATTCAAAGAGGTGAAGTTCGAGAGCTACCGCGACGTGGCCCGGCAGCTCGCGGAGCGGTTCGGTTTTCCGGCCATCGCGATCACGCTGCGCGAGAACAAGAGCGTCTGGTTCAACTCCTGGTCGGGGCTCTATTACGACGCGAAGGCCCAGGCCTTCCACGAGGCGCCGCGCTACGAGGTGGAGATCGTGGACCGCGTGGGCGCCGGGGACAGTTTCGCCGCGGGGCTGCTGGCGGCGCTGCTCTTCAAGCCCGGCGACGCGGACCACGCGATCCGCTTCGCGACGGCGATGAGCGCGCTGAAGCACACGATCCCGGGGGACTTCTGCATCGTGACGCGCGCGGAGGTCGAGTCGCTGATGAAGGGCGGCGGCCTGCGGATCGTGCGCTGAGCGGGCCGCGGAGGGGGGTGCGTGGACCTTGAAGATCAGGTATTATCTAGACGAGGATTCGGGCCTGCCGCACGTCCGTGGCCACGGCGTATCGGAAGCTGAAGTCGAGGCGATTATCGCCCGGCCCATGGAAGATCGCCCGGGGTCGGAAGGTTCCCGAGTGGCGCTGGGCCGTACGAAGGCGGGAAGGTATTTGAGGGTGGTCTACGTTCCCGATTCGGAACCCGGCAGTTTCTTTGTGGTGACGGCTTTTGAACTGGCCGGGAAACCGCTGAAGGCCCTCAAGCGGCGCATGAAGAAGAGAGCGCGATGAAGAAAGTCAGGAATCGCTACCCCAAGGGTTGGAGTTCGGCGCGTACACAGCGCGTGTTGCGCCATTACGAAGCGCAAAGCGAAGCAGCGGCGGAGGCGGAAGACGAGGCCGCTTTCGGCCGGTCCTCGCCTTCCGTTATGCTCGTGCCGGCCAAGCTGGTTCCCCGGGTCCGCGAGCTGATCGTAAAGTATCGCCAGCGCAAGAAGATCGGCTGAATTAGACCGGCTCGCGTGCGGAGGTCGAGTCGCTGATGAAGGGCGGCGGCCTGCGGATCGTGCGCTGACCGGGCCGCGGAGGGGGGATTTCGTGGCACGCCCCGGCGCCTCGAACCGTCCCAGACTTGAAACGTCGCGCATTCGCCCGAAAGGGTTGCGCCGCCGCGCACAATAGCCTTTCAAGCGCGCTAACGTCCATCCGACGAGGTAGGCACGATGTCCCTTTCACGCCGCATGCCCTGGCTTGGCGCCGCCATGCTGGTGGGACTGCTGGCCCAGGCCGGGGCCGGCGAAGCGCCCGCGCCGGCGTCGCCCGAGGACCTCCTGCGGGTGCTCGAGGAAGGCGACTTCGACGCGCGCCGGGAGGCGGCCGCGAAGCTGGAGGAACTGGGCGAGCAGGCCGAGGCCGCGCTGGCCAAGGCCGCCGAGGAGAGCCCCAGCCTGGAGGTTCAGGAGGCGGCCAAGCGCCTGCTCGGCCTGCTTCATTCGGCCACGCTGGCCATCGAACTGATCGACGCAGACGGGAAGCCCGTAGCCGGCGAGAACCTGACCTACTACCTGGCCTTCCAGGAACAGGCGGGCGGGCAGCCCTTCATCCGCGGAGACGAACAGAAGAGCGGGGCCACCGACGAACGGGGCCGCCTCGCGATCGAAGCGCTGCGTCCCGGCCCGTATTTCTTGAGCGTCCATCCCGCGAAGCGGCAGGCGTCCTTCGAGGTCCAGGCTACGCAGTTCGTGCAACTGGAATCCGGCCTGAACCGATTCCGCCTGCGCGCCGCGCCGACGGCCAAGCTGACCGGCATCGTGCGCTCCGCCGCGACCGGCAAGCCGCTGAAGGATGCTCAAGTCTCGCTGCTGACGGACATCTTCGGCGCCGACCCGGCCAACGTCGAGATCGAGGACCTGCTTTCGTCGAACCTGTTCGGGCGGGCGCCGTCCGGGGACGCTTCCACCGATGCCGAAGGGCGGTTCACGCTCGAACAGGCGGCCCACGGTACGTACATCCTGATCGTGAAGGAAGAGAGGCACCGTACCTGGATCGCGAAGCGGGTTACCGTCAACGCGGATCGCGAGCTGAAGATCCCCGACCTGGCGCCCCAGGAAGGGCTTCCGCCGGAGGCGCGCTTCGTGCTGCAGGACGACAAGGGCAAGCCGCTGGCGAGCCAGAAGGTGATGGCGACGCTCATGCGCCGGCCAGCCGATCCCGGGGCCGAGAGCTACCGCGCACTGGCCGCGCGGATCGTCTCTTATGGCGTGTTCGAGTCCCAGCGCACGCCCAAGGAAGTGGCGACCGACGAGCAGGGCCATCTGTCGTTGAAAGACCTCAAGCCCGGGACGTACCGGGCGGTGTTCCGCGTCGGGGACGGCGTGCCGCTGGTGCTGGACGAATTCACGGCGGCCGCGAACGCGCCGGCGGAGGAGCGGGTCTTGAAGCAGACGCCGGCCGGCGTGCTGCGGGGCCGGATGCTGGGCGAAGACGGGAAGGGGCAGGCGCACGTCCAGGTCACGTGCCTGGACCTCGGCGATCCGCTTCTCGCGGCGAGCCTGGAGTCGGTGCTGGAGTCCAACCCCTGGCAGCTCATGCAATTGACCCAGGGCGCGTCGGGGAAGGTCCATACATCCGCCGACGGGAGTTACGAGTTCAAAAACCTGGCGCCGGGGCGCTATGTCCTCTTGGCGCGCTTCAATCACGGCGGGATGGGCGCCGTCTTCGACCAGACCGTGAAAGCCGGCGAGACCACGGACGCGCCCGACCTGAAGGGCCAGGGCGGCGGCGCGGGCGGCAAGGCGACGCTCGTCAAGGGTTCGATCCTGAGGCCCGACGGGAAACCCGCGGGGGGGCTCAACCTGACCATGTATCTGGGGCCCAACTCGACCTGGGGTACCAACACGGTCGATAACGGCACGTTTCAGTTTCACCTGGGCGCCCGCAACGCCAAGCCCACGCGGCTGCTGGTGCGCGAGAACGGCTGCCGGCCGGTCCTGCTGGACCTGACGGACGGGAAGGTGGACCTCTCCAACCTGCAGATCCGCCTGGAGAAACAGGAGTACGGGCAGGTTCGCTTCATCGCGCTGGACGAAGCCGGGACGCCGCTGGAAGGCGTGCGCGTGGGCCCGGCCGCGAAGGTTTCGCGCCATCGCAGCGCCCAAGGCGGGACGGCCCCGGCGCGCACGACCAGCCGCGACGGACAAGTCGTTTTGCGCGGCTTGGCGACGGGCGCGCGGTCCTTCCAGATCACGAAGCCCGGGTATTTCATCGAAACGAACCCGTCCGTGGACGTGAAACCTGGCGCCGAAGCCGAATTGGGCGTGCGGCTCCTCAAAGGCCTCGAACTGAAGGGCCGGGTGCGCCTGCCGGAGGGTGCCCTGCCCGCCGACGCGCTCGTCTACCTGCATGAGGTCCGGGACGGGTTGCCCAAGTTACGCGCGCGGGAAGCCGGGGTGGATGGCGTCTTCCGCTTCACGGGGCTGGCGCCCGGAACCTATCGCGTCATGGTCCGGCATCCGCGGCTGATCGCGGGCCGCGAGGACGGCGAGGTCGAGCTGAAAGCGGGGGCGAGCCCGGACCTTGAACTGGACCTGGTCGCGCCGCGGACGGTGGAGGTCGAGGCCGATCCGGCCTGGCATGCGGCGCGCCTGTTGGCCGTGCCCGAGGGATCCTGGCGCGGGGCGAGCCTGAACCGCACCGCGTCCTATATGCAGTGGTACCAGGCCGAGGCCGTCGACGAGACGGGTCGCGCGCGGCTGCGCGCGCTCGCGCCCGGCAAGTACGACCTGCTCGCGGTGGCGCAGACGCAGCAGCACGGTTTCGGAGGCTTCGGCTCGACGAACTTTTCGCGATTCCTGCGCGCGCTCGAGATCCCTCCCGGCGCGGGGGACGAGCCCTTCCGGGTCGCCCTGGAGGGGCGGCCGGACGGCGGCGTCCTCACCGCGGTCCTGGCGCTCCCGGACGCCGAATTGGAGCTCCACCAGGGGGTGTCGATCGAACTGACGCTGGAATCCGGGCAGGGCAAGGCGCTCGTGAACTGTCAGCCCAAGCCACTGAACGCGATGGGCTTCGAGTTCGTGGAGGCCGGCCGGGAAAGGCGAAAGAACGCCGCGTCCGGCGGCCGGCGCGTGGACGTTCGCGGGCTGCCCGAGGGCCGCTACCGGCTGCGCGCCTGCATCCTGGGTATGGTCCGCAACCCATACCTGCTCACGAGAGACGCCGAGGAACTTCCGGTCCTGCTGCAAGGCAAACCGGAACTGGAAGTGCAGGTCGGAGCAGGCGCGCAAGTGGACCTGGGCACGCTGGACCTGACGCTGCCGCCCGAGACGAAGCAAAAGCTGGCCGTGGCGCAGCAGGAGTACTACCCCGACGCACAGCCCATCGACGAAGCCGCCGTGCTCCAGCGCTGAGTACCGCGCCGCGGAAGTTCCCGATCCACGGCCAAGCGGTCTCCCCTAGGTTTCTTGCGGAATTTGGAGCGCGCTTCGCGCGGCTTTTTCCGTCACCGCCCCTGCCCCTCCTCGGGGAGGAGGGGAAACGGCTCAAGACAATGGAAAACGCCTTATGCAAGAGCGCTTATAGGCGCGCCGTTCAGGAGCTCTGGCCCTTAAAGTAACTCGATTTGTCCGCGAAAAGCGCGTTAAAGGAGGTCAGGCTCCCGTAGCTGCGGGTGATGTAGCCCTGCAATTCCAGCTTGTCCTCGGCGCTGAGGCCAGGGTGGTTGTTGATTTTCTGTTCCAGGACGCGGAGCTTCTCGCGGACGCCGATGAGCTTGGAGAAGAACTGTTCGAGCGGGACTTCCTTGGGCTGGGTGTCCTCCTTGCCGGGGATGAGCTTTAGCGTGCCGCCGCTCCAGCGCCTGCCGAGTTCGAGTTCCGCGTCGATCCAGCCGTGCTCGCCGAGGGCTTCGCGGACGGCGCGGCGGACGCGGTCGAGATCCGGGTCGCCGGGGCCTGCCTCGGGCTTGAGCCCTTCGAAGGCGAAAGCGACGCGCTTCACCTCGCCGCCCTTGAAGACGACGACGTAATCCCCGCCGTCGTAGTCGAGGATGCGCCCGCGCCCGAACATGCCGTGCTGGACGAGGGCGCCGATCCCGATGCGCGGCGCGGGCGCTGCTTCGCTCATGGTGTCGCTCCCCTCAAGCGGGCGCAGAATCCGCGGCTTACGGTTCGAGCCCGAAGAATTTCCGGCGCATGGCGGCGAATTTTTCGTGGGTGAGGGCCGGGCCGGCGTCGGCGTTCTCGAAGAACGTCTCGGCCTCGTAACCCTTGGCGATGCAGGCGGCCAGGGCGCGTTCGGTGGCCTCCACGTCGCCGGCGACGGCGCCGGCGATGACCTCATAGTAGGGCGCGTCGAAGTAGGCGCTGCTGGCCTTGGCGGCGGTCATGGCTTCTTCGAAGCGCTTGAGCCGGACGAGGCCCAGGATCAGCATCTCGTGGAAGCGGGCCTCGCGGTCCTGGCCGGCCAGGATCGTGTCGCGGTGCTTATGGAGGTGCTCGACGGCGGCGGCGTAGTCGCGCTTGAGCCATGCGGGTTCGGCCTGCCAGAGGACCAGGGCCGGGTCGGCGGGGGCGTCCTTGCGGCGTTCGGCGATGAGGCGCTCCAGCGGTTCGCCCTGGTTGTCCCTGAGGCAGAGGTTGGCGAGCTGCTCGAAGACCGCGGAGGTGCGGCCGAGGTCGGCGTAGGCGTCCAGGATCTTGCCGGCCATGAAGCGGGCGTAGACGCGCGCGATGAGGTAGGACTCGCGGAGGTCCGCGTCGAGGTCCATGGCCAGGCCTCGCGCGTAGCAGGCGTCGGCCTCGTCGTACTTCTCCTCGAGGAGGTTCGCCTCGCCCTCGTAGTAGGGTAGCCAGCGGTCGTTGGGGAACTTGAGGCGGTGCGCGGCGGCCAGAAGCGCGAGGTTCTCGGCGTCCTCGGCGTTGACCAGGTAGTCGGCGATGTACTTGAAGGCGTGAGTCTTGTCGGGGGCCTGGTGGTAGCCCTCCAGCTCGTCGCCTGCGCCGCACATCGCTTCGAGGAAGGCGTTGACGTAGGCGAGGCGTTCGTCCTTGTCCTCGACCTTGGGCCAGACGTCTCGCAGGAGCGCGGCGGCGGGCTTGTACTGCTCGCGTTCGAGCATCACCTGGGCGAGGTAATAGGCGCCGTTGGGATCGCCGGGGCGCAGTTCGCGGAATTTCCTGGCCAGGAGGTCGAGGACGTCGAGGGCCTCGTCGTAGAGAAGCAGCTCGGCGAGGGCCTCGAAGTTCGCTTCGGGCCTGTGCATGCGGCCCAGGCGCTCGACGAGTTCGCCGCGCTCGGCTTCGGGTAGCACGGCGGCGAGCGCGGCGAGCGCGTCGGGGTCGTCGGGGTTGTCGTCGAGCCCTTCGCGGTAGGCGGCGGCGGCCTCGGTCTCGCGGCCCAGGGCGACGAGGGCGGTTCCGAGCTGGAGGGAGGCTTCGGCGCAGGGTCCCATCTGCTCGACATAGCGGCGCGCGGCGGCGAGGGCCTTCTCGTGCTCGCCTTCGACGTTCCAGGCGGTGGCGCGGATGAGGTCGAGGATGGGGAAATCGGGGCGCAGGACGGCGGCTTCCTCGGCCTTCGCCAGGGCCTCGGCGTAATCGCCGTTCGACATGTCGGTGGTGGCGCGGGCGACGAGATGGAGCGCATCGAAGGCGCGGGGCATGCCGGCGGGAAGGTCTTCAAAGGGGTCTTCCTCTTCGGCCTCGGCGTCGGTAGCGCGGCGCAGCGCGTTGAGGAGTTCCTCGACGTCCTTCTTGTCCGCCTCGGGATCGGAGGCGGTGCGAGCCATCACGGTGCCGACCAGGTAGCTCATGCGCACGGGCATGTCGAGGTCTTCAAAGTCGAAGGCCCTGAAGCCGCGCTCGGCGCTGCGGAGCCACCAGCGGCGCACGGCGGTGTCGTTCTCGGGCGACCAGCTCTTGACGTAGACGATGGCCTCCCCGCGCGCCGCCAGGGGGTGGACGCGCTGGACCTTGAAGCGCTCCCAGGCGAAGTTCTCGCCGTCGACGGCGGCCTCGCGGAGCGCGACGGCGAGTCCGGTGCGCATGACGACGCTTTGGGCGATTTTGGCGTCGCGCGGCGTGCTCTGCTCGACGAAGGCCCCGATGGCGCGCTCGATGTCGAAGAACGGGGCGACGCGGTCGGGCTGGCCGGAGCGGTACGCTTCGCCGAGCGCGCTGAAGAAGGCCTCGAGTTCCTCGGGCTTCCAGGCCTCGGCCGGCGCCTCCTCGCCCGCGCCGAGGACCGGCGCGAGGCACGCGAGGCAGAGGGCCATTTCGAGGCCGCGGGTGCGAGTGGCGCGCATGGCGACTCCGTTCGATACGACGCCGTGCCGGCGGGCGTCCGCCGGCCCCTTCATGGTAGTGCCCGGATGGCGCTTGCCAAGCCAGCGCGGCGCCTTCGGTTGAACTTGGAGCGCGTCAGCCTACGCTGGTATCCCCATGAGCGCGAGTCCCGCCAACCCCGTGCTACAAACCCTCCTGGGCCGCCTGTCGGCGGCCACGAAACTGCCGCGCGAGCAGCTTTCCGGGATGCTGCGCCCGCCGCCGAAGGCCGAGATGGGCGATTACGCGCTGCCCTGCCACGCCATCGCGGGGCCGCGCAAGCAGAAGCCCGACCAGGCGGCGATCGACCTCGCCGCCGAGCTGGCGCTGGACCCGCACCTGAAGCCGATCGTGATCTCGATCGAGCCGGCGGGGGCGTTCCTGAACTTCCGGCTCGATCCCGGCGCGCTTTGCGCGGCGGTGCTGCCCCCGCTTCGCGCGGCCGGCGAGGCCTACGGCGGCTCCGACGAAGGCGCGGGCCAGACGATCGTGATCGACTACAGCTCGCCGAACATCGCCAAGCCGTTCCACGTGGGGCACCTGATGAGCACGGTGCTGGGCGCGAGCCTGGCGCGGATCTTCCGCGCGCTGGGGCACCCGGTGGTGGGCGTCAACCATCTGGGCGACTGGGGCACGCAGTGCGGCTACCAGTTCCTCGCCTGGAAGCAAGCCAACCCGAGCGAGCGGGAAGTCCAGCTTGCCGCACGCGGCATCGACTATCTCGTGGATCTCTACGTGGAGATCAATCGGCCTGGAAAGGAGTTGACTTCCCTAAAGGACAGACTGCTCGACAAGAACGTCGCGCTGCAGCCGGGGGAGCGAGTTGAGACCGAGAAGCGCATCGCGGAGCTAGCCCCCGTGGCCGAGGAGATCGAGCGCAAGGCCCGCGAGCTGTTTCGCAAGTTGGAGGAAGGGGATCCGGACTTGCGCATTCTTTGGGAGCGCTTCCGCACGAAGACCTTGAACGTGCTGCAGCTCTCCTACGACCGGTTGGGAGTCGCATTCGAGAGCACGGCGGGCGAGGGGTTTTACGAGCCGTTCCTGCTTCCGCTGATAGAGGATCTCAAACAGCGCGGCATCCTGTTCGAAAGCGAAGGCTGTTGGGTGATCCCACTCTCGGAGCCGCGCGAAAAGAAGAAAAAGCCGCCGTTCATCGTCGTGAAGACCGACGGGACGACCAAATACGACACGCGCGACCTGGCCGCGGCGATCTACCGCAAGACGACCTACGACTTCGCGCAGAACCTGTACGTGGTGGACGTGCGGCAGAGCCTGCACTTTCAGGGCCTTTTCAAGGCGCTGGAAAAGTGCGGCTACGAATGGGCGAAGGACTGCCGGCACGTCTCGTACGGGCTGATGCAGATCAAGGAAGGCGACGCGACGCTGCCGATGACGACGCGGGGCGGGCGGATGATCCCGCTGGGCGAGCTGCTCGACCGGATGGTCGGGATCGTGCGCGAGATCGTGAACGAGAAGAACCCGGCGCTGCCGCCGGAGCAGAAAGACCGCGTCGCCGAGGCCGTGGGCGTGGGCGCGATCATTTTCTGGATCCAGGCGCGGCGGCGGAGCAGCAACATCGTCTTCGACTGGAAAGAAGCCACGAACCCCGACGGCGACACGGGCCCGTACGTGCAGTACACGCACGCGCGGGCGTGCAGCATCCTGCGCAAACACGGCACGTACATCCCGGATCAACCCGACTTGACTTTGCTGCGCGAGCCGGAGGAAGCGGCCGTCGTGAAGGCGCTGGACGAGTTTCCGAGGGTGCTGCGCGCGGCCGCCGAGGGGTACGAGCCGTCGCTCGTGGCGACGTGGCTGGTGAGCGCGTCGCGGAGCTTCAACGACTTCTACAACAAGCGCCAGGTGCTGAAGGCCGAGAGCGCGGCGCTGCGCGACGCGCGGCTGGCGCTGGTGGACGCCGCGCGGCTGGGCATCGCCCGGGGCCTGAAGCTGCTGGGGGTAACGGCGCCGGAGGAGATGTAGCTCGCGAAGCACCTGGTCTGAAGCCCCGGCGCGCGCGGCGCGCCCCGGTTCAACCCACTCGAGAGGCACACCATGCTCGTCGTCCTGAAATCCGATGCCACGCCCGCGCAGACCGAAGCGGTCTGCGCGGAGATTCGCGCGATGGGCTTCGCGCCGCACTCCATGCCCGGGGCGGGGCGCACCGCCATCGGCATCACCGGGAACAAGGGCCCCGTCAACGCGCTGCCGCTGGAAGCGCTGCCCGGGGTGGAGCGCTGCATCCCGGTGACGCAGGCGTACAAGCTGGTGCTGCGCGAGATGAAGCCCGAGGGGACGGTCATCGACCTGAAAGGGACGAAGGTCGGCGGGGGCGCGACCTTCACCGTCATCGCGGGGCCGTGCTCGGTCGAGAGCGTGAGGCAGATGGACGAAGTCGCGCGCTTCGTGAAGGACCAGGGCATCCGCGTGCTGCGCGGCGGGGCGTTCAAGCCGCGCACCAGCCCGTACAGCTTCCAGGGCCTGGAGCAGGAAGGGTTGAAGATCCTGAACGAGATCGGCGCGAAGCACGGGTTGGCGACGATCACCGAAGTGATGGACACCAGCACGGTGGACGACGTGGCCGGCGCGGCGGACATCCTGCAGATCGGCGCGCGGAACATGCAGAACTTCTCGCTCTTGAAGCGCGTGGGCAAGGCGTCGAAGCCGGTCTTCCTCAAGCGCGGCATGTCGGCGACGCTGGAGGAACTCCTGCTGGCGGCGGAGTACGTGCTGCACGGCGGGAACCACCAGGTGATGCTCTGCGAGCGCGGGGTGCGCACCTTCGCCGACCACACGCGGAACACGCTGGACCTCTCGATCGTGCCGAGCGTGCAGCGGCTCTCGCACCTGCCGATCTTCGTCGATCCCAGCCATGCGATCGGGCGGCGCTACTTCATCGAGCCGATGGCCAAGGCGGCGCTGGCGTGCGGCGCCGACGGGCTGATGGTCGAGGTGACGCCGGACCCGGATCACGCGCTCTCGGACGGGGCGCAGACGCTGGATTTCAAGGGCTTCGAAAAGCTGATGCAAGCCCTGCGGCACCTGGCCGGGGCGCTGGGGCGCAAACTGAACTAAGAGTGCGACCTAAAACGTCTCGCGGCCGTCTTCGGGCGGCGGACTGCGCGCTGCGTCGTTGGCCTGCTCGCCGTAGGCGCTGTCCCGATACGGCTCGTTCGGCCGCCTCGCCTCGCTTGCCCGGCGCTCCGAAGCCGCCTCGCGATCCGGTTTTAGGACGCACTCCAAGCCGTGCACATGACACGGGGCCGGGCTTGGCGTAGGATTCCGGGACCGGGTATGGGGACGGCGGCAAGGGGGAGGCCATGGCCGCGCTATCGGCCGAGACGATCGATAAGATCCTGTGGATCTCCGGGACCGTGGGCCCGTCGAGCCAGAACGAACTCTCCGCGGTGCTGGACAGCTACATGAAGGGTTTGGGGGACGGCGTGCCGACCCTGGACCTTTCCAACGTCAAATACTTCCCGAGTTCGGCGGCCAAGGCGCTGCTGATCAGCGCGCAGGATATCCAGTCCAAGGGGCGCAAGCTGAAGGTGCGCTCGTCGCTGGCCGTGGCGCAGACGCTCAACATGCTCGGCGCGCAGTCGTGGGTCGAGATCGAGGCCTGCGCGAAACCGAACCCGATTCCGGCCGCGCCCGAGGCGGAGGAGCCGGTCGTCGTGCCCGTCCGCCCGCCGGAGGTCCGCGGCGACGGCAAGGGCAGCCAGGTGCGGCTGAAGGCGGTCACCGCATCCGAGGCGGAATCTTCCGTCTCGATGCGCAAGGGGGATTCGGGGACGCAGTTGACGCCGGGGCAGAAGAAGGAACGGTTCATCCACGACGGCAAGACCGACTCCTACCAGCCCAAGATCCACATCACCCGTCCCGACGAAAGCAACCTGCGCGGCACGCCCGCGATCAAGCCCGGTTCCAGCGGCTCGAAGCTGCCGGCGATCCCGCCGGCGGAGACGAGCGCCGCGGCCGTCGCGCTGAGGCAGGCGAAGGCGAAGGAAGACGACGAGGTCATGGAGCTGGCCAACGAGCGCGCCGCCACGCCGCTGGCCCGCCCGGACGAGGACCTGCCCGAGAACCTGATGGTGCTTCACAAACTGCTGATCCTGCAGACCTACACCTTCAATTTCGGGGACTTCTCGCTGACGGGGAAAGTCCTGACGCGGGTGGGCGGGCCCTGGATCCTGATCGACCAGCACGGCTCGCGCCGCTGGTTGAACCTCAACCATCTGCGGTCCATCGACGTGCTGTGAGCGTGCCTAACCTTTGAGCCAGGTCTCCAGATTCTCGCGGACGAACGCATCGTCGTTGAGGTGCGGGTAGGCCGCGTAGACGCGGTCGATCTCCTCGCGCTGCCCGGGCGAGAGGACTTCCTTCGGATTGAGACACCAGATCCCGGCCAGGAGCCCCTGGCGGCGGAGGACTTCGTGGATGCCCGGCAGGCAGCCGGAGAAGGCGTGCGCGGGGTCGAAGAAGGCGGCGTTGGCGTCGGTGACTTCGGCGGCCAGGGTGAGCAGTTCCTGGGGGACGGGCCGGCCGGAGCGGACGACCTCATGGCAGCGCGCGAGCTGCTCGACGGCCTTGCGCGTCCAGACGCACCAGTGGCCCAGGAGCCCGCCGGCGATCCGCGCGCGGCGCTCGCCGGCGGAGGTTCGGACGCGAAACTCGGTGAGCAGGTCGACGAGGATGTTGTCGTCGTTCCCGGTGTAGAGGGCGATGTCTTTTTCGCGGCCCGCCTCGCAGACGCCGCGGATCACGTCGAAGGTCTTGTAGCGGTTGAAGGGCGCCATCTTGATCGCCAGGACATTCTCGAGCTCCGCGAAGCGGCGCCAGAACGCGTAGGGCAGTTCGCGCCCGCCGACGGCCGGCTGGAGGTAGAAGCCGATCAGCGGGATCGCCTTCGCGACCTCGCGGCAATGCGCGACGACCTCGTCGATGGACTCGCTCTTGAGGGCCGCCAGGCTCAAGAGGCCGGCGTGGTAGCCGGCGGAGACGGCGAACTCGGCTTCCTTCACGGCTTGCCGGGTCTTGCCGCAGACGCCGGCGACCTTGAGCAGGCTCACGCCGCGCCTAGCGCACCAGTCGTCGGCGGTCTCGCTGGCAAGCTTGAGGACGGGCTCGAAGAGCGCGTGCTGGGGCTCGCGGATCTCGAACTGGGTCGAATGCACGCCCACGGCGAGGCCGCCGGAGCCGGCGTCGACGTAGTAGCGCGTCAGCGCGCGCTGGCGGCGTTCGTCGAGTTTGCGCTCGGCCGTCAGGGCCAGGGGGTTGGCGGGGATGACGAGGCCGGCGCGGACGCGCTGGACGAGATCGGCGGGCAGGTCGGCGATGCGCATGGCGTGCTCCTGAAACGGGAACGTGGCCGCTAGAACTTCCCGTCGCGGGTCTCGAAGTGCGAGGGCTTCCCGATGTCGCGGCCGCCGCTCTTCACCCAGTCGGCGACCCACTCGATCATCTTCAGCAGGGGCACGCGCGGATAGCCGAAGAGCTTCGCGGCCTTGCTCGCGTTGTTCAACAGGGCGGTGTCGCGCTCTTGGCCTTCCAGGCGCGGAGGCTTGTCGAACAGGCGGCCGAAGGCCTCCGCGGCGAAGCGGACCGAGAGGGTCTCCGGCCCCGTCACGTTCAGGAGGTTCGCCGGCGAGGCGCAGTGCTCGAGCGCCAGGAGCGCCTGCGTGTTCGCGTCGCCCTGCCAGATCACGTTGGCGTGCCCCATGCTCAGATCGACCGGCGCGCCGCTCCAGACCTTCCTCGCGATCTCGTACAGCACGCCGTAGCGCATGTCGATGGCGTAATTGAGCCGGATGATGGCCACGGGCGTGCCGTTACGGAGGCTGAAGTGCGAGAAGATCTTTTCTCGGCCCAGCGTGGACTGCGCGTACTCGCCGACGGGTTCGGTGGGAGTCCCTTCGGTGGCGCCTCCGGACTTGACCGGCATCAGCGGGTAGACGTTGCCGGTGCTGAACGCGACGATGCGGCTTTCGCGGTAATGCTCGGCGACGTGGCCCGGGACGAGGGTGTTCATGGCCCAGGTGAGGCTGCTGTCGCCGGTGGTTCCGAACTTGCGGCCGGCCATGAAGATCACGTTCGGGCAGGCCGGGAGCCTGGCGACCGCCTCGCGGTCGAGCAGGTCGCAGGCGAGCGTCTCCAGGCCCCACGCTTCCAGCTTGCGGCGCGCGTCTTCGTCGCTGAAGCGCGAGACGCCGAGGATGCGCTTCTTCACGCCGGCGGCTTTCGCCGCGCGGACGGCCTCGCGCCCGAGCGTCACGCCCATCTTGCCCCCGATGCCGAGGATGGCGAGATCCCCGTCGAGGCGCTTCATCATCTCGACGAGATCCGGCGGCGGCTCGGACATGAACTCCTCGAGGTGTTCTTCGTCGCGGAAACGATCGGGCAGGCGTTCGGCGGCCATGTGCGGATCCCCGGGCGAATATGTAACGTTACATCACTATTTTGTTACACGTTACAAATGTACCCCGCAAGAAGCGGAGATGCCAGGGAATTCGGGTGGAAACCGTTTGGCAAGAGGGGACTGGCATTCGGAGGTGGGATCGGTTAGCTTGTTAGGGCTTTCCAAGGGGGGTCTTCCACGGTGGAAGATTCCCCCTTCTTATTGGTGAGGGTCGTCCGGACAGGCTCCGGGCGGACTCGCCAAGCGTACCTCCCCCATCCCAACCCAAGATGGGCCTTGCAGACCGCCGGTCAGGATGACGTAACGCCATGAGCGCCACGCCCCGCAACGAGAAGCTGCGCAACATCGCCATCATCGCCCACGTCGACCATGGCAAGACCACGCTGGTGGACCATCTGCTTCGGCAGGCGGGCACGTTCCGCGCCAACCAGGAAGTCGCCGAGTGCGTGATGGACAGCAACGACCTGGAACGGGAGCGCGGGATCACGATCCTGGCGAAGAACTGCGCGATCCAATACGGCGAGACGAAGATCAACATCATCGATACGCCCGGGCACGCGGACTTCGGCGGCGAGGTGGAGCGCGTGCTGAAGATGGCGGACGGGTGCCTGCTGCTGGTGGACGCGGCGGAAGGCGTGCTGCCGCAGACGAAGTTCGTGCTGCGCAAGGCCTTCGGCCACGGGTTGCGCCCGATCGTGGTGGTGAACAAGATCGACCGCGCCGACGCCCGCCCGCACGAGGTTCTGGACCAGGTCTTCGACCTGTTCGTGGAGCTGCAGGCGACCGACCAGCAGCTCGATTTCCCCTACGTCTTCGCCGCGGGCCGGCTGGGCTTCGCGAAGCTGAGCCTCGAGGAGGAGAGCCAGGACCTGAAGCCGCTCTTCGAGCTGATCCTGAAGCATGTGCCGGCTCCCGCGGGCGACGCGGCGAAGCCGATGCGCCTCCAGGTGAGCAACATCGACTACAACGACTACGTGGGCCGGATCGCGATCGGGCGGATCTGGGAAGGCGCGATCCGGCGCGGCCAGGTCTATACGTTCATCAGCACCGAAGGCGCGCGGCGGCGCGAGCGCGTCGTGAGCCTGCAAGTCCACGAGGGCCTGGGCCGGCGGGATGTGGAGCGCGCGGAGGCCGGGGAGATCGTGGCGATCAGCGGCTTCCCGGACATCGGCATCGGCGATTCGATCCTGGAGCGCGAGGACCTGGAGCCGCTGCCGCCGGTGCCCATCGACGAGCCCACGCTGACGATGGTATTCACCACCAACACGAGCCCCTTCAGCGGGCGCGAGGGGCGCTTCGTCACCAGCCGGCAGCTCGAGGCGCGGCTGGAGCGCGAGCGGCAGCGCAACGTGGCCATGCGGATCGCGCAGCTTGAGCCGGACGTCTGGGAAGTGGCCGGGCGCGGGCTGCTGCATCTGAGCGTGTTGATCGAGACGATGCGGCGCGAAGGCTACGAGGTCGCCATCGGCAAGCCGCACGTGATCGAGAAGGAGATCGGCGGCGCGGCGCACGAGCCGTTCGAGACCGTGACGGTGGACGTGCCCGAGGCGTTCATGGGCAAGGTGATGGAGCTGCTCGGCGCGCGGCAGTGCGTGCTGGAGCACATGTCGCAGCGCGAGGGGCAGTGCCACCTGGAGTTCGTGGGCCCCAGCCGCGGCCTGATCGGACTGCGCAGCCGGCTGCTGAGCGCGACGAAGGGCGAGGCGGTGCTGCACCACAGCTACCGCGATTTCCGGCCGGTGAGCGGGGAGCTGCCCGGGCGCGTCAACGGCGTGCTGGCGGCCAGCGACACCGGGCGCGTGACGGCTTACGCGCTGATGAACCTGCAGGACCGCGGGGAGTTCTTCGTCGAGCCCGGCGAGGAGGTCTACCAGGGGCAGATCGTGGGCGAGACCGGCGGCGACAAGGACATCGCGGTCAACGTCACGAAAGAGAAGCACCTGACCAACATCCGCAGCAGCAACAAGGAAGCGACGGAAAAGCTCAAGACCAAGACGAGCTTCTCGCTCGAAGAAGCCCTGGAGTATATCGAAGAGGACGAGCTGATCGAGGCGACGCCCAAATCGGTGCGCCTGCGAAAGCGGATGCTCAACGAGAAAGACCGGCTTCGCGGGTCGCGGCAGAAGGCGCAGCCGGTGGAGAAGGCCTGAGCCGGGCGCCGGATCACCCACGTTTCCCCGGCCGAGGCTGTGCCTCGGGCATCAACGGCCTGCGCCCCGCGAGGCGCAGCCTCGCAAATGAGAAGTAGGGTGCGGACCGCCGGAAAGGCGGAGCCTTTCCGCATATCGGGCGGCGGAGCCGCGAAAGCGACTTGGCGGGTGGCTGGCGAGGCGCGAGCCGCCAGGAGACCGGAAACCGGAAATCATCCCCCGCCCGGCACGCGCCCGCTGCGCCGACCCGTGCCACTTCGCTCGGAACTCGGAACTCGGAACTTCCGCTCACGAGCGCTGCGTGAGCAGTTGCAGGTATTCGAGGAACCGCGTGCAGAGCAGGAGCCGGTCGAGGATGAACTCGTCCACCTCCTGCTTGTGGAAGCGCTTCGACAGCGCGCGGGAAAGCTCCTTCTCCAGGCGCTCGACCTCGCGGAAGGCCTGCGGCAGTTCGGCGCGGAGCTTGTTCACGGCGCTGGGGTCGGCGGTGCCGGCCTCGAGCTTCGGCAGGATCGCCGCGAGCCGCTCGGTCTCTTCCTTGCGCCGCTCGTTGAGCACCTCCAGCGAGCCGAGCAGTTCGAGCAGTTCCAGCACGTCGCGGTTGCGGCGGGCCGAACGCTTCGCGCGCCCGAAGACCTCGACGGCCTCCTTGGCGTGATGGTCGCCGACGCCGTAGTGCGCGAGCGCGACCTCCTGCGCGTCGGCGCGCAGCCCGTAGAAGCCCACCAGCAACCGGCGCTCGAAGCTCTCGCGGCTGCTGCCCAGCCCCGTCCACATTCGCTCGGCGCCGTAGAGGATGCTCGGCCAGGCCGCCGGCATCGGGTCGCAGGGCGTCAGGTTCGAATTGAAGCGCGACCAGCTCGTGGCGATGAGCCCGGCCAGCCGCCCCTGCGTCTCGCAGGCCTCGACCCACCAGTCCACGTTGTCCATGCGCTTGCGGTAGTTGGGGATGTTCCCGAAGAATTGCTCGGCCCCGCGGATCGCGCACGCGCCGAAGACCTTGTAGCCGCCGTGCAGGTACTTGCCGAGTTGCGGGAGCATCTCGGGCTTGTACTGCCCGCCGTCGGCGTCGTAGCGCCAGTAGACCAGCCCGCAGGTCTTGGGCAGCCTCTTCAGGACCTCGGGCGGCGCTTCGCGGAGCATGTCGTCCCAGATCAGCGGCGTCTTCTCGCGCAGCTTGACCTGCCGGACGAACTTCGTCACGTGGTCGATGAAGTGCGCTTCCTTGCTCCCGGCCTTCTCCACGGCCGCGCGCGACTCGGCGCTCTTCCCGAGCTGCCAGGCCTCGTCCGCGCCCAGGTGGATGTACCGCGAGTTCGGGTGCGCCTCCAGGATCTCCTTGACCATCTCCTTCAGCAGCTTCAGCGCCTTCGGGTGCGTCGTGGAGATCTGCTGCGGGATCTCGGGCACCTCCGCCAGCTCGCGGTACTTCGGGTGGCGCAGCAGGAATTCCAGGTGCCCCAGCGTCTGCACCAGCGGGATCGTTTCCAGCCCATTCCGCTCGGCGTACGCGACGAACTCCTCCAGCGTCTCCGGCGTCAGCGCGTTGGGACCCCGCAGCTCGGGGAGGCACGCATAGGGAAAGCGGTCCTCGTACTCCACCAGCAGCGCGCTGTACTTGTGGAACGCCGCGCGCTCCACGATCTCGCGCAGCGAAGGCAGGTCCGGCGTGAGCCCCTTCAGGTCCACGTGCAGCACGCGGAACGGCACCGTCGGCCAGTCTTCGATCTTCAGCGCCGGGATGCGCGTGCCTTCCTGAAGCAACTGCCGCACCGTCTGCAGCGCGCAGACCAGCCCCTCGTCGTCCACCGCCGAGACCGTCAGCGCGTGTCCCGCCGCCAGAAGCTCGTAGGCGTGCGGCTTCGCCAGCGCCGTCCGGACGAAGATCCCTTCGCGCGAATGGTGCGTGATCAGGCAGCCCTGCGGATCTTTGACCGTCGAGGAAGGCTTGATCTCGTAATCGAGGTGGTACGTGCGTTTCAATTCTTCGCACAGCAGGAGCGCCGCCTGCTTCGCGCGAGGGCTCGCTCGCCGAGCCAGGAAGACCGTATCGACCTCTTTGAAGTCGAAGTGGCCCACAAGGACCTTGACCGACTTAGGCTGGGGCAAAAGGCTTAACGCCATGCCACGCGGCTCCCTATACGCGGGATGGAAGTCTGAAAGTGCTTTAATTTTAAGGGGCTTAGAAAGATACGCAAGAAAAGGAACATCTTGTGCAGTTTAGAATACGAACATTAATATAATCCTAATTCAACGCGGCGCAAAGCCGAGCCAAAACTTGACCTTTGAGTCAATAAACCACGTGCATCCTTCTAACCTCACTCCGGCTGGCGCCTGTGCGAACTCCTTGGGCATGGGCATTCGTGCGGCCTTATATTTCGCATTCCCAAGGATCAAAAATCTTCCTTCGCCTTGGGCTGCACGCCTTGGCCGTCGGGCCCGCCGCCCGGCTGGTCGGGGCCCATGCGCGGCCGGTCGGGACCGCCTCCCATGGGGCCGCCCGGCGGGCCTTTGCCGTCGGGACCTCGCAAGAACTCCCGGCCCATCCCGCGCCCCATGAATTCCGGCGGCGGGCCGCGCATCTCGGGCCCGGCCCCGCCGCCCGGGAACGGCGGCTCCTTC
The DNA here is from genome assembly GCA_027493525.1 of Planctomycetota bacterium. Classification (GTDB taxonomy): domain Bacteria; phylum Planctomycetota; class SZUA-567; order H5-PLA8; family H5-PLA8; genus H5-PLA8. Next base: position 656,912 of record JAOSKN010000001.1, on the reverse strand, counting down.
GCGAGCGCCTCGCGGTGGGCGAGCGCTTCCTCGCGCGGCACGCTCCCGGCGGCGCCTTCGAACAGCTTCGCGCGGGCCTCGGGTACCAGCCGGTTGGCGCTCGGGCCGTCGAGCAGGTGCAGGAAGCCTTTGAGCAGCCGGCAGCGGTCGAGCGCCGTCTTCTGCATCGCGAGCATCTGCCGGTAGCTCTCCAGGATCGCGTTCGCGTCGGGTTCTTTCTCCCGCAGCAGTTGTTCGAGCAGCGCCATCAGCGCCTCCGGGGCCATGCGCCCGGTGACGGTGCGGTAGGTGCCCATCGCGTCCTCGGCCTTGCCCGCCTCGAACTGGAGGTGCCCCAGCGTCAGCCGCGCCACGCCGGCCGTCTCCGGATCGCGCTCGGCCTGCAGCGCTTCTTCTTCGATGAACTTCGCGATGGCCGCGAGCGCCTCCTCCTTCTTGCCGGCCTGGAACTGCGCGATCTGCGCGGCAAGCTGCGCGCGTTCGTGGACGTTGAGCAGTTCCAGCGCGGGCTTGAGCGCCCCGCCTTCTTCGCGCCCGCGACCGCGCGGGCCTTTGCCCTCCAGTTCGTCCTTCACGCGCCCCAGCAGCCGCTTGCCGCCCTCTTTCATCTGGTCCATCTGGGCCTGCTCTTCGGGCGTAAGGACCTCGCCGTTGCGCAGCTTGGCCATCAAATCCTTGAGCTTTCCGCGCTCGTCTTTCCCGCCTTCGGGGGCGTCCTGGGCGCGCAAGGGCAGCGCCGCCAGGGCCAGGATCGCGCAGAGCGGGAGCATGAAGGATCGCATCGCGTGGAATCTCCAGACGGCCGGGCGCGCGAGTGTCGGCTTTTCCCACCTTCAGGGGGGCAGCCGCCGTGCCCGCGCCACACCATGCTAAGCTGACGCAAGGAGGATGCCAATCCTTCACGCGCATGAGCAAGGGACTCGACCCGCGCCGGTCTCGCGGTGTAGAAAGGATGGCCGTCAACCAAGAAGGAGCCCCATGCGAACCGAATGGCTTGCCGTCCTCTGTTGCGCCTGCGTCCTGAGCCTCCGCGCGGGCGAGGGGTTTTATCTGGCGCCCGGCCCCTACGCGCCCGACGCCGAGACCCTCCTGCTGCTCCACCTAGACGAGAAACCTGAAGATGCTTCGCCGGCCGCGCGGCCCGCCGAAGCCGGCGGGGGCGCGTACGAGCCCGGCGTCGTCGGAACGGCCTGGCGCACGGATGGAAAAGGGCCGCTGAAGGTCGCGCTCGCGCAGGACCTCGACTTGGCCCAGGGTTTCACGCTCGAGGCTTGGGTCCGGCTGGACCGCGACGCCGGCGGCGACGAGCGCGTCGTGCTGGCCTGCCCGGGCGTCTTCAGTTGCCACTTGCTGAATGGTTCCCGTTCGCCCGCCCGCGTCGGCTTCCGCCTCGTGACCGACCAGGGCGCGTGCGAAGTCAAGACCGACGACCTGCTCCCTTATGAGCGCTGGGCGCACATCGCCTGGACTTTCGACCCGCAGGCGCCGCCCAAGGAGGCGCTCAAGGTCTTCGTCCACGGCCTCTCCGCGGACGCCGAATTCGGCTTCGACCGGCGCGACGAGGTCAAGGGCGCGCCCAAGCCCGCCGCCGGGAGCCTGCTCCTGGGCGCGGAACTCGCCGGCGCGCTCGATGAAGTCCGCCTCTCCGCGGGGCCCCGCTTGTCCCAGGCCTGCCGCGGACCCTGGCTCAGCGGCTGCTGGGGCGACTTCACCCCCTTCGTCCCCGGCGCCATCGCCCCGCCTGCCGAAGCGCCCGCGCCGCCCAACGCCTGCCGGCTCCTTTCGGCCCAGGCCGTCCCGACTTTCCAGTCCATTGGCCTCTACGTCCGCTACGAGGGCGACGCCAACGACAACGCCGCGTGCGCGGTCGCGTATCGCAAGAAGGGAGCCGCGGCGTGGCGCAAGGCCCTGGACCTCGTCCCCGACCGCATCGACCGGCAGTTCCGCGGCAGCCTGCTCGGCCTGGAGCCGGGGACGGCCTACGAGGTCGCGCTCAGTCCGGCCGACCCGGAATCCCTGGGCGAAGCCCGCCAACTCGTCCTCGAATCGGCGACCTGGGCCGAGGAGATCCCGGTCGGCGAGGTGCGCGAACTGCCCGGCGGCACGCGCAACGAGCCGCTGCTCATCGAAGCCCGCGGCAAGCCCGACGCCTGGATCGTCTACCGCCCCGCCGCCGGCGCGCGCGTCGTCATCGACGCCGGCACGGCCGCGCCCGATGCCGTCCTGATCCGTAATTCGAGCTGCGTCGTGCTGGAAGGCGTGACCGTACTGGGCGGGACCGAGAACGCCGTCCGCGTCCGGCACAGCGACCGCGTGCGCATCCGCCATTGCGAGATGCGCGGGTGGGGGACGCCCGGCGCCCCCGGCCCCGACGGGCGCTTCGTCGACGCCAACGGCAGGCGCATCAACTACCACGCCGGGATCAAGATCGATCTCGGCAGCGCGGCCGTCGTCGCCGAGCACAACTTCATCCACACGCCGCGCGGCCACGCCAACAACTGGTCCCTCGGGCACCCCATGGGCCCGCAGGCCTTCGTGATCGCCCATACCTTCGGCAACCACGTGCTCCGCTACAACGACGCCATCGGTTCCGACGGCCACCGCTTCAACGACGTGATCGAGAGCCTCTCCAACGGCTCGGTCTTCGGCGGGCCGTTCCGCGACACCGACATTCACGACAACCTGCTCGTCTACAGCAACGACGACGCCGTCGAACTCGACGGCGGGCAGATCAACGTGCGCTTCTTCAACAACCGCCTGGCCTTCAGCCTCTGCGGGATCAGTTGCGCGCCCTGCCGCAAAGGGCCGGCCTACATCTACCGCAACGTCCTCGGCCCGCTCGGCGACGACCGCGGCTCCTGCGGCTCCGCCTGGAAGATGGGCGGCGGGATCCGCTGGTCGCTGGGCCGCGGCCTGATCCTCCACAACACCGTCTACGGTCCCGGCCGGGGCCTGGCCAGCGTGGGGTACGGTTCGGGCGAGGAACGCGGGCGCTACCGCGCCTTCGCGCGCAACAACCTCTTCGCCGGCGGCGGCGGCACGGACGTCTACGACAAACTCAAGGACCCCGAGAACGACTTCGACTACGACCTGCTTGGGCGCGGCGGCGTCGACGCCGTGGAAGGCGCCGAGGCCCACGCCGTCCGCGAGAAGCCCGTCTTCGTGGACGAACCCGGCGGCGACTGGCGCCTCGCCGAAGGCTCCCCGGGCTTCGATGCCGGCCAGCCGCTCCCCGGCGTCAACGACGGCTTCGCCGGGAAGGCCCCCGACATGGGCGCCTTCGAATTCGGCGGCCGTCCGATCCCCTGGCGTCCGCACGGCCTCGCCGTCGCCCCGCAGTGGGTGAAAATGGATTCGCGCAAGCCCGAGAGCGGCAAGCTGGCGCTCGTCGTCCCCGCCGCGGCCGGGACGGCCTGGACCGCGCGCCCCAGCCTGCCCTGGCTGAAGGTGACCCCCGCCGAAGGCCAGACCGCCGCCGAACCGCAGGCGCTGGCCCTGAGCGTCGAGGGCCTCGAGGTGGGCGACGGCCGCGCCGCCGTCACCTTCCGCACCGATGCCGGCTACCAGATCACCGCCCTCGTCCAGGCCCGCGTCTACCCGGATGCGCCTTGGGAGCATCTCGTCGAAGCCGAAGCGGGTGAACTCGCCGGAGGCATGAAGCAGGCCGCGGCGCCCGAGGCCTCCGGCGGCGCGTACGTCCACACGCCCATCCCGCCCGACGGCCCTGACGGGAAGCCCGGCCCCGTCGAAAAGGGCGAGGTCGTCTTCAAGTTCGAGGTCCCCGCCGACGGCGCCTACTACGTCCGCGCGCGCTGCCTCGCGCCCGAACCCAGCGGCATCCACGATTCCTTCTACTTCTCCTTGGACGGCGAAGCGAAAAAGACCTGGGGCATCAAAGCCGGCGCGCGCTGGGCCTGGAGCTTCGTCGCCGACCAGGACGACAAGCAGGAAGGCGCGTACGTCATGCAGCTCAAGAAAGGCCCGCATGCCTTGAAATTGCTGACCCGCGAACCCGGCGCGAGCATCGACCGGCTCACGATCGCGAACCATCCGTTTCCGGCGCAGGCGGAGGAATAGGCCGTTGCAGCCTTTGTCGCACGGGTCGGTTGAAATCGTAAAACGCAATTCGTAATAGGGCTAAACGCATACGCCACGTTGAGCCGAGGTGAGCGCTGAGCCGTTTTCACGTTTCACGTTTTGTCGTTTTCGTTTCCCGTTCCAGCCGTACTTGAGCCTCCCGCCCCCGCGCTACCATGGCTGGACCATCAACCGCAGCCCCCAAGGAGCCGCCCATGCCCCGCAAGAAGATCCCCATCGCCGTGCAGGTCTACTCCGTGCGCAAGGAAGCCGAGGCCGACCTGCCCGGCGTGCTCAAGCAGATCGGGAAGATGGGCTACGAGGGCGTCGAGTTCGCCGGCTACTACGGCCACTCCGCGAAGGACCTCCGGAAGATGCTCGACGACAACGGCCTCAAGTGCGCCGGCACGCACATCAAGCTCGACACGCTGCTCGGCGACGAACTGCCCAAAACCGTCGAGTTCAACAAGGTCATCGGCAACAAGTTCCTGATCGTCCCGGGCCTTCAGGAACAGTACCGCGGCAGCAAGGATGCCTGGAAGAAGACCGCGGGCATCTTCAACGAGATCGCCGAGCGCCTGAAGCCGCACAAGATGTTCACCGGCTACCACAACCACACCGTCGAGTTCCAGCCGCTCGACGGCGAGCTGCCCTGGGACACCTTCTTCGGCAACACGAAGAAGGACGTCGTGATGCAGGTCGATACCGGCAACGCGCTCCACGGCGGCGCGAACGTGGTCCCCTTCGTCAGCAAGTATCCCGGCCGCGCGCTGACGGTGCATCTTAAGGAGTACGCCGCCGGCCGCGACAAGGCGCTCATCGGCGAGGGCGACGTGGACTGGACGAGCTGCTTCGACCTCTGCGAATCCGTCGGCGCGACCGAGTGGTACATCATCGAGCAGGAGAGCTACGCCTTCCCGCCCATGGAGTGCATCGACAAGTGCCTCCAGAACGTCAAGAAGCTGCTGGCGTAGCGAATCTGATTTTGGATTGAGTGGCAGTTGCCCGTCCGGAGCGCGGCCATCCTGGCGGCAAGGGAGTAATCGGACCTGCTGCCTTGCGGAGCGCCCCCCCAACCTGATATCTTGAGGTTGGAGATTATGCCGTGGTTCGCATGACGTTGGATGATGCTCAGAAGCTGAGTTTGGCGGAAGCAGCCGTGAAGGTCACGGCTTCCCACGAACCCATGCTCGTGTCTGGCCCGCAGGGCGAATGGGTCAAGCTCGTCCCCTTGGCCGTTCCCGTACCCTCGTACCATTTCAAGGGAAAGCCGGTCTATACGGAAGAGCAGTTGGCGAAGATGAGCCCCGATGACCTGCAAGCCATCGGTTGGATATACCCTGACGAGTCGGAGTGGGTAGAGGAGTTGCTCGCGTCGCGTGAGTGAGCCCAAGGCGCTCGATCTGTAGGCCGCGTCTCTCAGATTGGGAGCTACGGCCGATCGCAGACCTTGGCTCGTCATGGAAAAGCGGCCTGCTGGCCGGTTCCTGTTGCTGCCGGTATCGGCGGCGATGGATTTGTACGATAGCCTTCAGCACTTCAAGCTGGATCCCAATCATCCGGATTTCCCCGCGACTGGATTGAAAAAGGTAAGCTACATCATAGGGAACCGTCCTATTGAGGTGTCACTCGCAGCATTGGAAACACAAATCGGTTGTTTGCAGGGTAACTTGGCGCTTGAGTTTCAAGACTGGTTTGGATAAGTGCGGGCGAAGCGTAGTGGTCCCAATAAGCCCGCCGTGGCACAAGCTTTTTGATTTCAAGTGCGACACATGCGGACTTGTATCAAACATCGCTTATTCAGTTGCGCGATAACGAGGCAGACAGGTCGGATTGGGAAGAATCCGCAATCTCCCCACGCCGAATTCGCCTTGCCCCTCCTCCAATCCGGTGGTAGGGTTCCGTTCGTGTCGCCAGCAGGCGCTTTTCTTGGCAGGAGACGTTGGCCTGATGCGGTTCGCAGTGCAACTCAGTCCCATGAGCCTCGCGCATGTCTGACGCGAGCCCCATCGAACTCACCTACCCCGACGGTTCGAGGCATTCCTTTCCCGCCGGAACCACCGGCGCCCAAGTGGCCGCCTCCATCGGCAAGCGCCTCGCCGCCGACGCCTACGCCGTCAAGCTCGACGACGAGATCCTCGACCTCAGCCGCCCGCTCGAAAAGAGCGGCGTCTTCGGCGTCCTTACCCCCAAGACCCGCGCCGGCGACCTCAGCCCCGACGCGCTTTACGTCCTCCGCCACTCCTGCGCCCACGTGATGGCCGAGGCCATCTGCCGGCTCTGGCCCGAGGCCAAGCTCGTCTACGGCCCGCCCGTGGACGACGGCTACTACTACGACATCGACTTGAAGCACAAGATCTCGACCGAGGAGTTCGCCAAGATCGAGGCCGAGATGGCGAAGATCGTCGCCGAGAAGCGCCCCTTCACCCGGGTCGAGCTGAGCCGCGAGGAGGGCCTGAAGAAGGTCAAGGCCGAAGGCAGCGTCTACAAGCTCGACAACGCCGAGCGCGCGCAGGGCGAGTGCCTCAGCTTCTACGTCACCGGCAGCCGGATCGGGCAGGACTTCGAGGACCTCTGCCGCGGCCCGCACCTCCCCGACACCGGGAAGATCGGCGCCTTCAAGATCATGTCCGTCGCCGGCGCCTACTGGCACGGCGACGCGACCCAGCAGCAGCTCCAGCGCGTTTACGGCACCGCTTTTCCGAGCGCGAAGGACCTTGAGGAGCACCTCAAGCGCATCGAGGAATCCCAGAAACGCGACCACCGCGCGATCGGCAGGCAGCTCGAACTCTTCCACATCGACGAGGCCGTCGGGCAGGGCCTGGTCCTCTGGAAGCCCCACGGCGCGACGATCCGCAAGGAACTTCAGAAGTTCATCGGCGAGGAACTCGCGAAGCACGGCTACCAGGAAGTCTTCACCCCGCACGTCGGCAAGCTGGACCTCTACCGGACCAGCGGACATTTCCCATATTACTCCGACAGTCAGTACCCACCCATTGTGATGCGCGAGGAACTGAGCCGGCTGGCCTCCGAGCGCTGCACCTGCGCCGATCTCGCGCACAAGCTTGCCAAGGGCGAGATCGACGGCTACCTGCTCAAGCCCATGAACTGCCCGCACCACATCAAGATCTACGCCAGCCAGCACCGCAGCTACCGCGAGCTGCCGCTGCGGCTGGCCGAATTCGGCACGGTCTACCGCTGGGAGCAGTCCGGCGAACTCAACGGCATGACCCGCGTGCGCGGCTTCACGCAGGACGACGCGCACCTGTTCTGCATGGAAGAGCAGGTCGGGGACGAATTGAAGGGCTGCCTGGATTTGGTAAAGACCGTCTTCAAGACGCTGGGCATGGCCGATTATCGCGTCCGCGTCGGCCTGCGCGACCCGGCCAGCGACAAGTATACCGGCGATCCCAAGCTCTGGGAGAAGGCCGAGGCCGCCTGCCGCGAGGCCGCGCGCGGGCTGGGCGCGAAGTTCACCGAGGAGCCCGGCGAGGCCGCCTTCTACGGGCCCAAGATCGACTTCGTGGTCAAGGACGTGATCGGGCGCGAGTGGCAGCTCGGGACCGTGCAGGTCGATTACAACCTGCCCCAGCGCTTCGACCTCAGCTACGTCGGCTCCGACAACCAGACCCACCGCCCGGTGATGATCCACCGCGCGCCGTTCGGGAGCCTGGAGCGCTTCGTGGGCGTGCTGATCGAGCACTTCGCGGGGGCCTTCCCGTTCTGGCTCGCCCCGGTCCAGGTCCGCGTCGCCAACATCACCGACAAGCAGGAGGAAGCCGCCCGGCAGGCCGAGCGCGCGCTGCGCCAGGCCGGCCTGCGTGTTGACGCCGACTACGGGCACGGCAAGATCGGCGCCAAGGTCGCCGCCAGCGAGACCGGGAAGATCCCGTACCTGCTGGTCATCGGCGAACGCGAGGCCCAGGCCGGCTCCGTCGCCGTCCGCGCCCGCGGGCGCAAAGACCTGGGCGTCATGACCCTGGAGGCTTTCGTGGAGCGCGCCCGCAAGGCCGTAGCCGAGCGGCGCCTGGACGGGATAGAATAGAACCGAGGACCGCGACTCTGGGGCCTGCTCCCTGGCTCGGCCCTCTGACCTCGCCCCTCGAACCTGTTTTTAGGAGGATCGGCCATTACCGAGAGACTGCGCAAGAACGAGGAGATCCGCGGCAAGACCCTCCGCGTGATCGGACCCGAAGGCGACCAATTGGGCATCATGCTCGTCGAGCAGGCGCGCATGAAGGCCGCCGAACTGGAATTGGATCTCGTCGAGGTCGCCCCCAAGGCCACGCCGCCGGTCTGCAAGATCATGGACTACGGCAAGCACCTTTATCAGGAACAGAAGAAGAGCCACGGCGCGCGCAAGAAGGCCACCGCGAACGAATTGAAAGAGGTCCGTCTCAAGCCCCGCATCGGCAAGCACGACCTTGAAATCAAGGTCAACCGCGCCAAGGAATTCCTCGGCGAAGGCCACCGCGTCCAGTTCACCATGATGTACCGCGGCCGCGAGATCACCCACCAGGAGATCGGCGAGCACATCATGCGGGACGTGCTGACCCACCTGGGCGAGACCTGCAAGGTCGAACGCGGCCCGTTCCGCGAGGGCAAGCGCGTCGGCCTCATCGTCGCGCCGCGCCACAAAGGCAAGGACGACTGACGACGCCTCGTGCCGCATTCGCCCGGGGCGGCGCTGGACTTGGCCGGTGCGCTTGGTCAAACGCCGCTCCGCCGCGCGTTATTTTTTCAATTTCCGGTCCGAATTCCCCGCCAGAAGGCCTCCCTTTTTACGGGTTGACGGGCAACCGCGGCCTCGCTCTAATTGTTGCCGCCATACGTTGAAGGTAAACAGTCATGCGCGGGCGGCGAACCCGCGCCGGTGCGTTATTGGACCGCGGGTATACGTTGAGGAGAGAAACCATGCGCAAGCTCGGAGTCTGCCTCGGCCTTTGGATCGCGGCCGGCCTGCTCGGATCGTGCTGGAGCCCGGCGGCGCACGCCGGCGACGACGGCGAGTCCAAGCCCAAGAAGGAGAAGAAGGAAAAGGACAAGGACAAGGAAAAGGAAGCGAAGAAGGACGAGGGCTTCCAGGGCGCGCCCGCGGCCCCTTCGATGACCCAGAAGGCCGGCGAGCCGATTCATGACCGGATCGTGGAGTTCGAGGCCGCCTACGCCGAACTCGCCCCGCTCTGCGCCGTCGCCCCCGACGCGAAGCACGACTACGACGCCTGCGCCAAGGCCGCCAAGAAGGTCGAGGAATCCTCCCGCGCGATCCTCACCCTGCACGAGGACCGCCTGCGCCAGTTCGGCAACGACTACCACCACAAGCTGGAACTGCTCGCGATCAACGCGCACCGCCTTCGCGTCGCCGTCGCCGAGCACCAGCGCGACAACATCTTCCATTACTGGGGCCAGTTGAAGCTGATCCGCGACGGGCTGGCGCAGACCCATCCCTGGCAGACGCCCTATCGCGCCGAGCTGGACCGCAAGCCGTAAGCCGTATTCGCGTCCGCGATACCAACGAAGAGGGCCGCGCTCGCGCGGCCCTCTTTCGTTTCCGGTTCCTGGAACCTCGGCCCTCGTCGCTCGCCCCTGCCGTTCCGTGCCACGGGTCAGCGAAGCTGCCCCGGGCTGAGCGGCGTACGTCTGATACCTGGAACCTCGGCCCTCGCCGCTCGCCCCTGCCGTCACGGCTTCGCCGGCTCGTCCCCGGCCTTGCCGTCGAGCACCGCGTCCATTTCGAACGACTGCCCGGCGGTGGGGAAGCGGCCCTGCTCCACGTCTTCCTTGTACGCGCGCGCGGCCTTGCGGATCACCTCGGCGACGTTCGCGTAACGCTTTGCGTGCTTGGGCAGGAAGTCCTCGTACATGCCCATGATGTCGTGGAAGACCTGCACCTGCCCGTCGCAGCCGGGGCCCGCGCCGATGCCGATGGTGGGGATCGTCAGCTTCTCGCTGATCTGCTGCGCCAGCGGCGCGGGGACCAGTTCCAGCACGATCGAGAACGCGCCCGCGTCCTCCAGCGCCAGCGCCGCGGCCATCAGCCGGTCGGCGGCTTCCTTGGTCCGGCCCTGCACGCGGTAGCCGCCGATCATGTGGATCGACTGCGGCGTCAGCCCGATGTGTCCCATCACCGGGATCCCGCTGGCCGCCAGCGTCCCGACCACCGGCGCCATGCGCCGCCCGCCCTCGACCTTCACCGCCTGCGCCCCGCCCTCGGCCATCGCCCGCCCGGCGTTCTTCAGCGAGGTCGGCAGGTCCGACGACGAGTACGACGCGAAGGGCAGGTCGATCACCAGCATCGCCTTCTTCAGCGCCCGCGAGACCGCCTTGCTGTGGTGGATCATCATGTCCAGCGTCACGCGCAGCGTCGACTCGTGCCCCAGCACCACCATCCCCAGGCTGTCCCCGACCAGCACGATCGGGAAGCCCAGCTCCTCGACGATCTTCGCCGAGGTGTAGTCGTAGCAGGTGACCATGGCGATCTTGTCGCCGCGCTGCTTCATCGCGCGCAGGTCGTGGATCGAGACGCGTCGGGGCATGAGCGGACTCCTTGGGCTGCGGTAAACGGTAATCAGTGAACGGTGAACAGTAAACTGACGGATGGGCTTACTCGTCGCTTGTCTTCGGGGCGTCCTCCAGCCGTGCCGTGCGCTTACGCACTACGCGGCCGGTCTTGTTGTCCGTGATCATAAAAGAGAGGGCACGATGCTCACGCAGGATAGGAGCGCCAGATCCAGTACTATGAAGATGAACAGGCGGCTCCAGAACGATTCGATGCGGTTTTCCGTGCAGAGCCGATGAGTGAGGTACGCCGACCCCGTCGCGAAGACCATGCCCAGCAGCACGGCAGCCACGATGCGACCCGTTTCCGAGTCGCCGCTATCCAGGTTGAAGACAAACGCGTGGAGGTTGACCGCTAAAACCAACGCCAGTAGATCGGCCAACCCGTACCGCAATGGCGATCCAGATGCCGGCTGCCGCTCGATCATGCCCCCAGGCTATCCCGGCCCGCCGGGGTTGGCCAGGGCGCGCGAAAGGGCTTGTATCGGGAAGATACGATCACTGGAGCGCAACGCAGGACACGGACAAAAGAGCCGCCGAAACCCACAAAATGAAACGTGGCGGACCGCTAGTAAGGAGCCAGGCAAAAGGCCATGAAGGACAGATCGAAGAGCAGGAAGTAAAGCGGCCGGGACCAGCGCGACTCGCTTTCTCGTTCCGTCAGCAGTCGATGGGCGAGGTATCCCGCGGCGGCCGCGATGAATAAACCCAGAACGGCTCCCGCGAGAGCCTGGCGCGGCTCCAGAGGGGCCAGCTCCCGCCCGCGCGTTGTCAGGTAGGCGATGAGTATGCCCTGCAGATTGCCGACCAGCAGGCCGAGGAGCAGATCGCCCAGGCTCAGGCGAAGGAGCCCGGTTTGCGGCGGGGTGGATGCACCCATGCGTATGCCTTGCAAGCGGGGTTCTCGAATCGTTCCGTTGCGCGCAGTTCGATGATCTTGGGTCAGTGCGCGGCCGATTCGCCGCTCAAGTGCTTCCGCGCCCACTCCTCGGCCGACGCGGCCTCCTCGTTCCCGCTCGCGCGTTTGGCGATTCGCGCCTGCGCTTTCTGGATCGACTTCGAAACCATGCCCGACTCCATGGCGTCTTCCGGTTTGGCGCTGGTTTGTAGATACCCCAGCACCTTCTCGGACACGAAAATCCGCAGGAGGGGATCCTCAAGCGACAGGTTGAAGCGGATGCGGGTGGGGAAATCGAGAGTGGCCGCGAAGGCCGGGATCCGTTCGTCCTGCTCGCGCAGAAAATGACGTTCGGCCACGAGGATCTCTCGCGCCTGACCCGCGCCCGCCCAGGGCATTCGTGGGCTTTCAGAGAGCACGCGGGCCGACACGAGCACGGCCATGGCCTCGGCCGAACTCGCCGCGGGCCAGAGCGACTCCAAGGCGTGCCGCGTTTCGGCCACCTTTGTCCGCATGGCCGCTTCGAGGTGCGGCGCGAGCGTCTCCAGCGTCGCCGAGAAATGCGCCACGACCAGCGCCGGGCCTCCGGCGCGGGACGCCTCAAGCGCTTGCCTGGCGAGGCCCTGCCATTTGGCTTGAGCGTGACACCAGAGCAAGTCAGGCAGTTCGGTATAGGGATGCTCGATCCTTCCAAACAGCCAATCGAAGAAGCCCATGTCCGCTCTCGCGATGCCCGCGACTAACGCTAGCCATCGATCGGGAAATGGCAACGTGCGATGAATTCAGGGTTCGGAGTCTGGCGGTTCGGCGCCATGACCGAGCGCCGGACGCTCGGTCATCTCCGGAGCCTATCCCGGCCGGAGTTGGCCAGGGCCCGGCACGAATCGTGCACACATGTGTATCTTTTTAATGATCTTAGACTCCCCGCCTGCGCGACCGGGGCGCATCCGCCTGATCCACATTCCAAGCCCCTGTCCATGTGCGCACATGGGTGCATCTTTTTTTAGGACTCGTAGACATCCTCCAATCCCCGGAAACCGGACTCCAAGGGTTGGCCGAGAAGGAGGAAGGGCGGGAGCCTAATGCCTAGAATGGACCGGCGTCCCGCCTGCACATCAGTGCATCTTTTTGAAGCTCTCGCGAAGTGGGTACTCGTAGCGGACGACCCATGTGCAACATTTTTACGGGTTCGTAGATAGGCCCCGAATGGACTTCGAAGAGGCTATGGCGGGTGTTGCCCAAGTTTCGATCTCGACCGTGCACACGGGTGCATCTTTTTTACGGCTACCTAGACACGCGCTTGAATCGTGTGAAAGCCTCGACAGCCGCACAGCACCCGCTATGCCAATCCAAAATCAAAAATCGCAAATCCCCAGTCGCCTCACTCTTCCTCCGCCGGCTTCTCGATCTCCACCACCAGCCGCGGGCGGAGCTTCGGGTCGCGCCCTTCGGCGAGGTCGGTGTCGGGGTAAAAGCGGATGTGGTAGTTCGGCTCGTCGGCCGCCACGCGCATGAGCAGGCCGTGATTGGGGATCTTGTCGGCGAGCAGCGCCTGGACGTACTCGGTAAGGTCCCATTCGCGCCAGAGCCCCGTGCCCTGGTCGAAGCGCAGTTCGGCGGCCGGTTTCGTCTCGGCGTCGTCGGGGCCGCTGGCGCCGGGGCGCTGCCAGGCGCTCTTGCGCTTCTCGTCGGCGTTGACCCAGGTTCCGGCGTCGGGCGTCCAGGCCTTCTTCAGCGCGTAGAGCGCGACGACGGCGTCCTTCGCCCGCGCGCCCTCGGTCTGGTACAGCTCCAGCGTGGCGCGTTTGACCTTCGCGTCCTTGAGGGTCTCCTGGAGTCCTTCGAAGCGGAAGAGGATGCGCTGGGTGTCGTTGTAGCTTCCGACCTTCAGGCCCGTCTGGGTGTCCACGTCGGTCCGCTGGGCGTTTCGGTAGTACCGGTTGATCTGGTCCACGCGCAGCCCGACGTAGTCGGGACCGGGCAGCACCCCGTCCTGGAAGACCACGTGCTTCGACTCGCGCCGCTCGGTCTTCAGCCCCGCCTTCTCGAGCAGCTCGCGCTCCTCGGGCGTCAGGCGCAGCTCGGGCTGGGTGTCGAGGATCGCCTGGACTTCGGTGAGCGCCAGGCGCACGGCCTCCGGGTCGCCGGCGGCGCGCGCGGTCTTCAGCGCTTCGAACTTCCGCGCCAGGGCCTCGCGCTGCTGGTCGCGGAACTCCCGTCCGAAACGCCGGGACCAGTGCAGCGGCAGGGGCATCTGAAGCCCGCGGTGGAATTCGAGCAGTTCCGCGTCGGCGCGCGCGGCGTCCTCGGCGTTGACGAACTGGAGCGTGGCCAGCGCCGGGCCGTACTTCGCGCGCCCCTCGCCGCGCCTGGCCTCCAGCAGCTCCGCGAGCCCGTCCGCGGCGAGCCGGTCCACGGGAACTTTCAGCTCGGCCGCGCCGCCGAGCCGGACCACCAGGCTGCGCGCTTCGGTCCCGGCCAGTTCGCCCTGCGCGCGCCCGGTCTTCATCGCCAAGTTCACCACGCGCCCGGTCTTCTTCGCGGCCTGCGCCAGGGCGTCCTCGAAGAGCTGGCGCGCCGCGCGGGCCTCGCCGGCAAACCCCTTCAGCACCTCCGCGCCATCCTCCATGCCGCCCTTGCGCAGCGGGGCCTCGGCGGGCGGGTCGCAGAGCGCCTCGGCGTGCGCCCAGTCGCCTTCCTTCATGGCCTTGTCCCATTCCTGGAAGAAGGTTCGCCAGGCGCGGCGGGCGAGCTCCTCGGCGCGGCGTTCGGCGGCGAGGCGGTCGGCCTCCGCCTGCGCCAGGCGCTGCAGCGCGTCCTCGGCCGCCGCCTGGAAGGCCCGTTCGGCATGCCGGCGCAGCGCCTCGGCGGCGGCGCGGGCCTGCTCTTCCCGGCCTTCCTTCAGCATGGCGTCGATGGCCGCGACGCGCTCGGCCAGCGCCCGCGTCTTCCGCGCCTCCAGGTCCGCGCGCAGTCCGGCCAGCAGGACCTTCCCGCGTTCGCGCGCCCACGGCGAGACCTCGCTCAGGGATTCCTCGGCCAGCGCGAGCTGCCGCGCCGCCTCCTGGAAGCGCTCCTGCGCGGCGAGGTCCTCCGCGCGTTCGGCGCATTGCCGGATGCCCTGCCGGACCCGCGCGTCCACGTAGGCCTCGTAGCGGGCCAGCGCCTCGTCGGCGGCGGCCGTGGCGCGCTTGTCGCCGCGCGCGGCGACCAGGCGCAGCTTCTCGAGGGCGCGCCCGGCCGAACCCAGACTGGGCGACTCGCCCGTCAGCGTCACGATCGTCTCGACCTCTTTAAGCAGTTCGTCCGATTCCGACGCGACGCCCGGCGGCGCGGGGACCTGCGGCTGCGGCGGCAGAACCTGCGCGGCTGGATCGGGCGCCGGCTCGGGCGTTTCGCCTGAATCGGACGGCGGCGCGGGGGTTTCCGGCGCGCTTCCGCGCGGGAGCGCCAGCATGACGACGATGGCCAGCCCCGCCGCGCCCAGCAGCGCCCAGAGCGCGCGGCGGGTGGTCCGGGGCAGGCGGAGCGGGTCGGCCAGGCCGGTCTTGCCCAGCGCCTCGCCCACGGTCCGCTCGTCGTAAGCCGGCGGCGGCGCTTCGGGCGTCGGCGGCGCGGGCTTGGGCGCGGCGGGGGCCGCGGGCTTGGCCGCGCCGGAATCGGTGAAGTCGCTGGCCAGCTCGGCGCGGAGCGCCACGATCTCGGGCGTCGTCTGGTATTCGTCGGGGTCGCTGCTCCCCGGCGCGGGGTAGACCTGCTGCGGCGGCTTGGCGGACTTGAGCTCCCGGATCATCCGGATGCGCGTGGAGCGGACCGAGTCGAAGCGCTGCTTCAGCGCCGGATCGGTCTTCTCCAGGCAGAGCGGGCACATCGGGCCGACGCCTTCGAGTTCCGCGAAGTCCTCCGCCTCGGCCTCTTCCGGCGGAATGAGCTTCCCGCACTTCTCGCAGTAGAGGATCTTTCCGGTCATGCTTGGCGGCGCGCTCATCTGAGGAACCCGGCCCCCGTCTCAAGCCTAAGACGAGGCCAAGGGTTCCGTTGGGAGTCGAATTCCGGGGCCGGGAACGATTCCCGAACCCGCCTGCCGTCACCCTAACGGATTCCGGGCCGGGTGGAGCCGTAATCTGTAATCTGTAATCTGTAATCTGTGTTCTGTAATGGGTAGTCGGCAGTCAACTTCGGTCCTTACAGTTCACAGATCACAGATCACAGATCACAGATTACAGATTACAGACTACGGCGGCGACGGCTTCCCCGCCGGGCTGCAACAGCGCACGCCCGTGCGGGCCTGATTGATGTACTCCGGCACCTGACTGGCGCGGCAGGAGACGGTGATCTCCTTGGTCAGGACGCTGGCGGTCCAGTCGCCGCCGAAGACGATGTTTTCCGAGACGTTTCCGTCGGTCCATTCGGCGACGTTCCCCGACATGTCGTAGATGCCTTCGGCGGTGCGGCAGTTGGGAAACCAGCCGCTGGGGAAGGCGCTGCGCTGCTTCTCGGGGTCGATGCCGGTGGCGCAGGCGCCGGAGAAGTACGTGTCGCCGTAGGGCCACAGGCGCTGCTCGTTCCCGCGGCAGGCGCGCATCCACTGGTCGGCGCCGCAGAGCGTCTTGCCCACGTTCTTGCACAGCGTGGTCGCCTCCAGCAGCGAGGAGACGCCCGTGCGGGGCACGGCGCCGGCGCGATTGGGGAACTCGAAGCGGTCGATCAGGAACGCGGGGACCTGGACGCGCTCGTTGCGCAGGTTCAGGACCTCGCCGGCGGGCACGAGGACCATGTTCTGCGGCCCGGCGTTGAGGACCAGATCGACCTTGGGATCTCGGTCGCGGGTGACGACGAGCGTGGCCTCCTGGGGCTGCCCGCTGGCGCGCTTGAAGGTCAGCACGTAGCGCCCGGGCTTCATCTCGCGGTCGACGATGGGGGTGAAGCCGAGCGACTCGCCGTCACCGGCGCGGGGCGTGGGCCCGGGAAGCGGCTGGTCGCGTTCGTCGGCGATGGGGCGCGCGAAGACTTCGGCCTTGTCCTTCGGCGAAGCGATGGTCACTTTGCGGATGCCCATGGCCTCCTTCAACAGCGCCCGCGCTTCCTGGTGCTCGGGGTCCTTGGCGAGCGCCTCCTCGGCGAAGGCCTCCGCGGCGGGGAAGTTCGGCGGCGCCGGCGGCTGGTCGAAGCTGGAGGCGGGGGGGTGGAGAAAGTTGCGGGCCTTGAAGACGAAGCGCTCGGCCTCCAGCTTCACCGCGTATTCGTCCACGCGCTTCAGCCCGGCGCGGGCCGGTTCGGAGTCGGGCTCCTGGAGCTGCACGCGGCGGAAGGCGTCGTCGGCCCCCTGCAGGCGTTCGCGCACGACCTCGGCCTGCCGCTCGAAGTTCTCGCGTTCGGCGCGGATCGGATCCTCGAGGGAATCCTGGATTTCCAGGAGCAGCTTGTCGCCGGCGCGGAGGCTCTCGTTGACCACTTTCACTCGGTCCTGGAACGCCTCGCGCTCGGCCTGGTGGGACTGGTAGAGCGAGTAGCTGAGCGCGATGACGCCGAAGAGGACCGCGGCGGCGACGGAGAGCGTGACGTGGATGTGCTTGCGGGCCTTGCGCAGCGACCCGCGCACGAGGCCGATGGGCGCCGCGGCGATCGGCTCGCCCGCGTTGAAGCGCCGGATGTCCTCCGCCAGCGCGTGCCCGCTCCGGTAGCGCCGCTCCTTCTCCTTCTCGAGGCACTTGAGGCAGATCGTCTCGATGTCGGCGTGGATGCGCGGGTTGAGCCGGCGCGGCGGGAGGGGATCCTCGTCCAGGACCTTCCGCAGCACGGCCATCGTGCTCGGGCCGTCGAAGGGCGGCTGCCCGGTGAGCATCTCGTAGAGCACCGCGCCCAGCGAGTAGACGTCGCTGCTGGCGTCCACGTTCTTCAGGTCGCCCTCGGCCTGCTCGGGCGACATGTACGAGGGCGTGCCCATGGTGGTGCCGGACTGGGTGATGCTGAGGTCCTCGTCGACGCGCTTGGCCAGCCCGAAGTCCATGATCCGCGCGTGGCCGAACTCGTCGACCATGATGTTCGCGGGCTTCATGTCGCGGTGGATCACGCCCTGGCGCGCGGCGTGGTCCAGCGCTTCGGCGGCCTGTTCGGTGATCTGCACGGCCAGGCGCGGGGAGACCGGCCCGGCCTCCAGCAGGTCCTTGACCGTCTGCCCCTCGACGAAGTCCATCACGAAGTACGGCTTGCCTTCGTACTCGCCGATGGAGTGGATCGGGACGATGTTGGCGTGCTGCAGGCGCGCGGCCGACTGCGCCTCGCGCTGGAAGCGCTTCACGTCCTCGTCGGTGGCGCCCTCGCCGGCCAGCAGGACCTTGATCGCGACGTTGCGCCGCAACACCGGGTCCAGCGCCTTGTAGACGATGCCCATGCCGCCGCGGCTGAGTTCCTGCACGACCTCGTACGGCCCGATCTGCTCGGGCGCGCGCGACTTCTCCTTGCCCTCGTTGGGCCGGCGCGCGGACTTCCCCAGGGTCGAATCGAGGCCCTGCGCCGCGGAGAGCGTGGGGTGGGAGCCCGTGCGGCGCTGCTTGCGCTGGCTGTCGCGCTTGACCCGCCCCATGGCCAGTTCGCGCCGCGCGTCGAACGGCTGGACGCAGGACGGGCAGGTGATCGAGGTCAGCCGTTCCCGGTCGGCCTTGGGATCGACCCGCACGCTCTCTCCGCACTTGGGGCATCGCACGTCCATGCCTCCCATCTTACTCAAGACGAATCCGGGCGGCTATGCGCTTGGGAGGGCTCCCCCGGACGGCGCGGAGGCTCGAATCTTTATACTGAACCCGAAACGGCAACTTGCGCTTAACGCGGGACTCACTAAAAGAATGGCTACTATGCACGCCGTGGCTTGAGCAGGTCCGCCGTGCCGAGTCAGGCTCGGGTGGGGCGAACTGACGAGAGCGGAGGTCTTTCCCGGCGCGGGCAATCCTTCCGGGAGCTTGGAGATCGCCGTTCGTAAAACATGGAGGAGGGAACGCATGGCCAAGCGCCAGAAGAAGGCGGGCGCCAAGTCGAGTGGCCCGAAGACGATCCTGGGCATCGACATCGGCGGGACGGGCATTAAAGGCGCGCCCGTGGATATCGAACGCGGCGTGCTGGCCAAGCCGCGCTTCCGGATCGACACGCCCCAGCCCGCCACGCCGCAAGCCGTGGCCGGAACCGTGGCGGCCATCGCCAAGCACTTCAAGTGGAAGGGCCCCATCGGCTGTACCTTCCCGGCGGTGATCAAGGACGGCGTGGCCCACAGCGCCGCCAACGTGGACAAGTCCTGGATCGGCACCAACGGGCGCGAACTGATCCAGCAGGCCACCGGCTGCCCCACCGAACTGGTCAACGACGCCGACGCCGCGGGCATCGCCGAGGTGATGTTCGGCGCGGGCAAGGGCGTCCCCGGCACGGTGCTGCTCCTGACCCTGGGCACGGGCATCGGCAGCGCGCTCTTCCTCGACGGCAAACTCGTCCCCAACACCGAACTCGGCCACGTGATCTTCAAGGGCCTGGACGCCGAGAAGTACTGCGCCGAGAGCACGCGCGAACGCGAAAAGCTGGGCTGGAAGAAGTGGGGCAAGCGCGTCAACCGCTACCTCTGCCACGTCGAGTTCCTCATCGCGCCGGACCTGCTGATCATCGGCGGCGGCGTCTCGAAGAAGAGCGATAAGTACTTCAAGTTCTTCAATACCAAGTGCCACGTGGTCCCCGCCAAGATGCTCAACGAAGCGGGCATCATCGGCGGCGCGGCCGTCGCGAAGCACCTGCTTTGAGCCGTACCTCCGACGCCTGACGCATCGCGAAGGGGCGGGCCTGGCGCCCGCCCCTTTCATTTCCACCGTGGAGCGAGCCGGAAAGCACCCATGCGCGCCTTCATCCTGGCCAACGGGGAGATCAAGGACACCATCCTCGCCGAGGGCGCCGCGGCCCTGCGCGCCGGGGCGTCGGCCGCCGACGTGGCCGAACGGGTCGCGCGCGCCGTCGAGGACGATCCGGACGACCGCACCGTCGGCTACGGCGGGCTGCCGAACCTGCTGGGCGAGGTCGAACTCGACGCCTCCTTCATGGACGGCGCGACGCGGCGAGCCGGGGCCGTCTGCGCCCTGCGCGGCTTCCGCCACCCCATCGCCGTGGCCCGCGCCGTCGCCGAACGCCTGCCGCACGTGCTGCTGGCCGGGGCGGGCGCCTGCGAGTTCGCCGCGCGGGTCGGCGCCGAGCGGCGCGAGATGCTCTCGCCCGAGGCGCGCCGGCAATGGCGCGCGCGGCTCGCCGCCGTCGCGCGGAGCCTGCGGCTCGAGGATCTGGCGGCCCTCGCCGAGGGCGCGGCCCCCGACGGGGAACTGCGCGCGGCCCTGGGCGCTCCGGGATTCGATCTTATCGCCTTCGCGAATCAGGCCTTCCGGCTCAAGGAAGGGACCGACACGATGAACGTGCTCGTGCGTGACCGGGATGGGCATCTCGTCACGGCCGTCAGCACCTCAGGGATCGCCTGGAAGTACCCGGGGCGCGTAGGCGACAGCCCGGTTCTGGGCGCGGGGAACTACGCCGACGACCGCTACGGCGCGGCGGCGTGCATGGGGCTGGGCGAACTGGCGATCCGCACCTGCGCGGCCTACCAGGCCGTCGCGGCGCTGCGCGGCGGCGCGACGCTCGAGGAAGCAGGCCGGCAGGTCGCCGCCGACCTCGCAGGACTGAGCCTGCCCGGGCGCTGGGTGCGCGTGCTGGTGTTGGACAAGGATGGCCGCGCCGGCGGCTTCGCCACCGAAGCGGGCAAGACCTTCAAGACGCAGTATGCGGACGAGCCTGCGCCGAGGACGGTGGAGTGCGTGACCGTGGCAGGGTGAACCGTGCAAGCGCCAAGGGTCAGTCTTCGTCGGCGCCTCGGTTCGCGGTTCACTGCTTACGAATTCCTTTTCCCTCGGCCCTTGCCCGGCCGCTTGCGGTGCGTCAACGGGACGGCGGGCAAAAGAGCTTGACCCGTGCCCCTTGACCAACCATACTTGATCAACGGTCGAGCGCCGCATGGCGCCGGCCGTTTTCTTTTTGCCGCGGATCGGTCCGGCCCTCGCGCGCCGGCCAAAAGGCGGCGGATTCCGGCCTTCTCAAGAAGGGGCCGCCATCCGGGCGGCGCCCCAACTGCGCCGCTCTGAAAGAGGGAGGCGCAACATGCCTGCCACCGTGATCGTGGGCATGCAGTGGGGCGACGAGGGCAAGGCCAAGGTCCTCGACGCGCTCTGCGACGAGATCGACATCGTGGTCCGCTATCAGGGCGGAGCCAACGCCGGGCACACCGTCTACGTGGGCGCCGAGCGCTACGCCTTTCACCTCGTCCCGTCAGGCATCCTGCACGAGGAAAAGGTCTGCGTCATCGCCAACGGCTGCGTGGTCGATCCGGCGCAACTGCTGAAGGAGATCGGCGAGCTGCATCAGCGCAAGGTCAAGGTGGACGGCTCGAACCTGAAGCTCTCCGACCGCGCGCAGCTCGTGATGCCCTACCACAAGCTGATCGACCAGCTCAGCGAAAAGAGCAAGGAAGCCAGCGGCAGGAAGATCGGGACGACCGGCCGCGGGATCGGGCCGTGCTACGTGGATAAGGTCGCGCGCAGCGGCCTGCGCGTGGTGGACCTGCGCCGGCCGGAGCACTTCCGCGAACGCGTCGCCGCGCGCCTCGACGAACTGAACCCGATCCTGAAGCACGTCTACGGCGAGCCGGTGCTGGAGGCGAACAAGGTCGCCGACGAGGTGCTGGCCTATGCCGAGCGCCTGAACCCCTTCATCGCCGACACGGCCCAGTACATCAACCGCGCGCTGGAGCAGAAGAAGCGCCTGCTCTACGAGGGCGCGCAGGGCACGCTGCTGGACATCGACCACGGAACCTACCCGTACGTGACCAGCAGCAACTCGACGGCCGGCGGCGCGGCCACCGGCAGCGGAGTCAGCCCCAAGCGCATCGAGACGGCGCTGGGCGTGGTCAAGGCCTACACCACGCGCGTGGGCGCCGGGCCCTTCCCGACGGAACTCCTCGACGCGCAGGGCGAGGCGCTGCGGCAGCGCGGCGGGGAGTTCGGCACCACCACCGGCCGCCCGCGCCGCTGCGGCTGGTTCGACGCCGTCGCCGTGCAGTACGCCGTGGAAGTCTCCGGCGTCGACGCGCTCGCGCTGACCAAGCTGGACGTGCTTACTGGCGAGAAGGAATTGAAGCTCTGCACGCACTACCTGGTGGGCGGCGAGCGCCTCGAGCGCTTTCCCGCGGACTTGGCGCGGGTCGAGCAGGCCCGGCCCGTCTACGAGACGATGCCGGGCTGGAGCGAATCGCTGGAGGAGCTCCGCGATTTCTCCAAGCTGCCCAAGGCCGCGCGCGCATACGTCGAGCGCCTGGAAGCGCTCAGCGGCGCGCCGATCCGCTACATCGGCGTCGGCGCCGCGCGCGATGCCTTGATTCGAAGGTAGAACCGGTTCGGAAGTCAAAGGTCCAAGAGCCACCCCGGAGTCAGCCCATGGCCCCCAGTACATCTTTTCGATGGATCGGGTCGCGAAGACCATCGAGAAGAAGCCGATCCTGAAAGACATCTCGCTCTCGTTCTTCCCTGGCGCGAAGATCGGCGTGCTGGGGCACAACGGGGCGGGGAAGTCCACGCTGCTGCGCATTATCGCCGGCGTCGACAAGGATATCGACGGCGAGGCGCGGCCGGCCAAAGGCGCGAGCATCGGCTACGTGCCGCAGGAACCGCTGCTCAACCAGGGCGCGACGGTGCTGGAGAACGTCGAGGTCGCGGTCGCGGGAACGAAGGCCTTGATGAAGCGTTTCGACGAGGTCAACGAGGCGCTGGGAACCGAAGCCGACGCCGACAAGATGGAGAAGCTGCTGGAGGAGCAGGCCCAGATCCAGGAAAAGATCGACGCCTGCAACGGCTGGGAACTGGACCGGCAGCTCGAGATCGCCATGGACGCGCTGCGCCTCCCGCCGCCCGATGCCGACGTGACGAAACTCTCCGGCGGCGAACGCCGCCGCGTGAAGCTCTGCCAGGTCCTGATGCAGGTTCCCGACATCCTGCTCCTCGACGAGCCGACGAACCACCTGGACGCCGAATCCGTCGCGTGGCTGGAGCGGCACCTTCACGAGTACAAAGGCATGGTGCTGGCCGTGACGCACGACCGCTACTTTTTGGATAATGTCGCCGAGTGGATCCTGGAACTCGACCGCGGCCGGGGCATCCCGTGGCAGGGCAACTACTCTTCGTGGCTCGAGCAGAAGCAGAAGCGCCTGGCCGACGAAGAGAAGCAGAAGAGCTCGTGGAGCAAGAAGCTCGCGCGCGAACTGGAGTGGATCCGCACCAGCCCCAAGGGCCGCATCGCGAAGAGCAAGGCGCGCATCGCGTCGTACGAGCAGATGGCCGCGCGCGAGTTCGAGATGCGCGAGGAGGACATCGACCTGCAGATCCCGCCCGGACCGCACCTGGGCCAGCGCGTGATCCGGATGCAGAACGTCTGCAAGGCCTACGGCGAAAACGTGCTGATCGACGACCTTTCCTTCGAACTGCCGCGCGGCGGGATCGTCGGCGTGATCGGCCCCAACGGCGCGGGCAAGACCACGCTTTTCCGCATGATCGTGGGCGAGGAGCAACCCGACTCCGGCGAGATCGACGTCGGCGAAAGCGTGGTGCTCAGCTACGTGGACCAGAACCGCGAGACGCTCAACGCGGAGAACACGGTCTTCGAGGAGGTCGGCGACGGCAACGACTTCCTGGAGTTCGGGAAGTTCAGGCTCCACACCCGCGCGTACCTCAACCGCTTCAACTTCAAGGGCGGCGACCAGCAGAAGAAGGTGGGCGACCTTTCGGGCGGCGAGCGCAACCGCCTGCAACTGGCCAAGCTCCTGCGCAAGGGCGGCAACGTGCTGCTGCTCGACGAGCCCAGCAACGACCTGGACGTGGACACGCTGCGGGTGCTGGAGGACGCGCTCAGCGAGTTCCCGGGCTGCGTGGTCGTGATCAGCCACGACCGCTGGTTCCTGGACCGCCTCGCCACGCATATTCTATCCTTCGAGGGCGAAGGGCAGGTACGCTGGTTCGAGGGGAACTTCCAGGCCTACGAGGAACGCCGCAAGGAGGAACTCGGAGAGGAGTACCAGCCGCACCGGCTGAAGTACAAGAAGCTGACGCACTGATATCGAAAAGAGACTGGCATGCCTGCAACGCCGGCACGTTCGAAATACGACGCCCTGATCGATGCGCTGGACGCCGAAGGCGAACGCGCGCCGCTGCGGGCCGTCGCGCGCCTGCGAAAGGCGGGCGCCTCCGCGGTCCCGCCCCTCAAGGCGCGCTTCGATGCCGCGAAGCACCCTCGCCTGCGCCGCTGGATCGCGAACGCCCTGGGCGAGATCGGCGACCGGCGGGCGCTGCCGCTGCTGAAGCGGGCCGTCAAAGACCAGCAGATGTCGGTGCGCCTGCATGCGATGGAGGCGCTGGAGAAGTTCGGCGACCGCTCGCTGTGGCCGGTCTTGCGACCCTTGCTGGCCGATCCCAGCGGCGGCATTCGCGCGCGCACGATTTCGGCCGTGGCCCGGCTGGGCTGGCGCCAGGCCGTGCCGGCGCTGCGCAAGCAGAGCCTGCGTGACGAAAAGTGGTACGTGCGGCAGTACGCGGCCCAGGCCCTGGCGGCGTTGGGCGCAAAGGTCGCGAGTGCGGATCTTGTGGCGCTGCGCGAGGATCCTTCCAAGGCCGTGCGCAACGCCGCTGAGAAGGCCCTGCGGCAACTGAAAGCCTGAAGCATCTCCTCTGCGGCGTGTCGCGTTCGCATCGATTCGCGACAGGGCCTCTCCCTATGAGTGCATGACCTTCTCGCAGGTTTTTTGCATACGAAATGCCGTTGACTCGGTTATCCCGCGAAGACCCGGGAGATCTGTTCATGTTGCACCGCGTGCAATGGCTGGCTTTGGCAGTAGTCTGCGGGATCGGCCTATTGCGGGCCGAAGAACTCGAACCCTTCAAATTCAAGTTCAAGCATCCGGCATTGAATCCCATCCAAGTGCACGCGAAGCCCAGGGGCGGTCCGGTTGCACTGGTCCGCGATGGCCAGCCGCTGGCGACGATCGTCGTGGCCGCCAACAGCCCGCCTCTCACGCCCTGGAACAAGAAACCCACGGTGGCCGAGCACGCAGCGAGAGAACTCGCCGAGCACGTCAGGCTCGCGATGGGCGCGGAATTGAAAATCGTCGCCGACGACCAGTCGATTCCCGAAGGGGCGCTGATCCTGCTCGGCGCGGGGCACGTGTCGGAAGGCTTTCAACTCGACGCCGACGGCCTGAAGCCCGAAGGCTTTCGCGTCTCGACCTTCGCGCGCGGCCTGGCGATCCTGGGCGCACCCGCGCCGGCCGAGCAGCCCGAAGGGTCAGGCGGCTTGCTCTTCGGCGTCTACGACGTGCTTGAGCGTTATCTCGGCATCCGCTGGTACTATCCGGGCGAAGACGGCCGCGTTATCCGCCCGCTAAAGGATTTCGTTGTCGAACCGGTCCATTACACCGATGCGCCGCTACGCGTGAAGCGGACGCTCTATCCCTGGCGGGCCGAGGGCTTCCCGGACGGGACCGACTTCCAGGCTCATGCGCGCCGCTTCCGGGCCGGGCAGTCCACACCGGTCACGACCGCCTGCCACACGCCGACGAACTTCGCGATCCACAAAGACGAGGCGCCGGAGTGCTTTGAACTCGACGCGCACGGCAAGCGCTACACCGAAGAGTTCTACGGCGGCATCGGGATGCCCTGCTACGGCCATCCTCGCACCCTGGAACTCATGCTCGCCGACTTCGAACGCTTCTACCGGGACGGCGACAAGCGCGCTTGGACGCGCCCGAACGGGCAGCTATGGGCCCCGCCGACCTCGTACGCCGCGCACCTCTCGCCGCCGGACAAAGAGGTGGACTGCGCCTGCGAGTACTGTGCGAAGCTCATGGATCCTGGCGCGCCGCCGCTGGGACGGGCCAGCCGGCTGATGGCGACGTACCTGGCGAAGTTCGCGGCGGAAGTCAAGCGGCGCTGGCCGGAGAAGACCGTCTTCTACCTGCCGTACTGGAATTACACGCTGCCCGCCGAAGGCCTCGACTTGCCGGACAACGTCGTGGCGGGCGTCTGTCTCATGCGCGGCGCAGGCAACGCCAAGGAGCCCGAGGTCGCCGCCGACCACGACGCGATGATCTCCGGTTGGCGGCGCATGACCGGCCGTCCGGTGCATCTCTGGGAATACCTCTGCTGGCCCGCGGAGGATACCGCGCTGCCGTTCCAGTACCCGCACGTGCTCAAGAAGTTCCAACGGCGCCACCGCGACGACGTCGAAGGCACGTTCGTCAACGGCGGCGCGGGGCCTGAGTATCTGCCGGGGCAACTCTGGGCGTTTCAGCATCCGACGCTCTACTGCTGGTTCCGTCTGATGTGGAATCCCGAGTTCGACGTGGACGCGGCGCTCGACGAATACGCGGAGCTGATGTACGGCCCGGCGCGCAAGCCCATGGGCAAGTTGCTCGAAGCCCTGATCAAGCGCTGGGAGGAGACGCGCTGGAAGGAGCCGCCGAAGATTCAGCACATCACCCGGGAGCAGGTGCATCTCGAGACCATGCCGCGCGAGGAGGCGTTGAGGCTCAAGGCGTGGCTGGCCGAGGCGCGCGTGAGGGCCGGCGCGGCGGGGCTTTGGCGTCGGCGGGTGGACTTCCTGGGAACGGCGGTGGACCTGTTTCTGCTGGAGTCGGACCTCTTCCACGGCGGCATCCCGCTTCCCGAGCTGCAGGCCCCGCAGGCCGAAGCCAATCCGGTGGTGGACGGAAAGCTCGACGAGGCCTGCTGGCGGACCGCGCCCGCCGGCGCCTTCGTGGATGCGCGGAACCCGTTGAAGCCCGAGCCCGACGCCGCCACGTCCGTGCAGGCGGTCTGGACGGCGCGGGGTGTGACGTTCGGCCTCCGCGCGTCCGAGCCGGCCATGGAAAAGCTTGTCGCGGCCAACGACAAGCACGACAGCGCGGTCTTCACGGATGACAGCATCGAGCTGTTTCTTGACCCGTGGGGGCGGCGCAAGGACTTCTACCAACTCGTCTTCAACACCCTCGCCGCCTCGCTCGACAACCGCCTCAGCGATCCGAACTGGAACGCCAAAGGGGTGAAGGCCGCGGTCCTCAGGGGCGAGGGTTTCTGGTCGCTGGAAGTTTTTGTGCCGGCCGATGAACTGGGCGTTGCGCCGGCCGCGGGGCTGGCGTGGACAGCGAACTTCACGCGCATGCGCCGCGCCGGCGGAGGAAGCACGATCACCCGCTGGAGCACGCAGTACCGGGCTTCCAATCGGGAGCCTGAGGCCTTCGGGACGCTGCGCTTCGCGGAGTGACCCGCCCGCGTTGTGCGGTTGCAATCGGCGCGGGGCCGCCTATGCCAGGGGCTTGTCCCTGAAGGCAAAGGCGCCGCTCATGCAACGCACCGACTACGCCGGCTGGACTAACTGCATCCGGCTGGCCAACGCCGAGATCGAGCTGATCGCCACCGCCGACGTCGGCCCGCGCGTGATCCGCTTCGGGTTCATCGGCGGCCCCAACGAATTCTGGGAGTGCAAGCCGCACCTCGGCCAGACCGGCGGCGACACGTGGCGCATCTTCGGCGGGCACCGGCTCTGGCACGCCCCCGAGCACATGCCCCGCAGCTACATGGCCGACAACGAGCCCGTCCGCGTGGAGGCCCTTCCCAGCGGCGGCGTGCGCCTCGCGCCGCAGGTCGAACCCGACACGAAGATCGCGAAGGAACTGGAACTGCACCTCGACCCCAAGGCCAACCGCGTCACGGCCACGCACCGGCTGCGCAACGAGGGGCTCTGGCCGATCGAACTGGCGCCCTGGGCGCTCAGCGTGATGGCCGCCGGCGGCACCTGCGTGATCCCGTTTCCGCCGCGCGGGCCGCACCCCGAGCATCTGCTCCCCGCGAGCACGCTCACGCTTTGGAAGTACACCGACCTTGCCGACCCGCGCTATACCTTCGGCACGAGCAGCCTCCTGCTGCGGCAAGACGCGGCGCGGCCCAAGCCGCAGAAGATCGGCGCGTGGAACCCCGAAGGCTGGATCGCGTACGCCAACCACGGCCACGCCTTCGTGAAGCGCTTCCCGCACGTCGAGGGCGCGCCGTATCCGGACCGCGGCGCGAACTGCGAGGCCTTCGCCAACGGGCAGATGCTGGAGGTCGAGACGCTCGGGCCGCTGACGAAACTCGCGCCCGGCGAGGCCGCCGTGCACGTCGAGACCTGGAGCCTCCATCGCGGCGTGGAAGCCCCGCGCAACGACGCCGAGGTGGCCGCGCGGATTCTGCCGCTTCTCGCGCAATCCTGAAGGCCGCGCGCCGGCCCCGCCTTCGATTCGGGCATCCGTTCCGTGGCTTGGCCTGCGGATTGAAATATGCCGCCCATCTCCGGCGTTTGGATATGCCGCGCCTCAGCCTGCAATGGCCGAAATTCGTGTGGCCTGAGGCGCCGCGCGCGGTTAGATGCGGATTGCTTGCATGTATTTTGATGGACAGAATACAATCGGGAGACCGGCCATGCACGTCGTCCGCACTTCATGGAGCCTGGCTTTGGCGGCGCTTGGATTCGCCGCCGCGCTGGGCTGGTCCGCGCGCGCGGCCGAGCCGGACGCGCCGCCGCCGCCCGAGCGCCTCGCCGGCGGGCTCCTCGATCCGCGCTTCTCCGGGACCGTTCTGGAACGGGGCGGCAAGCCGCGCCGACTGGAGGCCGGCGAGCCGGTCGCGTTCGGCGTGCGCCTGGCGCCCGGCGGCTTCGGCGTCTGGCGCGCCGGCGAATCCGTGCGTCTGGCCGAGGCCCTGCCCGTCCAGGACGCGCAGGGCGGGGTCTGGTTCGAGGCCGAAGCGCCCGAGCAGATCGACGGCGGCTGGCCCGCAGGATCCGAGAAGATCCGCGCCGAAGCGGATTGCAGCGGCGGGAAGTACCTCGAACTGCCGCTCCACGCGAGCCTGCCCTTCCGTATCGAGAAGGCCGGCACGTTCGTGGTCTATGCGCGGCTGCGCGAAGGGACGGACGGGGACAACCGGATGTACTGGGGCACGGAAGGCGGCCGGCGCTGGCTCTTCAGCCCCAAGGTCGAGGTGAAGGACGGCAAGGGCGGCAAGCAGGGCGTCTGGGTCTGGAAGAAGCTCCACGACGACCCGTTGCAGCTTGCGCCCGGCGATTACCGCGTCAACCTTCAGCACTTCTGGAAGGCCGAGTACGACTTCGACCGTTTCGCCGTCCTGCCTGCCGAGGCCAAGCCGCCGGAGGAACTGGGGCCGGAAGGCAAAACGGTCCGCTGCGACGAGGGGTGGATCCTCACCGAGCCGCTCGCCGCGCCGGACTTCATGTCGCTCGCGGTGGACCCCCAGGAGCCCCGGGCCGGCACTTACGCCTTCGAGGCCTCCGGCGACGCGGGCAAGAGCTGGATCGCGGCGGATGGCCCCGGCGGCCGCGCCTTTTCGTCCACGGCTCTGCCCGCATCCGAGCCCGTGCGCTTCCGGATCCGGTTCACGCGCCAGCCAGGCGGCGAAGGCGGCGTCTGCGCGGGCGTGCGCTGCCTCGCGCAGCCGCGCGGCGAGGCCTGGCTGGTCCTTCAGAACGACTTCGTCCGCCTGATCCTCGACGCGCGGACCGGCCGGCTCTTCCGCCTCACCGACGTGAAGCTCGACCGCGAGCTGCTCTGGCCCGGCCGTCCGATCTCGCTCTTCAGCGTCGACCTGAAGAAGCGCGGCGAGCCGGCCTGGCTGCGCTACGACGACGCGCGCACGTTCGAGGTGAAACTGGAAGGCGAGAAGCAGACGGAGGTCGTCAAGGCGCGCGAGATCGCGGAGGGTCTCGGCGCGTCGACGGCCGACGCGACGGAAGGCGCCAAGGCGCAGCCTGCGCGCTTCGTGGGCGCCAAGGCCGGCGACGACAAGGTGGACCTCGAGTATCTCGTCGAAGAGGACGTGCGCCTGCGCTTCCGTCTGAAGCTCGACGAGACCGGGCAGATGCTTTGGGGCGCCGAAGTCAGGAACGGCCACCGCGAGCTGGACGCGATCCGGCTTGAGTTCCCGCGCTTCGAGGCGTTGCGTATGGGCGGCGACGGGCTCGACGATATGCACCTGCGCCTCCAGACCTTCGGGCACGCCCGGCGCGCGCCGGGGCTTTCCATGCTCCGCAACGGCAAGTACCCCGGCGGGGTCGCGTTGCCGTGGGAGGACCATTACGACGCGCGGGGCGGGCTGGGGCTGATCGCGCGCGATCCGCTGAGCACGAACCTGGGCTTCGAGTCCAACGAGGAGGGCCATTTCGGCTCGACGCTCGGCGTCGCGCTGCGGAAGCACGACTGCGTGGCGGCGCGGGGCGGGAAGGCCGAATGGGAGTACGCCGTGGCCGTGCATCCCGGCGACTGGCACTGGGTGGCCGACCGCTACCGGGAGTGGGCGGTCAAATCGTTCAAACGCCCGCCTTATCCCGAATGGTTCGCGAAGAGCGACGGGTTCTACAACCACGGCTTCCAGAACACCGGCATGAAGTTCAAGGACATGGGCCGGCTGGCCGACAACGCGCGGCGCATCGGACTGATCCACGTCCAGAACTGGGGCCAGTTCACCGGACCGGGCGGCGGTTGCTGCGGGCCGTACTGGCAGCCGTCCCCGCGCTACGGCACGCTGGACGAGTTCAAACGGGGCATCGCCGACGTGCAGGCGAAGGGCTGCAAGATCGGGTTCTTCTTCCTCCACGACCGGCTGGACCTCTTCGACGCGCTGGGCAGCCACATCTATGGGATAAACCCCAAGTCGTCCTACCCGCCGGGGACGGAGTTCCCTTCGCACGAGTTTTTCCTCAAGCACCAGTACGTTGGAAACCCCGACGGCCAGCCCTCGGCGTATCCGCTGAGCGAGGAGCAGTGGGCCGAGTACAACCGGAAGGTCGCCGCGCACGAGGCCGATCCCAAGGAAGAGTCGGCGCCGCGCAGATGGCATCCGGTCGACCAGTCCGCGCCGGAGTGGTGGGAGTACATGCGGCACTGGGCCATCGACAAGTACGTCGAGGAATGGGGCGCCGACGGGCACTACTACGACGTGCTGGGTTGCGGGGGCGCGCGCGAGAGCTACGACCTGCGCAAGGGCCACCACGGCCACGGGCTGTGGGGCGTCTCGAAGCTGGGCATTCCCCGCGCGACGGTCGAAAGCGCGAAGGCGCGCGGGCACAAAGACTATTTCCTGCTGATGGAAGGCATGTGCGACACCCCCGGGCAATGGACCGCCGGGATGATCAGCGGGCTCTACTACCGGCACTCCGAGACGATGCGCTACACCTGGCCCGACTTCGTGCTCTTTGAAGGCCATTCGAACTCGGGGCACCAGCGCCCGCTGGAGAGCCTGGAGCCGGCGTTCCTGAACGGGAACCGCTTCGATGTCGTGTACTCGAACAAGGAAGTCTGGCGGCTGCTCCACGCGCGCGCGCGCGCGCGCGACTGGATCTACCGCGGGCGCTTCCTGGACACGCTGGGCGTGGAGAGCCCCGCGCCGGCGCGGCTGTTCCTGCGGCGCGAGCGCGGCGCGGTCGGCGCCGCCGTGACCTTCCTCAATCGGGACGGCGCAAGCGGCACGGTCCGGCTCGACGCGAACCGGGTCGGCCGCCTGGCGCGCGCCTTCGGCATGGGGACCTCTGGCGCCATCTGGCCCGTCGAGCTGAAGCACGAAGGCGGCACGATCGCCTTCGAAGCGCCCGCCGAGCGCATGGCGGTGGTCGTGCTTGCCGAGGATGCCTCGCCCGAGCACGGCTTGCTCTGCGACGCCCAGGTGCGGCTCGAGCCGGAAGGCGCGTTCCTGGAGTACACGGCGGCCAACCTGACCGCCGGCCGGCTGCGCGTCGAGATCGCGCCGGTGGAAGCCGGCGCGCTGGGCGCGGCGTTGAAGCCGGCGGCGCTCGAGTGCGAGCCCGGCTCGGTCGCGCGCGCGCGCGTCTCGCTGGAGCTTCCCGCCGGCTTCATGGAGCCGACGCCGCTGGCCTTCGAGACGCGCCTGGACGGCAAGCCGCTGGGGCGCTTCGAGAGCATCGCCTTCCCGCTGGCGATGGATGCTTCGTTTGAACTGGCGGGAAACGAAGAGCAGGACGTTCAAGCGGGCCGGAAAGGCCTGCGCCTCGATCCGTCGACGGGCCTCCAGCACCGGATGGTGCCGCTGTACCTGGAACCGGGGCGGAAGTACCGCGTTTCGTTCTCGTACAAGCGCACGGGCGGCGCGGCCAAGATGAACTGCGCGAACATCTGGCAGCGGCTCGAGGCGCAGAACGAGACCAACACCAAGCGGATCGAGTTGCCCGAAGAAGGGCGCTGGGCGAAGGCGAGCGCCGAGTTCGTCTGCGCGCCGCGCTACGTTTGCACGGACCTGTACCTGTACAACTGGGTCAGCGAACGGACGTTCTGGGTGGACGATATCCGCGTGGAAGACCTGGGGCCTGCGCCAGTGAATCCGTAACCGAGATTACTCCTCTTCGACGACCTCCGTTTTTTCCCCGGTCTTGGCCGCGGGCGGCGCGGTCTTGCCTTCGCCTGCCGCGAGCGGGTCGACTTTCGCGGGCCGCGCCTCGGCGACGACCAGTTCGACCTGCCCGGAGCCGGAGAGCCGCTGCGCGTCGGCGATGCGCACCGAGATCGTGTAGCGGCCGGGCTTGGCGGGCTTGCCCTGCAGTTCGCCGCTCTCCGTCAGTTCAACGCCGTCCGGCAACCCCGAGTTCGCCTTGAAGGTGTAGGGCGCAAGGCCGCCCTTGGCGAAGAGCCGGGCCTTGTACTCCTGTCCGACGTGCGCCTGGTTCAGCGTGGGCGTGCTGAACTGGACGCGCATCTGGACCGGGACGCCGTGAGGTTTCAGCGCGTTCGGCTTCACCGCGTTGGGATCGGGTTGCGGCGGCTGCGCCCAGTACAGGATCAGCTTGGGGCGCTTGGCGTCCTCGTCGGCTTCGCGGCTGAACGGGCGGGCGGTGGTCTTCGAGTCGTTGTCCACGTTCAGGAGCGCGAGGCCGTAGTTGGGGATCCGGCCGCCTTGCCACGCCTGGACCAGCGCGGTCACGTCGAGTTCCACGGTCTTCGTGCCGTCCTCGCCGGAGTGGAGCGGGTCGAGCAGGTAGGCGCCGGCCAGCGGGGCGGGGTCGAGGTCGCCGCCCTTGTTGAGCCACTCGTCGTCGGGCAGCGACCAGCCCCAGCTCGCGCCGGCCTCGTTCCAGGGCGCGCGACCCGCTGAACGCGGAGGATGTCCCGGCGCGTGGAGTTCGCGCCCCAGCATTTGTAGAAGGTGAGCTTAAGGATCGCCGCTCGCACGGGCGTCTTGGGGACATCTTTGAGATCGAAGCGAAGCAGCGCGCGGAAGTTCGGATTGTCGTGCTTGGGGCCGTAGATCATCAGGTCCTTCGACTTGCCTTCCCAACCGTTGGGCTTGCCGGCGGCGTCGGGGCGGATGGTGGTGTCCTCGACGGCCGTGAGGGTCAGGGGATCTTCGCCCGCCGACAGCGCGGCGCAGGTCAGGGCCAGGATGGCGACGCTTCGAACGCGCATGAATATAACCTCCGGCTCGAACCGCCCATAGTAACCTTGAGACGGCGAGGCGTCATAATTTCCTTCGAGAATGCGTTGAAATTCGAGCGCTTCGTTATCAAAGCGTAACGAATCGCGCGAGGTGCTTGCCGAAACCCGCGGGGGTTTCGCTATACAGGTTGGACGCGCGCCGGAGCAGGTCCAGCGAGGGAACCTGCGCGCGGCGCTCAGACGCCGAAGAATTCCTTCCGCTTGCGCTTCAGGAATTCGACGCTCTCGCGCATCTCGTCCAGCCCATTCATGCCGTCCTCGATGCTGATCCAGCCGGCGAAGTTCACTTCCTTGAGGCGGCGGAAGATGCCGTCGTAGTCGTTTAGGCCTTGGCCGGTAACGCCGTGTTTGAGCAGCGGGCTGTAGCCCTGCTTGCCCAGGTCGCGCTGGAGGTCCTCGAAGGTCGCGCCTTTTTCGAGGTAGCGGTCGCTGGCGTGCATGCTCACGACGCGGGTCTTGACGCGGTCGAGCAGCGCGAGGGGGTCTTCGCCGGCGACGACGCTGTTGCTGGGATCGAACTGCACGCCGAAGCTGGGGTGATCGATGCGCCCGACGATCTCGCAGAAGACGTCCATGAGCTGCGCGAATTCGGGGAAGTGCCAGTAGCCGTCCTTGTAGTGGTTCTCCATGCACAGCGTCACGCCGCGCTTCTCGGCGTAGGGCAGGCATTCGGCGATGCATTCGACGACCCACTCGACGCCCTGCGCGCGCGTGACCTCCGGCCGGCGCTGCCCGCTGAGCGTGCGGCAGAACGTTCCGCCCAGGTCGGCGGTCAGGTCGATGGCGCGCTTCTGCTTCTCGATCTCGCGCTTGCGCGCCTCCGGGTCGGGCTGCGTGAAGTCCGGACTGAAGCACATCAGGCTCACGACCTGCCCCGTCTTCTCGATCGCGCGGCGGACCTTCGCGAGGTAGGCGGGTTCGTCGCTGGCCATGAAGCGGTCGTACATCTCGCAGCCTTCGGCGCCGAGGGTCGCCGACTCCTCGATCCATTCAAAGAGGTCCTTCTCGCGCGAGACGATCTGGTCGAGCCAGCATTTGGGGAAGGTGCTGAGGCGCGGGGCGGCAGGCATGGGCGGGACTCCAGCGGGTCGGTTCGAATCGGCCGAAGCAGGCGTGTCCAGGATGCGCATGGCGCAGAAAAAATTGAAGCGAATATCCGGTCACGGGGCAATCCATGCCCCGTCAAGCCAGGAACGGGGAAATCGTCCAAGGAGGCAAGGTACGATGCGCAGCCGCGTTTCCACCCTGGCCGTGCTGGTCTGCACCCTGGCCGGTTCGGCCTTTGCGATGAATGGTTTTGGAGTGGGTCCGGCCGCTGGAGGAGCCAACAACGCCGCGGTCCCGGCACAGGACACGCTGTTTCCATACGAGCCATGGCTCGAGAGCGCAAAGGTTGGGGACTATGTCGTGAGAAAGTATCCCGCGCATGGCACGCGGCGACATGAAGTGAAAGAAATTACAGGGGAGAAAGTCACGGTCGAGGTGACATTTGAGTCCGGCGGACGAAAGCATGTATCGGTCCAGGAGTTCAGCCGCAACAAGGCGACCATCGCGCCGTCGCCGGAGTACGACCTGCGCGCCGGCCCGAAGGGGCAGCTCTCCATTCAGGGCAAGACGGTCAACTGCCAAGCGTACGACGGGGAATATGAGACAGGTTCCGTCTCGTCCGGAAACTTCAAGATCGTGAAGACCACGGCCTACCAGAAAATCGTCGGGGAGGGCGTGCCGCTCGGCGGAGTGCTCAAGGTGCTGCAAGCCCCGCACGACGGTAAACCCATGCCGGTCAATTCCAGCCAGGGGTCCAGGCGGATCAAAAACAGGATTACCGAATTGAAACTGGTTTACGAGGTGATTGAGTTCGGCAATACGCAGGAAGCCGCCAAGAAGTAGCTTCGATGCACCAAGTGCGGGGCGCACAAGCCGGACCCGATTGGCTTGACAGCGCCCTGCGCTGCCCCTATAAGCATTTTTTTCAGGGCCAGAGCGGCGGCCACGGTTCGGCCGCCCGTTTTGTTGTTGGCCTCCTGCTGGCCAAGCGAAGGCGCATCATGGCAAACCCGAAACGCAAACATTCGCATTCCCGTTCCCGGCTTCGCCGGGCCAACGATCGGCTGCGGCACAAGTCTCCCGGCACCTGTCCCAAGTGCGGTTCGCCCAAGCAGGCGCACCAGATTTGCGGATACTGCGGGTACTACCGCGGCGTGACGGTCATCCAGATGGAGCCCGAAGGCGAGTAAGCGCGCCGCGGGTTGCACGGGGTTTTCGACAGGCGCGGTTGCCGGGAATGGCCGCACTTGCCAATGGATGAAGGAGTTCCCTTGGCATGGGCAAGGACCTGAAGGCGGCGCTTCTGGGCCTCGGAAGTTTCGTGCCCGCCAAGAAGCTCACCAACGCCGACTTCGAGAAGATGCTGGATACCTCCGACGAGTGGATCACCTCGCGGACGGGCATCAAATCGCGCCACATCGCCACGCTTGAAGAAACCACCAGCGACCTGTGCGTGCCGGCGGCGAAGGCCGCGTTGGCCGACGCGGGCATCCCGGCGAGCGAGATCGACCTCGTCATCGTCTGTACGCTCACCCCCGACTACATGATGCCCTCCACGGCCTGCGTGCTGCAGAACAAGCTCGACCTGTCCGGCCGGGGCGTCCCAGCCTTCGACCTCAACGCCGCCTGCTCGGGGTTCTTGTACGGGTTGAGCACCGCCAAGGCCCATGTCGAGTCCGGCCAAGCTCGCAACGTCCTCGTCTGCGGCGTGGAAATTCTCTCGCGCGTGCTCGACTACAAAGACCGCTCGACGAGCATCCTCTTCGGGGACGGCGCGGGCGCGGCCGTGATCGGGCGGCAGCGCGCGGACGGTTCCGGGCACGCGATCCGCGAAGTGAACCTTTGGGCCGACGGCACCGATTTCCAACACATCATCATCCGCGCCGGCGGGACCGTGCATCCCACCACCGAGAAGACCGTGCAGGAAAACATGCACTGCGTCCAAGTGGCCGGTCGCGAAGTCTTCCGCTTCGCCGTCACCAAGATGGTCGAGATGATCCAGTCGATGATGGAACGGCACAAGCTGGATGCGTCCGCGATCGGGAAAATCATCCCGCACCAGGCCAACTACCGCATCCTCGAGTCGGCCTGCGAGCGGCTCAACCTGCCGATGGACCTCTTCGTCACGAATCTCGCCGAGTACGGCAACACCTCGGCGGCTTCCGTGCCGCTGGCGCTCGACGAGGCCTACCGCGGCGGGCAGATCCCCAAGGGCAAACCGGTGCTCCTGGCGGCCTTCGGCGCGGGGCTCACTTGGGCCAGCGCGGTCATCGACTGGTAGCCTGGAAAGTCGCCAGCACCTTCAGCACGCCCGGTTTCGCCGCCAACTCGAAGCCTTCCACGATGCGCTCGAACGGCACGCGATGGTCGATCAGCGCGCGGACGTCGAAGCGCCCCTGCGCGAGCATCCGCAGCGCCGGGGCGAAGCGCCCACAGCGGCTGCCCACGAGCCGGATCTCGTCCACGACCAGCTTCGCCGCGTCCAGCGCCGGCGCCGCGCCGGGCGCGTAGGTGCTCTTCAGGACCACCGTCCCGCGCGGCCGGACCCAGCGCAGCGCCTGCTCGAAGCCGCTTGGCGAGCCGGTGGCTTCGACGACGAGGGGGAATTTGTCCGCCGGCGCGTGTGCTTCCTGCTGCGGGACTACGCCCCACCGGTTCGCCAGCGCCATCTTCTTGTCGTGATGCCCGCGCAGGAAGGTCCGGCAGCCGTGCCGTGCGAAGGCCTGCGCGACCAGGAGCCCCAGTTTGCCGTCGCCAAGGACCAGAACCTTTTCGCCCGGCGGCACATGGAGCTGTTCGAAGATCTCCAGCGCCGCGGCGAGGGGTTCGGTGAAGACGGCGTCCTCGTCGGAGACCGAGTCGGGGACCGGCCAGAGGTTCTCCGGCGGCAGGGTGAGCGTCTCGGCGAAGGCGCCGGGGCGGCCGAGGAGGCCCAGCACGGTCCGTTCGGGCTCGTGCCGCGGGTCGTAGCCGGGCTGAGAATAGCGGCGCAGGTCGCGCGGGACGTTGATCTCGCCGACGACGCGCCGGCCTTGCAGGTTCTCCGGCCCTTGGAGCACGGTCCCGACGAACTCGTGGCCCGGGATGCCCGTGAAGCCCAAGTAGCCCTTGGCCAGTTCGAGGTCCGTGCGGCAGATGCCGGCCAGTCGCACGGCGACGCGGCATTCGCCGGGAGGGCAGGGCGGTTCGGGGACCTCGGCAAGGGCCAGGCGGCCCGGTCCGTCGATGCGCAGGGCTTTCAAGGGCTTGCGCTCCATGGTTGAGGGCGGTCACGGTAGCACTTCCTTCGATTTTTTGCATGAGCCCGGACCGGCCGCGCGCGATGCATGGGCTTCCTGAAAGGTGGGTTGCGCGGCGCGGTGGGGCTTCGTACATTCGCCGCGTCTTCACTTATTTTCAGGAGTCGATCCAAGCCGGCCACGGTGCCGGGAGAGGAGTGGCGCGCGATGAAGAAGGGCATCAGCTACTGGTCGTTCGAGGGCGGGCTGGACGGGAAGGCCGATATCTCGAAGGTGCTGCGCCAGGCCCGGCGCGCGCGGTACGACTCCGTGGAACTGGCCGTTCCCGGCGGCGCGCTGCAACTCGACGTGAACGAGCGGACCTGCCGCGAGATCGCGCGCGAGGCGAAGGACGCCGGCGTGGAGATCAGCAGCCTCGCCACGGGCATGTACTGGGGCTGCCTGCCGACCTCCAGCAAGAACAGCGACCGCAAGCAGGCCATCGAGATCACCAAGAAGCTGCTGCATATCGCCCGCTGGCTGGGTACCGACGCGATCCTCTACATCCCCGGCGCCGTGGACGTCTTCTTCGACCCCAACAGCGAGCACCTGCCCTACGACGAGTGCATGCGCCGCGCCAAGGCCAGCCTCAAGGCCGCGCTGCCCACCGCCGAGAAGCTGAAGGTCAACATTTGCGTCGAGAACGTCTGGAACAAGTTCCTCTACAGCCCGCTGGAGTACCGCGACTTCATCGACAGCTTCGGCAGCCGCTACGTGAAGGCCTACTACGACGTCGGAAACACGCGGCTGGTGGGCTTTCCCGAGCACTGGATCGAGATTCTCGGCGCGCGCCGCCTCGGCCGCGTGCACTGGAAGGACTTCAAGTTCAAGTTCTACGGCGGCGGCGAGAAGGGCGCCGAAGGAAAGATCGCCCACGGCTGCCGCCAGATCGCCAAGGGCAGCGCCTGGGCCGGGGCCTACAGCTTCTGCGATCTCGGCGCCGGCGACGTGGACTGGAAGGCCGTGATGAAGGCCTTCAAGAAGGTCGGCTACAAAGGCTACGTGACCGCCGAGATGCTCCCGCCGTCGAAGGGCCTGGTGGCGAAGGTGAGCAGGGACATGGATGGAATACTGGGGCGGCGCTGAAGGTTCCAAATCAAAAGAACCAAGAACCAAACAAGCTCCAATGCCTGAAAAGAGCAAATCTCCAAAATACGACCTCGAAGAGAGAACCTTCCGGTTCGCTCAGAGAGTCCGGATCCTGATACGGAAATTGCCGCGAACTTTGACCCATGCCGCAGATGCGAAGCAATTGGCGCGCTCATCGGGGTCGGTTGGCGCGAACTATATAGAAGCCAATGAAGGCTTGGGTAAGAAGGATTTTCAGATGCACATAAAAATGTGCAGGAAAGAGGCCAAGGAATGTAGCTTCTTCCTGCGCTTGCTTGATACGGCGGGAACCGAGGCATTGGAGGTTGAGTGCAGCGCGTTGATTCAGGAGTCGCGCGAGCTAGTAAGCATTTTCAGCGCCATCATCAAGAAGACAACTTAACGTGGATTTGCAGTTTTGTGCTTGTTTGGTTCTTGGTTCTTCTAATTTGGAGTTTTCAGGAGCTTCGCATGTCCACTCGCATCGGTCTTCTCGGCATCGGCTTCATGGGCAAGACGCATGCCGACATCTACCTCAAGAACTCGAAGGCGAAGCTGGTCGCGTACTGCGACAGCGACCCGAAGAAGGCCGCGGGCGACTGGTCCGGGGGCGGCGGGAACCTCGGCGACGCCTTCGGCAAGGCCTTCGATCCGAAGACCCTGACCAGCCACAGGACGGCGGCCGAGCTCTTCGCCGATCCCCACGTGGACTTGGTGGACATCTGCCTCCCGACCTACCTGCACGGCAAGCACGTGATCGCGGCGTTGGCCGCAGGGAAGCACGTGCTCTGCGAGAAGCCGCTCTCGACCGACCCCAAGGAGGCCCAGGCCGTCGCCGCCGCGGCGAAGAAGGCCAAGGGGAACCTGATGGTCGCGCAGTGCATGCGCTTCTGGCCAGAGTGGGAATGGCTGAAGCAGGCGGTACAGCGCAAGGCGTACGGGAAGGTCCACAGCGCGGTCTTCCGGCGCTTCGCGAGCACGCCGACGTGGACCTGGAACAACTGGATCCTGAACGCGAAGCTTTCCGGCTCGGCGCTCTTCGACCTGCACATCCACGACACCGACTTCGTGCGCTACGTCTTCGGCGAGCCGCGGGCGGTCTTCAGCGTGGGCAACGGCGGGAAGGCGACGAAGGGCGGGATCGACCACATCGTCACGTCGTACCTGTATAAGAACAAGAACCTGCTGGTGAGCGCCGAGGGCGGCTGGAACGCCGACCCCACCTACGGCTTCACGATGCGCTACACGGTGGTCTTCGAGAAGGCCACGGTGGACTTCGACCTGGGCCGGGAAGGCAAGGTGCTCCTGCTCCACAAGACCGGGGCGAAGGAGCCCGAGGTCGTCGCGTGCCGCGCCTCCACCGGCTGGGCCGACGAGGTGGACTATTTCCTGGAGTGCCTGGCGCGGAAGCAGAAGCCCAAAGTCACCACGCCCGAAGACGCCGCGCGCAGCGTCGCCCTGGTCCAAGCCGAACTCAAGTCCGTGCGGACCCGGAAAGTCGTGCCCTTCAAGCCGTGACGGAGGCCGGCGCGGCCACGGGGGCGGGAGCGCTTACGCGCGCGGGGAGCCGGCGCAGGACCGCGAGCTGTTCGCCCCTCAGCCCGTCGCTGAGCGCCACGGGCCCGTCTTCGAGCGAATGCCAGCGCACCAGCTCCAGGTGCCGGGTCTCCGCCAACGCGGCGCGGAAGGATTCCGGCGTCCAGATGCGCAGGTCGAATTCGTCGATGAGTTCCGCGGGGCAGCCGGGCACGCCTTCGGCGCGGACGGTGCGGCGGATGCGTTCGCGCGCGCGTTCCTCGTCCCAGGCCGCCGATTCGTAGCGGATCCACGCGCTCCCGCCGTTGGCCACCGGGATCGGGCCCCACTCGCTCAAGAGGCGCGGGCGCGGCGCGTCCTCGAAGCCGTCGCGGAAGAAGATCGTCAGCAGCACCAGGCCGCCCGGGCGGACGTGCGTTTCGAGCGAGTTCAGGAACTTCGCGAAGTCCCCGGGCTCCGGAAGCATGCACGCCGAGCCGCTGACTTCCATACCCACGTCGAAGGGGCCGGATTCGAAGCGCAGCGCGCGCATGTCGCCGTGGACGACCTCCATCCCGTACGGCTCCAGGCGCTGCCGCGCGTAGCCGACCATGGCCTCGGAGAGGTCGTTGCCGGCGAGGCGCACGCCGCGGTCGAGGAACGGCAGCAGCCAGTTCCCCGGACCGCACGCCGGGTCCATGATGCTGCGCACGCCGCCGGGCAGCTCGGCCTCGAGAATCTCGCGAATCAAATCGAGCGTCGATGGATCGGGACTGCGAAGGGCATCGTACAGCGGGGGAAAGTCGTAGAGGTCCATAAGGACGCAAAGACTCCAAGCGCCTCGGTTGAGGAGCGCGCCACGCTCCGAGGGCTGTTGAAGGGCATTCCGGGTGGCGGCACGTCGGGGCTCCCCGATAGTCCGGCGGCAGGAAGACCCAAGTAGCGTAGGGGCGAATTCGAGCCGATTGCAAGATGGGTCGCGCCAGAATCTCGTCCATCGATTTTTTCGGACTTTAACCTGATTCTAAACATGGAGTTGTAAGATCGATCTCGGAATCCGGATCGAGCTTTTGAGGGTTTTGGGGCCGCGCCGCCAGGGCGCTTCCGCAAGGATTGGTAAAGCGGCGACGGACCCGAGTTGTACGGGAAAGATTCGAGCCTCGATCCTTAATAGAATCGCCAGTGTACTTCCCAGGGCGGATGAGCTTGATGCGACGCGGTTCTCCTCACGACCGAGTGATCCAGTGCTTGCTAGCCGCGCTCCTGCTGGCGCCGCTGGCCGCGGCCTTCGGCGGCGCGGGTTCGTTCGAGGCCGTCTACGGCCAGGGCGGCGGCGCCGGCGGGCAGTTCGAGAGCCTGTTGGCCGCGCTGGGCCGCAGCATGCTCGTCGGAGGCCTCGCCACGCTCCTGGCGGTCGTGCTCGGTACGCCCGCGGCGTGGGCGCTGGCGGGGCGCAAACCTTCGGCCCTGGCCCTGGCGCTCTGCGCATTGCCGCTGGCCCTGGCGCCGTCGGTGGCGGTGAGCGGCTGGCTGCACTGGCTTGCGCCGGCGACGGTCTCTTCGGCATTTCGAGCCATGCCGGCGGGGATGAGCGGCCCGGGGCCGCTCTTTTCGCCGTTCGGCGCCGCGCTGGTGTTGGGCCTGGGACTCTGGCCGCTGGTCGCCTTCGAAGCCTGGCCGGGGTTCGCGCGCGCGCGCGGCGAAGCCTACGCTTCCGCGCTTCTCTCGGGGACGCCCCCGCGGGCCTTCCCTTCGCGTCGCGCTTCCGATGGCCAAGGGCGAACTGGCCGCCGGCGCGCTGTTGGTGTTCCTCCTGGCGAGCGGGGATTTCACGGTCAGCTCGCTGCTGTTGGTCCGGACGCTGCCGGTGGAGATTCACGACCAGCTCGCGTTGGGCCGGCCCGCGTCGGCGGCGTGGACGGCGCTGCCGCTACTGGGCTTCGTGCTGCTGGCGGCCATCGTGCTGGCGCGGCGCGCGGCGCCCGATCCCGAGGCGCCCGCGTATGCCGGCGCATCCCGGCGGGGCGGCTGGGCGCACTGGATGCTTCTGGCGGGCGTGGCGCTGGGCTTCGTCGCGCCGCTGGCCGGTTGCGCGGCGGGGGCCTTCGGAGGCATCGAACCGGCCCGTTTGGCGCTTTCCGCGGGCCTGCCGGCGCTGGCCGTCTCCGTGCGGCTGGCGGCGGCGGCCGCGCTGCTGGCGGTGCTGCTGGGCGCCGTGCGCGTGGTCTGCTGGCCGGAGCAATCCGCCGCGCCGCTGCGCGCGGCGGGGCTGGTCCTGCTCGCCGTGCCGGGCGCGTTCCTGGCCGCCGGCCTGTTGATGAGCGGGCAGTTCGGACGCGAAGGGCTGGAGACGCTGGGCGGCGCGGGCGGCTCGCTTTCCCGGCATGCGCCGGCCAGCGTCCTGCTGGGGCTGGCGTACTTCCTGCGCTTCGCCTACCTGCCGCTGCGCCTGGCCGAGGAGAGCCTGCGCGGGATGGACCCGGTGCTTTTGGAGAGCGCCGAGCTGGCGGGGCACTCGCGCACTTCCCGCGGGCTTTCCATCGCCCTGCCGCTGGCATGGCGGCACCTGTTGGCGGCGGGCGCGCTGGTCTTCGTGCTGGCGCTGGGCGAACTG
Source organism: Planctomycetota bacterium (assembly GCA_027493525.1). Lineage (GTDB taxonomy): Bacteria > Planctomycetota > SZUA-567 > H5-PLA8 > H5-PLA8 > H5-PLA8. The sequence continues at coordinate 614,232 of JAOSKN010000001.1, read as the reverse complement.
CCGGTTTCGCAGCACCTGGCCCCGGCGGGCGCGACGCCGCTCAGCGTTTGGCTGTTCGCTGAACAACACTATGGCTATACTGAAGCGGTCTTCGCCCTGAGTCTCCTGGCGGGCGGGTCGGCGGCCCTGCTGCTGGGATTGGCCGGCCTGGCGGCTTCGACGTCCGCGGGTACCGCACGGTTCGGCGCGTCGGGTTGGCGGTTCTTCCGCGCGAGGAGGGTCTCGTGAGCGAGCTGGATTGCCAGGGCCTGGCGAAGACCGTCGGCGAATCCGACCGCGCGGCGGTTCTCCGCGGCGTCAGTTTTCACGTCCGCGCCGGCAGTTGCGTGGGGCTCAGCGGCGCCACCGGCTCGGGCAAGACGACCTTATTGCGCCTGATCGCCGGCCTGGAGGCGCCCGACCGCGGCGAGATCCGGATCGACGGGCGGCTGGCGAGCAGCCCGGCCTGGCTCCTTCCGCCGGGGCAGCGCCGGATCGGCTTCGTCTTCCAGGGCCTGGGCCTCTGGCCGCACCTCGACGTGGCCGGGCACCTCGATTACGTCCTCGCCGCCTCTCCGCTCAAGGGCCAGGCCCGCGCGCGGCATAAGGACGACCTGCTCGAGGCTTTCCGCCTGCGCGACCTGCGCCGGCGCATGCCCGCGGAGCTTTCCGGCGGCGAGAAACACCTGCTCGCGATCGCGCGCGCGCTGGCCGGGGAGGTCCGCCTGCTCCTGCTGGACGAGCCTTTCGCGGGGCTCGACGGGAGCCTGAAAAGCCGGGTCCTCGAGACCGTCGCGCGCTACCGCCGCGCGCGGGGTCTCACGGCGATCCTCGTCAGCCACCAGACCGACGAACTCAACGCGCTCTGCGAGGAGCGGCTGCACCTGCGCGAGGGCCACATCGCGCCGCCGCTGGGCCGGCAGGCCTCGGCCTACGGCGAGGGCGGGGGAGGCGCGCGCCCGTGACCAGCCCGGCCTTCCGCGTCCTCGTGGTCCTGGGCTTCGTCACCGCCGGCGCGGCGGCCCTCTTATGGTGGGCGCCGGGGGCCCCGGAGGCCCAGGATCCTGGCGTGGCGCAAGTCGTCGAACGGGATACCGGGGTCGATTCGGATCGGACCGTCGCGCCGGCGCGGGACGGCTGGACCGGGATCGGGCACGAGGGCCTCGATCTCGGCGGCTTCTTCCAGCCGCGCGGGATCGCCGGGCTGCCCGATGGCGGCTTCATCGTCGTGGATCGCAAGGCGCGCGTGCAACGCTTCGACGCCCGGGGCCGCGCCGTCTCGGTTTGGAGCATGAGCGATCACGCGCTGGGCAATCCCAAGGACATCGACCTGCTGCCCAACGGCAACTTGCTCGTCGTGGACACGCACTACGGCCGCGTGCTGGAGATGACCCTCGACGGGGCCATTGCCAGGCAGTGGGGCGATTCGGGTTTGGAGCCCGGCCGGTTCACGCACCCAATCGCGGTGGCGGTGGATCTGAAGCGCCGGGTCGCGTATGTGGCCGAGTACGGCGCGTACAACGACCGGATCCAGAAGTTCGACGCCGCGGGCGTCCTGCTCAAGGTCTGGGGCGCCTTCGGCGACCAGCCGGGGCAGATGCGCCGCCCCAGCGGGCTGGCCGTCGATCCGCAGGGCGACTTGTGGGTCGCCGACTCGGTGAACCACCGCTTGCAGAAGTTCGACCCCGAGGGCCGGCTGCTCGGGGTCTACGGCGAAATGGGCGACGGGCCGGGTCAACTGCGTTTTCCCTACGACCTTGATTGCGACTCGAAAGGCCGGATCTACGTGGCCGAGTTCGGCAACCATCGCGTGAGCGTCTACAACGCCGACGGGACCTTCGCGCGGCATCTGGGCGGGCCCGGCGACGCGCTGGGCCGGTTCCATTGCCCTTGGAGCCTGGCGGTGGACGACGCCGACCGGCTGCTCGTCAGCGATACGGCGAACCACCGGGTGCAGACGCTGGACCTTTCCAAAGCGGCGGACGGCCGGGTCGCGAAAGCGCCGGCCGCGAACGGTGCGGGGGCCGCGCATGCTCGATAGGCTCCTGTTCTGGATCGTGGTGCTGGCGCCGCCGGTCACGGTGCTGCTGGCGGTCTTCCACGGGCGCTGGCAGAAGCTCCCCCGCGCGCGGCGCGGGCGCGAGATCCTGCTCACCGCCGCCGTCGTGCTCGGCGCGCTGACGGCCTTCCTGGCCTACGACCTCACTCGGCACGACGCGAGCGAAGTCACCTCGATCCACTTCCAGAACCCCTACTATCTGCTGGCGCTGCTGCCGCTGTATCTCTTGCTGCTGGCCATACAGTGGAAGTCGCTCGCGGGCCTCTCGCGCGGGCGGACGTGGCTCTCTTTCCTGCTGCGCAGCGCGATCCTGGTGTTGCTGATGCTGGCGCTCTCCGGGCTGCAGATGGTCGTCGAGAAGGACGTGATGACGGTGCTCTTCGCGCTGGACCGCTCGAAGAGCGTCGCGCCGCCGGCCGCGGCCGCCGCGCTGGAGTATGTGGAAAAGGCGCTGCCGGCCAAACCCGCCGACGACAAGGTGGGCCTGCTCGTCTTCGGCGGCAAGGCGGCCTCGGAAGTCTGGCCCAAGACCACGTTCGTCACGCCCGACCTGAAGCACCTGAAGTCCGAGATCGACGACACGCGCACGGACATCCAGATCGCCTTCCGCCGCGCCCGCGCGACCTTCGAGGAAGGCAGCAGCAAGCGCCTCGTGCTCTTCACCGATGGGCGGCAGACCGAGGGCGACGCGCTGGCCGAATTGAAGTACCTGAAGGAGAGCGGGGTGGACGTCTGGATCGTCCCGCTGGGCCGCGACAACGCCGCCGAGATGCTCGTCGAAGAGGTCAAGGTTCCCGCGCAACTGAAATGGGAGCAGCCCTTCGACGCGCGCGTCTTCATCCGCAGCAACGTGGACACGCGCGCGCGCGTGACCCTGAAGACCGGCGAGCAGCTCATCGTCTACCCCGAGCCGGTCCAGTTGCGCGCCGACCGGCGCGAGGCGGTCGTCTTCCCCAACCTTAAGCTGCGCCGCGGCGGGCCGCACCAGATCGAGGCCCTGATCGAGCCGCTCGATCCGCGCGACGACACGCTCGCCGAGAACAACCACGCCTTCACCTTTACCGACGTCGAGACCGACAGCCGCGTCCTGATCCTGACCAGCGACCTGGCCGAAGTGGAGCACCTGGAGAAGGCGCTGGAGGGCGAGAAGCTCGACCTCGACATCCGCAGCGGCGCCTCGCTGCCGGAGAACCCCGAAGAATACCGGCGCTACGACTGCATCGTGCTCGCGAACCTCGGGCGCGGCTTCCTCAGCGAGCAGCAGATGTCCGTGATCGAATCCTGCGTGAAGGACCAGGGCGCGGGGCTGGTGATGATCGGCGGCGACCAGAGCTTCGGCGCCGGCGGGTACCTGGGTACGCCCATCGAGCGCGCGCTGCCGGTGAGCATGGAACTGCGCAACCAGCGTATCATGCCAAGCGGCGCGCTGGGGATCGTCCTTCACACCTGCGAGTTCGCCGACGGAAACTCTTGGGGCAAGAAGATCTCGAAGGCCGCGATCAACGTGCTCTCGCCCGAGGATTACGCGGGGCTGCTCTACTACGGGATGATGGGCGGCAACAACTGGCTCTTCCGCCCGACGAAAGTCAGCCGCAAGGGCTACATGTTCAAGATGATCGACGGCTGCGAGCCGTGGGACATGCCGGACCTCGACGGCATCGTCTCGATGTGCGTGAACGAACTGATCAAGCTGCCGCGCGTGAGCCTGAAGCACTGCATCATCATCACCGACGGGGACCCGTCCCCGCCCAGCAACGCGACCATCGCCGCGGCCGTGCGCGGAAAGGTGACCGTTTCGGTCATCACCATCTTTCCCCATGGCGGCGGGGACATCGGGCAGATGAAAAACCTGGCCGCGCAGACCGGCGGGCGCTACTACAACCCCACGGATCCGCGAAAGCTGCCGCTGATCTTCGTCAAAGAGGCCGCCGTCGTTCGAAAAAACCTGATCTACAGGGACGACAAGGGCATCCCGGTGAGCCTGGGCACGCCGGCCGAGGTCCTGCGCGACTTCGGGAGCGATTTCCCCAGCGTGCGGGCCTTCGTCGTCACGAGCCTGAAGAGCCTGAGCGAACAGCACCTCTACGCGACGGTCGAAGGCGAGAAGACGCCGATCCTCGCGCGCTGGCGCTACGGCCTGGGCAAATCGGTCGCCTTCACCAGCGACGCCACCAACAACTGGGCCCCCGACTACGTCGCCTGGGCGCGCTACCAGCGCTTCTGGGCCAACCTCTTCCGCTGGGTCTGCCGGCAACGCATGCCGTCGAAGCACACGGTCTGGACGACCATCGAAGGCGATACCGCGCGCGTGATGGTCGAGGCCCTCGACGAGAAGGGCGAGTACATCAACTTCGCGAAGCTGCTTGGGACATCCGCCGAGCCGGGCATCGGCGCCGAGGATCTGGACGCCGCCACGCACCAGCTCAATTTCCAGCTCACCGCGCCCGGACGTTACGAGGCCACCTTCCCGCTGCGCAAGCAGGGCGCCTACACCATCACCGTCACCGACATGTCCGACGCCGGCAAGCCCGCCAGCATCGTGACCGGCATGGCCCACAGCTATTCGCGCGAGTTCCTGCACCTCACGCCGGACGAGGCCCTGCTCACGAAACTCGGCGACGCGGCCGGCCGGGACGGGCAGAGCAACCTGAAGCAGCTCGACGAGCTGCTCGACGACCCGCTCAACTCGGGCGTCTTCCTGCACAACCTGCCGCCGGTCAAGCGCCCGGACGACCTCTTCTGGCCGTTGCTCTGGTTCGCGCTGCTGCTGTTCCCGCTCGACGTGGCCGTCCGCCGGTTGCACGTCGAACCGGGGCGCGTGGCCGAGCGGCTGGGCGCGGCCTTCGCCTTCGCCTTCGGCTTCCTGCGCCGCAAGAAGGAAGAACTGGCCGACGCCGCGGCGAAGGCCGCCGACGCCGCGACCGCCGACCGCCGCGCGCCGCCGCCGCTGATGCCGCAGGGGCCGCAGAGCCGCGCCGCGCAGAGCCGCTTCGAGCAGGCCGGCGGCAGCGCCGAAGCCCAGGGCATGGACCTCAAGCCCAAAGCGCAGCCGGACGCGAAGCCCAAGGCCGTCGGCGGGACGAAGATCAGCGAGGCCGACGATGCGGCCAGCGAATACACCCGCAACCTGCTGCGCGCCAAGCGCAGGGCGAAGAAAAAGGACGAGAACTCGTAAGCAGCCTTCGGGAACCCGCAGAGGCGAGGAGACGACATGAGCACCGCAGAACAGGCCGCCGCCCCCCAAGTCGCGCAGCTGGCCGACGAATTCCGGCAGGCGTTCAAGTCCGTGGAGGACGAGATCGGCAAGGTCATCGTGGGGCATACCGAGATCGTGCGCGGGGTGCTGACCGTAGTCTTCACCGGCGGCAACTGCCTGCTGGAAGGCGCGCCCGGGCTGGGCAAGACGATGCTCGTGCGCTGCCTCTCCCAAGCCCTGGACCTGCGCTTCAGCCGCATTCAGTTCACGCCCGACCTGATGCCCGCCGACATCATCGGCACCACGATCGTCACCGAGACCGACGACGGCAAGCGCGTGATGCAGTTCCAGCCCGGCCCGATCTTCGCCCAGATCATCCTGGCCGACGAAATCAACCGCGCCACGCCCAAGACGCAGTCGGCGCTGCTGGAGGCGATGCAGGAGCACAGCGTCACGGTGGGGCGCACGATTTACCGGCTCGAGGAGCCCTTCTTCGTCCTCGCCACGCAGAACCCCATCGAGCAGGAAGGGACGTATCCGCTGCCCGAGGCGCAGCTCGACCGGTTCCTGTTCAAGCTCAACGTGGGTTATTCGAACCGCCAGGACCTCGCCGAGATCCTCCGGCGCACGACCGAGGCGCGGCACGTGGAATGCCAGAAGGTGATCGACGGGCCGAAGCTGCTGGCCTACCGCAAGTTCGTGCGCCAGGCGCTGATCGCCCCGCCCGTGCAGGACTACGCCGTGAGGCTGGTGCTCTCGACGATCCCCGGCGGCGAGTTCGCGACCGAAGTGACGAACAAGTACGTGCGCTTCGGATCCTCGCCCCGCGGCGCGCAGGGCCTGGTCCTCGCCGCCAAGATCCAGGGGCTGCTCGACGGGCGCTACCATGCGAGTTTCGAGGACGTGCAGGCCATCGCCAAGGCCGCGCTCCGGCACCGCATCATCCTGAACTTCGAGGCGGAGGCCGAAGGCGTCACGTGCGACCACGTGGTCGAGGAACTGCTGAAGAGCGTGCCCAAGCAGGTGGACGAGGCGTGAATATGAGTTTGAAGATGGAAACGAAGGCGACGGCGTGCCCCAAGCCGGCGGCGAGCGCCTCGGCGCCGCGCGGGCATCGACTGGAGCGCGCGGACGCCGTGGACGCGGCGGGGCTGCGCGAAGCGCGCCTGCTCAGCGCCGCCGCCGCGAGCCTGGCCGGCGCGCTCGCCGGCTTGGTGGGCGTCGCGGTCTACGCGCGAAACTGGCTCGCCTCGCTCGGTCCGGACGGCGGCATGGCGTTCGGGGCGATCTTGTTCATGACCTTGAATTTCGGGACCGTTTTTTCGTTCTGGGCCGCGGTACGGGTGGCCCACGTGCGCGACCGCGCGCGCTCGCGGCGCTTCCGTACGGCCTGGATGGCCTGGCTGATCCTGCAAGGTCTGGCCGGCGCGGTGCTGTTGAATCTGGCGTTTTAAGCCCGTGCGCGGGCCGGACGTCGAACCCTGGATGGAATCCCATGGCCCTGGCCGTCCCCACGTCGAAAGCGCCGGACCTGCTCACGCCTGAGTTCATGGCGCGGCTCGACGCCCTCGCGGTGGTCAGCAAGAAGATCCTCGCCGGCAAGCTGCGTGGCGAGCGCCGCAGCCGCAAGAAGGGCGAATCGATGGAGTTCGCCGACTACCGCAACTACTCGCAAGGCGACGACCTGCGCCGCATCGACTGGAGCCTCTTCGCGCGCTTGCAGCGGCTGTTCCTGAAGCTTTACCAGGCGGAGGAGGATTTGAGCGTTTACGTGATCGTGGACGCCAGCGCTTCCATGGATTTCGGCGGGGTCAACAAGTACGACTACGCGCGCAAGGTCGCCGCCGCGGTGGCCTACATCGGGATCAGCAACCTTGACCGCGTCAGCCTCGGCGTCTATTCCGGGGACGGCGAGGAGCACCTGATGCAGGACGTTCGCGGCAAGAAGCAGGTGCTGCGCCTTTTCAGGTTCCTCAACGGGATCAAGCCCCAGGGCCAGACGGACATGCAGGAGGCCTGCAAGCGCTTCATCATGCGCCACCGCCGCCCCGGAATCTGCCTCGTGGTCAGCGACTTTCTCGACCCGAACGGCTTCGAAGGCCCGCTGAAGGCGCTCGTCGCGAACCGCATGGACACCTTCGCGATCCACGTCCTGGCGCCGGAGGAGGTCGAGCCGGAGCTGGCCGGCGATTTCATGCTCGTGGACAGCGAGACCGGCGAGCGCCTCGACGTAACCGCCTCGCGCCGCCTCGTCGAGAACTACCAGAAGACCGTGCGCGGTTTCTGCAGCTCGCTGCAGCAGTTCTGCGCGGCGCGCGACATCACGTACCTGTTCGCTTCGACGGACCTGCCGTTCGAGGCGCTGGTTTTGAATTACCTTCGCACCGCCGGGCTGGTGAGATAAGGAGGCGGAGCTTGTTCGACTCGCCGTTCGCATCTCCGCCGTTCCCGGCCGTCGCGTGGAACTTCCTGGAGCCCGTGGGGCTCGCCGGCCTGGCGGCGCTGCTGCCGATCATCGCGCTCTACTTCCTCAAGTTGAAGCGCGAGGAGCGCGTCGTGCCATCGACGCTGCTCTGGAAGAAAGTCATCAAGGATCTGCACGTCAACGCGCCGTTCCAGCGCCTGAAGTACTCGCTGCTGCTGCTGCTCCAGCTCCTGCTCGTCGCGCTCATGGCCTTCGCGCTGGCGCGCCCGTTCCTCTCGGTGGCCGCCGACACCGGCAAGTACGTCGTGCTGCTCGTGGATACCTCGGCGAGCATGGCGACGAAGGACGCCGGCGGATCGACCGGGAAGACGCGGCTGGAGAAGGCCATCGAGGACGCGCGGCAGAAGATCGACGACATGAGCCGCGTCGACGAGATGCAGATCGTGGCCTTCGACGAGGACGTGCGCCAGGTCTGCCCATGGACCAACGACCGCTCCTATCTCAAGAAGGTCGTGTCGGAGCTTGAGCCGCGGCACCTGCGCACGCATGCGCAGGAAGCCTTCGAGACCGCGCTGGCGATGGCCGAAGAGCGCAAGGGCAGCGAGGTGCTGGTCCTCTCCGACGGCTGCTTCGACCGGCTGAGCCTGAACAAGCTGCTGGGAGAGTCCGTCCAGGGCACGAACACGGAGGAGGCTTCGCTCGCGCGCCTGCGGAAATTCCGCTTCGTCAAGTACGGCAGGGAATACACGGACAACGTGGGCATCACGGGGATCAACGCGCGCACGCGGCTGGTGCGGCAGGCGGGGGAGGGCGGCGCGCGCGTCGACACGCTCGAGACCCAGATGTTCGTGGTCCTCGAGAACTTCGGCCTCGACGACGTGAAGGCGATCCTGACCTTGACCAGCGATGCCGGCGTCTTCGCGCCCGTGATCAAGGTCGTGGAACTGAAGGGCCGGCAGCGCGGCCTGGAATCGCTCGACGGGAACGCCGACGGTTCCACCCTCGAAAGCGCGCGCAGCTCGGAGGCTTTCAAGCTCCCCGCCAATTTCCAGGGCGTCGTGACGGCCGCCGTGCGCACCGAGGCCGGCGCGGACAATTTCCCCCTCGACGACCGCGCGCAGATCGTCGTCGGGGGCGCTGAAGGCATGAACGTGCTGCTGGTCACCGGAGTCAACTATTTCATCGAGAAGGTCCTGGTGGTGATGCGCGGCGTGAAGGTCGACAAGATGACCCCGGAGGAATTCGAGAAGGACTGGAACCAGCGCGGCGCGCTCTCGGTGGCCGAGTACGACGCGGTGATCTTCGACGGCTGCGCCCCGCCGCGCTGGGACGACGGCGGCGCGATCTTCCTCGGCACGCTGCCCCCACTGCCGGGGTTCAAGTACCGAGATCCCAAGGCCCCCAAAGGCGCGGAGGCGGCTCCGCCCAGCGAGCCGGTGCTGCTGGAATGGCCGCGCGTCATCGACTGGGACGTCGCGCACCCGGCGATGCGCTACGTCAATTTCGGGAACGTTCAGATCAAGCAGGCCCAGGCCTGGGATCTGCCCAAGACCGCCGCGGTGCTCGTCGAAACCTCCGGCGGACCGCTGATCGCGGCGCTTGAAAGCGACCGGGTAAACGCCGTCGGCACGTCGTTCCAGGTTTTGGACAGCGACTGGCCGTATCGGCCCTCGTTGCCCCTCTTTCTGCGCAATTCCGTGGCCTGGGTCAGCGAGGTCAGCCCGCGGCGGCGGCCGACGGCGCTGAAGACCGGCGAGGTGCTCTCGCTGCCGCCCGTGGAAGGCGCGTCCACGGCCACGCTGACGTGGCCCGACGGGCACTCGGAGCAGGTCGAGCTATCCGCGACGCGGAAAATGCCCGTGAAAGGGGTCAACAGCATCGGCCTGTACCGCCTGACCGGGATCCCCGGCGACGGGCCGGATGGGCGCACCTTCGCGGTGAATCTCGCCGACACCAAGGAATCCGACAATCTGGCGCAGGCAAGCCTGCAAGTAGGCGAGGAGACCGTCGAAGCCTCGCCCTCGGCGATCGAGGGCAAGCGCGAGATCTGGCGCACGCTGGCGCTTATCGCCGTGGGCTTACTGATGGCCGAGTGGTTCCTTTATCACCGGAGGCTGGGGCTGTGAAGCCGATCGCCGTATCGTCTTTACCCGAATCCAAGGCAACCGGATTTCGCTGCGTCCCGTGGTTTGGGTGGCTGGCATGCGCGCTGGTCCTGGCACTTGCGCCGCTGCGCGCGATAGCGGTGCTGGACTTTATTGCAGGCGACATACAGACAACGTGGCAGGCACTCGCCTGGAGCCTCCTGAGCCAGGGCGGTTTCTGGAGTTTTTGCGTGCATTACGCGTTCGCCGGTTTCTGGGCCGCGCTGCTGGTGCTGGTGCTTACGGCGGCGGTGTCGCATGGCCTCGCGCGGCCCATGCGGCGCTTCTCGCTGGCCTCGGCGTTGGCGCTGGCCTGCGTGGCTGGCGCGTGGCTCTGCCCTCCACTTGTCTGGTGGTCAGAGCCCGGATTCTATCTGGGCGAACGGTATTGGTCCTTTTCCGCGCTCTCGATTTTCTCCCCGGAGTTGTTTTACGCCTACTTCGGCCTGGGCATACTCGCCGCGCTTGTGGGGGTGTTCCTGATCGAGCGCTGGTACGCCTCGCGTGTTAGAGTTCCCGCTCCGGATGGACGTTCGTAAGCGCGTACGAATGCCCGGTTCGCCGCCCACAGCCCGGGAGTTGCCGTCTTGCCCAAGGCCCCTCCGCCCAACGTCATCGGCGCCTACGGTCCCTGGGCCGCCGGCCTGCTCGGAGACAAGCCGCCCGAGCTTTCGCTGCGCACGGGCCGCTTCAAGAACGTCGCAGCCTGGCGCCGTCGGGCCCGCGCGAAGGTGCTGGAGCTGCTCGCGCCGCCCGAAATGCCCAGGACGCCGCGCCCGCGCGTGGAGGCTCGCGGCTACTATGAGGGGCTCTACTTCGAACGCCTGAGCTGGCAGCTCCCGTGGGGCCCGCGCACCGAGGCCGTATTTCTTAAGCCGGAATCGGCCGGCCCGCGCGAGAAGCTGCCGGGTGTCCTGGCGCTCCACGATCACGGGGGCCGGAAGTATTTCGGCTGGCGCAAGATCGCCTCCGTTGAATCCGCGCTGCACCCGATGCTGCGCAGCCACCGGGACGAATGCTATGGGGGCGAGCCTTGGGCGAACCGCGTCGCCCGGCGCGGCTATGCGGTGCTCTGCCACGACACTTTTCCCTTCGCCAGCCGCCGCGTGCGGCATGCGGACGTATCGAAGGGCGTGAAGTACGAGGGCCTCGATCCGGACTCGCGCGAGGACGCCGGCGACATCCTGCGCTACAACAAATGGGCGGCGCAGCACGAGCACATCATGGCCAAGTCGCTGTTCTGCGCGGGAACGACCTGGCCGGGCGTCTACCTCCGCGAGGACCAAGCCGCGCTTTCGATCCTCGCCGCGCGTCCCGATGTGGACGGCGGGCGCCTGGGTTGCGGCGGGCTCTCGGGCGGCGGGATGCGCACGGTCTACCTCGCGGGCCTCGATCCGCGGATCGGTTCGTGCTTCTGCGCGGGCTTCTTCACGACCTGGCGCGACTTCGTCCTCCACAAGAGCTGGACGCATACCTGGATGACCTACGCGCCGCTCGCGCCGCGCTACCTCGACTTCCCCGAGATTCTCGGCCTGCGCGCGCCCGCGCCGACGATGGTCATCAACACCGCCGCCGACCCGCTCTATACGCTCTCCGAGGTCCGGCGCGGCGACCGCATGCTGCGGGAAGTGTATAAACGCGCCCGCGCGCCGAAAAACTACCGCTTCTCGCTCCATCCCGGCGGCCACGTCCTGAACGTGAAGATGCAGGACGACGTCTTCGACTGACTCGACCGCGACCTGCTCTGATCTTATCGAACCACGGAGACACGGAGGCGCGGAGAAGAGTCTGGGGAAGAGGGTCTGCGGTGTCTGCTGCCACCGGATTTTCTCCCGGTCTCCGTGCTTCCGTGGTGAAATGGTTGTGAACGGCCCTGGACATCCGGCGCGGCTTTGTCATTCTGGCGATCCCGATTCTGCGACGACGCGAGACGCGAACCGACCGGGAGGCCGGCATGCTCCGTTACAATCTGTACGTGCGAAATCTGTTCCTCAAGCCCGCGATGGCCAAGGGCCTGGAGGACCACCTGACCGACGAGGCCGATGTCGCCCCCGGACAATTGCGGCTGCGCGAAGACTGGTACTACCTGACTTACCTGCGTGTGATGAAAGTGCGCAACTTCGACCCGGCGCTCTTCGAACTGACCGAGAACGAGGTCCAGAGCATCCGCGTCACGGCGTTTCGGATCCGCAAGAGCAAGCTGCTTGTCCGCGGCAGCAAGGCCGAGATCAAGGAGATTCAAGCGCTGCTGGAAGCCCTGGCCCTGCAGGTCAGCGGCAACGCGCCCGGCACGGAACTCGACCACCAGCAGTACTTCCGCATCGATCCGCCCGAGGTGGACCTCGGAAACGTCCTGAAGCACTACGAAGACCGCGGGATGGTCGAGAACGTCCGCAAGCTGCGCATCAAGGACCTGCAGGTGAAGCTCGGCAGCGTTCGCACGTGCCTGATTGACACCGACGACTACGGCGGCGTGCGCAAGCTCCTCGGCGACGTGGACAACAAGGCCGTGGGCGTCGAACTGAAACTCCGCGATCCCGAACAGACGTTCCTGTACGTGGATATCGAAGGGCAGGTCAAGATCGCCACCGGGAGCGTGGACAACGACCTGGACCTCGAAAAGATGGCCGAAGAAGTCGCGCTGCGGCTGTAGCCCCAGCAGCCACGGAGCTGAGTGGTTGATGGAGCCGTCAAACGGCCGGCATCACGTTCCCGCCGCAGACGGGCACGTAGGCGCCGGTGACGTAGCTGGCCAGGTCGCTGGCTAGGAAAGCGACGACGTTGGCGATCTCCTGGTCGGTGCCGCGCCGGCGCAGCGGCACGTTTTTCGAGTAGCTCTCGCTCACCTCGGTGCCCTTCTCCCGGTCGCGGTCGCTGATCGTCCAGCCCGGCGCGACTTGGTTCACGGTGATCTGGTGCTCGCCGACCTCGCGGGCCAGCACGCGCAGCACCGCGTCCATGCCGCGCTTGCCGCTGGTGTACGCGCTCTGCCGCGGCGCGAGTTGCATAGTACATTCGGTGTTGATGCCGATGTAGCGCCCGCCCTTCCGCGCGATCATCGCCGGGATGAAGGCCTTGGCCAGCAATACGTTCTGCATCACGCAGCTCCGGAACTGGTCCTCGTAGTCGGCGGGGTCCTCCTCCAGGAGCGTAGTCCACGGGTGGACCTGCGAGACGGCGTTGGCGACGACGATGTGCGGATCGCCGAGCGCGGCCTTGACGGCGTCGCGCATGGCGAAGACGGCGTCACGGTTGGCGACCTCGGCCTGCACGGCGACGGCCTTGCGCCCCAGCCGTTCCAGTTCGCCGCAGAGTTCGCGAGCCTTGGTTTCGTTTCCGCGGTAGTGCACGGCGACGTGCGCCCCGGCCTGCGCGAGCGTCCGCGCCATCACGCGCCCCAGTTGCCCCGTCGCGCCCGTCACGAGGGCCACGCGGTCGGTCAGGTCGAGCGTCAGCGGCATGGCGAAAACTCCTCGGGTCTTGGATCACGCCTCGTCGAACAGTTCCCCGAGCACGTACCTGCCCCAGGCCTTGAAGGGCCTGGCGTCGACCCAGGGCGCGCCCAGCCGCTCCTGCGTCCGTTCGTAAAACGGCCTGACGTGCCGCTCGATGAAGGCGCGAACCTCCGCGGGCCGTTCGGCGAGGACGTTGTTCAGCTCCTGGGGATCCTGTTCGAGGTCGTAGAAGCAGGTCGGTTCGGGCGCTTCCCAGTTCGTGAAGAGCAGCTTGCACTCGCGCGTGCGCACCATGCAGCGCCCGTCGACCTGGCTATGCGCGTCCTCGCGGTGCGCGTTCAGCGGCGTCTCGCCGCGCAGCAGCGGCAGCAGCGAGCGGCCCTGGTCGCCATCGAGCGCGCCGCCGGCGATCTCGCGAATTGTCGTCGCCACGTCGATCAGTTCCACCAGCGCGTCGCTGAGCTTTCCGCGCGGCGCGCCTGCCAAGCCGCGCGGCGTCTTGATCACGAGCGGGACCTGATCGGCGGCGCGGTGGAAGACCGACTTGGTGGTGAGGTGGAAGTCGCCGAGCATCTCGCCGTGGTCGGCCGTTACGATCAGCCAGGTATCGTCGTATTGCCCGGCGGCCCTGAGGTCGGCCACGAGCTGGCCGATCTTGTGGTCGATGAACGAGACGTTGCCGTAGTACAGGGCGCGCAAGCGGCGGATCTCGTCGTCGCCGGATTCCCGCACGCGCAGGCGCTCGGCGCGTTGTCGCGAGGCGGGGTCGGTGCTGAAGCGGCGCAGGCCGGCGCTCAGCGTTTCGGGGGCGTACATGCGCGCCCAGGCGTTAGGCGGATCGAACGGATCGTGCGGCCCGGGCGGGCCGAGCCAGAGGAAGTACGGCGCATCGTCCGGCTTGCGCGATCGGATCGCCTCGCGCCCGCGTTCAAGAATCCACGCGTCGATATGGTCGTCGTCGTCGCGCAGGATCGAGGGCCCGTAGCTCACGGCGTTGGGCCGGGAGCGCGTGCGCTTCCAGAGGTCGCGGAAAAATTCGGCGAGCATGCCTTGGCGGCGCAGGTGTTCGGTGTAGGCGCTCGCGCGCAGGCGCCCCTCGCTGCATTTGCCGGTCGTCTCGACGGCGTCGCAGAAGCCGAAGCGCTGGAGCAGGTGGTCGCTCATCGGCAGTTCGTTGTCGTGCCGCCAGAACAGATGCAGCTTGCCGCGCTGAAGCGTCTCGTAGCCGGCGTCGCGGACGGCGCGGACGAAGTTCGGGCTCTCCGGCCAAAGGTGCGCGCCGTTGTCGGCGATGCCCGTCTGGTGAACGTAGCGCCCCGTGAAGAAGCACGACCTCGCAGGGACGCAGAGAGGGCTCTGCGTGACCACGTTGCGGAAGGCCACGCCCTCGGCGGCCAGCGCGTCGAGGTGCGGCGTCCGAACCTCGGGGTGGCCGTACACGGAGAGCGCGTCGGGCCGCCACTGATCGGCAAGCACCAGGATGACGTTCGGGCGGCGGGCGCTCATCGCACCTTCTTCTCTTCGTACTCGGGCGGCGGGCCGGGCGGCGCGTCCGGCGGCCGGGGCTGGAATCCTTCGTAACCTTGCAGGCCCCACTGCTGCGCGAGGCGGTAGAACTCGACGTTCAGGCGGTCCAGCGCCGCGGGCGTGAGCGCCATCACGTTCTCGACATGGAGCCAGTAGAAATCGAACGTCTCGTCCTTGAAAACGTTCGCGACCTCGTAGCCCTGCGCGGCGAGCTTCTGGCCGGCCTTCTCGAGTTTCTCGCGGTCCTTGGCGGTGAAGAAGAACGACCAGCGCAGCTTGCCGTCCACGTCCAGGCCGTCGGCTTTCATCCGGGCGTACAGCTCGTCGATCTGCTCGCGCGTGATCCAGGGCAGATCCTCGGGCTTGGGCGGCTGCTCGGGATTCTCGCTCTTTTCCTTTTCAACCTTGCCGCCGCCTTCCTGAGCGGCGGCGCCAGGGACGGACTTCTCGCCGTCTCCGCACCCCGCCAGGCCCAGGCACACGAAGAGTAGCAGGGCGTGTGAAAAGCGTATCACGGTGGGTGCTCCCGGGAGGAACGACGGCGAGTCTCGCCGTGTCCGGCTCTCCGGAGGAGTCGCGTGGCGTGGCGGCATCCGGACAGCGTATCACGAAATCCAAGTTCGACAGGTCCGGAGCCCGCCGGCAGTCTCGTCTCGCTGGCGAACCAGACGGGGCCGGGGAACCCCAGGGGCCTCGAGTACCTCAGGGCCTTCGTCCCGGCCTTGGAGCGACTGCTCGAAGGGAAGCAGCCCGGCGATTTTGACGAGACCGTGCTTGCCGAGCGGCGGGAGCTTTCAAGGACCCGCACGGACCTCGCGAGGGCCGGAACGAGCCCCCAGGTCCAGGACGCGCTCGAAGCCGCCCGCGCAGGGTGAGCGTCTGAACCCAGGGGCCGTGCAGGACGCCGGTTGCTCATACTCGCACGGCGCGGGCTCCTCCAGAATCTTCAAAAACGTAGGAACCGCTGCCTCATTTACCTGGGTTTTATTGCAGTCCCAATTCGGCATCTGTTGCAACCAGCTTTTGACCGGGAACAGATTCGATCCTTGCGCGAATCGAACTGCCGGCTGTTTCCATGCGACGCATCCAATTCGGCGCCGCTCCCGACCTGATCCAACTGGACTTCCAAGTACTTCGCTCAGTTAAGCGCATCGCGTGATAAATGCGCGTGTCGTAGCTCCTTGACAAATCGAAAAATCCTTCGCCGTATCCGTGAGCGAGAAGTGCGGCCGAGATTGCTTCGCCCGTTGCGCTTCCTTCAGGCATTCGCCTCAATTCCATCCTTCACAGTCGCCTTGGACGCTACACACGCTATACTCCAAGCACTCTGGAGCAGCTATGCAGCCCACGGATTCCGCTCCCGCACCGCCGGCCATGTCGACGCCCAAGCCGCTCATTTCGAGCATTCGAATCGATGCTCTGGATGGGGCTTTCATTGTGATCATGGCGCTGTGGACCCTGGCCCTGTTGGTTCTTGCGGGCTTCTCCTTGGGCTGGGATATGTACTGGGATGCCATGCACAATCAGCATGTGGCCTATCTGGTGAATGAGCATGGGTTCGTCTTGTACAGAGATATTTTCGATCCGAATCTGTTTGGCACCTTCCTATTTCACATACTTCTCAGCAAGATCCTGGGCTATGGCGATCTGCCGTGGCGCATCTTCGATTTAGTCTGGCTGGCCGGGCTTGCGGTCAGCACTTGGTATATTCTTCGCCGCTACGACTGGCGCCCCGCATGGGTTGGGGCGGTTGCGTTTCCATGGCTGTACCTGAATCAAGGGGAAACGCAGAGCTTTCAGCGCGATTACCTTGTGCTCCTTCCGATTTCCTGCGCCTTACTCCTTGTCTTGTCAGGGAGACTGCAGGGTAGAAGGTGGCTTAAGAGCCTGCTGATTGGCGCGTTATTTGGAGTAGCGGCAAGTCTCAAACCTCAAGCGGCGATCGGCCTGCCCTGCGTGGCTTGGTTTGGGCTTCGTCAGGATGGCGATAAGCGCCTGCGCTGGATCCCCTACGGAAGGCGCCTGGCCTTTCATGCGGCGCTCGCTGCAGCCGGCTTTTCCGTCCCGCTCCTCCTGGGGCTATTCTGGCTGGCCGTTTCGGGGAGTTTGATGCCGTTTGTCGAAATGGTAACTCAATACTGGCCCATCTACACGAAGCAAATCTTCAAGGGCGCGATTATAACGGCAAAACCCGGCGAACGCGGTCAATTCGTGTGGCAGTCCCTTCTTGAATTGCGCGCCCTGTACGGCCGAGAAATCCTGGCCCTCCCTGCCGTCATGGCACTTTGCGCCCTGTTCGACAGTCCAAAGCACGCCGGCCACTTGCGATCTATAGCGGGCCTTATTGCAGCCCTCGTCCTCATGTATTTTCTACAGGTGGTGCTCGTCGGCAACTTCCATCCGTATTCGTGGCTGGCCATGGTGTACTTTTTGCTTTTGCTGACTTCGCTGGCCTTCATGCGGCCCAGCCTGCTCCCAGGCACATACCTGCCCGCCCTATTGGTACTATCTGCAGCTTTGTGCCTTGGCTGGACCTCGCGCACCCTTTCGACCTCCTTCCATCGGCAGCTCGTGGGCATGCAACCGGATCTCTATACTTCCATGCGCGCGCAGTTGCTTGCCGATTTTCTTAAAGGACGGCTACAGCCTGGCGATCGAGTGCAAGTTTTGGATTGGCTGGGCGGCACCGAACGCGCCATGGTTCTCGCCGGAGCCGTTGATGCGACGCCGTTCATTCAAGATGTGGTACTATTCCATGGGGTTAACGAGCCCTACGTCCGGGAACTCCGAGGACGATTCCTGAGTGTGATGTCCGAGTTTCCGCCTCGGTTTGTGATCATAGTTACAGATATTCGCATGGTAACCTATGACCCAGACGACACGGACGAATTCCGATCCGAAATAGCAAATCTGCTATCCAGGAGTTATCGCCTGGCGCTGGACAGCCCCGGATGCAAAGTCTTCGAACGTCGCGAAGAATTCAAAGAAACGACCGGGATTCAGCCCAGGTCGCCTGAGTAACCTGAATCCGAGGCCATCAAGCTGGATTCCGCCTGTATGGCCATGCCGACGTCCAATCGCGCTGGCCCGTACGGCGCATCGGCTGGCTTACTCGCGGTATTTCCATTTGGCTATGCCTCATTTGTCTACCTCGCCACGACTGCCCGGCGACACAAATCCGCCTCGCGATCCCGTTTTAGTCGAACTCACTCCGCTTGCTGAGTAATACCATCTTTAGTGCGACCAAAATTCGCGCCATGCGCAACACATGCTGACGCCCTATGCGGTAGCGGCCATTGGATTCGACTACTTGTCCGTTTCTCAAAAGACGGCCCAGCCGAGTATCAACGATTTCCTGCGCGCCGTATCTACCCAGGATCTCGACTTCCGACAATCCATCGGGCGCCTCGTACAATTCCCACATCAAACGCACTCGGCGCCCCGTTTCGCCAAGGTTGATGAAATGAAAATATCCATATCCCAACGCACCGTATAGCAGAACATTAACTGCAAAATAGCCGACTGCGGCGATACTCCAATTACTCTTAAACAACCATATAAACTCGAAAAACCCAACGCATAATGCGCCCGCCAAAAACCCAACGTAAATCGACCGAAGCAAGCCGCGACCTCGAGTAAGACGATACCAAATAAGCTGGCTTAGGACATTCAAGCCCAATCCGGCCACGGGCAGTATCGCGTGCATCCATTCAAGATTCATGGCACTCATCCGCCCTTTGAGAGCCGCATGAGCCTTCGGAAGAGCACAAAGACTCGGATGCTGCGACGGCCTTTCGCCGTAAGTCGGTATCGTCCGTCTTCGCGCACCGCCAGTCCATCGCGCAACATGTCGCGTAGCCGCGGCCGTACAAGGACGTCATCGTTCATGCGCCGGTGAAAATCCACTTTGGGCAGACCCTCGGCGCCAGCCTGATCAACCGACATAATCATCACCAGGGATGGACTGTCTACCTCCACCGCCGAATACGTAATGATGTAAGCCGCCGCAAAGGCCATGACAAATAGCCCGATGTGAAGGTACTGGGCTGGGTGGTTGGGCCAAAGCCACTCTGGATAGCCAGCGCTTCCCGCGAGCGCCAAGGTCGTCAAGCCGAGAGCAGAGGCGCCAACAAAGAGGAGCGCCAGTGTACGCGTGTGGCGCTTGGGGGGCGAATCCTCCAAAGAACCACATGGAGGACGAACGCCATGCCGACGAAAGCCAGACTCCAGATTAGGACGGGCATGAAGGTTCTACCTGCTCCCGCTCGAACCGTGTCCACGGGCATGCTCGCGGCATGCGCCAATGCAATACGTGGCAAAGGCGCCGCCGCAGGAAATTACCAAGGCAAAATAGAATGCCCACATGCCGAATCGAAACGCCCAGGGATCGAACTCCCACGACACCATGCTTCTACCAGGAAGAAGTCGAAGCGCCATGAAGTTCAAGTTGGCGCAGTATACCGGAGTAGGCTCGCCGTTCACGTACGCGGCCCAGCGTGGATCGTATCCATTGGACCAATACAGCAGGCGTTCTCGATCGGCGACTGCCTCCGCTTCCACGCGATTGGGGCCGAAAGAAAGCATTCGGATTTCCTCATGTGCAACCGAAGCGCCTCCAAGGAATTTTGAGCCGGCTGCCAGTAAAGAAAGCAGCGGCGCCGTAAGCTCACCCAATTCTGTCTCGCGGGCAGCGCTCCGGTTAAGTACGACCGCCGACGCGAGAAGCCGCCTGCCATCCTCTTCCGCGAACTCGCCTGGCGAGCTTTGGCCATCAAGCACAACAGCCGCCGACTTGAATTGAAACTGCGGTTTGGCTACGGCGAAGCTTTCCTCAAGGAATGACGCGGGCCATTCCGAATGGATGAGGTCGTAATAGTTCCTTCGAAGGAAGAATGAATTGAACCTCTCGGCGCGCCTGGCGTCAGCGAACGCGCTTTGCCGGTCATGCGCTTCCCGTCCCAGGTCCGAGACCTGCGGAGAGAATACAACCGGGGTCCGGGTAAGCAGCTCCGGATACCGTATGCCTTGGCGGAACCCTTTGGCTTCGGCCCTGAAAGCCAGGGTGGGTCCGCAGATTTTGCGCATGGGAGGCAATGGCATTGCAGACGCTCGAGTGTCGAGCATGCCTATCAGGGACAAGTGCGGCTGAGTCCGGAGCGGTCCGCTATGTAAACCGAACGCAATCCCCAGATCGGCCATAAGGACCGCAACTATCAGAAGAGATACCCAGGCGACAGCATCTCGGCTGCGGTTGCCGGCGCGAACGCGCCAGATGGCCAGCAGCGGCAATGCGGCGCCAGCGATCAGGAAGCCCAGCAGCCTGAGTTTGAATTCGGAAAGCGCCATAGCTACGCCAATCGGAGCGACCAGGACCGCGAGAAAGAAGCCCTTCCGACCGAGATAGCGAAATAGCACGCTTGCCGCGAGAGTCAGGCCCATGATGGAGAGGGCCCTTCCTTCATAATGCCGAATATACCGGACCACAAAGTACCGGTCCTCCACGCAGAGCCAATGCAAGTTGTCGTAGAGCAGCATGCCGTAAGCCAAGACCAGCGCCACTTGCGTAATCGCGTGGATGCGCCGTGCCGTGTCCCTGAAAAGCCTGCGTCTCGATAAAGCGGACAACAGGTATTCGAATCCAAGGATGTAAAAATAGAGGACTGATGCGACAACAATGAGCGCCAGGGAGTGCGTGTTGCGCAAATACCACAGCGGAGGATAAACGTTGAACAGGACCTCGTGCGCGCCGCCACTCGAGGCTCCCAGCATGACCAATGCCGTGCCCGCGAGTACGACCAGCATGGGCTTGCGAAGCGTGTGCCGGGCGAAAACCATGCCAAGCAGCGCAAGAATCCACGTAAGCATGCCGACATAGAGCAGGGTTTCGGATTCCTGCGGCCGAGGCGTCCTGTCGGTTGCCGCAAGGTACCAATGGTCCTGGCCCGGTGCGACCAGCCCTACAAAGTCCAAAACCGTGGAGCGCGCGCCCGTAGCCATTACCGTTTCGTAGCTCATTTCGATTTCCATGCCGTCATGAAGCGCGGAGCGAGCATCCCCGCTCTTCTCGAGCGCTTCCCAGGTGCGCCGCGCGGGGAAGACGAAATCGCCCTTTTCGCTCATCAACGCCCAGTTCGGCGCGGCAAAGGCGCATAGGACGACGGCCGCGAAAAGCACTTTCGGCCAATTCGCACGACGGGAAACGACCGAAAGCAGGAGGTCTCTTCGCCAATAGGCTAAGGCCGAGAAAAAGAAAAGCCCGGCCGTAAACAGCCCGGTAAAAAAGTAGCTTTGGAATGTCAGGCCCATAAATCCGGATAACGCCAACCAATTCACCCAACGATAGTCCTTTCGAAACAGAATGCGTATCGCAAATATCGCAACGAAGGGGACCCAGGCGAACTGATGCAGGAAGCCGGGTTGCCGAAAAGTGCCCAGGGAGAATGACGAAAACAAGAGCAGCGGAATCAGAGAAAGACGAACCACGGGACGCTTGGCAATCGGGCGCAGGACCCCATAGGTCCCAAGGGCCATAACCAGGAATTGCATGACATGGGTCCAATTGTAGAGCAGCATCAGGTCGTTAGTAATAAACCGGCCCACGTACAACACGACCAGGACGTTCGGGTCGAGGAATCGAGAGTGAACGATCGTGGGGTAGAACGGTTCGCCGCCATGGGAGTAAGGATTCCAATAGGGAAAGTCCCCATTCAGCATGCAGCTCGCGAAATAATGGTAGGCAGGATAGCCCCAGAAAATATGATCGTGCGCAAAGGTCTTGTCGGGATATATCAGGAGTTCCCGCAGGACATAGATGAAGAGCGCGAATCCAGCCAGCCACGCCGCGAACTCCAGTCGGGCGCACTCCGACGGCCGCCTTCCGCCTGGGTAAGGGGAAAAGAGATGAAGAAACTTCGGCAGCGGCCGGGCGAACGCCACGAATCCTAACTCTCCGCTTGCGTCGCCCGCTTAGCAGCGGGGACGTCGGCGTAGCGGCTTGCGGTTACCGAACCTTCCGCATAGGCCGCGGGCGGCTTGACCTCCTTGTTGAAATAATAGTCCCGAACCAGCCGAATATAGCCGCGCATCACCTGGAGCAGCGAAGGAAAGGAGACGGCCTTGGAAACGCCTTCGGTGCGCACGTTCAGGCGATACGGCACTTCCGCGAAGAGGTAGCCGCGCTTGACCGTGCGGACGAGGATATCGGTCTGAAAGAAAAATCCCGTGCTGCGAAAATCCAGTTCCTTCAATAGGCTGCGCCGGTACATGACCGTCCCGTTTGTGTAATTGAAATACACCAGGAAAGTCGTGTTGATGATGAAGCGGTACATGAACGAGAGCGTATTTCGGAATAGCGAACGCACCTGTTTGTTGAAAACGAAAGGAATCACCAGGTCCACATGCAAAAGCAGCGGATAGTATCGGAAGATCTCCCAGGGATCGTTCTCGTTGTCGCCGGGCAGCATGCAGACGAATTCGCCGCGGGCGTGATCGACCCCGTCCCAGAACGAGGCGCCGATTCCGCGCGGCTTTTCGTGGCAGACGATTCGCACTCTCGACTCGGCGGCCATCATCTCGCGCACGATCTTTTCCGTGCCGTCGGTGCTGCCGTCGTTTACGACGATCACTTCACCGCCGATTTTAAGGTCGTCGAATGCCTTGAGGGCGTTCGTGACGGCGGCGCGAACGTTGTCCTCCTCGTTGAGCGCGGGCATGACGATGGTCAGCATCCCGCGCGCGGGGAGGCGCGAACCGGACGATCCGGGCTTCAGCTTGTCGTCGCCGTCCATAGTTGAGGCACCGTATCCGCATGCTTGCCGCAGACGTACAGGCTTCGTCCGCCGTCCGCCACGGTCCGCACCAGCATCGTCTTCCAGGGCCGGTAATAATAGGCCGCTTCGCCGCGGGATGGCTCGCGCTGGAAGTCGTCCGGCAGTTCGTGCAGGTCGCAGACCAGAGTCGTGAAATCCCGAATCGTTCGCCCTTCCTGCTCGGCCACATTCCGGGCCATGGCCAGCGCCTTGAGGTACACCTCGGGGGCCATCACGGCGCTGCCGAAGTTCATCACGACGCCGCCGTCCAGATCCTCGACCACGCGCGCGAAGCGCAGGAAATCATGATAGCTCGCCGCGCCGTAGGCCGCGCCATCGCAATTCGGATGTTCGTGAACGATATCGTACCCGATGCCCACATGCACGGTGAAGGGCACGCCGAGCCGGTAGGCGGCGGCCAGGACGCTGATCTCCCGATTGGGGAAGCCGCTTTCGGCGATCGCTTTCCCGACGGCCTCGCCGAGTCCCAGTCCTTCGCGAGCGCCGCATGAGACGATTTCGTTAAGTTCACCGGTCTCCTGCCAGAGCCCGAAGCGGCCATCCTTGATGTAGCGCGCCACGCTTTCGGTGGTCGCGCCGATGCGCGCCCATTCGTAATCGTGAATCGCCAGCGCGCCATTGGTGGACAGGACACTGATCAAGCCGCGTTCCATCCAATCAATCAAATAACGCTGAACGCCGGAGCGCAGCACGTGGGCGCCCATCATAAGCACGACGGCGGCGCCTCGCGCGCGTGCGGCCTTGATCCGGCGGCCGGCTTCGGCCAAGGCGGGCGCCGTGCAGTCAACCGGCGCCAGCGGCCTGATCGCGCCGAGGTCCAGATCGTGGGCCCGCTCAGCCAGCGGCCGGATTTTCAGGCGAGAGCGATCGAACAGCCCGGAGGACATCTGGGCGCTCCTACTTGAGCAGGTGGCTGATGTGGCGGAAGACCTGGCTGGCCGAGACGGCGCGCTCGTTGCCCATGATCGCGCACGCTTCTGCGCCCACCACATTGCCGATGAAGCCGGTCAACCGGGCCGGCAGCCCCTGGGCCACGCAGGGGCTGGTGATCGCGAGCACGGCGTCGCCCGCGCCGATGCGGTCCACCAGCTTCGCCCCGAAGACGGGGATGCGCTCGATGCCCTGCCGTTCGTCGTAGCACAGGCTGCCCTTCTTGCCCATGGTCAACATGAAGCGCGGGCAGCGCATCTTCTGGGCGATGGCGCGGACCAGTTCCTCGGGTTCGGCGTCGCGGTCGCGCATCTCGAACCGCGCCTCGGGTTCGTCGATGCACGCGTAATCCGCCCGCGGATACTTGGAGATGAAGTTGAAGCCGCGGTTGCCCGCATTGGCTTGCGCATTGACCGCCAGAAACTTCGCGTGCGCGCAGAGGTATTCGATGACCTTGGGCGTCATCAGGCCGTGGCCGTAGTCAGCGACGACCACCACGTCGTGCCTCGGCAACAGGTCCTCGAGCTTGGCCAGGAAGGCGCGCTCTTCGTCCGGCATGAGCCGCTCGTTGCGCATAATGTAGACTTCGAAGAGCTTCACCGCCATGTAGTCCTCGAGAAAGCGGCGTTTCACGATCGTCGGTGAATCCGGCTTGCGCATGAAGTGGACTTCGATTTCGGGATTCAGCTTGCCGCGCACGAACTCTTCGTGGGAGTCCTCCTCGCCGAGCATGGATAGGAGCGTGACGCGGCCCGCGAAGTTCGCCGCGTGATTGGCCACGGCCAGGATCCCGCCGGCGTACTTCGCGCTGCGCAGGAAGCGCGCCGCAAGAACAGGGTCCTTGTTGGCTTTGCCCATCGTCGAGCAGAACTGGTACTCGTCGACAATCGTCTCGCCGATGCAGAGCACCTTCGCCTGCTTCAGCCCCTGCAGATGAGCGATGACCTGTTCGGATGAGCAGTCCTTGCGCAGCTTATCCACGAAAAGCTTGGACTCTTCCGGCAGCAGATCCATGTAACGGTTGATCAGGGTGCTGGAACTGTAGGTCTCTTCCTGGGTCAGCACCAATTCGCCGCCCACGGACTTGATCGCTTCGGCCTCGCGGTCGAATCCGTCGCTGTGGTCGCGGGGACCCGATTGCTTCTCCGTCGCGGGCACCGTGCCCTTCACATACAGGTTCGGCCGGAGGAGTTGGATCGTCTCGACGGCGGTCGGCCAGCGATTGACGGCGACGTAGTCCACGCAGCCCAGCGCTGCCAGCGCCTCCGCCCGTAAGCGTTGCGTAAACGCCGGGCGCAACGGCCCCTTATTGACATGCTGGTCCTGCGTGATGGTCACCACCAGCACGTCGCCCAGCCTCTTCGCCGCTTCCAGGTGCTTGATATGGCCGATATGAATCAGATCGTAGACGCCATGGCAGTGCACCACCTTGCGGCCTTGCTCGCGCGCCGTGGCGAGAAGCTCCGCCAACCGCTCCAACTCGAGGATTTTCTCGTGCGATGCCATGCGCTTGGACTGCCTTGGGATCCGAGGCGTCGGCCTACCCCACTCGCTTGCCAGCATAACCGTACTGTACGACTTTCTCCCTCGCAAGAACGTGCATATCGATTTCATTCGTGGCATTTTGCTAGCGAACAGGCTTTCATAAGGTAGGTTACGGGGAGCGTGTGTGCCGAGGTCGGGGCCATCGCCGATATGCACATGCGCGCTCCGCGGCTTATCAAGTTGCGGGAAACCTTCCTGGTACTTGAAGGCACGAGGAAGCGATGAAACCGATTCGCCACGTGCTGGTGACAGGCGGCGCCGGATATGTCGGCGCGGTGCTGGTACCCAAGCTCCTGGCCAAGAACTACCAGGTCCGGGTTTATGACCTCTTTCTATTTGGCGAGGACGTCCTCGATACGGTTAAGGACCACCCCCAACTCAAGTTGATCAAGGGCGACATCCGCGAGCGCAAGGCGTTCGCGGAGGCCGTCGCCGGCTGCGACGCGGTGATCCACCTCGCCTGCGTTTCCAACGATCCGAGTTTTGAGTTGAATCCGGGACTCGGCAAGTCGATCAACTACGATTGCTTTCCGGACCTCGTGAAGACCTGCAAGGATGCGGGCGTGCACCGCTTCGTGTACGCCTCGTCGTCGAGCGTCTACGGGGTCAAGAGCGATCCCAACGTCACCGAGGATCTGAAGCTCGAACCGCTGACCGATTACAGCAGGTTCAAGGCGCTCTGCGAGGAGCTCCTCGATAAGGAACGCGCGCCGGGTTTCGTCGCGCTGACCCTGCGCCCCGCCACGGTCTGCGGGTATTCTCCGCGGCTGCGCCTGGACCTGACCGTCAACATCCTCACCAACCACGCCTGGACCAACAAGCGGATCAAAGTCTTCGGCGGGGCGCAGATGCGGCCGAACATCCACATCGGCGACATGACCGATCTGTACGTGAAGTCGCTGGAGTGGCCCGACGAACGGATCGACGGCAGGGTCTACAATGCCGGCTACGAGAATCACACGGTGGGCGAGATCGCCCAGATCGTGCGCGGGGTCGTGGGCCGGGACGTCGAAATCGTCACCACCCCGACGGACGACCATCGCAGCTATCACATCTCGTCGGAGAAGATCAAGCGCGAACTCGGCTTCGCCCCGTCGCATTCCATCGAAGACGCCGTGACCGACCTGGCCAGCGCCTTCAAGGACGGCAAGATCCCGAATTCGATGGACGATCCGCGCTACTACAACATCAAAGTCATGCAGAACCGGAACCTGGCCTGAGCCCCGGAGCCCGCATGGATTCGCGACTGCGACGGCAGCTCTTTCACGATACGCTGCGCATCCGCCTCATCGAGGAGGAGATCGCGGCGCGCTATGGCGAACAGGAGATGCGCACGCCGGTTCACCTGAGCATCGGACAGGAGGCCTGCGCGGTCGGGGCCTGCGCGGCGTTGCGGACGTCCGATTACGCCTTCGGCAGCCATCGCTCGCACGGCCACTACCTGGCCAAGGGCGGCGACCTGACGGCCATGCTGGCCGAGCTCTACGGCCGCGCGACCGGCTGTTGTCGCGGCAAGGGCGGCAGCATGCACTTGGTCGATCTAAAGGTGGGATTCCTGGGCGCCACATCGATCGTGGCCAGCACGATTCCCATTGCGGCGGGCTCGGCCTTCGCGAGCAAACTGCGCGGCGAGGATCGCGTCACCGCGGTCTTCCTTGGCGAGGCCGCGACCGAGGAAGGCGTCTTCCATGAAGCCGCCAATTTCGCGACGTTGCATAAGCTGCCGCTCGTCTTCTTTTGCGAGAACAACCTCTATTCCGTTTACTCGGGCCTTGAGGTCCGCCAGCCGGCGCATCGCCCCACCTGGGCGTCCGCCAAGGGCCACGGCCTGCGCGTGCTGTACGGCGACGGGAACGACCTCGAAGAGGCGTACGAACTCTCCTTGAAGTCCGTCGATGCCGCCCGCGCGGGTGAGGGCCCGGTTTTCCTGGAGTTGGCCACCTACCGCTGGCGCGAGCACTGCGGGCACAACTACGACAACCACATCGGCTACCGCACCGAAGCGGAGTACCAGGCGTGGCGCGCGCGCTGCCCCATCGAGCGCGCTCAGCAGCGCCTGATCGCGGATGGCCTGCTTGGCGCTGCCGAGGTCGATGAGATGCGCGCGCGGATCGACGCGGAAGTCAAGGCAGCCTTCGAAGCCGCGCGCAACGCGCCCTGGCCGGAGCCGGAAGAGATGGCCACGCAAGTCTACGCCGAGGGCGCGAACGCGACATGAGCCGGCACCTCACCTACGCCCAGGCCATCCTTGAAGCCACCGACCTGTGCCTCGGCGCGGATCCCAACGTCTACCTGATGGGCCTCGGCGTGCCCGATCCGAAGGGCATCTTCGGCACGACCCTCGGCCTGCGCGAGAAGTACGGCGCGCGCGTCCTCGACATGCCGACCAGCGAGAACGGCATGACCGGCGTTGCGCTCGGCTCGGCGGTCGTGGGCATGCGCCCGATCCTGACTCACCAGCGCGTCGATTTCGCACTGCTCTCGATGGAGCAACTCGCCAACGAAGCCGCCAAGTGGCATTACATGTTCGGCGGGATCATGAAGGCGCCCATGGTCGTCCGCTCGATCATTGGCCGAGGCTGGGGCAACGGGCCGCAGCACTCCCAGAGCCTGCAAGCCTGGTTTGCCCACGTCCCCGGACTGAAAGTGGTGATGCCCGCCACCCCGCATGACGCCAAGGGCCTGCTCATCGCCAGCGTCGAAGACGACAACCCGGTGATCTTCCTCGAGCATCGCTGGCTCCACTACATCTCCGGGCCGGTGCCCGAAGGTCGTTACACCGAACCGTTGGGCGTCGCGCGGGTCCTGCGCGAAGGCCGCGACGTGACCATCGCCGCGCTTTCGTACATGTCCCTCGAAGCCCACAAAGCCGCGCGGATGCTGGCCGAGCGGGATATCGACGCCGAGATCGTGGACGTGCGCAGCTTGCGCCCCTTCGACGCCGGCGCCGTCGCGCGCAGCGTCGAGAAGACCGGCCGCCTGATCGTGGCCGACACCGGCTGGGAATTCGGCGGTTTCAGCGCGGAGATCGTCGCGCAGATGGCCGAACGCTGCTTCGGGAAACTCAAGGCGCCGCCGCGCCGCGTGGCGCTGCCCGATTGCCCCACGCCTACGTCCGCCGCGCTCTCGAAGCACTACTATCCGCGCGCGATTCACGTGGCCCGGGCCGCCGCCGAAATGCTGGGCCGCCAGGATGCGGATAGCCTATTTGCCGAAGAGACCGGCGCGCCGCTGGACGTGCCGGACAAGAGTTTTACGGGGCCCTTCTGAGCAACGCCATGCCTCGCCAAGTGCCTTACGTCGATTTGCCCGGCCAGCACAGGCCCCTCAAGGCCGAACTGCTCGCGGCGGTCGAGGGCGTCCTCGACAGCGGCCAGTTTATCCTGGGCCCCCAAGTCGGTGAGTTCGAGACGGCGTTCGCGGAACTCTGCGGCGTCCGCCATGCCGTCGGGGTCAACAGCGGGGCCGACGCCCTGGAATTGGCCCTTTACGCGCTGGGCCTCGGGCCGGGCGACGAGATCATTACCGCGCCCAACAGCTTCATCGCCAGCGCCACGGTCATCGCCGCCGCCGGAGCTCGGCCGGTCTTCGCCGATGTCCGGGAAGACTTCAACCTCGACCCGGCGAAGGTCGAAGCCGCCATCACCCCGCGGACCAAGGCGCTCCTGCCGGTGCACCTGACCGGCCGCGTCGCCGATATGGACCCGCTCCGCGAGATCGCCGTCCGCCACAACCTGAAGATCGTGGAGGACGCCGCGCAGTCGGTTCGCGCCGAATACCGGGGCCGCCGCGCTGGCGCCTTCGGGGACTTGGGCTGCTTCAGCCTGCACCCGCTCAAGACGCTTAACGCGTGCGGCGACGCAGGGATCGTCACCACCGACGACGCTGGCCTTGCCGAGCGGCTTCGGCTCTGGCGCAATTTCGGACTGCGCACTCGGGACGACAGCGTTCTTTGGGGCTTCAACACGCGCCTGGACACCTTGCAGGCGGCCATACTGCTGGTGAAGTTGAAGCACCTTGAAACCTGGACCGACAGGCGCCGCGCGCACGCGGCGTATTACCGCGAAGCCTTGGCCCGCCTGAGTCCCGTCCTCTGCCCCATCGACCTGCCGCACGAGCGCCCCGTCTACCACACGTTCATCGTCCAGGCCGAGCGGCGCGACGAACTCAAGGCGTTCCTGGCCCAGCGCGGCGTGGGCTCGGCGATCCATTACCCCGTGCCCATCCATCTGCAAACGGTGGCCAGGGACCTGGGCTACAAGCGCGGCGACTTCCCCGTCGCCGAACG
Organism: Planctomycetota bacterium; assembly: GCA_027493525.1. GTDB lineage: Bacteria > Planctomycetota > SZUA-567 > H5-PLA8 > H5-PLA8 > H5-PLA8. The sequence continues at coordinate 584,855 of JAOSKN010000001.1, read as the reverse complement.
CCAGGCAGGCCGCATCCTGAGCCTGCCCGTCTACCCCGAGTTGACCGAAGAGGATCTGGCCTACGTAGTCGAGCAGATCCGCGCCTTTTACGGCGCCTGAGACCGTCCCGGAGACCCGCCGAGATGCGCGTGCCCTTTTCCTACCTCGACCGTCAGTTCGCCGACATCGACGCCTACCTGGGCGACCTGCGCGCCTTCGTGCCCAGCGGCGATTTCACCCTCGGCAAGCCGCTCCAGGAGTTCGAACGCCGCTTCGGCGAGCTGGTCGGGCTGCCGCACGTGATCGGCGTCGCCAGCGGCACCGACGCGCTGATCCTCTCGATGAAGATCCGAGGCGTCGGCCCCGGCGACGAGGTGATCACTACGCCGATGACCTTCATCGCCACCGTCGGCGCCATCGCCATGACCGGCGCCACGCCGGTCTTCGTGGACAGCGAGGACGGCTTCGTCATCGATCCGGCCAAGATTGAGGCGGCGATCACCCCGAGGACCAAGGCCATCGTGCCGGTCCATTACACGGGAAACGTCGCCGACATGCCGCGCATCGCGGAGCTCGCCAAGGCGCGAAAGCTGCTCGTCTTCGAAGACGCCTGCCAGGCCATCGCCGCGAAGCTGGACGGCAAACCCGCGGGGAGCTGGGGTGAGACGGCCAGCTTCAGCCTGCACCCGTTGAAGAACCTCAACGTCTGGTCCGACGGCGGCCTGATCGGGACGCGCTCGGCCGAACTCGCCGAGAAGCTGCGCCTGTACCGCAACCACGGTCTGATGAACCGCGACGAGGTCGCCTTCTTCGGCCACAACTCGCGGCTCGACACGCTCCAGGCCGTCATCGGCAACCGCCTGATCGGCTCGACCGAGGAGAAGACCGAAAAGCGTATCGGCTTCGCGCGCCGCTACGACGAGGCCTTCGCGAAGCTGGGCGACCGCGTGCGCGTCCCGGCGCGGCGGCCTGGCGTCAGGCATGTGTACCATTTGTACGTGGTCCGAGTGCAGAAGCGCGACGAGCTGCTCCGCTTCCTCAACGAACGCGGCGTCGAGGCCAAAGTGCACTATCCCATCCCCGTTCACCTTCAGCCGGCCGCCCGCCACCTGGGCTACAAGGAAGGCGACTTCCCGGTCTGCGAGGCCGACTGCAAGCAGATCGTCACGCTCCCCCGCGCACCCGTACCTGACCGATGCCGAAGTCGAATATACGATTGAACAAGTGCATTCTTTTTACGGTAAGTGATTCAAGCCGGGTTTGTATTGGCTCCTTGAAGACGTTAAGTTGGCGGCGGGTGGTATAATGTGTGGGTCTGGGAGCAATGCACCTGATGGCCTCCCCCGTTCGGATTGAGTACGAACCGCTGGTCGCAAGCTACTGGGACAACCTCACGACCCAGTTGCGCGGCTTCAAACCTGCCGAAGAGCATGCCTTCCTGAGCACCTGGGTCCACGAAGAGGACGACGCCGACAGCATCCTGAACATCGCCGAGTGCGCCAAGGATGCGGGAATCGCGGCTCTTACCATCCGCCTGGGCAAGGCCACGCTCGTGAAGCTCGACCTGGAACGCCTGACTCGCTGCGCCTCGGAGCTTGGCACGGTCCACGCCCAACCGGAAGGCGACGGAATGGACTTTGATGTCGTCTTCGACGCCGGCGAGCAAGCCGAGTTGGCGATTCACGAACTGTATCGGCCGCGCCTGCGCGCGCTGCTGAAGCAGCGGCATCATGAAGGCCCGCTCGACGCCGTCGAAGGCCAGACGCTCATAGAGTGCTCCGTCGGCGGCGCGACCCTGCGCGCGCTGGTCGACGGAGGAAATCACCATCTCGTCAAGCAGGCCAAGTACGAAGGCGCGTCCGAACCGGTGGTGCGCGGCCTGCTCGAGTGCCTCTGCGGATGGGCGATCGGTCGGCCCATTCAGGAGGTGGCCGACCACGGCGCCCTGGCCGTCGAGTATGCGTTGCGCGAGCCCGGCAAACTTCATCGCGTGGAGGGCGTCATCCAGCCCGAAAACGCCGACCCGGCCTTCGCGCTGCCAGGCAGCCTCGCCCGCGGGCTGTTGGCGGCCTATCGCAAAGCCGCCGGATACGCGGAGGTCGAAAACTTTTTCGATCCGCCCCCTTCGCCCGGCTGGCGGGCGAAGTCCGGCGACCAGCGCCTGACCGAACTGCGCGCGGTACTGCACGCCCAGCCTGGCGGCTCTGATCTTGAGATCCTGCGCATGGAAGGCAGCAAGCGCGTGATCGTCCGCTTTGTGCGCGAACAGACCGGCGGGGCGCAGCGCGACAGCCTCTTGAAGCTCGAGCGCGCCTTCAAGGAGCGCCTGGAGCCGGAGCTGCAGATTTACCTGGAGCCCATGCTCGACCGCAACGTCCTGCGCAAGGATAAGCTCTGACGGTCACGGCGAGGCAGGCACGGAAACGGAGCGTCCCATGGCCGCGGCAACGTCATCCGGCGGCGTCTCGAACGAGCTGACCGGCAAGCTCATTCTCGACGGCACCAAGATCGGCTGGTACAAGGACCGCGTCGAGGCCTGGGCGCGCGGCGAGCGCGTCGCGCCCATCACCATCGACATGGCCCTGACCCGCTCCTGCAACTACGCCTGCGGGTTCTGCTACGCCATGCTCCAGGAGAACGACCGGCAAGTCATCACCGCCGAGGTGATGGACGGGTTCCTCGCCGACTGCGCCGAGATCGGCGTGAAAGGCATCAGCTTCGTCTCCGACGGCGAGAGCACGCTCTCCCCGGCCTACCTGCACTCGGTCAAGAAAGGCCACGCGCTGGGCCTGGCGATGGCCACCGGCACCAACGCGTACATCTACAACCGTCGCAAGCTCGAGGAACTCCTGCCCTGCATGACCTACCTGCGCGTGAACTTCAGCGCCGGCGAACCCGAACGCTACGCGCAGATCATGGGCGTCTCCACGGACCACTTCCACCGCGTCGTCCAGAACGTCAAGACGATGATGGAACTCAAGCGCCGCGACAACTTGCCCGTCACCATCGGGCTGCAAATGGTCCTGATGCCCCAGGACGCCGACCAGATTCTGCCCTTCGCGCGGCTGGGCAAGGAGTTGCGCGTCGATTACGCCGTGATCAAGCACTGCTCCGACGACGAGGACGGCAGCCTGGGCGTGGACTACGGGGCCTACGAGCGCCTCTACGCGCTGCTGCGCGAGGCCGAGGCGCTCTCGGACGACGAGTACAAGTGCGTCGTGAAGTGGTCGAAGATTGCGGCCAAGGGCAAGCGCAGCTACCAGCGCTGTTACGGCCCGCCCTTCCTGATCCAGCTCTCCGGCTCGGGACTCGTCGCGCCTTGCGGCATGCTCTTCAACGAGCGCTATAAGAAGTTCCACATCGGGAACATCGTCGAACAGCGCTTCAAGGAAATCTGGTCGTCCGAGCGATATTGGGAAGTCATGAACTACCTGGCCTCGCCGCAGTTCAATGCCCAGACCATGTGCGGGACGCTCTGCCTGCAGCACAAGGTCAACGAGCACCTCGATGCGTACAAGAAGGGCCAGGTTGAACTGCGCCTGCCGGACGGTCCCATGCCGCAGCATATCCAGTTTGTCTGAAGCACGGCGCAAGGGGGCCATGGAGCCGGGGGGCTTGGCCTGCTCGCGGGAGGCCCTGGGCCGGACGCCCACGGCGGCCACGAGGCGGACGTTACGCTTCTAGCGCGGGGTCATGGGGTTTGTCCGCGTCCTCGGCCGGTCTCGGCTTCCATGCCGTCTCCGCCAACTCCAGCCTGGTGCCACTGGCTGGGGCCGTTTCCAGCCAGTGCCACGCGCTCCGTGCCGCGAAGAGCGCCGTCTGCTCGTCCTGGTCCGTGCCCGTGGCCTCGATCCCGCCGCGCCTGACGACCGCGACGAACCGCCCGTCCTGCCGATCGACCGAGACCGTCTCGATGGGCGGCGGGGTCATGGGGCTGGGTCATGGGGCAATCTCGTTCAACCTCATGCCCCGACGACTGGTTACGCCACGCGAACATTTTGACACATACGGCTGCATGCGCAATGCGAACCTTTTAACACGTACGGTCATTTCCCCCTCCCGCGATGCGGAGTTCTTTTGTAGATGTAGGACGCTGCCACGTCTCGTTCTCCTGGCTTGAGTGATATATATTTAGCAAAGTCAATATGGCGCCCTCCTGGGCTAACAAGTGGGTAGATTCCTTTTCGGCTAAAAACTCTATCATCATGCCAAATTTTCCCCCTTTCCTGACCAGTAATAATTAATAGAGCATACCGCTCACACCCAAGATTTGAGATTCGAATAGATCCAGTAACATGCCTCATGCTAAAATAATCACATGCCCAGCCTTTACTTCCGTCGAAAAGATCAAGTTCGTTCCACCGATTCGTATATGGAAAGGGAACCTCTAAAAAGTTTACCGGAAGTCTGTCTTCATCTTCCGGCTGACACCAGTCCGACAAGATTGAAACTGGCCAATCCGATCCAGTCTTATGAGACAAGAGGTATTCCTTGTAGTCAATGGGGAGAGAAATTCTAAGGCGTGCTTCAAATTCCTCGATTTCACGCAGGCTGTGAACATATCCAGGCGTGGTAGGTTTTCTTTTCATGACGCGATCTCGTTCATGCGCGGGTGGCCCCCATAACCCCGTTATGGGGGCGGCGAAGCCGATGGCAACCTCATGAAGAACGTGCCACGGCCCTTTCAAGCCTGCACTCGCTTCGCGCTCCGCTCCCACGGAAAGGACCCTTCGATCCCGCACATGCGGACGGGCGGGCGAATGCCTTGCTGCCAGTAGCGGGCGCTGCTCCAGGCCCAGGCGCACGGATCGTCCACCAAGCCTTGCCGCACGGGATTGTGGTGCATGTACTCCAGCTTTTGTATCGCCTTTTTCATGCTGTACACGTTGAAGGGATAATAGCGTTTGTTCCAGCAGTGCACGCGGCCCGCGTCGTCGCGGACCCTTGCGCCAAAGGGCGCGGCGCCGTCACCCAGACGGAGGAAGGCGTGAATGTGCCGGCTCGATTCGCGTTTCCAAAGCTGCATGAAAGGACTCAGGCATCCGGGTTCCGCGGGGCGCAGCAGCGCATGGACGTGGTCGGGCATCACGACGTAACCCACGACCCCGACGCGCTCCTGCCAGCCCCAACGGTCGAGGTGCGTCAGGACGATCTGCTTGCAGCGGTCGCGGCCCAGGAATTGAAACTTCCGATAGCATGAAAAAGTGACGAATTGAAGATGGCCTTCAATGTCGAAGATCGTGCGTGGCGGTCAAGTGGCGGCCATGCCGCGATTTTAAGGCGCGCTTACCAGGAGACAACCTGGCATTTCAGGATCGCGATTGGTTTTCATGAAGTTGCCATCGCTTTCGGCGCCCCCATAACGGCGTTATGGGGGCCACCCGCGGCGCTACGGAAGAGGCACGGGGCGGCTGCGCCGACCCGTGGCACGCAGGAGCCGGGCGGCGGCGTCTACGGCGTCGGCTGGAGGTTTTCTTCGAGGAAGCCTTCGAGCTTGCGGCTGCGGACGGGGTGCTGGAGCTTGCGCAGGGCCTTGGCTTCGATCTGCCGGACGCGCTCGCGCGTGACCTTGAACTTCCGGCCGACCTCTTCGAGCGTGTAGGTGTAGCCGTCGCCGAGGCCGTAGCGGAGCTTGATGATCTCGCGCTCGCGGTAGGTGAGCGTACCGAGGACCTGTTCGATCTTGTCCTTGAGCATCTCGTAGCTGGCGACGCTGACGGGCGACTCGACGCTCTTGTCCTCGATGAAGTCCCCGAAGAAGCTGTCCTCGCTATCGCCGATGGGGCGGTCGAGGCTGATGGGGTGCTTGCCGATCTTGAGGATGCGGCGGACTTCCGGCGCGGAGAGTTCGGCTTCCTTGGCCAGTTCCTCGACGGTCGGTTCGCGGTGCAGGCGCTGCACGAGCTGCTTGTTGATCTTGCGCAGCTTGCTCATGGTCTCGATCATGTGGACGGGGATGCGGATGGTGCGGGCCTGGTCGGCGATGGCGCGGGTGATGGCCTGCCGGATCCACCAGGTCGCGTAGGTGCTGAACTTGTAGCCGCGCTGGTACTCGTACTTCTCGACGGCCTTCATCAGCCCGGTGTTGCCTTCCTGGATCAGGTCCAGGAAGGAGAGCCCGCGGTGGCGGTACTTCTTGGCGATGCTGACGACGAGGCGCAGGTTGCCGGCCGAGAGTTCCTTCTTGGCGGCCTCGTAGGCGCGGTAGCGCTGGTCCATCAGCTTGACGCGCAGGAAGATCTGGTCGGGCTGCTCGCGGACGATCTCGACGATGCGGTCGACGCGGCGCTGGAGGCGCTGGAGCTTGTCCTTCTTGTCCGGGTTGGCCTTGATCTTGCCCATCTCGTTGAGGTAGGCGCGCATCTGCCGCGCGTAGTCGCGCAGGCTCTGCATCAGCGGGAGGAGCTTCTTGGTGCGCAGGCCCAGTTCCTCGACCAGCTTGGCGGCGTTGATGCGGCGGTTCTTGAGCGCCAGTTCGAGGGCCTTGCGCCGGTCGGCGGGGACGCGCTGCCTGAGCTGCGCCAGATCCTCTTCGTTGCGCTTCATGATCATGCGCAGGGTCTGGAGGTGCCCCTCCTTGCGCTCGAAGATGTCGTCGCGTTCGACGCCGCTGGAGCCGGAGGTCTGGACGGTGCGGTCGAAGGCCAGGTCGGCGCGGTTGAGCGCCTCGAAGATCTCGACGGTGCGCAGGATCACGTAGTCGCTGGTCAGGACCTTGCGGCGGAAGCCGTCGTTCATCAGCTCGATGGTCTTGGCGAGCTTGATTTCCTGGTCGCGGGTGAGGAGCGGGATGGAACCCATCTGGCTGAGGTACATGCGGACCGGGTCGTGCAGCTCGCGCCCTTCGACCTCTTCGGCGGACTTGGCGTTCTTGTCCTTGCGCTTGCGGCGGCCCTTGCTCTGGCTGAGCTTCGATTTGATTTCCTTTTCTTCGCCCAGTTCGATGCCGTGCTCTTCCAGGCGCGAGAGCACCTGGTCGATCATCTCGGGGGTCTGGATGTCGCGCGGAAGCTGGCGGTCGAGATCCTCGTAGCTGAGGATGCCCAGATCCTTGTATTTCTCGACCAGCTTCTCGACCTGGTTTTCATGGTCGTGGTTCAACGTCAACGGCTTGATCACGGACGTGCCTCCTGCGGCTTGCAATCTGGGCGCAAAAGAGCCCATTCCTAACGCGGGACGCCGCCGGGTCAATAGCCCAGTGGCGGAAAAACCGACACCTATCGGCCTACTTCGTGCGCTTAACTCGCGCGCCGCAGCGCCATCAACGCCTGCTGCAGTTCCAGGACACGCCTCGCGGCGGCCAGGAGCGCCTCGGCGGCGCCGCTGGCCCGCGCCGCGGCCTCGGCGCGCTTGGCCGAGGCCAGATCCTGCTCCATGCGCGCCAACCGGACGCTCCGCAAGCGCATGGCATACGCCTCTTCGAGCCTGAGGCGCTGATGTTCGGGGCCGGTCTCGGCCAAGTCCACGCAGAGCCGCTGCGCCGCGTCGAAGCCGTCGGTGGCGTCGCCTTCCGCCACGCCGCCCGAGGCGGAAAGTCGTTCAAGCACTTCGCGGGCCACGGTGCCGCCCGCGCTGCGGTCCTCGGCGCCCAGGGTTCCGTCGTCGGGCGGCAGGCGGCCTTCATCGAGCGCCTCCCAGATGGCGCGCCCGACGAGGCGTTCCGGCGCGCCGGCCAGGTTCATCAGATCCACGTCATGGGCCGCGGTGGCGAGCCAGGCGGGCTGGTGGAAGACCCAGCGCAGCAGTTCGCGCTCGGCGTGGGCCAGGGCGTGTTCGGGCGCCGGGGCGCCCTGGACGGCGCGGGCGGCGGGCCGAGGCGCGTCGGGAGCGCGCTTCGCGTCGAAGGCCAGCGCGCTCTCGGGGAGGTTCAGCTTCGCCGCGACCTCGCGGCGGAAGGCGGCGCGCCGGAGGGGGTCGGGCGAGAGCGAGACCAGGGCCATCAGTTCCTTCGCGGCGCGGGCCTGTCCGGCCGAATCGGCCAGGTCGTGCGCGGCGGCGACGCGCCGGAACTTGTACTCAAACAACGGGACGCTGCGCGCCAACTGCGCTTCAAACGCTTCGGCGCCGTGGGCGAGGAGGAACTCGCAGGGGTCCTTTTCCTGCCCCTCCAGCCGGGCGATGCGCGCGGGGACATCCTCCTGGAAGAGCATCTCCAGGCAGCGTTCGGCGGCGGAGGCGCCGGCCTCGTCGGCATCGGTCAGGACGAGCAGTTCGTCGGCCAGCCGGCCGAGCTTGCGCGCATGGTCGGCGGTGAGCGCCGTGCCCAGGCAGGCCACCACGTTGCGGATGCCGAACTGGTGGCAGACGATCACGTCGGTGTAGCCTTCGACGACGATGGCGCGCTTCGTCTCGACGATGGCGTCGCGGGCCTGCGGGAGCCCGTAGATGGTGCGGGACTTCTCGAAGAGCGGCGTCTCGCGCGTGTTGAGGTACTTGGGCTGGCCGTCGCCGAGGATCCGCCCGCCGAAGCCGATCACGCGCTGCTGGCTGTCGTGGATCGGGAACATCAGGCGGCCGCGGAAGTAGTCGTACGGCGAGCCGTCGTCGCGCAGGCCCGCCAGCCCGGCGCGTTCTAGCGCCTTGACCGGGGCCTTCTGCGCCAGGAGCCGCTGCGTCACCGGGCTGCCCTGCTCGGGCGCGTAACCCAGGCCGAAGGCCTCCCAGCTTGCCTCGTCGATGCCGCGCCCCTCCAAGTACGCCCGCGCGGCGGCGCCGGCCTCGGAGTGAAGCAACTCGCGGTACAGCGCGGCGGCGGACTGGTTCAGGCGATAGAGGTAGCTTTTCCAATCGCCTTCCTTCTTGGAGCGCTGAATGGCCTGCGGATCGACCTCGACGGGGATGCCGGCGCGGTCGGCGAGGATGCGCAGGGCTTCGGGGAAGCCCACGCCTTCGATTTTCATCACGAAGCTGTACACGTCGCCGCTCTCGCCGCAGCCGAAACACTTGAAGTACTGCCCTTCGGGGTTGACGTTGAAGGAGGCCGTCTTCTCCTGGTGGAACGGGCAGCAGGCCTTGACGTTGCGCCCGGCGCGCTTGAGTTCGACGCCGTAGGAGCGCACGACATCCTGGATGTCGTTGGCGTCGCGAACGCGCCGCTTGAGATCGTCAGACGACATGCCGGACATGGTCGCGCCCGCCGCCACCCGCATCACCGCTATTACGTTTGTGGCGCAGCTCCTGTGGCTCGCCGCGAAAAATTCAACCGGCGCGAATACGCCACGCGGGACCCCAAGCCCGCGCTTGAGCCGGTTGAGTGGCGCCACAGGATCGGCCGGATGCCCGTTTTGGTGTAGGGCAGTAAGTCCTGAGGTACCAGGACTTCGTACACCCCTTGGGTCAGCCGTCTCGGTGGTTAATCCACCCTCGAAAAAAGTTGCACACGTGCAAGCCGTGCGCTTCACCAACTAACCACTTAACAGGACAGACTGTCAAGCCGAGTCAGGCATTTCGGGGTCTTTAGTCCTGTCCATTTAGTGCTTTAGCGCCCATGCACCAGGTTCCGATACACCTACCCGGCGGCCGCACATTCCTCACGGACCTTAAAAAGGTTGCACCATGCGCAGAAATCGGTACTCGCCTTCCCGGTCCGTACGACGAATCCTAGCCTGCCCCTTGCGCAGGGGCTTTTTGTTGGGGGCTGTTTCCGTGGTGACGATGCTGAGCCTCTTCTCCTGCACCAAGAAGTCAAAATCCACACGGTCCGGAAGCGCGCGCCAGGAGCCCACGCCCATGACGCCGGCGCCCGACGCGCTGGCCTCGGACGAGCCCATTATTCGAGTCGCTGTGCTAAAGAAGGTGCACGAGGTTCGCCTGACTTCGACGCAAGGTGCGACGATCCGCGGCGACGATGCCTCCATCGGGCCGATCCAGGCGAGCGCGGGGGTTCTGCTGATCCGCGACCAGCCGGCCTTGAGCATCAATGGGCAGGGGCTGGGGCGCGCGGTCCAGCTTGAACTGACCAGTTCCGACGCACGGGCATACCTTATGCTGAACGGGCAAGAGGTCGCGCCGAAGCTGAGCGTCTACCGCGATCCGGCCGCCGGCGCGCTGACGGTCGTCGCGCACCTGCCGCTGGAGGACTACCTGTGCGGCGTCCTTGCGGGCGAGGTCCCCTATGCGCGCTGGCATCCGGAGGCGCTGAAGGCGCAGGCCGTCGCCAGCCGCAGCTATGCCTTGAACCAGATGCGCGCGCGCGGGCACGACGCGTACGACGTCGAGGCCGACGTGATGAGCCAGGTCTTCAAGGCCGGCTTCCGGGACGAGCCGGCGTTGCGCGAGGCCGCCGGCGCGACGCGCGGGCTGGTCGTCACCTGCCGCGGGCAGCTCTTCCCGACGTACTTCCATTCCACCAGCGGCGGGCATACGGAGGCCGTCGAGACGGTCTTCACGGAACAGGCGCCGCTGCCGCCGCTGCGCGGGGTGAGTTCCCCGTTCAGCTCGATCAGTCCCGTGAACGCCTGGACCGCGAGGCTGGACAAGGAAGAGCTGCGGCAGAAGCTCGCCGCCGCGCCGGAGCTGGGCGGGCGGAGCGTCGGCGCGCTGCGGGGGCTGCGCTTCATCGCCACCCCGCGCAGCCCGCGCCGCGCGGAGCGGGTGGAGGTCGTTCATGCGCAGGGGAGTTTCGAGCTGCCCGCCAACCGCTTCCGGCTCATCGCCGGCGCCGGCGTGCTGAGGTCGGTCTGGATCGACCGGGTGAGCGACGCGGGTTCGGCCTTCGAGTTCTCAGGGCGCGGCTTCGGGCACGGCGTGGGGATGTGCCAGTACGGCAGCCAGGGGATGGCGCAGCAGGGCTACGGTTACCGGCAGATTCTCGGCTTCTATTATCCCGGCGCGGACCTGACGAAGCAGTACGGCGAGCGGACGGCGATGCGGTGACTGCGGTAATTCCAAACGGCAAGAATCAAATTCCAAACAAACAGCAAACGGCAAACTGAATACTACAATACAACGAACTGCATACGCTGGCCCAATGGTGCGTACTGTCCTCCTGTGCCTGAGCTGCTAGGATAGGCTCCCTCACCACGGAGCCTCCCATGCCCGCCGAACGCCCGAATGTCCTCGTGATCATGACCGACCAGCACAACCCATCCTTCATGGGCTGCGCGGGGCACCCGGTCGCGCGCACGCCGAACCTGGACCGGCTCGCCGCCGAAGGGACGCGCTTCACGGGCTGCTACTGCGCTTCGCCGTGGTGCGTGCCGTCGCGGATGAGCTTCATGACGGGGCGGCGGCCGACGAACAATCATGTCTGGACGAACAGCCACATTCTTTCCTCCGGCATTCCGACCTGGGCGCACGCGCTGGGCGCGGCGGGGTACGAGACGGCGCTGATCGGGCGGATGCATTTCGTGGGCTCCGACCAGCGGCACGGCTTCGAGCTGCGCCCGGTGGGCGAATTCCACGCGCGGCATCCGGGCGAGCCCGAACGCGGCGGGCCGCGCTTCGCGCATTATTCAGGGGAGTCCCAGGGCCAGCGGCGCGTGGCCGTGGAGATCGCCGGGCACGGGCACACCGACGGGCAGTATCTCGACGAGCACGTCGCCGAGGGCGCCGTCGCGTACCTGCGGGAAAAAGGGCGCGCGCGCGGCGGGCGGCCCTTCGCCGCCGTGGCGAGCTTCTGGCTGCCGCACTGCCCGTTCATCGCGCCGAAGGAGCTTTTCGAGGCCTACCTCGAGCGCGTCGAGGTTCCGCGCGAAGCCGTCGACCCGCACGAGACGCAGCCGCCGACGATCCGGCGCTTTCGCGAGCACCGCGACATCCTGCGCCCCTTCAGCGAGGCGCAGGTCCGCCACGCGCGCGCGGCCTACCACGCGCTCTGCGAGCACACCGACCGGAACATCGGGCGCGTGCTCGGCGCGCTGGACGAAGCCGGGCTGGCCGAGGATACGCTGGTGGTGTACTGCTCCGACCACGGCGAGATGGCCGGCGAGCACGGCTGCTGGTGGAAGAGCAGCTATTACCAGAACAGCGCGGGCGTCCCGCTGCTGGCGCGCTGGCCCGGGCGGGTCCCTGCGGGCGCGTCGAGCGAGGCGATCTGCAACCTGCTGGACCTGGGGCCGACGTTCGTCGAGCTGGCCGGCGGCGAGCCGCTCCCGTTCGCCGACGGAAAGAGCCTCGCGGGCATTTTTCAGGGCGCGCGCGCCGAGAACGCTTCGCGCGAGACCTTCAGCGAACTGGGGCCGACGTGGGGCGATCCGCCGAGCTGCATGATCCGGCGCGGCAGGTGGAAGCTCTGGACGTATCACGACGACCTGCCGCCGGCGCTCTTCGACCTGGAGGCCGACCCGGACGAGCTGAACGACCTGGGCTCCGCGCCGGAGCACGCGGAGCTGCGCGCGGACCTGTTGAGCCGGATCGGCGCGGTCTGGGACGGCGCGCGGACGCTGCGCGAGACGGAGGCGCTGAACGCGGAGATGAAGGTCATCTCGGCGTGGGGCCGCGCGGTGAAGCCGGCGCACCCGGACAACCTGCCCGCGCCGCCGCCGGAGTACGAGGGGGATGTGGTGCTGGTGTAACCGGCCGCGCGCAAACGCGGCGCAGAACCTGGAGCTCGAACATGCCCGAACGCCCCAATATCCTGATCGTGCTTTCCGACCAGCATAACCGGTCCTTCATGGGCTGCGCCGGCGAGCCGATCGTCCGCACGCCGAACCTCGACCGCTTCGCCGCCGAGGGCCTGCGCTTCACGGACGCCTATTGCCCGGGGCCGCTGTGCTGCCCGAGCCGGATGAGCTTCATGACCTCGCGCTATCCCAGCGGCAACCGGGTCTGGGGGAACAGCCAGATCCTGAGTTCGGGGATTCCCACCTGGGCGCACGCGCTGGGCGCGGCCGGCTACGAGACGGCGCTGCTGGGGCGGATGCACTTTAACGGGTCCGACCAGCGGCACGGTTTCGAGCGCCGGCCCATCGGGGAATACTCCGCGCGGCACCCTGGCGCGCCGGAGGTGGGCGGCCCGCGCTGGACGAAGTTCTCCAGCGCGAGCAGCGGCCAGTCGCGCGCGTGCGTCGAGGTCAACGGGCACGGCACCACGGCGTACCAACTCTTCGACGACCAGGTGACCGCGGCGGCCTGCCGCTACCTGCACGAGCAGGGGCGCGCGAAAGCGCGCCGGCCTTTCGCGGCGGTCGTGGGGTGGGTGCTCCCGCACTGCCCGTTCATCTGCCCGCGGGAGCTGTTCGAGTATTACGCGGAGCGGATCGAGGCCCCCGCGCTGAGCGAAGCCGAACGCGCGGCGCTCCCGCCGAGCATCCGGCGCTTTCAAGAACTGCGCGGGATCCATGACCCGCTTCCGGAACGGACGATCCGCAACGCGCGCGCGGCCTACTACGGGCTCTGCGAATACCTCGATCGGAATTTCGGGTTGCTGCTGGAGGCGCTGGAGGCGTCGGGACTTTCGGAAGATACGCTGGTGCTTTACACGTCCGATCACGGCGAGATGGCCGGCGAGCACGGCTGCTGGTGGAAGAGCAATTACTACGAAGGCAGCGCGGGCGTGCCCCTGCTGGCGCGCGGCCCCGGCGTGCCGCAGGGCGCCACGTGCGAGGCCGTCTGCAACCTGGTGGACCTCGGGCCGACCTGCATCGACGTGGGCGGCGGCGCGCCGCTGCCGCATGCGGCCGGGCGCAGCCTGCGCGGGTTCCTGGAAGGCCGCGCGCCGGTGAACTGGGTGGACGAGACGTTCAGCGAGTTCGTCGGCGCGAAGCACGATCCGCCAAGCTGCATGATCCGGCAGGGCCGCTGGAAGCTCTGGACCTATCAAGGGGACGCGCAGCCGGCGCTCTTCGATCTGGAGTCCGATCCGGCCGAGTTGAAGGACCTGGGCGGCGCGCCGGAATACGCGGAGATTCGCGCGAAGCTGCTGAAGCGGATCGGCGAGGTCTGGGACGGCGAGGCGGTCGCGCGGGAGAACGCGCGGGCGCAGGCGGAGGTGAGGGTCATCGAGGCCTGGGGCCGCGCCGTCGCGCCTCCGCACGAGGATACCTTGCCGGTCCCGCCGCCGGAGATGGAGAAGGATATCGTGCTGTTGTGAGAGGCAGACGGCAAGAACGAGGTACGGGTCATGAAGAGTTCCATGGAGGAGGAGTCGCCGAACCTCCACGCTCTGCCGAATGGGCAGCCGAGTAGGTCTCTCTTGGCTCGTTTGGGCATGGTGGTATTGCCGCTTGCGGGCCTGGGGTTCCTTGCGTTGGGCCTGCTCATGCTGGTTGCCGGATGCTATTGGGAGCCGATAGAGTTTAGGTATTTCATCCGCATCAAGGAATCATCCCTGCCGAATGCGGTTGATGGATACCACCTCATCATTTTACCGGACGCAGGGAGCAACGCGCTATATTCTCTCCTCCTGCCAGCGGCCGCCGTGGCCTTGCCACTGGGCACGTTATTGCTGTGCCTGGCAGGCTGGATCTACATCCGCCGTTTTTCATTGGGCTCGTTGATGCTCTGCATGCTGCTCATAGGAAGCCTTGCGGCTCTGCCTGTCTACCTGAACTCCACTTTGACTTTCACGCGGGTAAACCTGGATCGCGGGGCCATCTGTTTCCGCAGTTCCGATGCCCAGCACGATTCGCAGATCAAGCACACGCTGGCGCAGAAGCTTGGCTTCCAGGCCTTGCAGGACGATTTGCCACTTTCCCTGCGCAAGGAACTTGGTGCTTTTGCTGCGGAAGGTTGGACCGCGGAGTTGAAGGATGGAGGCAGGGATCGGCTCCTGGTCTTCAGCTTCAATACGGACATGGAGCGGAGACGCCGTGAACTCATACTTGAATTCGCCGTGAGTCTGGCATTGGCGGAGCTGCAGGAAGCCTACGCCGGACTTGGTGTGACGGCGAATTTGAGGGACGACAACCTGAACCATGAGACGCGCCGGTTCTTTGGCACGCGAAATCCTATTCCAAACGAAGGCAAGCGTTGGGCGGACTTCAAGGCCGATTGGGAGGCTTGGCGGAAGCAGCGGCTCGAGGAATCTCCAGAGTAGGCGCCCTGATTGAAATTTTAGGTGCGGGCGACCGACTACAGGCCAATTTAAGCCAGTTCCACATACAGCGGCGAGATCCGCTCGCCCTCGCACTCGCCCCACGCTTCGACCTGGGTGTCGCCTAACGGCAGCGCGGAAGTTTCCAGGCGCGCCTCGGCGCAGCCGGCTTCGAGCGGCGCCTCGAAGGCGCGGCCGGCGAGTTGGACGCGCAGCGTGCCGGGCTTTTCCGCCGGCTTCGAGAAACGCACCGTCACGCGGTACGGGCCGGGCGCGCAGAGCTTCACTTCCCAATGCCCGTAGTGCCGGTCCATCCAGCCGTCTTTTCCGTGCACGCGCCAGTCCTGGCGGCTGAGCACCGTGGGGCTCTCGTGCTCCGTGCCCACGTGAATCCGCGGCGGGGCGTAATTGTCGGGGCGGGTGCTCGAGACGTCGTCGAACCAGGCGTCGTAGCGCGCGCGCAGGCGCGCGGTCTCGGCGGGCAGGTCCGCGGCGAGGTTCCTGGTCTCGAACGGATCGGCGGGCAGGTCGTACAACTCGTCGGGGGCGTCCTCTTCGGGGCGATACCACTTGAATCGCGCTTCGATCGCGCCGGCGTTGCGGTAGCGGATCGGCGCGTCGCCGCGGTGCCACTGCATGAAGACGGTTCGCGCGGGCGCGGCTTCGGGCGCGCGAGCGCCCTTCAAATACGGCCAGAGGCTGACGCCGTCGAGCTTCGCGCCGGAAGCCGGCAGGCCGCAGAGTTCGCTTAACGTGGGCAGCACGTCGATGGTGTGCGCGAGGACGCCCAGGTCGCGGCCGGGCGCGAGGGTCCCCGGCAGCTTCCAGAGGCACGGCACGCGGACGCCGCCGTCGTAGAGCTGCCCCTTCATGCCGCGCAGTCCGGAATTGAAGCGCGCCTGGCGTTCGGGCGGCTGGTCTTTCTCGAGCGACGACGGGCAGGGCCCGTGGTCGGAGGTGAAGATCACGAGCGTGCGATCGGCGAGGCCCAGTTTTTCGAGCCCCCGCGTGAGCCGGCCGAGGTTCCAGTCGATGTTGGCGACCATGCCGTAGAGGTTCGCGTGCTTCTCGGGCAGGCCGAGTTGCTTGTACGGCGCGGACCAAGCGTCGCCGACGACCAGCGGCCCGTGGGGCGTGTTGGTGGCGAGGTACGCGAAGAAGGGTTCTTCGCGGCGCGCCTCGGCGAAGCGCAGGGTCTCGTCGAAGAAGAGGTCGGTGCAGTAGCCGCGCGCCGGTTCGGGGACGCCGTCGCGGAAGAGGACCGGATCGAAGTAGCTCTCGCCGCCGCGCGCGTGGTTGGCGGGGTGGTCGCCGGGCTGCCCGATCCCGCCTCCCTTGTGATAGAGCGCGGTCTCGAAGCCCAGGTCGCAGGGGCGCATCGGGTAGCAGTCGCCGAGGTGCCACTTGCCGAAGAGCCCGGTGCGGTAGCCGCCGGCGCGGAAGGCCTGCGGCAGGGTGCGCTCGGACGGGTCCAGCATCGAGCGGCCGAGGTAGGTGTCGATGCAGCGCGTGCGCAGGTGGTAGCGCCCGGTCATGATGCCCGCGCGCGCCGGGGAGCAGAGCGGCCCGCTGTAGTAGCGGGTCAGGCGCGTGGAGGCCGCGTGGAGCCGATCGAGGTTGGGCGTCTTCGTGAACGGATTGCCGTGGCAGGCCAGGTCGCCCCAGGCCAAGTCGTCCATGACGATGAAGACGACGTTGGGGCGCGCGGCGGGAGGCATGGCGGGGCTCCGAAGAACAAGAATGCATTGTAGTTCGGAGGCACGGGAACGCGGTGGCATTTCAGGCGCAGCCCTCCCCCTGGCCCCCTCCCGCAAGGGGAGGGGGTATGCCGGTTCGTGCGCTTTACGCCGGGATGCTTCGGAGCTAAGCCAGAGCGCATCACGGGCACCGAGGACGCGCATCAAATGAGCACCAAGCCGCTGGGCGTGGGTTTTGCCGGTTGCGGAAACATCTCGACGCGTTACGCGGCGAGCCTGCGCACGAAGCCGGAGCTGGTCCGGATCGTGGCCGCCTACGATCCGGTCCGCGCGGCCGCGCAGGCGTTGGCCAACGCCGGGACCGAGGGCGTTCGCGTCCACGCGGCGCTCGAGGATCTGCTCGCCGATCCGGACGTGGACCTGGTGATCAACCTCACCTACACCGCGGCGCATTTCCCGGTGACGAAGCAGGCGCTCCTGGCGGGGAAGCACGTCCACAGCGAGAAGCCGCTCTCCAGTACCTCGAAGCAGGCGCTGGAACTGGTCAAGCTGGCGAAGCGGAAGCGGCTGCGGCTGGGCTGTTCGCCGTTCACGTGGATGGGCGAGCTGCAGCAGACGGCGTGGAAGGCGCTGCGCGAGGGGAAACTGGGCACGGTCCGCATGGCCTACGCGGAGATGAACTGGGCGCGGATCGAGTCGTGGCATCCGAATCCCGCGCCGTTCTACGTGCAGGGCGCCGGGCCGGTCTTCGACGTGGGCGTCTATCCGCTGACGGTGCTGACGACGTTTTTCGGTCCGGTGAAGCGCGTGACGGGCTTCGGGCGGACGCTGCTGCCGAAGCGCAAGGTCCAGGCCGGCCCGAACGCGGGCAAGCCCTTCAAGGTCCAGACGCCCGATTGGGCGCTGGGGATGCTCGAATTCGCCAAGGGCGGGCTGCTGGCGCGATTGACGGCTTCTTTTTACGTGCGCACGATCTCGCAGCACGGGATCGAGCTGCACGGCGATAAGGGCACGCTGTACCTGCCGAGCGCGCACAACTTCGAGCCCGAGCTGAAGTACCAGGGCGTGGCGGATAAGGAAGCGGTGGCGCTCCCGCACGTGCGCCCGCCGCACCAGGGCGTGGAGTGGGGCCGCGCGATCTTCGATATGGCCGAGGCGATCCGCGCGAAGCGCCCGCACGGCGCGACGGGCGAGCAGGCCGCGCATGTGGTCGAGATCTGCGAGGGCATCCTCAAGTCGGCCGCCTCGGGGCGCGCCGTGACGCTCAAGAGCCGCTTCAAGCCGCCCCAACCGCTGCCCTGGGCGCGCTGAAGGTTTGGCCGTTGGCCCGGTTCGAGATTCAGCCGAGGAGCCAGCTCCCATGAAGCTGCACGGCGTTCTTCCGGTGATCCAGATGCCCTACGACGAGCGCGGCGATCTCGACGTCGAGACGCTGCGGAAGCTCGTGGACTGGCTCTTCGCGCACGAGGTGGACGGCGTGGCGATCGGGCTGGCGAGCGAGATCATGCGGCAGAGCGACGCGGAACGCGACCGGTTCACGGCGGAGGTCGTGCGCGCGGCGCGGGGGCGGGGGCCGGTGGTCGCGCATGCGGGGGCCGAGAGCGCGCGGTTGGCGGTGCGGCACGCGAAGGCCGCGCAGGACGCCGGCGCGGCGGGGCTGATGGTCACGCCGCCGTGCCTCACGGCCTGCGACGAGGCGGGGATCGAGGCATACTACGAGGCGCTGGCGGAGGCCACCGCGATCCCGATCGTGGTCCAGGACGCCAGCGGCTACCAGGGCCAGCCGATCCCGATCGAACTCCAGGCGCGGCTGTTCAAGCGTTTCCCCGAGCGGATGATGTTCAAGCCCGAGGCGCTGCCGCTGGGCCCAAAGCTCTCCGCCCTGCGCGACGCCACCGGCGGCGGCGCGCCGATCTTCGAGGGCCTGGGCGGGCTGGGGCTGGTGGACGCGCACCACCGCGGGATCGTGGGGACGATGCCCGGCAGCGTCGCGCCCTGGGCGCTGGTGAAGCTCTGGCGCGCGCTGAACGCGGGCAACCTCGAGGAGGCCCGGCGCCTCCACCGCCCGCTGGTCTCGATCATCGCGCTGTACCCGAACCTCGACGCGTTCCTCGCCGTGGACAAGCGGCAGCTCGTGCGTCAGGGGCTCTTCAAGAACGACCTCGTGCGCGGGCCGGTGGGTTACTGCATGGACGCGGAGACCGCCGCCGAGTTCGACGCGCTCTTCGACGAATTGAAGCGGATCTGCGACGCGCGCTGAGCCCCCGGATTCCTGCACGCTGCGAACCTGCGCCCCGCATATACCGGTTGCTTGTGCCGCGCCGATCCGCGACAATGGGTTTCCCTGCCGAACGCAGTCGCCTCAATGACGCTCACGTTCGGGACTACGCGCGGCGCGGACCCGCCCCCCGGGATCGCGCGCCGGGCTGCATGCCGAAACCACCGGAGGGACGAAAGGAGGCGTACCATGGCCAAGGCCGCCAGCGCTCCGAGAAAGAGCCGCAAGGAGCCGGTGAAGTGCCAAGTGAAGACGCTCACGTCGGAGGGCAAGTGCGTCAAGCGCCGCTTCTTCGACGAGGAGGAGAGCGCCGCGAACTACGCGCGGGAACTGAAGGTAGGCGATCCGGCATTCACCTACGTCGTGGCGATCTACGAAAAAAAGGACGTCCTGGAACCTTCGCGCAGTTACGAAGTCTGAGCGCAGGGATTCGCGGCGACACGGAAAACACGGCGCGCCGGGGTTGGCGGCCGTGCTCCGTGCGCGCCGGGGTCATTCGCCGATTTCGATGGTAATGCCTTCGTCGTTCAAGACGTCCTTGGCTTTTTTCCCATTGCGGACCGCGTCGATGACCTTGTCGCGCGCTTCCTTGACCGGCTTGCCTTTGATTGAGATTCGTTCGACGGCGTCCTCGGCCTGACGGCGTTCGTCATCCGCGAGGCCCTTCTTGCGGCATTCCTTGCCCACCTCGTCCCGGGCGTCGGTCACGTCCTTCTTCCAGCCGTCGCGCTTGCCCTGGTCCCAATGGTCCCAGCCAGGCGGGTTCTCGCCGCGCCAGCCTTCCTTCTTGCCTTCGTCCCAGCCTTTGGGACGTTCGTCGGGACCGCGATCCTTGTCGGGGTCGTGGCCACGGCTCTGACCCTGGCCTTGGCCCCGCTCGCCTTCGGCGCGATCGTTCTGGCCGTTGTCTTTGTCCTTCTCTTTGTCCTTGTTGCCGCCCTTATCCTTGGCGTGGGACGCGCCCTTCCCCTTGGCTTCACCGGCGGAGGCGGGGACGGCGAGCCCCCACGCGCAGGCGGCGATCAGAAGCAAGCTGGCAAGACGGACGTTCGGTCGCATTAGGCGAGGCTCCTTGCGGGATGGACGGCGCGGGCGGCTCGGTATTCGAAGCGCCCAGGGGCCATTCCATGTAACGAGCGAGGCGGACGGCTGTTGGAGCGCATTCCAGCGGCCTTGAGGCGGGCGCCGAAGGCCGATACGATGGCGCAAAGACCGGGAGCCGCCGCGATGGATTCCCTGGATACCGATCCGAAGATCGACCGCGTGCAGTACGACCTGCTGCGCAAGGCCAGTCCCGGCAAGCGGCTGCGGATCGCGTTCGAGCTAAGCGCGCTGGCTTGGACGGGCGCGCGCGCGGCCTTCGACCGGCTTTATCCCCACGAGACGGAGGACCGGCGCGACGAGCTGTTCCTGGCATCGATCTATGGGCGCGACCTGGCGCGGAAGTTCATCGCGTACCGGCAGAAGGTTCGCGGTCCACGGAACGGGACGCTGGCGTGAGCAGCGAACAGATCCGAGACGTCTGCTTGCAAGTGATCGCGATCCTGGAGCGGCTGGGCGTTCCCTACTTGGTGGCCGGATCTCTGGCCAGTTCCCTCCTGGGCAAGCCGCGCCAGACGCTCGACGCCGACTTGGTGGCGGATCTGAGCGAGGCCCATGTCGGGCCGTTCCTGGCGGCGTTGGGCGAGGCGTATTACGTCGAACCCGCAACCGTCCGGGACGCCGTGCGGCGCAAGAGGACGTTCAATCTGATTCACCTGGATACGATGCTCAAGGTGGATGTCTTCCCAATCCGCGACGAGCCCTACGCGCGGCTCGACTTTTCGCGCCGCGTAAAGCTGCCGTACTTCGACGTGCCGAGGCGCGAAGTCTGGTGCGCAAGCGCCGAGGACATCGTGCTCCACAAGCTGCGCTGGTTTCACGCCGGCGGAAAGGTGGCGCAGCGCCAATGGTCGGATGCGGTGGACGTATTGCGCGTGCAACGGGAACGGCTGGATCGCGCATACCTGGCGCAATGGGCCGCGCACTTCGGCATCGGGGATTTTCTGGCGCGCGCGCAAGCCGAGGCGGAAGCGGCGGACGGAGCGTAACACCGTCGTACTTTGGAAGTTCCTGCCGTCTGCTTGGGCCTTTGGATCCGGCTCTTCTTCGCGCCTCGGTCAAGGATCTTCGTCCCGGGATGCTCCCTCGGCGCGGCTCGATCCGGGTCAAAATCCCCGGCGCATTGGGCCAGTTACTTCTGCGGCGCTGTACTCAGGGCCGGAAGGGGTCCGAACGGTCGGTGGGCTTGTCGGTCTCGGTGTGCGGCTTCTGTTCCAAGGTGCGGTCGTCGAGGGTGGTCTGGTTGCGGGCGCAGCCGGGCATCAGGAGCGCGAGGGCCAGCAGCGCGAGTGCGAAGGCCCAGCGGAAGCCGTCTCGGATTGGTGTGTGCATGTTCGTGATTCCCGTGCCGGCGCGCCGACTGTAGCCGGGCGGCTCGGCCGCGTCGAGGAGAAACTCCGGTTCAGCGCCCGGCCTTGCGGGCCTCCCGTCGCAAGCGCTGGATGAGGCGCTGGAAGCGCTTGTCGCCGTGCAGGATCGTGAGGTCGCGGTCGCTGCGCAGGTGTTCGACGTCGCGGTAGCCCAGGCGCACGGCGCGCTTGAGCGCCGTGAGCGCCTCGTCCTTGCGCGCGTTGAGCGCGTAGGAGCAGGCGAGATTGTAGTACGCCGCGTTGCTCTCCGGGTGCATGCGGGTGAGCTTGAGGTCGGCTTCGAGGCCCTTCTCGTATTGCCCGCGGCGCGCGTAGGCCTCGCCGAGCAGGGAGAGCGCCTCGAAATGCCCCGGCGCGCGCTTGAGGATGTCTTCGCAGAAGGCGACTTCGAAGTCGTAACCGGACAGGACGGGCAATTCGATGACCGTAAAGACGCTCCGGCTGCCGCCCTCGCTGTAGTAGCGGCGCAGGTCGGGCGTCAGGACGCAACGCGGGTCTCGCTTCCGGCGGGTCCGCATCGACGAGAATTGGCTCCGGCCGCTTTTCCAGTCTCGACAAACCACCCGTGGAGCCTATCTTTCTGCAAGAGGTAGTGCGTCGTCAAGACCCAAAAAGGCGCGAAAGTCGGCGCGCCGAGTCGCGGAGGCGCGACGACGGGGGCAACGGCCCGCGGATCCGGACGGACATGCCGCAACTGGAACTGCCATTCGAGAACGCGGCGGCGTGCGCCGCGAAGGACGTTCCGCCCCCGGCCGGCGAGGCGCTGCTGCTGCGCCTGCGCGAGGCTCATCCCAGGCACATCGACGAGCGGCGCGCGGCCGAACTTTTCGCCCGCGCGGCCCGGGCACGCGGCGCGGCCTCGGTGCGGCGCGTCCGCGCGACCTTCCGGCCGTTCCGCTCGACGCTCTACAGTTTTCGCATCGATCCGGCCGGCACGGCGCTGATCCGCTTTCACCTGGCCTTCCGCGCGGCAAGCGACGAGGTGTTCCTGCAGGCCGCGCACCTGATGCTCGCGCGGACCCGCCGGGCTCGGGTGAACGTCGAGCGCGGCGCGTACGATGCCTTCGTCGCGCAGCTTCCGCACGCGGTCTTCAATCTGCCGGGTACGCGGCGCTACAGCCCGCGGGCCCGCACGGGCCCTGGGCGCTTCCGTTCGCTGGAAGAGAGTTTTGCGCGGGTCAACGCGCGGTATTTCGAGGGCCGCCTGGCCCGGCCCAGGCTCTGCTGGAGCCCCGGGCGTTCGCGGCGCGTGCTGGGGAGCTACGATCCGGAGTCCGATCGGCTGATCGTGAGTCGGCTGTTCGACTCGCCGCGCGTGCCGCTCTTTGTCCTGGATTACCTGATGTATCACGAGCTGCTGCACAAACATCTGGGGATCGGGCGGAGACCGGACGGGAAGCGCTGCATGCACGGTCCGGAGTTCCGGCGGCTCGAGCGGCGGTACGAAAAGTTCCGCGAAGCGGTGGCTTTTATCGAACGCCGGGCGAATTAGGTCACAAAGTGCAAGGGCCGGTCGTCTGAAGGGTGGCGGACGCGAATCGCTTTTCACGTTGACAGGCGGCGCGTCAATTCTTACAAGACCTTGGTCCGCCCTTAATTCCAACGAACGCGGAGGTGCGCGCCACAGGGCCCGCGCTCCCGAGGGAGGTTGTCCATGCTCGGTCCACGTGGCGTGATGCGGACTCCTGGCGGCGCCGTCTTGCTGATGCTGGCTCTCGGTCTGGCCGGGTTGGCCGGTTCGGCCAGCGCGCAGACGAAAGACGTCGAGATGACCGTCGCCGAATTGGTCGCCTTGGCGAAGAAGCGGGCGGCATTCCCCGAAGACCGGCTGGATGCGATCAAGAAGCTGGGCAAACTGCGCGACCGCAACCGGGTCGATGAGAACGACGTGGTGGACGGACTGCTCTCGATCGTGAAGCAGACCGACGACGATCTTTTCGTGCGCCTGGGGGATCGAAACCCTGGGGCGCCTGCAGAGCACCGTGTACACGCTGGACCGGCTGGCGGCCAAGCGCTACACCGAGCCCTTCACCAAGCACCTCGACGACAAGAACGAGGAGGTGCTGATCCGGGCGCAGATCGCCGGCGTATTCGGCAACACCCTGGTGCTGAGCAGCCTGCCGGAAGAGCGCGCGTTGGTCTCCTTGCAGAAGCTGGCCGAAGACCAGGGCAACCGGCAGGTGGGCGGCCCCGACGAGATGGTCCGGCAGGCCTGCGTGGACGCCATCGGGAAGATCGGCAGCCCCAAGTCGCTGGAGACGCTCGCCAACATCCTCAATCAGGTCAACCTCTCCGACCGGCTCAAGGAAGCCGTGGTGAGCGCCTTCTACGGGATCCTGAGCCGCATCGACAAGGATCTGGACACGCTGGTTACGCCGCCGACGGTACAGAAGCTGATCCAACTGGTGGAGCAGACCACGATCGATCCTGAGATTCGCGCCGAGGGGATGAAGACGCTGGCGCGGCTGGAGCGCGCGGGCGTGAAGACCGGCAATCGCGTGCTGCCCGTGATCCAGAAGGTCTTGGAGAAGGAGAACAACAAAGTCCTGGTGGTCGCGGCGGTCGAGGCGCTGGGCATCACCGGAAAGGACGAGGCCCTGGATTCGCTGCTCAAGGCGTTCAAGGACTTCTACTCCGAGCCCAACTCGAAGGCCTACGAAAACGACCTCGCGATTCGGAAGGTCATCGCCAAGACCTTCGCCTACATGCTCTCCGCGCAGCGCGAGAAGCGGCCCGCTCCGAACGCCGAAGCGGTGGCGACCATCGCCAAGACCCTGATCTCCATCATCGATCCCAGCGCGGAACGCAAGGAGCATAAGGACGTCAAGCGCTCGGCGGTCTCCTCTTTGCGCTACCTCTACCCGCTCACGTCGCCCTTCAAGGAGCACCATAAGGACGCGCTGAGCCGGTTGATCTACCTGATGCGCGACGTGGAAGACTTCAAGGACGCGCAGGATACCGTCATCGAAACGGCCGTGTATCTGAGCCGCCAGGACTTCGGCAAGGACGTACTGCGCTGGGAGAAGTGGTTCGACGAGACCTATCCCGGCGTGCGCGTGAAGCGCGATACGCCGAAGTAGCGGTTTCGCGACCGCAGCGCCGCCGGCGCCATTCCGCGACGAGAGGCGAACCCGCGCCTCGCTTGCCCGGCGTTCCGGAGCCGTCTAGGCACTCTTAATCCAGCATCCCAAACGCCGCCTGGAGCAGGTTTTCGACGGCCTGCTTCGCGTGGGCGATGCCGGTCTCGTCGCGCGGCTCGGTCGCGTGGAGGGCGAGGAGTTCGCCGCCCAGCGCGTGGAGCGGGCCGCCTTTGCGCAGGAGCCCGGGCAGGATGGGGAGGCGGCGCACGTCGGCGATGTGGACCTGCGGGAAGACCCCGCCGTCCTCGCCGGTTACGGCCAGGAAGTAGCGCGTGTAGAAGGCGCTGTTGAAGCAGGCGCAGAGCGCGGCGAGGGACAAGGCGCGCGAGCGGTTCGTCCCGCCGGGGGCCTCGGGCTCGGGCAATTCGACGCCGGGCCGGACGTAGGTGACGTGGAGGCTGTTGCGCGCGAAGAAGCGCTCGCGGTCGAGCGTCGCGACGAGCCCGCGCGCGGTCTGGCGGCTGAGGAGCTTCTCGTCGCGGTCGAAGATGGCGCGTTCGCGGAGCTGGCAGTTGAAGGACCGGCCGGGGTGCGGCGGCTGATGCTCGTGGCGCTTGTCGTACTCCAGCCAGCGCCCTTCCCAGCGCATCGGTGCGTACGAGGCGATCTCGCCGCCGTCCAGGACGCGCACGTGGACGCCGGGATCGAAAGGCCTGTGCGTGCCGTCGTCGGCGACGAAGTCGAGCCCGCCGGGGCTGAGGCGCCCCAGGAGCTTGTGCGGGAAGGGCTGGAAGCCCGTCGAGATGCC
This sequence comes from Planctomycetota bacterium, assembly GCA_027493525.1. Classification (GTDB taxonomy): domain Bacteria; phylum Planctomycetota; class SZUA-567; order H5-PLA8; family H5-PLA8; genus H5-PLA8. Next base: position 559,567 of record JAOSKN010000001.1, on the reverse strand, counting down.
GTCGCGGACCTCGAAGTATTCTTCCAAGGGCACGCCGTGCTTTTCCATCAGGCGCACCTGCCGGCGCAGCGCGGGTTCGGCCGCGTCGCAGAAGCGCTTGGCCGGACCGAGCGGAAGCTGGTGCTGCAGAAGCGAGCCGCCGGGGAGGCGCACGCGCCAGGAACGCGCCGGGGGCTGCTTGCGCACGCGCAGGACAACCGTCTCGACCACGCGCCCCTCGAAGAGCCTGGGCTCGACCGGCGCGATGGACTCGAGGGTGTATTCGAGGAGCAGTTCGCGGAGCGCGCGGTAGCGCTCGTTGCGCTGGAAGGTCGCGGGAAGGACGAAGGCAAGCACGCCGCCGGGGCGCAGCAGTTCCAGGCCGCGCTCGACGAAGGCCGCGAAGAGATTGACCTTGCCCTGCGCGAGGCAGCGGAAGCGCCCGCGCAGTTCGGCCAGCCGGGCGGGCTTCAATCCGCGCGCCTCGACGAAGGGCGGGTTTCCGACGACGACGTCGGCGCGGTCTTCGAGGTCCGGCCGCTTGGCCAGCGCGTCGCCTTCGGCCAGCCGCAGCGGGACGTCCTCGTCGAGTTGCGCGGCCTCCCAGGCCGCCAGGCGCAGGGAGAACTCGGCCAGCGCGAGCGCCTCGGCGTCGACGTCGCAGCCGGCCAGTTCGTGTTCGAGCACGCGCCGCGCGGCCTCGGCGGGAGGCTGTCCGTTCTCGACGCGGCGGCGGAACGCGCGCTCGAAGGCGCAGAGGAGGAAGATGCCCGCGCCGCAGCTCGGGTCGAGCGTGCAGCGGGGGCCGACGTGGAGTTCGCGGATCATGCTGCGGGCGAGTTCCGGCGGCGTGTAGACGCAGGGCGCGCTGAGGCGGCCCGCGCGCCCGTCGCGCGCGGGCTTCGCGGCCGCGCGCGCGGCGAGGAGCAGTTCGCCGGGCAGGGCGGGGTTGCGCCAGACGGCCTCGGAAAGCCCCGCTTCGAGCCGCGCGCGGCAAATCGAGGCGTCCGCCGCGTCGAGCCCGAAGGCATCGGCCAGGCGCCCGAGCCAGCGTTCCGGCGGGGCGGCGCCGCATCCGGCCTGCGCGGCCGCGCGGCGCATGAGGATCTCCGCGGCGGCGAGCGCCCACGCGCCGGGCCGATGCGCCGGGGCCTTCGCGAGCAGCGCCGCCAGTTCCCGGCCCGGCCGCGCGGCGCCGAAGGGGCCGCGCAGGACCTTGCCTTCGCGGCGCACGTCGGGTTTGGCGGTATCGAGCAGGGCGGCGGGCGGCGGCCCAAGGCGCGTGCGCGGCGCGCGGCGCGCCGCTTTGGTGGCTCCCCCCATGGCTCTCTTGGATTCGGCGTTTCGAGCGGCCGGGTTGAGCGAATCCTTACACCCTGCGAACCTTGGCGCGCGCTGTTATGCTTGGCGGGTCGCACCCTGCGAGGCGTGCGCGGATTGCGGAGTGGACTTCGCCCGCGCCGGTGTGAAAGTAACGGGACCATGAATCAGGCGCATGCCCTGACCCGGGGCCCCGGGCACCACTTTTTCGGCTACTACGGCATCCCGGCGTGGAACCGCGCACAGACGAAGCACCTGGCGCTGGAGACCACATTCCACGAGCGCCGGCCCGAATCTGGCGACATGGCGCGCGTGGGGCTGGTGGACCTCGCGAGCGGGCGCTTCGAGCCGCTGGCCGAGACCTCGGCCTTCAACCTCCAGCAGGGCGCGATGCTGCACTGGATCGACGCGGGCTTTGGCGAGGAACTCGTTTACAACGCCTGGCTGGCCGACGGCACGCTCGGCGCGCGGGCGCTGAACCCGGTCTCCGGGCGCTCGCGGGAGCTGCGCTGCGCGGTGGGGGCGGTGGGCGCGGGCGGGACCGTCGCGCTGGGCCTCGACCGCGCGCGTTCGTTCCACATCCGCGCCGTGACCGGGTACGCCTGCGGCCCCGAGCGGCTGCGCGGGGCGTGCCCCGACGACGACGGCCTGTTCCGGATCGACCTGCAGACCGGCGCCTCCGGACTGGTCCTGCCCCTGCGAACGCTGCGCGACGGCGCGGCGATCAAGGATGCCGAAACCCAAGTCTGGATCGACCACGTCCACCTCAATCCTTCGGGCACGCGCGTGCTGCTGATCTTCCGCGCGCGGGACGAGAAGTCCTGGCGTTCGTCGCTCTGGACAGTCGATGCCGACGGGGCCCGGCCGAAGCTCCAGATTCCGTTCGGGGCGAAGGTGAGTCACTTCGATTGGTTCGACGACGAGACGATCCTGGTCAGCACGAACGTGCTGGGCCCGATGCAGTTTGTGACTTTCCACGATGGAGCCGGCGACTTCTCGCCGCTGGACCCCGAGAACCTCCCGCAAGACGGCCACGCGAGCTACAGCCCCGACCGCCAAAAGCTGCTCTGCGATACCTATCCCCGGGGCGAACCGCCGCGCTGCGAATTGCTGCTGTACGAGCTGGCCTCGAAGCGGCGCGTGGACCTGGGCGCGTACGATGCGCCGCCGCCGTTCCGCGGGGACATCCGCTGCGACCTGCATCCGCGCTGGCGTCCGGACGGGCGTGCGGTCAGCTTTGACTCGATCCACGAGGGAACGCGGCAGGTGTACGGGATCGAACTGTGAAGCGCGAAGACCGGCGAGCGCCTCAATCGGTTTTCTCGGCAGGTGGTTTCTTCAGCGCGGTGGGAATCGTGAGCGTCAGCTCGCCGGTGCTGCGAAGTTCGATCAGGTAGACGCCGTCGCGCTTGAGCTTGGCGTAGACGGCCTCGCCGTGGATCGCGCGGACGCCTTTCTCTCTGGCCAGTTCCGGCTGCTCGGCGATCTCCCAGAAGCGCCGCCAGAGTTCCTTTTCCAGGTCCGTGGGGGCTTCCTGGGCGGCGTAGATTTCGGGGGCCATGCCGCGCGGGTCGAGCGGGTAGCCGTCGTCGGGCTTGAGCTTGTTGGTGAAGACGCGGCGGAAGAGGAGCAGCGACTTGCCCTTCAGCGCGTCGCCCTGCTCGACGAAGGCGTCCTCGAACTTGATCGCGAGCGCGTCGAAGTAGACCTCCTCGCCGGGGACGTCGAACTCCAGGCTCTCCTTGACCGGGTTGCCCGCGCCGTCGATCTCGGTAAAGCGGAACTTCGACCAGACCGCCCCGCTTTCTTCTTTGCGCTGGTCGAGGACGACGATCTGCGCGCGGCGTTCGCTGAACTTCAGGCGCGCGACAAAGGCTTCGAGCTCCTTTTTGCGCGCTTCGAGTTCCTTGATCTGCGCCTGCTGCGCCTCGATCTGCTGCTGCAGCGCGCGTTCGCGTTCCTGGCGGGGCTTCACGACGAGCTGGTCCACGAGGTAGACGCTGGACGAGCCCACGCCGACGAAGAGCAGCCCGTAGATCAGGATGCGCCACGGGATGGGGCGGGGCCTGGGCGCGGAAGCATCGGCCATGCGCGGGACTCCGGGTTCGACCCGCCTCTCTTGTATCGTGGCGAGCGCGGCGGGGCGAACTTAAATCCGTCTGGCGGGGCGTGCCGTCAGGATTAGGCTGGCGGCCGCCGAGGCCGCCTGGAGACGAACCGTGTTCGACGACGTTCTGCGCATTTGCGCCACCTCTTTCAACGCGCTATTGGGCGACTGCAAGGGCAACCTGGAGCGGATCGCCGAGGAGGCCGCACGCGCCGCGGAAGCCGGCGCGAAGCTGCTCGCGACCCCCGAGATGTCCATCTGCGGGCACGGGGCCGGGCCGGAGAACAAGGAGCCGGTCGAGCCGCTGCGCGGGCCGAGCCTGGAGACGCTGACGGCCCTCGCGCGCAAGCACGGGCTGGTCATCAGCGCGGGAATCGCCGAGGAGAGCCCCTCGCCGGACGGCTGGCCGTACAACACGCAGGTGCTCGTCGGGCCGGAAGGCCTGATCTCGAAGCAGCGCAAGCTGCACCTTTCGGGCAACGAGAACTGCTTCAACCACCCGGGCGAGATCGTCGAGCACGCCGAAATTGGCGCGTGGCGCATCGGGACGGCGATCTGCTACGACAATAACTTTCCCGAGTTGCACCGGATTCTGGCGCTGCGGGGGTGCGAACTGCTTCTCGCGCCGCATGCCGCGCGGATCGGACATCCGGACGGGCAGGACCTCGCCCGGCACAAGGTCAAGAGCCTGGCCTGGGCGCGCACCTGCCTGGGCGGCGCGGCGCTGGCCAACGCGGCCTTCACCGTCTACGCGAATCAGACCGGCAACGCCGGGCGCTGCCGATCCAACGCCAACGGCGGGTGGGTCGTGCACGCCGGGGGCGTGGCGGTCTACCGGCCTTCGGGCGAGGTGCTGGCGCAGGGGCCGGAAACGGAAGCCGTGCCCGAGCGGATTGTGGTTGAGGTGGACCGGCGCGAGGCCACCGCGCGGCGCGCGAAGAACCATTTCAGCCTGAACTTCCGCCGCGCGGCGCTCTTCGGCGAACTGACCGACCCGGACCTCGTGGCCCGCCACCGCGCGCGCTTCGGCGTGGCTCCGGTGGGGGAGTGGTGGGCCGAGGAGCAGATGCAGCCCGCGCGGATCCCGTGACCTGCCGCGCCATGCGCGCGTTGCGCCCGCTTCGCCACCCGCTATGCTGCCCCCTTTCCGCGCGCCTTCCTTTCGGGCGAGGCCGCGCGTTCGGAGCGAACGATGGCCGGCGTCCTCAAGCTCGTGCGATACGGGACCCCCGCGGCGGAGCGCGCGCTGGCGCGCCTCGACGGCCGGCTCGCGGCGATGGAGCGGCTCGACAGCGCCGCGTACCGCGCGCGCGTGAAGCGGCTCTTCGGGAAAGTGCTTTCGCCTGAGGCGGTGGTCGCGCGGATCCTGGCCGACGTGCGCTCGCGCGGCGATGCCGCCGTGAAGCAGTACGCGAAGCGCATCGACGGCGTGAACCTGACGCCCAAGCTCCTGAAGGTCACGGCCGCCGAGCGGAAGGCCGCGTACCGGCGCGCGCCGGCGGAGCTGCGCGCGGCGCTTAAGGAGGCGGCGCGCCGGATCGAAGCCTACCAGCGGCGCCTGCTGCCGAAGGATCTCGCGCCGGCCGGAGCCGGCGGCGTGACGACCGGGCTGATGTGGTCGCCGCTGCGCCGCGCGGGGATCTACGTGCCCGGCGGGACGGCGGCGTACCCTTCGAGCGTGCTGATGAACGTGATCCCCGCGCAGGTGGCCGGCGTGAAGGAGATCGCGCTCGCGACGCCCTGCGCCCCGGACGGGCGGCTCTCCGACGGGGTGCTCTGCGCGTGCGAGTTGCTGGGCGTGACGGAGATCTACCGGCTCGGCGGCGCGCAGGCCATCGGCGCGCTGGCGTACGGCACGCGCAGCATCCCGCGCGTGGATAAGCTCGTGGGGCCGGGCAACCTCTTCGTGCTGCTGGCCAAGCGCGCGGTCTTCGGGCAGGTGGACATCGACATGCTCGCCGGGCCCAGCGAGGTGTTGGTCCTGGCGGAGGCCGCCGCGAGCCCGCGCGCAGACTGGATCGCCGCGGACTTGCTGGCGCAGGCCGAGCACGACCCGCTGTGCAGTTGCGTGCTGGTCTGCGACTCGCTGCTGCTGGCCGAGGCCGTCCGCGCCGAGGCCGGGAAACAGTTGGCCGCGCTGCCGCGGCGCGAGCTGGCGGGGGCGGCGCTGCGCGACTGGGGCCTGGCGGTGGTCACGCGAGGGCAAGGCGAGTCGGTCGAGGTCGCCAATCGCTTCGCGCCGGAGCACCTGGAACTGTTCGTGAAGCGCCCCAAGGCCTTTGCATCCAAGCTGACGAACGCCGGCGCGATCTTCCTGACGCCGCACGCCACCGAGCCGCTCGGCGATTACCTGGCCGGTCCCAGCCACACGCTGCCGACGGGCGGCACGGCGCGCGCGTTCAGCGGGGTGAGCGTGTATACTTTCCTGCGCCGCACGAGCCTGATCGGCGCCGGCGCGCAGGGCTTGGAAAGCGTATCCGGCGCGCTCGAGACCCTCGCCGAGGCGGAGGGGCTCGAAGCGCACCGGCGCGCGGTGGCGATACGGAAACGCTGAGCCAACCCATGTCCCTCTTCCGCCCCAACATCGACGCGATGGACGCCTACAAGCCCGGCGAGCAGCCGCCCGCCGGCGCCAGGGTCATCAAGCTCAACACCAACGAGAACCCCTATCCGCCCAGCCCGAAGGTCGCGGAGGCGATCGAGGCCGAACTGAAGGCCGGCGCGGCGCCGGGCGAGCGCCTGCGCCTCTACAGCGACCCGATGGGCACGGAGTTGCGCAAGGCCGCCTCCGAGGCCACGGGCTTCCCGGTCGAGCAGATCCTGCACGGCAACGGGAGCGACGAGCTGCTGGCGATGCTGCTGCGCGCCTTCGTCGATCCGGGCGAGGCGGTCGCGTACCCGTATCCGACGTACGTGCTCTACGAGACGCTCGCGCACGCGCAGGGCGCGAAGATCCGGACCTTCGATTTCCCGCGCGACTTCGCGCTGCCGGAAGGGCTCTTCGGCTGCGGCGCGAAGCTGGTTTTCGTGGCCAGCCCGAATTCGCCTTCGGGCACCGTGTATCCCGCCGGTCAGCTCGCGGAACTGGCCGACAGCCTGAAGCGCGGCATCCTGGTGGTGGACGAGGCGTACGTCGAGTTCGCCGATGCGAACGCGCTGGAGCTGGCGCGCGCGAAGCCGAACGTGGTCGTGACGCGGACGTTCTCGAAGAGCCACAGCCTGGCCGGGATGCGCCTGGGCCTGCTCTACGCGCCGGCGCCGCTCGTGGCGGGCCTGGTGAAGGTGAAGGACAGCTACAACCTCGACCGGCTCTCGATCGTGGCGGGCGCGGCGGCGCTGCGCGATCCGGCCTGGACGAAGGCGAACGTCGAGAGGGTCCGCGCCACGCGCGCGCGGCTGGCGCGGGCGCTGGCGGACCTGGGCCTGGAGGTCCTGCCCAGCCAGTCGAACTTCCTCTTCGCGCGGCTGCCAGGGGCCCGGGCGGCCGAGCGCGCCGCCGGGGCGTACCGTTTCCTCAAGGAACACGGCATCCTGATCCGATACTTCCCGGCAAGGCTCCTCGACGACGGGATCCGCGTCAGCGTGGGGACCGAGGCCGAGGTCGACGCGTTTCTGGAACGGCTCAAGGAGTACCTCGCGCGTGGCTAAGATGACGCCCAAGAAGAAGGCCAGCGCCGGGCGGCACGCGGCGCTCGCGCGCAAGACCCGCGAGACCGACATCCGGCTCACGATCAACCTCGACGGCAAGGGCCTGGCCCAGGTCAGCTCCGGCGTCGGCTTCTTCGACCACATGCTCGAGGCGCTGGCCAAGCACGGCGCGCTGGACCTGGAAATCCGCTGCGAGGGCGACACGCACATCGACGACCACCACAGCGTCGAGGACGTGGGGATCGTGCTGGGCACGGCGGTGAAGGAAGCCCTGGGCGACAAGGCGGGCATCCGGCGCTTCGGTTTCGCCAGCGTCCCGCTCGACGAGGCCCTCTCCCAGGTGACGATCGACCTTTCGGGGCGCGCGCACTTTGCCTTCAGGGGCCGCAACAAGCTGGGCCGCGGGAAGATCGGCAGCTTCGACGTGGAGTTGCTCGAGGACTTCCTGGGCGCCTTCGCTTCGGCCGCCGGGGCCACACTGCACGCCGAGGTTCGCGCGGGCAGGAATACGCACCACATCGTCGAAGCCACCTTTAAGGCGTTCGCGCGCGCGCTGCGGCAGGCGATCGAGTCCGATCCGCGCATCCGCGACGTACCGAGCACGAAGGGTGTTCTTTAGTTCATATTAGGGTACTGCCCGGTTGCAAAGCCATATTATCAAGCATCTATTGCGAATGAGCTTATGTCACTTGCCAGGAAAGGAGTCTGCGCATAAACTTCGCAAGGTGCATTAGGGATTCGAACAAGACTGAACATTGGGACGTCGGATAAGGCGAGGGGCAGCCGGGATTCTAGAGGACGCAGGCATGGAGCAGTTCAAGTACGCCGTGTTCGGCATGGAGTGCCCGGGGCTCTCCGACGCCTTGCTGCTGATAGATCCCCTGGCTGAGGCCTTCCAGGCGTCGAAGCACGCGCAGAGCACGCTCTTCCAGTCCGCGCAGACGCTCGAACAGGCCGCGGCGCAGATCGACGAGTTCAAGGCGAAGACCTGCGGGAGCGCGTACAACTTCGCGGTGCTCAACCTCAACCTTTTCAATAACACGAAGGAGTTGCAGTTCCTGATGAGCGGGCGGGTGCTGGGGAACCCGCGCACGATCTTCTGCGGCACGATGCGGATGCTTGATCGCGAGATTTATGCGATGGCCCGCGAGAAGGTGGACCAGGAGATGGATCTCATCACGGCTTCCAAGAGTTTCGCCGCGCCGTCGTGCATCGTGAGCTACACGGAAGCGACGCGGGACGAAGCCGTCCAGACGGCGCTCGAGGTTCTTGGCGCGTACCTGGACGAGCAGATCACGCGCGAGCGGCAGCGGCAGACCTCGACGATCCTCCCGGGCGCCGTCTCGCCGGCGCTCGATTACATGCGCCGTTCGACCAGCATCTTCTACGGGCGCAAGGGGCGCATCTCGTCGGCGCGCATCCCCGCCGTGGGCCGGCGCGACCCGGCCAACGAGACGGGCATCTTCGAGCGTCCGCGGATCTCTTCGCGCCGCCTTCCGCCGCAGCGCCCGTAGCCGGGCTTGGGATGGAGCTGTTGGAATACGGCCACGCCGAATCGAAACCGCCAATCCAAAATCCATTCAGCCTTTGAATGCCCCTTCGTCCCGTGCGTCCTGCTTCGAAGATACCTGCTCCGGCTTTCGATGTGGCCCGGCCCAGACGTAGAGCGCGAAGACGGCGAGGACCCAGATGCTCGTCGGAACCGCGAGCGCGCGCGGCTCGACGTGCAGGTGGATGGCCTCGGACAGGTAATGCTGGATGAAGCCGCCTTCGTAGCCGGAGCCGTCGGCGGCCTGGGCGCGGAGGGCGCGTTCCAGAGTCGTCAACGGGCACGGGGCGTTGAGCCATTCGAAGGCTATCACGATGAGGCAGAGCAGCAGGTGCGTAAAGCGGAAGCCGAAACCGCGCACCCAGCGCCAGCCTCGCCACAGGCCCACCGCGACGAGCGGCAAGCCTGCGACGACGTACACGACCACCAGCACGTGGAGCACGGCCGTCGCGTCGGCGAGGTAGCGCCAGAGCATGCGCCCAGGATAACGCAAGACGCGACGCGAAGGGATAAAACCGCGCCGTAAAGCGGGGATCTGCTTCGTCCTTGCAGAAGACCGCCGCCGCGCCGGAACGCGCTTCGGGTTTTGAAACATTGCAAAGCAACGCTCGCGTCGAAGGCTCCACATGGTGCGGACTGGTATGGGGCGCATGAGGTGATAAGATGCTCCCCGCCCGGCGTGGAAGACGAAGCGGCAACGCTAAGGAAAGGGTCTCCCATGACTCCAGGTTCTTGTCGCTTCACGGTGGTCCTGCTTGGCGGGTTGCTGCTGGCGGTTCCGGCTTGGGCCGGCACGCCGGCGGCGCCCGCGGACTGGCCCTCGTGGCGCGGGCCGCAGCGCACGGGCATCTCCGAGGAGAAGGGCTGGACCACCCAATGGCCCGGGGGCAAGCCGAAAGAACTTTGGAAGAAGGACATCGGCGAAGGTTACTCGTCCATTGCGGTGAGCGGGAAGTTCGCCGTCGCCATGGGCAACGTCAACAACACCGACACGGTCTGGTGCCTCGACGCGGAGACGGGGCAAGAACTGTGGAAGCATGCCTACCCCTGCGGTTCGGACCGCGGCTACCCCGGACCTCGCGCCACGCCGGCGATTGACGGGAACGCCGTCTACACCTTCAGCCGCTTGGGGCACCTCTTCTGTATCAACCTCCAGAACGGGCAGGTGGTCTGGAAGAAGGACGCGCGACAGGAACTGGGCGCGCGGATTCCCCAGTGGGGGCTCTCCGGTTCGCCGCAGGTCGTGGGGAGCCTGCTGATCCTGAACGTCGGCGCGCCCGGCGCGTCGGTGCTGGCCTTCGACAAGTCCAACGGCAACGTGGCCTGGAAGGGCGGGCAGGCGGGCGCGGGGTATTCCTCGGCGGTGCCGTTCCCTAAGGAAAAGCCCGGCTTCGTGGCGCTCTTTACGGCCGCGGGGCTGGAAGGCTTCAATCTTCAGAATGGGCAGCAGGTCTTCAGCCATGGCTGGAAGACGAGCTACGACGTGAACTCGGCCGACCCGCTGATCGAGGGCGACAAGGCGTTCATCAGTTCGGGCTACGGGACCGGCTGCGCGCTGGTTCAGATCGGAGCCGGCGGCGCGCGCGAACTCTGGCGCAACAAATCGATGGCCTGTCACACCAGCCCGCCGGTGCTCTACCAGGGCCACATCTACGGCTTCGACGGCCAGATGGGCCGGCAGACCCTGAAGTGCCTCGACTTCGCAACCGGCCAGGAGAAGTGGTCCGAGCAGCGGCTGGGCGGGACGCTGATCGTCGTGGACGGGAAACTGGTCATCCTGAGCGACCACGGCGAACTGATCGTCGCGCCGGCCGCGCCCAACGCCTTCCAGGCTGGCGCGCGGGCGCAGGTCCTGAACGGGACCTGCTGGACCACGCCGGCGTTCGCCGGCGGACGGCTCTACGCTCGAAACAAGGAAGGCCAGGCGGTGGCCGTCGATCTGCGGGGCAAGTAGACAAAGGTCAAAGGTCGGAAACCAGGTTTGTAGCGGGCAGAGCATAAAGGGGAATGCGGCCATGAATTCGGCGAACGGAATGCGGGCGGCGGCGCTGAGCGCCTTGGTGGCGCTTGGATGCGGGACGCTGTCGGCTGAGACGGTGGGCTGGCGCACCAACTGGACGGGCTCGTACCCGCAGGCCGATCCGCCGACGCAGTGGGGCCCGGACAAGGGCGTCGTCTGGAAGTGCGCAATGCCCAACTGGAGCAACGCGTCGCCGGTGATCGTCGGGGACAAGCTCTTCGTCACGGCGGAGCCGGACGTGCTGATCTGCGTGAGCAAGGCCGACGGGAAGATCCTGTGGCAGAAGGCCAACCCGTCGCTGGACGCCTTGCCGGAGGCCGAACGCGCCGCGACGCAGAAGGCTCTGGACGAGGCCAAGGGCCTGCTCGGCGAGCGTGACCATCTCGAGAAGGAGGCCCGCGGGTTGCAGCGGAAGGCTCGGAACGACCCGGCGGCCAAGACGCAACTCGACGAGCTTCAAAAGAAGCTCGGCGACCTGAACGGGAAGTTGAAGCCGGTCGAAGCCTTCCTCCTGCCGCGCACGCACGGCGACAACGGCTACTCCTCTCCGGTCCCCGTCTGCGACGGGAAGCTGGTCGGGTGCCTCTTCGGCGTGGGGACCGTGGCGGTCTTCGATCTGGAAGGCAACCGCAAGTGGATCAAGGCGCTGGGGAGGCCGCACCACGACTGGGGTACGTCGACCTCGCCGATTCTTAGCGGCGGCAAGCTGATCGTGCACTACGCCAACCAGCTCATCGGGTTCGACCCCGAGACCGGCACAGAGGCCTGGAAGACGCCGCTGGGTTCGTGCTGGGCCACGCCGACGCCGCTCACGTTGGGCGGGACGGACCTGATCGTAACGGCGCGGGGCGAATTCGTCCGCTCTTCCGACGGCAAGGTGCTGGCGAAGGGCCTCTCGCGCAACGAGTACAACGGCGCGCTGATCGTGGACGGGATCGCCTACTTCATCGACGAGAGCAACGGCGCGAAGGCGCTGCAACTCCCGGCGACGGCCGCCGAGCCCTTCCAGCCCAAGGAACTCTGGGCCACGCCGGTCAAGAAGGAGCGCTACTACGCCTCGCCCGTCCACCACGACGGATTGCTCTACGCGATCACGCGCTACGGGTTCATGACGATCCTCGACGCCAAGACCGGCGCGGAGGTCGCGACCAAGGACTTCAAGGCCGACGGCGGGTCGGGGCAGCCCTTCTACCCCAGCATCTGCATCGCCGGGAAGTATCTCGTCTTCGCCAGCGAGCACGGCAAGACGTTTGTCCTGGAGCCGGGAAAGGAGTTCAAGGAGGTCTCACGGAACGACCTGGAGCCCACCAAGGCCACGCCGGTCTTCGAGGGCAACAAGATCTACCTGCGCGGCAAGTCCAACCTGTACTGCCTGGGAGCGCTCTAGCGGACGCCGTCTACGCGTCCTCGGGCTTGCCGTCCTCGCCGTCTTCATCGGCGAGCGGCTGGGCGAGGACGCGGCCGGTGTCCTGTTCGGCCGCGCGCTGGCAGGCTTCGCTGATCTTCTGCAGCGCATCGAGGAACGTGTCGCGCTCGGCTTCGGGCAGCACGCCCAGGATTTCGGCCTGTAGATTCAGCGCGAGGGGGCGGGCCTTCTTGTAAGCCTTGCGGCCCTGGGCGGTCACGCGGATGCGCCGGGCGCGGCGGTCGGTTTCGTGAGTGAGCCGTTCGAGAAGCCCCGAGGACTCCATGCGCTGAACGAGCGCCGAGACGGTATTGGGATCGCTGCCCATCTTAAGGGCTAGTTCGCGCTGGGTCAGCCCGTTAGCGCACTCGCAAAGTAATCTTAAGGTGGTGAATTGATCGGGGGTCAGCCCGATCGAGGCAATCCGGCGCCGGAAGGCCTGGTTCAAGCCATACCAAGCGTGCCGCAACAAGGGCGGCAGGCGCCGACGCTTGGGGCTATCGAGCGGCAAATCCGTCAAAAATTCTTTGCTCCCTATTTCCCTGACGACTATATACTAGCGATGGAAATAATACGTACAAGTAATTTCTGGACGGCGAACCGCTGAGATCGAGAGGGTCCACGATGCGTAACTCCTGGTGCTGGGCGCCTGCCGCGGCCGTGCTGCTGTGCCTCCTGCTGGGCTGCGACGAAGACGGGGGCCAGGCGCATAAACCCAAGGAAACCAAGGAAGTAAAGAAAGCGCAGGTAGAGCCCGGCTGGACTTCGTGGCGCGGTCCGCACCAGAATGGCGTGTGCGACGAAAAAGGCCTGCCCGAGCGCTGGGGCGGCGCCGCACAGGAGTGTCTCTGGACGCTCGAACTGCCCGGGCGCGGGGCGCCCGTGATCCTGGGTAATCGCGCCTACGTGTGGGGCTATCGCGGGCACGGCCCGGATCTCCGCGAAGTCCTCAATTGCGTGGACACGAAGAACGGCAAGGTGTTGTGGGAGCGCACCTACCCCGACTTCACCAGCGATACGGCTTACGAGCGCTACGCGATCGGCTCGCCCACGGTGGATCCCGAGACTGGGAACGTGTACCTGCTCACGACGGGCGGCGAGTTTTTCGCGCTGGACGCCCAGGGGAACGAACTCTGGCACCAGTCGCATCAGGATGCCTTCGGCCGGCTGACCTTTCCCAACGGGCGCACGGGCTGCCCGATCCTCGACGGCGAACTGGTGATCGTGCGCGGGATCACTTCCTTCTGGGGCAACCAGGGTCCGGCGCGGGACCGCTTCTACGCCTTCGACAAGCGCACGGGCGAGCACGTCTGGGCTTGCGAGCCCGGTGTGGGGCCGAAAGATTCGAGTTACGCGACGCCGGTGCTGGACTGGTGGAACGGGCGGCGGGTCTTCTACGCCGGGACGGGCTGCGGGAACGTGATCTGCGCGGATGCCCGCACGGGCGAGCCGCTCTGGCGCGTGCAGTTCTCCTACGGCGGCGTCAACTCCGCGGTGGTGCGCTACAAGGATCTGGTGATCGCGATCCACGACAAGGAGAACCTGGACAGCTCGGACAGCGGGCGCATGGCGGCCTTCCGCGTCCCCGCGGCGCTGCCGGACGGTCCGCGCCCGGCGGTGCTGGGCAAGGAGTCCGAGGCCTGGCGCAACGACCTCAGCGCGTTCAGCAGTTCGCCCGTGCTGGTCGGCGACCGGGTGTACGTGACGACAATGACCGGCGAGCTGGCCAGCGTGGACGCCGGCACGGGCCGCATCGTCTGGCGCAAGAAGCTCGGCAACGAGCAGCTCCACGCCTCGCCCCTGTACGCCGACGGGAAGCTCTACGTGCCGCTGGTCAGCGGGGAGTTCTTCATCGTGCGGCCCAGCGACTCGGGGCCGGAGGTGCTGAGCGAGGCGAAGCTGGAAGGCAGTTGCCTGGGCTCGCCGGTCGTCTACGACGGCAAGGTCTACCTGCACACGTCCAAGCGGCTGTACTGTTTCGGAGCGAAGAAAGGCGCGCCGGCGCGCGTCGAACCCGAGCCGGCGCCGGCCGCGCAGCATGCCCCGGCGCTCCAGGCCGTGCCGTCGGAACTGCTCCTGCGTCCGGGCGAGAAGATTCCGATCCGCTTCCGCTGGTCGGATGGCAAGCCCTTCGATCCGGCGGGCGGGACGTGGGAGAGCTTCGTGCCGCCGACGGCGAAGGTCAAGGCGCGGCTCGGCGGCGCGTTCACATCCCCCACCGAGTTCCAGGCCGGGCCGGAGCCGGCGCCCTCGGCGGGCATGTTCAAATTCACCGCCGCCGACGGGAAGACGACGGCCTTCGTGCGCGGGCGCGTGCTCCCGTACCTGCCGCTGAAGGAGGACTTCGAGACCTTCAAGCTCGCGGCCAAGGACGAAGCGGGGCAGGCCTTCGACTACCCGCCGCTGCCGTGGATCGGCGCGCGCTTCAAGTGGGACGTGCGCGACCTGAACGGCAACAAGGTGCTGGCGAAGACGCTGGACAACTTGCTCTTCCAGCGCGCCATCACCTTCATCGGGCATCCGGAGATGAAGAACTACACGCTCCAGGCCGACGTGATGACCGACGGGAACCGGCGCTGGATGTCGAACGTGGGCGTGATCAACCAGCGCTACATCGTGGCCCTGATCGGGAACGCGCAGCTCCTGGAAGTCAGCAGCAACCACGACCTGGTGAAGGTGTCCGTGCCGTTCAAGTGGCAGGCCGCGGCCTGGTACACGCTCAAGACGCGCGTGGACCTGGCCCAGGATGGCTCGGGGGTGGTGCGGGCGAAGTGCTGGAAGCAGGGCGACGCGGAGCCCGCGGAGTGGACGATCGAGGTCCCGCACAAGCTGGCCCACACGCATGGCTCGCCGGGACTCTTCGGCTTCTCGCCGCAGGCCCAGAAGAAGGTCTACATGGACAACATCGCGATCACCAAGAACGAATGAGGCCGGCCGCGCGGAACGGGCTTGCCGTAGAACCGGGGAGAGGAACGAGCATGAGGCATCGAATCGCAGGCGCATGGCTGGCGGTGCTGCTCGCGGCGGGCGCCGCGCGGGGCGGCGACTGGCCGGGCTGGGGCCACGGGCACGAGCGAAACATGGCGGCCGAGGAGAAAAACCTCCCCGCCGCGGTCGATACCGGCAAGCTCAAGGCGGGCAGCGAGGACGTGGACCTGGCGACGACGAAGAACGTGAAATGGGTCGCTAAGCTGGGTAGCCAGTCGTACGGCAACCCCAGCGTCTCCGGGGGCAAGGTCTTCGTGGGCACGAACAACGAATCGCCGCGCGATCCCAAGCACCAGGGCGACCGGGGCGTGGTGATGTGCTTCAACGAGGCCGACGGGAAATTCCTGTGGCAGCTCGTCGTGCCCAAGCTCGGCGCGGGCAAGGTCAGCGACTGGGAGTTCCTCGGCGTCTGCTCGACGCCGACCGTCGACGGGAATTGCGTCTACGCGGTAACCAACCGCTGCGAGGTCGTCTGCCTGGACGTGAACGGCCTGGCCGACGGGAACCAGGGTTACGCCGACGAGGCGGCCTTCATGTCCCCTGAGGCGATGAAGGCGCTGGAGGAGGCGACCACCGACGACGAGCGCGCGAAGGTCATGGAGCGGATGAAAGATAAGTTGGTCGCGCCCGGCGCGACCGACGCGGACATCCTCTGGCGCTTCGACATGCGCACCGAACTGGGCGTCTTCCCGCACAACATCGCGTCCAGCAGCGTCCTGATCGTCGGCGACCACCTGTACGCGACGACCTCCAACGGGCAGGACTGGTCGCACGTGACGATCCCCTCGCCGAAGGCCCCCACGCTCGTCAAGCTCGACAAAAAGACCGGCGCGCTGCTGGGAGAGGAGTCCTCCGGGATCAGCAACCACCTGTTCCACTGCAACTGGTCCAGCCCCGCGTTCCTCAACGCCGGCGGGAAGGACCTGCTCATCTTCGGCGGCGGCGACGGCTTCCTGCACGCCTTCGATCCGGTCCCGGTCAAGGACGAGGAAGGTTTCGAGGTCTTCAAGCGGCACTGGAAGGTCGAGTGCAACCCGCCGGAGCATAAGGTCAAGAACGGCGTGGCGTTCAAGATGCCGGGCGAGGAAGGCGCGGCCGACGCGCCCTTCAAGTACCCGAACGCCGACGGCCCCAGCGAGATCATCGCCACGCCGGTCATCGTCAACGGCCGCATCTACATCGCCGTGGGGCAGGATCCCGAACACGGCGAAGGGGTGGGCTGCCTGAACTGCGTCGACGCGGCGAAGGGCGAGGTGCTCTGGCGCTACAAGGTGGTCGGCCGGACGATCTCCACCGTCGCGATCAAGGACGGGCTGCTCTTCCTCGCCGAGTACAGCGGGAAGGTGCACTGCCTGGATGCCGAGACCGGGAAGGTGCACTGGGTCTTCGACACCGTCAGCCACGTGTGGTCTTCCACCTTCGTCGCCGACGGCAAGGTGTACCTGGGCACGGAAGACGGCGACTTGTGGGTCTTCGCGCTGGACAAGGAACTGAAGGTCCACGACCCGGCCACGGACGCCTTCGTGGCGGTGCCGGGCGGCAAGGGGAAGGCCACCGAGTTGAAGCTCAAGCCGGTCAACTTTTCGTCGCCCATTTATTCCACGCCGATGGCGGCCAATGGGGTGCTGTACATCCCGACCCAGACGCACCTGTGGGCGTTGCAGAAGAAGTGAGCAGGCTCAGCAGGCTCAGCAGGCCGGTGGAGGACCCGCGAACGTGAAGATGCTCGGATTCGTGCTCTTCGTGGCGGCCATGGTCGCGCTGCATCACGATTTCTGGTTCTGGACCGACAAGCGCCTGGTTCTCGGCTTCCTGCCGATCGGGCTGGCCTATCACCTGGGTTACTCGGTTCTCGCCTCGCTGGCGATGCTGGGCCTGGTGCGGCTGGCCTGGCCGAAGGATCTGGACGAGGACCGTTCCGGCGGAGGCGCCGCATGATCCCCGCCCTGGTCGTTTTTGCGTACCTCTCGGTCGTCGTCTACATCGGGATCTTCGCCTTCCGCAAGGGCCGGGATTCGGGCGAGGATTACTTCCTGGCCGGCCGGCAGCTCGGACCGTTCGTTTTCCTGCTCTCCCTGTTCGGGACGAACATGACGGCCTTCGCGATCCTGGGCAGCTCGGGGCTTTCGTACCGCGCGGGGATCGGGGTCTACGGCCTGATGGCCTCGTCTTCGGGCTTCGTGATCCCGCTGACGATCTTCTTCATCGGCACGCGGCTCTGGCGGCTGGGCAAGAAGTACGGCCACATGACGCAGGTCCAGTACTTGCGCGACCGCTGGGAATGCTCCTTTATCGGGACCCTGATCTTCGCGCTGACGGCGGCGATGCTGGTGCCGTACATCATCATCGGCGTGATGGGCGGCGGCACGACGCTGGAGGCGATCAGCCAATACCAGGACGCCGACGGCGCGGTGAGCTCGTGGGTCAGCTACGAAGCGGGCGGCGCGATCGTGGCGGTGGTGGTGATGAGCTACGTCTTCTTCGGCGGGATGCGCGGGACGGCGTGGGTCAATACGTTCCAGACGCTGCTGTTTCTCTGCTTCGGGACCGTGGCCTTCGTGCTGATCAGCCGGAGCCTTGGCGGCTTCGACCAGGCCATGGAGCGCCTCGCTTCGAATCCGAAGACCGCCACCCTGCTCAGCCGCGAGCGCCTGGCGAAGGAAGAGTTCTTCAGCTACATGTTCATTCCCCTCTCCAGCATCATGTTCCCGCACATCGCGATCATGTGCATGACCGCGGAGAAGGTAAACCACTTCAAGAAGACGGTGGTGCTGTACCCGCTGTGTATCGCGGCGATCTGGATCCCCAGCGTGTACCTGGGCGTGGTCGCCGCCGACCAGTTCCCCGGCCTGGGCAAGGGCGAATCCGACGACGTGATCCTGCGGATGCTCAACGCCCACACCGACCTGTGGGTCTCGGGCATCCTGGGCGCGGGCATCATGGCCTGCGTGATGGCCAGCGACAGCCAGATCCTGGCGCTCTGTACGATGTTCACCGAGGACATTTTCGCATTCTACGGCGGGAAGGAGCGCTTCGGGGAGAAGGCCCAGGTCTGGACGGGGCGCGCCTTCGTGGTGCTGGTGACGCTGACGGCGTACCTGATCGCGCTGCAATTGAAGGACAAGGCGGGAATCTTCGAACTGGCGATTCGCTTCGCGTTCAGCGGCTTCGCGGCGCTGGCCCCGGTGATGATCGCCGCGATGTTCTGGAGGCGGAGCACCAAATGGGGCGCTCTCGCCGCGGTGCTGTGGGTGGCGGGGACCCTGGTCGCGACCTACGTGATCCACGGGCAGAGCGAGGCGCTCGCGCCAAAGCCGGGCCAGCCCCCGGTCCCGATCTACCCCGAATGGGGGCGCTTCCTGCTTCGCACGCCGGTGAACGTGACCGTCTTCGGGTTCCTGCCGGTGATGCCGATGTGCCTGGGTTCGGCCGTGCTCGTCTTCGTCGTTTCGCTGCTGACCCCGCCGCCGAGCGCGGCGACCCTGGAGAAGTACTTCCCGTCCAAGACCAAGGCGTAGCATTCGACCGCGGAGAAGGGGAGAGCCAACATGCCCGCCGTCAAGACCCGCGACTCCGCGGCGCAGGCCGCCGCCGAGCGCCTCGAGGCGCACCTGCGCGAGATCGTACGGTGGCACTTCGCGCCTGAAACCGGGTGTCCCTTCTGGCTCGAGTGGGCCAAGGCCTCGGGTTTCGACCCGCGCGAGATCCGCGCCGTCGCCGACTTGGCCAAGTTCCCGCACTTCCAGGACGAATGGCTCCGCGAGTATCCTCCCGAGCGCTGGGTCCCGCGCGCCTACCGCGACCGGCCGTACAGCGTCTTCGAGACCGGCGGCACCACCGGCATGCCCAAGCAGCGCGTGAGCTGGGAAGACCACAAGCTCGACTACTCCGAGTTCAGCAAGACCCTCGACGATGCGCACTTCCCGCGCGGCGCGGCCTGGCTGATGGTCGGCCCCACCGGCCCGCGCCGGCTGCGCCTGGCCATCGAGCACCTCGCCAACGTCCGCGGCGGCCCGTGCTTCTTCGTGGATCTCGACCCGCGCTGGGTGGTGAAGCTCCTGGGCAAGGGCGACGCCGAGACCGCCAACAAGTACAAGGACCACGTCATCGAACAGGCCGTGACGATCCTGAAGCACCGCCAGATCGGCTGCCTCTTTACCACGCCCAAGTTGCTCGAAGCGCTGGGCGAACGGATCGACGTGGTGCGCGCGGGCATCAAAGGGGTCTTCTGCGGCGGCACGAGCATGACGCCGCAGATGGTCCGCTTCCTGACCGAAGAAGTGCTTCAGAACCAGGCGCAGTTCGTCCCCACCTACGGCAACACGCTGATGGGGCTGGCCTGCTCGCGCCCGCTCGAACCCGAGGACCGCTGGTCGGCCACCTACTACGCGCCGCAACCGCGGGCCGTGCTGCGCGTCGTCGATCCGAAGGACACCCTGCGCAACGTGGACTATGGCCAGTTCGGGCGCGTGGAACTGACCACCTTGACGAAGGAACTCTTCATGCCGCGGTTCCTCGAGCGCGACGAAGCGGTCCGTCGCGCGCCGTGCGACCTGTATCCGTGGGACGGCGTCGGCGACGTGCGCCCGTTCGGGGCGCTGGAGAAGAAAGTCGTCGAGGGAGTGTACTGATACGGCATGGGCCATTGACCAATGATCATTGACCATGGGTCATAGGTCATTTTCTGCGGAAAGGATCGTTATGAGCGAACTGCAAATCGCCAACCGAATCGAAGATCGGATGATCGAATTCGCCGTCCGCGTCATGAATTTGGCGGAGAAGCTGCCCGATTCGTCTTCTGGCCGACACGTCGCCGGGCAGATCCTTCGATCCGGAACTTCGCCTGCCCCCAATTACGCGGAAGCTCGTGGCGCCGAAAGCCCAGCGGATTTTACCCATAAGTTGAGCGTGGTCCTGAAGGAACTAAACGAGACCTCCGTTTGGCTGCGGATCATCGCACGTAAGGGATTCTTCAAGCAGGATCGGGTAACAGGCCTCCTCGACGAGAATCGTGAACTCTGCAAGATCATGGTGTCGTCCCTTCAGACTATGAAGAGAAAAGCGCCGGCAAAGGGAAGTCGTGTCGCGAGCCGAAGAGCACGCGAATCCAATGACAAATGACAAATGGGACTTGGCCAATGAC
Organism: Planctomycetota bacterium; assembly: GCA_027493525.1. Lineage (GTDB taxonomy): Bacteria > Planctomycetota > SZUA-567 > H5-PLA8 > H5-PLA8 > H5-PLA8. The sequence goes on along the minus strand of JAOSKN010000001.1, from coordinate 539,408 downwards.
CTATGACCTAGTGCCTCACATTCCCGCCCTCCGCTTCGGGCGCCCGTACGAGAGCCTCGACGTGGGCGAGGTGAAGGACTGCCGCTCGGGCCGGACGCTGGCGCGCTTGAGCCTGGCCAACGGGGGCTTGGTGCGGCGCGACCTGCTTTTCAAGCAGGATGCGGCCTTCGAGGCCCTGCAGCGCCTGCCCGTGGCGGCGCTCCTCGAAGCCTGCGCGAAGGCCGGCGAACTCTTCATGCGCGCCGAGTTGCCGCTGGGCGCCGGGCACGTCCAGTCTCCCGAGCGCTACGTCGAGACGCTCAGCGCGACCTCCGGCCTGCCACACAACATGTGCCGCGCCAACATGGAGAAGATCCATCACGTCCTGACGAAGATGCCGACGATCCTCAAGGGCCTGACGCGCGGGATGGACCTCTCGGTCCTGGACCGCGGCGTGGGCGAGCAATCCGGCGTTCCGGTCTGTTATGTGCCGATGGGCAAGTCGCTGGGCGTGGTGCTGCCCAGCAATTCGCCGGGAGTGAATTCGCTCTGGCTGCCGGCGGTCGCGCTTAAGATCCCGGTGGTCCTTAAACCCGGCCGCGAGGAGCCCTGGACGCCGTGGCGGCTGGTGCAGGCCCTGGTCGCGGCGGGGTTGCCGGCCGAGGCCTTCGGCTTTTTCCCCTGCGACCACGATGGCGCCGACGCGATCCTGCGGTTCTGCGGGCGCGGGATGGTCTTCGGCGACGAGAAGACGGTCGCGAAGTACGCCGCCAATCCGGGCATCCAGCCGCACGGCCCCGGCTACAGCAAGATCCTGATCGGGCTCGACGAGATCGAAAACTGGCGCGCGCACCTGGACGTGCTGGTCCAGTCGATCCTGGCCAACGGCGGGCGCAGTTGCGTGAACGCCTCCGCCGTTCTCGTCCCCAAACATGGCCGCGCGATCGCGGAAGCCCTCGCCGAACGGCTTGGCCCGGTCGCGCCGCGGCCGCCGGCCGACCCCGAGGCGCGCCTCTCGGCCTTCGCCAACCCGGCCTTCGCCGAGTACATCGATGGGGCGATCGAAGACGGCCTGCGGGTAAAGGGCGCCGAAGACCTGGCCGCGCGCTTCCGCGGCGGCCCGCGCAAGGCGCTCTTTGAAGGCTCCACCTACCTGCGCCCTACCGTGGTCTGGTGCGATTCGTTCGAGCATCCGCTGGCGAACCGCGAATTCCTTTTCCCGTACGCGAGCGTGCTCGAGGTCCCGCAGGAGCAGGCGGTCCGGGCGCTCGGGCCGTCGTTGGTGGTCTCCGCGATCACCCGCGACGAAGGCTTCATGCGCGAGCTGCTGCTGGCCTCGCACATCGACCGCCTGAATCTGGGCCCGGTGCCCACCGTAAGCGTGAGCTGGGACCAGCCGCACGAAGGCAATCTCTTCGAATTCCTGTATCATCGGCGCGCGATCCAGCGCGTGGGCGCGTGAAAGGAGCGGCGTGACGCGGCATCCTGCAGACGATGGCGGCCCCAACCCCACGCGGCCGTCGCGGCCCGAAGGGCCGATCGGGTTCGACCATCGCCCGAGAACGCACGTGATCTTTGGCGCGGGCTGCGTCGGGCGCGCCGGCGAACTCGGCGCCGAACTGGGCCTGAAGCGCGTCCTGCTCGTCACCGACCCGGGGGTCGTCCGCGCCGGGCACGCGGGGCGGGTGCAGGAGAGCCTCAAGGCCGCCGGCCTCGAAGCGGTGCTCTTCGACCGCGTCCGCGAGAACCCCACGACACGCGAAGTCGCCGAGTGCCTCGCCGCCGCGCGGGAGGCCAGGATCGACGGGCTGGTGGGCCTGGGCGGCGGCAGTTCGATGGATACGGCCAAGGGCTGCAACTTTCTCTATTCGAACGGCGGCCGGATGCAGGATTACTGGGGCGTGGGGCTCGCGAAGCAGCCCATGCTGCCGTTGCTCTGCATCCCCACCACGGCGGGGACGGGCAGCGAGTGCCAGTCCTTCGCGCTGATCGCCGACGAGGAGACGCACCGCAAGATGGCCTGCGGCGACCCCAAGGCCGCCGCGCGGCTGGCGCTGCTCGACCCGGAACTGACCGTCTCCCAGCCGCGGCACGTCACGGCCAACACGGGCATCGACGCGGTGGCGCACGCGGTGGAGACGGCCGTCACCCGCCGGCGGAACGAGCTCTCCTGGCTTTACGCGCGCGAGGCGTTCGTGCTGGGCCGCGCGGCGCTGCCGCGGACGCTGGCCGAGCCTTCGGACGTGGCCGCGCGCGGCCGGATGCAATGGGCCGCGGCCCTGGCGGGCATGGCCATCGAGAACAGCATGCTCGGCGCGGCGCACGCCGCGGCCAACCCGCTGACCGCGCGTTACGGCGCCGTGCACGGCATGGCCGTCGGCCTGATGCTCCCGCATGTGGTACGTTTCAATACGGAAGACCCGCAAGCCCGCGCGCTTTACGCGGTGCTGGCCGCGAGCGCGGGGCTGGCCGAGAGCACCACCGAGCCGCGCGCGGCGGCGGCGGCGCTGGTGCGCGGCATCGGGGACCTCCTCGACGCGGCCGGCTTTCCCCGATCGCTCGAGGCGTGTGGGGCGCGGCGCGAGGACATCCCCGCGCTGGCCGAGGACGCGGCGGTGCAGTGGACGGCGACCTTTAACCCGCGCGAGATCGGAGCGGCCGATTTCCGCGCGCTGTACGAAGCGGCCTTCGCGCCGCGGGCCTGAAGACCGGGCGGAGCGCGTACGTCGATGCGAGGCATCCTGACCGTCCTGGTGATCCTCGCCGTGGCCCTGGGCTCGGCGTCGCTGCTGCGCGTCAGCCAGCCGCCGCCGTCGCGGCTGGAGGAACTCCGCCACCACAAGGCCGGCGCGTTCTCCCGCATGTACCGCGGCGGGCCCGCGCTGCTGGGTTGCGCCGACGAACCGATGCCGCCGCCGCCGCTGGGCCTGCTCTGGCGCTTTGAAACCGGAGACGCGGTCAAGTCCTCCGCGGCCATCAAGGGCGAGCGCGTCTACATCGGGTCCAACGACGAGCACCTCTATTGCATCGATCGCCGCACGGGCGCGAAACTCTGGGCCTTCAAGACCGGGGGGCCGGTGGAATCCTCGCCGCTGCTGCTCGACGATCTGGTCGTCTTTGGCTCGGGCGACGGGATTCTCTACGCGCTGAGCGCCGCCGACGGGCGGGAGCGCTGGCGCTTTCGAACCGAGGCCAAGATCCTGGGCGCCCCGAATTTCGTCCCGCGCCCCGACCAGCAGGGGCACCGCGTCCTGATCGGGAGCTACGACAGCCGCGTCTACTGCCTCGAAGCCGCCGACGGCAAGGAGGTCTGGCGCTACGAGACCGGCGACCGCATCAACGGCTCCCCGGCCGTCTCCGCCGGGGAGGCGGTCTTCGGCGGCTGCGACGGTTCGCTGTATGTCGTGGACGCGGCCGACGGCGCGGGCCGGCAGCAGGTGCCCGTCGGGGCGCCGATCGCCGGATCGGCGGCCGTGGAGAACGGCCGCGCGTATGTGGGGCATTACGAGGACGAATTTCTGTGCGTGGACCTACGGACCGGCGGGACGCTCTGGACCTACAAGGACCGGAACTTCCCGTTCTTCAGTTCGCCCGCGGTCAGCGGCCCGTTCGTCGTCTTCGGTTCGCGCGACAAGCGGCTGCACTGCGCGAAGAAGGAGACGGGGGAGAAGGTTTGGACCCTCGCCACGCGCGGGCAGGTGAACAGCTCGCCCCTGATTACCAGCGATGGCTTCGTGATCTGCGGCTCCGACGACGGGCGGCTGTACGTCGCGCGCCTGGAAACGGGGGCCGAGGTCTGGTCGTACGAGATCGGCGACTCGATCTCGGGATCGCCCGCCCTCGCGGGCGGCACGATCGTCGTCGGCTCCGACGACGGGTTCGTCTATGCCTTCGGCCCTAAACGGGGGGGCACGCCATGAGCTCCGAGACACGCGCCGCGCCGGGAGCGCCGAGCGGTTCCGAGGCCACCGAGGCCGGCAACATTTTTGTCAGCAATTATCCGCCGTTCTCGTGCTGGACCGGCGAACGCCTGGCCGAGGCGCGCGCGGCGCTCGACCGCCCGCCGAAGCCCGGCGCCAAGCTGGGCGTCTACGCGCACATCCCGTTCTGCCGCAAGCGTTGCCACTTCTGCTACTTCAAGGTCTACACGGACAAGAACTCGCTGGAGATCAAGGGTTACCTCGACGGCCTGCTGCGCGAGTTGGAACTCTACGCCGGCAAGCCCTTCGTCGGCGGGCGCCGGCCCGACTTCGTCTACTTCGGCGGCGGCACGCCGTCCTATCTCGGTTCCGACCAATTGCTTTACCTCACCGACGGCATGAAGCGCCTGCTGCCGTGGGACGCGGCGGAGGAGGTCGCCTTCGAGTGCGAGCCGGGAACGCTGACCGAGCACAAGCTGAAGATCATCCGAGAACTCGGGGTCACGCGGCTCTCCCTTGGCGTCGAGCACTTCGACGACCATGTGCTGGAGATCAACGGGCGCGCGCACCGCAGCAAGGAAATCGGCCGCGCCTACGGCTACGCGCGCGAACTGGATTTCCCGCAGATCAATATCGACCTCATCGCGGGCATGGTCGAGGAGACCGAAGAGCGCTGGCAGGACGCTGTCGAGAAGGCCGTCGCGCTGGCCCCCGACAGCGTGACGATCTACCAGATGGAGATTCCGTTCAACACGACGATCTACCAGCGGATGAAGGCCGACGGGAAGCTCACCGCGCCGGTGGCCGACTGGCCCACCAAGCGGCGCTGGGTCGCCGAGGCCTTCGCGCGCTTCGAGGCGGCCGGCTATACGGTCGCCAGCGCTTACACTGTGGTAAAGAACCCGAAGCGGACGCGGTTCTGCTACCGCGATTACCTGTGGACCGGCGCGGACCTCATCGGCGGCGGCGTGGCGAGCTTCGGGCACATCGGCGGCACGCACCTGCAGAATCTCGCGAGTTTCGAGGCCTACGCCGAGGCGCTCCAGCGCGGCGAGTTGCCGCTCTGGCGCGCGCTGACCCCCACGCCCGAGGAGCGCTTCATCCGTGAGTGGATCCTGCAGTTGAAGCTCGGGCGGGTGCGCGCCACCTACTTCCGGGACAAGTTCGGGGTCGACCCGCGCGAACGCTTCGCGGCCGAACTGGAGGATCTGCGCGACCGGGGCTTCGCGAAGGTCGAAGGCGACGAGATCGGGCTCTCGCGGGAGGGCCTGCTTCAGGTGGACCGGCTGCTGCACGGCTTCTTCCTGCCGCAGCACCGTAACATCCGTTACACCTGACAAGGAACGGGGGCCAGCATGCCGCGCAAACAGACCGCCTCGCCGCCGTCCGGCGTGACCAGCCTGCTCTACCCGCTCGACCGGTTCTACGCCGAGGCCGGGCGGCCGCTGCCGTCCTTCGGCGCGATTCGCGGCGAGGAGATGCCGAAGCTGTACCGCGATCTGCTGGCGCACCGCAACGACATGACGCCGACGTTGGAAGCCTGGCACGGCGCGAGCCTGCACCTGGAGGTGCTGAGCCGGCAGGTGAAGGACGGCGTCCTCGCGCGGCAGGTCCTGCTCCTGACCGACGGCGGCAACTTGCCGGTCGAGTACGGCGCGATCGAGATCCGGCTGGAGCGCTTTCCGGAGGCCGCGCGCCCGGCGATCCTCGAGTGCCGCAAGCCGCTCGGCGCGATCCTGCGCGACCGGCGCATCCCGCACTCGGGGCGGCCCAGCTACTTCTTCCGGCTGACCGGCGACGCGTACATTACGCGCGTGCTGGGGCTGAGCGGCGCGCCCACGCTCTACGGGCGGCACAATACGCTTCTGGACGACCGGGGCGAGCCGCTGGCCGAGATCGTGGAGATCCTGCCGCTGCTGCCGGCGAAGTGAAGGGAGTCGCGCCGTGACGACGCATACCTGCGACGTGGTCGTGGTCGGGGGCGGCCCCGCGGGCACGACGGCCGCCGCGCTGCTGGCCGAGAAAGGCCGCCGCGTGGTCCTGCTCGAGAAGAGCGCGCCGCCGCGCTACCACATCGGCGAGTCGCTGATTCCGTTTTGCTACTTCACGCTCAAGCGCCTGGGCATACTCGACCGGCTTCAGCATGGCGGCTTCTCGGTGGACAAGTACAGCGTGCAGTTCGTGAGCGTCGGCGGGCACCTCTCTCAGCCGTTCTACTTCGAGCAGCACTGGGACCATCCATGTTCGCACACCTGGCAGGTCTGGCGGCAGGATTTCGACCGGATGCTGCAGGAGAACGCGCGTGAGAAGGGTGCAGACATCCGGCTGGGCTGGGAGGCTAAGGAGATTCTGCAGGACGGCGCCCAGACCGTGGGCGTGCGCGCGCTCGATCCGTCCGGCGCGGAGCACGTGTTCCGCGCGCCGATGACCGTGGACGCCTCCGGACGCGACGCGCTCACCGTGGCGCGCCGCGGCTGGCGCGTGCGCGACCCGGTGCTCAACAAGATCGCCGTCTGGACGTACTATAAGGGCGCGATTCGGCCCGAAGGCAAGGACGGCGGCGCGACCATCGTCGCCTTCCTGCCCGGGAGGGGCTGGTTCTGGTGGATCCCGCTGCCCCACGACGTCGTCAGCATCGGGGTCGTCGCCGAGAAGGACTACCTGTTTCGCGACACCCGCGAGCTGCCGGCGATTTTCGACCGCGAGGTCAAACAGAACGCCTGGATCGAGAAGCACCTGGCGCCGGGCGAGGTCTGCGGGCCGTTCCGGACCACCGGCGAGTTCTCGTACCGCTCCAGGTACTGCGCCGCCGACGGCCTGCTGCTCTGCGGCGACGCGTTCGCCTTCCTGGATCCCGTCTTCAGCTCCGGTGTGCTGCTGGCCCTGAAGGGCGGTGAACTGGCCGCCGACGCGATCGACCTCGCGCTCGCGGACGGCGACGTTTCGGCCAGGCGCTTCAAGGACTACGCCGAGACGTATTGCTATGGGTTGGAGTCGATGCGCCAGCTCGTTTACGCCTTCTACGACACGAACTTCCACTTCAAAGACCTCTTCGGAAAATATCCCGAACTGCATCACGACCTGACGGATTGCCTGATCGGAAACTTGCACCGCGACTACTCCAAGCTTTTCACCCGCGTGCGGGAGTTCGCGAGCCTGCCGGAACCGCTGAGCCATGGCCGGCCCTTCACGGCGGCCGAAGGAGCACCGTGCGCATCGTCCAGTTGACCCCCGGCGCCGGCGGGATGTTCTGCGGGAGCTGCCTGCGGGACAACGCGCTGGTCCGCGAGCTGCGCCGGTTGGGGCACGACGCGCTGATGGTCCCGCTGTACATGCCCCTGCAGGTGGACGAGGAAGACACGAGCGCCGGCGCACCGGTCTTTTTCGGCGGCATCAGCGTGTACCTGCAGCAGAAGTCCGCGCTGTTCCGGCAAGCCCCCGCGCTGCTGGACCGGGTCCTCGCCGATCCGGCGGTCCTGCGCTGGGCGGCGGGGTTTTCCGGCCAGGCTTCGCCCGAGGTCCTCGGCGAGCTGACCGTCTCGATGCTGCGCGGCGAGGACGGGCGCCAGGCGAAAGAACTGGAGAAACTGGCGGCCTGGCTGAAGCCGCAGCCGCGCCCCGACGTCATCAGCCTCTCCAACGCGCTGCTGCTGGGCATGGCGCGGCGGCTGAAGGCGGACCTCGGCGCACCGGTCGTCTGCACGCTCCACGGCGAGGACTTCTTCCTCGACGCGCTCCCCGAACCGCATCGCGCGGAGGCCTGGGGCGTGCTGCGCGAGCGCGCCGCGGAGATCGACGGTTTCGTCGCTGTCAGCCGCTACTACGGCGAGACGATGCGCGCGCGGATGGGCAACCTGCCGGCCGCGCGCTTTCACGCGGTCCACAACGGCATCGACCTGAACGGCTACGCGCCGGCGCCGAGCGCGCCCGAGGCCCCGACGGTGGGCTACCTCTCGCGCTTCAGCCCGGAGAAAGGGCTTCCGACGCTCGTCGAAGCCTTCGCGCGGCTCAAAATGCGCGGTCGCGTGCCCGGCGCGAGACTGAAGCTTGCCGGCAGCCAGGGCCCCGCCGACGCGGCGTTCGTGAAGGAACTCAAGCGCGACCTGGCCGCGCGCGGCCTGGATGCCGACGTGAGCCTGCACCCGAACCTGACGCGCGCCGGGAAAATTGCCTTCTTGCGCACGCTCTCGGCGCTCTCCGTGCCCGCAACCTACGGCGAGGCCTTTGGGCTCTACGTGCTGGAGGCGCTGGCCTGCGGAGTGCCGGTCGTTCAGCCCGAGCACGGCGCGTTTCCGGAATTGCTCGCGGAGACCGGCGGCGGCATTCTGTGCGCGGCCGACGATCCCCAGGCGCTGGCCGAAGCCTTGGAAGAACTGCTGCGGAACCCGGCCCGCGCGCGCGAACTGGGCGAGGCCGGCCGGCGCAACGTCGTCTTGCGCTTCGGCGTCGAACGCATGGCGCGGGAGGCGCTGGAGGCCTACGTCCGCGCGGGCTCGTCCATTCAAGCCGCGGAGGCACGGAGTCACGGAGAACGACGGAATGGGTGAACGGCACCGGTGGCGCCCGCACGACAGCCGCAGGCTTCATGAATTCCACATGTCTAGGCGCCTCCGCGTATCCGAGGCGCCGGCGAGCCGGAGCAACGTCCGTCATGGCGAGTGAATTTCGGATCGTGAGGCGCGTGGAATTCGCCGAGACCGACGCGGCGGGGATCATGCATTTCTCGAACTACTTTCGGTTCATGGAAGCCGCCGAGCACGCCTTTTTCCGCTCGCTGGGGCTTACGATCCATCCCCATGCCGCGCCGGGCGCCGTGGGCTGGCCGCGCGTCCAGGCGAGCTGCGAATACCGCCGCCCGCTGCGCTTCGAGGACGAGGTGGAGATCCACCTGCGCGTCGCCGAAAGGCGCGAGAAGGTGCTCGTGTACGATTTCGTCTTCCGCCGGCTGTCCGGCGGCGCGGAGGAGGTCGCGCAGGGCAGGTTCACGGTGGCCTGCGTGCGCCGCGACGGGGCGGGGAACATGAAAGCCGTCCCGATCCCCGCCGAGATCGCGGTGCTGATCGAACCCGTGCGCGGCGGCGCCGCCGTGGACGGGCCGCCGTAGCACTCCGTTCGAGCCGTTTGAACCGCCGCGTACCTGGAGAAGCGCATGCCGCCCGAATCCGCACCGCCTACCGGAAACGCCTGGCTTGTCTGGGCGCTGATGACCGTCGCCGCGTGGGGCCTGTACGGCGCGTTCCTGCATACCGGCCAACTGGCCATGAAAGACCCGGCCAACGGGCGCTACAAGGCGTTTCTGTTCGTGGGCATCGCGTACTTCCTTACGGCGGTGCTTGCGCCGCTGGCGGTGCTGGTGCTGAACAAGGCCAGCTTCCGCGACATGCCGATGCCAGGGATGATGTGGTCGCTCTTCGCCGGGATCGTCGGCGCGGCGGGCGCCTTCTGCGTGCTCCTGGCCCTGGGCGCGGGAGGGAAGCCGATCTTCGTGATGAGCCTGATCTTCGGCGGCGCGCCGGTGATCAACGCGTTGTACGCGCTGATCCTGCATCCGCCGGAAGGCGGGTGGGGGTCGGTCAAGCCTCAATTCTGGCTGGGGATCCTGCTGGCGGCCGCCGGCGGCGCGCTGGTTTCCCTGTACAAGCCCGGCCCCGCGCCGCAGAAGCCCGCGCAGGCCGCGCCCGCCGATACGCCGGACGCCGCGCCGAAGCCGGGCGCCGTGCATTGAGGTTTGCGTGATCGAACACGGCTTTCCCGACCGCGCCGAACTTGAGCGCCGGCAGCTTGAGAAGCTCCGTGCGCTCCTGGCGGCGATCCTGCCGGCCAATCGCTTCTACGCCGCGAAACTCGCCGGGACGGGCGTGGGACCGGAAGCGGCGGAGCTCGCCGCCTTCACGCGGGCCGCGCCTTTCACGACCAAGGCCGAACTCGCCCGGGATCAGGAGCGCCACCCGCCGTACGGCACGGATTTGTCGTATCCCTTGGAGCGCTACTCGCGCTGCCACCAGACCAGCGGGAGCACGCGCGAGCCGCTGCGCTGGCTGGACACGCCCGAGGACTGGCAAGGGCTGCTCGAAAACTGGAAGCGCGTCTACGCCGCCGCGGGCGTGGATCGCGCCGACCGGATCTTCTTCGCGTTCTCCTTCGGGCCGTTCCTGGGCTTCTGGACGGCTTTCGAGGCCGCGCGGCAGCTCGGCGCGCTCTGCCTGCCCGGCGGCGGCCTGAGCAGCCTCGCGCGACTCAAGACGATCCTGGACCTCCAGGCGACCGCGCTCTGCTGTACGCCGACCTACGCGCGCCGGCTGGCGGAAGTCGCCGCCGCCGAAGGGGTGAACCTGAACGCCTCGCGCGTGCGCGCGATCCTGGTGGCCGGCGAGCCCGGTGGCTCGCTCCCCTCCGTGCGGCTCGGGATCGAAAAGGCCTGGCCCCGCGCGCGCGTCTACGACCACCACGGCATGACGGAGGTCGGCCCGGTGACCTATGCCTGCCCGGCGCGTTCGGACGTGCTTCACGTCATCGAGGACGCCTACCTGCCCGAGGTCGTGAACCCGGCCGATGGCGCGCCCCTGCCGCCCGGCGCGGCGGGCGAACTGGTCCTGACGACGCTCGCCCGGCCCGGCTCGCCGCTGCTGCGCTACCGCACCGGGGACTTGGTCCGCTCGGCCGCCGCCCCGCAGTGCGCCTGCGGTTCGTACGAACTGGCACTCGAAGGCGGGATCCTCGGTCGCACCGACGACATGCTCCTGATTCGAGGCGTAAACGTGTACCCGGGCGCGGTCGAGGAAGTCGTGCGCTCCTGCGGCGAGGTCGTGGAGTTTCGCGTCGAGGTCGGCGCGAAGGCGGGGATGACGGAATTGAAGGTCCAGATCGAAGCCGCCCCGGCCGCCGACGCGAAGGAACTTGCCGCGCGCCTGGAGGCGCGCTTCCGCGAGGCCTTCAACCTGCGGATCCCCGTGGAACCCGTGGCGGCCGGCGCGCTGCCGCGCTTCGAGATGAAGGCGCGCCGCTGGGTCCGCGCGGACGCCGGGGAGGAGCCTGCGCCATGACGACCGGGAACGGCGCCCCGATCCTCGAATTGGAGCGGGTCGTCAAAGCGTATCCCGCGCCCGAAGGCGGCGCGCCCGTCGCGGTGTTGAAAGAAGTCACGCTTACGCTCAACGGCGGCGAGTCGGTCGCGATCGTGGGTCCTTCGGGCTCCGGAAAGAGCACGCTCCTGCAGATCGTCGGCACGCTCGACCGCGCCAGTTCCGGCCGGGTGCTCCTGGCGGGGCGGGACCTGGCCGCGTTGAGCGAGGACGAGCGCGCGCGCCTGCGCAACCGCGAGATCGGCTTCGTCTTCCAGGCGCACCACTTGCTCCCGCAGTGCACGGTCCTCGAGAACGTCCTGGTGCCCACCCTGGCCGAAGGCCCGGGTCCCGACGCGCAGGCCGAGGCGCGCGCGCGCGACCTGCTCGAACGGGTCGGGCTGGGCGCCCGGCTCAACCACCGGCCGGGCCAGCTCTCCGGCGGCGAACGCCAGCGCGTAGCCGTGGTTCGTGCGCTGATCAACCAGCCCAAGCTGCTGCTGGCCGATGAGCCGACGGGTTCGTTGGATCGCGCGACCGCCGAAGGCTTGACCGACCTGCTGGCCGATCTTAACCGTGAAACGGGAGTGACGCTGATCGTGGTCACCCATTCCGCTGGGCTGGCCGAACGGATGGGCCGCGTCCTGGAACTCCAGGACGGCAAGCTGGTTGAAAAGTAGGTGCGTCCATTTCAGCCAGGCTGATCCTGCTTATGCGAGTACCCCAAAGTCCTACAAAACTCACAAACGTCTGGAATGCATGGGAGTTAGGTCAATTAAGGATTCCTTGAGGAATTAAGATGACCTGGGTGCCTGCACCTAGTTAGAATTCCCTGTGGCAGCGATATGGCATCTTGTGCAATGGGGGCGAACCGTTGGCCTTATCCAACGTACATACTAGGAAGGGCGAAGGAGGGGGAATGCCTCTCGAATGCACCCGTGCGGCGCCGCCCAAGGCCATGGCGGACGAGTCGGGCGTCACGGACGAAGAACTTTTTCTTCTGGTGCGAGAAGGCGATCCCGAAGGCCGAGCCCTGACCCAGTTGGTGAAACGCCATGAGAGCGGCTTGTACGGGCTGCTGGTGCACCTGACAGGAGGCGATGTCAATCGGGCCGACGACCTGTTCCAGGAGACCTTCCTGCGGGCGGTGCGGGCGGCGCGGACCTTCGATCCGCAGCGCAGTTTTCGGACCTGGCTGATGAGCATCGCGGTGAACTTGGTTCGGGACGAGGCGCGCAGGCGAAAGGTGCTTAACGAGGTAGCGCTCCAGAGTGGGGAAGAACGCGCGGCGCTGCAAGTCGAAACGCCCGAGCGTACGCCCGCCCAGAGCGCCGAACGAAACGACGAGGCTTGGCGCGTGCGCGCCTCGCTCTTGAAGCTGACGCTGAAGGAGCGGGAGGTCGTACTCCTGCATTTCTTCCAGGGCTTGACGCTGGCCGAAGCCGCGGACGCCCTGACTGTGCCGCTGGGAACCGTAAAGAGCCGCCTGCATGGCGCGCTGACGCGGTTGAAGGGGATTCTGGAACCATGATGCGCGAAGACGAACTGACCCCCCAGGAACGCGAACTGGGCGAGGCGCTCGGCCGCCTGCCGCGCCCGATCCCTCCGGCGGACCTCACCGCCCGCACCGTCGCGCGCGTGCGCGCGGAAGGTTCGCGCCAGCCCGGCTCCGCCGAGCCTAAGGCGCCTACGCGCGTCTGGTGGCAGCGCCCGATCACCAGTCCGATCGCCCGCGCGGCCGCCGCGATCGTCCTCGTCGCCGCGCTGGTTCTGGTCACCGCGCCGCGCACCTCCGAACGCATCGGCGTCTTCTTCAGCCATCTCCTCGGCGAACGAAACACCGAGAAGCTCGACCTCTTCGTGGACCGCGTGCTGATCGCCATCGGGCCGGCCAACATCCAGCCCGAGAATCCTCACCCGCCGCGCGCGCCACGCGCCAACGGCCCTCATACCACCGCGCCCGGCGCCTCCGCGCGCGTCTGATCCGGCCGCGCCGCGCTCCGGTTGCCGTGCGCCGCGCTTCCGGTAGCGTGCCCCCATGCGCAAAGTACAGAAGCACCCGGCCGTGCCCGAGCGGCTGGTCGTCGAGCACTCGCTCCCGTTCGATCCCACCTGCGGTTACGACCTGCCCGCGCTCCTGGCCATCGAGCCGCCTCCGGACGTGCCGGACGATTACGAGGCCTTCTGGCGCGAGACCTACGCGCGGGCGCGCGAACTGGATGGCCGGCTCCGCGTCGAACGCCGGACCCTGGAGCGGACCCCCAGCGGCGTCGAACTCCAGGAACTCGAATACGACACCTGGGACGGCTTCCGTTCGGGCGGCTGGCTCGCGCGCCCCGCTTCGGACGCGCCGCGCGGCCTGATCGTCCAGGGGCACGGCTACGGCGGGCGGGAAGGGTGCGACCTGAGTTGGGCGCTGCGCGGCTACGCCGTCTTGCAGCCGTGTGCGATCGGCTTCCACCGCTCCGCATGCGCCGCGGTCCCGAACCTCAGTTCGGGCCACGTCCTGTGCGGCATCGAGTCGAAAGAGCGCTACATCCTGCGCGCCTGCACGGCGCAGCTCTGGCATGCGGCGAGCGTGCTCCAGGAGCTATTCCCGGACCTGAAAGAGCGCCTGTTTTACGATGGCGGGAGCTTCGGCGGAGGGCTCGGCGCGTTCATGCTGGCCTGGGATCGCAGGTACAAGGCCGCGACCCTGGGCGTTCCAACGTTCGGGCACCACCCGATCCGGCTACGCTTCCCGTGTTCGGGTTCCGGCGAATCCGTGCGTCTATACGGCCTCAAGCGCCCGGGAGTCATCGAGGTGCTGCGTTACTACGATGCCTCCACCGCCGCGACCTTTATAACGTGCCCTGTCATGGCCAGCGTGGCGCTCTTCGATCCTGCGGTGATACCGCCCGGGCAGTTTTCGGTTGCCAACGCGCTGCGCAACCCGGACTCGGTCACCTGCGTCATTTCGCACGGGCATTACGAGGTCCCGCACAAGGTTATTGCGCCGGAAGTCGCCGCCGCCATGGCTCGGATGCCCGTGGAGTGGTTGGTTGAGCTGGGCTGCCAGGCCGGCGAAGATGCAACCGCATGAAATGAAAGGAGTTGGAGCCTGGATTGGCGCAAGGGACAGAGGACGGATCAGAATCCCGGCGTAGCGGCGCGGCTCGCGAAAATTCCATGTTGACAAGACCTTAGGAAAAATGGAAGCTAAGGGCCAAGCTCAAGTGCAAGTCCATACGGTGTGCCCGATTGAGCCAAGGTCTCGAGGGAGCGCTACCATGCGCGGTAAGCCTATTCCGTTGGCCCTGCTGGTCCTGGTTTTTGTTTCGAGCCAGGCATTTGCGCAGGGGTCTTCCAGCAGCAGCTCCAGTTCCGGCGCTCCTGGCGTGGGCGGCACGAACGCGGGCGGCCTGGCCAGCCAGGCGGGCGTGAGCCACGCGAGCCCCAAGGACGAAGCGCCAGAACATGGGGGCGATGTTCGGCGACTACTTCATCAATCGCTGGTGGGACTTGATGGACATCGTGGACTTCTCGCTGGGCGCGGGGCCCGGGGTGCTGGTTCACGTGCGGGCCACGAAGTTGGCTCAAGCGATCGGCGGCTGGTCGGACTCCTGGCGCGTGGGTTTCCGCGGCCGCAGCGCGGGCGTCTGGCGCGAGAAGCGGACGGAGATCGGCGTGAGCCTGCTGTACTACCAGAAGGTCGAGCGCGAACGAATCGCGGGCTGGGTCGAGTCCATCCGCTCCGACGACATGGATTTGGACACGGCCGAAGTGTACGGCGGCGACAAAGACCGCTCCTTCACGGGGATCGGGTTCACGGTTCACGCGGGCATCCTGGTGGACGTGAACGTCAGGCCCATGCAAGCGGTGGACTTCGCATTAGGGCTCTTCACGATCGACGTGCTGGACGACGACACCGGAAAACTGGTCCGCAACAAGGATCTCTGATCCGGGGCCAGGGTCCCCCTCACCAGTCCCGAAACGGACGGCTCAGCGCCGTCCGTTTTCATTTTACGGCCGCCTTACGCGCCCGCGGGTCGCGTGGGCCCGCGCATCGGGTACAATAGCGCGCGTCGAAGGGCGCTCTTCTTTGCGCGTCTTCGGAGGGGGCAAGGCGGGAGAGCATTCGGCGTGGCCGAGACGATCACGCAAGGCGTGCCGGCGCTCAGGATCGAGGGCCTGCGCATGGTCTACCATCCGGGCCTGTTTCAGCGCCGCAAGCTGGCGCTGCACGGCCTGGACCTGGAAGTCCCCAAGGGCAGCATCTACGGCTTTCTCGGGCAGAACGGCGCGGGCAAGACCACGACGCTCAAGACCCTCGTCGGCCTGCAGATGCCCACCGCCGGCCGGGCCTGGATCTTCGGCACGGACATCCGCGAGAGCGCCAGCCGGGCCAAGGTCGGGTTCATGCCCGAAAACCCCTACTTCTACGAATACCTTACCGCGCGCGAGACCCTCGACTTCTACGGCCGCCTCGCGGGCATGCCGCGGGCCGAACGGCGCCGCCGCGGCGAGTACCTCCTCGAGCGTTTCGGGCTGGGCCACGCGAAGGACGGCTCGATGCGCGACTTCTCGAAGGGCATGCGCCAGCGCCTCGGCCTGGCCCAGGCGATCCTGAACCAGCCGCCGCTGGTGCTGCTCGACGAGCCCATGTCGGGGCTCGACCCGCTCGGGCGCCGCGACATCCGCAATGAGATCCTCGCGCTCCGCGACGCCGGCTGCACGGTCTTCTTCAGCTCGCACATCCTCTCCGACGTCGCCGACATCTGCGACCGGGTCTGCATCCTGCACGAGGGCCGCAAGGTCGCCGAAGGGCGCCTGCCCAAGCTGCTGGGGCAGCGCGTGCTGGAGGTTCAAATGAGCGCGTCCGGGGTGCCGAAGGAGGGGCTGCACGAGGCCGCGAAGCTCGCGCGCCGCGCCTGGCACGACGGGGAACTCTACCACCTGCTCCTCGAGAGCGAGGACCTGGCGCTGAAGGCCAAGGAGGCGATCGAGCGGGGCGGCGGGACGTTGCGCAGGCTCGTGCCGCATCACGAATCGCTCGAGGAGTATTTCATCCGGGTCACTCGGGAAGGCGACGTCGCGCGGCTCGCGGGCGCGGAGGAAGGCTCGGCCGCGCCCGAAGCCGCGAGCGCCCCGGGACCCCGCGGGGGGCTCGGCGCATGAACGTCTGGGCCATCGCCGTGAACACCTTTCGCGAAGCCGTGCGCGACAAGATTCTCTATGTGCTCGCGGTCTTCGGGTTGATCCTGATCTTCGTCTCGCGCGCCGTCGGCTGGATCAGCTACGGCGGCGAACTGAAGATCATGACCGACCTGGGGCTCGCGGCGATCTGGCTCTTCGTCGCCCTGATCTCGATCTTCATCGGCACGCAGATGATCTATAAGGAGATCGACAAGCGCACGCTGTATACGATCCTCTCCCGGCCCATCCGGCGCTGGGAGTTCCTGCTGGGCAAATACTGCGGCCTGCTGCTGACCTCCCTGGTGATCCTGGCCGCGCTCTCGGCGGTCTTCCTGGCCTACCTCAAGCTCATGGGCGCGCCGGTCACGGGCGCGATCCTCCAGGCGCTCTTCCTGATCTTCTGCGAGATGATGCTGGTGACGGCGTTGGCGATCTTCTTCAGTTCCGCCAGCACGCCGGTCCTTTCGGCGGTCTTCACCTTCATGATCTTTGGCGTGGGCCAGCTCACCAAGTGGATCGTGGACCTGGGCAACCTCATTCAGGATCAGGCGCCGGGGATGAAGCTGGCGCTGAAGCTCTTTTATTTCCTGATGCCGAACCTGGACAACTTCAACGTGCGGGCCCAGGCCGTGCACGCGGCGGCGCGCGGCTCAGGTTGGGCGATTCCGCCCGAGCAGATGCTTTCGATTGTCGTCTACGGCGGCGCGTACACGGCGGCGGTGCTGCTGGCGGCGGCCCTGGTGTTCCGCCGCAGGAACTTCTGAGCGGGGCGGGAGCGTTCGCGTGGATCAGGGCCTCCAGCAGTTTTACCGCGACCAGGCGCGCCAGGAGATCCTGGACCGCCTGGCGCGCCTGGAACGCGCCGCGTGGTACGCGAACGTGGAGGCCTGGAGCTACACGGCCTGGTTCGCCCTGTTCGCGGCCTTCGCGCTCCTGCTGCTCCTCTGCGTCTTCTGGCGGCGCGGGCGGGTGCTGACGCGCAAAGGCTGGCGCGAGGAGACCGAGGACCTTTCGGCCGCAGGCGCCCTGCGCCTGGAACGCTCGCATGCAGGCGCCTGCGCCCTGGCGGGCCTGCTCCTGCTTTGCGCGGTCAGCCACCAGCTCACGGTGGACCGCGACCGCGGCTTCGTCGAGGACCGCTTCGTGCGGATGGAGCGCGACCTGCGCGAGGCCGAGCGGCGCGGCCCGCAGGCGCGCGAAGAGATGCTCCAGTCCCAGTACCTCTACCTGCCCAAGGGCGAAGCGCTGCGCTATCTCTCCTTCGGCAATACCGCCCTGGCTGCCGATTACATGTGGCTGACCAGCCTGCAGTACATCTCCAGCCCCTTCCGCCGCGGGCAGAAATTCGACCTGATGTACCGCTTCTACAATACCACCCTGGACCTCGACCCGCAGTGGACCGCGATTCACGCCCGAGCGGGCAAGCTGCTCTCGGCCCTCGATCCCGACCGCTACCGCGCCGAGTGCTTCTTTCGGCGCGCCATCACGCTCAACCCGGAAGACTGGGTGCTGTCCGTCGAAGCCGGGCGGCTCTTCGTCGTGCCTCCCGCGCGCCAGGAGATGCTCAAGGATTACTCGACGCGCGCCGCCGACTACTTTACCGCGGCCCTCCGGCACGAGTCGATCCCCGTCGAAATGCGCAAGGAACTGGAGGATTTGATCGGGCGCCTGCGGCAGGAAGGCGAAGAGCACGAGATTGCCGCCGAATACCTCTGGAAGGTGGCCAACGACCCCGACGCCATGCAGGCCCTCCGCGACGGCGCCGCCCGCCAGTGGCTCAACGCCGAGTCCCACGTCCGCGTGGAGCGCTTCCAGGAACTCCTCGACCGCTACCGCGCGCGCGCCGGCGGCGACCCGCCTTATCTGGCCGCGCTGGTGAAGGAAAAAGGGCATGCCCTGGACGCGTACGGGTACCGCATTCTGATCGATAAGGCCGACGGCAAAGTCTATTCCGATGGCGTGCGCTGCCTCCGCGCCGTCCAGGTCTCGACCGTCGTGCATACGCTGATCAACGTCTTCGCCCATCACGTCGGGCGGCCGCCGCGCGACCTTGCGGAACTCTCGCGCTGGTGCAAGGGTTACTTCAGCGCGGATAACGAGGCGTCTTTCGTGATCCTCGACGCCATCGGCCAGGAACTCGACTGCACGAAGAACCCCCTGGGCGGGGCCTGGGACTACGATCCGCAGACCGGGAAGATCAACCTGCCCGAGCGCTGCAACATCGACGCCATATTTGCCAACGCCGAAATGCCCGTGCATGGGCGCTCGCCACCGCTGGTGCGCTATACCGTCGAATTGGAAGACTGACGCGGCGTTCAGTACCCGCGGATCGAACCCAGGCCGAAGCCCGAGTCGCTGCGGGTGAGGACTTCCTTGGGCGGGGCCAGGTACTGGTCGTAGACGATCGCGAGCCCCTGGACCACGATCGCGCTGAGGAACGTCGCCTCGGCGAAGCCCAGGAAGCCCCGCAGGACCGCCTCCAGGATCCCCACCGTGATGCCGGCCAGCAGCATGCCGCGCTTCGAGCGCGGGCAGGTCGTGGGGCTGGCGGCCAGATACCACAGGCCCAGCAGCGTGTAGCCGCTGAGCAGATGGAACGTCACGTTGGGGGAGCCGAAGAGCCAGAGCAGCGCGCCCAGCGTCACGAGCCCGGCCACCGGCAGGATCCAGGACGCCACCCCGGTGAAGACGCAGAGCAGGATGCCGGCCAGGAGCGCCAGCGCCTGGGACGTTCCGATCGCTCCGGGGTTCCCGCCGAGCAGCATGCTCAGGCGGTCGTAGTAGTGCGGACTCGAGAGCGCCTCGAGGTCTTCCTTGGGATGCTCCTGCACGCAGTCCAGCGGTCGCGGGCCGTAGACGGCCTCCACGGCATGCCCTTCGGAGGTCAGCGGCTGGCGGTTGGCGGTGAAGAGCTGCTCATCGTACTCTTGCTTTGAAATCGCCTTGCGCACGTCGCCGCCCAGGAAATCGCGCGCGTGCCGGCCGATGGAATCCTCCCCTTCGGCGGGCTTGGTGAGCGGGCGGACCAGCACCGGCCAGGCCGGTTTGCCGGCTTCGTCGCGCGGGTGCATCGCGCCCATGAACGGCGGGAGCACGTGCAGCGCCAGCAGCGCCACGGCAGCCGGCTGGAGGAGCGGCATCCCGTCGACGCTGAGCCAATGCTTGCCGACCAGGATCGCCACGATGCCCGCGCAGATGGGCGCCCAGAGCGGCGCGGCGGGCGGCATCAGCAGGCCCACGATCAGGCCCGTCGCCAGCCACGTCCCGTCCTGCGGGCCCAGCGGGTTGTTGAAAATAAAGCGCCCGTTGAGGCGGCAGGCGACCAGGTCCGTCAGCAGCCCGCTCAGGCAGGCCGCCAGGACAACCAGCCCCGCATACCAGCCGAAAAAGAAGACCCCCACCATCAGCGCCGGCAGCAGCGAGGCGGCGATGGTGTACCGGCGCTTGGCCAGCGTGTTGGCATCGGGCGGTACGCTGGAGCGCCAGAGCAGGTAGCTGTGGAGAAGGGGGGCCTCATCTGCGTTCTTCGCCGCCCGTGGGAGCCGGAAAGCGACGTCCTGCATGCCGCGAACGAATCGTCATGGTAACAGCTCGGCCAGCTTTTGCGCCGATTTTTTTCAGGCCCAGGGCGTTGGGCGCGCGTCCGTAGACGCCCTCCTGTTCAGGATCGACCCGCCAGCGTGATTCGTCCAGCCAATCCGAGACATCGAGCGCCGTCGCCTCGCTGAGCTTCGCCGCCTCGCGGACCTCGTCCCAGAGCCGCTGCTGCTGCCGCTTGGGCCGGCCGTAGAAGCACGGCGGGGCCAGCGCCACCTCGCGCACCCCGCCCGCCCGAAGCCGCCCCAAGAGCGCCTCCACCACGATCCGGTAGACCCGCGGGTCGGTGGCGACCTCCAGGTCTTCAGGCGGGAGCAGCACCACGACGCGCTCGGGCGGCGGGTCGCCCAGCGCCCCCGCGGCGCCGGCCAGCGCCTTGAGGATCGGAGGGTGCCGTCGAGCGGATAAGGGCCCAGCGCGGCGGCGGCGTGCGGCTCGGCGAAGCCTTCGGGAAGCAGCGCCGAGAGGTCCTCCGTCCCGCCTCCTTCAGCCTTTGCGGCCCACGCGCCCGGCGCGAGCACCAGCACGCGCTTGACCGTCTCGCCCTTCTTGTCGCTCACCGCCCAGCGCAGCGGGGCCCAGCGGCGGTCTTCGCGATTGAGCCGCCGCCGCGTCACCAGCAGCAGCGCCGCGCCCTCGCCGTCCACGAGCCGGCCGTCCTTTGCGGTCGACTCGGGCCAGGGATCTCGTCCCGCACGAGCCGCACCGCCGGCCCTGGCAATTCGCCCGCGCCGGTCTTGAGCACGTAGCGGACGGCCTTCGCGCCAGCCAAGTCGAGATCCTTCTGGTAAGTCTGGCGCGCGCCGGAGGCGATCTCCAGCTTGCTCTCGTCGCGGAGCTTCCAGGCGCCGTCCTCGAGGCGCACCTCCGCCCGCACGCGCACGGTGGCGGGGATCTTGGCATGGTTCTCGACGCGGAAGCAGGCCGTCAGCGGCTCGGTCTCGTAGAGCGCCGGCGGCAGGTAATCGACGATCAGCTCGACGCCCTCCGCGGGCTTGGCGCCGGTGGAGGCCGGTCCCGAGGTCGTGCCTTCTTCGGCGCGCGGGAGCGCGCAGGACAGCGCGCACAGGATCCAGGCTGCAAGATGCGGGGTGCGGCGCATGGACGTTCGCACTCCTAAATCGGCCAGTCGAGCTGCAGCAGAATCTCCATCGCCGCGTACTGGCAGCTCGAACCCAGCAGCAGCAGGAAGACTCCGCCCGTCAGCAGCAGGCCTTCCAGCGGGCCAAGGCTGCGTACGAGCTTCTTGACGAAGGCCCGCCAGAGCAGGTCGTTGGAACTCGGCAGGCGCGCGAGGAACGGATGCTTCCGCGCCAGCAGCCGCACGCGCCGCTGGGCCGTGTAATAGAAGTGCAGCGTACCCAGCAGCCAGGTGAGCGCCAAATACACGACGATGGTGATCGCCATCAGGCGCATCACGCGGAACGGCAGCGCCGGATGGGGGAGCATGCTCACCGCGCGGGGCCCCAGGCCCAGCACGGTGACCAGGGCCGCGAAGGCCAGGCCGAGCATCGCCCGCGCCAGCGGCTGCGCGTCGAGTTCGCGGACGAAGCGCCGCCAGCGCACGCCCTTGCGCATCAGAGCACCACCTTATGCAGCCAGGCGAAAAGGAGCGAGAGCGCGCCCGTCACCGCCACCGCGGAGGCCATGATGAAAAAGAGCAGGACCGCCGTGCGGACCTCCTCCTTTGCGCGCCGCTCCAGCGCCTTCTCGACATGCTGCACGAAGCGCTCGGCGGCCTGATCGGTCTCGGCGCGAAGGTGCTCCACGAGCTTGTGCGCGCGCTCGTCCGTCTCGTTCAGCAGCTTGCGCGCCCGTTCGTCGGCGCGGTCGAGAAGCCGGTCGCCTTCGCCGCGGAATTTGAGCGCCCATTCGTCGGCGACTTCCCGCCCGGCCTGGGCCAGCATCCCGCCGGTGGGGCGTTCGGCGCGCTTGCCGTCCTGCGCGCATTTCAGGCAGGTGTGCAGTTCCTCGCCTTTGCCGTTGCTGGAGCGCTCGAAGCAGCCGTCGCCGACCAGCGAACCGCAGACGCCGCAGCGGTATTCCTTGTAGTGCCCCGACGCCGCCCCCGCGAGCAGCCCGATGCTCTTGCCGCAGACGACGCACGTGGCCATCGCGGAACCTCCCGTGGGCGGACGATACGCAGGAATTATTAAGTCTACCGCGCCGGAGGTTTCACGGCATTCGGCAAATGGGGCGGGGCGGCGGGGATGGACGCGGGACCGGCCGGTCCGCAGGGGCGGATCTATCGAACCAGGGCCTTCGCCGGGCGTTCCGGGATGGCCTGTATGGGAGGCTCGGCGGCGCCCGGCGCCTCGCCGCGCCGGGTGATCAGCCGCGCCCCGCGCGCGCGGGAGACGTAGCTCCAGCCCCACTGCAGCAGGATCAATACGCGGTTGGCGAAGGTCACGATATACATCAGGTGGATGAAGAGCCACGCCAGCCAGGCCAGCGTGCCGGCTGAGCCGCAGGCGCCCGACCTGCGCGACTGCCGCGCGGCGGCCGATCGTCGCCATCGTGCCCTTGTCGAAGTAGCGGAACGGCGCGGGCGTCCGGCCTTTCAGGCGCGCGCGCAGCGCCTGCGCAGCGTAGCGGCCCTGCTGCATCGCCACCGGCGCGAGGCCCGGCAGCGGCTGGCCGCTGGCGTCCGGGCAGTATGCGAGGTCGCCGATGACGAGAATCTCCGGATGCCCCGGCAGCGCAAGGTCCGGCCCCACCTTCACGCGCCCCGAGCGGTCGGTCTCGGCGCCGGCCGCTTCGGCGAGCTTCTTTCCAAGCGGCGATGCGGCCACTCCCGCGCCCCACAGGATCGTCCGCGCGGCGAGCGTCTCGGGCTGGCCGTCGCGCTCGAGTTCCACCGCGCCGGCGCGGATCGCCAGCACCTTGCAGCCCGTGCGGACCTCGGCGCCCAGCCTCTCCAGCGCGCGTTTGGCGTTCTCCGAGAGGTTCGGGTGGAAGGGCGGGAGCACGCGCGGGCCGGCCTCGACCAGGATCACCCGCGCCTCGCTCGGATCGCTGCGCCGAAACTCGCCCTTCAAGGTCTGCATCGAGATTTCGCAAAGCGCGCCGGCCAGTTCAAGCCCCGTCGGGCCGCCGCCGACGACGACGAAGGTGAGCCACTCGCGGCGTCGCGCCGGGTCGCTCTCGCGCTCGGCCTCTTCGAAGGCCGTGAGCACCCGGCGGCGAATCTCGACGGCGTCCTCCAGGGTCTTGAGCGAAGGCGCGTGCGCTTCCCACTCCGGGCGCCCGAAGTACGAACTCCGCGCGCCCGCGGCGACGATGAGCGTGTCGTAAGAGATGCGCCCGCCCGCGGTGAGCACCTCGCGGCGTGCGGGGTCGAAGCCCGTGACCTCTTCCATCAACACCGTCGCGTTGCGTTGCCGCTTCAGGACGTTGCGCAGGGGCGCGGCGATGTTGGCCGAGGAGAGCCCGCCCGTCGCCACCTGGTATAGCAGCGGCTGGAAGAGGTGGTGGTTGCGCCGGTCGAGGAGCGTCACTTCGACGGGCGCGCCCTTGAGGTTCTGCGCGGCGTAGAGTCCTCCAAAGCCGCCGCCGACGATCACGACCTTGTGGAGGGTGCCGGGCATAAGGGGTTCTCCCGTGTGGCGTCCATTGCACGTACATGTGCCGATTGCCGGGCTCTATTTCAAAATCCGGTGGACGGCGCAGGATCTGCTTTTGCGGGATCGAAACGGATGAGCGATAAGACCCTAATGAGGGTCCGTACGGAATCAGGAACCCGGCCGGCGCGATGGAGTATGCCGGCATGCCCTGCGAGCTGCGCGCGAAGGGCGTGGCGCAGATCGAGGCGGTCAACGGCCGGCTGGCGAGGAAGCTCGCGCACCGGTTGAAGAGCGGGCGGCGAGGAGGACTACTAAATCGCGTCGGACTCCTCGCGATCCTCTTCCGCCTCGATGAATTCGATATGGGGAATATCGGCGCAGGCAGCGATGCGTCGCGATTGTAGGGCGGCATTTCTTTCGGGGGAAGCGTGGTGTCGGGAAATTCTTCCAGCCAATGCGCACGCATTTCGTCATCGGCGTAGTAGCGGTGGTACAACTCAGTGTCTTCCTCGCTCCCGCTGCCCAGAATATCAAGGTGATTTGAATAGCCTGGCGGCGGATTGGTGGAGAGTTCTTGGGGAACTTCTTCCTGAAGCAGATCGTCGAGCAGCAGGACGTATAGTTCCCGTTCGCTCAAATGATTGGTGTTGTACAGGAAACAATGCAGGTTGGCTAACTCCCGGATCACTTGCCAGAGTTTCTCGTGAAGTTGCTCGTCATCCAGCGTGTCTGCCGGGGGCGGGATAAAACCCCGACGCTTCAGAATCTCCAGGTGCGTCGTCCAACCCCCTTCTTCAAATGCAATGACCTGCTGGAGGAACTGTTCCTCCACTTCTCCCGGCGCCTTTCCGGAAGGTTCGCAAAAACCGACGCCACCTAAATCCCTGACCTTTTCTCGCAGTTCATTTAGACGGATACGTTGGTCTGCGGCTTCGAGATCTTCGGGGCCTTCAATGGGCATGATGGTTTCCTCCAAGCCTGCTTGTCACAGTTCAGCAAACGTCCAGCGGAATTCCATATTGTGCGGGCGAGTCGCCCGTGCTACGGACGACCATCGCTTTACCTACGCCGGCTTCTCTTCCTTCGGCAACTCCACCTTGATCGCGCAGTCCCGCAGCAGCGCCGCGTCCACCTCGGCCGGGCTGCCGCTCATCATGTCGATGCCCTTCTGGTTCTTCGGGAAGGCGTAGACGTCGCGCATCGTCTCGGTCTCGGTCAAGAGCCAGACGAGGCGGTCCCAGCCCACCGCGATCCCGCCGTGCGGCGGCGCGCCGTAGCCGAAGGCTTCCAGCAGGAAGCCGAACTTCTCCTGCGCCTCCTGCTCGGTGATGCCCAGCGCGCGGAAGACCTGCTGCTGGATCTCGGGCACGTGGATACGGACGCTGCCTCCGGCGATCTCGTAGCCGTTCAGCACGAGGTCGTAGCGGTAACAGAGCACTTTCTTGAGCGGGCTGGTGGGCGATTGGTCCGCCGCGCCCGCGTCGAGATCCTTCAAGCACTCGCGGCGCGGCATGCTGAAGGCGTGGTGCGCGGCGACCCAGCGCTTGTGCTCCTCGTCGTACTCGAAGAGCGGCGGGTCCACGACCCAGAAGCAGTCCCACTTCCCGCCCGAGCCGTACTCGGGGATCAGCCCGAACTTCTTGCCCAGATGCAGGCGCAGGTTCGCCATCACCGTGTGGACCACGGCCTCGGGGCCGAACTGGAAGAGCAGCAGGTCGCCCTCCTGCGCGCCCAGGGCCGCGTTGAACGCCTCGCGCATCGGATCGGCGATGACCTTGGCCAGCGGCGCGTTGCCCCAACTCCCGCCGGGGCCGATCTTCGCCCAGGCCAGGCCCTTCGCGCCCATGCCCTTCACGAACGTCTCGAGCTTGTCGATCTGCGCGCGTGGCATCTCGTGCTCTTTCGGCAGGCGCAGGCCCTTCACGATCCCGCCGGAGGCGACCACGTTCTTGAGCAGCTTGATCCCGCCGCCGTCGTGCTTCTGGACGATCTCGGTGAGCGTGACGTGTTCGAGTCCGAAGCGCCGGTCGGGTTTGTCGTTGCCCCAGCGGTTCATCGCCTCCTCGAAGCTGACGCGCTCCAGCGGGAGCTTGAATTCGACGCCGAGCACGTCCTTGAAGATCGCGCCGATCATGCCTTCGACGGCGGTGAAGATGTCGTCCTGCTCGACGAAGGACATCTCGAGGTCCACCTGCGTGAACTCGGGCTGCCGGTCGATGCGCAGGTCCTCGTCGCGGAAGCAGCGCACGATCTGGTAGTAGCGGTCGGTCCCGGCGACCATCAGGAGCTGCTTGAAGAGCTGCGGGCTCTCGGCGAGCGCGTAAAACTTGCCTTGATGGATGCGGCTAGGGACCAGGAACGGGCGCGCGCCGCCGGGCGTCCACTTGATCAGGAACGGCGTCTCGACCTCGGTAAACCCCTCGCCGGTCAGGTGGTTCCGCGCGGCCATCGCCGCGGCGTGGCGCAT
Source organism: Planctomycetota bacterium (assembly GCA_027493525.1). Taxonomy (GTDB): domain Bacteria; phylum Planctomycetota; class SZUA-567; order H5-PLA8; family H5-PLA8; genus H5-PLA8. The sequence goes on along the minus strand of JAOSKN010000001.1, from coordinate 513,646 downwards.
GCGCAGGATCCGTTGCATTGGGTTGCGGCGCAGGTCCAGGTAACGGTAGGTCAGGCGCGCCTCGTCGCCGGCGACCAGGTCGTCGCGGATCTCAATGGGCGGCGTCTTGGCGCGGTTGAGCACTTCGACTTCGGTGACCTCGATCTCGATCTCGCCCGTGGCGAGCTTGGGGTTGGCGCGGTCGGCGGGGCGCTGGGCGACCTTGCCCTTCGCGCGCACGACCCATTCGCCGCGCAGCTTGCCGGCCTCGGCGTGGGCCTCGCCCGAACGCTGGGGGTCGAAGACGAGCTGCGTCACGCCGTAGCGGTCGCGCAGGTCCACGAAGATCAGCCCGCCCATGTCGCGGTTCGCGTCCACCCAGCCGGAAAGTCTCACCTCCTGGCCCAAGTCGGCCGGGCGCAACTCCCCCGCAGGTGTGCGTGCGGTAACGGTTCGGGCGCAGCTTCGGGACGATCACGGTGCTTCTCCTTGGCATGGAAAACCGAATGGTGAAGGTCGAAGGTCAAAAGTCAAAAGTCAAAAGCTGGACCCCTTGGGAAATCGAGGCCTCCGCCGGATGGCCGGACGCATCGTCTTCCCGACGAAGAGCAATCGAAAACGCTTGAGGTAAGGGGGAGGTTAATCGACGCGGGTGACCGCGTCATTGCGGTTATTGCGGAAGTTGGCGAACGGCGCGCTGCGTTCCATGAGGGGCAACCTACCCTTCAATCTGCGGCCTGTCAAGGCGGCGGGGGCTTGGACAAACCGCGCGGGGCGGGATGATGGCCGCGGCGTTCCTGCCGAGATAAAGGAGGTCTTCCATGAGCGATCGGCTCGTCCTGGGCGTCTGGCAGGGCCGCTGCGCCGACGGCGACCTGGAGCGGAACCTCGCGCGGGCCGGCGAGGTCATCGACGAGGCCGCGCGCGCGGGCTGCGACTTCGTCTGCCTGCCCGAGACCTACCTGAGCGGCTACGGCACGCGCGAACTGATCGAACGCGGCGCGATGACCCTCGGCGACCGGAGGCTCCTCGACCTGGCGCGCCGCGCGCAGGACCGGAACCTCGCGGCGCTGGTGGGGCTCACCGAACGGCGCGGCGCGGCGCTCTGGAACACCGTGGCGGTCCTCGACGGCGGGCGCGTCGCCGGCGCGTACACCAAGACGCTGCTGACCGGCGGCGATGCGCGGGATATGGGCTTCGCCTGCGACGACGAGATTCCCGTCTTCGAGGCGCGCGGCGTGCGCTTCGGGATCCAGATCTGCCACGATTCCTCGTTCCCCGAAGTCGCCGCGATCGCGGCCTTTCAAGGCGCGCGAATCCTGTTCAGCCCGCACTACAACCGGATCCCCTTCGCGCTGATGAACGAGCACCGGGTCCGCGTGCGGAACAACCACATCGGCGCGGCGGTGCATTACGGATTGGTCGTCGCGCGAAGCAACGTTGTCAACGCCGACGCGACGCACCTGGGCTACGGCGACAGCGCGATCTTCGCGCCCAGCGGCGTCCCGCTGGCCGAGGCGGGGCTCTTCACCGAGGCGCTCGTCACGGCCGACGTCGGCCCGCGCCTCAGCGACGCGCGCTTCCGCATGCGCGTAAAGGAACTGCGCGAAGGGCTCATCGCGCGCTGGGCCGCGGCGGCGCGGCGGGCCGCGAGCCGGGCGTAAGCCCGGTCTGCGCGGATGCCCGCATGAACCTGCTCACCCTGCTGGCGCAGGGCTTGCTCTGCCTGCTGCTGATGCTATTTCCGGTCCTTGCCGGCGCCGTCTGGGTCCGCCGCGCCTGGCGCACCAGCGACCTTGGCACGGCCCTGGCGCTCGGCGCAGTCGTGGGCCTCTCCGCGCACCTCGTCGCGCTCAACGCCTTGAGCTACCTGCTGCGCCCGGCCGTCGCGAGCGGGCTGCTCTCGGCGCTGGAGGCCGCCGCGCTCCTCGCCGCGTGGCGCCGGGACCGCACCGGCCCGGCGTGGAACGCCGCGGCCTGGCGCGCGGACCTGCGCCGGGCCTTGCCCGTCATGCTGCCCGTGGCGCTGGCCTGGGCCTGGGATGCCCTGGACGACGGCGGCACCGATCAGCTCACGCACTCGGCGAAGTCGGCGGTCCTCGCCGTCCAGGGCCTGCCCAGCCTGCATCCGTACGATACACAGAGCGTATTCGTCTACCACTACGGCCCGGACTTGCTCGCCGCCGGCTGGGGCGGGGCCGCGGGCTGGCCGCCGTGGTGGACCTTCACCGTCTGGCTCGCGCTGCTCCAGGTCCTCACGCTGCTGCTGGCGCTGGAGGCCCTGCGCGCGGGGGCCGCGCGCGCCGGCGCGGCGCTTGGCGCGTGGGAGATCCGGCTCGGGCTGGGCCTCTTCGCGCTGGGCGGGAGCCTAGCCTGGGTGGACTGGCTGCGCGGGATCGAGCCGTTTTTCCCGCCGCAGCGAGCCTGCTACGCCTGCGAGGGCTTCGCGTACGTCTCGAAGACGCTGTCTATGGCCGCAGGCTGGGCGTGGCTGCTGGCAACTGTTGTCGCGGTGCTGCGTTGGCCCGAGACTCTGAATGGGCGCGCTTCGCCGGCATTGCCTTTCGGCCTGCTGCTGGGCGCATTGACCCTGTTGGCGCCGCACGCCGGGTTGCCGATCGCGATGGTGCTCCTGGCGGCATGGGCTTGTGGCAGGGCCAAACCGCAGCAGATCCTCGGCGCATCGACGCCGGCCTGGCGCGACTTGATGCTCGCGGCAGGCTTCGCGCTGGGGCTGGCCTTGGTCCAAGGCGGCGCGCCGGCGGCCGCGCTGCTGCGCTGGCCCGAAGCCGAGCAGACGCGGCTCGTCTGGAGCGGCTCGGCTTGGCCGAGTTTCGCCGCGCTCTGCGACGGGCGCATGACGCGGATCCTTGCCGGCGACCCGCGCTGGGCTACGCTGGCCTGGCGCGAACTGGGGCCGGCGCTCGCGGGCTTTCTGCCGCTTGGCGTCTGGGCCTTCTGGCCGCGTCCGAATCCGCCGGTACTCGCGCGCTGGCTGCTGTTGGCGACCGCGCCTTGCCTGTTCGCGGGCCTGTTCTTCGAACTGGCCATCAATCCGTTCGAGACGTATCGATTCAATCAGTTCGCGCTGAGCGCGGCGTACCTGGCGCTTGGGCTGGCGTTGGGCCGCTTCGCCGCGCGCGGGGCCGGCCGCGGGCGGCTCGCGCTGAGCTGCGTGTTGGCGCTGCTGCTGGGCTTGCAGGGCATCCGCTACACGCTGCAAGGCGTCGGGGAGTCGGTGCCCTACCTGCCGTTCGTGTACCCGCGCGGGCAGGTCGGCGCCGTCGCGTACGTCGAATCCCGAGGCGCGCTGGGCGAGGGGATTTCAACCGGCGTGCTCGGCTTCTCCGCCGTGCCGGGGCTTGCCGGTCGGCCGGTCCGCTGCGCCGACCCCGGCTCCGACCGCTTCAACCGGCCGGGCGAGGCCTGGACCCGCGCGCTGGAGACGCCCTCGCCGTTCAACCTCCGCGCCGCCGGGTGCCGCTGGGTCGCCGCGCCGCCGGACGTCTGGGCGCGCGCCGCGCCGCTGCTGGAGGGCCTGGCGGATTTCGAGGCGCACGGCGTCTTCGGGAACGATCCGCCGTTCCGGTTGTATCGCTACGCCGGCGCGTGGGCGTGGCCGGAAGGCGGTTTGGCGACGGCGACGCGCCTCGAACGCCACCCCGCCACTCAGGTGGTCCTGAGCGTCGCGCCGCTCGAAGCCGCCGCGGTTCGCGCCCTTTTTTGACGGCGACCCTGAAACAGGCCAGGCGCTCGACTTCGCCGCCCCCGGCGTCAGCGTCGAGTTGGCCCCGGACCCGGCTGGGCGCGCGCCCGAGGTCGAGCTCGTCTGGTTGCTCTTCAAGGCACCGCTGCCGCCGGATGCGGAGTTCGCCGTCGAGGCGCTCGAACAGCGGGACGAAGCGGGCGCGTTCCGCTATGCGTGGAAGGAAGCGCCCGTGCAGGGCGTGCTGAACGCGCCCTCGCGTCCGCGCGCCTGGGGCGTCCTTATCCCACGCGTTCACGCGGCGGCGGTGCGGCTGAGGCGAACGGCCGGCGAGGGCGGGGCCTTGCCGGCGTGCGCGGAGTTCTACGTGGGCGAGGCGCGATGGTAGATCGCTAGTCGGCCGCAAGTCAGGGCGCCTTGGGCGCGGCGGCGCCGGAGGAGCGGGGCGGCGACAGCAGGCCCCGGTACAGCCCCAACCCGATCAGGCAGAGCGCCAGCGTGACCAGGAACAGGTCGAAGGTGAAGAGCACCCAGTTGCCGTCGGTGAAGTAGCGCGGGATCAGGCGCGCCAACGACCAGATCGTGGTCACGCACAGCAGCACGCACGGCGCCAGCGTATAGATGGTGGGCCGCTTGATCGCCTTCAGCCACGCGGTGACGACGATCAGCGAGAGCGCGCCCAGGAGCTGGTTGGCCGAGCCGAAGAGCGCCCAGAGCTTCACCCAGACCCCGCTGCGGGCCACGATCCACATCAGGAAGACCGAGATCGCGCTGTTGAACCATGGATTCAGCATGAAGCGCGGCGGATTCCCGCGCCAGACCACGCGCCAGAGTTCCTCGAAGAGGTAGCGATTCAGGCGCACGGACGTATCGAGCGTCGTCACGACGAAGCCCTCCACGAGCAGGATCCCGAAGACGACGCCCAGCCACATGGGGATCTTGAGGCCGATCTCGAAGATGCCCGCCGCGCCGAGCGCGAAGCCCAGCACGGGGTTCGACTTCTGCCCGCCCGTGGGCCAGACGACGGAGATGTAGTCCGAGTAGGCGATCCCCGCGCCGATGGCCAGCGTCACGCAGAGGCCCAGCGTGGATTCGCCGAGCATCGCCAGGTAGCCGATCTTCCGCGCGTGCAGTTCGTTGGTGATCTGCTTGCTCGTCACGCCGCTGCCGACGATGCCGTGGAAGCCCGAGATCGCCCCGCAGGCGATGGTGATGAAGAGGCCCGGCCAGAGCGCGCCCAGCGTCGTCTTGGAGCCGCCCGCGATGTTGCTCAGGGGGCCTGGATCTCGGTGCCTTGCAGGCCGGCGGAGAAGAGCCCCACGACGAGGAGCAGCAGCCCCGTGTAGAGGATCTGCACGTTCACGAAATCGCGCGGCTGCAGGATCACCCAGACTGGCAGCCCGCAGGCCAGCAGGATGTAGACGGAGAAGACCGTCTGCCAAACGCCGGGGTCGAGGCTGACGGGTTGGTAGATGCCCGCGACGATCGAGCCGATCGCGACGGCCGCGGCGATGGGGTAGGCCAGCGCGATCCGCATCCCCTTCTTGTAGACCGCCCAGCCCAGCAGCGGGGCGCTCAGGGTGATGAGAATCACCGACATCGAGGCGATCCCGCCGATGCGCGCGTTGAGTTCGCCGTCGACCGTGGCGATGTCGAAGATCGTCTGGTCCGGCGGTAGGTTCAGCTTGCCCAGCGGGTGCAGGGACGTGAGCGAAGTCGCGGTCAGTTGCAGGAAGACGCCGTTCACGATCACGATCAGCAGCAGCAGGAAGAGGATGAAGAAGACGAACGCCGTCGAACCGAGGTGCGTGCGCGCGATCTCCGCCATGCTGCGCCCCTTGTTGCGCACCGAGGCGAAGAGGCAGACGAAGTCGTGGACCGCGCCGATAAAGACCGCGCCGAAGACGATCCAGAGCCATGCCGGCAGCGCGCCATAGATCAGCGCGGTGGCCGGGCCCACGATCGGGCCGGCGCCGGCGACGGTGGAAAAGTGGTGCGCGAAGAGCACGTGGGTCTGGGTTGGGACGTAGTCGAGCCCGTCCTGCATCTCGACCGCCGGCGTCTGGCGCTCCGGGTCGGCGCCCCAGGCCCGCTCCAGCCAGCGCGAGTAATACCGGTATCCGAAGGCGTAAAGGACCAGGGAAGGTACAAGGAAGAACAGGATGTTCATCTTGCGCCACCCGGGATGGCAGTTGAACCTGTAGCGGAAGCTGGTAGCCTACCGCAGTAAGGTGCTTTCGGGCAAGCCCTTGAATGAAAGCAGGGGGAGGGGGACGGCGGCGTGCCGCCTCGCTTGCACAAGTGACAATCCCTACGGATTTCCTTGACACCCTTCCCGGCGCTACTATAGTGCGCCCTCTGCTGTAAGCTGCCTGCGTTGCCCGTCTTGGATTCGTTTGACGGGCTGCAGTAGCTCAGCCGGTAGAGCACGTCCTTGGTAAGGACGAGGTCGTGGGTTCAAATCCCACCTGCAGCTCCATTTACGCTCAACACAAGGTGGTTGGGAAGGAGAGAGATCGGCAATGGCGAAGGATACTTTTCAGCGTACCAAGCCGCACGTGAACGTCGGCACGATTGGGCACATTGACCACGGCAAGTCGACGTTGACGGCCGCGCTGGTGGCGGTGCTCGCCGCGAAAGGGCTTGCAAAGGCCCGTTCGTATGCGGACATCACCAAGGGCGGCACGGTCCGCGACGCGAACAAGACCGTCACGATCGCCGCTTCGCACACCGAGTACGAATCGGACAAGCGGCACTACGCCCACATCGACTGTCCGGGCCACGCCGACTTCATCAAGAACATGATCACCGGCGCCGCGCAGATGGACGGCGCGATCCTGGTGGTCGCCGCCGACGCCGGCCCGATGCCGCAAACGCGCGAGCACGTGCTCCTGGCCCGCCAGGTGAACGTGCCCGCCCTGTGCGTCTTCCTGAATAAGGTGGACCTCGTCGACGACCCCGAGCTGCTGGACCTCGTCGAGCTGGAAGTACGGGAGCTGCTCAGCAAGTACGGCTTCCCCGGCGACGATGTCCCGGTCATCCGCGGGCAGTCCAAGGCTGCGCTCGAGAACCCGGGCGACGAGAAGTCCGCCAAGCCCGTCCTCGACCTGGTCGCCGCGCTCGACAGCTACATCCCCGAGCCCGAGCGCCAGAAGGACAAGCCCTTCCTGATGCCCATCGAAGACGTCTTCTCGATCAAGGGCCGCGGCACGGTCGGCACCGGCCGTATCGAGCAGGGCGTGATCAAGGTCGGCGACAAGGTCGAAGTGGTCGGTTTGGCCGCCGAGACCATGGACACGACCGTGACCGGCGTCGAGATGTTCAACAAGACGCTGGACACCGGCGAAGCCGGCGACAACGTCGGCCTGCTCCTGCGCGGCGTGGAAAAGGAACAGCTCCGCCGCGGCCAGGTGCTCGCCGCGCCCAAGTCCATCACCCCGCACACCAAGTTCGAGGCGCAGGTGTACGTGCTGAGCGGCGACGAAGGCGGCCGCAAGACGCCGTTCTTCCCCGGCTACCGCCCGCAGTTCTACTTCCGCACCACGGACGTGACGGGCAAGATCAATAAGATGATCAAGGAAGACAACAGCACCGCCGACATGTGCATGCCCGGCGACAACATCAAGATGGAAGTCGAACTCGAGAAGGACAAGCCCGTCGCCATGCAGGACAACCTGCGCTTCGCGATCCGCGAAGGCGGTCGTACGGTCGGCTCGGGCGTCGTGATCAAGATCCTGGAGTGAGGTCGCACGGCGAGCTCTAGGAGCGTAGCTCAATTGGTAGAGCACTGGTTTCCAAAACCAGCGGTTGGGGGTTCGAGTCCCTCCGCTCCTGCCACTTGAGGCGGCAGCAGGTGCGATGAGGATTCGCCGCGGGAGGCGCCGGGAAGGTTCGGCGCCGTAACTCCCGAACTGGAGAGGCATTAAACGGCCCCGTGCCGGTATCGGCGCGGGGCCTTACATTAGCGGAAACCGGATGGGACCTGCGGGTCCGGCCGGTCCATGGGCGGCCGAGCGAGGCGATGGCGCAGGCTGTGGCGGAGAAGAAGACTTCGGCGGCTCCCGCGTCCGGCGATGGCGCCGGCTCTGGGAGCGGGGGCGGTCTGTTGACCGTGCATAAGCCGGGCGAGGGCACCATGACTCGCCTGGGCTCCTTTGTCGTGGCCTTCTTTTTCGTCGTCTTTACGGCCTTCCATTGGTACTACGGCTGGATCTTCGTTCGCAACCTGGGGCAGAAGACCCTGGGCTTCATCGGGCTGGACGGGTTGCTGAGCTGGTCGCGTTCCCCGACGGCGAGCTACTACATTTCCAACGGCGGCGCGGTCGTGGTGGCCGTCGTGGGACTGCTGCTGGCGTATTACGTGGTCTTTTGCCAGCAGCGCACCGCCGAGTTCCTGGTGCAGACGGACGGCGAACTGAGAAAGGTCACCTGGCCCAAGATCACGCCTTGGTTCAAGGCCGAGACGCAGGTTTGGGGCATCACCTACGTGATCCTCATCACCACCGCGGCATTGGCCTTGTTCATCGCGTCGGTGGATAAAGATCCTCCAGATTTTGGCCAATTGGCTGTTCTACGGCTGACCGGGTTGCCGGCGGCCATGACCCGGACAGGGGAAGGGCGCACGCGAGCGATGGCTCGAAAACTGTGGTACGCGCTGCGCGCGCAATCCGAACGCGAGGAAAAGATCAAGGAGGGCCTTGAGGCGCGCCTGCGCGCCAAGGGCATCGAGAAGTACGTCTCCCAGATCATCGTGCCCGCGGAGAACGTCTCTGAAATCCGGGAAGGCAAGAAGCGCGTCTCCCAGCAGAAGATGTTCCCCGGCTACATCCTCGTCGAGATGGAAACCAGCGACGAGGGCGAGGTGCCCGAGGGCGTCTGGTTCGCGATCATGGAGACGCCGGGCATCAGCGGTTTCGTGGGCGGCAACCGCATGAAGCCCACGCCCCTCGACGACGCCGACGTGCAGCGCGTCCTGGAGGACATCGAGGCGCGCAAGGAGAAGCCCAAGCCCAAGGTGGAGTTCGCGCCGGGCGACCGCGTGCGGATCAAGGAAGGCAGCTTCGAGAACTTCGACGGGACCGTGGAGTCCGTCGATTCCACCAAGTGGATGCTCAAGGTCAAGGTCTCGATCTTCGGCCGCGATACCACCGTGGAACTGGAATACGGCAAGGTGGAGAAGATCTAGCAGGCGGCGGGTCGCCCGCGCGAACCCCGCCTCCGGGAGTGAGTCATGGCCAAGCAACTGATGGCGAAGGTCAAGCTGATGTGCCCGGGCGGGGGCGCCAACCCCGCGCCGCCCGTGGGCCCCGCGCTCTCGCAGCACGGCGTCAACATCGGCGACTTCGTGAAGCGCTTCAACGCCGATACGGCCAAGAACAAGGGCATGCTGATTCCGGTCATCGTCAGCGTCTACCGGGACAAATCCTTCGACCTGGCCTACAAGAAGCCGCCCGTCTCCGCCCTGATCAAGCAGGAACTGGGCCTCGAGAGCGGCAGCGGCGTGCCTAATAAGGACAAGGTCGGCAAGATGACGCAGGCCCAGCTCAAGAAAATCGCCGAGTTGAAGCTGCCGGACCTGAACACGACCAACCTCGACGCCGCCTGCCGCCTCGTGGCGGGCACGGCGCGCAGCATGGGCGTGGACGTGGAGTAACGGCGCCGCGCGCGCCGCGATTCGAAAACTGGGAGGAGGGCGGAGCTCGCCGCATCGCGGATGGGCCGCCCGTTGGGACTCCGGAGGAAAGGCAATGCCCCGCAAGCGTGGTGATTACAAGCCGTCCCGCCGCTACCGCGAACTCGACGGCAAGATCGACAAGACCAAGATCTACAGCCTCGACGACGCCCTGACCATCCTCAAGTCGGGCTCGAAGAAGTGCAAATTCGACGAGTCCGTCGAACTGGCGATCAAGCTCGGCATCGATCCCAAGCAGGCCGACCAGCTCGTGCGCGGGTCCTTCTCGCTGCCCAAGGGCACCGGCAAGGCGCTGCGCGTGATCTGCTTCGCCGAAGGCGCGCTGGCCGAGGAGGCGAAGAAGGCCGGCGCGGTCGAAGCCGGCGGTGAGGATCTGGCCAAGAAGGTCAACGACGGCTGGCTCGAGTTCGACGTCGCCATCGCGCACCCGGCGACCATGCGCTACGTCGGCCGCCTGGGCAAGGTGCTCGGCCCCAAGGGCCTGATGCCCAGCCCCAAGTCCGGCACCGTGACGCCCAACGTCGTCCAGGCCGTCAACGAGTTCAAGGCCGGCAAGCTCGAATACCGCAACGACAGCTTTGGGAACGTCCATGTGGCCGTCGGCAAGCTCAGCTTCAGCAAGGACGACCTCAAGGCCAACGTCGAGGCGATGGTCAATCACATCAAGGCCATCCGCCCCGCCGCCGTGAAGGGCATCTACATGGAAAAGGTGACCGTGACCAGCACCATGGGCCCGGGGCTGCGCGTCGAAGCCTGACGCCGGCGCGAGATTGAAACGAGGATCAAGCCATGTCCGAACAGGAAAAACTGGGCGCCGAAGAGCCGAGCCGCATCAAGATGCTGTTGAAAGGCGAGGTCTCCAAGCGCTACGAAAGCCTCTCCAACATCGTGATGGTGCGCAACAACGGCCTCAACAGCGAAGAGACCACCGAGGCCCGCTCCGAACTGCGCGCCAAGGGTCTCGGGATGAAAGTGGTCCGCAACCGGATCAGCATCCAGGCCTTCCGCGCGATGGGCGTGGCGGACGCCGAGAAGCTCTTTAACGGCCCCACCGCGATCATCGAAGCCGAAGACCCGGTCATGGCCGCCAAAGTCGCCGTGGACTTCGTCAAGAAGTTCAACGGCAAGCTCGAGATCGTCGCGGGGCTGCTCGATGGCAAGGTCCTGGACGCCAAGGCCGTCAAGAGCCTGGCGGCCTCCAAGTCCAAGCCCGAACTGCTCGCCGAGATCTCCGGCATGGCCAAGGGCCCTGGCTCCAAGGTCTCGGCCCAGATCAAGGGCATGGGCGGAAAGCTCGCTTCACAGCTCAAGTCGCTCGTCGAAAAGCTGGAAAAGGACGGTGCGGCGGCCTAGTCATTCTGACCCGGTGGGGGGAAGATGGCGAAATCCAGGCACCAAGTGCAACTTTTTAAGGGTCGGTGCCGTGTGGGCACGGCACGGTTACTTGACAATCCCGCTTGCTAAGGGTTTAATTTCCTCCTTCATTGCCTCAGGTTTGCACTCGTGAGCCTGTGCATCCAAGGGCACTTAGCCGGGACCGTTCAACCCAACGCGCACGCGCACGTTGGTTTGTGAGGAGGTTGTAGCGATGTCGGAAGCCAAGGAATTTCCCGCTGAGATCAAGGAACTGGGCGACAAGATCGTCGCGTTGAGCCTGCTCCAGGCCAAGGCGCTCTCCGATTACCTGAAGGAAGTTCACGGGATCGAAGCGGCGGCCGGCGGTGCGGTGATGATGGCGGCCCCGGCTGGCGGCGGCGCCGGCGGCGCGCCCGCGGCGGAGGAGAAGAACGCCTTCGACGTGATCCTCGCCAAGGTCGCCGACCAGACGAAGAAGATCGCGGTCATCAAGGTCGTGCGCGAGATCACGGGCCTGGGCCTCAAGGAAGCCAAGGACCTGGTCGACAAGGCGCCGCAGCCGGTCAAGAACGGCGTGCCGACCGACGACGCGAACACCATGAAGGAGAAGCTCGAGGCCGCCGGCGCGACGATCGAGCTGAAGTAGCTCCGGATTTGAAGCTTGGGCCTCCGCGCGCCCGGCGCGCGGAGGCGCCTTACGAAGCCGCCGTACGCAGTTGCTGTTGCCGTAGCCGTGGCCGTTGCTGTAGAGGGGCCGATGGGCGTCCATGCCACGCGGGTTTCCCCGTGGGCGCCGCAGGCCCGAACCTCAGGGAAGCCCTCTTGTCGCGGCCGGGGCGCGAGCGCCCAAGGCCGTGGATTTTGCCGCCGGCCCTACGCCATCGGCCGGCGGCGGAAATCGAGACGCTCACAGCCGACGCGCGCAGACAACGGGTGGTCCCGCTGAGGGCCGCTTGAACGCTCCCACTTGCGTGGCCAGCGCTTGAAGCGGTTCCGGGGTGGCTTTAGCCCGGTGCGGGCGCGGCGTAACGATACGAACGAACCGCACGACCGACGAGGAGCCCCGCGATGGAGATCCGCTACTTCGGCCGCAGTCCCCGCGACGTCCTGATCCCGGACCTCTGCGAGACCCAGCGCAAGTTCTACTTCGAGTTTCTGCAGCAGGAGGTGCTGCCGAACGAGCGGAAGAACGACGGGCTGGAGGCCATCTTCCGCGAGGTCTTCCCGATCTTCTCCTACGACGAGTCGATCTCGCTGGAGTACGTCGAGTACGACCTCGGCGAACCGCGCCATTCGCCCGACGAATGCCGCGCGCTGGGCCTCACCTACGGCTCGCCGCTCAAGATCCGTTGCCGGCTCAAGCGCCAGGAGGACGTGCTCGAGGAGGACGTCTACCTCGGCACCGTCCCGCACATGCTGGGCGGCGGCGAGTTCGTGGTCAACGGCGCCGAGCGCGTCATCGTCACGCAGTTGCAGCGTTCCCCGGGCGCGGACTTCACCGAGGTGATCCACCCCAGCGGCAAGCGGCTGCACGCCTGCCGCATCATTCCCGAGCGCGGAAGCTGGATCCAGGTCGAGGTGACGAGCAAGGAAGTGCTCTCCCTGCGCATCGACCGCAGCGGCAAGATCTGCGGCACGACCTTCCTCCGCGCCCTCAGCCCCAAGTACGGCACCACCGACGCGATCATCAAGGCCTTCATGCCGGTCGAGACCCTGCCGCTGACGGCCAAGACCGAGAAGTTCAAGGGCAGCTACCTGACCCACGACGTGGCCGACCCGTCCAGCGGCGAGGTCGTGGTCAAGGCGCTCACCGTGCTGACCGAGGAGATCGTCGAGACCCTGCGCGGGCTGAAAGTGAAGGAGCTGGAGGTCGTCGCGAAGGTCAAGGACGAGCTGCTGATGAACACGCTCGCCGCCGACCCCTGCGAGAGCCACGAAGAGGCGATCCTGCACATTTACACGCGCATGCGCCCGGGCAACCCCCCGCAGAAGGAGAAGGCGATCGAGCTGTTCAACGAACTCTTCTTCGACGACAAGCGCTATAACTTCGGGCGCATCGGCCGCTTCCGGCTCAACCGCAAGTTCGGCGGCGCGGTGCCCGAGGACTGCCTGGTCCTCTCGGCCGACGACTACTTCCACATCCTGAAATACATCCTGGACCTGCGCACCGGTCGCGGGCACGTGGACGACATCGACCACCTGGAAAACCGCCGCGCGCGCACGATCAAGGACCTCGTCATGGACGAGTTCCGCAAGGGCATGATCAAACTGCGCCGCAGCGTCCGCGAGCGCATGAGCCTGAAGGACGCCGGCGAGATGTCGCCGCGCACGCTGATCAACAGCCAGACCGTCTCCAGCGCGATCGAATATTTCTTCGCGCGCGGCGAGCTGTCGCAGGTCGTGGACCAGTCGAACCCGCTCTCGCAGCTCACCCACGAGCGGCGCCTCAGCGCGCTGGGCCCCGGCGGCCTGAACCGCAAGCGCGCGGGCTTCGAGGTCCGCGACGTCCACCCCTCGCATTACGGCCGCATCTGCCCCATCGAGACGCCGGAAGGCGCGAACATCGGGCTGATCGTGAGCCTCGGCATCTACGGCTCGATCAACGACTACGGCTTCATCGTCACGCCCTACCGCGTGGTGAAGAAGGGCGTCGTGACCGACGAGGTGGTGTATCTGCGCGCCGACGAGGAGCGCGATCACACCATGGCCCAGGCCGACGTGCCCTACGACCCGAAGACCAAGCGCATCACGCGCGAGCGGGTGATGGCGCGGCGCCTGGAGGAGTTCGTCGAGGTGCCGCTCGAAGAGGTCACGCTGATGGACGTCTCCACGCAGCAGCTCGTGGGCGTGGCCGCCGCGCTGATCCCGTTCCTCGAGCACGACGACGCCAACCGCGCGCTGATGGGCAGCAACATGCAGCGCCAGGCCGTGCCGCTCGTCCGCCCGCAGCTCGCGCTGGTCGGGACCGGGATGGAGAAGTTCGTCGCGCAGAACACCGGCATGATGCTCCGCTCCGAAGGCGAAGGCACGGTCGAGTATGCCGACGGCACGCGCGTCGCCGTCCGCTACGGGAGCGGGCAGGGCGCGCACACGGTCAACACCCCGCTGCGCAAATACTTCGGGCTCAACGAGCGCACCTGCCTCAACCAGAAGCCGATCGTCAAGTCGGGCGACAAGGTCGCCCCCGGGCAGGTGCTCACCGAGGGCGCCGCGACCCGCGACGGCGAACTGGCCCTGGGCAACAACGCGCTGGTCGCCTTCATGAGCTGGGAAGGGTTCAACTTCGAGGATGCCATCCTGGTCAGCGAGCGGCTCGTGCGCACCGACCACTTCACCTCGATCCACATCGAGGAGTTCACCTGCGAGGTCCGCGAGACCAAGCTCGGGCGCGAGGAGATCACGCGCGACATTCCCAACGTCAGCGAGACGGCGCTGCGCAACCTGGACCCCGACGGCCTGATCCGCGTGGGCAGCCGCGTCAAGCCCGGCGACATCCTGGTCGGCAAGATCGCGCCGAAGTCCAAGAGCGAACTCTCGAGCGAGGAGAAGCTGCTCCACGCGATCTTCGGGCGCGCCGGCGAGGACGTGAAGAACGATTCGCTTGAAGTCAAGCCCGGCGTCGAAGGCTACACGATCCAGGTGGACCGCTTCACCCGCGCCGCCCCGACGGGCGACGAGGAGCGCGCCGAGAACCGCCGCCTGATCAAGCGCTACGAGACCGAGTACAAGGAGCAGATGGCGCAGATCGTGCGCGACAAGTTCGAGGCGCTGAAGGAGATCGTGGGCGGGAAGCTGGTCAACGCCGAGAGCGGCCAGCGTTACGAACTGCCCAAGGAAGGCGCTCCCGACGACCTGCTGGGCGTCGACGCGGCCCTGGACCTGAACAAGGTCGAGATGCACCCGGCGACCCGGCGCAAGGCGCGCATGACCGCCTACCAGTACGACAAGCGCAAGCGCGTGCTGGAGGTCGAGATGGAGCGCAAGGTCGGCAAGCTCAAGCGCGGCGACGAACTCCAGCCCGGCGTGCTCGAACTGGTCAAGGTCTACGTGGCCGTCAAGCGCCGCCTTTCGGTGGGCGACAAGATGGCCGGCCGCCACGGGAACAAGGGCGTGGTCTCCTGCATCCTGCCCGAGGAGGACATGCCGTTCCTCTCCGACGGCACGAGCATCGACCTGGTGCTCAATCCGCTGGGCGTGCCGTCGCGCATGAACTTCGGGCAGATCCTCGAGACGCACCTGGGCTGGGCGGGCGAGAAGCTCGGCTTCCGCGCCATCACCCCGGTTTTCGACGGGGCGAAGGAAGAGGAGATCGTGGACTGCCTGCGGGAGGCCGGGCTGCCGGAGGACGGCAAGTCGGTGCTCCACGACGGCCGCACGGGCGAGCCCTTCGACCAGAAGGTCTGCGTGGGGCAGATCTACATGCTGAAGCTCCACCACTTGGTCGCCGACAAGATCCACGCGCGCGCGACCGGCCCGTACAGCCTGATCACCCAGCAGCCCCTGGGCGGCAAGGCGCGCAGCGGCGGCCAGCGCTTCGGCGAGATGGAGGTCTGGGCGCTGGAGGCCTACGGCGCGGCCAACATCCTGCAGGAACTGCTGACGGTGAAGTCCGACGACGTGGAAGGGCGCACGAAGATCTACGAGTCGATGGTGAAGGGCGAGAACAGCCTGGAGCCGGGCACGCCGGTCAGCTTCGACGTGCTCTGCAACGAGATCCGCGGGCTGGGCCTCAACATCCGGCTCGAGAAGAAGACGGGCGCGGCGAACTGAGGTTCGCGCGGGCGGCGAACGTATCGATGCGCGCCAGAAGGCGGCGCGGCGCAAGGCGCAGGTTTGAGGCGGGCCGCAGGCAAGGGAGAACGATGCGATGATCAGCCCCGGACTGTTCGGTGGTGGCGCGGGCGGCGGCGAAGGCGGCGGCGCGGGCGGCGGGTTCAATCCCCTGGCTCCGTCCGGTCATGCGCCGGAACGCCAGTACGACCGGATCAACGATTATTCGGCGGTCACCATCACGCTGGCCAGCCCCAACGACATCCGCTCGTGGAGCTACGGCGAGGTGAAGAAGCCCGAGACGATCAATTACCGCAGCTACCGCGCGGAGAAGGACGGGCTCTTCTGCGAGCGCATCTTCGGTCCCGAGCGCGACTGGGAGTGCTCCTGCGGCAAGTACAAGGGCATCAAGTACAAGGACATCATCTGCGACCGTTGCGGCGTGAAGGTCACGCACAGCAAGGTCCGCCGCAGCCGCTTCGGCCATATCAATCTGGCCGCGCCGGTCGTGCACATCTGGTTCTTCCGCACCATGCCCTCCAAGCTGGGCAACCTGCTGGGCGTCAAGACCAACGCGCTGCAGCAGGTCGTCTACAGCCAGCGCTTCATCGTCGTCGAGTCCGGCGACACGCCGCTGCAGAAGGGCAAGCTGCTGACCGAGGACGAGTACCGCAAGGCCGTCGAGGAGTACGGCGCCGGCGCGTTCAAGGCCGACATGGGCGCCGAGGCGATTCGCGAACTGCTCAAGGACGTCAAGCTCCCCGAGCTGGCCGAGCAGCTCCGCACGGCGCTGCGCGAATCGCGCAGCAAGCAGAAGACCGAGAACCTGATCAAGCGCCTGCGCATCGTCGAGGCCATGATCCAGTCGGGGAACAAGCCCGAGTGGATGATCATGGACGTGATCCCGGTGATCCCGCCGGACCTGCGCCCGCTGGTCCCGCTGGAGAGCGGCAACTTCGCGACGAGCGACCTGAACGACCTGTACCGCCGCGTGATCAACCGCAACAACCGGCTCAAGAAGCTGCTCGACCTGAACGCCCCCGGCGTGATCATCCGCAACGAGAAGCGCATGCTCCAGCAGGCCGTCGACGCGCTCTTCGACAACGGCCGCTGCAAGCGCCCGGTGCTGGGCACGGGCAACCGTCCGCTCAAGTCGCTCACCGACATGATCAAGGGCAAGCAGGGGCGCTTCCGCGAGAACCTGCTGGGCAAGCGCGTGGACTACTCGGCGCGCTCGGTGATCGTCGTCGGGCCGGCGCTGAAGCTGAACCAGGTCGGGCTGCCCAAGAAGATCGCGCTGGAACTCTTCCAGCCCTTCATCATCCGCAAGCTGAAGGAGCAGGGCTACGCGGACACGATCAAGAGCGCGAAGAAGATCCTGGAGCGCAAGGACGAGGAAGTCTGGGACGTCCTCGAAGAGGTGACCAAGGGCCACCCGGTGATGCTCAACCGCGCCCCGACCCTGCACCGCATGGGTATCCAGGCCTTCTACCCGGTGCTGATCGAAGGCGACGCGATCATGCTGCACCCGCTGGTCTGCGCCGGGTTCAACGCGGACTTCGACGGCGACCAGATGGCCGTGCACCTGCCGCTCTCGATGGAGGCGCAGGTCGAGGCCAACATGCTGATGCTGGCGACGAACAACATCTTCTCGCCCGCGCACGGCAACCCGGTCATCACGCCCGACCTCGACATCGTGATGGGCTGTTACTTCCTGACCAGCGAAGGCAAGAAGATCAAGGGCGAGGGCATGGCCTTCGGCTGCAAGGAAGAGGTCTTCCTGGCCTACGACGAAGGCCGCGTGGGCAAGCGCGCCAAGATCAAGCTCCGCATCAAGGGGCGCAAGGTCGTCGGCGAGAAGGGGCTCATCAAGAGCGAGAACGAACTCTACGAAACCACCGTCGGGCGCGTGATCTTCAACGACATCCTGCCCGAGGGGATGCCCTTCTACAACATGAACCTGGACAAGGGCCGCCTCAAGCGCGTGGTCTCCGACTGCCACGCCCTCTGCGGCCGGCCCAACACGGTCGTGCTGCTGGACCGGCTGAAGGACATCGGCTTCCATGAGGCCACGATGTCGGGCCTCTCCTTCGCCGCCAGCGACCTGAAGATCCCGGACAGCAAGCTGAAGATCGTCGAGGAGGCCGACAAGAAGGTCGGGCAGATTCGCAAGTCCTTCGAACGCGGCATCATCACCGACGGCGAGCGCTACCGCCTGACCATCGACGTCTGGACCCACGTGCGCGACCGCATCTGGAAGGACGTCATGTCGTCGCTGAAGTACGACGAGCGGGACCACGACCCGAACTACGTGAATCCGGTCTATTACATCGTCCACTCGGGTTCGCGCGGCAACGAGGCGCAGGTCGGGCAGCTCTGCGGGATCCGCGGGCTGATGGCCAAGCCCAGCGGCGAGATCCTCGAGACGCCGATCAAGTCGAACTTCCGCGAGGGCCTGCGCGGGCTGGAATACTTCAGCTCCACGCACGGCGCGCGCAAGGGGCTGGCCGACACGGCGCTCAAGACCGCGAACTCCGGTTACCTGACCCGCAAGCTGGTCGAGGTGGCCCAGGACGTCACGGTCACGATGCACGACTGCGGCACGCAGAACAGCGTGACCAAGACGGCGGTGTACCGCGGCGAGAATATCGACGTCTCGCTGGCGCAGGCGATTCGCGGGCGCTGCGCGCGCGACCGCATCACGCACCTGATCACCGGGGAGACGATCGTCGACGAGAACCAGATCATCACCGTGCAGATCGCGGAGAAGATCGAGGAGTTCCTGGGCCGCGACGGCAAGATCCGCGTCCGCAGCCCGCTGACGTGCGAAGCCCCGCGCGGCATCTGCGCGCTCTGCTACGGCATGGACCTCTCCAACGGCAAGGAAGTGGAGATGGGCACCGCCGTGGGCGTCATCGCCGCCCAGTCGGTCGGCGAGCCGGGCACCCAGCTTACGATGCGGACGTTCCACGTCGGCGGGCTGGGCCAGCGGACCGTCGAACAGTCCGAAGTGCGCAGCAAGGGCGACGGCATCGTGAAGCTGGCCGGCATCGAGTCCGCCGTGACCGACCTCGGCGAGACCGTCGTGCTGAACCGCAACGCCGAGATCCAGATCCTGGACGACCGCGGCCGCGAGGTGGAAAAGTACATCCTCCAGACCGGCTCGGTGCTCCTGGTCAAGGACGGCGAAAAAAATCCCGTCGCGCAAGCCGCTGGCCAAGTGGGACCCGCACAACATCGCGATCCTCACCGAAGTCGGCGGTACCGTCGCCTTCGAGGACTTCGTGCCGGACGTGACCTACCGCGAAGAGGCCGATCCGGGTACGGGCTTCAAGCGCAAGGTCATTGTCGAACACCGCGGCGACCACCACCCGCAGATCGTGATCAGGGATCCCGACGGCAAGATCATGGGCGTCTACTCGATCCCGGAAAAGGCGTTCGTGGAGGTCGAAGAGGGCGACAAGGTCACTCCCGGACGGCTGCTGGCCAAGACGCCGCGCAAGATCTCCGGCACCCAGGACATCACGGGCGGCCTGCCGCGCGTGACGGAACTCTTCGAGGCGCGCAAGCCGAAGGAGCCGGCGATCATGGCCGAGATCGACGGCATCGTCGAGTTCGGCGATCGCAAGCGCGGCAAACGAACCATCTTGATCAAGTCCGAGTCCGGGCTCGAGATGGAACACCTGGTCCCGCAGGGCAAGCACATCCTCGTGCGTAAGGGCGACCGAGTTCAATCCGGCGACCGGCTGGTGGACGGCAGCCTGATTCCGCACGATATCCTTCGCATCAGCGGCCCGGAGCGCGTTCAGATGTACATCATGAACGAGATCCAGGCCGTGTACCGCAGCCAGGGCGTGCCGATCGACGACCGGCACATCGAACTGCTGATCCGGCAGATGATGCGGAAGGTCCAGATCGGCGACGCCGGCGAGACCGGGTTCCTGCCCACGGACCTGGTGCATCGCTACGAATTCGACCAGCGCAACAAGGGCGTGCTGGGCGAAGGCAAGCGCCCCGCCACCGCGCAGCCGGTGCTCCTCGGCATCGCCCGCGCCTCCCTGCAGTCGGAAAGCTGGATCGCGGCGGCCAGCTTCCAGGAAACCACCAAGGTTCTCACCGAGGCGGCCATCGCCGGCCGTCGCGACGAACTCCGCGGCCTGAAGGAAAACGTGATCCTCGGGCACATCATCCCCGCGGGCACCGGCTTCCGGGACCTGCAGTTGAGCATGGTCAAGCGCGAGGAAGCGCTGGCGCTGGCCGAAGCCGCGCGCGAGGAACTGAAGGAGCTGAACGAGTCCCCCGCTCAGCAGCCGGCGGTCGCCGAGAAGGAAGGCGGCGGCGGACAGTAACTCCGGCCCCGTCCAACCGCACGTGAAGACCCGGGCGCGGAGCGCAAACTCCGCGCCCGGTCTGTTTTTACGCCCTCAACCTCATCCGCAGCCGCGTATGCCGGTGTATACCTCAGGGTGATCTAGACAGCCCATAGTCTTCGCATGGAGGTTGCAAATGTCTGTGGTAAAAGGTGTTGTGGTATTGGGTCTGGCGGTGGCGCTCCAGGTTCAGATCCTGGGAGCCGCAGAGGATCAGCCGGTCGCGCAGGTGAAGCTCGTGGAAGCGAAGCTCGATGAGACAGTCTGGGAAAAGGGCACGGGCGGGGAGCCGCACGCGGCCATCAAGCCCGGGAAGGTGGGGGCGGTGCCGCTGCCGGCTTGGTGGGGCGAAGGGTCGCGCCCGCCGGAAGGTTCGGCGTGGCTGGCGGAAGTCCGTTTCCAGGACATCGCACAGGCGCCGATCGTGGTCCAACTCTTCGCGGGGCTGCCGGGGCGCGAGGAGGTCCACCGCATCGGCGGGTTGGGCGACGGGGCGTGGAAGACGGCGCTCGTGCCGCTCCCGTGGGATCTCGTGATGCGCGCGCCGGGAAAGGACGGGACGGAGCTGAGCCTTTCCGCGCCTCAAGCCGCGGCGCTGCCGGTGGCCTGGGTGAAGGTCGTGAAGGGCGACGCGGCGGCCGACGAGGCGCGCTGGGCGGACGAGACCCGCGCGTGGGTCGCGCGGGTGCAGGAGGCCAAGCGCAAGGCCGCGAAACTCCCGGAGCCGCAATCGGCGAGCCTCCCGGAGGCCTGGAAGGACAAGCCGCTTGTGCCGTTCGCGCGCTCCACGGCGCGGCTGATCGCGACGAGCGCGGCGCCCCAGGACGGCGAGGCCGGCGCGCCGGTGCGGATGAAGCTGGCCTTGAATGAGACGGAGCCCGCGCAACTCGGCGTCTACGCCAACGGGGCGGAGTTGAAAAACGTCTCGCTCGCGCTGGGGGACGGCGGCCTGGCGAACGAAGCCGGCGCGAAGCTGGACGCCGAGGTGGAACTCTTCGCGGCCGAGTATTCGGTGACGGGGAAGGGGCAGCTCTTCCCGCAGCGCTTCTGGCCGGCGTATCCGGTGGCCACGATCCCCGCCGGGGCGTCGCACCTCTTCTGGGTCAACGTCACGACGCGCGGCGCCGGCGCGCCCGGAACCTACCGCGGGACGCTGCGGATCGCCGCGGAAGGGCAGGCGGAGGCCGCCGTGCCGCTGGAGGTTGAGGTCCTTCCGATCACGCTGCTTGGCATGACCGAGGCGGGCCTGCACATGGGCGGCTGCACGGTCGGGCTGCTCTGCGACCACGAACTGCGCTTCATCGCCAAGCACAACCATAACTCGATCAACCTCTGGTTCAGCGGCGTGCAGCCGGGGATCGTGCGCAAGTCGGCGACCGAGTTCGACTTGGACTTCACGGTCCTCGACGACTTCATGAAGCGCGCCAAGGCGGCGGGGATCGACAACTTCGTCTATTTCCTGGGCGGCGATCCGTACGGCTTTCCCGACACCCTTTCGCTGGAACGCGAACTCTACCGGCAGGTGCATTTCGAAGGGGATTCCATGGCCGGGCGCAAGGAGTTCATCGTGCGGACGTGCGAGGCCAAGGAGAAGCTGATCCCCGAGCTGCGCGCGCTCTACAAGCAGTGGGTCGAGAAGCTCATGAAGCACGCGGAAGAAGCCGGCTGGCCCGAGCCGCTCCTCACGCCCTTCGACGAGCCGGCCAAGTGGGTGCAGGAGAACTGGGCCAAGGCCGACGTCTACTATGCGAAGGACAAGGACGGCCCCTGGCACACGGTGGCGAAGGTCAAGGCGAAGGAGAAGGACGCTTTTCTGAAAGAGCACGCGGAGAAGGGCCGGCTGGTGGAGCACTGGGGCGTGGGCGGGGCGGGGCCGTGGATCAAGGGGCACTTCAAGGATGCGTGCGCGGCGATCCACGAAGCTTGGCCCAAGGCGCGCATCTACGGCTCGATCCATCACGCCGTGCCGGGCCTGCCGTTCCTGGACGACATCGAAATCTTTTGCACCAATGCGATCCACGAGGACACGAAGCTCGGCGACAAGGTCCGCGCGGGCGGGCCGTCCAAGACGTTCTGGCAATACTCCGGCGGCGGCGACGACCGCTCGGTCGCCGAAGGCCGGTACAGCTACGGCTTCTTCTTCGGCGCCTTCGATTCGCGCGGGAGCCTCTGCTGGGCCTACAACTGGGGCAACCGCTTCGACACCTCCGCCGGCAGCAACTGGCTCTACGCCTGGACGACGCCCTACGGCGTGGTCCGCGCTCCGTACCTGGAAGGCGTCCGGGAGGCCTGGGACGACCGGCGCTACATCGAGACCCTCCGCGCGCGCGCCAAGGCGAAGGGCGAGGCCGCGGCGAAGGATGCCGAAGCGCTGCTGAACGAGATCTTCGACGCGGCGGTCAAGAGCCGCAACGAAGGTGGGCGCGGTACCGTTTCGGACTTCTTCGCCCGCTCGAACGACCCGGATGCCCTCGATACGATGCGCGAGAAGATCGCGGCGAAGATCGTGGAACTTCAGAAATGATTTTAAGTTCTAAATCGCTACGGCGCGGACTCGCCCACTGATTCCCGGCCGTCTGCGACCTTCTTCTTTCCGAATAGCGTCACCAGCAGCGCCACCGGCCATAAGAGAAACAGGAACAGATACCCCAGGAGCGCCAGCGGGCCTTCCAGCAGGCGCAGCGCCTTGTGGTCGTGGTCGTCGCCGTAGCCGATCGCGGACTCGTGGTAGGCCATATGCACGCAGAAGGCCGTGATGGTCAGTCCGATCAGCAGATAGATCGTCAGCGCGACGACGAGCAGAATTTTGAGCATGGCGCGCGGTTCCGGCAACCGCGATCAGAATAGCGGCAGGTGGACGGCTCGTCCAGGAACCTGAGTTCAACAAAACGGCGAACGGTGTCCGGTGGGTTAGACCGTTCACCGTTCACCGTTCACCGTTCACCATCACTCTAGAACTCGTCCTCCACCATCGGCCCTTCCGAGCGCAGCTTCAACTCGAGGGTCTCGCCCGCCTTCAGGTCCGCGTTCGTCTCGGCCTGCCAATCGCGGTGCCCGTAGACCACGTCGTAGCGTCCCGGCGGCAGGGCGCATTCGAAGCGCCCGTCCTCGCCGGTGCTCAGCCGGGCGAAGATGCTCATCTTCAAGTTGCGCGCTTCCCCGGCGGCGTAGACGCTCACGCCGTACTTGCGCATCGGCTTGCCCTGCGGGTCGTGGATGAGGCCCTTGAGCGTGGCGGGGCGCACCATGCGGACGAGCGGCGCTTCTTCCGGGCGCGGCGCGCCTTTTTCGTACTCGACGATGCGCGCGCGGTGGTTGTGGTAGCCCCAATTCAGGTCGTCGAAGGGATCCTGTCGTTCGCGCTTCGCCTGAAGTCGCAGCGTCTCGCGCAGGTATCCGTCCCGATGGAAGCCGAGGTTGAGCGCCTCAGCGCCGGGCTGGAGCCCTTCGAACTTCCAGGATCCGTCGTCGGCGGTCTTCACCTCAAGCGACGCCGCGCCGAAGCGCTTGAGGGTTTGGGTAAGCTGGACCTTCACGCCGGCCAGCGGCTGCCCTCCGGTCTCGTCTACGACGCGCCCGCGCAGCGCGCCCGTGGCGCGCGTGAGGGCCACCTTCAGAGGTTCGTCCAGGCCCCCGTCGGGAAGCATGATCCGCCTCGGCGCGGGCTGTTCGTAGCCTTCCGCGAAGACCCAGAGCGTCCAAGGCCCGGGGCGGGGTCCGGAGAGCGTATGGACTGCCTCGGGATCGGGGAGCGGGAAGTTCAGGTCGCCGGGATTGCCGCGCGCCCGGTCCCAGGCCTGGTAGTCCGCGCAGAGATTCACCCTCACGCCGCTCAGCGGCGCGCCGGTTGCGGCGTCCACGACGCTCAGCTTGAGGTCGAGCGGCGGCTCCAGTTCGACGACCACCTCGTCGCCGGCCTGCGCCTTGCGGTGGAGGCCGAACACGCCGAAGGGGATCCGCTCGACTTCCCCCTTTTCTCGATCCGGAACCCGGTGGGGCGGCGAGATGTCGATGCCCAGCGGCCCTTCCGGCACGCCGTGAAACGTGCTAACGCCGTCCGGTCCCGTAACCTCGCCCTGTTCGTCGCTCAGCATCACCATGCAGCCTGGCCAAGGCGCCCGGTCGCCCCGGCGCAGGACGGTTACGCGCAAGGGCTTGCTCTCGCGAAGCACGAAGGCCTGCTCGGCGGGCGCCGAATCGCGCTCCAAATCCGCGGCCTGCTCCACGGGCGGACAGCGGTCGTTCCAGGCCGCGATGAAGTACGGGCGCGCGGCCAGCCCGCGCAGTTCGAACTCGCCCTTCGCGTTGCTCCGCGTGACGCGGATGTCGCCGGGCTCGATCCGCGTCCAGGCGCGCAGGCCCTGGTCGTCGCGGATGGCCGCCTGCACGCCGACCCACGCCCCCGGAAGCGGTTGTCCCCCGGCGTCGACGACCTTGCCCGCGAGGGCGAGGCCCTCGGCGAACGTCAGCGTGCCCAGGTCCACGTCGCCGGCCTCGTCGGCCATGTTTCGCTTAACGGACACCCGCAGGGGCTTGTAGGCGGGATGGTAGGCGATCATGCCGCCGCCGACGGGCGGCGCGATGCCCAGGATCTCGAAGCGTCCCTGTTCGTCGCTGAGCACCGGGTCGTGGCCGTACCAGAATGCGGGGGTTTGGGGTTCGTAATGCTCCAGCCTGCGCCAGGGCTGCGGCTCCGCGCGCCCCTCCATCATCTGCTGCCGCGGCGAGCCGTTATCGGCGAAGAGGCGCGCGCCGGCAAGCGGGCGGCCGCTGGGGTCGTGGAGGATCCCGCGGATGGCCCAGCCCGGCCTGCGCGTCGCGGGCGCGTGTGCTGGCGCCGCGGGCGGCGCTGCCGTCTGGGGCGCGGGCCGGCGCGTCTCGGCCGGGGGCGACCCGGTTTCGGCCGCGCCGAGCAGGCCCGCCACGCCGGCGAGCAGGAACAGCACGGCCGCGCACAGCGCGGCCGTGACCTTCAGGGGTTGAACGGAAAGCATGCGAGCGACCTCCTCCGCGATTCGAGCGGCTTCCGGCGAAGCCCCTGCCGGCGTTCGGCAGGCGGCGCGGATGGAGGCGGCCAGGCGCGCGGGGGCGTCCGCCCCGTGCGCGCGCTCGGCCAGCAGGAAGACCAGCAGCGCGCCCGAGACGCGCACCCCGCGCCCTTGCAGGCGCTGGCGCAGCGTCTCCAGGCCCCGCCGCACCCGCGTGCGGTGGGTCTCGACCGGGCAGCCGAGTTCAAGCGCCGCCTCGGCCTGGCTCCGGCCCGCGAGGTACTGCAGCACGAGCGACGCCCGCTGGGACTCGGGCAACTCCGCCAGGGCCGCGTCCAGGTTCGGGCGCAGCCCGCTCCAGGCGGCCTCGGCTTCCGCGTCGCTTGTCTCGTGCATGCCCGTCGCCTCGCGTTCGTGCCGGAGCCTGCGCGCCCTGCCGCGCCGTGCTTCCCGCGCGCAAAGCTCGGCCGTGCGGTGCAGCCAGCCGGCGAGAACCGTTCCCGCCGGCAAGCTCCGCGCCTTGCGGACCAGCACCAGGTACGCCGCCTGGGCGGCGTCTTCGGCCTCCGTCGGGTTGCCCAGCACCCGCAGGCAGACCGCGTGGACCATGGCGTGATGCCGGCGGACCAGGTCGGCGAAGGCCTCTTCGTCCTCCCCTGCCCGGATCCGGTCGAACAGCTCGCGGTCGGTCATGGCGCTCCCTGTACGCGCGGGGTCTCCCGCGCCTCCATCCAGTCTACAACGGCCCCTGGAGGGTCGAGAGGTTCAGAGAATGTGTAAAAGGCGGGTAAGAGTTTGACGGCGCAGGGCTTCCGGCCGCCGGTCACCGGCCGTCCGACGGTTTGCCCGCGCCGGGCGCGCCTTCGGCGGCCCAGTCGTCGGAATCGAGGTTGCGAGGCGGCTGCTTCAATTGGACGGGCTCGGCCGGGCGCGCCGCGGTGGCGACCGGGGCTTCGGCCTCGCGGGAGGCGCCGCCGTCGTTGGACGGGGGCGGGGGCGGCGGCTCGACGGGCTCGGCCGGGGGCGGCGGCGGGACGACGGGCTGCTGCGGGGGCGCCTTTTTCTTCTTGGCGTGTTTCTTGACCAGGTTGAAGGGGTCGAAGTTGCGCTCTTCGGGGAACTCGTCGCCGCCCTCGGACTCGGCCGAGGCGACGAGCAGCGACTGGTTGGGGACGATGAGGTTGCGGTAGGCGAAGGCCGGGGCCAGCGAGAAGCCCACGGAGCTGTCCTTGTTGTTCTTGTCCACGCGGTAGCTGAAGGTCCCGACCAACGCGCCGTAGCGGCGGCTCAGGGCCAGGCGCGTGTAGCTGCGGCCCTTTCGCGCCAGGAAGGCGCGCTGGCGTTCGGTGGCTTCCTCGATGGAAATCGTCCAGCGTTCGCTGAGCTGGAAGTCGAACTTGACGCGAAAGAAGTCCGAGCCCTGAATCTTGCGCTCGTCGTCGTTGAAATTGTAGCGCTCGCTCAATTCGAGCCGCCAGCGCCCGCCTGGGTCGAAGTTCAGGAAGAAGGACGCGACTTCGGCCTTGGCGCCGTTCTCCATGTTGACCCCCAGGTTGCCCTGCAACTGGATGGCGTCGATCACGAACAGGTTGCCCGTCAGGTAGAGCAAGTCGAGGTGGTCGCCTTCGAGCAGGCGGTCGCGGTCGGCCTGGCGCGGGAAGAGGTCGGTGTGGATGCGGAAGGTGGCGAAGTCCCGCGTGCCCAGGGTGCCGTCCTTGCGCACCGTGCGCGTCTGGAACTTCTGGTCCAGCGCGAAGCGGATGCGCTGGAGGCCGATCAGATCGTCCACGGCATCGAAGTCGTAGATGTTGACCGGATCCTCGATGGTGTCGCTGACGGCGGACCACTCGATGCGCGGCTCGATGACGTGGCGGAACCCGTAGAGCCCCAGTTCGCCGTTGCGCGCCTCCGGGAGCGCGGCGTAGAGCCGCGTGGAGACGTCCATGCCGTAGAGGAACGCGCCCTGAACGGTGTCGCCACCGTCGCGCGAGTCGTCGTACCAGGCGGCCTGCCCGCCGAAGTAGGGCCGGAAGTTCAGCCCCGCGAAGCGCGTGGGGCGCTGGATGGTGGCCTTGGCGAAGCCGCGGGAGGCTTCCAGGTCGTCCTGTTCGATGACCGAATTCTCGAAGTCGCGGCGCAGCCGGGCCAGTTGGGCCTGCCCCTCGGCGTAAAAGCCCTTGCCCAGCCCCGTGGGCACGAGGGAGGCCGTGAGCGCCGGCTGGTACTCCGTGAAGGTCCCGAAATCGTACGGCGCGCGCGGCGGCGCGCCGTCGAAGTCGTGCGGATTGGCCCGGAAGAGCGCTTCCAGGGCGTAGTTGTCCCCGCCTTTGCGGACGCTGGCGAGCGCCTCGGGCTGATTGTTCTGCAGATAGTTGTTGCTGAAGTAGTCGAGTTCGTAGTCGCGGTCGGAGCGCCACTGGTACTTGAAGTCCAGTTCGACGTCGTTGAGCCCCGCGATGAAGCGCAGCGGCTGGTGGTGGGCGAAATCGACGATGCCGCGCGTCTCGCCTTCGTAGTAATCCAGGTCGAAGGAGGGCGGGCCCGCGTTGTCCTTCCGGCGCCGTGCCAGGAACAACTGGTTGGCGTCGTACTCGCGGTAATGGTCGCCGTCGATCTTCGGCTGGATGCGCCGCTCGCGGTTGCGCCTCGCGCGCTCGTAGTCGTCCTCGCCGGTGATGGACATCTCCGAACTGAAGTAGACGCGCACGAAGCCGCGCCCGCGCTCGAAGGCCTGCCGCGCCTCTCCGCTCTGCGGCCGCCGCCCGGTCTGGTACTTGAACTCCCCGCCCAGCGCCGGGCCGCGCTTCACGCGGTAGTCGATGTCGAGGTACAGCTTGACCGGATCGAAGAGGTTGTCGGCTTCGGTGTTGAGCCCCATCCCGTAGCGAAAGAGCCCGTAGGCGCCCCACTGGGAGCTGTTGCCGGCATCCACCGCCACGAAGCCCAGGTGCTTCGTCAGGTCGTAGTTCACGGTGGGGAAGGGGAAGAGCGTGACGGGCCCGATCTTCAGGCGCGCGCCGCGGCCCACGATCAGGCGCGGGCGCAGGTCGGTCCGCCCCGGCTTCGTGGGATCGGGGATCTCGCGCATGAACATGTCGAGATGCTTGATCTTCACCCCGTACATCGGGTCGGCCATGTCGTCGGTGGTGACGAAGGCGTCGTCCGCGCGCAGATGCATGCGGCTCTCGTAGACGACCTTCTCGGCCTTGAAGATGAAATTGAGCCGGCCCTGCGGGTCGTCCACGACATCCAGGTAGACCCCGTACGGGTCGCGGCTGCGCAGCAGCGAGGCCTCGCCCTTCTCGACCTTCGTGAAGCCTTCCTCCAGGCTGCGCGGCTTGGGCAGGTCCAGCGGCGAGGCCGGCTTCTCCTCGGCGGCGGGCATCGAGACGCGCACCACCGCGTCCACCAGGTAGCCGCGGTCGTTGGCGATGTCCACGTAGGCCACCTGCGCGGCGGCCTCGGATTCGCCCGCCCGCAGCCGGATGTTCCCTTCCGCGTAGACTTCCTTGGTCTTCTGGAAATAGACGATGTGGTCGGCTTCCAGGCGCACGCCCGTGTATTCCACCCAGGCCGATCCGGACAGGATCACTGCGCCCTTATCTTCCATCAGCGTCTGCTGGACGGCGTTCCAGCGCACCCCGGCCACCATGACCGGTGCGGGGGGCTCGGCTGGCGCCGGCGCTTCCCCTTCACCGGCCAGGATTGCCGGCGCGAGCGTCGCGGCGCAGGCGAGGCAGCATGCGGCCACGAAATTGCACACGTGTCGAAGCAGCGGCATGGGGCGGGATTCTAACTTCAATATGCTGTAAATCAAAGAGTTATCGGCCTCCCCCCGAGGCACGGCGTACCAGACGGTATTGGAAGTATCGGTAGGCTGGAGGAGGGGGATAAAGCAGGCTTTGAGGAATAAAACGAGAGCTAAATCAGGGTTATGATAGGGATGCGGTAATCAGTGGCTCATCTTCAAGGTCGTGAACTTCTGAAGGCTGTACGCGGCTTGGTTGAAGCGCTCGGCGTCCGAGGAGTTCCCGGCGCGCTCGGCGGCCTCGGCGGCCTTGATGTACATGTCCATGGCCGCCTGCTTGTTGCCCTGCTTGATGTACGTCTGGGCACGGGAGACGTAGTGCGAGGCCGGCATGGTGTCTTCGTCGTTGGAACGCTGGCCGCCGCGGCTGGCGGAACCGGATCCGGACATGGCGAAAATCAGTCCGATGAGCACGAGCAGGGCGCCGGCCCCGGCCAGCATGAGCACGGACTGGTTGCCGCCTTCGCCCTTGCCGCCGCCCCGGCGAGACATGCGCTGTGAGCGTCCGGACGCGGCCTCGCCGCGCTTGCTCTGCCGGGACGCGGGGCGCTGGTTCCGGAGGCTCTCGCGCTTGCCGCGCTGGCTCTCCTTCTTGTCCTTGATCGCCTTGAGCACGCTGGAATCGACGGCGTTGTCGTGCAGCTCGTTCACGTCGTTGGCTGCCGCGCGGTTGGCGCCGGAGCGGTAGAAGACTTCCTTCTTGACGCGGTCGCTGGTGGATGCCGAGCCTTTCGCGGAAGCACGCGCCGAGCCTCGTGCGGAGGCGCGCGCGCCGCCGGCCGGGCGCATCTTGCCGCGCGAGGGCCCGCGGCCGCCGGCGCGCGCCGAGCCGCGCTTGCGCCCGCTCGCGCGCTGCGGCGCGGCGGACTCTTCTTCTTCTTCCTCCTCGAGGGCCTCCGCTTCGGGCTCCTCGGGCGGGCTTTCGGGCGCCAAGATCTCGAACTCCTCCACGACTTCAAAGCCGTTGGGATCGGCCGTGGGCGCTTGGTGCGCCGTCGGCAGTTCCTCCGGGAGGTCGCTCAGATCCAGGCCGTTGCCCGCCGAACCCGGGCGCCGGGAGGGGCGCGCCTGCGCGACGGACGCGGAAGGCGCGGCATCCACGGCGGCCAGCACCAGCGCCGCGCACTCGGCGCAGTAGTAATATTTCCCTTGTCGCGCGGCTTTGCCGGCCTGTACCTCCCTGTCTAGAACGGTACACCCGCATGCCTTGCAGACATGTGAAATCGGCATTTTTCTGGCTGATCCCCGAATCCCGGCGGCGCGATGCATGGCGCAACAGCGGGAACGCCTGTCGGTTATAGGTCATGGAGTCCTTAAATCAAGCCGTCTGGCGGCCGAATTTGCACCTAGCGCAAACGAAAGAGTACGACAGCTTTGCGTAACTATTCCGATGATGTAGGCCTGTGCCCAAGTTCGTGCGCAGCCGATGCTTTGCGAGAACCCCCGAGAACCCGACCCACCGTGACCGCGCCCCGCATGTCCGCCGCTCGAACGCTCCTGCTGCTGCTTTGCGCCGGCTCGGCTTGGGCGCAGGAGCCCGTCTCCATTCCGGACCCGGTCGTCACCTTCAACCAGGAAAGGCCGAGCGAAGCCGAGGCCGCGGAGTTGCGCGCGCTCTTCAAGCAACTCGCCGACGACGATTACGACACGCGCGAGCAGGCCCTGCGCAGCCTCGTTCAGCACGGCCCGGCGGTGCTGCCGCTGGCCGCCGAGTTCGAGAAGGATTCCAACGCCGAGATCGCCGCGCAGGCGCGCGGCCTGGGTATCCGCGTGATCAAGCAGTACGATGGTTTCCTGCCCGAATCTCCCGCGCTGCGCGAAGCCGGGCAGAAGGTCGTGCAGGTCGCACTGGGGCAGGACTTCGAAGCGACGCTGAACCGGATCGCGGAGCAGTCCGGGCTGCGCGTAGTCGTCGACAGCCAAGCCGCCGGGGCGCCCCGCTGGTTCGCGGATCAAGCGGGCGCGATGCTGGAGCCGACGCGCGCGCTGGACCTGGTCCGTAACCTGGCCGCCGGCCAGGGCCTCGCCGCCGTGCCGCGCGGCGACATCCTGCTCCTGACGTCCGCCGACCGGGCGCGCCAGCTCCTGCGGCAGCGGCACACCTTCGATTGGCAGGACCTGCATCTCGACAAGGAAGAGGCCGCGCGCATCGGGGACGCGCTGAAGGTTTTTTTCCCCGGCGTCAGCACCGAAGTGCAGGTGGGCTCCTCGGCGCTCTCGGTGCGCGGCGAGGCCGGCTGCATCGCGCGCGCCGCGAGGTTGCTGGCCCTCCTGCGTCTGGACCAATCCAACGCGCAGTGGCCGGGCGTGCCGATGACCTTCGACCCGCACGGGGCCCTGGAACGCCTCGCGCGGCCGGTCTCGCTGCGCCTCAATAACGTCTCCCTGGCCCGGATGCTCCGCGCGCTTGGCGAGGAAAAGTGCGCCGCCGCGCTGCTCGTGGAAGGCAAGGCTTACGTCGATGATCCCTTCCCGGCGGTCCTGCAGACCGTCGCGCCCATCCGGCTGCAACTGAAGAACCTGCCGCTGGGTTATTGCCTGCGCTGGATCGCGGCGCGAGCCGCCTTCGTGGGCGACAGCCAGGAACTCTACCGCCTCGCGGCCGAAGTGAGCGTGGACGGCAAGGCCGAATTCCGCGTCGCGCCGGCGCAACGCGATCCACTGCATTGCGCCGTGGGCGGCGTGGACGTGCGCTTCCTGATTCCCGCCGACCTCCCGGACGGGCCCAAAGCCGACGAGGTCCTGCAGGAGAAGCTCCTGACGACTCTGGGGCCCTCGCTGGAGCTGTTTCCCAGTTTCGATCCGCGATGCGCCTTGCGAGTCGTGCGGGGCCGCGCCTTGATCCAGGCCTCGCCCGCCGCGGTCGCGGCCGCGCGCGCCTTGATCGTGCAGTGGCGCATGGACGGCAAACCGCCCGAACTCCCCGCCGGCCTGCGGATCGACCTCGACCGCGACGTGGACTGGGATGGCCGGGGCCTGTCCGGAGGGACGCTGCTGCACAAGCTGCGGGAGCTCGGCGGATTCGAAATCCTCCTGGAAGCGGCCCCGACGGGCGAGCCAGCGTACTTCAAGATCACGCGCGAACAGGCCGCGCTGCTGCCCCCGGGCCGGCATACGCTCAGGGCGCTCTTGAACGACCTCGCGGACAAGGCCTCGGCGCGATGGGTGCTGCAATGGGGCGTCGTAACGCTGGTTCCGGATCCGAAAGCCCATGCGCAGCCCGCGGCGCCCGCGCCGTAACCGGTGGCCAACGCTTCGGCGGGCCTATTGGGACGCGCTGCGCTTCCTGAACGCAAGTGCTTGCGCGTGCGACAGATAAATTTGGCTGGATGACCGTACACTCGGGCATGCGCCCTGCGTCTAATTGGATATGAACTCCCACCCGGCACGCCTCTTCGTGTCTCTCGCGCTGCTGCTCTGTGCGGCCGGCGCGGCGCAGGCCGTTGAAGAATTGAATCCCGCCGCGCGGGCGTCCATCGACAAGGGCCTGGACTGGCTCCTCAAGGCCCAGAACCCCGACGGATCGTGGGGGCTGGAAGCGAAGTCCACCCCGGACGTGACCTGCACCGCCGTGGCCGGCTTGGCCCTGCTGGCCGCCGGGGAGAACGAGCGCGAAGGCCAGCGCGAACGGGCCTCGGCGGCCCTGCGCAAAGCCACCGAGTACATCCTGAAGCGCGCGCGCAAGGCCCCCAACGACATCGCACACGGCGAGACGACGCTGATCCAGAACAAGCTCGGCGCCACCGTCCACAACCACTTCGCGGTGATCTACCTGACCCAGGTGTATGGGATGCGCCTGGGCGAGTTCGGCGGCTCCGAGGATTCCGAGGAACTGGCCTACGCGATCCGGAAAATGACCGACCACATCGCCAAGACGCAGGAGCCCGACGGGAGCTGGCACAAGAACACCTTCGGGAGCCTCAAAGCGACCTGCATGGCCTGGCTGGCGCTGCGCAGCGCCGCGGGGACCGGAATCCCGATCCGGCACGCGGCCGTGGACCGTACGGTGAAGTTCATCAAGGACCAGTACAACCCGAGCACGAAGCTCTACGACGGCGGCGCGGGCGGAATGTACGGCGGGTACCAGTCGATGTACTCGACGGCCAGTTGCCTGCGCGTGCTGGCGGGCATGGGCGCCGGCGGCGAGGAGCGCACGCTCGCCGCCATGGACGCCTTCATCGAACAGGCCTCCCGGGGCGCGTGGAAGGAGATGTTCCTCAGCGTCGAAGGCGAGGACTTCCTGGCCGCCGCCATGATGTCGCACACGCTGGTCGGCGAGAACGGCCCGCGTTGGGAGAAGTGGTTTCCTTTCGTCCGCGACCGGCTGGCGCGGCGCCAGAACGCCGACGGGAGCTGGACCACCACCGCCTGCATCAGCGGGCGCACCTTCGCGACGGCCTGCGCTCTGCTGGCCCTCCAGACCCCCAATCGCCTCCTGCCGCTGCAGCAGTGAACTCCATTCGGGAAGGCAGGGGGCGAAAACAACGTAGAATGCCCCGCGCGATGGAAGCCGGGCACGCCTCCGCCGCAGCGCCCTGGACCACGGCATGAGCTTTCGATCCCAAGTCTTTCGCCTCACCGGCCCTGCGCTGCTCAGCGTCGCGGCCCTGCTGCCGGGCGGCGCGCGGGGCGGCGAGGACGATCTCCCAGCGCGCGTCCAAGCCGGGATTCGCCAGGCCGTGGAGGCGCTGCTGGAACGGCAAGCGGAGTCCGGCGGCTTCCCCAGCGCCGCCTACGGCGCGCTGAAAGACGGCCAGGCGCTGACGCCCTTCGTGCTGGAGACGCTCAGCCGCCTGCCCGTCGAAGAGCGGCGCCTGCACGCGGAGCCCTTCGCGCGCGCGATCGCGTTCGTGCGCGCCAGCGTGGGCCCGGACGGCGCGGTGGGCGCTGCCGGCGAGGTTCGCGAGTACCCCGTCTACGCCACGGCGCTCGCGGTCCGGGCCTGGATGCGCCTGAAGCCGGAGGGCGGGGGCGCCGAGGTCGCGCGCTGGGTCGCGTACCTGGAGTCCGCGCAGCACGCCGAAGCCAACGGCAGCCAGCCCGGCGAACCGGCCTACGGCGGCTGGGGTCCGCAGGGCAAGCCCGGCCCCGCCTTGCCGCGCCATGCCGACCTCTCGGCGACCCGCCACGTACTCCAGGCGCTCGAGGCCGCGGGGCTCCCGCGCGCGAACCCGGCCTGGGAGCGGGCCCTGAGCTTCCAGGCGCGCTGCCGCGCCAAGGAACCCGGGGCCGCGCAGCGCTGGCTTGGCGCTTACTTCTCGCCGACCCAACCGGAGTCGAACAAGGCCGGCGCCTACGAGGCCCAGCCCGGCGCGCCGCCGGCCTTCCGGCCCTATGGCACCGCCACGCTGGACGGCTGGCTCTCCTGGCGGCTGGCCCTGGGCGAGGAGGAGTTCAAGGCCCGCGCGGAGCGGATCGAGACGCGGCTGGTGCGGCAGGCGCTCGAGGAAGCGGCCTCCTCGCTGCACGCCGCGCCCGGCTTCGAGGACCTCGTGCCGGACGTCCAGGCCTGGGGCAAGGCGCTGAGCGGATACCACCTCAACGCGCTGGCCGAGGCCGACGCGGCCGGCGCGCTGGACCTGGACCGAAGCGCCTGGAAACGGCTCGCCGAGCGGACGCTCGAGACGCAGGGGCGAAACGGGCTCTGGGCGAACGAGTCGAACCTGATGAAGGAAGACGATCCGCTGATCGCCACGCCGCTGGCCTTGGGCGTGCTGCTGCGCGCGCGGGAACGGCTTGGGAGGAAGTGAACCGCGAGCCGGACGCGCCAGGATCCGAGAGCCCAACCCGTCGCCCGCCGTTCCGGATTCCCAGCTACTTCATGACCTCCCGGTAAATCCGCTCGACCAGTTCCATCGACTTGACCGAGTCGGGGATGCTGTTGGGCGGCTGCCCTTTTTCGCGGACGCAGTCCATGAAGACGCGGTTCTGGTTGAGGAAGCCGCCGCGCTTGAACATCTCGTCGCCACCCGCGGCGGCGGCGGCCTTGACGACCAGCGGTTCGGCGCCGTTCTCGGAATGGCTGCGCGCCTCGACTTCCACGTTGATGAAGCTGGTGTAGGCGCGGGCGTGGATTTCGCAGGTGAAGAAGCGCGCGCCGGCGGACCAGTTGCCCAGGAGCACGCCGGTCGCGCCGCTCTCGAAGGTAATCAGCGCGGTGAAGAAATTGGGGTAGTCGTGGCGCCGGTTGCGGACGTCGCTGGCGACCTGCTTCACTTCGCCGCCCGCATAGCGGATCAGGTCCACCGCGTGGATGCAGTCGCTGGTCAGGATGTCCACTTCGCCGTTGAAGTAGGCGCTGGAGTCGTCGTACCACTTGTAGAAGCTGGCGACGACAAGGTCGACGCCGCCGCGGCGGCGGGCCTCCTCGAGCGCCGGCACGACCAGCGGCGCGTGGCGGCGCTGAAAGCCGCACATGGTCACGAGCCCCTTGGACTCGGCCTTCCGCGCCAGGTGCCGGGTCTGGTCCACCGTCAGCCCGGGCGGCTTCTCGATGAACAGGTTGACGCCCATCTCGAGGCAGCGCAGCGCATGCGGAAAGAGGATTTGAGGGGGCATGACGAGGTAGACCGCGTCCGGCGCGACCTCCTCGATCATCGCCTTGTAGTCCTTGTACCCTTTGGGAATCTTGAATTGTTCTCGGGCCTTGTTCATGCGGGCTTCGTCGAGTTCCGAGACGGCGGCGATCTCGACGTCTTCCAGCACGTCCAGCGAAGGGTAATGCACCGAGGTGGAGAGGTTGCCGGCGCCGATCATCGCCACGCGAAGCTTCTTGCCCATGGAGCAGGCCCTTTCGGTTAGGGAGACGCGTCCAGTCTGGCCCCCTGGGCGGGGACTGCAAGCGACGATCGGGCGCCGGTTTGCTGTTGAAAGTGCGTCGCTTCGCCCAAAAACTCAAAAGCCTGGGATCGAAAACCTGAAGCAAGGAAGCGAGTCTCGCGAGCGCAACCAAGGAGCCTTTCCATGCCCACGCAATGCCACGAAATCGACTACCGGATCATCGGCGACGACATGCAGGCGGTGATCGTGACCCTGGACCCCGCCGAAGCCGTGCTGGCCGAGGCCGGAACCATGCTCTACATGGGCGACGGCATTGACATGCAGACGAACATGTCCACGGACAAGAACAAGGGCTTCTTCGGGAACCTGCTGAAGGCCGCAGGGCGCGTGCTGACGGGCGAGAGTTTCTTCGTCACCACCTTCAGCAACACCGGCGGCGGGCGCGCCGACGTGGGCTTCGCCGCGCCGTACCCCGGCAAGATCGTGCCCCTGGACATGGAGCAGATGGGGCGCGAGATGATCTGCCAGAAGGACGCCTTCCTCTGCGCCGCGCAGGGCACCGTGCTGGAGGTGGCCTTCCAGAAGAAGATCGGGACCGGCCTCTTCGGCGGCGAGGGCTTCATCCTGCAGCGCATTCGCGGCGACGGGTTGGCGTTCATCCATGCCGGCGGGACGGTCTTCGAGATGGACCTGCAGAGCGGCCAGATGCTCCGTGTGGACACGGGCTGTCTGGTCGCCATGCAGCCTTCGGTGGACTACGACATCCAGTTCGTGGGCGGCTTCAAGAACGCGCTCTTCGGCGGCGAGGGGCTGTTCTTCGCCACGCTGCGCGGGCCCGGGAAGGTGTACCTCCAGACCCTGCCCTTCGCGCGCCTGGCCGACCGGATCGGCGCGGCTTTCACGCATACCGGCAAACGCCAGGGCGAAGGCAACATTCTGGGTGGCTTGTTCATGGGCGACCGGTAGGGGCCTCCCGCGGCCCGGGCCGGCCTTCAGGGCCGGGCGGCCCAATCCGAGTGGAATCTCCCCGAGCCTCTACTACAGTGGCCGGCGCGCGGATGTGGCGTCCGCGCGCCGGACGTGGTTTGGTATATCAGGGCAACGAAGTCCTGAGCTAAGACGGCCCGGGAGCCAAGCACCATGGGACTCTTCGAAGATCTGCGTTCCGAACCCGTCTCCGAACTGGCGATCCGCAAAGCGTTGACCGTGCGCGAAGACGCCGCCATCGGCGAGGCGATCCCGCGCATGAAGGCCGAGCGGCTGGGCTGCGTGATCCTGGTGGATGCCGCCGGCAAACCCACGGGCACGTTTACCGAAGAGGAGCTGATCCGGCTCCTGGCGCGCGGCCAGGCCTGCCTGGCCGAGAGCGTCGGGAAGCACCGTGCGGCCGCTTGGGCCAGTGTCTCCGAGGACGAGCCGGTCGGGAAGGTGTTGAGCCTGATGGATTCCCGGAACCTGCGCTTCGTCATCGTGACCGACGCGGCGGGGAAGGCGGTAGGCCTCACCGGGCAGAAAGGACTGATGGAGTACATTGCCGACCACTTCCCGCGCGAGGTTCTCGTCCGCCACGTCGGGCGCAAACCGTACATCCACGAGCGTGAAGGAGCCTGAGCATGGAACAATCCGACATGACCGCGCCGGGGCTCGAATACCAGGATCCGCTCGAGAACTACGATCCCCGCTCCTTCAGCGATCCCATCGAGCGGGCGCTGCATGAAGAGAAAGTCACCGCGATCCAGACGCGCCCCCGTGACGGCCATTCCTCCCGAAACGACCGTGGAGCAAGCCCTGCGCACGCTCGCCGGCCTGGAGATCGCGTGCGTCCTGGTCGCGCGTGAAGGCCGCCTGCTGGGGCTCTTCTCCGAACGCGACGTCCTCGATAAAGTCGCCGAACGTTACGAGGAATTGAAGGACAAGCCGATCACCGAAGTGATGACCCCCGATCCGGTCTACGTCTACGAATCCGACCGCGCCGGCAAGGCGCTCTGCGTGATGGCCGTCAGCGGCTACCGCCACGTGCCCGTGGTGGACGTGAATGAGAGGATTTTAGGCATCGTCAGCCCCCTGCGCGTGATGCGTTTCCTCCAGTCGCGCTGCGAAGGCCGGTAGGCCTGGGCTCAGTAATCTGTAATCTGTAATCTGTGATCTGTGATCTGTGATCTGTAATCTGTATCCTGTGGCGGTGATCAACAATCGATTCGTGTGTGGTACGGATTAACAGATTACAGATTACAGATTACAGATTACAGATCCCGGGACGCGCCCATGCTTGCGCCGACTTTCTCGTACCTGAACGACGTGTACCTGGCCTTCGGCGTCGCGGCGAAGCTGCCTGAGATCCTCGAACGCCATGGCATCCGGCGGCCGCTGGTCGTCACGGACGCGGGGCTCGTGAGGCTGGGTTACGTCGATCGATTGGGCTTGAAAGATCCGGCGGTATTCGACGCGGTTCAAACGAATCCGACGGAGGCCTCCTGCCGCGCGGGCCTGGCGCGCTTTCGCGAGGCCGGCTGCGACGGGCTCGTCGCGCTCGGCGGCGGCTCGCCCATCGATCTGGCCAAGTGCGTGGCGCTCGGCGCGCATCACGAAGGTCCGCTGGAGTCGTTCAGCATCGGCGCCGGCGGCATGGCGAGGATTACCGGACGCGTGCCGCCGCTGCTCGCGATCCCCACGACGGCCGGGAGTGGGAGCGAAGTCGGGCGCGCCGCGCTGCTGACGCTCGACGATGGGCGCAAGCTGGGCTTCATAAGCCCGCACCTGCTGCCCAAGGCGGCGCTCTGCGATCCCGAGTTGACCTTCGACCTGCCGCCGCTGCTGACCGCCGCAACCGGCATGGACGCGCTCTCGCACGCCGTCGAGACCTTCTTGAGCCCGCGGGAGAACCCTGCCGCCGACGCGTTGGCGCTGGAAGGGCTGCGCTTCGGCTATGCGCATATCCGCCACGCCGTCGGGGACGGACGCGACCGCGAGGCGCGCCGCGCAATGATGCTCTGCTCGGTGCTGAGCGGGCTGGCGTTTCCCAAGAGCCTCGGCGCCGTCCACAGCCTCAGCCATCCGCTCGGGGGTTGACCGCGAAGAAGCTTCATCACGGCACGCTGAACGCGCTCTTTCTGCCGCACGTGCTGCGCTTCAACGCGGATCACTGCGCGGAAAAGATGCTGCGATTGGCGCAGACGCTGGGGTTGGCTAACGCCGCCGCGTTGCCTGAGACCTTCTCAAAGCTTTGTGCCGAATTGGGCCTGCCTTCGCGCTTGCGGGATATGGGCGTGACGCGGGAAGACCTGGAGCCGCTGGCCGAGCGCGCGCTGAAGGATCACTGCACGCCGACGAACCCGCGAAGGCTGGACCTGGAGGCGTGCCAGCGGTTGTATCGGGAGGCGTGGTAGGCCGGACCGGCTATTCGATTCGCTCGCCAAGCAGCGAGAGCCCCGTCGCGCCGGTAACCTCCACCCGAACCAGCTTGCCGGCCAGCGCCGCGTCGCCCGAGAAGTGCACCAGCCGCCGCGCGCGGCCGCGCCCGGTGAACCGCGCCGGGTCGGTCTTGCTGGGGCCTTCGACGAGCACCTCCTCGACCTGCCCGACGCGCTCGCGGTTCAATTCGAGCGAGATCCGCTCCTGCAATTCGAGCATCCGCCGGTGCCGCTCCTTCTTCACCTCATCCGGCACGTCATCTGGGAGGCGCTGCGCGGGCGTGCCTTCGCGGACCGAGTACTTGAAGATGTAGCTCATCTGCGGGCGGAAGGTTTCCATCAGCGTGAGGGACCGTTCGAAGTCCGCGTCGGACTCGCCGCTGAAGCCGACGATCCAATCGCTGGCGATCTCGATGCCCGGGCAGAGGCTGCGCGCGGAGGCGACGACGTCGAGGTAGCGCTCGCGCGTGTAACCCCGCGCCATGCGCCGCAAGACCGCGTTCGAGCCCGACTGCGCGGGCATGTGGATGAAGGGCATCACCTTGCCGCCCAAGTCGGCCATCGCGCGCCAGAGGTCGTCACGGCACTCTTCGGGATGGCTGGTGATGAAGCGGATGCGCTTGAGCCCCTCGACCCCGTGCAGCGCGCGCAGGAGCGTCCAGAGGTTGGCGCCCAGGTCGTACCCGTAGGTGTCGATGGTCTGGCCCAACAGGGTCAGTTCGACGACGCCGTCGGCGGCCAGGCGCCGGGCCTCGGCGACGACGTCCTCGACCGGGCGGCTGACCTCCGGCCCGCGCGTGTACGGCACGACGCAGAACGTGCAGCGCTTGTTGCAGCCGCGCGTGACGGCAAGGTACGCCTGGAACGGCGTCTCGCGCCGCGCGACGGTCTCGCCGAAGTTCACGTCCGGCGTCTCGTCGATGGCCAGCAGCGGCGTCGGCGCGCCCTCGCGGATCCGTTCGAGCAACTGCGGGAAGCGGTGCAGTTGCCGCGTGCCAACGATCAGATCCACGTACGGGAAGCGCTCGGCGATCCGCTCGCCTTCCTTCTGCGCCATGCAGCCCATCACCGCCACGAGGAAGCCCGGGCGGCGCCGCTTCTCGAACTTGATCCGGCCCAGCCGGCTGTAGACGCGGTCCTCGGCGTGCGCGCGGACGCTGCACGTATTGACGATCAGCAGGTCGGCGGCTTCGGGCTCCGCGACGAAGCCCGCGCCGCGTTCGCCCAGCAGGCCGGCGACCATCTCGCTGTCGTAGACGTTCATCTGGCAGCCGTAGGTGAGCAGGTGGACCTTGGTGCCGGCGATGAGCGGGTGGGCGCGCGAGCCGGCGAGCGCCGCGGCGTCGGGCGCGTAGACGGTTCCCTCCAGGCCGCAGTGGTCCGGATCCTGGCCGGGACCCTCGATCCCGCGCTCCGGGGCTGGCGCGGCGGCCGGCGTGGCAAGCGGTTCATGTTTCATGCGCCATATATAGTTACTCGAAGCAAGTCGAGGTTCAAGGTGGCGAGCGTGGCTGCACCTCGTGCGACAACCCTGTGCAATTACGCTTGATTCCGACTTGGTATTTTTGAACGCTATACGTGCCCGAGTACGTTAGTCGGAGAAGCGAGCCCGGATTTCCTGGCGAGTGGGAGATATGACCATGCGCGTGCTCAAGGTGTCGCTGCTGTTCGTGGCGCTCGCGGTGCTGGGTTGCGGGGGCGGCTCGCCGCCCAAGAAGACCGCGAAGAAGACCGAGTCGGAGCCTGTGGCGACCGACCTGGCCAAGACCGGGGAGAGCGAGAAGACCGAGACGGAAGCCAAGACGGAGGGCGAAGCGAAAACCGCCGCCGAGGCCAAGACGCCGGCCGCCAAGACCGTGGCCGCCGCCAAGACCGAAGCGCCCGCCGCCAAGACCGGAGAGCTGGACATTCCAATCCCCAACGTCACCAGCGACATCCCGCTGCCCAGCGGGAAAGGCGTCGGCCAGCTTATCAAGGAACTCTGGAGCCCCGAGAAGGACAAGATCATCGAGGCCTGCGAGGAGATTCGCATTTCCTCGTCGGTCCCGGAACTGAAGGCCGCCAAGCCGAAGCTTGAGCAGTTGGCGAAGTCCGCGGACGCCGAGATCAAGGAGTCGGCCGAGGGAGCGCTCAAGGCGCTGAAGTAGGCCGCCACGCGAGGTTCGCGTCATTCAGCGCGCCTGACCGGACCGCCGGCCAGGCGCGCTTGTTTTTAGGCCGGGCCGGGCGGTCATGAGGACCTGCACCGCGCGTACTGACGCCGCGGCCGCGCCGTTGCCCTTCCTGCCGGGGGCGGGTACCATGGCGGGATTGCCGGGGAACTGCTCGCGCCAGGGGGCCGCAGGGTGAGTCAGGCCAGCGAGTACAGCCGCAGCAATCCGACCGTCACGCGCCGGCTTTTCGGCTCCATTGCCGTGGCCAAGGGCTTCTGCACCCAGGCGCAGGTCGACGAGTGCCTCGCCGCCCAGGAGACCCTCGGCGGCCTGGGGCTCCCCGAGAAGATCGGCGAGATCCTCATCAAGAAGAATTACCTTTCCCGCGAGCAGGTCGAGACCGTACTCAAAGATCTCCAGGCCAACCCCACGCTGGCCGGGTTCGAGATCCTCGAGAAGGTCGGCCAGGGCGCGATGGGCTCCGTCTTCAAGGCGCGCCAGATCTCGATGGACCGCGTCGTCGCGCTCAAGATCCTGCCCAAGAAGCTCGCGCAGAACCAACTCCATAAGGAGCGCTTTGTCCGCGAAGCGCGCATCGCCGCGAAGCTGAACCATCCCAACATCATCAACGCCATCGACGTCG
The DNA here is from genome assembly GCA_027493525.1 of Planctomycetota bacterium. GTDB lineage: Bacteria > Planctomycetota > SZUA-567 > H5-PLA8 > H5-PLA8 > H5-PLA8. The sequence continues at coordinate 471,991 of JAOSKN010000001.1, read as the reverse complement.
GCGAAGCCGGCGGCTACACCTACTTCGCGATGGAGTTCGTCGAAGGCCGCACGGCGCGCGAAATCGTCGCCGAGAAGGGCCGCTTCGGCATCGAGGACGGCCTCAGCCTCGTGCGGCAGATCGGCGAGGCGCTGGTCTACGCGCACGGCCAGAACCTGATTCACCGCGACATCAAGCCCGATAACATCATGCTCACCGAACGCGGCCAGGCGAAGCTCTGCGATCTCGGGCTGGCGCGCGGCATCGATCTCGGCGGGGAGGACGCGGGCCTCACCCTCGCCGGCAAGGCCGTCGGCACGCCCCACTACATCGCCCCCGAACAGGCCAAAGGCCAGGTCGACCTCGACCACCGCGCCGACCTCTACAGCTTCGGCGCCACGATCTACCACCTCTTCGCCGGCCGCACGCTCTACGAAGGCGACAGCTCCACGCTGATCATGGCCAAGCATCTCTCCGAGACCGCGCCGGCGTTGAGCGACCTGAACACGCAGGTCTCCCTGGGGCTCGCGCTGATCGTCTCCAAGCTGCTGGCCAAGAACCCCGCCGACCGCTACGCCAGCGCAAAGGATCTGCTCGCCGATCTGGACCTGCTGGCGAAGAACAAGCCCATCGCGGCCGCGGCCTTCAACGCCCCGAGTTCCTGCGCGGCGCCGAAGTCGGCCGCGCGCAGCGGCCGGCGGCGCGGCCTGGAGCCCGGCGGCACGACCGGCCCCCGCGCGCCGATCGGAGCGCGCCACAGCACCGGCCCGCGCATGCCCATCGGCCCGCGCCACAGCACCGGCCCCGTCGGCGCGGTGGGCCCCATTCGCGTCACCACCGGCCCGCAGTCGGCCGTGGGCGGGCGCTCGGGGCGCGCGGAGGCCGGCAGGGCCCCGCGCAAGAACAACGCCGCGCTCGTCGCCGCCGCGCTGGCCGGCGCCGGCGCGCTGATCCTGGTCGTGCTCCTCGCCGGCGGAGGCTCCCAGCCGCCCAGAGACGACCGGCGCGCGGAGGCTGACGAACCTCGCGCGAATCCAGCGCCTGTCCGGCCCAAGCCCGTCGCCGAACTCGCGGCCAAAGCCGATTCGGTTCCTAAGCCGCCCGCGCGGACCGAGCCGGAGGCGTCCCCGCCGCCGCCCGAGCCCGCGCCGCCTCCCGCAGAGCCCGCGCCTCCGCCCGAGCCCGCCCCGGCCCCGGAGCCTGCGCCCGCCGTGACGCAGCCGGCCGAACCGCCCCCGCAACCGGAACCGGCGCAGCCGGCCGAGCCTGCCGGTCCCGATCCGCGCCTGCTGGCGCTGCACGCGCGCTTCCTGACCCTGGCGCTTCAAACCGCCGCCGGCGAGGACCTCGCCCATGCCGCCGGGAAGTTGCGCGACGCCGCGCGCCAGAAGGAGTACGAGCCGATCCGCGAGCGCGCGGATGCGGAGGTCAAGGAACTCGAAGAGGCCGCGAAGTTCGAGGAGTCCGCGCTGGCTGCCCTCGCGAAGGCCCAAAAGAAGCTCCCGCTGCCCGAGCGCTTCGCCAAGACCTTTGGCGCGGCGGAGGCCGACGTCCAGAAGTACGAGGAAGGGCGCGGGATCGCCGTGAGCGTGAAGGGCGCGGGCCTGTTCCTGACCGGCTCCATGCTCGACCCGGAACTGCTGGTGCAGGCGTTGGCTCCCGGCGCGAAGCCCTTCGAGGCGGCGCGCTACTATGCCCTGCGCGGAAAGACGGACCTCGCGCGCTCCTTGCTCCCCAAGCTCGATGCCGGGGCTCGCGAAGCTTTCGAGGCCCGGCTGGAACTGATGGGCGCGGGCGAGAAGGAAGTCGCCGCGCAGACCGCCTACGCGGCGTTGAAGGACTTGCGCCAGCGCGAGAAATGGAAGGAACTGCTCGAAGCCCTGTCCGCCTTCCGCGCCGCCCACGAGGGCACGCGCTTCCTCCAGGCTCAGGACGAGGAGTTGAAGACCTGGAGCGCCGCCGCGGAGAAGGCGCTGATTCCCGAGAATCCCTGGAAGCACATTTTTCATGCCCGGGAGGCCAAGCCGCTCGACGGCGGTTTCGTCGAACTGACGTACGACTTCGCCGCGCCGGAGCAGCTCCAGGATTTCGAGGGCCGGCCCGACGCGCTGAGCCTCGAGGCGGGCGCGCTGAAGATTCCTTTCCACCAGGGGCGCGAGGAGTTCTGCTTCGCGCGCTTCAAGGCGCCCATGGTCGAACTGCTCCGGCTACAGGTCGAGGGTCGCGCCTTCAAGCCGGGCCGCCGCCTGGGACCGTATTTCCTCGCCCCGGGCAACGACCTCGGGACCGCCTCCCCGCGCTGCCTGATCCGGCCTTACAATTCGAGCCCGCACCTGGAGCTGTTCATGCTCCCGGACAACCCCAAGCAGCCGGTCGCGCGGCTCGTCGGCAAGCCGGTGGATTACATGGGCCAGTTCGCGAAGTTCGAGGCCGCCGTCGCCAACGGCTGCTGGGACTGGAAGGTGAACGGCGACGCGGTCGGCGCCGGCAGGCTGCCGGAAGACCTTAAGGCTTTCCACGTGATCCTGAACGGGAATGAAGGCGACCACGGCTGGCGCAACCTGGTCCTCGTTTTCCGGCCCGAACCGGCCTGGCTGCAGGTGCAGCTCGAAGCCCTCAAGAAGCGCTGAGCGAGACCCCCATGACCCTTCGTGAGAAGGCCGTCCGCCACCTGGCGCGGCACGTCGAGGAGATTCTCGACAAGCAGGACGAGCACGGCGTCTTCTGGCCCGACGCCTACTTCGTGCCGGCCCACAACACCGACTACCAGCAGTTCGCCTACTACCCGCTCGCCTGGCTGTACGTATTGGAGCACCCGCAGAACCCCTGGCGCGGGAACGCGCGGCTGCTGAAGGCCGTCTCGCGCGCGCTGCGCAACAACCTGAAGATCCTGCGCGACGACGGCGAATTCCAAATGTCCAGCCACGACCAGGCGCCGCACTGGCACGCGAACAACTGGCGCGGCTTCTCGTGGCTGCGGACCTGGGAATTGCTGCGCGGGCGCCTGGAGCCCGCGCTGGAGGCCGAGTGCGAGGCCGGGCTGCGCAAGGCCTTCCGCGCCATCGAAGCCACCGCCCGGCAGCAGGCCGGCAGCGCCGGCTTCGCCGTCAACCACAACTGCGCCAATCATCCGAGCTGGTACCTGCTCGCCGCGTACGTCCTCGCCCGAGCCTTCGCCGCGCGCGACGCGGAGGCCTGGGCGGCCGCCCAGCTCGAACGCTTCTGCGCCGCGCAGCACCCGGCCGGGGTCTGGTACGAGCATGATGGCCCTGCCACCGTTTATCAGCACGTCACCATGAACGCGCTCTCGCATTACCTCGCGCTGAGCGGCTCGCCGGCCGCGCGGGACGCGCTCCGCCGCGCGCTGGGTTTCTACCGCCTCTTCACCTATCCCAACGCGCATCCCGCGGAGACCCTCGATGGGCGCGTCCGCTACACCGGATACGTCATGTCGATTCCCCCGTCGGTCTGGGCGCACCTGCCCGAGGGCCGCGCGTACCTGCACTTCCAGCTCGACCGGCTGCTTGAGCAGCCGCTGGGCGGCGGATACCAAGTTCACGGGGGCTGGCTGGGGCTGCCGTTCTTCACCCAGTTCGCGCGCGACCTGCCCGAGGACGAGCCGGCGCCGGAGGGTCTTGCGCCGCTGGCCGGCGACGGCGCCTACGACCTCCCGAAGCTGCCCGTCAGGGTCATCAAGCGCGGGCCCTGGACCGTGATCGTCTCGGGCTTCACGCGCCCGGAGCAGCCGGGTGTGCGCTGGACGCTCGATTATCAGACGCACCTCTCGGTCTTCCACGAACGCGCCGGGTTGATCCTGGGCGGGGGAGGGGGCAAGCGGCAGGCCGCGCTGAGCCTGTTTACGGGCGGCTCGCGCCCGCTGGGCCTGCCGTGCCTGGCTTCGAGGGGCAGCGTGGAGCCCGCCGGCCCGTTCGCGGTGCGCTTGAAGCTCGCCTACGACGGCTTCGACGCGGCGCTGGAGGTTGCCGTCGAACCCGACGCCGTGCGGCTGGCCGCGTGCATCGAACGCGCCGAGACCGCGCGCGGCCCGGGCCTGGCGCCGTTCCACCTCCAGCTTCCGTTCCTGCTGAAAGGCGAAGGCGCGGTCACGACCGGATCGGGCATGAAGTACGAGCTGGACTTGCAGCAGGAGATCCTGGCGGAACGGCTCGGCGAACGCATCGGCCGCGAGGGGCGCTTCTCGATCTCGGGGCTGGCCGATGCCCGCGCGCTCCTGCACTTCCTGCCGTACAACACGCACTGGCGCGACGGACGCTATACGCCGGATAAAGCGCTGGGCCTCGTCGCTCAGCCGCTGAACCCCGGACAACCTCGGGAACTCGTCGTCCGCGCGGAGGGCTGAAGGCCCGCGGCCGCGGAGGCAGGGCGGCACGGCGCGGATGGCTCCGTGCGCGCCGCGCCCGCGGCGGGCCTGCTTCAATTCCGAATCGTTCCCCAAAGAGTGCGTCCTAAAACGTCTCGCGGCCGTCTTCGGGCGGCGGACTTCGCGATGCATCGTTGGCCTTCTTGCCGTAGGCGCTGTCCCGATACGGCTCGTTCGGCCGCCTCGCCTCGCTTGCCCGGCGCTCCGAAGCCGCCTCGCGATCCGGTTTTAGGACGCACTCTAACTGGCCTGGACGGGAATCCGGCGCGGGCGCGCCGCCTCGGCCTTGGGCAGCCGCAGGGTGAGCACGCCGTCCTTCAGTTCGCCGCGGATCTTCGTCGCATCGACCTGCTCGCCGACGCGGAACTCGCGCCGAAAGTCGCCGACGCCGTATTCGTGCAGCAGGAAGCGGGTCTCTTCCGCCTGCCGGGCCGGCGCCTTGCCGTACAAGCTCAGCACGCCGTCATGAAAGTCCACCTGGAGCCCGTCGGCGCGCACGCCGGGCAGGTCCGCGGTAAGGATCAGTTCGGCGGGGGTCTCGACGAGATCCACGCGCGGCGTGTAGCGAAGCGCCTCGCGAACGGGCTGTTGCGCGCGCTGGCACGCGGCGGGCGGGGTGGCGGTTGCGTTCATCTCGGCTCTCCTTAAACGCTTCAGGTTTGAGCTTTGCTTATTCCACGACCCGCACGTCGATCCTGCGGGGCTTCACCGCGGCCAGCTTGGGCAGAGCGATGGTGAGGACGCCGTCCTTGAGCGTCGCTTCGGCCTGGGCGGCCTCGACTTCGGCCGGCAGGGCCAGGGTGCGGTGGAAGGCGCCGGCGCCGCGCTCGCGGCGGTGCTCGGTCGTGCCCTCGGCGAGCGCGTGCTTGCGTTCGCCCTTGAGCGTCAATTCGTTCTGCTGAACGAACACCTCGATGTCTTCGAGCTTCATGCCGGGCAGTTCGGCCTCGACGTAGAAGCGCTCCGCGTCTTCCCAGACGTTCAACGCGGGGTAGGCCCCGGCTCCGTTGCGCGGCGCGGCGCCGAAAAATCCCGTGAAGAGCTGGTCCATCTCCCGCTGCATCTGCGTGAACGGGTCCGCGCCCGCCAATCGACGTGAAAGCATGGCCTCGTCTCCTTTCGATCCATCGCGCGCGCCCTGAATCCCGGCGCGCCTGCCGATCTCACGGCGGATGGATTAACAAAGAACGTGCCAATTCCCGATGCGGAATGGGCGCGCATTAACTCAAGCAAGGCGGAGCAGTTAAGGAATCTGGCCCAAGGAACCCGGAATGGCGCCTGTCAGATTGACCGGGATTACCGGGCCATTTTGCGAAGGATTTCCAGGCCCCGCGCGAGCTTCTCGTCCGGCGCGGCGTAGGAGATGCGGAAGTGCGTGTCGCGCTCGGAGAAGACGTGCCCCGGCACGAGAAGGAGTTCGCGCCGCGCGGCTTCCTCGACGAAGGCCTGTCCGCTCCCGAACTTTGGAGGGACTTTAGGAAAGAGGTAAAACGCCCCGCCGGGCTCGACCGCTTCGTAGCCGGCCTCGCGCAGCCCCGCCAGCATCCGGTCGCGCTTGGCCCGGTATACGGGCACGGCTTCGGAAAGGTCCGACTGGAAGGCGGCGAGCGCCGCCTTCTGCGCGAAACTCGGCGAGCAGACGAACGTCACCTGCTGGAGCTTCGTCAGGTTCTCGATCAGCGCCTTCGGGCCGGCCGCCCAGCCCAGCCGCCAGCCGGTCATCGAGGCGGTCTTGGAGAGCCCGTTCAGCGCCAGCGTGCCCTCCGGGTAGTAGGCCAGGAAGCTCTTGCCGCGCGGGCCGTAGGTGAAAAGGTCGTAGATCTCGTCGCTGAGCAGGATCAGGCCGTGCCGGCGCGCGAGGTCGGCCAGCGCCTGCTTGACCGCCTCGGGCAGGCAGGCCCCGGTCGGGTTGGCCGGCGACATGACCAGCAGGACTTTGGTGCGCGGCGAGACCAGACGCTCGACGGCCTCCGGGTCCACCGTGAACTCGGGATAGGTGTTGTAGTAGACCGGCTTGCCTTCGCAGAGGGCCGTGAGGTGCTTATAGCTGACGAAGTAGGGATCGGGCACGAGCACCTCGTCGCCGGGATCGATCAGCGCCTGGAGAGCCAGGGTCAACCCGCCGGAGACGCCGCTGGTGACGACCGCGTCCTCGGGCCGCGCGCCGTACTGCTCGGCGCAGCGGGACAGGATCTTCTCGCGCAGCTCCGGGATGCCGGCGGAAGGCGTGTAGCGGTTGAAGCCCTCGCGGATCGCGGCGATGGCCGAGGCCTTGACGGGCTCGGGCACGTCGAAGTCCGGCTGCCCGATCGAAAGGTTAACCGGGTCCTTCAGCGTCGCGGCGAGGTCGAAGATCTTGCGGATCCCCGAAGCCTCGATCTTCGCGGCGCGCTCGGCGATAAGGCGGTTCCAGTCCATGCGCACGAGGATACGGGGGCGGCGTGAAACGTAAAACGGAATACGCGAAGCCGATGGGCATTCACGGCCGGTCAAAGCGAGGCCAGGGCCGCAACGAGGACCACACAGGCTTCAAACGAGAGGAGCACCAGCGCGGCCGAGGGCCAAGTGTCTCGTTCGAGCCTCCGGAAGGCGCGGGACGCCAGCCACCCCGACCAGATCATGAGCACGACCGAAGCCGCGGCGGCGAGCCCGCGCGCCGTAAGCCCCTCGGTCGTCCCCGCCGACTCGCTGAAGGTGAACAGCAGCAGCGCCAGGACCGGCGCGAGCGCCAGCAGGCTCACCAGCAGCGCGCTGCGGCCGAAGCGGCTTTCCTTTCGTTCCCCGTGCCAGGATGGGGGCTCGCCGGGCCGCGGGTTATCGCCGTTGAGGGGCATGAGCGCGTTTGAACGCCCTTTCACGGTAGAGGCCGGTACGATTCAAGACCGTGACACTATCAAGGGTTTTCCGACTGGGTTTCCTTTTCGTTTAGCTGCGCCTTTAGATCGTCCGGCAATTGGAATTCGAGATAGCGTATTTGGATTAGGCTCTGTGCTTCGGATCGAATCGCGGGGTCTGCATGTTTTGCCAGTCGCGCCAGGACTGGAAGGAAAGTTTCGTCGAGTCCGGACTTATTAAGTTGGGAGAAGTAGGGAGAAAACGTCATGATCCCAACGAGCGTTGCCTGAAGGGTGGCCGTGTCCTTAGCAGATAGGTACGCCAGCCAGAGGTAGTCCTGCGCGGAGAGTTTCCCAATGATCTCACACGCCTCCAACCGACGAGTCTCGTTGGAATCTTCAAGATATAATTCAATCACTTGCGAGATACGGTCCTCGCGGCCCGTAAGGCGTTCCAACTCGGACAATGACTCCAGCACGACTCTCAGATTCGGCGAATGTCCGCGCGCCAGGAGTTCGAGTTCCGGCAACATCTCGACTCGGCCGCGGTCCTTGAGTTTCCGGATGAGCGCGGTGAAGACGCCGGTGCGTATGGGCGGATCCATGCGCAGGAGTTCTCGGATTTGCGCTTCATCGCCCTGTTCGGCGACGATCTCGCCGGCGACGCTCAGCGCGCCGTCTTCGTCCGTGCGGAACTCGCCACGCGCGATGGAAAGTGAAAGCTCCAGCGCCTTGGGTGGGTCGGTGTGCCGCATCCCGCTCAGCGCGCTCGAAGCCATGCCGTCATCGCCGTGGCGAATGTAGTCTTCGGTGCGTTCGGGCGAGAACTGTCCGCTCCAGGCCAGCAGCCGCCGCCAGCTTTGGCAGGACTTGCTCTCGGAGAGGCTCAGGAAGAAATCCACGCCGTGCCGCACCGCGTAAGGTGTCGTGTCGGCGGCGAGGAAGCGCACGTCCCAGGTCGGCACCCAGAGCCGCATCCACGCGCAGTAGAGGTACGCGCCGCAAGGCAGCAGGGGCGCGGCGTAAAGCAGCAGGACCGCCAGATACCAGGCGAGTCCCTGCCGCCAGCGCTCTACGGGCTTGCGCGCGGGATGCCCTGCTTGGGTCAGCCGGCGGTCGGTGCGCCGCACGCGCCAGCGCGCGAGCAGCACGCCGATGGCCGTCGCCGGGACCAGCGGCGCGAAGACGATCAGCCCCTGCCAGAAACTCGCGTCGTACCAGCGCCCGCCGCGCAGCGTGTACAGCCACGCCCACGAGGCGACCCACGGCGCGGAGAACTCCAGCGTGAGCAGCCCCAGGACGATCGGCGGCGCGCGCTCGACCTGCCCGTTCCAGAGCGCCCGCAGCGCCAGGACGCCGGACCAGAAGAGCCCGCAGAGCGCCGCCGCGCCGCCGACGCCGAGCACCGCGTAGACGGTCTCCTGCCGCTTGTCGAGGAACCAGCCCAGCAGCGCGGTGAAGGCCGCGGCGGCCAGCGCCAAGCCGTGGATCAGCCCCGCGCTCTTGCCCAGCGGCGTTCCCGGCGCTTCGGGGCTCGGCGCCAGCGAATTCGAATCGAACGCGGCTTCCGGGAGGGAGGAAGAAGTGCTCATCGGCAGCGCCTGGCCCCGGCTCACTATACCATGCGTGGCGCCGGGGGCGCCCGCGGTTCAAGGCGCGCCCGGAGTTTTACACGTCCTTGGCGTACGCGCTCGGCCGCGCGCCGGCGTGCTTCAGGAACAGGCGCGAAAAATAATACGGATCCGGCACGCCGACGCGGTGGGCGACCTCCTTCACCGAAAAGCCGCCGAGCCGCAACAGCCGCTTGGCCTCGCCGATGCGCAGTTCGTTGAGATACCCCAGCGGCGTGCGCCCGGTGCGCTCGCGGAAAAGCTTGCGCAGATGGTCGGCGGAGGCCGGCAACTCGGACAGCGCCTCGCCGACCTGGAACTCGGAATCGTGCAGCCGCGCGGCCAGCTTTCCGCGCAGGGCTTCGACGAGCGGGTGCGCGTCCGCGCCGCGGCCCCACTCGGCGAGGTAGTCGAGGAGCACGCCGAAGAGCCGCTCGATGACCGGATCGCGGGGGTTGCGCCGCAAACCGGTCTCCTGCAGCAGCAGGCTTGCGACGGTGAAGTACGGCCGGTCGGCCCGGTCCTGGTAGACGGGCACGCGCCCGTTGAAGCGCGCGAAGCCCCGGCAGTGCAGGTAGATGTTTGCAAAGCCGGACTCGGAGCGTTCTTCGTGCGGCACCACCGGCGGGAGCGCGACGATGGTGCCGAGCCGGAACGGGACGGGCTCTTCGCCCACCGTGATCGTCCCGCGCCCATGCGTATAGATGACCAGTTCCCAGGTGTCCGGATGGGCGTGGCGGGGAAAGCTGGGACGGGGCTTGGGGATCTTCCCGATCGAGACGAACTGCGCCATGGCGCGGCTCCGATCCTCGGTTTTGTCCATCATATGCCGGGTCCTGTCCATTTACCAGCCTTCGCCGCCCAGGGTAGGATTCGGGCGCATCGGAAGGCCTCGCGAAGCGGCGCGGAATAATCCAGGCGGGAACGCTCATGCTCGACTCGGCGCAATTGCAGGCCTACGACCGCGACGGCTATCTGCGCGTGCGGGGGCTCTTCTCGCGTCCGGAGGTCGGCGTGCTTCTCGATGGGGTCGAGCACGCGCTCGCGGCCACGCGCAGAATCGGCGACATGCCCGACGCGGCAGGGCGTTCCAGCAAGCTCGCGTTGTGGATGGACGTTCGCGAGGACGTCTTCGGCGCGGCGACCCGGCATCCGCGGCTCGTCGGCGCCGCGCGCCAACTGCTCCGCGAGGACGTCTACCACTGGCACAGCAAGGTGATGCTCAAGGAGCCGCGCGTGGGCGGCGCATGGGAATGGCACCAGGATTACGGCTACTGGTACCGCGACGGCTGCCTCTATCCGCGCCTGGTCTCGTGCATGCTCGCGCTGGATCCGGCCACGCCGGCCAACGGCTGCCTGCAGGTCATGCCCGGCTCGCACTTGCTGGGGCGCATCGAGCACGGGCGCAGCGGGAACCAGAGCGGCGCCGACCCCGAGCGCGTCGCGGCCGCGCAAGCGCGCCTGCAAACGGTGCACGCCGAGATGGACCCCGGCGACGTGCTCTTCTTTCACGCCAACACGCTTCACGCCAGCGGCCCGAACGCCTCCGATGCGCCGCGCCGCGCGTACATCTGTTGCTACAACGCGCTTTCCAACCGGCCCTTCGGCGGGAAGGGGCACGGCAACCCCGAACCGATCGCGCTCGTGCCCGACGACGCGATCCTGGCCTTCGCGCGCGCCGAAGCCTGAGCGAAAGGGCTCCTGCATGAACAGAAAAATCCGGATCGGCATGGTCGGCGGCGGCTTCATGGGCCAGCTCGCGCACCTGGACAACTACGCGCGGCTGCCGGACGTCGAGATCGCCGCGCTGGCAGAGGGACGCCCCGAGCAGGCGAAGCGCGTCGCCGCGCGGTACGGCATCCCGCGCGTCTACCCCGATCATCGCCGCATGCTCGACGGCTGCGCGCGGGAACTCGACGCGGTCGTCGCGATCATGGGCTACAGCCTGCACCATGCCGTCGTCCCGGACGTGCTGAAGGCCGGCAAGCATCTCATCACCGAGAAACCCATCTGCGTGCGCGCGGAGACCGGCGAGGAACTCGCGTCGCTGGCCCGGCGCAACGGCCTGACCTACCAGATCGGGTACATGAAGCGCTTCGATCCCGGCACGCGCGCGGCCAAGGCGCAGCTCGACGCCTGGCGCGCCTCCGGCCAAGCCGGCGCGCTGCGCTACGCGCGCATGACCGCGGCGATGACCGACTGGACCTGGGGCATCGAGCGCCCGCTCAACTCGGGAGAGCCCTATCCCGAGTACGAGGACGAAAAACCCGAACCGGTCCCTGGCTGGATGAACGAGGCGCAGGGCAAGCGCTACCACGAGTTCGTCAACTTCTGGATCCATCAGGTCAACCTGATGCGGCATCTGCTGGGCGAGGCCTACGCGCTGGAATACGTCGCGCCCGGCGGGTTGCTTGCCGTCGCGCGCAGCGCTTCCGGCGCGCCGGTCACGTTCGAATTGCATACCAATAGGATCAAGAATCAGTGGGAGGAGCGCTTCACCTTCTGCTTCGAGAAGGCGCAGCTCGACTTGAACCTGCACGCGCCGCTGCACCGGCAGGCGCCGGGCGAAGTCCGCATCCTGACCGAAGGCGAGAGCGGCCCCCAGGAGGCGCGCCCCTTCACCGGGACCGGCTGGGCCTTCGCCGAGCAGGCGCGGCTCTTCGTGGCGAGCCTGCGCGGCGAGGCGCCGGCGCTCTCGCCCGCCGATGAGGCCGTCGCGGACCTGCATATCGCGGAGCAGTACATCAAGCTGCTGAAAGCGTAAAGGGGCTTCGGGAGCCTTGAGATGAAGATCGCGATGCACGAGATCACGACGCGCGACGGCGGCTTCGACGACCACCTCAAGGCCTACGCCGCGACCGGCTGGCGGCACTTCGAGATCAATCTGTGGAAGGCCGGCGAGACGCTCGAACGCGACGGCGCGGCGGCGGTGGCGCGGCGCGTGCGGGACGCGGGGCTGACCTGCGTCGGCGCGACCGGGCACGCGTTCAAGGCTTTCGGCACGCCCGAGGAGCGCGCGAAGGACCTCGACGCGATCCGGCGCTGCGGGGAGACGATGCAGGCGTTGGGTTGTTCCGCCCTGGTCGTGGGCGGCGATACGCCGAAGGACCTCGACAAGAGCCGCTACGGCGAATACCTCGAGCGCTACGCCGAACACCTGCGCTCCGCCGCCGAGGCCGGCCGGCCCTACGGCGTCGCGCTTTGCGTGGAGGTGAACTGGACGGGGCTCTGCCGGAGCTTCCGGACCGCGCGGAAGCTCGTCGAACGGGCCGCCGATCCGAACGTAGGACTGGTCTGGGACCCCGCGCACTTCGTCAGCACGCCCAGCCGCGTGGAGGACCTCGCCGCATGCCGCGGTCTCTTCCGGCACGCGCACCTGAACGACATCCGCGAGGTCTGCTGGGAAGCCCTGAACGTCAATGCCGACCGTGTGATTCCCGGCGAAGGCGTGCTCCCGCTGCGCGCGTGGACCGACGCCGTCTCGGCCGCCGGCTACGCGGGCTGGCATTGCGTCGAACTCTTCAACGAAGCATTGTGGCGCGAGGACCTCGAGACGATCTGCAAGCGCGTGATGGACGGCTGCCGGCGGGTCTGGCCGGAGGCGGAGTTCTAGGATGGCAGTGAACAGCGATCCGTAAACAGCAACGACTTGCTGAGCTACTCTTGTTCACTGCCTATTTCGCCGTCCCGTACCCCTTCGCCAGGTCCGCGCGGCAGCGCTCTTCGATGCCGTCGGGATCCTCGCCGAGTTCCTGCCGCATGGCTTCATGCAGCGTCTTGACCGTCGCGGCGTGCGCGGGCTCTGCGGCGAGGTTCTTCAATTCCTTCGGGTCGGCTTCCAAATCGTACAACTCGCGCTCGGGGCCGTGCGACTCCGAGGCGCGGCTGTGGTAGACGTACTTGAACCTGCCGCGGCGGACCATGGTGATCCCCGAGCAGATGTTGTGCCCGTAGTATTCGGTGAGCGCGAAATCCTTCCAGGCGTGATTGGCGTCGTCGAGCCACGGCAGCAGCGAGTCGCCGTCCCACTGCGCGGGCCGCTCGGCTCCGCCGATGTCCGCCAGGGTCTGCACGAGATCGACCAGGCTGCACGCGCCGGCGCGGCGCTGCCCGCCCTTCCAGCGCCCCGGCCAGCGCGCGATCAGCGGCACGCGCGCGCCGTGTTCGTACAGGCAGTTCTTCCACCACAAGCCGTGGTCGCCCTTGTTCTCGCCGTGGTCCGAGGTGTAGACGACGACGGTATTCTCGGCGTGCGGGCTCTGCGCCAGCGCGTCGAGGACGCGCCCGACCTGCGCGTCGTACCAATCGGTGAGCGCCCAGTACAACTCGCGCCCGAGTTGCACCACCTCGGGGGCGATGTCCACCGCGCCGAAGCCGAAGCGGTGGTGCTGGTAGTTGCGCGGCTGGGAGTCGAGCAGCCCCGGCGGAATGACCGGCGGCGGCGCCTTCCCGCGGTAGCGGGCGTGAAGCGCCTCGGGGGCGATCAGCGGGAAATGCGGCGCGAGGTGCCCGACGAAGAGGAAGAACGGTTCCGATCCGGCGCCGCGATCGGCCAGGTATCGGCAGGCCGTATCGGTGACCTTCTCGTCGTGCTGGATGACCTTCGAACTTTCGCCCGGATGGAAATCCTTGACGCGGCTCGACCAGCTCTGATGCGCTACCGTGCGGTCTTCCGGGTTTCGGCGCTTCCCGCGCCCGTTCTTGGAATGCACGTTGAATTCAGGGATCAAGTCCTTTTGAAAACCGTAGCGCCGCGTCGTCTCGTAATGCTGCTTCCCGCAGAGAACCGTTTCGTAGCCGGCGCCGGCCAGCGCGCGGGGCAGGGAAGGGTACTCGTCCGACGGCAGCCAGCAGTCGTTGGTCCATGCGCCGCAGCGGCTGACGTACTGGCCCGCCGTGAAGCTCAGCCGCGACGGCACGCAGAGCGGGCTGTTGCAGTAGGCCGCGTCGAAGGTGACGCCCTCAGCGGCGAGCCGGTCCAGGCGCGGCGTGCGCACCAGAGGATCGCCGTAGCAGCCGGTCACGCCCGGGTCGTGCTCGTCCGACATGATGACCAGCAGGTTCGGGCGTTCGTTCTTCATGGATCCTCCGTCTCAAAAAATGGTTCGGCGCATGGATGAATCGGACGCGCTCGGCCTACCCAGCAGCCACGGTTCCGCGCGGCCGGCTTGCGCCGTTCACTTCGCGCCGATCTCGGCCAGGATCCGCTTCAGCGCCTCGGCGGCGATCTTGAAGAGTTCCGGCCCGCTCTTGCCTTCCAGGCCGGGCGCCTTGGTCAGGTGCGGCTCCAGCGTGAGCATCCCCATCCAGTTGTTCGCGAAGGCCTCGGCAAGCACCTCCTTGATCCGGCCCTTGCCCTGCCCCGCGGGGACGTTGGCCGCGCCCGTATGATCCTTGATGTGGATGTCCCTGGTCCAGGCCTTGAGCTTGCCCCACGCCTGGAGCGGGTCCTCGCCGCAGGCGACACAATTGGCGAAATCGAAGGCGACCATCAGGTTGGGCAGGCCCACGCCCGCGACCACCTCGGCGACGCGGTCCGCCGAATCCCCGTACGTGCCGTCGTGGTACTCCAGCAGCAGGTTCAGGCCCTGCTCCTTGGCGTACTGCGCGAACTCCTTCATGCGCCGCACGACCTCGGGCCGGTGCGCGGCATGGTTGGCATCCGGCAGGCGGAAGGCGAAAACGCGGATCACCCGCGTCTCGAACTCCTTGGCGCGCTGGCAGGCGACCTGGAAGCGCTGCATCTCGTTCTCGAACGGGTCGGCCAGCGGCGACTTGCCCACGGGCGAGGCGATGCACGAGAACTTGATCCCGCGGTTGTGGAACTGCTGTTTCAGGAGCGGGATCTGGAAGGACTCGAAGTCGAGCACGTTCTTCTTGTTGGCGCCGCGCAGCGCGCAGAACTTGACGTCGTTGTCGAGCAGGTGGTCCATCTGGACCTGGATGTCGGCGGAGATCTCATCGGCGAAGCCGGCCAGGCGATAGGGCATGGCGTCGTGTCCCCCAGGCGAACGCGGTGAGTACGCCCGGCAGTTTAGCAAATCGAGGCGAGTTTTGGCGGGGCAGATTTCGGCTCCAAACGAAACGGCGCGGCCCGTGGGGGCCGCGCCGTCGAAGTTCGTGCCGGGATGCTTGGAGCAGGTTACGGCGCCTTGACCTCGGTTTTCTTCTTCAGCGCGTCCTTCTCCTTGCCGGGATGGGGCAGCGTATCCTCGTTGTAGCGCCGCTCGACTTCCGCCCAATTGACGATATTCCAGACGGCCTTCAGGTAATCGCCCCGCTTGTTCTGGTACTTCAGGTAGTAGGCGTGTTCCCAGACGTCGATGCCGAAGAGTGGCACGTGCTTCTGCATCAGCGGGCTGTCCTGGTTGGCGGTGGAGTACGCATGCAGGCGGCCGTCCTTGTCCTTGACCAGCCAGGTCCAGCCGCTGCCGAAGCGCGAAGCGCCGTTGGCATTGATCGTCTCGGCCAGCTTCTCGACCCCGCCGAAGGCGCTCTGGATCGCCTCGGCCAGCTTGCCTTCCGGCGCGGCCTTGGCCTTGTCCTTCGGCGTCAGCACGGACCAGAACAGGCTGTGGTTGGCGTGCCCGCCGCCGTTGTTCACAACGCCTTGGCGGATGGCCTCTGGAACCTCCTTGGCCTTGTCCACCAGCAGCGCGCCGAGGCTCAGGCCGTGGAGTTGCGGAACGTCCTTCAACGCCTTGTTCAGGTTGGCGACGTAGGCGGCGTGGTGCTTACCGTGGTGAATCTCCATCGTCTGCTTGTCGATGAACGGCTCCAGCGCGTCGGCGGCGTAGGGTAGTTCGGGCACCCCGAACTCCGCCCCGTCGGCCAGCGCCTCGCCTTGCAGCGCCCAGCCGCCGGCCGCCGCGGCCGCGCCCGCCGCGACGCCCGTGAGCAGAAACGAACGCCGATCCCAGCCAGACTCGGTATGCCGATCCATGACTCGTTCTCCAAGGGTACCCGCGCCGCATGCGGCGTCGAACACGGCAGAACCTGTGACGGATGCCACGAGAATACGGGAAGCGCGGTCCCCCACGCAAGCCCACAACCGGCGCCGCCGTCCGATGGACGGCCGGGAGCGCCGCTTCTTCAGTCGCGTAGAAGGTGTAATGGGGGGCCGCGCGAAAGCGCGCCGGCCGGACTCAGCCGCCGGGCTCGCCTGACTTGTGGGACTCGAAGCGCGCGATCTTGTCGCGCAGGCGCGCGGCGTCTTCGTAGCGCTCGTCGTCCACCGCCCGGCGCAGGTCGCGCTGGAGCTTTTCGATCTCGCTGAGCGGCTTGCGCTTGCGCAGCTCGCCTTCGAGTTCTTCCAGGGCCTCGCGGCTGCGCTGCATCTCGTACTTGAACGTCTCGTTGTCCTGGTCGGCCAACTGGCCCAGGCGCGCGCGGCAGTCCGCGACCGCCTCCAGCGCCTTCTCGATCCGGCTCTCCCGCAGGTGCTCCATCGCCTTCGCCGTGAAATGGATGCGCAGGATGTACGGCCACCAGCACTCCAGGTGCTCGCGATCGGCCTGCCGCACCGCGTAGCGGTTCACGAACTGGAAGAGCCGCATGTTCCGGTCGGTGTCGCGGATCACGCGCTCGAAGTCCCCCAACTGCAGCAGGATCACGTAGCGGTGATAGACCATCCCGCTCTCTTCGAAGAGCTTCTCGCACTGCGAGTGCGTAAGCCGGAATTCCTTGGCCTCGCCGGACCCGGCCTGGTGCAGCCGGCATTTTTCCTCGGCGTAGTCCAGGTAGAAGGCCTTGCCGTGCAGGCGCTGGCCGTCCGGGCGCCCGTCGCACTCGAACTGCAGCAGCCCGTTGAAGCTGTCGATGCAGACGCGGATCTGGATCTTCTCCCGCCCGTCGTCGCCGATGATCCGGCGGACGTTGCTCCCTTCGCCCAGGGGCCAGTCCTTGAGAATGCGGCCGATATCCATGCGCTCCGCCGTTCACGGCGCGCCCCGCGCCGGGGCTGCGCCTTCCTATTATCCATTCCAAGGTTACCCTTTTCCCGACCCATGCGCAGGCTGGAAAATGGAGATTCCAGTTTCGCCGGCTTGCACACGTGGAACCACGACCTTGCAGGCGGCGCGGAAAAGCGCGAGGATGCCGGTTCCCCGCCGTTCGAGGTGTTCCCGATGGTCGTCGCGCCGGAAAAGGTCCGTTTCTGCGTCCTCGGTTCGGGCTCCAGCGGCAACGCGGCGCTGATCCAGACCCCGCGCGCGAGCGTGCTGCTCGACATCGGCTTCACGCCCGATGAGATCGGCGCGCGCCTGGAAGGCACCGGCGCGGACTGGGACGGCCTCTCCGCGGTGGTCCTGACCCACACCCACGGCGATCACCTCAAGAAACGCACCCTTAAAGAGATCCTCCGGCGCGGGATTCCCTTCCACTGCCACGAGGCCCACGCGCGGCACCTGCGGGGCGGGCGCTACTTCAAGCGCCTAGCCGAGGCGGGGCTCGTCCGGACCTACGCCGCAGAGCGCCCGTTCGAGGTCGCCGGGGAACTGCTCTTCCACCCGCTGCGCCTGCCTCACGACTGCCCGCCGACCTTTGGTTTCCGCATCGAGACGGCCGACGGGGCCGGGCGCGCGCGCCGGCTGGGCTACCTCGTGGACCTCGGACATTGGACCGCGGAACTCCTCGCCGCCTGCGCCGACGTGGACCTCCTCGCGCTGGAGTTCAACCACGACGAAGCGCTGGAACGCGGGAGCGGGCGGCACCCCAGGCTGATCGCGCGCGTGCTGGGGCGGGAAGGGCATCTCTCGAACGTCCAGGCCGCCGGGGCACTGGAGCGCCTGCTCGGCGGGGGGCCGCACGGCGCCCCGGCGCGGGTCGTCCAGATGCACCTCAGCGAGGACTGCAACCGCCCCGAACTCGCCTTCGAGGCCGCCTGCGAGGTGGTGCGCCGGCTCGGCGCGAAGACGCAGGTTTTTTCCACCCGCCAGGACGCGCGCGGCACCGTCCACGAAATGTAGGACGCGCGCCGGGGGCTAAGTACCGCGCCGCAGAAGTAACTGGCCCAATGCGCCGGGCATTTGGGACCGGATCGAGGCGCGCCGAGGGAGCATATCGGGACGAAGATCTGTGACCGAGGCGCAACGAAGAGCCGGGCCAAAAGGCCCAAGTAGTGGGTCAGGAACTTCTGCGGCGCGGTACTAAGCCTTCACCGGGGTGGCGTAAAGCCCTTCGCGCCGGCGGTGCGGCTTGATCGCGCAGGCGGGGCAGGCGTCGCGGAGCTGCCGGCGCCGCATGGCCCAGACGTCGTAGGCCTTGGCCAGAACGCAGTCGGCCTGCCCGACCTTTCCGTGCCGCTGCTTTCCTGCGCGGTCGAGCGCCGGGTCCAGCTTCGACGGCGAGACCGGGCACGCCCCGGCGCGCCATGCCAGCCCCTTGACCTCCTTTACTTCCCCGTCCTGCGTCACGAGCCAGTCCCGGCTCCCGAACATGTCCAGGCACCCGCAGCCGAGGGAGATCTCCCCGATGTGGTAGGCCGTGCTGCTGGTGTGGTCCACGCCCAGCCCCAGGATGAACCCGCCGTGGTGCACCAACCGTCCGATGGGGCTCTCGGCCGCCCAGATGCCCTGCTCCAGGTGCCCCTGGCAGAACCACGCGGCCTTCGGCCCGATCGCCGCCACCGCGTGGCTGCCCTGGATGCTCCGCACCGCCTCGGGGCGGCGCCAGAAGACATCCGGCAGCGCCCCGTTCAGCGTCGGCGTCGTCAGCGGGTTGTAAACCCGGGCCGCGAAGTGGTTGAAGGACGGCATCAGGATCGTGCCCCGCCGGCCGACCGCCTCCAGCAGCGCGTCGATCACCGTATCCGGCCCGCCCTGCACCGGGCCGACCTTGGAAAGCGCGCTGTGGACCATCAGGTCCATGCCCGGCTTGACGCCCAGGCGGCGCAGGTCCGCGAGCAGCTTCCGCGGGGCGGCCATGGCCTTGGGCTCGATCAGCCGCACGTAGCCCAGGTCGGCCATCGCGCGGAAGAACTCCGCGAGCTTCTCGAACGCCACCGGCTTCCCGAGTTCCGCCTCGGCCAGCTCGGCGATCCGCTCCAACGGCATGACCCCGTCGGCCCAGTAGTGGATCCACTTGGGCAGTCCGGCGGCCGCGAGCCGCGCGTTCAGCTCGGGCAAGGTGTTGTAGGGCGAAGGGGCCAGCGGCGCCGAACGCCGGGGCACGTGCCGCGACAGCGCGTGCGCCCGCGGTGCGGGTGGCTTGGGCTTCCAGCGCGCGGCCGTCTCGCGGACCAGCCGTTCGCAGGCCGCGAAGTGCGCATGGATCTCCTGCTTCTTGCCGCCCCAGAGCCAGCGCTGGAGCCGGCGCATGCTCCGCCGGTGCGACTCCCGCAGCAAGGCGACTTGCGCGCCGGTGCGCCGCGGACCCAGGCCCCGGAGCGCCTCCACGGCCTTCGCGGTCTGCCAGTTGGCCAGTTCGAGCGCCTCCGGCGTCGCAGCGTCGGCGAGGTAGTGCAGGTAGGCGGCCACGACGGCCGCGCAGAGCTTCAGCCCCGGCGCATGCAGCAGCTCCGGCGTGTCGGCCGAACTGTGGTAGCCCCGGAACGGATGATTGGTGAGCCAGGGGCACGGGAAGCCGTACTCGGGGTCGCCAAGCAGCGTGTCCTCGGTCGAGACGAAGCGCCGGGGCTCGTACGCGTAGCCGGCGTCCCCGAGCTTCATGGCCGCGCGAATCACCGCCTCGCCCAGGTCGTTGACGAACCCCGCCGACGAAGGCACGCTCGCGTGCCAGCGCAGCCCGCCGCCGCACAGCTCGGGCCTCGCGCCCAGCGTATCGACGCAGAGCCCCGCCAGCGGCGGCTGCAGCCGCCGGCCGTGCTCGAGGAAATGGAAGAAGCCGTAGCACTCGAACCCGCTCACGAACCGAATGGTGCGGCGCGGCCGGCGCAGCTTGCCCTGCCGGATCAGCGTTTCCAGGACTCGCGCGGCCTCCACGCAGACGGCCACGCCGGAGGCGTTGTCGAGCGCGCCGGGTTCGGCGCTGTGCGCGACCGCCCAGACCTCGTCCTGCGGATCCCCGCTTCCGCGCACCAGCCCGCTCACCACGTCGTGCTCGCCGCGGTAGCGCTGGATGTCGGCGCGGACTCGCAGCGTGACCTTCTTTTCCCGGGCGCAGAGCGCGCGGAGCGCCTCGCCCTGCCGCTGCGAGAGCGAGACGCCCGCCAGCCGCGCCAAGCCGTCCTCGATCGGCACCGAGCCCCAGCCGAACTTGGCCCAGCCCACCGCGTCGGGGAGATCCTTGACCGGTGTATCGACGAGCACCCCCAGCGCGCCGGCCTGGTACAGCGGCTTGTACGCCTCGCGCGGCGCAAGCTTCGTGAGCACGAAGCGCCCGCGCAGGCGCTGAACCGGCAGGCCCTTCAGCTCTTCGCGGTCGTCGACGACCAGCACCTCCCCGGTCAGGCCCTCCTTCGTGGTCGCGCCCGACCACTGCACCGCATGCCAGGGGTTCTCGGCGTAGTCGGCCAGCACCCGCTTTGCCGGCGCGAGGATCTCCGCTCGCAGCGCGCGGACGTCGGCGGCCTCGTGGATCACCCAGCGCCCATTGCCGAGCGCGCCGCCGGTCGGCGCCCGGTAGACCTCCGCGGCCGCGCCGGCCTCCTTGTACGCCCGCGCCAGCGTCTTCGTCGTCGCGTGGAACTTGTCGAAAGAGTTCCAGCGCTCCGTGGCGACGAGTTCCTTCACCAGCCGCGCGACGCGCGGGCCCTGTGCTTCGCGCCGGATCGCGGGCAGGCATTCTTCGAGGTACGCGGAGAGCAACGCGGGCAGGCTCGAGGCGGAACGGCGGCGGGCCATGTGGGGGGATCCTCGTTCCGATTCGGGAAAAACCCACCTTATCGTGCCGGTTCCGCCCGCGCAAAGCCATGCGCGGCCTTCGCGTGCGGCGCCGGAGCGGCTTGGGATGGACCTTCAGGTGACAACCGCAGGCGCGCGCATTAGATTCTCCCTCGGCCGTTTGGCGAAAACGTCCGCATGCAGCGAGCGGGTGGGGGATTTGCGGCGTGGCTCTGCCGGTGGCGTGCGTTTGCGGACACGAGTGGCCCGACCTGGAGGGCTTCGAAGGCCAGCTCGTCAAGTGTCCCAAGTGCGGGAACAGGAATCGCGTGCCGGGCAAGCCCCGCGCCGACGCGCCCGAACCGGCGCCGCAGACTCCGCCGCCCGACTCGCTCCCGCCCGAACCTGGTTCCTCCGGTCCCGCCCCCGCCGGCTCCACCCGCTTCGGCAAGCCCGTCGTGACCCTCACCGGGACCGTCCAATCGCCCAACGCGGAGAAGTACAAGGACCTCGCCAAGCCCAAGCTCGCCTGGGATCCCTCGCGCAAGCCCAGGCCCGCCCGCGAGTCCCGAGAGGATCGGTTGCTGGTCAGCCGCATCCAGATGGGCGAGCACGTCCTGCAGGCGCGCTGCGAGGCCGCTTACCAGTCGCGCGCGGTGGCGCTCCTTGAACAGGTCCGCGAACTGGCCGGGCCGGAAGGCGATTTCCCGCCCAACTTCCGTTTCCCGTTCAACTGGTTTGTCCTCGGCGTGGTCGCGCGCGTGGAAGACCGCTTCCTCGGCGCGCCCAACTTCCAGCGCAACCCCTACGAGGACTTCATCGACGACCTGACGCGCGTCTTCGAGATCACCGCCGCGCAGGAGCAGATCGTCGAGAAGGCCAGGGTCCGCAAAGCCATGCCCTGCCTCTTCACCGACGAGATCCTGATCGCGCGGCAGTGCCTCGACTACCGCCTCGTCCACCTGCACCGCAAGGACTTCCCGACCCAGGGCAAGTCGGGGTGGCACATCGGTCCCGGCGACCCGGCCGACGTGCGCCGTCTCGCCGACGATCCGAGGCGCTGGGAGACGATGCCCGCCTTCCGGCTCCTCGAACTGCGCCCCAAGCTCATCGAGTACCTGATGCTCCCCACCGGCTTCCAGGTCCACCTGAACGGGGACGAGGTCGAGTTGATCCTCAACGCCAACGGCACCCCCGCCTGGCGCCCCGAACTGGACGGCGAGTAGCCGGGCTCAGAGGCCCTTCTCAGCCCCGGCGGCGCCCCAGCCACGGCGCCAGCAGCCGCGCCAGGCAGCCTTGGGGCTTCGCGCGGCGGCTGGGGCGGAGCCCCTCCGGCGCCACGCCGGGCGGGAGGATCACCGAGCGGTTCGCGTCCAGGCCCGCATGCCGCGGCGGCTCGCCTTTCTGCACCGATTCCAGATCCTCGATCAGCGCCGCGGCGTCGGCGTAGCGGTCCGCGGCGTTCTTGGCCATCAGCCGCGCCAGCACTTGCGCGACGCCTTCGCTCAGCGCAGGGTTGACGTCGCGGGGATTGGGCAGCTTTCCCCGCACGTGGGCCTCCATGACCTGGCCCGCCGACTGCGCCTCGAACGGGAGCCGCCCCGTCAGCGCGTGATACAGCGTCGCCCCCAGCCCGTAGAAGTCCGCGCGGTGGTCGATCGGCTTCTGTCCCAGCGCTTGCTCGGGCGAGATGTAATGCGGCGTGCCGACGACCTGCCCGGTCAGGGTGAGTTCCGACTGCTCCTCCAGCGACTTGGCCAGGCCCAGGTCGCAGAGCTTGGCCGAGTGGTTTGGCGGGAGCAGGACGTTCTCGGGCTTCACGTCGCGGTGCACCAGACCCAGCGCGTGCGCGTGCCCCAGGCCCCGCGCCAGCCCCAGGGCGACTTGCAGCGCCTCGCGCTCGTCGAGCTTCCCCAGCCGCAGGATGCGAGCCTTGAGCGACTCGCCCTCGACGAACTCCATCTCCAGGAACTGCACGCCCTGGTGCACGCCCGCGTTGAGCGTGCGCACGAGGTTGGGATGCTCGACTTGCCCGGCGACCTGCATTTCCCGGTTGAAGCGTTCGACGTTCTCGCGTTCGAGGTGCTTGTTCCGCGCCAGGACCTTCAGCGCGACCACGCGGTCCTCGATCACGTGCCTGGCCTTGAAGACCTCTCCCGTGCGCCCGCGCCCCAGCCGCTCCAGGAGCCGGTAGTCGCCGAAGCGCTCCACCGGCAGCAGCTTGTCGGCGTCGGCCATGCGCCGCTTGCGCTGCTCGGCGAGCACCGCTTTGACCTGCTCGGCGTCCAGCACGCGCTGCTTGATCAGGATCTCGCCCAGGCGGGCCTTCTCGCCGCGGCGCTTGGCGTACCACTGCTGCTCGATGGCTTCCTTGAGCCGTTTCTCGTCGACGAAACCCAATTCAACGGCGAGGTCGCCGAAGCGGTGGGGTTGAGGAGGGGGCTCGTCGTGCCCTGGCAGCAACGCTCCGTCTCCAAGGAGGATCCGATGCGGAACGCGGCGCGCTCACCAAGATAACGACGCCCGGCGCTCGCGCGTTGGCCTGCGGGACGCTTGGAGCATGGAGGTTGCCGCGGGGCGCCTCAATCCTTCGCCAAACTCTCCGCCTTCGCCGCCCACAACAGTCCGCGCGTGCAGATGCGCAGC
Organism: Planctomycetota bacterium; assembly: GCA_027493525.1. Classification (GTDB taxonomy): domain Bacteria; phylum Planctomycetota; class SZUA-567; order H5-PLA8; family H5-PLA8; genus H5-PLA8. The sequence goes on along the minus strand of JAOSKN010000001.1, from coordinate 448,761 downwards.
ACCTCCGGCTGCCGGACGACGTCGGCTTTATGGCCCAGAGCCGTATAAAATACGCGCCCCTGGCCCCAGAGTTTGGTCCAGACCTGCGGCATGTCCACCGGTCCGTTGGGGCTGTGCGGGCCGTCGGCGACGGGGAAGCGCGTCACCGCCTGCACCTTCACCGCCGGGTCCACGTGCATGTAGTACTGCTCGCTCGCGACCTCGAAGTCCTTCGAGCCCTTCGTGATGAAGTGCGCCGAATCGGCGATCCGGATCGTGTACTTCACCCCGTCGTTGCCCGGGTGCGCGACCCACTGCCCGCCGGTCATGAACTGGTAATAGGTATTGTTCCGGAAGCTGTCGCACATCCCCCGTGGCAGCCTCCGATCCCCACCCCGGACTCCACCGCCTCCAACAGCGGCTTCTCCTGCTCGTTGGTAATGGTACCCATGGTCCAGACCGGCACGATCAGGTCGAGTTGCTTCAGCTTCGCGCCGTCCTTGAAGGAGTCGAGCGTGGTGGAGACTTCGACCTCAAAGCCGTGCTCCTTCAGGGCGCCCTCGAAGATGCCCGCGACTTGCTCGGGTTCGTGCCCCTTCCAGCCGCCCCAGACGATCAGCGCGCGTTTGGACATGGTTCGGTCTCCGTGTCATTGGCCCTTTGATTGCATGACCTTAGAGCGATTCCCAAACGCGGCAACCGCAGGTTGATAAACGAACGGTGTCCCGGCGCAAAGCACGACGGGTGTTGTTTGGAAAAACGCTCACGTGCAGTGCATTAAAGAGTTAACTGCAAAAGTCCTGATTAGATGAGGTGCGGCATGGTTTGCTGGGTAATCTGGTCGAAATGGACTCCCCCAAGGGGAAGCGCGGAAACCTTCGGAAAAAGGAGCGACCTATCATGTCGGGAGCCAGGATGCGCGTAGGCCTGCTGGTATGCGTGGCGGTGTGGTCGGCCGGGTGGGCCGGTGCGGAGGACGTGACCCAGACCTGCGCCTGCGGCTGGGATCACGGCACCAACAAGTTCAACTTCGAAAGCTCGGTGGTCGGGCAGCGCGGCGTCAATCTGCTGAGCAACGGGCAGATCGCGCGCTTCAGCCGCACCCCCGCCTTCCATTCCCACCCCCGAGAACAACCGCGGCGTGACGATCAACTACTTCATCAACCTCCAATCCGAGGGCGTCGGCACGCTCACTCACGTCGGGCGGAGCATCAAGCCCATCGATCCGAACAACTATCTCGACGTCTCCGTCGGCGCGGGCGTCACCGAGGCCACCATCGTGCGCGGGGTGGAAGCCTGGAACCTCGCCTGCGGGGTCAAGTTCGTGCGCGTCTTCAACCATACCCAGGCGCAGATCAAGATCGGCGAGGAGACCCTGGCGGGGAGCACGGTGGGCCTGGGCGGCTTCACGGCCTCCTCCCAGGGGCAGGGCTTCTTCATCACCGCCGGCTTCGTGCAGTTGGACCAGGAGGTTGCCGGCAGTTGGACCGTCAACTTCCTGCTCACCGTGACCGCCCACGAGATCGGCCACGCGATCGGCCTCCAGCACACCAACGTGGCCGCGTTGATGTTCCCGTCCGTCGGCGCCATCGTCGGGCCGATCGGCGACGAACAGTGGTGGACGCAGGCCGGGCTGTATGGCCGCGCCCTCCCCGTCATCGACGGCGCCGTGGACAACCAGGGCCAGGTCACCCTGACCCTGCGCCGCGTCGCCCCGCAGATGACCGGCACCAACAGCGACGAGACCTTCCAGGGCAGCGCGCCTGCCCCGACCGGACCGGGCGTCGGCACCGGCTCCCTGACCATGAACAACGTCACGCGCTACGAACTGGAACGCGGAACCAGCGCGGGCGGACCCTTCACCCCCATCCAGACCAACATCCAGGCGCCCACGACCAACAACAGCAATCCGCAGCAGTCCCTCGCCAATAATCAGTTTACGACCGTGGACATGACCGTGCCCTCCAGCGGCACCTACTTCTACCGGTATCGCGCGGTCTTCCAGAACAGCGGCGCCGACCCGAAGTACAGCGACCCCTTCCAGGTCGCGGTCACCGTGGTGGACGCCGACCGTCCCACCGCCGTCAACGATTCCTACGATGCCACCGAAGACACCCTGCTCACCGTCGCCGCCGGGTCCGGCGTCCTGTCCAACGATACCGACGGCGCCCAGGCGACCGACCTCGACGCGATTCTGGTCAGCGACGTCTCCAATGGGACCCTCAACCTCGACGCCGAAACGGGCGCCTTCACGTACATGCCCGACCAGGACTTCTTCGGCACGGACACCTTCACCTACTTCGCCCAGAACTCGCTGGCCACGCCCCAGATGTCCATGCTCGCCACCGTCACCATCAACGTCGCGGGCGTCAACGACCCGCCCGTCGCGGGCAACTGGTTCATGCAGACCCAGGAAAACGGGGCCGTCTCCGACAACCTCTCCAACGCGCTCACCGACGTCGACGGCGCCGCGCCGACGTTTACCCGCTTGACCAATGCCGCGAACGGCAATGTGGCGCTCAATACGGCCACCGGCTCCTTCACCTACACCCCCAACCCGGGCTTCAACGGCGCCGATTCGTTCACCTGGCGCGCCAACGACACCGTCGCCAACTCCAACACCGGCACCGTCTCGCTCATGGTCTCGCCGGTCAACGACAACCCGGTCGCCATCATCTCCGACCCCAGCGGCATGATCACCGTCCCGGTCAACACCTCGGTGGACTTCGAGGGCGCCGGCTCCTCCGACGTCGACGGCGCGCTGACCAATTTCCGCTGGGATTTCGCCGACGGCACGTTCACCGACGTGCCGTTCGGCGCCAGCAACACCGGCCAGACTAGCCACACCTTCCTCACGCCCGGTTCCTACGCCGTCACCCTCGTCGTGACCGACGACGAACAGGGCATGAGCGATCCGGCCACGGTGATCGTGGAGGTCACCGGCGGCGCCGACGATACGGCGCTCGTCGTCACCCGCGGTTCCTTCACCCGTTCACATACCAAGGTCAATGCCGACAGCTTCCTGGCCATGGGCAACATCAACCCCGGCCTGATGCCCACCAGCCTCGCCGGCCTCAACGCCACCCTCTTCGTCAACGGCGTGCAGGTCGGGCCGACGGGCATCTTGGACGCCGCCGGACGGGCGACCTCCACCGCGATCCCCGGCGGGCGCTTCTCCTTTGCCAATTCCAGGGGCGGCCGGTTCATGGTCTCGATCACCAAGGCCGACCTCACCGGCGCCCTGGGCCTCGACAACGAAACCTCGACCTTCAACCTTCCGGTCAGCGTAAACGTCGTCCTGACCCGCGCCGCGCCGGCCTTCAACCTGGATCTGACGGGGCAGCCCGAGTTCGCCGTCACCTCGCGGCTCAACTCGACCGCCCGCGGCTCTTTCTCCTTCGCCAGGAACCGCCTGCTTACCGGCGCGTTCTTCCCCACGCGGATCTCCGTGAGGGAAAACCCCGCCAACCGGGGCGGCGGCTTCAACGTCAGCCTCTCCGGCATGCTCACGCCCGGCGGCGGCGGGCCGTTCAACGTCTTTGCCGCCGGCGACGGCGTGGACCTGACCATCGACGGCGACAACTACCCCCGTCGCCGTGGGCGACCTGCAGAACAGCAACGGGACGATCTCCAAGATCAGGGGCACCGCTCCGGCCGAGGTCACCACGCTGATGTTCCGCAACTCCAACAAGAGCTTCGCGCTCAATACCCTCGCCCTGCAAGGGACCGGCATCCCCCTCGTCGGCGGCGCCACCGCGTACAACTTCACCGTGCAGATCGTCGTGGAGGTCGCCGACAGCGAGTTCGCGACCTTCGAGACGCAGGTCTTCATCGTGCGCTCCCTGTCCACTTCCACCTCGTGGAGAGGGCTGTAGTTCGGGTAAGGATTTTTTGAGCCGTCGGGGACGGGGCGCCCGCGCGGCGCCCCTTTCCTATTTCAAGCCGTGCTTCTTCTTGAACTCCGGCCATTCCAGCTTGAGCCGCAGGAAGGACGCGAGGTCCGGCGCGCCGAGAAACGGGTTGTTGGCGCGTTCCCACGCCAGCGTGGACGCGGGCCGGCAGCCGTAATCGTGTCCGGGCCACAGCGTCGTCTCGCCGGGAAGTTCCTTCAGCACGCGCTGCAGGCTCGCCCACTCGATCCGCGCGGCCTCCTCGCTCCCCGTGCCCCCGACCTTCCCGACGAAGATCAGGTCGCCCGTCAGCGCGCAGGCCTGCTCCTCAAGGTGGATCACCAGGTGGTCCGCGCAGTGCCCGGGCGTATGCAGGAAGCGCAGCGCGTAGTCGCCGACCGTGAGGATGCTCCCGTCGTAGAGCTTCTCGTCGGGGGCTACGGGCGAATCGTGGAACGCGCAGACCGGCGCGCCGGTCAGTTCCTTCGCCTTCGCGTTGCCGTTGATATGGTCGCCGTGGCCGTGTGTGTTGACGATGTAGGCCGGCTTCAGGCCTTGCGCCGTCGCGCGCTCCACGACGGCTTCCGGGCTGAAGGACGGATCGACCAGCGCCGCGACGCCGGCCGAGCGGTCGCCGATCAAGTAGCCGAAGTTCCGGTCGCCGCCGACGCGGATCTGCTCGAAGACGAAGTCCATGGCCCGTTCCTCCCTGCTTCCTCGCGGAGCGCATCTTGGCCCTTTATCCGGAGGATTGCAACGGGACTTGGAAGCCTTTGCGCGTCCGCTCGAAAGAGAGTCGCGACGCCGCGTAAAAGTCCATTATCGTGATGCCCATGGCGAGCGCCGATACCCCGAGCCGCGAGTCGCCCGCCGCGCAAGCCGCTCAGGCTGCCGACCCCGCGCGCCTCCTGCGCAGCGCCTGGATCGTGAACGGCCTGGCCCTGGCGTTCTGTGCGCTGGGCTTCGCCGGCGAGGCGCTCTTCGGACCTTACAGCGAGGAAGGCCTGACCTTCCTCGGCCTCTGCCTGGCCGCGACGGGCTGCCTGATCGTCTGGGCGAGCCTCCTGCTGCTCAAGGCGTGGCGGCGCGGCGAGCGCGCCCGCGCCGCGCGCCTCCTGATCCTGGCCCTGCTCTTCGAAGCCTGCGCCCCCATGGCCTATACGTGGTATCTCTTCTTCGCCCGCGCCCTCCCGTCCGAGTCCCTGTTCCTGCGCCTCGTCGAAGCGGGCCTGCCTGCCTTCGTACCGTTCGTGGCGCTGGGATCTTTCCCCGTGGGCTGGTTGGCCGGGAGGTGCGCCGGATTCCTGGAACGCCGGCGCCGCGCGCGGGGTCAGGCAGGGATGAGCCCCCGGCGGCGCTTCGCCTGCGAACTGGCTTTCTTCACGGCGGGCCTGCTCGCGCTGGGCTGGCTGGTCCTGCCCGCGCCGCTGGTGCTGCTCTTCTGCGTCTACCCGGGTCCGGAGGACGGCTGGCGCGCGGCGGCGCTCAAGCGCGCGCCCGCCTTTCAGGTCGCGCTCCTGGATGGGACCCTGGAAGGGTGGGGCGATCTGGGGCATGGTTTCCGAAAGCAGTTGTACGAGACCACCGCGCGCCTGCCCGACGAGCGCATCCGGCGGGCCCTGGACAGTCACGACTTGCGCGTGCCAGCCATGTTTTATGCGACTCGCCATCGCCCGGCGCTGCTCCTGGAACTGCCCGACTCCGCAGACCAAGCGAAGCTGGCCGACTGGGACACTTCGCAACTGGAACTCCTCGCCGTGTCCGTGCTGAGCTATGCCGAGCCCGGGGCGATACGCCGTTGGTTGTTCGAGTCCCCCGAGTTCAACCGGCACTTGCGCAGGGCCATGGCATCATCCGCCTACGTCCTCTTGAATCGCGAGGACGAAGCCGAACTGCGGGTTGACGTCGTGCGCGCCATCCGGGAACTGCCCGATACGTTCAGAACGGCGAGCATTCAGCGCCTGGCTTACTGCAGGAACGTCGAGGGTGTGGTCGAGGTCTACACCCGCCTGCTCGAACTGAGCGACGGTGACAGGTGGTATCCGGTGCTGGGCATTGCGGGGGTATCTAACCACGCCGACATCTTCGAGCGCCTCACCATGCGCTATCTGCCGCGGACGGACGCGAAGGGGGCTTTGATCTTCTGCGCCCTCGTCGGCGCTCAGCCGCGCGGGCGCCGGCAATTCACGCGCGACTGGCTCGCGGCGATGCTGAAGCGCCTGGACGACCCGGACCTGGCCACGCGCCGCAAGGCGGCTCACCTCCTCGCGCTGGCCAACGACCTGTCCTGCGCCGAAACACCCGGCCTGGAAGAGACCGTGAAGGATCCGCTGCCGCTCGAGACGCCCCGGGAGGAGGCCGAACGCGAGGCCATCCGGAAGTTCACTCAGGAGCTGATCGAGCGGCGCTGACCAGCCCCAACTCCACCGCCTGATTCGCGCGCATCGAACGCTCCGCCGCGTCCAGCACCTCCATCGTCGCCCGCACGTCCCGCCCGTGCGCCTCCGGAAGCCGCCCCTCGAGGATCGCGTTGACGAATTCGCGGACCTCCTCCGCCGGCCCCGACTTCCGTTCGACCGTGAGCGCCTCCTTCTCGCCGATGCGGATCTCGTTCCCGTTGACGTACAGGCTCTCTTCGCTCCCGATCACGAGTTGGTCCCACTGGTGCGTCCGGCTGTTCAGCGACTGCGAGAGGCTCAAAATCGTGCCCTGCTCCGTGGTCACGACGACCGACAGCTCGTCCTGGTTCCAGTAAGGGTTGTTCTTCAGCCCCTGCGCGTAGACCCGCGCGGGCCGCTCGCGCACCCACCAGAGCATGATGTCCACCTCGTGCGGCGCGTAGCTGTACAGCACCATGCTCCCTTCGGTGTCCTTGCGATACCAGTCGCGGCGGATCTCCTTCTGCCAGCCCGTGCGCCGGCGCAGCAGATGCCGCGGCCGCCCGATCCGTCCCGAGTCCAGGATCTCGCGGACCTTCCGGTGCGGCTCCCAGAAGCGCAGCACCTGTCCGACCATCAGCGTCACCCCGCGCGCCTCGCACGCCGCGAGCATCCGGTCGCACCCGGCCAGCGAGAGCGCCATGGGCTTCTCCACCAGCACGTGCTTGCCGCATTCGGCCGCCGCGACGGTCACGTCCTCGTGCAGCGAGTTCGGCATGCACAGGCTCAGCGCCTGGATCTCCTCGTCGCGCAGCGCCTCCTCCCAGTTCGTGTACGCGCGCGCCGCGCCGAACTTTTTCCCGGGCGGCCTGCGCGGCCTGCGGGTTCGCGTCGACGACCGCGACCAGCCTCGCGCGCGGGTGCCCGGCCGCGCCCTTCAAATGGTCCTGCGCGATCACCCCGCAGCCGAAGACCGCGTACCCGATCCGTGCGTCGCTCATGGATGTAAGCCCCTTGGAAACCCTTGCCGCATGAAACCCCGCGCCCGCGCCAAACGCCAAGCCCCCAACGCGCCTTCGCGCGGAAGTTCCGCATATCAGAATGCAGCGCGCCCCATTGCACCTTGTTAATGATGGAGATTCACGTGACCCGCCCCGGTTTGACCGGTTGAGGGAAATGCTCTCGGCTTCGGCGCCGGGAGCACCTCGTGCAAGCCCGGCGAGCACCTCCATGCCCCGCACCGTGTTGCCAATCCGGATCCTTGGGCTCCTGGCGCAGCTCTTAGCGGCCGGCGCATTGGGGCTCTCGGCTGGTGAAGCCGGCGCGGAAGGCGAGCCCGAGGACGCCGCGCGCTGGATCAGGCAACTGGCCAGCCCCAATTTCGAAGCCCGCAACGAAGCCCTTGAGGCCCTGCGCTTGATCGGCGAACCCGCTCGGCCCGCTCTGGCCGCCGCGCTCCTGGATGACGATCCCCAGATCGCGCACGGCGCCAGCCTCGTGCTCAAGGAACTCAACCGCGCCGAGATCGTCGTCGAGCTGCGCGATCCGGAAGGCCGCCCGAAGCCGGCCCTGGCCGTGCATCTGACCCTCGTCGCCCAGGACGAGGAAGGCCGCACGCAAGGCGGGAGGCGCTGTTTCGAGGGCATGACCGACGCGCAGGGCGTCGCGCGCTTCGACGAGCTGGATCCCGAACGCTTCTACGTCAGCGTGCGCGCGAACGTCCCCGGCTGCCTCCCCGTCTACCGGTACAGCCCCAAACACCAGCTCGAACGCGGCGAGAACCGCTTCACCCTCCAGGCGCGGCGCGGCAACGCGCTTGCCGGCCGGCTTCTGGACCGCGACGGGAAGCCTCTCGCCGGCGCGAAGGTCGTCCTCGGGCACGAGAAGCACCTGCAGTTCAGGAAGTTCGGCGAGGAGCGTTTTAAAAGCATCCTGCTCAGCCAGCCGTCCGTCCAGACCGATGCCGGCGGCCGCTTCGCCTTCGAAGGCCTGCTGGATGGAGCTTACTTCGTGAGCGTCTGCCGCGACGAGGCCTTCGTCTACACCAGCGATACGATCCCGGCCCAGGGCGACCTCAAGGCCGACGCAGGCGATCTCCGGACCGGACTCGATGCGCAGCCCGCCCCGCCCGCGACGCCCCCGCCTCCACCCCGCCTGGAGCGGCGGCGCGGTAGCCCCGTCCTTGCCGGAAATACGCCCTTCGAGTCTAATGCTCCCTTCGCGCGGCACTTGGAGTCCCGCCTGATGCTCGTCGTCACGGGCGCCGACGGTTTCATCGGCTCGAACCTCGTCGCGGACCTCCTCGCCGCCGGCGCGGGTCCCGTCGCGGCCGTGGACGCCTACGGCGCGAAGCCGGCGCGGTACGTGGACGAACTGAAGGTTGCGGAAAAGCTCGAGCGCGACGAACTGCCGAAATGGCTTGATCGCCAAGGCTCGAAGGTGCGCGGCGTCTTCCATCTCGGCGCGTGCAGCGACACCACCGCCACCGACCGCCCCTTCATGCTCCGCAACAACGTCGAATACTCGCAGACGCTCTTTCGCTGGTGCGCGCAGGCCGGCGTGCCCTTCGTCTACGCCTCCAGCGCCGCCACCTACGGCGACGGCGCGGCGGGCTTCGACGACGAGGCCGACCCGAAGGCGCTCAAGCCCCTCAACCTCTACGGCGAATCGAAGCAGCTTTTCGACCTGTGGGCGCTGGAGCAGCGCGCGGCGCCGCCGCGCTGGGCGGGGCTCAAGTACTTCAACGTCTACGGCCCGCGCGAGGCGCACAAGGGCCGCATGGCCTCCGTCGCGCTCCACGCCTTCCGCCAGCTCCGCGCGGAGGGCGAGGTCAAGCTCTTCGAGTCCCACCGCGAGGGCATCCCGCACGGCGGCCAGAAGCGCGATTTCGTCTTCGTCGCCGACGCCGTGGCCGCGACGCGCTTCTTCCTCGAGACCCCGGCTTCCGCGGGCGCTCCGAACGGGCTCTACAACGTCGGGACCGGCGCGGCGCGGAGTTTCGCGGACCTCGCGCGCGCCGTCTTCGCCGCGCTGGGCCTCGAACCGCGCATCCGCTACATCCCCATGCCCGGCGACCTGCGCGAGAAGTACCAGTATTTCACCCAGGCCGCGACGCGGAAGCTCCGCCGCGCCGGCTTCGCGCGCCCCTTCGCGAGCCTCGAGACCGGCGTGGCCGCCTACGTGCGCCAACTCGCCGAAGCGGAGGCGCTCTCCTCCTGATGCGCGGCTACCCTGAACCGGCGCTCGAAACCGTCCGCGCGCTGCTGCGCCGCATGGTCGGCCGCCGCGTGGCCGTGATCGGCGACGCGATGCTCGACACCTACCTCGTCGGGCGCGTGGGGCGGGTCTCCCCCGAGGCCCCCGTGCCCATCGTCGAGGTCCAGCGCGAGGAGCGCATGCTCGGCGGCGCCGCCAACGTCGCCAAGTGCCTCGTCGCGCTCGGCGCCCGCGTGCGCCTCTGCGGCGTCGTCGGCGCCGACCTCCATGGCGACATCTTCCTGCAGGAGGCGCGGGGCCTGAAGATCGACGCCGCCGGCGTCCTCCGCGACGCCTCGCGCCCGACCACCCACAAGGCCCGCGTCGTCGCGCGCAACCAGCAGATGCTGCGCCTGGACTGGGAGCAGGCCGCGCCGCTCGACCCCAGGCTCGAACGGCGCCTGATCCGGGCCGCCGCGCGCGCCGCGCGCTGGGCCGAAGTCGTCGTGCTCTCCGATTACGCCAAGGGCGCGCTTAGCCCGGACCTCTGCCGCGCCGTGCTCCGCGCCGCCGGGTCCCGCCCCGTGGTCGTCGATCCCAAGCAGGAACCCTGGGCGCGCTTCCGCGGCGCGACCGTGCTCAAGCCCAACCGCCGCGACCTGTTCCGCGTGGCCGGGCTGCCCGCCGGCGACGACGCGGCCGCCGCGCGCGCCGCGCGGAAGCTTGCCGCGGACCTCGGCGTGGCGCACGTGCTCCTGACCCGCAGCGAGGACGGCCTCACCCTCGCCTCCCGCGGCGCCCGCGGGCGCGCCGCCGTCCGCCACCTCCACGCGCGCCAGCGCGCGATCTTCGATCCCACCGGGGCGGGGGACACCGTCGCCGGCGTCCTCGCCCTCGCCCTCGCCGCCGGCGCGGACATCGAGACCGCCACCTGGCTGGCCAACGTCGCCGCCGGCGTGGAGGTCACCAAGTTCGGCGCGGCCACCGTCAGCGACGAGGAGATCCTCGACGACCTGCGCGGGCGCGCCCCGGGCGGCGAGCACAAGCTCTGGACCCGCGCCCAGGCCGCCCGACGCGCCGCCGAACTGCGCAGGCAGGGCAAGCGCCTCGTCTTCACCAACGGCTGCTTCGACATCCTCCATCTCGGCCACGTCAGCTATCTGGAAAAGTCCCGCGCCCTCGGCGACGCGCTGATCGTCGGCGTCAACTCCGACGCCGGCGTCCGCCGCCTCAAGGGGCCCGGCCGCCCCGTCCAGCCCCAGGACGACCGCATGCGCATCCTCGCCGCCCAGGCCTGCGTCGACGGCGTCGTCCTCTTCGAGGAAGACACCCCGCTCAACCTGATCCGCGCGCTCAAGCCCCACGTCCTCTGCAAGGGCGCCGACTACAAGCGCAAGCAGGACATCGTCGGCTGGAAAGACGTCGAGTCCTGGGGCGGGCGCGTGGAGCGGATCGAGTTCGTCGCCGGCCGCAGTACGACCGAACTGATCGGCAAGACCCGGAAGAAGCGCTAAACCGAAGCGGCGAATCCTCCGCGCGAAGCGCGCCGGCTACCGGCTTGTCTGGAATCGCGGCGAAGGGTATCCTCGTGGCGTATTCCGGGATCCGGGAGGTCGTCTTGAAACCCAAGCCCTGCCGCCGCGCCGAGATCCTGATCCACCGCTATCTCGACGAGGAACTCACGCCCGCCGAACTGGGCGAATTGGCCGAGCACCTCGGCGCGTGCGCGGGCTGCCGGGAGGAATTCAGGTCCGCGCGCAAACTGGAAGAGCTCGTGCGCCAGGCGCCCGTCCCGCCGCCGCAGGTTCCAGCCGAGCCTCAGCCGCCCGCGGAGCAGGAACGGCGCAAGAAGAACGGGAAGAACAAAGACACGCCGCTCTCGCTCAAGTCCGTCTGAACCGCTCAACCGCCTTGGGCGTACCCCTTCAATACGTTGGCCGCGATCACGAGGCGCTGAATCTCGCTCGTGCCCTCGTACAGCCGGCAGATGCGGATGTCGCGGTAGTGCCGCTCGACGTCGTATTCCTTGATGAAGCCGTAGCCGCCGTGCATCTGGAGCGCGCGGTCGCAGGCGCGGAAGCCCGCCTCGCTGGCGAAGAGCTTGGCCATGCTGGCTTCCTTCGTGTAGCGCCCCGTGCCGGCGTCCTTGAGCCGCGCCGCGCGCAGCATCAGCAGTTCCGCCGCGTCCAGTTCCGTCGCGCTGTCGGCGATCATCCACTGGATGGCCTGGAGCTTCGCCAGCGGCGCGCCGAACTGCTCGCGCGCCGAGACGTGCCGGCAGGCCGCGTCCAGCGCCGCGCGGCCGATGCCCAGCGCCTGCGCCGCGATCCCGATCCGCCCGCCGTCCAGCGTCTCCAGCGCCACGTTGAAGCCCTTGCCCCGCGCGCCGAGCAGGTTCTCCTTCGGCACCCGGCACTTGTCGAAGACGATCTCCACCGTCGCGCTCGCGTTGATCCCCAGCTTGTGCTCCACCTTGCCCCACGCGAACCCGGGGAACGTCGGCTCCACGATGAACGCGCTGATCCCGCGGTGCGCCTTGCTCGGGTCTTCCGTCGCGTAGACCACCACGACCTCCGCGTACTTCCCGTTGGTCACGAAGAGCTTCGTCCCGCTCAGCTCGAAATGGTCGTCCTTTTCGGCGAAGGTCGTATGCAGCGTGGCCGCGTCCGAACCGCTGTTGGGCTCGGTCAGCGCATACGCCCCCAGCTTCGCGCCGCTCGCCAGGGGCTTGAGGTACTTCTCTTTCTGAGCGTCCGTGCCGTGCCTGAGGATCGGGTCGACGCACAGGCTGGTATGCGCGGAGAGGATCACGCCGGTGCTCGCGCAGGCCTTGGAGATCTCCAGGATCGCGTAGCTGTAGGCCGTCGCGTTGCCGCCCGCGCCGCCCCAGGCCTCGGGCACGTAGATCCCCATCAGCCCCAGTTCGCCCATCTCCCTCGCCAGTTCGGCCGGGAAGCGTCCGCTCTCGTCGAGTTCCCGGGCCAGCGGGCGGACCTTCTTCTCGGCGAACTCGCGGGCCGTGTCGCGCACGGCCTGCTCCAGCTCGTCCAGGATCAGGTTCATGGAAGCTCCTCTCCGGATGGCGGTAAGGTCAGGTCGATAGTATAGATGTCCCCGGCCGCGGGTCAAAGCGCCTGCTTCAACCTGAGCCTGAATTGGGGGTTGCGCCGCCGCCTGCCCCCCCTACAATACTCCGCTTCGTGGCCGGTCAGGCCGCCGGCCGAAGGAGCGCATCGTCATGTCCATTCATCGCAGCCTCCGCACGGGCGGCGCGCTGTCCAAGCACCGCAACGTCCTGACGCGCACCGAGCGCTTGGCCATCCTCCAGGAAGACGGGCGCTGGACCGACAGCAAATCGGTCCTGGGCCTGCCCAAGGTTCGCAACATCAAGCTGAAGGCGAAGAAGAAGGCCAAGAAGGAAGGCGAAGGGGAGGCCGTGGAGGGCGCCGAAGCCGCCGCGGCTCCGGCCGCCGCGCCCGCCGGCAAGCCGGCCGGCAAACCCGCCTAATTCATCTCGGGATTCAGAGCGTTCCTTGCGCCGGCTTCCTCGCGGAAGCCGGTTTTATTTCAAGGCCGTGCGGTCTTCGCGTCGGGCGCCTCGTCGAGCTTCTCGATCTCCGCGTGGTGCGCGGACCACCAGACCGACCAGCTCTTGGCCAGGTTGGGCACGTTGTCCGCCTCTTCGATCGCGTGCCCGGTCAGGCGTTCGAGCGCCTTATGCAGGTGGTAGGCCCAGCCCACGTCCGCCGCGTCCTTGTCGGCTTCCTTCTGCAGCGCCGTGACCAGCGCCTTCACCGCGGGGGCCTTCAGCTTCGCGCGGCCCAGCGCGGCGGCGGCGGCCACGCGGACCTCCTCCTCCGGATCGTAGATCGCGCCCATCAGGGGCTTGACGAAGTACCCTTCGGGGTCATCGAATTCCGCGATCACCTGGCACGCGTTCCGCCGTACCCCGGTGACCGTGTTCCCCAGCAGCCCCGCCAGCGCGCGCCGCGATTCCGGTCCCTTCAGCCCCTTCAGCATCAGCACCGCGTCGGCTTTCAGCTCCGGCTTCTCGGCCTTCATCAACACCTGCCAGAACTCCTGCACCAGCGCCTTCTCCTCTTCGGGCGTCTTCGGTGCGGTAGCCTCGACGGCGCAAGCCGCGGTACTCAGGACCAGCAGCAGATACGTCAGCATCGTGCGCATGGGCATGCTCTCGACCGGGTTGTTCATCGTATGCCGCTCCGCCGGCTTTGCACGCCCGGAAGCGCGCCGCGGGGATTCCGAAGCGCAGGCCGGGTCTCCGGCACGGTCCTTCACGCCTCACTTCTCGTTCTTCGCCGGCCGCCGTCCGCTCGCCTCGGCCTCTTCGCGCGAGTGGAACCCGATGAAGTTCGCGGCGGCGATCTTCTTCGCGACGGGCGCATCCACCGCGTGATACACGTCGCCGTTGATCGTCGCGCAGAACTTGAAGCCCCGCGGGTTCCCCTGTTCCAGCGGATGCGGCAGTCCCCAGAGGCCCCGCCCGGCTTCCTTGGCGCGCTCCTGGGCGGCCTTCAGCGCCTCGTACTCGGCCGGCGGGACGCCCAGGCCGAACGCGCGCCCCAGGCCTTCTTCCAGCAGGACGCTTTCGAGGTCCGTCTCTTCACCCTCCGCGCCGACGGCTCGGACCCGCGCGATCACCCGGCCGTAGGCGTCCAGCGGCTCCGGCCCCAGCCTCAGGCGCACGCGCTTGTCCTTCAGGAGTTCCTCGTTGCGCGCCTTGGCTTCCTCGGCCAGCGGAGCGGCGACGCGGATGAAGCGCCCCAGCTCCGGCGTGTTCACGCCCTGGTAGCGCACGTGGAGCCCGTTCTCGAGGACCAGCGTGTCGCCGTCCACCACGCGCCGCACCGCGTACAGGCCCTCGTCGGCGAGGCTCAGCTCGAGCCGCTGGGGCGCCTGCGCCGCCTGCGTCTCGGCCGCCGGCTCCGCGCCGCGGTCGTACGCCGCCTGCCCCAGCGCGCCCAGCGCCGCGCCGGCCAGCAGCGCCAGCGTGTGCGAGATCCAGCGGCTCATGGTTGCATCCTTATATTGGGAAGCGTACCTACCGCTTCAGCGCGGCGCGCCACTTCGCGGCATCCGTGCCGAGGCTCTTTCCCGTCAGCGCGGCCAGCGCGCCGGCGAGTTCGGCCTTCAGCTCGGCATCTTCCGCGCGTTCCAGCGCGTTGACCAGCTCGGCGGCGACGCTCGCGTCGCCCAGCAGGCCCAGGCTCCGCGCGGCCTGCCGTTGCGCCGGCGGCGCGGCGTCGGCGAGCAGGCTCGCCAGGTGCGCCGCGGCCGGGGCGAACTTCAAGCGGCCCAGGGCCTGGGCCTGTTCGGCCTGGATCAGCGGGTCGCGCTCGGCGCGCAGGGCCTCCAGCAGCGGCGCGCCGTCGGCCTTGGGCTTGAGCAGCCCCCAGGCGCGCGCGGCCGCGCGGCGGACCGACGGCTGAGCGTGCGCCAGCCGGGCGCGCACCGGCTCGGGATCGCGCACGCGCGCGAGCCGCCCCAGGCTCTCGGCCGCCGCCAGCGCCACGTCGGCGTCCTCGTCCCCCAGCGCCTCGGCCAGCGCCGGCGCGCCGCCGCTCTCGCCCAGCACGCCCAGGTCGTAGGCCGCCTGGAGCCGCCGTTCGGCGGGCCCCGACTTCAGCGCGCCCAGCAGCACCTCGAAGGGCTCGACCGGCCGGCCCTGCGCGCCGCCGTTCATCTCGTTCAGCATCGCCTCGAGCTGCGCGTCGTGGCCCTCCTTCTGCGCCATCATCTCGCCCATCGCCGCCGCGACCCCCGTCCCGCGCCCGGTCGCGTACTGCGCGAGCACCGCGTCGGGCGTGCGCAACTGGGCCAGCTTCTGGCGGGCCAGCGCGGCGAGATCCGCCGGTTCGTTCCGCGTCGCCAGGCGCACCAGCGGCGCCAGTTGGCGCGGATCGAGCTTGCGCGGCAGCGTCTCCAGCGCCGCGCGGCGGACCTCCGGATCGGGATCGCCCTTCACCAGCTCTATCAGCCGGCCCCCGGCCGCGCCGGGATCGACCGCGGCCATGGCGTGCATCGCGGCGACGCGGACCTCCCGCGGGCGCCCTGGGTCGAGCTGCGCCTCGAAGACCGGCAGGCTCTCCTTCTCGCGCGCCGCGGCGAGGACCTCCAGCGCCTTCGCGGCCACCCCGGGATGATCGTCCCGCGCGGCCTCGCCCAGCGCCTTCAACGCGTCGTCCCGCTCGGGCGCGCCGGGCTTCAGCGCGCCCGCGCGCAGGTCCGCGGAGACGGCGTCCAGGCGCGCGAGCCGCTGATCCGGCGTGCCTTGCAAGAGCGCCTCGCGCAGCTTCTCCGCCTCGCTCTGCCCGCGGCGCAGGACGCCGGTGGACAGCGCCAGGCCCAGCAGCGCCAGGACGACCAGCGCCGCCGCCAGCGCCGCCGCTTTCTTGCCGTGCCGCCGCGCGGCCTCCCCGAGCCTCCGCAGCGCCCCCGCCCCGGACGCGCTCACCTCGCGGTCGTCGAGGTAGCGGCCCAGGTCGGCGGCGAGGTCGTCCATGTCGGCGTAGCGTTCCCGCGGGTCCTTCTCGAGCGCCTTGAGGCAGATCCGCTCCAGCCGCGCGTCCACGCTCGCGTTGAGTTCCCGCACGCCGCGCGGGCGCTCGTTCACCACCTGGAAGATCGTCGCGACGACGGTGTTCCCCGCGAACGGCGGCCGGCGCACGAGGCATTCGTAGAGCACCGCGCCGAGCCCATAGACGTCGCTGCGCGGGTCGAGGTCCAGCCCCTGCGCCTGCTCGGGGCTCATGTACGCCGGCGTGCCCATCACGGTGCCGGTCACCGAGAGCTTCGCGGTCTCGCCGCCAAGGTCCTTCGCGAGGCCGAAGTCCATCAGCACCGGCTCGCCGCTGAAGCGGAGCATCACGTTGTCCGGCTTCAGGTCGCGGTGCAGCACGCCCGCGCCGTGCGCAAAGGCAAGAGCCTTGGCGATCTTGTGCAGGACGTCCGCGGCCGCGCGCGCGCCAAGCCGGTCCTGGCGGATGAAACTCGCGAGCGATTGCCCCTCGACGAACTCCATCGCCAGGTACGGCGCGCCGTTCACCGTGCCGACGCCGTAAATCTCGACGATGTGCGGGTGCTTCAGCTTCGCGACCGCGCGCCCTTCGCGCAGGAAACGCTCCTGCGCCTTGGGGTCGGCGAGCCCCGCGCCGGGGAGCATCAGCTTGAGCGCCGCCTTGCGCCGCAGCTTCGCGTCCTCGGCCAGCAGCACCACGCCCATCCCGCCGCGCCCGAGTTCCTTCTCGATCCGGTAGCCGTCGAATTCCGCCGGCAGAAACGCGCGCCAGTCGGCTTCGGATTGCTGTGGAATCGCCGGCGTGCCGCCCGCCGTCTGCAGGCGCAGTTCGTCCGACGAAGGCGCGGCCGGAGCGGCCTGCGCGGGATTTCCCCTCTCCCCCTGGGAGAGTGCGGGGTGAGCCTTCGGCGCCAGCGCGACCTTGCAGGTCTGGCAGAGGTAGTTCTTGCCCGGCTGAGCGTTGCGAATGGCGTACGTTTTCTTGCACTGCGGGCAGGAGAATTGGGGAAGGGCGGGGGGCGGATTCATCACTTCTCCTTCGGCAAACCCCACGCCATGACCTCTTGGCGTATCCGATGGATTTGTACTCCATCCTGCATCATCGTAGCTTCGCGAAGTACAATGCCACCAGGTACCTCCTGGCTACGGTAAAGCTCCACTCGCGGTCCTTCAATGGAAGTGCCTTGATAGTGCAGGCAAGAGATTTTGCGGCCTGCAATTTCCTGCTGGGAATCGCGATTCTTTAGGTGTTCCTGTTCGATCTCAGTGAATTGCTCAGCTTCTCGATCGAATTCTCCAATCTGCTTCAATACGAGCGTACCATCATTTTTTGATACGTGCAGCCGCATGACATAAGGCTTACTCAATCCGACCTCATACACCTTACAATCCACCTCTTTATCGATGGCTAGAATCGATTTCTCCCCGATCAGCCGTAACGGCTGATCATTCTCACCGTCCTTTGGCTTTGACGGGCTCCCGAATCTAGCGCATTCGGGGGCCTTAAGCACCAAGTAATAAGACTCGACCTTCTTGACAGATTCTATCTCGCCTTCGTACACATCTATTTTGCAGTAGGCATTGGTCTTCTCATCCAATTTCATAGTTCGAATTTCTTCCAAGTCCGCACGATCCTTTTGAGTCGTCGTCGCCTTTAAAGTAACCCAAGCGCCAACAGGAAACCTTGCCCACTCATGCTTTTTAGGGTCAAAGTCGGACTGACCTGCCTGTGGCTTCTCTTCTGAATAGCAAGGGAAGAGGACAAACAATGCAGGCATCAATATAGAGCTAATGATCTTGAGCACTTTTAGCCCTTTCATGGGGCGGCGGCGTTGACGCCATACGTGGCGAAGCAAACGTCAAGCCGCTCCGCCCGGCCGGCGGCTTCCAGCTAAATCGTCGCATCACCAGACTAGCGGCTGGGGAGGTCGGCTACAACCAGGTAGGTTGTTACAACGTGAGCAGGAGTGCTTTACTGAAGGGTATTTGGGAATGGTTTGCACGCCGAAAACATCGAGCGGCACAATGCCCCCAAGCGTAGTTGAGCCATTGTGGCGGGCGAGACGCCCACGATACGAAAGGCGAGGCATTACGGGATGCAGGGCCAGGCCAGCAAGACGCCGGTGCTACGCATGACGCGCGCCCAATCGTCAATCTACAATCGTCACGCCAGCGGCTCGAGCTGCCGCGGCGGCGCGAACTTGAGGTCCAGGTCGCGGACCATCTGCCGGTCCACCTCGGCCGGGCGGCCGGCGGTGGTGAGGTAGTTCCCGACCATCACCGCGCTGGCGCCCGCGAAGAAGATCATGCTCTGCAAGTCGCGCAGGTTCACTTCGCGCCCGCCGTAGACGCCCAGGTCGCGGTCGAAGAGGATGTAGCGGTACAGCGCCACCGTGCGCAGGATCTCCAGCGGCGCCATCGGCGTTGTATTCTCCAGCGGCGTGCCTTCGATGCGGTTCAGGAAGTTCATCGGGATGTTCGCCGCGCCCAGCTCGCGCAGGTCCAGCGCCAGGTCCACGCGGTCTTCCCACGTCTCGCCCATGCCGAAGAGCCCGCCCGAGCAGATCTTCACGTTCTGCCGGCGCAGCGCCTTCAGCGTCTCGACGCGCTGGTCGTAGGTATGCGTTGAGCAGATCTTGGGGAAGTGCCGGCGGCTCGTCTCGAGGTTGTGCCCGCAGCAGACCATGCCCGCGTCCTTGAGCCGCTCGACCTGCCGCTCGTTCATGATCCCGACGTTGATGTGCTTCTCGACCCCGCCGACCTCGTCCATGGCCTTCATGTATTCGACGTAGGTGTCCACGTCCTCGTCCGTCGGCCCGTAGCCGGCGGCGACGAGCCCCAGCGCGTAGCTGCCGTGCTTCTTGGCGGCGGCGGCGGCGGCCTTGATCCGCTCCTTGTCCAGGAAGTCGTGGACCGGGCTGTTGGTCTTGTACTTCGACGACTGCGCGCAGAAGCTGCAATCCTCGCTGCACGCGCCGGTCTTGACGCTCACGATGCTGCACGCGTGGACCTCGGCGCCTTTGTACTTCTTGCGGATCTTGTGCGCCCAGTACATCAGGTCGTAGGCGTCGAGACCCGGGTCGGCCAGCGCGAGCGCCTCGTCGCGCGTGAGCGGGTGGCGTTCCTCGAGAACCTTGTGGCCCAGGTCGGCGGCGAGTTCGGACATCGGGCGTGCCTCCGGCTATTTCTTTTCCAGGGCCTGCTTCGCGCGTTCGCACAGCGCCAGGCAGTGCCGAGCGAAGAACTCTAACTCCAGGCCTTTCAGCTTTCCGGCGTTAAAGGCGTCGATCTGCACCGCCAGCATGCGCGGCAGCGGAACGTCCAGGGCGTGAAAGACCTTGAGGCTCGCCTGAACCTTCTTCGCATTCCCCTCGTCGTCGAAGGTGCCGGCCAGGATCGCCTTCGCTTCGTCCTCGGAGGGCGTGAAATGCTTGTCGTACTGTTCGAGCATCATCGCGGCCATCTTGGACGGCAGTTCTTCCTTCTTCGCGTTCAGTTCCTTCGCGGCCTGCTCGACCTGTTCCGGCGGCAGCGCGGTCATCTCGGCCTCGACCTGTTTCCGGACCACCTCGAGGAACTTCGCCTTGGCCTGCGCCACCGGGTCGTCTTCCCCGGCGCGCAGGACGGGCGCCAGTACGAGCAGCGCCAAGGGCAAAACACGCAATCCGGCTCGACGCGCCCGCATGCTCGCATCCTTCCCGCGTCTTCGGCTTCAGGTGCCTACCAGATCGCGTTCACGTCCGCGGCTTGCAGCCGCTCGTCCGGAGAGAGTAGAGGTACGCGCAGTCGCAGCGCCGTTACCGCGATGATCCGGTCCGGTAAATCCGGGACTTTTTCCCGAGGCACCTTGGGCAACTCCAGGGCCAAGTGAACATCGACCGGAAGCGCCATCAAGCCGGGATTGGGGGCGTTCAGCATGGCCGCGAGCGCGTCGCCGGTCTGTTGCGGGATCTTGAAGCGCTCCTGAAGGTAGACGATTTCGCAGACGCTGATGGCGGAGAGCGCGAGAACCCCTTGGCCCTTTTCCATCGCCTGAAAGAACGCATCGGCTCCCGCCCCGAGCCGCGAACTCTCCGTGAGATACCAGATGATGCTGCAAGTGTCAGCCACCGCCAGGATCATCGGTGGATTCCCCGGCGTCGCTTAAACGACCCCACATTTCGGTGCGGAACCGCTTGAACTCATTCAGGCTGAGACCTTGGCCGGCCTTTCTGGCTTTGTCCCTGAAGGTCGCTCGGGCGCCTCCGGGTTCGAAGCTTTCCACGACGAACACCCAAACCCGGGTTCCCGCGGGGATCTCCCGTGGCACCGCGATGCGGTGGTCGTCCGGTACGACGGTCTCGATGGTTCGCGCTTTCATGCACCGGCCCTCGCCGCGGCATTCTACAGCTTCAGCTTCGCGAAGACCAGCGTGGCATTATGCCCGCCGAAGCCCAGCGAGTTCGAGATCGCCGCGCGCACCCGCGTCTCCCGCGCGCCGCCGGGGATGTAATCCAGGTCGCACTCCGGGTCGGGGTGTTCCAGGTTGATCGTCGCGTGCAGCTTGTCCTCGGTGACCGAGAGCACCGCGACGACCGCTTCCACGCCGCCCGCCGCGCCCAGCGTGTGGCCGGTCATCGACTTGGTGCTGCTGACCGCCAGCTTGCGCGCGTGCGCGCCGAAGACCTGCTTGATCGCCGCCGTCTCGATCTTGTCGTTGTACGGCGTCGAGGTGCCGTGCGCGTTGACGTAATCGACGTCGTCGGCATTCAGCCCCGCGTCGGCCAGCGCGGCGGCCATCGCGCGCACCCCGCCTTCGCCGTCGGCGCAGGGCGCGGTGATGTGGTTCCCGTCGGCGCTCTGCCCGTACCCGGCCAGCTCGCAGTAGATCTTGGCGTCGCGCTTGAGCGCGTGCTCGAGTTCCTCGAGCACGACGATGCCCGCGCCTTCGCCCATCACGAAGCCGTCGCGCTCCTTGTCGAAGGGCCGGCTGGCCTTCTGCGGCTCCTCGTTGTGCCGGCTGAGCGCCTTCATGTTGGCGAAGCCGGCCATGCCCAGCGGCGTGATCGCCGCCTCGCTGCCGCCGGCCAGCATCGCGTCGGCCTCGCCGTTGCGGATCGCCAGCAGGGCCGAGCCGATCGACTGCGCGCCGGCCGCGCAGGCCGTCACCACGCAGAAGTTCGGACCGCGCAGCTTGTGCGCGATCGAGATGTGCGCGCTCGCCGCGTTGCCCATCAGCATCGGGATCAGGAAGGGCGTCACGCGGTCGGGGCCGCGCTCCATCAGTCGCTCCTTCTGCTCTTCGATCGTGGTGATCCCGCCGATCCCCGTCCCGCAGACGACGCCCACTCGCGCGGTGTCCGTCTTGGCCAGGTCGAGCTTGCTGTCCTTCAGCGCCTCGCCGGCCGCCGCGACGGCGAACTGCGTGAAGCGGTCGTAGTGCTTGGCTTCGCGCTTGTCCATGTGCCGCGCGGGGTCCCAGTTCGGAACCTCGCCGGCGATGTGCACGGCATGCCTGCCGTGGTCGTAGAGCGAGATCGCGCCGACCCCGCTCTTGCCCGCGAGCAGCCCGGCCCACAGCGCCCGCGCGCCCACGCCCAGCGGCGTGACCGCGCCCAGCCCCGTCACCACGACGCGCCGCCGGTTGCCCGCCATCGTCGCTCCGTCCTCCGCGAATCCGCGCGCGGGCGCGCGCGGCCGGGGCCGCTCCCCGCCGCCGCGCTCCCGCCCTTACTTGGTCTTCAACTGCTCGTCGATGTACGTCGCCAGGTCGCCCACCGTCTTGATCTTGCCCTCGGCGTCCTCGGCGATGCTGATGTCGAACTCGTCCTCGATCTCCATCACCAGCTCGGCCTGGTCCAGGCTGTCCGCGCCCAGGTCCTCGGCGAACTTCGTCTCCATCGAGACCTTCGACGCGTCCACTTCGAGCTGCTTGCAGACGATGTCGAAGACCTTCTTCCTGATCTCTTCGTTGGCCATGTGCTTGGTCCGTCCTCCGCGGGATGCCGGTCCGGCCACGGCCCGCCCCGCGTCGATTGCGCCGGGTCCGGGGCCTTCGGGTTGACGCTTCTCGGCCCGCGCGGGCCGACGAAGACTACATGGCCAAGCCGCCGTCCACGCACAGCACCTGTCCGGTGACGTACGCGGCCTCGTCGGAGGCCAGGAAACACACCGCGCCCGCCACGTCCTCGGGCTTACCGATCCGCTTCAGCGGAAGGTTGCCCACGAGCGCGTCCTTCTGTTCGGCGCTCAGCGCCGCCGTCATGTCCGTCTCGATCAGGCCCGGCGCCACCGCGTTCACGCGCACGCCCCGCCCGCCGAATTCCTTCGCCGCCGACTTGGTCAACCCCAGCAGCCCCGCCTTCGCCGCGCAGTAGTTGGCCTGCCCCGGATTGCCCACCACCCCCGACCACGCTGGCGATGTTCACGATGCTCCCGGCGCGAGCCTTGAGCATCTTCTTGCCCGCCGCGCGCAGGACGTAAAAGGCCCCGGTCAGGTTGGTGTCGAGCACCTTCCGCCAAGCCTCGTCCTTCATGCGGATCAGCAGGCCGTCTTCGGTAACGCCGGCATTGTTGACCAGGACGTCGAGTTGCCCGAAGTCCTTCACCACCTCTTCGACGACCGCCTCGACCTGCTCGGCGTGAGCGACGTCGCAGCCGTAGGCCCGCGCCGTGGCGCCCGAAGCGTCCAGTTCGCGCGCGAAGCCTTGCGCGGCCTCGACGTTACGGCCCAGGACCGCGACCCGAGCGCCGGCTCGGTGCAGCCGCGCGGCAATGGCCTTCCCTATCCCCCGCGCCCCACCGGTCACGAGGGCCACCTTACCGTCCAGATTCATCGTCACCACCCAAGCTCAAGCGTAGCCGAAACATGATAGCGAGGGCGTGGGCGTAGGCAAGAGAGGAGCGGAAGGGAGGAGCTAGAGAAGGCACGTTGTGCGCAAGGGGTTGCGTCGCAAAACCACGGGGCGCGCGGAGGCGGAAGGAAGAGGATGGGTGCCATCGCCGTTCGCCGTTCAAGCCCAACGGGCTTGCAGACCTCAGTACCGCGCTATGGAAGTAACTGGCTCAATGCGCCCGGTATTTTGGCCCGGATCGAGGCGCGCCGAGGGAGCATATCGGGACGAAGATCCGTGACCGAGGGCTGGCGCGCCCGCTATCGTAGCGCCGCCGTCCCGGCGGCCATCTTCCGTACCGCGAACGTCCCGCGCGGGACGCCGTGAAAATAGCCCAGCCCTTCAGGGCTGGGAGGTCAGGGCCTCGCCTACGGTCAAGTCCCGTAGGGACGGCTGAAGTGTGTGCGCGCTTCAGCCGTCCCTGCGGGACTGGGTTCGTGGTGCGGCGCTCACGGTCCCAGCCTTGAAAGGCTGGGCTATTTTCATCGCGTCCCTGGGGGACGTGGCGGAGGGCGGGACGCCCGCGCTACGGGTGAGGCACGGGGCGGCTTGGCCTGCTCGCGGGAGGCCCTGGGCCGGACGCCCACGGCGGCCACGAGTCGGACGTTACGCTTCTGGCGCGGGGTCATGGGGTTCGTCCGCGTCCTTGGCCGGTCTCGGCTTCCATGCCGTCTCCGCCAGCGTACCCGTAGGGCACTCGGGGGTAGACGACCATGCCGGGCGGCCTCGGGCGCACGTGACGGATGCCCGCTTTGAGTTCCGCGCCGGCCAAGGCAATCCGCGCCGCGAAGAGCGCCGTCTGCTCGTCCTGGTCCGCGCCCGTGGCTTCGATCCCGCCGCGCCTGACGACCACGACGAACCGCCCGTCCTTCTGTTCGACCGAGACCGTCTCGATGGGCGGCGGGGTCATGGGGCGGGGGTCTTGGGCCAATCTCGTTCGACCGCCTGCCCCGACGACTGGTTACGCCTCACGAACAATTTTGACACATACGGCGTTCAACCTCCTTCGACATCGAGTGCTTGCGCTGCGCCAACATTTTTGACACACACGGTACGACGATAAATAATCTCAGTCACAAAGCAGGTCAGAATCGCCAGAAATAGACAAATGACAATGTCAATAATCAAGTACCCATTATAGAATCCGGGCTCTGAATTTTGAGCATTTTTAAGATACCGACAATAGAGCAATGGCCATCCTCGACCATAGGAAACGGGATCAAAATCACTACTAAATGTAAGAAGGTGATCAGCTATGACTTCTCGAGTGTTCAGCCAGAGGAAAACTGAAGCACTAATCACAAAAACCCAGAGTGATATGAGTCTAAATCGCATGTTCAGGATGCCCACGACTTCAAGTTAGGAGATTAGGGCTGGTGGCACTGTCACCCTTCGCCTCGCCTTGTGCCTTCCAGGAATTGGTGCCACTGGCTGAGGCTGTAGGCAGCCAGTGCTTCGCCGTCCGGATCGCGTGGCCCACTCAAGTTACTTCATTCGGGTCTACGTGCGAGTTGAATCCGGGGTGCGCGTCTCGCACTGGCTGCGGAGTACCGCAGCGCAGTGGCACCAGATCACAAACCAACCTCAGTCAGTGCCACCAGCCTACTTCCTTATCAGCGCACCCAACCCCACCAGCAGGCACACGCCGCCGCCCACGCCGAAATACCACGTCTCCCTGGGGATCTCCTTCTTCACCTGCAAGCCCATCTCGCCCAGGACCGACTTGTTCACCGCGTCCGCGCCGCGGTTGTGCTCCTTATACTTATCGAATGCGATGTAGCCGAGCACGCCCGAGGCCACCAGGCAGACGATGCCGATAACTTTCGAGATCATGAGATTAGTTCCCTGATTGAAGAGATATGAGGATGGATTCAATCTGTGCTTTGAGCGCCGGAACGTCTTGCTCAACCGCTTCCCACACTTTTTCCAGCCTTATGCCAAAGTAGAAATGTACCAGGACGTTTCGCATGGCCTTTATGGCGGTCCACGGCACTTTCGGGTGTTTTGCTTTCAACTCTTCGGACAGTTTCCCGATGGCCTCGCCAATGATCTGAATGTGGTGAATCATCCAGACTTGAATCAGTTCTTCTGCGAGGAAGGCATCTCGACCTTTCTCGACCTGCTTTTCGATCTGCTGAATAGCCGAAAGTATATCTTCCAAGTACCCTCGGTCGTCTCTCATAACGCCACGGCCTCTTGAAGCACACGAGCACGAACTCGAGGCCGGAGGCAGTCGTCTGGCGCCACATCCACCTTGCGTTTCAGCAATTCTTCCAAGGCCGCGAGCAGCGCCGCGTGATCCATCAGGCTGGACGACGGATCGAAAGTCACCAGGAAGTCGATATCGCTCTCCGCAGTCGCCGTGCCGCGCGCCACCGAACCGAAAACGCGCACGTTTCGCGCCCCATACCGGGCGGCAAGGGCGAGAATCTCCTCGCGCTTTTCGTGCAATAATTCGCGTATACCCATGGGCGCGGCTCCACGCTGCCTGTCCCCATTCTACCTCATACTTGCCACTGGAAAAGACGGAAGGTCCGGCCTTTTGGTACCGGTCTCGGCCGAACCGTAAACGCTGAAAAGGAACGCCGAACCAGTAACCACCTTCCCGCTACAGCGCCGCCACCTCCGCCGCCGTGCCCGCGTTGGCCACCGTCGCGTCCGGCGCGATCTTCTTGATCATGTTGCTCACGCTCTTGCCCGCGCCGAGTTCCAGAAAGTTTGTCAGCCCCGCCGCGAACATCGCCCGCACGCTCGGTTCCCACAGCACCGGGCGGGTGAGCTGCGCGTGCAGGGCCGCGCGAATCTCATCCGGCTCCTGCACGGGTTTCGCGGTCGCGTTGGCGTAGACCGGCGCCTGGGCGCGCCGGATCGGCGCGGCGTCGAGCGCCTCCTTCAATCCGTCGGCGGCCGGCTGCATCAGCGCCGTATGAAACGCGCCGGCGACCTTCAGCGGCATCACGCGCCCCTTCCGCTCCTTGCACAGCTCGCCCGCGCGCGCGAGCGCCTCGGTCTGCCCGCCGATCACGATCTGCCCGCCGCCGTTGAAATTGCAGGGGCTCACGATCTGTTGCGTCTCCCGCGCGGCCTGCTCGCACGCCGCGCGCACGCCGGCCTCGTCGAGCTTCAGGATCACCGCCATGCTGCTGGCGGTCCGCGCGCTCGCCATCTTCATCAGCTCGCCGCGCCGCCGCACCAGCTTCAGCGCGTCCTCGAAGGCCAGCGCGCCGACGGCCGCCAGCGCCGAGTACTCGCCCAGCGAGAGCCCCGCCGCCGCCGCGGCCTCCACCGGCGCGCCGCGCCTGAGTTCCAGCGCCTTCAGCGCCGCGAGGCTCGCCAGCACCAGCGCCGGCTGCTGCACCGCCGTATCGACGAGATCCTCCTCGGGGCCTTCGAAGACGAGCTTCGTCAGTCCGAAGCCGAGCACCTCGTCGGCGCGCGCGAAGAGCGCCCTCACCTCGGGGTACGCCTCGGCCAGGTCCTTGCCCATGCCGACGGCCTGGGCGCCTTGACCGGGGAAGACGAGAACGGGCTTGGCGGACATGCTCGGCCTTTCGCGGCAACGCCGCGCTCAAGAGCGGGCGCACTCACCCAGAAGGGCGCTTCCAGCGAGCGCCTGCGTGCCGTTATCCCAACGCCCCCTGCGATGGCAACTTCAGAAAGGACCGCCGCCTTCGCGCCTTCCAGATCGGATCAGGGCGCCGGGCGGGTTCCGGCAACCCATGTTTATGGTATATGAAAATAAATAATATCGTTTACATCGCCCCGGCCCGGCATGTGCTGGGGATCGAGGAGGTCGGTTTCCCCATGCCTCGGTACGGCCCGTTGGGGAGCATGGATCGACCGCGGGTTACTCGTCTGATTTTTGCACCTTGGCATTCACCTTGCGCTTGAAATTCTGGGCAGAATGACCACGAAACCAACATATGTGCATCTTTTTTAAGCTCTCGTAGATACCGTGTGACGGTGTTTCCCGTTCATTCGAGGTTGCGGCTGGCGCTCAAACCGGGTTCGCTGACATCGAGCGGGTGTTTCGCGCTCGTCGCGCCGAAGTGCACGATAGTGCATCTTTTTTAAGCTCTGTAGACTTTCGCTCCGGTACGCTGCGCGGGCCGAAAGGATTGCCGTTCCCTCCTTATATTATAGAAGGGTCTGCTTGGGATCGCGCACATGGTCATTGCCTTCAAACGCCTGGTGGACCTCTGGCGGGAGCGGCTGGCCTGCTTGGAGGCCCGCCTGGCCGCGGGGAGCCTCGAGCCTTGGCGGCACCAGATGGAACGGCGCGTGTTGGCGTACCTCCTCCGGCGCCATGACGACGCCGAGTACGCCGACCCGCCGCGCGCCGCGGAGCAACTCGACGCCGAGAGCGCCCGGCGCACCGAGCGCTTGCGGCTTCGCCGGGAGGTGGGCGACCGCCTGGGTCTGGACGCGCCGGAGGACTACGACGCGCTCAACGATTGGCGCGCGGGTGGCCGGCAGGCGGACGACTGGGGCGACGAACTCCCGGCGTGGGAAGCGGACGACGCAGGGCGCGCGCCGCCGCCCATGACCTGGAAGGGTCTGTGCCTGCGTGTCCTGTTGGGCATCGCCGTCTTCGCGGGGGCTTTTCTGCTGGCGTATCTGGCCGCGGCCCACCGCCTGGGCGTCTACCCCGACGCCTGGACCCGTTGAACGCCTCTCGCGCCGGGAAACCCGTCCCATGCCGCAACGCCCCTTGAGCCGCTGGCGCGAGCGCCTGGAGCGCCTGGACGCGCGCCTTCGCGATGCGCCCGACCCTCCGTGGCGCCTGCGCGTCGAACGCCGCGTGCTGGCCTTCTTCCTGCGCCGGCATCGCGGGGACGACCCGCGCCGCGCCGAGGGCCTCGATCCGCCCAGCGCCGAGCAGGCCCGCCGCATGCGCCTCAGCCCCGACGCCCGCGAGCGGCTCCGCCCGGCCGGCGACAGCCGCGTCCGCGCCTCGCGCGGCTTTCGCGGCCAAGGCGAACTGGCCGAACTCGACGACGCCGCGCGCCGCCAGGCCGACTACCGCGCTTACCTCGACCGCCGTTCGCGGCTCCTGATTCTCTTCTTCTTCATTTTCGCGATCTTCACGGCCAGCGCGGCCTTCATCATCCGATACCTGAACTGACGCCGCACGTTTCCGCGCGGGGGCTTTGACGCGCCCGCCTTCTCTCGCATAATCGGAAGCGATGATGCCTGTGCGTGCCCTCCGGAACTCCTGGCCCATCGCCCTCGGCCTCCTGCTGGCGGCCGCCGGCGTCTTCGCCGGAGAAGACCCCGCGCCCGAGCCCTACGCGGTCGGCAAGATCCTCGGCGTCGACGTGGCCGGCTGGGTCGCGCACCTGGAAGGCCACGACCTCCCCGAGGAGCGCCAGAAGGCCGTCTACTGCCTGGGCGAGTTCGGCCCCGAGGCCGCGCCCGCCGTGCCCGCGTTGACGAAGCTTCTCGACGCGCCGCGCGACCCGCTGCTCCGCCGTCTCGCCGTCGAAGCCCTGGGCCATATCGGTCCGCGGGCGCTCCCGGCGCTGGGTCCGCTCCTCCAGTGCCTAAGCGACGAGAAGGCCGCGCTGGACCTGCGCGCGGCCGCCTGCGCGGCCGCCGCGAGGATCGCCCCCGCCCAGCCGCCCGTCGCCGAGGCCGTCCTCGCGCTGCTGCGCTCCGGCGATCCCGAACTGCGCCACGCCGCCTTCGGCGCCGCCGTCACCGTCTATTTCCAGGGCAACATGGAGGCCTGGCGGGAGCAGATCCTCGAACGCCTCGCGCGGGCCGTGCGCACCGCCGCGGACGCGCCCGCCGCCGCGCTGGCGCTGCGCTGCCTGGGCGAGCGGGGCGCCGAAATCCTCGTCGAGGCCTTCGCGCGCGCCGAGCGGCCCGCCGCGCAGCTCGAGATCCTCGGCGCGCTCGAACGCATGGGGCCGCTGGCGAAAGGCCGCGCGGAGAAACTCCTGCTCCTCGCCGTCGGTTCGCGGCACGATCCGGACACCTGGGGCCCGCTGCTGCGCGCCTTGGCGGCAGCCGACCTGCTCGGCAATTACCGCCCCGGCATTTACGCCAACGCCCTGGGCGATCCCAAGGCCGGCGCGGACGCCGAAGAGATCCTGCTGCGCTGCGGCGCGGCCGGCGTGCCCTCATTGAAGGAGGCGTTGGAGGACCCCAAGGCCGCGCCCGCGCGCAAGATCGCGGCGCTGCGCGTCCTCGCCCGGCTCGGCAGCCCCGGCGCCGACCCGCTCGACGCGATCGTGGCGCAGCTCAAGGACCCGGCGCCCGCCGTCCGCCGCGCGGCCGTCGCGGCCTTGAATCAGCTCGGCCCGTACGCCAAGGCCGCCGCCGACCGCATCGCCGGGCGCGTGGTGGAGGCCGACGATCCGGCCGAACGCGCCGAGCTGGAACTCGCCCTGGCCAACGTGACGCGCGCGCCCGAGCGCGAGCCGATCCGTTCGGT
Source organism: Planctomycetota bacterium (assembly GCA_027493525.1). Taxonomy (GTDB): domain Bacteria; phylum Planctomycetota; class SZUA-567; order H5-PLA8; family H5-PLA8; genus H5-PLA8. Next base: position 419,470 of record JAOSKN010000001.1, on the reverse strand, counting down.
CTACGAAGTCCGCCGCGATGCGAGCGTGCGGCAGGCGCTCGCCAAGGAGCCGGATCCCAGGCGCCGCGCCGAGGCCGCCGCCGCGCTCTTCGGGCGGACCGAACAGGCCGAGGCCAACGCCGAGGCGCTCCTGGCCGCGCTGGAGAATCCCGACGTCGAGGTCAAGGTCGCCGCCGCGCGCAGCCTGGGCTTCTACGGCGAGCATGCGCGCCGCGCCGTGCCGATCCTCGCCGACTGGCTGGGCGGCGACGACCCCGCGCGCCACCGCGCCGCGCTCGCCGCCTTCGCCGCGCTCGGCGCGGAGGCCGAGCCCGCCGTCCCGAATATGGCCGCCTTCGCGCAGCGCGAGGCCGCCGACGACGAACGGACCCTCGAACTGCTGGGCCTGGCGCTCAAGCCGCACGGCGTCCAGGCCGGGCCCTGGCTGAGCCGCGCGCTCAAGCGCGACGACCCCGCCGTGGCCTGCCGCGTCGCGAAGGCGATTCGCGTCATGGGTCCCGCCGGCGCGACCACGCTCAACGAACTCTTCGACCTCGCCTGCGGCGCGGACGACGCGGCCGCCGAGGCCGCGCTCCTGGCGATCGGCTCCATGGGTGACGCCGCGAAGGAGGCCGTCAAACCGCTGATCGAACTGCTCACCTGGCCGCTGCCCGAGCGGCGCATGGCCGCGGCCTGGGCGCTGGGCGATCTGGGCCTCGGCGCGAAGACCGGCGATCCCAACGCCGCGCGCGTCATCGAAGCCCTCGTCGCCGGCGTGCTCGACGCCCGGGAGCCCGTCGCCCGCGCCGCGCACTCGGGCCTCGTCGCCGTGGGCCAGCCGGCCGTCGCGCCGCTGCGCGAACTGCTCAAGCTCGACGAGCACGAAGCGCCGTACTGGGTGCTCCGCGTCCTGGCGCGGCTGAAGGCCGACCCGGACCTCGTGGTCCCGCGCATGCTGAAGCTGACGCTGCCGGGCATGCTGCCGCTGGAACGCGGCACCATGGCCGAACTGCTCGGCAACTACGCGCCCGAGCACGAGGAGATGATCCCGGTCCTGATCCGCGTCTTGGGCGACCGCGAGGATTTTGTCGCCCGCGCCGCCGGCCGCACGCTGGCGCTCTTCGGGAACAAGTCCGTGCCCTGGCTCGAAGCCGCCGTCCGCGCCCCCGACCCCCGCGCCCGCCGCCACGCGCTGGCGGTGCTGGAGGAGCTGCGGAGGAAGTGAGCAGGTGGTCTATTGCATTGCACACGTGCGACAGGAGGCCTTATCTATATTTATTGCACCTACGTTCCGGGTTGTATCGGGTGCAGGGATATCTTAGAGTTTTGTTTCAGATCTAAGGGTGGCTTGAATCCTGCTCAGAGTCTGACGAGTTCAAGATAAGGCAACCATGCGAAGCCCCAGGCAAATAGCTCTCGTCATACTGGCGATCCTTCTTGGGATTTCAGCCTGCGCCCAGTCCGCGGAGATCGTCTGGAGTAACGCATCCGCAGACGGGCAGTGGAGCACCCCGGAGAACTGGTCCACCGGAACCGTGCCCACTGCTGCTGACGACGTGATATTCGACGCCACCTCGGCGACCGACTGCCTGGTTTCCTCCGTGCAGGAAATTGGCAGCCTTACTCTGGCCGCCGGGTACACCGCGACGCTGACTTTTGACGGGGTGGCTCTGACCCTCAATGGCGACTTTCAGCAGAACGGCGGAAGCGTCGATTGGGGGTCGGCCACGCACGTTTTCAAAGGCCATTTCGAGCGATCCAACGGGTTGACCACGAGCGGCGCGTTCAAGTTCGAAGGCGGCGCGGCGCAGAACTTCGATCCCGGTCCCGGCGGAATGCAGTTGGGAGTGCTTACGACCGGAGCCGGAGCGGGCCAGACCCTGAACGTGTTGGGCAACCTGGTGCTCGACAGCATCTGGGAACTTCCCGCCGGCGACACGACGAGCCTTTCGGGGACGGTGACGCTGCAGAACGTCGCGTTCGACAATGAGGGCACGTTGAATGTGCTCGACGGCGCGGTACTGAATGCGAACGGTGCGACCAGCTATACAAATGACGGCCTGATTACGGAATCGGGCACGGGAAAGATATTGCGCGCCGCGAACGATCTGTTTTTCTCCGACGCTTCGGGGAATTTGAAGTGGTTCATCGAGGATGGAGAGGACGTTTTTGTCACGCTGCACGATGAAGACGAGAACCTCGACGGTACGGCATCCGAAACGTCTGGCGTAGTTATTCAAAGCTTGACGACGGGCGATACGGAGACGATTTCACTGACGGAAACCGATGCGGCGTCCGCGGTCTTTCGCAACACGGTGGGATTGCCAGCCGCAAGCGGTGTGGCCAATTCAGGCGACGGGATTCTGCAATACAGTTCTGGCGAAGATGTGCGCGTTTCCTACGTCGACGATGAAGACGGCTCGGATTCCATTACCCGCAATATGTTGCCTCGAGTCCTGGTCTGGAGCGGGAACGGACCTGGGAACGATTTTCACGATCCGTTGAACTGGAGTCCGAACCGGATTCCGAGCCGCTTCGACAGCATTCTATTCGACGGGTCGTCGACGAAAGCGTGCATCGCGCAGCATCCGGTGGAAGTGATCCACTTAACGATCGCGGCGGGGTATCAGCACGTGAACGCGACGTTGGCGAGCGTACGGATGGACCTGGATACGGTGCGCATTCGCGGCAACCTGACGGTGGGCGGTGGCAACGGTCTGGTCATGTCGGGGACGCCCGCGACGAACCGGATTGACGGGAACGTGTTGGTCACGGACGTGAAGCTGGGCGGCGTGAAGATTCGCACGCAGCGCATCGGCGGCAATGTGACGGTGCAGGGAGGTACCGCCAGCAGCAATTTCATCGATACGCAGGAAGTGGGCGGCGACGTTCGCATCGAAGGCGGCGCGAACATGGCGGTGGAATCGGATTCGACGGCCGGACAGTTGGTGAGCACGGGCGGCAGCGACAACAGGGTGAACGGTTACGTGCACGGCGATGTGACGGTGACGGGCGGGACCCGCTTGACGCTGAACGCGGAGACGGATGGGGACGTGCGGATTCAAGGCGGCACGGATGTGATCGTGAGCGTCGTGACGCTGCACCAGGGCGATTTTTTTGCATACGGGTGGGACAATATCGGTCGAGTCGTGGCCGTTATTCTCGTTCCGTGGATCGGGAACGCAGACGTTGAGTTGGACGCCGCCGGTGACGCGCGGCGGACGCCTGTATCACGAGGGCGGTCCGGGCTCGGTGCTGAACGTAACAGGGAATTTTACCTTCGGGGGCTCGACGTTCTTCAAGGAGAGCGGCGGGACGACGAACCTGAGCGGCCAGTATGCGTTGGAGACCGGGCAAGGGTTCTTGCCAACGCCTCGCTTCGAGAATCAGGGCGTGGTGAATGTCCAGACCGGCACGACCTTCGACTTGAACCGGGTCGAAGTCTTCGACAACCAGGGACTCGTCAACGAAATCGGAACGGGCAAACTGGCGCTGAAGGCCAAGGAAGTGGGCTTTACGGACAGTTCGGGCGAGGTCATCACTAGTTTGGCGGCTGGCGCGGACTTGTACGTGTCGCTGGTGGATTGGGACGGCAATAGCGATGGAAGCATCCTGGATGCAACCAGGGTCGTCGTCGAGAGCTTAACGACAGGTGACCGGGAGACGCTGACGCTCAATGAATTGAGCGTAGCCTCGGGTTCCTTCCGAAATGTGGTGGGTATGCTCACCGTGGCTGGGGCGGCCAACCTGGACGACGGGACCTTGCAGCAAAACGGCTCTGAAGACTTGAAGGTAACCTACACGGACAGCCACGATGCCCTGGATGTGCGGGTGCAACATCTGATTCCGGTTCCGCTGGTGTGGGTGGCGAGCGGTCCGGACAACGATTTTCACGATCCGTTGAACTGGAGTCCGAACCGGATTCCGAGCCGCTTCGACAGCATTCTATTCGACGGGTCGTCGACGAAAGCGTGCATCGCGCAGCATCCGGTGGAAGTGATCCACTTAACGATCGCGGCGGGGTATCAGCACGTGAACGCGACGTTGGCGAGCGTACGGATGGATCTGGATACGGTGCGCATTCGCGGCAACCTGACGGTGGGCGGTGGCAACGGTCTGGTCATGTCGGGGACGCCCGCGACGAACCGGATTGACGGGAACGTGTTGGTCACGGACGTGAAGCTGGGCGGCGTGAAGATTCGCACGCAGCGCATCGGCGGCAATGTGACGGTGCAGGGAGGTACCGCCAGCAGCAATTTCATCGATACGCAGGAAGTGGGCGGCGACGTTCGCATCGAAGGCGGCGCGAACATGGCGGTGGAATCGGATTCGACGGCCGGACAGTTGGTGAGCACGGGCGGCAGCGACAACAGGGTGAACGGTTACGTGCACGGCGATGTGACGGTGACGGGCGGGACCCGCTTGACGCTGAACGCGGAGACGGATGGGGACGTGCGGATTCAAGGCGGCACGGATGTGATCGTGAGCGTCGTGACGCTGCACCAGGGCGATTTTTTTGCATACGGGTGGGACAATATCGGTCGAGTCGTGGCCGTTATTCTCGTTCCGTGGATCGGGAACGCAGACGTTGAGTTGGACGCCGCCGGTGACGCGCGGCGGACGCCTGTATCACGAGGGCGGTCCGGGCTCGGTGCTGAACGTAACAGGAATTTTACCTTCGGGGGCTCGACGTTCTTCAAGGAGAGCGGCGGGACGACGAACCTGAGCGGCCAGTATGCGTTGGAGACCGGGCAAGGGTTCTTGCCAACGCCTCGCTTCGAGAATCAGGGCGTGGTGAATGTCCAGACCGGCACGACCTTCGACTTGAACCGGGTCGAAGTCTTCGACAACCAGGGACTCGTCAACGAAATCGGAACGGGCAAACTGGCGCTGAAGGCCAAGGAAGTGGGCTTTACGGACAGTTCGGGCGAGGTCATCACTAGTTTGGCGGCTGGCGCGGACTTGTACGTGTCGCTGGTGGATTGGGACGGCAATAGCGATGGAAGCATTCTGGATGCAACCATGGTCGTCGTCGAGAGCTTAACGACAGGTGACCGGGAGACGCTGACGCTCAATGAATTGAGCGTAGCCTCGGGTTCCTTCCGAAATGTGGTGGGTATGCTCACCGTGGCTGGGGCGGCCAACCTGGACGACGGGACCTTGCAGCAAAACGGCTCTGAAGACTTGAAGGTAACCTACACGGACAGCCACGATGCCCTGGATGTGCGGGTGCAACATCTGATTCCGGTTCCGCTGGTGTGGGTGGCGAGCGGTCCGGACAACGATTTTCACGATCCGTTGAACTGGAGTCCGAACCGGATTCCGAGCCGCTTCGACAGCATTCTATTCGACGGGTCGTCGACGAAAGCGTGCATCGCGCAGCATCCGGTGGAAGTGATCCACTTAACGATCGCGGCGGGGTATCAGCACGTGAACGCGACGTTGGCGAGCGTACGGATGGATCTGGATACGGTGCGCATTCGCGGCAACCTGACGGTGGGCGGTGGCAACGGTCTGGTCATGTCGGGGACGCCCGCGACGAACCGGATTGACGGGAACGTGTTGGTCACGGACGTGAAGCTGGGCGGCGTGAAGATTCGCACGCAGCGCATCGGCGGCAATGTGACGGTGCAGGGAGGTACCGCCAGCAGCAATTTCATCGATACGCAGGAAGTGGGCGGCGACGTTCGCATCGAAGGCGGCGCGAACATGGCGGTGGAATCGGATTCGACGGCCGGACAGTTGGTGAGCACGGGCGGCAGCGACAACAGGGTGAACGGTTACGTGCACGGCGATGTGACGGTGACGGGCGGGACCCGCTTGACGCTGAACGCGGAGACGGATGGGGACGTGCGGATTCAAGGCGGCACGGATGTGATCGTGAGCGTCGTGACGCTGCACCAGGGCGATTTTTTGCATACGGGTGGGACAATATCGGTCGAGTCGTGGCCGTTATTCTCGTTCCGTGGATCGGGAACGCAGACGTTGAGTTGGACGCCGCCGGTGACGCGCGGCGGACGCCTGTATCACGAGGGCGGTCCGGGCTCGGTGCTGAACGTAACAGGGAATTTTACCTTCGGGGGCTCGACGTTCTTCAAGGAGAGCGGCGGGACGACGAACCTGAGCGGCCAGTATGCGTTGGAGACCGGGCAAGGGTTCTTGCCAACGCCTCGCTTCGAGAATCAGGGCGTGGTGAATGTCCAGACCGGCACGACCTTCGACTTGAACCGGGTCGAAGTCTTCGACAACCAGGGACTCGTCAACGAAATCGGGACAGGCCGGTTACTCAATACAGTGCGCGGGATGGGGATTTCGGATAGCTTCGGAAATCCACAGACCTTCAGCTTTGGTCCTTCTTTCTACGTAACCGTTCTCGACTTCGATAACAACATCGATGGCTCGCAGGCCGATTGGTTAACCGTCACCTTGACGAACCTTGAAAACGGGGATGTCGAGACCGTAGACCTGTTCGAGACGGACGATACATCGGGTGAATTTCGCAATCTCGCGTCGATCCCAACGGCCCCTGGGCCGCCAACACAGGAGAACGGCGTCTTTGAAGGTACGGGAAGGCAGCGCATTCAGATGCGCTATCAGGACCTGCAGGACTCTGCCGATGAGTTGATCATCGCGGACTTCGACGTTCGACCAACCAGCGTGCTGTTTCCGGCCCAGGCCTTAAGCGGCGGTGTCTTGGCATCGGTTGACGTCACGATCGAAAACACCACCGGGCAGCCGTTGAACTTCAGCAACATCAATATCGGCGCTGCAGGCGGCGGAGATTCGGTAGGCTCGCGTGCGGTCTCCGATTTTGAGTTCGTTTCGACGCCGGATCAGTCCCCGCTGCCTCCAGGATCGAGCCGAGTCGTCAAGCTGCGTTTTCATCCCCAAACCTTAGGCACCGCGCACGCCGACTTGGTCATCGGCACCAACAATTCTATTCGACCCGTGCAGCGAATTCCTTTGCAGGGCGATGGCGTAACCGCGGTGATCCCACCTATCGCCATCCTCAATCTAAGCGGCAGCGTGACGCTCATGGATGGCGAATCTCTGATTGTGAATGGTACGGGCTCTTTCGACTCCGACGGAAGCGTGTTGTCCTACCACTGGGATTTCGGCGACGGTACCGCGCTGGACCTTCCGGCGCCGGGCGGGGCGGTGCCGCCACCGCATATCTACCCGGGCCCCGGCGTCTACATGGTCTCCCTGGTTGTGCTGGACGACCACGCCACTCCTAGCGCGCCTGTTCTTTTGGAAGTCCACATCCCCGGCGGCGCGGACGACCTGGACCTCTATGTCTCGACAGCAAGCTTCGCGGTCAACGACAAGCTCGCGAACCGAGACACGTTTACGCTGAAGGGTCTGCTAAACAGGGCGCTCCTTCCAGTCGGCTTGAATGGACTGAACGTCGAACTCTCGCTCAACGACGTGCCGGTGGGGCCGGTGGCGGTGCTGGACGGCAACGGGCGCTTCGCGACGGCGCGGGGCGTGGTTCCCAGTTTCCTCGCGAGTATCTCCGCAAAAACAGGCGCGCTCTCGCTGACCTTGAGAAGTGCCGCGCTGCGCGCGATTCTCGATCCGCCGCCCGGCGACTTGCGCAACGCGCCGTTCCCGGTGGAAGTAAAGGTCGTGCTCAGCGGGGGCGGGCTGGGGGCGGATGTGACGCTGCTCAACCGCCTCGAATTTTCGCTCACGCAGCGCGGAGGCATCTCGCCCAAGGGCACATATCGCTTTTCGGGCAACCGAGCGTTCGGCGGCGTCTTCATGGTTTCCCGGTACTCGGTTACGGAGAATCCCGCTTTACGCGGCGGCGGGCACAAGGTCACGTTGAGCGGCCTGATCCTCCCCGCGGGCGGCGTGAACCTGGAGCCGGTCGATGCACCGACAGTCGGCGACCTTCGCGTCACGCTTGGCGACGAGCCGGCGATCGACGTGCCTTTCGGCGCGTTGAATATAAGCGGCGCAACCCTGGCTAAGACCACGTTCACGCTCAACGCCAGGGCCGCCGGTGCACCGCCGGAACTGCCACGCTTGATGCTGCGCAACAGCAACCGGACCTTCTCTCTTGCCACCGGCGCACTGCACGGCACGGGCGTCCCGCTCGCCGGGACCGGCTCGCCGCTCACGCACGACTTCCCGGTGGTCCTGGAGATCGAGACGCCCGCCGGCCCGCTGCGCTTCGACTCGACCCTCCGCCTCACGCGCACGAAGGACACGCTCACGAGCTGGCGCTGATCCGTTTCTTGCCAAGCTTCCTCCGCGTCGCGTAAAGTACCGGCTCCTCGATTCACCCTGGAGCGCCGCCATGAGCCACGCCGTTGTGAAACTCCGACCCGTCGCCGCCGAACTGCGCATGCGCAACGTCCGCACGCGCATGACGCCCAAGTACGGCGCGACCGTGCTCGTCGGCTGCCCGCTCGTCTCCCTGGCGCTGACGTGCGAGACGGACGGCGGCGCGAGCGTCGCCGGCGTCTCCGGCGATTGCCTCCCGCCCGGCTGGTACGACAAGCGCCCGAGCCGCACCTTCCGCGACGACACCGGCGAACTCTGCGCCGCCCTGCGCGAGGCCCGCGGCGCGCTGTTGGGGCGGGCGGCCGGGACGGTCTTCGAACTCTGGAAGGACCTCTACGCGCACCAAATCGCCTGGGCGCGCGGGCGCGACTATTCTGATCTGACCGGCAACTTCGGCACGTCCGTCTTCGAGCGCGCGCTCATCGACGCCGCGGGCAAGCTGACGGGCCTGCCGTACCACGCGCTGGTGAAGGAGAACGTGCTCGGCTTGGACCCGGCCGCGATCCATCCGTACCTTAAAGGGTGGTCGGCGGCGGAGGCCCTCGCGCCGCGCCCGCTGGACTCGATATACGTGCGGCACACCGTCGGCGGCGTGGACCCGCTCACCGCCGGCGACGTGCCCCCCGGCGCGAAGCTCGACGACGGCTTGCCGCAGACGCTCGAGGAGTACCTCCGCGCCGAGAAGCTGCGCTACCTCAAGATCAAGCTCAAGGGCGATGTCGCCGCGGACCTGGAGCGGCTCGGGCGGATCGCCAGGCTCTGCGACGAGCTGATCCCCGCGGGCGAGCCCTACTACGCGACGCTGGACGGGAACGAGCAGTGCAAGCCCCCTGAGGTGCTGCTGGAAATCCTGGAGCGGCTCAAGCCCCCGGCGGTCTCCGAGCGCTTCGCGCGGGCGGTGCTCTTCGTCGAGCAGCCTTTCCCGCGCGCGGCGACGCTGGAGCCGTCTGTGGCCGCGCCGCTGGCCAGGATCTCGAAGCTCAAGCCGGTCATCGTCGACGAGTCCGACGAGAACCTGCAGAGCGTCCCGCGCGCGCTCGAACTCGGATACGCGGGCTTCGCCGTCAAGAGCGCGAAGGGCCCGATAAAGGCGCTCTTCAACAAGGGCGCCATGCAGCGCCATCCGCAGCGGCCGGCCGAAGGCATCGTCAGCGGCGAAGACATGATGAACCTGCCCGTGCTCCCCCTTCACACCGACCTGGTCGTGATGGCGGCGCTGGGCGTGGCGCACGTCGAACGGAACGGGCACCACTTCTGCCGCGGGCTGGACCATCTGGCCCCGGGCGAGCGGCGCGCGCTGCTGGAGGCGCATCCGAAGCTCTATCACCGCTGCGGCGAGGCCTTGGCCGCGCTCGATACCCGCTCCGGCGCGCTCGACGTTAGCTCCCTCAACGCGCGCCCCGGCTTCGGCGTGGACGCCGGGAGCGAGGTCGATCTGGAAAGCATGACGCCCTTCGACGCCTGGACGCACGAGAGCATGGGCCTTTGAAGAATGCGAAATGCGGAATGTTGAATGCGGAATGTTCCTAAGACCCAAAGCAGAGTTCTGTCCGCAATCCGCAATCCGCAATCCGCAATCCGCAATCCGCAATCCGCAATCCGCAATCCGCAATTCCAGGTATTCCCATAGCTTGGCCTTTCCGTCCGCCCCCGCTCTTGGTAAAAGGACCGCATGCCCTACCTCTCGGCCATCTACCTGTATCCGATCAAGGCCCTCGACCCGGTCAGCGTGCGGGAGGCGAAGATCCTGGAGAGCGGCGCGCTGGACTTCGACCGCGAGTTCGCGATGCTCGACGCCGGCGGCAAATTCATCAACGGGAAGCGCAACCCCAAGATTCACCGGCTCCGCGCGCACACCTACCCCGAGACCGGCCTCGTCGCGTTCCAGTCGCCCGATACCGACGAGATGCCCGTCTTTCACCTCGAAGAGCAGAAGGGCGAGGCCGAGGCGTGGCTCAGCAAGTTCTTCGAGCAGCCCGTCACGCTTCAGCAGAACGCCGCCGGAGGCTTCCCCGACGACCGCAAGGCGAACGGCCCGACGCTTATCGGGCGCGAGACCCTGAAGGAAGTCGCGAGCTGGTATGAGGGGCTCACCGAAGAGAGCACGCGGCTGCGTTTCCGCGCCAACCTGGAACTCGGCGGCGCGCTGCCGTTCTGGGAGGACCGCCTCTTCGCCGATCCCGGGTACGTGGTCCGCTTCACCATCGGCGACGTGCGCGTGGACGGCATCCAGCCGTGCGCGCGCTGCATCGTGCCCACCCGCGATCCGTTCACGGGGAAGCCACGCCGGACTTCCAGAGACGCTTCAGCGAGCACCGCGAGAAGACCCTGCCCCCGTTCGCTCCCAAGTCGCGCTTCGACCACTACTATCGCCTCGCGCTCAATACGAAGATCGGCAAGCAGGAAGCCGGGAAGCTCCTTAAGGTGGGCATGCGCGTGAAGCTCCTGGATATCGTGCCGCTGGACCAGGCCGAAGAGGGAAAAGCGGAGTAGGCCGCTCGCGAGTCAGGGCGGGCGCCGTTCTTCAGCCGCACGCGCTCCCGCATCTCCTTTCAACGCAAGCCGTTCACACGTGCCTTGCGAGGTGCTTCAAAAACTTCGAATAAGCCTCCCGGTCCTTCCGTTCTATGGTTGGTGAAGGTGATACGTACACGTAGGAAAAACCCACACGGAAGAAAGAGGAGGAGACGAACATGTCGAGGAACGCGAGCCGTACAACCCCCATCCTGGCCTGCCTGGTCCTGGCGCTGGCCTCCATGAGCGCGGCGCATGCCGACCAGGGCGATGTCCGCCGGCTCTCGAACACCTGGATCCTGCAGGACGGCGGGAAGCGCGTGGTGCTGGAAATGCGCGTCGACCGGTCCTTCACGCTGGCCATCCCCGGCGAAGGGCGCGTCAGCGGGCTCTTCATCGCGACCGGCGACGAAGTGCAGTTCGAGGCCGATGGCGACCTGCGGCACTTCCGCTACGGCGTCCGGCAGGGCGAATTGGTCCTGGCCCCGTCCGACAAGGACCGCCGCACGCTTCGTGAGCACAGCCTGATGGACCACATGCCGCCTTACGTCCGCGGCGAACGCGCCGTCTTCGCGGCGAGCTTTCACTACGACCACCCGCTCCACCCGCACGTCCCCGTGGCCCTGCCCGCCGACCCCAACTGCGCGCCCACGCCGGCCGTCGTGACGCCCCCGCGCGCGATCCGCTACGAGCGGCGCTGGATCGAGCCCACCTACCGCACGGTCAGGCTGCCCTTCGGCGCGACGATGCGCGTCATCGATCGGCCCGGCCGCTGGGAGAACGTCCCCGTCTACGAAGAAAGCCGCCCGGGCCGCCACCATGGTCACGAGCAGGAGCGGGGCTGGGAGCGCAACGACCGCGACGACCGAAATGACCGCGACGACGACCGACGCGATCGGAACGAGCGCCGCTGAAGCTGAAGCTGCATCGGCGCGGTAACCCACCCGGGGCGGACCTCCGCCCCGGGCGGGTTTTTCTGGCGAGTCGTGGCGGGTCTCGGAACTCGGAACTCGGAACTCATCTCACCCTATCGGCGCCCCTGGCGCGCTTGGCAGGGCGACCTTCGTGGCGAAGTACCAAGTCAGGGCGCAGACGAGGAGCAGGATCACGATCAGCGCCCAAGTGATGCGCCCGTCGGTGAGCCCTTTGGGGGTCTCGTCGGCCGAGGGCTCGTCCGGATTCGGGCTTGTGGCGGGCATGCGGACGTTCATACTTCCCCGCCGCGCCGGCCGCAAGCCTCCAAGGCCCTGCACCATGCGCGTCCGGGGTCGGAATTCCTGCCGCCAGCCGCACTTGACACCGGGTCGGGCTCTGATTACAAGTGCCCTCTTGTCCGCCATGCCGTCCGGCGGGTTTTTTGTTGGTGGTCTACTGCCTTGAGGATGGGTCGGTTCATGGCCGCGGTCGAAACGGTACGAGCGCCGAAGGGCTTCAAGACCTGGGTTGCGAAGCCCGGCGAGGTGAAGCAGAAGTGGTACGTGGTGGACGCCGACGGGCAGAGCCTGGGGCGGATCGCTTCGGCCATCGCCATGAAGCTGATGGGCAAGGACAAGCCGACGTACACGGCGCACATCGACACCGGCGATTTCGTGATCGTGGTCAACGCGGGCAAAGTGGCCACCGATCCGGCGAAGCAGGAGGCCAAGATCTACCAGCGCTGGTCGGGCTACCTGGGCGGGCTCAAGAAGCGGACGCTGGCGCAGGTTCGGGAGGCGCATCCCGAGCGCGTCGTCGAGCGCGCCGTCCGGTTGATGCTCCCCAAGGGCCGGCTCGGCAAACAGATGTTCTCGAAGCTGAAGGTGTACAAGGGCGCGGACCACCCGCATAAGGCGCAGCAGCCCGAAGCCTGGGCGCCGCTGGCCAAGCGCTGATCCGGAGCCCGGAACCCCTCGCAGGACCATAAGGAGTGATGCGGACGTGAGCGGCGAAGACAGGACCGGCGGATACTTCTGGGGCACGGGGCGGCGGAAGACGGCGACCGCGAGGGTCCGCCTGCGTCCCGGCCACGGCGCGATCCAGATCAACGGCCGCGCGCTCCCGCAGTACTTCCAGAAGCCTTCCGACCAGAAGGCCGTCAGCAGCCCGCTTGACTTCGCCAAGCTCGCCACGGCCTTCGACATCTTCATCAAGGTCGACGGCGGCGGGACCACCGGGCAGGCCGAGGCCGCCCGCATGGGCATCGCCCGCGCCCTGCTGCTCTACGACCGTAATCTCGAAAAGCCCTTGCGCGAGGAAGGCTACCTGACGCGCGACTCGCGCATGGTCGAGCGCAAGAAGTACGGCAAGAGCGGCGCTCGCCGGTCGTTCCAGTTCTCCAAGCGCTAACCGGACGTTTACGCACATTCCAGGCCCTGGCTCCGCTCGACGCCTCCCGGCGCGGGCGGGGTTTCTGTTTTTGGCGGGAACTCCACCATGGCGAAACCATCCGCACCGCGGGGCGCCGTGCGCCCCTGGCCCGAAGGCTCGTTGCAGGCCGTGCCGGGCTTCCGCGCGGCCGCCCTGCATTGCGGCCTGAAGCGCAAGCCGGGCAACCCCGACCTCGCGCTGCTCGTGGCGGACAAGCCCGCCGCGGCGGCGGGCGTCTTCACCGCCAATCTATACCGCGCCGCGCCGGTCGAACTCTGCATCGCCGCGCTGGCGCGGACCCGCGGGCGCGCCCGCGCGGTGCTCGTCAACGCCGGCAACGCCAACGCCTGCACCGGCGCGCAGGGCGAGAAGGACGCCGCGCGCATGGCCGCGCTGGCCGCGAAGGGCGTGGGCTGCAAGGCGGCCGAGGTCCTCGTCTGCAGCACCGGCGTCATCGGGCGGCTGCTGCCGATGGCGAAGGTCGAGCGGGGCATCGCGAAGCTCGCCGCGGGGCTCAAGCGCGGCAAGCCCGGCGCCGACTTCGCCCAGGCGATCCTCACCACCGACCTGGTGCGCAAGACCGCCGCCGTGCGCGTCGAGCTTGGCGGCGTGCCGGTCCGCCTGGCCGGCGCGACGAAGGGCTCGGGCATGATCGCGCCGAACATGGCCACCACGCTGGGCTTCGTCGCCACCGACGCGCGGATCGAGCCGCCGGTGCTGCGCCAGGCGCTGCGGGACGTCATCGGCGAGACCTTCAACTGTCTGACCGTGGACGGCGACACCTCCACCAACGACTGTGTCCTCGCGCTGGCCTCCGGCCGCGCCGCGCACGAACCGCTGAAGAAAGCCTCCGGCGCGCCCTACCGCGCCTTCCGCGAGGCCCTCCTGGCGCTCTTGGACGACCTCGCCCGCCAGATCGCCGCCGACGGCGAGGGCGCGCAGCACACCGTCACGCTCTTCGTGGGCGGGACGCGCACCGACGGCGAGGCCCGCCGCATCGCCGCGACGATCGCCAATTCCCCGCTGGTCAAGACCGCGCTCGCCGGCTGCGATCCCAATTGGGGGCGCATCATGGCCGCCGCCGGGCGCGCGGGCGTGCCCTTCGACCCGCGCGCCGGCTCGCTGACCGTCTGCGGCTACGAACTCTTCGCCCGCGGCATGCCGCTGCCCTTCCCGGCGGACGAGGTCTCCAGGGCGATGAAGGCCCGCGACATCGGCATCGTGGTCATGGTCGGCGACGGCCCCGGCCGCGCGCGCTACTACACCTGCGACCTTACGCACGGGTACATTACGATCAACGCGGACTACCATACGTGAGTGAACAGTGAACAGTGAACAGTGAACAGCAAACAGCGAATAGTGAACAGTGAACAGTGAACAGTGAACAGCAAACAGCAAACAGCAAACAGCGAACAGTGAACAGTGAACAGTGAACAGTGAACAGTGAACAGCGAACAGGACTCTCTCTTACGGGGCTCTTACTGTTTACTGTTCACTGTTTACTGTCCTCTGCGCCTCTGCGGTGAACAGGAGTTCCCCATGTTGACTTCCCTCGATAAAGCCAAGGTCCTCGTCGAGGCGCTGCCGTACCTCAAGAGCTTCGACCGGCGCTTCATGGTCATCAAGATCGGCGGGAGCACGATGACGAGCCCCGACGAACTGCGCTCGCTGGTCACCGACGTGGTCTTCCTGGAGCAGGTCGGGGTCTGGCCGATCCTGGTTCACGGCGGCGGGCCTGCGATCAGCGCCGAGATGGAAAAGGCGGGGCTCAAGCCGCACTTCATTCAGGGCCGGCGCGTCACCGACGCCCGGGTGCTGGAGATCGCGCACAAGGTCCTGATCGACCGCATCAGCAGCAACGTGGTGGAGCTGATCGAGGCGGCCGGCGGCAAGGGCGTCCCGCTCAACGGGCGCGGGAGCAGCTTCCTGAAGTGCGAGAAGCGCCTGGAAGACGGCCTGGACCTGGGCTTCGTGGGCGAAGTGACCGAGGTGGACGTGGAACTCGCGCGCCGGATCGGCTCGGGCGGCGTGATCCCCGTCGTCGCCCCGGTCGCGCACGACACGGCCGGGCAGCTCTACAACATCAACGCCGATTCCGTCGCCTGGAAGATCGCGGCGAACTTCAAGGCCGAGAAGCTGATCTTCCTCTCCAACGTCCCGGGCATCCTGCGCGACAAGGACGATCCTGCGACGCTGATCAGCACGTGCAGCGCCGAACAGTGCCGCGAGCTGGCGAAGCAGGGGGTCATCGGCGGCGGGATGCTGCCGAAGATCGAGGCCTGCATCAAAGCCCTCGAAGGCGGCTGCCACAGCTCGCACATCGTCTCGGGGCTCTTGCAGCACGCACTGCTGCTCGAGGTCTTCACGCCGGAAGGCGTCGGCACGAAGATCAGCATTTTGGGCGGGAAGTGAGGCTCTCGTAGCGCCGGCGTCCCGCCGGCCGTATCGCGGGCGTCTCGCCCGCAGGTGAAAAAGAAGGAGGCGCGCCATGCCCCTGTCATCCGCCGAGACCCAGAAACTCTACGACACCTACCTTATGTCCAACTATGGCCGCGCGCCGCTCAACCTCGTCCGCGGCGAAGGCTCCTACGTCTGGGACGCCGAAGGCAAGCGCTACCTCGACCTGCTCCCGGGTCTGGGCGTCGGCGGGCTGGGGCATTGCCCCCCGCGCGTCGTCGCGGCCCTGCGCGAGCAGGCCGGGAAGCTGATCCACATGCACAACAACTACCTCTGGGAGCAGCAGGCGCTGCTGGCGCAGCGGCTCTCCGAGCTGACCACCGGCATGGAGACGCCGCGCGCCTTCTTCTGCAACAGCGGCACCGAGGCCAGCGAGGCCGGGATCAAGCTCGCGCGACTCTGGGGCCGCGCCAACGGCGGGCGGCACAAGATCCTGGCGCTCAACGAAAGCTTCCACGGGCGCACCTTCGCCGCGCTCACCGCCACCGGCCAGCCCAAGCTTCACAACGGCTGCGATCCGCTCCTGCCGGGCTTTGCCTACGTCCCGCTCAACGACGCGAAGGCGCTCGAGAAGGCCTTCGACGGCGAGGTCGCCGCGTTCATGTGCGAGCCCGTCCAGGGCGAGGGCGGCATCAACCTCTGCACGCGCGAGTTCCTCCAGGCCGCGCGCGCCTGCTGCGACAAGCACAAGGCGCTGCTGCTCTACGACGAGGTCCAGTGCGGGATGGGCCGCACCGGCGACGTCTTCGCGTACCAGACCCTGGGCGCGCCCGCGCCGGACATCCTCTGGCTCGCCAAGGCCCTCGGCGGCGGCTTCCCCATCGGCGCGGTCCTCGCGCGCCCGTCCGTGGCCGCCGAGCTGAAGCCCGGCACGCACGGCAGCACCTACGGCGGAAACCCGCTCGCCTGCGCCGCGGCCCTGGCCGTCCTCGACACGCTCGATCAGGATAACCTGCTCCCGCACGTGCGGGCCATGGGCGAGCACTTGGGCCGGGGGCTGCACGCCCTGCGGGAGCGCTTCGCCAAGCAGGTGAAGGACATCCGGCGGCTGGGCCTGATGGCCGCCCTCGACCTGACTTTCCCCGGCGCGCCGGTCGTCGCCCGCTGCCGCGACGCGGGACTGCTCATCAACTGCACCCACGACACCGTGCTCCGCTTCCTCCCGGCCATGAACGTGAGCGCCGCGGAACTCGACGCGGGGCTGGCGATCCTCGGCAAGGTGCTGGAACCCGCAGGGCAGAAATAACGGGAGCGTTGGGTCTGTCGTTTCTCGGAACTCGGAACTCGGAACTCGGAACTCAAAACGATGTCCGCCATCTGCAAGCACCTCATTTCCCTGGACGAACTCTCACCGGACGGCTTAAAGCAGGTCCTGGATCTGGCCGACCGGCAGAAGGCCGCGCCGCGCGCGCACCGCGAGGCCGCGCCGCTGCGCGGGAAGGTCGCGGGGCTGTTCTTCGAAAAACCCAGCCTGCGCACGCGCCTCTCCTTCGAGGCCGGGATGCTCGAACTGGGCGGGCACTGCATCTACATGGGCCCGGAGAGCGGGAAATTGGGCGTCCGCGAGCCGCTCAAGGACACCGCGCGCGTGGCCGCCCGCTACCTCGACGCCCTGATCGTGCGCGTGATGAAGCATGAGAGCATCGAGGAACTGGCGCGGCACTCCAGCGTCCCGGTCATCAACGCGCTCTCCGACGAGAGCCACCCCTGCCAAGCGCTCGCCGACCTCCAGACGATCCGCGAGAAGCTCGGCCGCATCCAGGGCGTCCGCGTGGCCTTCGTCGGCGACGGGAACAACGTCGCGCGGAGCCTCGCGCGCGGCCTGAGCAAGCTCGGCGGTAAGCTGACGCTCTCCGCGCCCGAGGGCTTCCGCTTCTCCGAGGCCTTCGTGAAGTCGCTCCACGACCCGGGCTGCGTGAGCCTGGAAGCCGACCCGCGCAAGGCCGTCGCCGGCGCGGATATCGTCTACACCGATGTCTGGACGAGCATGGGGCAGGAAGAGGAAGCCCAGCGGCGCCTGCGCGCCTTCGCCGGCTACCAAGTCAACCTGGACCTGCTCGCGCTCGCCCCCAAAGCGCTCCTGATGCACGACCTGCCCGCGCACCGCGGCGAGGAGATCACCGACGAAGCCATCGACGCGCCGCAGTCGGTGATCTACGACCAGGCCGAGAATCGCCTGCACGCCCAGCGCGCGCTGCTGACCCTGATGCTCGGGTAACGCCGCCTCGTCCCACTTGCGCCGGTCCGCGCAGAAACATATGGTATGCTGGCCGTAAAGAGCGGGACCTCGGGCCGGGTCCCCGCGGGCGCGGCAAGGGGCGACATGCTGAAGGCGCAGAAGGCCATACGGGCGATGCGGGTGCTCGTGGTGGACTCGCGGCTCGAGGAGCGCAAGGCCGTCGCCGCGCGGCTGGAGCAGGAAGGCTACGAATTCGTCCAGGAGGGCTCCAGCGGCGAAGAGGCCATTCGCGTGTTGAGCCGCGGACTCGCGCTGCGCCAGCCGGTGGATCTCGTGCTGCTGGGCCTGAATCTCCCCGACCGCCCGGGCCTGGAAGCCTTCGAAGAGATCCACAGCGTCTTCGACGTCGCCACGATCCTGCTCACCGCGCCGCAGGAGCGCCCGCTGGCGATGGAGGGCATGGCCCGCGGCGCCGACGACTACCTCCAAGGCCCGCTCAACCTCGGCCTGCTCCTGCTCAAGAGCGAGAAGGTCCTGACCAAGCGCTTCCTGCGCCGCGAACTGCGCCGCAGCACCAGCCGCAACGAGACGCTTTTCCTCAACGTCCTCGCCGTGATGGCCAAGGTGCTCGAGGCCAAGGATCCCTACACGCGCTCGCACTCGGAAAACGTATCCACGCTGGCCTCCTCGGTCGCGCGGGAGATGGGCTTCCAGGACGACGAGGTCCGGCGCATCGGCATCGCCGGCATCCTCCACGACCTGGGCAAGATGGGCATCCGCGAGGCGATCCTCAAGAAGCCCGGGCCGCTCGACCCGGAGGAACGCGAGGTCGTCAAGCGCCACCCGGTCATCGCCAGCACGATCCTCGAGCCGATCGAGCAGCTCCAGGGCGCGCTGGGCTACATCAAGTATCACCACGAGCGCGTCGACGGGACGGGGTATCCGGAGGGGCTGAAGGGCGAGGAGATCCCGCTCGGCGCGCGGATCATCCACGCTACCGAGGCCTACGACACGATGATCTCCCGCCGCAGCTACAGCGCCCCGCGCCCGCCGCAGGAGGCCCTCGAGGAGATCCGTTCGCTCTCCGGCATGCAGTTCGACCCGCAGGTCGTCGAGGCGCTCACCTCCGTCCTGCGCCGCCGCGGGCAGATGGCCGTGAAGGACCAGGAGCAGACCGGCCGCAGCCTCGCCGAACTCCTTGACGATTTGACCGACAAGGTCCGCGTCAAAGAGTAACGCGATTGCGGATGGCGGATTGCGGATTGCGGATTGACTAGCGCGGGAACGTACCGCGGGCGTCTCGCCCGCAAGCCAAGGCTGGAACTGTCCCTGGTCTGGCTTGAAGGCCGTAAGCTGTTCTCCGTGTCTCCGTGCCTTCGTGGTTGAAGCGAATAACGAACATGAGGAGCATCGTGTGAGCGAATCCCGCAAGGCGCCCGACCGGCTGCGCCCCGTCGCGATCCAGACCGGCTTCATGCCCTTCGCCGAGGGCAGCGTGCTGATCGCGTGCGGCCAGACGCGCGTGGCCTGCACGGCCAGCGTCGAGGAGAAGGTCCCGCCGTTTCTTGAAGGCCGCGGCCAAGGCTGGGTCACCGCCGAATACAACATGCTCCCGCGCAGCACGCTGACGCGCAAGCGCCGCGACCGCGAGAAGGTCGACGGGCGCACCGTCGAGATCCAGCGCCTGATCGGCCGCGCGCTGCGTCCCACGCTGGACCTGAAGAAGCTCGGCGAGCGGACCGTCACCATCGACTGCGACGTGATCCAGGCCGACGGCGGCACCCGCACGGCCTCCATCACCGGCGCGATGGTCGCGCTGGCCCTGGCCGTCGCGAAGCTGCGCCGCGAGGGCAAGCTCGCCGCCAGCCCCATGGGACCATTCGTCGGCGCGGTCAGCGTCGGCCTCGTCAAGGGCGTCCCCACGCTCGACCTCTGCTACGAGGAGGATTACGCCGCCGAGGTGGACGCCAACGTCGCAATGACCGAGGACGGCCGCTTCGTCGAGGTCCAAGGCACCGCCGAAGGCGAGCCCTTCGAGCGCGCGCGGCTCGACGCGCTCCTCGACTTGGCCGCGAAAGGCATTCGTGAGTTGATCGGCAAGCAGAAGGCCGCGCTGGGGGACGAGGCGCTGGGCTTGCTGGGCAAGAGCTGAGAGGAAGCAGAAGGATGCAATATCAAGGATGAAATATGAAGTATGAAGCAATCAGTGCATCGGTCGTTCGTTTCATACTTCGGTCTCGTGTTGCGGCCGGTCTTGCCCTGGAACCTCGCATGTCTCTTCGCGCCTTGTGCCTCGCCTTTCTGATCCTTTCCGCCCATGCCGCGTGCGAGGAGGGCCGCACCATCTACGACTTCAGCGCCGACTTCGATCCCGCGCCGATCGTCGCCTGGCACACGAAGATCGCCAAGGAGCAGCGCGGCGAGGGGAACGCGCTGGTCGTCGACTTTGCTCACGATACCGAATGGCCGGGGATCACGCTCAAGGCGCCGCAGGGCGCCTGGGACCTTGGGCCGTTCACCGAGGTCGTCCTCGACGCGCGCAATCCCGGCGATAAGCCGCTGGCGCTGGGCTTGCGCGTGGACAATGCCGGCGGCGACGGAAACAAGAATTGCTGCCAGGGGACCTGGGAACTCGCGCCGGGCGAACGCCGGAGGCTCCGGCTGCCGCTGAAGCGCCGCGCGGTCCTGGCCGACCCGTCGAAGCTCTTCGGCATGCGCGGCACGCCGTTCCATGCCGATGAGCGCGGCGCCATCGACCCTTCCAGGGTGACGCAGTTCATCGTCTTCGTCCCCCGGCCGAACGCCGACAAGAAGGCCGAACTCTTCTCCCTGCGCGCCGAAGGCCGCTACGAACCGCCCGCCGACCTCGCCGCCTTCGACGCCAAGACCTTCTTTCCCTTCGTGGACCGCTTCGGGCAATATCGGCACAAGGACTGGCCGGGCAAAGTGGGCAAGGAGGAAGATCTTGCCGCGCGGCGCGAGGCCGAGGCGCGGGAGCTCGAGGCGCGCCCGGGCCCGGCGTCGTGGAACGACTGGGGCGGCTGGAAGGACGGCCCGGCGCTGGAGGCCACCGGTTTCTTTCGCGCCGCGAAGCACGAAGGCAAGTGGTGGCTCGTGGACCCCGGCGGCCGGCTCTTCTTCAGCCACGGCATCGACTGCGTCCGCGACGGCGGCGCCACGCCGGTCGACGAGCGCGACGGCTGGTTCCTCGATTTCCCCGGCAAGGACGAGGCGTACCGGGACTTCTTCAGCGTGCAGGGGCACGTCGTCCACGATCACTACAAGGGCCGGCAGCCGCGCTGCTTCAGTTTCTCGAAGGCGAACCTGCTTCGCAAATACGGCGCGGACTGGGGCGCGGCCTATGCCGGGGTCTCGCACCGCCGCCTGCGGAGCTGGGGCCTTAACACGATCGGGAATTGGTCCGATCCCGAGATTTACCTTCGGCGCAAGACGCCCTACGTCGTCGCGGTCCACTTCGGCGGCAAGCCGCTCGCGGGAAGCGAGGGCTACTGGGGCCAGTTCCGCGACGTCTTCGACCCCGACTTCGGACGGCAGCTCAAGGCGCGCATGGAGCAGGAGCGGGGCCAGTCCGCCGGCGACCCGTACTGCATCGGCTACTTCGTGGACAACGAGATCGGCTGGGGCCACGAGACCTCGCTCGCCGAGGCCGCGCTGGCCTCGCCCGCCGAGCAGCGGGCCAAGCAGGCCTTCGTGGACGACCTGAAGGCGAAGTACGGCGAGATCGCGAAGCTCAACGCGGCCTGGGGCACGGCGCACGCCTCGTGGGACGCGCTGCGGGCCGAGCGCAAGCCGCCGGACAAGACCAAGGCCCGCGCCGACCTCGTCGCCTTCTACGAGCGCACCTGCGAGACGTACTTCAAGACCGTCCGCGACGCCGTGCGCGAGGTCGCGCCGAAGCAGCTCTACCTGGGCTGCCGCTTCGCCTGGGTCAACGACGCGGTCGCGCGCAGCGCCGCGGCGTACTGCGACGTGGTCAGTTACAACCTGTACCGGACCGGCGTCGCGGAGTTCAAGTATCCCGGCCCGGACAAGCCCCTGATCGTCGGCGAATTCCACTTCGGCGCGCTCGACCGCGGGCTCTTTCATCCCGGCCTCGTTCCCGTCGCCACGCAAGCCGCGCGGGCGAAGGCCTATTTCGACTACGTCAGCGGCGCGCTGCGACACCCGCAGTTCGTCGGCTGCCACTGGTTCCAGTACGTGGACCAGCCGCTCACCGGGCGGGGCCTTGACGGCGAGAACTACCAGATCGGCTTCCTCGACGGCTGCGACACGCCGTACCCGGAAACCGTGGAGGCCGCGCGGGAAGTCGGCTACAAGCTCTACGAGATTCGCGCGGGCAAGCCCTGAACCGGCGCCCGCGCGCTTTGCGCCCTGGGCCTTTCATTGGAGGACTCCAAGTGTTCGAGTACCGCCTTCCGGCCGCCTTGTTGCTGGCCGCGCTCCTGGCGTTCCACGGGTCCTGTGTCTCCGGCGCAGAGCCCGAGCCCGGCCCGCCGCGGCAGGCCATGCTGAACGTGAAGGATTTTGGCGCCGTGGGCGACGGGCAGGCCGACGACACGGAGGCGCTCCAAAAGGCCTTCGACGCCGCGGCCTATACCAAGGAGGGCATGAAGGATTCCATGGCCCTCGCGCGCGGAATGGTATATTTGCCCCCCGGCCATTACCGCGTCACGCGGACGCTAAAGCTTCAGCGCCACCACTGGAACCTCGTCGTCTGGGGGTCCGGCGGCGCCAATAAATTCGGGGGCAAGGTCGGGCAACCGCGGGTGCCGCGCGCCGTCACGCAACTTGTCTGGGACGGCGACGAAGGCGGGACGCTGCTGGACGGCGACTTCGTGCAGGGCGTCGAACTGCACAACCTTGGGCTGATCGGCAAGGAGAAGGCCGGCATTCTGCTGCGCCTGAACCGCACGGGGCGCTGGCGCCTCGACCGCGTCGTGCTCGCCGACGCCAAAATGGGCGTCGAGGTGGGCGAGGGGCATCCCAGCAACGGCGATACGAGCACCTTCCTGGACGTCTGGTTCGAGAACCTCGACACGGGCTACAAGCAGGTCTCGGTGCAGAACCTGGACATGCTTTTCATCGCCTGCCACGGCGGGGGCTGCCGGCAGGTATGGCACTTCGCGGGCGGCGGCTGCACCGAAGGCATCTCCTGCTTCGCGATCGACTGCGAGGAGGTCATTCGCATCGACCAGGGCGGCATCAACGCGGGGACCTTCACGTTCTCGAACCTCCGCGTGGACGTGAACCTGAACTGGCCGCGCGTCGAAGGAAAGGACATGTCGGACAAGCGCACCGTGATCCTGCGCGCGCGGGGCGAGACGGTAGTGAAACTGACCGGCCTCGATGTCGCCGCGCCCAACGTGATCCGCGGCGGCGACGACCGCACGCCCGCGATCTTCGTCGGCGACGGCGCGAACGTGACGGTCGAGTCGTCGATCCTCACCGGCCGGGTCGCGAAGCTCGAAGGCAAGGAGGGCGGCGCGCCCGGCTGGCTGCAATTGAACAACTGCCGCTTCCGCGGCTTCGCCGACCCGCGGCAGATCGAATGCGACGCGCATTGCGGCTACGAGGTCCGCAACGCCATCGTCGCTCTGGACGGCATGGTCGATGGCAAGTACGTCCAGCACGGCGCCAAGCTCCTCCCGCACCACGCCGTGTATCCCAGCGCGCCCGACCGGCTCCTGGCCCCGCCGCCGGGGAACCCGCAGCCCGCGGCGCCCGCGCCGGAGGCCGGGCGCTGAGCCGGCGCGGTCGCGTTCAGTTGACCCGCCGCCGCCGCGCGTCTAGCATCGGCCCCGCTCGATAACTCGATCCGGGGGGATACCGAAATGATCGTCGGCGAGGGCTCGCACCGCTACGAATGGGTCGAAGGCTGGGGTTCGCTCCCCGAAGGCCGCGCCTACGGCTACACGCACGGCGTGGCCGAGGACAAGGCCGGGCGCATCTACATCCATAACGCCAGCAAGAGCAGCTTCTACGTCTTCGATCCCGAAGGGAAGCTCCTCAGTTCGTGGGGCGGCGCCTACGCCTCCGGCGCGCACGGCCTGCACTACAGCGTGGAGGACGGCGCGGAGTACTTCTACCTCTCGCTGACCAACCAGCGCCAGGTGGTCAAGTGCACGCTCGACGGCAAGCCTCAGTGGTCGATCACCACGCCGCCCAGGCCCGAGACCTACGACAGCGACGGCAAGCTCTTCTCGCCCACCGAGACCGCCGTCGGCCCCAACGGCGTCGTCTACGTCGCCGACGGCTACGGCCAGCCGTGGATCCACATGTACGCGGCGAAGGACGGTTCGTACAAGGGCAGCTTCGGCGGCCCCGGCAGCGGCGAAGGGCAGCTCAGCAACTGCCACGGGATCATGATCGACACGCGCGGCAAGCAGCCCCTGGTCCTCGTCAGCGACCGCGGCAACAGCCGGCTCCAGTACTTCGACCTCGACGGCAAGTTCGTCAAGATCACCGGCGTCGGGATCGTCCGCAAGCCCTGCACGACCATTCAGCACGGCGACGAGATCTACATCCCCGACCTGCACAGCCGCCTCACCATCCTCGACAAGAACGACCAGCTCGTCTGCCACGTCGGCGAGCGGCACGAAGGCTGGAAGCTCGAGGGCTGGCCGAACATCAAGCCCGAATGGCGGCACGCCGGCAGCTTCACCAGCCCCCACGGCCTCCATGTGGACAAGAAGGGCAACATCTTCGTCGTGGAGTGGATCAACGACGGCCGCGTGACGAAGCTCAAGAAGGTGTAGTTCAGTTCCGAGTTCCGAGTTCCGAGTTCCGAGTTCGCCCTCCCCCTGGCCCCCTCCCGCAAGGGGGGTATTTGATGCGCGCAGGTAGGGGGATGAATTCCGCGAGGGGCATCGTCCTTGCCCACCAAGCTCCGCCTCGCGCCCTTCACCGTGGACATCACGCCGCCGGTGGGGATGCCGCTGGCGTACGGATTCAATCGCAAGACCGACGCGCCCATCCACCTGCGCGGAGTGGTGTTCGACGACGGCGCCGCGCGCGTGGTCCTCTGCGCCGCCGAGATCATCGGGCTCTACGGCAAGGCGTACGCCGAGCGGCGCGGGGTCGTGGCGCGCGCGGCCGGCGTTCCGCCGGGGAACGTGCTCTTCCACAGCGTGCACCAGCACGACAGCCTCCGCCCGCCCTCGCGGGGCGTGCGCGCCATGCTCCGGCGGCGCAAACTCCTCGCGCCGGGCGAGGACGCCTACTGGGACGAGCTGCTGAAGAAGATCGACGCGGCGATCCGCGCCGCCGTGCGGCCGGGCGCGCGCGGCGCGTGGCGCAAGGTGGAAGCCCTCGCGACGGCCGAACGCCGCGTGGCGGGGCTGGCCTCCAACCGCCGGCTCGTCGGCCCCGATGGCAAGGTCCAGGCCATGCGCTGGAGCATGACCACGGACCCGAAGCTCCAGGCGTGGCCCGTGGGCCGGATCGACCCGCTGCTGCGCACGATCGGCTTTCTCGGCGCGGGCGGGCGGCCGCTGGCGACGCTGCACTTCTACGCCACGCATCCGATGGGCGCGTACGGCCGGAACATGGTCTCCGCCGACATCCCCGGCGTGGCGCTCGCGCACCTGCGCCGCGCGCACCCGGGCGGGCAGCATGTCTACTTCACCGGCTGCGCGGGGAACATCACCTTCGGCAAATACACGACGCCCTCCAAGGAGCGCAATCTGAAGCTCCTCGGCGCGCGGCTCGGCGAGGCCCTCGCCGCCAACGTTCGCGCGCTGGAGCTCCGCGAGGCCGGCCCGCTGCGCCTGAAGCGCGCGCGCTTTGAGCTGCCCCTCGACACGCAACGCTGCACGCTCGCGAAGCTCCGAACGGCCATCGCGGACGCCGCGGACCGGCACAAGGCCTGCCACGAGGCCATGCGCCTGGAGGCGCTGCAAGGCTTTCTCAAGCGCCCCTGGACCCCGCTGACGCGGCTGGACCTGGGCCCGCGCGTCCACGTCCTCTCGCTGCCGGCCGAGACCGTCGTCGAGTACCAGCTTTACGCGCAGGCGCGCGCGCCCGAACGCTTCCTCGCCGCGGCCGCCTACGGCGACGGTTCGCTCCAGTACATCCCGACCGCCGCGATGTACGCCGAAGGGGGCTACGAACCGACGGTGAGCCTGCTTACGCCGGAGGTCGAACGCTGCTACCACGCCGCGCTGGACCGGCTTTTGAATGACCTGCCGTAATCCGCGCCCCCGCGGCGAATCCGGTCCGGTTTCCCGAAAGACCTCCTGCCGCGCGCGGTATTCTGGATTGAGAAAGGAGGGACCGTCATGTTCGCCGCCTTCAACGCCTACCGGCATACGCAGGCGGGTACCGTGATCCGCTGCACCGTCTTCGCGCCGGCCATCGCCATGCTCGCGGCCGCGCCCTTCGTCGCGCAGCCGGCGGCGACGATCCTGACGGCGACCGGCCTGCTGCTCGGCGCGGTCGGCCTTCTATTTCATCAGCTCCGCGTGGAAGTGCAGCCGGATGCCGTCGAGCTCGCGCTGGGGCCGGGACTGCTCAGGAAGCGCATCGAGTTCCGCGAGGTCCGCGCCGCGCGCGCCGTGCGCAACCACTGGCTGATGGGCTGGGGGATCCGCTGGATCGGCAAGGGCTGGATGTGGAACGTCTCGGGGCTGGACGCAGTGGAACTGGAGTACGCGAACGGCCGGGTCTTCCGCATCGGCACCGACGACGCGGCGAACCTGCTGGCCGCGATCCAGGCCGCGCGGGGTGTGTAGGTAAGTTCCGAGTTCCGAGTTCCGAGAGACGAGCCGTGGAAACAACGAAGGGGTGTCCGCTCGCCGCGGACACCCCTTCTGCTTTGCACCGTGCCTCCGCGGTGAGACCGGGGCCTTACGCCACCATCCCGTGCGGGTCGATGATGAACTTCTTGGCCGCGCCCTTGTCGAAGTCCTGGTAGCCCTTCGGGGCGTCGTCGAGCTTGATGGTGGTCACGTTGACGGCCTTGGCGATCTGGATCTTGTCGTGCAGGATCGCCTGCATCAGGTTGCGGTTGTAGCGCATGACGGGGCACTGGCCGGTCTGGAAGCGGCAGCTCTTGGCCCAGCCCAGGCCGATGCGGATGCGCAGGCTGCCGATCTTGGCCTCCGCGTCCACCGCGCCGGGGTCGCCGGTGACGTACAGGCCGGGGATGCCGATGTCGCCGCCGGCGCGGACGATCTCCATGACCGAGTTGAGCACGGCCGCGGGGACTTCCTTGCTGTGGTCGTGGCCGCAGCCGCGGGCTTCGAAGCCCACGCAGTCCACCGCCGCGTCCACCTCGGGCACGCCCAGGATCTGCTCGATCTGCTCGGCCACCGTCGCCTTTTTGCTGACGTCGACGATTTCGCAGCCGAACTTCTTGGCCTGCTTGAGCCGCTCGGGGATCAGGTCGCCGACGATCACGACGGCCGCGCCGAGCAACTGCGCGGAGGCCGCGCAGGCCAGGCCCACCGGGCCGGCGCCCGCGACGTAGACGGTGCTGCCCGGGCCGACGCCGGCGGTGTAGGCGCCGTGGAAGCCGGTCGGGAAGATGTCGCTCAGCAGCGCCAGGTCGCGGATCTTGGCCATGGCCGTGTCGCGGTCCGGCAGGCCCTTGTCGCGCTTGGGGTCGCTGGCGGCGAGCTTGAGCAGGTTAAAGTCGGCGTAGGGGACCATGACGTACTCGGCCTGCCCGCCGACCCAGCCGCCCATGTCCACGTAGCCGTAAGCCGCGCCGGGGCGGGCGGGGTTGACGTTGAGGCAGATGCCCGTCTTCCCTTCCTTGCAGTTCCGGCAGCGCCCGCAGGCGATGTTGAAGGGCACGCTGACCAGGTCGCCCTTGCGGATGAACTCCACGTCGCGCCCGCACTCGACCACCTCGCCGGTGATCTCGTGCCCCAGGATCAGCCCGGACGGCGCGGTGGTGCGCCCGCGGACCATGTGCTGGTCGCTGCCGCAGATGTTGGTGCAGACGATCTTAAGGATCACGCCGTGCTCGCACTTGCGCTTCTGTTCCTTCAGTTCGAGCTTCGGGTAATCGATCTTGGTGATTTCGACCTTGCCCGGACCTACGTAAGCGACGCCGCGATTGCCGGCCATGGTTTGGCCCCCCTTATACCGTGTGAATCGAAAGAAGCCTCCGGTGCGCTTGGTTTAGGGGCAAGGGCTCAGGCGGTCAAACGGATTCTGACCTCATGAAGGTGTCTTAAACCCGCGCGCGCCGTTGCCAGGCCGGGGACACGGGGTAGGGTGAAGGCATGGCGCGCATCCTCGTGGTCGGCACGAACAACACGCATAAGCTCGACGAGATCCGGCCGCTCCTGGCCGGGGTGAACGTCGTGCTCCGCGCGGCCGGCGAGTTCGGCGCCTTCGACCCCATCGAGGACGGCAAGACGCTCGATGAGAACGCGATCCTCAAGGCCCGCGCGGCCCTGAACCTCACCGGCGAGTGGTCCATCGCCGACGACACGGGCCTGGAGGTCGACGCGCTGGACGGCCGCCCCGGCCTCTACGCCGCGCGCTATGCGGGCGAGGGTTGCACCTTCCGCGACAACATCGCCAAGCTGCTGCGGGAACTCGACGGCGTCCCCGAGGCGCGCCGGACCGCGCGCTTCGTCTGTGTCATCGCGCTCTGCCGCCCCGGCGACGAACCCGCCACCTTCCGCGCCACCTGCCCCGGCCGCATCCTCGAGGCCCCCCGCGGCGGGCTGGGCTTCGGCTACGACCCGGTATTCTTCGCCGACGACGCCGGCAAGGCCCTCGCGGAACTGACGCTCGAAGAGAAGAACCGGCTGAGCCACCGCGCCCGCGCCGTCAAGCTCTTCCGTTCTGAGCTGAAGAACCTGCTGAGCCAGGGCGAGACGTTCGAGCGCTAAGCGAGGGAGAAGAAAGGATGAAATATGAATTAGGAAATATGAAGTAGAAGGAGCGTGCCGCCTATTCCACTTCATACTTCATACTTCATACTTCATACTTCATACATTCAAAATGCGCATCGTCTCCCTGCTCCCTTCCGCCACCGAGATCGCCTGCGCGCTCGGGCTGCGCGAAGAACTTGTCGGGATCACCCACGAGTGCGATTACCCGCCGGGGATCGCGCGCGAGAAGACCGTCGTGATCGAGAGCTGCCTGGGGCCGGGAGGGAAGGATCTTCCCCCGGGCGAGATCGACGCGCGGATCCGCGAGACGCTCGCGCGCGGCGAGGGCGTCTATCGCTTCAAGCCCGGCGTGCTGGAAGAACTCCGCCCCGACCTGGTCGTCACGCAGGGGCTCTGCGATGTCTGCGCGGTCCCGCGCGAGCACCTGCTGGAGACGATCCGCGGCCTGCGCCCCGCGCCGGAGGTGCTCTCGCTGGACCCCACGCGGCTCGATGAGGTCTTCGGCGACGTGTTGCGGCTTGGGCGGGCCGCCGGCCGCGCGGGGCGCGCCGCGGAGCTCGCCGCCGAGCTGCGCGCCCGGGTCGAGGCCGTCGCCGCGAGGACGCGCGCGCTGCCGGAGTCCGCGCGCCCGCGCGTTGCCTGCCTGGAGTGGCTCGACCCGCTCTTCAGCGCCGGGCACTGGGTCCCCGAGATGGTCGAACTCGCCGGCGGCCGCGACGCGCTGGCCGTGGCGGGAAAGCCCTCGGAGCGGATCGCATGGGAAGCCGTCGTCGCGGCGCGACCCGACGTCGTGCTCGTGATGCCCTGCGGGTACGACGCCGCCAAGGCCGAGCGCGAATTGCGGCTGGTCTCGAATCGGCCCGGCTGGGACGGCTTGCCCGCCGTGCGTGAAAAGCGCGTGTATTTTCTCGACGCCAACGCCCACTTCAGCCGACCCGGGCCGCGGCTGGCGGACGGGTTGGAGCGGCTTTCCCGGATTCTTCACCCAAACTTATTCACATCGCCGTCGCGGCGGTTCATTCCAGGCTCTCCGCAGTAGCGCGCCCGCGGGCCGAGTCGTAGACTTCAGCCATCCCGAGTCTACAACCGTGTAACGCGCCTTCGGATTCCGGCCTGGAACTCGGAACTTGGAACTCAGGAGGATCGATCCCGTGAGCCGAGACGTGATTGCGTACGACCTGGGCGGCACCAACGTCCGCTGCGGCCTGGTCAACGAAGCCGGCGAGATCATGTTCCGCGCGAAGCAGCCCGTGGGCGCGCGCCCCAAGCCCGAGGACGTGGTGGGCAAGATGGTCGCCATGGCCGAGCAGCTCATGGGCGAAGCGGCCAAGCGGCATGACGAGGTCGCCTGCATCGGGATCGGCTCGCCAGGACCGCTCAACTCCCGGACCGGCACGATCGTCGAGACGCCGAACCTGGGCTGGAAGGACGTCCCGCTGGCGCGCCTGGTCCAGGAACGCCTCAAGCGCCCGACCTTCCTCGAGAACGACGCGAACAGCGCGTGCTGGGGCGAGTTCGTCCGCGGGGCCGGCCGCGGCTGCAAGACGATGTTCATCCTCACGCTGGGCACCGGCGTCGGCGGCGGGCTGATCCTCGACGGCAGGCTCTGGAAGGGCATCGACGACATCGCCGGGCACCTGGGCCACGTCGTCGTGGACCCGGACGGCCCGAAGCAGGTCTTCGACAACCCGGGCTCGCTCGAGGCGCTCTGCTCGGCGACCGCCGTGATCCGCGACGCCCGCGCGGCCGCGAAGCAGCATCCCGATTCGAAGCTCGCCTCCGTGCCCGCCGAGAAGATCGACGGGAAGTTCATCGAGGAATGCGCCGTCGCCGGCGACGCGGCGGCCAAGGGGCTCTTCGAGCGCCTCGGAACCCACCTGGGCATCGCCTGCGCCTCCTTCGCCAACGTGCTCAACCCGGAGGTCGGCGTGATCGGCGGCGGGCTCAGCGCGGCCTGGAACCTCTACGCGCCCTCGATGATCCGGGAAATGAAGCGCCGCGCCCTGCCGCCCGCCGGCGCCCGGCTCAAGCTGGTCAAGGCCGAACTCTACGACGACGCGGGCATGACCGGCGTGGCCGGCCTGGCGCTCAAGCGCGCGCTGGGGGAGCTGTAGCGGCCGGTTGCGGTGCCGGCGGCCCAAGGGCTATAATGTCGCCGGAGGCTTGGGCCATGCGAACCGACATCAAGTTCAACTACAGCGACTACCGGGCGCTCCCCGAGGGCGGCAAGCGCTATCAGTTGATCGACGGCGAACTGCTCGTGAGCCCTTCGCCCAAAACCCGGCATCAGGAACTTTCCAGCAGGCTTTACATGGCCTTGCAAGTATTCGTATCGAATCAAAAACTGGGCCGTGTGTACTATGCGCCCCTCGACGTGATCCTCACCGACGAGGACGTGGTCCAGCCCGACGTGTTCTTCGTCTCCGCCGCGCGCGCGGCCATCGTGCGCGAAGAAGGCGTCTTCGGCGCGCCCGATCTGTGCGTCGAGATTCTCTCCAAGTCCAGCCGCGAGATCGACCGGGACGTGAAGCGCAAGCTCTACGCGCGCCACGGCGCGACCGAATACTGGATCGTCGATCCCGACGCCGATCTCGTGCAGCTCTTCCGCCTTCAGGAAGATCCCGAGCGGCCCCTGCGCGCCTGCGGCTCGGGCGACACGCTCGTCTCGCCCCTCTTTCCCGGATTCGAGCTGCCCCTGGGCGCCGTCTTTGCGCGCTGAAGCCGGCGCGGCCTTCGAGTATCCTGCCTTCCCATGTGGTGGTCCGCGCTCATTGGCGCCCTGCTCTTCTGGGTCCTCGTCAGGATCTTTCCGCCGCATGGGCGAGGAGGCGCACCGGCCGCCGCCTTTTGCCGTCGCGCCCGACGACCCGCTGATGCAGAAGGCGTTCGAACGCGCGCGCGCCTCGTTCGAGGAACTGGAGGCGCTCTTCTTTCAGCGCCCGCGCGATACCTACGTCCGCGTCGCCCACGCCGAACCCGGCGCCGCCGAGCCGTGGGTCTGGGGGCAGCTCGTGGCGATCGAAGGCGAGTCTCTGCGCCTGCGCCGCACCAACCCGCCCATGGCCGGCGATGCCCCGCCGCAGGAGCCTTTCAGCGTGCCGCGCGCGGCGCTGGAGGACTGGCAGGTCGAACTTCCCGACGGAAACATCCGCGGCGGGTTCACGATGGAGGTGCAGTTTCTCCGCGCCGCGCAGGAGTGGGGCGGGCTGCCGCCGTGGATGGCCAAGCAGCACGTGCGCTACGTCGATCATGGCTGGAACGAAGCGGAGGACGCGCCCGCGCCTCGGCCTCCAGAAGAACCGCAACCCGGAGCCTGAACGCATGCCCGCCACGCGCCGCAAACCGGACCTTTCCCCGTCGCGGTACCACTTCCGCTGGCTCGACGAGCATGCGCCCAAGCTGGCCTTCAAGGGCGGGGACGTGAAACGCTGGCAGGCGCGCCTGCGCGCGAAGCTGAAAGCGCTTCTCAAGCTGCCCGCCGGGCCGCGTTGCGCGCTGAAGCCGCGCACGCTCTGGTCGCGCGAGCACGAACTGGGCCGCATCGAGAAGATCGTCTTTGCCAGCGAGCCCGGCGCGGACGTGCCGGCGTACGTCTGCACGCCCCGGAACGCCAAGCCGCCCTACGCCTGGTTCATCTGCCTGCAAGGGCACAGCACCGGCATGCACAACAGCATCGCCGTGGACCGCGAGGACGAGACGAAGCCCCTCGCCGTCGAGGGCGACCGCGACTTCGCGCTGGGCTGCCTGAGCCGGGGCGTCGCGGCGCTCTGCATCGAGCAGCGCAGCTTCGGCGAGCGCCGCGAACTCGCGCTCGCCGCGCCGCCCAAGCAGCAGTGCCACCAGGCCGCCATGTCCTCGCTGATCCTCGGGCGCGTGCTGATGGGCGAGCGCGTCCACGACATCGACCGCGGCCTCGACTACCTCTGGTCCCGCAAGGACGTGGACCGCGCCAAGGTCGGCGTGATGGGCAACTCCGGCGGCGGCACGGCGAGCATCTATTCGGCGGCGGTCCTGCCGCGCCTCCAATTCGCCATGCCGTCGTGCAGTTTCTGCACCTACCGCGAGGCGTGGATGTCGATCCACCACTGCGCGTGCAGTTACGTGCCGGGGATCCTGGAATGGGGCGAGTACGCCGACGTGCTCGGGCTGCTCGCGCCGCGGCCGTGCGTGGTCGTCGTGGGCAAGACGGACGGCATCTCGCCGATCCAGGCCGTGCATAAAGGCTTTCGCGCCGCGCGCCGCGTCTGGAAGGCTTTCGGCGCGGAACGGAACCTGCATCTGGTCGTCGGCCCGGAAGGCCACCGCTTTTACGCCGACCTGGCTTGGCCGAAGATGCTTAAGC
Source organism: Planctomycetota bacterium (assembly GCA_027493525.1). Classification (GTDB taxonomy): domain Bacteria; phylum Planctomycetota; class SZUA-567; order H5-PLA8; family H5-PLA8; genus H5-PLA8. Next base: position 386,490 of record JAOSKN010000001.1, on the reverse strand, counting down.
AACTCGGCCGGCGGGGTTGAACTGCCCGCTGGCCTGCCTCTCCGCCGCGCGGTATACTCCGGCTCGAGGTGCGCGATGCCCACGATCAACTTCGAAGAACTCGTCGAGATCCCCGCCGGCCTCGAGACGCTGGCCGACTTCCGGCGCTGGACGCTCTCGGACGCCTTCCCCGAGCAGGGCCGGATCGATTTCATCGGCGGACGCATCGAGGTGGATATGAGCCCGGAACGACTGGACTTTCATGCTGCCGTGAAGAGCGCTTTGGCCTTTGGTCTCATGCAGCAGGTCGAAGCCTCCGGCCTGGGGCAAGTGTATGTGGATCGTGCGCGCGTCGCGTCGCCTGTTGCCGGGCTCTCTTGCGAACCGGACATCGTGTACGTTTCATGGGCGAGCCGGAAGGCGGGGGACGTGCGATACATCCAGGCACCCCAGCCCATCGGCCCCACCGACCCGCTTGAAATCGAAGGCGGCCCGGACTTGGTCGTCGAGATCGTCAGCCCGTCGTCGAAGGCGAAGGACACCCAGCGCCTGCCGCCGGCCTACTTCGCCGCGGGCGTCCGCGAGTTCTGGCTCGCCGACGCGCTGGGCAAGCAGGTCGTCTTCGAGATCCATACGCGCGGAAAGAAGGGCTTCCGCAAGGTCGCCGCCGGCAAGGACGGGTTCGTCAAGAGCCCGCTCTTCGGCGCGTCCTTCCGGCTCCGGCGCCGCGCCGGCCCCGTCGAGAACTCCGTCGTGTACCGCCTGGAAACCCGCGCGTAAGCGGCTACAATGGCTCGTGAAGTCAGTGCAGCAAGGGCGGGGCCGGCCCGCCCTTTTTCATTTCAGGACCCGCGCGCGCCACCATGATCGCCAACACCCGCAACTTCTGCATCATCGCGCACATCGACCACGGCAAGAGCACCCTGGCCGACCGGCTGCTCCTCAAGTGCGGCGCGATCACCGAGCGCGAGTTCCGCGAGCAGCTCCTTGACGACATGGACCTGGAGCGCGAGCGGGGCATCACGATCAAGCTCAGCGCCGTCAGCGTGAACTACACGCGCCCTTCCGACGGGCAGCTCTACCATCTCAACCTCATCGACACGCCGGGGCACGTGGACTTCAACTACGAGGTCTCGCGCAGCCTGGCCGCCTGCGAGGGCGCGCTGCTCCTGGTCGACGCGACCCAGGGCGTCGAGGCGCAGACGGTGGCCAACGCGCTGCTGGCGCTCAATGCCGGCCTCGACATCATCCCCGTGCTCAACAAGGTGGACTTGGCCAGCGCGCAGATCAACGAGACGGCGGAGGAGATCGAGCAGGTCCTCGCCATCGGGCAGGAAGAGTGCCTGATGGCCTCGGGCAAGACCGGGCTGGGCGTCGACGAGATCCTCGAGGCCGTCATCGACCGCATCCGCCCGCCCGCGGGCGAGGCCGAGAAGCCCCTCCGCGCGCTGATCTTCGACTGCAAGTACGACGACTACAAGGGCGTCATCACCTACATCCGCGTGGTGGACGGGAAGCTCAAGAAGGGCGACAAGATCCGCATGCACCACACCGAGGCGCTCTTCGAGGTCGCCGAGGTCGGGCGCTTCACCCCGCGCGCGGCGCTCGTCGACGAACTGCAGGCCGGCGACGTCGGGTACATGACCGCCACGATCAAGGACATCCACCAGGTCAAGGTCGGGGACACGATCGAGTCCGGGCACGTGCCGCGCGGGCAGACCGAGGCCCTGCCGGGCTACCGCGAGCCGCAGCCGATGGTCTTCTGCGGCCTGTACCCCGCGAACAACCAGGACTTCGAGTCGCTCAAGCGCGCGCTGGAGAAACTCGCGCTCAACGACAGCGCCCTCGTCTACCAGGCCGAGAACTCCGTCGCGCTGGGCTTCGGCTTCCGCTGCGGCTTCCTGGGGCTCCTGCACATGCAGATCGTCCAGGAGCGGCTCGAGCGCGAGTTCAACCTCGAACTGGTCCAGACCGCGCCCAACGTGACCTACGAGATCCTCACGACCTCCGGCGAGACGATCAAAGTCACCAACCCCACGCACGTCCCCGAGGACCCCAGCCAGATCGCGTCCTTCCGCGAACCCATGGCGCGCGTGGAGTTCATCGTGCCCAGCGAGTTCATCGGGCCGCTGATGAAGCTCTGCGAGGACCGCCGCGCGCGCTTCATCAAGCAGGAGTACATCGGCGCCAAGCGCTGCATGCTCCACTACGACATCCCGCTCGCCGAGATCGTCTTCGACTTCTACGACAAGCTGAAGTCCTCCACGCGCGGCTACGGGACGATGGACTACCACGTCTCGGGCTTCGAGGAGGGCAAGCTGGTCAAGCTCGACATCCTCGTCCACGGCACGCCCGTCGACGCGCTCTCGGCCATCTGCCACGCCGAGTCCGCCGAGGCCCGCGGGCGGCGCGTGCTGACCAAGCTGCGCAAGCAGATCCCCCGGCACCTCTTCCAGATCGCGCTCCAGGCGGCCATCGGCGCGCGGATCGTGGCCCGCGAGAACATCTCCGCCCTGGCCAAGAACGTCACCAGCAAGTGCTACGGCGGCGACATCACCCGCAAGCGCAAGCTCCTGGAGAAGCAGAAGGAAGGCAAGAAGCGCATGCGCAGCCGCAACATCGGCTCCGTCGAGGTCCCGCAGGAAGCCTTCCTCTCGGTCCTCGACACGCGCGACGACGACTGAGGCGGTTCGTAGCGCCGGCGTCCCCGCCGGCACGTCTGGAGTTGGCCTTTGCATACGTCGCGATACCGGGAGGCCCGAACCCTCGTCCGCCGGCTGCCGGGCGAGGACCGCGCCGGGTTCGCTGTAGCCGCCCCCGGAATCGCGGTCTTCGATACCCGCGACGACGTCTGACTCCCACCCGCGCCTGGGCGCCGCGCATGGAGCGGAAAGCGGTTTCGCGTTACGTCAAGGCTTCCAGGCCGTAGCCGGTCTCCGTGCCGCGCAAGCTCCACCGTCGTCCGCCGGCTTGTTCGGCGAGGTGGATTTCCGCGCGCTCGGGATCGAGGCGCAGCGCCCAGCGCTCGCCGCCGCCCGGCCCTTCGAGGACCGCGGCATACCCGGCTTCCTCGCGCAGATGCCAGCCGGCGATGGCGCCGGGTCCGTCGAGGGCGATGGCGTGGACCGCCCAGCGTTCGCGTTGCGCGCGCGGTTCGCTCCAGCGCGCCAGCAGCGCGCTGCCGTTGGCGCCTTCGCCGAGCTGCCCCGGCTGCGGATGGTAGGCCTCGTGCAGCCAGCCGTGGGCGAAATCCGGGGTCGTGGCCCCGGCCAGATGAAAAAGCTTCATGCCGGCCGCGCCCCGGCGGACGACCAGGCGGTCGCCCAGGGGTTTGCAATCGAGCTCGCCGGCCCGGTTGTTTAGCACCCAGTTCCAGGTCGTCTTCACGGCGGAGCTGGCGACGATATGATCGACGACGAAGACGACATGCGAGCCGGCGAGCAGCCAGAAGCGGGCGAAGCGTTCGAGCGGCGCCCCATAGAGCGCCGCCGCTTCGCTGCCGATGGCGGCCACCGACCCGCGGCAGGCGGCGAGCAGGTGGCGGGCGCCCCGATCGACGCGCTCGCCCGGCACGCCGTCGATCAGCAGGCGTTGGGGCGCCCGGCTGTGCTGTTCCAGGAAACGGTGCTGGGCGGCATCCTCCGGGGCCCGCGCGTCCGGTCCCGCGCCGGCCTGGAAGGTGCAAGTCGAATGGGCCGCGGTGCCGGTTTCGATGCGGTGCAGCAGGTTGCGGTAGCAGCTATGGCCGGGATCGGCCAGCAGGCGTTCGCGGTTGTGGACCAGGACGAAGTGGTTGAGGTCGGCGTGGAGGTGGCCGTGACCGGCCAGGAGCTCGCCGCCGCCGCGCACGGCGAGGACGGTGCGCCCGTCCCAGGCGTCGCGGGCGATGGTGTCGCCGCAGGCGAAGTGTTGCACGCGCTCGAGGCCAAGGTCGGCCGGGGAGCGGGCCGGCGGCAGTTCGCCGAGGTGGCCGAGGAAAGGCAGGGTCAGCCCGGTCCACGTGGGGAGCAGGCCGAAGGTGGCGCGATCGTGGGGGCCAAGGTCGGGAAACGGCGACCAGCAGGCGTCGCAGAGCCAGCGGGCCAGGGCCGCCTCTTCCGGCAGGCGCTCGGCGCAGCGCAGGGCCACATGCAACAGCAGCTCCGGACTGGGGGCGAAAAGGGCGCCGGAGTCGTTGAAGTTGACCGCGCGCGGGCGGGGGTGCCCGCCCCAGGCCCCGCCCAGCGGCTTGCGGTAGAGCTGCGAGGCCGCGTGCCAGCGCATGCCGCGGCCGTAGCGGGTCACATCCAGCCCGGCGGCCAGTTGCGGATCGCGGCGGACGATGGCCTCGAAGGCCAGCATCAGGCCGTACATCGCGTAGTGGCTGTACTGCAGCGATTCACCGTAGGAGCCGTCGTCCTGGAAGGCCTCGACGCAGCGCGACCACTCCGCGGCGCAGCGTTCCAGGGTTTGGCGCTCGTCGAGCAGGGCCGCCGGCAGGGTGACGCCCGCCAGGAGGATGCAGCGCCAGTTGGCGAGCTGGCGGTGGCGGTCGATCCAGCGCTGGCACATGGGCATGGCGCGCTCGCGCAGCACGGCGTGCAACTCGCTTCGTTCGCCGGCCGTGAAGACGTCCGCCGCCAGATCGAGAGCCAGGGAGAGCGCCCAGGACAGGTGCGCGGTCTCCAGGTGCCCCGTCTTCGGCTCGCCCCCATGGTCGCGGAACCACGGCCCCGCCCAGTCGTCCTCGCCGCGGCGGGCGAGATCCATGACCGCGCCGCGCAGCCAGGCGGCGATCGCGGCATCGGGCGTCAGCGCCTGCGCCATGGCCGCGTCGGCGACGTATTCGGCGGCCACGTACCACCACTCGGTGGTCGTGCCGGGCGCGAGCAAACCGGGGTTGTGGGCGCGCCGGGCGGCGCGCCGGTTCAAGGCCCAACGGTAATCGCACACTACGGTTTCGCGGCTCTCGAGGAGCGCGGCGCGTTCGGAGGCGGAGAGAAACAGGCTCATCAGAAGTAGCCTCCTCGCGCGACGACTTCGGTGGGTTTGAGCCCGGCTTCGACCAGCTCCTTGATCGACCGCTCCTTGTTCAAGAGCGCCTCGGCGGAAAGCAGGACCGTTTCGGCCAGGCGCGCGGGAACGGCAACCAGCCCGTCTTGGTCGCCCAGAATCCAATCGCCTGGCTCCACGAGGACCTCGCCCAGCAGCACCGGCTTCTGCCAGTGATAGAGGCGAAAACGCCCCAGCATCCCGGCGTTGGTGGTGTAGCGGTGGTACACGGGGAAACCCTGCGGGACGATCCGGTCCACGTCCCGGACCCCGTTGACGATCGCCCCGCGGCAGCCGCGCCGCAGGGCCGCCATGGTCATCACCTCGCCCCACTGCGCGGTGACGGTGTCGCCGGTGCAATCCCAGACCGCCACGCTGTCGGCGTCCAGGTCTTCCAGCATCCGGGCGCGCGTCTCCAATTCGCCGTCCGTGGTCACGTCCGGCCCGCCTTTGACGGTGAAGGCGCGCCCGCAGATTTTCTGGCCGCCGGCCAGTTGGCGGTACGCCGAGGGCAACGCGCCGTGTATGCGGTGCTCGAAGCGTAAAACGTCGTTCACCGCGGCGCTGAACAAGCGCAGGAAACGCCCGCGCATCTCGGGTACGGGGATCATGACGTTCTCCTCGACATCAGCATGGATTCCATGTCCAACTCGCGAATCAGCACGTGTTCGGGTTGGCCCAGGATGAACAGCGCCGCTTCGGCGACGTCTCCGGCCTTCAGGAATTTCTCGCGCGGCGCCGGCCGGTCGCCCCAGTATCCGGTGTCGGTGGCGGCGGGATTAAGGTCCGTGACTTTGATGCCCAGCGGCAGAAGCTGCTCGGCCAGGCCCGCGGAGAACCCGCGCTGGCCGAATTTCGAGGCGCAGTACAAAGGCGCGGTGGGATTGGCCTTCTTTCCGGCCGCCGAAATCACGTTCAAGATATGCCCGCGCCCGGCGGCGCGCATGTCGCGCAACGCCTCGCGGGCGCACAGAAACGATCCGCGCACGTGGGTCTCGAACATCCGGTCCAGCAACTCCACGCGGCTCTCGCCCAGGTCGGGGGTGGGCAGGCCCACGCCGGCGTTGTTGACCAACATCGCGACCGGCCCGCAGCGCTCCCGGCAGGCGGCGAAAGCGGCCGCCACGGAGTCTTCGCGGGTGACGTCGCAGGCATGCGCGAAAAGGGCCGGGGTGGAACGGCTCAATTCCGCCAAGCGGCCGGTATCGCGCCCCAAGGCGAAAACCTTGGCCCCGGCTTGCGACAAGCGCAGGGCGATCGCCTTGCCGATGCCCGAGGTGGCCCCGGTTACGACCGTGACGCGGCCGGAAAACGAGCTCATGCGTTTTCTCCTTCCAGCCGCAGCCCCAGGCTGGCGGCCTGGGCGAAGGCCAGCGTGACGGGACCGAAAGCATGCGGATCGTCCTTGCGGTGCGCTTGGGCCATGTAGTCGGAAATCGCCCCCGCCCGGGCGCCAGGCACCCGGCGCAGGTGTGATGCACCGAACCGTCCAAGGCGATGTAGCCGAGATACGCGGTCAAGCCGCGTTCCAGGGCCGCGCGGCCGCCCGCGGGCGCCAAGCCCAGGGCCAGGGCCACGCCCAAGGCGTACAGGATCATGCCGCTGCCGCTGGTTTCGACGAAACTGTCGTGGCGGGTCAGCTCCTGATGCCACAACCCTCCGGGATCCTGAACCTCGAGGCAGGCGGCCACCAAGCTGGCGAAGGCGGCTCGGGCTTCGGCTTGCCGCCGATGATCCGCGGGCAGATCTTCAGCCAGCGCGGCCAGGGCCAGCAACGCCCAGCCGTTGCCGCGGCTCCAGTGATCATCGCTGATCCGCCCCGGACCGTTGAAGCCGCGCGCCTGATGCAGAAGGCCGTTGGCCGGGTCGCGCAACAACGCGTACATCCCCAGCGCCTGCCGGCAGGCTTCCTCCACCAAATCCATGCGCTCGCAGGCCAGACCGGCGTGCAGCGCGAAGGGCGATACGGCCCAGGCCGCGTCGATCCAGACCTTTTCGGCCTCCGGTTCCCGGGCCAAGCACGCCAGCCCGTCGCGGTCGCGCGGCGCGCGTAAAAAAGCTTCGGCTTCGGCCAGCAGCGGCCGGCGCGCCTCGGGCAACAAGCCGTGAAAGAGGGCCGCGGCGCTGGCATTCCCGCCGGCGAAATAAAGGGTGAAATTCGCTTCCCAGCGCATCTCGCCCGCCAGAAAAGGCGCCAAGTCGCGGCGCAGCCATTCGCGATGAACCGGGTCGCGATGCAAATACGCCAGACGTTCCAGGCCCTGCAAGGCCAGGATGCCGGTGTAATGGCCCAGCGGGATGCGCGCGGCGGCCGTGCGGTATGCGTTCTGGGCGATGGTCAAGGCGTGCATGCGGTTTTCCGTTCCTGCGGGGCCAATCGGGCGGCGGCGGCGCGGACGGCGGCGATGGCTTCCCGCCGAACCTCGGGAACGGCTTGCGCGACGGGTAAGGCCAACCCCAACGCGGCCAGAAACTGGCCTCCTGGCAGAAAGACCGGGAAGGCGACGCGCCACAACTCCTGCTTGGGAAAAGGCGTCTCGACATGGCCTTGCCGCCGGGCCTGCGCCAAGTGCTCGGCGAGGACTTCGGGCGAACCCCATAATGGCACGGCATGCTCGTGAAACGGATGCCGCTCCCGCCACATCTGCACGGTCCCCTGATCCGCGAAGGCTTGGCAGCACAAACCGACGGCGCTGCCGTAAGGGTTGCCCAATTGCGAGACGGGGCGCTGGATCAGGCCAGGGCGGTCGGAACTGAGCCGGATTCGGATCCGTAATTCCGCGCCCGCCATTTCAGCCAAGTTGACGGTCGCCAAGGGAAAGGCGCGTTGCAATTCCAGGCCGGCCTGAGCCCCTCCGCGCAACATGCCGCGTTCCTGCTCTTGCGCGACCAGATCCGCGATGGCCGGTCCCAAACGCAAGTACTGGCCGGCGCCCTTTACGACATAGCCGCGCCCGGCAAGAGTCCGGACCAGGTTGTGAACCGTCGAAACGTTCAGGCCCAACCGGCTGGCCAAATCGCTGAGTCTTAAGCCGTTCTCGCTGGACGCGAGCCATTGGAGCAGATCGATGGCGCGCTCCACAGATTGTACGGTGTCGTTTCCAGCCATTTTTTACATCCTAATGATAAATTAATACATCAATATGGTAAATAAGTCGAATAAATCTGAGAATATATCGATGTATTCTCTTAACATATTTATATATAATATGTTATGGACTTGATTGAACCTTGCGCGGTCAAGAATATCGGTATATGAGGTTAATGTTATCTATAGCCATCAATCCGGATTGAGTTCAGCGCTGTGCATGGCGAGGGAAAAGGCAAATGCTGGATGCTTCTTACCAACAGGTGCATCTTTTTGTAGATCCCTGATGCCTCTTCTCATTCGATCTTGGTCTACGGTTTTCTCCCGTCTTCTTCTTGCAACCCTTTTAATCCGTTCAGGATACGGTTAGGATGCCGGGCTGCTTGTGAACCACGTCCGAAGCATGAACCCGCATGGAGCGTCCGTTACGGGACCAGCGATGAGCACCCAAACCCAGGACGACGCCGCGCCGTCGCCCAAGCCCAGCGCCTGGAAGACCTGGCGCGGGCCGGGCCTTTTCGTCGTCGCGATCCTGGTCGCGCGCTTCTTCCTCTTCGAGCCCTTCAAGATCCCCTCCGGCTCCATGGAGCCGACCCTGATCGGGCACGAAGACTACGGCGACCGGATCGTCACCAACAAGATCCCCTACAACTACCTCGGGACCGAGCCCAAGCGCTTCGAGGTCGTCGTCTTCGACTGGGACGGCGCCTGGGCCGGCGAGGGCGGCGGGGTCAAGAAGTACATCAAGCGCCTGGTCGGGCTTCCGGGCGAGACCCTGGTCATCTCCGGCGGCGACCTGTTCCTGAAGGATCCGGCCACGCGCGCCGAGAAGGTCCTGCGCAAGTGGGAGGAGGCCTCGCCCGAGCTGCAGGAGCGGCTCTGGCTCCCGGTGAGCCTCGCGCGCTTCACCGAGAAGCCCGTCCCGCCCGCGCGGGAAGGCGAGGGCTGGCGCGAGAAGGCCGCGCGCGAGCGGGTCGGGGACGAGAACCGCGCGGCCTTTCCCTGGACGGTCGAAGGCCCGGGCAAGGTCGAGCGCAGGACCCGCGCGCTGGAGATCGACGGCGAGGCCGCGCTCACCTACGCCCATCCCGTCCGCAACGTCTACGTCAAGATGGGGCACTGGCCCTTCTGGCACTGGGGCTGCCCGGCCGCGCATCTGCCGCCGGTCGCGTCGGCCGAGGGCGTCCCTTTCAAGAACCCCGAGGAGCGGACCGAGAACATCCGCCCGTACGTGCCCAACAGTTGGGACGGCGTGCGCTGCCCCAACTGCGGGCGCCTGGCCTACCCGCTCTCGCGGGAGGCGTCCGGCGAGCCGCGCATCCTGCCCACCGACGGGAAGCTCGTGCTGAAGGCGGAGGTCCTGGAGGCGCTACCCGAAGGCCTGCGCGTGAAGGTCCTCGAAGGCACCGCGATTCCCGGCGACCAGCTCAAGCTGGGCGGCGCGCTCGCGCTGCGGATCGATTCGCTCGAGGTCGAGGAGGGCGGCGCGAAGCGGCCGGCCGCGGAGATCCTCCCCGGGCAGCAGGGCACGCTCGCCGGCCGGCTCGCCGACGCCGGGGACTTCAAGCCCGGCACGCTCACCTTCGCCGTGATCCCGGCCGACGCCACGCCTTTCTTCTACGGGGGCGGGGACACGGTCGGCGACCTGAAGCTGGATCTGGAACTCGAGGTCCGCGAGGCCGGCGGCGCGCTGGAACTCGCGGTGGGCTCCCAGTTCCACCAGGCCGTCTGGCGCCTCTCGCTGGGCGGGGAACTGCCCGCGGCGGAGGCCGCGCCGGAGCGGCACGAGGTCGAGGCGCGCGAGACGCTGGCCCCCGGCGCCCGGCACGCGCTCTCGCTGGCCTTCGTCGACGGGAGCGTCCTGGCCAAGCTCGACGGCAAGCCTCTGCCTCCGCGGAAGCTCGAGCACTTCAAGCCTCTGGGAGCCGACGCGGCCAAGCTGGAGAGCTTGGCCCGGGTGCGCTTCCTGGGCGCGGCCCGCGCGACCCTGACCCGGCTCGACCTCTGCCGCGACCTGCACTACACCCTGTTCCTGGACGGGAGCACGCCCGACGTCGCGAACCGCAATCTGGATCCGGACCAGTACCACGAACACTACCGGAATCGCGTCTGGCTGCCCGAGAAAGGGCGCTACGAGCTGGAGATCCCCAAGGACCACTTCCTGATGCTGGGGGACAACTCCCCCTCGTCGAAGGACGGCCGGGACTGGGGCTTCGTGCCGCGCAAGTACCTGGTCGGCCGGGCCACGCTGGTCTGGTGGCCGCCGACCCGCTGGCGTATGATTCACTGACCGTGACGAGGAAGCCGGAGAGGAGAGGCGCGCCTTGAGCGAGCCGTCGCAGCCGCAGTCGCAGTCGTCCGCCGCCGAGGAGGCCGAGGCCGCCGAGGCGCAGGGCGCGGCGCATGCGCCGGAGTCCGCTCCGCCGCCGGCCCCGCCCGCCGCGGAGCCCGACCCGGCCTTGGCCGAGACCCTGCGCCCGTCCAGCCCGCCCGCCGGCCCGGAGGCCGTGAACCCCAACGCGCTCCCGCCCGGGACCGCCGTCCTGCACCGCCAGATTCGGGACTCCGGCAACGGCGCGGAGCATCCGCAGACGGAGCCCCCGCCCGCCGCGGCCGAACCCGCGAAGCCGCGCACGGGCAAGACCGACCTCGTCCTGCCGCCTCCGGATTCGCCCTTCATGCCCGCGCCGGACACGCTGGCGGAGGCTTCGGCGGACGAGCTGGCGCGCGGGATTCCCCCGCCGTCCGGGATCTTCCGGCTCACCCGCATCCAGGGCCCGCGCCCGCCGGCGCCGCCGCCCGAGCCGATCCTGGTCGTCGAGGGGCTGTGCAAGAACATCGGGAAGCGCGAGATCGTCCGCGGCGTGGACCTGGAGGTCGGCGGCGGCGAGATCGTGGGCCTGCTCGGGCGCAACGGCGCCGGCAAGACCACCACCTTTCGCATGATCATGGGCATGCTGCGCCCCGACAAGGGGCGCGTGAAGTTCGACATCCGCGACATCACCGGGCTGCCCATGTTCAAGCGCGCCAACCGCGGGATGGGCTACCTGGCGCAGGAGCCCACCGTCTTCCAGCGCCTTTCGGTCGAAGAGAACCTGATGGCCGTGATGGAACTTCAGACCTACGACCGCAAGACGCGGCTGGCCAAGCTGGAGGAACTGATCCGCGCCTTCGGCCTGGAGGCCGTTCGGGCCACGCAGGCGGGGGAGCCTCTCCGGCGGCGAGCGCCGGCGCCTGGAGATCGCGCGCGCCATGACCCTCCAGCCCAAGGTCGTGCTCTTCGACGAGCCCTTCGCGGGCATCGACCCCATCGCCGTGACCGAAATCCAAGGCATCCTGCGCGACCTGAAGGAGAAGGGCGTCGGGGTCCTCGTCACCGACCATAACGTCCGCGAGACCCTGACCATCACCGACCGCACCTACATCATGGACGAAGGCAAGATCTGGATCCACGGTTCGCCCCGGGAGATCGTCAACCATCCCGAGGCGCGGCAGCGCTATCTGGGCATGGGCTTCCGCCTGGACTTCTGATTGCCACGGCGGCCGGGCGGCGTATTCTGTGGGTCTATATGAGCCTCACGCGAATCGTCATTCTGGGCGCGGGGACCATGGGCACCAACATGGCCCTGGACTTCGCCCGCTCCGGCTTCGAGCCCCAGGTCGTGGAGGTGGACGAGGAGCAGCGCGCGCGGAGCCGCGAGTACGCCCGCTTCGGCGCGCGCTTCCTGCACCTCAACGGGCTCGCCAAGGACGATCCCGAAAAGGTCGTGGGACGCATTGCGTTCCTCGAACACCCGGTGCGGGTCATGCGCGCCTTCTCCGAGGCGCAGTGGATCGTGGAGGCCGTCCCCGAGAAGCTGGAACTGAAGCACAAGGTCCTCACCGAGGCCGAAGCGGTCGCGCCCGAGGACGCCATCGTCACCAGCAACACCTCCAGTTTCCTGCCCAGCCGCATCGCCGGGAAGCTCCGGCGCCCCGAGCGGATGCTGGTCACGCACTTCTGGAACCCGCCGCACCTGCTGCCGCTGGTGGAGGTCGTCCCGCATCCGGGCACCGCGCCGGAGGTCGTGGACGCGCTGCTGAAGGTGCTCGTCGAGACCGGCAAGCATCCGATCCTGCTGCGCAAGGAGATCTCCGGCTTCATCGGCAACCGCCTGGCCTTCGCGCTCCAGCGCGAGGCCATGGACCTCATCGCCAAAGGCGTCGCCAGCGCCGAGGACATCGACGCGGTCGCCGCGCTGGGCTTCGGCCGGCGCATCCCCATCAGCGGCATCTTCGGCACCTGCGACCTGGGCGGGCTGGACGTCTACGCGGCCATCTGCGACGAACTCTTCCCCGGCCTATGCAACGACGCGGCCGCGCCCGAGAAGCTCAAGGAACTGGTCGCGCAGGGCAAGCTCGGCGTCAAGACCGGCGCGGGCTGGCGGGTCTACTCCCAGGCCGAGATCGAGAAGCTGCGCCACGCGCTCAGCGAGGAACTCGTCCGCCACGCCAACCGCGACCACGCCGACCACTCGCGCTCCAAGGCCGCCCAGCACACCATGATCCTGCGCGGGCCGTCCAGCGCGACCTTGCCGAAGGTCGAGAAGCGGGGGCAGTAGGGCTTGAGCGCGGCGCCCGATGCGGTCCTGAACCCCCGCGCCGCCTTCCCCGGCGAGACCCGCGAAATCCTGGCCCTGCCCACCGAGTACGGTCAATACGTCGGCGCCACGCTGCATCGTCCGCAATCCGCAATCCGCAATCCGCAATCCGCATTGCTCATGCTGCCCGGCTGGTCCGGCCCGCGCACCGGCCCGGCCGAACTGATGGTCCAGCTCGCCGTGGAATTGGCCCGCGCCGGGCATACGGTGCTGCGGCTGGACCTCCACGGCCGCGGGGACTCGTCCGGGGCCTTCGGCGACTGCGACCTCGACCGCATGATCGCCGACGCCGCGGTGGGTCTGGCGTATCTGCAGGGGCTGGGCCAGGGCATGGAAGAGGAGCACTTCCCTGCCCCTCGGAACCCGGAACCCGGAACTCGGAACGCATCCCCGCCCCAATCCGCAATCCGCAGTCCGCAATCCGCGATTCTTGGCGTCTGCTCCGGGGCCAACGTCGCGCTGGGCCTGGCCGCGCTGAAGCCGGAGGAGGTCGGCGCGGTGGTGGCCCTCTCGGTCCTACCCTTCCAGCCTTCGCGCGGGGCGGTCTTCGAGCGGCGGCGGCGCTGGAAGAACCTGCGCAACTACTTCTGGAAGGCCCTGAAGCCGGACACCTGGCTGCGCCTGCTGCGCGGCGAATTGAACCTGGGACGCATCCGCAAGAACGTCTCAGGCGCGGAGCGGCCCGGCGCGGGCGAGCGGAACCTGAAGGACTCCGCGCGCGATATCGAGGCCGAACTGGAAGCATGGAAGGGGCGCGCGCTCTTTATCTGGGGCGGGCAGGACGCCGAGGCCGCGCCGGCGCGCGAGCACTTCGAGAAGCTCCACGGCCGCGGCGTGGCGGCGGAAGCGGCCTTTGAAGTCGTCCAGGGCGCGAACCACAACTACTACGGCAAGGCCTGGCGGGAGCGGTTGGCGGCGCGAATTAAGGGCTTTCTTCAGGGGTGAAATACAAGAGTTGAAGGCCAAGAATCAAAGAGCATAGGTCGTAGGTCAAAAGTCCAAAATCCTCAATCCAAAATCTCCCGGTGCTCTGCCTCCGCGGTTTCAAGGAATGGGGTCAGGAACAAGAACAGGGGCGCCCCCCACGTCGCCCCTGTTCTTGCCCTGTACGGCGGAGGAAACTCAGTCGGAGGTCCGATCGCGCGGGACGCTGCGGTTGAGGCTGGGCGGCATCGGGACGAAGTCCCGGTCGGCCGGCTCGGGTCGCGGCGCGTCGTGGCTCGAAGGTTCGTCGGCGAGTTCGTGGTCGGCGTCGGCGGGCGCGCGCCGGCGGGCGGTTCCGGCATCGGGGAGAATCAGGACCTGCCCGGGGCGGATGGTCCCGGCGCCGTCCAGGCGGTTGGCCTGGGCGAGGTCCTGGATGTGCCTCGCGTCGCCGTAGTACTTCATGCTGATCTTCCAGAGCGAGTCGCCGGGCTGGACCTTGTGGGTGCGCAGGCCGGCACGGGTCGAAGGCGCTTCGGGCGCGGGCGCGGGCGGCGGACTCTGAACAGGCAGCGGTTCGAGCGGCGGCAGCGGGCTGGGCGCGGGCGCCTCGGGCGCCGGCACGGGCGCGGGCGGCTGGGCGACGCCGTACGGCCCGGTGGGCACCTGCGGCATCGTCGCGCCGGGGCCGTCCTGCGCCGGAGGCGCGGCGGGCGGCGTGCCCACGTCCGGCAGGTCGCCGGCGGCCGTCTGCGTCTCCTGGCCGACCCAGCGCCAGACCAGCACGCCCACGGCGATCAGGATGGCCAGCGTACCGATGGAAAAAGCCAGGCGAATCATGGCATCACGGCTCCTGCACTGGAACTGGACTCGATGGTGTTTATCGTCCAGGAAGATCATGGACCTGTAGTCTTTAGCCGAAGGATGCAGCGGGAATTGCAGGGCGGCGGGCTTTTCTTCGCGCCGCCTCGCTTCGCGCGGCATCCTTATCCGGGAGAAGTTCGGGTCCAAGTGCCGCGCGCGGCGAATGCGAGGATCGAAGATGAGCAACAAGCTGAGGGTCGTGCTGGCCGGGTGCGGCGGGATGGCCAAGGCCTGGCTGAACGTGATGAAGGATCATCCGCGCGTCGAGGTCGCCGGGCTCGCCGACCTGCGCCTGGAGGCCGCCGAGCAGAAGAAGGCCGACTACGGCCTGAGCGCGGCCCGGGTCGGCACGGACCTGGCGGCGCTGCTGGCCGACCTGAAGCCGGATCTGGTCGTGGACGTGACGATCCCCGCCGCGCACAAGGCCGTGACCCTGGCGGCGCTGGCCGCCGGCTGCCACGTGCTGGGCGAGAAGCCGCTCGCCGACAGCCTCGCCAACGCCCGGGAGATGATCGCGGCGGCCGAAAAGGCCGGGAAGATCTACATGGTCAGCCAGAACTACCGCTGGCAGCCGCAGGTCCGCGCGCTGCGCCAGGCCGTCGCCGGCGGCCTGCTCGGGGACGTGACGACGGTGAACGTGGACTTCTACATCGGCGCGCACTTCGGCGGGTTCCGCGACGAGATGGCCCATCCGCTGCTCCTCGACATGTCCATCCACCACTTCGACTTGGTCCGCTGCGTCACGCAGGCCGATCCGGAGGCTGTCTACTGCCGCGAGTTCAACCCCAAGGGAAGCTGGTACAAGGGCGACGTGGCCGCGACGGCGGTCTTCGAGATGAGCGGCGGCGTGGTCTTCACCTACCGCGGGAGCTGGTGCGCCGAGGGGCACAACACCGGCTGGAACGGGCTCTGGCGCGTCGTCGGCACGAAGGGCTCCATCGCCTGGGACGGCGCGAGCGCGCCCGTCGCCGAACTCGTCAAAGGCACGGAAGGCTTCAAGCGCGAGTGCGAGCGGCTCGAGTTGCCCATCGAGGAGACGCGCCCCGCCGGCCAGGAGGGCAGCCTGCTGCGTCTGCTGGAGGCCCTCGACGCCAACGCGCGCCCCGAGACCTGGTGCGGCGACAACCTCAAGAGCCTCGCGATGGTCTTCGGCGCGGTGGAGTCGGCCGAGGCCGGGGCGCGGCTGCCGATCCGGGAATGAAGCCCTCTTAACCGCAGAGCACGCAAAGAACGCAGAGGATTTTAGGCTGGGAAGCGGGTCTGAAATGAGCATCGAGAATCCTCTGAAGTTCGTGCATTCAATCCGCAATCCGAAATCCAAAATCCGCAATGGCCGGCGCCGCGCCGTGTCTCCGTGGTGAGCGCCGGTCCCCGCCACGTCCTCGGCGACTACGTGCCGATCCTGACCGCGGTGCTGCTGTGGGGCTGGGGCACGCCGCTCTACAAGTACATGCAGGCGCACGGCATCGACCCGCTCACGCTGGTTTTCTATCGCGTATTCAGCAGCACGGCCGTGCTGGGCGCCTGGGTCTGCTGGAAGCGGCGCGCCGCGCTGTCGCACGTGCTGCGCCGGCCGGCGCGCTTCATGCTGATGGGCGCGCTCTTCACCGGCGGACTGGTCGCTTTCACGGCGGGAACCTACGGGAGCACGGCGACGCTGAGCATGCTGATCACGCGCGCGATCCCGCTGATCTCGATCGGCCTCTCGGCGCTGCTCTTTCACGACGAGCGGCGGCTGGTGCGGCGGCGCGGCTTCCAGGCGGGCTTCGTCCTGGCGCTGGGCGGGCTGCTCGGGCTGATCCTGCTGCGCGACCCGCGCGTGGCCGCGTCGTCCACGTCGCTCGTGCTGCTGCTGGCCACCGCCGTGCTGTGGGGGAGTTACAGCCCCTGCGCGAAGGCGTGGCTGAAGGGGCACGACGCCTTCGCCGTCTCGACGCTCGTCTTCGCCTTGGCCGCGGCGCTGACGCTGCCGCTGGCGGCATGGAAGGGCGACCTCGCGTGGCCCGCGCACGCGCCGCTGACGCCGGTTCTGGTCATGCTGGCCTCGGGGCCGGTCCTGATGGGCTTCACCGAGGGGCTCTTCTACGTCTCCGTCGAACGGCTGGGCCTCGCGCCGAGCACCGCGATGACGCTGGTCGTCCCGCCGCTGACGCTGCTCTACGCTTGGCCGCTGCTGGGCGAGGAGCCGACGCTCGAACTGGTCCTCCTGGGCGGCGTGCTGATCGGGGGCCTCGCCCTGATCGTCCGCTCCCGCGGGCGGCTCTTGCAGGAACTCGGCGCGACCGTGGAGCCCGTCACCAGCCGCGAAGGCGGCGGCGCGGCGACGGCGGGGGTCGTGAAGGGAAAGGATGAAGTATGAAAGAAGAAGTATGAAATATGAAGTATGAAATAGGAAGAAAAAATAAAAACGAATACTCGTTCCCCAAGGGAATTCTCTAAGCATCTTCATACTTCATACTTCATACTTCATACTTCATACTTCATACTTCATACTTTTTCTTTCATACTTCACGCCTGCGCGGCGATCTTCTTCGCCATGGCATCCAGGTCCGCCGGGTTCGCCTTCTCGCGCTTGGGGAAAGGGAACTGGTTTAAGCCGTCCAGCGGGAAGAGATGGATGTGGACGTGCGGAACCTCGAAGCCGAAGGCGCCAACGCAGACGCGCTGGCAGCCGGTGGCGGCTTTGACCATCTTCGCGACTTTACGGCTCGCGGCCATCAGGTCGAGGTAGAGTTTCTCGTCCATATCGAAGAGGTAATTCACCTCCTGCTTGGTGATGACGAGGGTGTGGCCCGGCGCGACGGGCATGATGTCGAGGAAGGCGAAGAAGCACTCGTCCTCCCAGACTTTCGCGCAGGGGATCTCGCCGGCGAGGATCTTGGTGAAGATGCTGGGCATGCTGGGCTCCTTTCGGGCGTCGAAGCCTCACGCTACCGGAGGCCCGACGAATTGCGATGGAAAATTGCCAGTTAAATGCAGCGCCTTTTGCTCTATGCTTGCCGTTCACAGACCACAGACCACAGACCACAGACCACAGACCACAGATTACAGACTACAGATTACAGATTACAGATTACAGATTACAGATTACAGATTACAGATTACAGATCACAGGCTAAAGGTCACCGCCCGCCGCATCGAGCAACCCGCGCTCCTCCCGCGGCGTCAGCATGCGCCACGCGCCCGAGCCCACGTCCAGTTCGAGCGGCCCGAACGCAATGCGCTTCAGGTCCGTCACCTTCAGCGGCGTGCCGCGCTCGGGATCCTTCAAGGCCGCGAAGAGGCGGCGCAGGTGCCGGTTCTTCCCCTCGTCGAGCGTGACGCGCAGGCGCGTCTTGGGGCCGGCGGTTCCGGCGATCTCGAGCGCCGCGGCTTTCAGCAGGCCGGCGGGGCTCGTCACGCCGGCGCGCGCCTGGGCGCGGTGGGCTTCGGTGACGCGCCCGCGGACCCAGACCTCGTAGACCTTCGCGCAGCTTCCGGGGCGCGTGAGGCGTTCGACGAGCGCGCCTTCGCGGACGAAGAGTAAGAGGCCGCGGGTCTCGCGGTCGAGCCGGCCGACGGGGACCCAGCCGTCCTCGCGGACCCATGCCGGCAGCGCGTCGTAGACGGTCCTGCGCCCGCGTTCGTCGGCGCGCGTCACGGTCAGGCCCTTCGGCTTGTGGAAGAGCAGGACGCGGGCCTGGGCCTTGCGCGCGGTCATGCGCCGGGATGCAGCAGCAGCGCGGCGTACTCCCGCACCCGCGCGAGCGGGATGCCGCGAAGCTGGTCCTCGACGAGCGCGTGCGCGGCCGGCTCCAGCCGCGCCAGCGGGAACTGCCGGAACGGGCGCGGATAGAGGCGGACCTTCAGGCCGCGCGTCTCCTCGTAGCCGGGCACGCGCGTGGCCAGCGCGCCGAATTCCGGCGGCGCGCTCTCGTGCCCCGCCGTATGCGCCGGGTCGTGCGCGCGCTCGAAGGCCGACTGCTCCACCTCGGCCCAGAGGCCCCAGACGAAGGGGCGGCCGTCCTCGGGGACCGGCACTTCCAGGCTGAGCTTCACGAACCAGCGCGCGCCGTCGAGAATGCAGCGGTCCGGGCCGAGCTTCGCCCGCGCGCCGCGCTCGTCCGGCGGGATCTCGTAGTACGCGTCCGGCGCTTCGGCGCCGAAGGCCATCGGGAGTTCCTCGTGGAAGCCGCCGCAGACGCGGCAGTACCAGGGTTCGGTGGCGGGCATGGGTGGATTGTCCGGGCCGAAGGGCATGCTCGTGGAAAGTGAACAGTAAACGGTGAACGGTAAACAGTAACTGCAAAAAGGGCAGACCTACTTCGGAATAGGACCACGCGGTCGGTGTAGCCGTTCACCGTTCACCGTTCACCGTTCACCGTTCACCGTTCACCGTTCACCGTTCACCGTTCACCGTTCACTGTTCACTGTTCACTGGGCCTCACTCCGGCCGCAAGGCCGAGTCCGGATTCTCGCCGGCGCGAAGCGACTGCCGGGCGCCTTCCTCGCCGAGTTCAAGGCACTCGAAGAGGTTTCGAATCACCTGCCCGAAGCGGTCGTCGCCGAGGCGCGCGGCTTCGAGTTTCTCGACGAGGGCTCGGGCGCGCTCGGCGGCCCGGCGCACCACTTCGCCGGCCTCCGCGTGCGGCGGGTTCTCGCCGTTCTCGAAGTGCGGCAGGAGCAGATCCTGGAGCGCCTCGATGTCCTGCTCCATCGCGTCGCGCGCCGTGCCGTCGACCTCGCGGATGCTGCAGACGCGGTTGAGGTGGTAGGCCAGGCGGCGCGCCAGCGTGCCGGCGTGCGGCAGATTGAGGGGGATGCGGAAGTGAGGAGGCATGGGCGCGGGTCAAACTCCAATACGTAAGAATCAGAATCCAAACAAACTGCAAACTACAAACCGGCGGCCGCCATTATAGCGCGTCCGGGCGGCCTGAATTGGAGAACCGGCCGGATTGGTATGCGTCTTGCCCGAGCTAGTCCTTCGTTCGAGGGTGCGCGGGCCACAGGTCGAAAGGGGTAAAGCGATGAGCAAGCTGCAAATCAGGGAGGACGTTGGGATTAACTGGGTGCATCTGGGAGTGGGCTTAGTCTCGGCACTGCTCGTCTGCGGGATTCTGATCATGCTGTTCCTCAAGGGCTGACCTAAAGTGTCAACGCGGAGCGTCAGTATTCCACGCGTGAAGCACGAGTGAATTCCCAGGATTGTCAGCGCAGACCGCCGCCGTTGGCCGTTTACCGCGGGCCGAATGCGGATACGATCCGCGGGCATGCATCTGGACTTGAAGTTCACGCTGCCCAAGAGCGTCGGCCTGGCGACGTACCCCGTGGGCGCGGAGTTCGGGCCGCGGTTCCTGCGCGACTTCGAGTTCGTCTGGATGGTGGAGGGCGACGCGGAGTACCGCTGGGGCGCGCGGACCTTCGCCGCGCCGGAAGGCTCGTTCGTGCTCTGCCGTCCCTGCCTTGAAGGCGAGACCGACTTCTTCCGCTGGGACCCGAAGCGGCGCACGCGGCACGGCTTCTGCCACTTCACCATCGAACGGTTTCCCGCCGACTGGCCGCCGCTGGAGGCGTGGCCGTTCGTGCGCCCGCCGGTCGAGGGCGACCTGTGCTGGGCGCTGGCGCGGCACCTGGGCACGTGGCTCGAGAAGGGCAACCGCTTGCAGGTCGAGTTGACGCTCACGCATCTGCTCTGGACGTTCGTCTGCGGGGAGCGCGGCTCGGCGGACGTCCCGGCGGCGCGGCTGCCGGATCCGGTGGAGCGCGCGCTGGCGCGCGTCCAGCAGGCGCTGGACGAGGACGCTTCGGCGAAGCTGACGCTGGCGGAACTGGCGCGGGCGGCGGCGGTGACGCCGGAGCATCTGTGCCGGGTCTTCGCCGCCTCGACGGGGCGTTCGCCCCTGGAGACCGTGCGCCTGGCGCGGCTGGACCGCGCGGCGGTGCTGGTGGCGCGCTCCAACTTCACGTTCCAGCGGATCGCGTCGCAGTGCGGGTTCGCGAGCCCGTACCATTTCTCGCGGGCCTTCAAGGCGGCGTACGGGCGCGCGCCGAGCGTCATACGCAAAGCGGTTTCGAGCGGGGAACTCCCGCCGCTGCCGCGGCTGTTGCGCTTCGCCCGGTCGACTGATCCGAAGTAAGCCCTAACATCAATCACAGGCATGAAGTTGCCAATCGCCGCCATGTCTCGGGCGTGCCGGCGCGGGTAGATTTGCGCCATGAACATGGGCGCCATGGAGCGGACGAACGCCATGCAGACGGCATCAGGTCGGGACATGCGGAAGCATCCTCGCTACCGGGTTTCGATCGAGGAGTACATCGCCTTCCGGCGGCAGGGCTACCTCGTCGTGAAGAACCTGGTCGCGCCGGAGGAGATCGCCGAGATCAAGCAGCACACCGAGGAGCTGATGCAGGGGCGGCTGCCGGAGCAGCGGAAGACGATGCCGGTGCGGGATCCGAAGAAGGACGGGCCGATCTCGGCGCAGGCGCTGGACGCGCCGCCGGAGAACCTCTCGCCGCACGAGAAGGCGCAGTACTTCCTGCGCATCCACATGCTGCACCGCAAGCTGGCGATCCACGAGAAGTACCTCCTGCATCCGCGGGTGCTGGACGTGCTGGAGCTGCTGATCGGGCCGGACATCCTGGCGATGCAGACGATGCTGTTCCTGAAGCCGCCGGGGAAGCCCGGGCAGGGCTGGCACCAGGACAGCTACTACATCCCGACGCATCCGGACATGCTGATCGGGGCGTGGATCGCGGTCGATCCGTGCGACGAGTACAACGGCGCGATGTGGTTCGCGCAGGGCAGCCAGGACGAGCCGATCTATCCGAACGCCGATCCCAAGCAGGGGCATTCCTGCCAGCGCCGGCTGAGCGACATGACGCCGGTGAGCGGGGTGAGCGACGTGAACGACGAGCACAACGGGCTCTCGAAGGTCGCGAACAAGTACCCGCAGGTGCTGGTGCCGGCCGCGCCGGGCGACGTGGTCTTCTTCGGCGGGCACGTGCTGCACCGCAGCAAGGCCAACGTGACGGCGGACCAGTTCCGGCGCGCCTTCGTGAGCCACTACACCAACGCGCGCTCGTTCACGCAGTGGGGCGCCGACAGCGACCCGACGCGCGACGTCCACGCCTCGCCGTGCGTCGATCCGGTCACGAGGATGACCAACGGGAGCCACATCCTGGCGCGCGGGGACACGCACCTGCCGTTCGCGCAGCCGCGCTTCGGGACCTTCTGCGCCGCGGCGCTCAGCCCCGAGGAGCGGCGCAAGGAGCGCGACTGGGCGGCGGCGGCGATGGCCGACATGGACAGCGGCGACATGGGCGTGGCCCCGGCCGCCGGCGACCGGATCGACGACGACGACCTGGAGACGGTCGAACTCAAGCCCGAGCCGGCGAACGCGGGGTACTGAGAATGGAGAGATCGCGGAATTGAGTGATAGTACGATTGAGGAATAGTGGGATTGGAAGAGAGCGGAATTGACGGATCCTGGGGGATTTTGGGCTGAATTCATGGTTCAATTTCGGTTCACTTTTTAAGTGAACTCCTGAGTCAAGCTCTCCGCTCCTGCCTGCCATGCGCGGTGAAGCTCCCATCTTGACAGCCCATGCGGCGGTGCTATGAAGATCCGGTGCAGGGAGTTCCCTGCAAGCGAGGCCTCGATGCGCCGTCTCGGCGTGCTACCCGCTCTCGTACTGGCGCTGCTTGGCCCGCTGGGCGCTGAATCGCCCGGCACGGAGGCCCTTGCGCGCGCGGACGGAGGCTTCGCGGTAGAACTCGCTTCGGCGGGGCCGCTGCTGTGCCTGACGGTCCGCGCGCTGGACGCGGCGGCGCCGCAACTCGACCTGGACGCGCCGCGCCCGCGCGCATGGCCGGAGCCGTTTCTGGCCGCCGGCGGCCCCGCGCAGGCCGCGACGCCGGCGCTTCCGCACCGCGCCCGCCCCGATTTCCGCCCCAACCTCGTCCGCGGCCCGCCCGCGGCCTGATCCGGCCGCCGGCGCTGGAATTCCAGGCCCGCAGCAGGGCCTGAATTCTCGTTCCCGTCCGGCCCCGATCCCATTTAAGACGGATTTAACCTGAGGAATTCCCGGGCGCGCGCGCCCGCGGAGTCTTCGCTCCCTTGCGCGGCGGCATGCGCCTCCGCGCCGCATCGGATATGCGGTCCGAATTTGCATGGAGTTGCGCTCATGAAATCCATCTACTTTGCCTGGAGTTTCAAGCCCGCCGAGGACATGCCCAACGCGCCGTTCGAGTACCTGCTGCACCCGCACCCCGGCGACGGCGGGATCCGGTACTGCAACGCGATCCTGGAGTGCGCCGACGTGAAGTCCGGCTGGAACACGATCCTGGCTTCCTTCCCCGGCGCGGTGCGGAACCTCGGCGAGCGCGCCGACGGGTACTACCAGAAGGTGTACGCCACCACAAAGACGCTCTGCGGCGTCCGCACGATCCGGCCGAAGGCGCTGGCGAAGTGAGCAGCCGGGGCCGCGAACGGTAAGCGGCATTTCGGTCGCGGGAGTTGAAGGGCATGGCATCCCGCAGGGACGGGTGAGAATCCGTTTCGGCTTGGCCGTCCCTGCGGGACGGGATACGGCGGGACGCCCGCGGTACGAGCGGCGGGGGCGTGTATCCGTTGCTTGCCACCACCTTCAGGTGGTGGAGCGCGGCTCCCATTTATGTCTCTTTCCGCCGGCTTAAGCCGGCGGAAAGAGGATCTGTTGGGGCTTCGCACCACCGGCTGAAGCCGGTGGCAAGCAACGGATGGGGGAGTCGCGGGACGCGGAGTCGGAAGCGGCGCGGCACGGGGCGGCTGCGCCGACCCGTGGCACGGCGGGGAGGCGGGATGCTCGCGGTAACCGGAGAACGAAAAGACGCGCGGGCGGGACGCCCACGCGAGCCGGCGAGGACGCCGGCGCTACGGCGGCTGCGCCGACCCGCGGCACGAGTTTAGAGCTTTCCGCCGAGGCGTTCGTAGAGGGATTTGCTGTACTCGTAGACGGCGCGTTCTTCGTCGTTGGCGGGGGTGTATTTCTTGAGTGCGACGGCGAGGAGCTGGAGGGCGCGGGTGCGGTTCTTGCGCTCGAACTGCAGGATCGCGACGTGGCATTCGCAGTCGAGGTTCTTGCCGTTGGCGAGGTCGAGGCCGCGCTGGAACTCCTCGGCGGCCTTGACGTAGCTGCCGATGACTTCGTTTTCGAGCGGGCGGAGGCGCTGGAGGAGCTGGAGGTTTTCCTTGTAGACGGCCTGCATCTGGGCCTGGTTGCCGCTGCGCTTGGCGTCGGCGATCTTCTGCAGCATGGGGCGGTACTGTTCGGCGTACTTGTCGCGGCCGAGGTAGCCGAGCTTGAGGTGGGTGTGCCCGAGGCGCTGGTGGACGAGCGGGGTGTTCTTCAGGCTCTGCGCGGCGGCGAACTTATCGAGGGCCTCGGCGTACTTTTGAGCGGCGAAGAGCGCGTTGCCTTCGACGATGAGTTTGGCGTCGGGGGCGAGTTCGGCGGCCTGCGCGGCTTCCTGGCGGGCCTTGAAGCGCGCCTGGGCCTCGTTGGCGCGGGAGAGCGCGCGGAGGGACCAGTCGGTGCCCTGGGTCTCGTCGGCGACCTGGAACCACTTGAGCGCGACGGCGTGGTCTTCGCCGGCGCGGGCGCGTTCGAACTCCTCGCCCTTCTTATAGGCCTTCTCGGCGGCGGCGAGATCGACGCCGGCCTGGGGCGCGGGCTTCGGGGGTTCGGGCCGGGCCGGGGGCGGCGGGGCCGTACCGGCGCCGGGGCCGGGGTCGCCGCGTTCGAGTTCGCGGATCACGTTCACGTTGGCGAAGCGGCGCGCCCAGAAGAGCGAGGCGGTGACCTCCTCGAGGAGCGGTTCGGCGGCCTGCGGCTGGGTCTTGAGCAGTTCGTCGAGGAGGGCTTCGGCGCGCTGGAGCTTGAAGACGGCGTGCGCGTAGAGCTTGGGGTCGGCGCTGGTGGCGGCCTGATCGCGGAGGATCCGGGCGGCCTCGTCCTTGAGCGCGCGGGCTTCGTCGAGCGAGGCGGCGCGGGCGAAGGCGGAGGCGAGCGCGGCGCAGAGCAGGAGCGCGAGCAGGCAGGGCCGGGCGGGCTGGGTGCGCATGGGTATTCCTCGCGGAGCCGTTGGCACAATAAAGGATACCGAGGAAAGGACGCGGCGGCGAGGCGGATTGGAGGGGAAATCCGGGGGGACGGGCGGGGAAGCATCAAATTAAAAGATCCAAGAACCAAACAAATCTCAAATTGCAAACGGCAAGAACCAAATCCCAAACAAACGGCAAACTGCAAACGGAAAACAGCAAACGACGAACTGCGAACTGCGAACTGCGAACTACGAACTACGAACTACAAAGAGCTTGGCGCGGTTTGTTTGCTGTTTGCTGTTTTCTTTGAATCTGGTTCTTGCCGTTTGCTGTTTTGAGCCGGAACTCCAGTCATGAAAGACTGGGCTGCTTTCACGGCTTCCCTGCGAGGCGCGGGCCGGGTTCCGTAAGAGGCACGGGGCGGCTGCGCCGACCCGTGGCACGGCGGGGGACGAGGCGGTACGGGAGTACGAAAAGACGCGCGGGCGGGACGCCCACGCGAGCCGGCGAGGACGCCGGCGCTACGGCGGCTGCGCCGACCCGTGGCACGGGGTCAGGTGGCGAGGACGAGGATCTCCTGGCTGTCGGGGACTTCGTGGCGGCGGAGGAGCTTGAAGTGCGGCGCGAGGGCGGCTTCGAGGCGGGCGGGGGTCTGGAAGACCATGGCGAAGTAGACCGGCGCGGCGGAGGCCAGCCCGGCGCGGTGGAGGGTCCGGCGCGCTTTGCGGGCGAGGCGCGGGAGAAGGCCCGCGGCGGCTTGCGCGTCGAGGGCCGCGTAGACGGGGCCGCGTTCGAGGCTCCCGGCGGCCTCCAGTTCGGCGCGCTGGGCGTCGTCGAGCAGGGCGGCGCGGTGGTGCGCGCCGAGGACGGTCGCGAGCAGGACGCCGCCGGGGCGGAGGACGCGGCGGAGTTCGGCGAGCCAGGCGTCCTGGAGCGCGAGGGGGATGTGGGTGAAGACGGAGTTGGCGTAGACGAAGTCGAACTCGGCGTCGCGGTACGGGAGCGGCGGGCGCGCGGCGTTGCGTTCGAAGCGCGCTCCGGGCAGATGCGCGCGGCACCAATCGAGGACCGCGGGAGTGAAGTCGCAGCCGCTGAGTTCGACGTCCGCGTCGAGCCAGTGGCGGAGCAGGCGCCCGGCGCCGCAGCCGAACTCCAGGACCGCGCGGCAGCCTTCAAGCGAGAGGCCGGCGGCATCCAGCGCGCGCATATGGTTGAGCATGTCGGCGAGGCCGCTGCGGAGGAACTCGCCGGGTTCGGCTTTGGCTCCGGTGTTGACCAGCCCGATCAGTTCGGGCGGGGGCACTCCGGGGGCTGGGGCGCGGGCGCTTTGAGTTTGAGCTTCAGGCGCGCGCGGGCCGCGGCGAGTTCTTGCGCGAGGCGCCGGATCTCGGGGGCCGTGTGGGCGTCCAAAGGCAGGGGCTCCGGGGTGGGTGCGTTGAATTCTGGGAGGGCCGGGTGGAGGTTCAAGTCCCGAGTAGGAAAGGGGTTGCTGCACGAGGTGGGGCCTGGGCCGGGCCTTGCATGTAACTTTTATCTTTACAACAGGTTGTAACAGAAGGTGGGAGCTAAAAAGGATTCGCCTGGGAGGCGGCGGGAAGTAAGCTGAGGGGGTAACGGGAGGTTTAGGTGCGCGGTGACTCCCAGTCCGCCGCACACCACTTCGTGGTGTGGCACCCGGAGTCGACGCGGGGCATGAGGCTTGAAGTTTTACGGTTTTGAGATGCGGAGTTTGACGCGAATCTGACCGAAAGAAAGCGCGGCAGAAGCACAATGTAAGAGAAGTCGTTCGACAACGCACAGGGGACGTGAAACGAGAGCCGCGCGGCCGGCGGCATGGTGGGCCGGCCGAGGATGTTGCGTTTCCGCCGGAGGCAACTCGATGCGGGTTGGGTACCGTGGCGGCACGTGGCTGCTGCTGGGTCTGTTGAGCCTGGCGGCGGCGCTTGCGCCGGCGGCCGGCGAGGACGCGCCGCCGGAGTCCGGCAAGACCGGCGCGGAGAAGACCGACGCGGATAAGACGGACAAGACGAAGAAACCGAAGATCCCGCCGTTCAAGGTCTCCGCTTGGTGCTCGTTCCGCGACTACCTGGGGACCCAGAAGGAAACGAAGGACGTCGATCCCGAGAAGAACGAAGAGACGCGCGCCGAGAGCCGGATGTGGGGCGGCTTCGGGCGTCGCGGGCAGTGGGTCTCGCTGATCGTCGAGGTCCAGAACACGACGGAGAAGGACGACTACGCGGGGACGATGAGCATCCGGCTGGACCCGAGCAAGGAGAGCACCGAGTCGGGGCAGAAGCCGTACACGACGACCTACCGGCAGCCGTTCGAGGTCGGCCCGGGAGTGACCAAGCAGTACCGCTTCAGCGTGCTCTGCCCGGAGTTCCTCTTCGACGTGATCGAGGTGGACATCCTTGCGGGGGGCCGCCCGTTCAAGCGCTACGTTCAGCTCTACGATCTGGACCGTTCGGCGACGGTGCCCGAGGACCTGATCGTGGTGGTCTCGGAGAATTCCGGCGCGTTCAAGAACCTGCTGCCGACGCGCGAGGCGACGCCGGAGGAGTCCTTCGGCGACCCGCAGCGCCGGGGTCGGAAGGTGGCGGTGGTGCAGCCGAAGGAACTGCCGAACCGCTGGCACGACCTGATGCTGGCGAACCTGGTGATCGTGGACGGCCCGCCTCGGGAGGGTCTGACGGACGAGCAGATCACGGCGCTGCGGACGTACTGCCAGGCGGGCGGGCAGTTGCTGATCTCGAGCGGCGAGGATCCGGCGCGGCTGAAGCCTCGCGAGGGGCAGGAACTGAGCCTGGCGGACCTGGCGGGGCTGAAGGTGGAGCGGAGCGGGACGCTGCCGAACCTGGTCTGCGGCCCGGGCTACGAGCCGAACAAGCCCGACTGGGGGCTCCCGATCGTGGTGGTGACGCCGCGCCCGACGCGGGGCGAGGCGGTGGTGGTGCGCAACCCCAAAGAGCCGCTGGTGGAGATGAGTTCGCTGCGGGTGGGGATGGGGGCGGTGCACTTCCTGGCTTTTTTCGCTGGGCGACCCGCTGCTGCGGGGCTGGGCTGGGCGCGAGGAGATCCCGCTGGGCCTGCTCAAGGACGGCCGGCGGC
Organism: Planctomycetota bacterium; assembly: GCA_027493525.1. GTDB lineage: Bacteria > Planctomycetota > SZUA-567 > H5-PLA8 > H5-PLA8 > H5-PLA8. The sequence goes on along the minus strand of JAOSKN010000001.1, from coordinate 358,795 downwards.
GCTCGCTGTTCAGCTACGAGGACATCGTCGATCCGGACCAGTTCAAGGGGCAGACGTCTTCCCCGTGGGGCGCGGCGATGTGGGGCGAGGAGGCTCCGGCGATCGACCGGCAGTCGCTGCCGTGGCTGCGGCAGGAGCTGGACCGGAGCTTCACCTCGGACACGCCGGTCTCGACGCCCCCGCCGATGATGGTCGCGTCGTTCCTCCTTTTATATCTGCTGGCGGCGGTGCCCTTGAACTACCTGCTCTTCGGCTGGCTGAAGCGGCGCGAGGCGGCGTGGCTGGCGGCGCCGGGCTGGGCGGTGGCCTTCGTGGTGGCGGCGTACCTGGTCTCGTACAAGGAAGGCAAGCTGACGGTGGACGAGGTCTGCGTGATCGAGGCCGGTCCGCTGCAGGACCACGGAGTGGCGCACACCTTCCTGAACGTGTACGCGCCGAACCGCGGGAGCTACGACCTGGCGTTCGGCAACGAGGCCGAGCCGGCCTCGGAGGTGCAGGCGGCGACGGGGCACCTGATCTCGCCGGAGTTCGCGACGCGCGGAATCATCGACGTGCTGCCGGAGCTGAACCTGGACCAGACCGAGGAAGGGCTGCTGGTGCAGGACCTGCTGATCCAGTCCCGCGCGACGCGGCGGCTGGAGCTGGTCCACCGCGTGCCGCTGGGCGGCGGGGTGACGGCGGACGTGAAGCGCGATGCGGGCGGGTACACGCTGAAGGTGCTGAACGAGACGCCGTACGTGCTGCTGAACTCGGCGCTGCTGATGCGGCTGGACGACGGGGCGACGTGGGGCGCGCCGCTGGGCCACTTGCAGGCGCAGATGCCGGAGGCGCTGGAGCGGCGGCTGCCGAACGAGCGGCAAGGCGCGGCCGAGGCCGGCGGGGCGGGCTGGAAGGACCTCCAGGAGGCTTTCTTCGGGCAGCCGCCGACCTTCGCGAAGGCGCGCGGGCAGTGGGCGCGGGAGCGCGCGCGGAACCTTTCCGAGTACGTCTCCAAGCGCATCCCGCGGGTGGGCGACGCGGTGCTGGTGGGCTGGATCGACGGCGGGATGCTGCCGGTGCGGATCGACGACGGGAAGGCGCAGGACCGCCGGGGCTTCACGCTGCTGGTGCTGCCGCTGCCGCGGAACCTGGGCGCCGGCCCGGTGCGCGCGGGGTTCAAGATCCAGTTCTCGGGGAACGCCGAGCTGGACGTGGACGCGCCGGTCTGGCGGAACCTGAACGCGGGCGACGGGGTGCGGCTGAGCATGCAGACGCGCGCCGACGCGGCGATCCTGCTGAAGCTGGACGCGCCGGAAGAGATTCAGAAGATCGGCAGCCCGGTGCTGGAGGCGAGCTTCCACCTGTACGCGGAGACGCTGGAGGACGCCTCGGCGGGACTGCCCGATGGGAAGAAGCCGCGGCAGGTGCCTTCAGGCTACGACGGGACGCCGGTGGTGGAGATCCAGGAGTTGCGGGGCGGGAAGCCGCGCTGGCGCCCGCTCACCGGCCAGGCGCCCGCGATGAGCCTCACGCCGGGCCAGCGTTCGCAGGATTACCGCGTGGCCATCGAGCTGCGCCAGACGATGAAAGACGACGACGGGAAGATCACGCTGCGCATCAGCGTGCCGAAGTTGAAGGTGACCGGGACGGTGGACAACGAGTGGGACCACTGGCCGCTGCGCATGCAGGGCTTCAAGGTGCGGGTGCGGGAGAAGGGGAAGCAGGAAGGGCCGTGATCTGTGATCTGTGATCTGTGATCTGTAATCTGTGATCAGTGATCAGAATACAGAATACAGATTACAGATTACAGATTACAGATTACAGATCACAGCATTGGGCATCGTTCGAGGACCTGGACGCATGATCAAGATCCGCGGGTTCACGAAGCGCTACGAGGCGTTCGTGGCGGTGGACGGGCTGGACCTGGACATCGAGTCCGGCGACGTCTTCGGCTTCATCGGCCCGAACGGGGCGGGGAAGACGACGACGATCCGCTTCCTGGCAACGCTGCTGAAGCCGACGACGGGGCAGGCGTGGATCAATGGGTTCTCGGTGACGCAGCAGGTGGACCAGGTGAAGCGTTCGATCGGGTTCATGCCGGACACGTTCGGGGTCTACGACGGGATGAAGGTCTGGGAGTTCCTGGACTTTTTCGCGACGGCGTACGGGCTGCCGCGGAGCAAGCGCAAGGCGCTGATCGACGACGTGCTGGACCTGGTGGACCTGACGAGCAAGCGCGACACGCTGGTGAACGGGCTCTCGCGCGGGATGCAGCAGCGCCTGTGCCTGGCCAAGACGCTGGTGCACGACCCGCCGGTGCTGATCCTGGACGAGCCGGCGAGCGGGCTGGATCCGCGGGCGCGCGTCGAGATGAAGGCGCTGCTGCGGGAGCTTCAGCGGATGGGCAAGACGATCCTGATTTCGAGCCACATCCTTCCGGAGCTGGCGGACTTCTGCAACAAGATCGGGATCATCGAGCGCGGGAAGCTGCTGGCGGCCGGTCCGGTGAAGGACGTGATCAAGTCGATCCGGCAGCAGCGCGTGGTGAAGATCGTGGTGGCGGGGCAGTCGGAGGCGTGCGAGGTGTTCCTGGCGCACCACGAGTTCGTGCGGAACCTCACGCACGCGGAAGGGGAGTTCAAGTTCGAGTTCATCGGGAACGACGACGCGGTGGTGAAGCTGCACCGCGACCTGATCGACCAGAAGATCCCGCTGGTCTGGTTCGCCGAGGAAGAAGCGGACCTGGAAGAGGCGTTCATGAAGATCACGAAGGGGCTGGTGGCGTAGGGGCGGAAGTATGAAGTATGAAATATGAAGTATGAAGACGGAAGAAAGAAGACAGAAGCATGAAGGGGGAAGAATTGCGGGGCGGGTCGTCTTCTGCCTTCTGCTTCATACTTCATACTTCATACTTCATACTTCATACTTCGTCCAAGGTGCGATGCCGGTGCAGGGCGGTGAGGCGGACTTGAGATTAAAATGGCCGAACGGATCGAAGTGACGCCGCTGGAGCCCGCGCCGGGCGCGCCGCAGCCGGAAAGCCCGGCGCACGAGCGCCGCGCGCTGCGCGAGGCGCGCCGCGGCGGGCTGCGCGAGAAGCGCGGCATCGTGGAGAAGGTCTTCCTGGCCTTCGACAACCCGGTGCTGCGGCGCGAGCTGCTCACCGCGTTGCGCAGCAACAAGGCGTTCATCCTGCATTTCATCTTCCTCTTCGTGCTGGGCGCGGTGGTGCACTTGGCCTGGCCCGAGGAGGACATCAGCACGCGCTCGGAGAAGGCGCGCACGCTTTTCCGCATCTTCGGGCAGGGGCAGTTGGTGCTGCTGAGCGTGCTCTCGCCGGCGTTCTCGGCGAGCGCGATGACGATGGAGAAGGAGAAGCGCGCGCTGGACCTGCTGCTGACGTCGCCGATCGAGCCGGGCACGATCCTGATGGGCAAGTACCTGAGTTCGGTCCTGTACCTCATTCTGCTCGTCTTCTCGACCATCCCCATCGTCTCGGTCTGCATGTGGCTGCCGGGCCTGGACACGGACCAGATCGCGGGGCTTTACACGCTGCTGGTCTCGGTGGCGATCTCGTTCGGGATGATCGGGCTGACGTGCTCGACGTTCTTCGCGCGCTCGCAGGTCTCGCTCTCGATCACCTACCTGATCGTGCTGCCGCTGGCGCTGGTGCTGCTGGTCTTCTCGTATACCTTCGACGCGTTCTTCACCTTGAACGTGGCGGTCTGGCCGGCGGGGCTGATGCTGCTGGCGGCGTTCGTGATGTACCAGGCCTGCCTGAAGCGGCTGCGGCAGCCGTTCGATCCGGTCTTCAAGGCGGCGGAGGAAGAGGACATATCGACGCAGACGGGGCTGGTGCTGGTGCGCGACCGCTTCCCCGACAACCTGCTGGCGCCGCCGAAGGACGGGGCGCTGCTGCCGGACAGCAGCAATCCGATGTATCAGAAGGAGATTCGGAGCGAGATCTTCGGGCGCGGGACGCTGTTCCTGCGGCTGATCATCCAGATCAGCATGTTCCTCTCGGTGGTGTTCCTCACGTTCCTGTACCTGAAGAAGGAGCACGTCTTCGTCGATTACCTGGTGGTCTTCACGATGCTGGTGGCGCCGGCGTTCGCGTGCAACACGTTCACGCAGGAGCGGGAGCGGGGTACGCTGGACCTGCTGCTGACGACGCTGCTCCGCCCGCATCACGTGGTAAGCGGGAAGTTCCTGGCGTGCGCGCGGCTGAGCGTGTTCCTGACGGCGCTGGTGGGGGTGACGCTGCTGTTCTATCTGCTGGTGGGCGGGAACTCGCCGAACGTCTCGGGGCTGGCGGGTTTCGGCGAGCGGGCGCTGTACTTCGGGGTGTACCTGACGATCCTGCTGGCGACGATCGTGTTCGAGACGGCGCTGGGGATGTTCTTCAGCCTGATCAGCCGGAGCACGCTGCAGAGCATGATCATGACCTACAGCGTGATCCTGCTCTTTTTCGGCGTGCCGATGGCGGTGAAGGCGCTCTTGTACCTGACGATGCCGTCGGAGCGGCTGCCGGAGGAGTCGATCGCGTGGGCGTGCTTCACCAGCCCCTTCGAGGCGGTGGGGAGCGTGACGTGGAAGACGATCGGGACGACGGTGACCAAGAAGCCGACGACGATCTGGCCGGCGTACCTGGGTTTCGCGGCGACGATGAGCGCGATCCTGTTGGGGTACGTGTACGCGTCGTTCGAGCGCTGGGCGACGAAGACGGCGCGGGCGCAGTAGGGGCCCGGAGTAAAATCAAGAATTAGAAGAGCCAAGAGCCAACCAAAGCTCAAGACTCAAACGGCAAACGGCAAGAACCAAATCCCAAACAAACAGCAAACCGAAAACAGCAAACAGCAAACGAACCGCGCCAAGCTCTTTGTAGTTCGCAGTTCGTCGTTTGCTGTTTTCCGTTTGCTGTTTTCCGTTTGCAGTTTGCCATCTGTCTGGGTATTTGGATCGCGTTTCGCGCGGATTTTTTCAGGCACCACCTCTGCCCCTCCTCGGGGAGGAGGGGAAACGGCTCAAGGCGAAGTCAACTAACGCAGGTTAGACCGCTCAGCGTTTGAAGCGCCGGCGGCCCGTGGTGGCTCGACCGCCGCCGGCGCGTCCGGCGCGGGCTCGCCCGCGGGTGCGCCGCCCGGCTCGGGCGGGGACGCCGGCGGCGCCGCGGGTGGTGGGGCGCTGCTGGGCGGTGGCCTGTACGAAGGTGACTTGGCGCATGGCTTCCATCAGTTCGGCGGGGGTCTGGAAGCGGTCCTTGGGATCGCGGGCCATCATGCGGGTGCAGATTTTCCCGAGTTCGACGGGGAGTTCGGGCGCGGCTTCCATGGGATTGGGCGGCTCGGCGAGGAGCCTGCGGCCGAGGATTTCCTTGGGCCCGCCGCCCTGGAAGGGGGGCTCGCCGGTGAGCGCGTGGAAGACGCAGCAGCCGAGAGAGTAGAGGTCGGAGCGGGTGTCGGCGGGGCCGCCCTTGGCCTGTTCGGGGGAGACGTAGTAGGCGTTCTCGCCCTCGAGGAAGCGGCTGCCTTCGTCCTTGGTCAGCCCGAGGTCGTGGAGCTTGGCCTGGTCGCCCTCGGTGATCATGATCGCGTTGGGGCGGATCTCGCGGTGGATGATGCCCATGCGGAAGCCGTGGTCGAGCGCGGCGGCGATCTGGGTGAAGATACTGACGGTGCGGCGGGCGTCGAGGCGCCCGCCTTCGAACTCGTCCATCAGTTCGCCGAGGGTGAGGCCGTCGACGTACTCCATGGAGTAGTAGTACAGCTCGCCGCTGCGCCCGACTTCGTGGACGCGGATCAGGTTGGGGTGATTGAGCCGCCCGGCGTTGCGCGCTTCGGTGAGGAAACGTTCGACGAAGGTCTTGTCCCGGGTCTTGGAGGCGGGGGAGGACCTTCAGCGCGACGATGCGGTCCATGCTGATCTGGTGGGCGCGGTAGACGACGCCCATGGAGCCTTCGCCGATGACCTCGAGGATCTTGTAGCCCTTGATCTCGCCGCGGAGGACGGTGGCGCCGAGCCCCTTGAGCAGGGTCTCGCGGTCGTCGGGTTCCTCGATCAGCGCGGGGACTTCCTGCACGCCCGAGGCGTCGCCTTCGGCGGGTGCGGGGAGTTCGACGGGCGGCGCGGCGGCCGGCTGCTGCGGCGGCGGCGCGACGGGCTGCGGGGCCGCGACGGGCTGCGGGGGCGCGGGGCGCGGCGAGGGCAGCGGGTCGCCCTGGACCAGGTGGCGCAGGAGCGCTTCGGCCTGCGCGCGCGGCATGAGCCCCTTGCCGACGAGGATGCGCGGAATCGAGGGGACCTCGCCGCCGGCGGCCTGGTACTTGCGGTAGAGTTCGAGCGAGGAGCGGACATGCTCGCTGCTGCAGAAGCCGAGCTGGACGGCCAGTTGGGCGAACTTGACGTCGCGTTCGGGAAGCGGCGAACCCATGTAGCCGGCGCCTCTATAGAGGTAGCACGATGAAGTTGCACATGGCGCAAAGCGCAGTAGAACAGCCTAACGCATCTGCACCAAGTTGGCAACGACCGCCGGCTGAATCGGAGGAAATCTGGAACGGGCGTGCAACCGCTTACGAGTGCGTCCTAAAACGTCTCGCGGCCGTCTTCGGGCGGCGGGCTTCGCGCTGCGTCGTTGGCCTTCTCTCCGTATGCTCGTCCCGATACGGCTCGTTCGGCCGCCTCGCCTCGCTTGCCCGGCGCTCCGAAGCCGCCTCGCGATCCGGTTTTAGGGCGCACTCTAAGGCGCAGGGCGTTGAAGCGCGGGCGGCTGCATTCTTCGAAGCGACGTTGGCAGAGCACCCAGGTGGAGCCCCGATGGACAGGACGTCATCCGAGACGCAAGGCGGCGCGCAGGTCTCCGACGGCTCGACGCGGCGCATCGAACCGCACGCCGGCGCACACGCCGGCGGCTCGAACCTCGACGAACCCGAGACGCACGAAGCCGCTCCGGACCCCGAGAAGCTGGCGGAGCCGCGGCTGTCGCAGCGCGAGCTTGAGCCACCGCGGAACGTGGAAGGGTTGAGCATCCTGCGCGAGATCGGCCGCGGCGGGATGGGGGTGGTGTACCTGGCGCGCGAGGCGCGCTGGGGCCGCGAGGTGGCGCTAAAGATCGTGCCGCCCGGGCTGACGGACCGCCAGACGCGGCGCTTCCTGGAAGAGGCGTTCGTGACGGGGCAGCTCCAGCACCCGGCGATCGCGCCGATCTACCGGATGGGCCGGACCGAGGACGGGCGCGACTACTACACGATGAAGCGCGTGCAGGGCCAGACGCTGGCGCAGTTGCTGAAGCAGGCGCGCGAGCATCCGGCGAAGGGGCGCGAGGAGTTCCCGCTGCGGCGGCGGGTGGCGATCCTGCTGGCGGCATGCGAGGGCGTGGCGTACGCGCACGACCGCGGGGTGATCCACCGCGACCTGAAGCCGAGCAACGTCATGGTCGGGGAGTACGGCGAGGTGTACGTGCTCGACTGGGGCCTGGCGCGGATCGTCTACGGGGGCCGGCATCCGAACGAATCGCCGGACCTTTCGGAGCTAGCCGGTCCCGCGCCGGCGCCGGCCGGGCCGGACGATACGGCGGCCGGGGGCGGGCGCTCGGACGGTTCGACGCAGCGGATCCGGCTGGTCTCGGGGACGCCGGCGTACATGAGCCCCGAGCAGGCGCGGGGCGAGCCGGAGCTGGACGCGCGCAGCGACGTCTGGTCGCTGGGGGCGATCCTGTACCAGATCCTCACGTTCTACCCGCCGATCGTGGCGGACTCGTCCTCGGAGACGCTGCGGCTGGCGGCGCTGGGGCAGGTTTCGGCGCTGGAGCGCTACCCGGAAGGGCGGCAGGCGCCGCGGGACCTGGCGGACGTGCTGGAGCGGGCGCTGCAGGCGGACCCGGCGAAGCGCTACGCCGACGCGCGGCAGATGGTGGAAGACCTGCGCGCGTACCTCGACGGGCGCGGGCGCTGGCGGCTGGCGTACGAGTGGCACTGCGGGCAGGGCGCGCCGCCGGCGGAGGAGTGGCAGCCGGTGCTGGGCGCGTGGAACCAGGACGCGGAGGGGCTGTACCCCGAGAAGCGCAGTTCCCAGGGCGCGCTGCTGCTGACCACGGCGCGCTTCCCCGGCGACGTGCGCGTGGAGCTGCGGGGGCGCGCGAAGCTGGAGCGCCCGGAAGGCGGGGAACTGTCCATCTTCATCGGCGCGCCGGAGCCGGAGGCGGGGGTCAACGAGACGGACGGGTACGCGCTGCAGTTCGGCTGCGACGCGAACGGGGCGGCGAAGATCTGCAAGGACGACGTGGACGTGGTCATCAACCCGGAGGCGCGAATCGCGGCGAACCGGGAGTACACGGTCTCGGCGGAGCGGATCGGGAACCGGCTGGGCCTTTCGGTGGACGGCGAGGAGCTGGCGCATTTCGAGGACCTGTTCCCGCTGGGCGGTACGCGGGTGGGGCTGTACGGGTGGGGCGACGGGGCGCGGATCGAGTCGGTGAAGATCTACCGGCGCGCGATGGACGCGGTGGTCTCGTGCATGGCGGTGCCGGACCACGACTACAACCGGGGGCGCTTCGCGGAGGCGCTGGCGGGGGTACCGGCGGATCGCGGAGGAGCTGGCCGGTCGCGAAGAAGGCTTCATGGCGCGCTTCAAGGCGGGGGCTGAGCCGGCTGGAGTCGAACGACGCGCTGGGCGCGGAGTCGGAGTTCGCGAAGCTGGACGGGACGTCCGGGGAGGTGCTCGCGCAACTCGGGCGCTCGCTGCTCTCGGCGCGCGAGGGGGACCTGCGGCGCGAGCTGTTGCGGCTGAGCGGGGCGCGGCGGGTGGGCGCGGACACGCGCTTTCAATCGTACGTGCAGGCGCGGCTGTGGATGCGCGCGGAGGAACTGGAGGCGCAGGGGCAGCACGAGTCGTCGCTCTCGTTCTTCCAGGAGGCGCTGAAGTCGGAGCCGGAGGGCGGGGGTGCGGCGCGCGCGGGCGCAGTTCGTGATCTGCGCGTGCCACTTCAGCCTGGGGCACGACCGGGAGGCGCTGCGGGCGCTGGAGGAGGCGACGCGGGAAGGGGATCTGCCGCCGGACGGGGCGTATCAGGTTTACCAGCTCGCGGTGCGGCACTTCACGAGCCAGGGGCGCTGGGCGCAGGCGCTGGACGCCTGCGCGCGCGCGGAGCAGGCGCCGGGGCTGGGTTCGCGCGCGCGGCTGCTGCGCGCGGACGCGGAATGGCAGCGCGGGGAGTACGGGCGCGCGGCGCGGGCGGTGGAGCAGGGTCTGGCGCTGGAGCCCGCGGAGCGCGTGCGCGTGGAGCTGTTCCTGCAGCGCGCGCTGGTCGAGCGCGAGCTGGGGCGGCTGGACGCGGCGCTGAACCTGCTGCAGGAGGCCGAGGCCGTCCCGACGCCGGCGCCGCTGGACGACGTGAACATCGAGCGGGGCTGGACGCTGGCGATGCGCGGGCAGGCCGACGAGGCGCTGGAGGCGCTGGCCGAACGGCTGCGCGTGAACACGCACGCGGCGCGGATGAAGCTGCTGCGCGAGATCGGGACGCTTTCGTTCCTGCGCGGGCACCTCAACCGCGCGCACGACTGCTTCCAGCAGGTGCTGCTGAACCTGCCGCGCTCGTCGGTGGGCATGCGGCTGGCCTGCGCGCTGGACCTGGGGCTGGCGTTGCTGGCGCTGGGCGAGGAGGCGCGGGCGCGCGAGCAGTTCCAGGAAGCCGCGGCGAACCCGGCCCGCGCCCTGTCGAAGACCCTGGCCCAGCGCTTCCTCGATTGGCGCGAAGGGGAGCCGCTGCCGGAGCCGCCCGAGCCCGGCCGGGACTGCGCGTGGATGCAGCGCCCGCTCTACTTCTATTATCTGGGCGAGTTCGCGTATCTCTCGCGGCGCCGCGAAGAGGCCGTGCGAGGGCTGCATCGCGCGGTGATCGAAGCGCCCTCGCCCTACCGCCACGCGGCGTGGATGGCCGCGCTGCGGCTGGGGCAGCTCGGCGAGACCGTCCCGGGCGGGGCGCCGAGCTTCGTGCCGCTGGAGTAGCTTCGCCAACGCGGCGAGCACGGCCCGCGGCAACCGGCATCGCTTCGCAAAAAGGAGGACCTCGATGGGCGCGCTGAGGCTGTACCACAATCCGCGCTGCAGCAAGTCGCGGGAGGCGCTGGAGCTGCTGAAGGCGCGGCGGGCCGCGCTGGAGGTGGTGGAGTACCTCGACGCGCCGCTGGCGAAGGCGGAGCTGGAACGGCTGGTGCGGCTGGTGGGCGGCGACCCGAACCTGCTGCTGCGGCGGAAGGACCCGAAGTTCAAGGCGGCGGGGCTGGACTCGGGGAAGACGTACACGGCGCGGGAGGTCGTGGCGATCCTCGCGGAGCACGGGCATTTGATGGAACGTCCGATCGCGGTGCTAGGTCAGCGCGCGGCGATCGGGCGTCCGGTGGAGCGGGTGCTGGAGCTGTTGGAGTGAGGGGCGCGGCTAATAAACGCACACGTGCGCGTAGGAAAATGCAAGTTCCTTGACTCATAACCGATAATATTAGCACATAAGTCGCGCCGGAAGACGGTGTATCGAACGTTGAACCGGTCGGATCGGCGGACGAAACCTCGAACGCGGCCCCGCTTTAACAATAAGAGGATGCGCACGCATGAGACCAAGCATCGTTCTGGCCCTCGCGCTGCTCTGCGCCTCCGCGGCTCACGCGGCCGTCTACTACTGCGACCCTGCGCAAGGGAACGCGTCGAACCCCGGCACGGCCGAGGCGCCGTGGGGGAAGCTGGAAGACTGCGTGGGGAAACTTTCGAGCCTGCACGGCGGCGATTTCGTGCTGCTGAAGAGCGGGCGGCATGGGAACGTGAGCTTCGGGGGGAGCAACGACGGGGTGGTGACGATCGCCGCCGCGCCGGGTCAGCGGCCCGAACTGAGCCGGCTGGAGATCACGCAGGGCAAGGGCTGGCATGTCAAGGGCCTCGCGATCAGCCCGTCGTTCGGCGAGGGCTACAAGGGCGCGATCGTGACGCTGGGGGAGCGCGGCGAGAGCAGCCAGATCGTGCTGGAAGACTGCTACCTCTTCACGGCGCCTGACCACAGCGGCTGGGATGCGGCGAAGTGGATGAGCGCCAACAGCGGGCTGACGCTGGGCCGTCACGGCGACGGGCTGGCGGCGAAGAACAACTACATCTACAACACGCGCTTCGCGATGAACCTGTGCGGGATCAACCAGGTCGCCGAGGCCAACGTGATCTCGGACTTCTCCGCCGACGGGATGCGCATGACCCGCGACGGGCAGCAGGCGCTCTACAACGTGGTCAAGAACGTGTACGTCAGCGACGGGGACGGGGACGCCAACCACGACGACGGGATCCAGTGCTTCCTGTTCAACAAGGGCACGGGGACGGTGAAGAACCTGACCTTGCGCGGGAACCTGATCGTCAACCGCGAGCGCGACGACCAGCCGCTCAAGAACACCATGCAGGGGATCGGGTTCTTCGACGGCCCGCTGATCGACTTCCTCGTCGAGAAGAACGTGGTGCTGACGGAGCACTGGCACGGCGTCTCGCTCTACGACGCGCAGAACTGCACGATCCAGGACAACGCCTGCTTCACGCGCTGGGAGAGCCGGCTCAAGCCGTGGGTGATGCTGGGCTCGAAGCAGGGCCAGGCCAAGGGCAACACCGTCAAGAACAACATGGCCTGCTCCTTCAACTTCAAAGCCGACGCGGGCGTGACGGCGGAGAACAACACGCCCGTGACGAAGGAGAAGTTCGACGCGCGGATGCAGGAATTGCTGGCCGAGATCGAGCAGCAATACGGGAAGTACCACCCGGTGGCGAAGTTCGCGCGGCTGGGGACCGAGCAGGGCGAGAACGCGCCTCCGCAGGCCGTCGCGGCGGCGGAGCGGAAAGCGGAAGCGCCGGCCGAAAGCGCCGCCGCCCCGCGCGCGGCGGAGCCGGCCCCGCCGCCCATCTCGCCGGAGCAGCTCGCCTCCTGGCAGCCGCGCCTGACGGCGTACCTCGCCGCGGCGACGAAGGACGGCAAGCGCCCGACGGTCTACGTGAAGCTCTTCGGGAAGCAGCCGGAAAAGCTGAAGCTGACGGCGTGCACCGAGAAGGACGTGACGCTGCTGGTGCAGGGCAACCCGATGCCGTGGGCCTGGGAGAAGCTCGACCCCGAGGACCGCTTCAACGTGATCCGCGCCGCGGCCGACGAAGCCGACGCGACCTCGCTGGCGCTCGCTGCCGTCTGGGCCGGCGCGGTGGGCCGCCGCGAGGACGCCGAGCAGTACCTTGCCAAGGCGCGGCAGGTGATGAAGGAGCCGGAGAAGGCGCTGGTCGCGGAGGCGCAGGCGCTGTTTACGGCGCAATAGCCTGTGATCTGTAATCTGTAATCTGTAATCTGTGATCTGTAACGGCTGAGACTTTACGAGCCGTTCTGGAACGGGCGCGGCGCGCTTTTCCGTATCCCGCTGTTTCACCCCAAAGATCGCTTCGCGGCGAACCCATTTATCCGCCTCGCAGGGGCGGAGGGCTTTTGCCCACGGCGCCAGCCGTGGGTAGCAGGCGCATGTTTGTGGGTCCCGGCCCCGCAGGGGCGGCAGCGGAGTTGCGTCGAGTAGCGCTTACGCTTTGCCGGCGAGCGCTTTTCGGTCGCGCTTGAGCGACCCGGCGAGGAGGATGAGCAGGACGAGCGCGATCCAGAAGGCCGGGAGTTGCGCGGGGCCGTACCAGGCCTCGGAGCGGTTGAAGCGCCAGATTTCGACGCTGCCGTCGAACCGGGCTACGGCGAGGCGGCCGTCGAGGGCGAAAGCGTAGTCCCGCGCTTCGGCGTCCGTATGAGCCAGGTACACCGCGCGCTTGCCGGTGGTTTTATTCCTGATCTGGGGCGAGCGAGACGGGCTGTACCAGGTTTCGTCCGCCCTCCGCCCGAGTTGATTCATGCCCGGATCGACCAGGTAGGCTCCATCCGGCGATTCCAGGTACGTCCTGTCTTCCATCGGCACAGGTTCGGTCTCGGACCCATCGGCCATGCTTCTGAATTCGTGCCGGCTCGAGCCTCTCAGGCACACGACGCGGCCATCGCTCGAAATATCGAACCTCCAAACGTCCTGGCTGTCCCAGGGGATGCTCCATGCCGGGGCTTGGGCGTCGAGGTCCCAGCAGGTCAATTGGCCGGTGACCGAATCGGAAACGGGCAAGGCGCGATGGGCGCAGACCAGGTATTTGCCGCCGGGCGCGAGGCCGTATTCGAAGTACTCCTTGTCGCCATCGTATTTACGCTCGAACAAGACCCTTCCCGCGCCGCGATCCACGACCCGCAGCAGGAATCTGGCGCGCCAACCAATGGCTTGAGTAAAGGCCATGCGCTCGCCGTCCTGGCTCCAGACGATGTATCGATGGACGAATTCGTAAGGCTTCTCGCCTGGACCCACGACCTGTCGAACGTGGCGGCCGGTATCCGGGTCCCATTCTTCGATCGAGAACCCGGCGCCGAAGGTCAGCAGCCTCGATGAACCGGGCGGCTGCCACATGAAGCTCTGCGCTTCGCCGCCGGTCTTCAGATCGTGAAGCATGGCGCCGCCATGCGCATCCCAGACGCGGATGCCGCCGCGTGCGTGGGTCGCCAGGCGAGCGTCCGAAAGAAAGATGACCGTGTCCACCGCGGACGGGTGGGCCGTCCAGCGCCGTTCGACGAGCCAGGGGTCCCAGCGCCGCCAGAGGGCGCCGAGGCCGGCGAGGACGAGGAGGGCCAGCGCGAGGCTGCGGAGGGAGAAGCGGACGCGGGGGAGGGCCATGCGGGGATTCTACTTCACGAAGGCACGGGGCGGCTGCGCCGACCCGTGGCACTCGGGGGCGGGCGAAGGCACGGGGCGGCGCTACATCAGCCCCCGCGGGTTTCGGGCGCGGATGGAGAAGCGCCGGCGTCACGACCGGCGGGAAGGCGCTGGAGCGACATACCCTGGATCAAAACCCCTGCCAAGAGCGCGCCGCCAAGAAGAATCGCCAAGTCGATCGCGAGGCCCTGCCACTTCCAGACCCACCGCACCGCTTCGAAATCGCCGAAGAAATCAATTCTTCCATGGATGTCCGCATCGAATACGAGCAACAGATCCGAGGGCCAGCCGTAAGCCACGCCACCCGGTTCGAGCGTGTAGGGGCCTGAGGAGATTTGAATCACGTATCTATCGCCAAAGGGTCGTTCGGAGACGTTGTAGTAAAGGAGCCAAGCAGCGCTGAGTTGTGCGGCGAGGAGTGCGGTCAGGCGGATCCTCATGGGGTGCGGCTCCTTGGATGCACGAGCCGACAGACGAATTGAAGGACTCGCGTCTTAGAGCCGCTAAGTACAGCGTCGCAGAAGTTCCTGACCCCGGGGCGGGCGAAGGCACGGGGCGGCTGCGCCGACCCGTGGCACTCGGTTCCCAGCACTCGGCACTCGGAACCCGCGCTACTTCAGCGCGTCCTCAATCGCGAGGGCTTCGGCGCCGAGTTCCTTGTTGGCGGCTTCGAGTTTCTCGCGGCTGCTGGCGACGCAGACGGAGCCTTTCTCGAAGTTGTTGTCGAGGACGTCGAGGCAGGCGCGCTTGACGTCGGCGACCTTGACGCGCAGGACGGCGGCGTGGCGTTCTTCGCGGCGTTCGGGGGTGTCGCCGAGGAGGTGGCGCGAGAGGGCTTGGCCGGTGGCGGCTTCCGGGCGGATGGGGCGTTCGCCGTCCTTGGCGGTGCCGATGATGGCGCGGTCGATGTCGGTCTGGGACCAGTCGGTCTTGGCGATGTGCTCGCGCAAGTTGCGGAAGGCGTCGAGGGTGCGCTTGACCCAGGGGTCGCGGTAGGACCAGAAGGTCCAGGAGCGGTCGAGGCCGTTCCAGCCTGCGCCGCCGCCGTAGGCGCCGCCCTTGATGCGGACTTCTTCCCACATGTACCCGCGTGAAATGAGCAGCCTGCCGACGGTGAGCGCGGCGGCGTCGGGGTGCGAGAGGTGCGGGGCGGGGAGCACGCGCGCGCAGTAGGCGACCTGCATGGGCGCGGCGAGGCCCTCGCGGAGCGGCGCGGCGGGGGGCGTGAAGGGCGCGGGCGCAACCGGGGCGACGGCTTCGGTCATCTTCGCGGTCCAGTCGGCGACGGCCTTCGCGACGAGGTCGCGGGAGGCGCTGGAGCCGGTGAAGCTCGCCGCGAGCGGGCGCTTGCCGAGCAGGAAGGCGCGGACGCGCTTGAGCTTTTCGACGAGCGCGTCGCGGTGGGCGTCGTAGGCGTCGGCCCAGGCCTGAAAGTGCCGCGGCTGGGGGATGCCGCCGAGTTCCTCGTCGAGGCGGCCGAGGCGGTGGAGCGCGCGGCCGGCGTGGGCGAGGGCGTAGACGTTCCCGGAGGAGGGCAGGCGCGAGCGGAGCGCGGCCTTCTCCTGGAGCAGGACCTCGTGGAAACGCTTGGCGTCGCTGAAGTCGGGTTCGAAGAGCACGTCGCGGAGCACGCCGAGGGCGTCGGGTAGTTTGTGGTCGAGGACCTTGAGGCTGTACGTTCCGGTGAAGCGGATGGCCTCGGGATCGGCGACGTGGCCCGAGGCGGAGACGCCGAAGCCGAGGCTGCCGGTGGAGGCGTCGGCGCGTTCGGCCATTTTCACGTAGTCGCATCCGGCGGCGCCCATTTTACGCGCGCAGCTCGAATAGAGCGGGAGCACGGCGATCAGGCCGGGGTCGAGGCCGGCCAGGTCGAAGCTGAGGCGCAGGTAGGTGACGCCGTTGGCGAAGACGTCGTTGCTCAGGAAGGCCGCGCCGCCGGGCAGGGTCTCGAGCTTCGTGGGGATGTGCTTGGGCTTGCGCGGGAGGTCGCTCACCTTCAGTTGCGGGAGGGTGGCGAGGGCCTCGGGCGAGTTGGGCGTGTCCTGCATGCGGACGAGTTCGTTCTGTTCGCGCGCGATCTTCTCGAGCTGTTCCTTGGAGAGCGCGGCTTTGCGCTCCTGGAGTTTCTCGGCGGCGTCCCGGTCCTTCTTCGATTGCAGGCCTTTTTCGGGGGCCAGGGTGAGCGAGACGCGGTGCGGGTTGTCCAGGAGGCGTTCGCGAATGAGGCGCGGGAAGAGGCCGAGGTCGGAGGTGCAGCGGACGCGCGCGGTTTCGAGGGTCTCCTTGATGCGCAGGTAGTCGAGCGGGTCGGCGTCGTGGAGCCAGGCGAGGTAGGCCTTGTACATGACGTTGAGCGGCTGCATGTTCGAGATTTCGAGGAAGGGGTAGGACAACTGGTGGAAGCCGGCCTCGACGCGCTCGCGAGGGAAACCGTCCTTCGCGCATTTTTCGAGGGTTTCGAAGACGAGCTTCTCGAAGTCGGCCTTGCGCGCGGCCTCGGTGCCCTTGAGTCCGATGCCGAAGGTGCTTTCGAAGGCGAAGCCGTTGAAGCCGGCCAGGACGAGGTCCTCCCCGAGGCGCGAATCGACGAGGGCCTTGCGCAGGGGCGCGCCGGCGTTGCCGAGGAGCAGGTAGTCGAGGAGTTCCATGTCGATGACGTCGCGCAGGTCGGTGCCGCTGCCGACGATCCAGCGCATGAACAGGAAGGCCTTGTTCTTTTCGTCCTCGCCTTCGTCGATGGAGTAGGTCCCGGCGAGATCGCGCGGGGCCTTCCAGCGGGTCTGGCACTTGATGGGCGGCGTGCGCGGGTCGCGCTTGGCGCCGGCGAGTCGCGCGGCGATGAAGGCGAGGTACTCGGGCGTGGGCGTGTCGCCGTAGAGGAAGATGTAGGCGTTGGCCGGAGTGTAGTGGCGCTTATAGAAGTCGATGAATTTCTCGTAGGTGAGGGTTGGGATGGCTTCGGGGTCGCCGCCGCTGGAAAGTCCGTAGGGGGTTTCTTCAAAGAGCGCGCGGTGGGCGATGTGTACAAGCTGCATCTCGGGTCTGGAGTAGGCGCCCTTCATTTCGTTGAAGACGATGCCCTTGACGATCAACGGGCTGGCGGTGTCGCCCTTGGTCTCGAACTCGAGGTGGTGCCCTTCCTGCTTGAAGGTGTTTTCGGTGAGGTTGGGGTGGAAGACGGCGTCCCAGTAGACCTCGGCGAGGTTGAAGAGGTCCTTCTTCACGTTGCTGGCGACGGGGTAGAGGGTCATGTCGCTGCCGGTCATGGCGTTGATGAACGTCGCCATGCTCATCTTGAGCATCTCGACGAAGGGGTCCTTGACGGGGAAGCGCTTGCTGCCGCCGAGGACGGAATGTTCGAGGATGTGGGGGAGTCCGGTGTCGTCGACGGGCGGGGTGCGGAAGGTGACGGCGAAGAGGTTCTCGCTGTCGTCGTTGTGTACGTGGAGCACGCGCGCGCCGGAGTTCTCGTGTTCGAGTTCCAAGGCGGTGCTGCGCAGCTCGGGCATGGGGGTGACGCGGCGGACCTGGAAGCCTTCGAGCCGCGCGCCTTCCTTCAGTTGGGGCTGGGGCATGGGGGGCTCCTGAGAATGGTTGTTGAACACACAGTAAACGGTGAACGGTGAACAGTAAACAGTAACGGCGGAGATGGGAGAACCGCACGCCGCCGCCTGGTAGGCAGTAGCAAGCAGCGATGAACAAGCGCTTTGAACATTGTATGTAAGGAGCCGCCCCGCAGGGGCGGTGGGAATTTAGCCCGCGGCGAAGCCCTGGGTTTGTGGCGCTTCCAAGAGCCTAAGCCTCGTCAGGGGCGGCAGTGGTTGGGTTACGCGGTTGGCTCTGCCGCCCCTCCGGGGCTTGTGCTGATGGGAAGGAACTCACACCCACGGCTGGCGCCGTGGGCAAAAGGCTCTCCGCCCCGATGGGGCGGAAGATGGAGGTGCTTTCGGCTAAAGTGGCAAGCAACGGATGGATCGCGCCGCACGGATTTCGTCATTCCAGATTGCCCTCCGGATGTCTCTCCTATTGCACCGGGTTGACTTGCAAACCTTTGGTCGCTAGCTGCGCTTGGGGTAGGTGTGCAAGGGTCGAAATGAGTACTTTCCCCAACACGTTAGGGATGAGGGCATGCGAAGTTCAAAGGGAAGCCACCGCATTGTCGATCAAGGTGTGGAGTACCGCTGGCGGGCGACAGGCAATGACGGCTGGATCTCAATCAATATATGGCCCGCGAACAATGTCGGCTCGAACATTAGTGGCGGTTGGCCTACCATGAGGCATGGATCGATAACGGCGACAAGAGCAGGTCCTCGAAAGGAGACCAGATCGTCGTTACGAGTAGATTAATCAAGCGGATCCTTTGAGTATGTGACCAACGAACATCGATATGATGCCAATGTGAATGCGAAGCAACTCAACCTGGGGTCTCTAGACCAGGCGATCAAGTGGGACGATGCTGTTCGAGCCTCTAGGCTGCGGTAACCCCAATAGAGACACTACTCGCCGTTAATGTTCACCGTTTACCGTTCACTGTTCACTTAAGTTGTCAGGATGTCCTCGACGGCGAGCTGGCCGTCGCCGGGTTCGGCATTGGCCTGCTCGAGCATGGCGCGGCTGGAGACGACGCAGACGGCGGCGAGTTCGTCCTGGCGTTCGAGGAGTTCGGCGGCGGCGCGTTTTGCGTCCGCGGGGGTGACGTCGAGGAGCGCGGCGTGGCGGGCTTCGCGGCGGGCGGGGGTGTCGCCGTGGGTGTGGCGCCAGAGCGCGGCGGCGGTGGCCTCGCCGGGACGGATGGGTTTCTCGCCGTGCTTGGCGGCGCCGATGATGGCGCGGTCGATTTCGAGCTGGGACCAGTTGGCGCGGGCGACGAATTCTTTCAGCCCCTTGAAGCGCGCGAGGGTCTTGCGGATCCAGGGGTCGCGGTAGGAGTAGCAGCAGAAGTTGCCGTCGAGGGGTCCGTAGAGCGCGCCGGCATCGTAGGCTCCGCCCTTGAGCCGGACTTCGTCCCACATGTAGCCGAGGCTGAGGATGCGGCTGGCGACGGTGAGGGCGGGGGTGTCGGGGTGCGAGAGGTGCGGGGCGGGGAGGACCTGCGCGCAGAAGGCGACTTCCATGGGCGCGGCGAGGCCCTCGCGCGGCGGCGCGGCCTGGACGAACGGGTCCCGCGCGCCGGGGGCGAGGGGTTCGTCGCGCATCGCGGCGGCCCACCCGTCGAGGGCCTTGCGCGCGGCTTGCGCGGCGGGGCCGGAACCGGTGAAGCTGGCGGCGAAAGCGCGCCGGTTGAGGAACTGCCGGGTCAGGGCGGCGAGGCCGTCGCGCAGGGCCTCGAAATGGGCGTCGAAGTCGCGGGCCCAGCGTTCGACGAGGCGGACCTGCGGGAGCCCGCCCATGCGCTCGAGGAGGCGGCCCCTTTCTCCGAGCCCGCGGCCGGCGTGGCGGAGCGCGAGGCCGACGCCGTCCTCGACGAGCGCGCCGCGATGCGCGGCGTGGGCTTGGACGACCACGTCGCGGAGGCGCTCGCGGTCGGCAAAGTCGGGCTCGAAGAGCAGATCTCGGAGTACGGCGAGGGCGGGTTCGAGGGCGCCGTCGAGGGCCTTGAGGGAGAAGGCAGCGGAGCGGCGCACGGCGCCGGGGCCTTGGACGAGCCCGTCGGCCCCCGCGGCGAAGCCGATGCCGCCGGTGTGGGCGGCGACGCGTTCGGCCATGCGCACGTAATCCATGCCCGCGGCGCCCATCTTGACCAGCGCGTCGCCGTAAAGCGGGAGCAGGTCGAAGGCCGCGTCGGGAAGCCCTTCGAGGTCGAATTCGAGCTGGAGGTAGCAGACGCCGTTGGCGAAGACGTCGTTGCGCAGGGAAGGGTGCGCCGCCGGCGAGGGTTTCCACCGCGGTGGGGATGTGGCGGGGCTTGCGGGGGAGGTCGCCGACCTTCAACTGAGGCAAGGTGGCGAGGGCCTCGGGCGGATTGGGCGTGTTCTGGAGCTTCTCGAGGGCGCGCGCATCGTCGACGACGGCGCGGCGCTCGACTTCGCTGAGCGCGGCCTTGCGCGCTTCCATTTTGGCGGCGAAGGCGCGTTCCTTCTTCTCGAGCAGTTCGGGATCGGGGTGAAAGGTGAGCGTGAGCCGATGGGGGTTTTCGAGGAGGCGCTCGCGGAGCATGCGCGCGAAGAGCCCCGGGTCGGCGCGGTAGCGCCGGCGCGCGGCGTCGAGGAGTTCGTCGGCGCGGAGAAAGGCGAGGGGGTCGGCGCCGTAAGGCCACGCGGCGTAGGCGCGATCCATCAGCCAGAGCGGGTAGAGGCTGGCGATTTCGAGGCAGGCGTAGGCGACCTGCTGGAAGGCGGCCTCGACGCGCCCGGGCTCGATCCCGTCGCGGGCCAGGCGTTCGAGGGTTTCGGCGACGACGGCGGCGATGCGGTCCTTCGCGCCGGGCTCGGCGCCCTTCATGCCGACGGTGAACGTGGTTTCGAGTTCGCCCAGGGCGACGCCGGAGGGGGTGAGGTCCTGGCCGAGCTTGGCGTCGATGAGCGCCTTGCGCAGGGGCGCGGCCTGGTTGCCGAGGAGGATGCGGTCGAGGACCTGCCAGGCGACGGCGTCGCCGGGGTCGGTGGCGTCGCCGACGATCCAGTTGAGGGTGACGAAGGCTTTTTCTGCGGGTTCCTCGTCGGGGCCGATGGGATAGGCGAGTTCCGCCTCGCGCGGGGCGGCCCAGCGCGGCTGGCGGAGGATCGGCGCTTCGATCTCGCGGCGCCGGAAAGGCTCCAGGCGCGGGCGCAGGAAGGCGAGGTGCTCGGGGGTGGGGAGGTCGCCGTAGAGGAAGATCCGGGCGTTGGACGGATGATACCAGGTTTCGTGGAAGCGCTTGAAGTCGGCGTAGGTCAGCTCGGGGATGCGCTCGGGATCGCCGCCGGAGTCCAGACCGTAGGGCGTGTCGGGAAAGAGGCGCTGGTGCGACTCGCGCTCGACGAAGGCCTCGCTGCTGGAGTAGGCGCCCTTCATCTCGTTGAAGACGATGCCTTTGACGATCAGCGGGCCGGCGGGGTCGCCCTTGGGATCGAACTCGAGGTGGTGCCCCTCCTGCTTGAAGAAGGCTTCCTCGAGGCGCGGGTGGAAGACGGCGTCCCAGTAGACCTCGGCGAGGTTGTAGAAGTCGCGGCGGACGTTGCTGGCGACGGGGTAGACGGTCTTGTCGGCGTACGTCATGGCGTTGAGGAACGTCGCCATGCTCATCTTGAGCATCTCGATGAAGGGATCCTTGACCGGGAAGCGGCGCGAGCCGCAGAGGACGGTGTGTTCGAGGATGTGCGGGAGCCCGGTGTTGTCGGCGGGCGGGGTCTTGAAGGCGACGGCAAAGAGATTCTCGGCGTCCTCGGCGTGAACATGAAGGATGCGCGCGCCGGAGGCTTCGTGTTCGAGTTCGTACGCCGCGGCGCGGAGGTTCTTCAGCTCGCTGACGCGGGTGTAACGGAATCCGTCCTGAACGTCGCCGGCTTGGGGCATGGATGCGCTCCGAAAGTAGAGAGGAGCTTAAGCCCCGGCGGGCGAAAGGTCCATGAACCTGGGATCTGTATTCTGTGATCTGTAACTGCCAAGAGCTGTACACAGTTCACAGTACCAAGTTCACAGATCACAGATCACAGATTACAGATTACAGATCACAGGTCACAGCCCCCGTTCCCCTATGGCATCGCCTCTGCCGCGGGTTACCATGGAAGGCGCGGGGTATGGTCCTTTTCCAAGGCAGGCGCGGTATGGCGGAGCCTCAACGCATCCTGGTGATCGACCGCGATCCTGCGGGGCGGCGGCTGCTGGCGGCGGCGCTGAACCAGGAAGGGAAGTACGCGGTGGAAGAGTCGGCGAGCG
Organism: Planctomycetota bacterium; assembly: GCA_027493525.1. Lineage (GTDB taxonomy): Bacteria > Planctomycetota > SZUA-567 > H5-PLA8 > H5-PLA8 > H5-PLA8. Next base: position 337,175 of record JAOSKN010000001.1, on the reverse strand, counting down.
GCCCGGAGGGGCTGTCGCGGCTGGGGGGCGAGCGGTCCTACGCGCTGGCGGTGGTCGATCCGGACTGCCCGACGATGAAGGGGCTGGCGGATGCTCTCGGAGCTGCGGCGGCTGGCCCCGCAAATGCCGGTGCTGGTGCTCTCGACGGTCTTCAACGCGAAGAGCGTGGCTCGGGCGATCGAACTTGGCGCCGAAGACTACCTGCACAAACCGGTGGACCTGAAGGAGCTGCGCCGCACCGTGAACATCCTTCTGGAACTGGACGACGCGGGGCGGCCGGCGCGGCGGGCCAAGGACGACGCGACCGGGCACCTGGTGGTGCGCGCGGAGAGCGAAGGCACGTTCATGGAGATCACCGCGCCGACGGGCTCGCCGCACATCGAACGGTTCCAGGGCTTCGTGCACCGGCTGCTGGCGGCCTCGCTGCCGAAGGACGAGTACCTGAACGTGCGGCTGGCGCTGGAGGAGTCGGTGACGAACGCGATCGAGTGGGGCAACCGGCACGACCGCACGAAGAACGTGAAGCTCTCGTACTGCCTGATGCTGGACCGGGTGACGCTGCGGATCGAGGACGAGGGCGAGGGGTTCACGCCGGAGAAGATCCCGGACCCGAGCGTCGATCCGGTGGCGCACCTGAAGCGGCGCAAGAACGAGGGCAAGCGCGTTGGCGGCTGGGGCTTGTTCCTCACCAAGCGCGCCGTCGACGAGGTCTGGTACAACAAGAAGGGCAACGTGGTCTTCCTGACGAAGTTCCTGCGCAAGCCGGCGAACGCGGAGGCGGAAGCGAAGCTGAACGCGTGAAGGGAAAGGATGAAATATGAAATGCGAAGGATGAAGGAAATTGGACTTCACACTTCATATTTCATACTTCCGTCTTCCCGAAATTGTAATTCCGAGCGTGTGGTTAAAAGGAAATCAGCATGACCGAAGTGGTGGCGGTCGATCTGGGCGGGACGAACATCCGGGCGGCGCGGGTGGACGCGCGGGGAACGATCCTGGCGCGGGAGAAGATCCCCACGCGGGCGGAGGAAGGCTTCGGGCGGATCGTGCCGCGGATCGCGGAGATGATCTCGCAGGTGCGCGGGCCGAACGTCGCCGGGATCGGGTTCGCGACGCCGGGGACGCCGGATCCGGAGACGGGGGCGATGAACTCGCGCGCGGTGAACATCGCCGACAGCGCCGGATACCCGCTCTGCCCCAGGCTGACCGAGCTGACCGGGCTGCCGGCGGCGGCGGATAACGATGGGAACCTCGCGGCGTACGCCGAATGGTGGCGCGGCGCGGCGCGCGGGCAGCGCGTGGTGCTGATGTTCACGCTCGGCACGGGCATCGGCGGCGGGCTGGTGGTGGACGGGCGGATCTACCACGGGGCCGCGAACATCTGCGAGTTCGGGCACATCAGCATCGACCTGGAAGGGCGCGACTGCGTCAGCGGCGTGCAGGGCGCGTGGGAGGCGTACGCCTCGGCCGCGGCGGCGGGGAAGGACGCGGCGGCGGCGCTGAAGGAAGGCGGCGAGGCCGCGCGCGCGAGCCGGCTGTGGGCGCTCTGCGGCGGGAATCCGGACGCCGTCGAGGCGCGGCACCTCTGCGACGCCGCGCGCGAGGGCGACGCCTTCGCCGGGAAGGTGCTCGACCGTTTCGCGGAGTATTTCGCGGCGGGGCTGGGGACCTTCATGACGGCGCTGAATCCGAGCTGCGTGGTGCTGGGCGGCGGCATGGCGCTGGCCGGGGAGGTGCTTTTCTCGCGCGTCCGCGCGGCGCTGCTCCGCAACCGCGCGTACCGGCCTTGCGTGGACGGATGCAAGCTGGTCGCGGCGGAACTGGGCGACGACGCGGGATTGATCGGCGCGGCGCGCCTGGCGTTCGCGCGGGCGGGGGTGGAGGTGAGTTAGTTGCCGCCGAGATACGGCGGCAGGTTGGATAGCGGCTGAATGGAGAGAAGTAAACGGTAAACAGTGAACCGTGAACTGTGAACTGCAATCTGCATGCGGCAATGACCAAGGGGCTTGGCTAAGCGTGACGACCACTTTCCGATGGGGCGTTGTGTTGCTTGCGTTGGCGGCAGGGAACCTGATTTCTTTTGCCGGCGAGAACGCGCCGAAGGCCGAGCAACTCACGTTCGAAGGCGCGGACGGGTGGGCGCTGCATGGGACGCTGCATCTGCCCGCGGAGGCGCCCGCCGGGGCGGCGATCTGCCATCCGATGCTTTCGAAGACGCGCGGGACCTACGACGCGCTGGTCCCGAAGCTGCTCGCGAAGGACCTGGCCGTCTTCGCCTACGACGCGCGGGGACACGGGGCGAGCGTGAAAGGCGCCGACGGGAAAGCGCGGCCGGGCTGGGACGGGCGGCTGGGGATGGACAAGGAGGACCTGGCCTTCTGGGCGGGGCTGGTGGACGACCTGGCGAAGGCGAAGGCGCTGATCGCGGAGAAGCTGAAGCTGCCGGGGAAGCGCGTGGCGCTGGTCGGGGCGTCGGTGGGCGCGAACGCGTCGCTGCGCCTGGCGCTCAAGGACGCGGACCTCGGCGCGCTCGTGCTGCTCTCGCCGGGCGAGAACTACTGCGGCCTCACCTCGCTCGACGCCGCGCCCGCGCTGAGCGTGCCGCTGTTCGTGGCCATGTCCGAGCGCGACCCGAGTTCGAAGGACGCGCCGGCGAAACTTTTCGTGGGCGCGGAGAAGCTGAAGGTGGAGGACAAGGCGCTCAAACGCTTTCCGGGCAACGAGCACGGCACCAACCTCTTCGCGAAGCATCCGGAGTTGATGGACGACCTGGCGCGCTGGGTGGGAGAGCGGGTAACAGGGAAATAAATTCCAAACGGCAAGAACCTAATTCCAAATAAGATCCAAGCTGAAAAATTGCAGGAAGCTGGGCTTCGCGGGTTGGATCCGCGCCCTCAATCCAAAATCCAAAAACGCAAATCCAAAATCACTTCAGCGGCGGAGTGTAAACTCGGAAGCCGCTCACCACGACCTGCGCGCCGGACTCGGCCTCGACGCGGACGGTGTGTTCGCCGCAGGGCAGATTCTGGACGAGGGGGATGGAGAAGAACTCTTCCTTGTCCGCGGGGGCCTTGAAATCGACGCGCTCGGCGACGGCGCGGTAGACCTCGAAGGTCCAGGTGTCGCCGGCCTTGACGTTGTAGCCGTCCTTGTGCTTGGGGCGGCGCCAGAGTTCGGGCTCCAAGGAAATCTGCCCGGAGGCGCCGGCGAAGGGCTTTTCCACGTGGCCCTTGCCGTCGGGACCGGCGACGCTGCCGGCGAGTTCGTAGTTGCCCTCGTCGTCGAGCATCTTGAAGACCCAGGTCTGCGGGACGAGCTTCTCGACGGGCCCGAGCTTGACGGCGTGGGGCGACTGGTCGCCGGTGAGGCCCTTCTCGGGGCGCTTGTTCTTCTCGCCGGGCTCCATGTAGGTGGTGAAGAAGACGGGGCACTCGGCGGCGGGCTTGCCGTCGACGAAGACCTTGAGCGCGCCGCCGCCGGGGACGCGGACGCCCAGGAGGTCGGCGCGGATGCCGTTGAACTTCAATTCGAGCGCTGCGCCCTGGGCGGAGGCGGCGAGCCGGCCGCCGCCGAGGTCCTTCCAGTCCCGCGCGCCGGCGGCATCGCGCGCGGGGACGGTCTGCTCCCGTGCGGCGGGATCGTAGGAGGATTCCTTGCAGGCGGCGAAGTGGCGGGCGATGTTCTCGTTGATGATCAGCGCGCCGAGGTCGTTCTGGTGGACGTTGTCGCGCGTGACGTCTTCGATGCTCAGGCCGTGGCGAGTAAGGAAGGCGGCGCCTTCGCGGCGGTTCTCGATGAACTCTACGTCGAAGCGCATGCAGACCTCGCGGATCTGCTTCCAGTAGGCGGATTCGATGGAGGTCTCGTCGTTCTTGTCGTTGCGGCGGAGGTGGAGGCTGGGGACGACGATGTCGGCGGTGGTGCGGCGGCGGAGGTCGTCGAGCATGGTCTCGAGCCCGGCGGCGTCGCCGAGGGTGTAGATGAGGACGAGGTCGGGCTGCTCGGAGACGACGAACTGGCGGGCCCAGCCGCGGACGAATTCGAAAGGCACCGCGCTGCCGCAATGTTTGCGATAGGCGATGGGCGGAGCGGCGGGGAAGCGCTCGCGGATGGCCTGGATGAGGGTCTGTCCGTTGCCGAGCATGTTGGTGTAGCTGGAGCCGATGGCCCAGATCAGGAAGGGCTTGCCGGGGATGCCGCGCCCCTGGAGTTTCTCGATGGAAAGGGCGAGGTGCTTGCCGTCGCCGGGGCGCGCGGCGGCTTCGTGTTCGGGCTTCGTCGCGCGCCAGCCCTTGTAGGCCTGCGCGAACTCGGCCTCAGTGGCGGTGCGGACCTGGAGGTCGTCGAGGGCGAAGGCAGGGCGCGCGTCCTCGGACTCGATGCGGAAAGTGACGTTCCCGGATTTGGCGTCGAAGGGCGGGCGGAAATAGAGCCCCACGCGCTTCCATTTTCCCTCGGTGGACGGAAGGGAAAGGTAGATCCATTTAAGGAAGCGCGCGGGCGTGTCGGCGCCAAGGACGGCGCGGACGGGGCAGGTGGTGCGGGCCCAGAGCGAGAGCAGGTAGGGCTGCCCGTCGGCGAGCGCGAAGTCGGGGGAGACGATGGAGGCCTTGGCGCCGTCGGGGGCCTGGACGTAGGCCTTGCCCTCGGGGGCATCGGTGGCGTCGACGACGTGGACGGCCCCGCCGTAGAGCGGCCAGGCGTCGGGCTGCTTCTCCTGCCGCGCCTCCAGGTTCCCGTTGCGGACGGGGACGGCCCGCGTGCCTTCGTGAGCCGGAAAGCAGGCGTCGCCGACGATGGTAAGGCCCATCTGGTCGGGCTGCTCCTCGCGGTTCATGTGTTCGCCGGCCGCGGCCGCGAAGCAAAACAGGAGCAGGGCAAGGATCGGGAGCGGATGCATGGGGGCCTCCGGGGGCGAGAGCGCAAGGCCAACCGGCCATGGACTCCAAGTAGAGCGCGGCGCGAGTCGAAATGCTGCGCAAGGCGCCGAGGATTATAGCCCGGCGAGCAGCTTCTTGAACTCGGCGAAGGCGCCGGGGAGGTTCTTGACGGGGTCGCCGTCGACGTGCTCCATGGTCACCGTGCCGCGGTAGCCGGTCCCTTTCAGGGCTTTGAGCACGCGCGCGGCCTCGGCGTCCTTGACCTGCCCGTCGAGGTCCTTGTAGGTCGGCTTGACGTGGACGTGCGCGGTGTACTCGAGGAGCTTCAGGTTGCCTTCGGGGCCTTCGTACATGTTGCCGGTGTCGAGGTTGATGCGCAGGTACTCGCTGGGGCAGGAGTCGAAGAACTCGCGGAACTCGGCGACGTTGTCCGTCAGCGGGCCGTGGGCCTCGACGGCCAGGAGCACGCCCTTTTCCTCGGCGTAGTGGACGCAGTCGCGGAGGCAGTCGAGCATCTCGGCCTTGAGCCGCCGGCCCTGCTCGCGGTCGCCCCAGCCGGCGTGGAAGATGTTGAGCACGCGGCAGCCGACGAACTGGGCGATGTCGATGAAGTCCTTGGTCAGCGCGACCTCGCGGCGGCGTTCGGCGTGGGTGGGGCAGTTGAAGTGGTTCTGCGCGGCGATGGCGGCGCAGTAGAGGCCGTGGTGGTGGAGGCGGCGCTTGAGTTCGCGGACGCCGGACATGGACCAGTCGCCGTAGGTCGTGCGCGGGATCTCGATGCTGACGGCGCCGAGTTCCTGCGCGCAGAGCTTCAGTGCGTCGTCGAACTTGAGCTTCTTTTCGCCGAGTTCTTTGTGCAGCAGCCAAGTGGAGATGGTCGGGATCATCGCGCGGCCTCCGGGGGGCATGCCAAGACTCTACTCGCGGGGCAGGGGAGCGTCCATGGAAGGCCGACAACCTTGACCTGTATTCTGTAATCTGTGAACTGTGATCTGTGAAAGGCAAACGGCAAACGGTGAACGGTGAATTGGAGTCGCGAGGGCCTTAGGGCGAGACGGATCACAGATTACAGTTTACAGTTCACAGATTACAGATTCCTGCTGCCCGGTTGAATCCGCGCAAACAAGGTCTAGGATGGTTCTTTTGGCCACGTCCCCTTGGCATTGACGTTCCACGCACGGAGCGCGCCATGTCGCCCGCCTTGATCGAGAACGGCCGGCTTAACCCCGGCTACCTGAAGCTCGATCTGTTCTGCAAAGGCATGCGGATCCCGCCGGACTGCCGGACGTCGGACGGGCGGCCGGTGCTGCGCGTCCGCGCGGGGCTGGGCAGCGGCCTGGAGGTCCTGATCCCCGGCAGCGACGGGATTCACGTCAACGTGCCGGTGGTCGAACCTTGGGTGCAGCAGAGCCCCTACGAGCTGCACGGCCCGCGCGCGAACGGGAAGCACTGGCTCACCTTCGACGGGCGCGAGATCGGCGAGGTCATCCTGCCCAAGCGTCCGGCTTTCTACGACAAGACGACGAGCAGCGGGCGGCCGATGGTCAGCGTCGGTATTTTGCAGGGGACGTACCTGGGCATCTACTACGGCGGGATGTGCGCGAACTGGAAGGACGTGGCGCGCGACAACTGCCGCTTCTGCTCGGTCGGCGACAACCTGCTCAAGGGCGACGACAGCACCGGCAAGACGCCCGAGGACGTGGCCGAGACGGCCGCGGCCGCGCGCGAGGAAGGCGTGACCTTCGTGCACGTCAACGGCGGGTTCGACGACACGGGGAAGTACCTCGAACGCTTCGGCCCCGTTTTGAAGCGCGTGCGCGAGCGGACCGGGATGCTGACGGGCTTCCAGGTGCCGCCGCTGTGGGAGTTGGAGCAGTACCGCGAGGTGAAGCGCTGGGGCGTCAACAACGTCTCGCTCTGCTACGAGATCTGGAATCCGGCGCGCTTCGAGGAAGTCTGCCCGGGCAAGGCGCGTCGCGCGGGGCTGAAGAAGTACCTCGCGGCGATCGAGTTCTGCGCGCGGGAGGCGAAGTTCGACACGACCAACGGCGAGATGATCGCGGGGCTGGAAGAGCCCGGCGAGAGCATGGCCGCCATCGATTGGCTCACCGCGGTCGGCGCGGTGCCGACGGTCTGCGTCTTCCGCCCGGTAATCGGGACCGATTACGCGAACCTGCCCCCGCCGAAGGTCGAAGAGATGATCCCGGTCTTCGCGCATTATTACTGGCGCTGCATGGAGCGCGGGCTGCCGATCGGCGTCGCGCCGAACGTGCACGTCAGCATCGTGATGAACCCCGAGGAGTGCCGCTGGCTGCTGCCGGCGGAGAAGCGCGACGCGTTTCCGGTGCAGCGCCTGAAGCTCGCCGCGATGCGCAAGGCCTTCGGCGCGTACTTCCGGACGCGCTTGAGGCTGAAAGGGACCGCGCCGGTGGAGAGCCCCGTAGTGGGCGCGGCGGATTAGGGCGCCTTGTCGCGGCCGTCGAACTCGAAGATCCGCGCAAGCACGAGAGCCACGAAGGCGACCAGGCCGCCGGATGCGACGAACGTCGTCACGGGATGCGAAAAGCCCACCAGCAGCGCGACGCAGCCGCCGGACCAGAGCATGCCCGCCAGCAGTTCCTGAAGCGTGAATTTGAAGCCGGTGCAGATGATCACGAGCAGCCAGAGCAGCGCGTAGCCGACCAGCGTGAGGAGGGCGAGCGCGGCCAGCAAGCCGACCAGGGCTGCCAGCCCAGAACGCTCCTGGCCGAAACAGAGCAGGAGCAGATACGCCGGCACGAGCAACGCCGCCGCCGCGCAGTAAAGGTGCGTGCCGACGTAGGCGCGGTTGAGGAGGCGCGCTGCCCGAGGCCAGCGCGCGCGGTACGCGGGGCTCATCTCGCCGCCCAGCCAGCGCACGGTCCGCTCGAAGCGGTCTCGGTTCGGCTCGGGAGTTTCGCCCAGCGCGCCAGCAGGGGAGTGTTCCGTCACGCCGAGAGCCCTCTTCCCACGGAGTAATCCGCGGAAACTCGCGCATTCTTTTGGGGTTTGTGTCGAAGTTTACGAGCTGCTTGCGGCCGCTGCGCCACGCTCGAATCTTTTACGCGGAATCGCGCCCGGCGGTTCGCTTTTTCCTGCGCGCCAGACGTTCGGACAGCAGGCCCGCGAGGGCGAGCAGGCTCAGGGACGCCGCGGCTCGGCCCGCCGGCGGAACCCACCAGGCGACGGTGATGTAAGAGTCGTGAAAGAACAATTCGAGGTCGACCGAGCCGGGCGGCGGGTTGGGTCGCAGGGCGGGGTTGTCGCCGGGTTCGAGCGGCGCGTCCGAGTAGTAGGGCGCGAGGTTCCAGAAGAGGAGCGCGCCGGCGGCGAAGGCCAACACGAGGCAGGTGCTGAGGTGGAGGCGGAGGGTCGGGCGGGTCATGGGCATCCTTATTATTGTGCTGAACTTCCCGCAAACGAAAAGATCGAGCCTGCGTTTCAATTCTCAGGGAGCCACTCGCATCCAACCGTCAAGGAGTACGAGCCATGTCCAAGTTCAAGCTGAGTTTGGTGTTACTGGCGCTGGCCCTGGCGGCATCCGTGGACTGTCACGCGGCAGGGCGCGGACGCACCATGAGCGTTTTCAAGGCCAGTTATGTGCGTCCGGAAACGAATCGCATCCTGCTGAAGCTGGACGTGGAGGCCGCGATGGAGGGCTTGCCCACGGACGTGACGCGCTCGCGCAATAACGACCTCGCCGGTTTGGACATTACGGTAAACCTTAACGGGGTGGAATTCACAGAGACCTTCGCCTCGAACGGGCGCATCAACACCGCGACCTTCAAGGCGCGCCTGGTGGCCAACGGGCGGATTCTGATGCTCGACCTGCGCGGGTTGGACCTGGAGACCATCCTCGGCCTCGACTCCAGCGTCACGGACCGCAAGCTGAGCACCGGGTTGGACGTGACGGTCAACGTGTCCACGCCGGTGGATTCGGAGACGGGCGAGATTCCTCCCGACGGCATCGACGCGGGACTCTACGACGGCCATTACGATTACACGTATTGGTCAAAGGCCGACCGCGGCGCGGTGGGTCACGGCTATCCGTCCAACTGAGGCGACCTCGGACCCTCGGGCCGCGGCGTGGGCTGGCGTTCGCGCCTGCGCGCAAGGTATTCGAGCGGCAGCGCGACGGCGGCGAGGATGGCGAGGGCGGCCAAGGCATTGATGGGGATATTCCATCCAAAAATATTTCGGCCCTCAGTTACCGTTGGCTTGAAGAAACTATCTTCAACCAGCCGTGTTGAAGACACATAGATTGGATAGACTTCGATTCTGGTCTTCCAAAGCACAGTCTTAGGCCATCCGTACGCTTCACCTTCCGCAAGCCACCCAGGTATGTCGCGCCTTGAACGACTCGTATCCACCTTGAGGTTCGCCCACACCAGCGCCCCCGCCGCGAACATCAGCACGACGCACGTACTCAAGTGAAGTTGAAACCACCTGCGCGTCGGCGTCGGCTCGCCCATACGGGGAGTATACCCCGGCGGGGGAGCCAACGCATTCCGGCCCTTGCCAGCGCCCGTGTCCGCCGCATAATACCTAGTGGGCCTTCAATCTTGCATGCCGGGTTGCGTCGGCGCTTTTGGCCGTGCTCTTCGTTGCGCTCCGGTTGGCGTATCTTCTTGATACGCCGCCCCTTCGCGCGCCTCGATCACGGCCCAAATCCCTCGACGCCACCTCGCTATTCAGATTGAAGTCCCACTAGCCGTCGCGGTTACGCCACCTTAGCTCAGCCGGTAGAGCGGCGCATTCGTAATGCGCAGGTCCTGGGTTCGAGTCCCAGAGGTGGCTCCATCACGTTCTGACGGTTTCTCGACGTTCTTCCACGGTTTGTTGATCCCGCGCGGAGGCAGGGGCGGCTGCGCGGAGGCGTGCGCGTTTGGCGTGGAGGCGCGGGGCGGCTGCGCCGACCCGTGGCACGCGGGAACTTCACCCTCACGGCTTGGGGCCGGCGGAGTCGAGGGCTTCGCGGAGCGGCGCGAGCATCTCGGCGCGGGGGGCGAAGAGGAGCCCGCCGTCGCCTTCCAGCACCTTCATCCAGCCGTAGTGATTGGCGTAGAAGCGCCACGGCGGCGGGTGCTTCGCGGGGTCGAGGACGATTTCTTCGGTCTCCCGCGCGGTCTTATAGAGGAGCGTGGTATTGGCGACGCTGGCGCCCTTGGCGTCGACGAGTTCCACATAGACGGTGACGAAGCGGGTGCGGAAGTCGATGGCGGAAAGCTGGAGCTTAAGAACCTGTCCTTCGGCGCGCGGAGCCATGAAGCCGGAGGCGCGGCCGGTGACGTTGTAGAGGACGTCCTTCTTGAGCAGGAGCCCTTCGGCGGGGAGTTGCGTGACGGGGGCCACGAACAGGGGCTGGTGGGCGCGGGCTTCGAGCGCGTAGAGCCCTTTGCGGCCGCCGGCCTCGACGGGGAAGTTGAGCACGTGTTCGCCGATGTAGCGGAGCTTGCGGCCTTCTTCCGGATTGGTGAGCGGCTTGCGGAGGAGTTCGGCGCCGTCGGGGGCGAGGACTCGGAAGAGGATGGCGTCGGAGTCGTAGCCGCCAGGACTTTCGAGACGCCAGGCGAAGTCCTTGCCGGCCGGGTTGAGGGCGAGGACGTGGAGGCCAGGGGTTTCGTTGGCCAGGTATTGCACGTGGCTGTGGGTGTAGGGGTAGACGGAGGAGCCGTCGTCGCCGGCGGGTTGTTCGAGCTTGAGGAGTCCGGCGCGCCTGGCGGCGTGCATCCAGTAGACGACGTGGGTGTGGAAGCTGTAGGGGTCGGCGGGGAAGCTGCCGCCTTCGTAGCCGTCGAAAGGGTCGCCGGGCTTGCGGAAGATGGCATGGAGGCGGTCGTAGACGGCGGGGACGAACTCTTGGAGCCCGGCGGGGTCGGCGCCGAGGTCGAAGCGCAGGACCTGCATGGTGGGGCAGGCCCTGAAGCCGTCGGCGATGTACTGGTCGATGGCCGGGAGAATGCGCGGATCGCGGGCGAGGTCGTGCCAGCGGTTGAGCCAGAGGGCGTGGAAGTGAGGGTGATGGGAGGCGGACTGCCATTTGGAGAAAGGCACGGAGAACATGGCGCCGGCCATGGGATGCAGCAGGCCGATAAAGTCGGGATCCCAGGTAGCGCGGTAGGCCTCGATGGCTTCGCCCATGGCCGTGCAGGTCTCGCGGTTGGCGCTGGGCCAGGTCTTGTAAACCTTCATGGCGCCGATCCAAAGGTCGTGGAGGTCCCGCGCTCGGCCGTCGCCTTCGACGTACCAGCGGATCAGGTAGGCGCCGGGATCGATGAAGTGGCCGTAGTAGCTGGAGTAGAGGTCGCGGGTGGCCTGCCCGTAGCGCGGCGCGCCCCAGGGCGTGAAGCCCTTGGCGTGGTACATCGCGCCGGGGATGTGGAACTTGAGCGGGCGCAGGGGGTCGGCATAGGCGACGGTCTCCAGATCCATGAAGCGATCGGTGGTGGCGCGCGCCCAGCGCAAGACGTCGAAGGGCGCGCCGCGGTAGAAGTAGAGCCAGGGCGTCCAGACGTGGCGGTAGTGGCTGGCCTGCCAGACGCGGTGGAGTAGGGCGACCTTGGTGCCGGGCTCCAGGCCCGCGCCGTTGTGGGTTCCGGCGTAGGCGAACTGCCCGAATTCCTCGGCGCCTTCAACGATGTTGCGCAGATGGTCCTGGAAGACGCGATCGAGCGAGGCCTCGACCCAGGGGTAGGTCTCGGGGTCGCGGGGGTGAACGTTGCCGAGGGCGCGAGAGGCGGCGTTCCAGGCGCCGGGGGCGCGGGCGTGGGGATTCTGGCGCGCGAGCCGGGCCTCGGCGGGCGCGTCGAGGCCTTTGTAGGCGTGGGAAGCGGAGCGCGAACTCGCTGCGCAGCGAGAGCCCCTGGGCGTTCCCGCCCAGCGCGTGCTCGGCCATGTTCTCGGGATCCCAGCGCGTCTTGCGGTCGATTTCCTTCAGCGCTTCGTAGGCGCGGGTGGGGAAGCGCAGGTCGAGGAGCAGGCCCTCGTGGAAGAAGCGCAGCTTGTAAATGTCGTTGCGCCCGTAGTTCTCCTCGTCGCTGAAGGTGCGGATGCCGTGCATGGGCCAGGCGTGGACGCGGACGTCGTTGGGGCGCAGGACGACCTCCTTGGGGAACTTTTCCCAGAGATCCTTGGCGAGAAGCGTGAGGCAGGGGACGGCGGGCTCTTCCTTGCCGAAGCGGACGCTGAACCAGCCGTCGGTCTTTTCGCCTTCGACGAGCGGCGATTCGGTCTCGACGCCGCGGGCGTCCTTGGTCTTCACGACGCGGGTCTTGTTCCAGCGGTACTGGTGGAAGAAGACACCGTCCTCGGGGGCAGTGAAGGGCTCGGCGAGTTCCTTGCCGTCGAGGCCGGCCGCCCAAGCGCTCGAGGCGACGGTGGGGACGCGGAAGCCGACGTCGCGCAGGCGCATGTCGTCGGTGTCGAAGGTCAGCTCGGTGAAGTTCTGGACGCGGACCTCGGAGCGCCCGGCATACGCGGTCAGGCGCGTGACGAAGCGGCAGAGGCGCGGGCTGCCGGCCTGCTCACTGACATCCTTATTGAAGTACCAGCCCTTCGCGGCGATCACGACCCGCACAGGGCCGCGTTCCTCCACCTCGACCGACGCCTCGGGATCCTGAAGCGCATCGAAGCGGACGTGGCGCTGGTCGATGAGGTAGGGGCCGGCGACCTTGGTGGCAGTAGCGTCCACGACGAGTTCGGAGTCGGCGAAGCGGCCGTCGGCGTCGGCGTCGAACCAGGCGCGCTGAATCCCGTTGAAGCCCTTGCGCAGAACCTCGAACTTGAGCTCGCCGGACTGGACGGTGAAGGCCTCGGGGGACTCGGCGAGGCTCAGCGCGGCCTTGGGCCGTTCGACGGGTTTCTCGTGCAGGCGCAGGCGGTACGCGCGCGGCTTGCCGGCTGCGTAGCGGGCCGTGAAGGAGAGTCGCGCCCAGCGGATCGAGGCGCCGGGGCCGGGATGCCAGGTGGAGGCCGCCTCGAGCTGGCACGGGACGGGCTTGCCGTCCTCGAGGAGTTCCAGTCGCGCGAGGTCGGTCAGGAGTCCTTGGGGTAAAGGAATGCCGGTCGTGATGGGCCAGGCGGCCGCGGCGAGGTGCACCTGCGGCTCGACTTCGATCTCGAGGCCGTCCTTGGGGAAGGGGACGGACGGAAACTTCTTCGCTTCGCGCAGGAAGGAGGCTTCCAGCGTCAAGGGCGGTTCGGCCTGGAGCGTGGCCTCGAGCTTGTACGCGCCGGGCTTGAGCGCGCCGAGTCTGAGGATCAGCGCGGCCTTGGGCTGCTGGGCGGCGGCGAGCTTGTGCGTCCAGACCTCCGCGCCGGCGGCGTCCTTCAACGCGAGGCCGATGGGCTTGTCTTTCCAATCCGCGCCAAGGAAGGAGAGCAGGAACTGTCCGGTGGGGTCGTCGTCCCAGTAGACGAAGCGATCGGCGTAAAGCGCGTTGGTCTTGGCGTTGGAGGTGCTTTCGAAGCCGGTCGGCGGGAGCGGGCGGATCTCGACGGCGAGGTCGGCCTCTCCGGCGCGCGCGGCGGCGGCGATCGGGAGGGCGAAAGCGAGCAGCGCGGCAACCTCCAGCCAGCGCATTCCTCGAGAGAGAGGATTCTCGGTGCGACGCGGGCCTGCCAAGGCGGTCGTGCGCATAATTGTTACTCCTCCCAATTGCAGGTGGGTGCGGAGAGTGGTTGAAGGGTGAAGCTCTCGAAACGGCCCCCGCCGTCTTCGAGGAACGCGCCGACGCGCCCGCGGCGGCGGGGCAGGGTCAGGGCGTGGAGTGCGAGGCGGTCGTTGACGGTCAGCTCGACGGAAGGACCCCAGGCGATGAGGCGCAGCCGATAGACCCCGTCGGGGGCGCGGGGACGTGGTAGCGCTGGATCACGGAGCGGCCGCGCCAGAGAGACTGGGGGCCGTGGCGGTGGTTGTTGACGACCTTGACGAGCTGGGCCTCGAAGCGTCCGGGAACGAGCCCGGCGAAGACGCCCTGGTCGCCGTGCTCGTCGGTGCGCAGAGCGAAGCCGAACTCGCGCGCGGGGCGGCTGGGATCGGCTTTGAACTCGGCGCGCAGTTCGAAGTCCTCGTGCTCGGCCTGGCTGACCCAGACGCCGGTTCCGAACTCGGAGTCACCGGCGAGGCCGCCGCCCGAGGCCTTCCAGGTCCCCGCGCCCGCGCTGCCGGGGTCGGCGGGGAGCGGGCGCGGCTCGCCGCGATAGAGCGGCGACCAGTCGCAGGACTTCAGGTGCAGCGCGCCGGTTTCGTCGGCCCAGGCCTCCTTGGGGCTGGCGACGGCGGAGTAGTGCCCGCCGCCGCGGTAAGCGTTCCAGTCGCGGGGGCCGCGGGTCCAGTGGAAGAGGTGCATGCGGCCCTTGAAGCGGCACGGGCGGAGGGACTGGTTCTGGCCTGGGGTGATGGCGTCGTCGCAGGGGCGGCGCCAGGGGCCCTCGATCCGTTCGGCGACGCGGTAGACGCTGCGGTCGTGTGCTCCGCAGATGGCGACGAGGTACCAGCGGCCGTCGAGCTTGAAGACGGAGGGGCACTCGAAGTCGTAGCCCACGCGGGGCGTGCAGGCGGGTGGCTGGACGGTCCAGCGCTCGCCGTCGGTGCTGGTGAAGTAGCCGGCGCAGCCGCGGCGATTGAGGAGCCCGTTCCTTTCGCGCGCGCAGAGGAAGGCGTGGAGCTTGCCGCCGTCGGCGACGATGTGGGGATCGCGCCAGTCGGAGCGGTAGTTGCCCTCGGCGTGGACCTCGTACCAGCGCGGGTCGGGCGAGGCGACGGGGTTGCCGGGAAATTTGGTCCAGGCGAGCAGGTCGTCGCTGCGGGCGAGGCCGATGCGCTGGATCGTGCCGCGGCGCTCGTTGGAGGTGTAGAGCATGTGCCAGCGGCCGTCGTGGCGGAAGAGGCCCATGGTCCAGATCTGGTCGGCGTCGAATTCGCCGGGCGCGCCGGTGCGCAAGGCGTCGGGGAGGGGTTCCCAGCGGATCCCATCGTCGCTCTTGAGGTGCCCCACGCTGTCGTGGTTGGGGAGCGTGAGGTAGAAGAGGTGGAGCGCGCCGTCGTGCTCGACGACGTCGAAGTCGCCGATCTCGTTGGGGAACATGCCGTCGTTGAAGTACATGGGCGGGAGTCTTCCCTTAAATGGATGCGTCTCAAAAGCGTGATGCGTAAAACGTGACAAGACACCTGCGGCCTGCGCCGATCTCCAAGTCGGAATTCACGTTTTCATGCCGAGCAAGGCCCGATACTCGGGCGGGACGATGCGCGTCAGGGGAAGGCGCAGGGCGGGCTCGCAGGGCTGTCCCGCCAGGAGTTTTTTCATGGCGCGCGCCGCGGCGGCGCCGACGTCTTCGGACGGCTTGACGAGCGCGACGAAGGGCAGGTCGTGGTCGTTGATCAGGTCGCGGGACTCGCAGACGCTGAAGAGGAGCAGTTCCTCGGGGAGTTTCAATTTTTCTTGGCGGAGCATGGAGCGCAGGTGCGGCAGGAAGCGGGGATCGGCGTTGACGAGCAGGCGCGGCCCGGCGCCGGGGCGGCGGTTGAGCAGGCGGAAGCGCTTCACGCGCCGTTCCAGGGTGCGCGGGTTGGCATGGACGACCTGGAGGCGCGGAACGGGCCCCCCCGCGGCGCGGAGCCCGCGGCGCAGGCCGTAGAGGCGCTCCATGCCGATGAGGCTGCCTTCGAGGACGAGCATGTTGAGGCGGTCGGCGAGGTTCGCGGAGGCGATCAACGCGCCGAGGTCGTGGAAGGCGCTGTAGTTGTCGTCGCCCACGAAGGGCGCCGGGAGCCCGGGAACGGGGATGTCCACCATCACCATGGGCCAGGCGTGTCGCTTGAGCAACCGCGCGTGAAAGGCGATGTACGCTGGGTTGTAGACGTAATGGGTGCGGGAGTTGACGATCAGGCCGTCGATCGACGCGCCGCCCGCTCGGATCCGCGCGCACTCGCGGCGGAAGTGCCGGTTCCCGTTCCAGAAGACGCAGCGGTAGCCGGAGGCGGAGAACTCGCGCTCGATCCCCTTCAACATCAGGGAGGAGGTGGTGGTGCTGACGTCGGGGACGACGACGGCGACGGAGTAATCGCCATGGACCGGGCGGGGGCGCTCAACGTAAACGCCGCTGCCGGCCTTGCGGGAGATCAAGCCCTGGCGCTTGAGTTCGTCCAGGGCGCGGGCGATGGTCGCCTGGCTGGCGCCGAAACGCTTCATCAGTTGGCGGACCGTGGGAAGCTTGTGCCCGGGATGGAGGCTGCGCAAATCGTCCAGAAGCGCCCGCGAGACGAGGGTGTGCTTGAGTTTACGCGGCTGGAGAGGCGTCCTGGCCATGTGAGCCTTTCGATACGCCGGTGGAATACTATGAATACAACCGTATCTCAAATACGCTCAAGATTCAAATTTTAAGCGTCAAAATTTAGAAATTTTGACTGACCTGGTGTATGATCGAGTGTGATACAAATGTATCCAAAGTACGGCGAGACGCCCCTGCGACGGAGGAAGCCCATGCGGAGCCTGCACTTGTACGGAACTTGCGCGCTCGTCCTGGCCCTGGCGGCCCTTGCGGCGGCCGAGGACGGCGCGGCCGGTCCTCGCGAGATTTTCCGGGTCACCTTCGACGAGGGGACGCCGAACGCGGTCCTGGCGCGCGGCGCCGCGGCGCCGTACCAGGCGCGGGTGGACGAGTACGTGTCCGGCGCGGTGGGGAAGGCCGCGGTGATGAAGAAGAAGTACGCGGCGATCCGCTTCGACGGGCGAGGGAACATCGACCTTTCGCGCGGCACGTGGGGTTTTTTCTACCAGTTCGTCGAGGAGCCCAACGTGCGCGAGTGGGAAAGCCTGGTCAGCGTGGCCAGTGACGTGGAGGGCTACTGGAGCGGAGTGACGCAGGTGATCCAGCGCAGCGAGCGAGTGCAACTGCACTTCTTCGACGCGGGGCGCTACACGCCGCGGATGGACTTCAAGCCGATCTACAAGCGCTGGAAGGCCGGGGAATGGCACCACTTGGCGTTCGTGTGGGACCGCGACCAGGGACTGAAGCTCTACGAGGACGGCGTGCCGGTGGACGACCACTGGGGCAAGCACCGCTGGGACTTCACGAACAGCCCGCGCATGCTGGCGCTGGGCGAGTGGATCTACTCGAGTCTGCAGTTCGGGATCGACGAGGTGCGGATCTTCTCGGACGCCCTGACGGACGCGCAGGTCGCGCAGCTCGCGAAGGGTCAGGATCCCACGGGCGCGCCGCGGCCCCGCGCGCCGGCCGAAGAGACGCTCCAGCGCGAGCTGAAGCGGATGGGCTGGACGGCGGACGAGGCGGCCGCGCTGCCGGCGCTGGAGGCCGGCTCGGGGGCGCGCTTCGTACAGGCGCGGATCGTGAGCGCCAACGACGCCTGCCGGCAGATCAACCAGCCCTACGACGGGCTGTGGGATTCCACCTGGCCGCTGCAGCGCTACGGAGCGAGCACCAAGGGCCGGCGGCTGGACCTGGCGACGGAAGAAGGCAGCTCGTTCGACCGCGTGCGGCTGTTCATGCACCGCCCGTTCCGCGGGCGGCTGATGGAACTCGACCCGGCGAAGGGCCCGGTGGAACTGTGCCGGCTGGACGCCGAGGACGGGGTCTTCCTCCGCGCGAAGCTGCCCAAGCCCTGCGCGAACACGCGCGTGTTCCTGGAGCGCGAGGGCGGCTGGCTGGGGCAGATCGAACTGTCGCGCGCGGAGCCGCTGGGCGCGGCGCGCGCGGCGCACGAGACGCTCTGCCTGCACCCGCTCGAGAAGATGCCGGACACGCTGATGGGGCACGCGTTGCTGGCGGAGACGCATCCGGACGGCGACGCGCCGGCGCGCGCGGCGGCGGACTCCTGCCCGCGCTGGACGAAACGGACGCCGGCCTGCGGGGGCCTGCAGATCCTCGCCGGGAGCTACCCCGAGCCGGTGGCGCTGAACGGCGTGCGGCTCAAGCTGGTCGTGGAGGGGCTCACCGAGCCGACGGCGGTGCAGGTGAAGGTGAAGGAGCCGGTGATGTCGGACCGGAACTGGCTGACGGCGGAGGCGGTCCTGCAGCCGAAGGGCGAGGGCGCGCAGACGTACGTGTTGCAGCTCGAGGGGCGGCCGGTCGTGCCGTTCCCCGGCGGCGAGAAAGGCCCGGCGCTGGAGCTGGGGCTGGCGCTGAGCGCCTCGAAGCCGCTGACGTGGGTGCTGGGCGAGGGCGGGACGACGGTGGAGACGCTCGCGACGGACCTGGAGAAGGCGCTGCCGGTCGCGACGGCCGACCAGATCGAATGGGCGCGGGAGGCGTACTCGCAAACGAACGAAGGGCACATCTGGGACAACGTGGGTTTGCAGGGCTGGGGGTGCTCTTCCACCCGCTGAACTGGCTGGCGCGCTTCGCGCCGGAGGAGCGCGCGACGATGGAACTGATGGGCCGCGTGCGCTGGCGGAAGGAGAACCTGCCCTGGGCGGAGCCGAAGAACGAAGCGGGCGCGCCCGAGTGGGCCTTCTGGCAGCGCGAGGCGTTCAAGGACTGCAAGAGCATCATCCACTGGATCATCGACCACCGGCAGGTGGAGACGGGCGAGTTCGGCGGGGTCTGGGGCGACGACACGGACATGGTGGAGTACTGGACGGACTATGTGCTCTCGGCCGAGGATCCCAAGATCTCGAACGCGCTGCGCCGTTTCTGGGACGGGGTCTACCGAGACGCGCTGCGGGACGGGGTCTCGCGCACGATCCGCGACAACCTGCACAGCTACGAGGAAGGGATGGGCTGCATCGCGCACCAGTTGCTGCTCGATTACGGCGACCCGATCGCGGTGGAGCACACCATGCGCGCCACGAGCCATCTCGACAAGTGGATGGCGAAGAACGAGGACGGCACGTACCGCTTCCTGAGCAACTATCAGGGCTACGGCGGGGTCTGGACCGAAGGGAACTTCGGCAAGGACGAGTCGCGCAACGCGCTGATGCTGATTCCGGGGGGCTACCTGGTCTGGTACAACCGGCACCCGTACCCGGCGAAGTACATCTCGGGCTGGACGCTAAACCGCGCGGGGCCGGGGATCGTGGCCGACGCCTCGTGGTTCCTTTCGAACGACGAGGCCGGCCGTAAGGCGTGGTACGCCGGGAAGGCGGCGGAGTACCTGAAGGCCGCGCGCTACGCGCACCAGACCAACTGCCTGTTCCATCACACGCCGGTCGAGGAGGAGCACAAGCCGCTGCTGCTGAATTTCGCGGCGAAGAATGACTTCCTGAAGGGGAACCTGCCCGATTACGCGGGCTATTCGCCGTCGATGACCGAGCACTGGTGGATGGCCTACATGGCGAGCGGGGACGCGAAGTACCTGGTCGAGTCGTACAAGCAGGCCTGCCGCTTCATCAACAACCAGCGCTGGCTGTACACGGAGGCGCAGCCCTCGACGGACCGCATCCCGCTGCCGAAGACGACGGTGATCCGCGCGCGGGTGGGGGCGTTCGTGACCGAGCGCGGCGGGCATACCAACACCTGGCCGATGCACGGGATCAGCTACACGAAGAACGGGAACGAAGTCGCGGCGCTGGTGACGGAGAACGCCGAAAAGGCCTTTACGGTGCGGCTGTATCCGTTCGCCGGACAGCCGCTGCCGCTGCAGTTCCGGCTCTGGCGGCTCTGGCCGGGGCGCTACAAGCTGACGCTTTCGAAGGATGCCAACGACGACGGGCAGCCCGAGGAAGCGCTCGAGACGCGCGAGGTCGAGGTGGATCGCGGCTGCTTCCAGGAGGTCGTCCTGCCGCCCGGCGCCTGCGCGATCCTGCGGCTCGAAGCGTTGGCGGCCCAGCCGCCCGTCTTCGACCTGCCCGATCCGGCCATCGCCGCGCGAGAACTGGTCCTTGAGTACGGCGACCACCTGCACGTCACCGTCCACAACCTCGGCACGCAGCCGGTCAAGAACCTGAAGGTCCGTATCATCGACGGTTTCAGCGGCAAGATCGTCGAGGAGAAGACCATCGCGCAGATCCCGGCGGCACTGGACCTGACCCCGCAGACGGCGCTGCTGGAGTTCCAGAACCTCAACGCCTACACCAAGAGCTTCATTCGGGTCGAGCTGGATCCCGAGAAGGAGCAGCCGGATCTCAATCGCTACAACAACACGGCGGAGTTAAAATACTGATTCGGTTTGAGAGGCCAGATGCGCAGGACGGAGGCTCTTGGTGTAGCGTGCGGGCGGAACGCCCGCGGTACGGAATCCAATCTCGAAAATCCAATACTCACGCAGGGGGTGTTCGTCCATGCACGTGCTCTCCAACCGCCGCCTGCGCGCGGCGTTCGATCCGGCGACGGGAAACCTGCTCGAGCTGGGCGCGCCGTCCGGGCCCTCGCTGCTGAAGGCCCTGTTCTGCCGGGTCGTGGAAGACGGCGCGGCGCGGCGCGACGGCGCGACGGGCGAGGAGCGGCCGTTCGAAATCGAACGAGTGAAGCTCGGGCGGGCGTCGGTCGAGTCGGTCGCGCGCACGGGGAAGCTGCGGATCGAGCGGCGCTTCGAACTGCCCAAGCAGGGCCCGCTGCTGCGCTGCCGTATTCGCGTGACGGCGCTGAAGGGCGGGGCCTGGGAGCGCCCCGCGCTGCCGGCGGCGAGCTTCGGCCCGCGCTTCCTCGACACGTACACCGACGAGCGTGACCTGTACTTTGACGGGGCGGAGCTGCCCGGTGGGCGCGAAGTACCCGGGTGGCGGGTCTTTTTCGAACAGGGACACGCGACGGGGCTGCTGCTGGCGACGCGCTCGCGGGAACGGCTCAGCCACCTGGTGATCCTGGGCGACGGGTTCGAGTTTCGCCCGCACGTGCCGGCGGCGTACTCGACCGAGTACCGCATGGTTCATTCGCCGCTGCGCCTGAAAAAGGGACAGGCGCTGGAGACGGCCTTCGAACTGGGGCCGTGGAGCAAACGGGCGCACGCGCGGCTGCTGCGCGAGGCGAAGCTCGAAGCGCCCGCGCGCGTGGCGACAGCCGGCGTGAAGCCGCCGTCCGGACGGGCAACCAAGCCGAAACGCCGCGCCGCGGCGGGGCTGACTTTCGACCTGGTGGCCTTGGCCCGCGCGCAGCGGAAGACCTCGTCCGGCTTCCGGCGCGATCGCTGGCTGGTGGCGCCGGCGCCTTGGGACCAAGGCTCGAAGGTGCTCTTCGCCAATGGGGGCGTGCATCCGCCTGCGGTCCGCGCGGGCGTGGGGCTGCGCGGGCTCTACCGCGTCTATGCCGGGATCGGGAACAGCGAAGGCGTCGCGCTGCGCGCGAACGGCAGCCTGACGCTGCGGCACCGGCAGGACTACATCGGGGCGTGCGCGCCGCAGCCGTGGAGTTCGCGGCTGGAAAGCCGGCACGCGCCGTACGAGCTGCATTGCGACGTGGTGCGGCTGGACGGGCGCGGGCTGGAGGTCGGGGCGTTCCCCAACCGGCAAATGCCGGCGATGCTGACGACGCTGCGCCTGGAGCCGCTCGAGACTGCCGAGGCCGGCCGCAAGGCGCGCGGCGCGGGCGCGGCGCCGAAGACGCTAATGACGGGCTTCGCCGACGCGCCGGACATCGCCTGGTTCACCGACGCGCTCAAGCCCGACCCCGAGATCTACCGCGCGGTGATCCGCGAGCACGCGCGCTGCGGCTTCCGCCGCGTCTGCTGGCGCATCGACGGGCAATGCAGCGACTATCCGTCCAAGCTCAACACGATGCGCTACGTCTCGGCGCGCGTGCACGGGCTGTACTCGCCGCCGGCGAAGGCCTACGGCCGGCTGCTCAAGAAAGTGGACTTGCTGAAGCTGGCCGTCGAGACGGCGCGCGAGGAAGGGCTCGAACTGTACGGCTGGATGCGCTTCAACTTCTACGGCGGGAACGTGCAGAGCGATTTCTTCCGCCAGCACAAGGAGTATTGGGAAGAGGCCGAGAACGGCTATCGCGGGACGAAGCTGTGCCTCGCGCTCCCGGAGGTGCGCGAGCACAAGCTCGGGATCCTGCTGGAGGCGGCCGGCTACGGACTGGACGGGCTGAGCCTGGGCTTCCTGCGGCACGCGCCGATCCTGCATTATCACCCGGCGCTGGTGGAGGGATTCAAGAGGGAATACGGGACGCTGCCGCCGAGGCCGCAGGGGCTGGCCGATCCGGCGTACCACCAGAGCCTCCCGCCGGACGACGCGGAGCACCGGCGCTGGTTCGCGTACCGCGCGCGGTTCATGACCGAGTTCGGGCGCGACCTGCGCAAGCGGCTGCGCGCGGCCGGCCGCGGCGGGACGAAGATCTCGATCTGGGTGCGCCCGAACCACACGCTCTTCGACGGGATCGACCTGGAGGCGTGGCTGGACGAAGACCTCTGCGACGAGGTCGTCGCGGACGTGATGTCGCCGCGGGACGCGGAGCACCCGGCGAACGAGCCGCGTCCCGAGTGGATCGCGCGCGTGCGCGCGAAGAAACCGTTGCTGCGGGGAGTGTGGTACCAGAACGCCGCGCACGCCGCGCGGCTGGCTCCGCGCATCGCCGCCGGCCCGTACGACGGGTTGAGTGTGTACGAATCGAATCACGCGGTGGTGGACGACAAGTTCCGCGAGATCTTCCACGGCCTGCGCTCGAACGGGACGGCGGCTCGGTAGAGGAAAAAGCGAGGCGGGCCGGCCGGCCCGCCTCCATCCACCGCTCCGCTTCGATGCGCGAGGCTATTCCGCCTTGGCTTCGCCTTCGCCTTCGGGCTTGGCGCTGAGGGCCTGGCGGGTCGTCTCGAGCAGGTCTTCGGCCGGCAGGACCACCGGCTGCATCGCGCCGAAAAGGCCCATGGCGCCGCCCTTGACGGGATTGCTGCGCACGACGGCAAGGCCGAGGGTTTCGCCTTTGGCGCTGAAAACCGGGCAGCCCATGGAAGCGAAGCCGGTGGCGAGGTCGCAGACATAGAAGGTGCGCGGCTTCTGGACGAGGGCCTGGACGCTGCCGAGGGCGAGGCTGCTGGCGCGGTTGACGGCCCGCCCGAGCCTGCCGATGACGACGATCTCGTCGAGTTCGGCGGGGTCGGCGGCCTTCTCGAACTTCACGAACGGCCAGGCTTTGTCCTGCTTCTCCTTGGGGCGGACGAAGACGAGGTCGAGATCCTTGTCCTTGAGCACCTGGACGGCGGGGATTTCGGTGCCGTCGGCGAGGACGATTTTGGAGTCGGTGACGCTGCTCTCGATCTTGAACTCCATGTTCTCGCCGTTCATGGACATGGCCAGTTCGCCCATGGCGGCGTTGGGGTTGCTGGCGTAGAGGGAGAGGACGGTGAGGCCCGAAGGATCGACGACGGTGCCGGAGACCTCGGACTTGTACTCCTGCTTGTTCTGCTGCTGCCCGCCGAATACGTAATACATCGAGATAACCATCTTGACGGTGACGACGGCCTCCTGATTGGCCTTGAAGAGTTCGCGGGCCTTGGCCTTGAGCGCGTCGTCGGCGGCGCGGGCCGGCATGGCGGCGAAGAGGCACAGGACGGCGGTTACGGCGGCGAGACAGGTTCGGCAGCGCATGGGATTCCTCCAGTCGCCGGGGCGCGGCCGCATCAGCGGCCGGCCCAGGCGGGTTCCAGTTCCACGAACAGGGTGCTGATGCCGCGCAGGACGAAGAACGAGACGTGGCGCGGGCGCTGGGCGGCGATTTCCTTCATGCGCGCCTCGAGTTGCCCCGCGCCGGTAACGGGCTTGCCGTCCACGGCGAGGATCATGTCGCCGACGGCGAGGTGCGCGAGCGCGGCCCAGCCGCCGGGCTTGACTTCCACGACCAGCGCGCCCTGGCGGTCCTCGGCCCAGCGGTTCTTGATCCGGTCCATGTAGGCGACGTCGCGGACCTTGAATTCGAAGCTGAGATCCTCGTACTGCTCGACGCGGGTCTCGGGCACGGGCCGGGCCTCGAGCTTCACGCTCAACTTGGTCTTTTCGCGCTTGGGCTCGCGCAGCACGGTCAATTCGGCTTCGCTGCCGATCTTGTACGCGCGGATCATCTGAGCGAGGACCTCGATGTCCTCCGGCTGCGTGGCGTCGATGGCCTGCCCGTCGAGGTGGGTGAGGATGTCGCCGACCTGAAGGCCGGCGGCTTCGGCGGTGGACTTGGGAAAGACTTGCGTGATGCGCACGCCGGTGGCGCCCTTGAGGCCCATGGACTCGGCGAGGTCGGCGGTGAAAACCTGGTAGGCGGCGGGGAGCCAGGCCTTGTTGACCTCGTCGGGGCGCTTGGCCTCTTCGCTGACGCCGAGCTTGACGACGGTGAGAAACTTGGCGCCCTGCCGGTCGAAGGCGATGAGGGTGGGCACGGGCTTCTCCTGGCCCTTGACGATCGCGTCCGTGAGTTCGCGAAGGTGGGCGAGACCGCTCACGGCCGTGCCGCCGACTTCGACGATCACGTCGCCGGAGGCCAGCGCCGGCTTGGCCTCGCCGGATGGGCCGCCGGGCCGGACGGACCAGACGAAGGCGCCGGACTTGTCTGGGCGCTTGAGTTCCTTGGCGGCCATTTCGGTAATCTGGCGGGCGGTGAGGCCCCAGTTCTTGAGTTCCTCCTCGTCGCCGCGCGCCGGCTCGCGCAGGGCCGTGGTGAGCTTGAACTCGAGTTTTTCGCCGCCGCGCAGGATCTCGACGGGCACCTCGGCGCCGACGGGGGTCGAGAGGACCATGCGGTTGAACTCGGGGATCTCTTCCTCGAAGCGGACGGCGACCTTTCTGCCGTTGAAGGCCAGGAGCACGTCGCCGGGCTTGAGGCCGGCCTGCGCGCCGGGGGAGCCTTCGACGATGCTGGCGATCAGCGCGCCGTCCTCGCGGTCGGAACCCTTGAGCAGCGGCTGGCACTCCACGCCGATCCAACTGCGCATAACCTTGCCGTGCTTCACGATCTGTTCGGCGACGTCGCGGGCGAGGTTGGCGGGGATCGCGCCGCCCAGGCCGAAGGAGATCTCGTTGATCCCGACGATGCGGCCTTCAAGGTCCACCAGCGGCCCGCCTGAGTTGCCGCCGTAGATCGCCGCGTCGTGCCCGATCCAGCGGACCAGCGAACCGGTGTCTTCGCCGTCCATCTTGAAGAACTGTTTCCA
This sequence comes from Planctomycetota bacterium, assembly GCA_027493525.1. GTDB lineage: Bacteria > Planctomycetota > SZUA-567 > H5-PLA8 > H5-PLA8 > H5-PLA8. The sequence continues at coordinate 312,242 of JAOSKN010000001.1, read as the reverse complement.
GGCCCAGTACATGCGCGGCATGGTGAAGCCGGTGTTGCTCACGATGCCCAGCGTGACCGACTGCGAAAGGGCGACGGGGCTGCCCATGGCCAGGACATGGTCGCCGACGCGGAGCTTGTCGGAGTCGCCGAAGGCCGCGACGGGCAGCGAGTCCTTTCCGGCCTTGCGCTGGGAAAGATCGAGCTTGACGACGGCGATGTCGGAGAGCGGGTCGGTGCCGACGAGCGCGCCTTCCAGTTCCTCTTTGGTGGTGAGGATGCAGCGGATGCGCTTCGCCTTGCCGGCGACGTGATGGTTGGTGATCACGTGGCCGTCGGGAGTGAAGATCGCGCCGCTCCCGGCGGCCTCGAATTTCTGTTCGCGCCCGTCCTCGTAATTCACCGTCACGACGTAGATCTGGACGAGCGCCGGGTAGACGCGCTCCACGGCCTTGTCCACGCGCTTGCGCAGTTCGTCGCCGCCTTCGCGCGCCTGGAGCGCGGCGCCGGCGAGCAGGAGGGTCAGGACGGCAGCGGGCAGACGGAATCGTCCGTGCATGGGATACGCTCCTCATGGGCCGCGCGCGGGCGGCTCGTTGATTCGAACGGGCACTTTGCTATTCAGCGTCCGGCGGCGCGACTTTTGGGAAAACTCAGCGCACCGGCGCGAAAGCGGCGACGCCCAGTCAGGCAAGGCTATCGCTTGGCCAGGACGGCCTCGCGTGCCGGTTCGTGACCGTGAATTTCGACGGCGCCTCGCCTTCCCGAGTTCGGAGGACTCGCGAGACGCAGCTCGGTTCGTCGGCGACCTCGTATCCAGGCCGTTCGTTACGCCGAGCATGGGCCGATCGATTCGTGCGTGACTGGGCGCAGCGAACCCTGAGCACAACTGCGGTTCGCGGTGGCCTGGACAAAGAAGTTGTACTGCGTCTATGCATAGGGGAGGACTCGCCCCTCCGCGCGTCGATCCCATAACATTTTGTTAAGTAACAGGTTAATGTGCATATGCGTCAGCGACTATTTTGGTATTGATTTCGCAATCTCATTATAGTAATAATAATGGATAATCATTATTGTTTGAGCGGGCGCTTTTTGATTCACAAGGAAGGAGACCTCGATGCAGGAGAAGCCGGATCGGTTCGCCCGCTCGCGCAGCGCTTGGCTCTTACCGGGCTTGGTGCTGCTTGCCGGCATGGCGCGGGGCGGAGAGGACTCCCTGTCCGAGATGCGGAAACTGGTGCAGACCTTGGTCGAACAGAACCGCGCGCAGCAGGAAGCGATCGCGAAGCTGACGGCGAGGATGTCGACGTACGAGGCGGCGGCGACCCGGATCGCGCCCCGTTCGCCCGCTCACGCGGCGCTGGACGATGCGTTGGCGGAACTCGAACGGCCCGCGGCGGCGGCCGGGGCTTCGGCCTCAAGCGGCAAGCGCGACCGGTACATCGACATCAGCGCCAACCTGCTCCTGGCCGCGGGGACCTCGACGGAAGACGAAGACGCGATCCAGTCGCTTCAGGGCGGCGCGCACGATCCCAAGAAGCGGGGTTTCACGCTGCAGCAACTGGAGCTGTCCTTCTCCGGGGCGGTCGATCCGTATTTCCGCGCCGAGTCGCACATCATCTACGCCATCGACGCCTTGAGCGGGGAAAGCGTCGTCGAACTGGAGGAGGCTTTCGTCACGACGACGAACCTGCCCTTGGGTATGGAGTTGGAAGCGGGCCAATTCTTCACCGAGTTCGGGCGGCTGAATCCGGTGCATCCGCACGCCTGGGACTGGCTGGATCAGCCAGCGATCCACAGCCGCGTCTTCGGCGGGGACGGGATGCGCGCGCCGGGCGTGCGGCTGGGCTGGCTGTTGCCGACGTCATGGTTCAGCCAGATTCATTTGGGCGTGCAAAACGCCAACGGGGAGACGATGCCCAGCTTCCTCGGCGAGCAGCCCGGCGGCGGCCACGGTCACGGCGAGGAGGAAGAAGGCGGCCATCTGGAAGAAGGCATCGGCGGTCGGCCGATCTTCGAGCGGCGCGTGCGGAACTTTCGCGACTTGGCGTACTTGGGGCGCTGGGAGAACGGGACCGATCTCAGCGACGAACTGAACGTGCTCTTCGGGATGAGCGGGCTTTACGGCCCGAACCACTCCGGGCCCAACGCCGCCACCTGGATCGGCGGCGCGGACTTCACCCTGAAATGGCGGCCGTCGCGGAACGAACGCGGCTATCCGTTCCTGACCTGGCAGAGCGAGTTCGTGTACCGGCGCTTCCAGGCCGACGGGACGGCGTTCCTCGACGCGGAGGAGGATCCGCCCGAGCGCGTTCCGCTGGCCGGGGACACGCTTACCGACTGGGGCCTCTACACGCAGGTGCTCTGGGGCTTCAAACGGGACTGGGCGATCGGGGCGCGCTTCGAGTACGCCACCGGCGCGGGCCGGAACGTGGAGTTCGAGGAGGATCCCGATCCGGAATTCGTCTCCACGAGCCGGCGCTTCGATTCGAGCCGCGACGAACGCTACCGGGTCGCGCCGCTGCTGGTCTGGCGGCCCAGCGAATTCTCGCGGCTGCGCTTCCAGTACAACTACGACCGCGCCACGCACCTGGACGGCCGGGGCGGGCACTCGTTCTGGCTGGGTCTCGACGTGCTCTGGGGCGTGCATCCGGCGCACCGCTATTGACGGCGTTCGCGCCGGGAAAGGAACTTGCATGCTTCGGCGGGGATGGCTGGCCGCGGTCCTGGCATTCGCGTTTGCGTTCGCGGCGCAGGGTTCGGAGCCGGCGGAGAAGCTCAAGGTTTGCGCGACGCTGCCCGAGCTCGGCAGCTTGGTGCGCGCGATTGGGGGCGACGCGGTGGAGGCGACGGTCTTCGCCAAGGGGACCGAGGACGCGCATTTCCTGGAGGCCAAGCCCAGTTTCGTGACGAGCCTGGCCCGGGCCGACGCGCTGGCGCTGGTCGGGCTGGACCTGGAAATCGGCTGGGCGCCGGCGTTGTGGGAGCAGGCGCGGAACGCGCGGGTCCAACCCGGCGGCGGAGGACATTGGGATTGTTCGAGGGTCATCGAGCCCCTGGAGATCCCTGCCGTTCCCGTGGACCGCTCGATGGGCGACGTGCATCCCGGCGGAAATCCGCATTTCCTGCTCGATCCGCTGGAGGGGCTGAAGGTCGCGGGTTTCCTGAAGGAACGCCTGTCTGAATTGCGGCCCGCTCAGCGCGCTCAATTCGAGGAAAATCTCACGGCATTCCGGCGCGCGCTGTGCGAGCGGCTGGCCGGCCCGGAGCTGGCCGGCGCGTACGACGCCGAGAAACTCGCGCGGCTGCACGCGGGCGGAAAGCTGCTGGGCTTCCTGGAGTCCCAGGGGCAGCGCGCGAAGCTCGGCGGCTGGCTCGGCGCCATGGCGCCGCACCGCGGCGCGGAGGTGGTGGACGATCACGCGCTCTGGCCGTATTTGGCGCGCACTTTCGGGCTGAAGATCGCCGCGCACCTGGAGCCGCTGCCGGGGATGGGCCCCACGAGCCGGCACTTGGCGCAGGTAACGAAGCTGATGCAGGAACGGAAGATCGGCGTGCTCGTGACCAGCGCGCATTACGATCCCAAAAGTGCAGAACTGGTCTCGCGGCGGACGGGCGCGCGGATCGCGCGGCTGGCCCACTCGGCCGGGGCGCTGCCCGGAACCGGCGAATACCTCGACCTGCTGGATCACAACGTCCGCACGCTGGCGGCGGCGCTGGCGAACCGGTGAAGCCCCGCGCTCCTGCCGTGCCGGCCTCCCCGCGCGAGGGGATCCCCTCTCCCTCGCATCCCGATATGCGGGCGTGGCTCGACGCGGCGGGGGCCTGCCTCTCCCTGGCTTGCGCCGTCCATTGTTTGGCGCTTCCGCTGCTAGCGCTCGCGTTTCCCTTGCTCGGCCTCGGGTTCCTCCTGTGCGAAGAAGTCGAATGGGCGTTGCTGTTAGGCGTGGCAGGGGTGGCTTTGCCGGGCTTCTGCATCGGGTTCCGCGCGCATCGGCGCGCGGCGTTGCCGCTCGCCGCAGCGGGGGCCTTGGGCTTGCTTCTGCTGGGGCGCGCCTTTCACGGTCTTCCCCAAGCGCACCTGTGGACGGCCGCCGGCGGGTTGGGGTTGGCCGCCGCGCACCTGGCCAATCGGCGGTTGTGCCGCACGTGCCGGGCGTGTCAAACTGGAACCATGTCCCCGGGAATCTGCCTCGAAGCACGCGACTTGGCCGCTGGCTATTTCGGCCGCGCCGTGCTTTCCGGCGTGAATTTCAGTATAGGCGCGGGCGAGTGGTGGTTTCTTTTGGGGGAGAACGGTTCGGGCAAAACGACCCTGCTGCGCACGCTGCTGGGGACGTTGCCGCCCGTGCGGGGGACGGTGGCCTGCGCCGAGCCCGCCGCGCGGGGCTACGTGCCGCAGCAACTCGAGCTGCCGCCCGCGTTGCGCACGACGGTCCGCGAGTACGCGGGCCTGGGGTTGGCGGGGCTGCGGCTGGGCCGCGGCGAGGCCCGCGCGCGCGTGGCCGAAGCCCTGGCGCGCACGGGATTGGCGGCGCAGGCGCGAATGGAGGTCGCGGAACTCTCCGGCGGACAGCGCCAAAGGCTGCTGCTGGCGCGCGCCTTGGCGCGCCGGCCGAGCGTGCTGTTTCTCGACGAACCCACCTCGGCGCTGGACGCACGAGGCGCCGAGGACCTGGCGGACGAACTGGCGCGTTTGCGCGGCACGGCGACCCTGACGCTGGTCTGTTCAACGCACGACCGGGCGCTGGCGCGCAGGCTTGGCACGCACACGGTGCGGCTTGAAAACGGGCGCGCCGTGGCTGGGTCGCTCGATACCGCCAGCGCGCATTGAAGCGTGCGGAGCACGCCATGTTCACCGAATTCCTTGAAGCCTGGACGCTCTTCGGCGATGCGTGGCTGACAGGTTGGCTGCTGGCGGCCGGCCTGGGCGCTTGCGGTGTGCTGCTGGCCGCGCGCGACCAGGTCTTCCTCGGCGCGGCGGTGGCGCAGGCCACCGCGCTGGGTCTGGCAGCGGCGCTGGCGCTGGGCGGGTTGGCCGCCGCCGGCGCCTCGGAAACGCAGGACCCGCATGCGCATCCTCATGCGCACGGCATGAGCGGCGAGCCGGACGAGCGCTTCGCGCTGGCTCTGGCGGCGGCCTTCGGCGTGGGCGGCGCCTGGTTGACGACGCTGGGCGGGCGCAAGGAGAGCCGCGAGGCGCTGACGGCCTGGGTCTTCCTGGCTTCCTCCGCCGGCGCGGTGCTGCTGCTGGCGCACGGGCCGCACGGCCTGGAGGAGGTCAAGCGCCTGCACGCCTCGACGCTCTTGGCCGCTACCGGCGCGGACCTGGCTTGGAGCGCGCTTTTCGCGCTGGGCAGCGCCGCGCTGCTGGCCGGCGGCTGGCGGAAGCTCCTGCTGCTGACCGTTGACCCGGAGATGGCGGCGGCGGCGGGCCTGAACGTCGCGCGTTGGAACGCACTCATGCTGGCTTGGCTGGGACTGGGATTGGCGCTCTCGATCCGCTGCGCCGGGACGCTGTACGCCTTCGGATGCCTGGCGCTGCCGGCTCTGGCCGCCAGGCAGCTTTGCCGCGAACTGGGCGCGATGCTGGCGGTCGCGCCGCTCCTGGCGCTGGGCGCGGCGGGGGCGGGGTTCATGTTGGCCCACCGCTTCGACCTGCCCCCGGCGCACGCGACGGTAGGCCTGCTCGCGGCCTGCCTGCCTGCCGCCTGCCTGGCCCGAAGGCTGCTGCGCTGAAGACTCGTCGCATGCCACACGTCCGGCAATCCTCGAACAGGCGGTTAGCCCCAGTACGCGCCGACGAGCCGGTGCGGGCGGCGGAATCGATGTGCGAGCGACGGCACGCTGGGCGGCGGAGCGCATCGGGTCCGCCGTGCGACGCCTTGATCTTGCGCCGGCCAAGGCCGGGAGCTTCTCATGCGCATGGGTGGTTGGGGTGAAACGAAGCTCCCTGCACGCTATTCCATTTCAGCAGAATTCGTGCATGCTGGAAGCGGACCAGACCCATGGGCCCCGTATGGATCTGAAACCCACCATCCTGATCGTGGACGACGAGCCGGATAACCGTGACATCTTGCGCACGATGCTGGAGGACGACGGGTATCCCGTGCTGCTCGCGCGGGACGGCCGCGAAGCCGTGCGCAAAGCGGGCTTGAACGTCGGCGTCGTGATCATGGACGTGGACATGCCGAACCTGGACGGCGTCTCGGCCTGCCGCCTGATGCGCGAGAATCCCAAGACACGCGACGTGCCGGTGCTGTTTCTGAGCGCCACGCGCGACGACGAGGTGGCGATGGCGGCGCTGGAGGCCGGCGCGTACGACTTCCTGCCCAAGCCGACGCCGCTCTTCGAACTGCGCGTCAAGGTCGCGGCGGTGCTGAGCCTCAATCCGCCGCCGGCCGAGACCGAGAAACGCTGGCGATACCTGGAGGCGCTGAAAGCGCAGACGGACAATTTCCGCCAGCAGGAAGAGAAGGAGAAGGACGCTTGGCGGCGCACGGTCTACGAAGACGGCAAGGACGAGTAAGCGGCCGGAAGCCTCGTCCGGTTGCGGCGGCGGGGTGAAGCGCCGAGGACCGGCCCGCGGCGCTCATTCATCCGGGACGCTTTGAAGCTCCCGAAACACGCGGAATCGAACGGGAGGCCGGCGGGCGCGCGAGGCCGCTCGTCGCCGTCATTCCACCCGCAGCGTGAAGCCCGCAGCGGGACGCTCGAACGGCAACTCGACGGCGACGCGCAGCAGCCAGGCGCCGCGCGTGCAGAGGCCCTCGGCGTGGTAGGAGTTGAACGGCTTGTAGGGCCAGTGCACGCTCATCCCGGGCGGGCCTTCGAGCGCGAGCGGGCCGAGCCGGAAGCCGCCGCCGAGTTCCGCGCCGGCGAGTTCGAACGGCTCGTCGCCCAGCTTGACGCGCCGGCCGGCGCGGGTGACGAGTTCCTCGCCCAGCACGCAGAGCGTGAAGCCGGCGCGGAACGAGCCGCGGTTGCCGGCGGGCTCGACCTTCAGTTCAATGCGCAATTCGCCGTCGCGGACCGGGCGCAAATCGACGTTCCCGTAGAAGGACTTGTACGCGGCGCGCGCGAAGAAGCCGCCGTCGCGCGCGCCGATCTCGCCTCCGCAGGGGTAGTAGTCCAGCCCGTAAGCCGCGTTCGCCGAGAAGGTGGAATTCTCCGGCTGCCCCTTGGCGTGGGAGCCATCGAGGAGCAGGCCGGTCTTGGGGTGCCAGACGCTGAAGAGCTTCTGCTTCTCGAGGGCGAAGCGGTTCTCGCGGTAGGCGGGATCCTCGGCGTTGGTGGCGTGCATGGCGCTGAGGCCCAAGGCCCAGGCGCCGGCGCGGAAGAGTCCGCCGGGGAGCGCGAGGCGCGCGGCGTGGTCCGCCCGGGCGAAGGGGGCGGGGGCTTCGGGGCCGGGCTGCCAGTAGAGGAAGTTCTCGCACATCCGCGCGAGCATCTCGGGGAAGTCGCGGCGAGGTCGCCTTCGCCGGCGCGCCAACCTTCGAACTTCGCGCGGGCCATGCCGCGGCCGAAATCCCAGTGCGAGAAGCCGAAGAGCCCCCAGACGCGCGGACCTTTGCCGTGGCGGACGCGTTCGTCAATCAGTTCGAAGAAACTCGCGTCGGGGTACGAGAAGTTCCCGTGGAAGCGCGTGGACCGTTCGAGCGCGCGGAGGAAGACGTCTTCGCCGGTCCACGCGCGGAACAAGCCGATCGCGCAATGCGTAAGGTAGTTGTAACTGGGCGTGGGGCCGCCGTTGCGGAGCAGGTCGCCGTGCTCTTCCCAGTATCCGTCCGGATGGACGTCCGCGGCCAGCGCGCGGGCCATGGGCAGGGCGAGGTCCGCGAGGTCCTTCCGCCCGAGAACGGTCCCGGCGCGGTAGAGCGTGGTCAGGTAGAGCGAGACGTGGTTGATGCTGGTGCCGGTGACGCGCCCGACGAAGCGCGTGAGCCCGACCAGCTTCGCCAGGCGGTGTTCGATGAGGGTCTCGCAGGCGCGGAGGATCTTCGCGCTCCAGGCATCGTAGGCGCAGTCGGCGCCGACTTCGCGCAGGATGCGGAGGGCCTCGACCCAGGCGTAGGTGAGGCGCTGATCGACGCCCTTGACCTTGATGCCGTAGGAGTCGTACTCGAACTCGCCCTGCTGGTTGTAGGTCGCCTCGAGGAACGCGCCAAGCCGGCGGATCGCGTCGAGCAGTTTCGCGTCGCCGGTGTGCTTGCGTTCGGGGTCGAGTCCCGCGTAGCAGAAGGCCAGCGGGAAAATCGCCTGCTGCGGGTAGACGATCGGCGCGTCGGGCGCGTAGCGCAGGCAGCCGTCTGGCTGCTGGTGCGCGAGCATGCCGGGGACGGCGTCGGCGACGGTCTGCGCGAAGGCGCGGGGCAGGTAAGCGTGGCTGGGCATGGGGCGGCTCCGGGGATGCCATCATTATGACAAGCGTGGTCTGGGGCGCTATAGTGGGAATTGCGGGAATACGGAATGTGCGGTTTGCGGCAGTGATTACTAGAGTAGTGCGCACATCCCGGCTCGTAGGGTCGGGCCACTCACGAGTTGTAATTCTTGATCCGGGGTGACAGAAAAAGGGCGCTCCGCGAATTTTCGCGAAGCGCCCTTTTTATTTGGGAGCGAATGGCGGTCAGAACTGATCCGGCACCGGTACGGGCTTGACCGGCTGGGCTTCGGGCTGGTGGACGACGGCGGGCGGGTTGGGCATGGGCTGCCCGCGCTGCATCGCGATGAGGCGATCGATGGCCTGGGCGGTGTACTTGGCGTTTTGCCCGTCGCCCAGCCGTCCCTTTTAATTCTTCGAGCGCGGCGAGCAGTTCCTTCTGTTCCGGTTCGCGCGGGAGCATGTAGCCCTGGTAGAGCAGGCTCTGCAGGGTGTAGTCGTAGCCCGCGCCTTCGGCTGGCTGCCAGCGCTTGAGCATGGCGGCGAAGGAGCCGGCCAACTGGGCGCCCGCGTCGGTGGGGAGCTTCTCGGACAGGTCCTTCTCGAGCGTGAACTCGCGTGGCGCCATGCCCCAGGCGCCGTTCTTGGAGGAGAGGGTGAGCAGACTGCCCAGGATCTGCCGCTGCGCGCCGGCAGCAGCTTCCTCGCCGTCGCGGTTGACGATTTCCATCAGCTTCGTCCAGCCTTCGCGCGGATCGGCGAAGAGGACGGCCAGTACGAGCGGATGGACCTGGTTGTAGCCGCCGGAGAAGCCGCCCCATTGCTGCTTGGCGGCGGGGGCTTCGATCTGCCGGAGGCAGGCGCAGGCGCGCTCCAGGACGCCGGGCTCGCCCAGGCGTGCGAGAGCCAGGAGCGCGTTGTCGCGCAGGTCCGCGGCGCCCTGATACTCGGCATAGGCTTTATTCGCGCTCGCGTAGGCTGCGGGTTCCTTCTGCCAGAGCTTGTAGTCGGCCGGCGGGACGGGGGTGAGTTCCCGCGCCGCCCATGCGCGCAATTCGGCTCGTGAATCGTCGTGCCCGGCCAGCACGCGGGCGCAAAGGCCCCAGGTGAGGACCGTCGCGCGCGTGAACGCGCTGTGGCCGTATTGCCCGTAGGCGGGGAGGGCCGCGTCGCGTTCGGCGCGGGTGCAGGCCAGCTCCAGTTCCACGCCCTTCAGGCCGGCAGCCTTGAAGCCCTCGGCGGCCAATTCGAGCATCGTCCAGTCGCGGGTGCGCACGGCTTCGGCGAACGCGCCCTGGAGCGTCTCGAGCTGCGCTTCGAAGGTCGGTTCGGCGGCGGCCGGAGCGGGCTCGGCGGCAATGGCGGCGGAGCACGCCAGGAGCAGCGCCACGGCAGATCCCAGGCATCGGTTGCGGTACATGATCGACTCCTTTTTCAGCGCCTTGATTTCGCCTCGCGGCGGCGGAGCAGGGGACCCGGTTTCCAATCCGGGCCCCCTCCGCGCGCCGGACTACTCCTTGCCTTCGCCCACCTGGACCTTTACGACCTCCGGATTCGTGCCGCCGGCGCCGCCGGGCCGCACGATGGTCCGCACGCCTTCCTGAACTCGGTAGCCTTCGCCCTTCTGGTAAGCCTGCGCGGCCTTGGCCGTCGCGGCGGCTTTGGCCTCGCGGCGTTCGGCGATCTTCTTGATTACCGCGGCGACGTCGGGGCTCGGGTCGGCGGCCTGGGCGGAGAGCGGGGCGGCCAGCGCGCCCGCCAGGACCAATGCGCTCAGGGTTTTCTTCATCGGTACGTCCTCCTTGGGGTTTCGGGGCTCCGGCGTCATCGCGGGCGCCGGGGCGACGTTTAAATTCGGGGCCGTCGCGGCGCGCGCCGCTTCGGCCGAGGAATCACGCGGCAGACCTTCGGATCCGCCGCGCTTGCCGGCAAAGCTCATCAGGCCCAGCGCCAGCGCCAGCACGGCGGCGCTCGAGAGGGCCGCGAAGTGGGTCCAACCTGCCGTGGCGGCGGGCAGTACGCCGGCCGGGCCGGGCTGCGGCTGGGCGGGGACGTTTGCGCATTCCGGCCCGGGCAGCGCCGCATCCAAGGCGCGGCAGAGCGCCTCCGGCGCGCGAACCTGCCCGTCCTGCCAGAGCAGCGCCGGAAGCAGCGCCAGCCCGACGCGCTTCTCCCGCGCGCCCAGCCATGCTTTTAAGTGTCCCAGCGCCCGGTGGAGCCGCGCGCGGACGGTCTCGCGCGGCAGTTCCAGCACCTGCGCCGCCTGGACCACGCTGAGTCCCTGGTGGTAGCAGAGCACGACCGGCGCGCGTTCGTCTTCGTCCAATTCGGTCACGGCCTCGCGCAGCAGCGCGCGGAGTTCCGCGCGTTCGGCCTGCGTAGTCTGGGACTCGTCGTGGGCCACGCCGCCGCTCCTCGCCGCCACGTCTTCGTGCTGCCTGCGCCGCCGCCGGCCTTTCGAGGCGTCGAGGGCGCACTGCACGACCGCGCGGTAGACGGCCAGCTCGAAGGCTTCGCCGCTCTCGAATCCGTGCGTGCGGGAGAGCAGCTTCAGGAACGCGTCCTGAACGATGTCCTCGGCGTCGGCCGGCGAGCCGGTGAAGCGCAGGGCCACCGAGTAGGCGCGGTCGCGCTGCGCCTTGAGCAGCGCGCCGAGCGCCTCGGGCCGGCGCGTCTCCCGCCAACACCGGAGCGCCGCTTCGCGTCCGGCGATCATGGTCGTCTCCATACGGCCATAAGACCCGCGACGCACGGGTGCGGATTGGCCAAAATAAAAGGGCAGAAAAGGAAGAAATGGCTGCGCGAAAATTCGACCGTCGCGGCAACGGCAGGCTAGGCGAAGGTTTAGGGGATTCAGCGCCCGGCTTGGATAGGGGGACTGAAAAAGCGGCGCAGGCGGTCCGCCGGTCGCAACCTGAAACCTTCGACGACCTTGCGCAGACGGGCGATGACTTCGAAGGATGCCTCGGGATTGCCTTGGAGCTTCTTCAAATAAGCTGCCAGGAGCGGCGCGATCCGAGGACCTTGCGCCATCAGGCTCTGGGTGGCCGCTTCGCGTATCGCGAACTCTTCCGCGTCGAGTTCGGCGATGAGGGCCTGGTCCCGTTCGTTCAATTCGGCCGGCGGCAGATGGCGAGCCGTGACGAGGAACGCGCAGAACCAGTCCACGACCATCGCCTCCGCATCCGGGCCGAAGTCCCGAAGCTTCTGAAGGAGCCTGGGGGACTCCTGCTCGGAGGCCTCGAAGTAGTTCGCAACGGCTTCCCGAACCTGCCGGCGGGTGGCGCGGTCCGAAGGGCGTCGAGGCACGGGCATGTCGAGGCTGGGTAACGGGCCGCGCTCTGGAAGCAGAGCGAGGTAGAGCAGGTAATGCTCATCCGGCTCCAGCGCGACGAGTTCCAGGATCCCTTGGTTCGCCAGGATAGGGTCGTCGGAGAAGGCGTACCCCACCGATTCGCGCACCAGGCTCAATCGTTTGTGGATGTATTGTACGCCGGAGCCTTGGGCCTTGCGCCGATTCGGCCTGGCACCGTCGAGCCCCAAGAACGCCAGCGCCAGCGGATCGATGCGCTCCAACTCGCCAAGCCGGGACTCCACGCCAGGGTCCATTTCCGGGAGCTGCTTATCGGGCAGTTCCAGCAATTTATGCTCGAGGGCCAGCAGGTCCCGATCGTCCGGCGGGCTGATCGAAGCCTTGGGCTTGAAGAGCCGGCGGAAGTTCGCGCGGGCGTCGTGCTCCGGGGCGGGCGGGTTGGGCTTGGGATGCGGTTCGGGCGTCGCGTCGGGCGGGGGCGGCTCGTCGGGGTCGCCGGTGACTTCGAACGCCTTGAACTCGCTGGGGAGCCGGTAGCCCGCAGCCACCGCGAAGAAGCAGGCCGTGGCGCTCAGGATCAGCAGCGCGGAGACGGCGGTCCATGCCGATGGACGCCAGCGCCGCGCTGCGGACTGGTTGCGGGCGTGCTTCGCGCGGCCGGCCGCGACCAGCGCAAGCAGCGCGGCGGGCTCGGGCGCGCGGAGGGGGAAACGTTCATGTAGCGGGTGCATGGCGCAGCTTCGACCTCAGGGGGAATCCGGTGACGCGCAACGGCGGCCCATCCAGGCTGGCCCGGAGTTTCTGCAGCGCGCGGTGGTAGGCGCTCAGCGCCGTCCCGCGCGGCAGGGCCAGGACTTCGGCGATCTCGGTGAAGGTCATCTCCTGCCAGACATGGAGCAGGATCAGCTCCTGGTCCAGCGGCCTCAGGCGCGCCAGGGCCTCCTGCAACTCGAGGCGCTCACTGGGATCCGCCTCCACGCTCTCGGCAAACCGCCGTGCGCATTGCTCGGGCGAAGGCCGCTTGCGCGGGCAGGCCAACCGCCGCACCACCGTGTAGAGCCAGCCGCGGGGCTGGCGGACCTCGCGCAGGCGCTCGCCCTGTTCCAGCAGCTTCACGACCAGATCCTGGATGGCGTCCTCGGTCTGGCTGCGTGAGCCGCACAGCGCGAAGGAGTAATGGTAGAGCTCCCGGCCGATCAGCGCGAAGATGCCCTCCACGTCCACTACGCCCTCGCGGGCCTCCCGGAAGAAGGGACGCAGGGCCGCGTCGAGGTCGGTGCCGGCGTCGTGCATGCGGTGGATGGACTCCTCTCTCTGCTGAAGACGAGGCGCAAGGCGCAGATGCGATTGCAGGATTCCGAAATTATTGGGCTTTTGGCGCGACTCGGCACGCGGAAACCGGTCACGATCACAGGTGCAGCGCGTCTATTCTATTGTTGGCTTCGGGGCCTTGCGTTGCAAACTGGCGCGCGGCGCGTTTGAATGGGGGCACGGCATGGCGATGCGACAGTCCTGGGAGCCCGCCGACGGGGCGGGCCGGGGCGGATCGTCCAGGAGCGCCCTTTCGATGCCCGAAGCGCCTTCGTCGCCACACGCCGAGCCCGAGCGGCTCGTGGACGATCTGAAGGCCCGCCCTGACGCGCCGCCGGTGGAGATCATCGACCCGGCGCGCGTGGATCGCGTCCCCGATCCCAAGCGCGGCGGCGAGCGCTGGAAGCTGACGTGTCTCTGCGGCAAGCGCATTCACGCGCCGTTCAATCCCCAGGTTCCGACGGGGCGCTGCCCGAGCTGCGGCCGGCGCATGCGCCTCCCGGGCTTCAAAGGCTCGACCGCTTCGCCGCCGCGCAAGCCGGCGAAGATCGCGCCGGAATTGGCCGAGACGCAGCGCCGTCTCGACCCGCCTGCGCCCAAGGCTGCGCTGCCCGAGACCGAGCCGCTGATGCCGCAGCAGAAGATTCAGGACGCCGCCGCGGCGCTGGCCGAAACGAAGCGGCGCGAAGGCCCGCCTGCGGTTGACCGCCTGGCCGACACCATCGCCACAAGGCGGCCTCCGGCCGCGCCCCCGCCCAAAGCCCAGGAAAATGCCGGCGATCTGGAACTCCAGAAGGCTCCCGATAGCCCCGCCTATCGGCCCGGCTCGCCCAGTTCGACGCTCGACGTGGCTCAGGCCGCCGCGGCGGAAACGGCGGCCGCGGAGTCCGATCCCGAGGACGAGGTCGGGACGATCGTGATGGACCCCGCCGAGCAGGAGGAACTGACGCGGCAGATCAAACAGGAAGGCCGCGTCAGCCGCGAGGCCGCGCTGCGCACGGCGGACATGCTGCGCAAGCACCATTCGGCCGGCGAGAGCGGCTCGGGCTTCGGGCGGATCAGCGCGTGGCCGTTGGCGGGGCGCCTCCCGCGTACGCTCGCGGGCTTCATCGACCTGACTTTGGCCATGCTCGTGACCGGTTTCGCCGTGGCCCTGACGAGCCTCAAGGTGCTGCCCGACGGTTTCAACCATCCCGCGGTGCTGGGGCTGATCTTCTTCTTCACCGGGCTCTTCAACGACTGCGTCCTGGAATGGACCGGCGGGAGCCTCGGCAAGCGCCTGGTGGTCCTGACGGTGCGCAGCCGCACGGGGATTCATCCCGACGGCCCGCGGACGATCCTGCGGGGCGTGGTGAAGTGGCTGATTCTGCCCGGGTGGCTGATCGCGTACTTCGATCCGGCCGAGCGCGCGCTTCACGACCTGGTCTGCGGCACGCTGGTGCTGAAGGGGCGGACGCGGGGGTGAAGGGGCGCCCAGGTCGCAGCCACGTATTTCACGCCCCCATACGCTAATGATTCCGCACGAAGTTGGTCTATTCTTGATGCAAGCATTGCGCGCTCTTTCGGTTTATTAATCTAGTGAAGTCCTCAACACAGCAGGCGTTCCAGGTTGTCGTCGCGGCCCGGACGCGGAAAAGTCCGAGGCGGGAACTGCATCGGGGAGGCATGACGCAATGTCCGGTGGCACGCAGAGTCGAATGGGTGTTTTCGCATTGTGGGCGGCGCTCTTCGCGTGTGCGAGCGTGCACGCGGGCGAGGATCCCGTTGTCTGGAGCGAGGCGTCAAGCGCTGCGGTGAGCGTTGCCGATCCGGCTCAGTACGCGGTGGTTGCGGTGGCCGAACCCGCCGCGCGCGTGAGCCTGCTCAAGACCATTCCCAACGGCACGCGGCTCGAAGGCGGGCGCTTTCTCAGCATGCCTGTGCCGAAGCTGCTCGAACGCCTGAAGTGCCTGACCGCAGCCCCGGCGACCTTCGCCGACGTCCTGAAGGCGCAGGGGCTTGCGGCGCCGGCCACGCTGTACCTCACGAAGAAGGGCGGCGTGCTGAAGGCCGAAGCGGGTCTGCCTGAAGTCGAGAAGGTCTCGGCCTTCCTTACCGTGCTCTGCGATCTGGACAAGCTGGCGCTCGAGAAGCGTAAGGAGGTCGTGAAAAAGCTGGCCGATCTCAACGCGATCGCAGGGCGGGAGCGTGTTGCGGAGGTCGCCGAGGCGCTCGCGGGTTATCGCCGCGAGGCCAACTCGGGGGACATCGACGCGCTGCTGGGCATGGAGGCCGGATCCGCGCGGCTGGCGAACGCCGTGGCGCTGCGGGCAACGACCAACGCGAAGTACCTATCGCTGGGCGGCAACGCGAAAGGCGCGCTGGACAAGCTGAGCGCGCTATCGAAAGACTTCGCGGGATTTGCCGAGGCACTGTCGGCGGTAGAAGCCGCGCGCAAGGAACTGGAAGGCGGGGAGCCTGGCGCGCTGTTGGGCGAGTGGTGGCACGGCGGCGTGCTGGGCGCGGTCTACTACACGGGCAAAGGCGCGCAGAAGCTCGGAGCCTTCGAGGCGCTGGGCAAGCGGATTTCGCAGAAGCTGAAGCTGCCCTACCAGGAGATTCACGCCGCGGACCTGCTCGGGAGGTCCAACGACGCCAACGGCATCCTTCTGTATCCCGACGGCGCGGCGCGGGCGCGATTCTTCATCATGCCCGGCGGACAGGCCCACGACACCTGGAACGAATTGAAGGAACCTGGACGCAAGCTGCTGATGGGCGCGTTCCAGAACGGGATGAACTACATCGGCTCGTGCGGCGGCTGCTGGGCGGCCAGCTCGGGCTGGGACGTCAAGAACGCGCTCTGCACGCAATTCTGTCTCTGGCCGGGAAAGCTCAACGCGAAGGGCCCGGCGCGCCAGGATCCTCCCCCGGACATTGTACTCGCGCCGTTCCATCCACTGGCCAAGGCCGCGCCCGGCGGCGTGCTGAAGGGCGTCTTTTTCAACGGCGGCCCGACCGAGATGACGCTGAACGTGCCGAGCACGGAGTACATCGGACGCTTCGAGGGCGGGGGGCATCCGGAGCTTCCCGGGAAGCCCGCACTGATCGCGTACTGCCCGCCCGACGCCCGTGGCGGCCGGCTGGTGGTTTGCGCCGCGCATCCCGAGACGAAGTTCCCGGCCTTCATGGACGCGATGGCCGACTACGCGATCGACCATCCGTACGCGCTGCCGCGCAACCCGCTTGCGTCCGGCGCGGCGGTGCAGGGCGTCAGCGGCGACAAGCAGCTTCAGTATTACGAGATCAAGGTCACCGACGGCGCGCGCAAGCTGGAGATCGTGCTGACCGGCCTGGACGGCAACGTGGACCTTTGGGTCCGGCATGGGCAGCCGCCGAATCTCGCCGCGTCCGATGCGCGCAGCGCCAACCCCGGAACGGCGGATGAAAAGGTATCGCTCGCGCCGAAGCCGGGGGTGTACTTCATTGTCGTATACGGCAATCACGAAGCCCTGAGTGGGGTTAAGTACACGCTCACGGCGAGCCTGGAAACTCCCGCAACGAAATAGCCTTTCCGCCTTTGACCTGCGCGCCGGATGTCCGAAGATCGGGGTGGTCCGGACGCCACGCCATGACGAGCACCGCCGAAAGTTCCTCGCCTCCCGCCAAGCCCCTGAAGGTCCTGTTCCTCTCGGCCGAAGGGCTCGTCGGCGGCGCCGAGCGCTCCTTGTACGAGGTGCTCTGCGCGCTGCCGGAGGAGCGGGTCGAGGCGCACGCCTGCGTGCCGCCGGAAGGTCCGCTGGCGCGGCTTTTCGCGCTGGCCGAGGTGTTCGTGCATCCGGTCCCGCTGCGGCGGTTCCGGCGCACCGTCCATCCGTTCCTGCTGGCCGGTCAGGTTCGCGCGCTCTTTCAGGCTTCGCGCTCGATCCGCGAAGTCATCAAGACGCACGGGATTCAACTGCTCCACGCCAACACCGACTCGGCGGCGCTGGTGGCGTGGGAAGTGAGCCGCGAGACGGGCCTGCCGATGCTCTGGCACTGCCGCGACATGCAGCCGCTGGGGCCGCTGGGGCGGATCCTGGCGCACAAGGCCTCGCGCGCGGTGGCGATCAGCGACGCCGTTTCCGAGCACCTGAAGAAGCACGGCATCCCCGCGCGGAAGATCAAGGTCGTCAAGAACGGGATCGACCTGCTGCGTTTTCACTCGGCCGAGGAACGCCCCGTCGCGCGCCGGCGCGCGCGCGCGTACCTGGGCATCCCCGACGACGCGCCGCTTTTGATCGACATCGGCGGCTGGGTGCCCTGGAAGCGGCACGAACTGTTCATGGAGGCCCTGGCGCGCATCCGCATGAAGCACCCTCAGGTCCGCGGACTGCTGGTGGGGAGCGATCTGTTTCAGCAGAACGCCGGCTACGCGCGCCTGCTGGAGACGCGCGCGCAGAACCTGGGGCTGGGCGACGACGCGCTGCTGGTCCTGCAGCAGCGCGAGGACGTGCCGGACCTGCTCGCCGCCAGCGACCTGCTCGTCCACCCCAGCGACCGCGAGCCGTTTGGGCGCGTCATTGCCGAGGCCGGCGCGGCGGGCATGCCCGTCGTCGCCACCGACAGCGGTGGAAAGCGCGAGATCGTCAAGGACGGGCAGACGGGGCTTCTGACCGAGCCCGGCGACGCCGCGGCGCTCGCCCAGGCCTGCCTCGACCTGATCGAAGACCCCGCGCGCCGCAATAAAATGGGAGAGCACGCCCGCAAGCGCATCCGCAAGTATTTCGACGTGCATCGGACGGCGGATGAGTTGGCGGAGTTGTATGAGAAGGTCGTGGGTGAAAAGTAACGCTTGTAAATCTCAAATTTAGAAGAACCAAGCACCAAACAAATCTCAAACTGCAAACGGCAAGAACTCCAATGCAGTACCTCTCGTGAATTCGCGCCAGCCTCGATTTCTCAGCAAATCCAGAATCCAAAATCCCTAATCCAAAATCGTCAGGGTTCCCAGGCTATGACGTCGGGGACGGCTTCGGCGGAGTTGATCGGCTGCTCGGCGGGGCGGCCGGAGAGGGCTTTGAGGCGCTGGCGGACGGCGTCGACGGGCGGGTAGCCGTACATGAGTTCCAGCGTCTCGTCGTAGAGCGCGCGCGCCCGCTCGGGGCATTTGAGCGCGTCGAGGTACAGGTCGCCCAGGGCGAGGGTGAGCGAGAGGACGCGCTCGCAGCGCTCGCGCTCGGCCGAGGAGGCATGCCAGAGCGCGGGTTTTTCGAGGAGTTCCGCGTTGGAGAAGCGGCCTTCGAGGAGCCTGCGGCGGACGGGTTCGAGTTCGCGCGCGGCCTGCTCGGCCTGCCCGTCGGCCTCCAGTGCGCGCGCCAGACGCAGCCATGCTTCGGTCTCTTCGGGCCAGCGTTCGGCGTCCTGGCGGTAGCAGGCGGAAGCGGCGGCATATTCGCGCCGGGCCATGGCCGCGTCGCCCTTGTCGAAGGTTCGTACCTCGCCGATGGATCCCAGGCGCAGGAAGAAGCGTTCGCCGGCCATTACGGACAGGGCGGAGAAATAGAGTCCGTAGGGGAGCAAGAGCGCGGCGACAAGCAGCGGCATGACCGCCGCCGCCGGGCCGCCGCCCAAGCTGGCATGCCCGGCCAGGAGCAACACGATCAGGCTTCCCGCGCCGCCGCCTGCGGTCATGAGGATGCCCAGCGGCTGGAACGCCCAGGCGTCGGACTCGCCGTGCATCCACATGCGGTAGCCTTTGACCGCGCCGTAGGCGCCAAAGCCGGCCGTTGCGATGAAGGCGAGGGCGAAGAGCAGGCCCACGAGCGCCATCCTTTCCCGATGCAAAGCGCCCGCGAGTCAGACCAGCGTCTGCGGGCTCTGCATGTGCCGCGTGGCGACGTCCCGATCGACCAGGCCTTTGCGGTAGAGATCCTTGATCGCGGCGTCCATCGTCTGCATCCCGAACTTGGCCCCGGTTTCCATGATCGTCGCGAGCTGCTGGGTCTTGCCTTCGCGGATCAGGTTGGCGATGCCGGGAACGTTGCGGAGCAGTTCGACGGCGACGACGCGGCCTTTGCCGTCTTTCCGCGGGAGCAGGCGCTGGGCGACGATCGCGAGCAGGCAGAAGCTCAACTGCGTCCGCACCTGGTTCTGCTGATAGGGCGGGAAGACGTCGATGATTCGGTCGCAGGCCTGGATCGCGTTGTTGGTGTGCAGGGTGGCGAGGACGAGGTGCCCGGTCTCGGCGGCGGTGAGCGCGGTGCTCATGGTTTCGAGGTCGCGCATCTCGCCGACGAGGATCACGTCGGGATCCTGGCGCAGGACGTGCTTCAGGGCCGCGGCGAAGCTGCGCGTATCCTCGCCCACCTCGCGCTGGTCGATCACGGAGCGCTGGGAGGCGTGGAGGTACTCGA
The DNA here is from genome assembly GCA_027493525.1 of Planctomycetota bacterium. Classification (GTDB taxonomy): domain Bacteria; phylum Planctomycetota; class SZUA-567; order H5-PLA8; family H5-PLA8; genus H5-PLA8. Next base: position 292,889 of record JAOSKN010000001.1, on the reverse strand, counting down.
TGGGGTCCTCGATGGTGATGATGTGGCAGCGCTTGCGCTCGTTGACGATCCGCAACAGCGCCGCCTGGGTGGTGGACTTTCCGTGCCCTGTCGGGCCGGTGAAGAGCAGCAAGCCCTGCGGCTGAAGCGCGAGGTCCTCGAGCGCGGCCGGCACGCCCAGTTCGGACAGCGGCGGGATGGCGGACGGAATCAGCCGGAAGACCGCCGCCACCGCGCCTTTCTGCATGTAGGCGTTGCCTCTGAAGCGTGCGCGGTCGCCGTATTGAATCGAGAAGTCCAACTCGTGGTCGGCCTCGAAGCGCGCGACCTGCTCGGAGCTGAGCACAGAATAGAGCAACTTGCGCGTCTCATCGGCATTCAACGCCGGCAGGTCGAAGGGCGCGACGGTCCCGTTGAGCCGGATGCAGGGAGCCACGCCGGCGGTGAGCAGGATGTCGCTGGCGCCGCGCTTGACGGCGGCCTCGAAGTACCGCGCGATGTCCAGTCGCCCCTGCTCGCCGGGTCCGCCGAGATCGTTCATGGGAGCCTTTCGCCGCGCACAGTAAGACTGTTCTTACGCTTTGGAGCGCCTTCCTTTCGGGAAGGCTGCAAGTAAGGGGAGGAATGCGAGCCGACCGCGGGTCCGCCTCAACCGTCTGCGGGCGTCCCGTCGGTCCGGGCAGGGCGGGGCGTGCCATCGGGTTCGATGAAGACCGGCTGGAGCGCCCCGACGCGCTCGCGGTATCCGGAAGTAACCTCGCACCATGCCGGCAATACGACGAGGCGGAAACCATTGCCGAGGTCGCTGGCCAGGGGCCGGTGCGTGTGGCCGCACATGAGCAGGCGGCAGTCGTGGACCTCCATGCGCCGGCGCGCGGCGGCTTCGTCGACCTCAAAGACCTGCCGGGCCTTCTTCGCCTTGTCCTGCGCCGAGCGGGCCTTGACGTTGCCCACGAACCGCCGCGCGAGGCTCCAGGGCAGCAGCCGGTAAAGCAGGCGCACCGGCCAGCTTCGCACCCAGCGCCGGTAGCGCAGGTAGCGGGTGTCTCCGGTGCAAAGCAGGTCGCCGTGCTCGAGCCAGACCTTGCGTGCATCGGATAGTTCAATACGCATGCCGTCGCCGCCGAGCTCGGCGCCGAGACGCTCGCGGACGTAGCGGCCGTAGGCGAAATCGCGGTTGCCGCTGAAGAGGTGGATCTTCACGCCTGCGCGGTGCGCGGCCTCCAGGGCCTGCAAGTCGGACTCGTAGGGCTCGCGCGCCTGGCGGTGGTACTCCTCCCAGAATTCAAAGAGGTCGCCCAGAAGGTAGAGGTTGACGGCGTCGACGGCGGCCTGTTCGGCGAGCCGTTCCAGGAGCGCGCGGAAGGTCCGCGCGCGCGGGCTGTCGGTGCCGTCGAGGTGCAAATCGGCGAGGAAGACGCGCAGGATCCCGCGAGCGACCGGCTCGCCGTCTTGCGCGGGAGCTTGCGGCGCCGTGGGCGGCATGGGTCGGTCGGGCCGGAGCGGAGGCAATGACATGCGCGGATTGTAATGGGGGGCGGGATGCGTGCTCGCGTGGAATGCGTCGTGAAGGAGGCGCAACCAATCAGCGCGCCTTCAGTTCACAGATCACAGAATACAGATTACCGGCCCCCGCAGGTCTCCCGCACCACGAGTCTGGGCTGAATCAGTACGAGTTTCCCGCCGGGGCGTCGCCCGTGAAGCTGTTCGACGAGCAGGTCCACGGCGGCGATGCCGATGGACTTGGGATCGTACTCGACCATCGTGACCGGGCGGCCGACGAAGGTGGCCGAGAGGACCGAGCCTTTGCCGACGATAGCCAAATCGCCCGGGACCGAGACGCCTTCGGCTTCCAGCGCGGGAAGGAACGCGCGGAGCAGGTAGTCGTCTCCAACGATGGCCGCGGTGGGCCGGTCGGGCAGGGCCTTCCACCACGCGGCGGCGCGGCGGCCGGCTTCTTCATCCCACGTCCCTGTGTAGAAGGTCTCCAGCGGGACCTGCTCGGGAAGGCAGTCGAATACCTCCGCAAGTTCCTCGAACACCGGGAGCTTCTCGCGCGTGTTGATCACGGCGAGCCTGCGGTGGCCGAGGTCGCGCAGGTGAGCGGCGGCGATGCGGTAGCCCTTCGCCCCGTCGCTGTAGACGCGATCCACCGCGGTCTCGCGAATCTCGTTCAGCATCACGAGCGGGATGCCGAGCTTCAGCGCGGCCTTGCACTCCGAGGCGCGGATCGAACTGCTGGCGAAGCCGGCGATCCCGTGCCGCGCCAGGAAGCGCTCGTCGAGGTTCAGCACGCCCCCGCGCGCCGCGGCGAACTTCAGCGCCACGTCGTTCTTCTGGCCCCCGGCGATGAAGCCGTCCAGCAGCAGCGAATAGTAGGGGTGAAACTCGTTGGGTATGCCCCCGTGGAAGTAGGCGAGAGTCGTGTCCACGGCGAGCGGGCTGGCGGCATGTTCGGCGGTCGGCGGAGCGCCGATCACGAAAGTTCCGTGCCCGCGCCGGCGCCGCACGAGCCCCGACTTCACGAGCGCCTGGAGCGCGCGGTTCACGGTCGTGTAACTGTAACCGTAGCGCGCCATCAGTTCCTTCTCGGTGGGGATTTGGGCGCTGGGCTTGTAGATGCCTTGCTGGATCTGGCGTTCCAGGAAGACCTGAAGCCGTTTGTACTTGGGGACGGCCAGCGCGTTCAGATCCTGGTCCTCGGCCAGCACGGGCTCGAGTTGGGAAGTAGCGGGCACGTCCATTTCGTCTCCATAAAACCTACTACTTGATAGGTATTTGAACTGATTTTGAGCCCTTGGTCAACCAAAAAGGATGGTTTTCAGTCCATTTAATAGGTTTATGGTGTAAATAACCTTGTTTTAAAGTGGTAATAGGTGGTTTATTCTCATGGAGTTCTTAACGCTACGTGAGCCACACGCGCCGAGGGTTCCTGCACCGGATCGTAGCCGCGCCAGCGTGCGGGTTGTTCGCGGGCCATTGGAACGCCCGCGCGGACGAGCCCCGATCCAAGCGACGTGATGGTCCCATTCGAGGAGGAGAGGCCAAGATGCCCGAGACTTTCAGCGCCCCGGACGCCGGACGCCCGAACTACGGCTGGCCGAACGTACTTGATGCCGACAGCCGCGGTACGGCCATCGAGGACGTCTTCCCAAGCCTTTACATCGGGGCCGAGCGCGCGGGCGAGATGGCGCGCAAGGCGCGCGAGCTGCCCTGGGCGGCGCGCGCGGTGGCCCGCTGGCGGGCGGAGGCCGAGCAGGCGCTGAAGGAAGAGCCGCGTTTCTCCCGCGCTCCCACCGCCGGGCGCTGCAACATGATGGGGAAGGGCAGCGGGCTGAACCTGGGCTTCGACCCCGCGCAGCCGGAACGGACTTACATTCCCGCGACGGGTGAATGGCGCGAACTGGACGCCGAGGAGCGCAAAGGCTGGGGCATCCTGCAGCACGAGCGCACCCGTAGGCTGATGACCAGCCTGGGCTTTCTCTACCGCCTGACCGGCGACGAACGCTACAGCCGCTGGGTCTGGTCGGGGCTGCGCAACAGCGTCGCGGACCTGTACGCGCCCGAGCGCCTGCCGGATGTGGGCGAGAGCCGCGAGAAGAAGTACACGCTCGTTTACGGCGGGCTCTACGAGGCGCAGGCGCAGCTTCAATTGCTTCAGGCGTTCGAACTGGTGGACGGCGCGCCGGGCTCCAGCGACGAGGTCCGCGAAGGCGTCCGGACGCACTGTTTCCAGGCCGCCGCCGCGATGCTCTCGCGCTGGCTGAACGTGATGATCGTCCACAACATGTCCTGCTGGGCCGACGCGGCGCTCGCGCGGCTCGGCAAGCACTTGAACGAACCGAAGTACGTCGAGCAGGCGCTCACGGGCGAGCGCGCGGGGCTGCGGCTGCTCCTGACCCGCGGCGCGCCGCGCGACGAGCGGACCGGGAAGCCCGACGGCTTCTGGTTCGAGACGGCGGCCTTCTACCACTTTTATGCGCTGATCCCGATCGTCGGGCTGATGGAGCTGGGCGAGGCCGAAGGGATGCTGGACGCGGACCTGCGCGAGCGCTTCGCGGCGCTCTTCGAAGGACCCTGGAAGCTCGCGGACCCCGAGTTGCGCATGCTTACCGTCGGCGACCGCGCCAGCCCCGGCCGGCTCTCCTTGACGCAGTTCCGCCACGCCTACGAGTACGCCGCGGGGCGGCTTGACCCGGAGCGCTACGGGCCGCTGCTGGCGCTGCTGTACGAACGATGCGGCGCGAGCCGGGATTCGCTGGCCGCGCTGGCCTTCGGGCCGGACGAACTGCCCGCGCCTGCGCGCCTGGAGCACGCGAGCGTGCCGCTGCCGGCCGCGCGGATGGCCGCCTTCCGCGGTCAGACCGGCTTCGGCCCCATGAACCTCTGGTTCCTCGGGGGCGAGGACAACCAGCCGGGACAGGGGCACCACCACCACGACAAGCTCTCGGTCTCGGTCTCGGCCTGCGGCGAGCCGCTCTCGTGGGACATGGGCCTGCCCGGCGCCTGCGACACGGACTGGGCGCAGTTCCTCAACGGGGTGCTCTCGCACAACACGCTGATGCTCGACGAGATCGACCAGGGGCCGATGAAGTCGCTCGCCTTCGAGTCCGGCCTGGACGCTCCCGTGCCGTGGGCGCGCGCGGTCGTGGAAGGCGACCGAACCGGCTACCGGCAGTCGCTCTGGAAGGTCTGCCTCCGCCGCGGCGATGCGGTGCAGGAAGGGGTCTACGACGGCGCGAAGCTGGAGCGGACCGTGTACTTCCGCGCCCCGCTGGCGGCGTTCTCGGATCGCGTGGAGGCGCCCGCCGAACGGCGCGCGGGTTTCGTCTTCCATGCGCGCGGGGAACTGCTCGTCGCGGCCGATGAAGCCCCAGGCTCGAAGCCGCTAGACCTGCCCGCGCCGCGCGAGACCGGCGCCTGGCGGCTCTTCGTCCAGCGCCGCAAGGCCGAGCCACTGCGCCATGTCGAGGCCGATTGGCGAATCCAGGCGAACCTGTGGCTCAGACTCTGCGCGACCTGCGACGCGCCTTTCGAGGCGCACTGGGGGCGCACGCCCGGCAATCCGAGCACCTGGGACCGCGGCACGCTGCTGCTCCGCGCCGCCGGCGCGTCGCGGCGCTTCGGCGCGGTGCTCGAAATCCACCGCGGCACGCCGAGCGTCAAGCGCGCGGAACTGGACTCGAACGGGACCGTCCGGGCCGTGCGCTACGAAGGCGAACCGCTGGTGTTCCCGGCGCAGGCGTAGGGTGGGTTCGCCGCGCCCGTGCGTCAGGGCACGCGCAGCACCTTGGGGAGAGTCGCGGACTCGCCGTTGACCAGGGGGACGGTGAGGTCGTACAGGCCGGGCGGGACGTCCGCGCCGACGCGGAGTTCGATGTCCAGGTCCGCCACGGCGGAATAAAGCCGCGGGTCCTTGCGGATCCGCATGCGCAGCACGGAAATGCCCGAATCCGGCCCGGCGGCGGGCTCGTCGCCCTCCGCGCGGGTGAAGACGACGCGGTGCGCCTCGTTGGTGACGCTCAGCAGGTTCCACAGATCCTCATCGCTGCTGTACTCGAAGGCGCGCACGCCGCCGGGAGGATCCTGCAGGTCGCCCCCGGTGACGGTAAGCAGCGTCGTCGTCCCGGGCTGGAGCGCGCTTGGGCGGACGCGCATCACGTTCAGCATCTGCGGCGATCCATTGACCGGCAGCAGGCCCGGCGTGGTGCCGTCTTGGTGGACCGGGTCATCCGGGGCGCTGGTGGGCAGCAGGCGCACGGTGGCGTTCCCGGTCAGCGCATCGTAGGCGACCACCTCCGCGTTATCGATCGTGGGGCGGTAGAAGGACTCGGCGCCCACCGGCGGGGCGATGTAGACCTCGACCAGCCGTTCGGCCTCGTCGGTGCGCGGCTGGGCGACGGCGTTGGGCGAGACGCGGGAGAAGCGAGAGTACGTGACCACGCCGTTCTCCAGCGCCGGCCCGGGGCCGAGGGCGGGGATGAGGATCTGCTGTTCCACCGAGGCGTTCACGGGCTGGCCGTCGATCTCGACGCGCGCGGTCAGGGTCAGCGTGTGGAATCCTTCCGCCGGCGGGCCGATCCAGCGCGTATCGTTGACCATGCTCTGGCCGTCCACCTTGAGGTCGAGCAACTCGAGGTCGTGGACGTCGCTGGGGTCCGGATTTCCGAACCCGTCCACGAAGACCACCTGCCCGCGCGTCAGGAACTCATGCGTATTGTCCAGGCTGGCGCTGAAGGGGACGGTGAGGTCGAAGAGCGCATCCCCGGTGGCGTTGAGCAGCAAAGTGCTCGCGGCCTCCGGCAGGACCCGGTCGCGCAGTTCCTGCTCCACCGCAAACTGGGCCTGCACCCGCCGGTCGCCGCCGGAGAAGGCGAAGACCAGCGGCGAGATGGCCTGCGTCAGGTAGCTCTCCTCGGGGAGCCCGGGGAAATGGATCAGCAACTCGCCGGTGTTGCCGGCCAGGTCGCGCAGGGGGACCGAGAAGCAGGCCGGCAGCGTGGTCTGGCCGCGCCGCGCCAGGACGAAGCGCTGCATGCGTTCGAGGTCGGGATACAGAGCCAGAACGTTCGAGAAGGATGGATCGACGAAGCTGTCCGGGTCGTCCCAGACCGAAGGATCGATTTGGAACCAGCCGTCGGAGAATCCGTTGACGCTCTGAATGCCCTGGGTGGAATTGGGATTCCAGGGGTCCACGCCGGGAGCCTGGTTGTCCAGGCGGACTTCGAAGGTCTCAAGGCTGGCGTTCCCGAGGTCGTCGAAGGCCTGCACAAGCACGGGGAAAAAGCGTTCCTGGACGCCGATATCGACCGTCGTAGCGAAGGCGCCGGGATCGAGCGCCGGATCGAGCGGCAGGGTCTGGCTGAGGAGGTCGTTGGCGTCGTTGTAAATCTGGACCACCACTCGCGCCGGCCCGCTGCCGCCGGAATCCAGGACCGTCCCCGTCACCGGGAGGGTTCGCCCTCCGACGTTGGTGATGAGATAGTCGAGCGGGAAGGTCTTGCGGTGGCTGGTCAGCGTCAGCACCGGCGGGGTGCGGTCCACGACCAGTTCCAGGGGCAGGGACGCCGTCGCGCCGGCCGCATCGCGCGCGTTGACGGTGAGCGTCCGCGGGCCTTCGTCCAAGCCGCCCAGGGTGGCCTCGAAGATACCGCCGACCGCGCCGGTCGGGGCCGCCGTCACGCCGTCTACGTCCGCGGTGTAAGGCGGCGCGCCGCCGGAGATCGCGAAGCGCACGAGGGCCTCGCCGGTATTGAGGTACGTCACGCCGTCGCGCTCGACCTTCTTCCCTCCGGGCGGCGCCAGGATGCCCGCATTCAGAATCCGCAGGGGCTCGTTGGTGGAAAGAAAGAACTCGCTGGCTTCCAGCGCGGGGCCGATATTGCCCGCACAGTCCTGGAAGCGGAGCGTGAAATCGAATTGCTCGGCCTGATCCTTGGCGAAGACGACCGTGAACGAGGCGATGATCGCGCTTTCCACGACGGCTCCGTCGGCGGTCGCGAGGATGGCCACGACGTCGGCGGGAGAATCGCCGGAGACCGTCACGCGGTCGATGGTGCGGACCACCTGGTCGATGACCGGCGCCGGAGGCGGCGTGGTGTCGATCTCCACGCTGGTCATCGCCGCGCCGGTGTTGCCCGCCGCGTCGGTGGCCTCGACGCGCAGGGTGTGAGCGCCGTCGGGCAGGTTTGCGGGCGGTTGGAAGATGAACAGGTCGGGTTGGATCAGGGCCTGCCCCGAGACGTCCACGCCGTCGAGGAGCAGGCGCACCGCGGCGATCCCCGTTCCTGGCGCCGGGTCGCGCAGCAAGCCTGAGAAGGTCGGCCGCGCGTCGTTCGTACAGCCTCCGGAAGCGGGCAGCAGGTTCGTGATCTGCGGAGCCTGGGTATCGACGCGGAACGACCAGTTCGCGGTCGCGACGTTGCCGGCCTGGTCGGCGACGCTGAGCGCGACCGTATGCGCGCCTTCGCTAAGCGCCGAGAGCGGCGCGTGCTGGATGCCGGTCGGGCCGGCCTGGGCCGCAACCAGGTTCCCGTCCAGGCGCAGCGCCGCGGTGGCCGGCGCCATGCCGCTGCCGGCGTCGGTCCAGGACGCCGAGAGCGCCGGCGTGGGGAGCCGGACCAGGGAGCCGGGCGAAGGCGTGAAGCCGCCCAGGCTTGGCGGAGTGCGGTCCACGGTGAAGACGCTCGCGGCCGTGCTCCGGTTCCCCGCGGCGTCCTCAACCGTCACCTGGAGCGCGTGCGTTCCTTCGGCGAGGTCGGCGGCAGGCGCGTAACCGAAGCCTGCCGCGGTGACGACGGCTCCACCGGTCACGTTCGCGCCGTCCAGAAGGATCTCCGTTCGCAGTGGGGCCACGCCCGAGCCCGGCGCGGGGTCGGAGAAGCTTGCGCTCATCGCGGGGCGCGGGTTGGAGGTGGTGCTCCCGTTCGCCGGCAGGAGCGCGGTGATCTGCGGGCCTGCGCTATCGATGAAGAAGGTCCAGTTCGACGTGGCGCGATTGCCGGCGAAGTCGGAGACCTGTACCTCGACCTGGTGCGTGCCTTGGGCCAGGTTGGAGGCCGGCGTGTAACTGAACCCCGCAGCGTTCGCCGTAATGGGCCGCCCCACGCCATCGAGGCTCAGGGTCGCGCTGGCGGGGTCGACGCCGCTGCCGGGGTCGGAGAAGCTCGCGGAGATTGCCGGGCGCGGGGCCGCGATCAGGCTGCCGGGCGTCGGCGTCAGCGGCGTAATGAGCGGCGGCGCGGCATCCGCCGAAACGAGCGTGATGCTGCCGCGTTCGGGGCTGCTGGTCAGGACCGGAATGACCAGCGTGACGCGCGTCCTGAACACCCGAATCTCGATGATCTGCTGCAACTGGGCCTGGACCTCGTAATTGTAGCGCCCAGGAGGCATGAGCTGCCCGGTCTCGTTGCGCCCATCCCACGTGAAAACGAGGTCCTCCGTCTTCAGCCCCGGCCGGCCCTGTCGATCCGCAGAGAATACTTCGTACCGGTCGGCGACCACGGCCCCGAGCGAAGTGGTCACGCGCAGCCGCACCACGACGACGTTCGTCCTGGTGAGGTTTCGCGTGTCGTGGTCCTTGAGCACGGCCGGATAGCGGACGCTGGCCTTTACGAACGATACGCCCCCTTGAGGCAAAGGATCGGGGGCATCGGAGACGTTAAAGACATCCAGGGTTTCAGCGTGGGACGCGGAAACGGCGCACAGGGCCAGGAGCCCCGGAATAAAGATATGCACCTTCGGCGGCCAGAGGGCTCGCATGACGCATCCCTCGTTAGACTTCTATTCGTGTCGGTATGGGCCTGTGCGACTTAACGCTTTTTATATTATTGCCTTCACTATGTGATATTGCAAATCAACCTAGGCTGAAATGAGGTTGTTGAAGCAGGCGAAAGAGAATAATTCAAACGCACATGTTTGATATGCACATTATGTTTAGTGTGAGGTTGGGGTTACACTTCTAAGAGAAAAGGATATGAAAAAAATGAAACTTGATGTAGTTTTTTGTACTGAGAAGGAATGTGAATTCGGAGTAAGTCGCCGTGAACTCCAAGCACCGTGTTCTTATCGTCGACGACTTGGCTGACCTGCGCAGCTTGGTCCGCATTTACCTGGAGGGTTCGGGTTTTCGGGTCGCGGAAGCCGACAGCGGTGCGGAGGCGTTAGATCTGTTGGATGGCGGCGAAGCCTTCGCCCTGATCCTTTCGGACCAGGACATGCCGGGCATGAAGGGCACGGAATTTTATCGCACGGTCTGCGCGCGCTGGCCGGCCATGAGCCGGCGCTTCATCTTTATCAGCGGCAGCAGCATCTCGGACCCGAGCGGCCCGGACTGCCCGCTCGTCGAAAAGCCCTTTTCGCCGGATCAACTGATCGAGACGGTGTCCCGGCAACTCGAATACGCGGCGTCGGCCAGTCACGCGGGCGCTTGAGCCTCGCGATCCGGCGGTTTCAGGACCTCTCTCACCTTCGCAGCCAGTTCGTCGGGCGTGAACGGCTTCTGCAGCAATTGGATGCCGGGATCCAGCACGCCGTGGTGGTAGAGCACGCTGTCGGCGTAGCCGCTGATGAAGAGGACTTTGAGCTCCTTGCGTGTTTCGATCAGTTTGCGGGCCAATTCTTTCCCGTTCATGCGCGGCATCACCACGTCCGTGGCGAGCAGGTGGATGGGGCCGGCGTGCTGGGCCGCTTGTTCCAGGGCGTCCATGCCGTCGCGCGCGATAAGGGTCTGGTAGCCTTCCGCGCGCAGGATTTCGAGAATCAGGTTGCGCACCCACTCCTCGTCCTCGACCACCAGGATCGTCTCGGGGCCGCCGGCGTGCGGCTTAGCGGCCGGCTTGGCGGCCGGCGCCGTTTCCTCGGCTTGCGTAGCGGGGAAGCAGACCTCGAAGGTGGTTCCGGAACCCGGCTGCGAGCGGACCCAGATGTAGCCCTGGTTCTGCTTCACGATGCCATAAACGGTGGAGAGCCCCAGCCCGGCGCCCATGCCGGGACCTTTGGTCGAGAAGAACGGCTCGAAGATGCGCTTGCGGGTCGCTTCGTCCATGCCGACTCCGGTGTCGGCGATGGCCAGGACGACGTGGTTGCCGGGCTTGGCGGGGGGATGCTGCTTAACGTAGGCGGCGTCCCAGGCCTCGTTTCGAGTTTCGATGGTAAGCGCTCCGCCTTCGGGCATGGCGTCGCGGGCGTTAACGACGAGGTTGATCAGGATCTGTTCGAGTTGCACCGGATCGACGTAGACCTTCCACAGTTCGGGGGCCAGCGCGACGTTCAGCTCGATGTCCTCGCGCAGCATGCGTTTCATCGATTTGCGGGCTTCCTCGACGCTGGCGTTGAGGTCCATGACGCGCGGGACGATCACCTGGCGGCGGCTGAAGGCCAGGAGCTGGCGGGTCAGCGCCGAGGCGCGGTCGCCGGCGCGGAGCATGGCCTCGAGCGCCCCCGCTTCGGATCGCCCTGGGGGATCTGCTTGAGCATCAGCGCGCCGTACCCGGTGACGATGGTCATCAGGTTGTTGAAGTCGTGGGCCACGCCGCCGGCCAGTTGCCCGATGGCTTCCATTTTCTGCGCGGCGAAGAGCTGTTCCTCGGCGCCTTTCAGGTCCGCGACCAGCTTGCGGAGCGACGTGACGTCGCGCGTGAAGCACAGGACGGAAACGACCTCGCCGCGCTCGTCGGGTTCGGGGAACAACCGCGCCTCGTAGACGCGCGGGCCCTGCGGCGATTCGTGCTCGAACTCCAGCTCCGCCGGCTGGCCGTCGCGGAAGGCCTTGTGGAGCGCACGGTCCCAGGTCTGCACGAGACTAGAGGGGAAGCCCAGCTCGGCGTTGGTGCGATGCAGGAATTCGGCGGCCTTCAGGCCCGTGAAGTCTTCCACACGCCGATTGACGTAGGTATGGCGCAAATCGCGGTCGAAGCGCGCAATCAGGTCCGGGGCGTTGTCGGCGACGGTGCGGGCTTCTTTTTTCGCGCTGGCGCAGGAGTTCCTCGGCGCGCATGCGATGAATCGCGTAGCGGATGGCGCGCTCCAGGATCTCGGCGTTGACGTGGCCCTTGGTGAGATAATCCTCGGCGCCGAGTTCCAAGGTATTCGCGACGAGGTGATCGTCGTCGATTCCGGTGAGGACGACGATGGGCAGGCTCGGCGCGCGCGCGCGCAGCCTCGTCAGGGTCTCCACGCCGTGGCTATCGGGAAGGTTCAGGTCCAGCAGGGCCACGTCGAAGGCCCGCGCGTCGGCCAGCTCCGCGGCTTCCTTCAAGGCGCCGACGCGGGTGCGCTTGTAGGCCCCGTCGCGCGCGCGGGAGAACAGATGCTCGATCCATATCGCGTCCGTGTCGCTGTCCTCGACGAGGAGCACGTCGAGCGGGCGCGCGGAAGGGAAGCGTGTCGAATGCCCCATGGCGGTTCACTCCGGGGCCGGGTCTTCAGGGCCGCTTGATGCCGTAGAGTTTCATGCGCTCATAGAGGGCCGAGCGGCTGATTTTCAGTTCCTTCAAGGCCTCGGTGACGTTCCAGTCGTGCCGTTCGAGCGCCTCGCGGATCAGGTTGGCCTCGACCGCGCGGAGCGTCTCCTGCAGGCCGGACTCGCCGGGCGAGGAGGAGAGCGTTCCGTGCGCGGCGCCGCTCGCGGCGACTGCCTGGAAGACCTGCGCTTCTTGCGCATCCACTGCCTCGGGCGCTTCCGGGCTGGCGCGCAATTCCTCGGGCAGGTGCTGAGGCCCGATGGGACCCGAGGCGCACATGACCAGCGCATATTCGATGGCGTTGCGCAGTTGGCGGACGTTCCCAGGCCACGGGAAGGAGGCCAGCTTGCGCCGGGCCGCTTCGCCGATGCCGCTGGGCGCCTGCTCCAGCCGCCGGCTGAGGGCCGCGAAGAAGTGCTCCGCCAGGGGCAGAATGTCCTCGGGGCGCTCGCGCAGCGCGGGGATGCGGATCGGGACGACGTTGATGCGGTAATACAGATCCTGCCGGAATTCGCCGGCCCGCACGGCCGCGGCCATATCCTGGTGCGTCGCGCTGATCAGGCGGAAATCCACCGGCACCGGCTGGCTCGAACCGAGCCGCTCGATGACGCGCTGCTGCAGCGCGCGCAGCAGCTTCACCTGCAGCGCCTGTGGCAGGTCGCCGATTTCGTCCAGGAACAGCGTGCCGCCGTGGGCCTCCTCGAACCGCCCGATGCGCCGGCGGTCGGCCCCCGTGAACGCGCCTTTCTCGTGCCCGAAGAGTTCCGATTCCAGCAGGTGCTCGGGCAGCGCGCCGCAGTTGATCTTGACCAGCGGGCCTTTGGCGCGCGCGCTGCACGCATGCAGGTAGTCGGCGACCACTTCCTTGCCCGTGCCGGACTCCCCCAGCAGCAGGACGGTGCTGTCCGTGCGCGCCGCGGAGCGGACCGTCTCGAAGACTTGCTTCATCTTCGGCGACGAGACGACCACCTCGGGGCCGTCCTTGGGCAGCGGGATCCCCCCGCTCTGGCGCCCGCCGCCTTCCAGCGCTTTCTGGACGATCTCCAGATACACGTTCGGATCGAACGGCTTTTCGAGCACGCAGAAGGCGCCGACCTGCATCGCCTGCACGACTCGGTTCACGGTTGCGTGGCCCGTCAGGATGATGACGTAAGGCGGCACCGCGAGGCCGCGCGTCTTGAAGAGCAGGTCCATGCCCGTCATGCCGGGCATTTCCCAGTCGGTCACCACCAGGCGCGCGCCGTGTTCCCGCAGGTGTTTCCAGGCCTGGTTCGGATCGCTGAACGGCTCGGCTTCCAGGCCGGACATCTTCAGCGCCAATTCCTGAAGGTTCAGGATTTCGCGGTCGTCGTCGACAACCAGGATGTCGGATCGGGTGCCCATCGGGCTGATCGAACTCCTCTAGGGACGTCGAATTCCTTAATAGCCGGTCAAAGTAGGAGAAACATCAGAAACACATGACCAAGGTGCAGCATAGCTTATCCAAGCCAAGAGACCAAGTAGTATCTGCCTTGGAACAAGGTGGACCCAAGGAAAGGAGGGGAAGTTTGGAGCTATTGCGGGTTTATGCTGGTGAATGGCTGGTCATCTCCTCTCATTAAATCCTGTAAGTTGGACGAACAAGTGCTCCGAGGCTGGTTCGTCCTGAATCCCGAACGGGGGCAAATCGGGAACTCATGTGCAACTCATTTCAGATTAACACGTTAAAAATTTAGTGCTTTGGCACTGGGGTTGATAACACCATTCATGGGGGACCGGGCATTACGGAAACGAATACGGGAGGACGGACCATGGCACGCAAACGGATTCTTCTGGCAGACGACAATCGCTCGCTGCGGGTGGTGCTGGCTTCGGCCCTGGGCGCCAAGTACGAGGTGACGGCGGTTGGCGACGGCAGCGCGCTGGAAACCGAACTGGCGACGCACCCTTACGACCTGGTGATCACGGACCTCAACCTGCCCAAGTGCTCCGGCAGCGCGGCCCTGCGGCGCGCCGACGAGATCACGGTGGGGCAGGAGCGGATCACGGGCCTGGAGGTGCCGGTGGTGGTGATCACGGGCATGGACGAGGAAGACGAGGAAGTCCGCGCGGTCCGCCGCATGGTGAACGTCAAGGAAATCCTGTTCAAGCCGGTCGACCTGGACGACCTCTGCGCGTGCGTGGACTCGATCCTGGCCGGCGACCCTTTTGACATCCCGCCGGAGCAGCCGCTGCTGAAGACCTGCGTGATGAAGATGAAGAAGGTCCTGGTGGTGGACGACGATCCGGACATCCGCGACCTGCTCTCCTTCGCCTTCGAGGCGGTGGGGTTCCAGGTGCGCGCGGCGGCGACCGTGGAGACGGCGCTGGAGCTGTGCCAGAAGACGAACTTCGACCTGATGCTCCTCGACTACGCGCTGGAAGAGGACATCGCCGACGACCTGATCGAGCAGCTCGAGGCGCGCATGAGCAAGGAGGCTATGCCGCCGATCCTGATGGTCACCGGGTACGGCGACGGGCTCACCATGGCCCGCTACGAGCAGCACCCCGAGGTCAAGGGCATCGTGAACAAGCCCTTCGAACCCGAGTCGCTCACCGACCTGGCCTGCGGGCTGCTGGGCGTGACCTCGGGCGCGAATATGGAATGCACGGCCTGAGTCGGATTCGAATCCGAAGCGGAGGGGAGGACCACGCCATGTTCGCCGATGACGGTATCGAACTCAAACCCGCGGTCCTGGTCGTGGACGACGAAGACGACAACCGCGAGATCCTGCGCTCCATGCTCGAAGACGACGGCTACCCCGTGCTCCTCGCGCGGGACGGGAAGGAGGCCCTGCGCAAGGCCCGCTTCGGCGTGGGCGTGATCCTGATGGACGTGCACATGCCCAATCTCGACGGCGTCTCCGCCTGCAAGTTTCTGCAGGCAAACCCCGGAACCCGCGATATCCCCGTGCTGTTCCTCAGCGCCACCGAAGACGACGGGGTCGCGATGTCCGCCCTTGAGGCCGGCGCCTACGACTTCCTGCCCAAACCCGCGCCGCTGGCCGAGCTGCGCCTGAAGATCGCCGCCATCGCCAACATGCCGCGCGTCGCCGACCCGTCCCGCCGGCGCTGGGTCTACCTGGAGGCGCTGAAGATGGAAGGCGAACGCCAGCGCGACGAAGAGGAGGCCATGAAGCTGAGCTGGCACGAGTCGTCCTGGGCGACGGAAACGGCTTGAAAGTCCGCGGATAGCTTACCGGCTCCGCGCTTCGACCTGCGCCTGTAAGTCGGCATAGACGGGGAAGGCGTCGGCGAGTTCCTGCGTCTCGCCGCGCAGGCGCTTGCGCACGGCCTTGTCGTCGGGCGCGGCCAGCGCCTCGGCGACGATCCGGCCGATGCGGCGGAACTCTTCGGCGCCCATGCCGCGCGTGGTAAGCGCCGGGGAGCCCATGCGGATCCCGCTGGTCTGGAGCGGCGGGCGCGGATCGTTGGGAATCAGGTTCGCGTTCACCGTGATCCCGAGCCGCTCCAGCAGGTCGCTGGCCTGCTTGCCGCTGAGCTTGTGCTCGCGCAGTTCGAGCAGGATCAGGTGGTTGTCGGTACCGCCGCTGACCAGGTTCAGCCCGCGGGAGACCAGTTCCTCGGCCAGCGCCTTCGCGTTCACGATCACCTGCTGCGCGTAGGCCTTGAACGCCGGTTGGAGCGCCTCGCGGAAGCCCACGGCCTTCGCCGCGATGACGTGCATCAGCGGGCCGCCCTGGATGCCCGGGATCACCATGCTGTCGAGGAGTTCCGACATCGTCAGCGTGCGCCCGCTCTTGGCCGCCGTCTTGCCGAAGGGGTTCTCGAAGTCCCGGCCCATCAGGATCAGCCCGCCGCGCGGACCGCGCAGGGTCTTGTGCGTGGTGGTCGTGACCACGTGGGCGTGCGGGACCGGGCTGGGCAGGAGGCCGGCGGCGATCAGCCCTGCCGGGTGGGCGATGTCGGCGAAGAGGAACGCGCCCACCTCGTCGGCGATCTCGCGGAACTTCGCGTAGTCGATGGCGCGCGGATAGGCGCTGGCGCCCACCGTGATCATCTTGGGCTTATGTTCGCGCGCGAGCTTGGCGGCCTGCTCGTAATCCAGCCGGCCGGTCCGCTCGTTCACGCCGTACGCGACGAAATGGTAGAGCATCCCCGAGAAGTTCTTGGGGCTGCCGTGCGTCAGGTGTCCGCCGTGGGAGAGGTCCATCCCCATCACCGTCACGCCGGGCTGCAGGAAGGTGAAGTAGACCGCCGTGTTGGCCTGCGAGCCGCTGTGCGGCTGGACGTTGGCGTAGACGGCCCCGAAGAGTTCCTTCGCGCGGTCGCGCGCCAGGTCCTCGGCCACGTCCACGACCTCGCAGCCGTTGTAGTAGCGCTTCCCCGGATACCCTTCGGCGTACTTGTTGGTCAGGACCGAGCCGGTCGCTTCCAGCACCGCGCGCGAAGTGTAATTCTCGCTGGCGATCATCTCGAGCTGGTTGTGCTGCCGGCGCAGTTCGTCGCGCAGGACCTCGGCAATCTGGGGATCGACCTGCTCCAGGGGGGTGGTCATGCGCGGTGTCCTCGTCGTGTGCCGGAACCTGGGAAGGGGGCCGGCGTCCCGTCTCCCGCGCCAGCCACAGGTACTCTCTGATTTTTCACCCGAGGCGTCAACGGTAGGCGCGGTTGATTCCACTCGCTCGCGTGTTCATTGCACTTGGTGAATGGCGTTGGCGTGCGGCAAAGGGACTTTGCGCCTGCTCCAGGCGGCGGTAGGGTGCCCCGGGCAGCTTGAACGGTAACAGGGATCGGTAACGGCCCATGAATCATGGTTGCTGTTCACTGTTCACTGTTTACTGTTCACGTACTGTTCTTACCCCCCAACAAGGTTCTTCTAAAGGAGAGCCCTCATGAGCCAGGAAACCGTCAAGCTGCACTGCGATAAGACCGAGGTTCGCGTCGCGCCGGCGCGCGGGGCGATCGTGACGGGGCTGACGGTGGGCGGTAAGGAAGTCTTGTACCTCGACCGCGCCACGCTCGAGGATCCCTCGAAGAATGTCCGCGGCGGCGTGCCGACGCTCTTTCCGTACGCAGGCAAGCTCGACGGCGGCATCTTCAAGCCTGCCGGCACCGAGATGAAGCAGCACGGCTTCGGGCGCAACAGCGCCTGGCCGGTTCGCGAACAAAACGCCTCGCGCGTGCGCATGCGCCTGGAAGCCAGCGCCGAGACGCGCGCGGTCTACCCGTACGGGTTCGTCGCCGAGCAGTCCGTCTGGGCGCTCCCGCGGGGCATGCAGATCGAGATGCACGTCGCCAACACCGGCGAGAAGCCCCTGCCGGTCTCGCCGGGCTGGCATCCGTACTTCTGCTGCCCGGGTCCGCAGAAACCCGAAGTCAAGGGCGACGTGCCTGGGATATCCGGTGACAAGCTCGGCAACGACGTCGAGTTCGACTTTGGCGTGGTCGCGCCGGCTTCGGGCCGCGCGCACTTTGCCATCCCCGGCCTCGGGCGCATGTCGCTCTCCTTCGAGCCGCGCATGCGGCACTTGCAGGTCTGGTCGCAGCCGGGCAAGGACTTCATCTGCCTCGAGCCGTTCTGGGGGCCGAACAACACGGTCAACACCGAGCGGCGCGACGAGGTGCCGCCCGGCGCGAGCCGCACGTACTGGATGCGGGTGGAATTGGAGGACTGATCGCGGCGCCGATTAACCTGCGAAGTCCGCCGTGCTCTCGCGCACCACGAGTTCCGGCATCACGCGCACTTCGCCCACGGAGGCGAGTGGACCTCCCGCCGACTCTTGCTTCGATCCGTACCAAGGGCGTCTCGCCCGCGCGCCTATTAGTTCCATCCAACCAACGCCTTGCGCCCATGGCCAGACTCGGTTCCAAGTCTGCGCAGAGGCTTAAAAATGATGCACCGTGGTGCGGGAAGCGGGGGCCGGGAACCGGGCGCCGGACTCCGGGTGTAGCGCCGGCCTCCGGCGGGCTGTATCGCGGGCGTCTCGCCCGCCCACTCAGAGCCCTGTAAAATGTTGCACGCTGTGCGTCTACTAGTTCCTCCTTCCTTTTCTCTCGAACCTCGCACCTCGCACCTGCCGTAATGCCCCATTGCTCCACGTGGAGCAAACGGAGCCCTAAGGGCGGGGGTTTGGACGAGGGATGTTCCGGGAGCTGAAAAATGTTGCACGCTGTGCGTCGATTGCGTCGAGCTATTCTTCCGGAACTCGGAACTCGGAACTCGCACCTCGAACCTGCCGTAACGGCCAATTGCTCCACGTGGAGCAATTGGAACCCTAAAATGAAGGGCGCGGATTCCGGTTTTTGAGGAGGCCGGTTCAGGAACCTGAAAAATGTTGCACGCTGTGCTCTAGAGTAGGGTTGACGGCCCGGCTCGGCCCTCAGAACTCGGAATTAACATACCGGAAAATTGCTCCACGTGGAGCAAACATTACCCTAAAGTGGTCGAATGTCTAGATGGGGGAAGAGAACTCCAGTTCCGGGTTCCGAGTTCCGGGTTCCGGAAACGGGCGCCGGCATCCTGCCGCCGGGACAGCGAGCATCCCGCCGCCGCGCCACGGGTCGGCGCAGCCGCCGTAGCGCCGGCGTCCCCGCCGGCTCGCGTGGGCGTCCCGCCCGCGCGCCTTATCGTTCTTCCCGCCCCGCGAGCACCCCGCCCGCCCGCGTGCCACGGGTCGGCGCAGCCGCCGTAGCGCCGGCGTCCCCGCCGGCTCGCGTGGGCGTCCCGCCCGCGCGCCTTTTCGTTCTCCCGTACCGCGAGCGTCCCGCCCCCGCCGTGCCACGGGTCGGCGCAGCCGCCGTAGCGCCGGCGTCCCCGCCGGCTCGCGTGGGCGTCTCGCCCGCGCGTCTTCCAGTTCTCACATACCGCCCGCCGCCGCGTCCCCCAGGGACGCGATGAAAATAGCCCAGCCTTTCAAGGCTGGGACCGTGAGCGCCGCACCACGAACCCAGTCCCGCAGGGACGACGGAAGCACGCGCGCGCCTCAGCCGTCCCTTCGGGACTTGATCGCAGGCGCTGCCTTGACCTCCCAGCCCTGAAGGGCTGGGCTATTTTCACGGCGTCCCGGCGGGACGTTCGCGGCGCGGAAGAAGGCCGGCGGGACGGCGGCGGCGGGTAGCACTGACTGAGGTTGGTTTGTGATCTGGCGCCACTGCGCTGCGGTACTCCGCAGCCAGTGCGAGGCGCGCACCCCGGATTCAACTCGCACGTAGACCCGAATGAAGTAACTTGAGTGGGCCACGCGATCCGGACGGCGAAGCACGGGCTGCCTACAGCCTCAGCCAGTGGCGCCAGTTCCTGAAAGGCACAAGGCGAGGCGAAGAGTGACAGTGCCACCAGCCCACCCGCCTTGATCAAGTAGGGATCGCCGCCGTAATGGCAAGAGCGGTATAGTTATCTTGAGAAGCTCTTTAAGGAGGCGAAAGAGATTCCAGTACATCTCCCATAATTCCATAGATTCTTTTGGATTGAAAAAAATCAAAGGGACGACTGTTGTATGCGGCGAGCATTGGGAATACTAGTGGCGAGCCTGTTGGGCGGTGCATTTTTTGCATTAAACTCTTATCAATTTAACTATACAGCTCCACTGAAGGGTCCGGACTTTGTGGGGTATGGGTGGCCCTTTATCTACTCTCTGAATGGGAAAATATTATGGGAGGGAGTAATGGGTGATATTTCAATTCTGTTGCTATGTGGACTCATGGTATGGAAGTGGGCTTGTATGAGCAGTATATCACCCCAAGCGACAGTGAAGGACGGAAAGGAATCGGAACCGCGAAAGGAATGAGGCGAAGCCCCGACCCTCGTGACCCCAAAAGGCTTGGATGCCATGAAAGGGCGGCTCCGCGGCGGATACACTCCGCCGTTGGAAGTCTAACCCCATCGTATGTGTCAGAAGTGTTCGTGAGGCGTAAGCAGTCGTCGGGGCAGGAGGTTGAACGAGATTGGCCCAAGGCTCCCGCCCCATGACCCCGCCGCCCATCGAGACGGTCTCGGTCGAACGGAAGGACGGGCGGTTCGTCGTGGTCGTCAGGCGCGGCGGGATCGAGGCCACGGGCGCGGACCCGGACGAGCAGACGGCGCTCTTCGCGGCGCGGAGCGCGTGGCACTGGCTGGAAACGGCCCCAGCCCGTGGCGCCAGGCGCCGGGCCAGGCGTTAGTGTCCATTAGATGGTGATCAAGACGGCGCTAACCCATATTTAATAATGTGCGCCAAAGCACGGACGTTATTTGAGGGAAGCGGGTCAGCTCATTTCCTCCACAGGGCAGAGGATTGACGCTCATGCACGCCAGCGCGTTTGGAATCGGCTCTCGCTGCCGTCCGGTCTCAGTCGTCATCATACTCGCCGTGGCTTCCATACCGAGACCGGCGGCCGGCGCCGAAGACGCCGGGTTAAGCCTGCACCCGGCCAGCGCGATGGCGCGGCTTGGCGGGTCCGGCGGGAAACTTCCGGCCGCGTCCGGACATTACGCGCTCGAACTGGTGCGCGGCGAGCGCGAGGGCGTCCAGTGCGCGGTGCTCCCTTCCGGCGGCGAGCCCGTGAAGGTGACGAACGTCGCGCTGCGCGCCGAAGAACCGCAGGCGCCGGCGAGCATGCTCTACCGCGTGCTGGCCGTGAACCACGTCGCGCCGCCAACCGAGGGCATGTTCGTGATCCCGCCGCGCCGGCTTGGCGAGGTCCCCGACGTGCTGATGCCCATGGAAGGCCGTTCGAGCGAGGCCGAGGCGCACCCTGCCGCGCCCGAGCGCGCGCCGCTGACCTACTACGCCGAGTTCCACGCGCCCGAGGACGCCGCGCCCGGCGCGTACGCGTACACGCTGGAGATCGCGACCGCCGCGGGCGCCGCGAAGCTCGCGCTGAACGTCCGCGTGCGCGCCGCCGGGCTGCCCAAGCGGCTTCCGTTCCGCTCGGCCGTCTGTTGGAACTGGTCGCTCGAGAAGTACTACGGGCAACCGCTGACCCCGGAGGAGAAGCGCGTGTTCTGGGACTTCTGCCTCGACTACCGGCTCAGCCCGTGCGCGTTTTTCTCGCGCGAGCCCGACCCCGCTCCGGCGGACCTCGCGCCGCTCCGCGACCGCGGCCTTTCGGTGGTCTGCCTGATGCAGGTTTCCGGGCGCAAGGCGCGCGCGCTCGACGAGAAGAAGCAGGCGCATTACGCGCCCAAGCTGAAGCAGTGGCGCGCGGACCTCGAGCGGCTGGGCTTGCTGGGAGACGCCGTCGTGCTGCTGGCCGACGAGCCCGCGCCGGGTGAGGACGAGGTTCACCGGCGGAATGCGGCCTGGCTGAAGGCGCAATTCCCCGAGTTGAGGGTTTGGCTCGCCTCGCGCCCGACCGAGGCGTGGGGCGAGATCGTGGACGTCTTCGGCGTGGTCACGGCGCACTCGACGGACCTGTACAAGGACCATAGCCACGACGCGCAGGCCGCGGCGCGGTGGCGGGCGGCGCAGCCGCCGCCCAAGGGCGAATACTGGTGGTTCCATTCGGTCGAACCGTACGCGCCGTATCCGAATGTGCGGCTCGACAACCTGCTTCTCGAAGGCCGCATTGCCGGCTGGCAGTGCGCCGCGGAGGGCGTGGACGGCTACGAATACTTCTGGATCGCCGACTGGGCGGCCAACGCCGAGAGCCACGCGACGGCCTGGCCGGAGCGCGCGAAGGCCTGGACGACGGGCCTCAGCGGCGCCGGGACGCTCTGCTACCCCGACGAACGGCGCCGGCCCATGCCCAGCCTGCGGCTGGTGAACCTCCGCGATGGATTGGAGGATTGGGCGCTGATCGAGCAAGCCGTCCCGCGCGCGAACCTTGAAGCCCGCCGCGCGCTGGCGGCGCCGGTCTCGAAGCAGCTCGACGAATTCACGACGGACCCGGAGGTGATACGGAAGGCGCGGTGGGAACTCATGGAGCATCTGGAGAAGCAGGAAAAGTAAGGCGTCCCATCTTTGCTGTTTTTCATTTGCGGGCGAGACGCCCGCGGAACGAACGGCGGCGTGAACCCAGCTTGCTGTTTTCCGTTTGCTGTTTGTTTGGAATTTGGGAATTGTAGTTTGCTGTTTGAGATGTGCCTGGTTCTGGCTTTTAGCTCTTGGATTTTTCCGTGAACCCATGGCCCCGCGCCATCGCCCACGTGGACCTCGACCAGTTCTACGCGGCCGTCGAGATCCTCGATTTCCCCGAATTGAAGGGCAAACCGCTCATCGTCGGCGGGAGCCCCGACAAGCGCGGCGTCGTCTCCACGGCCAGCTACGAGGCGCGCAAGTTCGGCGTCCACAGCGCGATGCCCTCGGTCACCGCCGCGAAGCTCTGCCCGCAGGCCGTCTGGCGCAAGCCGCGCATGAGCCGCTATGTCGAACTCTCTGGCGAGATCCGGAAGGTTTTCGAGCGCTACACGGATCGGATCGAACCCCTGAGCCTCGACGAGGCGTTCCTCGACTTGTCCGGTTCGCAGCGGCTCTTTGGCCGGCCGGAAGAGATCGCGCGGCGCATCAAGGGCGAGATTCTCGCCGAGACGAAGCTGGTCGCTTCCGTCGGCGTCGCGATGAACAAGTACCTCGCCAAGGTCGCCAGCGACCTGCGCAAGCCCGACGCGCTGGTCGTCGTGCCGTATGGGTTCGAGGAGGCCCGCGCGTTCCTGGCCCCGCTGCCGGTGAAGCGGCTCTGGGGCGCCGGCCCCAAGACCTGCGCGCGGCTGGAGGCGCTGGGCCTGGCGAAGATCGCGGATCTCCAGCGCGCCGACCCGCAGTGGCTTGCCGCGCGGCTGGGCCAAGGCGCGGCCGAGCACCTGCGCGGGCTGGCGCTGGGGCTCGACGAGCGCGAGGTCGAGACCGGCGAGCGGCCCAAGTCCGTCGGGCGCGAGAACACCTTCGCCGAGGACCTGCGCGAGCCGCGCGCGATGGAGCGCGAACTGCTCGGCTTCGCCGACGATATCGCCGCGCGCCTGCGCGCGAAGGGCCTCAAGGCGCTCGGCGTCACGCTCAAAGTCCGGCTCGGCGATTTCACCACCTTCACCCGCAGCCATGCTTTCGAGGAGCCGACGGACCTGACCGAACCGCTGCACCAGGCCGGCGTCGAGATGCTCCGCGCGCGCGTGGACCTGCGCGGGAAGGGCGTGCGGCTGCTCGGCCTCCAGGCGATGCGCCTGGTTGCCCCCGAGGAGTGGACCGAGGGGCTCTTTCGCGATGAGGCCGGCGAACGACGCAAGCGCGCCGCCGAGACCGTGGACCGGCTCCGCGCGCGCTTCGGGAGCGGCGCCGTGACCCGGGGGCGGCTGCTGGAGGATAAAGCCGAGGACACCGGGAGCCTCAACGAATCTCCGCCGGGGCTGAAGGATTAGCTACGGCGCCGAGTTCCGAGGCACGAGGCCTGAGGCTAGAGGCTTAAGGAGCCGGAACTCGGAACTTAAGCCCCGGAAGTTGATTGACCGAACGTTAGGGAATTCTATAGTGTCCTGATTCGAGGCACGCAGTTCCCCAGGGCTCAGGCCGCGGAGCAGATCTCCCTTGCGTTACGCCATCTTCGGCGACATCCACGGCAATTTCGACGCCCTCGAGGCGGTGCTCGAATTCCTGGACAAGCAGGACATCGACGTTTTTCTCTGCACCGGGGACGTGGTCGGGTACGGGGCGGAGCCGAGCAAGTGCATCCAGACGGTGCGCGAGCGCTGCGTCATCACGCTGGCCGGCAACCACGACCATGCCGCCTGCGGCAAGCTGGACACCGAGTTCTTCAACATCTTCGCGCGCCAGGTCGCCAACTGGACCAAGCAGCACCTGAGCAAGCAGGAGCAGGCGTGGCTCGCCGACCTGCCCTTCGTCTGCCACTTCGAGGACTTCACGCTCAGCCACGGCAGCGCGCACAGCCCGGAAGTCTTCAACTACATCACGACGATCTTCGACGCGGAACTCTCCTTCGAGTGCCTCGACAAGCCGCTTCTCTTTTACGGGCACACGCACATCCCGCTGGCGTTCTTCGACACCGTCCCGATGACCTACACGATGGACCAGGAGATCAAGATCAACCCCGAGGGGAAGACCCTGATCAACGTCGGTTCGGTGGGGCAGCCGCGCGACGAGGATCCGCGCGCGAGTTTCGCGATCTACGACTCCGACCAGCAGCTCGTGCAGCTTCACCGCCTGCCCTACGACGTGAAGAAGGCCGGGCAGAAGATCATCGACGCGGGGCTCCCCGAGGCCCTGGCGATCCGGCTGGAGCTGGGCAAGTAGGGCGTTTCGCCGCCGGCGGCCTTTCGCATGTCCCTCGACAATCAAGTGCCCGCGCGCAGGTCTTGACGGGCCACGAAAAAGAAGCCCCCTCCGTACGGAGGGGGCTTTCGTTCCTGCGCGGGACGCGTCGCGGGTCAGGGCAGCGGGAGGCTCTTGCCGCCCGGATACCACTCGGCCATGGCCTTGGCGCCGGGGCCGAACTTGGCCGCATCGTAGGTGTCCTTGTCGCCCAACGCGTCGTAGAGTCCGCCGGCCTTCTCCATCTTGGCGTCCGCGTCGGCAGGCTTGCCATCCTTGTTGTGCGCGCCCACGAGGGCAATGGCGCTCATCACGAAAGTCTCGCCCGCGCGGTAGCCCAGCGGAGCGACCTGCTCGCCTTCGGCGGCCACGCCCTTCAGCACCGC
Source organism: Planctomycetota bacterium (assembly GCA_027493525.1). Taxonomy (GTDB): domain Bacteria; phylum Planctomycetota; class SZUA-567; order H5-PLA8; family H5-PLA8; genus H5-PLA8. The sequence continues at coordinate 268,340 of JAOSKN010000001.1, read as the reverse complement.
TTCGGCCTTGGCCTGGTCGAAGTCGATGCCGTTGAGCTTCGCGGCCCATTCGTCCACGCCCTTGGCCAGCGCGCGGAGCGCGGCTTCGCGCTTGCCGGCGTCGGCCCAGTCGGCCTTGACGGCGCCGAGGAGCTTATCGAGCGCGGCGAGGCCTTCGGCGTCCACGGCGGAGGCGGTCTGCCGGGTGAGGATCGCATGGCCCAGCATGCGGTCGTAGCTGCCCTTGACCAGCTTCTCGTCGGCGCCGGCCTTGGTCCGGTCGGCGGTCTGGACGGCGGACTCGCGCAGCGAGACGACTTGGCCCATGGCCCAGATCTTGAAGCCCGTCCACGCGCCGTGGTTGCGCCAGTGGATCCACTCTTCGTCGCTGCTCATGATCGAGAGCTCGAAGGGCAGTTCCGGGTGCCCGGCGGCGACCAGGTCGCCGTCGATCTTCAGGTGGCAGGAGAGGCAGACGTTGGCGCGGAACATCACGTTCTTGGTGTCGTAGAGGCCCCACTCGTCGAAGGTCTTCTGGCTGCCGAGCGTGTCGCGCTGCTTCTGCGTCCAGCCCTTGGTGGTGTGGTCCTTGAGGTACTTGTCCGCCGGGCCGTGGCAGGCGTCGCAGCTCACGCCGTCCTCGACGCTGTACTTCTCGGCGTTGATGTCTTCGGGCTTCAGGACGACCCGGTGCACGGTGTTGTCGTGGATGGTGAACCCGGAGAGCGCGTGGCAGTTCAGGCAGCGCTCGCTCTTCGAAGCGTCCTCGATCTTGAGGTTCTTCGCCCAGGCCTTGGAATCGTCGCTCAGAAGCGAGCCGTGGGCCTTGGCGTGGGCGTCCTTGTTCGACCAGATCGTATTCTCGTCGTGCCGCGTGGAGCCGTCTTCCTTCGGCGTCTGCGAACCGTGGCAGGCCGCCGCCGCGCACGAGCCGGCGCCCGTGTATTTGATCCCCTGCGGATCGGCGAGCACGTTCTGCCCGTCAAACCCCGCCAAGCCCGATGCCACCCAGCCCACCATGCCGACGACCGCCAGAATCACCGCGAGTGACCGCCAATGCTTCTTGGCCTTCTGTACCATGGTCGCTATCCCCTTGTGATTAGCGTTCCCCAATACTGGACCGAAGTTGGTTGGAAACCTACCAAACCCCGTTCGCATTGCAAAACCAATTTGACTCTTTGCGTCAACCACTGGAGCGGAAAGCCGTTACATGACCAGTACGATTCGGGATCGGCAGCTAAACCGACCGCTTTGCGCTTCGTGCAAGCCTTTCGCAGCTCCGCGTGTTGCCCGGACGATACCCACCCGGCTTCTCTTCAATTCGACTCTCAGGCCTCCACGCCCAATTGCTGGACGTACCCCAAGTGGCCGCCCTTGGGATCCCGCGTATAGCCCCAACGGCGGCACAACTCATCGGGATCCTCAAATCGGTCCCCGAACCGGGCCAGGAGGCGGTCCAGTTCCGCATCGAGCCGCAGCCGGAGGCTTGCGGCTTCGGGGCGGTCCACCAAGTTGGTCATCTGGAACGGGTCGGCGAGGTTGTCGTAGAGCAGCCAGGGGCCTTGCCGGGTGCGGACGTAGGTATGAGTTTGCGTGCGCGCCGCGCGCCACTCGGGGCCGCGGAATTCGCTGAAGGCAACCGGGCAGCAGGCGAGCGTCGCCTCGGGCCGCGCGAAGGGCTCGCCGCGCAGCGCGGCGCTCAGGTCGAGCCCCTCGCAGGTTCCGGGAACCTTCAGGCCCAGCCCGCGCAGCAGCGTCGGCATCAGGTCCCAGGCGTTGATCGGGCACGGCTCGGCGCGCCCTTGTCCGCCGGGCATGCGGGCGAGCAGCGGCACGTGAAGGCTCTCCTCCCAGGGGCGCTGTTTGCGCTGCTGGCCGTGGCTGCCGAGCATGTCGCCGTGGTCGGAGGTAAAGACGAAGACGGTCCGCTCGAGTTGCCCGTTTTCTTCCAGGGCCGCGAGCATGCGCCCGACCTGCTCGTCGAGCGCCGAGATGTGCGCGTAGTAGCCCTGCAAGTCTTTGCGCCGCGGCTCGGGGCAGTTGGGCGGGACGTACACTTCGTCCAGCGGGTACAGGTCCTTGTAGCGCTCGGGGACCTGTTCGTAGGGGTTGTGCGGCGGACCCCAGGACAGGAACGCGGCGAACGGGTGTGCGCCGGCGTCCTTGAGGAACTCCAGCATCAGATCGGTCTGCGCGATCGCGTCGTACCCTTCCCAGTACCGCGGAGTGGGGGGCTCGCGGTAGTAAAGCGAGCGCAGGTACTCGTGCGAGCAGTTCCCGACGGCCCAGAAATCGAAGCCCTGCCGGCGCGGGCCGGGGGGCGTGTAGCCGCCGCGGTTGCGCCCGTCGAGATGCCACTTCCCGATGTAGGCCGTGCGGTAGCCGGCATCCTTCAGCACCGTGCCGAAGGTCGGGCGGTCCGCCGGCAGCCGGATATCGTTCATGAATAAGCCGTGCGTGAGCGGATACTGGCCGGTGAGCATGCTTGCGCGCCAGGGCGTGCAGACGGGAATCCCCGCGATCGCGTTGGTGAAATTCACCGACTGCGCGGCGAGGCGGTCGAGGTTCGGCGTCTGGAGCCCCGGCGTGCCGGCGAAGCCCGCGGCGTGGTAGCGCATCTGGTCGGCGAAGACGAAGAGCAGGTTCGGGCCGGGCATGGCCATGCTCCTGGCGGGACTCGTGTGGGAGTTCACCATAGCCCGGAATCCGGAGTCCTGCCACGTGCGGGCGGCGCGCCGGTTCCATCAGGGTGGCGACGGCGCGCGCGCGGCGGTAGCATCGGAGCATGTCCGTCACGTTCCGCCTCGTGGCTTCCTTCTCGCTGCTGCTGCTCGCGTCGTGCAATTCGCAGCGCGGCGCCTCGAAGCCCGTGGACGCCCCGGCGCCCGCGCCCGAAGTCCCCGTTGCCGCCGAGTCCGAACTCCTCGACGGCTTCGAAGGCCCCGCCGAGACCGTCTGGGCCTTCGACTCGGCCGACGACGAGGCCGACGCGAGCTATAAGAAGGAAGGCGCGACCCAGGGCGCGGCCGCGCTGGGCGTCGCGCTTCGCGGCAAGGGCCTGAAAGGTAAACTGCACCTGCGCCGCGAGGTCCTCTGGAACCTCTCGAAGGCCGCGGCGCTGCGGCTGGACGTGACGAGCCCCGCCGCGGGGCTGCAAGTCGCGCTGGCCTTCAAGGCCGACCCGGGCGAGGTCTACCAGGAGTCCAAGCCGGTCACGCTTCAGGCCGGCCTGAACCGCGGCGTCCGTTTTCCGCTCGCCGCGCCCCATTGGAAGCACGCCAAGACCGACTGGGCCTACAGCGGCGCGCCGGTGAACCTGGGCAAGGTCGTGCGCGTGATGGTCCTGCTCTTCCCCGGCGAGACGGAGAAAGGCGCATTCGTCCTCGACAACCTGCGCGTGGAGGGCGAGGCCGAGGCTGCGCTGCGCGCGTGGCGCCCCGAATTCCTGCGCCTCAGCCGCGTCTCCGGCGCGCGGCAGTACGAGCCGCTGGAGCTCGGCGCGCTCTTCCGCGCCAGTTACACCGACTACTTCGACCGCTCCGACATCGCCGCGGGCGTGACGGTGACGCCTCCAGACGGGCGCGCCTTCGAGGTCCCGGCCTTCTTCGCGGGCGTGATGCCGCTGGAGGCCGAAGCCCCGCACCCCGGCGGCCCGCGTCCGCCGCCCTGGGGACCGTTCCTGAAAAAGGAAGCGGACGAGGCACGGGCCGAGCCGGCCGAGACGCGGACGCGCTGGCCGGTCTGGCTTGCGCGCTTCACCCCCGCGCGCCCCGGCCGCTACCTGCTCCAGTGGCGCGCGCGGAACTCCGTGGGCGAGACCCGCGCGGCCGAGCAGGAGTTGCATGTCCTCCCGTACGCCGGCGCGAAGGCGCCGCCCGGCTGCCGGGGCGGAAACGTGCGCATCTCGCGGGTCGATCCGCGCCGCTTCGAACTCGAAGACGGCTCGCCCTTCTTCGTCCTCGGCCAGAACGTCTGCTGGACCACCGACTGGGCGCCGTACCTCGAACGGATCGCCGAGTACGGCGGGAACGCCTGCCGCATCTGGCTCTGCCCATGGGGCGTGAGCCTGGAGCGGAAGACCGAGCCGTACGCCTACGACCTCGACGCCGCCGAGCGGCTCGACGAACTCTTCAAGCGGGCCGAGGCCGCGGGCGTGCGGATCGTCTTCTGCTTCACCTTCCACGGCGCGACGCGGGACTTCTGGGGCGACCAGCCCTACAACCGGGCCAACGGCGGGCCGTGCGCCCGGCCGGAGGAGTTCTTCACCGACCGCCGCGCCCGCGCGCAGTTCAAGCGGCTGCTCGAGTACGCCGCCGCGCGCTGGGGCTGCTCGCCGGCGCTGCTGGCCTGGGAAGTAATCAACGAGGCCGACCTCGCCGGGTACGACCGCGAGGAGGACGCCGTCGCGTGGGTCCTCGAGATGGCCGGGCACCTCAAGGCCGTCGATGCGCACGGGCATCTCGTCACGGCGAGCACGACGCGGCCGGAGTTCGGCGCGCGGCTCTGGGACGACCCGCGGATCGATTTCGTCAGCGGGCACGCCTACGGCTTCGACGCGGGCGAGGCGCTGGGCGGCTGGACGGACGCCGTCGCGGGGAAGCCCAAGCCGTTCGTGCTCGCCGAGTATGGCGGCGGCTGGCTCCCGCAGACCGACCAGCAGGATAAGGACGGCCGGCGGCTCCAGGCCGCGCTCTGGCTCAGCGCCTGCGCCCCGGCGGCCGGTTGCGCGCTCCCGTGGTGGTGGGACACCCAGATCGAGGCCTTCAAGCTCTATCCGCGTTTCGCGGCGGTGGGGCGCTTCCTGAAAGGAGAAGAGCGGCGCGGGCGCTACGAGATCCCGTTCCTGGCGCGCCCGGCCGAAGGCGTCGAGGCCCGCGGGATCCTCGACGCGCAAGGCGGGCGCGTCTACCTCTTCAATCCCGCCTGGGCGCGCAGCGTCGAGGCCGCGCCGCGCGGGCCGCTGTTCGCGCAGCCGGCCGAGTTGCCGCTACAGGGCTTGCTCGATGGGACGTACCGCGTGGAATATTGGGACGCGGAGCAGGGCGAGGTCTTTCAGCGCGCCGAGGCCGAAGCGAAGGGCGCGAAGCTGAACCTGGCGCTCCCCGCGCGCGCGGGCCCTTACGCGGTGAAGTTCGACCGCGCCGAGCGGCTCACGCCGGGGGTGGGGAAGTAGTACCTTCGCTGCTCAATCGTCGTACGTGATCAGGCTGTGGACGTTGTAGGGCGCGAGCTTATCGCGGCCCTTCAGGAAGGTCAGTTCGATGATGAAGCCCGCGCCGATCACCTTCCCGCCCAGTTCCTCCACCAGCTTGGCGGTGGCGGCCATGGTCCCGCCGGTGGCGAGCAGGTCGTCGATCAGGAGCACCTGGTCGCCGGGCTTGATCGCGTCCTCGTGGATCGTCAGCGTGTCCTTGCCATACTCCAGGTCGTAGCTGACCTCCTTGGTCTTGAACGGCAGCTTGCCGGGCTTGCGCACGGGGACGAAGCCCGCGCCCAAGTGGTAGGCGACGGCCGGGCCCAGAATGAACCCGCGCGCCTCGGCGCTCACCACCAGGTCCACCCGCGTTCCAAAGTAGTGCACGAACATCGCATCCACGAGATAGCGCAGCGCCGCGGGGTCGCTGAGCAGCGGCATGATGTCCTTGAAGACGATCCCGGGCTTCGGGAAGTCGGGGATGTCGCGGACGAGGGACTTGAGGTCGAACGAAGGCATTTGGGAATCCTTCAAAGCCAGTTAACAGTCAACAGTAAACGGTGAACGGTAATGGGATACGGGGAAAAGGGCAATGGAAGCGGGGGGCGTTTCTTGATCGCGGAATGAACGGCAACGGCGGACGGCTCACCACAGAGGCGCAGAGGACGCTGAGGGGCACAGAGGAATTCGGCATTGGGAATGAACGGCAACGGGGGTGATGAACAAGGCTCGATCGACGATTCGGGGCCGGCGTGCTGGTTCATACTTCCTATTTTATACTTCATCCTTCTTACTCGCGGCCGCCTCCCTCACCCCGCGCGCCTGCGGCGCCTCGGCCCTCTCCCAGAGGGAGAGGGGAAACGGCGAGGGTCGCGGTGTAAACGCACGCCACTGCGTGGTGCGGCGCCCATGGCGGATCGCGCGGAGCGAAGTGGCTCGCATGTAAGGGATACCTGCGGGCGAGATGCCGGCGCTCCAACGCCTCTTACCTACTCTGTGGCCCCCTGCGTGCTCTGCGCCTCTGTGGTGAGCCGTTGCCGTTTGCCGTTCATTCCGCATTCGGATCACTTCCCGCCGGACTCGATGGCCGCGAGGACCGTCTTGGCGAAGATCTCGTGGCCGGGCTGGCCCAGGTGGGTCTTGTCGTTGACGAAGAGCCGGGCGCGGTCCTCGCCGCCGGCCTCGTGCATGGCCTTGTAGACGTCGGCGAGCCCGGCGTGGGTCTCCGCGGCGGCCTTGCGCGCGGCCTCGGCGAGTTCGGCGAAGGTGTCCCAGTGTTCGAGCGCGGGGCTGGTGGTCATCAGGAGCACGTCGGCCTTGCCGCCGGTCAGGCGCCGGATGCGCGCCACGCCGTAACGCAGTGTCTCCTCGAACCTCGCGCCGCGCATCCCCGAGTTCCAGTCGTTGAAACCGAAGCAGACGGTGACGAGGTCCGGCTCGGGCGCCTGCTGAGCCCAGCGCGGGATCACGACCAGGTTCTGGCGCAGTTCGGTGCCCCCCATGGCCGGATTGACGATCGTGACCTGCGACTTGTACTTGGCCTCAAGCTGGGCCTTGAGCATGTTCGGCCAATTGCCGGGCTTGTTGGCCCAGTGGGCGTAATCGGTGAGCGAGTCGCCCATGGTGACGACGGTGACGGGCTGGCCGGCCTTGAGCTTCTCCAGGACGCGGGCCAGCGGCGCGCCGGCGGGTTTGGGCGCTTCGGCTTCAGCGGGGAGTTCGGGTTCGAGGCGGAATTCGTCGAGCGCGTAGCTGTGGGCCTCGTAGGATTTCCAGTACCACCACTTGCCGATCCAGAGCGCGCCCAGCTTGGACGGCGCGTTGCCGGCCTTGGCGTCGAGGAACTTGCACTGCTCCTTCGGCAGCGCGGGGATCAGGTCGGACCAGCGCACGGCCACCTTCGTCCACTCGGTCCCCGAGATAGGGAAACAGAAGTCGTAGCGCGCGGCGTAATCCTCGTTCCAGATGAACTGGAGCCCGCCGCAGTGCGCCGAGCCGTCGCCTTTGACCCAGAAGGAGAAGCCCGCCGCCTGGTCCCATTCGGGCGTCGCGCCGCTCTGGCCCATGAAGAACGCGTTGCGCGCGTCCTTCTCGAAGTTGAACTTCACCGCTTTGCCCGAGTGGCCTTCGACGAGTTCGGCGGCGGCTTTTTCCTGGGGTGCGCGGAACTTGAGTTCCTCCATCGCGTGGATGACGGGGCCTTCCCCGGCGCGCGCCGCCAGGGCCAAGGCCAGCAGGGCGCAGGCGAACAGGTACGGCTTGGCATGCTTCGTCATGAGCGCTCCTTTATAGGGCTCGCTGCGTGAACTACACCGGGGAGGCGGTTTTGTTTGAGGTTTGACGCGCTTCGTTCGAGTCGCGGCGCGCCGCGGTCCTTCCGCGCTTCGCCCGCGAGTTCAGTTCGATTCCTTGGGCGCGGGCTCGAGCTCCTCGCCGGCGGGCGGGGTCTCGGGCCGCTTGCGGCGGGCGCGGCGCCCGCGTGAGGCGCGTCCGGGCGGGCCGGCGTCCTCGCCGGGTTCGTCGCCGTTCTGCCGTTCGGCCAGTTCGGCGGGGCTGGGAGGCTTGAGCCCGAATTTCTCGGCCTCGCGCCTGCGGCGCTGGCGTTCCTGCCGCTCGCGCTCCTCGCGTTCGCCCTTCTGTTCCATGAAGATGCGAACCTTGTGGAGCGCCTGGTTTTCGATCTGCCGCACGCGCTCGCGCGTCAGGCCGATCCGTTCGCCGATTTTTTCGAGCGTGTGCGCGTCCTCCTCGCCCAGCCCGTAGCGCAGTTCGACGATCTTTCGCTCGCGGTCGGAGAGCGCGTACTCGAGGGCGTGGCGCAGCGCCTCCATGTCGTACTCGGCGAGGCCCAGTTCCTCTTCGCGGCTGGGTACGCCGGCGAGCTGTTCCTCGATGTCCATCGTATGGTCGTCGTCGCCGCCGCGGCCGGTGGGGGCGACGGCGCTGAGCGCCTGGCGAATGGCCTGGATTTTGGCGGGAGTGAGTTTGAGCGCTCGGCCGATCTCCTCGGGGGAGGGTTCGCGCCCCAGCTTCTGCGCCAGTTCGGCGTACTTCTTCCGCCACTTGGTGATGATTTCCACCATGTACGCGGGGACGCGCACGGATTTGACCTTGTTGATCAACGCGCGCCGAATCGTCTGCTTGATCCACCACGAGGCGTAGGTGGAAAACTTGCAGCCCTGGTCGGGCGAGAAGCGGACGACGGCCTTGAGCAGCCCCAGGTTGCCCTCTTCGATCAGGTCCAGGAGCGACATCCCGCGATTGGTGTAGTTCTTGGCGATGGAGACGACGAGGCGCAGGTTGGAGCGGATCATGCGATCCCGCGCCGCCATGTCTCCCTTGGCGATGCGGTTGGCAAGTTCACGCTCCTCATGCGGCTTCAGCAGCGGGAATTTGCTGATCTCCTGGAGATATAGCTCCAGTTCAAGGTCGTTGCTGGCCGTGGCGTAACTCCTCGGCTCGGCTGCCCGTGTTGCGAAAACCTCGCGATGAATGCAAGGTCTCCGCTCCATATATAGGCATCCGGCTAGAGTGATGCAAGTGACCGTCAGTACATTGGTTGAAGGTTCCGAAGCGTCCGCCGCGCGCGCCAAATGAAGAGTGGATGCATAGTGTAACCCTTTGATTTTAATGCAGTTAAACTCATGACATGGAAAGTGCCCGGACATATTTTCTTGACAGGTTCGTTTCTCCGGATACTAAATAACTATACAAGTCGTTAGCCAGAGTTAAGTTAGTTGAACAGCTCGAGCGCGCGACGCGGGCGTCGCGCCGTCTCGAGCGTCTCAGGAGGCCGCCTTCATGTCGGTAACCAAGAACGACATGGTGATCGAGATCGCCAAGAAGACCGGAATCGAACAGCAAAAGGTCAAGCAGGTAGTGCAGTTAACGCTCGACACCATCATTGAAATCCTGTCCAAGGAAGGCCGGATCGAGCTGCGTAACTTCGGCGTCTTCGAAGTTCGCACGCGCAAGCCGCGCAAGGCACGCAACCCGCGCACGGGTGAAGAGGTTATGGTGAGCAGCAAGCGCGTGGTCACGTTCAAGGCCGGCAAGATCATGGACGAGCGCATCGGGATCACCGACGGCGCGCCGGCGCCCGCGCCGGCAGGCGGGGCCGTGCCCGGTTCCAACGGCTGAGCCTTCGAGCGTCAAACCAACTCGCTGAGTTCCTCATCTTCGACCGCGTTTTCCACCGCGCCCTGCTAAAAGGGCGCGAGGCCTTCCCCCGTCCGGATAATCCGAGTAGACTGGCCGCGCTTCCGGCTGCGGTTGCGTGTAACCGCCCTTTCCGCAACAGGTCTAACAGCATGGGGTTAGGCTTGTGCTTCGGGCGGCGGGCGGGCGCCGGATGCCTGGGGCGCGAATCTTCGCACCGGCTATAGGAAAGCGCGAATCGTCCGTGGTGCAACCCGAGTCTAAGAATGTGGAGGCTCAGGCAACCGGCGTACGGGCCGGGCCTTCGGACGACGACCTGATCGCTCAGGTCGTGGCCGGCGAGGCGCAGGCTTTCGAGACCCTGGTGCTGCGTTACCAGGATCGCATCTTCAATCTGCTGCGCCGGCAGACGGGTTCGGACGCCGAGGCGGAGGATCTCGCGCAGGAGACGTTCCTGAAGGCCTACCGCGGGATTCGCGGCTTCCGGAAGGGCTCGCGCTTCTTCACTTGGCTCTTCCGGATCGCGGTCAACGCGGGCTTCTCGCGCGGGCGGCAGACGGCGCGGCGGCAGGCCCGGGAAGGCGTGAGCCTCGACGCGGAGTTCGGCGCCGAAGGCGGTTCGGTCGGCGAAGCCGTCGCGGACGCCGCGGCCGAATCGCCCGAGGCCGCCCTGGAACGGAAGGAACTGGCGGAGCGGGTCCAGCGCGGACTGGAGCAACTGAAGGACGACTACCGCGCGATCCTGCTCCTGCGCGAGACCGAGGGCCTGGACTACGAAGCGATTGCCGAGACGTTGGGCATGACCCACGCGGCCGTGAAGTCGAAACTTCATCGCGCGCGGCTCGAGTTGGCGCGCGTGCTGAAGGACCTGGGGCCGGATGGCCCGGATGCGTGAGGCGCGGGACGGGCGGGGACCGCGCGGGAACGGTGAACGGATGAGCGGCACGGACGAATCGAGAGCTCGGCTGAGCGCGTACCTGGACGGCGAACTGCCCGAGGACGAACGCACGGAGGTCGAGGCGAGCCTTCAGGCCGATCCCGGCGCGCGCGCCGAGTACGAACTCCTCCGCGCCCAGGCCGAGGCGCTGCGCGCGCTGCCGCGGAAGCCCGCGCCCGCCGCGATCCTTGCCGGCGTCCGCGCCCGGCTCGCCAACGAACCGGCCGGCGAGGCAAAGGTGGTCCGCGCAGGCGAAGCCTTCGCCAAGCCGGCCGCGAACGCCCGGCCGCGCTGGACGCTCTGGTCGGCCGCCGCCATGCTCGTCGCCGGCGTGCTCGTCTTCGCCGCGCTCAGTCCTTATATGAGGGAGCGCGAAGGCGCGGTGAAGCGCGATTCCGGCCCCGCAGGCCATGCGAGCGCGCCGCCCGCCCCGGCCGCGGAGTCCCCCTGCCCAAGTCGGAGGCCCGCGAGAACTGGTCCGGGCCGCCCCGCGAAGAAGCGGACTCCTCTATTCATCCCCAGCCGCTCGCCGGCCCCGATCCGGTGGAAGCCAAGCGGCAGGAACCGGGCGGAAAGGCGCCCCTCGCAGACGCGCCCGCCGACAGCCCCGATACCCAGAAGAATAATATTGAGGCCGGCGCGCCCGAGGAGCCGGCGCCCGCCAGACAGCCCGTACATGCCTCCCGGACGGAAACCGAGTTTAAGAAGGAGAGCTTCCCCGAGAAACAGGAAGGCGTCCGCTCCCCGGCGGTTACGCCAAGGTTTGAGCCCAGGCTGGAATCAAAGCCGGCTGAACCGAACTCGGCCGAAACGAAGGAACGAGTCCTGAAGACCGAAGAGGGCGCGCCCTTGAATGTGGGCGGCGTACGCGACGAAAATCCACCCGCCGAGAATGCGCCGTCCGTGCAGGAGCCTCAAGCCCCTCGCGAAAGCGTCTCGGGAAAGGATCTGGCGCCAGACGGCCCTGCGCCGCATGCCCCCAGGTCGCCCGCGCAGGAATTAGGCCTACTCACCGCCGAGGAGGAATCGAAGGCGCGAACCGCCGAGGCGAATGCGCTCACCTTGGAGGTGACCTCCGAGCGCTGGCCCAACGCCACACGCGACGTACTGGCCCTGGCGCGCCGCCTCGGCGGCTCCATGCTGCCTTCGGGACCCGCCGCGCCGGTCGCGCACGAGGCCGACTTGGACAAAAAGATGAGGTTGAGCCCGCCAAGGTGGCGCCCTCGGAGTCGCCGGCCGTACCCCGACGCCTGACCTTGCGCGTGCGTGTGCCGGCGCGCCAGCGCGCCGCGTTCCTCGAAGGCTTGGCCGAAGTGGGCTCGTCCCGCCGCGACGTGGCGAATGTGGCTTCAAAAACGAAGGCTTCGACGGAAAGCAGAGAGTCCAGCGCACCAAGTGCGCAAGGGCCTGCACAAGAAGAATGGATTGAGTTTGAAGTGGTTCTGCACGCCTCACCAGAGGATCCCGGCGCGGCCCGACAGGGTCGGTAGCTCGAGCCGATCCCAGGTCTCACCTGTAAGCCAATACATGTTAATGAATTATGAGCATGAATCAGGGCGCGCTGCGGGTTTGTTCGCAGTCGGGCTCCGAGGCAAGTTGCACGGACCCTAGGCACAATGTAACTTGATTTGGGGTTGAGGGATATCGTCTGTGACCGAGGTTCTTGAGCGACATGAATTTGAGCTTAGTGGCCAGATTTTTCCTATTGAAGGGTGGGGGCGCTACGACATAATGCCCGGAATTGCCGAGGCTACATAAGCTAAGTCCTGGTAATTCCGGAGCTTCACGGGTGATTACGGTGTGCTACACCGCGACCCGCGATGACTGGAAGTGCACGGATTTTTGACCGCCATGAGCTGGAGGTCCGCGATGCTCGGACGTCGATTGGCCTTGATCGTTCTCGCCTTTGCCGGAGCGCTTTTGCTCGGCAGATCGTGGTTCGCGCCGCGTTCGGAGCGCGCCATGGATCGGCAGGCGCGGATGGGATCTTTACCTGAAGCGAGCATGCCGGGCGAGACGCCGGCGACTTTGGCGTCCGCGCCGGGCGCGGTCGAGTCGGCCAAGCCGACGCCGGCCGACCTGCCTTCGGCGGCGCTGGAGGTCGATCGTTCGCTGGCGTTGGTGGACGGCGGCGTGCGCAATGCCAACGAGCGGATGATCACGACCTTTTCCCAACTGAATCACGAAGGCGTGCTGCATAGCGTGAAGGCCGGCCACGCGGCCTCGATCCGCTGGGTGCCGGCGGGGCAGGCGCTGAGCAACGGGTCCGAGCGGCGGAGCGGGCAGTCGGTGAGCCTGGAGTCCGAGGGCCGGATCGAGCGCTACAGCGGCGGCGAACGCATGGTGTACCGCGGCACGTATCCGGACGTCGACGAGCGCTACACGGTGCTTGCCAGCGGCGGGGTGGAGCACGATTTCGTGCTGCGCGGCAGGCCCGCGGACCTCGAGGGCGCCGACTCCTACGTCTTCCATGGGCGTCTCGAGATGAGCCGCTGGCTTTCGGTCTGGGACGGCGCGGCGAAGATCTCGGGCAAGCACAGCACGACCGGCGGCCTGGAGTTCAAGGACCCTTCGGGGAATACGGTCTTTCGGCTGGAGCGCGGCATCGGCTACGACGCGGAGGTGACGAAGGAAGACGGGACCTGCGACTGGAAGCGCAACTCCGAAGAGCCCGGCCGCGTGATGGCCTGCCGCTACGATGTCGAACTGCTCGGGAACGGGCAGCTTGACCTGGCCATCGCCGTGCCCTCGAAGTGGCTCGCGGACAAGGACCGCGCTTACCCGGTTGTGGTCGACCCCAACCTGGGCCCGGGCGGCTTGAGCGACGGGATCTTCAATGGCGGCGTGCCCTTCTATACGGGCTCGGTGGCCGGCTCGAACAACTTCGGGATCATTGCCGGCGGCCTCGGCACGCCGATCACTTTCCCCTTTACCTGCGGCGGCAAGCTCGACGACGGCGCCTTCCCGCTCACAATGCCCTTTAATTTCCTCTACTACAACATTCCGCGCGGCCCCGGGACGTTCTTCCCGATCCTGTGGATCCACACCAACGGCTTCGCCACGTGGCTCTGCCCGATGCCTCCGTGTCTGGGCGGCTGCCCGGTGCTCTGTTCGACCGACGAGTACCTCAACCAGCCCATCCCGTCGGGGAACTGCCCGAACGACGTGATGTTCCCCTATTTCGACGACCTGCGCGTCTCGGGGCAGCCGGGCAGCGGCGTCTACTTCACCACCCTGGGGCCGGTGGGCAACCGGCGCCTGATCGTCGAGTGGTTCAAGATGGGCTACGTGGGCGGCGCGGCCAATGAGGTGATCACCTTCCAGCTCATCCTGTACGAATGTCAGAACGTGATCCAGTTCAACATCCGCCTGGACGAGACGGAAGTCGACCGCGGACAGGCCAGCATCGGGATCGAAGACCCCTCGGGCACGATCGGGATTCAGTTCGACTTCGACTCGGCCCGCGCCGGCCCGCCGGACCCCTCCGGCCAGCCCACGGCGCTGGAGCCGCTCACCCCCGGCACGGCGGTGACCTTCGTCCCGGCCTTGGCGGCCACGCTGACCGTCGCGATCAATGGGCAGCAGGTGGCGGTTGGGCAGGCCTTCGACCCGGGGACTTGCATACCCTTCCAGGCCTGTTTTTCGGCGCAATTAACGCCGCCATCGTTTACCTGTAGCGGGGCCGGGCCTTCGATACCGCCATCCTTCGGCTTCCAATGGGCTTTTACGGTGCCCGATCCCCTGACCGGCGGAACGGTGGTCATCGATCAGGCCTTTACGTCGAGCTTCTGTAAAGTGATCAGCCGTCCGGGCGCCATTCAGTTGGACCTGACCGTGATCGACTCTTTCGGCGTGCCGACCAACTTCGGCCCGATCACCATCCAGGCGTGCGACTTCCCGCGGATCGTCCTTTCGGCCGATCCCCAGGGCGGGACCGTGCCTCTGTCCGTGGACTTCTTCAGCGATTCGATCTCGGACCGGATCAACTACCAGGCCTTCGACGACAATAACTTTGGCATCCCGGTCGGGACGACGGGCTTGGCGCCGGGCGCCGTGGTGGTGGACCCGGGTCCGAACGGCATTTTGGAGACGCGGCCCAGCGGCGACGACGTGCTGGATGCCGCCACCTCGACGATCCTGGCCGGTCCGAACGGGATCTCGGAGACGACGGCGCTCAACGGCGGCACGGTCCTCGTGGTCGGCAGTCCCGCGGGGCTGATCACGCCCACGGGCGGCGACGATGTCGTCGTCGGCAACAACATCGTCGATGGCGGGGACGGCGTGGCCGCCAGCACGGCGGTGCCGCCCGACTTGCAGCTCGTGCTGCCGCCTTCGCCGGTGGGCCTGCCCGCCGCGCTCTTCTGGACCATCGAGCGCTTCCAGGAGCCCTTCCTGCACTTGCAGCCGGCCTTCTACGCCAGCATGACCCCCGGCGACAAGACCCCCGCATTCATCTTCACCGAGCCGGGGCTTTATAAGGTCACCGCCACCTGGACCGGCGTCGACCTGACCACCAACCAGCCCACTTTCGACAGCTACTCGATCTACATCTTCACCGAATCGCCCAACGCGCCGGTGGACGACAACCTCGTGATCGAGCGTTCCACCTTCAACGTGGCCTGGAACGGCAAGACCGACGGCCCCGACACGGATCCTTATCCTGACGATCCGGAGCGCGATCTGATCACCATCAGCGGCACGCTCAGCCTGCCCGAGATTACGCCTTCGCAACTGGCCGGGATGCGCCTGCGCGCCGGCGTGACGATCAACGGCTCGACGCGGATCTTCAGCGAAGGGGACGGGGAGCTGAACCCCAACGGCACGCTGCGCATCGTACAGCCCGGCGGCAAGCTGCGCAGCTTCAGCCTCAGGCTCCCGGGCGGGCAGTTCAGCATCGTCGCGCGCGGCATTCGGCTTGACCAGGCGCTGGGCATCCGGAACGTCTTCGACACGCAGTTGCTGCCCGTGAACATCAGGATCGTCCTGCGCGACATGACCGACGCCTCGAACCCGGTCCTGGTTTACCCGCAGGATCCGGATTCCCGCGGCGCGGTCATCACCTACGATTACCGTTCCTCGGCCAACCGGTCCGCGACCGGCTTGTACCAGTTGGGCAAGTTCACCAACGACGGCGTCTACACCACGGCGGCCGGGCAGGTGCTGGGCAAGACGGGCGGTCAGCAGGTGCTCTGCTCCAGCGCGTTCCTGGTCAAGAAGGCCCGCTTCTCGCTCAAGGGCAGCCAGGTTACCTGCGACGTCAGCGGCGTGATGGCGCGCTTCGGCGGGGACGACCTGCGCCCGATCGGGCTCTCGGACATCGACGTGAGCATCGGCGGCGGGGCGGACGCGCTGGCCGGCGCCGGGGGCTTCAACGAGACGCTGAACTTCCTGGCCAGCCCGCGCTGGTCGGTGCGCCGGCAGGGCCGGGACATCGGACTGAAGAGCGCCATCTTCAACTTCACCCGTCTGACCTCGGCCTTGGGCAAGACGGGCGTGCAGAGCCTTTCCTGGGCCAATATGGGCGGCGCGTTCCGGATCAAGACCTTCCCGATCGACAACGCCGGTCCCAATGGCGTGGGCATCGATCCGGCCAAGCTCTACCAAGTCGTGGATCTCGGGCTCTTCATCGGCCACGAGAACGACACGGGCGCGGGGATTCAGGACTTCGACGGGGAAGCGCAGTTCCTGGTGACCCGCAAGGGCGCGACCAGCTTCACGCGCTGAGCGCCTTGGGCGGCAGTACGACGGCCTCCGGACGAGTTCGGGCGGCGCTCCACGGAGGCCGCCTGAGTCCTTGAAAGAAACGACCGCTCCCGCTCGCGTGGGGGGCGGACACTGAGGAGCAGCACGCATGACTTGGATTCGAAAATCGGTGGGTCTGGGTACGCTGGCCGGGCTGCTGGCGCTGGCCGCCTCCGCCGCCCACGCCGGCGAAGCGGGCGCGGACGCGCCTCCCACGGTGGCCAAGCGCGCCGGGGTCGTGGTGCCCACGCCGCACTTCACTTACGACGTGGGCGGCGGCGACCTGAACACCGTCCAGGTGACGTTCGACCTCTCCACCTCGTCGGCGGGCATCGCCGGGCTCTTTTACCGTGTGACGCTGGAACTGAACGCGGACTGCCCCCCGGCGCTGGCCAACCGCAACGTCGTGACGGGAGCGGCGCCTCCGGCGCCCTTCACGCTGATCGACTTGGGCGTGGCCCCCAATACGGTGATCGATCCGGGCCCCAACGGCGTCCTGGAAACCGTTCCGAATACCGACGCCTCGGGGTTGCCGACCGGCGGGGATGACGTGATCTTCACTCTTCCGCCCCCCAGCAATCGGAGCGTGATCCTGGCCGGGGCGAACCTGATCGCGGAGACGCAGGTGCGGCAGAATATCGTCGTGGCTTCCGGGGCGGCGGTCGTGCCGGGCGGTAACTGCGCGATGCTGCCGCCTTTGGGCCCCGGTCCCGCGCCGCAGACGGGCCCGCGCATCGAGACCATCCCGCAGGGCGACGACGTCCTGGGGGTGGACGCGGCGACGGGGATGCCGGTGATCCTGGCGGGTCCCAACGCTCGCGCGGACACCTACGCCTTGCCCGGCGTGATCATCCGCTCGGGGCCCGATCCGTTCGTCCAGACGCCCGCGAACAACCTGCATCCCCCGCCGCTGGGCGACGATATCCTCGTTGCCAACGGCGACCCGGAGACCGGCAACGACATCATCGTGGACGGCGGCAATTTTTGCGTGGACACCATCATTCCGATCAATCCCGACGGCACGGCGCAGAACAACGACGTGCAGTGGACGCGCAGCGGTTTCCACGTCAGCAACGACATCCAGGTCAACCCGGTGGGTACGCGCGCGCCCCTGACCGGGCAGCCCCCGCCCTACCTGCCCCCGAACACGTTCACCGACGACATCCAGGTGACGCCGCTGGGCTTGGTGCCGGCGACGGCCAATCCGGCGCTGGATACGGGCGTTCCCTTTATCGATCAGCCCACCTACGATGGCGCGATCGCGACGCCGCTGGTCGTCGATTACAGCTTGCCGACGCTC
Organism: Planctomycetota bacterium; assembly: GCA_027493525.1. Lineage (GTDB taxonomy): Bacteria > Planctomycetota > SZUA-567 > H5-PLA8 > H5-PLA8 > H5-PLA8. The sequence continues at coordinate 251,030 of JAOSKN010000001.1, read as the reverse complement.
ACGCCGTTCCAAGTGGACCAGATCGTCTGTGTGCGCCTGCGCATCGCGGTGGCCTTGGACGCCAACGGGACGGGGATGGTCGAAGCGACCTTCGTGCGGCAGGTGCGCCTGACGCTGGCGAACTTCCCGCCGAACGTGCACGTGGACTTCTCCGACTCGACGCTCAACTTCCAGCCCGTCCCCCTGGACGCGCTCTTCAACATGGATTCGAGCTTCGATCAGGACGGGTACTTCCCCTTCGGCGCGTTCGAGTTCGGCGACGAGCGGACCCAGGGCAATGCCATTCAGCTTTTCCCGCCCTCGGGCGGTCCGCCGGACCTGCAGGCGCTGCCCGGCAACTATGGCGATTTCGGCGACGGGATCACCACGACGACGCCGCACACCTACGACATCGCCGGCAACTACAAGGCGCGCCTGTCCCTGATCGACAACGGACGCATTCCGCTGGCGACGGGGTCGGTCTTCGCGCCCGTCACGGCGCTTCCGCCCGCCGGGGCCACCGAGCAGGAATTGCAGGTCTACTTCAACAGCGTGCTGCTAGAGTTGAAGCTGCTGCAGAGCCAGACGAGCTTCACGCCCGTTATTGCGAATGCCGGGGTCGATATGGTCCTTAGCGCCAGCACGACCGTCGTGATCTCCGGCGACGATTTCATGGGCGTCGATGGCACGGGCCAGACGGTGATCGTGGACGGCGGCAACCGGATCGCGGAGTCGACCGTGCGCGCGATCATCGACAGCGGCGCGGACGGCGTGATCGACGGCACGACCTTCGTGGGCGGCGACGACTTCATCTTCACCACCACGGACGCCCCCTACGTCCAGCCGGCCGCGCCCAATCCGCCCAAGCAATACGTGGTCGACGGCGGCAACGGGCTCGTCGAGTCCATCCCCTCCACGACCTTCGGCGGGGGCGACGATACGTACCTGGGCGGCTTCACCAACATCCTCCAGACCTTCCCGCCGCCGGACGATGCGGCCTGGGACGAGGTCCAGGTCGTCAGGGAAGGCACCCCGACCGGCCCGGCGGTCCTGCCCGGCACGACCTTCGCCATCGACCCGATGCTGCGGCAGCACACCATTCAGGTCAACGTGAAGGGGAACATGGCTCCGCGCACGGCCGGGCGCTTCAGCAACGTCTTCGCCGCGAGCCCCGACCGCGACGCGCTCTCCTTCCAGACCGATGTATTCGCCTTCCAGCCGGGCGGTCCGGTGGGCGTTCCGCTGACGATTCCCGACGGCACGCCCGTGCAGGTGACGTTGAGGCAGCCGTCCAGCATGACGGATACCATCATCAGCACCGGAACCGTGGTTCGAGGGCGGTACCGGGCGATTGGGCCGGGGTTGTCGCGCTCCAGCTTCAGCTTCAACGCGCGCACGCGGCGCATCGCCTTTAGCTTGTCCCGCGCGGACGCTTTGGAAGCGTCCTTCGATATCTTCAACACCCTGACCGATCCGACGCGCTTGACGCCTCTGGCCGGGGATACGCCCAACCTGAAATTCGGCGCGGCCGTGACGACGGTGATTGTCGATGTAGACTTGGACGGAGGAGGATTTGGCGGCGCCGGCGACGCGCAGCTCTCCGCTCAGTTCCTCTACCAGTACCGCTCCACCACGCGCAGCGGCGTCGGAACTCGGCCCATCGCGCCGTAAGGGCCGCGAGTTGAACCCTGCAGGACGATCCCGGGCTCGGCGCCCGGGATCGTTTTTTTGTGCCGGTATGAATCACGCACGGTGCAGCGGTTTCGCCGCGCGCGGGGGATTTATGGCATTGACAAGCCCCGTGCGGCTCACGAACATGCACTTCAATTGCAGCGCACTGGCTCCTGAACGCTTGGCCGGCTGGCGCCTTACAAGGGCGAAACGACCATGAGCGAATCGAAACCCCATTTCCCCTCCATTCGCGAGGAGAAAGAATACAAGCTCGTCCGGCTGCTGGCCGAGGGCGGCATGGGCGCGGTCTATGAAGCCAAGCAGTTCGGCGCCGAAGGCTTCGAGAAGACCGTCGCGCTCAAGACGATCCTCGAGAGCTACTCGAGCAACATGGAGTTCGTGCGCCTGTTCATCGGGGAGGCCAAGCTGGTGGCCGACCTGGTGCACGAGCACATCGTCCAGGTCTACCACCTCGGGCGCACCGACGAGTTCTACTACATCGCGATGGAGTACGTGGAAGGGCTGAACCTCGAGAAGTTCATCGACCACCACGTGGAGCACCAGCTCGACGTGCCCGTCGACTTGGGCGCGTACATCATCAGCCGCGTCTGCCGCGGGCTGGAATACGCGCACAAGAAGCGCGGGCACGACGGCGAGGTGCTGGGGATCGTGCACCGCGACGTCTCGCCCAAGAACGTGATGATCACCATCGAGGGCGTCGTCAAGCTGACGGACTTCGGGATCGCCAAGGCCCGCCAGGTGATGGAGCAGGAGGAAGGCGAAGTCCTGATGGGCAAGGTCGAGTACATGTCGCCCGAGCAGGCGCAGTACCTCGAGACGGACCTGCGCAGCGACGTTTTCGCCCTGGGCATCGTGATGTACGAGCTGCTCACCGGGCACCATATCTTCGAGACCGACGACATTTATGAGACGCTCAACAACGTGAAGCGCAAGCCGATCCCGGACCCGCGGACCTTCCGCTCGGACCTCCCCGAGGGCCTGGTCAAGATCCTGATGAAGGCGTTGGAGCGGGATCTGGACACGCGCTACCAGACGGCCGGCGAGATGGCCTTCGACCTCGAGTATTTCATGTACCACGACCGCTACGGCCCGACGCTGGTGACGTTGAGCAACTACATCAAGGAGCACCTGCTGGGCCAGGTGGCCGATGGGCACGACCTGCAGCGCGAGCCGGCCTCGCAGCGCAAGGTGAGCAAGGAAACGACCAGCACGATCCAGCATCGCGCGGACACGATGTTCGGCGACCTGCTCGATCCGTCCAAGTCCGGCAAGGGCGAGTAGCGCGCCCTGCCGGGCCCCGGGCCGCGGCAAGGATTCACGGCCGTGTCGGAATCCGCCATTCACCCCAAGCTGGCCATCGAGCGCCCCGACCAGCCCCTTGAGGAGTTCCAACTCGTCAAGAGCCCCGTCGTGGTCGGGCGCGTGAAGTCCAACGACATCGTGCTCAAGGGCGATTCCGCCGTCTCGCGCGAGCACTGCCGCTTCGAGATCGACCCGGATTCGGGCATCGTCGAGGTCGTCGACTTGGGCAGCTCCAACGGCACCTTCCTCAATGGGACTCAGGTTGAGAAGAACTCGCGGCGGCGGCTAAAGCCGGGGGACAAGGTCCAGGTCGGAGCCACGCTGATGACTTTCTCGGTGGACCGCCCCTCGGCCGGCGCGATCGTGCGCACGGTCAAGCAGAAGTTCTACAACGCCCCGCTGCCCCCGAAAGACGGCGAGGAGAAAGCCACGGAGTTCGGCGAGGACTACTGCACGTGCGGGCGCTGCGGGAACACCATCGGCACCGTCGGCCTGGTTCCCGGCGATAAGGTGGGCTGCCTGCGCTGCCGGGCCGTCTGGACGATTCCCGCCCGAGGGTAGCGCGCGCCGCTCACGGCTCGTTCGCCTGGAGCCAGGCGTCCTGCCAGCGCGCCCACTCGCCGTAGTTGACGAGGAACCCGCGGCTCAAGTTGTTCTGCCCATTCTCCTTCGCGGCTTCCTCCGCCATGCGCCGGAAATAGAACAAATGTAACCGTTCAGTTCCCTACCGCTGCAAGGAATGCCGGAGCCTTTGCGCCGGTGCGGTGAGCAGCCAAGGCCCTGCGCAGATAGTCAAGGATGGGACGCTTTTGCAAACGCAAGGTCTGCACGGTGGTCAAGATCCGTTCGGTGAAACGGCAGCCTGCGGTACTGTGATTGCCGAAGCTCCCTTTGCGCCACAGCACCGCCGGACGCAACATCCGTTCGGCGTGGTTGTTGGTCGGTTCGATGCCTTCGACGGCCGCGAAGGTCCACAGCGCGTCGTAGACTTTCAGCACGCGTCTGCAAAAGCGCTTGGTTTTGGGGTCCGCGCCGCTGCTTCCGAGCCGGAGCGGTCTCTGGAAACGAAGGCTTAGCCGTTGCAACCGCCCGTGCAGCGCGGCACGGTCGCAACGCCGGTCTTTGAAATCCTTCCAGGCCGCAAAGACCGCTCGGGCGGTCTTGCGGCCCGCTCGGCCGAGCGGTTGTGTCGCGGATCCCAGGTCGATCAACTTCTGAAAATCGCGCTTGAGGTGCGCCCAGCAAATTTGCCGCTGCCGCGGCGGCAGGTGCGCGTAGGCGCCCCAGCGGTCGGAGCCGAGGATGCCGCAACACGCCCCCAGCAACGCCTTCAGGCCGTCCTTACCCCGGTGGGCGTGAATTTGAAAGGCTGCGACGCTCCGCGTGGCTGCCACCCACAGCCAACACAGCTTGCCACCCTTCGCCCAGCCGGTTTCATCCACGTTTTTGAAAGCCGCCCCACGCACGGCCGCCAGCGCCTGCGCGTGAGGCCCTTCCAGCGCGCCGCTCATCTCGTGTTCGAGCTTGATCACCGTGCCCAGGGATAGCGGGACCCCAAAGACGGTCTCGGCGAGTTCCTGGACGTTGCGCTTGCTGGCGTGGCCACGCCCACTCAGATACGACAACGCCGCCGCCAGGTTGGGACCCAGCGCATGGGCTTGAATCTCCGGCGGAATCTCCGCGCGGGTGCGGCAGCCGCAGCACGGACAGGTGCGTGCGTGCCCCTGGTATTCGGTGATTTCGGCCGGCTGCGGCGGCAACTCCGCGACTTGATGCCAAGTCGGAGGCGGATCGTGTGGCCCTGGCCGCTTAGACAAGGGGGCTTGGCATTCCGCACATACGTGCGGCACGTAATGGACCACGTGCGTGACCCGTTCGGGCGGCAAACGTACACGGTGATGGCCCGGATGTCCGGGTTGTCCGCCGGGTTTGCGGCCGCTCGGCTTCTTGGCGGCTGGAGGCTTCTGCCAGGGCGCATCGGACGACGGTGGTTTGGAAGAGTTCGAGGAATTCTGGTTCAAGCGCTCGGAAAGCCGCTCCAGCTTGGCTTCCAATTCTTCGATCCGCGCCAGGAGCACCGCGCAATTCGGACAAGCCGGGTTGGGTTTAAGCTCGCGCACACATACAGTATCGGATGGCGTGACGTAAAAAATGAGCCTTCATAGGGGACTGAACGGTTACGAACAAATAGAATTCCGAGAGGATCTTGCGCTGGGCCGCGTTCAAGCCGTCGGGGAAAGTGAGTTCGCAGGCCGTCGCGGACCCCTCGCCGCTGAGGTTCACCAGCAAGGCCCCATCGGGCTGGAGTTCGTATTCTCGCCGCATCTCCGCGGGCCAGGTGGCCAGCGCGTGCTCCGGCTCCAGCCGCTGGCGGAGGCGGTCGAGTTGGGCGGGCGTGAGGGGCTTCACGAAGCCCAGCCTGAAGAGCGCTTGCCGGGCGTTGGACCCGCCGTGGAGCGCGATCGGCACGGCGCCGGCCGCGCCCACCAGCGCCACGCAGAGCAGCAGCCCGCGCAGCGAGAACCGGCCGCGCCAGAGCAGCAGCCCGCCCAAGGCGAGCGCCATGAACCCCGCCAGGGCCAGGGCGTAGTCGCTTCCGGCGACGAATGGGCGCCGCGAGGTCTCGCCGCTGTACCCGGTCTCGGAATAGGTCTCCGCGACGAACAGTTCGTAGGCTTCTTTCCGGCCCTCCGGCTGGAGCGCGAAGGTGTAGTAGATCAGGCCGCAGAGGAGAAACCCGCCCAATCCCAGGCCCATCAGCAGCGCGCCCAGGCGGCCGCGCCAGACCCTGCGAGGGGGCGATGCCGCGGAGGCGTCGGGGTCCAGGGCTGCGGCATTCGAGGGCATGCAGGCGTCTTACGCTTCGGAAGGCGGTTCTTTCAAGGCGGAGCCGGGCCGGCTCAGTCCTTTGCCCGCGCGTAGCGCTCGGCGCTCATGTAGTACTCGACGTGCTCCAGGCGCTTGTCGAAGCCGAGCTTTTCGTAGAGCTTCCTGGCCGGGGCGTGGCCTTCGTCGAGCCCGGTAAAGACCTTCAGGACTTTCGCGCCGCGGGCGACGAGCTTTTCCAGGCAGGCATGGCCCATCTTCGCGCCGATCCCCCGTCCGCCGAAGTCCGGATGCACCGCGTTGTTTCCCAATTCGCCGACTGGGCAGTCGGGGTTCCGCGCGGTGTGCAGGTGCGTCGTCGCGAAGCCCACCACCTGGCCGCCTACCGTCGCGACGACGGCGTCCTGGGGCGTGCGGGTGAGAAAGCCATGCACCTGCTCGTACTTGGACTTTTCCATGTCGCCAAAACCGCGCGCGATCTCATCGCCCAGCCGCACGCGGAAGGCCTCGCGGATCGGCGCCCAGGCCATCACGGCGATCTTCGCCGCCGCGTCGGCGTCCGCGGGCCGGGCGTCGCGGATGAGGATTTCGTCCTGGGCGTTTGGCATGGCGGGGCTCCTGGGGAGAACGGATTCTAACATGAAAAGCCGAACGGCGAACGCCAACTCCATGCGCCGTCGCAGCGCGCTGGCGGCGAGACGCCTGCGCGCGAATGGCCGCGCTCCCAATGCAAAGGGCAGGCCCTCAACGGGCCTGCCCTTCGGGTTCGGCTCAGCATCGTACCAACGGCAAGGCTAGTGCTTCAGCGCCTTGTCGCGTTCGAGGATCATCGTGCCCTTCGGAATCTTCGCGGAGTCCTCGACGAACTTCTTGAGGCCCACGTCGGTCAGCGGGTGCTTGAGGAGCTGGCCGAAGACCTTGAAGGGGATGGTGGCGATGTCGGCGCCGGCGAGGGCCGCGTCGCGGATGTGCAGCGGGCCGCGGACGGAGGCCGTCAGGATTTCGGTCTTATACTTGTAGTTGTCGTAGATCTTGCGGATCTCGCGGATCAGCTCGAGGCCGTCGTAGGCGATGTCGTCGAGGCGGCCGACGAAGGGGGAGACGAACGTCGCGCCGGCCTTGGCGGCCAGCAGCGCCTGCGTGGGGCCGAAGCAGAGCGTCACGTTGGTCTTGATGCCTTCTTTCGTGCAGGTGACGCAGGCCTTGATCCCGTCTTCGATCAGCGGCAGCTTGACCACGACGTTGTCCGCGACCTTGTGCCACTCGTGGGCCTCGAACATCATGCCGTCGTAGTCGGTGGAGAGCACCTCGGCCGAGATCGGCCCGTCGGTGACGTCGCAGATCTCCTTGACCAGGTCCTTGTACTTGCGGCCCGACTTGGCCACGAGCGAGGGGTTGGTGGTGACCCCGTCCAGAATGCCCAATTTGGCGGCCTCGCGGATTTCGTCGATCTCGCCCGTATCAACAAAGAATTTCATGAACCGTCCTCCTCGGGGGCCCGTTGGATGGCGCCGGTCGCGGCGCGCGTGCGGAACATTACCCCTGTTGTGCTACCGTAGGCGGGGGCGGAGGTCAAGCCAAAGGAACGTGAATGAATCCAGTTTACGGTCCGCCGCCCATCCCCCGCGTTACACTCGGCGAATCCGGCGGCTCCAGGCCCGCATTCGGGGTTCGCGAGCCCTTGGTCGATTGGGTGTACGGGCGCTGGTCCTTGACCGTAAAACTGTCCGTGCGGACGGGTTGCTCGGTGAGCCGCTCGCCCTGGCGGATGGAGAGCTTGACCCGCAGCCACCACGTGCCCGGCTCGAGCCGTCCCGCGGGGAGGAAGAGGGCAGGGTTGCCCCCGGCCCGGCGGCTCTCGGCAACGGGGGCCTCGGGCTTTTGAGGCTCGGGCCGGGCCCGCGCATTGGGATCGGCTTTTCCGATCACGAGCACTTCGTCTTCGGGCGCCTTCGGGGGCGGCTTGATTTCCGCGGGCTCCCGCCCGCCCTCGGCCAGTTCGAGCACCGCAGTGAGTTCCACCACGTGCCGGATGCGATCGATGTCCGCGCGCTGCACGCTCAGGCGGGCGCCTTCCGGATGCGCGCCCGCGGCCAGCACCACCGTATGCGCCGCATCCTCGCTCGAAAGCCGGATGCCGTAGAGCTTCTTGAGCAGCCCGGCCAACTCGACCGGATCGCCGGTGGGCGCGACCAGGGCCTGCGGCCCGGCGATGCCGCCATGGTCCTCCTGCGCCCAGTCCACCGTCCGGGCGCCGGTCAGGTCGAGCTCCTCGGCTCGCGGCGCGACGGACCAGAGGCCCGCGGCCAGGATACACGCGGCAATTCGTTGCGTAGTCGTCACGTCAGGCCCACCGCGAACCCATGCTTCGCCTGCCATGGTATGGACGAAGCGGAACGGGCCGATCTTAGCGCATGGAGCCGCCGTTAGGAACGGGGTTTACCGGAGGGCTTGAAAACCGCTTGGCCCCCGCGAAGATGAAGGCGCGGCAGAGTGCCGCGTCGAACTTTCGAACGCCGCGTTTCCGGATCCACGCATAGGGGGATACGCCATGCCCGTCGCCGCCCAACGTCCCGCGTCCGCGCTGCTCGGCCAGATTCAGGCGCGCTGGCTGAAAGAGCCCACCCGGCACTTCATCGACAACCAGTGGGTGGAGAACGCCACAAGCCAGACCTTCGACGTCGTGAACCCCGCCACCGAAGAGAAGCTCGCCACCTGCCCCAACGGCGGCAAAGCGGAGATCGACCGCGCCGTGAAGGCCGCGCGGAAGGCCTTCGAGTCCGGCCCCTACAGCAGGTGGAGCGGGCGCGACCGCGGGAATTTCCTGCGCCGCCTGGCCGACCTGATCGAGAAGCACGCCGAAGAGCTGGCGGTCCTCGAATGCCTCAACAACGGCAAGCCCATCGGCGAACTGCGCGCGGTGGACCTGCCCCTGACCGTCCAGACTCTCCACTACTACGCCGGCTGGGCGGACAAGATCCATGGCGAGACGATCCACCCGCCGGGCAACTTTTTCGTCTACACGCGCCGCGAGCCCATGGGCGTCTGCGGGAGCATCACGGCGTGGAATTTCCCGCTGGTCCTGATCAGTTGGAAGTTCGGGCCGGCCATCGCCGCGGGCAACGCGCTGGTCCACAAGCCGCCGGAGCAAGCTCCGCTGAGCGCGCTGCGCTTCGCCGAACTGGTCCGCGAGGCCGGGCTGCCCGAGGGTGTCTTTAACGTCGTAACCGGCCTGGGCGAGACCGCCGGCGAGGCGCTCACGCGGCACATGGACGTGGACAAGGTCGGCTTCACCGGGCACTACCAGACCGGGCAACTCGTGATGAAGGCCGCCGCCGAGAGCAACCTCAAGCGCGTCAGCCTGGAACTGGGCGGCAAGTCGCCGAACATCGTCCTCGACGACGCGGACCTTGAAGCCGCCGTGCAGGGCACGCTCACCGGGATCTTCTTCAACCAGGGCGAAGTCTGCTGCGCCGGCAGCCGGCTTTTCCTGCCCAAGAAACTCCACGACCCGTTCCTGGACAGGCTGGCCGGCGCCGCCGAAAGCCGCCGAGTCGGCGACCCCCTGGACCCCGGGACCGAGCAGGGCGCGCAGATCAGCAAGGAGCAGTTCGAGAAGATCCTGGGCTACATCGAGAAGGGCAAGGCCGAAGGCGCCAAGGTCGTGGCCGGCGGCAAACGCTGCGGCGACCGCGGTTATTTCGTTCGCCCCACCGTCTTCGACGGGGTGCAGGACGGGATGACCATCGCCCGCGAGGAGATCTTCGGGCCGGTGGTGAGCGTCCTGCCCTACGACACGCTGGAGGACGTGGCCCGGCGCGCGAACGCCACGAACTACGGGCTGGGCGCGGCGGTCTTCACCCAGGACCTCTCGAAAGCGCACAAGCTGGCCGGGATGCTCAAGTCCGGCACGGTCTGGATCAATTGCTACAATGCCTTCGACGCCTCGGTGCCTTTCGGCGGGTACAAGATGTCCGGCTTCGGGCGCGAACTGGGCCAGCACGCGCTGGAGCTTTACACGCAGACGAAGGCCGTCTGGGTGAACCTGGGCGGGTAGGGCCTCGATACGGCGGCCGTGAAGGGCCGCGCGATAGAAAGAAGGGGAGGGCGAGCGCTGGCTCGTCCTTCCCTTTACGTTACGTGCCGTTCCGCCCGATCAGTCCTTCAACAGCCCCGACTCCTGCGCCGCGCGCAGACTGGGGAAGGGGTTCTTGAAGATGTGGTCTTTCTCGAGCCGGTAGTATTTGGTGACCAGCACGATCGTGGACTCGACGATTTCCCGCTGCAGGCGCTCCCTGGAATTCAGCTCGTCCGCGGGACGAAGCAGGCTCATGAGGCGCTGGTTGAGGATCGCGAGCTGCTTCGCGAAGTCGTCGTAATTGGCGTCCAGGTAGGCGATTACCTTGGTCTTGAATTCGGCCTGCGAGCGCGAGATCACGAGGTCGAGCTTTTCCTTGCTGTCCAGGTCCACCTGCGCGTTCTTGCCGAGTTCGACCACGATCTGCCTGACGCGGTCCTTCATCTGGGCGTTGAGCGTGTTCTCCATGTCGGTCAGCGCCGCTCGGCTGTGGGCCATCAGTTCGGCCTCGGTGCGCGTGCGGACGGTGCGCGGCAGATCGAGCACGAGCTGCTGGACTTTGTCGGCCAGGCCCGGGGCCTGCTCCAGCGTGCGCGTTTCCAACTCGCGGCGCCAGGCCGGCAACTGGTTTTCGATGAAGATGCCGGCGTGGTTCGTCAGCAGCTTGGCGTCCAACTGCGAGACGCTCCAGTAGATCCAGCTCATGTAGCCGACTACGAAGACGAGCATGAAGATCAGCACGCCGACCTTGCGTTTCTCGCCGCGCAGGACGCGGGCCTGGTCCATTTCGAGCTGCCGGGCGAGTTCGCGCAGGGCTTCCAGGCGGGTGAATTCGTCAGCCACGGTCGGACCCTCCGTTTTCGTCTTCCATCAGGTGCAGGTCGAGCAGGTTCAGCCACAAGTGGATGAAGTAGCGGCTGAGGTCGTCCTGGCTGAGCCGCTCGAAGCGGTTGGGCCGGAATTTGTGGATCGTGCCTTCGAGGCCCTGGAGTTCGCGGACGTACCGCGTCTCGAAGTGGACCAGGATCTCGTCCATGTTCCGGCGCAGGCTCTCTTCGAGCCGGTTCTTGAACGCCTCCTGCGCCTCCGTCGTCTTCAAGCTGGGGAAGTGTTCCACGAAGATCGCCATTTGCCGGTCCTGGATGCGGAAGAGCATCTCGCGGATTTCGCGGTCGGTGCGCGTGGAGACCGACTGCGCGAACAGCTCCCATTCCTCGCGCATGTCCTTCTCGAGCTGCGGGCGGATCTGCTGGAAGCGCTCCTGGGCCAGTTTGCCGATCTGCGGCCCGACCTTCTCGACGTAGTTGCGCATCGCATTCTGCACGATCGGCTGCAAGCGCTCGGATTCTTCGCGGAGCGGCTCCTCGAAGTTTCGCGCCTTGTACATCGACGAGGCCTTGGCGAACAGGGAGAAGAGGAACAGCACCACGATCGCCGTCAACGCCACCGTCAGCCACAAGCGCACGCGGCCAAGGGCTTCGATCGACCGATGCCCCTGTTGGTACGTCTGCCGGATCTGCTCGATAAGCTGATCCTCGGTCAGGTCGCTCATGCGAGAGGCCCTCCTGGTTGGTGTCCGGATGCGACAGCCTGCTTCGTATGCGCCGATTGTTGGCTGAGCGTGGCGCAACCGACGTGCCACCTCGTAGCAGACGCATTACGCGGCGCGAGGCGCGTACGCCCATCCAACGCCAGCACGGTATATCTTTCCTTAACCCCGAGTGCCTTGGAGGTTATCCGATGGACCCACGTACGTCACCTGTCTTGAGAGTTGGTGCCGCAGCTTGAGGCTAAGTGCACATGAGAGTGTAAAAAAAGGACCGGCATGAACCGGTCCTTGGTAAAGACTCGAAGCGGAGTACGGGACGCAGACGATCAGGACGCGACCTTGTGCTTGCCGTTCCCGTTGCCGGCGCCGATCGGCTCGGCCACGGGGATTTCGACGCTGGCGGACATTCGGCGCACCACGGCTTCCGGCATCTCCAATCGCGCCGCCTTGCGGGCTTCCGGGCCGACCTGCACCTGCCCGACGAAGACTGCGCCTTCGCTCACTTCGAACTTGAGCGCGCGCACCGTGCCGTGAACCTTCGCCGTGGCCTCGACTTGCAACCGTTCGGCGCTGATTTCACCCTCGATCTGGCCTTCCGCCACCAGCAGTCCGGCCTCGATTTCGCCCTCGATCCGGCCGGTCTTGCCCAAGTAGACCTTACCCGCAGTCTTGATCTGGCCTTCGATCTTGCCGTCCACGCGAAGGCCCTTCTCGACTTTTACTTCGCCCGAGATCACCACGTCGCTGCCAATGACGGTGGCGCAATCGGTACCCATGATCTGTTCGGCCATGACAACTTCTCCTTCCCTCCCCCCATCCCAGTGTCGATGCCTTACGGACGGTCCGTACATGGCATACGCAGGCCAATCGAAGTATCGGAAGAAGGGAGGCTAATACTTCACTAGAATCTGAGATATACTCGAGCCCTGCAAGACTCGCATAACTATATTAATAGATTTGAGTTATATACAAGATATTGATCCCTATGCACCGTGCGTAGATTTATGGGTAAACTGTTTGCATTCACGCAACATTCATCCATTCTGCACGTCATGCAGGAGGACCGGTCTACCCTGTCTGCAACCTGATATTGGACAGTATGTTCCAAGGTTGGGCGAACAGGGGAAGGGAGTTTTCGGGGATGCCTTCCTCCAGGAAATCGGGGTCCCATTCGGACGAGCCGCCGAAGGGCTTTTCTGAGTTGGCCGTAGAGCGCGGCTATTGCACGCCTCGCGACATCGTTGAGGCGATGCGCGAAAAGAACCGCCTGGCCGATCAGGGCGTCCGCAAGGAGCTGAGCGATCTGCTCCTCGACAGGGGCCTGCTGACCAAGGATCAGGTCCGCGCGATCGACCGGGCCGTGCGCGGCGCGACGGTTATCGCGGGCTTCGAGATCCTCGAGAAGGTGGGGCAGGGCGGCATGGGCGCGGTCTTCCGCGCGCGGCAGATCGCCATGGACCGCCTGGTCGCGCTGAAAATCCTGCCCCCCAAGCTCGCGAAAGACCGCTCGTACAAGGACCGCTTCCTGCGCGAGGCGCGTCTGAGCGCGAAATTGAACCACCTGAACATCATCAGCGGGATCGAGTGCGGCGAGTCCGGCGGCTACATGTACTTCGCCATGGAGTTCGTCGAAGGACAGTCCGTGCAGCGGATGCTGGAAAAGCGCAAGGGCGCGCTTCCCCTCGACGAGTGCCTCAAGATCGTGCGCCAGATCGCCGAGGCGCTGCAGTACGCCACACGGCATGGGCTGGTGCACCGGGACTTGAAGCCCGACAACATCATGGTCACGCCGCAGGCCGTCGCCAAGCTCTGCGACCTGGGCCTGGCCAAGCTGGACCGCAACTCGCGCACCGACGACGCCGCGCTGACTCAGACCGGGGTGGCCGTCGGCACGCCGCACTACATCTCGCCCGAACAGGCGCGGGGCGAGAGCGAAGTGGACATTCGCTCGGACCTCTATTCGCTCGGCGCGACCTTCTACCACATGCTCACCGGCCAGGTGCCGTTCCGCGCCGAGTCCGCGCAGAACATCATGATCAAGCACCTCACCGATGAGGCGCCGAGCGTCTGCGAGCTGAACCCCGAGGTGCCTGAAGCCTGGGGCCAAATCGTCTCGGCGATGATGGCCAAGGAGCCGAACGACCGCTACAAGACGCCGCAGGAGCTGATCGAGGATCTCGACCGCGCGCAGCGCGAGGAGCCCGTGGAGGCGGCCAAGTTCAAGGGCAAGACGTCCTGTGCTCCGCCCAAGCGGGGCGGGCGCCGCCGCGCGGGCGTCGCGACCACGGCGCGCATCGCCCCGGCCGCCACGCGCCGCTCCAGCTCGGAATTTCTGAGCCCAGTCACGGGCGACCGCACCCGCAGCCCGTCGATCTCCATGCGCCGCGAGTCGGGTTCGTCCGGCGGAGCGGTGATCGGCGGCGTGGTGGTCCTGCTCGGACTGGTCGCCCTGTTGCTGATGGGCGGAGGTCCGGCGGGGTCCTCCGGCAGCGGTTCGCGCCCGCGTCCGCGCACCGCCGTCGCGCCCAGCCCGGTGAGCGCCCCGGGCCCTGTTGCCGCAGGCAAGACCGCCGAAGCGGTGGCGCCGCCGCCCGGAGCAACCGAGGCCGCCGCGGAGCACGAGGATCCGGACGCCGCGCACATGCTTGGCCTGGAGCCGGCCGCCGTCGAGCCCGGCGAAGCGCCTCCGCCGGATTCCAAGACGGAGCCTCCCGCCCGCGAGCCCAAGGAACCCGTCAAGGTCGAGCCGAAGCCCAAGCCGGCCTGGAACCAGGGCCAGATCAAGCGCGCGCTGGACGCCTTCCACGCGGCCAGTTTCGAAGAGGCCGCGAAGGCCGACCTTACCGCCGCCGCCGCGAGTCTCGGCGAGCGCTTCAAGGATCCCAAGTTCGATCCTGTCCGCGAGGAGTTGGACGGGGAACTCCAGGATATCCGCGCCGCCGCCGAGTACGAACGCGCGGCCCTGGCCGCGCTCGCCGCGCAGAAGGGCACGCTCTGGATCGGCTCGGGCGAGGGCTTGAACCGGCTCTTCGAGGGCAAACAGGTCAAAGTGGAGAAGCTCGACGCCGACTTGAGCATCAGGGTCATGCTGATCAACGAGCCCATGGGCACGCGCGTGCTCCCGCACCAGCTTGACGCCGCCAGCGTGGTCGATGGCTCGAAACTCGAAGAGCCCGCGGCGGGACTCGTGGAGTACCTGCTCGTGCGCGGCAAGACGAAGGAAGCGCGCGAGCGGCTGGAACGGGTGGCCGAAGCCGAACGCCCGAGGTTCGCCAGGCGCCTTGAGGTCATCGAGCCGCTGGCGCAGAAGGCCGCCGCACCGCCGCCGCAGACCGCCGGGGTCAAGCCCCAGCCCGAGCGGCCAACTGCGACGACCGCCCCGAGCGTGCCGCTTCAGGCGCTCCCGCAAGGCTTCAAGGTTGCCCCCGTTTGCAGGGGCCAACGGCGTGGCCGTATACGGCCGCGCGACGGGCGTCGCTTGCGTCGATCTGAACGGCGACGGGCTCGACGATCTTGTTTTGACCAACGACGACAGCAACCTGGCGATCTTGCTCAACGGACCGCAAGGACTTCGTAACGCGACCTCCGATCTGGGCCTGGGCGGCATCACCAGCCGCGCCGTCAACGTGGCCGATTTCGACCGCGACGGTCACCCGGACCTGGTCTTCAATTCGGCCGACGGAATCCGCGGCTACCGCAATCAGGGCCCGCCGAACTACACGTTCCAGGAACTGAACGGCGGCTGGCGCGTTCCCAACGACAATCCCGAGGGCGCCTTGGCGCTCGACTTCGACGGCGACGGCCTTCCCGATTACCTCCACGCCGGGCAGGACATCTTCGTGCTTCGCAACGGCGGCGAGCGCAACGGTCCCGTGGACGTCTCCGACGCGCTGGGCGTGGGGCGCAACGGGTTCGGCAAGGGTAATGGCAGCTACATCCTCGCCCTGGACTTCAACAACGACGCGTTCACCGACTTCGTCTATTTCCTGGGCAATCGCGGCGTCGTGGCGCAGAACCAGGCGGGCAAGCGCTTCGAGCAGGTCAACAATGGGCTCTGGGTCGACGAAGGGGCGCAGGAACGCTACCAACTCAAGCCGGGGCTGGCCTCCGGCGACCTCAACAACGACGGCTGGGTGGATGTGGTGGCTCCCGGCCCCAGCGGCCTCAAGGTCTTTCTCAACGCCCAGGGGCGCTTCACCGAGGCCCAGAACGCCTTGGGCGACCTGAATCGGCTCGGCGGGAATTCAACGCGTGCAGCGGCCTTGGCCGATTTCGACCTGGACGGCGATCTGGACCTCCTGGTCTATGTCTTGCGCGACGGCATGCGCGCTTTCGTCAACCAGGACGGCAAAGGCCGCTTCGTGGATATCACCGACAGTCTCGACCCGAACTTCAAGAGCCAGAACCGGGTTTCCTACATCGCCACGCCGGACCTGAACGGCGACGGCGCGCCCGACGTGGTGCTCTGGCGCGGCGATTCCTCCACGATGTGGGTTACCGAACGGCAGGCGAGCCCCGGCGCCCAGCCGCTGCGCGTGCGCTTCCACACCGCCGGCGCCCCCGCGCCGCTCGGCGCGCGCGTGGAGGTGGTCGACGCCTGGCAGCGCACGCAGACGCAGTGGGTTTCCGGCGGGGACGGGCGCGGCGGGCAGGCTTCCAGTCAGCTCGTCTTCGGCGTGCCCCCTGGCAAGACTCGGATCACCGTCACCTATCCCGGCGGCGCCAAGCAGCAGGACGCGGTCGTCGTCGAGCGCGCGGGTTCCATCGCGACCGTCACCGCGCAAGGCATCCGCTCCGGCGCCGCTCCGGCGGCGGCCCAACCCAATCCGCCGCAGCCCGCACCTCCTCCGCCCCCGTCCAGGCCGCCAAGCCCGGCGCCAGGCCCGACCTGAGCGCCATGTTCAAGGTCAAGTCCGAGTGGCGCGCGGACGGCGCGGCGGTCCTGCTGTGGGGCGGCGACAAGCCCGACCATATCGCCGCCTTCCGTCAGGATTGGCGCGTGGACGACCCGCGCGGTCCCAATTCCAGCCAGTTGGTTCTGGGCAACACCCCGCCGAACATGCTTATCGCGTTCCGCGGCGAGAGCGGCGAGTTCTCCAGCGGCCGGCGGGACAACGCCGTCTGCGTCGCTCTCAGGAATGCCGAGGTCACGCGCTTCCGCCTGGAGGCCGTATACGGCCTTGGCGGCGGGAACGCCAATGGGCACATCTGCGGCATTGGACTCTGGGACGGCGGCAGCCACGGGATCACCTTCGGCCCGCGCGAGGTCTACAGCGACCCCAGATTGGCCGTGTGGGGCTCGCCGCGAGGCTGGAACAACGGCAACGTGGACCAGAGTTCAAATTATTCCTTCAATAAGAAAACCGGGCAGCTCGCCGTGGAGGCCGACGAGAGGAATTGGACCTTCAGCTACCGGGAGCCCAACGACATGCGCGAGGAAGGCTGGAAGCCGATCCACCAGATGCGCGTCAGCCAGCCCATGCAGCCCGCCCTGATGCCCTGCACCTGGGACGGCAACGGCCGCGTGGACTACGGATTCTTCTTCGTCCGCCTGATCATCCTGCCCAGCGATCCGCTGCTACAGCCCAAGCCGTAACCCGCGATTCGACTTTCCGTAACGAGGTTCGAGGCCTGGGGCCCCTGCGTTCACGCGGGTCCGGCCCGGTACAGGCGCCGATGCCCTTCCAGGAAGGTCTCCAGCGCAAAGCGTTCGCCGACGCGCCGGCGGCCGGCCTCGCCCAGGCGCGCGCGGAGTGTGGCGTCGCCGAGAAGCCGCTCGAGTTGCGCGGCCAGGTCCGCGGGCTCGCCGGAGCGCGCGAGCAGGCCGGTCTCCTCGTGGGCGATCACGTCGCGTGAGCCCAGCACGTCGGTCGCGACCACGGGCACGCCCCAGGCCAGCGCCTCCAGGAGCACGTACGGCAGGCCTTCGTAGAGGCTCGAGAGCGCCAGCGCGTCGAAGGCCGGGTAGCGCGCCTCCGCATCTTCGACGTGCCCCAGGATCCGCATGCGCTGCCGGTCGAGCCCCAGCGCGGCGGCGCGCGCGCGGACCTCGGCTTCGAGCGGCCCGTCGCCAAGGAGGACGAAGAGCGCTTCGGGGCGGCGCTTCAGCACGAGCTTCGCGGCCTCCAGGAACGCCCCGACGCCCTTCTGAGGCGCGAGGCGCGCGACCATCCCCACTGCCGGCGCGTCCGCGGGCAGGCCCAGGCGCGCGCGTTCGGCCAGTCTCCGCGCGGCGTCGGGCGCCGGGGGCAGCGCCACGCCGTTGCGGATCACCACCAGCTTCTCGGCCGGCGCCAGGCCGCGGGCGAGGGCCGCGTCTTTCTGCCCGTCCCCGACGCAGACCAGCGCGTGGCATTTCGCCGCCGCATACCGTTCCAGCGCCAGGTAAAAGCTCGATGTAATCCCGCGCGTCCACAGAAAAGGAAAGACGTGTGGCGTGTGCACGATTCGGCGCACGCCGCAGGCGGAGGCCGCCAGGCGTCCCAGGAACCCCGCCTTGGCCGAATGGGTGTGCACGATGTCGGGCGCGCGCTCGCGCAGGGCCCGCTTCAGCGCGCGGTAAGCGGACCAGTCCCGGCCGGGCCGCAGCGCGCGGCCGAGTTCAGGAAGCCACTGCACGCGCAGTCCCTCGCGCTCGAATCCCGCGAGCTCCTCGCGCAGCCCGGGCTCCCCGCGGTCGCCCAGCAGCGCGTGGACCTCGAAGCCCTCGTCGGGCGCGAGGAAGCAGCGCCATAACTGGCGCAAGTGCTTGCGCACGCCGCCCTGCGTAGCTTCGCAGATGAAGCAGAGCTTAAGGTGCGGGCTGGCGATGCCGTGGACCTCCGGGACGGCGGCACTCGAGATCGGCCGTCACTCGAACCCGAGCACCTGCGCCATGGTGTACATGCCGGGGGCCTTCTTCTCCAAGACGAGCCACTTCGCGGCGCGCAGCGCGCCGCGGGCGAAGGTGTCGCGGCTGGCGGCTTTGTGCGTCAACTCGATCCGCTCGCCGCCGATCGCGAAGTAGACGGTATGTTCGCCGACCACGTCGCCCATGCGCAGCGCGTGGATGCCGATCTCGTGCTTCGCGCGCTTGCCCGTGTGGCCTTCACGGCCGTAGACGGCGTCGGTCTTCAAGTCCTGCCCGCGCGCGGCCGCGACGGCCTCGGCGAGCATCAGCGCGGTCCCGCTGGGCGCGTCCACCTTCAGGTCGTGGTGCGCCTCGACGATTTCGACCTCGTAATCCAGGCCCAGCGTCTCCGCGGCGAGCGCCGCGAGTTTGACGAGCATGTTGACGCCGGTCGAGTAGTTCCCGACGTGGATGACGGGGACCTTCTCGGCGCACTTCTTCACGCGGGCCTTCTGGCCCTCGTCGAGGCCGGTGGTGCCGAGGACCAGCGCGAGGCCCTTCTCGGCGGCCTGCTCCGCGTGTTCCACGGTCGGCCCGGGGAGCGTGAAGTCGATCAGCACGTCCAGCTCGCAGTTCGGGCAGAGGCTGCGCGCGCAGATCAGCCCCAGCTTGCCCAGGCCCGTCTGTTCGCCCACGTCCTTCCCGATCCACCCGTGGCCTTCGTGCTCCAGCGCGTAGGCGGGTTCCAGAAGGGGATCCTCGTGCGCGAGCGCGATCAGGCGCTGGCCCATGCGTCCGGCCGCGCCGGCGATGCAAAGCTTGATCGACATGCCGCTTCTCCTCGGTCATTGCGTTGGCCGCGAGTGGCGAATTTACGGACGCCGCGAGCGCATGGCCAGAGGAGAAAGCGCTACTTGAGCTGCCGGACCAGGACGTTGCGCAGGCGGACCCGCGCCGGGTCGGCGGCGTAAAATGCCAGCGGTCCGCGGTCGGCCTTGGCGCCGAGCGTGTGCGAGAGGATGGTTTGCCCGGAGACCGCCAGCGTCGCCTTGCCGCCCTGGACCCGCACGGCATACGGGCGCCAGTCCGCGCTGGTGGGGATGTTGCCGGAGCCGAAGATCGCGTTGGAGCTATGCGGCCCGGGTTTGTCGTCGAAGAACGCGAGCAGTTCCGCGCGCGCGCCGCCCTGGGTGATGGAGAAGACCATGGTGTCGATGCCGCCGTCGCGCGGTGCGAAGGCCACGCCGAAGGCGCCGCCTTCGAGTTTGGCCTCGAACGAGAGCTCGCAGTCGTCGGAAACCTGCGCCATCGGCCAGAAGAACGAATACCAAATGTCCTTTCGGTCGGTGGGCCGCGGCGAAACGTACTCCTGGCCCTCGGCCGTCCACGATGCGCCGACCGTGTTCCAGCCCGCGAAGATCCGCACCTCCTGGTCGAAGTCATAAGTCCAACTGTGGAGCCACGGCTCCACCTCGGGCCGCGGCCGCGCGCGCAATGCCGGCGGGAGTTTCACCGGCTGCCCGGCGAAATAGGCCGCGCGCTGCTTCGCCACCTCCTGCATCTCGGCGAGCCAGTGCGGGTCAAGCCGGCCGGTCACCGCGAGCTTCGAGGGGCAGATCTGGTACGACCCGCCCGGCCACATCAGCCGCCCGCCGCTCCAGGGCCCGGGCAATGCCACCGGCGGATGCTCGTCGACCTGGAACGAGAGCCCCGGCGCGCCGGCGCGGATGCGAATGCGGTGGTCCCCGCCGATCGTCCCGTAGCGGTCGGGGTTGGGGCTGAAAAGCCCGGCCGGCTCCGACTGCGCCTTTTTCCCCAGGTGTTCGACGCGCAGGCGTCCGCCCATTTCCAGGATGCAGCGGCTCTCCCCGACGTGGAAGTAACGATGCCAGCGCCCATCGTTCTTGATGGTGAAGTCCGCGTCGAATTCGGTGAAATACGCGGGCAGGCTGCGATTGCGAAGCTCGTAGCGATGCAAGGGATTCCCCGCGTCGAGGTTCAGCTCGACCCGCCCGTCGGGGAGGCGCCTGGCGTCGCAGCAGAAGACCCCCGGATGCTCAGGCCCTGGCTGTCCAGTTCCGCCAGCCGTTCGTCCATCGGCGGCTTGAAACTCCGCACCGCTTCGGTCCCGGCGAAGCGCGCGACGATCTTCTCCGCCAGCGATTTGGCCGCGGCCGTCTGCCGCGCTTCGAGCAGCTTTTCGAACTCGGCCAGGTCCGCGCGCGCCTGGGCCTCGAGCCACGCCGCGCGGCGTTGCTCGACGAGCGCGCCGGCGGGGGCGCGCAGCGCTTCGGGTAAGGCCTCGAGCTGCTTCGCCGCCTGCGCCGGATCGCCGCGCAGCGCATGGTACGCCGCCAGCTTGCCGTTCAGGTCGTCCGTGCCGCCGGCCAGCTCGCGAATGCTCGAAAGCGCCAGGTCCCCGAGGTCCAGCGGCTGCGGACCGGCGCCGAGATCGACGTGAAGCATGCCGGGTCGCGGCTGCGAGACGGTCACGAACCGGCGCTGCCCCTTGGCGTTGGTGACGACCACGCGCTCTCCGGTCTTCGCCAGCAGCGCCTTCGAGATGTCGGACTCCAGCGCGTGCGCCATGCGCGTGAGCGCCAGGATGGTCGCGCGCGAATCGGCTGCCGGCAACTCGTGCAGACTTTCCGCCTCAAAGATGCTCAGCACCTCGGCCAGCGGCGTCGAACCGGCGGCCAGCTCCAACACCTTCGCCTCCGCGAGCCACGCCTTCGGCGCGGGCTCGGCCGGTTGAACCGGCTGGACCGGTTGGCTCGGCTCGGCGGGCGCGGGTGCAGGCGGATCGGATGGCGGCGGATCTCTCTGCGGCGGGGCGGGTTCGACCGGCAGGACCGGCTCGGCCGGCGCATGCGCTTCAGGCGTGGGTTGAACCTCGGCGGGCGCGGGATCAGGCGGCGGCGCCTCGACGGGCGGTTCCGCGGGCGTTGGATCCTTTGGCGCCTGGACGGGCGCCGGAAGCGCGGGGGAGGGGCGGACCGGCGCGGCGACGGCCGAAGGCATCCGTTCCGGCTTGGGGCGCGCTTGCGGTTGCGGCGATCCGCCGCTCAGCAGGAGCGCCAGCCCCAGCACGACGACCGCGGCGCCCACGCCCAGCAGCAGGAGGGCATGCGAGCCCGGCTTCGCGCCCGCATGCGCCGCGGCGGGCCCTCCGCGCGCGGCAGGGCGCGCGGCGATGGATCGCTCCGACGCCCGCGCCGGGCGCACGCCGGGTGGGAGCTTGATCGCGTCGGACTTGCGCTGTGGGGCCTCGGGAGGCTGCTGCTGGCCGAGCAGTTCGCGCGCGGAGTCTTCGGTGAGCGGGACCGTCTCCATGGTCATCACGCCCACGGCGCAATCGGCGCAGAAGACGCCGCGAAGCTTCTTGTCCTTGGCGGCCCCGGCCGCGATTTCCTGCTCGGTCAGGCGCTTGCCGCACTTCTCGCAGAAGTAGAACTTCACGCGCAGGTCTCCCGAGGGAACCAGCGTAAGAGTATAAAGGTTAGACGAAGCCCGTTGTATGGGTACTGCCAGGGAATGGAGGTTCTCCCCTTTCCCCCAAGCATCAAACGAAGCGCGTCGGCTCGCTACGCGTCCCAGCTCCCCGTCTCCTTCGCGTCGCCCAGCAGGCGCAGGATCTCGTTCAGGTCGTTGGGGACCTGCCGGGGGAAGTTGGCGTGCGGGTTCTCCTTGATCTCGTAGCGGCCCAGCTCGTGCCGCAGGTCCTCACCGTGGAGGCTGTGGTAGGCGACGGTGACGTCGGGCGCCTTGAGGTGATGCCCGGTGATGACGCAGACGACACGCTCGCCCTTGGTGACGAGGCCGCTCTCGACGAGCTGCTTCAGCCCCGCGACGCTCGCCGCGCTGGCCGGCTCGCAACCCAGGCCCCCGCGCCCGACGACAGCTTTCGCGTCGAGGATCGCCTGGTCGTCCGCCTTGAGCACCACGCCGTTCATCCACTCCAGGGCGCGCAGGCACTTGGCGAGGTTCACCGGGCGGTTGATCTCGATGGCGCTGGCCACCGTGTGCGCGTGCCGGTTCTCGGCGTCCATCTGCGCGTAAAGGCGTCGATCTTCGCCGTGTCCGGCTTCCCGCCGTTCCAGCTCACGCCGTGCTCGTTGACCAGCCGGTGGAACGTGTCGGCGCCGGCGGCATTGACCACGGCCAGGCGCGGGATGCGGTCGATCAGGCTGAGGGCCTTGAGTTCGTAGAACGCTTTGGCGAAGGCGCTGCTGTTTCCCAGGTTCCCGCCGGGCACGACGATCCAGTCGGGGACTTCCCAATTCAGGCCTTCGAGCACGCGGAACATGATCGTCTTCTGGCCTTCGAGCCGGAAGGGGTTGACCGAGTTGACCAGGTAGATGCCCAGGCGCGTGGAGACGGCGCGGACCTGGCGCATGGCGTCGTCGAAATCGCCCATGATCTGGAGCGTGCGCGCGCCGTAGTCGAGCCCCTGCGCGAGCTTGCCCAGGGCGATGCGCCCGGAGCCCACGAAGATCAGCGCCTCGATGCGCTTCTCGCCGGGCCCGCCCCGCGTGGCGGCGGCGAAGGCGGCGAGGCTCGAACTGGTGTTCCCGGTGCTCGCGCAGGCCGCGCGGCGCGCGCCGGTCATCCGCGCGTGCGTGAACGCCGCGGTCATCCCGTTGTCTTTGAAGCTGCCGGACGGGTTGAGTCCCTCGTACTGCAGGTAGACGCTCGTCTGGGGCAGCCCCGCATACTTCGCGACCTCCGCTTCCGGGCGCAGCAGCGTCTGCCCTTCGCCGATCGAGAGGACCATGTCGTCGGGGGCGAAGTTAAGCAGTTCCTTGAAGCGCCAGACGCCGCTGAAATGGAGCGGGTAGCGGCGCGTGGCGTATTTGCGCTCGAAGGCCGTGAGCTTTTGCGGGACCGACTGGCGGTTCCAGTCGTAGGCGATGTCCAGCAGCGCGCCGCAGGCGCGGCACGCGGTCAGGACCTCGGTGAGCCCGTAGCTGGCGCCGCAGGCCGGGTCGATGCAGCGCTGGAAGCAGGCTTCGGCGGGAGCGTTCATGGACGGTTCATTGTAGCCGCCGCCCGCCCGCCCGCCCATGCCCTCCGCGGGAGGGACGCTGGGCTCCGGACGGGCCCTGCGGCCCGATCCTTTTCCTGGCCCGCGGTCACGCCCGCGAGGCGAACAGATGCGTCAGGCCGATCGCGATGTCGTATTCCGCGTGCGCGGCCGCCGCGACGCCAAAGCTGCGCGTCACGTAGACCGCCGCGAAGAATACTCCCGCGAAGGTGCGCTGGATGAAGCTGTTCAGCTCCAGCCGGTCGCCTTCCGACCCGATATAGTGGAACGCGCTGAAGATCAGCGCGCCCAACCCCACCGCCCACGCCGCGGCGTAGGCCTTCTCCAGCTTCAGCAGCTTCGTGAAGGCCAGCATCAGAAGCTGCAGCAGAAGCACCCGGAAGACCAGTTCCTCGTAGACCCCCCGCGCCGCAATAGAGCACGAGCTGCTCGGCGCCCTGCCGCAGCCCGCCGCCGGCGCTGAAGGTGGCGCGCGAGGCCACCCAGCTCATGAATACGAAGAGCACTCCGGCGACGAGCAGGCTCTCCAGGAACATCAAGCCCAGCTTGTCCGGGTCGAGCTTCCAGCTCGCTTTCGTCTTGAATTGCCAGACCAGGAAGCAGAGCGCCAGCACGATGCCCGAGGCGAAGACGGTGTGGAAGGGCAGAATGCTCATCAGCCGCATGATCAGCGCGTCGGCGCCGTTGATGTAGGTGGCGTTGAGCGCGACGATGCCGATCTCGTAGACCAGCAGGAACGGCAGGACCAACGCGGCCGAGTAGATGGGCCGGCGCGTTTCCTCGAGGTACCGGCTCAGGGCCGAGCGTTCCGCGGCCACGGCGCTCACGCGGAACCGTCGCCGCCGATCTCGACAAGGTCTTCGTCCTCATCGAACGGCGTGCGCGCGGGTTTCGGCTTCTGGCGCGAGGTCGGCTGCATCGGCGGGGCCTTGCCGCGGGGCGCCGGGGGTTTGGCGGCGGCGGGCGCGGGCAATTCTTCCAGCTCCTCCAACTCCTCCAGTTCCTCGAACTCGTCGCCCAACAGCGCGTCCACTTCGCTTTGCTTCACCGGCGCCGGTGGGGGCGCGGCGGGCGCGGGCTTGGGCTTGACCGGCGGCTGGCGGCGCGTCGAATGCCCGTCGGAGAGGATCGCCTGCTCGTCGGGGCTCAGCGCCGCGCGACCTTTCGGATCGCCCAACGCGACCTCTTCGACGTGTTCGAGCCCAGAAAGGATCTCGTCCAGGCTCTGCGCCGGGCGGTTGGCCGACGACGGCGGCGAGGCCGCGGTGACCTGTTCGCCGATCGTCACGCCCTTCGACAGGCATTCCTTGCAGACCAGCGTGCCGCGAATCTCCTTCGCCTCGCCGAGGTCCAGGTCGAGGATCGGGATGCTCCCATTGCAAACATCGCAGAAGAGCAATTGCGGGCGCTCGTCCTCGAAGGCCTCCAGCGCCGGAGGCGCGGCGGGCGCCGCCGCGGGAACCGGAGCGGGAGCCGGGGCAGGGGCTTGGCCGGGCTCGGGTGGCAGCGGACGATCCAGTTCGGCCAGCGCCTTCAGCAGGTCTTCCTGGCGGAGCATCTGCGCGGCTTCGTCCGCGGAGACCGGCTGCGGCTCTTCGTTGGCCAGCGTCGGGCCGTCCTGGAGCAGCGCCGGCGCGGAGATCTCCTTCGGCGCGATGGGCAGCGGAGCCTGCGCGCCGGCCAGGGCGGGCGGAATCTCCGCCGAGGGATGGTTCTGCAGGGTTTCCGGCGCCGGCATCCCAACCCGGGTTTGGAGTTCATCAATGTCTTCAGGCGCCTGGTATTCAATCTCGGTGTCGCCGAGCAGGACCCGGTCGAAATTCTTGAGCCGCTGTTCGCCCTCGACCTTCTCGCCGTTGACGAAGGTGCCGTTGGTGCTGCCCATGTCGATGACGTAGCAACCGTCGTTCCGGCTCTCGATCTGGCAGTGCCGGCGCGAGAGTTTCAGATCGGGCAGCGGCAGTTCGATGTCGCGGTTGCGTCCGAGGGTAAGTTTCTTGCCTGCCGGGATTTGCAGGCTCTTACCGGCATACGGACCGTTGCGGAACAACAGTTGGGCCACGGCGGCTCAGGACTCCAGGTGTGTAACTCCTAACCACGACAAGGCTTTTGCCCTTCGCTACCAAATTAGGTCCGAATGGAAAGCGTGTCAAGTTGGAGCAGCTTTTACGCGGTCGCTCAATCGATACGGAGCCCACCCATGGCGGCTTCTCCTGGGCGTATTCACGAGCCGGCTGGCGCGCCGTTTACTACTCGTCTTCAACCCTCAGCGCTTCCCGCATCTCCCGCCAGACCTCCGCGCTCACGCTCAGCCCCGTCCGGAGGGCCTCCCGCCGGTGCGCCCATGCGCGCGCGCCGGGGAGCCGCGCGGGCGGCGTGTTCGGGCGGAGCTTCAGGCCCGCAATGCGTTCGATGAGCTTGCGCCAGCCCTGCGCGTAGGCTTCCGCCTCCCCGAGCAGTTCGGGCTGCAGCGCAAGAAAGAAGTGCCCGTAGCGGCGCGGCGAATCCGGCAACGGATCCTCGCCGACGAGCAACGAAGAAAGAAGCTCCACCGCCAGGCCCAGGGCCGAGCCTTTGCCTTCGTCAAACGGCGCGCCGAAGGGGCGCAAGGTTCCGTGAGCGGCGGCCGCGGGTTCGGCGGTGGGCCGCCCTTCTTCGTCCAGCGCCACGTGCTCGGGCAGGGGCTGGCCTTCGCGCCGGCGACGGTCGAGCTCGCCCCAACTCAGCGCGGCGGTGCTCAGGTCGATCGAGAGCGGATCGCCGCCGGACTCGGGGGCGGGGAAAGCCAGCGCGAGCGGGTTGGTGCCGAGGACCTTCTCGCGCGCGCCGAAGGCCGAGACGAAGGGCACGCAATGCGTTGCCGCGAGCGCGACGAAGCCGCGCCGCGCGAGTTGCACGGCGAAATGCCCCAGCATCCCGTTATGGGATGAATGCCGCGCGCCCACGGCCGCCAGCCCGCTCGCCTGGGCCTTCGCCGAGGCCAATTGCACCGCGCGCGCGCAGACCACGTAGCCCAGGCAGCCGGTTCCGTCCAGGATCGCGTGGCCGTGGCCTTCGCGGAGCGTCTTCGGAGTTCCGGTAAGGCCCTTGCCGAGCGCCTTCGCGATCCCGCCGGTGCGCGCGAAGCCGTGCGTCGGCCGGCCCCACAACTCGGCCTCGACCAGCGCCTCGGCAACCTGCGCGGCGCCCTCGGCGTGCAGGCCCAGACGCCGGAAGCCGGCCTCGAGCCAAGCTTGCCATTCGGCGGCGGGGCGGGTCAGGATTTGAAGGTCCACACTCCGAGCATACTCCGGCGTGAATCACGTCACCTGGAATGTCAGGAGACGTGGATTTACGATTTACCTTCTAATCCTGTAGGACTATAAGGTTAGCGACCATTTCAAAGAATCTGGCCGCTGCTCCAGGGGGGCGCCTCGCATGATCGTCTTCCGCAGTCCCAACGACCCCAACGTGATCCTCGCCGTGCCCGACGAGTACGCCGGGGCCTTGGGCGTCTGCCCCGTCACCGGAGCCGTGATCCGCGCACCCAAGAAGTCCATGAACGTCCAAGGCAAGCTCGTCTACGAACCGCCCGTCGAGGAGCAGGAGGAAGAGGCCGTCGCCGCCGTCGCGGTTGCCGAAGTGGAGGTCGTTGAAGCCGAGCCCGTCCTGGAAGACGAAGAACTGGAGGCCGAGGTCGTCGAGGCGGACGTCGCCGAGGACGAAGAGGTTGAGGTCGAAGAAGAGCAGGAAGAAGTCTTCGAAGAAGAGCCCGCCGCGGAGGAAGCCGAGGTCGCCGCGGACGCGGAATTCGAGGAAGACGAACCGGCCGAGGAGGAGGAAGAGGAAGTAGCCGACGAAGCAGCGCCCGTCGAGACCCTCGAAGTGGAAGAAGAGGCCGCTGCCGAGGCCGTCGCTCCGGTCGATGAGGATGCGGTCGAAGTCGAAGAGGAAGAAGAGGAAGAAGAGGAGCCGGCCGAAGAACTCGAAGACACCGAGCCCGCCGAGGAAGAAGTCCTGGACGCCGAGGTGGATGAACTCGCGGAGACCGAACCGTCCGAAGAGGTCGAGGCCGAAGCCGAACCCGTCGAAGCCGTGGATGAAGAAGAGGCGCTCCTGGCCGAGCCGGCCGAGGCCGAGCCCGTCGAAGCCTTGGAAGACGACGAGGAAGAGCCCGCGGAGGCCGTGGCGGAGGAAGCGGACGAAGACGAAGTCGAAGAGGCCGAACCCGCCGAGGACGGAGAGGACGATCCGGAGAAGGCCGCGCGCGCGCGCCGCCGCAAGCTCCTGAAGAAGAAGAAACGCAAGGAACGCCTGCGCCGCAAAAGGAGAAGCTGCGCCAGAAGCGCGAAGCCGCCGCCGCGGGCGCGGTGGCCGATGGTGAGGACGCCGGCGAGGCGCTTGTCGAAGCCGAGGACGTGGACGCCGAAGAGGTTGAAGTCGAAGCCGAGGCCGAAGAGGTTCTCGACGAAGAACCCGCCGAAGCGGACGTGGAGGTCGAGGCGGAAGGGGATGAAGCCGAAGCCGCCGAAGAAGCGGACGTAACCGAAGAGGCGGAGGTCGAGCCGGTTGAAGCGGAAGTCGAGGCGAAGACCGACGACTTCGAGATTCCCGAGGAATCCGCGGAAGAGCCCGCCGCCGAAGACGCCCCCGCGGAGGAAGCGGAAGCCGAAGAGGCCGCCGCATCCGGGACCCGCGCCGGCCGCGCCGGGAAGCTTGGCGCGCGCAGCGGTTCGCGCACGCGCGGTGCGCGCGGCGCGGCTGCCGGTGCCGGCGCAGGCGGCAAGCGCGATCGCGCCGCAGGCCGCCGGGGCCGCAAAGGCGCGGAAGCCGAGGGCGTCGAAGGCGCGCCCAAGAAGAGCAAGAAGGGCCTCTTCATCGTCCTCGGCCTGCTCGTCGTCGTGGCGGGCGCGCTGGGCGCCGGGATCGCCGTGCCGGACCTCGATTTCATCGGGCTGCGCGGGATGCTCGGCATGGACGGCGCCGCACCCGACGACGGCGAAGGCAAGAGCCTCGACCTGAGCGCCCCGAGCGGCGAAAGCGGCGATAACGCCGAGGGCGAGAAGACCGCGCCCGGCGAAGAGGCCAAGACCGACACCGAAGGCGAAGCGGCGAAGACGGAAGAGGCCGGAGAAGTTCCCAAGACCGAGGCCGCCAAGACCGAAGAAGCCGGCGAAACGCCGACCGATCCGTAACCCGCCGCGGCCGCGCGCATTGAGTTCGTTCCGTCATGCTGGCCGGCCGTTTCGCGCGCTCCGGCCCATCCGGTTCCTGCTCCCCATCCGTTAGCGCGAGGGTCTGGCCATGAAAGTCGCGATCGTCGGCGGCGGAGGCGTGGGCAGCGCCGCGGCGCGCCACCTGGCGAAGGAAGGCCACGAGGTCACGGTCTTCGAACGCTTCACGGCCGACCATGACCAGGGCAGCAGTTTCGGCGAATCCCGCGTCACCCGCAAGACCTACCCCGACGCGCTCCTGACTGAACTGATGACCGCCGCCTACCCGCTCTGGGACGAACTCCAGGACGAGGCCGGCGAGAATCTCTTCGTCCGCGCCGGGGGCCTCTACTTCGGCCGCCGCGATCACCCGCACCTCCAGATGATCTGCGACGCGCTGGCGCGCTACGGAGTGCCCTTCGAGCGCTTCGAGGCCAAGGAGGCCAACGCGCGCTTTCCCGGCTTCCGGCTCAAGGACGGCGAGATCGGCGTCTGCCAGGCCGACACGGGCTTCCTGCGCGCCTCCGCGTGCGTCCGCGCCAACCTGCGCCTCGCGCAGAAGCACGGCGCGGAACTGCGCGAGAATACGCAGGTCCTCGATTTCGTGCCCGATGGGGACGGCTTCCGCGTCCTGACCGACGCCGGCGATACCCCGGCAGACCGCGTCGTGCTCACCGCCGGCCCGTGGCTCGGGCGGTTCCTCACGCACCTGCCCCTGAAAGTCACGCGCCAGCAGTACGTATACCTTAAGCCCGCGCGCTATCCGGAGCGCTTCCAGGCCGGAACGTTCCCGGTCTGGATCGAGGCGCAGGATCCCAAAGGGCTCGAGATGTACGGCTTTCCCATGGACGGCCGCGTCGACGGCGTGAAGCTCGCCCAGCACGCCATTGGGCCGGTCACCGACCCCGACGCCGTGGACCGCAATCTCGATCCGCGCATCGCCACGGCGTTGCGCGCGTACGCCGCCGAGCGGATGCCGGACCTCTCGGGCGAGATCACCTACAGCAAGACCTGCCTCTACACGGTGACGCCCGACCGCGTCTTCCTGATCGACGAAGCGCCCGGCAAGCCCGGCGCCGTTTACGTCGGCGGGCTCTGCGGCGAAGGCTTCAAGTTCACGGTGCTCTTCGGGAAGATCGCCGCGGACCTGGTGCTGGGGCGCAAGCCGCGCTGGGAGCTCTCGCGCTTCCGCGCCTCGCGGCTGTAGCGGGAGCGGACAACGAAAGAAAAACCCCGCGAACGTCGCGGGGTGTGCGGGCGGGGCTCGGTCCGCCCGCGCGTGCAAGCGCCTTGGGGATTACTTCTTCTTGCCGCCGTCCACCTGCTTGATCGTGCCGCCGGTCAGCTTGGCCAGCTCTTCCATGCACTGCCGGGGCGTGCCGTTCGCGGTCTGGGTGAAGAAGACGCACTTCGGCATGCGTTCCTTGTGGTCTTCGAGGATCTTGCGAATCTCGTCGGTCTGCTTGGCGATGTTGTACTCGTGGTTCGGGCTGTGCAGCTTCCAGTCGGTGACGAAGATCACCATGTCGGGGTACTCGTTCATGCACTCGGCGAAGGCCCAGTAGACGCTCGAGGCCGCCTCGCCGATCCGGTCGCCGCCGCCCTTCGGAAGCCCTTCGAACCACTTCACGACCTCGTCCTTGCTGGAGCGGAGCTGGACGCCGCGGAGCAGGTGGAACTTGTGCGCCTGGTTTTCGTTGATCTCGCTGTAGAAGTCGATCGTGCCCTTGCCCTTGGCCTCCCCCAGGAACTCGGTCACGGCCTTCTTCGCGAATTCGACCACCTGCTGCATGCTCAGGGAGTTGTCGAAGATCAGGGCCAGCTTCTTGCCGGCGAAGGGGACCCCGCCGATGGAGCCCATCATGCCGCGCCCGCCGCCGGGCAGCGGCACGCCGCCGCCGAAGTGCGCGCCCAGGTGCCCGCCGCCCATGCCCACCCCGCTGCGCTCGCCCGAGTCCCCGTTGAAGACGTTGTCCAGCCCCGCCTCGCCGAACTCCGCCACCGCCGACTCGACCGTCAGCGTCACGTCCGCGACGTCGTCGGAATTCACCACCACCACTTCCGGCATCGGGACCTTCACGTCGTGGACCGTGACCTTCTCGACTTCCTGCAGCACCTGCTGCGGCTTCTTGAGCGGAGGCTCTTCCTTGGGCTTGGGCCGAACCAGGTCGGTGAGCATGACCGTCTGCTGCGTATCGTTCCTGAAGAGGGCCATCCCGATCAGGACCGCGGCGGTGATCACCAGCCCGTGGAACATGCCGGAAAAGGCCCAGCAGGGGATCGCGCCGAACATCGCCATCAGCGCGGCCAGCGAGCTCATGTATTGCTTGTGGTAATTCGGATCCTCCTGCGCGCCGGCTTCCTCGGGCGCCTCGGCGGGCGCGGCCTGGGGCGCGCTCGTGGCTTTGGCCATGCGGCGCGAGGCCGGCCGGGCGGTCGCCGCGGCGGCGGCGGCAGGAGCGGCGAGCACTGCGGCGCCGGCGGCGGTCGCCTGCAGGCGCTTGTCGGCGCTGCGCCCGAAGCCGTCGCTGATGCGCTTCCCGCCGTAGCTCTGCGCGACGAAGTTGTAAAGTTTTTTGCGCTGGTGGAACTCCACGCAGCAGTCGGGGCAGTCGGCGAGGTGCTCTTTCACCGCCGCCGCCGCTGACGCTTCCAACTCGCCTTCGGCGTAGGGGCGGAATTCGGCGATCGCTTCCTCGCAGCTCATCATGACGTGGCTCATGCGCGCTCCTCTCCCTCGGCAGGCATCAGCGGGGCGAGTTTCCGCATCAGCATCTCGTCGGCGCGCGCCAGCCGCGTCTTGACGGTGCCCAGCGGAACCCCGAGATGCTGCGCGATCTCGGCGTAGGAGAGGTGTTCCCAGTAGCGCAGGACCAGCACCTCGCGGTAGAGGTCCTGCAGGCCGTCGATGGCCTTCGCGACCTGCTCGAGCCGCGCGGCGGCGGGGTCGGCCTCGCCGGCCGGGTCGGCCAGCGCTTCGTACTCCGCCGTCGCCGGGCGGACCTCGCGAGCTTGGATCTTCTTGCGCCGCGCTTCCAGGCAGTTCAGCCGGTTGATCGCGCGGAGCCAGTTCCCCAGCTTGCTCGGTTCCCGCAGCTCGTGCAGCCGGCGGAAGGCGACGCACAGCGACTCCTGCGCGACGTCTTCCGCGTCCACCGTGTTCCCGAGGTAGGTGACGGCCTGGTTGACCAAGTCGGCGCGGAAGCGTTCGACCAGTTCCCAGAAATGGAGCGCCCGCGACTCGCGCGGATTCGCCCGCATCTCCTCCAGGGCCTGAATCATCATGGACGTGGTCTGCACGTCGTACCCTCGGGGCTTCGCTACCCTCTCCATATCATAGCGTCGGGGAGGGTTCGGGAAGTTTCACGATTCCGAAAAAAAGATGCACGTGTGGGGGTTGGGCGTGCGGATGGGACGGGTGCTGCACGGTGCGGACACCTTGGCGCGAGGCCTTACTCCGCCGCCCAGATCCCCCGCCGGCCTTCGACCTCGCCGACCCACAAAAGCCGCCCCTGCGTGTCGCGGCCCAGGACCTTCAGCGCGAGGTAAGGCGCGGGCTCGTCGAGCTGGTCCTTAGAGAAGGCCAGCGCGCGCGCGGCGTCGCTCTCGCCGGTGACGCGCCAGAGCCCCGCGCGGTCCATGGCGAGCCAGAGCGCCTTCCGGTTGGGCTCTTCCCAGTAGCCGCGATAGTGCCCCGCGTGCCATGCGTCGTCGAAGCAGTCGGACTCGTAGTGGTGGTCCGCGCGGTCGTTGATGACCAGCGGGAGCAGGCGCTCGTTGTGCTGGAGCACGCGCTGGGGGCTGACCGTGCGGTGCGCCTCGCGGTAGGCGCGTTCGTACTCCACGCGGGTGACGCGGTCGAGCTTCCCGGCCTCTTCGAGCGCGCGCCAGAGCTGCTTGTAGAGGTACGGGCGCTCGCCGGCGAGGTAGTTCGCGGGAAGCACGCCGAGGTTGACGAGCTGCTTCGCGTACTCCAGCGCGCGGCCGGGCTCGAAGCGGTAGACGCGGTCGAGGATCAGGTCGCGGTAGAGCTGCTTCTGGGCCGCGTCCAACGCGGCCACGTCGGCCTCGGCGAGGAACGCGCCGTAGCGCCAGAGCCCGTCCTTGCCGTCGGCGCGGAGCTTCGCGACCGCGGCCTCGCGGTCGGCGAACTGTTCGGAGCGAAGCTGCCTGGCGAGAGCGTCGCGGTCCTCGGCGGTGAGCACGTTGCGGAAGCGCAGGACTTCCGGCGGGAGCAGGAGGGTGGAAGCAAGCAGTTGCGGGCGTTCGGACGTGCCGGCGGGATCGAGGGCCAGGATGCCGACGCCGGAATGCTGGACGGAGTCGAGGAGGGGGATTTCTTTCGTCATGAAGCTCTCGCCAAATCCTTCATCGGCATTCCAATTAACGACTCTGCCCTCTAGTGATGATACTAGTACCCAGATAAACCCGGCGTCCGGGTAGTACGCATAAATGGTCCGGCCCTGATCCCAAATGAAGCGCAATTTTGCAGATGGTTTCCTAGTGCTCGCAGGGACTAGTTCCAACCTATACTGACGTCCCTGGTAGGTATTGATATGCAGGGATTGCGGTGTGCCAAAAGCAGGCCAACCCCCCTCGTTAAGCGCTACTGCGCTACCGTCAAAGGGCCCTTCAATCTCATCAGGCTTGATTGCGTCCAGTCGCTCACCGTCAAACAGCCAGATCTCCTCACCCTCATGAATCCGCCAAGCCGTCGTCTTGCCCTGAACGAGGATCAACTCCGCCCCGTCCACCAAGATCGGCTCCGCCGCGCGGTACGCGGCTTCTAACTGCTTGCGTTCCGGCTCCCGCCAGATCAACCCGCCGTCGTGCTCGTGCGCGCGAAGCCAGTCCTCGGGCTTCTCGTTCAAGCGCCACGCCCAGAGCTTCCCGCTCGCGTCGAGCAGTCCGTCGCTGGCGTCGGGGACGACCAGCACCGGCGCGGAGCGCGCCTCGGCGGCGGGGCGGGGGAGATCGTCCTCGGCGCGGGCCGCGGCAAAACTTGCGCACGCCAGAAAGATGGGGATCCACCGGCTCGCGCGACCCCCCCCAACCCCACCTTGGGAAGGGGGGAAGAACGAACGGCTTGCATGTGCGCAGCCGTGGACTTCGTGCCACGGGTCGGCGCAGCCGCCCCGTGCTGAGGCGTGCCGCTTCCTGCCAGGCCGCTCCGCGCTCACTCGCCAAGGTCGATCTCCACCACGCGCTCCGGCTCCACGCGGAAGGCGCGGAAGGGCTGCTGCGCGGCCGGCACGTGGTCGCCGCGCTCCACCGCCAGCCGGATCCGCTGCGCGCCGGGCGCCGGATCCAGCAGCGCGCAGTGCAGATTGATGGACAGGTACACGCCGTGTAGCGCGACCGGGTTCGTCTTGGGGTCGGCGAAGTCGAGCGCCCCGTCGAGCCGTTCGAGTTCCTGCTTCAGCTTTTGCCAGCGCCCGCACGAAGGCGGCCCGCTCGGCGGCTGGTCGCCGACCGCCGCGAGCCTCTGGCGCGTGTTCGTCGAGAGCACGCGCCCGTCCTTGGGTTTGACGACGACCGCCTCGGCGTGATCGAACTCCACGAAGCGCGCGTCCCACTCGCCCTTCCCGTTCTTGCCCGCGACGAGCATCCCCGTCGTGCACGCGCGCTTGGCTACCTGCACGAGCTTGACGCCTTCCTCGACCGTCGAGGCGCGCTCGACGATCTGCCGGAGCAGAAAGCAGGTCGCCACGCCCTCGATCGAATCCTGCCCGCCGAAGAGCGTGTTGTTGCTTGCGCAGAGCCCCGCGTCGTTCATCGCCGTCCAACCGTTCAGGATGCCCGCATATCCGATGGTGACGAACGGGCGACCCGCGCCTGCGCCGGTCGGGATCGCTTGCAGGATCAGCGGCAGGCCGTCCTCGAGCCCGTGCCCGGCGTAATCGAAGTTCCGCCCGACCACCAGTTCGCCGTCCTTCGTCGCGGAGCCGAAGGCCGCGAAGGACGAGCAGAAGGTCGCGAAGCCCTTGGCGCGCGCCACGTCGCCGAAGAGCTGCGCGAGCATCAGCTCGTCGGCGTCCACCTCGGCGGCCTCCGCGCACGCCTTGACCTCCGTACGGATATCGGCTTCCAGGAATTCCGCCATCTTGCGCGCGCCGTCCAGGCACTGCGCGTAGCGTTCGGCGTCCCGTGCGGGCTCGGGACGCAGGTACGTACGCACGCCTTTCACGAGCGCCGCGACGTAGGATTTAAGCAGGTGTCCGTGCGCCGCGCCGCGTTCGGCCGACGAACCCCGCACGGTCAGGATCGCGAGGTGCTCCTCGATTCGCGCCAGTCGCCCGGTCCACGGGCCGTCCTCGGCGCGAACCTCGGCCGGCCAATACTCGACCGTGGGCGCGGCGGGTTCGGCGACGGCCGGAACCGCCTGGTCGTCGGCCGTCGCGGGGGCCGGGGTGTTGGGGCCGGCTGCCGGAAGCGCGGGCGTATAGAACGCCAGCGCGCCGCCGGCGATCAACAACAGGAACGCCAGCAGGGCCAGCGTCGAGACGCCCCAACCGGTCCGGGATACGTGGTTCGCCATGGGTCTCCGTCCCTGCCGCCTTTCCTACGGACGCCGCGCGCAGCCCGCGGCCGATCCATTCCTATTGGATTCGAATACTCGCGCGCCTGCGGCGTCACTTAATTGGGGGTCTGAAGGGTTGACCTCGCCGCTTAGGGTTTTATTCTAATGGGCGAGGGTCGGAACGCCATACGGAGGACATCGCCATGAAAAGCGCTTGGGGTTGGACCATGGCCCTTGCCATCGCGTTGGGCGCGGTTGCCGCGCGCGCCGAAACCGTCGATCAGATCGCCGAACTGGCCAAGCAGGGCTTGGGCGAGGAAGTCCTGCTGGCGGCGGTCGAGCGGACCGAGCAGGGCTTCACGCTCGGCGCCGACCAGATCATTAAGTTGAAGGAATCCGGCGTCCCGCAGACGGTGATCGCGGCGATGCTGAAGAAGAAGGCGCCCGGCGGCGCCGACGCCCCGCTGGTCATCGCGCCGGCCCAGGAAGAAACCCCCGCCAGGGGCCAGGGCAAGCTGAACCTGGAGAACGTGGACGGCAAGGCCTGGGGTTACCGCCTCGACCCCAAGAGCCGCACGCTCTGGATCACCCCGCCCGGCGGCGCTGAATCCGTGCTCAAGGGCCACGCGGGCGTCAGCCTCGCGGCGCCTGCCGGCAACTACGCGGTCCGCTACGCCGGCGAAGGGACTCAGGAAGCGGTCGCCGTCCGCGAGGGCGGCAAGTCCCTGCTCCTCGTCAGCCGCGTCGAGACGGCCGAGTTCGAGGGACTCTACGTCAGCGTCTTCGAGGATGGCGAACGCCGCGGCGGCGGGCGCCTGGCGGTACTCCGCGAGACCAAAGCCCGCGTCGAAGACCAGGCCGCAAGCCGCAGCAGCTACGAATACATCGCCCCCAAGAAGGACGATACGGTCGTCCAGCGCGTCGTGGAGCGCGAGCGGGTCGTCGAGCCGACCACGGTCATCTACCGCGATTCCGGCTACAGCTACCCCTACTACTACGGCAGCTATTACTACCCGTCCTACTACTACCGCCCGTACCGCTACTGCCACCCGTACAACAGCGTCGGCTTCGGGTACTCACACTACGGGCGCCGCTCCGGCTTCTCCGTCGGGATCGGCTTCGGCTTCTGAGCGCGCGGTACTGGCGGCAAGCGTGGCGAGGCGTGGGCTGGACAGGCAAGCCTGTTCAGCCCTTTTTTCTGCATGCCCTTCGTGGTGAACCTGCGTTGAGCCCTTCCACACCCGTCCTCTTCCTGTTTGCTTCCGATCCGGAAACCGGCCCGGCGGCGCCCGAGGTCCTCGCGCGCCTCGGCGAGACCGGCGCCGCGCGTTTCGCCGAGGCACGCCTCCTCGATCTGCTCCACCGCTTCGCCGCCCTGGATGAGCCGCGGCCCCTGCGCCGGGTGCTCTGCTTCGAGCCGTTGCCGCGCAAGCCCGCCTTCCGCGCGCTGCTCCAGCGCGAGGGCCTCGACGAGGCGTGGGACCTCCTCCCGCAGGCCGAAGGCGACCCCGGGCACAAGCGCGCCTGCGCCTGCCAGTACGCGCTGTTGAAGGGGCTCGGGGCGAGCGCGTACTTCGACGCCGAGCGCCTCGAACTCCAGGATGCGGAAATCCGGCAGGCCTTCGCGGGAGCCGCCGCCGGGCGCGCGCGGCTCCTCCGCGGAACCGGCGGCGCGTGCGCCCTCGTCGCGCTCCCGGCCGGCGCCGAGCCTCGCGTCTTCGAGCAGATCCGCTGGGGCACGCCGCACGCGGCGGAGGACCAGCGCATTCAATTGCTCCGCCGGAACCTCGAAGTCGGCGTCTCTTCCCTGCACGCCGGCGCGGGCCTCGAAGCCCTGCGCGCGCGCCTGGAAGCAGATCCGGAGCGCGCCCCGCGCACGCTGGCCGTGCTGAAGGCCGCTTTGAATCCCTGAATCGATACCCGCGGCCTCACGCGCTTCGCCTTCCACGCACCTTGGCTCACATGAGCCCGCCTTATCCGAATTCGGCCGCTCTTGTAACTTGCTTGTCCTATTTGCGTTGCGGCATCGAATGAGCAGTCCCTCAAGAATCCCGTTTTCCGGCTAGAATCCGCATCACGTCCGCGCTGGAGACCCGTTTTGTCGAACGGAGTCCGCGTGGAGAACCTGCTTGAGTACGACCGTTTTGAACGATCCGCATTTGAAGCTCCATGCGCGCGAGGCGTCCGAGCCGCCGCCGGGCGACGAGGTGCGCCGCCGGGT
Source organism: Planctomycetota bacterium (assembly GCA_027493525.1). Taxonomy (GTDB): domain Bacteria; phylum Planctomycetota; class SZUA-567; order H5-PLA8; family H5-PLA8; genus H5-PLA8. The sequence goes on along the minus strand of JAOSKN010000001.1, from coordinate 213,798 downwards.
GGAGGCGCTGCGCCCGCTGATGCGCCGTTCGGCCCTGGCGGTCCTGCGCCGCCGCGAAGACGCGGAGGATGCCGTGCAGGAGGCGGTCTTGAAACTGGTGCGGAACGCCGCGCGCTTCGAGGGAGGCTCGCTGGAGGCCCTGGCGCGCACGAGCGCGCGTCGCGTGGCCCTGGACATGCTCGCGCGCAAGCGCCCGCACGGCGGCGGCGAGCGCTTCGACCCGCCGGCGCCGGAGCGCGCGCCCGCGCTGGAGGCCGCCGAGGTCCGCGGGCGGCTGCGCGAGGCGATCGAGCGGCTCCCGGACGCGCAGCGGACCGTCGTCCTGCTGGTCTTTCAGGAAGGGCTCTCCCACGCCGAAGCGGCGCGGGAACTGGAGCTGTCCCCGGAGACGCTGCGCGCCCGGCTCTATCGCGCGCGGCAACAGTTGAGAATCTGGTTGAAGGATCTGGCCCCATGAGCGAACCCACGACCCCGCACCTGAGCGGCGCGCAGTTGGAAGCCGCCGCCGCCGGCGAGCCGAATGCCGACCACCGCGCGCACCTGGACGGCTGCCCTGCTTGCCGCGCGGAACGGGAGGCGATCCGCGCCGAGAACGAGGCCTTTTTTCGCGAACTCCAGGCCGCGCCCACGCAGGCGGATCGGCCGGCGTACTCGCGCGCGTTTGCCGTGGGACTCTACGGCCTGGCCGCCGCGCTGGTGCTGGCGACGACGCTGGCTTTTCTCGCGCTGATCCGGAGCACCGCCACGCCCGCGAGCGAAGCCACCGCCCGCAACGGGGAGAATCCCTCGCTCGAGCTTGTGGACAAGACGCTGGTTCCCCCGGATGAAGCGAAGCTGGGCGGCGAGGCCCCGCCGCCCGAGCCCAAGCCCGCGCCGGAGGTCGAGCCGCCGCCGCCCCCGCCGCCTCCTCCTCCGCCCGGGATGCACGACGGCCCGCCGCCGCCTCCTCCTCCGCCCGGGATGCACGACGGCCCGCCGCCGCCTCCTCCTCCCGGGATGCACGACGGCCCGCCGCCGCCGCCGCGCGCTCCGTTCGGCGTGGGTCCACCGCCGCCGCCGCCTCCTCCTCCTCCACAGCCTAGCCGTAAGCCCGAGCTGCCTGCGGATCGCATGGGCGACGGGAGCGGCGAGCGCGGCCCGAAGGACGACCGCATGGGCGGCGAGGAGCCCACCTACGAGGGCTTGACCGCCGAAGCTTGGGTCAAGGCCCTGATCCAGGCGCTGGGGAGAAACGAACAGATGGCGATCGGCAAGGCCCGCCACGCGCTCGTCGCGATCGGCCCCGACGCGATGGCGCCGCTCTTCAGCCAGCTTGGCCTCGAACATCGCGAGAAGCCCAAGGCTGATCCGCCGATCCCCATCTTCGGGCAGGGCGATGCGCAGGCGCAAAGGGTCCGGCAGGGCCTCACCGAGACGCTGGAATCGATCAAGCCGCGCGCCGGCGATCTCCCGCGCCTGAAGGCGCTCATCCAGCACCAGGACTTCGCCGTCCGGCGCGCGGTCGTCAAGATGCTCGGTACGCTGGCCGAGAAGGACGACGGCGCGCGGGCCGCCCTGGAGTCGGCCTTGAAGGACCGCGACCGCGCGGTGGTCGAGGCCGCCGAAGAGGCGCTCAAGCCCGTGCGCCAGGGCGAAGCCGACCGCTTCAACCGGGACTTGGACCGGGCGCAGGCCGCGCTGGTGGAAGCGCGGTGGGCCGAGGCGCGCGCCATCCTCGACGACCTGCTGAAGCGCAGCCCGAAAAACGAGGCGGTGCTCCAGATGCTCCGCGAAGTGGAAGCGAAGGCCGCCCTTCCCGCTATCCAGACCAAGCCGGCCCTGAAGCAGGCCGAGGAGGCCCTGGCGCGGGGCGAATTTGCCAACGTACGTACGATCCTGGAACCGCTGTTCGAAGCGAACCCCAACGACGCCCGGGCCAAGGCGCTCCTCGAACAGGTCAACAAGCAGTGGTACGACGCGATGCTGGTCTTCGCGAGGGGCCAGCTCGAGGTGGGGGACTACGCCGCGGCGAAGCAGGAGCTCCAGGCCGCCCTGGACCTCCTCCCCGACCGGCCGGAAGCCCAGAACCTGATGGCCCAGGCGCGGGAAGGCCTCGCCGTGAAACTCCAGGTGCAGGCGCTCCTCGACATCGCGCGGAACGAGCTGAAGGCCGGTAATCGGGCCGCCGCCCAGGAAGCGGCCAAGAAGGCCTTGAAGCTCGACCCGTATTCGGAGGCGGCGCGAGACTTGGCCGGGCAAGCCCAGGGGGCGACGGAAAAGGAGGTCGGCGAATCGCCCCTGGAAATCGTCCCGCGTCCCCAGCCGGAGCCCGCGAAGAAGACGGGCCGGCGCACCGAAGTCGGCGAGACCGGCCCTTGAACGAACCCGTTGCCCCGGCGGACCGCTTCAGGCATGATGGGGGCCGGGCCTGAGGGTCGCGCGAATGCCCACCCGAGTCGTGCTCTTCCTGAGTCTGTGCGCCTGCGCCGCGCCGGCGCAGGCCGGCGAGACCGACCCTTACGCCGACGGCCCCGTCGTCTACGAAGGCAAGTCGGCCAAAGACTGGATCGCCGCGCTGGCCGATCCCGCGAAGCGCGAGAAGGCCCGCCACGCGCTCCGCCGCCTCGGCGCCGACGCGCTCCCGGACCTCCTCGAAGCCGTCAAGTCCCGCGACGAGGTCACCCGCGACGAGGTCGCGAGGATGCTCGGCGACCTTAAGCCCACCGAGAACGAGATCCCGCGCTTCCTCTTGCTCCTGCGCAACGAACACTTCGAGGTCCGCCGCGGCGCCGTGCGCGTGCTGGCGCCTTTCGTCCCCGCCAACGAGAAGGTCGTCCTGGCGCTCCAGCAGGCGCTTCACGACCGCGACCGCGCCGTGGGCGAGGCCGCCGAGGCGGCGCTCAAGCCCCTCGCCGAGGCCGAGGCGCACAAGCGCGAGAAGACCGCAGAGCTGCTCCAAGCCATGCGCGAACTCGCGCTCAAGGATCGCCGCGAGGAGGCCCTGCGCATCGGCCGAGACGCGCTGAACCTCGACCCCAATAGCGAGCCCCTGCGCATCGAGGTCGAGCGGCTCGAGCGCCGTCTCACCGCCTCCAACGAGGCCTTCGCCGAGAACATGAAAGTCGCCCATAAGGCCATGGAACTCGGCGACTGGAACCTCGCCCGCGAAAGCGTCCAGCAGGCCCTCAAGCAGCGCCCCGACGACCCCAACGCGCTCCGCGATCTCGTCCAGCTCGAGCGCCGCCTCGAAGTCGAGAAGCGCATGAAGGAACTCCTCGCCGCGTCCCGCGACCTCCATCGCGCCGGCAAGCTCGAGGAGGCCCTGCTGCTGGGACAGCAGGCGCTCAAGGTCGATCCCCAGCGCCTCGAAGCGCAGGATCTGGTCAACCGCCTGCGGCTGGCGCTCGCCCAGCAGGGCCGCAACCCCGGCGTGCACCTCGAAGCCCCGCCGCCCGTGAAGGTGGAAGCCGAGCCGCGAGCGCAGCCGGGCAAGGATGAGTTTTGAAAACGAGCCTTGAAGGTGTGGGTCGGTTCGGCCTACGCGGAAAGACCTAATCCCGAAGAAACTTAGGCAAGACCGCTTAGCATTTGATCGCAGCAGGACTTCACACTTCATACTTCATACTTCCAGCCCCGTTCGCCCTACGGCCCTTCCAGCCAGCCGAAGGCATCCGACTTCGCCTGCGTCGCGGCGCTGCACGCGCCTTTCTGCGGAACGGTTCGCGCGTAGCCTTCGGCGATTTGTTCGGTCTCGCTGACGTTTCCGATCTTCGCGGAGCCGAGCTTCACGGAGACGACGAGATGGTTCGTCTCGTCGGGCGCCACGTCCACCTCGTTCTTCTGCCCGACCTTCACCTCCACCCACGCCTCGCCGAGGTTGACGCGCACCGTATCGTCCGCATGCGCTCCCGCGCCCAGGGTGCGGATGCGCAGCCGGCCCTTGGCTTCGGCCATGGGCACAAAGAGGAATTGGCTTCCGCGGCGTTCCAGGTGCACGGCGCAGGGCGAGCGCAGAAAGACCTTCACCGTGTTTTCCGGGCCGAGGTCGAGCGCCACGACGGTCCCGGGCGATTCGGTGGCCAGGATGCGGTTGCCGCTGAAGAGCGCCTCGCCGCCGGGGGTCTCGGTCCAGGCCCCGTTCTCGAAGCGCTGCACTTTGGCCGCGTCGGCGCCCTTCACGATCCGCCCCAGCGCCGGCGGCCCGGAGCGGAAGAGCAGCAGCAGGCCCACGAGCACCAGTATGCCGATCGCGGCGGCGAACGGCCAGACCGGCCACGAGGGCGTTGCCGGCATGTCGCGGATCGCCTTCTGCGACGGCGTGCGCGCGAGGTCCGCCTTGCTCTCTTCGAAGCGCGCCATCACGCGCGAGGTGAAGTCGCCGGACGGGCGCAGCGGCTTGACCGTCTTGACCATGGTCGTCGTGAATTTCGCCAGCCGTTTGTGCAACTCGGCGCAGTCGGGGCACGCCCCGAGGTGCGAGTCCAGCGCGGCCTTCTCCGCGCCGCTCACCTCGCCGTCCACCAGATCCTGTAGCCGGTCACGGCATTCGTCGCAGGTCACGCCGCGGCATCCTTCCCAGTACGTTCCGTGGCGCGGGCCGGCGCGGCCGCCCCGTGCCCCCCCCGCGCCCGCCGGCGCGAGGCGTCCTCTCATGACGTTACACTTCCAGTCCTTCGGGCCACAAATTCTTCAGCTTCCGGCGCAGCATCTGGTTGGCGCGGTGGATCCGCTTGCGCAGCGTCTCCTCGCGCAGCCCCATGCGCCGGGAGATTTCCTTGTAAGGGATTTCCTCCAGGTAACGCATCGCCGCCGGCGCCTGGTACTCCTCGGGCAGCGAGTAGATCGCCTCGACGATCCGGTCGCGCAGCTCCCCCGTCTGCGCCTGCTCGCCGGCTTCTTTCAGTTCCTCGCGCCCCTTGGGATTCTGCGAGGCCGCAGTCTCGGCGGCGGTGAAGGCGCCCGTGTCGTCCAGCGAGACTCCTTCGTGCTTGCGCCGGCGCAGGTGGTCCAGCGCGATGTTCGCGGTGATCCGCAGCAGCCAGGGTTTGAAGCGCGCCGGGTCGTCCAGCTCGCTCAGATGCAGGAACGCCTTGACGAACGCCTCCTGCGCCACGTCCTCGACGTGGTCGCGGCGCCCAAGCTGCCGGTACGCGACGAGGCTGACGAGGGCCTGGAATCGTTCGACGAGGGCTTCGAAGGCCCCGGCGTCCTGAGTGCGTGCGCGCTGGACCAGCTCGGCGTCGCTCGGCGATTCTTGATCCGCCCCCGGGCCGGGCGTTGCAGGTGCGGCCGCCGCGGCCTGCGGTTGGGGCGGGGAACCGGATGGAGGCGAGGCCATCGTGCTCCTTGGGGCGTTCCGCCGGAACTCCAATTGCCGCCTAATGTTCCTATACGGCTTTTGCCGATAACGAATTATGCGAATAGGATACCGCAGACCCGCGTCGGATACAACCAGAAGGCGGCAGGCATCGCCCACTGGACGAACGGGCTAAAGATGATAGGTTAATGTTCTGGGGTTGCACGGGCGCATGTCGCGCCCACAAGCCCCGCAAGGCCGCTGCACATGCGCAGCTTGGAGGATTCACCCATGACCGACTCGCCCGCAGGCGCTCCGGAAGGCTCCGGCCTGCCGCGGACTTTCGGCGAGAAGCTCTCGTTCTTCGCGCCCCTCGTCGCGCTGAACCTGGCCCTCACGGCGCTCATCTGCTTCGTGATGGTCTGGATCGTCTCCGGAAATCTCAAGCAGGAACTCGACGTCACCCGGACCAAGATGAAGGAGAACGAGACCGAGTTCCGGCAGCGCCTGGCCGACTCCGAGAAGGTCAACACCGACCAGAACAAAGCCTCCGACGAACTGAAGGGCAAGGTCGAGGTGCTCAAGGCCGAGAAGGAAGAACTCAAAGGCACCCTCACCGTCGTCGTCGAACAGCAGACCAAGTTCGCCGAGAGTTCCGCCAAGCTCGCCGGCGACCTGGAGAGCATGGCCAAGGAGCAGCAGAAGGTCGACACCAGCCAGAACGAAAACATCGAGACCGTCAGCCGCAAGATGAACTACATCGAAGACAAGCTCAAGAAGCTCGACGTCCTCGAAGAAGACGTCAAGGGACTCAAGACCGACACCGGCAACCTAAAGGGCGAGTTCGTCACGCTCAAGGGCGACTTGCAGAAGGTCCGCGAGAAGGGCGACGTGACCGAGGCCGAACTGACGGACTTGACCGAGCGCTCCCGCCTCTTCCAGTTGCGCGTGCTCGCCGCCCGCGCCCGCGAGGCCGCCGAGGCCGCCCGCCAGGGCGACCTGAAGAAGCTTCTGGCGCGCCTGAACGACCAGTAACCCCCAACCTTACGAAAGCCGAGGAACGACGATGAAGATCCACATGACGACCCGCGCCCTCGCGGCCGGGCTTCTGCTGCTTACCGCCTGGGGCTGCTACCAGGATAAGGAAAAGGACAAGGACTACACCATCCTCAAGAAGGGCCACGCCGTGCCCGAAGCCATGAGCGGCTGGCTCGCCGTGCCCATGGGTCAGCCCAAGGAAGTCGACGACGCCGAGAAAGGCCTCAAATACTACCGCCTCTCCGGCAACACCATGGTTCCCGAGTCGCTCAACGGCTTCCTGGCCTTCAACGCCACCAGCTTCAAGGGCATCTCGGGCATCGAGGTCGCCGAGCCGGCCGACAAGCCCGCCGAAGCCTGGGAGATGAAGTACAACAAGAAGATCCCCGAAGGCATGGACGGCTGGGTCGGCGTCCCGCCGGTCTACCCCAAGATCGAGCGCGACGGGCCGCAGGCCGCCGCCGAACTCTTTGCCGGCATGGTCCTGCCCAAGGAGATGCACGGCTGGGTCGCCGTCGAGAAAGAAGCGCTCGCCAACATGGCCGCCCAGCGCGAGATGAAGATGGGCACGCTGAAGGACAAGAAGCCCAAGGCCGAATAACCGGTCCGAGAGCGACCGAAGGTACAAGCCCGCCGCGCGCCGTCCGCGGCGGGTTCTTTTTTGATCGTATCCAGCGGAGGGGCGCGCGATGGGGTTCGTCCAGGAGTTCAAGGAATTCGCCGTCAAGGGCAACGCCATGGACATGGCCGTCGGCATCATCCTCGGCGCGGCCTTCAACAAGGTCGTCAATTCCATCGTCAACGACCTGATCATGCCCCCCATTGGCCTGGCCATCGGCGGCGTGGACTTCAAGAACCTGATGGTGGTGCTCAAGGAAGGCGTCGCCGCCACCGAGACCGTCCCCGCGGCGCCTCCGGTGAGCATCAAGTACGGCCTGTTCATCAACACCTGCATCGAATTTCTCATCGTCGCTTTCAGCGTCTTCATCATAGTCAAGATGATGAATCGCATGATCCGCAAGCGCGAGGAACAGAAGCCCGCGGCGGCGTGAGGCCGGAGGTTTATTTTCCTTCGGCCGGCGGACCGGGCAGCTCGCCGACGTACGGAGCCTGCGGATCGAGACGTTCGGCGTCGAGCTTGGGCCATTTGAGCAGATCCGGATAGAACTTGCCCGAGGCCTCGGTGCAGTTTTCGAAACGGAAGTAGCCGTGCGCGTTGGCCTTCACGGACTGGGCGGGCGAGACGTAACTGAAGCTCGAATCCCGCACGACCAGGCTGGCCTGCCCTTTCTCGTCGCCTTCCAGCGCGGCCAGCGGCGAATTGAAGATGGACGATTCAAAGACCACTTGCGACCCCGGGCCGATCTCGCAGAGCGGCGCCGCGCGTCTTTCGCTCCGGTTCGATTTCCAGTCCCACTGGCAGTCGTCGTAGCCGATGAACTTCGCCACGACCATGCGCGCGTCCGGCCGGCAGACGAGCGCCTGGAAGCGGTCGTTCCTGCCGCCCGAACTCGACTCGACGCGGATGTTGTTGAAGAGGTACGTCCCCGCGTTGCGCCCGCCGCCGGAGATCTCCGCGAAGACTCCGCAGTCGGTCATCTGCGCGGTGTTGACGAGCAGGTTGCCGCCGCACTCGAAGTGCAGCACCCGCTTGCAATGGCCCGCGAATAGGAACGTGAAAGTGTAATCGACGCCTTGGCGGTGAATGACGCGGAAGCCGCAATCGAGCCGGATGAAGGTGAGGAACTCAAGGAGCGCGTCGGAGCCGCAGATGTCGCCGACGGCCTTGCCCATCTGAATGCCGGTGGCGGCGTGATGGAACGTCATGGCGCTTAGTTTCGTGATCATGCAACCCCAACCCACGGGCGAATGCAGGTGCATCAGCATCCCGGCGCGGCCTTGCTGCGTCGTGTCCTCGGTGTCGCCGCCCGACAGGAGCAGGCCTTCGACCTTGAGCCCCACCGTCCCGATCGCCTCCAGCAGCGTGCCGCCGTCTTCCCCTTTCCAAATCAGGCGCGTGACGCCCATGTTCGAAGTCGGCCCGTCTCGCTTTGGCACGATGATGCCCCCGTGGCCTTCGCCGCGCAGGCTGAAGCCGATCAGCTTCTCGATCCTGAGCGTCTTCTTCACCACGTACCGGCCGGCGGGAATGAGCAGCTCGCCGCCGCCCGTTTCACGGGCTGCCGCGTCGATAGCCTTCTGGAGCGCGTCGGAATCGTCGGACACGCCGTCGCCGCGCGCGCCGAAGTCCTTGGCGTTGACCGTGGAAGCTCGGGCGGCGGATAACCCCATGCTCAACGCCAGTAACAGTTGCAGCGCCAGCGCGTATTTCGTCGTTGCGGACATGCCGTTTCTCCAGGAATCACACGAGTTTGAACCTGCCCGTCGCCAGCGCGGTATAGCGCGCGCCGCGCGACTCCAGCTCGCTCTGGTACAATACGGCCTTCTCGACGGGCGACTCGCCGAAGGCCTGCGCGCCGCGCGCGGCGAGGTTCTCCCAGAGCATCTCGTTGCCGCGCCGCCCGCGCACGCGCCCGAGCGTCAGGTGCGCCTTGAAGCCCCGGTTCTCGGGCGGATAACCCAGCGCGGCCATGCGCGCCTCGAGCCGCGCATGGAAGGCCGCCAGTTCCTCCGCCCCGCGCCCGATCCCCGCGGCGACGATGCGCGGCGAGCGGTCCGGCGGGAACGCGCCCAGCCCCTTCACTTCCAACTCGAATGCCGGCGTCTCGGCGGCCAGTTCCTGCAGCGCCGTCCCGATCCTTCCGATCTCTAACCACGGCACGTCGCCGAGAAACTTCACCGTCAGGTGCCAGTTGGACTCCGGGACCCAGCGCACGTCGGCCCGCGCGTGCCGCTCCTGCAGCTTTGCCATCGCCGGCCGCAGCGCGCGCTTCACGTCGTCGTCGAGTTCCACCGCGATGAACGCCCGCACGCGTTCGTGGGAAGCCGAATGGGAAGGACGCAGCGGCATGGAGGACTCCAAAGGTATCGATCGGCAAGCGGCAACGTCTACGGAGGCTTGGGACTAACCAACAGGTGTATGCTGTTCACTGTTCACTGTTCACTGTTCACTGGCTCCGCACCGGCGCCAGCACGGCGATCTCGCCCAGCACGTTGCCTTTCACGTCGAGCATTCGCGCCAGGATGCGGGCCTCGCGCGCGGTAGCGTCGGCGGGGACGGCGATCTGGCAGGAGGCTACGCCGACTTCGAACGTATATTCGGAGTACTTCCAGAGTGGCGGGCCGATGAGCTTCAGGCCTCTTGGAACCTTGATCTCGAGCGTCGCGCTCTTGCCCTTCACGAACACCTCCGGCGCTTCCAGCAGCTTGAACTCGCTGGGCTTCAGGGCCTCGGCCAGCTTCGCCGCCTGTTGTTCGTACAGCAGCAGGATCGGCTCGTTCGAGACCGACGCCGGCAGGACGCCGTCCGCGAGCGCGCAGGCCGTGCGGGTCCCGTCGATCCGCAGGATCTCCGCCGCCTTCACGCCCGGCAACGGCACGGCCACGTCTTTCCGGCCCCTCTCGTTCCAGAGCACTTGCAGGCACTGCCCCGCGCCGTTCCTAAAGAGGAACGCCTGCGTTCCATCCTCGTACTGCTTCTCCTCGGCGAACTTCTTGTCGAGGAGCGCGTTGACCACGGCGTAGTAGGTGATCGCGTCGAGCTTGGGATTGTACTGGCTGTACTTGCAGTCGAAGACGCAGTGCGCTTCGCCGGAGGATCCGCGCGACTTGCCCTTCGGATCCGGGTACATGATCGTGAACCACGAGACGCTGACGCCGCCTTCCGCGAAGAAGGCCGTCGTGCTCTTGACCAGCTCAAGCGCCACCGTATAGCGCGACATGCCCTGGCTGTTCAGGCCCAGTTCGGTCGAGTAGACCGGCTTCACCGCGTCGAACTTCTGCATCAGCGCCTTGTACTCCTGGAACGCTTTGCGCACGTTCCGGTAGCCCTCGTAGACGTGGTAATCGTAGGCGTCGAGGTACTTGTAGTAGCCTTCGTTGAAGTAGTCCGCGTTGGGTTCCACCGAGGTCCCGATCACGAGGATCTTCGGGTCGAACGCCTTGACCGACTCGTAGACGGCCTTGTAGGCCCGCACGTTCTCCTTCACCTTCTCGAGTTTCCCGTGGGGCTCGTTGCCTTGCGCGATCGCGCCCAGGCTCGGGCCGGCGTAGGCCTTGAGGAAGTTCGTCATCCCCTCGCGCAGCGCCGCCTCGTCGTACTCGGCGAAGCCCTCCCGCTCCACCGAGGCGGCCGGCGTCGTGGTGATCCAGCGCGCGCCCAGTTCCTTGCAGAACTCGACCCCCGGCGCGTGCGGCGCGTAGGGCTTCTTCGAGGCCCAGCCGCCCCAGATCCCCAGGTTGCGGATGCCCAGCCGGTCGGCGAGGAAGAAGTAGTCCTTGAGCCGGTTGTCCCAGTTGCGGATGGTGAAGGGAATCTCCTCGGGCTTGAACCCGCGCGCGGGGGCCTCCGGCAGGATCGCGAAGCCCGTGAATTCCGTGTCGGGGTCGCCCGCCGCGCCCGGGAGTTCCGCGTGCAGCTCGTAGAAGCGTCCGGTTTCCAGCGGCATGCCGGACAAGTCCACTTCGGCCGTGTACGCAAAGCGGTCCTTGTCCTTTCCTTCGGGCTTCAGTTCGGTTTCCAGCGGCGTGGCCTGAGCGGCGCCCCAGTAGTCGCGGACCGAGGCGCGCAGTTTCCGCTCCTCGTCGCGCAGTTCGCGCAGCGCTTCCACCCGGACGTGCGCGAGCCGCTTGTCGTCGGGGAAAAGCAGGTTCCCGAGCCGCGCGGTGGACAGCACGATCCGGTCGATCCGCTTCTCGTCGCCGCCCACGCGCGCCAGGGACAGGTCGTCGATCCAGCACGCCCCGTCGGCCTTGTGCAGGCGCACCACGATCCGCGCCTGCGCCGTGCCGGGGGGCAGTTCGAACTTCTTCTTCGGCACGCGCCAGTCCTTCTTGCCGAACTCCTCCAGCAGCGTGACGGACTCCAGCGCCGAGCCGTCGGCCTTCAGCGCCTCGACGGCGACTTCGACGCGGTACGAGTTGTCGGGCGAGTTCAGCTCGGTGCGCACCGCGCCGGAGCCCTCCCACACGCCGGGCCGGGCCGGGAAGGTCGCGCCGGTCGCGCCGGTCTCGGCCTGCAGGTTCTCGAGGTTCCGCTCCAGCTTCAGCGCGCGCTTGCCGCGGTAGGCCGTGCCGCTGGCCGCGGCGGCCTGCCCCTTCGCGCTCCAGCCGGCGGGGAGCGCGTCTGCGGCTTCGAAGTCCTCCTCGTAGCTCGCGCCTTCCGGAGGATGCAGCGCCACGTCGGCGATCCAGACCGTCGGCTGGAGGCTCTCGGGTTTCGTGTGCCGCCCCGCGAGGATCGCCAGCGAACGCGCGGGAGCGTGCCACTTGCCGTCGTTGGCGCCGCCCCACTTCTCGTACTTCGCCACGCCCTGCACCGCCGCGGGCGCGCCCATGTGTTTGAAGAAATCCAGCAGCGGAAAATCCAGCGCCTGCCAGCCGTCGCCCGCGTCGAGCTTCAGGTTGATCTGGTGGCACTGCTTCGAGCCGTCCACGACGCGGATCGTGAGCTGCTTCGCGCCGGGCGCCTTGACGCGGAAGGCCAGCCGCGCGACGAGCCCCTTCTCGAACTCCTTAGCGGCCTGCACGTAATTGCCGCCCTTGGTGAAGTCCCCGCTCAGCTTCAGCGCCGGCCGCCCCAGGCCCTCCGCTTCGGGGACCAATTCCAGCGCCCCCGTCGCCCCGGGGAACTCCGGCCCATTCATGAACGTCCAGCCGCCCAGCGGCTTATCGGCTTCGATCTGCGCCGCCGGCTCGCCCGCTCGCGTCGCGCCGCAAGCCAGCATTAATAGGAGCATCCCGAGCGCGAGTCGTCCGTGCATGGCGTATCCTCCGGGCTGCGCCGGCTACGCCGGCCTGGCTGGCGAGCCGGTTTGCCTGCGCTTGGCGTAGAAGACTCGCACCACGTCGCGCAGGTAGAGCTTTTTGTTCACGTGCGGGCGGCGGTTGAGCAGGTGTTGCTGCGCGGCCTCCGGCGTCCAGTCCCGCGCCGACACCAACCAGCATAGCGCCACCGTCGCGCTGCGCCCGCGCCCCGCTTTGCAGTGCACGTACACGCCCTTGCCCTGCGCGTGCAGCCGGTCGATGAAGGCCACCGCCTTCTCGATGTCCGGCAGCGCGGGCGGCGTGAAGTCCACCGTGGGAATGTGCAACTGCTCGATCTCGTACTTGGGGTATGCGCGCACGGGCCCCTCGGTCTCCGCGCAGGTGTTGACCACGCCCCCGATCCCTTCCGCCGCCAGTTTCGGCACGTCGGCCTCCGTCGGCAGCGCCCCCGATCCAGAGCTGCCGGTCCACGCGGTCCCACCAGCGCCGGTTCTTGTCCAGCCCGCACAGCGCGAGGTTCCAGATCAGCGTCGGATAGAACAGTACCCGTGCGATGAACGCCATCATGCCGCAACCCGCCGCGCCTCATGCTTCGAACCTGCCGCTTCGTATCGCGCCTCCCACGCTGCGCGCCGCCATGCCAACCGTCCGCCCCCCGTCTTTCACTCCTGTCTGGGCGGCAGCGCCGGAGGCGCGTCGTCGTCGTCGAGGCTCCGGCCTTCGGCCTCTTTGATCCCGCCGGCTGCGGGCCCAGGCGGCGCGCCGCCGATCCGCACGATCTTGACGTAGCCGCCGGGCCAGCCGGCCCCTGCGTCCGGCGCCGCGCGGGGGTCCAACACCGCGCCCTTGGCCGGCCGCGGGCCCAGCCGTTTCCGGATCAACCCGGCCGCCAGCCGCCGCATCCCGGGGATCAGGAGCAGCAGCCCCAGCACCGTGCTGAGCGGGCCCGGGATCAGCAGGAGCACGCCCGCCGCCAGGGCGACCAGCCCCTCGAGCGCGTTCGTTTCCAGCGGCCGGCCCGCGCGCAGGTCGTCCTGCACCCGGCTCCAGACCCGCTGCCGCTGCCGTTGGGCCAGCCCGCCCCCCAGCATGCTCGGGAGGAACGCGATCCCCAGCGCCGGCAGCACGCCCCAGTGCCGGCCGATCTCCACCAACAGCCACAGGTCCAGCAGCGCCAGCAGCGCGGCGTAAACGAACGGCGAGCAGCCCATTAACGCTACTTTAAGGGACCGACCGCGCCCCTCGCAACGGCAAGGAGCCGAACGGAACTCGGGACACGGGGATTGGGCAGGGGAGGGGCATTCAACGCCTGGCGTATGCCGTTGGCCTTAACGGCCTTCTCTCCGCTCCTCTCGGCCTTCCCGCTGCTCCTTGCAAACCCCGGCGCGCGCCGGAATAATGGCCGTCAAGCCATCGCGTCGGAGGATTGCCCATGCCTTCCCTGAAGTACTACGGTCACAGCGCCTTTCGCATCGAGGACGAGAAGCACACCGTCTTCATCGACCCCTTCATCAGCGGCAACCCCGTCTGCACCAGCAAGCTCGAAGACATCCGCAAGTGCGACTACATCCTGCTCACCCATGCCCACGCCGACCACTACGGCGACACCGAGGCGCTGGCCAAGAAGTTCGACGCCACGGTGATCTGCACCTGGGAACTGGCGGGCTGGTTCCAGCGTCGCATGGTCAAGGCGCACCCGATGTCCACCGGCGGGAGTTTCGCCTTTCCCTTCGGGCGCGTGAAGGTCACGCTGGCCTTTCACGGGGTCGGCGGCGACCCGCGCCCCGACGGCTCCGTCCCGCCGCCGAACTCCCCCGTCGGCTACCTGGTGCACTGGGGCAAGAACAAGGTTCTCTACCATGCCGGCGACACCGCGCTCTTCGACGAGATGAAGCTCTACGGCGAGCAGCACGAGATCGACGTGGCCTGCCTGCCCATCGGGGACAACTTCACGATGGGCGTCGAGGACGCCAGCAAGGCGGCCGAGTTCCTCAAGGCCAAGACCTGCGTCCCCATGCACTACAACACGTTCGAGATCATCAAGGCCGACCCGCTCAACTTCGCCTTCCACGTCGAGAAACAGGGCGCCCGGTGCAAGGTGATGAGTCCTGGAGAAAAGTTCGCCTTCTGATATGCCGTAGCCGAAAGAGAAACCCCGGAAGCCGTATTTCCAGGCCGGCCGCTGGCCGCCCGGAGCGCTGCCGGGCGCGTCGTCCACACGGAGGAATCGCGCATGAACTGGGTCTCGTCCTGGCTGCTCCCGGCGGTCGGCACCGACGTGCTGCTCGTCTTCATCGCCGTCGCCGTCGTGATGCTCCTGATCGTGCTGAGCATCCTCTGGAATTTCGGCATGCTCTGGGTCCAGACCCAGTTGTCCGGCGCGCCGATCAGCATCTTCGACATGGTCGCCATGCGCCTGCGCCGCGTCCCACTCCAACTCATCGTCCGCGCGCGCATCGCCTCCAAGAAGGCCGGCATGGACCTCCCCGCCGACCTCTGGGAAGCCCACTACCTCGCCGGCGGGCGCGTTGAAGAACTCCTCAAGGCGCTCATCACCTCGCACCAGGGCGGCCTGGACATCAGCCGCGAAGAGGACGCCGTCGAGATGGACAAGATGGCCAAGCGCGAGCGCGACTCCTACCTGTTTCAGTGCCTCGCCAGCCACGTCCTCGCCGGCGGCCGCGTCCAGGGCGTCATCGAAGGCTTGATCGCCGCCAAGCGCAGCAAGATCGAACTTAACTTCTCCAAGGCCTGCGCCATCGACCTGGCCACGCTGCGCACCGAGGGCAAGAGCGTCACCGAGGCCGTCTCCACCTCCGTCAATCCCCGCGTCATCGACTGCCCCAACCCGCGCCAGGGCCGCGTCACCATCGACGCCGTCGCCAAGGACGGCATCCAGCTCAAGGTCCGCGCCCGCGTCACCGTCCGCACCAAGCTCGAACAGTTCCTCGGCGGCGCCACCGAAGAGACCATCATCGCCCGCGTCGGCGAAGGCATCGTCTCCGCCATCGGCTCCGCCGTCAGCCACAAGGAGGTGCTCGAAAACCCCGACCGCATCTCCAAGGCCGTGCTCAACAAGGCCCTCGACGCCAACACCGCCTTCGAGATCGTCTCCATCGACATCGCCGACGTCGACGTGGGCGAGAACATCGGCGCCAACCTCCGCACCGCGCAGGCCCACGCCGACCTCCAGATGGCCCAAGCCGAGGCCGAACGCCGCGCCGCCATGGCCCGCGCCAAGGAACAGGAAATGAAAGCCATGGTCGAAGAAAACCGCGCCCAGGTCGTCCTCGCCGAAGCCGAAATCCCGCGCGCCCTCTCCGAGGCCCTGCGCACCGGCAAGATGGGCGTCATGGACTACTACAACCTGCGCAACGTCCAGGCCGACACCAGCATGCGCGAAACCATCGGCGGCGGGCCCGCCGATTCGGTCTAGCAGCCCGTTGAAAAAGGGGGTGCGGTCAGTAAACGAGCGATTTTTGTACAGACCGAGGCGCGACCGAGGAGCATATCCAGAGGAGCTCTGTGACGAGGGCGCAACGAAGGGCTGGGCAAAAGCGCCGTTTAATGGCCCGCTCCCTTTTTCAACGGGCTGCTAGGCGGCGTCCGGAAGCAGGGTCGCGCCGAGTAGCGTCTTGAGGAGCCGGTGAGATAAAATAACGGGAACGGAGCGCCACGCGCCAACCCATGGACGCCTTGATCGAACTGATCGCCTGGATCTTCCGCACCCTCTTCGGGTCGCAGGAACCCCAGGCGCCCATGGGGCCGCGCGGGCGTTCGAACGCCGAGCCCCAGCGCGGGCCGTACGATTACGGCGACGGGCGCTCCAGCGGCCCGCGCCCCCGCACGCTGGCCGAACTGCTCGAAGAAGCGCGCCGTGAAACCCAGCCCGGCGGTTCGACCACGCCGGCCCCCCGACCGGCCCAGCGCAGCGAAGTCCGGCCGGTCCCGGCGCAGCCCGCCCCGCAGCCGGTCAGGCCCGCCCCGCAGCCGGTCAGTCCCGCGCCACGCCCACCGCAGCCCGCGACGGTGCGCACGGTCCAAGCCGTCAAGCCGCCCCACCGCCCCGCAAACGCACCGACCCCGCCGGCGCCTCGGGCTCAGCCGCCCGCGCAACCCAAGCGCAGGCGCGCGAAGCAGAGGCCGGCGCAAGCTCTCCCCGCGCAAGCCCCGCAACCCATGCCCAATCTCGGCCTCATCGCGCCGCCGCGCAAGCGCTCGTCGCGCGGCGGAATGGATCTCGCGCCCTGGCTGAGCGCGCTGCGCGACGCCAACCCGGACAAGAAAGCCGCGCTTGCCGCGCAAGCGATCGTCCACATGGAAATCTTCGGCCCGCCGCGCGCCCGCCGCGCTCATCGTCCCGGCCAGCGCTGGCTCTGACCTGCGCCGCCTTACCTTTCGCCGGGCCGCCCATTGCCGTCGACTTGCGCGCGCGGCCGAGGGGAGACCGCCCCGCCAGCCGTCATGCGTTCGACTTATCGTGAGAAGTTCAAAGCGCATACGGAAAGTAATATGGCGTCCCCAAGGGGATTCGAACCCCTGTTGCCGGGATGAAAACCCGGTGTCCTAGACCTGGCTAGACGATGGGGACGCCTGCGGTCGCATGGAGCGGCAACCGTGAAGGGTTGTGAGGGTAGAGCATCCCGCATCATCTTCAAGGGCCGATTCGGGGCCGGGCGCGGCCGTCGCGGGCGGGTTGTCCGAGCGTGGCCCTACTGCGGCGGCCCGTTACGCCGGCTCGAAATCGCGCTCCAGGATCTCCGCCAGATCCCAGAAATTGTGGATCGTGTAGAGCGGCGGCGTCTCGCAGACCCGTTCGTGGTGCCTGCCGCTGCGCTTGTTGAGCACCGTGAGCCAGCCGGCCTGGTTGGCGGGGTCCACGTCGCGGTCGGGGCGGTCGCCGACGTGCATGCAGCGTTCCGGCGGGAGGCCCAGCGCCCCGGCGACGCGCTGGAAAAACTTGGGGTTGGCCTTGCTCATGCCCAGTTGTTCGCTGAGGAAGAGCGCCTTCTTGTTGAGGTACGGGAGCACCCGCAGACGCACGAGCTTCTCGGCTTGCTTGACCGTCCAGCCCTGCGTGATCACCCCGAGGTTGTAGCCCTGCTCCTTCAGGCGCTTGATCGATTCCAGGACGTCCTCGTAGGGATTGAGCTGCCCGAAGACCGTGTCGTGGTAAGCGGCCACGCCGGAGGCCACCACGATGGCCGGGTTGCAGTCGGCGAGGCATTCGGGCGGCAGGCGCTGGAGCAGCCGGTCGTAGTGGTGCTCGTCGTTGGAGGTGAACTCCTGGACGACCTCGTCCAGTTCCGCGCGCGCGGCCTCCAGGTCGATGCGCAGGCCGGCGGCGAGCATGGCCTTGAGCGAGTTTTCGCGGGCCAGGCGGACGAATTCGGTGGTCGAATAGAGCGTGTCGTCGATGTCGAAGGTGATGAGGGCGAGCTTTTTCTTGGCCGCCATGACCCGAGTCCCCGCTGGCTCTCGCGCGGTCCGGTTATCGCGCAAAGCGGGTGGAAAGGGAATCCGGTTTTTTCAGCCCGTCTCCAAACGGCGCCGGGGCGGTTTCCCGCCCCGGCAGGCCTGACTCTCGGCTTCTCGCGCCGGGGCTATTCGCCGGCTTGCGGCCGCTTCCGTTCGCCGTCCTTGGGCCCGTGCGGGCGGGGGCCCTTCCCTTCGCCCATGCGTTCCTTCAGCGCGGCCTTCGCGGCTTCGCGCTCGGCCTCGTTCAACTGCCCATCGCCGTCGGCGTCGAAGCGCTTGAGCAGCGCCTCGCGCGGCGGGCGCCCGCCGAAGGGGCCTTCGCCCTTCTCGCGGCGCTCCTTCAGGGCCTCGCGGGCGGCTTCGCGCTCGGCTTCGCTCAACTGGCCGTCGCCGTCGGCGTCAAAGCGCTTGAGGAGTTCTTCGCGCGGAGGATGCCCGCCGAAGGGACCCTTGCCGTCTCCGAAGCGCTCCTTCATCGCGGCCTTCGCGGCTTCGCGCTCGGCTTCGCTTAATTGACCGTCGCCGTCGGTGTCGAAGCGCTTGAGGATCTCTTCGCGGCTCGGGCGCTGCCCGCGGGGGCCGTCAGCGCCGCCCTTGTCCGGGCGCGGGCCTTCCGGCCGGCCGTCCTGCGCCCACGCACCCAGACTCAGCAAACCCATCATCAGGGCGATGCTTGCGAAACGTCTCATGGCGGCTCTCCTTGTCCTCTCATGGGCCGCGACCCGCGGCGCAACATGAAGAGACATATCAAGGCTCGTGCCACTTGGCGCATAATATTAACTTGTTTTGCAAAAACAGGTTATGGCTTTGATCGCAACTTGGATGGCTGTGGGCATTCCCTCCTTTGTGGGAGACCCCCACACGGCGCTGCCGGGTTGCTCTAACCCCCACCTGTGCACTAAGATGTTGGCATGATCGAAGTTCCGACCGCGGCGCGAGCCGAGTTGCACGCACTTTATCGGGACCTGGACGCGGCGCTGGCGCCGTTCCGGCGGGGCTGCGAGGTGAGCGGGCGTTGCTGCCACTTCGCCGCCTACGAGCACATGCTCTTCGTCACCGGCTTGGAGGCCGCCGAGATGGTCGCCGCCGGGCGCGCGCCGGACGCGCGGCTCGCCGCCGCCGGAACTTGCCCGTACCTGGACGGCGCGCGCTGCGGGATTCGCGAGCACCGCGCGCTGGGGTGCCGGATCTTTCTTCTGCGACCGGACCTTCGAGGCGGAACGCAACGCGCTCTACGAGGCGTTCCTCAAGCGGGTGCGCGAGATCGAGGCGCGCCATGGGCTCCCCACGCGCTACCTGCCGGTGACGCGCGCTTTCGCGGAGGCCTCGGCATGAGCGCCGCGCCGCGCCGGATCGCGCTGGGCATGACCGGCGCCAGCGGGGCCGTCTACGGCCTGCGCGTGCTGGAGGAACTCCTGAAAGATCCTTCCCTGGAGGTCCATTTCACGCTCAGCCCCTCCGCGGCGAAGGTGTTGAAGCTCGAGCACGGAGTGAACGTGGACCTCGACGCCTTCGACCCGCGCGCGCTGGGGTTGAGCGAGACGGCGAGGCTGATCTACCACCATCACGCCAACGTCGCCGCGCCGCCGGCCTCGGGGAGCTTCCGCATCCAGGCCCTGGCGCTCGTGCCGTGCAGCATGAGCTGCGCCGGCAAGCTCGCGCACGGCGTCGGCGGGGACCTGATCGAACGCGCCGCCGACGTGATGCTGAAAGAGCGCCGCCCGCTGGTGCTCGTGCCGCGGGAGACCCCCATGAGCGCGATTCACCTGGAGAACCTCGCGAAGCTCGCGCAGCTCGGCGTTATCGTGCTCCCGGCCGCGCCGGGTTTCTACGGCAAGCCGAGGAAGGTCGAGGATCTCGTGGACTTCATCGTTGCGCGCGTGCTGGATCACCTGGGCGTCGCGCATGGGTTGGGGCCGAGGTGGGGAGAAGAAAACGTAAAACGTAAAACGTAATCCGTACTGCCGGATTCGTTTCATGCTGGGATTACGCTTTAGGTTTTGCGTTTTGATGAGGTGACCGCCCTGCGTCCGGTAAGAGGACTGCCCGCATGCTCTCCCGTCTCGCCCTCGTCCTCGACTCCATCAAGATCGCCCACAGCGTCTTCGCGCTCCCGTTCGCGCTGGTGGCGATGCTGGTGGCGGCGGGCGGCTGGCCGGCGTGGGGCGTCTTCGGCCCGATCGTCCTCTGCATGGTGGCGGGGCGGAGCGCGGCGATGGCGTTCAACCGCTGGGCCGACCGGCGCTTCGACGCGGAGAACCCGCGCACGAAGGGCCGCCCGACGGTGAGCGGGGCGCTCTCGCCGGGTTTCCTCCTGGGCTTCGTGCTCGCGTCCGCGGCGCTCTTCGTCGCCGGGGCGTGGCTGTTGAATCCCGTCTGCGGCGCGCTGGCGCTCCCGGTGCTCGCGATCCTGCTCGGCTACAGCTTTGCGAAGCGCTTCACGAGCCTCTGCCACTTCTGGCTGGGGCTCTCGCTGGGCCTGGCGCCGTTGGGCGCGCACCTGGCGGTGACGGGGGATTTGAGCCCCTTGCCGGGACTGGGCGCGGCGCGCGGGCTGCCGTTCGAGGCCTTTCCGCTCCTGCTGGGGCTGGCGGTGCTCTGCTGGGTGAGCGGCTTCGACCTGATCTACGCCTGCCAGGATTACGCGGTGGACGCGGCCGACCCGCGGCTGCATTCGATGCCCAAGCGCCTCGGGATCGCCGGCGCGCTGAAGCTCTCGACGGCCCTGCACGCGCTCGCCATGGCGCTCCTGATCGGCACGGGGGTCTACGCCGCGCTGGGCCTCGCCTACTATGCCGCGCTGGCGGTCGTGGCGGCGCTCCTGATCTACGAGCATTCGATCGTGAAGCCCGACGACCTCTCGCGCGTCAACGTGGCCTTTTTCACGCTCAACGGCGCGGTGAGCCTTGTGCTCCTCGCCGCGGTGGCGTTGGAACGCGGCTTGTAGCGGCGGAGGATGCGCCGTTTATCGTGATCGCCAGCCGGTTATCGAAGGAGGCGCCCCATGTCCGCGAGTTTCGAACTGGATCGGGAGGCCCGCATCGTCCGCTCGCGCGCCTGGGGCGTGCTGGTGGACCGCGACCTCCTCGACCACCGGGACGCCATGGAGGCGCTCTTCGAGCGGGGCGAACTGGACGGCTCCTGGGGGCAGCTCTGCGAGTTCCAGGACGTGACGGAGATGCAGGTCACTACGCCTTGCATCGAGCGCATGGCGTGGAGCAACCCCTGGCCCAAGGCCTGCCGCCGCGCGCTGGTCGCGCCGCGGGACCTCGTCTACGGCCTCGCGCGCATGTACGAGATGAAGAGCGGCGAGCTGGGCCAGAACGTGCGCGTCTTCCGGTCGCTGGAGCAGGCGCTGGCGTGGCTGGGCGATCTCGAAGGCCGGAAGACACTGGACATGGAATGAGCGCCCGTCTTGGCTGGGGTCAGGTGTTTGTTCCGCATTCCGCATTCCGCATTCGGCATTCGGCCCGTTCTGCTCTCGAAACCTCCTGTCTACCTCTTAGATTGTGAAACTCCACCGCCTCCCAAGGAGCCTCACATGCCCAAGCCACCCGTCCACGTCACGATCACCGGCGCCGCCGGGCAAATCGGCTATCAGCTTGTCTTCCGCGTCGCCTCCGGGCAGCTTCTCGGCCCCGACCAGCCGGTCGTGCTGCGGCTCCTCGAGATCGAGCCGGCCATGAAGGCGCTGAACGGGACGGTGATGGAACTCGTCGACTGCGCGTTCCCGCTGCTGGCCGACGTGGTCACGACGACCGACGTGAACACGGCCTTCGACGACTGCTCCTGGGCGCTCCTGGTCGGCGCGTTTCCGCGCAAGCAAGGGATGGAGCGGAAGGACCTGCTTCAGACCAACGGCAAGATCTTCGGCCCGCAGGGCAAGGCCATCGCCGAGCGCGGCCACAAGGAGATCCGCGTCTGCGTCGTCGGCAACCCCGCCAACACCAACTGCCTCATCGCGCGCAGCGCCGCCAAGGGCGTCCCGCCCGAGCGCTTCTTCGCCATGACCCGCCTGGACGACAACCGCGCCAAGGCGCAACTGGCGCTCAAGGCCGGCATGCCGGTGAAGGACGTCACCAACCTGGCGATCTGGGGCAATCACAGCGCGACGCAGTTCCCCGACGCGTGGCACGCGAAGATCGGCGGGAAGCCGGCGACGGAGGTCATCGAGGACGAGGCCTGGCTGAAGGGCGAGTTCCTCGCCACCGTCCAGCAGCGCGGCGCGAAGGTGATCGAGGCGCGCGGGGCTTCCAGCGCCGGCAGCGCCGCCAACGCCCTGATCGACATGGTCAACTCGCTGCGCCATCCCACGCCCGCCGGCGACTGGGTCAGCGTGGCCACGTGCAGCCGCGGCGAGTACGGCATCCCCGAGGGGCTCCAGTTCGGTTTCCCGGTCCAGGCCGACGGGAAGGGCGGATGGAAGGTCGTCGAGGGGCTGAAGCACGACGCCTTCGCGCAGGAAAAGATCGCGGTCACGACGAAGGAACTGGAAGAAGAACGCGACGCGATCAAGTCGTTGCTCGGTTCCTGACGCCGGGCGAAAGCCCCCGCGCGGAATTCGTATCCTTATCGTCAGCGGTCGGCCCACGGCGGCCCGGACGGCGGGGCCAGGCCGTGGTATGCTCGACCTCGCGCCTGGTGTGGTGGCTCACTCACGGCGCGGAGAGGACTTCAAAATGAGCGCCCCGAACCTGCCCGATCCCCAGGCCACGCCCCCGCGCCCGAAGGTCCGGCGGACACCGGCGCGCACGCGCCCGCCCCTTCCGGTACGCCCGCGCCGCAGGTTCCCGGAGGCGCGAAAGAACGCGCGGAGGTCGTGCCGCGCGTGGATCGTCCCGCCGGCCCGCCGCGGCGGCCGGTCACCCCCAGGCCCCCTACGGCTACCCGCCCCCGCCGCCCCCGAAGAAGCGTTCGGCCGCCCTCTGGATTCTCCTCGCGCTGGTCCTCGTCGGCGGGCTTGGCCTGATGCTCCTGATGGGCTTCGCGAGCCTCCTGATGAGCGGCGGCTCATCCGGCTACGAGGATGCCGGGCTGCATGAAGTGCGGATCGAGGGGAGCGGGCCGGACAAGATCGCGCTGATCGAAGTCCACGGCGTGATCCTGGACATCCCCCAGGGCGGGTTATTCGGCGGCGGGCCGTCGCTGGTGCGGAGCGTGCAGCGGCAGTTGCGCCAGGCGGCGGCCGATCCGGCCGTTCGGGCGGTGCTGCTGAGCGTCGATTCACCGGGCGGCGGCGTGACCGACAGCGACCTGCTCTATAACGAGGTCAAGAAGGTTCGCGCCGCGGGCAAGCTCGTGGTCGTCCACGCCGGGGACCTCTGCGCCTCGGGCGGGTACTACCTCAGCGCGCCGGCCGACTCGATCGTCGCCGCGCCCACCTGCGTCACCGGCTCCATCGGCGTGATCATGAACCACCTGAAGCTGAAGGGGCTCTACGAGAAGATCGGCGTGGAGGAGACGCCGATCAAGAGCGGCCCGCACAAGGACATCCTTTCCTCCGCGCGCGACATGACCCCCGAGGAGCAGGCGATCCTGCAGGGCGTGATCGACCAGATGTACGACCGCTTCGTCACCATCGTCGCCGAAGGGCGCGCGGGCCGCGGCCCGCTCCCCGCAGGCCCCGAGGTCTCCAAGGACGCCGTGAAGAAGCTCGCCGACGGCCGCATCTACACCGGGGAGCAGGCCGTCGCCAACGGGCTGGCCGACAAGGTGGGCTACCTCGAAGACGCGCTCGCCGAGGCCAAGCGCCTGGCCGGGCTGAGCGAGGCGAAGCTGATCTGCTACCGGCGCCCGCCGAGCCTGATGGAGGCCCTCTCCGGCCAGGCCCGCGGCGGGGCCGGCCCGGCGGTGAACATCAACCAGGGCGTCCAGATCGACGCCGGCGCGCTGCTCCAGCAGTACATCCCGCGCTTTGAGTACCGCTGGGCGCCGTAGGAGTGCGGGCATCGGCAGGCGTGCGAAGGCCGGATACATTCGAACAGAGCGAATCGCGAACACCGCCCACGGGTTGATGCCGGTCGGCTTGATTACGTTTTACGTTTTACGTTTTGCCGTTTTTCCCTTACCTCATCCACATGAACCGCATGGCGTGCGCGCTGCTTGTTGCGCTCTTTACGAGCCTCGCCGCGGCATTTTCGGGCGAAGACGCGGTCGTCGTCTACTCGCCGCACGGCGAAGAGCTGGAGCGCGACATGAAGGCGCGCTTCGAGGCCGCGCATCCGGGGATCGAGGTGAAGATCCTGGACCTCCCGGCCGCGCAGATCCTGGAGCGGCTGCGCGCGGAGCAGGACCGGCCCGCGGCCGACGTCTGGTGGGGCGGGGTGGCGGCGGACTTCCAGCGCGCCGAGCACGAAGGGCTGCTCGCGCCGCACCGGCCCGCCTGGCATACGGCCCTGCCGCCCGGCGGCTTCAGCCCCAACGGGTTCTGGCACGCGCTTTACCGCACGCCCGCCGTGCTGATGTACAACCGCAACAAGCTCAAGCGCGAGGAGGTCCCGGCGACCTGGGACGCGCTGCTCCTCCCCGAATGGCACGGAAAAATCGTGATCCGCGACGTGCGGCCCAGCGGCACGATGAAAACCATTTTCAGCTCCATCGTCTGGCGCGAATGGAAACGCAACAACGACCCGGAAGCCGGCTTCCACTGGCTCGCCAAGTTGCACTGGAACACCGGAGCCTACGCCAGCGACCCCCAGGCCATGTACGAGATGCTGATGGGCCAGAATGAACTCTGCATCGCCCCTTGGAACATGCCCGACGTCTTCCTGCAGCGGGACATCAACAAGCTCCCCTTCGAGTTCGTGATTCCCGAGGACGCGCCCGCGCCCTTCGATCCCCTGGCCCTGGTGGCCGGCGGGCCGCATCCCGAAAACGGGAAGCGCTTCCTGGAGTTCGTCTCGTCCACCGACGAGCTGCTCTTCGCCGCGGAAAAGTACAACCGCCTGCCGGCGCGAACCGACCTCCCGAAGGAGCGCCTTCCCGCGTGGATGAAGGATCTGGAATTCAAGCCCTTGGACGTGGATTGGAACGAAGTTCAGCGCTACCAGGACGCCTGGATCGACATCTGGTATCGGACGATCAAGTCGGACGAGCTGCCCGGCGGCGGCGGAAAGCCGCGCTGGGGCATGTGGCTGGCGATCGGCGCGGTGGCGGTGGCGCTGGGGCTGATCGTGCGCAAGCGCCGCGAAGACCAGGCGCACAAGGGAAAGCAGTGAGCCGAAAACTCAGCCCTGTAAGGCGAATACCACAAAACAAAATTCAGACGCCGATCAATGCGCTAGCGGCATACTTCAAGCAATCCGCAATCCGCAATCCGCAATCCGCGGGGCTACTTTCTCGGGACCTTCAGCTCGCCGCTCTTGATCTTCTCCACCAGTTCGTCGCAGGCCTTCTTCACCTCGGGCGGGATCTTCGACTCCAGCTTCGCGTTGTAGGCGACCCAGACGTACCCCTGGGGCAGACCCAGGAGCTGGGTCTTGCCGTCGAAGCTGCCGGCCTTCACCTGCGCGGCGATGTCGAGGAAGACCTTGGGGATGTCCAGCACCGCGCTGGCCAGAATCGAATCGGGAGCGAGTTCGTTCTGGTTGTCGTTGCTCCCGAAGCACAAGACGCCCTTGTCCTTGCTCTCCTGGACGGCCTCGAAGACGCCCTGCGCGCCGTTGTTGGCATTGTGGAAGATCAGGTCGGCGTTCTGCCCGATCAGGGCCAGGGTTTGTTCCTTGGCCTTGGCCACGTCGGTCCACGAATCGGTCCAGACGATGCGGACGTCGATGTCCGCGCGCGCGGCTCTGGCTCCGGCGGAGAAGGCCTCGAAGGTGCTCTCGATCACCGGGTGCTTCTGCGGGCCCACGCAGCCGAGCACGCCCGATTTCGTCATCTTCCCCGACAGGTAGCCCAGCACGTAGCAGGCGTCCTCGAGGACGAAGCGCAGGCCGGCCACGTTGCCTTCGGCGGCCTTGTCGTTGCCCGAGACGAAAACGCGGACCTTGGGGTGTTCGTTGGCCAGTTCGACGAGCTTCGGCTGCCACCATTCGCCGGCGTGCAGGAACACCACGTCGCACCCTTCGCTCAGATAGGTGCGCAGGATGTTCAGCATGTCGGGAAAGCTGGCTTTCTGAGCCACGGCGTTGTGGACCTGCGCGCCCAGGTCGGCCTCGATCCGCTGCAGGCCCTTGTAGGCGTTCTCCGACCACCCGCCGTCGTTGACTTCGCCAGGGGTGACCAGGTTGGCCTGGAACTCGCCGCGGCCGGGGGAGTGGGCCGAACCGGCGAAGAGCCAGACCAGGACCACCACGAGCACCACGGTCACGATGCCAAACGTCGCGCCCTTCATGCACGGCTCCTTGAAAGGATGCGTCGAAGCGGGCCTCATGATAGCCGCGGGAGGGGGCATTGCCATGGCAGGCGGGCGGCATGAAAAAAGCCTCCCGCGCGGGGAGGCCTTTCTTGGATGGGACGAGCCGGCCGGGACGTCAGTTCCGCTGCGCGTGGGTCTCCTCGACGGCCTTGAGGGTCTCCTCGATCAGTCGTCTGCGCCAGCGTTCGCGGGCGATCCGGGCCGGGTCGGCGTTGGCTTGGTTCAGGTGCTGCAGGCGGAAATCCACCGCTTCGCTCACGGTCCGCAGCATCTGAAGCGTATCTTGTACGGTGCGCATGGTTCGATTCCTGGCAAGCATGGTCCTGGCGCTGCTCCTGTATCGTCCGGTTCGCCTGCCTTCCTCACCAGGACTAACGAACTGGAGCCGAAAAACTTGCACGTTGCGCGAAATCCTCAGCCATCCATCTATTACAGAGACGCGAACGATCCTTTCGGCCTTCAACCGGGCTCCCGCCGGTCCGGCGTTTAGGGACCCCTGCCATTCAGACGGTCGAAACGGCCGCCCGTGACGCTCGCTCTGCCTTGCGCGCGGGCTTCCGGACGGTAACCTCACCCCTCTTGCACCTATGCGGGTGCCTCGTGAAAGGACCTGAACCATGGCGGAGAAATGCATCCTCCTGTACTCCGGAGGCCTGGACACCAGCGTCATCGTGCACTGGCTGGCGAAAAAGGGCTACGACGTCGTCTGCGTGACCGTCGATGTCGGGCAGCAGGAGGACATCCAGTTCGAGAAGAAGGCGCTGGGCAGCGGCGCGAAGAAGTTCCTGATCCGCGACATCACCGAGGAGTTCGTCCGCGCGGGCGTCTTCCAGTGCGTCCGGGCCCAGGCCCGCTACGAGGGCCGCTACCTGCTGGGCACCAGCATCGCGCGCCCCTTCATGATCAAGGCCATCTGCGACGTGGCGAAGGAGGAGGGCACCGCCGTCGTGGCCCACGGCGCCACCGGCAAGGGCAACGACCAGTGCCGCTTCGAACTGGCCGCCTACGCGCTGATCCCCGGCGCGAAGATCATCGCCCCCTGGCGCGATCCCGAATTCCGCGCGCTCATTCCCGGGCGCAAGGAGGCCATCGAGTACGCCGCCAAGCACGGCATCCCCGTTCAGGCCAGCGCCTCGAAGCCCTGGTCCACCGACCCGAACATCCAGCACCGCAGCCACGAGGCCGGCGAGCTGGAGGACCCCTGGAAAGGTCCGCGCGACGAGATGTACCAGCTCGTCACGCCCCCGAAGCAGGCCCCGGACAAGGTCGAGACCCTGGAGCTGGAGTTCGAGCGCGGCTACCCGGTCGGGCTCAACGGCCAGCGGCTAGGCCCCGTGGAATTGCTCAACAAGCTCAACGAGATCGCAGGGCGCAACGGCGTCGGCGTGGTGGACATGGTCGAGAACCGCTTCGTGGGCATGAAGAGCCGCGGGGTCTACGAGGCCCCCGGCGCGACGGTGCTTTACGAAGCCCACCGCGACCTGGAGGGCATCACCCAGGACCGCAAGGTCGCCGCGATCCGCGACGGCCTGATCCCGGCCTACGCCCAGCTCGTCTACGACGGCTTCTGGTTCAGCCCCGCCAAGGCCTGCCTCGACGCGCTGGTCGAGGAGACCCAGCGCTTCGTGACCGGGACCGTCCGTGTGGACCTGTACAAGGGTTCGCTCCGCACCCACGGGCGCAAGAGCCCCTACAGCCTTTACGACGAGTCCATCAGCACGATGGAAGGCGGCGGGAGCTTCAACCAGGACGACTCGACCGGCTTCCTGCGCATTCAGGGGCTGCCGGTGAAGATCCAGGCGCGCGTCCACGCGCGAGGGCGCTGAACGGTGCCGGCCGGCCTGCCCCGCATCCTGCTCACCGGCGCCTGCGGCAGCCTGGGCCGCGCCGTGCGCGAGGCCGGGGCCGAACAGGCCGAGTTCGTCGGCGTGGACGTGAAGGCCGGCGGCGACCCCAGCGTCCGCGAAGGCTCTTTCGGCGAGCGCAAGCTCCTCGACGAACTGCTCCCCGGCTGCGCCGCCGTGATCCATACCGCCGCCGCCCACGGCCGCTTCCTCAAGACCCACACCCCCGCGCAGTTCACCGAGATCAACGTCACCGGCCTGATCGAGCTGCTCGAGGCCTGCGTGCGCCACGGCGTGAAGAAGGTGGTCTTCTCTTCGACCATGGAGGCCGTCATCGGGCGCGACTGGGCCGCCGCGGGGCTCGCCGTCGTGGACGAGACCTTCCCGGTCCTGCCCGACTGGATCTACCCGCTCAACAAGATCCAGGGCGAGCAGGCCGGCGCCTACTACCACGCGCGCTTCGGGATTCAGTTCGTCGCGCTGCGCTACATGGCTTTCGGGTCGTACTCCAAGCCCGGCCCGGACCTGCTCGCCCGCGTGCTGATGCCGCTCGACGTGGCCCAGGCCAACCTCGCCGCCGCCATGAAGGACGACCTGGGCTTCCAGGTCCTCCACATCGGACCCGAGACCCCGCTCACCTGCCAGGACATCGAAGCGGCGGTCGGCGGCGATCCCTATGCGGTCGTCGAGAAACACTGGCCGGGCAGCGCTGAGTTCCTTCGCGCGCGCGGGATCGAATTGCCTGCCCAATGCTTCTGGCCCGTGACGCGGATCGACAAGGCCCGCCGCGTACTCGGCTGGCGCCCGGAGGTGACCTTCGAGAGCTGGCTGCGAGAGCAAGGCTGGAATGGGAATCGTACCGCGTGAATTCGTGCCGTGCTCGCGCGGCAGTGCCTTTTCGCGGCTCGCGCCTCATGCGCCGCTCGCCAACTGAGAACCCCAATGCCCGCCAAGCGTAAGTCCGCCTCAAAACTCCCGCCTCCCGTCGGCGTCGTCGGCCTGGGCCTGATGGGCAGCAGCATCGCGGCGTGCCTGCTCGCGGCCGGGCATCCGGTGGCCGGCGTGGCGCTCACCCCGCGCGAGGCCGCCGCGGGCCGGCGCCGCGTCCGGCGGCATCTCGAGGAACTGCGCCGAGAGAAGCTGCTCAAGGGAAGCGTCGCCGGGGCCATGAAGCGGCTCACGGCGAGCGCCGACTACGCCACGCTGAAGGACGCGGTCTTCGTCATCGAGTCGATCGTCGAGAACCTCGCCGCGAAGCGGAAGGTCCTTCAAGGCGTGGAAGCCGTCGTCGCCCCTGGCGCGCTCATCGGCTCCAACACCTCGGCGCTTCCCATCTCGGTCCTGCAGGCGGCGTGCAAGCGCCCCGGGCGCGTGCTGGGCATCCACTGGGCCGAGCCGGCCCACATCACGCGCTTCATGGAGATCGTCTGCGGGGACAAGACCAGGCTCGCGTGCGCGCGGAAGGCCGTCGCGCTGGCGGAAGGCTGGGGCAAGGAACCCTCGCTTCTCAAGCGCGACATCCGCGGCTTCATCGCCAACCGCTGCATGTACGCCTGCTTCCGCGAGGCGTTCCACCTCGTCGAGAGCGGCTACTGCACGATCGAGGACGTCGACCGCAGCCTGCGCAACGACGTGGGCTGGTGGATGACCTTCGCCGGCCCCTTCCGCTACATGGACCTCACCGGCGTGCCGGCCTACGCGGCGGTGATGAAGGACCTGTGGCCGACGCTGAGCCGCCGCGCGAGCGTCCCGAAGCTGATCCGGCGCGTGGTCCGTGCCGGCGGGAAAGGCGTCGCGAACGGTCGCGGCTTCTACCGTTATACCAGGAAGGAAGCGCGCGCCTGGGAAGCGGCGTTCTGGCGCTTCAACTGCGAGATCCGCAAGCTGGCATTGAAATACGGCGAGAAACGCTGACGGAGGCTACCCGCCGGCCGCTTGCGCGCGGAGCGCCTCGGGGGGCGGCTCGCCCGCGTCCAGACGCATGGTGCGGCCGGAATCGAGCGCCTCGGTGGCGGCGAGCGTGAGCAGCGCGGTCTTGAGCCCGTCGGCATAGGTGCAGCGCAGCTTCGAGACGTCGTTCGCCCGGATCGCGTCCACGAAGGCCGCGTCTTCCTTCGCGAAAATGTTCTCCTCGCCCTTCACGTTCTCGCTCTCCAGCGCCGACTTGCGCACCGCCAGCGAATGTTCCCAGCCGGTGAAGTCCAGCGTCAGCGAGCGGGTGAAGATCTTGAGCCCCACGCCGTAGCCGGGGACGTTGGCGCAGCAGCTCAGCACCGTCGCCACGCAGCCCGAGGGCATCGTGAAGGTCACCGCGCTGGCGTCGTCGTTGTGGTATTCGGGCAGGTCCTTCACGAAACCGCGCGCGGCGCGCCCGTAGACCTCCACCGGCTCGCCCACCAGGTGCCGGATCAGGTCCACCGTGTGCGTGGATTGCTCGACGAGCTGCCCGCCGCTCACGCGCTTGTCCGACCACCACGGCACGCGGTAGGTGTGCCCGATCCAGTGCCCCAGCGCCAGGATCGGCGGCTCCAGCGCCAGCAGTTCGCGCGCGCGCTCGACCGAACGGCGGTAACGGTTCTGATACCCGATGCTGGCCAGGATGCCGGCCTCGCGCACCGCGGCCTCGACGCGCCGGCCCACGTCGGCGTCGATGCACTGCGGCTTTTCGATGAACAGGTGGATCCCGCGGCGCGCGGCTTCGATCTCGATGACCCCGTGCGCGTCCGGCGTCACGCAGACGTAGGCCGCGTCCGGCCGGATCGCGTCGTACAGCTCCGTCGCGGAGGTGAAGGCCTCGGCGCCGCGGAATTCCCGCGCCAGCCCGGCCGCGCGCTCGGCGTTGAGATCGCAGAAGCCGCGGACCTCGACGTCGGGCAGCGCGGCCACGTTCTGCGCGTGCAGCCGCGCGATGTGCCCGGCTCCGACGAAGGCGATTTTCAAGGACGCCATCGAGAGATCCTCGCGGGTCCGCGACGCTTCGAAACGCTCGACATAGCGGGCCGTGCTGCGCCGAGCCCCAGTCCCGGCGCTTGCGGCCGGGCGACTTGCCATACGTGCCGCGTACGGTCCTAGCGGCACGCCGCGTCCGCGTCAAATGACGCGAAGCCTCCCGGCGCGGACGCGCTGGCTGCTGCGCGCTCTTCCTTAAGCGCTCGGCCGGGATGCCGGATTGCCTGTTTGATCCGCTCAGCGCCTGCATCCAAGTGGCGGCGGCGGCAGGTGGTAAGTGCTCGGACGCGAGGGCCGGGGCCTATTCGCCGCTCCAGTCGAACGCCACGCCCAGCGCCTTGTCCTTTTCCTCGAGCAGCATCCGGTACAACTCCGGGCCCTGCCGCCACGGCGCCACATGCGTGACCGCAGGGCGGGGCTTGACCTGTCCCGAGGCGATCATGCGCAGCAGCACTTCATGGTTGCGCCGGACGGTGAAGGGATGGTCGGCCGGATAGGCATCGCCGCAGCCGACCATGGTCAGGTTGCTCTTCTGGAAGCGCGTGTACAGGTCCAGAGGGACCTGGCCGTGAACTCCGCCCAGGACCACCACGCGCCCGAACTCGGCCGCCACCTCGAAGAGCGTGGGCATGACGCGCGTCGTGCCGGTTGCGTCCATGGCGACGAATGGTCCTTCGCCGCAAGTAAGTTCCGCCAGCCGGTTCTTGAAGCCGGCCGCGGTGGGATCCAGCGCGGCATCGGCGCCCAGGGCAAGGGCGATCTCGCGGCGGCGCGGCATGGGGTCGATCCCGATGACCGGGTGCCCGCCGGCGACCTTCGCCAGGTGGCAGGCGTAGGCGCCGATGAGGCCCAGGCCGAAGACGGCTACGCTGTCGCCGAGCCGCACCTGCCCCGCGCGCACGCCCCGCAGCGAGATGCCCAGCAGGATCACGCAGCAGGCGTCCACCGGATCGACGCCTTCGGGGATCGGGAGCACCTGCGCGGGCGCCACGTTGGAGCGCGCGCTGTGCCCCCAGCCGCCCAGCACGCGCTGCCCCAGCGCAAACCCGCCTCCGTCGCCTTCAAAGCCTTCCACGCGGCTGACGGCGATGTAGCCGGTCGCGCGCGGATACGTTGAAGGCTTGGTGTGCGTGCCCGCGATGTGGTGCAGCTCGGTCCCGGGGCTGACCATCGTGTACTCGGCGCGCAGCCGGATCTCGCCGGGTTGCAGCGCCGCCAGCGGGCGGCTGGAGCAGTCCACGACGTTCTTCTCGCGCACGCGCAGGTAGGCGTTCGCTTCTCGGGCGCCGGTTTCGCCAGGCATGGTTTCTTCCTTTATTTCATGCGCGCGATAATGGCGTCGGTGAAGGCCGCCGTGTCGGCCTGGCCGCCGATGTCCCGCGTGCGTACCGCCGCGTCGTTCGAGGCCAGCACCGCGTTGTAGGCCTGTTTGATCCGCGCGCCGGCTTCGGTCTCGCCGAGGTGGTTGAGCAGCATCACCCCGGACATGATCGCCGCGAGCGGGTTGGCGACGCCTTTCCCGGCGATGTCCGGCGCCGATCCGTGCACGGATTCGAAGACCGCGATCTCCTCGCTGAAGTTCGCCCCCGGCACCACGCCCAGCCCGCCCACCAGCCCCGCGCAGAGGTCGCTCAGGATGTCCCCGTACAGGTTGTCCAGCAGCAGCACGTCGAAGCGCGACGGGTCGCGCACCATCTGCATGCAGCCGTTGTCGATGATCAGCTCGTTGTATTCGATCCTGGGGTGGCGCTCGTGAACCTGCCGCGCGCATTTGAGGAACAGCCCGTCGGCCATCTTCATGATGTTGGCCTTGTGGAAGACCGTCACGCGCTTGCGCCCACGCGACTCGGCGTACTTGAACGCGAACTCGGCGATCCGCGTCGAGGCCTCCTCGGTGACGATCTTCAGCGATTCCACCACCCCGCGCACGACCTCGTGTTCGATCCCCGAGTACAGCCCCTCGGTGTTCTCGCGCACGATCACCAGTTCGACGTCCTTGTAGCGCGTCGCGATCCCGTCCAGGCTGCGCACCGGGCGGACGGCGGCGTAGAGGTTGAGCTTCTGGCGGATCTGCACGTTGACGCTGCGGTGCCCGGTCCCGATGGGCGTCGCCGTCGGCCCCTTCAGCGCCACCTTGTGGGTTTTCAGCGCCTCGAGCGTGGCGTCGGGGAGCACCTCGCCGTGCTTCTCGAAGTGCTCCAGCCCGGCCGGGCATTCGATCCAGTTCATCTTCACGCCCGTGGCCTCGATGACGCGCCGCGCGGCGCCGATGACCTCGGGCCCGATCCCGTCGCCGGTGATGAGAACGGCGGTATGCGTGCGGCTCATGGTGGCTCCTCCCTGATTGTCGTTACGCGTCCAACGCCTCGAGCAACAGCCGCATGAACTCGGGAAGATACCCGAAGTAGATCGCCGTGACGAGGTTCTCGTCGCGCACGGCCGGCTGCTTGACCCACTCCGCGCCGGCATTCTTCAGATCGATGGCGATGTCGTCCGGGCTCGTGGCCCGACGCCCGCGCAGCACGTCGGCGCTCGCCAGCACCCACTGCGCGTGGCAGATGGCCCCGATGAGCTTGCGCTGTGCGTTCATCTCGCGCACGAGCTGCAGCGCCGGCGCGTGCGCGCGCAGGAGCAGCGGTCCCCAGATCCCGCCGGGAATGATCAGCGCGTCCAGGTCTCCGGCGTTGAGGTCGGCGATCGACGCGTCGGTCGCCGCCAGGCGCAGGCCGTCCTTTCCGTGCCGCCCTTCGCCGTAATACGTCGCGCCCCGCTCGGGGCCGGCCACGAGGAGCGACGCGCCTTCCTCTTTGAAGCGATAATACGGCACCCAGAATTCATGCTCGTGCACTCCGGTCGCCGCCAGGAGCGCGATCTTCTTCCCCATCAAGCGCGGTCCGCCGTCTTTCGCCATGTCTGGCCCCTTGATTTCTCAGCTTTTCAGCCGTTCCGCCAGCTCCGCCAACGTGCTGACTTCCAGGTTGTGCCGCTCCCCCAGCGCCTCCGCCGGCGCGCCGCCCCGATTTAGCCAGGCCGCGCGGAAACCGTACGCCTTGGCGCCTTGAATATCCCAGTGATTCGACGAGACGAACAGGATCTCCTCCTTGGAAGCCTTCAGATGGCGCGGCGCGAGTTCGTACGCCTGCGGGTGCGGTTTGAAGATCCCGACCTCGTCCACGCTCAGGATCGCGTCGAAGTCCTTGTCAAGCCCCGCCCGCTGAACGACCGCGGCGAGCATCCTGGGCGTGCCGTTCGAGAGGATCGCGCGCCGATACCCGCTCAGTTGGAGCAGCGCGCCGGGAACGTCCGCGAATGGCGCCAGCTCAAGGTACGCCTGCATCAGCTCGTCGCGCGCCCGCGGCTCGAGCCGCAGGTGCAGCGAGGCGCAGGCCGTTTCGAGCGCGTCACCCGTTACGCGCCAGAAATCCTGATACCGGCCCATCAGGCTCCGCAGCCAGGTGTACTGGAGCTGCCGGACGCGCCAGCGCTCGCTCAATTCTGCGCCGCGCCCCGGGAAGCGCGCCTCGAGCGCCGCGCTGACCGAGTGGACATCGAATAGCGTCCCGTAGGCGTCGAAGACCAGCGCGCTGACGTTGATAAGCTCGCCCACGTTGCTCGTTCTCCGGGTCGCCGCCGGGCCGGCGCTTTCGCTCGAGGCTCGCGGCGCGGGCCGTTCACGCCTCCTCGAGCCGCGCCAGTTCGCGTTCCAGCACCTCCGCCAGGGGCTTGACCGCCGCGGCGGAGAAGTCGAAGCGGATCCCCGCGGCCGCGAAGAGTTCCGGCAGCGGGCGCGAGCGCCCCAGCGCCAGCCCCGCGCGGTATTGCGCCAGCGCGCGCCGCGGGTCGTTCAGGTAGTTGAGCCAGACCTGCAGCGCGCCGAGCTGCGCGATGCCGTATTCGATGTAGTAGAACGGCGCCCCGAAGAGGTGCCCCTGCTTGTGCCACAAGCACGCCTCGGCCTCCTCCAGCCCGCTCCAGTCCTCGATCCCGCCGAAGCGCCGGCGCGTGGCGAGCCACGCATCGCGCCGCTCCGCGCGCGTATGCCCGGCATGCGTGTAGACCCAGTGCTGGAACGCGTCGATCGTCGCGATCCACGGCAGCAGCGCGACGATCTCCTCGCGGTGCGTGCGCCGCGCGCGGTCGGCGTTCTCCTTCGCGTAGAAGACCTCCAGGTGCGGCCCCGCCAGCAGCTCCATGCTCATCGAGGCCACCTCGCAGAACTCCAGCGGCGGGTGCCGGTAGCTCAAGAGCGGCTCCTGGCGCATCGCCAGCGCGTGGAAGGCGTGCCCGCCTTCGTGCAGCAGCGTCTGGACGTCGCGCTGCAGGCCCACCGCGTTCATGAAGATGAACGGCAGCCGCGCTTCCTCCAGCGAATGCTGGTAGCCGCCGGGGGCCTTGCCCTTCCGCGATTCCAGGTCCAGCAGTTCGCGCTCGATCAGAATCTTGAAATCGTCTCCCAGGCTCGGGTCGATGCGCCGGAAGATCTCGTGGGACTTCTCCGCCAGCTCCTGCGCGCCCTGGAACGGGCGCAGCGGCGGCCGGCCCCGCGGATCCACGCCCAGGTCCCACGGGCGAAGCTGCTCCAGTCCCATGATCCGCCGCCGGCGCTCCTGGAGTTTCCGCGCCAGCGGGACCACGTGCCGCTCCACCGCGTCGTGGAAGGCCTCGCAGTCGGCCGGCGTGTAATCGAAGCGCGAGTTCGACTTGAAGGCGTACTCGCGGAACGATCCGAACCCGGCGTTGCGCCCGATCCGCTCGCGCAGGCCCAGGAGCTGCTCGTAAAGCTCCTCGATCCGCTCGCGGTCCTGCAGCCGCCGCTCGGAGATCAGCCGGTACACCTGCTCGCGCGTGGCGCGCTCGGGTTCCTCCAGGTAGCGCCCCGCCTGCAGGACGGTCAGCTCCTCGCCGCGGAAGGTCACCGTCATCGCGCCCATGGTCTTCTGGTACTGCTGCGCGAGCTTGGCCTGCTCGGTCTGCAGCGGGACGTTCTCCTCGCGGAACAGCTCCACGTCCTTCCGCGTGTCGCGGTCGAAGACCTCGTAGCGCGAGGGAGGCAGCTTGGCGCGGTGCGGGCAGGCCAGATAGCGCTGGTCGAGCTTCTGCAGCCAGGGCTTGAGCCGCGGCTCGATCTGTTCCACGAAGGCCAGGAACGCCGCCTCCGACGCCGGATCGTCGGTCTGGCAGGTCATGTTGATGTAGCGGCGCGCCTCCTCCTGGTACAGCGCCGCGCCGAACTCCGAGACGCGCAGCAGCCAGGCCTCCAGCGCTTGCGCGTCGGGCAACTCCGCGCCCTCGGCGTCGAGCCGCTGGAGCAGCGGTTCGAGCTGCGCCCAGTCGCCCAGGTCGATCCGTTCGGGCACGAACCGGCGCGGCTGGAGGGGCTTAAGGCGGTCGAGCGCGGCGACGGACATGCGGGCTCCTTGGTCGGGGCTTGCGTTGCAGGCCAAGATACGGGGCCGGGCGGGATTGTCACGCGCAAGGCCGCGCTTCAGAGCATCTTCAGGAATATCGTAGCGCCATCTGCTGGCCCTGGAGGACGGCCTCTTCGTTGGACTCGCCCGGCGTATGCGCTTGATACGTCTTGTCTCGTCCGCCTCGACGCCGCCCTCCATGACTGCGCAACTGGCACTACGCTATTCCTGAAAATGCTCTAGAAGTCGAGGCGCAGGTGCCGCGTGGGGCCCCAGTTGCCGGCCTGGTCCCGCGCCCGGACGTGGGCCCAGACCGTGCCGGTGTGGTTGCCTTCCTGGCGGCAAGTGCCGGTGTCGGTGAGCGCTTCCGGCGCTTCGGTGTCGGGCCGCCGGTCGATCAGGATCGAGTAGCCCTCGATGCCGTTGGGATCGTCCTCGGCCTC
Source organism: Planctomycetota bacterium (assembly GCA_027493525.1). Classification (GTDB taxonomy): domain Bacteria; phylum Planctomycetota; class SZUA-567; order H5-PLA8; family H5-PLA8; genus H5-PLA8. Next base: position 177,118 of record JAOSKN010000001.1, on the reverse strand, counting down.
CCACTCCAGCCAGCAGCCGCTGCCGCTCTCGGGGAGCATGTGCAGGTTGTCGAGCCAGAGCGCCGAGCCGCGCTTGCAGCCCGGCTCGCCGTGCGCCGACAGGATGATCTGCGAGGCGATCTCCACCGGCAGGTTGGGCAGCGCGTTCCGCACCAGCCGGTGCAGGTTGACCCCCGCGTGATGCCACTGCCCGTCCGCGCGGACGCCCTCGATGGCCCCGATGGGATGCTCGCCTCCGCCCGAACCCAGGAAGCGGATCGTGTACCACTCCCCGAGCACCTGGATTTGGAGGTCCAGCGCCAGCGGGCCTTCGGCCTTGTAATCGAAGTGCAGCAGCGGCAACTGGTCGAGGTACCACGCGTTCTTGTGCAGCATGATCCGCACGTCCGCGTCGTCGGCCTGCGTGACGAACCGCGCCGCGCGCTCGCCGAAGGCCGCCGTGCGCGGATCGTCCGTCCACTCCAGCCGGCAGTCGCGCAGCGTCCGCACGTGCCCCAGCGTCTCCTCGAAGTCCAGCGCCATCGACAATTCGAGCAGTTGGGGGCGGAAGAGCGTCTGCCCGGTCACGCCCTGCGGGGCGCAGTAGCGCAGCTTCGCGATCGTCGGCCCTGCGCGGTCCTGGCCGGGCGCGACCTGAAAGCGGAACGTGCGGGCTTCGGGCATGCGGTTTCCGAGCGTGTCGGTGGCGCCGCCGACGGCGACGTTCAGCGCACCGTCCTCCGGCCACGGCAGCCGCTCGCCCAGCTTCGAGCCGTCGAACGTGAGCACCTTCGTCTCGGGGTCGTAGCGGCAGCCCATGTGCCCGTCGACGAAGGCCCGCCCGTTGACCGCCACCACGATGGAACCCGGCAGGATCGCGTGGTCTTCCTCGAAGTGGAAGCGGATCGTCTTCCCGCTCAGCGCGCCCCCGTCCGCCGGCTCGATCCGGACCAGCCGCGGCGGGGTGTTGTCGATCCGGAACTTGTAGTGCGCCGTGGGCGACCATTGGCCGGCGCGGTTCTTTACCCGTACATGGAGCCAATGCCAGCCGTCCTTGGCCACCGGGCCGAGGAGCTGCTCCGGCGGCGTGCCCGCCTCCAGCTTCGCGCGTTTGGCGCCGCCCTCGACGCTCTCCAGCGCCCGCAAGCCCTGCCCGTGGGGCTCGCTGTCGGGCTTGTCGTCCACGAGGGATTGGAACTCGGCCGCGCCGCACAGGTCCGGCGCCGACCACTTGAACGCAATCCCGCGGCTGCGCGAAGCCGGCAGCGCGCGCAGCGCGTGCACGAAATAATCCATGCCCCGCCGGTTGCCCTGGTATCCCTGGTCCATCAGCGAGAGCATCGAGATGCGGTAGTCGGACAGCTCCGGGTTGGACGCGGCGAAGTACGAGAGCAGGTTGAACTCCGCGCGCCGCCACGTCCCGTCGTCCTTGAACTCCTCCGGCGGCCCGCTCGCGCGCCGGCGCCTCCCGAACCGGCCCCCGCCGAAGCGGTCCTCGCCGAAGCCCAGGTCGTTCAGGTACACCGTCTGCTGCTCGCCGTCGGCGGCGCGGTAGAATAGGTTGAGCGGAACCTCGGGCGGCACCTTGTAATCGAAGACAAGGTACGGCCAGTGCGCGAGGTCGTAGGACGTCGCGCGCAGGCCCAGCCCCAGCCGCGCGCCGTCCATGAGCGAGACGACCCGCAGGCTGCGAGGCTCGAGCGCCCACGCCGGCGCGTCGTCGGCCTCCTGCAGGAGCATCTCGCGCGCGGCGCCGGTTGGCGAGGCCTGTTCCAGGTCCAGGCGGGCCGCGGTGGGGACCATGTTGCGTCCTCCCCGGCCCAGCGGCGCGTCGACATCCATCAGCGCCTCGATCTGCGGCAGGGCCGCGGGCTTCTTCGCGGCCGCCGCGTCGAGGAGCCGGAAGGTCCAGGTTCGCGAAATCCCCTCCGCGACCGCGTTCCCGGCGCGGTCGGCGAAGCGCCCCACGCTGAGCGCCACGCCCTCGCCGTCCGCGAAAGGCTGCTCGCCGCGGACCGCGAACAGGTCGATCCGCGCGGTCTGCTTCGCCGCGTCGAAGCGGATCTCGCGCTCGCCCACCAGCTTGCCCTGGATGAGCACTTGCAGGGTCGTGGGGTCCACCCCCGAGCCGCCGGCGTCGTCGAAGCGCAGCTCGAGGCGCCGCCCGTCCCCCTCGGCGTCGAAGGGCCAGATCACCGCGGCCAGCTTCGGCGGGGTCCGGTCGGCGTCCGAAGCGCGCAGGAAGCTCAGGTCGCTCACCGCGTACGTCGCGCCCACGCGGTTGCCGCCGAAGCCCGCGAGGGCGTAGGTCCGGTTGTCGAGGCTCGCGAGCATCGGCCGCAGCGTCGCGCCGGGCGGGTAGCGGAAGCCCCGCCGCGCCCAGAAGGCCGCCCAGTCCCGCCCCAGGTCGGCCTGCACGGCGTGCCAGCGCCCGTCGGCCGGAACCCCCAGGTCGCCCAGCAGCGGCACGTCCTCGTAGTGCGCCGCCGAGCCCGAGAGCCGCCAGCGGTAACACTCGCCCGTCGCGAGGTCCTTGAAGCCCAGGTCCACGATCGAGCCCGGTTCGATCCGCGCGGCGAAGCGGACCACGCCCATCTGGTTCAGGTCCACCAGCTTCTTCTTCCATTGCAGCGCGACGGGGCCGCCGCCGACGCCATTGACGACCCGCCAGGCCATTCCGGCGCCGTCCACCTTCCCGGCCTCCGCGGGCGCGAAGGCGGACGGCTCGGCGGCCAGCGCGCGCCGGACCGGTTCGGGCAGGGCCTCGCGTTCGACTCGGGAGTGAATCTCCCCGTCGAACATGTTGATCACGTCGCCGTCGTCGTAGAGTTGAGGAAGGCGGGAATCCAGCGGCGCCGGGGCCGCCGCGCCGCCGTAGGCGATGCGGAAGCGGCTGAGCATCACGCCGTTGTCGAGCGTCCCGAAGCCGGCGCGCCCGCCGCTGAGCGGCTCGGGGTCGGTGTATTCGAAGGCCAGTTTCCCGTCGCGGAAGAAGCGGACCTTGTCGCCGATCCGCTCCAGCCGCAGGTGGAACCAGCGCTGGTGCAACTCGGGCTTGTCCGGGTGGCGCACGCGGTCGCTGGGCAGGCGCAGGTCCTCGTCCGTCGCGACGGCGACCTCCCGGCCCTTGCGGAAGAGCTTGGTCCAGTAGTTCCCGCCGCCTCCGACGATCGCCGCGTAGCCGCTGTCGAAGTGCGCGCCGTCGCCCTGGATCGCGAGCACGTAGTCGCCGGGGCGCTCGTACGGCGGATCGTCGCGCTGCATCATCAGGGCGATGTGCGCGTCGGCCGTCACGTCGCCGCTGAAGGCCTGCTTGCTCCAGATCGAGGCCAGCGTCGCGCTGCGCCCGCCGAACCACGACCAGCGCGGATCGCAGATCCATTTGTTCAGCAGCCCCCAGCGCCCGGACTCCACCTTCCAGTCCGCCGGCGCCTCGTTGAAGGTGTACTCCAGGGCCTGCGTCGAGCGGACCCGGACGGTCTGCGGGTCGCCGAGGTTGCGCAGCCCGCGGATCGCCACCCGGTCGCCTTCGGCGCGGGGCGGGGCGTCCCCGGCCTGGAGCGATAAGAGCAGCGGCTTGCCGTCGATCTCCGCCACGATCCCTCGGGGCCCGGCGCGGAAAACGATCCGCTCGAATGGCCCCGGGCCCACCTCGGCCTCCGCCTTCGCATGGCCTTCGGCGGCCAGGCTGGCGCGCCCCGCGCGAACCGTGAGCGTCGGGACGCCGCTGCGCTCGGGCGTCGCCTCCCCGCAGAGCAGCCGCACTTCCAGCTCCTCGAACCGCGGCCGCGTCAGGAGCGCCTGCTGCTCGCCGGGGAAGCGCGCGGTGTGGACCGCCCATTCGTCGGCCTCGCCGCGCCGCCACTCCAGCGCCGGGTTGGCCCAGCGCTCCATGTCCTGTTCGAGCGCGAAGATCGCGTTCAAGTCGCGCGCGGGGCCCTGGCCCGAGGCCAGTTTCCCGCGCTCGGAGACCACGTTCACGTCGTCGAAGAAGACCGGATCCCCGCGCAGGGCATAGAGCCCGATACGGCCGCGCTCGAGCCCCGGGATTCGCTCCTGGAAGACGCGCACGCCGTCCACCCGCGCCGTGACCTCCTCGCCCTTCCAGTCCAGCGCGAGCCGGTAGAACTCGTAGGGCCGGTAGCGCAGGGGCTTTTCGGCCAGCACCGCGGCCCGGCCGCCCTGAACGCGGATCAGTTGGAGCTTCTCGTCCCCGGCGTCCCGCGCCGCGCCGCCGGCTTCCGGCGCCACGCGCGGCTTCGGGCCCAGCCAGCGCAGCAGCACGTAGTCGTCGGGAGACGTGGCCGCCAGGGCCAGCCCGCAGCCCCCGGCGCCGAGCGGCTTCACCGCGACCTCGACGGCGTAATCCGTCCAGCCGGCCTCGCCCCCCAGGATCAGCGCGTCGTCGCTGTCGCTGACGGGTTGGAGCGGCTTGCCGACCATCGGCGTGCCCCAGCGGAAGATGTCCCCGGTGAGCGTGAACTCGCGCAGCCGTTTCTCGCCCGGGCGCAGCACCTTCAGGCTGAACGGCCGGCCGCTGCGCGCCTCCAGCGTAAGCTGCCGCTGCGCGCGCCACGGGCTGTACGACTCCACCGGCTGCCCGTTCACCTCGACGATCGTGTCGTCCTCCTGGAGCCCCGCGCGCTGGGCGGGGGAGCCGCCCGTGATGCGCACGATATGGAGCGTCCCTTCGCTCGCGCCGAGCATCACGCCGATCCCAACGTCGTCGTGGCGCAGCCGGTCGCGGTAGAGCTTGTCGTCGGCCGGCGGCTCGTCCCCGAAGCTCGCGCGCAGCGAGAACGGGTTGGCGCTCCGTTCGGGGAAGGTGAGCTGCGTCAGCTCCCACTTGCCGCGGCTGGGGCGCCACAGGCCCCCGGCGCCTTCGCCCATGAACCCGTCGCGGAACTCGGTCCGCCCCGCGTCCAACGCACGGCGCATCCCGAGCTTCACGCCCGCGGCCAGCGCCGCCGCCGCGCTCGGCCCGCGCAGATCGGCCTCCCCGCGCCAGGAGAACAGCCGCGCGTCGTCCCACCAGACCGACAGGGTCCCGCCGCGCCAGAGCGCGCCCAGCCGCGCCGGGCCGACAGGGAGCGCAGCGCCCAGCTCGGCCTCGGCCAGCGGTTCGGGCTGGGCCGCCTGGCCTTCCACCGGCGCCGCAAGGCGTTCCAGGATTAAGCGGTTCCGCCGCACCCTCAGGCGCAGCCCCGCGGCCGTCTTGGGATCCAGGGTCAGGTACAGGTCGGCGAGTTCGCCGGAAGACTCCGTCGCGGGCAGCGTGAGATGCTGCTCCAGCCAGAAGTCGCCCTGCTTGGCCCCGGCGTCGTCGGAAAGCCGTACCGTGCCCAAGTGGCCGACCTCGGCATCCTTTTCGGCGGCGGGCGGGACCGTGAGGCGCGGCCCCGGCTTCGGCCCATCCGGCGGGGTGGCCTGGACCGGGGGCTGCGGAGGTGTGGGAGCCGCGGGGCCGGACGTCAGCAGCGCCAGCGCGATGCCGGTACAGACGATGGCCGCGACGCATAACCACAAGTATTTGGTTCGAACGGGGTCACGTGGCTGGGGTGCGGAGGCGGGTAGATTCATGGCTCGCGCTTCGGGTCCTGCACGTAGGTGCTGACTCTACAGGATGAGACGCAGACGCCACCCCCCTTTCTTGCGGAAAATCCGGGGGCCGCGTAGTCCGGATTTCAAGCCAGGTCCAGACAGAGCAGGGACTTGGAGCGGCGCCGCGTTCGCGCCGCTCCGACCCCTGGCGTGACTGTCCTTGATTGCGAGCAATAACCTGTATGATAGAATTGTCTGCTGGGATGCGCGGCACGCAGGCGCCGGCCGCGCCGAGTCGATGTATGCCGTGCGGTCCGTGATGCATGGGCAGGTCTCTGGAGATGCCGTCTGGTGTCCACGAAACTGCCAAAATTAAAAGCCACGTGGGAAACGATATGAAGTGGATGTATACGATATGCACTAATGTGCATCTTTTTTAAGATCTCGTAGACATGCGCTCCCGTTGGGGCCTGGCGGCGTGTGTGCGTGACTTGGAGTCGGGGACTCGTGGGCTGGCGGGGCAAGCGGTGCATGGCGCTTTCCGGAAGACGTGCACAACAGTGCATCTTTTTTAAGCTCTCGTAGACGAGCCCGTGGGGCGGCCTTAAGCGGGCCTGGACAGCCAGCGGCCCTCCCGGTACCTCACACCCATGTACGTTCCGTCCAACGACTTGGAACGGCGCGGGACGCGGGCCCGCCGGGGCTTCACCCTGCTGGAGGTCCTGGCGGTCATGGCCATCCTGGCCCTCCTGCTGGGCGTGGGCCTCTGGGGCTACCGCGCGAGCCGGACCACCGTGGCGCGCTCGGCCGCGCAGGCCGACCTGACGGCCCTGCGGCAGGCCATCGAGACCTACCGCGAACTGTACGAGGCCTGGCCCGCGGGCGCGTCCAACGCCGAGATCGTCCGGACCCTGCGGACCCGCTACAGCCGCGATCCGGTCCTCGAACGCCTGAAGGACCGGCAGGTGGACGCGGAAGGAAATTGGATCGACCCCTGGGGCCGGCCTTACGAGGTCGAGATCCTGCCGGACGAGGACTGGCGGGCCGCGGAAGCCGCCGTGCGAGAGGGCTCGCCCGAGCCGTTGCAGCGCTACTGGGTCCAGGTCGTCAAGGGCCAGGTCAACGCCTTCAGCCGGGGGCTCAACGGGAGCAGCGAGCTGGGGTACGTCTGGAAGGATGGGGATCCCGACGGCGACGGCAGGCTCGCGCCGCCGGAGCAGCGCCCGCCGCTTTTCCCCTCGGCCGGGAAGCCGGACGAGGTGGACGACATTCGCGCGGGTTCGCCATGACGGAGAAGCCTCCAATGCGCGACCGGCGCGGCTTCTCGCTCCTGGAACTGCTCGCCGTCCTGGCGGTGCTCGCCGTCCTGGTCGGGCTGCTCCTCGCGGTGCTGGGGCCGGCGCGGGAGCGGGCGCGGAGGGCGGAACTCCAGCGCTTCATCCAGGCCCTCGAACTGGCCGTGAAGGACTTCCAGCTCCATTACAACCGGCTGCCTTGGCCCGCCCCCGAGGAAGGCGCTCCATGGGACCTGACGGCCGAGCGCGAACTGCCGGCGGAGACCGTATTCAAGGCCCTCGCGCCGCGGAACCCGCTGCTCCATGGAAACGACGACGACGGCGCGGGCGGGAGGCTCAACCCCGAGGACCGCACTTACCTCGAGGTGCCCAGGAAGTTCGTCCGCGCCGGCGGCGGCTTGGTCGTGGATCTGTGGGATCGCCCGTTGCGCCTCTGGTGGGATCCCAACGACGCGGCCCTGGTGGTGATCTCCTCGGGGGCCAATGGGGAGAACGAGACCCTGAGTCCGGAAGGGCGCTTCCTTCCGAAGCCCTACGGGGATGACCTGAACAACCGGTGAGGCGCGAGGGGATAGGCGTATAGCGTACTACGTGAATACTGCGCTCAGGCTTCAGCCATTTCACTGCGCGTAGTTTGGCGCCGTTCTCACGTCTCGCCCGCCCGGTTTCCCCTTGGCGTTCCCCTCGGTCAGGCTACACTGCTCGCCAAAGCACGTTCATCGAGGACGCATGGCATGTCCGATCACGGGCACGACGCACACGGCCACGACGCGCACGGCCGCGACGCACACGGTCATGGCGGGCACGGCCACGACGAACACTGGGGCGACTACAACGCCGAGCCGCTGCCGGCCTCGAGCCTGCCCGCGGTGAGCGGCCCGGCGCTGACGGTCTTCGGCCTAGCCCTCGGCGCGATGCTCCTGGCCGTTTCCTTCTACAGCTTCCGCCTGCTGCATGCCTCGCCCGGCCGCCACGGCGAGTCTCACGGCCACGGCGCTCACCATGACGCCGATGCCCACGACCACGGCGCGCCGGCCCATGCCGAGAAAAACGGGCACGCCGAAAAGACGGGCCACGCCGGGCACGAGCACGGGGAGTGACGGGACGCGGGAGGTCCGCATGAGAGCCTGTCGTCCCGGCCGCGTCCGCCGCGCCTTCACCCTGCTTGAAATCCTCGTCGTGCTCTCCATCCTGGGCGTGCTGCTCGGCCTCGGCGCGGGATACTGGTCGCGCCGCGACGCCGAGCCGCGCGTCCGCTCCTCGGGCCGCGTGGTGATGCAGGCGCTCCGCCTGGGCCGGCAGATCTCGATCTCGCGCCGCACGCCGTGTCTGGTGGAACTCGTCGCGCTGGGCGAGGAGACGTACCGCGACCGCGGCGAGGGCGAGCGCGACAAGGTGCGCGTGCGCCCCCTGCGCGCGATCCGGGATCCCGAGAGCGGCGCGCTCGCGTTCGCGCTCGAAGCCGAGGTGCTCGAAGAGACCGTGCTGCCCGCGGGCGTGAGCTTCGAACTCTGTCCCCTGCCGGGCGAGGCCCCCGCCGATCCCGAGGCCGAGGCAGGCGCGCCGGTGCGGCGCATCGGGTTCGTCTTCCTCGCCGACGGCTCCTGCCGGAGCCTGGCCGAGCGCGAACCGGCGGCGCCCGGGCGCATGCGCCTCATCGACCAAGCCACCGGCGAGCGCTTCGAAATCGCCCTGGTCGCGCAGACCGGCCACCTGCGCGAGCGCTACCGGCCCGCGGAGGCCGCCGAATCCGCCGAGGCCCGTGAGGAATGAACGCGTGCGCCTGAGCCCGAACCCCGCTTTCGCGCGCCCCGGCTTCAGCCTGCTCGAGGTCCTGATGGCCCTGGCGCTGCTCGTCTTCGGCTCCGTGGCGGTCCTTTCGCTGTTCATGAACAACCTGAAGACGACGCGGCAGGCCAAGGAAGAAGTCGTGCTCGCCCTGCTGGCCAACGAGATCCAGACGCGCTGCCAGCTCGCCGCGCACTTCGCCTACGACGACGCCGACCCTTCGCGCGGGACCTTCGACGGCTCGGCCTGGCTGCCCCGCGACCCCGCCGCGCCCGACGATCCCGGCGCGCCGCTGCCTGGGGCGCCCGGCACGCCCGAGCGCGACGCTTTCAACGCGCAGGACTGGAAGATCGTCAAGGCCGCCTACGACGCGCTGGCCCCCGAGAGCCAGGCGTGGGACGACGCCCCCATCCGCGCCGGCTACCAGTTCCGCCTCCGCACCGTCGTCCCGCCCCAGCGCGAGAACGACCAGTTCGTGGACTGGGACGGCTACGGCTGGATCGAGGAAGCCGAGACCGGCGCCGACCTCGACGGCGACGGCGCGCCCGGCGCGGCGGAGGCGGGGCGGCAGTTCGGGGAGCCCGTGCCGAGCCACGGCGTCTACTACGATCCGCGCGGGCTGCGCTTCTACCTGAAGCAGCTCGAATGCGTCATCGGCTGGGATTTGCAGAACCCCCGTGACATCTTCAGCGGGCAGTACCACGTCTTCCAGTTCACCGTCTACAACCCCGACGCGCGGAAGCGGCGCTAAGCGCGCCCCGATCCGCATGAATCTTAAGCCAGAGCGCTCAGGTGGTTCGCTCGCGCGCCCGGCGCAAGGCGCCGCGCTCCTGGAGCCACGCGCTCGCGGCGGCCGCCAGCGCGCATAAGAGCATGAGGCAGAGCGAGAGCGCGGCGGCGCGGGGGAAGTTGCTGCGGTAGACCTCGCGGATGCGGACGCTGACCGGCTGCGTGTCGATGCCCCAGAGCAGCTCCGAGGCGACGTATTCCCCGGCGGCCAGGACGAAGCAGAGCAGCCCCGCCGCGAGGAGGGTCGGGCGGAGCAGGGGCAGGAGCACGCGCCGCACCGCCCGCGCGGGCGTCGCGCCGAGGCTCCGCGCGGCCTGCTCCTGTTCGGCGCCGACCCCATCCAGCGCCGCGCGGACCGGGCGCACCGCCAGCGGGAGCCCGCGCACGACGTACGCGAGGATCAGGATCGCCGAGGACTGCCCCAGCGCCGCGCCGCCGGCCAGCCACGACGGCCCGTTGAAGGCGCAGAGGAGCGCGACGGCGACCGCGCTGCCAGGCAGCGCCACGGCCAGCATGACGGCGGTCTCCGCCGGCCACGCCGCCCAAGCTCGCGCCCGCCGCAGAGCCAGCCCCGCCAGCACCGCCAACCCGACTGTCAGCAGCGCGGCGCCGGCCGCGTAAAGCAAGCTGCGCTGCAAGGCGGCTCCGTCGCGCGCATCGAGTTCCGCGAAGGCCCGCGCCGAGAAGTGGATCTCGAGCGCCCCGTCGTACCAGCCGGCGCGGTCGGAGACGGCGCTGAGCAGCACGATCGCGGGCGGGGCGAGCAGGATCAGCGCGGCGAGGACGGAGAGCGCGAAGCGGACGAGGGCCTCGCCCTTCCGCGCGGGCGGCAACTCGTGCCGCGCCGCGCCTTTCGTCCCCGCGCCCGGGAACGCGTCCTGCCGCAGGGCCAGGAACGCCGGCAGCGCGGCCAGCGAAAGGCATGCGAGCCACGCCGTCACCGCCGCCGTGCGCCCGCGGTCCCCGGCCTGCTGGAGGTTTAGGATCTCCACGGTGAGGTAGTGCCCGTCGGTGTCCAGGATGTACGGCCCGCTGAAGGACGCCCCCGCGCCCATGAAGGTCAGCAGCCCCGCCGCGAAGACCGGCCCGCGCAGCGCCGGCCAGACCCCGTGCAGGAACGCCCGCCAGCGCGTCCCGCCGAGGCTCACCGCGGCCTCCTCCTGGCTGGCGTCCAGGTTCTTCAGCGCGGCCGCCGCGAAGGCGTAGCTGTAGAGCCCGAAGGAATAGACGTGCAAGACCAGGACCGCGCCGAAGGGCGTCAGCCAGGGCTTGCCGCCGGCCAGCGGGAGCCACTGCCAGAGCGAACCGCTGCGCCCCAGCAGGCGGAAGAAGGCCAGCGTCCCCACGAGCGGCGGCATCAGCAGCGGCGCGTAGCCGCAGAGCGCGAAGCCTCCGCGGCCGAAGAAGTCGCGGCGGTGCCAGAGCAGCGCCAGGCCAGTACCCCAAAGCCCTCCCAGCACGACGGTCCAGAAGGCCAGCGCCAGCGTGCCCCAGGTCGCGCGTTCGACCTGCGGATCGCGCCACGCGGCCAGGACCCCGGCCGCGAACGGCTGGCGCGCGGGGTCCCAGCCCAGCGCCTCCGCCCGGTGCGACAGGATCGGCCCTGTGAGGCCCTGAATCAGGAGCGCGAGGACGGGATAGACAAGGTAGGCCAGCAGCGGGAGCGCGGCGAGGAGCGCGATCAGGTTGCGGCGGGTTTGGGCGGACATGCGGAAAGGCGCGTGGCGCGATCCTGGCCCTTAGTTGAAATGTCTGGCGCCGAGAGTTTACAGGCTTTTAAGCCGCGCGAGTGGGCTCATTCCGGACTCGGAGTCATAACTTTTCCCATGGATTAGGGTTATCGAATCGGTGATTGTCCTTCGCGAGGGCATTTTGAGCCAAAATTAAGGGAACTCTCGCCCCCGAATCGACGCTTAATATATAGAGGCTTCCGAGGTTTTTGGAACCCTACGGATCGGCCGGTGTCAGGTGGAGCAGAACAGGACGGAGTCAGCCGCCGTATGCCCACCACCGCCCAGATGATCGACGCGCTGGTCGCGATGCGGCACGACCCTGGGGGCGTGCCGGTCGATCATTTCTGGCAACTGGTGGAGCGCTTCCGCGCGGACCTGGTCAACCAGGCCTTTGCGATCCTCGGCCATCAGGACGATGCCGAGGACGTCGCGCAGAACGCGCTGGCCAAGGCGTTCCGTCTGCTCCACACGCTCCACGACCCGCTGAAACTGGGAGTCTGGCTGCGGCAGATCAACCGCCGCGTCGCCTACAACCACCTGCGGGCCTGCAAGCGCAGCCGCGTTCGCGCCGCCGAGAAGCTTCCGACCACGGCGGCCGAACCGACCACCCCGACGGGCACTAAGCTCGCCATGGCCCGCCGCCGCGAGGCGGTGGGGCACGTGGCCGAGGCCGTGGACGGCCTGCCCGAGCACTACCGGGAGGTCGTCGTGCTGCGCTACTGGGAGCAGATGAATCAGGAGCAGATCGCCTTGCGCCTGGGCATTCCGGTGGGCACGGTCAAGAGCCGCATGGCGCGCGCCGACGACCTGCTCTTGCAGCGACTCCGCCGCATCTGGAGCGAGGAGTCCTAACCCATGCCCACCTTCACCCCGTCCCAGCCCGCCCGCCCCGTCGGCCGCGCCGCGAGCCGCAAGCCCGCGCCGCCGCCCGAGTGCCTGGGCGCGCGCGAGTCCTTCCGCGGCTACGCCGAAGGCTCCCTGAGCATGAACGAGGCCCGCGCGCTCGAAGCGCACCTCGCCGCGTGCGCCGGGTGCGCGGCGGAACTCGCGAACTTCAGGCGGCTCTACCAGCTCATGGACCGCACGCTGGGCCAGCGCCGGCTGACGCAGGACTTCGACCGGCGCGCCGAACTCGCGCTGCGCGAGACGCCCTCGACCGGCAAGCGCGGCGCCGTGCCGTTCACGGTGCCCGCCGGAGCCAATCCGCGGACCGCCGAGACGGCCGACCAGGACGGGGTGAACCTGGAGACGAGCGGCTTCGAGGAGTTGGACGTTCCCGGCGCGCCAGTTCCGGGCTTCCTCGATAACCTCCAGGCCAACCTGGGCGCCGCGCCGTGGTGGGTGATCAGCGGCGCCTTCCACGCGCTCCTGCTGCTGCTGCTCACACTGATCGGCATGGCGCTGATGCGCGCCAACGAGGACCAGACGGTGATCGTCACCGACCTCCAGGAGAAGCGCGAAGAACCGGAGCCGCCGGAGCAGGTCAAGCGCGACATCTTCCGCAAGCCCGTGCCGGTCGAGGCCAGCGAAGTGAGCGTCGAGACGCCCATCGTGACGCACGAGGAGGTCGAGATCGCCGATCACGTCGAGACGGCCAACGAGTCCGACGCGGCGGACACGCGGGGCGAGGACGGCATGAGCGACGTCTTCCTGGGCGGCACGGGCACGGTCGCTTCGATCGGGTTGGGCGGCGGCGGCGGCGGGGCCTTCGGCCGGCCCAACGGCGCGGGCGGCCGGCTGCGACGGGCGCTGAAGGGCGGCGGGGGGCAGGCGACGGAGTCGGCCGTGGACAAGGCCCTGGACTGGCTCGCGCGGAACCAGGAGCCCGACGGAAGCTGGGACACGGTCAAGCACGAGGGCAAGGACACGCCGCCGCCGAACGTCGGCGCGACGGGCTTGGCGCTGCTGGCGTTCCTTGGCGCAGGGCATACGGAGAAGGTCGGGAAATACAAGGAGACCGTGCGCAAAGCCCAGGAATGGCTGATCTCGCAGCAGGTGAAGGACGGCAAGGAACAGGGGATGGTCAAGAGCCCCTTCCGCGGCGGCGGCTACTGCCACGGCATCGCGGGCCTGGCGCTGGCCGAGGCAGCGGCCATGGCGCGCAACCCGAAGGTGAAGGAAGCCGCGCAACTGGCGCTGAACTACTCCTGCGAAGTGCACCAGAACGGGGCGGGCTCCGAGCGGCTGGGCTGGCGCTACAACGCCAAGCAGGTCGGGGACACCTCGGTGACGGGCTGGTTCATCATGCAGCTCAAGAGCGCCAAGATCGCCGGCCTGCAGATCGACCCGGCCAGCTTCGAGGGCGCCCAGAAGTATCTCAACTCCGTCGAGATCGATTTCGAGAAGGTCAAGAACGATCCGTACGCCGGCGGCCGCTTTAAGTACCAGACCGAAGGGCACACCGGGGCGAGCATCAACAGCGTGGGCATGCTGGCCAGCCTGTTCCTCGGCCGGCAGCCCGATTCGCTCCAGGGCGGCGTCGAGGTATTGATGAAGGATCTGCCTGAGTGGAAGCCCAACAGCGGCGGCAAGCACGGCATCGGCGGCGGACACGCCATGTACTACTGGTATTACGGCACGCTGGCGATGTTTCAGGTGGGCGGCGAAGAATGGAAAAAGTGGAACGAGGCCATGAAGGCGGCGCTCTTGCCCCACCAGCGCGTCGGCGGTCCCGAGGACGGGAGCTGGGACCCGCTGGCCACCGAAGGCGTCCGCGGCGGGCGCGTGGTCTGCACCGCCCTGGGCGTGTTGTCCCTCGAAGTCTACTATCGATACCTGCCGATGTACCGGGAATGAAATGAGCGGGTGCGCCGCACCGGGCATCACAAGAGCGCCGCATGTGCGGCGCTCTTCCATTTGAAACGCCTGAGCCTCGCAGCGCGAATACGCTAAGTTGCGTATGCGGCGCGCGGTTAAGTTTGGCCGTGCCGCGCTCTCCCCGCCTGCCGGCGGCCGGAATGCGCATCACCGAGAATTTCTCAGCCGAGGCGATTAAAAAACAGCACTTCATCGGCGCATTATGACGGAAAGCATTCCGGATTATATACGCAAAAGGTATATATTGCACTTCACAATATTTGCAGTCGGGAATTTCGTCTTGTAACTTCGAAGAAGAGATTGCAACGGGGATGAGGAACACGAGATGCCCTTGTCATACAGGATCGATCCGCGGCGGCGGGTCGTGCACGAGCGCGCTACGGGCGTGGTGACGGCGGCGGACATGAAAGAGACGTTGAATCGGAGGCTTCACGATCCGCAGTACCATGCGGATATGCCCGTGCTGTCGGACTATCTGGAGGGCACGTTCCGCGCCGCCACGCCGGAATTGCTGCTGGTGGCCGACATCCTGCTCGGACGGAAGAGCCGGCTGGCCGGCGCGCGGTGGGCTTTTTTTCACGCAGGACAACCTGAGCTTCGGGCTGTTGCGGATGCTCCAGGTCTTTACCGCGGGCTCGGAGATTCAACTGATGGTCTTTCGTGACCGCGCGGCCGCCAGCGACTGGCTCAACCTTCCGCCTGCCATCGATGGGGAAGATCGAACCGGCGCGCTGCAAGCCGGTTCGGGCGGGAATTGAGCGCGCCAAAACGCGCAACGGTTTTCTTGCACAAGACTAAGCGGTCTCACATAAGAGTGCGTCCTGAAACCGGATCGCGAGGCGGCTTCGGAGCGCCGGGCAAGCGAGGCGAGGCGGCCGAACGAGCCGTATCGGGACAGCGCCTACGGCGAGCAGGCCAACGACGCAGCGCGAAGTCCGCCGCCCGAAGACGGCCGCGAGACGTTTTAGGACGCACTCTAAGCTAAGCTTTTTGCCATGGCCCTGCGCAGTTTCCCCTCCTCTCCGAGGAGGGGCAGGGGTGGGTGACTGAATAAATCCGCGCGAAGCGCGATCCAAAGCCGGAAGAAACTTAAGGAAGACCGCTTAGAATCGGCGCGCGGGGCGGCGGGAGCCGCCGCGCTTGGCGCTGATCCATGCCCGGTGAACCTGGCTTCCTGCTGCATGTCTACCCCCGCCTGCGCGAAGGCCGCACTCTCATGTGCGGCATCGGCCGGCTGCGAAACGGGGAGACCTTCGCCTTTCTGGACGACCGTTACGAGCCTTGTTTCCATATTCGCGAGGCGGATCGCGAGACGGTGGACGTCGAGGCCGCCGGCTTCGGCGCACGGCTGGAAGCGAGCGCCTGGACGACCATGGATGGCGCGCCGGTGCTGCGCGCCGCCGCCCCACGCGCGCCCGACCTGCGCAAGTTCGCCGACCGGCTTGGCGCGCTGAAGGCGCGGACGTACGAGGCCGACGTGCCGCCGGCGCGCGCTTACCTGCTGGAGCGGGATCTGCGCGGCGGCGTCTCCATCGAGGGGCCGTGGCGAAAAGGGCGCGGGCTCGCGCGCGTCTACGAGAATCCTCTCTTGGAACCGGCTGAAGTCGAACCCGTCTTGCGCGCGCTGGCGTTCGACCTGGAGACGACGCCGGACGCCTCGGAAGTGCTTGCGTTTTCGCTGGCGAGCGTGAGCGGATACGCGGCGGCCATCGAAGAGGTCCACCTGCGCGGGGCGCCGCTCGCCCGGGATCCGCCCGGGGCCTTGCTCTATCCGCGCGAACGCGAGCTGCTGGAGGCCTTCGCCGGGCGCGTGCGCGCGCTCGATCCGGACGTGCTGACGGGCTGGAACGTCATCGACTTCGACCTGGCCGTATTGCAGCGGCGTTTCAAGGCCTGCGGGCTGCCCTTCAGGCTGGGGCGGACGGCAGAGGCCTCCTACGTGCGGCCCGGGCGCGGGTGGGGCGGCTCGCAGGCGGTGCTGCACGGCCGCCAGGCGCTCGACGCGCTGCATCTGGTCCGCGCGCTGCCGGCGCGCTTCGAGGACTACCGCCTCGGCACGGTCGCGCTCGCGCGGCTGGGGCGGGGGAAGACGCTGGAGGCGGAGGAAGACGCGGGCCTGCCGGAGCAGATCGAACGCGCCTGGCGCGAGAACCGCGCCGCGTTCTGCGCCTACGCGCTGGAAGACGCGCGCCTGGTCCGCGACATCCTGCTGCGGGAGAAACTGCTGGACCTGACCGCGCGGCGTTCGGTGCTTACCGGGCAGCCGCTGGACCGCGCGTGGGGCAGCGTCGCGGCCTTCGACTTCCTTTACATCCGCGAGTTGCACCGGCGCGGGATCGTCGCGCCAACGCTTGGCGTGGACCAGCCGGGCCAGGCCGGCGCGCCCGGCGGGCTGGTCATGCCGCCCGTCGTCGGCCTGCACCGCGGGGTCTTCGTCTTCGACTTCAAGAGCCTGTATCCGTCGCTGATGCGGACCTTCAACATCGACCCGCTTGCGCACGCCCGTGCGCGCGGGCTGCCGAAGGCCGGGATCGTCGAGGCGCCCAACGGCGCGGCGTTCGCGCGCGAGCCCGGCATCCTGCCGGGCCTGCTGGAGGCATTTTTTCGCAGCCGGGAGGAGGCCAAGGCGCGCGGCGACGAGACGGCCTCCTTCGCCTACAAGATCGTGATGAACTCCTTCTACGGCGTGCTGGGCTCCGGGGGCTGCCGCTTCTCGTCGCCGCCGCTGGCCGGGGCGATCACGAGCTTCGGGCATTACATGCTCAAGTTCACGCGCCAATTGATCGAAGCGCGCGGCGGGCGGGTGCTCTACGGCGACACCGATTCGATCTTCGCCGAGGCCGGCCTGGCCCCGGAGGCCGGAGCGGGCGAGGCGCTCGCCGCCGGCCGCGAACTCTGCGCCTGGGTCAACGCGCGGCTGGGCGAGCACGTCAGGGAGCGCTGGCATTTGTCGAGCTGTCTGGAGCTTGAATTCGAGAAGTACTATCACCGTTTCTTGCTTCCGCCGGGGCGCACGCTGGGCGAGCGCGGGCGCGCCAAAGGCTACGCCGGCCTGCGGCTCGACGAGCACGGCGCGGAGGTGGAGATCGTCGGGATGGAGGCCGTGCGGCGCGACTGGACCGACATGGCCCACGAGCTGCAGCGGGAGCTGCTGGCCCTGCTCTTCGCCGACCGGCCGGGCGCGGAGATCGAGGCCCGCGTGGCCGGCCGCGTGGCCGAGGTGCGCGCGGGGCGCTGGGACGAAAAACTGGTCTACCGCAAGGCCTTGCGCAAGGGGCTCGAAGGCTACACGCGCGCTTCGCCGCCTCACGTCCGCGCCGCGCGGCTGCTGGACCGGCCCCGCGGCGTGATCCGCTACGTGATGACCCGCGACGGACCCCAGCCCGCGGGCCGCGCCGGCGCGCCGCTGGATTACGAGCACTACATCAAGAAACAGATCGCGCCGCTGGTGGAGACGCTCGCCCAGGTGTATGCCTTCGACGCCGAAGCCGCGCTCACCGGCCAGCGCAGCCTGTTCGGATCCTCGTAGCCGGGACCGGCGCCGGGCTTCCCGGCGCCTACATTTCCCCGATCGACTTCAGGTAATCCACGGAATGCTTCATGCGGGCAAAGACCTGTTCGCGGGTCAGGTTCTCGCCTTCGATCCCCTCGATCTCCATCGTGTACGGGCCGTGGAAGCCGCGTTCGCGGCAGAGCTTGAAGATCCCGGGGAAATCGACGATGCCTTCGCCCTCGTGGAGGCCGGGGAAATACCAAGTCTTGGGTTTGCCGTTCGTTTCCTTCAGATGCACGGCGCCGAGCCAGGGCAGGAACTTCTTCAACTCCGCGATCCCGTCCACGTTCTCGTTGTAGTAGTAGAGGTTCGCGCTGTCGTAGTTCAGCTTGACGTGCGGGTGGTTCACGTTCGAGGCGGTCTCGGCGGCGAGGTCGCCGTTGGTGACGAGGTCGGGATGGGTTTCGAGGGCGATGACGGCGCCGTGGCGCGCGGCGAGGTCTCCCAGCTTGCGCAGGGTTTCGTAGGCCCGCGGCTTGGGCGCGCCGCCGGTCTTGACGCTGAGGAAGATCACCTTCGCGCCGAAGCGCTCGGCCATGCGCGCAAGGTTCTCCAGCGTCGCGGGCGCCTCGGGTTTGGAGAGGTCCACGCCGCCGCTGGTGCTGCTGACGGAGATGCCGTGGGCGGCGAGCTTCCTTTCGTAGGCGTCCCACTCGCCGTCAGGGAGCAGGTTCACCTCGGCGTGCAGGATGCCGATCTCGCGCATGTGCGCGAAGGCGTCGTCCTTGAACTTGCCGTAACAGCCGGTGCGGCAGGCGATCAGGTTGGCGGGCATGGCGTTCCTCTTTCGCGTCTCAGGGCTTCGCGGGCGCTTCGGCCTTCGCGTCCTTCCCGGCCGGCGCCGGGGCCACCGGCTCCTCTTCTTCATCGTCATCGGGTCGCTTGTCGCCGGAGGTATCCGCTTCCGGCGGCAGGGCGCCCTTCTTTTCCTGGCCTTGGTAGACGATGAGCGCGGGCACGTCGATTTCGAGCTGGCGAATGCCTTCCAGGACGTTCTTGACCGCGGCGCGGACGAAGGCCTCGCGGGTGGGGAAGGTCTTCGCGTCGAGGGAGACGCGCGCGCCGACGCCGCTGAGCCTGCGCTTGAAGCCGTGCTCCTTGAGGATCTCGTCGATCGCTTCCAGCACGCTGACGTTGCGGCGCTCGTAATCGACGACCGGGTTGGCGGTCTTATTTTGGGCGTGGCGCAGCCCCGCCTGGAGCGCCAGGCGCGTCAGGGCCGGCTCCAGGTACATGCGGCGGATGACGACCTCGTCGCGCCGCACGTAGAGGTCGCGCAGGCCCAATTCCACGATGAGCGGGAGCGCCCCGTTGCGCTCGGCCTTCAGCCCGCCGAATTCGAGTTTGAGCAGGACGGCCTTGCAGTTTTCGGGCATCTCGAGGCGCAGCGCGTCGCGGATTTCTTCGAGCAGTCCAAAGGCGGTCTTGTAGGCCGGGCCGCGCAGGGTCTCGAGGGACATCTGCAGCGAGGCCTTGTCCTTCGGCGCGGATTCCAGTTCGACGTACAGCTCGCGATACCACGGCGGGTCTTCGGCGGCCGGCTTCTCGGGCGCGACGGTGTAGGGAACCTCCAGCACCTGCAAGACGGGCTCGATCCGCTCGACGGGGTGCTGGACCTGGGTGCGCCCACAGGCGGAAAGGAGCAAGGCCAGCGCCGCGCCGGCGGCGGCGCGCGTCGGGCTCGCGATACGTGAAGAGCGCTGGCGCATGGTCAGGCGTCGGTGACGCACCCCTGGCTGGCGGGACGGACGCTGCGAATGTAGCGGGCGAGCACGCCGCGCTCGGCCTTCGGCGCCGGCGGCTTCCAGGCCGCGCGGCGGCGGGCGAGTTCAGCCTCCGGCACGTCCAGCGTGATCGAGCGGGTCTTGGCGTCGATGGCGATCGTCTCGCCGTCGCGGACCAGCGCGAGCGGGCCGCCTTCCTGCGCCTCGGGGCAGATGTGCCCGATGATGAAGCCGTGGCTGCCGCCGCTGAAGCGCCCGTCGGTAAGGAGCGCGACGTCGTTGCCGAGCCCCGCGCCCATCAGCGCGCTGGTGGGGGTGAGCATCTCCGGCATCCCCGGCCCGCCCTTGGGTCCTTCGAAGCGGATGACAACCACGTCGCCCTTATGAATCCTGTGCTGTTCGAGCGCGGCAAGCATCGCCTCTTCGCCGTCGAAGCAGCGCGCGGGGCCGCTGAAGCGCGTGCCTTCCTTGCCGGTGATCTTGGCCACGGCGCCTTCGGGCGCGAGGTTGCCGTAGAGGATCGTGATGTGCCCGGTGGGCTTGATGGGCTTGCCGAAGGGTTGGAGCACGTCCTGCCCGGCCTTGAGCCCCGGCAGCGCCTCGAGGTTCTGCGCCAGCGTCTTGCCCGTGACGGTCATGCAGTCGCCGCGCAGGAGGCCCCTTTCAAGCAGCAGCTTCAGCACCGCCGGGGTGCCGCCGACCTTGTGCAGGTCCTCCATCACGTACTTCCCGCTGGGCTTCAAGTCGGCGAGGAACGGGACGCGGTCGGCGGCGCGCTGAAAATCGTTCAGCTCCAGTTTCACGCCTGCCGCATCGGCCATGGCGATCAGGTGCAGGACGGCGTTGGTGCTGCCGCCGAGGACCATCACGACGGCCATGGCGTTCTCGAAGGCCTCGCGGGTCATGATGTCTCGCGGCTTGAGGTCCGCTTCGAGCAGTCCCAGGATCGCCGCGCCGGCGCGCCGGCATTCGGCGGCCTTCTCCGCGCTGTCGGCGGGGGCCGAGGAGCTGTAGGGCAGGCTCATGCCCAGCGCCTCGATGGCGCTGGCCATGGTGTTGGCGGTGTACATCCCGCCGCAGGCGCCGGCGCCGGGGCAGGCGCCGCGCACGATGCCGCGGCGAGTCGCGTCGTCGATCTTGCCCGCGAGGAACTCCCCGTAGCTCTGGAAGGCCGAGACGATGTCGAGCTTCTTGTCGTCGAGGCAGCCGGCGCGGATCGTGCCGCCGTAGACCATCAGCGCGGGGCGGTTCAGGCGCGCCATCGCGATCAGGCAGCCGGGCATGTTCTTGTCGCAGCCGGGGAGCGCGACCAGCGCGTCGTACCACTGCGCGCCCATGACCGTCTCGACGCTGTCCGCGATCAGGTCGCGCGAGGGCAGCGAGAAACTCATCCCGTCGGTGCCCATGCTGATGCCGTCGCTGACGCCGATGGTATTGAAGCGCAGGCCCACCAGACCGGCCGCGACGACGCCTTCCTTCACCCGCGCGGCGAGGTCGTTCAGGTGCATGTTGCAGGTGTTGCCTTCGTACCAGTTCGCGCAGATGCCGACCTGGGCCTTGTCCATGTCGGCCTCGGTCAGACCCGCGCCGTAGAGCATGGCCTGGCTGGCGCCCTGCGATTTGCGCTGGGTGATGACGGACGAGTATCGGTTCAGCTTTTTCTGCGTCGCCTGCGACGTCGGCATGACCTGCTCCCCGGGCGCACCCGTACTGGTGGCATCGAAGCGGACACTCTAGTGGAGGGCGGGTGGTAATTCAAACGCGGGGGCGGCCCCTACGCCAACGCCGCCGTTTCCTCCGCCGTCAGGGCCAGGTCGCCGGCCGCGCAGGAGTCCCGCGCCTGCTCGACGCTCTTCGGGCCGACGATGGCGAAGAAGGGAAAGGGTTGCGCGAAGAGGCTGGCCAGCGCGACCTGGTTGGACGTGACGCCTCGGAGGCGTGCAATCCGCCGGGCGGCCTCCAGGCGGCGGAAGTTCTCGGGCAAGCCGTATTTCTGAAGCACGCCCTTGCGCTGGCCTTCCGGCGGCGCGCCGGGATCGTACTTGCCGCTGAAGAACCCGTTGGCCTGCGTCGAGTAGCCGACCTGCGGCATGCCCGAGCGCACATGGTAGGCGCGGGTCTCGTCGTCGGCGTAGAGCATGTCCGAGCCGGCCCGGGACGTCGCGGCGCGCGCCAGGCTCCAGCCGATCTGGCTGGCGCAGAAGCCGGCGAGCCCGTGCCGCTTCGCGTGCCGCGCGGCTTCTTCCATACGCGCGACGGTCCAGTTGCTGCAACCCAGGGCGCGGATCGTGCCGGCCTTGAGGTGCTCGTTCAGCCAGCCCAGGATCTCGCCCACCGGGACCTCGGGGTCGTCGCGGTGCAGCCAGTACAGGTCCACGTTCGAGAGTTGCAGGCGCTCGAGGCTCTCGGCGAGGTGCTGCGCGATGGTCTCCCTTCGCACGCCGCTGGCTTTGGTCTGCATGTCGAAGTGCGCGCCCTTGGTGCCGACGACCATCTTCCCGCGCAGGCCGGCGCGCTTCAGCCACTTGCCGATGGTCCGCTCGCTCTGTCCGGCCCCGCCCGGCCGCCACGCGGCGTAGATGTGCGCGGTGTCGAGGAAGTTCCCGCCGGCCGCCGCGAAGGCGTCCAGGATCGCGAAGGCTTCGGCCTCGGGGGTATCCGAGCCGAAGGAGCTCGTGCCAAGGCAGACGCGCGAAGGCGCAGGCGCGAGGCCGGCTAGGTCATGGTAGCGCATGAGCAACCCTCCGCAAAAACCGTACTCGCGACGGGGCGGGGCGGCAACGCGCGGGCGTTCACGGGCTCGACGTTTGCGCCAGGCGGGTAAGATACGCGGGCATGATTTCGCCCTTGGAAGGCCGGCCGGCCCTGCGCGAGGCCGGCGGCGCGGCGCTGCTGCTGCTCGCCGGGGTGCTTGCGGTCTGGGGCGGCTTTTCCGCGCCGTTCCTGGCCTACGACGACGCCGTGCACGCGCTCGAGCACCGCGGCATGGCAAGCGGCGCGAGCTGGCGCGACGTGCTGCTGCCGCACCCGAGCGAGACGTACTTCCCGCTGACGATCCTGAGTTATCGCCTGGACCGGGCGCTCTTCGAGGGCTGGATGCCCGCCTGGCTGGGCAGTTGGGCGCCGGGCGTGCGCGCCATGAACGTGCTCTACCACGTCCTGGCCGCATGGATTCTCTGGCGGGTTCTGATGCGCCTGGGGCTTGCGCGGGGCGCCGCCTTCCTGCTGGCGCTGGTCTTCGCCGCGCACCCCTTGGCCTGCGAGACCGTCTGCTGGGTCAGCGAACGGAAGAATGCGCTGGCGGGACTTTTCGGCTTTCTGACGCTCTTCGCGTGGCTGCGCGAGGAAAGCGGCCGCTGGCGCGTCGCGCTGGCCTGCGGTTGCTATGCGCTTGCGCTCTGGAGCAAGCCCTCGGCGCTGGGCGTGCTGCCGGTGTTGATTGCGTTGGAGGCGCTGGGCCTCGCGCCGAGCGGAGGCTGGAAGCTGAAGACGCTGCGGCTGCTGCCGATCGCGGCGCTGAGCGCGGTCTTCGCGGGACTCGGCCTGTACGGGCACGGCGATTTCATCGTCGAGCCGCCCGGGGGCTCGATGTTCACGGCGATCCTGACCGACGCATGGATTCTGGTCCGCTATCTGCGCAACATGATCCTGCCGACGCGGCTGAGCGCGGTGTACGAGATCGAGCCGCTCGTGAGCCTTGGCGACGCGCGGCTGTGGCTCTCGCTGGCCATGCTGGCGGCGGTCGCCGGCTTCACGCTCTGGGCGGCGCGGTCCCGGCGGCGCGCGCTGCTGGGCTGGCTCTGGTTCGCCGGGGCGCTGGGGCCGCACCTGAATCTGGTCGCGATCCCGTACCCGATGGCCGACCGTTACGTGTACATCGCGCTGCCGGGATTCTTTCTGGCTTTCGCCGAAGCCGTCGCGGGCCTGTGGGACCGCGCGGGCGTGCCGGAGGAGCGGCGCCGGCGCGTGCTGGCCGCGCTCTCCGGTTGCGGCGTGGCGCTGCTGGCGGGGCTGAGCTTTTACCGGGGCTTCGCGTGGCGCTCCGTCGAGGTCCTCTTCGCCGACGCGGCGACGAAGGAGCCGCGCGCGGCCTTTGCGCGTTACGGGTTGGGCACGGCCTTTCGGCAGGCGTGGTTCGATTTGAAGGACCGCCCGGACCCGGAGGCCCGGCGCCTTGCCGAGGCGTGCCGGCTGCGCTGGCTGGACGAATGGGAAGCGTACTTCGAGGCCGGCGACGTCGAACGGATGGTCCAGCGGCAGGCGGTCGCGCTGGAACTGGGGCGGCAGTACCTGGAGCACGGCCGGCGCGACCTCGCCCGCGGGAGCTTCGAACGCGCGCTGGCAGGCGCCGCCGCCGGCCGCGAGCAGATCGGCGCGCGCGCGGAGGCGCTGGCCTGGCTGGGCTTGCTGGACCGGGAGGACGGCCGACTCGACGCGGCCCTGGCTCGTTTCGACGCGGCCATCGAGATGCTGCCGGCGCGCGACGAGTTCCGATTGCAGCGCGCGGCGACGCTGCGGATGCGCGCCGAAACCGAGGAACCGGGGCCCGCTCGCGCCGAACGCCTCAAGCGCGCGCGGGCGGACCTGGCAAGGATTCCCGGGGGTTCGCCGTGGCGGGCGGCGGCGGATGCGGAGGCGGCGAAGGTGGGGGCTGAATGAAAGGCCGATGCACCGATGGCCGGCGCACGCCGCCGGCCCACCGCATCAAGTCCTTTCGCGTATCAATTGTAATGCATTCCGTACCCGTCCTTGTCGCCGGCCAGGAAAGCAATGAAGATCCAGATGAACGTGGCGAGGGCCTCGCCGACAATGAGGCCGATGAAGAAGTTGCGCCACTTGAGGTACACACGCTGGCCGCCGAACTTGGTGATGAGCATCTTGATCAGCCAGCCCAGGAAATAGGTGAACCACATGCGGTGAATGGGCCAGGGTCCCATCCACATCACGTAGCCGATGGGGTGGGGCCACCAGAAGAGGCGCGTGCGCAGGAGCAGGAAGAGGCCCATCACGGCGGCGCCGACGGCCATCCAGACCATTTTGTGATGATCGACGCGCGCGACGGTGGGAATCTCGGCCGAGGGCATCTCCCGCCCCTTTTCGGCGTAGTCGGCCCGCTTCTTCTCGAAGGCTTTGATCTTCGAGACCTTCGCGCCGATGCCGCCGAATTCGCCGCGCGGGTAGTTGTCGAAGGCCCAGCCGAACTGGCGCGCGCCGCCGGGCTCTTTGTACACGGTGCTGTTGAAGCTGTAGAAGCTGACGCCGAAGGTCACCAGCATCGCGGCGGCCAGCCCGGCGACGAGCGGCGCGCGGCGCATGTTGGTCAGGGAGCCCAGGTGCAGCGCGCTGAGGATATTGGTCATCGGCGAGCTGCGGTACCAGTCGAAGACGAAGACGCGGCTCCAGACCGAGAGCATCACGAAGTTCTGCGGGCCGAGCGCCACGGGCGTGAAGAACTGGCTGAGGAGCTGCGCCGGGTTGGAGATCATCTGCAGGAAGAAGACGCCGCCTTCGCTGACCAGCCGCGCGATCGCGGTCGCGCTGAGCACGAGAATGATCACCGCCAGGACCGACCAGTACCACGAGATGTCGGCAACGAAGACCATCCAGGCGACCGAACCCAGGAAGCAGCTTGCCAGCAGCAGCCACAGGAAGCGCGCGCGGACGCCGCTGCCTTCCTCGTGCTCGCCTCCCATTCCGAAGGCCTGCTTCAGCGAGTCGCCCAGCACGCCGCGGGCCATGAAGAAGCCCACCAGGACCATTATGAACGCCGCGCCGTGCCCCTGGCCCACGAAGACGCTCTGCGGGCCTTCCTCGCCGCTGAA
Organism: Planctomycetota bacterium; assembly: GCA_027493525.1. GTDB lineage: Bacteria > Planctomycetota > SZUA-567 > H5-PLA8 > H5-PLA8 > H5-PLA8. Next base: position 152,077 of record JAOSKN010000001.1, on the reverse strand, counting down.
CCACCAGCCGTTGCTCCCGAGCCCGAAGACCAGCACGGCGACCAGGATCCCCAGCTTCAGCACGATGATGTAGAAGAACCAGAGCGAGAAGCTGACCTCCAGCGAGATCAGGTACATGATCCCGATGACCGAAGGATAGATGTTCATGTAGACCGGGCGGACGTGTTTCCACGCGCCTTCGGTCAGGTACTTCCAGTCGATGTCCGTGTATTTGAGGTCGATGGGCACCCATTTGGGGAAGTAATCGCCGAGCGCGTTCCAACTGTGCAGCAGCAGCGTCACGGCGATGCCGATGTAGGTGAGGCGCTCCTTGAAGAACTGCGGCGTCCCCCCGCGCCCGCCCATGCCTTGGGTCATCGCATCGGGGATCTGGGCCAGCGGGAAGGGCAGGCGCTCACGGTCGGACCACTGCCGGTGCAACAGCGCCGAAACGGCGAAGAACATGCCCAGCACCATCACCAGCGCCAGGCACCACCAGGCGTACGGCCCGATCAGGTGGTCCCAGGGCAGGCTGGAGCCTTCGGGCAGGCCGCTGAAGAACCACTCGATGGGGCGCGGATCGTGGGAGGCCGGGTCGACCGGGTCGTGAGGCGTCAGCCGCGAGGGCAGGTAGGGGTGGATGTACTCCGCCCAGTTGTTCTCCGGCGTCGCGTAGTAGTAGCTGCCCATCTGTTCGACGGTCATGTAGGCCATGTAGCCGTAGCCCGGGAGCGGGTTGATCAGCATGGTCATGGCGAAGACCAGGCCCAGGTCCTGGCGGCTGAGCCCCACCACGTCGCGCCAGCGCGCCAGCGCGACGTTGCAGACGAGCGTGAACACGAAGACCAGGAACATCGAGCTGGCGGGGAGCAGGTTCAGGGTCAGGGCGCTGTGGCGGATCGTGTAGTCGATCTTGGGGATCAGGAGGCTCATCGCCGCGCAGGCGGCCAGGCCCAGGAGCCAGCCGCGCGGCGTCGGGGACATGCTTTGGCCGTGGTCGAGACCCTGTAAGCGCGCTCGATCCTCGTCGTCGAATCGGCGGCCGGAGCGATACGCGTCCAAGCAGGGCCTCCCGGAAGCTGCGGGCTCGCAAGAAAGAGGGGCAGTCTATCCCGACTACCCCGCACCGCCACCGGGGTTGGGATGTTTTGGAGCGCTCCGCGCAAATCCCGGCAGGCCGCGGAGGGAAACCCGGGAGGCGAAGCCCCCCTGTTGACGCCGGGAGCGGGCCGTCTAGCATGCCGCGCGTAACGTCTCGCCCCGAAAGGACCCCCTCATGCCGCGCGCCCAACTCCCCGCCTTGCTGCTATTGGCCCTGGTCTGCTCCGCCGCGCGCGGCGAGGAGGCCAAGAAGGAGGAGGCGCAGGCCGAAGCGGCCAGCCCGCGTCTGGGGGAATATCGCATCCTGTCCTACGGCAGGGTTGGATCCCCGCCGCTGGCTCTGGGCACGCTGGTGCTGGAGAAGGACGGCGTCTACCGCGTCCTGCTGCCCGGCGGCAAGGAGTCCGGCACAGGGCACTATGCGTACGACGCGGCGAGCAAGACCGTGACCTGGAAGGACGGGCCGTACAAGGACGTCTTCGGCGGCGAATTCAGCATCGACCGGGAAGGCAAGACGCACAAGATCCGCCTGAAGAGCACCACCATCGCGACGAACAGCACGGAGTGAGCCTGGCCGGCGCGCCAAGCCGTGCCGCCCGCCATGGAATCGAGTAGCATGGGCGCGCCTTGGAGCCCGCGCGTGCCCGATCCGAATCCCGCCGCATCCGAACCCGCTGCCCCGCCGAAGCGCTCGCGCGTGCTGGCCGCCGTGGGACTCCTGATGCTCAGCGGCGCGGCGGGGCTGACGTGGGCCTTCGCGCGCAGCCCGATGGGAACGCTTTCGTTCGCGCCGACGGTCTGGAAGGGGGACGTCTACCTGCTCGCGGCGGGTTTCCTGGGCTGCTACGGCGCGCTGCTGCTGGCGCTGCGCCGCTTCTCGCTGGCGGCGGTGCTGGCGAGCATGGTCCTGGCGGGGGCGCTGACGAGCTGGTGCCACAACTACGCCTACGGCATCTTTGACCTCGACCGCAACAGCTTTGTCGTCAAGATCCCCGTCGAACGGCGCGAGGAGGTCTTGAAGGAATTGTCACGGCAGCTTACGAGCGAGCGCCTGACCGACTTCGCGCGCGATCTGGCCGAGGCCGGCTACGCGCCGAACGGCGTCGAGTTCACGCAGGTGGATATCCGATTCGGGAGCGAAGGGATCGACGACGTGGAGGTGTACGTGGAGTTCACGTATTTGCCGTACGTGCATCCGCGCAGGCGCGCGGAATCCAGGGCGTTTGCCATGCGGTATGCGGAAGGAGTCGCGTGCTTCGCGGCCGGACCGGGAAATGACGCTCCCGTTCGGATCGAGAGGTTAAGGGGCGGCGGGATCGAAGCCCATCTGCAAATGGATCATGCGCTTCTGGTGCTGACGGAGGCGTTGTGGGTGAGCGACTTCTTTGTTCGCTTTCCAGGGGTGGGGCGGTTGCCGCCCATGAGGAGTCTCGAGGACATGCGCCCGACTTTCGATTGGCTGTCGGAGCGTGAAGCGGATCCGGCCTTGGCGAATCGGATTAAGGCGATTCGCGATACCTTGAAAGAGGGCTTCAGCGAGTGGTAATGCCGTCATCGACCGCTGGGCTCCATGGAGAGAACCCGAACGGCGATCCTGCTCGCGCGGGAAGGGATACCGCCAGAGCGCCCCGCCGTTGGCCCCTGCGCCTCGCCGCCCTCGCGCTGCTCGCCGTCTGCGCGACGCTCACCGGCCTCTTGATGCACAGCCCGCTTGGCGCGCTGCCCTTCGCTCCCGAGACCTGGAAAGGCGTACCCATGACGCTCGGCGCGGCCTTCTGCGGGCTGCTCGGCGGGTTCATCCTGCTCCAGCGCCGCTTCTCGCTGGCCGCGCTGCTGGCCGCGATCTTCTCCGCCGCGCTCTTCGCGACCGGCACGCAGGCCTACGTCCGCAACCTTCACGAGGTCGATACGGTGGTGCTCGACTTTCTCTTGCCCGAGGCTCAGACCGAGGAGTTCGTCAAACTGACCCGAGAGAACCTGACCGAGGCGCGCCTGCGCGGGTTTCTCGAGGACGCGCGCGCCGCGGGCTTCTTGCGCGAACCGCTGCCATACGACGAAGTGAACCTCGGCGTGGGGCGGCCTGAGCAAGGCAAGGGGCAGCAGGTGATCGTGAACTGGGTCTACTGCCCGTTCGTCCACAAGCGCGTCAGCCCCGGCCGCGATCTGGCGATGCGGTATGCGCTTCTGGTTTCCGAATACAACTCGGCGAAATTGAACCTCCATTCGGCGTCGGATGAGCTCCGGTATCAGGGCGTCTGGGCGCGGGTGGAACCGCTTGTGAATCAGTTCGACGCTGCGCAGACCTACAGGGGCTTTCCGCCCATAGACAAGTATCGGTGGTTGATCGACCGCGAGCCCGATGCCGAGTTGCAGAAGGTGCTGCAGGATGCGCTGGACCGGGAACTGACCGGCATCAAAGCCCTACAAGAGCAGCAAGGCAGAAATCGTTAGTCGGGCGAGGCCCCCGCCACAAGTCTATGGGGTATACTTGGATCACAGGTGCACGCGAATTCGACCGAATCGCGCGTGACGCCACAAGGTGCAGCATGTTATATTGTTCATGCACATTATGACCACAGGCTCCTCCATCCTCACCTCGACCCAAACGGTCCACCTGACCAAGAGCCAGCGCGCGGCGCTCTTTGCGCGGAAGCAGCGGCAGAAGCTGATCGGCAGGATCGGCGGCGTGCTGCTGCTGGGGTTGGCGGTTCTCATCGCGTGGGCGGTGGGTCCGGAGCCAGACCGGCTCGCGCGCGGCGACGTGCTGGCGCTGGAAGTCCTGCCGCCGGTCTTCGCGATGGCCTTCTTCGGGCTGTACGGGCTGTGGCTCTTGATTCGCGCGCGGATCTCGAACGCGGCGCTGGTGGTGGCGCTGGCGGTTTCGGCCCTGATCGCCGGCGCGACCTTCGGCTACGCGCAGGGGCAGGCCCGGAAGCCGCAGGAGCCCGCCGCGCCGCTGCTGCCGCGCGCGCCCGCGCCGTAATTCCTTGCCGCCTTCGCGGGTCTTCGCTTACTTCTTCAGGAACTTCTCGTATTTCGCCCGCCAGCCGGCTTTCTCTTCGGCGCCGGGAAAGCGCGAGAGCACGGTCAGTTCGACGACCTTGCTCGCGTCGGGCTCGCCGTCGAGCTGGTCCGGGGTCGCGCGGACGGCGCGGACGGTGCGGCCCTCTTCGGGCCGAAACTTGCTGTTCACGGCGGCCAGCACGGTGAAGTTGAACTCCGGGTCGCTGAACGAAAAGGACGTCACCGCGCCGGCGAGCTGGCCCTTGGCGTCGAGGATGGCGTGTCCGCCGCGGACGCTGCGCCGCCCCGAGCCGCGCAGGCGCAGGATCCGCTTGCGGCGCGGACTAAGGCGCCGGATGTAGGCGTCGCGCCCGATGTAGAACGGCCGGTGGAAGCGGCTCACGAAGCCGTAATCGGCCTCGGTGAGACTCAATTGTTCCGGGCCTTCGAGTTCGTGCCCGAAGAGCGGGAAGCCGGCCTCGGTGCGCAGGCTGTCGCGCGCGCCCAGGCCGCAGGCGCGCACCCCACGATCCTTGCCGTGGGCGAGCAGTTTCTCCCACAGTTCCGCGGCGCGGCCGGGATGGACGAAGAGTTCGTAGCCGACTTCCTCGCCGGTGTACCCGGTGCGCGCGGCGCGAACGGGAATCCCGGCGACGGAGATGTGGTAGATGTCGTTGAGCTTGCCGGCGCGCAGCGCGGCGCGCTCGGCGTCGCTCCCGGCCAGTTCGGCGAGCAGCTCCATCGAGAGCGGGCCCTGGAAGGCGAGGTCCAGCAGCCCGTCGGCGCCGGCGTCCCGCAGGGCGCGGAGCTGCACCGGGCCGGGGGCGCGCTTGCCGGGCTGCTCGGGGTCGATCCGCACGCGCCCTTCGTTGACCGCGTTGAGCCACGCGAAGTCGCGTTCGAAGTTCCCGGCGTTGACCACCACCATGAAGCGGTCGTGCGCGATGCGGTAGACGTAGAGGTCGTCGAGCGCCGCGCCGTCTTCGCGCAGGAGGTAGCTGTACTGCGCCTCGTTGTCGATCAGGCGCGAGGCGGCGTTGGCAAGGCAGCACTCCAGGAACGCCAGCGCATAAGGCCCGGCGACTTCCAGCGCGCTCATGTGCGAGACGTCGAAGAGCCCCGCCGCGGCGCGGACGGCGGCGTGCTCGGCGAAGATCCCGTCCGGATATTCGACGGGCATCTCCCAGCCGGCGAAGGGCACCAGCTTCGCGCCGGCGTTCTTGTGCCAGCCGTGGAGCAGGGTCTTCTTCAGCGGGCCGTCCTCGGGCTTGAACTCGAAGACCGGCAGCGCCGGGGCCGTAAGGCGCTCCTTGAGCGCCTTCTGCCCGACGAAGAAGGGCTTGCGTTCGGCGAGCGACCCGGCGGGCGCGCCGTCCAGGCCCGGCAAGTTGGGCAGATCGCGCACGGCCGCGCGAAGTTCGCGGGTCTGGAGCGGCACCGGGAGGGATTCCAGCGCCAGCGGCCCGTCGATCTTCAGGTACGGGTCGCTCGCGTCGAGGACCACGTAACCGTCGGAGACCGCGCGCAGCCAGTCGAGGACGCGCTCGGACTTCGAGGAGTGGGGGAAGAGGGCCAGGCGTTCTTCTCCGTTCGGGCCGCAGGCGGGGTTGGGCTCGCCGCCCAGGTTGCAGACGACCACGTCGTCGAGCGCCTCGCCGTCGGGCATCAGCATGAAGCCCTGCGCGGCCTGGCCCTGCGCGAGCCCCAGCACGTCGCAGGTGAGAACCTGATCGAGGCCCAGGCGAGCCTTCTCGCCGCGCACGAGGATGCCCACGCGCGAACCGATGGTGGCCGGGACCACCGAGGTCGAATGGACTTCGTCGCCGCCGGGGAGCCGCGCGGGGTAGGGGAGCGTGCGCGCGATGGCCGTGAAGGCGCGGCGCGCTTCCAGCAGCGTGTCGAAGGCCACGCGGCCGCGGCAGCGCTCTTCGCCCGACGGCGCCCAGACGTGGAATGCGACGGCCGAGCCCAGAACCTCGCGCGTGCGCCGCGCGATTTCTTTCAACTGCTCGCGCGTCACCCCGCGCTGCGTCAGCCAGGGCGTGCCGAAGCGGATACCGCTGCTGTCGGCGGCGGTGCGGTCGCCGGGCAGCGTGTTTTTGTTGCAGATCAGGCCGACGTTCTCGAGCAGGCGCGAGGCGGTCTCGCCGTCCAGCCTTCCGCCGCCCTTGGTCTTGAAGCGCTTCAAGTCGAGCAGCAGCAGGTGCGTGTTGGTGCCGCCGTACTCCAAGGCAAAGCCTTCGGCCTGGAGCGCCTCGGCCAGCACGCCGCAGTTTTCGACGATCCTCGACTGGAGCGCGACGAAGCCCTCGCGGTCCTGAAGGATCAGCTCGAAGAGCCGCGCGATGCCGGCGATGGCGTTGACGTGCGGGCCGCCCTGCAGGCCGGGGAAGACCGCGTTGTCGATCCGCTTCGCCTTCTCCCGGCAGGTCGTGACGACGGCCGCGCCGCGCGGGCCGCAGAGCGTCTTATGCGTGGTGAAGGTGACCACGTCGGCGTAAGGCAGGGGATTGTTCAGCCGCCCGGCGACGACCATTCCGGCCAAGTGCGCGATGTCGGCCAGGAGCAGCGCGCCGGCCTCGTCGGCGATCGCACGGAGCGTCTTCCAGTCGAAGTCCCAGGGGTAGGCGCTGGAGCCGGCGACGAGCATGCGCGGGCGGCGCTCGAGCGCCTGCTTGCGGATGCGGTCGTAATCGAGGCGCCGCGCGAGGCCCTCGGCCTTCGTATCGATCCCATAATGGAAGACCTTGTACTGCTTGCCGGAGACGTTGAAGGGGCTGCCGTGGCTCAAGTGCCCGCCGTGGCAGAGGTCCAGCGTCAGCAGCGTGTCGCCGTGTTCGAGCAGGCCCACGTAGACGCCCAAGTTGGCCGGCGCGCCGGAGAGCGCCTGGACGTTGACGTGGATCGCGTCGGCCGGCGGCGAGCCGTCGAGCTTCGAGAAGGCCTCGGCGATGTTGCGCTTGGCGACCAATTCGACCCGGTCGGATTCGAGGCAGCCGCGGTAGAAGCGCCCGTCGCTGAGCCTGCGGTGCCAGGCGCGGAAGGCCGGCTCGTCGAAGGCGAGGCGTGCGCTGGCCCGGCTGAGCCGCAGGTCCGGCTGCCCTTCGGCGTAGATGTTCCCGAAATCGGAGCCGACGACTTCGGCCACTTCGGGAAAGCAGATGCTCTCGGAGGGGATCAGGACCAGTTCGTTTCGCTGCCGCCGCGCTTCGGCGTGCACGAGGTCCAGCACCAGGGACGAAGGCAAGTCCTTGCCCGACGGGTAAGCGAACATGGGGAGCGTCCTCGCGCGCAAGCAGAACCGGTGAACGTCAAGCGGTTGTATCACGCGCGGCGGATTCGGCCAACGTAGGGCGCACGCCCCGGGAGGTTCTTGTCGCGCGGGGAGGCAGGTGGGCGCGGCTTCAGCGCCGAACGCCGGACCGAGGCGTCAAGGAATGCGCGTGCCTTCCACCTGATAGACCAGCTTGGCGGTCCCATCGATCCAGGTGAGCGTGCCGGCTATGGAATCGCCGTCCACGTTCAAGGCCCACTGCGCCGTGCCGTGCTCGGCGCTTCGTTGCTCGACCGTCACCGCGACCTTGGCATCCCGGCCTCCGCCCTGATAATCCGCCGCGGGGAAGCCCCGCTTGGAGTTCACCCGCGAGTTGAATTTGCCGCCGGCGAAGTGCAATTTGTCTTCATATGCCGCCGCATCGGAGGACTCGGCAGACTCGCTCTTCTTGTCTTTTTTCGTTTCGCTCTTGGCGGGGGTAAGCGTCACGCGCCAATGGCCGCTCTCGCCCGTAGCCCGGGTCGCGCCCTGGGCAAAGACGGAGGGCGCCGTGAGCACCGACAGCGCCGCGAGGGTAAGAAGCATGTGATTCGAGAACATGAGCCGTTCTCCTTTCGGGTTAGCCGAGTTCCGCGAATGGCGGCTTGCGCCGGCCGGACGATACCTTCGCCTATCCCATCCAGACGCCCACGACCTTCCGGACTTCGCTGAGATCCTTGATCTTGTGCGACTGGAAGAGGTCCTTGCGATACTCGCGCGGGCCGCGGTAGAGCGCGCCGAGGAAGACCTCGCCCTTGCGCTCTTCGTTCGGATGCCACGCGCGGACCAGGGTTTCGCCCTGCGAGCGCACGAGCACGACATCGCCGGGCTGCAGGTCTTCGGCTTTCGCGTTGCGGTACAGCACGAACTGATCGTGGCCCACGAGCGGCCACATCGCGTTGCCTTTCACCTGGAACGCGCCGTCGCAGTCCAGCACCAGCGCCTGGGGTTTGATGTAGCGATAGGTTTTCTCGTCCAGGTCGTAGCCGCCGTGCGCGGTGGCCTCGACGTTGACCACGGGGTTGTCGCCCATGGCGCCGAGCGCCTTGGAGAGGTACTCGGCCGACCAGCGTTTGCGCCCGGCGACCAGATTGTAGGCGGTGGCGCGGGAGCAGCCCAGGAACTTGCCCAGCGCGGCGACTCCGCCGAGCTTCTCGGCGAGCGCCTGGAAGAGCATCTGCGGGTTGCTGGCGAGGTTCGAGAGGCTGCGGCTGCCGGGGGTATCGGCCATGCCGGCCAGCACGTTCTTCTTCTTCTGCGGATGGATGCGTTTGCGCCCCATGGTCTCGGCCTCCGGTGTGCGAGTCTAATGAACTTATTAAGGTTGCATAGGTTTAGCCAGAACGTGGATAAAAGGCAAGTGGCTCGGGCGGGCGGGATACCGCGCGTTGCAGGTCCTGGCCGCGGGGATACGCTGGGCGCATGGCCCGCCGAGGCTTCCGCGACCCCGCGCGCGGCGCACCGCGCCCCGAACCCGACCCCGAATCCGGCCGCCCCAGGGCGCGCACGGTTTCCGAATTGACCTTGCAGATCAAGCTGGCTCTGGAGTCCGGCTTTCCGCCGGCCTGGGTGGAAGGCGAGATCTCCAATTTCCGGCGCTATGGCAGCGGGCACAGCTACTTCACGCTCAAGGACGAGGCCGCGCAACTCTCCTGCGTGCTCTGGCGCGGCCACGCCTCGAGCCTGCGCTTCGAGCCGCGCGACGGCATGCAGGTGCTGGCCTTCGGGCGCGTAAGCGTCTACGAGGCGCGCGGGCAGTACCAGCTCGTGGTGGAGCGCATGGAGCCCTCTGGCGTCGGCGCGCTTTCGGCGGCCTTCGAGGCGCTCAAGGCCCGCCTGGAGGCCGAGGGGCTCTTCGACCCCGGGCGCAAGAAGCCGTTGCCGGCCTATCCGCGGCGCATCGCCCTCGTGACCAGCCCCTCGGGCGCGGCGGTTCGCGACATGCTGAAGGTGCTTGGGCGGCGCTGGCCGAAGCTCGAGATCGTCCTGGTTCCCGTCGCGGTGCAGGGCGAAGGGGCGGCGCGGCAGATCGCCGCGGGGATCCGCGCGGTCAACGCGCTGCCCGGCGTGGACGCGATGATCGTCGGGCGCGGCGGCGGGAGCCTGGAGGACCTCTGGGCGTTCAACGAGGAGCCCGTGGCGCGGGCCATCGCGGCCTCGCGCGTGCCCGTCGTCAGCGCCGTGGGGCACGAGATCGATTTCACCATCGCGGATTTCGTCGCCGACGTGCGCGCCGCGACGCCCAGCCAGGCCGGCGAACTGGTCGTGCCCGAGTACGCCGCCGTCGCCGAGCATCTGGAGCGGCTGGCCGGGGAACTCCCCGCGGCCCTGCTGGGGCGGGTGGAGCGCGCGCGCGAACGGCTCGCCGCGCTCGCGGGAAGCTGGGCCTTCCGGAACCCCGGGGAGCGCGTGCAGTTGCACCGCCAGCGCCTGGACGACCTGCACGCGCGGCTGGGCGCGCTGCGCGGCCGGCTGGTCCGCGAACCCGGCGAGCGGCTTGCCGCCAGCGCCGCGCGCCTCGATTCGCTCTCGCCGCTGCGGGTGCTGGAGCGCGGGTACGCGGTGGCGCTGCGCGCGCGCGACGGCCGGGTGGTGCGCGAGCCGGGAGATGTCCGGGCAGGCGACGAACTGATCACGCGGCTGCGCCGGGGCCGCATCGTCTCGAAGGTGGAGCGGGCCGAAAAGGAAGAATCGTAGCCCGAGCGTCATAGGATGTGGAAGCGCTCCTGAACGACCTTGCCTTTCGAACGGACCATGCGCTGCCAGCCGCTCTTGTCGTTCATCGTCACCCAGCGCCGCTCCTCGGTGCGGTAGAACCAGTCCTTCTCCATCTGGTAGTAGACCATGGCGCCGCGGGCTTCCAGGATGTTCAGGACTTCGTTGGTGTGGCTGTGCGTCTCGTCGAAGTCGGTCGTCGATTTCTGCCCCATCTCGCTGTACAGCTCGTTGAGTTCCAGCAGCAGGTCCAGCAGCCCGTGGTCCAGTTCGTCGATGCGCAGCCCCAGGCTGCGCGCCTCCCGCGAGTGAATCGGGTAGCCGTGGGAGGGATACTTCGAGTTCAGCGTCGTCGCGATGCGCTCGATCTTCTGCCGGTCCTTCACGTGGTAGGAGAGGATCTCCTTGCAGAGCTTGATGGAGAGCGAGTCGGCGCGGTCCACCGCCCCGATCACCAGCGGGTGCACGTACTCGAAAAGCGATTTGTAGGGGTTCGAGGCGGTCTGGTCCTTCTCCTGCTGCCAGAGCCGGATCACGCGCTTCAATTCGTCCAGGCTCACGCTGACGCGCTCGTTGTCCCGGTCGATGGGCGAGAGGTCGTGGGTCAGCGAGGTGTCCACGGCGGTGAGGTAGGACATCGGGCCCATGTGAATCGCATTGGCGCCCAGGGCGATCATCGTCGCCGCCGACTCGGCCTCCAGCGGAACGAGCGCGTGCACTTCCTTGAAGTACTCGCGCAGCAGGCTGACGAAGCGCAGGGAGGCCTGGCCGTTCCCGCCCGAGGACTTCACGAATAGGTAGACGCGCCGGCTCTTGCCGAGCTGCTCGAGCAGGCGGTACAGCGCGACGACATCGTTGTGGCAGACGGCGCCGCGCGGGTTGTTCCAATAGGCGATGAACGGCCCGCCCAGGCGCTTGCCGATCCGCTCGACGACCCGCTGGGTTTCCTGGAAGCGGATGGGCGGCTTCTTGATCGCGATCTTTTTCGCTTCGGCCATGGGCGCGGCGTCTCCTGAGCCCGCGCCGGTCTGGCGGGGGCCGCGCATGCTAGCACGACCTCCGACAGCGTGCAAAGTCGCGGCTCAGAGGAGGCGCGCCAAGGCCTGCGCCCCGCCGTAGACGGCCAGCCCGATCAGCACGACCCCGACGGCGTAGCGGCGGAAGTCGGCCATCGTCGCGGGCGCGCCCTCGCCGGTCTTGCCGTTGTACGAGCGGATGTCCACGAAGCGTGCGGCAAGCAGCGTAATCAGTCCCAGCGCGAAGACCGCGTCGGCCACGCCCGGCTGGCCTTCGCCCTCTCGCGCGATGATCACGGCCGCGTACGCCGGCGCGACGCAGCCGGCGAACATCCAGTAAATCCTGAGCAGACAGCCGAAGCCGCCTTTCGGCGGCGCGGAAACGACATCGGACTCGGGCATGGTGGCCCTCCCGGCAATGCGCATGGCGCTCCGGGATGGCGGCCCGACCATCCACACGACCTGCGGCGAAGAGCTTCGCCGCACCCTGGATCCTTGCGACCCGTATGTGTTGTACGTGTTGCGCGCCGCCGCCGCAACCGGCTTCGGCCGCGAATCAGAGTTTCTGGTAGCGCGGGCCGTCGCCGCCTTCGGGCGTGACCCAGGTGATGTTGCCGTAGGGGTCCTTGATGTCGCAGGTCTTGCAGTGGACGCAGTTGCCGAAGTTGAGTTGCAGGCGGCCGTCCTTCGGGTCGACGACGGCCACCGACTCCTTCGTCACGTCCACGTACTCGGCGTTGTTGCCCATGCGCGGCCCGGCCCAGACTCCGCGGCGCGGGAAGACGAACTCCGGGTGGCCCTTCTGCTCCGGCACGACCCACTCGTAGACGTTCGCCGGGCAGAAATGCTGGCACGGATTGCCGAACTCGTGGGTGCAGCGGTTCACGCAGAGGTCCTGGTCGGGCACGACGAGGTGGCAGGGCTGGCTCTCGCCGTGGACGGTGCCGCTGTGATAGACGTCGGTGAGCTTGTCGAAGGTCAGCTTCCCGTCGAAGGGCACGCCGCGGCGCGGCTTCCCGCCGGGGCGCTCGACGTTCAGGTAGCCGGTGTTCTCGTGGTCGGCCTTCACGCGCATGGGGTCGATCAGCCCGCGCCCGTGGGTGACGCGCTGCAGCATCTCCAGGGCGCCGCCTTTGAGCAGCCCTTCGGCGAAAGCCTGGCGCCAGTTGCGCATCGCGTACAGCTCTTCGAAGGCCCACGAATTCTGGAAGCGGTCGTCGTAGCGGCTCAGGCTCCGCTCGCTGAAGTCGCCCTCGCTCAGCGCGTCCAGGAGCGCCTCGGCCGCCAGCATGCCGGACTTCATCGCCAGGTGCGCGCCTTTCAGCCGGGCCGCGTTGAGGAAGCTCCCCGCGTCGCCGACGATCACGAAGCCGTCGCCGTAGAGGCGCGGCATCGAGTAGTACCCGCCTTCGGGGATCGCTTTCGCGCCGTAGGAGACCAGCTTGCCTTTCTCGAAGAACTTCTTGAACTCCGGGTGAACCTTGAGGCGCTGGGCCTCGTAGTGCGGGTCGATGGTGGGGTCCTTGTAATCGAGCCCGATCACGAGGCCGTAGGCGAGGTGCGTCGCGTCCATGCCGTACACGAAACTGCCGCCGAAGGCCTCGATCCCCGCGCCTTGCAGTGGATACCCCAGCGTGTGCAGGACCTTGCCGGGCGGGAAGGTCCCTTCGGGCACCTCCCACAGTTCCTTCACGCCCAGCGCATAGGTCTGCGGATTGCGGGTGCCTTGCAGGTCGAGGTGCCGCGTGAGCACTTTGGTCAGATTGCCGCGGACGCCATCGGCCAGGACGGTGACCTTCGCGCGAATCTCCGCGCCGGGTGCATGGTTCGGGCCGGGCTTGCCGAGCTTGTCCAGCCCGCGGTCGCCGCAGATCACGCCCCGCACGTGGGGTCCTTGTAGCAGGAGTTGGGCGCCCGCTTCGCCTTCCAGGATTTCCACGCCGCGTTCGCGCGCTTCCTTCGCCATCCACTCCGCGACCTCGGCGAGGCTCACCACGTAATGCCCTTCGTTATGCAGGTAAGGCGGGATCAGCGCCTCGGGCAGCGGGAGTTTCTTCGTCGCGGTGAGGAACGCGATCTCTTCTTCGACGACCGGCTGCTTGATGGGCGAGACGTAGCGCCATTCGGGAAGCAGCTCGTTTAGCGCCTTGGTGTCCAGCACGCAGCCGGAGAGGACGTGCGCTCCGACGCTGGGGCCTTTCTCGAGCACCAGGATCTGCGGGTCGGAGAGCGGCTTGCCGGGGTGTTCCCGGTTGTGCTTGCGGATCAAGTCGGACAGGCGGATGGCGCACGCCAGCCCGCCCACGCCGCCGCCGACGATCAGGACGTCCGTCTCCAGCACCTCGCGCTCGGCCATGCACGTTCTCCTCAAGGGCGAGCCAGAAGGATAGATTCGTTCCCCAAACCGGACAAGTGCTCAAAAGTTTCGAGTTCCGGATACCGGGAGGCAGGGCGAAGGCCTCCAGACCCGGCTCCTACCCCCCAGAGATTTTCGCCTTATTCAAGGTATACTCCTTATATGAGCACGCCGCCGCTCACCGGCAACGTGGTCCCCCGCGATCGCGCCAACCTGCGCTGGGCCAAGGCCCTGGCGCTGGTGCTGGGAATCCTGATCGTCTGTTACCTTGCCGGCCAGCGATTGGCCGAAAAGGTCCGCGACGCCACGCCGGAGGAACTCATGACGCGCCTGGGCGCCGAGGAGCCGCCGGCCCTGGACGAGGTGATCGCGCAGGTCAATCGGATGGAGGTCCAGAAGCGCCGGGAGGTCATGCGCAGCCCGCAGGCGCAGCGCTTTTTCGAACGGCTCGCGCCCGAGCAGCGCGCGCGCTTCGTCAAGGAAACCCTCGATCGCGGCATCCAGGATCAGATCGAGCGTTACCGGAAGCTCGCGCCCGAGGAGCGCAAGGCGTTCATCGAAGAGGCCTTGGAACGTCAGCGTAAGTTCCGCGAACAAATGGAAGAACTGCCGCCCGAGGAGCGCAAGCGCATGCGTGACCTGGCCTCCAATGCCAATATGCAGGAGACCGTCGAACGGGCCGTGAAGGAGTTCCTGCGCGTGACGTCCAGCGAAGAGCGCGCCGAACTGGCCCCGCTCTACGAAGGCGCGTTGGAGAATCTCAAGAAGGCCCGGAGCCTCCCCGCGCGGTGAACGGCGTCCCCATGGACGAGGTGCGGTTGACAATGAACGAGCGGGGTCATGTGCCGGTTCACCGCGTCCGGATTCCGGAGTTCCCGATGGCCATGCGGGTAGGGATACGCGGCTTCACGCTTACGGAACTCCTCGTCGTCCTGGCCGTCCTGCTGGTGCTGATGGGCATCCTCCTACCGGTCCTGGCGCGTTCCCGCGCCGAGGCGCGGCGCACGGCCTGCAAAGCCCAGCTTTCACAACTCGCCAAGGCGGCGAACCTGTATGCCGACGAACATGGGCAGCGCTACCCCGTCCTGGCCGTCCGACCCAGCATCGATCCCGGCGCCTCTTTGAGCGACACGCTGCTCGAGTACGTCCGCGACCGCCGGGTCTTCCAGTGCCCGGAAGACCGCCGCGGGCTCTACGAAAAGGAGGGAGCCAGTTACGAATGGAACGTTATACTTAACGGGGAGACGCCGGGTACCTTCGTGGAGCAACTCGTCGGCGCGTCCCGTACGCCGATGCTGTACGATTACGAGAACTTCCATCCGGATCCCGGCGCCGGCGGCTGGGGCGGCAAGAACGTCGTCTTCTGCGACGGCTCGGTCGCCCACTGAAGGAATCCCCCAGGTCGAGACCCCTCGTTCATGAGCAAGAAAAAGAAGGACAAGGAACCCGAAGCCGCGCCGGCCGTCGCGGCGCCGCCCGCGGCTCCGCAGACGGCTCCGTTCAAGGCCCCGCTCTGGGCGCTGATCGTCGGCGTGCTCTTCGCGGTCTGGGCCGCCGTGCAGTTCGCCACGCGGGAGGCCCGCGAACGGAGCGGCTTCGTCGGCGCGCTCAACGACGCGAACGTGAACGTCGCCAAGATCGAGGACGGCCTGGCGAAGGGGTTCGGTGAGACGTTTCTCACGACCAACCAGAAGCCGTATCGCGAGCTGCTCGGCTGCATCGAGACCCAGCCGGCGCTGGCCAAGGCCGTCTTTCACGAAGCGCTGGCCAACGGTACGCGCGCCGGAAGGATCCTGGCCTGCCGCATGGCGCCCTACTTCGCGCAGGCCAACAACCTAACGCGGGAGGATCTGGAGCTGGTCGTGAAGCAGCTCGACGACAAGGACAACCACGACGTTCAAACGGTCGCGCAGTGGACGCTGAGCCGCGTCCTCGCCGTCGCCGACCTGGACAAGAATGCCGCGACCGCGATCCAGGCCAAGCCCGAAGATCCCAAAGCCAAGTGGAAAGCCGAAGCGATGGAAGATGAGTACTTCGGGCGGAAGTTCCTCGAACTGCAGTGGTCCACCCCGGAAGCCTGCCGGGCTTGGTGGAAAGAGCGCGGCGGTTCCGCCGAGTGGGACGAACACTTCAAGCGCTACCGCATCGGGGAGGCCAAGCCGGAGCGGACGGCGCAGGCAGGGGAGAAGACCGCCGGCGGCGGCCCCTAGCCGGACTGCGCCGAGCGTCGGTTGGGGCAACGCGCCCGGCGACGCTCTTCCTTGCTTACGATGAACGCTCCTCTCCTCGTACTCGAACGCCTCGCCAAGACCTTCAAGCGGCGCTGGGGCTGGCGGCGCGCGCCGGACCTTGCCGCCGTACGTGACCTCTCCCTCGAGATCAACCGCGGCGACCTGTTCGGTTTCCTGGGCCCCAACGGCGCGGGAAAATCCACGACGCTGCGCATGGCCCTCGGGCTGATCCACCCCAGCGCCGGGCGGGTCCTGATCGATGGGCGCGACCTGGCCCGCGAGCGGCTCGCCGCGCTGCGCAAGGTCGGCGCGTTCGTGGAGGCGCCTTCTTTTTACGGTTATCTGAGCGGCCGGAAGAACCTTGAACTTTTCGCTTCGCTCTCCGGGAAGATCGAACACGGGGAGATCGACCGCGTCCTGGAGCGCGTGGGGCTGCTCGGGCGCGAGCGCGATCCGGTCGAGGTCTACAGCCACGGCATGCGCCAGCGGCTGGGGCTCGCCGCGTGCCTGCTCCCGCGCCCCGAGCTGCTGATCCTCGACGAGCCCACCGACGGGCTGGATCCGCACGGCATCCGCGACGTCCGCGCGCTTCTGCGGAGCCTGGTTCGCGACGACGGATTGACCGTCTTCCTCAGCAGTCATCTGCTCTCGGAGGTCGAGAACCTCTGCAACCGCGTGGCGTTCCTGGACCAGGGCGTCTGCGTCGCGCAGGGGGAACTGGCCGAACTGGCGCGGCGGCACCGCCGGCTCACCGTGCGCGTGGACCTGCCCGACCAGGCCGCGCTGGTGATCAAGGCCAAGCTGGGGCTCGACGCCGACCTGCTCCTGTCGCCCGAGGAGGGCCTCTGTCTGGCCCCGGGGGTCGCGCCCGAGGCCGTCAATCGCGTGCTGCTGGACGCCGGATTTCCCGTCCGCGCCCTCGAACCGGAGGCCGACTGGCTGGCCCGCTTCTTCCTCGAACACACCACCAGCCGCGAGATCGAAGGAGCGGCCGCATGAGCGCGTTCCTGGCGCTGCTCCGCTTCGAGCGGGCCAAGCTGACCGGCCGCGCGATCACCTGGGTGCCCTTCCTGGTGCTGACGATCGTGGTGGCCCTGATCGTGGCGGTCTTTCACCGCCTCCAGTTCAATCACATGCTCCAGCTTCTTCGCGCGGCGTTCAACCTTGGCGGCAAGGACGACTTCGTCAACGGGTACTACATGGCCGCGCACGCCATGAACCCGGTCTTCCAAATGCTGATTCCGCTCTTCGTGGTGGTCGCCGCGGGCCTGATGGTGGCGGGGGAGGCCGAACGCGGCACGCTGCGAGCCTGCCTGGTGCGGCCGGTCTCGCGCCGCGCGCTGATCCTCTCCAAGTTCGCGCTGCTGACGGGCTACGCCCTGGCGCTCTGCTTCTTCTTGCTCCTGCTCCTGATCGGCGCCGGCATCCTTAATTTCGGCACGGGCAACCTCTACACGCTGAACGTGCTGTTCCACAACGGGAACGAGGGCGCGAGCATGATCCCGGAGGCCGAAATGCCCATGCGCCTGCTGGCCGCGGGCGGCCTGGCCACGCTGGGCATGATGGTCTTGGCGGCTTTGGGCATTCTGGTCTCCGCCCTCGTCGATACGCCCGCGATGGCCTTCGTCATCACGCTTAGCATCTACTTCGCCTGCCTGATCCTGCGCCTGCTGCCGGACATCGACTGGCTGTATCCCTACCTCTTCGTGACTCATATGCTCCGCTGGCAGCAGTGCTTCTTCAGCTATTTCCGGACCGGCGAGATCCTCGTTTCGACGATCCATCTCGCCGGATACCTGATCGCTTTTCTCTCGGCGGCCGTGCTGCTCTTCGAGGAGCGGGACATCAAGAGTTAGGATCCGGTCCGCTAATTGCCTCGGACGACCCGCGGGCTGCCGGATCAGATTGCCCCCTCGCGCCGCAGCGCCTTCAGGCGCGCCTCATCCAGCCCCAGCTTCTCGTTCAGGATCTCGAAGGTGTGTTCGCCGAGCCGCGGCGGAGGGCGGCGCACGGGCGGCTTGGCGCCGTTCACGCGGCCCACCGTCCCCGGCATCCGCACGTCGCCGCAGGCCGGATGCGCGACCTCGGCGAGCAGTTCGCGCGCGAGAACCTGCGGGTCCCGGAAGACCGCGCCGAGATCCTGCACGACCGCCGCCGGCACGTGCGCGGCCGTCAGGTCCGCGTTCAGCGCCGCGGCCGTGCGCGCGGCGATGAGCGGCTCCAACTCGGCCAGCAACTCCGCGCGGTGGGCCACGCGCAAGGCGTTGGTTGCGAAGCGCGCGTCCCGCGCGAGGTCCTCGCGCTTCAGGACGTGGCAGAGGTTCGCGTAGAGCCGGTCGTTTCCCGCGGCGATATTGATGTAGCCGTCGGCGGCGCGAAAGGTCTGGTACGGGACGATGTTCGGATGGGCGTTGCCGTGGCGGACCGGCGGCTGCCCGCTCATCAGGTGCGCCGTGGCGCGGTGAATGAGCATGGAGACGCCCGCGTCGAGCAGCCCGACGTCCAGGCGGCAGCCGGCGCCGGTCCGTTCGCGCGCGTGCAGCGCCGCCAGGATCAGCGCCAGCGCGTGCTGCGCGGCGAAGAGGTCCACCACGGCCACGCCGACGATCGAGGGCGGCCCGTCCGCGGGACCGGTGAGGCTCTGCAAGCCCGCGCGCGCCTGGAGCACGAGGTCGAACCCCGGCTGGGCCGCGTCGGGGCCGTCCTGCCCGAAGCCGCTGATGGAGCAGTAGATCAGGCGCGGGTTAGACGCCCGCAAACTATCGTAGTCCAGCCCCAGCCGCGCCATCGCCCCAGGCGTGAAGTTCTCGACCAGGATGTCGCTCCGGGCCGCCAGCTTCCGCGCCAGGTCGCGACCGGCATCGTGCTTGAGGTCCAGCGTCAGCGCGCGCTTGTTCCGGTTGATCGCGAGGTAGTAGGCGCTCTCGCCCCCGAAGAAAGGCGGCCCCCACGCGCGCGTCTCGTCTCCGCCGCCCGCGCCAGGGCGCTCGACCTTCAGGACGTCCGCGCCGTAATCGCCCAGGAGCATGGTGCAGTAGGGGCCGCTCAGGACGCGGCTGAAATCGAGCACCGTAATGCCGGTTAGCAGGTCCATGGCAGGGCTCTCGAACCTCCACAGGGGCAAGCCAACAGGAATATAAGGGTGCAGGCATGCCGCGACGAAGATCATTCCGGCACAGGCAAGCGCCGGCGCGGGTGGGTTCGGGCCTGGCTCGGGGCTTAAGTTTTTCTGTAACTTGTCCGATACCAAGACCTAAGCAGGTCGGGATGCGTGGAAGGCTCGACAAATCCGCGCACAGCGTCTAGACTTGCCCGCTTGCTGCTCGAGTGCAATTCGTTCAAGGGACTGGGGTTGGCGAGCGTCTTGAAGCCGATGCGAACGCATGGATTGCTGCGAGGGTTGGCGGCCCTGACGGTGGGGCTCCTGGCCTTGGTTCCGGCCGGCTGCACCAGCCGGGGGATGACCGTCACGAGCATCCCCGAAGGCGCCGAGGTCTCCATCAATCGCCGCGTGGTCGGACGCACGCCGGTGCGCGTCAACTACACCCATTACGGTTCCTATCGGATCGAACTGCGGCAGGAGAAGTACGAGACGCTGGTGCGGACTGAAAAGGTCCGCGCGCCGTGGTACGGTTTCGATCCGCTCTCGTTCTTCGCCGACAACGTGGTGCCCATGCGCATCAACGACGAGGTGAGCTTCCACTACGTGATGACGCCGATCGACCAGGGGCCGAAAAGAGAAGGCTTGCTGGACCGGGCGCTCCAGGCGCGCGACGGCAATGTGATCCATCCCGGCACGGGCGAAGCCATCGCCATCGACCTGGGGCAGACCTCGAAGCGGGTGGCGATCGTCGAACCCGAGTCGACCGTCGCGCGCCCGCGGGCGGAAGGCCCGGCCGCCGTCGCCGACCTGACCCTGCCCGAAGAGGCGCCCAAGGCGCCGGTCGCGGAAGCCCCGCAGCCCGCGCCGCCGCGGGCCATCGAGGAGACCAAGCCCGAGGGGCCGCGCATCGCCAAGGAAATGGGCCTCGACCAGCCCGAGGCCAAGCCTGAAGAAGAGAAGAAGACTGAGCCCGAAGCCGCGCCGCCGGCGCGCATGCGCCGCACGCCCAAGGGCGAGATCCTGATCTACAAGGAAGAATCGATCGAGGATCCGGACAAGAAATAGCCGCGCCGCCCGCTCGTGCGTTGCAATCCCGCCGACCCTACGTAGACTCGCCACCCGATTCGAACCGCGCTGCGGGAAGCTTCTCCGCCGTCCCGCCGCCTAAGGAGGGAGCCCATGGCCGTCGTCGTCTTCAAGCAGTTGTCCGTCTTCCTGGAGAACAAGCCCGGCGTGCTGCAACGGCTGTGCGAGTCGTTCTCCAAGGAGAAGATCAACATCCAGGCCTTCTCGGTTTCGGACACCGTGGACCACGCGGTGGTGCGCATGGTCGTCGCGAATCCGGTCAAAGCGATCCACCTCCTGGAGCAGCATGGCGTGTTGGTGGTGGAGACGGACGTGCTGGGCCTGCGCCTCTCCGACAAGCCCGGCGTGCTGGCCAAGGTGGCCGAGCGGCTGGCGAAGTCGAAGGTCAACATCGAGTATGCCTACGGCACCGCGGGCGGCGGCGGGAAAAGCCTGGTCGTGATGCGCGTCAACGACACCGAGAAGGCGCGCAAGGTCCTGGCGCGTTGAATCGGCGCGGACCGTGAAGCTGGTCCTGCTCTGCGTCGGCAAGCTGCGCGGCGCGCCCGCGCGCGCGCTCTGCGAGGACTACGCCGCGAGGCTCGCGCGCTACGGGCCTTTCGAGCTTCGCGAGGTCAAGCCCGCGAAGGCCGCCGAACCCTCGCGCGCCGCCGCCGAAGAAGGCGCGCGCCTGCGCGAGGCGCTCCTGCCCGGCGATACCGTCTGGATCCTCGACGAACGCGGCGCGCAGTGCACGAGCGTCGAACTGGCCCGCAAGCTGTCGCAGCTCGAGAACCGCGCGTGCCGTCGCCTTGTCGTGGTGCTGGGCGGCGCCTACGGGCTGGACCCCGAGACCAAGCGCGCCGGTTCGCTGCTGGGCCTCTCGAAACTCACTTTCAACCACGAACTCTGCCGCGCGATCGCGCTGGAGCAGCTCTACCGCGCGCGGACGATCCAGCGCGGCGAGCCGTATCACCACTGAACGCGGCGCTCAGCCGCCCGCGAACCAGCCGTACTCCGCCGCCAGCGCGCGCAGCCGCTCCAGGCGCTCCCGGTAATGGCGCAGCAGGCGCAGGTTGTGGGTCAGGTAGGCGATGGCGCCCAGGGGCGCCACGATCGAAATAACGTGCACGCGCGTCATGCGGTTCGCGCGAACTTCCCAGAGCTGAAACGCCAGGAGTCCCAGCGCCGCCACGATGCAGGCCGCGGCGGTGAAAACCAGCTTCCGGTACGAGGACACGACCTGTTCGAGCTTGGCGCGCCGCTTCTGCGCCGTGGCCTTCAGCAACTCCGCGAGGGAAGGGTCGTCAAGCGGCTCGCCCTCCAGCATGCGCGTCATGACCTGCTCCATCTTCGCCAGGGATTGCCGCTCGCGCTGTTTTCGTTCACGCCGCTCGGAGAAGACCTGCGAAACGGCCTCAGCCGCGGCCTTCCGGTCGTGGCCTTCCTTCAGCAAAGTCTTCAGGCATGCGGCTTCATTGGGGACACGCTGGGCCAGCGCGCGGGCTCGTTCCAGTAATTCGGCTTGGCTCATGTTCATCCGCCTTGGGCAGGTGATATCACAGCCCATACCGGGCTCGAGCGCTGGTTGACTGAACTCTTATGCCCGCAGCGGGCGCTGTCAACAACCTGCGCCACCGGCGCGCATCAGGTCCAGCGTATGGACCTGGATAAAATTCCTTCTAGACTGTTCGATTCGAAGGACAGAAACCAATTCCCATGAACGTTTCCAGGTATGGAAAACGTTTATCCTGTCAGGGAGACCCGCGGCGCATGCGAACACTCGCCTCCGTTTGCATCCTGGTTCTCATTCTGTACCAGGATGATGCTTTTGCGGAAGCCGCCGGCTCCGAACTCTCCGCGCAACTTCGGGCGTTGATCATCAAGAAGGTCGGGGCGGGCGAGCGCCCCAGCGCGTACCTGACCGTATTCGGCGAGAAGGTCCGAGCCAAGGTTTCAGCGGCCGTCGAGAAGACGCTTACCGTCCAGGCCAAAGGCAACACGCTCCCGCTGCCGTGGTCCGAGATCGGCGCTGAAGAGCAGGCGCACCTGGCGCTGGAGGTTTCCCAGGACGGCTCCGAAACGCTGCTGGTCGCGCGGCGCTTCTTCGAGCTGAAACTTTTCGAGCATGTCGAAAAAGCGTGCATGCTGACATTGCAGCGCGACCGGGCGCTGGGCAAGGAGACGGCGGAGTTGCTCGCCGGGCTGCCCGATCGCACGCCGCTCCCCGCGTCCAGTCCCGTTGCGCCGGCCGTGGCGGATCCCGCTGCCGAGTCCGCTCCGGCCAAGCCCGATCTGGCCAAACTGACCGGCGTGGCGAACGGCGCGCCCGCCGCCCAGGCCTCGCGCGTCAACCACGAAGGCCGAGTCATGCCGCCGCTCCCGGCGTTCGACAAGCCGCTGCTCTACAACACGCCCGAATGCGACGCGGTGCTCGCGGCCGTGCCGGTCTTTCCTTCCAACAACGCCTGGAACGAGGACATCTCGAAGAACCCTGTCCTGCCGGATTCGGAGGCGATGCTCGCGAACCTCACACCGGCCAAGGGCATCTTCGTGGACTTCAGCTTCACCTACGTCTGCGTCCCGGCCGGCCAGGCGCGCGTGGATCTGGCGAAGATGCGCTACGCCTCGGAATCGGACAAGGGCCCGTATCCGATTCCGGACAATTGCCCGGTGGAGGGCTGGCCCGAAGGGCTGCGCAACGGCTCCCTCGAGTCGCTGCTCGCTTTTCAACGCGAATCCGGCGGCGACCGGCACGCGCTCGTGCTCGATGCGGCGGGCATGAAGCTCTTCGAGTTCTACACGCTGACGAAGACCGATGCCGGCTGGACGGCCGGCTGCGCGGCGCTCTTCGACCTGACCGGCAACAAGCTTCGGCCCGACGGCTGGACGAGCAGCGACGCGGCGGGGCTTCCCGTCTTTCCCGGGCTGATCCGCTACGACGAAGTCGAGCGCGGCATGGTCGAGCACGCGATTCGCGTGACCTTCGACCGCACCCGCAAGGAATACATCTATCCCGCCACGCACCATGCCGGCGCGACGACCGACAAGAGCTGGCCCGCGATGGGGCAGCGGCTGCGCCTGAAGGCCGACGTGAACCTGGACGGACTGCCGCCGCAGGCGCTCGCCGTCGCCAAGGCGCTGAAGAAGTACGGCCTTATCGTCGCCGACAACGGCAGCAACTGGTTCATGAGCGCGACCGCCGACCATCGCTTCAATATCGGCGCGCTGAAAACCCTGGGCCGGATCAAGGGCCAGGACTTTGAGGTCGTCCAGACCACCGGGCCCAACGATCTGGGCCGCGGAGGCGCGCGATGAAGCCCGCGTGGACGCTGCTGCTCCTGGCCGTTCCGGCGCTATTCGCCGCGGAGGCCCCGTCGCCCCGGCAGGAGGTCGAAAGACTGATCGTGGCCGCGCTGAAGCGCGGCGCGCGCCCCACCGCATATGTGAAAATCCTGGGCGAAAAGACGCGCGCGAAGCTCGTCTCCGCCGACGCGGAGGCGCTCACGGTGGAAGCGCAGGGCAACCGGTTGCCGCTGGCGTGGAAGGACCTCGCCGCCGCGGACCTCGCGCAGGCCGGCCGCGCATGCGCGGAAGATGGCGCGGCGCTCCTGGCCGTCGCGCGCTACTGCCTGGATGAGAAACTCTATGCGGATGCCGAAGCCTGCGGGCTGGAGGCCAGCCGCAAGGACTCGGCTCTGGCCAAGGAGGCCGGCGCGCTCTTGGCGCGCATTCCCAAGTCCGAACCCGCGGCTACGCCGGACCCGGCTCCGGTGAAGCCCGCGGCCGCTCCGGCGCCCGTCCCGGGGCCTGGCGTCAACCACGCCGGTCGGCCGCTGCCGCCGCTGCCGAAGTTCGATAAGCCGATCCTCTTCAATACCCCCGAATCCGACGCGATCCTCTCGTGTCTGCAACTCTTCCCGCCCAATAATCCCTGGAACGAGGACGTTTTGAAGAACCCCGTCCATCCGGACTCCGAAGCGATGATCGCGGCCATCGGCGCGGGGATCGCGCTGCATGTGGACTTCGGGCACAACTGGGTCATCGTTCCGCCCGGGCAGCCGAGGATCGAGGTGAAGATCCTCGAGTATCCGCGCGAGTCCGATCCCGGCCCATTCCCGGTTCCGGACAACACGCCGATCCAGGGCTGGCCGGAGTATTGGAGGAAGGGTCACCCGGATCTGGCCACGGCCCAGACGACCGGCGAGGGCGACCGGCACGCGTACGTCATCGATCCCGCGAACATGATGCTCTATGAGTTTTACCACATGCGGAAGAACCCGGACGGCTGGACGACCGGGTGCACGGCCACCTGGAACCTGCGCTCGAACCGCCTGCGCAGGGAAGGTTGGACCAGCGCCGACGCGGCCGGCTGCCCGCTCTTCGTGGGCATCGCACGGTACGACGAACTCGAACGCGGCATGGTCGAGCACGCGCTGCGCGTGACCTTCGCGCGCACGCGCAGGGAGTACCTCTACCCGGCCACGCACCACGCCGGCCGGACCGACGACAAGCTGATCCCCGCGATGGGGCAGCGCTTCCGGCTCAAGGCGACGGCGAACCTCGAAGGCCTGCCCAAGCACGCGCTCGCTATTGCGCGGGGGCTCCAGAAATACGGCATGATCTGCTGCGACAACGGCCGCGATTGGGACATCGCCTGCCCGCCGGATCCGCGCATCGACGTGCCGGCGATGAAGGCCCTGGAGCGCTTCAAGGGTTCGGATTTCGAAGTGCTCCAGACCACCGGGCCGAACGACCTGGGCCGCGCAAGCGGGCCGTGAGATCGGCGTTCAGGGCTTGGCTTCGGCCTGCCTGGGGAATACGTACCGGGCCCGATTCGAACAGAAGGGAAAGCTCGGCGTTTCGAAACCGGCATCATAGTAGGCTTCCCACCCTTCCGACAACTCGTCAGGAAACATCCATCCGTAAGGACAATAGAGGACTTCCACTTCCACGACGTCGCCGGGCTGCACCCCCAGGGATGCAGGATCCCAGCGCAGTTTCAATTGCGCGTCCCGGTAGGTCAGAAGGGCTCTCATGAGTCCACCATCCTCGGTAACAAATTTCTGATTGGCAGCAAGTTGGATGGGCTTGCCGTTGAGCCACCACCGAGCGAGGAAATTACTGCAGGCGCTCTCCATCGGCTGAGGCGCCCTGAAACGCAGGCTGAGCAGCCCGCCGTCGAAGCTGACGGTAAGCTGGGGGCCCATCGCGCCAGCAGCCGGCCAAGCCGCACGCCGACTTCGGGATCCTGGGTACGTTCCGCTTCTGTTTTCAGGCGCGCTTTGATGGCCGGCCCCAAGGCCCTGAGGTCGAGTTCTGCTTGTTCGCGTGTCTCGTACGCGCTGTCTCCGAGACCGTCGAACAGGCGGGCAAGGCGTTCCTCCATCCGCGGTTCAAAAGGCGCGAGGGCCTCTTGCTGGGGCGCGGATAAATGAAGCGAAGGCAGAAGCTCTTGATCGGTCACGTTCGTCTCCCATTTCCCGCCCTTGAATTGAGCCTCCATCATCAAGGCATGTAAGGGCAGGCTGGGATAAGCGGCGCCTCTTCTGCTCAAGGAGACGGATTCGACCAGGGATTCCGTGGCCTCGAGTCGCTCTTCTTCCTCGGTGGGTGGTTCAAAGGCCGACCAAGCGTGGTCGAGTTCCATCCGGCCCTTGACGGCTCCCTGGGCCAGAACTTGCCCCAATGGATCCCTGAGTTGGATGGCGTGAGTTCCCACGGCAGCAATCGGGATGGGTTGAGCAAACAGGCAGCGGGCGAGTTCCGGGTAATCGGACCCCCTAAGACGGTCCGCGTTTTGTTTGGACTCTACGATTATGGCGCCTGGAATCTGGACTCGGAGGTTCAGCGGGCAGTCGTCAAGGTCGAGCAGGCGCAGGTCGCTCCGCATGGTCTCCACCAGTGCGTAAAGCAGCGGCTGGGAGCCTTGAGGACCGGACGCGGCCTCCAGTCCCAGGCGTACCGTGCCGGCATCGCCCTCCAGTTTCAGGGCGGGTTGGCGGCGCAGTTCGCCCCAGGTCTTGACGACTGCGATTGGAATAGGCTGCGGCGCTTGGCTTTCTTCCGCGCGCAAAGGGAGCGAAAGAAAAGCCAAGGCCGGAAGAAATCCCCAAACGGGTATGCGCATCGGCTTGACTCCGTGGCATGACGCACTCGCCTTGGACTACACCGCTTGCGCCGCGCGGTCCGATGCCGATTGGGCCCAATTACGAGCCGGCGCAGTCAAATCACGAGTACGAGTCTCGGAAAGAATTGGAAACGAGATCGCTCGCGCCAAGCCGCGCGGCTGGTCGAGTAGAGAGTCCGCATGCGTACGCCAAGGGATAAGACGGAGTGGCGCCCTGCCCGGATTGCCGATTTCGGATGGTTTTTCGAGCGGCCTACTTGTCGAACTTCGCGATGTATTCCTCGGCCTTCTCCGCCAGCTTCTTGTCGCCAATGAACAGGGGCACGCGCTGGTGGAGCTTGGTGGGCTCGAGGTCCAGGATTCCCGAATGCCCGTTGGTAGCGTAGCCGCCGGCCTGTTCGGCGATGAACGCCAGCGGCGCGGCTTCGTAGAGCAGGCGCAGCTTGCCGCCGGGTTTCTTGGGATCCTTCCGGTCGGCGGGGTAGCAGAACAGGCCTCCGGCGAGCAGGTTGCGGTGGAAGTCGGCGACCAGCGAGCCGATATAGCGCAGGGAAAGATTATTCTCGCCCGTTTGCAGCCAGCGCACGTATTGCAGCACGCCCGGAGACCAGTAGGGCTCGTAGGCTTGGTTCACGCTGTAATACTTGGGCTTGGCCGGCATCTTGATGTTCGGGTGCGAGAGCAGGAATTCGCCGAGCATGCGGTTGAGCGTGAAGCCGTGGACGCCGTTGCCGGTGGTGTAGACGAGCATGGTGCTCGAACCGTAGATCACGTATCCTGCCGCGACGAGCTTGCGGCCCGGTTGCAGGCAGTCCTCGAGCGTGCCGGGCGTGCCTTCCGGGGTCTTGCGCCGGTAGATCGCGAAGATCGAACCGACCGAGACGTTCACGTCGATATTGCTGCTCCCGTCGAGCGGGTCGTAAAGCAGGACGTAGCGGCCCTTCGGGTACTTTTCCGGAATGGGGATCAGTTCATCCTGCTCCTCGCTGGCCATGCACGCCAGCCGGCCGGTGTGGTCGTTGAGCCGGAAGATGGTCTCGTCGGCGAACTGGTCGAGTTTCTGGACGGTCTCGCCCTGCACGTTCCGGGAGCCGGTGGCGCCCAGGATATCGGCGAGCCCCGCCTGGATCGTCTTGCTCGCGATCATCTTACCGGCCAGGGCCAGGTCGTACAGGATCTGGGTCAGTTCGCCGGTTGCTTCGGGGTGCGCCTTCTGCTCGTCCAGGAAATGCCGTTCGATGGTCGTGATCTTGTCGTGGAAGGTGAGGTTGTGCGGCATGCGGGCGGATCCTCCTGGCTGGGCAACCCAACCGCCATGAGCGTATCGCGGTCGCCGGGATGGCAAAGGTCAAAACGCGCCGTCCGGCGCGGGTGCGTAACTCCTTACGAGCTCGGGGGCAGGGGGCGGCGGAGGGCGCCGGGCGCGTGAGACATTGGAATCTTCTTGCGTTGGGACGGGGCGCGGGGTAAATTTGGGAACGTTCCCAGTCGAGGAGCCCATGACCCGACCTGGCATTGTCGATATCGCCCGCCGCGCCGGCGTAGGCAAATCCACCGTCGCCCGGGTCCTGGCGGGGAGGGCGCCGTCAGCGAGGCCGCGCGCAAGAAGGTCCTCGCCGCCGCGGGGGCGCTGCGCTACCGGCCCAACACCGCCGCGCGCGCCTTGCGCCGGGGCGATAACCGCCTCCTCGGCGTCGTGATCCCCAACGCCAGTTCGCGGGGCATCCTGAGCGCCACGCTCCAGGCGCAGAAGCTCGAAGGACTCGCGCACGGCGCCAAGCGCCTGGGCTACGACCTGCAGATTTTCATCGAGGATCTTTCGGACCCATTCGCGCTGCAGCGCCTCGCTTGCGAGAAGCAGGTCCGCGGCTTCTTCTTTCTCGGTTCCGTACAGCGCCCCACGCTGGAGTTCCTCAAGCGCTATCGCATCCCCTGGATGGGCGTGAACTGGCGGCACAAAGAGACGCCCGACGACCCGCACTGCTGGACGGACTTCCCGCACGCCGGGCGCACGCTCGCCGACCACCTGGTTCGCCTCGGATGCCGGCGCGTGGTGGCCTTCGACTGGCTGTCGATCGAATACGGCCCCTTCGGGCGCGGCATCCGCGAGGTCTGGGAGCTTTACGGATTGCCGAAGCAGGATCTGGCGCTTCACGTCGGGTCGGAGTACGCGCACGGGCCGAAGGTCGTGGAGGCGCTCGAGGCGGCCTTCGACGCGCCGGCGCGCCCCGACGGCTTGATCCTGGGGCACCAGGCCGGCGCGATGGAAGCCTACCGCATCCTGCGCGCGCGGGGCCTGCGCATCGGGGCCGACTTCGCGGTGGCCAGCTTCGACGACCTCGACGCCGCGCGGAACATGGATCCGCCCTGCACGGCCTTCGCGCAGCCGGCCTTCGGGATGGGCGAGGCCTGCGTCGAAGAGATGGACCGTCTGCTCGAAGGCCGCGCCAAGAGCCCAATCGAACGAAACATTCCTGGCGAACTGAGGGTGCGCGAGTCGTCCGCCCACTTCAAGCCGGCCGGCGCGAATGCGGAGGCGCGAACGTCATGATCAAACTCACGCCCGCGCAGTTGCGGGAGTACGAAACGCAGGGCTTCGTGCTGGCGCCAGGCGTCTTCCCCGCCGGCGAACTCTCCGAGTTGGACCGCGAGATCGACCGGCTCGAAGCCCCGGCCGCCGCCGACGCGCCGCACCGGGGCTGGGTGATGAGCCTCGCGCAGCGCAGCGAGAAGACCCGCGCCTTCGCGCAGGACGAGCGCCTGCTCGCGCTGATCGAAGAGATCGTGCGGCCGGGCATCGCGATCTACTCGGCGAAGCTCACCGCCAAGCCGCCGCGCTCCCCCGAGGTCTGCCACTGGCACCAGGACGACGCGTACTACATCCAGAATTCGAGCAGCCGCACGCGCATGTCGGTCTGGGTTCCGCTGCAGGACGCCACGCCCGAGAACGGCTGCCTATGGGTGGTGCCCGGCAGCCATCGCGCGGGCCTGCAGGAGCACGTCACACGCCCCGACGGGCAGTGCCGGCTCTCGATGCCCGAGCCGCTGGTGGACCTCTCGAAGGCCGTCCCGGCGCCGGCGCGGGCCGGTTCGGTGCTGCTCTTCAGCGCGCTGTTGTGGCATGCGTCGAAGGGCAACGCGACCGACGGGAAACGCCGTGCGTTCATCGTGTCGTACCAGGAAGCCTCGACCGTGGGCGGGAACGGCGCGCAATGGAAGATCCTGCGCCCCGCGAGTTAGGCCTCGCCGCGCCGGCGCGAGGCCGTTTTTTTAGCTTGTGCCTGGGAACGTTCCCGGACAGGCGTCCCCTGTCGAACCCGAAGGAGCTCGCCATGCTTGTCGCCGCCAGCCGCAAGGCCGCATTCGAGAAGGACGGCTATATCGTCGTGGAGGACCTGTTCCCCGGCGAGTACATGCAGGAGGCCAAGGCCGAAGTCCGGCGCGTGCTGGACGCCGTCAACGCCGAATGCGCGGCGCGCGGCGAGAAGCCGAGGAACAAGGCCAACGGCGTCTACGTGGGCCTCTCGCTGAACAGCGGCTTCTTCAAGCGCTTCAACGCCGATCCGCGGCTGGTGGACATCCTGGAGGATCTCGTCGGGCCGAATCTGGAGTTCTGGAGCGACAAGATCGTCTTCAAATCCGCGGGCGTCGACTTCGGTTCGCCCTGGCACCAGGACTGGCAGTACTGGCACGGCGCGAACAAGTACTCGCTTTGGATCGCCCTCGACGACGCGACGCGCGAGAACGGCTGCCTGAAGGTGCTGCCGGGCTCCCACACGCGCGTGTTCCAGCATGGCGGGCGCGACGAGGAAGGCATCGGCTTCGGCAATCGCATGCGCAAGGAAGACATCGACGAGTCGAAGGCCGTGGACCTGCCCGCGCGGGCGGGGACGGCCGTCTTCTTTCACGACCTGCTGCTGCACGCCTCCTACCCGAACACCACCGGGCGCGATCGCTGGGCGCTGATTCCCACGTACCGTGACGCGTCAAAGGACGATTACGATTACGGCTTCGCCCAGGCGGCCTTCATGGTTCGCGGTCAACGCACCGGAAAGAGCCTGGGAGTGAAAGGCTGAGGCGTGGGACGCCGAACGTGGTGGCCGAAAGACCCCGAGGCATGGGCGATCCAGAAACCCGGCGCCGCGTGGTTCTTTCGCGTAAGGCGGTTCACCTCTCCTGAACCTTTGCCGAGCGCCGGCGCCGTGGCCCGGTGCTGAAGACCGATTCCGCATACCGGCTCGGCGGCTCGCCCGTGGCGGCCTTGAAGGCGGCGGAGAAGCGGGGCAGGCTGGCGTAACCGACGCGCGCGGCGACCTCGCCGGCGTTGAGGCGTCCCTCGCGGAGCAGGCGCTTGGCCTCGTCAAGGCGCCATGCCGTCAGCGCGGCCTTGGGTGGAAGCCCGCGCGCGGCATTGAAGACGCGGCGCAGTTGCGTCGGCGAGACGTGCAGGGCCTCGGCCAGTTCGGCGGCGGTAAGGCCCCCCGCGGCGCGTTCGCGAATCGCGTCTTCGGCGCGCGCCCACAATTCCAACCAGCCTGCTTGCGTGTCGGGCTTCCGCGGTTCCCGCTCCGCGGGCGCGCGCCGGCCGCCGCGCGCCGGCGGATTCAGCGCGGCGCCCAGTTTCTCCAACAGGTCCATCAGCGCCCGGACCGGCAGCACGCGCTGCCCGCTTGCGCTGTAGTCGGCCTGCGCCTCGAGGTCCAGGAAGCGCCGCCACCAGGACGCCCCCAGCCGGATCGGGCCTCTTGGCAGGTTGGGTTGCCAGCCGCGCGGCGCGCGGAAGAGGATGCTGACGATTCGCGCCGGACCGTTGTAGCCTCGCTTCGGGCGGATTCCGTAGCGCTTGCGCGCGGGATGAAACGCCAAGGTTCCCGGCGGCGCCGGCGCCCAGCTCCGCCCGCGCAGGATTTCCAGTTCGCCCAGCAGCACCAAGTAGGCCTCGTCGCAGTCCGAGGTGCTGGGACCCACCCGGCCCTGCGCCTGCTTCTTTTTGTGCTCCACGACGGCCCAGCCTTCGCGGAAGGCGC
Organism: Planctomycetota bacterium; assembly: GCA_027493525.1. Classification (GTDB taxonomy): domain Bacteria; phylum Planctomycetota; class SZUA-567; order H5-PLA8; family H5-PLA8; genus H5-PLA8. The sequence continues at coordinate 121,038 of JAOSKN010000001.1, read as the reverse complement.
GGAGCATGGCGGGCGGGGGTCGGTACACTCGGGGCGCGCCTCCATTCCGGTTGAAAATGATAAATGCGCGGCGGGTCTTGGCAACGACGAATGAGTCGCGCGCGGCGTAGGGTTAACGCGTATTCCCGAACGCCGCGGAGCCGCGCATGCCGACGCCCCTTTCGCCCGAACGCCTGGCCGCCTTGATCCGGGAGCGCCGCCCGCGCTGGTCGCTCCCGCAACCGTTCTACCTCGCGCCGGAGTTCGAGAACCTGGACCGGGCCTACGTCTACGCGCGCGGGTGGCTCTTCGCCGGGCATGTCTCGCAGGCGCGGCGGCCGGGAGACTGGTTTACCTTCGAACTCGGCGGCGAGTCGCTGATCGTGATCCGCGCCGCGGACGGAGCGCTGCATGCGCATTTCAACGTCTGCCGGCATCGCGGCTCGCGCATCTGCCTCGAAGCGCACGGCCATGCGAAGAAACTGGTCTGCCCGTACCACCAGTGGGTCTACGAGCCCGGCGGGCGGCTGCACACGGCCAAGTCGATGCCCGAGGGCTTCGACCCGGACGCGTTCGGCCTCAAGCCCGCGCACGTGGCCGAGGTCGAGGGCCTGATCTTCGTCTCGTTCGCTTCACGGCGCCCGCCCTTCGAGCGGCTTGCCGCCGACGTGACGCCTTACCTCGCGCCGCACGGCCTGGCCCGCGCGCGGATCGCCGCGGCGAAGCGGTACGACGTGCGCGCCAACTGGAAGCTCGTCGTGGAAAACTCCCGCGAGTGCTATCACTGCCCGGTCGGGCACCCCGAATACACGCGGCTCATGTCGCCGGCGGGCGAGGACGAGCGCGCAGCGTGCGAGCGGCGCGTCGAAGGCTACCATGCCCGCGGTCTGCTCACGCGCCGGATTCTCGGCGACGGCTACCACGTCTCGCGCTACCCGACGGCGCGCGCGGACTACTTCACGCAGAGCCTCGACGGGAAGCCGCTCGCGCCCCTGATGGGCAGCCTGTCCGAGCGCGACTGTGGCGTGCTCGGGTTCATCGTCTTTCCCAACCTGATGTTCATCGCCTGCGGCGACCACGCCGTCAGCTTCTCGTTCGTTCCGAGCGGCCCCGCGCGCACGGGCATCGACGCGCTGTGGCTGGTTCGCGAGGACGCGCAGGAGGGCCGGGACTACGACCTCGCGAAGCTCACGGCCTTCTGGGAAGCCACGGGCGAGCAGGACTGGAAGCTTTGCGAAGACAACCAGGCCGGCATTTGCAGCGCGAGTTACGAGCCCGGTCCGTACTCGGACTGCGAGGGCGACGTGGAGCGTTTCGTGACGTGGTATCTGCGGCAGTTGGAAGGATTCGCGCGCGGGCAGGCGGCTCAGGATGCCTGCGCCGCGGATTAGGGCGTTCCAGGTTGCGTTGCGGGCGGATCCGCAGCGTGCAACGCAAGACGTATCGGGCGAAGCAACGGGAATCTGAAGGCCTGCCCGGTCGCCGGGCCGTTTTCACGAATCGCATTCGGGAGGCTCCTCATGGCCAAGATCGTCTTTGTCGGCGGCGGCAGCTACAACTGGATGCCCTCCATGCTCGGACGGCTGTTCCAGACCCCGACCTGCCGCGAGGATCGCGTGATCCTGATGGACTTGGACGCTGACGCGCTCGAGGATCTGCACGGACTGGCGTTGAAGCTCAAGACCGAGCAGCGCAGCCCCATTGAAATCGGCGCGACGACGGACCTGGCCGCGGCGCTCGACGGCGCCGATTACGTCTGCCTCATCATCACCGTGGGCGGCATGGAGGCGATGCGCGCCGACGTGGAGATCCCCGAGGCCTACGGCATCTGGCAGACGGTGGGCGATACCGTGGGGCCCGGTGGGCTGTGCCGGGCGTTGCGCAATGTCCCGGTGGTGGTGGACCTCGCGCGCCGGATGGAGCGCTATTGTCCCGGCGCGTGGCTGCTGAATCTCACCAACCCGCTCTCGACCCTCACGCGCGCCGTGACGCGGGAAACCAGGATTCGCGCGGCCGGCCTCTGCCAGGGCGTCGTCGAGCATGTCGAGTACCTGACGCGCCTGCTGGGCGAGGAGCCCGGCCGGGACGTGCAGTTCGTCACGGCCGGCATCGATCATTGCCCTTGGCTGCTGCGCTTCAAGGTGCGGGGGCGGGACGGCCGCGAACTGCTCCGTGAACGCGGGCTCTGTTCGGCGGACCTCAAGGAAACCGACGTCGCGCCCAGCGCCGACGGGCACCTGAACGTGAAGGTGGGCACGCGCGCCGGCTTCGCGCTCTGGCGCGAACTGGGCGTCCTGCCGGGCATTGGGGACCGCCACCTGGTCGAATTCTTCGGGACCTTCCTGACTTCGCCGGAGGCGATGGAACGGTACGGGATCGTGCGCACACGCGTGGACGACCGGATCGCCAGGCGCGAGAACGCCCGCGCGCGCGTCCGCGAGATGGCCGCGGGCCGGCGCGAACTGGCCGTCGGGGCGACCCATGCGCCGGTGATCCAGATGGTCGATGCGCTGGAAGGCCGCGGCGACCTGCTGACGACGCTCAACGTTGAGAACGCCGGTCAAATCGCCGAACTTCCCGCCCGCGCCAACGTCGAGACCCTCTGCCGCGTGGACCGGCTGGGCGTGCATCCGCAGGTCGTCGGCGAGCCGCTGCCCCGGCAACTCGAGGCCGTGATCCGCCCGCATGTCCTGCGCCAGGAAGGCTCCATCGACGCGGCGTTAAGCGGCGACTTCGAGTATGCCGTCAGGCTGCTTGCCACCGACCCGCTCATCCGCAAGCCCGGCGACGCCCGCGCGATGCTCGAAAAGATGGTCGAAGCGACGAAGCCTTGGCTCCCGCAATTCAAATGATCGGCATTCGGTGAACCGTAACCGCTCACGGCCCTATTCCGCCACCACCCAGGTCTGATCCGGGTTGTACTCGGTCATATCCTGGACGATCTGCGCGGTCTCATGTCCCATATCCTTCTGATACACGGTGCCGGTGTTGTTGATGAGAAACGTGTTGCGGCCCGAGTTGTCGTACGTGGCGGGCCAGGCCACGATGGCGTAGCCGATGGTCATGTTGCCGTTGATTACGTAGCTCTTGCGGCCGCCGGGAGCGTCGGGTCCCTGGCCCTTGAGCACTTTGAAGTAGTAGCCGGCCTTGGGCGCCACGAAGCCGGCATCGGCCGAGGCGCGCGCGAAGGCGCCGTCCACGAGCGTCAGGTCGCCCTGCCCGGCCTGGATTTCGTAGAGGCTGTGCGCGCCGGTGATGCCCTGCGCGTATTCCAGGATGCCGTCGTTGTCGTAGTCGGTGCGGCGGAAGATGTCCTGCGCCTCGGCGTAGGTCTTACAGGCGGCGATGGCGGCGGATTCGTTGGCGGCCATGCGGCTGCGCAGCAGGTTCGGGATCGCGATGGCCGCGACGATGGCCGTGACGGCGGTGACCGTCAGCACCGAGACGTCCCCGCGGTGCGCCGGGCCCGGCATGGGCAGTTCGGAGTGCCAGAGATAGCCGTTCCCGTGCGGAATGGCGATCGCGCCGGTGGGGCGGTTGTACTTGCGGAAGAAGCCCTCGTCGGGCCAGAGGCCCAGGTCGATGGACTGCAGGATCTCCATGGCGACCTTCAGCGACGGATTGCGGGCGAAGGGATCGAAGGGGTCGAGGCGTTCCATCTCCTGCATCCCGCCCAGGTCCTCGACGGCTTCCCAGGCCTGATCGGGGTCGTAGGCGTCGAGCTTCGCGGCGAGTTCGGCGGTCTGGTCGCCCAGGTCCTTGCCGTGGACGGTGCCCGTGTTGTTGATCACGAAGCTGCGCTTGCCGGTCTTGCCGTATTCGGCGGGGTACGCCAGCAGCGCGTAGCCGACGGTCATGTTGCCGTTGACGACGTAGGAGCGCGCGCCGCCGGGCGCGTGCTCGCCCTGCCCCTTGAGGACCCGGAAGCGGTATCCGGCCTTCGCGGCCCCGCCGGCGGCCGGCGGGCCTTCGGCGTCGGCCATGGCCTTGTCGATCAGCGTCAGGTCGCCCTGGCCCGCGGTGAATTCGTAGAGGCTATGCTGGCCCTTGAACGCTTGCGCGTATTCGAGCACGCCGTCGCCGTCGTAATCCGTGCGCCGGTAAATGTCCTGCGCCTCGGCGTAAGTCATGCACGCGGCGATCGCGGCCGCTTCGTTGGCCGCGAGGTCGGCGGCGGGCGCCGGGGCGCCGGGGTTCTTAGGCGGCCCGCCGGGCAATTCGGCCAGGCCGGCGACGGGACCGGCCAGCGCCGTGACGCCCAGCCCGGTCAGAAGCAGGCTGCCCGTCCCGCGGCCCTGGTCGATCGCGTACGCGAAGCACGCCGGCAGGCGCGCCGGATCGAAGGGCTTGCCGCTCAGTCTCGCCACCGTCGCCTGGAAGTCCGCGTGTTCGAGCACGGTCTCCTTGCGTTCAAGCTGATCCAGCCCGCGGCGGAGCGCGTTGATCGTAGTGCCCACGATGAGCCGGTTGTCCACCAGCGCAAAGGCGCCCGGTCCTGCGAAGACCATCCCGCTGACGTAGCGGAGCGTGTGCTGCTTGTGTTGAAGCGGCTTGAGCTTCAGGTGCCGGAGCGCCTCGTAGGGCAGGTTCTCCAGCGCCTGGCCGAACTTGGTCAGGCACTCCTCGACCTTGGCCGCGTTCTTGACCGGCATGGACATGACCATGCCCGGGGTCAGCGAGAGCGGCGTGCCGGTGTCGATCTCGGTCTGGGCGGTGACGACTTCGCTGCCCAGGTTCGCCAGCAGGTCCGCCTGCAGGTCGAAGCCGAGCGTGTTGTTGACCATGCCCAGCACGCCGTCGAAGGCGTCGCCGAAGTCCGGGCTCGCGGCGGCGAGGCACGCGCGCAGCAGCGGCAGCACCCGGTCGCAGTGAAAGTGCGAGACGCAGACGTACGGCGCGTTCTTCTCGGCGATCCGGAAACCTTCGGCGCCGACGCTTTCGGGCGCGGCCGTGAGCGCGCAGAGCCCTTCGCCGGCCTTTTCCATCTGAATGCAGGCGCGCAGCTCGGGACCGCGCTCACCGAAGCCCAGCGCGACGCCCAGGCCGGTCCAGCCTTCGACGCCCAGCGCGCCCAGGACCTGACGGACCTGTTTGGCGTCGCGGTCGGCGGCCAGGGGCGTGGCGGTGAAGGCGAGGTTAAGCAGGCCCTTCGGCGACGCGTAGAACCAGCCCGCGGCCGCGCCCAGCGGTTCGCGCAGGCCCTTGAAGGCGGCGGATGCGGCGAGCGTATCCGGGGCGGGCGCCGCGTCCCCGGCGCGGCGCAGGATCGTTTCGAGGTCTTCGGCGGGAAACGCCAGGATCAACCGGTCGCGCGCGAAGACCACCGACGGCGCCGCCTGCGGCGGACCCAGCGGCATCGGCGTGCCCGCGAGCAACTGCTCCGCGAACGGCGGCGGGATCAGGCGCTTGAACGCCTCCACGTCCCTGGGCTTGATCGTGGCCAGCAGCCCGGCCGGAATCGGCTGGCCCGGGCGCGGGTAAATCCCGAGCGCCACCTCGCCGCTGAAGAGCCCCGAATCGAGGTCCGCCAGCGCGGGGAGCATCGGCACGCGGTCGGTCTGCACGGCGTACTGCTTGCGCAGTTCGTCCATGATCGGCTTGAGAAACGCCTGCATCTCGGGCTGCGCGTACATCTCGCCGAGTTTCGTCTTCGACGCCGCGTCCCGAGCGGCGCCCAGGTCGGGCAGCACCAAGGCGAGGACCGTGTCGGCGGGCAGCAGCTTCTCCGCCGCGGCATCCCCCGCGCGCGCGAACCCAGGCGTGAGCAGCAGCGCCAGGACGCAGAGCGCTCCCGGCCCAGTGCGGTGGCGGACGTTCATGAACGGACTCCTTGTGGAAGCATGTGGAAACGCGATGGGATGCGAACCTCGTTATGCGGGGCATTATAGGCCGTATCGGGTATTCAGCAACGCGCGGAGCGGCTTTCGAGCGCACCTTGGAAGGGCGGCGGATTCCGCAGGGTCATTCCGAACCGTGCCGCCGCGACGGCTTGTGCCGGCAGAAGCCGCGCGGGCTGGGGTTGGAGAGGAATTCCACCCAGAGCCGCACCGCCGGGGCGTCGAACTCGGCCCGGAGCCGCTCCAGCGCCTGCGGCAAGTCCAGCTCGCTGCGATACAGGACGCGATAGGCCTCCTTGAGCTGGCTGCGGTCCTGCGGCGTCAGGTCCGGGCTGCGGCGCAGGCCGACGCTGTTGAGGCTCGTGACGGCGTTGGTGCCGTCGCCAATCAGGTAGGGCGGAACGTCCATTCCGAAGCGCGAGCCGCCCGAAAGGATCGCCAGCCGCCCGACCCGGACGAACTGGTGGATGACCACGTTCCCGCTCACGATCGCGCCGTTCCCGATCTGGACGTGACCGGCCAGTTGCGCGCCGTTGGCCAGCATGACGCGGTCGCCGAGCATGCAGTTGTGCGCGACGTGGCTGCCGGCCATCAGGAAGCAGTCCGCGCCGACGCGCGTCTCGGTGCCTTCGCCGGTGGAACGGTGGATGGTGACGTTCTCGCGGACGATGGTGCGCGGGCCGATCGTCGCGCGGGTGGGCTCGCCCTTGTACGCCCGGTCCTGCGGGAGGTGCCCCACGACCGCGCCCATGTGGACCTGGCATTCGTCGCCCAGTTCCGCGCCGGCGCAGACGTACGCCTGCGCCCAGAGCCGCACGCCGCGGCCCAGCCGCGCGCCGGCCTCGACGACCGCGTAGGGTCCGAGTTCCACGTCCGCGCCGAGTTCGGCGGCGGGATCGACGAGCGCGGTCGGGTGAATGCGGGAAGCCATGCCGTGGAGTTTCTCCCGCCGCGCGGCGGCGGCAAGTGCGGACTGCGGCGACGGGGTTTGCCCGGCGCTCGGCGGGAGCTATCCTTGCGCCATGCGTTTCGAACGCCAGTTCACCGTCCCGGCGCGCCCCGAGGCGATCTGGAAGCTGATCGCCAACACGGACAGCCTCAATCGCGAGATTGGCCTGCCCTCCGTCGCGTACGCCGTCCAGCAGGCCTCGGAGGGGCGCACGCGCATCCTCGCGCGGGCCTCGGCCTTCGGGCAGGAACTGGAGTGGGTCGAGCATCCTTTCGAATGGACCGCGCCCCAGGAGTACGTGGTGCAGCGCGAATTCAACAAGGGCCCGTTCCATTCGGTCCGCGCCGGCGTGCGCCTTGCCCCCGACGAAAAGGAGCCCGGCAAGACGCGCGTGCTGGTCTACGCCGACGTCGAGCCGCGCGGATTCATCGGCAAAATGGGCGCGACGATCGGGATCAGCCGCAACGTCGAACAGGTTCGCGCCGCGACCGAGCAGTTCGCGAAGTTCCTCAACCAGGAACTCGCCACGCCGTATCCGCGCCGCGCCGGCAAGGTGAGGCTCGACGCCGAGGCGCTGGAGGCCGCGCGCAGGCGCGTGCTCGAACTCGGCGCGCCCGAAGCGCCGCTCGCGCGCGTCTGCGAATTCCTCGCCGCGGCGCCCGACGAGGACGTCCGCGGCATGCGGCCCTTCGAACTGGCCGACCGCTGGCGCGCGGATCGGATCGAGACGCTGCGCCTGTTCCTGCTCGGCACGCGCGCCGGGCTTCTCGAGATGACCTGGAACGTGCTCTGCCCCTGTTGCCGCGTCCCGAAGCACGAGTACCCGCGCATGCAGGAGCTGCGCAGCCAGAGCCGCTGCGACTACTGCGAAATGGGCTTCAGCGCCGACCTGGACCGGCTCGTGGAAGTCCGCTTCACCGTTCACCCCGCGATCCGCGCGACGCGCACGGAAGTTTTCTGCCTCGGCGGGCCCCTGAATTCCCCGCACGTCTGGGCCCAGCAGCGGCTCCCGGCGGGCGGGACGCGCACGGTGGACCTGGAGTTGCCGCCCGGCCGCTACACGCTCCGCGCGATGCAGACGAAGCACGCGCGCGAGTTCGACGTGCTGCCGGGCGAGGCCGAGGGGACGCTCTCCGCCGGGCTGAGCGGCTCGGAACTCAGGCTCTCCGGTCCCTCCGTCGCCGGGCCCCGCGTGAAGCTGGAACTCGCCAACACCGACGGCGTGGAGCACCTGGTCCGCCTCGAAGAGAGCCGCTGGACCGACAGCGCCGCCACGGCCGCGCTCGTCACCGCGCTTCAGGATTTTCGCGACCTGTTCAGCCGGGAATTCCTCGCGCCGGGAGAGGAACTCGCGCTGCGCAGCCTCTCGTTCCTATTCACCGACCTGAAAGGCTCGACGGCGCTCTACGAACGCGTCGGGGACGCGCGGGCCTACGTGCTCGTGCGCGACCACTTCGTGATCCTGCGCCGGCACATTCGCGAGAAGCACGGCGCGGTGGTCAAGACGATGGGCGACGCGGTGATGGCCGTCTTCCTCAACCCCCGCGACGCGCTGGACGCGGCCCTGGCGATTCAGGCGGAGTTCCTCGAACGGCTGCGTGCGGGCGAGGCCGACGTGATCGTGAAACTCGGGCTCCACGCCGGCGCCTGCATCGCCGTGACCGCCGACGAGCACCTGGACTACTTCGGCAGCACCGTGAACTTCGCCCAGCGCGTGCAGTCGGAGAGCGAGGGCGGGGATCTGGTCTGCTCGGAAGGCTTCCTGGCCCAGGGCGGCGTGCGCGAGCGCCTTGAGAGCGAGGGCGGAAGCTCGAGACCTTCAAGGCGGAAGTGCGGGGCTTCGCGGAGCCGGTGACGCTGTGCCGGACGAGGTTCCGGGTCGCGGAGTCAGGCGAATTTAGCCCGGCAGCGTCTTGAAGATCCGCACGTACGACTCGTGCCGCCGCGGGTGAATCGCGCCGGCCTCGACAGCTTGCAGGACCGCGCACTTCTCCTCGACCGTATGCGTGCAGTCGCTGAAGCCGCAGTGGCCTTGCCGGGCGGCGATTTCCGGGAACCAGCCCCACAGGTTGCGGCGATCGGTATCGGCAGGCGTGAATTCGCGCACCCCCGGCGTATCGATGACCTCGAACGCGCCCAGCCGGTAGAGCTTCGCGTGCGTGGTGGTGTGCGTGCCTTTGGAGGTCGTCCCCGAGACCTCGCCCACGCGGATCTCTTCCGCGAGGTTCGGCGCGAGCGCGCCGAGGAGGCTCGACTTGCCGACGCCCGAATGCCCGCACAGCACCGTGCGCTTCCCCAGCAGCGCCGCGCGCAGGCCTTCGAGCCCCTCGAAGGTCATCGCGCTCGTCAGGAACACGTCTACTCCGAGCCCGCGGTAGACGTCGAGCAGTTCCCGGTCGGACTCGTCCACGCCCAGGTCGATCTTGTTCAGGACCAGCCGCGCCGGCAGCGCGCAGGCGCTGGCGCAGCAGAGCACGCGGTCCACGAAGCCCGGCCGGAACGGGGGCTCCGCCGCCGAGGCCACGATCGCGACCTGGTCGACGTTGGTGGCCAGGGTCTGAATCGCGCGACCCGAAGGATGCAGGCGGCGGAACTCCGTGCGGCGCGGCCGCACCTGCGTAAGCACCGCGACGTATTCCTCGTCGTTTCCAATCACCGGCGGCACGATGAGATCCACTTCGTCCCCGGCGGCGACCAGGCTGGAGAGGCCCAGGTCGAAGTGCTGCATCAATCCGCGCGGTTCGGCGCGCAGAACCCCGGGGCAGGGGGCCGCGCCGGCGGGGAGTTCGGGAGGCCGGGTGAGTTCGACCAGGAACGAGCCGCGCCGCACTTCCAGGACGATCCCGGCGGCCGCCAGGCCTTCCAGCTTCGCGCCGTAGGCCTGGGCGTCCTGGACGTCTTCGAGCGTTTCCTTGGACGCGCCCACCTGGAGGCGTTCGGAGGCCGCGGCTTTCTCGATCCGTTCGTCGTCGAAGCGCCGCCAGCCGCGTTCGCGCGTGCCCTTTTCGGTGCGTTGCCGCCCGCTGGCGATGGCGCGGGGCGCGCCGTCGCCCGTGCGGTGGTGCCGGCCGTGCCCGCGTGCGGTCGAGCCACGCTTGGCGGCCTGTGGGCGGGAACCTTCTCCCTTCTTATTCTGTCGGCGTCCGGCCATGAAGGTATTGACGCCGTTCCGCGCCGCATTGCAAGGGCAGAGTCCATCCCGGCGCACACGTGCTCGTACCTGTTTGGCAGAAGCGCCCCAATCCGGTAGACTTTTCGAACTGCACCGGCGGGGGTGAGGGCAGCGGCCGGCGCGGCCGATCCTTAACGTATGAGCGGACCCGATACCAGCGCCAACGATTCCACACGCCGCCGCGAGGTCCTGCTGATCTCGGCGGATTCCGGCACCTTGGCCAAGCTCGCCGGGGCCCTGCAACGGGAAGGCGAAACCGCCCTCACCTGCGGGAACATCCAGGATGCCTGGGAATGCCTGCGCGGCGGCTCCGTCGGCATCGTCGTCCTGGACCTGACGTCGCCCACGCTCGACGAGTTCGCCTTCTTCCGCGCCGCGCGCTCGGCGCATAACTTCTCCGACATGCCCTTCCTGCTGCTCATCCGGCGCGACTACCAGCCGCCGGTTCTCGCCAGCATCGGCGGGGAGTCGATCCGCGACGCGTGGCTTACCTTGCCCTGCCCCACGGCGCACTTCATGAGCCTGATTCGCAGCCTGCGCAGCCAGCCGGGCCGCACCCGCGACGTCCTGCCCCTGGTGCTCCGCCCGACCGTCTCCAAGCTCGTGGCCGTGGGCGCCGACGAGTACGGCGCGGTGATCTCCGCCCCGCCGGCCGCGCCAGGCATCTTCGAAGGCCAGCTTGGCGCCATCGACGTGACCAAGATATTGAGCATGCTCGAACCGCTGAAGCTGACCGGCATCCTGGCGGTTTCCGACGACAAGCGCGACGGCCGGATCTTCTTCGTCGAGGGCTCCGTCCATCACGCCACGCTGCACGACATCGAGGGCGCCGATGCCTTGTTCCTGCTCTTTCATATGCGCCATGGCCGCTTCCATTTCCAGAAGGGCGAGCCCGTGGGGAAGCGCACCATCCAGGGCAATACGATGCAGTTGCTTCTCGAAGGCCTGCGCCAGATGGACGAGGCCAAGGCCGCCATTCGCGATTTCCAGAAGCGCCGCGTCGACTCCGCCGGCGAACTCGACACGAAAGCGGAGGAGGTCGTCGAGGGCGTGGTGGATCCGGGAGGGCAGTAGGCTGGCGCCTGCGAGGGGTGAAAAGCCCGCGGGAGAGCGCCTGCTGCGGGAAGGTACGCCGCGCCGCTAACCGTATGCCTTCCTTATCAGGCCACCCAATGCCTGCGGCGCAGGGTCTGTATCAGTACGCGCTCCAACGGGGCGCCGGAGCGCTCGAAGAGGTACAGCCCGCCCCGGCGCTGGAAGATTCCCTTCACCGCCGCGAGGTGGGCCTCGAGTTCCTTCGCGTAGCATGCCGCCGCCGCGCCGGTCGCGTACAGTTCCACCTCGCCGGGATCCTCGAGGGATAGCACGCGCAGCGCGCCGGGGTCGGGCGCGCGAAGCTCCTCCTCGGCCAGGACGTGCAGCCCGGCGACATCGAAGCCCGCGGCCGTGAGCAGGCGGACGCTCTCCGCGATCTCCGACTCTTCCTGCCAGAAATCGCTGACGATGAAGACATGCCCGCGCTGCGGGCCGGCGCGCAGGAAGGCCCGGACGGCGGCGCTGAAAGCCCCGGCGGCGCCGGAGGGCGCGCGCCCGTCGGCCGCCGCGGCCCGTTCGTGCAGCGGCGCGGCCAGCGCCTGCCGGCGCAGCCACTCGACGAACTCGGGGCTGGACGGCCGCGCCCCGCGGGCGGGGTAGCGCGAAAGCTCCGCCTCGGCCCCGCGGTAGGCCCAGGCGAAGACCAGATCGTTCGACTTCCAGGCCACGTGCCCGAAGAGCGCCGCCAGCCGCCGCGCGAAGGTCCACTTGGCCGGCCGGCCCAGGCGCATCGAGGCCGTCGCATCGAGGAGCAGGTGCAGGCAGCCGGCCTCCTCGCGCGCGAACTCCTTGATGAACGGGCGGCCCAGCCGCGCGTAGAGGTTCCAATCGAGGTAGCGCAGGTCGTCGCCGGGCGAGTAGCCGCGGTGATCGTGGAATTCGAGTTGCCCGCCCCGGTACGCGCCCAGCCGGTGGCCCTCGCGCAGCCCGCCGCCGCTGGCCTTCAGCGCCGCGATGCGCAGGCGCTCCAGCGACTCGAGGAACCCCGGAGGAAAGACGACTTCCGCGTCCGGCGCCGCTGTGCGGTTCAGGCCGAAGAATCGATGCCACCAGGGCCGGGCGGGGGAGGGTGCGGGCGTCGCCACGCCCCGCATTCTGCCGCGAGGCGGCGTTTCGCGCCAGCCGGGACCTTCGGCTCAATCGTCGCGGATCCAGGAGTCGTTCTCGACGCCGGCGGCCTCCCGGTCGTCATCGAAGATGAAGTCGTCGTCCACGCCATCCTGGTCGGTGTCGCGGCCGGGGCTCTTGAGCCATTCCACATGCCCGTCGCCCTGGAGAAACTGCTGGCCGGCGCCAACGCCATGGTCGGCGCCGTGATTGGTTGAGTTGCCCACCTTCTCATCGCGCGCGCCGTAATCGGACGCGATCCCGGCCATGCCGTCGGACTGCATGTGGCCGCGGTCGTAGCCGTACGCCGTCATGGCGTTGGTCATGTTGGGCAGGTCCTTCGCGATGTCGTTCAAGGCCAAAGGATCCTTCGGGTTCTGGGGACACTGGAAGACGCGCGCATCCCGGATGTAGCCCCGGTAGAGCAAGTTCATCGACTGGAGCGCGCTGACGCCGTCGTCTGGAAACCGGCCGTTGTTGGTCGCCGCGTCCGCGTACATGGAACAGGCTTTGCCAATCTGGCTCAGGTTGCTGGCGCACTGGCTCCGACGACTGGGGCTCTTATTGGGGGTTTCAAGACCAAGACGACAACGGCCAGGACGATCACGCAGGCCAACACCACCAGGAGTTCCGCGATGGTCACGCCTCGCGCATTGCGAAGAGGTTGCGATACGCGGATCGATAATTGCATATTGCGTATACGCGGCAGGCGCGTACAGAGTTCGGTCGTGTGTTGACGGGGTTGCTCTCGAAATCTGCGCGCGAGACGCCCGCGATACGAACGGAACACATTTCGCATTCCACGTCCATTCCGCCTTGCACGCCGTAACCAAACCGGGATGCTGAAGGCGTGAGCGACGCCGAACCCGCCCCGTCCTGGTCCATGCTCCCGCCGGACCCCCGCGGCTTGCCGGCGCCCGAGGGCGAGCGGCTGCGGCGGCTCTGGCGCGTCAACGAACGCCTTCAGCGCGCCGGCCTCCTGGGCGAGACCGCCCGCGCCGAGGCGCTCCGCGAATTCACGCTGCTGGGGGCCGAAGCCCTCCCGGCGCTCCGCCAGGCCGCGCGCGGCGGCGAGACGCCCGCGGCGCGTCTGGCCCGGGACGCCGTGCATGTGCTGGTCCCCGAGGAACTCGGCGCGCAACTGGAACTGGGATTGAACGGGCTGCGCGAGCGCTTCCCCGCCGAACTCGGCGCGGCGGTGCTGGCGCGTCTCGGCGACGCGGAACTCGACCCGCAGGCGCTGCTCAAGCGGCTCGACCAGTTGGCCGCGCGCGCCGGGGAGCACATTCGCGCCAAACTCAAGCGCCCCGCAAGCGAGCCGCGGGCCGAAGGCAAGACGGTGGACACGGTCTTCCGCCTTGGCGAGTTCTGGCGCGCGCAAGGCTTCGAGGGCGACCGAGAGAGCTACTACTCGCCGCGCAACAGCATGCTGGGCGAGGTGCTCGAACGGAAGCGCGGCATTCCCATCTCGCTTTCGGTGGTCTACCTCGCGCTCTGCCGGCGCCTGGGCTTGCAGGCCGCGGGCATCGGCATGCCCGCGCACTTCATCGTGCGGGTGGACGTGCGCGAGGCGGGCAAGTCGGGCTGCGTCTTCGTCGATCCCTACCACGCCGCCCGCCCGCTGGACCTCGACGACTGCCGCGAGCTGGTCGAACGGCACGGGCAGCGCTTCGTCCCCGAGCAGCATCTGCGCCCCATCGCGCCCCGCGACCTGCTCGCGCGGATGTGCTACAACCTGCTCAACGTATACGACCGCCAGCGCAAGCCCCTCGAAGCCGAGCGCGTTCTGACGGTGCTGCTGCACCTCGCCGGGCGGCATCCGAGCCTGCTGATGGCCCGCGCCACGCGCCGCGCCGACCGCGGGGCCAACGGGCTGGCGGCCGGCGACCTGCAGGAGGCCCTCCGCGCGGAGCCGAACCTGCCCGGCGCGCAGGAGCTGCTGCGCCGGCTCGAGTATCGGGAGGCCACGTGACGTGAACAGTGAACGGAGAACAGTCCTCCTTAAGCTCTGCCGCTGAACGCGTACAGGGTGCGGAACTCCCCTAAGCCTTCGATAGACAAAGCGACGCCGTGGCGTTAGAGCATTGCACTTTCCGCGCATCGAGGATTCCGGCCCGTGAGTTCGACCGCCTCCACCCGTTTCCAGGCGCCGCTGCAAGGCGCGCGCATCCTCATCGCCGACGCGCTGAGCGAACGCTGCGTGCGGATGCTTGCCGACGGCGGGCTGCGGCCCGACCTGAAGCCCGGGCTGAAAGAGGACGAGCTGGCCGCGATCCTGGGCGAATACGACGGCCTGATCGTCCGCTCGGCGACCACGGTGACGCCGAAGCTCATCGATGCCGGGCGGCGGCTCCAGGTCATCGCGCGCGCGGGCGTGGGCGTGGACAACATCGACGTGGAGGCCGCGACGCGCGCGGGGATCGTCGTCCAGAATACGCCGCTGGGGAACATCACCTCCGCCGCCGAGCACGCGCTGGCGCTGCTCTTCGCCGTCGCGCGGAACGTCCCGCGCGCCGACCGCGAAATGCACGAGGGCCAGTGGAACAAGAAAGGCCTGACCGGCGTCGAGCTGACCGGCAAGACGCTGGGCGTCGTCGGCTTCGGCAAGGTTGGCGGCATCGTGGCGAAGACGGCGAAGAGCCTGAGCATGGAGGTGCTCGTCTTCGACCCCTTCGTTACCGAGCGCAAGGCGGAGGATCTCGGCGTCGTGAAGGCGGACCTCGACGCGCTGCTGGCCAAGGCCGACTTCATCTCGGTGCACGCGCCCCTGACGCCGCAGACCGAGAACCTGATCGGGAAGGCGCAGTTCGAGAAGATGAAGCGCACCGCGCGCCTGGTGAACGCCGCGCGCGGGGGAATCGTCCACGAGGCCAACCTCGCCGAGGCGCTCAAGAGCGGCAAGCTCGCGGCGGCGGCGCTCGACGTCTTCGCCCAGGAGCCGCTCCCGGCCGACAGCCCGCTGCGGAGCGCGCCGAACCTGATCCTCACGCCGCACCTCGGCGCGAGCACCGCGGAGGCGCAGGAGCGCGTCGCGGAGGACGCCGCGCGGCAGTTCGTGGAGTACTTCCGCGACGGCGTGATCCGCAACGCCGTGAACCTCTCCGTCTCGCTCGATCCCAAGATGGCCGCCTACGCGAAGCTGGCGGAGCTGCTCGGGTCGATGGCCGCGCAGATGGTCCGGAACGCGGTCAAAACCGTGAAGGTCGGCAGCTACGGGAAGCTCGCGCAGGGCGACACGAAGCCGCTAAGCCTGTTCCTGCTGAAGGGCCTGCTCGGCAACAGCAGCACCGATCCGGTGACGCTGGTGAACGCGCCGGTGATCGCCGAGGCGCGCGGGATCGAACTGGTCGAGCGCCAGTCGGCGAAGGCGCCCAACTACGCGAACCTGCTCGTCGCCGGCGTGGAGACGAAGGACGGCGAGCTGACCCTCGCGGGGACGTGCTTCGACGACACCGAGGCCCGGATCGTGCGGATTGGCGATTTCGAGGTGGATCTCAAGCCCGCCGCGCACCTGCTGATCATGTTCTACGAAGACCGCCCTGGGATGGTCGGCAAGTTCGGGACGATGCTGGGCGAGGCCGACGTCAACATCGCGAACATGGCGGTGGGCCGGAGGGAGAAGCGCGGGCAGGCCGTCGTCGCGTTGACCCTGGACGACCCGGTGCCCGAGGACGTGCTCGAACGCCTGCGCCAGGCCGCGCGGATCGAGGAACTTTACACGCTGCGGCTCAGGGTGTAGCGCGGCGCTATTTGTTCTCGAACAAATTGTAACGCTTGTGCGCCTCGGTCAGGCCGCGGAACATCTGGATCGACGGCTGCAAGCCCGGCGCGTCGAACGAATCCCCGTAGTGGTACAAATAGGTCTTCTTGCGGATCTCTTCCGGCAGGGTCTTCAGTTCGTTGATCCCCGCGTGGACCGGGTCGTCGAAGAAGTTGCAGTCGTGGAAGCAGAGCGAAGCCTCTTCGAGCATCGCCGAGTAGGCCGGGTAGTCGAAGCGCGTGTCGCCGGAGAAGAAGACCGTCTGCCCCGTCTCCGAGTGCTTGATGTAGAGCCCGTAGGAGGGCCAGTCGTACTTGCGCTCGATCTGGATGTGGTCGGTGGGGAAGATCTCGAATTTGTACGGGCCCATGGTGAAGAAATTCTTCTTCGGCTGGCCCGGGATCATGTTGCGGATGAAGAAGTAATCCTGCAGCAGGCAGTAGCGGTCCTGGATCGTGGTGAGGCCGCCCTTGAGCGAGTGGTCCCACAGGTTGACCAGGATGTTGATGGTGCTGATCAGCTCGCACTTGAACGGCTTGCCCGATTTCTTGTCCTTAAAGACAAAGAAATTCATCAACGCCATCTCTTCGAGTCCGCCGATGTGGTCGGCGTGCTGGTGCGTGATGAAGACCTTGCGGATCGCCGGGTAGTTGTTCATCCCCGACTCGTGCCGAAAGTGCTCGAAGCCCGGCTTCTGCTTCAGTTCGTGAAGCGCCAGCGGGCCGGTCATGCCGAAATCGACGAGCAGCGTGTCGTCGGGCGGCGCGGGGGGCTTGGGCCCTTTCCATGGCTTCTTCCAATACTCGAAAAGCACGTTGGAATTGAAATTGCGCTTGGCGAATGCCGAGCCCACACCCAGGAAGGTTAGCGTCAACATCGTTCCGATCTCCAGGCCATGATAGGCCTCGTCCGCTTTGGCTTGATAGGTCCAATAGCGGCCGGTGCGGTTGATTCCGCGTGGACGGTGGGGAAGTGTAAGGGTTGCGCCAGCGCCTCGAAAGGGTATTTTGGCGTAAACCTGATTAGAGGGCGAAAATGAGGCGAAAATTCCTCTGCTGGTGAGCGCCGGCACGGCATGTTACAAGCCCACCCGTTCGCGGAAACAACAGGAGCGCGCATGAAAACCTCAGCCTCGAAGATACGCAAAAAGCAAGCCGAACGGAAAGGCCGCGGGCAAGTTCCCTTGATCCGTACCGAGCTGCCCGGGCCCCGCAGCCGTCACGCGATCGACCTCGACCGGCGTTACTCCTCGCCCTGCTACACGCGCTACATCCCGCTGGCCGTGCGCCGCGCGTACGGCAGCGTCGTCGAGGATCTGGACGGCAACCGCTTCCTCGATTTCACCGCCGGGATCGCCGTGAACGCGACGGGCCACTGCCATCCCGAAGTCGTGAAGGCCATCCGCGACCAGGCCGGCAAGCTGCTCCATATGTGCGGCAGCGACTACTACAACGAGCCGCAGGCGCAGCTCGCGGAAAAGCTTTGCCAGATCGCGCCGGGGCCGAGCGCCAAGCGCGTTTTCTTCACCAACTCGGGGGCCGAATCGGTCGAGGCCGCGTTCAAGCTCGCGCGCTACCACACCGGCCGGCAGCGCGTGATCGCGTTCCTGGGCGGCTTTCACGGGCGGACGTTCGGCGCGCTCTCGCTTACCGGCTCCAAAATCACCCAGCGGGCGCACTTCGCGCCGCTGGTGCCCGAGGTTCATCACATCCCGTACGGCAACTGCTACCGCTGCGCGTACAACCTGACCTATCCCGACTGCCGGCTCGCCTGCGTGAGCGTGCTCGAGGAGACGCTCTTCAAGTCCACCATCCCGCCCGACGAGGTGGCCGCGATCTTCGTCGAGCCGATCCAGGGCGAAGGCGGCTACGTGGTGCCGCCCGAAGGCTACCTCCGCGCGCTGCGCGAGGTCTGCGACCGGCACGGCATTCTGCTCGTTGCCGACGAGATCCAGACGGGTTTCGGGCGCACCGGGCGGATGTTCGCCATCGAGCACAGCGGCGTGGAGCCGGACATCCTGTGCCTGGCCAAGGGCATCGCCTCGGGGATGCCCCTCGGCGCGATCGTCGCGAAGCAGTCCGTCATGACCTGGCTCGAAGGCGCGCACGGCAGCACCTTTGGCGGGAACCCGGTGAGCTGCCGGGCCGCGCTGGCTTCCATCGAGCTGATCGAGAACGGGTACCTCCGCAACGCCGCGCGCGTCGGCGAGTACATGCTCCGCGAGCTGACGGCGCTGCAGAAGCGCCATCCGGACCGCATCGGCGCCGTGCGCGGGCGCGGCCTGATGATCGGCGTCGAATTGATCGTGGACCGCAAGACGCGCAAGCCGGACAAGGCCCTGCGCGACGCGGTGGTGAACGAGATCTTCCACCAGGGGCTGATCATGCTCGGCAGCGGCGAGTCCGTCCTGCGCTTCTGCCCGCCGCTGTGCCTGACGCGCGCGGAGGCCGCGAAGGGCCTGAAGATCCTCGCCCGCGCCTTCGACAAGCTCGTGCGCCGCGACCTGGGTGCCACCGCGCCGCTGGCCCCGGTGGCCGCGGCCGAGAGCTGAGCGCCTCGCGCGGCTCAGGGATCGTCCACCGGCTCCTTGCGCGGCCGCTGGGGCTGCGGCGGCACGTCCACGGCGTGTTCGTCCGACCAGCGCGAGGGCCCGCCATCGTTCACCGCGCGCATGCGGTAGACGTAGCGCCCGCCCGGCTTGACGGTCTGATCCGTGAACGAATGCCCGGCGCAGCGCTTCCCGACGAGAACCCGCGTCTCGGGGTCGCGCAGCTCGAAGACGTACTTTTGTTGTCACCTTGCGCGGCGAGATGCTGCGCTTCTTCCTGCGCCGAGATGCGGTCGTAGCGGTAGATGTCGTAGCCGTCGGCTTGGCGAATCTCCGGCCATTCCAGGCGCACCTGGCCCTCCGATGCCGCGAATTCCAGCTTCCACGGCGCGGGCGGCTCATGGTCCAGCCCGCAGCCGGCCCAGAGAATCCAATACAGCAGCCCGCTCATGGCGATGGTGCTGGGGAGGGTGAAGACCCAGGCCAGCACGATCTTCCCGCCCAGCCCCCAGCGCACGCCGCCCAGGCCTTTCGTCGCGCCGACGCCCAGGATCGCGCCGGTGATGGTGTGCGTCGTCGAGACCGGCACGCCGATCCAGGCCACGCCGAAGAGGATGCTCGTGGCGGCCGTCTCGGCGGCGAAGCCGTCCACGGGCTTCAGCCGCGAGAGTTTGTGCCCGAGCGTGCGGATCACCTTCCACCCGCCCATGGCCGTGCCCAGCGAGATCGCCGCGCCGCAGGCGATCATCGCCCACAGCGGCACCCGGAAGTGGTCCTGGTATCCGCCCAGCACCAGCCCCAGGGTGATGATGCCCATGATCTTCTGGGCGTCGTTCATGCCGTGGGTCAGCGCCATGCCGCTGACGCTGACGAGCTGCAGAAGCCCGAACATGCGGCCGGTCGGCCCCGGCGGGCTGTTGTGGAAGACCCGGGCGATTAGCATGAACAGCAGGTACGCGATCGCGAAGCCGAGGACGGGCGAGAAGAGCATCGCCGCGAGGATCGTGACGATGCCCTGCGCCTGAACCACGTGGACGCCGGCCTTGGCCACCGCCGCGCCGACCAGCCCCCGACCAGCGAATGGGAGGCGCTGATGGGCATGCCCAGCAGCGTCATCGCCGCGGCCCAGATGATCGCGCCGCCCATCGCCGCGATCAGCACCGTCTGGCTGATCAGCTCGGGGTCGACCAGCTTGCCCGCGACGGTTTTCGCCACCTCCTGGCCCATCAGCGCGCCGGCCATGTTGAGGGTCGCGGAGAGCATCACCGCGCGCAACGGGCTGAGCACGCGCGTGCCCACTACCGTGGCGATCGCGTTGGCGGAGTCGTTCCAGCCGTTGACGAAATCGAAGATCAACGCGGTCGCGATCACGCCCCAGAGCAGGCCGCCGAATTCGGGCATGGCGCGGGCCTCAGGCGTTCTTGACCATGATCGAGCGGATCACGTGCGCGACGGTCTCGCAGGCGTCGATCGAGGATTCCACGATCTCGTACAGTTCCTTCCACTGGATCACGAAGATCGGATCCTGGCGGTGGTCGGTAAAGAGCCGGGCGAGCATGGTGTGATACAGTTCGTCGCCCTTGTTCTCCAGGTCGTGGATCCGGATCAGCAGGTCCGAGAGCTGGCGTTGCTGCTTCAGGTTCCGCAGCGCCTTGATCGCCTGCGCCAGCACCGTCGTGATCTCCACCGCCACGTTGGCCTGCTTCACGAAGTCGTCCGTGGGCTTGTCCACGCGGTACAGCACGATGCGCTGGGCGGCGGAGTCGATCAGGTCGACGACGTCGTCGGTCTGCGCGATCAGGTGGTGGATGTCCTCGCGATCCAGCGGCGTGATGAAGGTCTGATCGAGCTTGGTGATGGTCTCGTGGGTCAGCGCGTCCCCGCGGTGCTCGGCCTCGCGGATCGCGCCGAGGACTTCCTGGCGGCGTTCGAACTCGGTCAGCATCTGCCGGAACAGCTCGGACGTCCGAACCATATTCTCGGCCGCGCGCTCGAAGAGGTCGAAGAAGTGGCGGTCGGTCTGGCCAAAGAGCATGGGTGCACCATCTCAGGCAATGGATGAAGTTTCGATGAAGACAAGGTAAAGGGTCGTACGAGTTTTCCGGCGCGCTTCAAGCGCAAACGAGGGTCAAAATCGCAGGTTTGTTTTGTTAACGTAAGGCCGTCTATGGTATTATCTTATAGGTCCATCTCCGCTGCGCCTCTGGAGGCCCCGCGCCTCGGGCCGGCTGAACATGGCCGGCCGGTCTTGTCCAGGTCTTTATCTCCGGGCGGAGGCGGGAAGCGCATGCCCAAGCTGTTGCACATCGAATTCGACCGGCTCAAGAAGATGCTTCTGGAACTGAGCGCCGTCGTGGAAGGCAGCCTGCGCAAGGCCGTCGTGGCCATCGAGCGGCGCGACGCGGTCCTGGCCCAGGAGGTGATCCGGGGCGACCTTGAGATCGACCGCCGCGAAGTGCACCTCGAAGAGGAATGCCTCAAGATCCTCGCCCTGCACCAGCCCGTGGCCACCGACCTGCGCTACATCGTCGCCGTGCTGAAACTGAACAACGACCTGGAGCGAATCGGAGACCTCTCGGTGAACGTGGCCGAGAGCACCCTGGGCCTGGCCGACCGCCCCGAGCCGGCCACGCCCGCCGAGATCTACGAGATGGCCGAGAAGGCCCTTGAGATGGTCCGCAAGGCGCTCGATTCGCTGATCCAGCTCGACGCCCAGCAGGCCCGGCTGGTCCTGGCCGCCGACGACGAGATCGACGCCCTCAACCGGCGCATGTTCGCCCTCGCCCGGCAGGGCATGCACGCCGAACCGGCCTACCTGGACGGCCATGCCCATTTCCTGCGCGTCTCGTCCGACCTGGAGCGGATCGCCGACCACGCCACCAACATCGCCAAGGACGTGATCTACATGATGGAAGGGCAGATCGTGCGGCACCGCACGAAGGACATCCTTGCCGAGATGCGGAAGGCCAAGGCCGACCAGGCGCCGTAATCGGCGCGCTGCCTGCGATCCAGCGTTCCCTGGCCACGCTCCCGTTGCCCCGCCTACGGTTTCTTCGCGGGCGGTTCCGAGAGCGCGGGCAGCACATCCAGGGCGGCGAGGATGTCGCGGCAGGATTGCGCGATTTGTTCGTCCTTGCCCTTCGCGTGCGCTTCCAACTGGGGGAAGACGGCGCCGCCGATCTCCAGAAGCGCCTTGCGCGCGTCCTCGCGGTCCTCGAAGCCTTCCGCGCCCAACGCCTTGATCAGCGCCTCGACGCGCGCCTCGAGTTCCGGCTCGAGGCATTCGTGGAGCACCACGCCGACGCGGACGGTCTTCGCGGGCGCGGGCTGGGCGGCCAGCGGGAGCCAGGATTCGTAGACCTCCTGGGGCACGCGGTAGAAGACGGTCAGCCCGGGGCGCTGCCAGAGGCCCGGGCGCCAGACCTCGATCAGCGCGCGCGCTTCGTCGGCGTGAAGCCCCGCCGCGGCCAAGCGCTCCGCCAGCGTCTTCTCGAGCCGCGCGATGGCGGCGGCTTCGTCGGCCTTCGCGCAGGGCTTCAGTTCGACGCGGGTCTTCCGCTCGCCGGCGGGAAGCGTCTCGAGCGGCTCGGCCGGCAGACGCAGGCCCTTCTCGTCGCGCTCCAGCGCCACCAGGTCGTGGAGCGGGAAGCCGAAGTTCGTCGCGAGGACGACGGCCTCGCCGTCGCGTTCGATGCCCGGCGTCGCGGGCGCCTTCATGAGCCCGTCGTAGTAGATGAACTTCTCGGCGTGGAAGGCGTCCTTCGGCGCGCGCTGGAACATCACGTTATCCGCGGGAGCGTACACGGCGGTGGAGGCGACGCGGCGGAGCGTCTCCATCCAATGCCCGGCGGGCACTTCGGGCGGAACGGTTTCGGGCTCGCCCTTGGGCGCCTTCGGGTTGGGGTGCCCTACGCCAAGAAGGAAATGCAGGGTGTCCCGCTGGGCCTCCCCGATGCCGCGGGCGGGCGAGGCCGCGTCCGGCCACCAGACCAGCGGCCGGCCCGTGGCGAAACGGATCTTCAGTTCCACGCGGAAGGGCTTGGGCGCGTGGAGCCAGACGACGGGCTTGCTGACCGGCCCGTAATAGGGGAGGTTCTCTTCGGGCCAGACGCGGCGGAAGAACTTCGGGAAGGTCGCCCATTCCCCGCGCAGCGCGCGCATCGCCCAGGCCGAGTTGCGCGGGACGGGGAAGACGCCCCACTCGTGGAGTTCGTAGCCTGGCGCCGGCTCCCCGGCGCAGGCGGCGCTCAGGGTCAGGCCGCAGAGGACCAGCAGTCGGAGCCAGCGTGACATGCGATTCGTCTCCTGGGCGCGCGCCGCCGCGGCTCAGCCGGTTTTTCGGGTCGGGCTCGGTCTTGAGCGCCGGGAGCGCGTCGAGCGCGGCCAGCAGGTCGCGGCAGGACTTGGCGATCTCCGGGTCCGGGTCGGCGACATGTTTTTCGAGCGCCGGGAAGGCGGCGCCGCCGTACGCGCGAAGGGCCTTCAGCGCGGCGTCGCGGGTCTCGAAGACCTCGGAGGCGAGGTCCTTGAGCAGCGCCTCGACGCGCGCATCCAGTTCGGGTTCGAGATGCTCGTGGACGACGAGGCCCACGCGGACGGTCTCCTTCGGCGCGGGCTCGGCGGTGAGCGGGAGCCAAGCCTCGTAGGTCTCCTGGGGAACACGGTAGCAGACGAGCAGGCCCTGCCGGCGGAAGAGGCCCGCCTCCCAGAGCGTGACGAGCGAACGCGCTTCGTCCGCGTTCAGGCCGGCCTTTTGAAGCCGCGCGGCCAGTTCGTCGCCCAGGCGCGCGATCGCGGCCGTCTCGGCTTCCCCGGTCAGCGCCGCGCCCATCTCGGCGGCGGTTGCTTGCTCGCCCGCGGCCACGGTCTCGATCCAGCCCTTCGCGATCCGCAGCCCGTCCCGATCGCGTTCCAGGACGAGCAGGTCGTGGCAGGCGTGCGTGTAGCGGGTGGTCAGGACCACGCGGGCGCCGTCGCGGGCCGCTCCCGGCGTGGCGGGCGCCTTCATCAGCCCGTCGTAGTAGAGGAAGTTGTCGCACAGCATGGCCTGCGGGCCGCGAATGGCCATCCGCGAACTGCCCGGACTGCTGAAGTGATTGGCGGCGCGGACGGCGCGCAAGGTCTCGACCCAATGGCCCTTGGGAACCTCGGGCGGAATGCAGCCATGCGGCTGGCCGGCCTGATCCGGATCGGGATGGACGAGGCGGAGGCCGAAGTCGAGCCGGTCGGGCTGCACCGGGCCGTTGCGCAGGGCGGGCATGTTGGTGGCCGGCCACCAGACCAGCGGGCGCCCTTCGGCGAAGCGGATGCCCAAGCGGATGCCCAGGGGCTTCTCGGCATGGAAGAAGATGACCGGTTTGCGGACCGGGCCTCGATACGGGAGCTTCTCCTTGGGCCACATGGCATAGAAGAACCCCGGCAGGTCCGCCCACTCGGCGCGCATGTCGCGCTGGGCCCAGGCCTCGTTGCGCGGGACCGTGAAGACGCCCCACTCGTGGAGCGAGTACTCGGGTTCGGCTCCTGCTTCCCCGCCAGGCAGGGGCGCGGCGGCGTTCGCCAGGACGGTGAGAACCAGGATGCACGAGATGCGGCTACGCATAAGAGCGGATCCTTGGGCCAGAGCGGCCGGTATGGGACGTTCGAGGCCGCGGCAGGTTACGCGAAGGCTGCGGAATCAGGCGCTCTCACGCTGGGGGATTCGGGGGCGGGCCGGGCCTTGGCGCTGCCGGCGCGGTTGGAGGGATCGTCGGGGAGCGCCTCCAAGACGGCCTGGCTGCCGCGTTCAACCATGTCCCGGGTGATGACGAGCTTCTCGACGTCCTTGCGCGAGGGCAGCTCGTACATCACGTCGAGCATCAGGGTTTCCATGACCGTGCGCAGGCCGCGCGCGCCGGTGCCCTTCTGCCTGGCCTTGGTCGCGATGGCCTTGAGCGCGTCGTCCTCGATGACGAGGTCGGCGCCCATCAGGCCGAGGAGGTGGCGATACTGCTTGATAAGCGCGTTCTTGGGCTCGGTGAGGATGTTGATGTAGGCCGCTTCGTCGAGCGGTTCGAGGGCGGTGATGATGGGGAAGCGCCCGATCAGCTCGGGGATCATGCCGAACTTGAGCACGTCGTCGGTCTCGACCTGGGCGAGGTACTTGCCGCGGTCGCGCAGGAGGCCCTCTTCCTGGCCCTCGGCGCCGAAGCCGATGCGCTTCTTGCCGATGCGGTTGGCGATGTGGTCCTCGATGCCCTCGAAACTCCCGCCGGCGATGAACAGGATGTTGGAGGTGTCCATCTGGATGTACTTCTGTTCGGGATGCTTGCGGCCGCCCTGGGGCGGGATGTTGGCGACGGTGCCTTCGAGGATCTTGAGCAGGGCCTGCTGCACGCCCTCGCCGCTGACGTCGCGGGTGATGCTGGGGTTCTCGCTCTTGCGCCCGACCTTGTCGATCTCGTCGATGTAGACGATGCCGCGCTCGGCCGCGTCGAGGTCGTGGTCGGCGGCCTGGAGCAGGCGCAGCAGGATGTTCTCGACGTCCTCGCCGACGTAGCCGGCCTCGGTGAGGGTCGTGGCGTCGCCGATGGCGATGGGCACCTGGAGGATGCGCGCGAGGGTGCGGGCCAGGAGCGTCTTGCCGCAGCCGGTGGGGCCGATGAGCAGGACGTTGGATTTCTCCAGCTCGACGTCGTCCTTGCCCGCGCTGCGCTCCTTGTTGAGGATGCGCTGGTAGTGGTTATGGACGGCGACCGAGAGGACGCGCTTGGCGCGCTCCTGGCTGACGATGTACTGGTCCAGCTCGACCTTGATCTCCTGCGGCGTGGGGATGCGCTTGAGCTTGAGCGGGTTCTTGCCGCGCTGGGTGGACTCGCGCTGGAGGATCGAGTTGCAGAGTTCGACGCACTCGTTGCAGATGAAGATGTCGGGGGCCGGCGATGAGCCGGTCGACCATGTCGGTGGAGCGGCCGCAGAAACTGCAGCACTCCTGGGGACGGGCGGGCCCGGAAGGCGGCATGCCTGCGCCGTTGCCGCGTTTGGCCATGTCGTCGATCCCGTTGCCGCGCGCCGCCGCCGCGCCGCCGAACGGGCGCGGATAACCAGCCGAGTTTAGGGCATTTCCCGGATTCGGCTATTTCAAAATCTCGTCGACGATCCCGTACTGCTTGGCGTCCTCGGCGGACATGAAGAAGTCGCGGTCCGAATCCTGAACGATGGTTTCGATGGGCCGGCCGGTGTGGTGGGCGAGCAGTTCGTTGAGCTTGTTCTTGGTGCGGACGATCTCCTCGGCCTGGATCGCGATGTCCGCGGCGGTGCCGCCGGCGCCGCCCCAAGGCTGGTGGATCATGATCCGCGCGTTGGGCAGCGCGAAGCGGTGACCCTTGGTGCCGGCCGCGAGGAGGAACGCGCCCATGCTTGCCGCCTGCCCGATGCAGTAGGTCTCCACCGTATTGGTGATGTGCTGCATCGTGTCGTAGATCGCCAGCCCGGCGTTGACCGAGCCGCCCGGGGACATGATGTACAGGCTGATCGGCGCTTCCTTGTTCTCGAGCTGCAGGAAGAGCATCTGCGCGACGACGAGGGACGAGACCACGTCGTCGATCGGCGTGCCGAGGAAGATGATGCGGTCCTTGAGCAGCCGGCTGAAGATGTCGTAGGCGCGCTCGCCCCGGCCGGTGCGCTCGATGACCATCGGGATCAGGCCCATGGAAGAGTCCCCTTGAGGTGGAATCGCTGCCGGCCGGCGGCGCTCAGGCGCCTTCGCCCGCGGGCTTGCCGTCTTCGGCCGGATGTTCGTGCCCGCAGTCCGGGCCGTGGACGTGCCCGGGTTCGTGATCGTGCCCGCAGCCCGGGCCATGGACGTGTTCCCCCGCCTCGGGCTTCTTGCGCGGCACGACCTTGACCTCGGCCTGCTCTTCGAGGAAATCCATCGCCTTCTTGGATTTCATGTCCTGCTTGAGCTGCTCCAGGCCGCCTTCCTGCTCCAATTGCTCGTAGAGTTCCGAGGCGCGCATGCGCCGCGCGCGGGCGAGGCGGACGATCTCCTCGTCCACGTCCTCGTCGGCGATCTCCAGTCCTTCCTTCGTGCTCAGGGCGTCGAGGACGAAGAAGCGGCGCAGCTCGGTCTCGGCGTTCTTTCGCGCGCGTTCGTCGAGGTCCTTCTTACGGCCCTCGAGTATCGCCGGGTCCATGCCCATCTGCGCAAGCATCTGGTTGCTGCGGTGGGTGAGGCTCTCGGCATAGGTCTCGACGAGGCGCTTGGGCAGCTCGAAGGCGGTGGCCTCGACGACCTGGCCGACCAGTTGGTCGCGGGCTTCCTGGCGCACGCGCGCGGCCAGCCCGTCGCGCAGCTCTTCCTTGATGGCGTTCTTGAGCGCCTCCAGGTCCTTCATGCCGACCTTCTTGGCCAGTTCGTCGTCGAAGGGCGGGAGCTTGGGGCGCTGGATGCCCTTCACCTCGACCTCGATCGCCGCGGGCTTGCCGCGCAGCGCTTCGACGGGGAAGGTCGCGGCCAGCTCGGCGCCTTCCTTGGTCCGCTTCTCGCCGACCTTCGCGCCGAGGAGCCAATCGTCGTGGAGGTGCGCGTGGGCGCCCAGGACGTGCCCGTCCATCGCCATCAGCCGGCCGTCGTCCTCCTTGTGGACCTCCTGTCCGTCCACGAGCCAGCGCAAGGGGCCGGCGACCACGTCGCGGTTCTCGACGCCCGCGCCCTCGGGGGCTTCGCCCTGTTCGGCGAAGCGGCCGGCGAGCTGGTCCAGCTCGTCTTGCACTTCCTCTTCGAAGATCTCGACCTCTGCCTGCTCGACCTTGAGGCCCTTGTAGTTTCCGAGTTCGAAGCTGGGCCGGACCTCCACGCGCATCTGGAGCGAGAGTTCCTTGCCGCGCGAGACCTCGATCTGCCCGGCGTCCATGTCGGGCATGCCGACGATGTCGAGCTTCTCCTTGGCCAGCGCGGCGCGGAAGGCGCTTTCGACGAGGTTGGCCTTGACCTGCTTCTCGATGTCGTCCTTGAAGCGCTTTTCGGCGTAGGCTCGGGGCACCTTGCCGGGGCGGAAGCCGGGGATGCGCAGGTTCTGGGCCAGCTCGCCGACCACGCCGTCGTAGGCCTTGTCCACCTCCGACGGCGGGACCGTGATGGCCAGCTTCTTGGCCCAGACGCCGTCGTCTTCCACGCGCGTCTCGACCTCGATGGCGGGCGCGTCATCGTGCTGCACGGTGGGTGCGGGAATGGCCACAACGACTCTCCTGGGCCGGGACGGCCCTCGCCGAACCTTCGCGAAACGGCGCGCGGAAGCGCCCTCTCGCGCTTCGGAGTGGCCGTTATAGGAGGCGGGTCTAGAGCGTCAAGTTCAAGACCCACTTCGGAATGCGGATAGCGGAACGCGGATTGCGACATGGGGGCGGGCGCTGGGCCGGTCCGTGTTCCGCGCACTTGGCTGGGTTCGTCGGGCGGCTTCCAAGACCTTCCGCGCCTGTCTACGAGACCTTAAAAAAGATGCACTGATGTGCAGGGGTTCGGGCAACAAGGGACCGGCGCCCGACCGTGGTACGACTCCCGGAGTCCGCTGAGCCGGGGTGTTTCGAGCGGTCTCCAGGTCATCGATCATGGTCTACGGGACCTTAAAAAAGATGCACATACGTGCATATCGTGGTCATATATACTGTACAAAATATCGAGTCCTTGGGAAAGAAGGGATGATCGTAGACGAACGTCCGCAGGGCGCCGGACGGCATGGCAACACGCCTCCTGCGCCCCGGCCGCAGGCCGGGTCGGTCTGCGGGCATTCTCGCGGCATGGGCGGGGTTGTCAATGAAAATATATATAAAGGAAGATCGTATATGATCGTGCTTGTCGGGCTAACGCGCCTGGCCGGCGGCCAGGGCGATGCGCTCGTAGAAGCGGATGGCCTTGGCGCAGAGCTTCATGTAGCCCTCTAGCTGCTTCGGCGTCTTCCACCAGCCGGCGTGGCGGGCGTACTCGCGGATGAAGCGGACGGAGTCGGCCATGCGCAGGGCCTCGGCCGGATCGCCGATGCCCTTGCCGTCCACGCGCACGTAGGTCGGGCTGCTGTGCGCGTAAAGGTCCCAGACCCGCGCGCCGCCGGTGCGCCGCGGCGCGGCCGAGCCATGGCAGCGGGCGGCGAGCCAGCCGTCCTGCTTCAGCCGGACGCGCCCTTCGAGTTCCAGCGTCTTGCGCCCGCCGCGGTTCTCGGCGTAAAGGACCACCTGCCCGTTGGCGACGACGTCGAGGCGTTCGAGCGGATGCGGGGCCCAGGCCGCGGCGCGGACCTCGACCCCGCGGCGCTTCGAGACGACCCGCGCGCCGGGGCCCTGGCCGTCCACGTGGAAGGTCAGGAGCGGGCCGTTGGAGGCGTAGGTGCGCCCGGCCTTGATCCCGCCGAGCCAGGCGCGGTAATCGGTCCGCGAGCCGGTCTGGACGTAGGTGCGGTCGGTGCCCAGGCCCCCGAACCAGCTCGCCAGCGGCTTCGACCAGGGCCAGTCGCTCCCGGCGACGCAGGGCATCGTAATGCCGCAGTTGAGCAGCGCGTACCAGTACGGGTAGCCGACGTAGCTGTTGAACTGGATGATCTCGAGAAAGTCGAGCTTGCCCAGCGCGGCCTCCACCGGCAGCGAGTGCCAGAGCACCCAGTTGCCCGTCCCGCCGGTTCCGCCGTGCGCGTAGCCGACCAGCCCGCCCTGGCGGTGCACGCGGTCGCAGAAATCGGCGAAGTACGGGAAGTTGTGGCGCAGCCCGATCAGCTTGCCCACGCTGACGGGCTCGATGAGTCTCTTGAGCCCCGCGACGGTGACGTGGCCGAAGACGTTGTTGTCGCGGATCTCCTCGCCGCTGGCGATGACACCGTGGGCGTGGCGGTGCTCACCGCGCTGCCCGTACGCGAACTGCGGCGTGTCGTGATGGTGGGCGCCGTGGTTGTAGGTCATCACGTTGCCCATGGCGAGGTCGTGGGCGTCGAAGATCTCCCGCCAGAAGGCGCTGTCGGCGTGCGAGGCGCGCGTGAAATGGAGATGGATGTCGCCGTTGACCCAGCCCTCGGCGCGCGCGCGGCGGACCGGCGCGAGCCGGAACGCGAAGTGGTTCGGCGCCTGCCTTGCGACGCGGATCGACGCGCGGAGCGGCTCCCACTCGAAGCCGCGCTGCGCGAAGACTTCGTAGGTCCCGGGCTCCAGTTCGAGGCGGACCTCGCCGTGGAGCGCGTACAGCACCTCGGCGCCCGGCCGCATCGTACAGTAGGCCCACAGGTCGGGACCGAGGACGAGGTTCTTCGGACGGCGGCCCGGCACGCGCGAGGCCGGCGGCGTCCAGCAGCTTCCATCCGCGCGCTTCAGGTGCAGGTTCACCGAGAGCGGCTCGCCGTCGAGGCTGCTCATGAAGCGGAAGGTGCAGGGCAGCGCGGGCATGGGCGGACTCCTCGTGGCAATAGAAAGGAGGTCGCAAGCGGTCCTTCGAGTAGATGTCTATTCCAGCGCCTCGAAGGCGGGAATCGAATTTTCCCTCAACATGCTCGTCCGAAGTGGAGTAGTAGTCTATACCACTGTCACTTGTGCGGCGGGCGTGGCTTCGATACCAAGGAACCCGAAACCCGAGCCGAGGAGCTGGCATGCGTTCAAGCGGACTGTTGATTCTCGCCGGCGTGCTGAGTGTTTCGTCGTGGGCAGGGGAGACGCGCTGCGCGGTCTCGCGCGACGTATGGCTCTCCGCGGCGAACTCGCAGGAAGTGAACACCAACGGCGGGCTGGCGCAGCGGATCAAGCTGAAGGTCTGGCAGGAATTCGGGCTGCTGGACTTCGACGTGGCGGCGCTGAAAGGAAAGAAGGTTACGAAGGCGACCCTGCATGTGGCGCATGCGGGCGGCGGCGCGCACGGCGGGGCGCGCGGGACGGACCTGCGCTGGTTCACGGTCTCGACGGTCAGCGCCGACTGGGTGGAAGGGAAAGGTACGCAGTACAGCGAGGATACGGACGGCAAGGGCGCGACGTTCAATGAGGCGAGCTACAAGACGCGGCCCTGGTCGTTCCCGGGCTCGAAGTGCTGGGACGTAATTCTCGGCAACGGGCACACGCTGCGCTGCGACGTGGACGCCGGAGATCCCAAGGGGGCGTGGTTCGCGATCGAGCTGGATCCGCGGCTGGTGCAGGCGCTGGTGGCGGGGGCTTCCTACGGCCTGCTGCTCATGGACGGCAGCACGGGCGTGGACCGCAATTGTTACGTGTCCTCGAAGGAGAGCGGAAAGCAGGCGCCGTACCTGACGGTCGAAGTCGAAGACGCCGCGGGGGCGCCGCCGAAGGCCGGCGAGCTGAAGGTCGAGGCGCTGCCGAACTCGGCGACGCAAGACCAAGGCGCGGCGCGGCTGAGCTTCAAGGTTCCCGAGGGGGCCTTCGCGTACCGGATCAAGCTCAACGGGCAGGAGTTGCCGCGCTGGCAGACGCCGTTCGCCGCGGCGGCGGGGACGGTGCAGCAGGTCGAATTGCGCTGGCTGGCGCCGGGCGGCGAGATCGAGGCCGAAGTGGTCGCGCTCGACGCGGCCGGGCACGCGGGCGAGGCGGCCGCGGCGAAGGGCAAGGCCAGCGCGAAACTGGACGTCCCCGCGCTGCCGTCGAGCGAGTGGCAGCCCAAAGGCGGCACGCCGCCGGCCGTCGGCGCGAAGCTGAAGGCCTGGGCGCTCCCGCCGCTCACGAAGATCGACCCGGCGACGGGACAGGCGGTGCTGGAGAAGGGCTTGGAGGACGCCGCCGGCAAGAACAGCGTCTGGGACGCCGGCTCGAATACGGTTTTCGTCTCGGCGGCGAAGGGCGAGATCGCCGAGTTTCAGGTGGTGCTGCTGGCCGAAGGCGGCGCGGCCGATGGGATCGAGGTGGCCGTCGAGGGGCTTGAGGGCGTCAAGGCGGACCTGTGGCGGACGTGGTTCGTCAACGTGAAAGGCTGGCAGGCGGAGTACGCGATCCCGCTGAAGGCCGGCGAGAAGCTGGCGATCCCCGCGGCCGACAATGCGATCCCGGGGCAGAAGGCGGCGGCGGTCGCGGTGACGCTGTGCGTACCCGCTTCGGCCAAGCCGGGCGAGCACGTGGGGAAGGTGAAGCTCGCGGCGGGCGACGGAAGCGCCGAGCTGGCGCTGAAGCTGAAGGTCTACGACGTGGCGATCCCGCCGGAGATCCACTTCAATCCGGAACTCAACTGCTACGGCGGCCCGGGACGGGCGGGCTCGGACTTCTTCTTCGATTCGTTCCGCCTGGCGCACTACCACCGCTGCGCGATCAACCGGGTGCCGTACGGGCAGAGCGGGAACACCAACGAGGACTGGATCCCCAAGCTCGCCGGCGACGGGAAGGTGACGGACTGGACGGAGTTCGACCGGAACCTCGGCCCGCTCTTCGACGGCTCGGCGTTCAAGGACTGCCCGCGCGCGGGCGTGCCGACGCCGTGCGTGTACATGCCCTTCAACGAGAACTGGCCGCTGCCGATGCTGGCGCACTACAAGCCGGGCGAGGGCGTGCCATTCAAGGGGAAGCACTGGAAGGCGATTCACGACATCAAGGCCGCGCCGCCGGAGCAGGCCTTCGACCGGGCGTATCAGGAGGCCTTCGTGCGCTGCGTGAAGGATTTCGTCGCGCACGCCGAGGAGAAGGGTTGGACGCGGACGTGGTTCCAGGCCTACAACAACAACAAGCAGTACTTCGGGGACGAGTCGGCGGGCATCCGCGGCACGGCCTGGACGATGGACGAGCCCTTCGAGTACCTGGACTGGCACGCGCTGAAGTTCTACAGCCGGCTGTTCCATGAAGGCATCAAGGACGCGAAGAAGACCACGTGGCAATACCGCGGCGACATCTCGCGGCCGATGTGGCAGGGCTCGTGCATGGACGGGCTGATGGAGATCATGTACGTGGGCGGGGTCTTCTTCGAGACCTACGAGATCGTGCGGGCGCAGATCGAGCGGATGCCCACGATCGCGTACGCCTACGGGGCGTGCAACGCGCAGGACCGGCCGAACCTGGAGTCGGCGGCCTGGTGCCTGAAGTCCTACGGCGTGGGCGCCGACGGGGTGCTGCCCTGGCAGAGCCTGGGCGGGGACGGGGCCTTCGTGAAGGGCGACGGCGGGAACGGGAACGCGCTGATCGTGGACGGGAGCAAGCGCTTCGGGGTCAACGCGATCGCGAGCTTCCGCGTGCACGCGCTGCGCGAGGGCGCGGAGCTGGTCGAACTGCTGCGGCTGCTCCAGGCCAAGCGCGGCTGGGGGCGCGGGCACGTGGGGCTGCTGGTGGGCCAGAGCATCCCGCTGGGCAGCGAGTTCCGGCAGAAGTTCACCGACGACGCCGCGGCGCTCACCTTCAAGAACCTCAACGGGGACGCCTTCGTGCGGCTGAAGGAAGCCGTGCTGAAGCTCCTGGCCCCGTAGCGCGCCGAACCGACCGAACATCCAAGGAGAAGCCCGCCATGCGCCAAGCCTGGTTGCCGTTCCTGCTCTGCGCCGCGCTCGCCCCGGCCCTGCGCGCCGAGACGCACAAGCTGGAGGCCACGCGCGACACGTGGCTCAGCTCCGACAAGTCCGAAGTGGACATGAACATGGGCGGCGCGAAGCACCTGAAGCTGAAGGGCTACCAGGAGTACGCGCTGCTGGACTTCGACGCCTCGAAGCTGAAAGGGCTCAAGCTCCGCTCGGCGAAGCTCTGCGTGGCCCCGGAATCAGGCGTGAAGTACGGCGGCGAACGCGGGACCGACCTGCGCTGGTTCACGGTCACGACCGTGAGCGGCGCGTGGGAGGAAGGGTCCGGCGGGGACTACGCCGCGAACACGCCGGGGGCGACCTTCAACGAGGCCGACTTCGGGAAGCGCGCGTGGGCGCACCCGGGCAGCAAGAACTGGGACGTGATCCTGGGCAACGGCGAGACGCTGCGCTGCGACGCCGACGCGGGGCACCCGCAGGACGGCTGGCTGGCGATTCCGCTGGACGTGCGGCTGGTGCAGGCGCTGGCGATCGGCGCGTCGCACGGCCTGCTGCTGATGGAGGGGAGCGCCTTCATCAGCACCAACTCGTTCATCTACTCGCGCGAAGGCGGCAAGGCGCCTTACTTGCTGGTGGATGCCGATCCGCCGGGGCCGCCGGCGCCCCCGGCCCCGCCCGGCGACGTGAAGGCCGAACCCGCGCCGCACGAAGCGCTCCACGACAGCGGCGCGCTGGAGGTGAGCCTCAGCGTGCCGCCCGGCGCCTTCGCCTACCGGATCAAGGTGGACGGCCAGGAACTGCCGCGCTGGCAGGTTCCGTTCGCCGGGAAGGCCGGGGAACGGCAGCGCTTCTACCTCGCGTACCTCAAGCCCGACGCCGAGGTGGACCTGGAACTGGTCACGCTCACCGCGAGCGGCGCGAACGCGGAAGCCGTCACGCTGAAGGCGCGCACGAGCCCGGCGATCCAGACGCCCAAGCTGCCGGAGAGCGAGTTCAAGCCCGCGGGCGGGGACGCGCCGAAGCTGGGCGAGAAGGTGGACGTCTTCGCGTATCCGGAGATCAGCAAGCTCGACCCGCTGAGCGGCAAGCTGATCCTCGAAAAGGGCATGGACGAGGCGGCGCGGAAGAATGCCGTCTGGGACGCCGGGCAGCGGACGGTGCGCATCGTGGCCGCGCGCGGCGAGATCGCCGCGTTCCAGCTCGCGCTCCACGGCCATGCCGCGGGACTGAAGGTATCCGTCGAAGGGCTGGAGGGCGTGACGGCCAACCTGTGGCGGACCTGGTTCGTGAAGGCGGGCGAGCACTGGCAGGCGGAGTACGCGATTCCGCTCAAGGCCGGCGAGGCCTTCGCGGTGCCCGCGGCCGACAACGGGATCGAGGGGCAGCAGGCGGGCAGCGTCTCGGTGGACCTGATCGTGCCCAAGGACGCGCCGGCGGGGGTCCGCGAGGGCGCGCTGAAGGTCTCCGGCGAGGGGCTGGGCGAACTGGCCTTGAAGCTGGTCCTCGATATCCGCGCGCCGGTCATCCCCGACGAGCTGAACTTCATGCCGGAGCTCAACTGCTACTCGGGGCCGCTGGGCGACGCCGGCAGCGAGGCGTTCTACGCCGCGCACAAGCTCGCGCACTACCACCGCAACACGATCAACCGCGTCACGCACAACCACAACGGGCGCACGCACGCGGACTTCAGCGCCAAGGTGGATGAGGCGGGCCGCGTCACCGACTGGAGCGTCTTCGACAAGAACATCGGCCCGCTGCTGGACGGGAGCCTCTTTAAGGGCAACCCGCGCGACGGTGTGCCGATCTCGGCGATCTACCTGCCCTTCAACGAATCGTATCCGCTCCCGATCGGCCCGAACTACCGGCCCGGCGAGAAGGCCGAACTGGCCGGCGAAGGCTGGCACTGGAAGCACAACATCTGGGCCAAGCCGCCGGAGGAAGCGTTCCCGCAGGAGTACAAGGACGCCTTCGCGCGCTGCGTGGCGGAGTACGTGAAGCACGCCGAAGAGAAGGGTTGGACCAAGACGCTCTTGGAATGCTACAACAACAACAAGCTTCAATACGGAAAGGTGGACGTCGAGCAGGACGGCAAGAAGGTGAAGGTCCCGGGCATGACGGGCACCGCCTGGACGCTGGACGAGCCGCAGACGCTGCTGGACTGGCAGGCGCTGAAGTTCTACAGCACCCTCTTCCATAACGGGCTGAAGGACGTGAAGACGACGCGGTTCGTCTATCGCGGGGACATCTCGCGCCCGATGTGGCAGGGCAGTTACATGGACGGGCGGATGGAGATCATGGTCAGCGCGGGCAATCAGTTCGGCATGCTCCCGCTGATGCGCGCGAGCAAACGGCGCATGCCGACGAAGCTCTGGGCTTACGGCGGCTGCAACGCGAACGACCTCGCCAACCACCAGAGCACGCTGTGGTGCCTGAAGGCGTACGTCCACGAGTGCGACGGCGTGCTGCCCTGGCAGAGCATCGGCCCCGATGCCTGCTTCGATAAGGGCGACGCGGGCACCAGCGGGAACGGGCTGATCGTGGACGGGAGCAAGCGCTTCGGCGTGCCGGCCATCGCCAGCTACCGGGTGCACGCGATGCGCCAGGGCGCGCAGCTCTGCGAACTGCTGCGGCTGCTGGAACTCAAGCGCGGCTGGGGCCGCGCGCACAGCCGCGCGCTGCTGAGCCAGCGCCTGGACCTGGCCAGCGATTTCAAGCAGGCGTACATGGACGACGCGGCGGCCGTCACCTTCGGCGCCGTGAGCGGCGATGCGCTGGTCGAGTTGAAGGAAGCGGTGCTGAAGCTGTTGGCGGAGTAAGGGGCCGCCACGGCCCCTTCGCGCCAAACGAAGCGTTCAGTTCTCCGCCTTGCTTGCGGTTTCGGCCGGCGCGACGGGGGCGGGCTCCGCCAGCTCGTCGGGGACGCCGTCCACGAGCCGGCGGTCGCCGAGCATCTTCAGATAAGCGAGGAGCTTGGGAAAGAGCTGGACCGGGTGGACGCCGAGATCCCGGCTCAGGTCGGCGAGCAGTTCCCCGACGCAGGGTCCGTCGGCGAGCCCGACCCAAACCTTGCAGCCGACGGGATCGAGCGCGAGGCGGCGGTGGAAGGTCTCGGGCGGGCGCCCGCCGCGGAGCACCCTGGCCACCAGCCCGTCGCCGGTTCGGACGGGATAGATCAGCGACCCGGTTTCGTCCTTCAAACTCGGTTCGAAGCGGACTTCCGGCTGCGTGCGCACGCGGAAGCGGAGCTGCCGGCGGCGCATCTCGAGCGGAGAGAGGCGGACGCCTTTGTCCGGGAGCTTTTCCTTCTTCGGCCGTGCGCCGGGCTTGAGCTGGGCCTCGGCGTAGACGTAGGGACGCCAGTCCACGGGCTTGCCGGCCTCGGCGTCGTGGCAGCGGACGGTCTCGACGAAGCGGCGCAGTTCGGCCTCGGCGGCTTCGTCGCCGCGGCGGACGCAGACGGCGAAGAGGGCGCGGGTCTCGGGGCAGCTCCAGGCGAGCCCGGCGGCGCCGCCGGACCAGCGCCGCCCGAACTTGCGGACCACCCAGTCGCCGGCGCGGATGTGGGCGCGGCGCTTCTCGCGGTAGAAGCCGGCGGGATGGCGGTGGACGTCGTCGTCGCCGGTGCGCCCGGTCTTGCCCGCGGCGCGTTCGACGCCGGGCCCGAAGATGCGCGGCGGCCCCATCATGGCGCTGGAAACGGGATCGGTGACCTCGCCGCGGTCGAAGAGCATCTTCATCACGCGGGTCTGGAGTTCGGTCTCGTCGAGCTGGCCCTTGTGAAGGTCCGAGAAGCCCAGGCGCGCGAGGCCCAGCTTGGCCTCGCGGGAGAGGAATTCGAGGTAGAGCTGGGCCTCGCTGAAGCGCACGCCCTGGAGCGCGAAGTCCGCGGGCAGCTCGGCGCGCAGCCCGTCGAGTTCGACGCGCTGCGGCGCGCCGGTCCCCGCGACGTCCATGGAGCGGAGCAGGCGGCGGCAGAAGCCCAGGGGCTCGGGCGTGTCCGCGGGGGAGAAAGCGCGGCGGCGTAATAGATGCGCCGGCCGCCGGAGGCCCGCGTCAGGACCGCCATGTAGCCGGCCTGCTCGCCGAAGGCGTATTCGCGCAGGGTTCCTTCGCAGCCGTCGCCGAGGAAGTTCGAGAGCTTGCGCTCCTGCCCTTTCCACTCCAGCTTGAGCCCGTTCTGTTTGGCCTGCTTCTCGGCGGCCTGAATCTCACGTTTCCAGGCGGCGGCGAGGCGGCTCTCGAGGACGTCCTCCGGCTCCATGCCATCGGAAGGGAACCACATCCAATTCAGTTCGAGCGGGGTGCCGGTAAGGGTCTCCCAGCGGACGTGGGCGCTCTTGGCGGTCCAGTTGTTGAGGAACGGATACCAGGTGGCCGGGAGTTCCAGCCGCGCGGGCGGGAGCGCGAAGACCGTCCAGGCCTCGCGCGCGTCGTCCTGCTTCGGGTGCTGTTTGTGTTTGGCGCTCATGGCCTCGCGTCTAAAACCGCGCCCCGTCCCCGCTGCCGTCGTCCTGCCCGCCGCCGTCGGCCTGGCGCTTGACTTCGGCTTCCAGTTCCAGCGCGAGGCGCTCGAGCGCCTGGGCGGCCTTGCGGGCGCGATCGAGGGCCGCAAGGTACCCGTAATCGCCCTGGAGGGAAGCGAACTCCGGATTCAGTTCGACCGCGCGAGGATTGAGCCAGCCGTTGTCCAGGGCGACGTGGAGGCAGTGCACGGCGCGGTCGCGCTCGCCGATGCCGGCGTAGAAGCCGGCCGCCTCGAACCAGGTCTTCTCGTCGTCGCGGCATTCGCCGAGCGCCTCGGCGACGAGCGTGCGCGCTTCGTCATTTTTCCCGGCGCTCCAGAGCGCGCGGGCGAGGCGGGTCTTCTGCCAGGCGCGCCCGGGCAGGTCGGCGGGCTCCTTCATGTCCAGCGCGCGGCGGAGCTGGGCGGCGCCCTCGGCGGAGCGCCCGGCGGCGTGGAGCGCCCAGCCGTAGGTATCGACGATGTAATCCTCCCCGGGCTCCAGGGCCACGGCGCGGCTGGCGAGGACGAGGGCCTCGTCGGCGCGGCGGTATTCGGGGAGGAACGCCGTGGCGTAGAACCAGCCGTGGTTGTTGTAGTAGCTGGCGTCCTCGGGGTTGAGGCGGCTGAGGCGCTCGAAGGCGGCCTGGCACTCGGGGTAGCGGCCGGTCTCGTGGTAGGCGTTGGCGAGCTGGCCCAGCACGAGGTCTTCCTCGGGGGCGGCGGCGACGGCGGCTTCGAGGATCCGGATCGCGACCGGGTGCATGCCGCAGCGCTCGAGCGCCCAGGCGGCGGCGCTGGCGGCGTAGGCGCTGCCGGGGTCGGTCTTCCAGTCGGCGAGGGCCTTGCGGGCGATCTGGCGCAGGGCGTGGGGGTCGCGTTCCAGGCGCACGAGGGCGAAGAGCGCGTCCTCGTGGCCTTCGGCGGCGAGGCCGCGGAAGAGCGGGAGCGCCTGGGGCGCGCGCCACTCGGAGAGCAGGCGCAGCGCCTGCTGGCTTTGCGCGGTGCGCCCGGCGGCCAGGCGGACCAGGCGCTCGAGGCCCTCGGGGTCGCCGAGGTTGGCGAGCGCCTTGGCGAGTTCGATGGCGCTGTCGGGATGCTGGGTGGGGGAGATGGCCTTGATGCGCGGGAGCGCGTCACGGTAGCCCAGGCGCCCCAGGGCCTGCGCGGCATGCTGCGCGACGTCGGGGTCGGCGTCGTCGAGGCAGGCGGCGATCTCGGCGGCGGCGCCGGCGGCGTGCATGCGGACCAGCGCGAGGAGCGCGGAGATGCGCAGGCTCGGCGGCTCCTGCTTGAGGCAGGCCTTGAAGAGCGGCAGGGACTCGGGGGCCTGAATCGCGCCGAGCGCGTCGACGACCATGTCCTTCAGGTCGTTGTTCTCCTCTTTCTTGAGCATTTCGGCGAGGATCGGCGCGGCGGTTCGGTCCTGGAGCGCGGCGAGGCCGCTGAGGCCGAGAAGCTTGACCTCGCGCGGGCCTTCGAGCGCGAGCTTGAAGACGGCGGAGGCCTCCGGGTCGAGCATGTCGCGGAGGACTTCAAGCGCGGCGAGGCGGAGTTCCTCGGGAATCTCGCCGTCGCCGATGGCGAGCTTGCGGATCGCGGGGAGGCTCTCGCGGTCGTGGAGCCGGATCGAGATCGCGCGGAGGGCCTGGAGGCGGAGGGTGAGGTCGCCGCCGGCGAGGGCCTCGCGGACGAGCCTGCGCGTCGCGTCGCCCGGGAGCTGCGCGAGGGCCCAGAGGGCCGCGGCGCGCGCGGTGTCGGGCAACTCCTCGCGGCGGTAAAGCTCCAGGAGCGGATTGGCGGCCTCGGGAGGGAGCGGGAGCCAGCCCAGCTCGCGCGCGAGCGCTTCGAGCACGGCCGGTTCCTTTTCCGCGGCCAGGAAGCCGAGCAGTACGGGGACGGCGACGGCGTGCCCGCGCTGGGCCAGCGCGCCGAGGCCGCGGATGCGTTCCTCGGCGGGGAGGCCGGGGATCCGCGCGGCGAGTTGGCGGAGTTCGTCGGCCAGTCCGGGCGCGCCGGCGAGGGCCGCGTGCTGGCGGAGCGTGGAGAGGCGCCACTTGAGGTCCGGATCGCCGGTGGCGTCGAGCTTGGCAAGGTAAGGCAGGATCGCGGCGCCGAAGGATTGAAGCGCCTCGGCGGCCTCCTGGCGCTCGCGGAAGACCTCGCTGGTCAACTGCTTCACGAGTTTCTGAATCGCTTCGGGGGCCGGCGGCGGGGCCGGGGTGGATTCGCCGGCCGCCAGGAGCGCCGTCCAGCAGAGTACGCCGGCCGCGGCGGCGCGAAGGCCACGTCCGCGGGCGGCGCGCATCAGCTCTCGTCTTCTTTCTTGACGGCCTTGTAGATGCCCGACAGGCGGCGGGTGACCTCGACAAGCCGCTCGCGCGAAACGGTGAGGTCCTCGGGGGTGTGAGAGAGTTCGATCAGCCGGTCGAGGGCCCAGCGCAGGCGGTGAGTGGCGATGCGCCCCACGTTCATGGCGAGCCGGTACGCGGTCAGGTGCCCGGCCGCGATCTTGGCGTCGTAAACGGACAGCGGCAGGCGGCCCACGATCACCTCGGTGTTCGCGACGAGGCTGGCCGAGCGGGGGTCGCGCGAAAGGAGGCACATCTCGCCGAAGACCGAGGGTCCGGTGAGTTCGGTCAGGACCGTGTGGCCGTTGGCGGTGGACTTGAGCACCTCGACCTTGCCTTTGGCCAGCACGTACATGCCGTCGGGTTGGCTGCCTTCCTTGAAGAAGACATGGCCCTTGGGAAAGACGCCGCGTTCGAGCCATTCGCTGAGGTCGTCGATCTGAATGCGGCTCAGGTCCTGGAAGATGGGGATGTCGGGGATCTGGTCGGAGATCATCGAAGAGGTTCCCGGTCAACGCATGCTTTATACCAATTGCCCTGCGGCATGGACAGGGAAGAGTGAGCCGGCGTCAGGGGCCGGCATCGACGTAGGTACGACGGACGTGCGCGAGGGCTTCTTCACGCGAAGTAAGGGCGCCTTCGAGCTGGAGATCCTCGACGGCCTCGAGGATTTCCTTATAGCGCGGCCCGGGCGGCAGTCCCAGGGCCTTGAGGTCTTCGCCATCGAGGAGGCGGGGCGGGCGGAGGCGCTCCTCGCCCAGCGCGGCCAGTTCGCGGCGTCCGAACTCCCAGTTCTCCAGCGAGCCGTGGGAGGCCAGGCAGTCGATGCGGTGCAGCTCCAGGTGCTCGTCGAAGTGCGGCTGGCGCAGGAAGCGGACGCGCTTGGCCGCGC
Organism: Planctomycetota bacterium; assembly: GCA_027493525.1. Classification (GTDB taxonomy): domain Bacteria; phylum Planctomycetota; class SZUA-567; order H5-PLA8; family H5-PLA8; genus H5-PLA8. The sequence goes on along the minus strand of JAOSKN010000001.1, from coordinate 80,403 downwards.
GCATGTTCGGGAGGTCCTTGAAGGCCATGTGCTGCCGGACGAGCGCGACGACCCGCGCGGTGAACTCGTTGGAGGCGCGCAGGCGGAGCAGGATCGCCTCGGCCATGGCCGCGCCGACCTTCTCGTGTTCGTTGAAGCGGATGCGGTCGGTGACCGCGAAGGTCGGGGGCTTGCCGACATCGTGGAGCAGCGCGGCCCAGGCCAGGCTGGGCGGCGCGTCGCGAAGCTGGCCGAGGAGCATCAGGGTGTGGGTCCAGACATCGCCCTCGGGATGGAACTGCGGCGGCTGCGCGACCCCGGCGAGGGCGTCGACCTCGGGGAGCACGGCTTTGAGCAGCCCGCTGGCTTTGAGCAGTTCGAAGGCGCGGCGCGGATCGGGTCCGGCGAGCATCCGGGTCAGTTCCTCGCGGACGCGCTCGCGGGCGATCGCGCCGATCCCCGGGGCATGGGCTTTGAGCGCCGCGAAAGTGCCCGCCTCGAGTTCGAAGCCCAGTTGCGCGGCGAAGCGGACCGCGCGGAGCAGGCGCAGGCGGTCTTCTTCGAAGCGCGCGGCGGGGTCGCCGATGGCGCGGACGAGGCGGGCCTTCAGGTCGGCGCGCCCGTTGACGTAGTCGAGCAGTTCGTCCTTGAGCGGGTCGTAGAAGAGGCCGTTGACGGTGAAGTCGCGGCGGCGGGCGTCCTCGGCTTCGCCGCTGAACTCGACGGCGACGGGATGGCGTCCGTCGGCGTACGCGCCGTCGCGCCGGAAGGTGGCGACTTCGAGCTGCAAGGGCGGGCCTTCGCCGGGCGGCCCGGGCTCGAGGACGCAGACGACGCCGAAGCTCGCGCCGACCTCGTGCGTGCGCGGAAAGAGGGCCTGGACCTCCCCGGGGCGCGCCGAGGTGGCCACGTCGTAATCCTTGGGCACGCGGCCGAGCAGGCGGTCGCGGACGCAGCCGCCGGCCCAGAGCGCGCGGTGCCCGGCCCGCGCGAGGCGCTCGACGGCCGCGCGGGCGAAGGCTTCGGCGCGCGAGGCCCGTTCGTCCTGGGTTGCCATCCGTGCCTTCCGTTCCGGCCCAACCATGCGCCCCGCCCGCCCGGCCCCGAAACTCGCGGCGGAAGGGGCTTGGCAGGCTGCCTTCCGGCATCATATCATGTGGCGCGGAAGATGGGACGGGAGGCCCAGGCATGGCCCGGCGACCCGCGCGCGCGGAACCCGCCTACGACGACGAACTCGAGGAAGACGAGGAGGAGATCCTCCGCGAACTCCAGGAAGAGGAGAGCGAGGAGGAGTCCGAGTACGTCGCCTGCCCGGTCTGCAACGGGCGCAACCGCAGTTGCCGCTACTGCGAAGGGCACGGCGACGTCCATCCGGACGACGTGGGTCCGATCCTTGAGGCGCGGCGCGAGGACAAGACCAAAAAGCTGTTCCTGGGCATCGGCGGGGCGCTGTTCCTGGGCGCGGCCGTCGCGGTCTTCATGATCGTCTCCAAGGGTGGAGGCTCGGGCGATACCTCCGGCGGCGGGAGCAGCGCGGAAAACGGGAAGGGCGAGACCGCCACGCCCGGCGCGGCCAAGACGAAGGGCCCCGCGACGCCGTCCACGCGCGACGAATCGGTGGCCGCCGAACTGGTGGAGATGCGCCTGGACCTCAAGTTCAAGCAGTACCAGAAGGCGCTCGAGCGCGCCCAGGCGACGCTGCCGAAGGCCCAGGATCCGAACCAGCGGCGGAACATCGAAATGGTCATCGAGCAGGCCAGGAAGGGCCTGGGCCAGTAGCCTCGCATGCGGGCCGCCGCGCGCTTTCGGCCCCGTCGCCCCCGCGGCTTCACCCTCGTCGAATCCCTCGTGGCGCTTTCCATCGCGCTGCTGCTGGTCCTGACCGGATACGCGATGTACCGGGGCGCGACCGGATCCTACCGGCGCGCGGAGGACGAGCGGCGCTTCCTGGCCGCGATCCGCTCGGCCACCGACGGCCTCTCGCGCGACCTGCAGTCGATCGTCGCCAAGGCGGCGTACCGCCCCGACGGCGTCTTCAAGCCGCTCGATGGCGGGATGCTGCGGCTCCAGTGGCCGCACGCGCCGGGCGCGTTCAATCACCTGGAAAGCGACGAGCCCCGCTACGCGGCGTTCCAGGACGGGCGCTGCCGCTATCTGGGCTTCTACGTCTCGGGGGACCGGAAAGGCGCCGAGCGCGTCGAGTATTACTTCAATCCCGGCGAGCCCCCGGAACTGCGCTTCAACGGGATGGACGACGACGGCGACGAGCCCGCGGGCGGCACGGGGTTCCTGATCGACGAGGCCGGCGCGTTGATGGTTCGGCGCGCGCGCGAAGACGACCTCGACTACCCGGCCTACGCGGAGGCGTTTCCCCCCGTCCCCCTGCGCTGCGGCACGGCGCGCCGGGACTCACCGGGAAGCCCGGGAACGCCGGCGGCGAGCCCGGCGGGGACGACGGCCTGGTCCTGGCCGACGGTTTCAGCGACGTGAGCTTCGCCTTCGTCTACGCGCGGCGCGCCGACCCCGGCGACCCGGCGAGCCCCGCGGCCAAGCGCCTCTTCGTCGCGCGCGCCTGGCCCTGGGACGAGCCGGGGGACCTGGAGACGCCCGGCGAGGCCTCGTGGGCCGAGGATCTCACCGGCGAACGCTGGCCGCGCAGCGACGCCGAAGGCGGCCGGCCCAAGGGGCTCTCCTATTTGAGCCTCCCGCTGGCGGTCGTGATCCGTTTCGAGTTCCCGCGGAATGGCGCGGCGCGCGCGGTGGAGCACACCGTGCGCCTGCCTTCCAGCGGCTGGTACGATTTGATGACCCGCCGGTGAGGGCCGCAGCCCGCGGCGCCCCGGACTGGAGCAAGCGATGCTGATCGTCCAGGATCCTCTCTTCAAGAAACACCGCACGCCGGACGGGCATCCGGAGCGCCCGGCTCGCGCCGGCGCGCTCGACGCGGTGCTCGAGGACGCCGCGCGGCGGTCCGGCGCCGCGCTGGAGCGCGCGCGCGCGGCGAGCGACGAGGAACTCCAGCGCGTGCATGCGCAGGCTTACGTGGAACGGATCAAGCGCTTCTGCGCCGAAGGGGGCGGCGCGCTCGACGCGGACACGCACGCGGTCGCGGAGTCGTTCGAGGTCGCGCGGCATGCCGCGGGCGCGGCGATCCAACTGGTGGAGTACCTCCTCGAGGGCCGCGGGCGCGCGGGCTTCGCCGCGGTCCGGCCGCCCGGGCACCACGCCGGACCGGACTACCCCATGGGCTTCTGCCTCTTCAACAACGTGGCCGTGGCCGCCGCGCACGCCTGCGCGAAGTCGCCCGCCGCGCGCGTGCTGATCGTGGACTGGGACGCCCACCACGGCAACGGAACCCAGGACATTTTCTACGAGCGCGCGGAGGTCTTCTTCCTCTCCATGCATCAATTCCCGTTCTGGCCTGGGACGGGCGCGGCCTCGGAGACCGGGCGCGGCGCGGGGCGCGGAACGACCCTCAATGTGCCCCTCCCGGCCGGCACGCCGCGGGAGCGGATCCGGGCAGCGTTTCGCGAGGCCCTGGACCGGGTCGCGGAGGTCTTCGAACCGACCCTGGTGCTGGTCAGCGCCGGCTTCGACATGCACCGTCTCGACCCATTGGGCGGGCAGACGCTGGAAGCCGAAGACTTCGGAGGCATGACCCGCGAGCTTTGGGAACGGTTTGTCTTGAAAGGTGCGGCGGGTATGGCGTCATGCCTGGAGGGGGCTACGACCTGGAGGGTCTGAGTTCGGGGGTGGCCTCGCATCTCCAGTCTATGCAAGAGCTTGAGTCAGATTCCAGATAGCCGCCAAGAGTGGAGGCGAGAAGCGCGTCCTTATAGCGAACCGAATCCGCATCTTGCGTAACGACAGGTTGAACATGTGCAGGAAAGCCCTAAAATCTTAATTTGGGCCGATCACAAAGTGCATCTTTTTGCAGCACAACTTGGATGGCGTTCGGAGCCCATGGCGCAGTTCTTCTTCACCTGCCCGCAGGGTAAGTTCCCCATTCCCCCGGCGAGAGCCGGGTGGGCAGCGATTCGGCCTGCCCTGTATGCGTTCAGGGCGAAGGCATCCTCCCGATCCATGCCTACCTGAAAGTGGATGGCGACGGGCTGTTGATCCGGCCCAGTTCGGAGCAGGCGGCGGTGCAGGTGGACGGCCGCCCGGTGAGCGGCCCGCTGACGGTGAAGAGCGGGCAGCTCGTCTCGCTCGGGGCGCTGCGACTGCGTGTGGAGACCCACGGCGCGGCGGCGCCCCCGCTGGGGCAGCGGACGTGGTTTCGGCGCACCGTCAAGATCCTGGCTTGGACTTTCGGGGCGGTGGCGGCGCTGGCGCTCGTGGCGCTACTGCTGCGGTACGCCTGGTTCAACGAGTCGTACGTGCGGGAAAAGCTGGTCGCGGCGATCGCCTCGAGCCTGCACCGCGAGGACGCGGAAGTCGGCGAGATCTCGCTCAGCTACCTGAACGGCGAGGTGGAGATCCGGCGGCTGCAGATTCCGAACAAGGAAGCCTTCTCGGACGAGAAGTTCCTGTTCAAGGCCGAGCGCGTGCACGCGAAGCTCGACGCGTGGGCGTTCGTGGGGAGCCTGTGCTCGGAACTCCGCGCGGCCCGGCTGACGCTCGAGAAGCCCGAGCTGCTGATCGAACGGACGGCGCGCAACGGGCGGCCGGTGACGAACATCGACGACATCGTGCAGCAGTGGATGTCGGGCGGCGGCGGCGGGCCGGTGCAACTGCCTTTCGTCGCGCTGGAAGCGCACGTCGACGTGCAGGACGGGCTGGTGCGGCTGCGCGACGGGTACACGGGGGTGGGCGAGAGCTTCGCGAAGGGGCTGCGCCTCTCCCTGGACCTGCCGGGACTGGGGCAGCGGCTGGCGTTCATGCTGGCCGCGACCACGAGTTCCGGGGCCGAACGGCCGCCGGGCGAGTTGACGCTGGAGGGCGGGCTGATCCTGGTGGATGAGCGGGGCGCGATCTCCGCAAGTACGGTCCGCGAGGGGCAGGCCGACTTGCGCCCCAAAGGCTTCGACATCGCGCGCTTCATGAGCCACCTGCAATGGGAGATACCCGTTCGCGTCGAGGGCGTGGAGTTGCGGGTGGTGCCGGGGAAGCCCGTCAGCGGGAGCTTCAAGGTCAGCTTCGACGACCTGCGGCGCTTCAAGGTCCAGGGCCAGGCGGAGAGCGAGAGCCTGGTCTCGGTGCTCGAGAAGGACCGCCCGCCGTTGGGGCAGGTGCCGGCGCTGCTGGACGTGGACCTGGCGTACGACACCGAGCGCGGCCCGACGGACCTGGTGGTGGACCTGGTGGGCGCCAAGTCGGCCGCGGCGCTGCGCGGCGCCGAGTTGCCGCGGATCCTGAAGCTTCGCGTCGAAGGCAAGCAGAACGAGGGCGGCGGCTACCGTTACTTCGTCGATCTCGACACCTCGCTGGAGGACCTCGGCGCCACCGACGTCGGGCAGCGCCTGAACCTCGCCGGGCGGATGAAGGGGCGGCTCAAGGGGAGCGCCAACCTGGTCCGCAAGCGCGCCGAGAGCGGCGGGCTGGGCGACCTGGAGGTGGATGCGAGCCTGACGCAGAACGGCGAGGTGCAGGTGCAGGCAAAGCCGGAGGTCTGGCAGCGCACCAACCTCAACGCCAAGCTGATCGCGACCGCCAAGCCCAACGCGGAGGGCCGGATCACCGAGTTGCAGGCCTCGTTCAGCGCCAGCTCGGACTCTTTCACGGCCAGGAGCGTCGAGCCGCACGTCACGATCCGCAGCCTCGGCGAAGCGGGGGCCTCGGACGGCCCGCGGGAGCAGTACGAGGTCCGTTCGCAGTTCAGCCTCAAACTCGACGGGCAGAAGTTCTGGAAGGAATTCGCGCCGCTCCTGCGGCTGGCGAACCTGGACCAGCCGGTCGAGGAGAATTTCGACCTGCGGGTGAGCGCCAACTCCGAGATCGCGGACACGGGGGAAGAGCGGCAGCGGCAGAAGATCCTGCTGGGGGTGGAAGGGCAGATGCGCCGGCAGTGGAAGGACGATCCGAAGCCGCAGAAGATCGCGGGGCTGGTGGAATACTACCCCGAGATCTTCTTGGACTTCGCGGGGCGCGAGGCTCCGGCGGCGGGGATGGTCCCGCCGTACCTGAAGCTGCGGCTGATCGCCACCAGCGAGCCCGGCGCGGACGCCAAGGCGAACACGGTGAGCGTGAAGGACCTCTCGATCGTGCAGGACGGCCCGCGCCTGACGCTCGACATCCCGCAGCTCGCCGTGCTGGCCAACCTCGAAGAGCTGCGCGAGCGTTTCGAGCCCTACATCGACCGGCTCGCCACGATGCTGGGCACCGACGCGCACAAGGCCTACACCTTCACGGGCGACCTGGACGAGAGCGGCAGCGTGCGGGTGGTGCGCAGCGCGCAGACGCCCGAGCGCCCCACGCCGCGCCTCGACGTGGCCTTCGACTTGAAGCTGAACGGCCACGGCGTGAAGGCGGCCGGCCCGCTCCCCGGCAGCGGCGGGAAGGAGATCTTCACCTGGCAGGAAGACCAGGGCTTCACCTTCGCGCTCAAGGGGACCTTCCAGGAGCAGGCGCCGGCGAGCAAGGAGGAACTGGGGCTGCGCCGGCTGGACCTCGAGGACTTCTCGTTCGAGGGGAAGCTCGGCAGCTTCAAGCTCGGCGCGCGCGGCGTGGACCTGGCGCTGGCGGAGTTCCTGCAGTCGGGCAAGCGGATCGCGGGGAAGAACTGGATCGACGCGCTGGAGGCGTTCGCGTTCGCCGGGACGGTGAAGCCTCCGGCGTTCGACCTGCTGCGCTCGCTGAAGGTCCTGCAGCCGGCGCCCGCGTACGCCGGGCAGCTCGAGATGAACGCGGCCTTCGACCGGCGCTCCGACAGCCTGCGCCTGGAGAAGTTCGTCTACGCCGACGCCACGCCCAAGGGCGAAGGCCCCTGGCTGAAGGACGTCGACGCGACGGCGGAACTGCAAAGCATCCGTTCGCTCCTGGATGCCGAACAGGGCGGCGGGATGCTCGCCTTCAGCCACCTGGGCAAGCACCTGATGATCCGCGCGCTGGCGGTGGACATGCAGGCGCTGTCGTCGTGGATCGAGAAGGCGCCCGAGCAGGTCGCGGCGTGGGGGCTGCCGGCGGCGCTGGTGGACCCGATCCGGCAGAAGCGGCTGGCGCCGAAAGGCGTCTGGCGGCTCCAGAACCTCGCGGTGCTGCCGGTGCCCGCCAAGGAGCGGAGCTGGAGCCTGACCGGGGTGTTCCAGCACGACCTGAGCCTGAGCTTCACCGCGCCGGAGGGCGTGCCCGGCCTGGCGCCCGGGGCGCAAGGGCTGCTTACCCTTGAAGGTCCCTGGAGCATCGACCCGCAGGGCGCGGCGGCGATCGCGTTCAGCGAGGACTACAAGAGCGTCTCGGTGGATGTCGGCGCGACCTTCGACAAGGCCGGGGTGACGCTGAAAGGCTGCCTGCCCGAATTCGACTACGTAAAGCCGCGCAACGAACCGCTGAAGCTCAAGCTGACGGGCGGGGCCTTCTCCGCCGGCGGGCCCGGCCGCGCCGGCCTCTACCGGGTCGAGGGCCTGAAGCTGGAGGGCGGCCCGCTGCAGGTCGCGGCGGCGGAGGTCCACGCGGAGACGGCGTTCGCGGGCGAGGCTGAGCGGCTCGCAGGCGTGCAGATGGGAAGCCTGGACGTTACGGGCGGGCCGCTGCCATTCGGGCTCAAGCAATTCGCGCTGGACCGGGGCAAGGACACGCTCGCCGCGCTGCTGCACGTGCCGGCGCTGGACTTGGCCAAGGTCTCGGCCTTCCTGCCCAAGGACTCGCCGCTGGCCAAGCTGGCCTGGTCGGGCGAGTTGACGAACGTGATCGGGGAGTTCGACGGGAAACTCTCGCGGCTCGAAGCCCTGGCCTTCAAGCCGGGGCAGGACCGGCTGACGCTGGGGATCGGGCTCCGCGACATCCGCGTCGCGGGGCAATCGCCGCGCCAGGACCGGCTCAACGCCTCCGTTGACGGGCGCATCGCGATGGACCTGCTGAAGCTGACCTTTCCCGAGCTGAAGGCGGCGCTGCTGCACGCGGCGGCGCCGGCCGGCGGCGGAGTGGCCAAGCCCGCGCGCTACAACTTCGCGTTGGACGGGCTGGAGGTCGCGGCGGCGGAGGAGGGCGCGGGGCTGAGCGAGGCGTTCCAGAAGGCGTCGGCCGGCGAGGCGAAGAGCGTGCGCCTGCGGCTCCCGCTCGCCAGCGATACCCCCTTGAGCCTGGACGGCATGCTGGCGCTGATCGAGACCGCGAAGGACCTCTTCGGCGGGAGCGCGCCGGCGCTGCCGGCCGGAACCGGCAACCCCTTCGAAGCGCTGCGCCCCTACGTCGTCGAAGGCAGCCTGCGCGTGCCGTCGCTGCAACTGGATCCCCAGACCGCGCTGGCGCCGGTGGAGATCGCCCGGTTCACGCTCGAGGACCTGAAGTACGCGGCGGCGGTGCAGAAGTTCGGCTACGCCGGCGCCCCGCTGACGCTCACGCAGGCCGTCTACGACCTGAGAGTGCCGGCGATCGGGCACACGCAGCATCTCGAACTGGTCGAGGCGGCGCTCGAGAAGCTCCTGGCCGGGGGCCTGGAGGCGGCGGGCTACCGGGTCACAGGCAAGGTCACGGCGATCGGGCAGTTGAGCGGCACGGACGTCTCCCCACGGCAGGACTGGAACGGCGCGTTCGAGGTGGAACTCAAGGATCTGGTGGCCGTCAAGCCCGGCGCCGCGCCGAAGCAGGGGCAGGGCTGGATCCCGTCCTGGCTCCAGGGCTCCTCCAAGGCGCTGGACCTGCTCGGGGTGAAGGACCTGGCCTTCGCGCAGGTGAAGAACCTGCTGCCGGCGGGCCTGGATCCCACGTCCGCCTTCGCCGCCGCCAGCTTCCTGAGCGCCGACATGATGCTCAATTCGCTGGGCTTCGACACCTCGCGGCTGGAGTTCGAGGACACGCGCGTGGTGGTGAACCTCGACAAGGGCGTGGCCGACATCCGCCAGAGCCGCCTGAAAGGGAAGGGGCCGACGGCCGGCCTGGAGCTGGCCTTCCGCGGGCGGCTGCGGCTCTACGACCGGACCCTCGACGACCGGTTCGAGATCTGGCCGGTGAGCCTGCCGCAGGGCTCGAAGGACAAGCTGGCGCTGGACCGCTGGCCGGCGGCGGTGCGCGAACGGTTCCTGGCCGATTTGGCGGAAGGCGGCTTCCCGCTGCGCATCCTGGGCAACCTCGAGAAGCCCGACTTCAAGCTGCCGTACGACAAGCTGCAGAAGTACGTGACGGCGGCGATGTTCAACCGCGAACAGGTCTCGACCGAGAAGGACCTCGCCGAAGGCATGGCCTTCATGACCAAGAACTGGGCCGGTTCCGAGCAGGGCCTGCAGGCGCTCTCCAAGCTCGCCGAGATGACGTCTTATCCGCTGCCGGGGACCGACGCGGCCAAGAGCCAGGGAGGCGATATTCTCTCGAAGCTGATTGGAGGCGGGCCGTCGAGTCTGGTGAGCCGGTTCCTGGGCGGGCCGAAGCTCAGCTATCGCGAGTCGCTGGAAAAGATGCTGAGCCCCGAGCCGGCGCAGGCCGCCCCGCCGAAGCGCACGCCGCCGCCCCCCACCGCCGCCGCTCCCCGAATCCGCGCCGGAGCCCCAGCCGAAGGCGGAATCGAAGCCGAAGTCCGAATCCGGGGTGTACGAAGGCATGTTCCTGCTTCTCGACGCGCTCCGCGAGCGCGCGACGCGGGAATAGGGGCTTGAGTCCCGGCGCGGCGCCGGGATAGTGAGGGCGAGCCGCCCTGCGAAGCGAAGTCGAGGACCAGGTGATGACGCGCTGCTCCGGCCTCCTCGTCGCCGCCGTCCATGCCGCCGCGATCGGGCGCATGCCGCTTCTCGCGCTGCTGCTGGCGCTCCCCTGCGCCTGCGCCGAGAACCCGCTGCGTCCGCCCGATCCGGACCCCACGGTCTTCGAGAACCAGACGGCGATCCGGGTCAACACCGAGGCGATCGGGATCCGCGAGGTGGAGTCGCGCTTCGCCGACGCCGTGGACCTGCTGCTGGGCAAGGTGCAGAAGGGGGAGCTGAAGCCCGAGCGCTGGAACGAGGAGGTCCGCAAGGCCTGGGACGAGACGCTCCAGACGCTGATCCAGGACGCGCTGCTGGACCAGTTGGGGCGGCAGTTGCGCAACGAGATCATCGCGGGGGTGGTGCGCCGGGCGCATCCGAGCGTCGCGCCGGAGCGGGTGGTCGAGCGGTACAAGCGGCTGGAGGACGACGAGCTGCGCAAGCTGAAGAAGGAGATGGTGGAGGAGGCCGGCGGCGAGGGGGAGTTGCGCGCGGCGCTGGAGCGGAAGGGGCGCACTTTCGACGAGTGGGAGCGCGACCTGCGCTCGGAGCTGTTCCGGCGCTACGTGCTGTACCAGAGCCTGGGCCCGATCACGGTTTCGCCCCGCGTGGCGCGGGAGTATTACGACGCGCACCAGGACAAGTTCACGATCCCCGACGCCTGGAAGCTGCGGCGCATCCGCGTGCCGAAGGAGAAGTTCACGACGCGCGAGGCCGCCGAGGAGGCCGCGAAGCTGATCCACAAGAAGCTCGTGGAGGGCGTGGACTTCGCGCAGCTCGCGGCGAGCCTGAAATACGATCCGCCGCACGACGCCTACGGCGGCGCGCTCACGGTGGACGGCGCGACCGGCTGGCCCAGCGGGCATTTCCCGGCCGAGGAGAAGCTCGCCGCGGGGCTGGAAGACGGGGCCTTCTCCGAGCCGAAGGAGGTGGCCGACGCGTTCCTGATCGTCAAGCGCGACGGCTACCGGCCGCTGGAGAAGCAGGCCTTCGAGGACGCGCTCGAACGCGCCTCGGTGCTGGTCTTCGGGGAATTGGTGAAGGAAAAGAAGCGCGCCTTCTTCGAGAAGCAGAAGCGCGAGTCCTACCTGGAGATTCTGGCCAAGGAACCACCCAAGCGCTGGCTCAGGTAGCCGGGCGGCGCGACCTTCAGCGATAGAGCAGGTTCAGGCGGAAGGACCACGACTCGCGGTCGGCCATCGCCGAAGGGAAGGGCCGGTGCGGGGAGGCGAGCTTCACCGCGCGCTTGCAGATCGCGATGCTCTCCGTCGAAATGCCGCTGGTCACCTTGTCCACGACGACGTCCTTCAGCGTGCCGTTGCGGTTGAGCGTGACGAGGAGCGTGACGGTGCCGACCTCGACGCGGGTATGGCGGACGGCCTCGGCGGTCATCTCGGCCTTCCACTTGCCGTTGAAGCGGCGCATGAACTCCTTGACGTAGACGACCTCTTCCGGACTTCTCGGAGGCAAAGGCCAGCTCGCCTTCCAGGCGCGCGGCGGATTCCAGGTTGACGGTGACCATCTCGCTGACGCCGGCGGCCTGGCCTTCCTGGACGCGCCCGTCGCCCTCGTGCCCCTTTTGCCCTTCCCGTTCGGCGACCCCGACCTTATCCGGGGTGAGCTTGGGGTCGCGCTCGGTCGGCTGCGCCATCGCGTTCAGCAACTCCTGCAGGCGCGCGACCTCGGGGTCTTCGGGCTTGACGCTCTCCGGGCGCGGCGGAACGGGCGGGGCGTTCTCGCCGGGGACGGGGGCCAGCGCGAGCTTGTATTCGTGGCGCGGGTCGTCCTGCTTCGCCTCCTCAGGGCGCTTGGTCGCCTCGGCCGGCTTCACGTCATCGGGCTTCAGAGCGACGGGCTCGGCGGGCTTGGGCTCCAGTTCGGGAAGCGTGATCCCGTCCTTCGCCTGGCCCACGCCCGCGAGGTCCTCGGTGCGCCCTCCGGCCTGCCCCTCGTCGGCGGGCCGAACCACGCCATCCGGCCGCGCGGGCGGCTGCCCTCGCCGACGGCCTGGGTTTCGAGCGCTTCGGGCTTGGCGGCAGGTTCATCGGATTTGTCCGGCTTCACGGCGTCTTCGGGCTTGGGTTTGTCCTTTGGCGCCTCGGCGGGCTTGGAGGCGGAATCCTCGGCCTTGTCCGGCTTCGCGGCGGCATCGGGCTCGACGGCGCTCGGCAGCGGCGGCTTGACCTCGGCGAGCTTGGGCTCGTCGGGCTTGGGCGCCAGGGGCAGCGCGGGCTCGGGCGGGGGCGGTTCGGTCTTGGGCGCGTCGGGCGCGGTGAGCGGCAGCCCCGCGTTGGGCGTGCCCTCGCGCGCGACCGAACCCTTGGTCGGATCCTTGGTGGCCTCATCGGCCTCGCGCTCGCCCGGGCGCTTGAACTCGGCCAGCTCGTTCGTCTCGCCCTTGGCGTTGAACGGATCGCCTTCAGGCAGGTGCGGCTGCGGATCGGGGTTCGCGGCGTGGCTGTTGACGTCGCTGTGGTACTCGGCCTTCTCGGGCGGCTTTGGGGCGTTCTCGTCGCCGCCGAAGCTGGTGGTGGGCTTGATACGTTCGAGCCCCGCCGCGGCCGGCTCGGGGATGGGCGGCGCGGGCTCGCGCGGCGGGATCTCCCTGGGGAACTGCGGCGAGGTCTTGAGTTCCTCGAGTTCCGGCTTGGCCTTCTCGTCGGGCGAGAGCGGCGCGGCCGGTTCCTCTTCTTCCTTCGAAGGTTCGGCTTGCGGCTGCGGCGGGAGCGCGGAGGGCGGCCGGTCCAGAGGCGGCGCGGTCGGGTCCGTGGGAGTCTTCGGCTCCATCCGCAGGAGTTCGTCGGGGACGGTCTCCGCTGGCGGCGTCGCCGGCGCGGAAGGCGGCTCGAAGGACACGCGGATCGAGCGCGGCGAATCGAGCTTCAACTCGCTCCAGGGCATTTGGATCAGGAGCAGAAGAAAATGGAACAGCATCGCCGCCAGGGCCAGAATCGGCCACCGCGAGGGGGATTCCTGGGTCTGGGGCACCGTCGCCGAAAAAAGCGTTCATGAGTTCAGAAGTTCAATCACCCGATATGAGACGCCGCATGTCGCTCAAGGATGCTGGAAATTGGGCCTCCATCCCCTAGCAGCTTTCCGCTTACAAGTCCATGTCCTACCGGCAACTACGTGCAAAGTACAGAGGTTAAAAGCCGCAGGGCTGGCGCGCGTGTGAGGCTTTAATTCTAAGTCTCAATGAAAAGGGAAGTTAGCGCCTGGAAAGGCGGTATCGGCGGACCATTTCGCTGGGCGTGTAGCCAAAGCGGCGGTGAAAGACACGTGAGAAGTAGAGCGGGTCGGGATAGCCGGTCTCGTGGGCCACCTCTTTGATGTTAAGCGTAGATTCAACAAGGAGTTGCTTGGCTTTCTCCAGGCGCAACTGGGTGCGGAACTCGACCGGGCGAAGCCCATAGCGGGCGCGGAAGAGGTCGCGGAGGTGGTCGGCCGAGCCCCCCGCGCGCGCGGCGAGCGCCTCGATGCCGACAGGGCGGCAGGCCTGCTGCTCGAGCAGGTCGCGAAAGCGGCTGAGCGCGCGGTGCTCGTTCAGCGCGGCCGGATCGTAGGGCAATTCGAGAAAGGCCTGGAAGAGTTCGTAAAGGCCGGCCTGGGCCTGAAACGCGCCGGCCAGGTCCTGGCGCTCCCGCGCCGCGCGAAGCGTACGGTAACGCTCGACAAAGCGCGCGACGCCGCGAGCGTCGAGGAGCTTGAAGACCGGCGTCTGGACCTGCCGGCCGTTCCAGCTTGCCTGCACGAGCCCCTTGCCGCAGAGACCCGTCTCGAACCCGGGCCAGCGAAAGCCGGCCCACCAGGCTTCGACCGGCCCGCGCAGTTCGTTGACGTCGTCGCAGCCGGCCGGGAGGAAACTGATGCGCGGCGAGTCGATGTCCACCTCCAGGTTTCCGTAGGTGTAGCGGCCGCGGCCGTGGACGAGGAGGCTGATGAGGTGGTCCTCGTGCCGCCCGCGGCCCGGGGTCTCCTTGTAGCGCCGGTAGCGGGCGTGGAAGACGACCTGGAGTTCAGGGCCTTGGGGCATACGCACGGTCCCTATTTTATCCATGCTAATCGGGAAAATGACCGGAATTCAACCCAATTTCGTGAGGTATGTTTTCCAAACAACCAGGAAAAGTGCAGGTACATGGGACCGCAGGGCCGAAAGGAAGGCGCGCCATGGGCTTTCGCCTGACCGAGCCGGAGATCGCCGACTTCTACCGCCAGGGTTTCGTCGTCTTCCGGGGCATTCTGCCGCCGGCGCTGCTCGCGGATCTGCGGCGCGAGTGCGAGAAGGCCGTGCGGATCGCGCGGCGCGAGAAAGGCGCGCAGACGCAGCGGCTCCAGCCGATCGGGAAGTACGAAGGCGAACTCGACCTGCGTCCCTTCCGCGACTACGCGCAACTGCCGGAGCTGAATGAAGCACTGCGCGCGCTCCTTTCGCCCGAGCACTGCCTGGGACACGCGGACGTGGTGGGGGTTTTTCTGGAGCCCGAGCGGACGCCGTACTGCACGAAATGGCACCGCGACATGACGCTGGAGTCCTCGCGCCTGCCCGAGGAGGAGTTCCACGCGCTGATGCTGGATTGGAACTCGGTGAACCAGGCCAACTGCCCGCTCTACGACGACGACTGCACCTGGTTCGTGCCGGGAAGCCACCTGCGCATGCGCGACCTGCCGGGGAACTGGCCGCCGCGCAGGCGCTGGGCCAGGCCGGCGCGAAGGGCGAGGCGAGCGGGGCGGAAGCCGTCGCGCGCGAGCGCGCATGCCTGGCGTACGCGCAGGGCATGCCCGGCGCCGTGCAGTTCAAGCTCCACGCCGGCGACTTCGCGCTTTATCGGCCCATCGGCTGGCACATCGGCAATTACGTGCCTTACAAGAAGCGCGCGACGCTGCACGACGCGGTCTTCACGCCGCAGTACGAGGCGTGGTGGAAGGCCTGGCGCGCGGGCGGTTCGCCGCGCTGGGCGCGCGAGGTCTGCGCGGCGACGTAGGCCGGCACTGGCGCGCGCGAGAATGAAGCACAAGGAGAAAACCATGCTGAGCGCAATGCAAATCGACCGGTTCGCGCGTGAAGGAGCCGTCACGCTCGATACGCCCTTCACGGAGGACTTGGTCGAGGCGGCCGCGGCGGAACTCGATCGGCTCTGCCCCTATATTCCCGATCCCGCGCGCGGCGATAACGCCTTCCGCGTGCAGCGCAGCAACGATTACCACGAGCCCGCGTTGCTGGAGCTGATCCAGCACCCGTTCCTGGAGCAGGTGGCCCGGCGCATCCTGGGCGCGGAGGCGGTGGACTTCTTCGCCACCGCGATCGCGAAAACCTACCCGCAACCCGGCGAAGCGTTTCGCTTCTGGGAGCACGTGGACATCAAATACGCCACGACGGACCTGGACGCCGTCCCACGGCGGATGGTCTGCAGTTGCCTGGTCTGGCTGACGGACGTGACGCCCGACCGCGCGCCGCTGATGTACCGGCCCGGGAGCCACCGGCAGATCGCCGCCGCGATGGACCGCCGTCCCGAGTACATCGACAACCCGCAGAACTTCGAACACCTCCCGCGCCTGGACTACGCAGCGCCCGTGCCGCTGCTGGCGCGCAAGGGCCAGCTCACGGCCTGCACCACCTCGACCGTCCACGGGGCCTCCAACTGCACCGGGACGCAGCCGCGGAAGGTGCTCTTCGCCACGTTCGTGCCCAAAGGATTCGAAATCCGCGCCAACATGGCCAGCGTCAACAAGCGCCAGAAGTATGTCGAGTCGCTCAGGCCGCGGCTGCGCCCCGAGCGGCGGCATATCCTGCCGGACCCGGTTCCGGCGTGAAGCGAGGGTTCAGCGTTCCCGATCCGGCGCCCGCGCCTCTTCTTCGCCGCCGAAGAAGCCCACGAAATCCGTCCAGAGCTGCGAGACGCTCCAGCTCTCCTGCTCCTGCTGCTCCGGGTCTTCGCGTTCCTTCAAGCGGCAGCGCAGCGCGGCCTCGAAGTCGCGGCGTTTCAGCGCATTGAAGTGCTCGCTCCCGGCCCAGCGCAGGAGTTCCCGCACGCGGACGGCGGGGTAGGGCTGCGTGCGCAGGAAGTTCTGAATGAAGACGGTGGAGAGGTAGTACGTGGCGCGGTCGCGAAGCGAGCCGCCGCGAAGTTCCTCGCAGCGTCTTTCGAAGAGCTCGGCCTGCTCGACCAGCCCGGCCTCGGTGACGGCCTGCGCGAAGCCGCCGGCGAGCTTGGCGATGGCGCGGACGAGAACCTTGGGCTCGCCGGCGGCCAGGAGCGCGGCGCGGTCGGCGCTCAGGTCGGCCTTGCGGTACCAGTCGTAGAGCGGCACGCGCGCGCCGAAGGAGACCGCGCCGACCAGGGGCACCGCGCCGGCGAGCTGGCTCAGCGAGGAGAAGCTCTGCGCGACCATCTGATAGAAGGTGTGCCCGCACTTGAGGTGCCCGACCTCGTGCGCGATCACCGCGGCCTGCTCGTCCTCGTCGAGGAGCCCCAGCAGGCCGGAAGTGACGACGAGTAGCGGCTGAGTCTCGCCGAAGGCGTAGCTGTGCGGGACGGGGTTGCACTCGAGGAAGACTTCGGGGCGGTGCGGGAACTCCAGCGCGGCCAGCGCGCGGTCCAGGGCCTCGTGCAGCGCGGGGCGGTCGCCGCGGCGCAGGAGCACGTGGTCGGCGAGGCTCAGCAGGCGCAGGTCGCGCTCCACGTCGGCCATCACGAAGGATTGAGAGAATTTCGAGAGCCATGCGATGGCCTTGAGGTTCAGGAAACTGGCCTCGTCCTCGGGATGCTGGAAATGCTCCAGGGCCAGGCTCGCGGTCGGGGGCGTGGACTCGGGCATGTACGGGCCCTCAATATCCGAGTTTCTTCAACTGCTCCAGCAGCGCCGGGTCCAGGGGCGGCGGCTGCACCGCCTGCCGGTCGGGCGAGAGTTCCAGCGGCTTCAGCACGGTCGCGCGGAGCAGGGCCAGCGCGTCGGCCAGTTGTTTACGAACTTCGGCGCACTCCTTTTCGGCGATCAGGTTCTTTTCTTCGCGCGGGTCAAGGGCCAGGTCGTACAGCTCCTCGGGCTCCAGCCGGAGCATGCGCCGGTTGGCCTCGTCCTTCTTCCAGGTCTCGACGTCCAGCGAGAGGATGTACTTCCAGTTCCCGCGCCGGATCGCCCAGCGCGTGGGGCCGTGGTACGTGGCGCAATGAACGAAGAGGCCGGGCGGGGCGGGGAGCTGGACCTTCGCGCGCGCCTCGGCGTCGGGACTCAGGAGCGGCTTGAGGCTGCGGCCGAGCAGGTTGGGCGGAGGCGCGAGGCCGGCCAGTTCGCAGGCGGTGGGGAAGAGGTCGAGCAGGCTGACGGGCTCGGCAATGCGCACGCCCGTTTCGAGGCCGCCGGGCGGGACGATGAGCAGCGGGACGTGGAGCAATTCCTCGTACAGGGAATGCCCGTGGCTCATCCCGCCGTGGTCCCAGAACTCCTCGCCATGGTCGGAGGTGACGATGAGCCAGCCGCGGTCGAGCAGGCTGCCGCCGCCGGGGAGGCGGAGCAACTCGTCCAGGGCCGCGTCGCTCGCCGCGACGTCGCCGTCGTAGAGCGCCCCGATGAAGGCCTGCTCCTCCGCGCTGTAGTCGGCGGTGAGAGCCTTCTGCCCGCCGGCGAGGTAATTGCCTTCGTTGAAGGGGACGGCCACGCGCCCGCGGGGCAGGCCCTCCGCAAAACGCGCGTCGTGGTAAGGCGCGTGCGGCTCGTAGGTGTGGTAGAAGCCGAAGAGCGGCGCGGCGGGGAACTCCGCGACGCCCTCGCGCAGCCAGAGCGCGTTGATTTGCGCCTGGGTGAAGCGCCCGTCGCCGCGGCCCACCGGATCGAGGCTCTTGTTGGAGAGGATCCGCGCGAAGCCTTTGAGGAAGTTGTGCTGCCAGGGCTCGAGCATGCCCCCGCCCGTGGCGGCCAGCGCGAGCCAGCGGCGTTCCTTGTGCAGCAAGTGCGGGAGGTTCTCGGCGCGCCCGTAGCGGAGCATCGCGAATTTTTTTCCTCGGTCGGGTCGCGTAGGGACTCCTGCGCGTAGCCCAGTTGCGCGGGATGCAGGCCGGTGAGCAGCGCCTGGAAGGCCGGGAGCGTCCAGGAGGTCGGCGAGGTGCAGCGCTCGAAGAGGTAGCCCTTCGCGGCGAGCGCGTCGAAGGCCGGAGAGGTCTTGCGCTTGGCGTAGCCGTAGCAGCCGAGGCGGTTTGCCCGCAAGGTGTCGAAGGCGATCAGGAAGATGCCCGGCGGCTTCGCGCGGGCATCGGCGGCGTGGACGACGGGCGCGCCCCACGCGGCCAGGACACCCAGCGGCGCGGGCAGGGCGTCGGAAGGCGGCAACTCCCTGCCTTCGGCGTCGAAGGACTGCGTGCGCAGGACGATCCGCGCCGGCGCGCCTTCGGCGGCGGGCTTCCAGTCGTCAAGGACCGCCCAGCCATCAGGGACTTCGCCCGCGCGGACTTCGAGTTCGTGGGCGCTCAAAGCGAGCACGCCCGCTTCGGAGCGCAGCTCGACGCTGAAGCGGACCTTGCCGGCGCGGATCTCCTGCGGCGCGCCGGCGGCGAAGAGGCTCACGGCGCACGAGAGGCGCGCGGCGGCGGGCGGCGCGGCATCCAGCGCCAGCGTTTGCGTCGTGCTCGCGACGAGCGCCTGCTGGGTGACGGGGCCCGCCTGCACCGGGCGGCGGAAAGGCAGGGCCTGGGGCTTGCGCCCGCCGAGCCGGATTTCCATGCCCCGCGGCTCGGCCTTGAGTTGCGCCTCCAGAGCGAAGAGGAAAATCGGAACGTCCCGCGCGGCCGGCTCCTCCGCGCGCAGCCCGCAGGCCGCGCAAACCGCGAAGAGCGCGCAGGCCAGGCTCCGCCGCGCGCCGTTCATCGGGCGCCTCGCGTCCAGGTCCCGGAGCGCCCGCCGCTCTTGCGCAGCAGGCCGAGGGACTCGATGCGCATGCCGCGTTCGGCGGCCTTGAGCATGTCGTAGACGGTCAGCGCGGCGATGGCGGCGGCGGCGAGGGCTTCCATCTCCACGCCGGTTTGCGCCGCGCAGCGCGCGGTGGCGCGGACGTGCAATGTGCCGCCGGATTTCGCTTCGAATTCCACCTGCACCGAACTGAGCGGGACTTGGTGGCAGAGCGGGATCAGTTCGCTGGTCTTCTTGGCCGCCTGGATCCCCGCCACGCGCGCGACGGCGAGCACGTCGCCTTTCTTGGCCTTGCCGGCCGTGGCGAGCTTCAGGGTCGCCGGCTTCATGCGCACGATGGCCTCGGCGACGGCCTCGCGTTCCGTCGCGGGCTTCATGCCGACGTCCACCATCCGGGCGCGGCCGCGCGCGTCGAGATGCGTCAGCCGTGGCGCGCGGGTTTTCTGGGCGGGCTTCTTCATCGGATCGACTCGGGGACCTTGCCTGGGCGGCTCGCCATCCCTATACGACGGCCGGGAACGGAAAGACTTCGACGCGCTCGCCGTCTTTCGGCTCGGCGCCGAGATCCTGCCGCAAGAAGGCGTCCGCGCCCACGCAGGCGGTCAGGTGCCCCGAGCCGTGCCAGAGCATGGGCTGCGCGTGGGCCTGCCCGCCGACGTCCACGATTCTGGCGGGCCAAAAAGTAACGCGGTCGCCCTGCCTGCGCAGATTCCCGGCCAGCGGGAGCCGGAACGAACGCGGGCGCGGCTCCGCCACGCCCATCCGCGCGCGGATCGCGGTCATCGCGAAAAAGATGGAAGGTCGCCAGCGCCGAGACCGGATTGCCGGGCAGGCCGAAGACCAGCGTCTTCGCGCGGCGGCCGAAGACCGTCGGCTTGCCAGGCTTCACGTTGATCTTGGTGAAGAGCAGTTCGACGCCCAGGTCCTTCATCGCGGCGCCGACGTGGTCCTTGTCGCCGACGCTGACGCCGCCGGTGGAGATGAACACGTCGGCCTCCAGGCCCTGCTCGATCAGGCGGCGCGTCTCGGCCGGGTCGTCGGGCGCGATGCCGAGGTACTCGGCCTCCAGGCCGTGCGCGGCGGCCTGGGCGAGCAACTGGTAGCTGTTGGAATTGCGGATCTGCCAGGGCTTGGGCGCGATGCCGGGCTCGACCAGTTCGTCGCCGCTGCCCATCACCGCCAGGCGGGGCTTGCGCCAGACGGGAACCTCGGCGCGCCCGATCGCGGCAAGCACGGCGACCTCGGCCGGCCCCAACGGCGTGCCGCGCGCGATCACGATCGCGCCGGCCTTCACGTCGCTGCCCTGGCGCGCCACATGCGTCTCGGCGGCGACGGCCTCGCGAATCTCCACGCGCCCCGGCCCGGCGGGCGCGGTCCGCTCGATCATGACCACCGCGTCGGCGCCCCGCGGCATCGGCGCGCCGGTCATGATCCGCGCGGCCTGCCCGGGACCGAGGATTCTCGTGGGCAAGCGCCCGGCCATGATCTCTTCGAGCACCTCCAGCGTCGCCGGGATCTTCGCCAGATCGGCGCTGCGCACGGCGAAGCCGTCCATGCGCGCCACGTCGAAGGCCGGGAAGTCGCGGTCGGCTGAGGCGTCCTCGGCCAGCGCGTGCCCGCGGGCTTCGGCGAGGCGAACCCGGCGCGTTTCGCCAGGTCCGGCTTCACGCCGCAGGATCGCCCAGGCTTCTTCGACGGAGAGGAGGCGGTTCATGCCGAGAGAATAGCGCCAAACGTCCGCGCCGGAAAGCAAAGCCGGAAGCCCGGCTCGCTCAGGCCTGCGCGGCGAAGAGCAGGATGCTCGCGGCGACCGCGGCGTTGAGGCTCTCGGCCTTGCCGCGGATCGGAATGGTGACGCGCTCGGCGCAGGCGCTTTCGAGGTCGGGCGGGAGGCCCTCGCCTTCGCTGCCGACGCAGAGGACCAGCGGGCGGCGCGACCAGTCGAACTCGCGATACGGGATCCCGCCGCGGGCGACGGCGCCGACCAAGCGCGCGCCGCGCTCGGCGGCTTCATTCAGGAACTGCGCGCGCGGCAGGCGCACGATCGGCAGGGCCAGCAGCCCCGCGGCCGTGGCGCGGACCACCTTCGCGTTGTACGGATCGACGGTGGCGTCCACGGCGAGCAGCCCGGAGGCGCCGGCGGCTTCGCAGGAGCGGATCAGCGTGCCGAGGTTCCCGGGATCCTGGAGCCCGCAGGCGGCGACGGCCAGCGCGCCGGGCGCGCCGAGGATCCCCGCGAGATCCCACGCCGGCGCCTGGACCACCGCGGCGATCCCCTGCGGGGTCTTGACGTCGGCGAGCTTTTTGAAGACGTCCTTGCTGACCTCGACGATCTTCACGCCGCGCTCGCGCGCCTTCAGCAGCAGGGGGTGGCCGGCGCCGAACAGCTTCTCGGAAACGATCAACTCGTGGATGACCACGTGCGGCTGGTCCAGCGCGGCCTCGACCCCGCGCCGGCCTTCGAGGAAGAAGCGCCCGGCCGCGCGGCGTTCGTTGCCGTCCTTGCGCAGCTTCACGAGTTCCTTGACCCAGGGGTTCTGGGGCGAGGTCAGCAGCTTGTCGGGAGGGGTGCTCATGGGGCGCGGGTTCCGGAGTGAAGTGGCGATGTTCGTCAGCCGAGGCGCGCGGTCAAGTCCTTCAGCGCCTCGCAGGCGCGCGCCAGGCGGGCCTCGTGCGGGCCGGGGACGAACGGCAAAACCGCGTCGAGCGCGCGCCCGGCGTGGCGCTCGATCTCGGCTCGGCTCGGCTCGGCGTTCTCGGCGTCCTCCGCGCGCGTGACGTTCATCACGACGCCCGCGACCGAAACCCCGCGCCGCGCCAGCTCGTTGAGCGTGAGGAGCGTGTGGTTCACGGTCCCGAGCTGCGCCCTGGCCACGACGAGCGCCGGGAGGCCGGTCTCGGCGAGGAAGTCGGCGACGAGCGTCCGTTCGTCGAGCGGGACGAGCAGGCCGCCGATGCCTTCGACGATCACGCGCGCGCGGCGGTCGAAGCATTCGGCCAGCGCGCGGCGCGAGATGTCCAGGCTCACCGCGCGCCCCTCGAGCTTCGCGGCGGGGACGGGCGCGAGCGGCGCGGCGAAGCGCAGCGGACAGAGCCGCTCCAGCGGTTCGACCCGCTCGGACGCCGCGTGCAGCGCCTCGGCGTCCTCCCAGCGCCCGTTTTCGGCGCCGCTGGCGACGGGCTTGAAACCCACGGCGTCCACGCCGCGCGCGCGGAG
This sequence comes from Planctomycetota bacterium, assembly GCA_027493525.1. GTDB lineage: Bacteria > Planctomycetota > SZUA-567 > H5-PLA8 > H5-PLA8 > H5-PLA8. The sequence goes on along the minus strand of JAOSKN010000001.1, from coordinate 58,473 downwards.
CAGCCGCACGAGGGCGCAGGCGACGAGCGTCTTGCCGACGCCGGTGTCGGTGCCGGTCACGAAGAGTCCAGGCGCCACAGGAGTCCTCCGCGGCAATGAACCGTGAACGGTAAACGGTGCGCGGCGCAGGGCAAGAGAGGAGGCGCTGCGGTTCGGCCGCGCCGGCTTGGCGGGCGGCCCGAAGAAATCAGCGCTTGGCTTTGCGCGGGGCGCGCTTCTTCCGGGAGGCTTTGCGGGGGGCGGTTTTCTTCGCGCGCTTGGGCCTGGCGCGGCGGGCCGGCAGGGAGCGGCCTGCTTCAGCGCGGGAGCGGCGGGGCGGGCGCCGACTTTCTTGGCCATCGCGGCGATCTCGTCGTCGCGCAATGGCTCCAGCTCGACGGTGGGCAGCGCGGCGAGGACCTCGGGGCGGACCGCGCCGGCTTCACAGGCCAGTTCCACGGCATGCCAGAGGTTGCGCTGGTCGTCGTCGGGCTGGTCCTGGGGCGTTTCGAGGATCGCGGGCAGGTTCCAGACGCGCTCGTCGCCGAAGAAGGCGCGGAAGCCCGCGTCGCCGATGCAGCCTTCGCCGATGTACTCGTGGCGGTCCAGCCGGGAGCCCAGGTCGCCCTTGCTGTCGTTGATGTGCAGGCAGCGCAGGCGCGCGAGGCCGAGGTCGCGGTCGAGTTCGTCCAGCATGGCCCGGGTCCCGGCGGGGGAGCGCAGGTCGTAGCCGCCGGCCAGCGCGTGGCAGGTGTCGAGGCAGATCCCGCTGCGCGGGATCTTGGCGCCGTCGAGGAGCAGCGCCAGATCGGCGAAGGTGGTGCCGAGCGAATTCTTGGTGCCGGCCGTGTTCTCGAGCAGGATCTCCGGGCGGTCCTGCACCTCGGCGTTTGCGCGCTTAAGGGCCTCGACGATGCGCCGGCGGCCGCGGTCTTCGCCCTCGCCCTTATGGCTGCCGCTGTGGACGACGTAGCAGGCCGCGCCGATCTGGCTCGAGCGGCGCAACTCGTCCAGGAAGGCCTCGACGGAGAGGTTCCAGATGTGGTCGTCGGGCGCGGCGAGGTTGATCAGGTAGGTCGCGTGGACGACGACGGGGTCGATGCGCGCGGCGGCGATGCCTTCGCGGAAGGCCTTGATGCGTTCGGGCTCCAGCGGCGCTTTGGTCCAGCCGCGCGGGTTGCCGCAGAAGACCTGGAGCGCCTGGCAGCCGATCTGCTGCCCGCGCGCGGGCCCGTCGCTCATGGAGAGATGCACGCCGAAGCGCACGGTACGATGCTCCTATAGCCGCGCCAGCGCGAAGCGGGGGGCGGGCAGGCGCAGCGCGCCGCCGGGGCTCTCGGCCGGCGCGTTGAGGTTCAAACCGTTGCGTTCCTTCGCGTCCTTGTCGGGATCGGGCAGGTACTGGCCGTCCAGGATCACGTGGATCTTGTCGCCCTCGCGCTTGAGCAGCTTGATGAAGCGCAGCGGGTTCTGCTCGTCCGACTTCTTGCTCTGCTCCTCCTTGACCGCCGAGACGAACCAGTTGGCGAGCTTGCGCACGCCCCAGGGCGCCTCCTTGCCGGCCATCTTGAGCGAGTCGATGGTCAGCGTGAGCTGGCGGTTCTCGATGTAGGCGTTGCCGACGCACTCCACGTTCAGGTAGCGCCCGGTGTCCTTGTCGTAATGCGTGAAGCGCGTGCGGATCGCGTCCCCGGCCGTTTCGAAGTGGATGCGGTCTTTCGCCTCCGGATCCTGGCGGTTCTCCTGCTTCTTCTTCTCTTCCTGAATGATGTGGTTGAGCTGGTCGAAGGTCAGCATCGCCTCGAAGTCTTTCTTTTCGAGGTAGCAGGCGCGGTACTTGAGATAGGTCTGCTGCAGGTCGAGGACCTGGGGGTCGCTGAGGTTGACCGCGGGGACCTGCTGCGGCGCGCTCTCGGCGGCGTTCTCGATCCACTTAAAGGTGCTGACGACCGAGTAGACGCAGATGCCGACGGCGAGCAGGAAGAGGCCCAGGAAGATCAGGACCCAGAGCCAGCAGCCCAGTCCGGACTTCTTTTTGGGCGGCTGGGCCGAGCCCGGCCCGATGAACGGCGGCGCCTCGCCCGAGGGGCGCACCTCGGTGGGTTGCGATGCCTGATCCATGCCTTGCGTCCCGGGGCCAAACATGTGATCGTAAGGTCCGCCGGATACGGCACAAGGCAGAAATCGTGCGCCGAAATTCAATGAATGCCGTACGTTGCGGGTAGTCCTATCAGAGGCGCCGTGACGCGCGCTCCCTTGGCGCGGTTGGCGTAATCGGGAAGCCGACTTTGGAGGATGGCCGGGTTGCTGGACGCGCGGCAGGCCATGAGCCTCGAGAACTCCCCGCATCGGACGCCGGCCGGCCCGGCTTGGGCCGCGCGCATCCTCTTCGCGCTCCTGCTGGCCGCGCACGCCGCGCCCCTCGCGCGGGGCGGCGAGGACGCGGACTTCCGCCGCGCGCAGAGCCTCTATACGCGGCACGAGTACGAAATGGCCGTGGAGGAACTGGGCAAGTACCTGGCCCGCTTCCCGGATTCCGAACGCGCCGCCGAGGCCCGCCTGCTGCTGGCCGAGAGCTGCTACCAGCTCCGGCGCTACGAGCAGGCCGCGCAGCAGTTCGACGCCTACCTGAAAGCCGCGCCGAAGTCGCCGCGCCGCCCGCAGGCCTTGCAGCGCGCGCTCAAGTCGCATTACCAGAACAAGGCCTACGAGCCGACGCTCGAGCGGGCCGAGTCGTTCCTGCGCGAGTACCCCAAGCCGGTCTCCGAGGGCGAGACGCTCGTGCCGGCGGAGCTGCACGAGCACGTCCTTTATTACGCCGGGGAGGCCGCGTACGCGCTCAAGCGCGGCGCCGACGCCGTGCGCTACTGGGAGCGGCTGCTGAAAGAGTTTCCGGACTCCAAGCTGCGCCCCGACGCCTCCGAAGGCCTGGGCTGGGCGGCCTTCGAGGCCGGGGACTTCGCGGCGGCGCAGGCGCGCTTCTCCGTGTGCGCCGCCGCCGCGGGGCATCCCAAGGCCCCGCGCAGCGGGCTCATGGTCGCGCGCTGTCTGGCCAAGCAGAATAAAGTTGACGAGGCGCTCGCCGCGCTGCCGCAGGGCCTGCCGGAGGAGGACGGCTTGGCGCGCGAGGCGGCCTACTGGCGCGCGGCGTTTCTGATCGATGCGAAGAAATTCAAGGAGGCGCTGCCGGCCCTGGGCGCGCTGGCCGCGAAGCACGCGCAGCATCCGGATACCGAGCCGCTGGCCTCGCAGGCTGCCTTCGCCGCGTACGAGGCCGGGCGCTTCGACGACGCGCTGGCGCTGGCCGAAGCGTACCTGAAAAGCATGCGCGGCCCTGCGCGGCCGGCCGTGCTGCGGGCGGGCGCGCGCGCGCTGTTGGCACTCAAGCGCGACGGCGAAGCGCGCGCGGCGGCGGAAGAGGCCCTGAAAGAGAGCGAGGCCTTGCAGGATCCCGAACGCCGCGCGGTCGAGTGTCCCGCGGCGCTGCTCCTGCACGGCGAACTGGCCGCCGGGGAGGCCGAGGCCTCGTACCGCAAGCTGCTGGAGTCGTATCCCCAGAGCCGCGAGGCCCCGCTGGCCAGTTACCGCCTCGCGCTGGAGCTTGGGAAGCGCAAAGCATTTCCAGACGCCTTGAAGCAGGCCGAAGCGCTCCTCGCGCAACTGGACGAGCAGCCCGAGCAGGCCGAATTGCGCCGCCTGGCTCTCTTCGCCGCCGCCGAGTTCGCCTTCTGGAAGGAAGACTACGCGGCAGCCGAAGACCATCTGACCCGCTACGCGGCGCTGCCCGACGTGGCCGGGGATCCTGCGAAGTTCGAGGCCGACCTCGTGGCGCTGCGGCTGGCGTGGTGCCGCTTCAAGGCCGGCGACGCGGCGGGCGCCGTCAAGCGTCTGGACGCGCCGGCGGCGAAGTTCGCCACGCCCGCGCGCGAGGCCGAGGCGCTCTACCTGCGCGGGCTGGCCAAGCTCAAGCTCGGACAGGCCGACGCCGCGCTGGCCGAGTTTAAGGCGCTCGTGGAGCAGGCCCCGCCGGCCGCCTACGCCGCCGACGCCTGCCATGCCGCCGCCGAGCACCTGGTCCTGGCCAAGCGTTTCGCCGACGCGCTGCCTTGGCTCGACCGGCTGCTTGAGACGCAGGCATTCGCGGAGTCGGCGCTGCGGGCCGACGGGCTGCTGATGCGCGCGCAAGCGCGGCTGGGCGAAGGGCGGACCCAGGACGCGCTGGCCGACGCCGAGGCGCTGCTCAAGCGCCAGGGCGCCGGCGCGCGCGCGCCGGCCGCGCTGCTGTTGAAGGCGCTGAGCCTGGACGCGCTGCCCGGGAAGGAAGACGCCGCCGAAGCCGCTTACGCCGCGCTCCTGGAGGCCGCGCCGGACGGCGCGCCGGAGGCCCGCCAAGGCCGGCTGAACCGCGCGCGGCTGCGCTTCGGGCGCAAGCGCTTTGCCGAGGCCAAGGCCGACCTCGAGGCCTACCTTGGCGCCGGCGAACTCATGGCCGAAGACGCCCCGCGCGTCGAGGCCGCGGTGCTCCTCGCGCTCTGCCTCAAGGAATCCCAGGATGCCGCTGGCGCGCGCGCGCGGCTGGAACGGCTCAACGCGCTGGCCTTGAGCGGCAAGCCCGCGTTCGAGGTCCCGTTCCAGTTGGGCAACCTTGAGTACGACGCCGGGCGTCCGGCGGCGGCCGCGCCGCACTACCGCAAGGCGCTGGATGCCGCCGCGAAGATCGATGGGCTACCGGGCGAGGCGCTCGCCGCGGCGTGGCTGAACCTCGCCTGGTCGTACAAGCTCGACAAGAAGGCGCAGGAGGCCGAGGCGGCCTTCGCCAAGGCCGGCGAGGCCGCGCCCGGCGGCGCGCACGCGCGGGAGGCCGCGCACCAGCGCGCGCTGCTCGCCGCCGAGGCCGGGAACCTCGAGTCGGCGCTGGGCCTCTGGAACGCGCTGCTCGCGAAGGAGCCCGCCGAACCGCTGGGCGAACAGGCACGGCTGGCGCTCGCGACCGCGCAGGCGAAGGCCGGGCGCTTCGCCGACGCCGCGGCCTCTTTCCTGGCGTTTCAGCAGAGGTACCCCAAGAGCCCGTCTGCGCGCGAAGTCTGGGCCGGGCTGGGCGAGTGCAGGCTCCAGACGCGCGACCCCGAAGGCGCGAAGGCGGCCTTCCTGGAGGCCCTTGGCGAGCAGGGCGCGGAGGCCGAACTGGACGCGGTGGGTGAACGCGCGCTGCTCGGGCTGGCGGAGTTGGCGCTTGGCCGCGGAGAGGCCGCCGAGACGAAGAAGCTCGCGCTGCGCGTCGTCATCGACCGGCCGGATTCGCGCTGGCTCGACGCGGCGCTGTACCTGAGCGGGAAGGCGTGCGAGGAATTGGGCGAGCCGGAGCGGGCCATCGCGTACTTCCGCGAGCTGGTGCAGAAGCGCCCGGAGAGCGCGCGCGCGGCCGCGGCGCGCGAGCGGCTCAAGGCGCTCGGCGCGCCGGCCGCGGAAAAGTGAGCGCGCGGTTTTCGGCCTTGAAGCGCTGCAACTCCTGGAAGAAGCTGGACGGGACCATGAGCGGATTGCGCATGCGAAATTTGACCGGACTGGGCGCGGCGGCGCTGGTCCTGGGCCTGATCCTCGCGCTGCAGGGCGCGCTGGCCGGGGAGGCCGCGCCTCCCGCCGCGCCGGATGCCGCGCCCAGGAGCGTGATCTTCGGGGAAGGCGACACCCTTTGGGACGTCTTCAAAAAGGGCGGCAATATCATGTGGGTCATCCTCGCCACTTCGGTGGTGGGGCTGACCTTCTTCTTCGAACGCGCCATCGAACTGCGCCGCGGCAAGCACGCGCCCAAGGACCTCGACAAGGACGTGGTCCACATCGTCGACGCGCGGGGCGTGGACGCGGGCCTGGCCTTGTGCCTGGAGAAGCAGTCTTCGCTCACTCGCGTGCTCTATTCGGCCCTGCTGCGCTACGGCACCACGCGGCAGGAGATGGAACTCGCGATCCAGGACGAGGGCACGCGGCTGCTCTACGACCTGCGCCGCAACGGCCGGGTGATCGGGATCATGAGCAACGTCGCGCCGCTGCTCGGGCTGCTCGGCACGGTGACGGGACTGATCAACGCATTCGACAAGGTCGCTTCGAGCGGCGCGCTGGGCAAGACCTCGATGCTGGCCAGCGGCGTGGCCGAGGCGCTGCTGACGACGGCCTTCGGGCTGATGGTCGCGATTCCGCTGCTCTTCATGTACCACTACGCGCGGGGCAAGGCCGACGACATCGTGCGCGAGATCGAAGAGCGCGCGCTCGACGCCATCGTGACCCTCGACCGCAAGGCCCGCCGCAGCATCCGGCAGATCGAGGACGTCGAGGAGCACCTCGAGACCAAGGACATGGTCCCGCCCAAGGAATCGCCCCCGCCCGACCTGGACCGTGAATTCGAGGACATCGACGACGAGAAGGGCGTCAAGACCTCGATCGCGACGCCCGCCCACGCCCCGGCGCTCTCGGAGTCCCAGATCGCGCAGGTGATGGAAGACATCGACGAGGAAGGCGCGACGCAGGTGGACGTGAAGGCGCTCTCCGACGTCCCCCGACGGGCGCGAATCCGCCGCGCCAGATCGTGCCCCCGCCGGTCAAGGAACCGCCCAAGCCATGAAGTCGCTGGTCTCCGACGAGGAAGACTTCAGTCTTCCGATGACGCCGATGATCGACATCGTCTTCCTGCTGCTTATTTTCTTTCTCCTCGCGACCACGATCAACGAGGAAGAGGTGGACCTGCAGGTGAACCTCCCCGGCGGGACGCAGGGCAGCGCGGCCGGCAACGCCGCGGGCACGCGGATGGTGATCTCCGTGCGCAGCGACGGCGTCTTCACCCTGGGCGGCGCGCCCATGGCCTGGGACGAGTTGAAGCGCCGGGTTCTCGACGCCGGACGGCGTCAGGAAAAGCCCCGCGTTTTCCTGCGCGGAGACCAGGAGGCGCCTTACGGCAAGGTCGCCCAGGTGCTCCAGCTCTGCCAGGAAGCCGGCATCGAGCAGGTCAATTGCGAGTTCCACCTGCTCGAAGCGCCCAGGTCGAACTGAGTACCGCCTTACTTCGCGCCCAACCGCCGCAGCGCCTTCGCGGCCGCCTCGTCGCCGGGGACCGTTCCCAGGATTCGCCGGTAGAACTCGACCGCCCGCGGCGCGTTGCGCAAGCCTTCGCAGGCCGCCGCGGCGATGCGCAGGGCGGCGAGATCCTCGGGCGCGAGCTTCAGGATCTCCTGCGCCGTCTCGAAGGCCTCGCGGTGGCGCTGGAGCTTGCCCTGGCAGACGGCGACCCGCTGCAGCAGCGGGACGCGCGCGGCCTCCGGCGCGCCCTGCAGCGCCGCCTCGAAGACCTTCAGCGCGCCGGCCGCGTCGCCGGCCTTGAGCTTCGCCTCGCCCGCCAGCAGCGCGGCCTGCGCGTCGCCCGCGGGGGCCGGGGCCTGCGCCAGCAGTTCCTGCGCCTCGCGCGCGCGGCCCTGCTTGAGCAGCACGTCGGCGAGGCCCTTCAGCGCCTGCGCCTGCCCGGGGCGGCCGTTAAGCGCCGCGCGATAGGCGGCCTCGGCATCCTTCAGGTTGCCCGCGGTGAGCGCGAACTCGGCCTGCGCGAGCCGCGTCTTGAGATGGTCCGGCTCCAGTTCCAGCGCCTGCGCGTACGCCTTGCGGGCCTCGTCCGTCTGCCCGGTCGCGCGCAGGACCTCGCCCAGCCCGAAGTGCGCGTCGGCGTGCTTCGGATCCGCGCGCAAGGCCTCGCGGAACGCGGCCTCAGCCTCGGCGAACTCTCCGGCCAGCGCGCAGGCCGTGCCCAGGTTGCAGTGCGCGCTCGGATCGCGGGGCGCGGCGCGCGCGACCCCCTTGAGCTGCGCGATGGCGGCCTTGTACTCGCGCCGGTGCAGGTAGACGTTGGCCAGGAGGGACTGCGCCTGGCGGTTCTCGGGTTCCTCGCCCAGGACGGCGAGCGCCTCGGCCTCCGCGGCGCCCGGGTCGCCGCGGTGGAGCGCCGCTTCGGCCAGCCCCAGCCGCGCGCCGGCCAGGCCGGGCTGGAGCGCCAGGGCCTGCTTGAACGCGGCCTCCGCTCCGGCCGCGTCGCCGAGTTGCAGCCTGGCCGCGCCGAGATTCTGCAGCGCCGGCGCGTAGCGTGGCTGGAGCCCCAGCGCGAGGTCCAGCAGCGGCACGGCCTCCGCCGCGCGGCCGGCCTCCACGCGCGCGCCGCCGAGGTTGACCAGCAGCAGGTTCGCGACCTGCTTCGGCGCCGCGTTGCCCAGGATGTAACCGTCTTTCAGGTCCTCGGGGCGCAGCTTGAAGAGTTCCGCATAGTGCGCGTCCGGGTGCGCCGCGCCGCGCTCGGTGGGATCGAAGTTCACGCGCGCCGTGCCGTCGTCGTAGCGCACGAGCAGGTGCCCGGGGCCGGAGTGGCGGCTGGGCACGGGGACCCCATGGAGTTTCAGCCCGACGCGCTCAGCCAGCGCCAGGCAGAGCGCCGAGAGGCCCAGGCAGTTGCCGCGCTTGTTGGCCAGCACGTCCGAAAGCAGGAACGCCGCCGCGTCGTCCTTCTCGGGCAGCCCATAACCTTCGGTCTCGAAGAGCAGCCGCTTGAGCGCGCCGAGCTTGCCCTGCACGGTCCCGCTCTTCGCCAGTTCAGCGCGCAGCCGCTCGGCGAGGGCGTCGAGCCGCGCCAGGTTCTTCTCGAGGTCGAGAGCCGGGTGTTCTTCGCGCGCGATGAGGCACGCGGCGCGCCCGAAGTCGAAGCGCTCGTCCGGGAGCTTGAGGCACGCTTCGAGTTCCGGGCGCACCGCCGGCGGTTGGGGCTCGCCCGCGCGCAGGAGGCCGGCGAGGAGCAGCGGGCAGAGCAAGGCGCGGCGCATGGGGCGGGGTTCCTCCGCCAAGGGGACGCCGGACCGTGCGCCGGCGTTAGAGTTTATGCTGTGCAAAGAATAGCTTCCCGGCCGGCTCCGGCAAAGGGACCCTGGCAAGCGGGCGGGGCGGGGGTATCCTGGTGCGGCTGCCGGAGAGGGAGACGATGAGCGAACACGTATACGATCTGCTGGTCGTCGGCGCGGGGCCGACGGGCATCGCGCTGGGCGCGGAGGCCGTCAAGCACGGGCTCGATGTGGTGCTCGTGGACAAAGGCGCGCTGACGCAGGCGATGCTCGACTTCCCGACCTTCATGACCTTCTTCACCACGCGCGACCTGATGGAGATCGCGAACATCCCGTTTTCCATCCCCCACGACAAGCCGACGCGGCAGGACGCGCTGGCCTACTTCCGCGCCGTGGCCGACCACTACAAAGATCCCGCTGGCGCTCCACGAGGAAGTGCTGGACGCGAAGAAGCGCGGCGACCTGTTCGAAGTCCGCACGCGCAAGGAAGGGCGGACCCAGGTGCGCAAGGCGCGCGCGGTGACGCTCGCCACCGGCTACTTCAACAACCCGATTAAGCTGGACGTGCCCGGGATCGGCCTGCCGTGGGTGCGCGAATACTACACCGACGCGTACCGGCACTTCGGCGAGCGCGTCGTCATCGTCGGCGCGGGCAACAGCGGCTGCGAGACGGCGTTGGAACTCTGGCGCAACCGGGTGAAGGTCAGCGTCGTTCACCGCGGCGCCGAACCCAAGCACAGCGTCAAGTACTGGGTCAAGCCGGACTTCATGAACCGAGTGCAGGAAGGCTCCATCGAGGCCTTCTTCGGCCACGTCCCGGTCGCCTTCGAGGATAACCCGCGCGGCGTGCGCATCCGGCACGTCTTCTCGGGCGTCGAACGCTTCGTCCCCTGCGACGCGGCCTACAAGCTGATCGGGTTCGTCACCGACGTCGAACTGGAGCGCCGCTGCGGCGTCGAGGTCAACCCCGCCACGCTGGTTCCGGCCTTCGACAAGGCCACCTGCGAGACCAACGTGCCGGGGCTCTACGTCGCCGGGACGCTCCAGGCCGGCCGCGACACGCACGCGATCTTCATCGAGAACTCCCGCTTCGACGCGCCGAAGATCGTGAAGCATCTGCTGCTCCGGCTGAAGAAGGCGTCGTAAGCGCCGTCCCCATGGCCTACCTCTACTTCGTCACCATCGTCCTCACTTGGAGCGTCAGCTTCCTGCTGATGAAGAAAGCCGCGCTGGTGTTCGGGCCGCTGGCCATCGGGGGCTGGCGCTGCTTCAGCGGCGCGCTGGTCCTCGCGGCGGTCTGGCGGGTGCGGGGCGCGGGCTGGCCGCTGGCGCGGCGCGACCTTATGCCGCTGCTGGGGATCGTGCTCGTGGGCTTCCTCTGGCCCTACGCGGTCCAGCCGTACCTCGTATCCCGCCACGGGAGCGGCTTCATCGGCATGACCATGGCCTTCGTGCCGCTGCTGACGATCCTCGTCTCGATCCCCATGCTCCAGGTTCGCCCGACCTCGCGGCAACTCTTCGGCGTGCTCGGCGGGCTGGGCTTCATGAGCCTGCTCTTCGCCGACGGGCTCAAGCGCGAGGTCCCCGGCGCGCACCTGCTGCTGGCCGGGACCATCCCGCTGACCTACGCGCTGAGCAACACCTACGTGAAGCGCCGCTTCGCCGGCGTGCCCGCGCTTCCGTTTACGCTCGCCGCGCTCTTCCTGGCCGGCGCGCTGGCGCTGCCGGTCAGTTGGTCGCTGCCCTCCGAACGGATGAACCTGGGTCCGGACTTCGCCTGGGCGGCGCTCTGCCTGGCGCTGCTGGGCGTGCTCGGCACCGGCATGGCGATGTTCATGTTCTACCGCCTCGTCCAGGAGCAGGGGCCGCTCTTCGCGGGCATGGTGACGTATCTCGTGCCGGTGGGCGCGATCTTCTGGGGCTGGCTTGACGGCGAGACCGTCACGGGCCGGCAACTCGGCGGGTTGTGCGGCGTGCTCGCGATGGTCGCGATCGTGCAGTACGGCGCGCCCCTGAAGGCTGCGGCGCCGCCGGTCGCGCCGGCGCTGGCCAAAGCGGCGGATTGAAGCGCTTGCCATGTCCCGCGCGGGCCCTATCGTAGGAAGCGTCCGCAGCGTCATCCCAGGAGAAACCCCATGTTCACCGCCAAGCAGTACGTCGCCGCCATGCGCCACGAAGGCGCGGTCTGCCAGCACCTCTTCACCAAGATCCCCGAAGGCTGCTGGGAGTATCGCCCCACGCCCGGGCAGCGCAGCATGCTCGAGTTGCTCCGCTTCCTGCCGCACAACCTGGGCACGATTCCCGAGACCGTCGTCAGCGGCGACTGGCCGGGCATCGGCGCGAAGATGGGCAAGACGAAAGAGATGCCGCCCGAGGCGTTTCCCGCCGAGATCGACGCGCAGGGCGAGCGGCTCGAGAAGCTCATCGCCGGCATCCCCGAGGCCGATTACCAAGGCCGCGGCGTGACGCTGCCCAACGGCATGAACCTGCCGCTCGGCGAGGCGCTGATGATGTTCGGCCTGAAGTTCCTCACCGCGTACAAGATGCAGTTCTTCCTTTACATCAAGGCCAACGGTGTCTCGAACATCGGCACGTCCAACTGCTGGATGGGCAGGGACCCCGCGCCGAAGAAGTGACGACGCCCGCGCCCAGCGGCCAAAACGGTTCCGCGGAGGACGCGGAGGCCGGAAGACCGCTTCAACGCCCCCTGCTGGAGCGCTGGGGCCTGCGCTACTTCGCGCGGCGCTCGCGCCATACCGCGGCCGCGGCTCCGTTCGACGCCGTCCATACGCTAACACCCGAGGAACAGGACGCGCTGCGCAGGCTCGAACGCGGCGCGGTCGCGCGCGCGGCGCTGGCGGGCGCGCTGAGCGCCCTGCTCGCGGCGCTTGTCGAGATCCTCGCGCTGCCGCATTTCCTCCGCGCCGACGGTTCGCCGCAATTAGCGTACTGGATCCTGATCGGCGCGGTGAGCGTGTCCGTCGCCGTCTGCGAGATCGCGTACCTCTATTGGATCACGCTGCGCACGGTTCACGATTTGAGCCTCGCGGCGGGGCTGGAACTCTTTCCCCCGGACGGGCGCGCGGAGGCCGAGGCGGTCGCCGCGGCGCTGGCGCGGGCGGCGCTGGAACTCCCGAACCCTTCCGGCGGCGCCTTCGGCGTCGATCCGCATCTGGAGACCCCGCGCTGGCGGCTGCTGGCCGTCTCGCTGCTCTACAAGGCCAAGGTGGGGCTGACCAATTTTGTCGCCAAGGCGCTGGTGCGGCGCGCGCTGAGCCGCGCGGCGCTGCGCGCGTACGCGCCGCTGGCGGCCGTGCCCGTGACGGCGCTCTGGGACGCGCTGGTCTGCCGCTGGGCCGTCCGCGAAGCGCGCATCCGCGTGATGGGGCCGTCCGCCGCGCGGGCGTACGTGTCGCGGCTTTTCGGCGCCGCCCCGCCGCGGACCGATGCAGGCCGCCGCGCCGCGCTGCACGCCGTCGCGGCCGGCGTCGTCAGCACCCGGGACCTGCACCCGAACCTCGTCGCGCTGCTGGCCGAGGTGTCGCGGCGGCTGGGCGCGGCGCCCGGCGAGCGCGGCGAGACGCGCGCCTTCCTCGAATGCCTCCCGAAGCTGCCCCCGGACGAGCGCGGCCTGACCCTGGAACTGCTCACCCTGGCGCTGATCCTCGATGGGCGCGTCAGCGCGACCGAACGGAGGCTCTGGCGGGACGCGCGCCGCGCCTGCGGCCTCGACCCCGATGCGCGGCTGCTGCGCCGGCTGCTGCGCGCTTTCGTCAAGGGGCGCGAGATCCCGCTCGCCGAATTGCGCCTCAGCGGAACCTGACGGCCCGCGGGTCCGGCATTGGACAAGCGCGCGCGGCGGGATAGGCTCCGCCCTTTCACACCTCGATCGCGGGGCGCGTTTCGCCCCGGCAGCCCAGGACGAAAGGCTCCTCCATGTCAAAGAAGCTTCGCATCGCCTTCATCGGGGCCGGCGGCATCGCCGGCACGCACGCCAAGCACTACTCGGAAATGCCCGACGTCGAACTGGTCGGCGCCAGCGACGTCTCCGAGAAGGCGCTCGGCAAGTTTCAGGAGCAATACAAAATCCCGCAGGTCTTCGACGACTGGAAGAAGCTGCTCAAGACGACCCGGCCCGACGCGGTCAGCGTCTGCACGCCGAACTTTCTGCACTGCCAGCCGACCCTCGACGCGCTGAACTCCGGCGCCCACGTGCTCTGCGAGAAGCCCCTGGCCATGAACGCCGCGGAAGGCCGCAAGATGCTGGCCGCCGCGAAGAAGAACCGGAAGCAACTCGTCATCGCCTTCCAGTTCCGCTTCGACGGCAAGACCCAGGCGCTGCGCAAGGCTTACGACGAAGGCTTCTTCGGCAAGGCGCTGTACGTGCGCGTGAAGGCGATTCGCCGCCGCGGCATTCCCAACTGGGGCGTCTTCGGGCGCAAGGACCTCCAGGGCGGCGGGCCGCTGATCGACATCGGCGTCCACGCGCTTGAGATGGCCCACTACACCGTCGGCGCGCCGCAGCCTCTCGCCGCAACCGGCCACACCTGGACGTTCCTCGGCAACAAGCCCAGCGCAGTGCTGAGCCAGTGGCCCAACTGGGACTGGAAGACCTACACCGTCGAGGACATGGCCGTTGGCACGATCCGCACCAAGGGCGGCACCGTCTTTCACATCGAGAGCGCCTTCGTCTCGCATACCGACCAGGAAGGCATGGACTTCTACATCTTCGGCGAGAAGGGCGGCGCGCAATGGAGCAACGCCAACCTCTTCCACGACCACGCCGGCCTGATGCTCAACAGCAACCCCGCCTGGCTCCCGCGCTACGACGCCTTCCAGCACAAAATGCGCCACTTCGTCGACGTCTGCCTCGGCAAGCGCAAGTCCGAAGCGCCCGCCGAGCACGGCCTGATGGTCCAGCAAATGCTCGACGGGATCTACGAGTCGGCGAAGAAGGGCAGGGAAGTGACGATCAAGTAAGACTTCATAACCCTGTTCTTGCTATGGAAATTCACGCATGAAACACTCTTTATGGGCCGCATCACTCATTCTGGCTTGCTTGGCATTTTCCAGTTGGAGTAAAGAGTCCAAGGGCGACGCATTCACATTGGAGATTGTTTCGAACGCGAAAGCCACAATGCCTGGCGGATTGGTAATGAATTTAGAAGGGAAAACGGAATTATATTACAGGCGAAAGACGGAAGGCCAGGTAGTCGGGCTGTTTGATTCGGGAAGCAGTATTGTGCTCAAGATGGATGGCGGCGCTGTACGTGAGTCCTTCATGACAAGAGATCGCCTATATATCAAAACGCCTGAAGGCGTGAGGGATACTTGGGTAAAAGATCTGGATGAACCACTTAAATCGAACTACCGAGCGCGATTCGATCTTCCGTTTGCCTCGGCCAAATTGGATTCCGATGGCGCAGAAGTATCTAGAGAATTATCTAAAGAAATTCATGCGCAAATACCTGTAGAAGGAGGTCAAATCGACAATTTTCAATTGTTTCATGGAAAGTATCTCAATAATGAGGCGACTTGGGAAGAGGGGCATGCAATCTCGGTCGGAAGTCAGGGGGCGGCCAGAGGAATATTGAAATACGAAAAGGTTGCGGCTGATAAAGATGGGCACGGCCTAATTATCGTCAAGGTAAGTGGTAAGCTTATAAATCCACGTTCACCGATGGCGCCGGGAATCGAGTTATCTGTAACTCATGACATTTCTGGCGAACAAACTTATGATACCGCAAAGCGAATGTACGTTGGTGGCAAGTGGGATATAAAGCTGAGTTCGACGCAATTGGACAAAGACAATGGGGCGAGTATGTCTGGTGCGATGGTTCTCCGATTAAAGGAAGGCGGTCCTCCGCAAGAGTATCTGGAAAAGAAGTAATCATTCCTTGTTGGGCCGGAATTACTCAAACACCACCACCTGCCGCACCGTCTCGCCGCGCGCCAGCACGTCCAAGGCGCCGTTAAGCTGCTGGAGCGTGAGCGGCTCGCTGATCAGCTTGTCCACGGGCAGCTTGCCGCTCTGCTTCAGCTCGATGAAGCGCGGGATGTCGCGGCGCGGTACGCAGGAGCCCATGTAGCAGCCTTTCAGCGTCCGCTCTTCGCCGATCATCGTGACGGGCGAGACCTCCAGGCGCTTCTTGGGATGCGGCAGGCCGATGGCGACGGTGGTCCCGCCGCGCCGCGTGGCCTCGAAGGCCTGCATGAGGACCTTCTCGTGGCCCACCGCGTCGAAGGCGTAATGCGCGCCGCCATGCGTGAAGGAT
Source organism: Planctomycetota bacterium (assembly GCA_027493525.1). Classification (GTDB taxonomy): domain Bacteria; phylum Planctomycetota; class SZUA-567; order H5-PLA8; family H5-PLA8; genus H5-PLA8. The sequence goes on along the minus strand of JAOSKN010000001.1, from coordinate 43,358 downwards.
TTCAACTGCTCGACCAAGTTCTGCGCGGTCGCGTTGAGCGCGTGGGTCGCGCCGAGTCTTTGGGCGAGCGCGAGCTTCCCCGGCTGCAGGTCCACGGCGACGATCGGGTGCGCGCCGGCGACCTTCGCGCCCATCACGGCGCTCAAGCCCACGCCGCCCAGCCCGAAGACCGCCACACTCTCGCCGGGCTGAACCTTCGCGGTGTTCACGATCGCCCCGACGCCGGTCATCACCGCGCAGCCGAAGAGCGCGGCCTCGGCCAGCGGGAAGGCCGGGTCGAGCTTCACCAGCGATTCCTGCGCCGCGACGGTGAAACGGCTGAAAGCGCTCACGCCGAGGTGATGATTCAGCGTCTTGCCCTTCGCGTTCTTGAAGCGCCGCGCGCCGGAGAGCAGCGTGCCGGCGATGTTGGCCGCGCCGCCGCGCTCGCAGAGGCTCGCGCGGCCGGCCTTGCAGAACGCGCACTTCCCGCAGATCGGAACGTAGCTGAACACGACGTGGTCGCCGGCGGCCACGTCGCTGACGCCCTTGCCGGTCTCGCGCACGATCCCGCTGGCCTCGTGGCCGAGCACCATCGGCATCACGCGCGGCCGCGCGCCGCTCACCACCGAAAGGTCGCTGTGGCAGAGCCCCGCGCCCTTGATCTCGACGAGGACTTCGCCGGGTCCGGGGCCTTCCAGCTCCAATTCCTCGATCTTGAGCGGCTGGGACTTCTCGTACGGCGCGGGCAACTCCATCTCGTACAGCACGGCGGCGGGCGTGCGCATCCACGGCTCCTTTGAGCGGGCTCCGGACGGCTATTTCAGCTTGATCACCACCATTTGGATGTTCGTCATCTCTTCGAGCGCGAAGCGTACGCCTTCGCGGCCCAGGCCCGACTGCTTGTTGCCGCCGTAGGGCATGTGATCCACGCGGAAGATCGGGAATTCGTTGACGACCACGCCGCCGAAGTCGAGCTTTCTGACCGCGTGCAGCACCCGGTCGATATCCTGCGTGAAGATCGAGGCGTGCAGCCCGTAGTCCGAAGCGTTGGCCTGCGCCAGCGCCGAGTCGAAATTGTCGCACGAGAGCACGCTCGCGACGGGGCCGAAGACCTCCTGCGCGACCACCTTCATCTCCGGGCGCACCGCCGACAGCACCGTCGGGCGGTAGACCGGGCCTTCGCGCTTCCCGCCGGTCAGCACCTTCGCGCCCTGCGCGGCGGCTTCGTCCACCCACGCGGCCACGCGCGCCGTCGCGGACTCCTCGATCAGCGGCCCCACGTCGGTCTCCGGCAGCAGCGGGTCGCCGACCTTCAGCGCCTCGGCCGCCTTCACGAACTGCGCGTTGAACGGCTCAACGATCTCACGCGCGCCGTAGATGCGCTGCACGCTGATGCAGACCTGCCCCGAGTTCGCGAACGCGCCGATCGCGCAGCGCTTGGCCACGTACTCCAGGTCCGCGTCGGGCGCGACGATCACCGGCGAGGTGTTGCCCAGCTCCAGCGTGACCTTCTTGATCCCCGCCACGCGCGTGATGTGTTCGCCCACCGCGCGGCTGCCGGTGAAGCTGATCTTGGCCACGCGCGGGTCGGTGACCAGCGCCTCGCCGGCAACCTCGCCGTACCCTTGCACGAGTTGGAGCGCCTCCGGCGGCACGCCGGCTTCCAATAGAATCTCGAAGAGCGCCGCCGCCGTCAGCGGCGTCTGCTCGGCCGGCTTGAGCACCACCGGGTTCCCCGCCGCCAGCGCTGGCGCGAGCTTGTGCGCGACCAGGTTCAGCGGGAAGTTGAAGGGCGTGATCGCGCCCACCACGCCGACCGGCCGCCGCAGCCAGAAGCCGAAGTAACCCTCGCCTGCGGGCGAGCCGTCGAGCGGGACCGTCTCGCCGTGGATGCGCCGGGCTTCTTCGGCGGCGAAGTCGAAGGTCGAGGCGGCGCGCTCAACCTCGCTGAGGCTGAACTTCAGCGCCTTGCCGGCTTCGGCGGCGATGGTCTTGCCCAGGGACTCTTTCCGTTGCAGCAGCAGTTCGGAAGTCCGCCGAAGCCAGGCCGCGCGCTTGTGGAGCGGCGTCTCGGCCATGGTCGGCGCGAAGGCCAGCGCCGCGCCAACGGCGGCCTTCACGTCGGCCGGGGTGGCCGTCGCGACCGCGCCGAGCTTCGCGCCGCTGTACTTGTTACGGACCTCCAGCGGTTCTCCGCCGGAAACCCACTTCCCGCCGATGAACAGGCCGCTGTTCAAGCCGCACCTCCATGCCGTTCTGAAACCCGTTGCGCAGTCATGGCTTCAAGTATCCTACTCGTCTGGAGTTGGGCGAAAAATCGATTTTCCTGTAACGCCCCGCGCTGCGGCTGGATTCACTCTGCGAAGTCCGCGCCCGGGAGCTGCCGGAGCTGCCATGACGACGACGGAAGCCCTCCAGGCGCTGAGCCAGCGGCGCGAGCCGCGTGCCTGGGCCGTGCTGGTGGAACGGCATGGCGCGGGGCTCTTCCGGGCCGCGCGCGGCATCCTGGGCGACGACGCGCTCGCCGAGGACGCCTGCCAGGAGACCTTCCTCCTGCTTCGCGCGCACGCCGGGCGGTTCCGGGCGCGCGAGGCCGACCCCGAGGCGCGGGAGCGGCAGGCCGGAGCCTGGATCCTGCGCATCGGTTGCAACGTGGCCTTGAAACTGCTCCGCGCGCGGCGCGCGGAGCGCCGCCGGGAGGAACGGCGCATGCGCGAGGCGGCGCCCGAAGGTTGCGCGCAGGACGCCTGGGCGGAGGCATTGCGCGAGGAACTGGACCGGCTCCCCGAAGCCGTCCGCCAGCCGCTGGTGCTCCGCTTCTACGCCGGCCTGGAGTACGGCGCGCTGGGCGAGGCGCTGGGGTGTTCGCCGGGCGCCGCGAAGGTCCGCGTGCACCGCGGGCTGGAACGGCTGCGCGAGCGGCTGGCCCTGCTGGGCCTCTTCCTGGGCTCGACGACGCTTGCCGAGCGGATGCGCGCGGCGGCGGCGGGTACGAAGGATCCGGGTCCGGGCCAGGTGCAGGCCTGGACGGAATTGCTGGACAGTTCGCGGAGCGCCGCGTTTGCGGACGCTCTGCCCACCCCGAAGGGAGTCTCGGCCATGTTCAAGCTCGGATTGGGATCGGTGGGCGTGCTGGCGCTGCTGGCCGGCCTGGCGGGCCAGCCGTCGAAAGGCGAGGACCGGCAGCTCCCGCCCAAGGACGGCGGAAGGTCCGCAACCGGGGAAGCCGGCGCGGGCGATCCGGACCAGGTCGCGAAATGGATTACGGGCCTCGGCGCGGAGGCGTTCGAGGCGCGCGACGAGGCCGCGCAGCGGCTCAAGGCCGCGGGCTTTCCGGTCCTCGACGCCTTGCGCGCGGCGGAGGCCCGCGCGGACGACCCCGAGGTGAAAGCGCGGCTGGTCTCGATCCGTTCCGCCATCCTCGCCGCCCATCCGGAGCGGGCACTCAAGCTGTCGCTGGAGCCGGCGCAGCTCGTCGTGGACCGCTCAGCCGACACGAAGGTTCCCGTGAAGGTCTTTCTGGAGAACACCTCCGGCGAGACGCTCACCGTCGCGCGTTGCGTCGATCTCTGGGGCCGCGGCGGGCCGCGGTACGTCTTCACGCTGACCGCGCCCGACGGGAGCGCCGTCAAGTTGGCGGACCGGCAGATCCCGCAGATCTTTCTGGGCGCGCATTGGGACGACTTCATCGATCTGGCCGCCGGCGCGCGGCAGGAGGTCTTCGGACACGCGGGCCGCGGGCATCGCACGGTGGACCTGAGCGAATACGTGCTGCCCGGGCCGGGCGTCTACAAGCTGGCGGTGAGCTACGACGTCTCGCAGGGCGTGAACTCGACGGCCTACCTGGGCGACGAGGAGCAGCGCCAGAAACTCCTTGCGCGCGGCCTCTCGGTTTTCCGCTGCAAGCTGGCGTCCGAGCCGATCGAGCTCGAGGTGAAGTGAGGAGCCTCAGGCCTTCGCGGCGCGGCCCAGGCCGAAGGCCTCGGCCAGCGGCGCGTAGACCTCGGTGACGACGCCGGCGTGGTTGTCCCGGCCATGCCCGCGCGCGACGGCGCTGATCGAGCGCGCGCTGCAGCCGTGCTCGCGCCCGTGCGGGTAGGCCTCCCGCGCCAGGGCCAGGCAGGTCCGCCCGAGGTCCAGCGCCTGCCGCGCCAGCGCCTCGTCGCGGTTCAGTTCGGCCAGCGCGGCGAGCAGCACCGGGCCGTGCCGGCGCGGCGCGCCGTTCTCGAACCAGCGCGGCATGTCCGCGCGCTTCCCGATTCCGCTGGGGCGCGATGGGCGCTTGAGTTCCGGCTCGATGCCCAGCTCGCGGATCGCGCCGGGATCGAGGCCCTGGCCGGCCTGGCGCAGCGCGTCGTCGTAGCGTTCGGATTCCATCAAGCGGCGGTAGCGGCGCAGGTCCGCCACGGCCGCGCCCGCGTCGGGGTCGGCGACCTCCCGCGCCAGCACGTCGAGGAGTTTCTCGGCGGCGCGGAGGAACTTCGGCTCGCGCGTGTGCCGGAAGAGTTCCAGGAAGGTCTTGACCACGCCCGAGGCCAGGAAGTTCTCCGCGCGGTCGGTCTCGCTCGCCAGCCCGCCGCCGTCGTCGGAGAAGGCCATCCCCGCGAATCCCTGATACGCCTGCCGCGACTCGCCTTCCAGGTCGAAGACGGCGCCGCGCGCGTCGAGCCCCACCGGGATGCGCGGCTCGGCCAGCAGCGCCTCCGCCCAGCGCCCGGCGTACGCCGCCGCCAGTTCGAGGTAGCGCGGCTTCCGCGTCGCGGCGTGCGCCAGCAGCGCGATGTTCGCGCAGCGCAGGTGGTCCGGGACGTTCAGGATCTCCGCCGCGCCGCGCTTGATCCCGTCCGCGCCGAAGTACATCGAAAGGTATACGCCGCGCTCCCAATCGTACCAGTCGGGCACTTCGCTCGACCAGTTGCCCAGGTGCTCGGCGGCGTCGTCGAGTTGCCGCGCGGTCGCGGCGTCGGCCGGATCCAGTTCCGCCAGCGCGCCGAGGAACAGCTCGTAGTGCTCCGTGCCGTGGTGCGCCTCCTGCATGCGCCAGTAGCCATGCCGCCACTTGCCGGTGGAAGTGAAGTGCGCCGCGATCCGGTCGCGCAGCTCTTTCATGAAGGCCGCGGGGCGCGCGTCGTTCGAAAGGCGCGCGTACGGCGCCCACGCGGTCGTGTAGGTGCCCTGGTCGTGGACGTCGCTCGGCGGGGTCTCGCGGTAGGCGGCCGTCGCGTCGCCGACCCACGCGCCGATCTCCTGCGTGAAGCGCTCGAAGGCTTCGTCCAGGCTCCTGGAAGGTTCGACGGGTCGCGTGCGCATGAGTAAACCTCCACGGTCTCGAGCGGCGAATTCCCAGCTTACCATGCGCAGCACGCGCTCGCACGCCGCCGCTTACCGCCCCGCGGCTCGCCGGAGCGCCGCGTGAAGCGGGGCTTGCAGTTCCGGTCCGTAGCGGCGGTGATCGTCGGGCGCATGCCGCCACAGCTTCGGTCCGGCCCCGTAAAGCGCGTAGATCCCGGCCGCGCGGTCCAGCGCGCATTGCACGGCTTCGAAATCGGCCTCGCGGTCGAAGCGCGGCGTGACGCAAAGCAGCGGGCGCGGCGCGAGCAGCGCCAGGATCTCGTCGAAGTCGATCGGCACGCGGCTTGGCTCGCCGGCGAAGCGGCCCAGCCGCGGCAGCAGGCCGCCCGCGTCCCACAGCGCGTATCGTGCCAGGCCCCCGGAAGGCGCGGCGGGGCGCTCGGCGCGGAACGGCGAGAACCCGCAGGCGCTCGCCACCCCGGCGACCCGCTGATCCAGCGCGCCCGCCAGCAGCGCCGCCATGCCGCCGAGTCCGAAGCCGACCAGGAAGATCCGCTCCGGGTCGACGCCTTCGAGTTCGCGCGCCGCGTCCACCGCCCGCCGCGCGTCGTGGACCTGCTTCCCCAGCAGCGACCAGCGCGGGTAGCGCTCGTAGAAGCGCGCTCCTTCCTGGATCCGCCCGCCGTTTCCGATGGCGTCGAAGGCGAGCACCGCGAAGCCGGCCCTGGCCAGCGGGGCGGGCAGGCGTTCACCGCGCGTGTACGCCGCGGAGTATCCGCTGGCGACGGACTCCGGCTGCAGCCAGACCGCCAGGGGCAGCTTCGGCCCGCCCGCGCGCGCGCGTTCGAGCGCCACGCGCGGCGCGTACAGGTGCCCGGACACGTACTCCCCGAAGCTGAAGGCCTCGCGCACAAGCGTCGGCGGCGCGCCGAGGCCCGGGCGGTGCAGCAGCACGCTCGCGTACTCCGCCTCGCGCCCGTACGGCCCGTGCTTCCGCGCGGCGCTCGGGGGCGCCTCGCCCAGCAGCCATTCGATCCGCGCGCGCCGTTCCTCCCTGCCGGCTTCCCAGGCCTGGATCGAAGCCGGCGGCCGCGCGAGCTCCTGAGGTTCCGGCGCCGTGTCCTCGTCGCCGCGCGCCCGCCACGCCTCGTAGCGATACGGATAGAACCGGGTCTCGCCGAAGCGCCCCCGGATCCGCGCGGCCTCGCTCGCGCCGGCGCGGCCGAAATGCAGGTCGCACCAGTCGAGGTAGGCTTCCAGATCCTCCGCGTGGACCTCGTGCTCGCCCCAGCGGTAGAGCAGCCGCAGCTTCTCCGCGGCGTCCGCGCCCTGGAGCTTCCACGCCGCCTGCGCCGAATCCACGGCCAGCTCGTTGGCGCGCGCGCTCTCGCACGGGTCGTTAAGCGCCGTGCTGACCAGCACCGCGCGCGGGGCGCTCAGCGCCAGGAGCAGGTTCGCGTCCACCGGCAGCCGGTCCTCGCGTCCCGCGAAGAAGCGCAGCCGCGGGTGGAACCATTCCTTGAAGTTGAACGTGATCAGCTCGATCCCCTCGCTGAATTGCGCCTCGTTGGCGAAGCGGTACGGGCAGGCGCCGCCGATCCCGCTGGAGCTGGAGATCACCGCGGTGAAGCGCGCGTCGATCGCGCCGGCGATCAGCGAGAGCTTCCCGTTGCGGCTGTGCCCGGTGATGCAGGCGTTGCGCCGGTCGATCTCCGGCAGCGTGTGCAGCCAGTCCAGCACGCGCCCGCCGCCCCAGGCGCGGCGGCAGAGCATCGACCAGTCGTGCTCCGGCCAGTGCTCTTTGAAGGCCTGCGTGTCGTCGGTCCCGTCGCAGCCGTCGTAGATCGCCGCCGCGTACCCGCGCGCCAGCGCCACGCGCCCCCAGCCGTAATGGTTGCGCTGCGTCATGAAGACCGGAAACGGGCCGGGGCCGGGCGGCAGGGCGAGTTGCGCGTGGAGCCGCGCGCGCCGTTCGGGGCCGAACGTCAGCAGCACCTCGCGCACCCGCGAGCCGTCGGGTTCGGCGTGCTCCTCAAGCGTCTCGGCGGCCACGTTGCCCGGCGTTTCGGGATAGCTCCCGATGACCCAGCGCCGGAACGCCTCGAGGATCCGCTCGCGCGTGGCCGGCCAGTCGCGCGGGCTCCGGGCCTCGGTCCCGCCGAAGCGCAGCGGCTCGGGCAGGTTCGGCACGGACCGTAGCGCGTCGAAATCCGGCGGCAACTCGCCGCTTTTCTCGAGCCAGGCGTCCCACTCGGGGCTCGGGCGCAGGTATCCGCGGAGCGCTTCGATCCGCCGCCGTCCGGCCGCGTCGTTCATATGAGTCGTCCTTTCTTCCGGGCTTCAGAACACGATCACGCCGCGCGCGAGCTTTCCCGCGAGCAGGTCGGCGTAGGCCGCGTTGATCTCGTCGAGCGCGTAGGTCCGCGTGACGAGCTTCTCCAGCGGCAGCTTGCCCTCGGCGTGCCAGCGCGCGAAGCGCGGGAAGTCGCGCGCGGGCTCGCACGTGCCGTAGTAGCAGCCGCGCACGGTCAGCTCGCGGCGCGTGATGATCGCGCCGGGCAGTTGGGTCGAAGTCCCCATCGGCGCGAGCCCCACCAGCACCAGCGTCCCGCCGGGGCGGACGCACTCCAGCGCCTGCTCCTGCACCGCCGGCACGCCGACGGCCTCGAAAACGAAGTCCGCGCCGCGCCCGCCGGTCAGTTCGCGGATGCGCCGGGGCGACTCCGGGCCGGCTTCAAGCGCGTGCGTCGCGCCCAGTTCGAGAGCGAGCTTCATCTTCTCCTTAGCCCGGTCCACGACGACGACCGTCCCCGCGCCGCGCAGCCGCGCGCCGAGAACCACGCAGCTCCCGATCCCGCCCGCGCCCAGCACCGCCACGCTCGCGCCCGCGGGGATCTCCACCGTGTTCACCGCCGCGCCCACGCCGGTGCTCACCGCGCAGCCCACCAGCGCCGCGATCCGCGGCTCCGTCTCGACGCCCAGCTTGACGCAGGAAGCCTCCGGCACGACGGCGTACTCGCTGAAGCACGCCAGCGCGCAGTAGTGGTAGACAGGCTTCCCGCCCAGCGAAAGCCGCGGCGTGCCGTCCATCAGCACGCCCTGCCAGATCAGGCCGCGGTAGGCCTCACAGAGCGCCGGGCGGCCGTGCGCGCAGTAAAAGCAGCTCCCGCAGTTCGGCGCCCAGTTGAGCGCGACGCGCTCGCCGGGCTTGACGCTCGCGACGCCTTCGCCCACGGCCTCCACGATCCCCGAGCCTTCGTGCCCGCAGACGGCCGGCAGGGGATGTTTCGTGTCGCCGGTCGCGATGTGCCAGTCGCTGTGGCAGACGCCGGCGGCCTGGAGCTTCACCAGCACCTCGCGCGATTTGGGCGGCTGGAGATCCAGCGTCTCGATGCGGAAGGGTTCGTGCGGCGCGAAGAGCACCGCGGCGCGGGTTTTCACGATACGCGCTCCGGCCTGGGCGCTTCAGCATATGCGGCGTCCCGCGCCCGCGTCCAGTCAAGCGCGAGCGGGTTCGAGGGCCGAAAAAATGCCCGCGCGGCTTGCGCGGGGGCGGGGCGGGGGAGTATATTAATATTCAATGCTCACACGATTGTGCATGAAGGATTGTAAGGAGAGCCTCCGGCCATGCTGCACCTCGCCAAACTCCGCAACCGCCGTACCTTGCGCTCTTCATCCTGGAACCCCGACGGGCGCAACCAGGATTTCTGGTGGATCGAGAAAGGCCAGAGCCGCGTCCTCGCGGACATCAAAGGCGCCGGGCTCATCACGCACCTCTGGCTCACGCAGGGCCAGCATTACCGCGAGGTGCTGCTCAAGATCACCTGGGACGGCGCCAAGCACCCCAGCGTGCTCTGCCCGCTCGGCGACTTCTTCGGCCTCGGGCACGGCATCGTCAACTCGTACCAGTCCGAACTCTTCACGGCCTCGACGCGGCACAACAACAAGTTCAACCAGGGCTGCGCATTGAACTGCTACGCGCCGATGCCCTTCCGCGAAGGCGCGAAGATCGAACTGGTCAATGAGTCCAACGAGGCGCACCGCCAGTACTTCTATGTCGATTACGAACTCTTCGACGACGAGCCCGCGCCGGACCTGGGCTACTTCCACGCCGAGTTCCGCCGCGCCAACCCCTTCGGCGGCTGGGGGCACGAGATCCGCGTCAATACGCCCGAGGCCAACATCGTCTGCAAGGAAAAGGAAGCCTGGCGCAACAACTACGTGATCCTCGAGACGAAAGGCCGCGGCCATTACCTTGGCTGCAACCTCTCCGTCACCAATTTCCAGGGAACGTGGTGGGGCGAAGGCGACGACATGATCTGGGTCGACGGCTACAAGTGGCCGCCGGACCTGCACGGCACCGGCAGCGAGGACTATCTTAACCAGGCTTGGGGCATGCAACCCAACGCCTTCCTCCGCAACGGCAGCTCGATCCACGAAGCGAACACCAACGGCTACCAGACCAGCTACGTCCACCACCTCGAGAACCCCGTCCGCTTCAACCGCGAGGTCAAGGTCACCATCGAGCACGGGCACGGCAACCATCTGTGCAACGAGATGAGCAGCGTCGCGTACTGGTACGCGGCCGAGCCCGCGCGCGCCGTCGCCCCGCCGCCCGTCGCCAAACGCATGCCGGTGCTCCGCGACAGCCTCGGCACCTGGCTCTACGAGAAGAAGAACCAGACCACGCCGTTCAAGGTCCCGCTCAACGCCGAGATGCGGCGCATGAAGGCGCAGTGGAAGCGCAACCAGGCCAGGCAGAAGAAAAAGAAGTAGCCGCGGCGCTCAGCTTCGCGCGAGGTACGCGATGGGGTCGGCCGCGCCCGCCTCGGCGAAGCCCTTCAGGCGCAGCCGGCAGGAGTCGCAGCGCCCGCAGGCGAGCACCTTCCCGCCGCGCCGGCTCGGCTCGTAGCAGGACGTCGTCAGGCCGAAATCCACGCCCAGGCGCGCGCCGAGCCGGACGATCTGCGCCTTGGTCTTGCGGATCAGCGGCGCATGAATCCGGTACCGCGCCGCGCCTTCCACGCCGGCCTTCGTGGCGACCCGCGCGAGGTTCCGGAAGGCGCGCAGGAACGCCGGCCGGCAGTCGGGGTAGCCGCTGTAATCGAGCACGTTCACGCCCAGCACCAGATGCTCCGCCTGCCAGGTCTCCGCCAGCCCCAGCGCCAGCGCCAGGAAGACCGTGTTCCGCGCGGGCACGTAGGTGATGGGAATGCCCGCGCCCATCTGCTTCTCGCTGCGCCCCTTGGGCACGCGCAGCTTCGCATCGGTCAGCGCCGAGCCGCCGAAGCGCGCAAGATCCACGGAGACCTCGACGTGCTTCTCCACGCCCAGCATCTGCGCGACCCTGCGCGCCGCGGCGACCTCCACCGCGTGCCGCTGCCCGTAGCGGATCGTCAGCGCGGCCAGGCGGAAGCCGCGCGCCTTCGCCCACGCCCCGGCCGTGGCGCTGTCGAGCCCCCCGAGAGCAGCAGCACCGCGCGCGGGCCGTCAGGGGCTTTCGCCCGCTGGGAGTGTGCGGGGGGACGGCGCTTCGTCATTCGGCTGCGTGGCATGCGGGAAGCTTAGGATTGAGCAGGCATTTGTCCAAAGCGAAAGGCTTGAAGTTTACGCGCCGCGCGCCCGCTTGTAGACCTGCGCCGCGGCCACCGCCGCGAACTGGACCAGGATCACCGCCGCGCCGGGCGGGACGTTCCAGCGGTAGGAGGCGTACAGCCCAAGCTGGTAGCTCGCCACGCCCACGAGGCCCGCCACCCACAGCGCGGTCGTCAGGCGGCTGCTGCACGCCAGCGCCGCCACGCCCGGCAGGATCAGCGACGAGCTGACCAGCACGATCCCCACGATCCGCGCCGCGAGCACCACCGTCAGCACCAGCAGGATCAGGAACAGGTAGTGCAGGAAGCCCACCGGCAGCCCGCTCAGTTCGGCCAGCGTCTCGTCGTAGGTGTAGAAGGCCAGTTCCTTGTGCAGGACCACGAGCGCGATCAGGACCGCCGCGGCGAGCGCGAGCGTGATCCAGACCTGCCCCTGGCCGATCGTGGTCAGGCTCCCGAACAGGTAGCCTTCCCACGACGGGGCGTACTGCGGTTCGCGCCGGTAGCGCAGCGTGATCAGGAGCGCGCCCAGCGCCATCGAGACCGAGAAGGCGATTCCGATCGCGCTGTCGGCCGCCAGGCCTCCTTCGTCCTGCCCGCCCTCGCGCCGCCGCGTGGCGCGCCCCACGGCCACGGCCAGCGCGAGGCAGAACCCGAGCATCGTCAGTTGCACGGCCGGGTCGTCGCTCTTGGAGCCCGCGAAGAGGAAGAGCGCCAGGCCCAGCCCGCCGAAGGCCGCGTGGGCCATCCCGTCCCCGACGAAGGCCAGCCGCCGCAGCACGACGAACGGCGAGAGCGCCGCGCAGGCCAGCCCCACCAGCGCCCCGGCCGCCGCCGCGCGCTTCAGCAGCGGCGTGTGCAGCAGCGCCTCCAGGTAGCTCGGGACGTCGTTCACGGCTTGGGCGTTTCCCGGGGCGGAACGGCGCCGGCGCCGGGCGCGTGATGCCCGTGGTCGCAGTGCGGGCCGTGCGCGTGTTCGGCCAGCGCGCTGTCCCCGTGGAACTCCTCGAGGTGCTCGTGATGCTTCAGGAAGAACGCGTCCAGCTCGCAGCCGTAGACGTGGTTGAGCACCTGCTCGGTGATCAGCTCGCTGCGGTCGTGCCAGTGCATCGTGCGGTTGAGGCACGCGATCTGCTGCGTGTGATGCGCCAGCGCCGTCACGTCGTGGCTGACCATCACCACCGTCAGGTCGCGCTCGTGCTTGATCCGCTCCAGGAGCTGGAAGAGCTGCGCCTGCCCGCCGGTGTCCAACCCGCTGGTGGGCTCGTCGAGCAGCACGATCTTCGGGTCGGCGATCAGCGCGCGCGCGATCGCGAGCCGCTGCTGCTGCCCGCCCGAGAGCTTCCACGCCGGCCGCTCTTCCTGGCCCGCCAAGCCCACGTCCTTCAGCGCGCGGACCGCGGCGGCTTCTTCGGCCGGGCCCGGGTTGCGAAAGAGCCCCAGCGCGCCGTAGGTGCCCATCAAGGCGACATCGCGCACCGTCGCCGGAAAGCGCCAGCGGATGCCCGTATCCTGCGGCACGTACCCCACCCGGCGCCGTTCGCGCCCCAGCGCGGCCGGGTCGTGCCCCAGCACCCGCACGGTCCCGCGCTGCGGGCGCAGCAGCCCCAGCACGAGCTTCAGGAGCGTCGTCTTGCCCCCGCCGTTGGGGCCGATCAGCCCCAAAAACTCGCCTTCGCGCACGCGGAAGCGGACGTTGTCCAGCACCGGCGCGGCCTTGCCGTAGGCGAAGCCCACGCCGTCCATCTCGATCACGCACGGGGCTTGAGCGGCGGGCGGCGCGGCGGCCGCGCTCGCCGGGGCGGGGGCTTCGGCCGCGCTCATTTCAGGTGCTCCAGCAGCGCGTCCGCGTTGCGCTGCAGCCGCGCGAGATACCCCTCGCCCGGATAGACGCGCGCGTTCTCCAGCGGGTCGAGGATCGCCACGCCGCCGCCCAGCTCCCGCGCAAGCGCCTCCGCCTGCGCCTGCCGCTCCGGCTCGGCGAAGACCACCGTTTGCCCGAATTCGCGCAGCAGCGCCAGCGCGCGCGTCACGTCCCGCGGGCCCGGCTGCAGCCCGGGGCTCAACTGCACCACGCCGCCGACCTGCAGCCCGCAGCGCTCGAAGAAGTACCCGTACGCGTCGTGGAAGACCACCACCGGCCGCCCGCGCAGCCGCTCCATCCGCCGCGGCAGCTCGGCGGCGAACGCCTCCAGTTCCGCCGCGTACTCCGCCGCGCGCCGCCGGTAGCCCTCCGCGTGCGCCGGGTCCAGCCCCGCCAGCCGCTCGCCCAGCTCGCGCACGATCCGCGCCGCGCGCTGCGGGTCCAGCCAGACGTGGGGATCCTCCCCGCCGTGATCGTGCGCGTGCCCGTGGTCGTGGCTGTGCCCGTGAGCATGTTCGGCGTGCGTTTCATGGGCCTCGCCGCTCTCCTCGGGGTCCTCCGCGCCGAAGATCCGGCGCCGCTCGACCCAGGTTCCGGCTTCCCACAGTTCGAGCGCCGGTTCGTGCCCTTCGAGCGCGCGCGCGGCCCAGGGGTCCAGACCGAGTCCGATCGTCAGCAGCGCACGCGCGCGCTGGATGCGCACCGTGTCGGCGGGGCTCGGCGCGAAGCCGTGCGGGTCGTCCCCCGAGCCTTCCAGCAGTTCCACGTCCGCGTCGGGCCCGGCCACGCGCGCCGCCCAGTCGTGGAGCGCGAAGAGATGCGTCGCCACCGCCGGCCGGCCGCGCGGCGCGCGCGAACCGCCGGAGAACCACGCCGCCGCGCCCGCCCCGAGCAGGACGACCGCGCCGAGGACGAAGAGGGGTAGAGCGGGGCGAGCCATGGTCAGGAGCATCCGGCCTCAATGATTATAGATTATCAATATCAAGAGCGACTTCGCAAGAGGATTATCGGGTCCTTCGTGGCTCTTGGATGCCGGATCGTGGATCGTAGGTCGCGAGCGGGCGCCTCATACGAAAAGCGCGCTGCGCCAGGAGCTTAATTAAGGATGCGGGTCGCCGAGGTTGCGCTTCTCGGTGGCCGGTTCGCGGCGGGAGACGACCTGGTCGCGGAGCGCGTCGTAGACGAGTTCGCTGCGCTGCGGCGGGCCGTAGACGTCCACCCCGCCTTCCTTGCCCAGGTAGGGGCGGGCGAGGACGTAAACGAGGAAGAAGCGCGAGCGGAAGCCGAAGCGCGGCGCCCAGGCCACGTCGCCGTTGTTGACCGCCAGGTCGGCGACGGGCGTTGTCAGGGCCGCGTCGTTGGGCAGGCGATACGCGCGGATGGGGCCGTGGATCCAGGTCTCGGCCAGGTAGTTGGGGCCGGTCGTGATGTTCGTGCCGGCCGTGTCGTCGTCGTCGGAGAGCTTGGGCGTCTGCAGCACGCCGTCGGCGCCGGCTTCGATGACGATGGGGTAGGGATCGGGCGCCACGCCGAGCGCGGTCCCGGCATCGAACGCGTACTTCTGCAAGTCGTCGCTGCCGAAGTGCATCTCGTAGTAGCCGCCGTACACGGGGTCCTTCGTCGCGCGCCAGACGTTCAGCGCGCCGGCCGTCCCGGAGGCCAGGGCCAGATCGTACTGTTCGCGCGGCAGGGCGATGGCCGCCGCGTCGAGCAGCGTGTACTCGAACTTCGGCTTGGCGAACCCGGTCACCTCGATCGGGTCCTTCACGTTCTCGAAGCTGTAGTAGCTGTACCCGTACGTCCCGTCGCGCCGTTTCCCGCCGGTCGCGTTGAGCAGGTTGTTGAAGGCGGCCTCCCCGATCAGCGCGTTGGCCAGCGGGGCCGCGGCGTTATCCGTGCGGAAGAAGTCGAAGCGCTCGGCCATGCTCACCACGCCGTTCAGCGGCTTGGCGGCGGTGTCGCTGAAGAGCGGGTTCTGCACGGCCAGGTTGGCGGTGCTCACGCCATAGGCGTCCAGGTCCAGGAAGGCGGCCATGTCCACCACTTCGCGCTTGGGCAGCGCGGCCTTGATCATGCCCACGGGCTTCGTCGCGTCGGCCGGGTCGTCCACCGGCGCGGCGACGGGATCCGAGGTCAGGTGCGCGGCGAGGAAGTCCTCGAAGTCGATCCGCCCCAGGAACGGGCGCTTGGCGCAGATCCGCGCGGCCAGCGCCGCGGCCTTCTGGATGTTCTCGTTCACCTTGCCGGCGTCGGCCGGCGTGTAGGCGTCCACCAGCGGGATGCGCGAGAGCGCCGCGAGGAGCACCTCGAAGGGCGCCGTATTCACGTTCAGCGCCGTCTCGGTCTCCTTCACCGCGGTCAGCGTCTGGAGGCTCGCCGCCTCGGCGGGATTCAGCGCGGTATCCTGCTTCACCGTGAAGTAGCGCTCGAAGCCGTAACGCTGGTTGTAGTAATCCCAGACGGCTGAGCCCGTGCCGCTGGCGGGCACCGCCACGCCCAGCGCCAGCGCCATCTCGCCCAGGTTGTTGAAGGCCGGCGCGGAAGGGCGCAGCCAGAGCGCGTCGATCAGGGCCGCGGAGAGCTTCATCCCCGCGTACGAGGCCCCCGCCGTCGTCCACGTCGGCGCGTCGCCGTAGAGGCTCAGCGTTGCGAGGATCGCCTTGGCCGCCGTCTCGTTCGTTTCCACGCCCGGCAGGCTCGTGAAGAAGTCCGGGTCCAGCCCCCAACTCTTCGGGTCGGCGTAGAGCTTCCCGTCCAGATCCGCGGCCCAGGCGTAGTACTCGCCGCGGAAGCCCGAGACGCGCGGGAGCTTCGTGCCCGGAAGCCCCGCCGCGTAGAAGTCGTCGAGGTTGTTGTCCACCGGCCAGCGCCGCGCCAGCCCGGCGTGCTCGGGGCCGTTCGCGTAGTACGCCCGCGCCTGCCCGTTCGGGTAGTTGGCGTGGGCGAGCGTGCTGTCGGCGTAGCGCAGCGGCGTCCCCGCGGCCGGCTCGAGGAGCGTCGTCCCGCAGTAGTTGGAATCCTCGTTCCAGTACAGCCACGCGTGCCCATTGGGGTTATTGGCCGTCGCGGCGACGGTCTTCTCGCTCGTGTAGCCTTCCAGCGCGCGGAATACGTTGTGCTGCGGCACGCCGGCGGGCGAGTCCGGGCCGATATCGAGGTAGGCGTGGTCGGCGGCGTTCGTCGGCAGGGTGGGCTCGAAGATCCCGTCGGGGCTGAGGATCTCGTAGGCGCGGACCGTGTCGCGGATCAGCTTGAGCACGTGCAGCTCGCCCGAATCGAGCAGGTGGTCGGACCCGGCGTGGCGCAGCGCGTTGGCGCTCGCGCGCGCCTGCTGGACCACGTAGAAGACCGTCGCCGCGCCCAGCGCCGCCAGGATCGCGATCAGCACCAGCGCGAAGACCAGGATGCTCCCGCGCGCGCCGCGCCTGCGTAAAAATTTCTTCGCTCCACCGGCCATCCGTTATTCCTTCCGTCGCGCCGCTGCGCCTCAGTTCGGGAACGCCGCCGGGATCGGAACCCGCTTGCGGAAGTTCCAGACGAACTGAGAGGTCCGCTGAGTCTTCGTGAAACGTTCGTCGAGCTGGTCGATGCCCAGGGTCACGTTCAGGTCCAGGTGCGTGGCCTGGCTCAGCGTGCCCGCGCTGCCCAGCCCCGAGATCGGGTTCACCCACTGCGCCCCGTCCCAGGTCAGGTAGGTCTTCTCCGCCGGATCCCAGCGCGCGTAGCCGATCTCCAGCCGCTTCACCTGGGTCAGCAGCACGTCCTCGTTGTTCAGCGTCAGCAGGTCCGGGTCGGAAGGGAAGTCCCCGTTCGCGTTCACCTGCCGGTACAGCCGCTTCTCCTCCTGCGCGGTGCGCCGGGCCATGAAGTAGCGGACCGTCACGAACTCGGCGCCCTGCGTGCGGTTGTCCGAGGCCGTGGCGAAGTGCAGCGTCTGCCCATGGAAGCCCGGGTTGCCGTCCCAGGCCGCCTGCGGGACGACCGTCCGCACCAGCAGGGCCTTCGAGTGCCCCAGCGGGCCGGGGAACGCCCCGGCCAGGTCGTGCTCGATCGCCTGAAACAGGATCCGCGCGCTCTCCGAGGCCTCGATGCGGCTGCGCGAGGCCGACTGCGCCAGCGTCGCGCCATTAAGGATCGTGAAGGTCATCGCCAGGATCAGCACCGCGATCGCCACGGCGATGATCATTTCCAGCAGCGTGAAACCCCGCGCGCCCCGCGAGCGGTTCGAGCGGACGTAGGCGGTCAGATTCGTCTTGCGCATGGCCGTCTTTCCTGTCGCCCCGGAGTCCGGACGCCGTCCCCCGGTTCCCCGCCGTTCAGCGCAACTTGCGGTCCTTCAGGTACACCACCGCCGGATCGGAGACCTGCACCGGCTCGTTCATGTTCCCGTCCTCGTCGCGGTAGCAGACCACCGTGAGCACGTAGATCCCGCGGTAGGTCGATTCGACGGTCTCGGCACCTTCGTTCCCGTCCGCGTCGTGGGGCCACCAGAGCGGATGTTTCTCCAGCCGGTAGCGCGCGCGGTACTGGCCCGAGCCGAGTTGCAGCGCCTTCGCCGGCCGCCGCGGCCACTCGTTGAGGTTCCCCGCGTTGCCGTCCCCGCCCAGCGGGTGCCCGGCGGCGGTGACGTTCCCATACGCCGCGATGTCGTCGCTCTGCGGCGCGTTGGTCAGGGTCTGGATGTACAGGCCCACGTCGGCGTCGGCGATCCCCGCGTAGCTCGCCCGGATCTCCGGCGTGATCAGGTGGTCCTGCTCGATCTCCCGCACCGCGTCGGCCAGCAGGATGCTTGCCGCGTTCCGGTCGCTGGCGATCACGCTCTGCCGCTGGCTTCCGAAGACCATCGCGATCACCGCGCCCAGCCCGATCAGCAGCACCGCCAGCGTGGCCAGGATCTCGACCAGCGTGAAGCCCGGCGCGCCGCCGGCGGCGCGCGGGGTCCGGGTTCCGGACTCCGGACACCGGGACCGCCTGAACCGGCTGTGCTTCGCCATCCCGCGCATCGTTCGCCTCTTTACGTTACCGCGTCACCCGCGTGCCCGGGCCGTGCGTGCCACGGGCCAGCGTAGCTGCCCCGTGCCTCCCGGACCGTTCCCGGCCTCCCGCCGTTCAATCCAGCTTCGCGAAATCCTCGAGCTTCGTCACATCGCCCGCGCGGACCATCCCGCCGCGCCAGACCTGCACGTACTTCAGCGCGCGCTCGTCCCGGATGAAGAGCAGCACGTTCGCCGATGCCGTCCCGTCCGGATAGTACGAGAGCAGCACGTGGGTCGGCTGCGTGTACGCGCTGTAGTTCGGCAGCACTTTCGGGAGCAGGTTCATCGAGGCCGGGTCGGTCGTGCCACCGTAATAGAGCGTCGCCGACGGCGCAGCGTGGATCGAGCCGAGCGGCTTGGGCCGCCCGCGCGCGGTGTCCCACATCTGCCCCGAGTCGTACTCCGTCTCGAACCACGTCCCCGGCTCGAGCTCCCGGCTCATCAGCCGGTAGTTGCTGTAGTTCCCCTGCGTGGCGCCGTCGTTCCAGCCCACCGTCGAGCCGTCGGCGCCCTTGAGGGTCTGGACCGCCAACTCGTCCACCGCGTCCAGCGCGTCGGAGGTCTTCGGGAAGCGGTACACGCTGATCCGCTGGTCGCCCGGGCCGAGGTTCTCGATCCGCACGTGGATCACCGACCGCTCGCTGATTGCCTGGCTCCGCGCGAAGGCCAGCGCCGTCGTGACCGAACTCGCCGAGTTGCCCAGCCGGCGGCGCTGGTTCAGGTCCGAAAGCCCCCCGACGATCATGCTCATCGCCAGGATCACGATCGCGATCACCACCAGCAGCTCGACCAGCGTGAAGCCGGGCCGAGGCCGCGAGGCGTCCGCCAACACCTGCCGCCATGCCGTCCTGCGAGCCAAATCCCTGCCCTCTAAGATCTTCGTGGAACGGCCTACCTTATATTACAGTAGGCGGAGTCCGGCACGCCCAGACTGCTCAAATCCAATAGCAGTAGCCCCTTCTAGTCTCAACCCTCGATGCGCGCCCGGGTCATGCCTCTTGTGCAAGAACTACGATGCCGGGATTACCTCAGTTCCCTAAAACAATCCGAATAAGAAGCAAGGCTTGAAAAATGTTGCACCGGTGCAAATCCAGGTGGCCCTGGAGTTGACAACCTGAAGTCCCACCGGTAGATAAAGGTTCGCTCTGGTTCATCCGCACTGGAGTGACGTGCCGGGAGCCTCGTTCGCCGCCTTCGGGTCGAGCCGGACGAGCGCTTAGAGGGACCCTCGCGCAGGCGCGAGGCCGGGCCCCTCGCGAGCGGATACGTCGGAAGCGGTTGAAGGCAAGCCGGTCGCAAGATCAGAAGTCCGGGCTCGGCGCGCGAGGCGCTAGTGGTCTGACACGTTTGCTTTTGTGGGGAGCGGCGAGGAGTTTTGGCCGTGGCCAAGGCGCGCGAAAGGACTTCGTATCGGGAAGATACGATTACTGGAGCGCAACGCAGGACACGGTCAAAAGAACCGCCGAAACCCACAAAATGAAACGTGGCGGACCACCAGGCTTCGAGTGCTTTTTGTTTGGCGAGGGGGCGGGTTGGACGCTTCGGGACGTTTCGCCGTGATCGTGCTTGCCGCGGGACAGGGCAAGCGGATGAAGTCCGACCTGCCGAAGGTCCTTCATCCGCTGCGCGGCCGCCCGCTGGTGGCGTGGGTGGTCGATGCGGCGCGCCGGGCCGGCGCGGAGCGGATCGTGGCGGTGCTGGGGTACGGGCGCGAAGAGGTCGAGCGCGCGCTGCCCGCCGGCGTCGAGTCCGCGCTCCAGGCCGAGCAGCGCGGGACCGGGCACGCGGCGCGCTGCGCGGAGGACCAGTTGAAGGACTACGCCGGGCCGGTGGTGGTGCTCTCCGGCGACGTGCCGCTGATCCGCGCGGAGACGATTCGCGAACTGGTCGCGCGGCGGGCGCGGGACAACTCGGCGGTGCAGGTGCTTTCGGCCGTCGTCAAGGGTCCCCACGCCTACGGCCGGATCGTGCGCGGCGAGGGCGGGGCCTTCCGGCGCATCGTGGAGCACAAGGACGCCAGCGAGGCCGAGCGGCGCATCGAGGAGTTCAACACCGGGACCTACGCCTTCGGCCCGGGCCGGCTCTTCGAGGCGCTGCGGCATTTGAAGGACGACAACGCGCAGGGCGAGTTCTATCTGACCGACACCGTGGCCTGGTTCGCGGCGCGCGGCGAACGGGTCGGCGCGCTGGCGGCCCCGCGCGCCGACGAATGCCTGGGCATCAACACGCCCGAGGAACTGGCGGCGGCCGAACGGGCCGCGGCCGGCCGAGAGAGGGAGTAGGCGATGCCGGACGGGAAGCTGAAAAACGAGATCCGCATCTTCCGCGGGAACGCGCACCCCAAGCAGGCCGAGCAGGTCTGCAAGTACCTCGACGTGCCCCTGGGCGAGTGCGACGTGGACCGCTTCCCCGACGGCGAGATCAAGGTCCGCATCAAGGAAGACATCCGCGGCCGCGACGTCTTCATCCTCCAGCCCACCTCCCCGCCCGTGAACGACCACCTGATGGAACTGCTCGTGCTCATCGACGCCGCCCGCCGCGCCAGCGCCTCCCGCGTCACCGCCGTGATCCCCTATTACGGCTACGCGCGGCAGGACCGCAAGCACGAGGGCCGCGTCCCCATCACCGCCAAGCTCGTCGCCAACCTCATCGCCACCGCCGGCGCCGACCGCGTGCTGTGCATGGACCTCCACGCCACCCAGATCCAGGGCTTCTTCGACATCCCGGTGGACCACCTCTACGCCTGGCCGGTGCTCCTCGATCACGTCAAGGAGATGGGCCTGGACAACCTGACCATCCTCAGCCCCGACCCCGGCCGCATCAAGCTGGCCAACCGCTTCGCCCAGAAGCTCGACGGCAACCTCGCCGTCATCGACAAGCGCCGCACCGGGGACAGCGAGGTCGAGAAGGGCCACGTCGTCGGCGACATCAAGGGCCGCACCGTGGTCATCGTCGACGACATGATCAGCACCGCAGGTTCCATCACCCAGGCCGTGCACACGGCCATGGAGTTCGGAGCCAAGGACGTCATCGCGATGTGCACGCACCCCGTCTTCTGCGGCCGGGCCTTCGAGCGCCTCAACGGGCTCCCCCGTCCGCGAACTCGCCGTCTGCGACACCATCGCGCTGAAGAAACGCCCCGAAAACATCACCCTCGTCCAGTTGAGCGTGACGGAGGTGCTCGCGGAAGCGATCCGCCGCACCCACCTCAACGAGTCCATTTCCAAGATGTTCGACGATTAGGCGCGCGCGCGCCCGCGGGCGCGGCGCATGGCATGGAAGGAAGGGAACCACGATGGTCGCGGAACTGAAAGCTCTGGAGCGCAAGGCCAGCGGCACCCGGCAGATGAATAAGCTGCGCGGCGCGGGGAAGCTCCCCGCCGTCGTCTACGGCGCCGGCAAGCCCGGATTGAGCCTGACCGTGGAACAGCACGACTTCCACAAGGTCCTGATCGCCGGCGAGCGCGTCGTGATCCTCAAGATCGACGGCCTCGAGGACAAGCAGGCCCTGATCAAGGACCTCCAGTACGACGCGCTGGGCGAGCACGTCCTGCACGTGGACTTCAACGAGCTGCGCGCAGGGCAGACCGTCGTCGTCATGGTCCCGCTCGCCGTCAAGGGCGTGGCCAAGGGCATCGCCGAAGGCGGCGTCGTCAACGTCCAGGTCCACGAGATCGAGGTCGAGTGCCAGCCCGTCGCGATCCCCGACCGCATCACCGTCGACGTCTCCGGGCTCTCGCTCAACTCCCAGCTTCACGTCTCCGAGGTGACCTTCCCGGAAGGCGTCACGCCGATTACCGGCGCGAACACGGTGCTGGTCACCTGCGAGCCGCCCCGCGTCGAGGAAGCGCCCGCTCCGGCCGCCGAAGGCGCCACCGAACCCGAGGTCATCGGCGAGAAGAAGCCCGAGCCCGGCGAGGAAGGCGCGGAGCCGGCCGAGAAGAAGCCCGAGAAGAAAGAGAAAGAGGACAAGAAATGAGTTCGGTCCGCGGCCGCGCCGCGCGGCGGCTTGAGGAGGCCGCCCGGCCGTGAAGCTGATCGTCGGGCTCGGCAACCCCGGCCGGAAGTACGAGCAGACCCGGCACAACGTCGGGTTCCGCATCGCCGAGCGCCTGGCCGAGCTCGCCGGCGCGGCCTTCGACCGCAGGAAGTTCGAGGCCGAGTACGCCGAAGGACGGATCCCCGAGCGGCACGCCGGGCCCGCCTCAGGCGACGGGAAACTGATGCTGCTCAAGCCGCAGGCGTTCATGAACCTGAGCGGCGCGGCGGTGCGCGACTTCTGCGGCTACTTCAAGGTCGCGCGCGAGGACCTGCTGGTGGTGGCCGACGACGTGAACCTGCCCCTGGGCCAGTTGCGCCTGCGCCGGGACGGGTCCGCCGGCGGGCACAACGGACTGCGCGACATCGAGGCCCAACTGGGCGCGCAGGACTACGCCCGGCTGCGCGTGGGCGTCGGGGGCGCGAAAGCGGCGCGGAGCGCCTGGTGGAGGACCTCGCCGGGCACGTGCTGGGCCGCTTCGAGGCCCATGAAAAAGAGTTGGTGGAGGAGGCCATCGAGCGCTCCGTGGAGGCTTGCCTGACTTGGGCCGGCCACGGCGTTTCCGAGGCGATGAACCGGTTCAATCGCCCGTCGAAGGCGCCCTCCAAGGATTCGGACGAAACGAAACCCAAGGCGTAAGGAGGCCGTGGAATCATGGCGGAACAGGAACGGACCAAGGCGGCGGAAAAGAGCTCGGACAAGGGCGCCGAAGGGGAGGCCAAGGCCGCGGCGCCCGCCCCCGCGCCCGTCGTCGAGATCCCCAAGGGGCACCGGCTCTATGAGTGCATGTGGGTCGTCGACGTCAACGCCGGCCGCGAAAACTTCGGCAAGATCGTCGACGGCATCAAGGAGATCGTCGAGAAAAGCGGCGCCCACTGGGTCAACGGCGACAAGTGGGAAGAGCGCCGCCTCGCTTACACGATCAAGAAGCGCAAGCGCGGACTCTACATCCTCTCCCACTTCCACAGCGAGCCGGGCAACGTCGGCAAGCTCGAGCGCAACATCCAGATCTCCGACTTGGTCATGCGCGCGCTGATCCTCGGCGACGAGGACGGCGTCACGCTCACCCCGGAAACGCTCACCTCGGCCGATGAAGATCCGCGCGGCGGGCGTCGCTTCTTCGGCGGCGGCGGCGGTGGGGGCGGCGGCGGATACGGCGGCGGCGGTGGGGGCGGTGGATACGGCGGGGGCGGCGGCGGCGGGCGCGACCGCGGCGGTCCGCGCGGCCGGCGCTGAGCCTGCGCGAGCCGGAGCGGGACAGCGCCTACGGCGAGCAGACCAACGACGCAGCGCGAAGTCCGCTGCCCGAAGACGGCCGCGAGACGTTTTGGGACGCACGCTAAGTACAGCGCCACGGAAGTAACTGGCCCAATGCGCCGAGCATTTTGCCCCGGGTCGAGGCGCGGCGAGGGAGCATATCGGGACGAAAGATCTGTGACCGAGGCGCAACGAAGAGCCGGGGCAAAAGGCTCCAGCAGTGGGTCAGGAACTTCTGCGGCGCTGTACTAAGAGTGCGTCCTAAAACCGTATCGCGAGGCGGCTTCGGAGCGCCGGGCAAGCGAGGCAAGGCGGCCGAACGAGCCGTATCGGGACGAGCATACGGCGAGCAGGCCAACGACGCATCGCGCAGTCCGCCGCCCGAAGACGGTCGCGAGACGTTTTAGGACGCACTCTAAGGAGAACCGCTGTGGCAAACATCAATATCGTGATCCTGGCCGGGAACCTGACCCGCGATCCCGAAATGCGCTACACCCCTTCGGGCACCGCCGTCACCACCCTCGGCCTGGCCATCAACCGGCGCTACCGCGACAGCAAGACCAACGAGTGGCGCGAAGACGTGACCTTCGTGGACGTGGACCTCTTCTCCCGGCAGGCCGAGATCGCCAGCCAGTATTTATCCAAGGGCCGGCCCGTGCTGATCGAAGGCAGCCTGCGCCTCGATCAATGGGAAGACCGCCAGACCGGGCAGAAGCGCTCCAAACTGAAGGTGATCGGGAACCGGATGCAGTTCATCGGCGGCCGCGGGGATGGCGGTCCCGGCGGCGGGGGCGGAGGGGGAGGCGGCGCCGCGCGTCCGCCGCGCCGCGAAGGCGGAGCGCCGCCGCGACGGGGCGCGCCTCGCGATCAGCCGCCGCCGCCGCAGGATCAGGATGGACCGCCGCCCGAGGACGTCGGGCAGGATTTGGACATTCCAGAAGACGACATCCCCTTCTGAGCGCGTGCTCGCTGGGGTGCCGCAAGTCGGCCAAGGAGGTACGGACGTGACCAATTCTCGGAACTGCCGCTTCATGAAGGACGGCGTATGCAAGGTGGACTACAAGGACATACGCACCTTGGGCAAGCTCATTACGCCGCAAGGCAAGCTCTACTCGCGGAAGCGTTCTGGCGCCTGCGCCTACTGCCAGCGCCGGATCAAGGTAGCCGTGAAGCGTGCCCGCTATCTTGCGCTGCTTCCGTTCGTCGGACGCTAAATGTTGTGGTTCCTGGGCGGGGGTTGAAGCAACCTGGGATTCCTGGCGTCCGTCTCTTGCCAAGCACAAGTGCACGAGACAAGCTGGGAGTTGCTAAACCCCATGCGGATGGTCGGTTGTGCGGTCGATACTTAACCCCATAGCGAAGGGGGGGATGGACCATGAAGGTCATTCTCCGTACCGATGTAGACAAGCTGGGCAAGCTGGGCGAGGTCGTGGACGTCTCCAACGGCTACGCCCGTAATTTCCTGCTCCCGCGTCAGTTGGCGCTCCTCAGCACGCCGGATGCCGAGTTCCAGATCCAGGCCGAGCGCAAGCGGCAGGTCCGCCGCGAGCAGCAGAAAATCGATGAACTCAAGCGCATCGTCGAGACGCTTAACGGGCGTTCCGTCACGATCTCGGTCAAAGCCCAGGAGGAGAAGCTCTACGGCTCGGTCGGCGCGCCGGAGATCGTGGACGCGATCCAGAAGGAACACAAGGTCGCGATCCCCGAGTCGGCGGTCGTGCTGGAGGCGCCCTTCAAGACGCTGGGCACCCCGGACGTGACGCTGCGCGTCGGGCCGGGCAACGAAGCGGTCATCAAGGTCTGGATCGTCGCCGAGTCCGACTGATGGCAACGGCCGCCGAAAAGATCCTGGAGCAGGTACCCCCGCACGACGAGGACGCGGAGGCGGGGGTCCTGGGCTCGATGCTGGCCGGGGAGGCCGCCGCGGGCGTCGCCGTCGACGCCCTGGTCCCGGAGGATTTCTACACGCCCCGGTATCACCTCCTCTTCGGCCTCTTCAGGGAACTCTTCGAGCGGCAGCCGGACCTGGACGCGCTGTACGTGCAGAGCGAACTGAAGCGGCGCGGGCTGGTGGAGCGCGTCGGCGGGGAAGGCGTCGTCGGGCAGTTGATGGAGCGGACGCCCACCCCGGCCAACGTCGAGCGCTACTGCCGGATCGTGCGCGAGCGGGCGGTGGAACGCGAACTCCTCGCCGGCGCCGGGCAGATCCTCCAGCTCGTCCAGCAGCCCCACAGCGGCGAGGACGTGAAGCATCTGGTCGGGCAGGCCGAAGAGATCATCTACCGGGTCGCCGACCAGCGCTCCTCTCAGGAGCCGGTGGGCATCCTCCAGATCCTGGAAGGCGTGCTGGTCGAAGCCGAGGCGTTCCTGCAAGCGCGGCGCGAAGGCCGGGAGCCCAAGACCGGCGCCATCCCGACCGGCTTCCACGACCTGGACAAAAAGCTCGCCGGCGGACTCTGGCCGGGGAGGTCGTGATCGTGGCGGCGCGGCCCAGCGTGGGCAAGACGACCCTCTCCATCAACATCGCCCGGAAGGTCGCCTGCAAGCCCGTCGAGCGCCAGCCCCCGGGCGTCGGCATCTTCAGCCTCGAGATGCCCAAGGAACAGGTCTCCAAGAACCTCCTCTGCGCCGAGGCCAAGATCGCCTCCGAGATGATGCGCACCTACAGCTTCGAGGACCAGGATTACGAAGTCGTCAAGGAGGCCGCGCGACAGCTCTCCCAGGCGCCCATCTTCATCGACGACACGCCCGGCATCAGCCCCGGCCAGTTGCGCTCCCGCGCCCGCAGGCTTGTGCACCGCGAAAACGTCAAGCTCCTCGTCATCGACTATCTCCAGCTCATGCAGACCGACCGGCGCAGCGAGCACCGCGAGCAGGCCGTCGCCGAACTCTCCCGCCAGGTCAAGCAGGTCGCCCGCGAGCTGAACGTGCCCATTATCCTGCTCTCGCAGTTGCGCCGACCCCCCGCCGAGGAGCGCAACCCGAAGCCCAGGCTTACCGACCTGCGCGAATCCGGCTCCATCGAACAGGACGCCGACGTCGTGATCATGCTCCATCGCGAACTCGACGAGAACAACGTCATGACCCGCGATGTCACGGCCATCGTGCAGAAGAACCGTAACGGCGCGACCGGGGACGTGCGCCTGTCCTTCTTCCCCGAACAGTTCCGGTTCGAGACGTACGTGCCGGAATACGAGGAAGCCCGGAGCGTGATGGGGGTTTGATCCTGCTCAGAAGGCGGTCACGCGACGCGTACCCTTCCCGCACCGGTGGCAGCGGGCGCGCCCCTTCGCGACTTCTCAGCCTAGGGCTTTGTACGGCTCTCCTCGTCATGGCCGCCTTCGCGGCCCCCGCGCATGCCGGCGAAGAACCCGAACCCCCGCCGGATCCCGCCCCCGCGCCGGGTCCCGGCGAGCAAGGCGCCGCGCCGATCGTCCGGGAAATCGAAATCCGCGGCACCATGCGCGTCGACAAGGGCACCGTCCTGCGCCTGATCCGCACCCGCGTCGGGCGACCCTTCGACCAGAAAGATCTGGGACGAGGACTGGCGCCGCCTCACCGACTCCGGATTCTTCCTCAACGTCCGCATCACGCCGCCCATCCCCTTCTTCAACGGGATCAAGCTCGTCATCGACCTCGTCGAGATGGCCACCGTCAAGAAGATCGACTTCAAGGGCAGCGGCGCGATCAAGCGCGCCGACCTGCAGGGCGCGATCCAGACCGTCGAGGGCGGGCGCTTCCAGATCGGCCAGGTCCACCTCGACGCCCGCGCCATCGAGAAGCTCTACCACTCCCGCGCCTTCCGCGACGCGAGCTGCCAGTACGAGGTCCAGACCGTCAGCAGCCACAAGCAGTTCGTCGCCAACAAGTGGACCGACGTGCAGGACGAGGTCAACATCGTCTTCAAGGTCGACGAGGGCCATCCCATCGCCGTCCGCGCCGTCTCCTTCAGCGGCAACAAGGCCTTCACCGACGAGCGCCTGCTCTCCGTCATCCAGAGCAAGCCGCGCCGGCTCTTCCGCGCCGGCGACCTCAACGACGAACAGCTCGATACCGACACCCAGCGCCTCAAGTTCTGGTACCGCCGCAACGGCTACATGGACGCCGACGTCAAGGAGGTTCGCACCGAGGTCGGCGACGAGCTGTACTTCAATTGGTTCCGCAAGCGCAAGAAGCTGGCCGACCTGGAGTTCGTCGTCTACGAAGGCCCCCAGTACTTCGTGGGCAAGGTCGAGATCGCCGGCTTCGAGCGCCTCACGCTCAGCGAGATCCAGGCGGTCATGAAGGTCAAGCCCGGGAGCGTCTATTCCGACGTGCTGTTGAATGACGACCGCGAAGCCATCGTCAAGCTCTACGGCGAATACGGGCGCGTCTTCACCCGCGTCGCCACCGACCGCAAGTTCGTGACCGAGCCCGAGCGGCTCAAGCAGGGCCTGAACCTCTGCGACGTCACGGTCGTCGTTCAGGAAGGCTCCGAGGTGACGGTGCGCGAAGTCATCACCCGCGGCAACACCAAGACCCGCGACAAGGTGCTCATCCGCCAGCTCGAGCTCTATCCCGGCGAGCGCGTGGACACCACCAAGCTCGACATCGCCAAGACCCAGCTCAAGCGCCTCGACTACTTCGAGGAGGACGTGCGCATCTCCACCGAGCCCACCGAGAACCCCGAAGAGGCCGACATCATCATCGACGTGACCGAGAAGCCCACCGGCGAATTCAACTTCGGCCTCGGCTTCTCCTCCGTCGACAGCATCCTCGGCAACGTCAGCCTCTCCCAGCGCAACTTCGACTACAAGGACCTGCCCAAGAGCTGGAGCGATCTCATCTCCGGCAATGCCTTCACCGGCGCCGGCCAGAACTTCTCCATCGACGCCCAGGCCGGCACCACGCGCCAGCGCTACAGCCTCTCCTTCTACGAGCCCTGGGCCTTCGACCGGCCCATCCGCCTCGGCGGCTCGATCTTCCATACCCTCGATACCAACTACCGCGACTTCAGCGAGACCAGCACGGGCTTCTCCGTCACCGGCGGCAAGCGCCTCTGGGGCCCGCGCTGGGACTTCGACACCACCTACCGCTTCTCCTACACCACCATCGGCGACCAGGAGCCCAACCTCCCGCCCATCTTCCAGCAGCAGGAAGGCGACCGCTTCCTCAGCTCCCTCAAGCCGCGCCTGCTCTACGACAGCCGCGACAGCCGCATCCTGCCCACCCGCGGCTACTTCATGCAGGCCAGCCTCGAAGTCGGCGGCGGGCCCTTCTTCGGCAGCGTGGACTGGGTCCGCCCCGAGATCGACGTCGCCCGCTACTTCACCGTCTTCAAGCTCGCCAACGGCGGCAAGCACGTCCTGGAACTCCGCGGCGCCGCCGGCATGGTGGCCGCCTACGGGGACACCGAGGAAGTCCCGCCCTTCCTGCGCTACTACGGCGGCGGCATCGGCTCCATCCGCGGCTTCGAGAACCGCACCATCGCGCCGCTCGAAAACGGCTTCTACGTCGGCGGCAAGAAGTCCCTCACCGGCACCGCCGAATACTCCATGCCCCTGTACGAGGAGATCGTCCGGGCCTCCGTCTTCCTCGACGCCGGCTCGATCTGGGACGCCGGGAAGACCGATTCGGGCGTGGACGTGCGCAACGACGGCGGCCTGCGCGCCTCCGTCGGCATCGGGCTGGCCATCCGCACGCCGCTCTCGCCGCTCCCCTTCCGCATCTACTTCTCCCGGGCCATCGCCAGGAACGACGAAGACCGCGAGAAAACGTTCGATTTCACCTTCGGAACCCGGTTTTGAGGGCCTCGCGGGAAGGGAAATTTCGGGTATCCTGGCGTGTTCGTTTGAGAGGAATTCGTTTCAAGGCCGCGCCCGCATGCGCGTCTAGGGGCCATGGCCTTGATCCGGGGAGTCGGGGAGGTAACGGTGGGCATGTCCCGAGCTGCATGCACGTTGTTGTGTCTGGGCCTGGCGGCGCTGCCGCCCGCGCTGCGCGCGGCGGAACAGGAGCGCCTGGCCGTCGTCGACGTCTCCAGGATCTTCAAAAACTATAAGAAGGTCGCCGACGTCGAGCAGAAGCTCAACGCCAACTTCGAGGCGCGGCGCAAGAAGCTCGAAGACGAGGCCAAGGCGCTCAAGGACGTCGCCGACCGCATCTCCAACATGCGCCGCCAGCTTCCCCCGACAGCGAACTGCTCTACGACACCTTCCAGAGCTTCCAGAAAAAACAGTTCCTCTACGAGAAGGCCCTCAAGCAGCTCGAGGACGAGATCCAGAAGCGCTACGCCGAGGAGATGCGCGACGTCCTCAACGAGATCCGCGCCGCCATCCGCGTCGAGGCCGAGGCGCGCGGCTACACCGCCGTCATGCGCACGCCCTACAGCGACACCGAACTCTCCCTCGAAGACGATCTCGCGCCCGCGCCGGAGACGAAGGAAGACCATCCCTCGACCAGCGCATCAAGGACATCCTCATGCCGGGCTCGGCCAGCGAATTGATCGGGCGCTTCCACCGCAACCCGGTCCTCTTCGGCGCCAAAACGTCCGACGTGACCGAGCCGGTGCTCAAGCGCCTGAACGACGAATACGAGAAACGGGGTGCCCAACCCGGCCAGTAGGGCCGAACCGGGCGGGACGAGGTTGACCTGCGCAAGCAAAGGAGCGTGTTCCATGACGGGCAAGATGCGGTTCTTCGGTACGCTGGCGGCCGTGGCGCTGCTGGCGCTGGGCTTCACCGATACGGCGGCGGCCGGCGACAGCAGCCGCATCGCCGTCGTCAACGTCACGCGCGTCTTCAACGCGTACAAGAAGGTCTCGGACATCCAGGAGCGCCTCAAGGCGCGCTTCGATGCCCGGCGCAGGGAACTCGAACAGAAGGAAAAGAACATCCGCGAGTTCCAGGACATCATCCAGCTCGACGTCCGCGGCGGCCGCAACCCGGAGACCGACCCCGAACTCTTCAAGAAGGTCCAGCAGCTCCGCGAAATGCAGTTCGCCCTCAGCCAGGACTTCACCAAGCTGCGCAAGGAAGTCGAGAAGTTCCGCATGGAAGAGATGAAGGAAGTGCTCAAGGACATCCGCGGCGCCATCCGCGACGTCGGCCAGGCCGAAGGCTTCGATCTCGTGCTCCGCGCCCCCGAATACGACGAGCAGCTTCAGCCCGTCGGCGGCGGCGAGGAAGAAGAAAAGGAAGCCCAGACCGCCATGGAACTGGTCCGCCGCTTCCGCGAAAACCCCGTCCTCTTCCACGGCAAGGACGTGGACGTCACCGAGAAGGTCATCAACAAGCTCAACAGCGAGTTCACCAAGGCCAATCCGGGCGGCGCGGCCCCCGCGCCCGCGCCCGCTCCTCCGCCCGGCCAGTAGCCCGGACCGGGAAGGGATCCCGATGGCGTTGAGCGTCGAGGACCTGGCAGCCTGCTGCGGCGCCACGCGGGCGGGCGGAGAACCCGGCCGCCGCGTGGACGCCGCAAACAACCTGCGCGAGGCCGGGCCCCACGAGGCCGCGCCGCTCTCCGATCCCCGCTTCGTCAAGCATCTCGAAACCACCCGCGCGGCCGCGGTCGTCGTCGCCAAGGGCCTCACCGACCGCCGCCCGCCGCCCTCCACCGCGCTCCTCGTCGTCGAGGACCACGAAGCCGCCTGGCTCAAGGTCCTCGAAGCGCTCCATCCGCCGCGCCGCGAGCCTTCCGGCGTCGATCCCCGAGCCTGCGTCGAACCCGGAGTCACTCTGGGCCGCGACGTCTACGTGGGGCCGTTCGCCGTCCTCCGCGCCGGCGCCTCCGTCGGCGACGGCTGCCAGATCCATGCCGGCGCTTATATCGGGCCCGGCTGCGCGCTGGGCCGCGACTGCGTGCTCCATCCCTACGCCGTGCTCTACGCCGGCGTGCGCCTGGGCGACGAGGTGCTCGTCCATTCGGGCGTGGTGCTGGGCGCCGACGGCTTCGGCTACAAGTTCCGCGAAGGCCGGCTGGTCAAGGTCCCGCAAGTGGGGCGCCTCGAAGTCGCCGCGCGCGTCGAGATCGGCGCGAACTCCGCCGTGGACCGCGCCGCGCTGGGCGCCACCCGCCTCGGCGAAGGCGCGAAGCTCGACAACCTGGTCCAGATCGGGCACAACACCCAGATCGGCCGGCACGTCGTCGTCTGCGGGCAGGCCGGCATCGCCGGGAGCTGCGAAATCCAGGACTATGCCGTCCTTGGCGCGCATGCCGGCGTCGCCGATCACGTGGTCGTCGGAGCCGCCGCCCGCGTCGGCGCCAAGGCCGGGCTCATCTCGGACATCCCGCCCAAGAGCGAAGTCTTCGGCTATCCCGCCCTGCCGCGGCGCACCGCCTGGCGCCAGGCCGCCGCGCTCCAGAAGCTCCCCGACCTGCTCAAGCGCATGAAGCAGCTCGAACGCCGCATCGAGGAACTCGAAGGCGGTGGCAAGGCCTGACGCGCTCCTCCGCGTCGTCGCGATGGATCAACCACATAGACCGCAGAGCACACGGAAGTATTTATTTTTTCCTGATTTTCTAACATGGAATGGAATAATATTTCGCACTTCGCACTTCGCACTTCGCACTTCGCACTTCGCACTTCGCACTTCGCACTTCGCACTTCGCACTTCGCACTTCGCATTTCGCATTTCGCATTTCGCATTTCGCATTTCGCATTTCGCATTTCGCATTTCGCATTTCGCATTCCGCGCCTCAATCCGCCGCCGCCGCCACGCTCGACTTCGCCCGCCGCGCGCGCAGCTCGCGGAACGTCCCGAACGCGCAGCCGCGCGAGCGCACGTACTCGAAGGTCATCCGCAGCATCTTCATCTCGGGATCGAACTTGCCCAGCGACCACGGATGCCAGATCGGCGTGACGTACTCCAGTTCCTGCTCAAGCGCCTTGTCGATGAAGAAGCGCAGCACCTCGAACTCCTCCTCCGGCGTCTTCACGTACCCCGGCACGTGATGCTCGGGGTAGACCGGCGGCCAGAGCAGGAACCGGGCCGGCGTGGCGTTGTGCCCCTTCAGCACGTTCTCGTGCCAGCCGTGCAGCGGGAACTCCCAAAGGTCCGGCTGGCCCAGCTCGGCGTACGTCCGCGCCTGATACAGCGGGACCGGCAGCGTGTAGAGCGGCCCCCAGCCCAGGCAGCTTGAATACGTGTAGCCCGTCCGCGCCACCAGCTCGACCAGTTCCGGCGCCCCGGCCAGCCCGTCGTCGAAGCCGCACGGCGAGCGGAAGCCCTCGCACGCGCGCCCGAAGGCGTCCTCGATCGTCGCCTTGCTCCGCGTTACCTCGTCCACCACGCGCTCCCACGCCACGCCCTTCCCGTTCAGCGCCGGGTGGTCGCGCAGCAGCGGGTGCGTGACGGTGTGCGAGCCGACCTCGAAGTCCGGCTGCCCCAGCAGTTCCTGGTACGGCTTGCGCTCGGCGCCCTCCAGCAGCTTCGTGACCAGGAAGAACGTCGCCGGCACGCCCAGCTCGCGGTGCAGCGGCACGATCGTCCGGCACGCCTCCAGGCAGCGCCCGGCGCATTCGGTGTCGTACGCGGGGATGAACGTCGTCTTCATCGCGTGCTCCTTGCTCAAAGAAGTTGAAGCTTGCCGTCTGCCGTATGTTTGCGATTTCCGTTTATGATTTGTTGTTTGTTTGGTTCTTGGTTCTTTTGATTTTGGTTCTTCCCGTCAACCCTGGATCTCGCGCACCCGCTCCAGGTTCGCCGTGACTTTCCGGAACGCCGCCGCGATCTGATCCAGCAGCTCCGACTCGTCGCCGACGCACGCCCCGCCCAGCATCGTAAGGTCCTGCTCCGCGCAGCGCCGCTCGGCCACCGGGCAGTCGCCGGCGCGGTAGGCGATCGAGGCGCCCTCCGGATGCGCGGCCCACGGGTAGCCGCGCCCGAAATGCGTGCGCTTCTGCTGGAATACCGGGCGCAGGTGGATCGGCCGCCCCACGTAGCTGCCCGAAATCGGGACGCCCTCGGCCTGCAGCGCCTTGAGGTACTGCGCGCGCGTGACGCCGACTTCCTCCTGGACGAAAGTCCACGGGACCATGTGCCAGGCCGGGTCGCGATCGGCCGGCAGCCGCTGCGGCCGGATCCCCGGCACGCCCGCGAGCCGCTCGGCCAGGCCCTTGGCGTTCCGCCGCCGCCACGCGTTCATCTGCTCCAGCCGGTCCAGCATCTT
Organism: Planctomycetota bacterium; assembly: GCA_027493525.1. Classification (GTDB taxonomy): domain Bacteria; phylum Planctomycetota; class SZUA-567; order H5-PLA8; family H5-PLA8; genus H5-PLA8. Next base: position 10,145 of record JAOSKN010000001.1, on the reverse strand, counting down.
CAGCGCCAGGCCCGCGCTGAGCGCGTTGACGCGGTAAGTGTAGATCAGGCTGTCGATCCACGCGCGGTTCTCGGGATCCTGCACGTCGGCGAAGTTTCGCGCCGGGTGCATCCCCGCCAGCAGCGCGCGCTCGTAGTTCGCGCGGGTCTTCGTCACGAGCAGCCCCGCCTCGCCCGCCGCGATGTTCTTCCCCGAGCCCAGCGAGAAGCATCCGAAGTCGCCAAAGGTCCCCACCGGCCGGCCCTTGTACAGCGAGCCCTGCGCCTGCGCGCAGTCCTCGATCAGCGTGAGCTTGTGCCTGCGCGCGATGGCAACCAGCGCGTCGAGGTCCGCCGGGATCCCGCCGAAGTGCACCACCACGAGCGCCTTCGTCCGCGGCGTGATCCGCGCCTCCACGCTCCGCGGATCCAGCGTCAGCGTCTCGGGGTCGATGTCCGCGAAGACCGGCACGCCGCCGGCCTGGAGGATGCACGAGACCGTCTGCCCCCACGAGTACGGCGTCGCGATCGCCTCGTCGCCCATCTCCAGGCACGCCATGCAGGCGATGTGGAGCGCCGGGCCGCCGCCGGCCGTCGCGACGGCGAACGGCACGTCCAGTTCGCGCGCCAGGCGCTCCTCGAGCGCCTGCGCGGGGCCGCCCTTGCCGGCCGCGCACATGTACGCCCAGTCCGTGCGCCCGCGCAGCAGGTTCTCCCGCACCGTCTCGATCTCCTCGTCCAGCAGGTACGGCCAGTGCGGCTTCGGCGCGTTGACGCTCTTCGGTCCGCCCTCCACGGCGAGGGCTTCGGCGGCGGCGGCATGAGCCATGGCGATTCTCCCGTATCTGAGATCCTGCAAGGAATTCGTGTTCGCTGCTTCAAAATACCTTGGTGGCGAAGTACGATCCTGCTTATGGCATATGATATTCTGCAAGAGTTGCCCGCCGCGAACCTGGCCCTCGCCCACCGCCGCCTGGGTCCGCTGGAGCCCTGGAAACTCGACGCCTGGCAGGAGCACGTGTTGCGCGACGCGTGGGTCCTGGACTACGCGAGCTGGGAAGGGCTGTCCGTCCGCGTGGAGACCGCGCGCGGCCAGACGCCCGTCTTTCCCCGCCGCATCCACACCTGGCACCTCTACGCCCCAGGCGTCCATTACTTCCAGCGCCTCGACCGCCCCGTGCGCCGCCCCGAAGACCTCTGGATCCTCTTCACGCTCGCGCGCCCGCATCCGTTCTTCGACGCGCATCCCTTCGCCGCGCTCCACGATCCCGACGAGGTGCTCCCACCGCTGGTCCGCGCCATGCACGCGCTCCAGCAGCGCGGCGATCCGGGCCGCGAGGCCGCGCTCCACGGCTACCTCGGCGCGGTGCTGGGGCACCTGATCCTCGCCGCGCGCCGCGGCGGCGCGGGAACGCCCGATGCGCCGTACGTCGTGCTCCGCCCCGAAGCCCGCGCCGATCCCGCCGGCGACGCGCTCCTGCCGCGCGTGGATCGCGCCGTGAGCCGGCGCCTCGCGCGCCCCCCGTCGCTCGACGAACTCGCCGCCGCCCTCGGGCTCTCCGTCTCGTCCCTCTCGCACCGCTTCAGGGCCGAGACCGGCATGACCGTCGTTGAACGCGTCCGCTGGCTGCGCATCCGCGAAGGGCGGCGTCTGCTCGAGCGCGGCGGGGCCACCGTCAAAAGCGTCGCCCACCAGCTCGGCTTCAGCAGCCCCTTCTATTTCTCCAGGGTCTTCCGCGAAGTCGCGGGGCTGACGCCCGATGCCTACCTCCGCCGCCAGCGGGGCGGGTGAGCCGCCCGCCCGCGTGCCACGAGTCGGTACTCCGCCCCGTGCCGTCGTGCCACGGGTCAGCGAAGCCGCCCCGTGCCGCCTGCCGGTTGTCAGTTGCCGGTTGCCCGCGCTAACCATCCCCTCCGCCGCGTCGCGAGTTGGGGTGCCACACCACGCAGTGGTGTGCCGCCAGCCGGTTGGTGGTTCCCGGTTCTCGGTCACCGGCACCCGGCAGTTGCAGTCACATTTCCTTAACAATCGCGGCATGAATTCCCATGCCGAGACACAGGCCCGCAGGGCCGACATGCTCTAGCCAGGGGCGTAAGCCCCTGGTACACGGCCCGCGCCACGTTCGAGCCCCGCAGGGGCGGCATGAGTTCGTGGCACGTGCCATGCCGCCCCTGCGGGGCTACCTCGAAAAGACATGCTCGCCACCAGGGGCTTACGCCCCTGGCTCTTTTATCCCGGCCCTGCGGGCCTGAATGCTCGCCCGCGCCAAGCGTCACCCCCGCCGCGTCGCGAGTCGGGGTGCCACACCACGCCCTGGTGTGCCGCCCAAGCTCAATCCCAGACCATACTCCATGTCTTAGACACTGTTTATAATCCATAATATAAACAATACCATTGACAACCGCCCCCGCACGGGGGATACTCTCTTCAACCTCGCGGGCTCGCGCGCAAACTCCCGACCGCGCGCTCGGGCACTTGAACCGCGAGGCCGGGGCTCCCCATCCTCCTCGGAGGAGCGCAGCCCGGCGCCGGAGTTGGCGGCTCCGCGTCGGCCTTCGCGTCCCGCGGTCGAAGCGCGCCGAAGCAGGCGCAGTCGTAAGTTGGCGCCGGTTCGTTGAAGCGTCCCGCGTGCCACGGGTCGGCGCAGCCGCCCCGTGCCTTACCCGTAGCGCCGGCATCTCGCCGGCACGCCGTTCGTACCGTGCCGTTGCCGTGCCAAGGGTCAGCGAAGCTGCCCCGTGCCTTACTCGTAGCGCCGGCATCTTGCCGGCTGTAGCGCCGGCGTCTCGCCGGCAGTCGTTTGTAGTGCGCAGTTCTCCCATGCTTCAGCACGGGGCGGCTTTGCCGTCCCGTGGCACGCGCTGTCGCGTGCATCACCGCTGTTCGTGCCAAGGGTCAGCGAAGCTGCCCCGTGCCTTACCCGTACCGCGGGCGTCTCGCCCGCCATCGATCCGTTGCTTGCCACCGGCTTCAGCCGGTGGTGCGAAGCCCATCGATCCTCTTTCCGCCGGCTTAAGCCGGCGGAAAGAGTTATAAATGGAAGCCGCGATCCACCACCTGAAGGTGGTGGCAAGCAACGGATAAAGTTTTGCGGCAACCGAGAACCGGAAACAGGCCACCGGCACCCACGCACCACCGTGCATCTTTTTTAAGCTCTCGTAGACAAGCGCGAGATCGGAAGACAAGAACAGAAAGGAGAAGCTCCTCAGCAACCGGCTACCGAAAACCGACAACCGACAACCGACAACCGATAACCGACAACCCATGCCAGCCGCATTGGATTCCCTCAACGCTCCGGAGTACCCTCTCCCGCATGCAGAAGCTCGATTCCGAAGGACTGGTGCGGATCGTCGAAAAAAGCGACGGCCCGCTTTTTCTGGCGCGCGGCGAACGCTTCACCTACGCGCGGATGCCCGAGGGCACCCGCGTGCTCTACCCGCGCCCGCCGCTGCCGGGGATGAAGATCCCCGAGTTGCGCGCGAAGGTCCGCGAGGCGCTCGAAAACCCGCTGGGCATGGACCCGCTCCGCGCGTTCCTCAAGCCCGGCGCGAAGGTCACCATCGCCGTCGACGACATCTCCCTTTCGCTGCCCAAGCAGGCCCACGACGTCCGCCGCACCTGCACCGAGGTCGTGCTGGAGTACCTCGCCGAGCACGGCGTGAGCGACATCGAGATCGTCATCGCCGTCTGTCTGCACCGGCACATGCACGACTGGGAAGTCCGCGAGATGCTGGGCCCCAAGGTCTTCAACGCCTATTGGCCCCAAAAGAAACTCTACAATTACGACGCCGAGGACCCCGACGGCAACGTGGTCCTGGGGCACGACCGCCACGGGCACGTCGTCGAGATCCACCGCCGCAGCGCCGAGAGCGACGTCGTGATCTACGTGAACCTGAACCTCATCGCGCTCAACGGCGGGCACAAATCCGTCGGCGTGGGCCTGGCGACCTACCGCTGCATCCGCCCCAACCACAGCGCCGAGGCGCAGCTCCACTCGCGCAGCTTCAACGACCCGCCCAGAAGCCGCATGCACCAGGTCATCGACCACATCGGGCGCTACGTCGAGTCGAAGGTCAAGGTCTTCCACATCGAGATGACCGTCAACAACGACACCTTCCCCTGGTTCATCGGCTACATGCAGAAGCCCGAGCCGGAGTGGAACCTCGTCGACAAGCTCGCCGCGCGGGTCAACAAGCACTTCCTGGACTGCACGCCGCTGAGCGTCAACCGCGGCATCTTCTTCGGCGTCCACGCGCCCTACGCCTGCACGGGCGTGACGGCCGGCGAATGCGAAGCCGTCCACGCCGTCACGCTCCGGAACGTCTACCGGCAGCAGCTCGTCGAGCTCCAGGGCCAGAGCGACATCCTGGTCTCGCCGATCGCCTACGTGATGCCCTACAGCGTCCACAGCGTGATGAACCCGATCCTCGTCTACGCCATGGGCCTGGGCTACAACTTCAACTTCTACAAAGGGCAGCCGGTCCTGAAAAAGGGCGGCACGCTGATCCTCAATCACCCTATGGAGAACAAATTCGACGCCGTCCATCATCCCAGCTACATCGAACTCTACGAGAAGCTCGCCGAGACGGCCGACCCGGCGAAGGTCGATGCGTGGAGCGATTACTTCGCGGAGAAGCCCGAGTACATCGAGAAGTATCGCTTCCGCAATGCGTATCACGGCTTCCACGCCATCAGCATGTGGAACTGGGGCTGCCACGGGATGGACCACTGCGGGCAGGTGATCGTCGTCGCGCCCGAGGACCCGGAGCCCGCGCGGCGCTTCGGCTGGGAGGTGGCGGGGAGCGTCGAGGAGGCGATCGCGATGGGGCGCGCGAAGCACGGCGCCGGCGCGAGCGTCTCGGTCTCCCACGCCCCGCCGATCGCGATGTGGGACGTGAAGTGAGGCTCGCCGAGCAGGCTTGGGAGGAGAGGAAGATGAAGGACGTGGTGAAGTGTATAGAGCATTTACGCGGTCAATTGGATCGTCATCGTAAAGATGGCCTGAAAGAATACCCTACCCGTACGATTTTTGTCGATCCATTATTGGATTCATTAGGATGGGATGTAAGAGATCCGGAGGACGTGGAACTTGAGCATCCTACGGTGGATGGCAAGGCAGTGGATTACGCAATGAAGGTTAATGGAAAGGTTGTTTTGCATTTGGAGGCGAAGCAGCTCGGCGACCCACTTGAAGATGTAAAATCTATCACGCAGGTCGTTGGTTATGCTGCGAATGATGGAGTTGAGTGGTGTGTGCTAACAAATGGTGTTAAGTACAAGGTCTACAAGGCATCCGAGAAGGCCAGCGCACCTGAGAAGTTGCTTTTTGAGGTAAGCATCGATCCGAGAGACTCAGACGGTCTATCTGTTGAGGAGATTGCAAGACAGTTTGACCGCCTTTCACGCGATTCTTTGGCGGAGGGAATCCTGGACCAACTCGGAACAGAGATTTTTACAGCAGGGAAAGTGAGGAAGGCTCTTGATCGCCTATTTGAAGAAACACCGGCTGCTTTTATTCGGATGGTCCGTAAGGAAATGCTCGACGCAACTGTTGCGCCATCACAGATCGAACAGGCGTTAAGGCGAATATGGGGTACTGGCAATCAGCCTACTAAAGCTCTGAAGAGACCTCAAAGTAGCAATGCAAAAAATGCAAATGCCCAGTCCAAGAAGTCCAAATCTAAAGCGAAGTATTCGGAGAGTCACCATACCACCGGTCGGCCAAACGAAGTTGTCGAGTTATATCGCCTTTTGGATAGGTTTTGTCAGGAACTGGCTCCAGGCCGCATCAGTCGCTCCTATTGGGCAAAGACCATTAATTGGACTATTGACGACAAGGCTTTTTGCTGTGCCCATTTACAGCAAGGTGGTTTGCGTGTTTGGGTAAGGGTCAATCCTCAAGAGATTGGGACTTCGACTTCCTTTGCCAGAGATGTGTCAAGGATTGGACACTGGGGAACTGGGGATGTTGAGCTTGCAGTGAACAGCAGGGATCGTTTACATGACGCAGAGGCTTTCGTTCGAAAGTCCTTTTTCCAGACTACGGCAAGTGGCCAACTGGACTGATGCAATATCGAGTAAATATTTCTCGGCCAGATGTGGTCCACTACTGTGCCACATGTAATCCACATGAATTACACATACAGGTTCAGTTAAGCCTCACATGGAGTGAATTCCAGATAATATGCAAAGGTTTTGCTTGCTCGATTCACGGCTTATCCACAACGTGGAAAACATTTGGAGAACGCACGTAAACCTTCTGGAAAACCCCGCCGCCGCGCGCCGTCCTTCCGCATCCCGCGCCCCGCGCTATACTGGACCCATGGACCTGCCGCTCCACGGCGTCTCCGCCGACGAACTCTCCCTCGCGCTGATGATCGAGGATCTCCGCGCGTGCGGCGTGGCCCAGGACGCCGAGTGGCTGCTCAAGCAGCAGGGCATCCCGCCCGACGAGCGGCTCGTGGAGCAGGCGCTGGAGGCGCTCGGCGGGCGGATGAAGCTCTGGCTCGCGCGGCGCTTGCAGCGGCAGCTCGTCCGCGAAGAGAGCGAACGGCTCCTGAGCGTCATCGCCAACGGGCTCCAGCGCGGGCATCTCGACCGCGAGGCCGGCGGCGTGGAACGCTACCGCGCCACGCCCGGCGGGCGGGCCTTCGCCGCGGGCATCCTGGAACGCTGGGAGGCCGTGCAGCGGCCGAATCCCGAGGCCGACGCGCCGGCGCTCTTGCGCTACCTGCGCCTGCAAGGCCAGGACACCTGCCCGCTCCCGGCGCTGCGCATGACCTTCTTCGCGCCGTGGACGATCAGCCCCATGGACGGCGCGGGCCTGCGCAGCCTTAAATTCCGCTACGAGACCCTGCGCCAGAAACGCCTCACCGCGGTACTTGAACACACCGCCCGCGCCGGCTGGACGGGCCTCGACGACGGCTTCATCCGGCTCACCCCCGGCGGCCGGACCTACGCGGCGAGCCTGCCGGATGAATGGCGCTGAGCCCACGCATGCCCCCCGAATTCCTCGTCATCGCCAATCCGGCCTCGGGCAAGCGCCGCGGTGAGCACCTGGGCGGCGACGCCGTGGCGCGCCTCAAGGCTCTCGGCCGCGGGGCGGAGCTTTACCTCACCCGGAGCGGCGGGGACGCGCGCGCCCGCGCGCGGCAGGCCGTCGCCGAAGGGGTGGCCGTCGTGGCCGCCTGCGGCGGCGACGGCACGCAGCAGGAAGTCGCCGAGGCCCTCGCCGGAACCGCCTGCGTCATGGGCGTCCTGCCCGGCGGCCGCTGCAACGACTTCGCGCGCGCGCTGGGCATCCGGCGCAAGGCCCCGCTCGACGAACTCGTCGGCATCCTCGCGGGCCACTCCGAGCGCAAGGTCGACCTCGCGCGCTTCGAGCATCCCGGCGCGCCCGCGCGCCGCTTCTGCACCGTCGCCACCCTGGGTTTCGACTCGGCCGTCACCGAGTTCGTCCGCACCCACCGCTTCCCGATCCGCGGCACCGCCGAATACCTGCACGGCGTCGTAAGAGTCTTGATGAACTTCGAGCCGCCGCGCGTCCTGCTGAAGGGGGATTTCGGAACCTTCGATGGGCGCATCATGCTCGCCGCCACGGGGAACTCCGAGTTCTATGGCGGCGCCATGCGCATCGCCCCGGGCGCCAGGATTGACGATGGATTGTTGGATGTGTGTGTGGTAGAAGCCGTTTCGCGCACCACCCTACTACGCATCTTGCCGAAGGTTTTCAGCGGCGGCCACGTCCGGCACAAGGCGGTGCGGATGCTGCGGACCGCCCGGCTGGAAATCCAGACACCTGTGCATGAATTGATGCTCTGTGCAGACGGGGAGATGTTAGGTTCTACCCCCGCCATTCTGAGTGTTGATCCTGGCTGTCTTCGAGTCCGCGCTCAGAGTAGTAACGATCAGGTATAAAAGGAGTTAAGCGTAAGTGCGCTCCAGACTCGTGTAGCTTCCAAGAAAATCTAAAGAATCATATGCACAAAGTGCGCGACTGGAGCGTTAATATGGATAGCGGGGGGTTGGGATTAAAGGCATTCGAGGTTTGAGCAGCAGACAGATGGGCAGGCTAGGGCCGTAGAAGGCGTGACTCATGCAGATCGAATACTGCGAAGGATGTAACGGACGCATTACCGAGCGTGACCAGGAGGTCGGCAACGCCGCCTGGGTCGACGGTCGTCTGCTGTGCAAGAAATGCATGGCCGAGAAGGGCCTGGAACCGTCGCCTCGGACGGTGCCCGTCGCCGGCATGCCCAAGAAGGAGTCGGGCAGCGGGATCCACCGGGTGCCGGGCGTGGGCAGCGGGATCCACAACATCCCCATGACGCCGCCCAGGCCGGGCAAGATCCGCCCGCCCAGCGGGCTTTTCGTCGGCAACTCGGGAGGGACCAGTTCGGCGCGGCGCGGCCGCACCAGCCAGGTCCGCGCAGCCCGCAGCACGGCCAAGCGTCCTTCGGGGAGCGGCGTACGCGGCGCGGCCGCGCGTTCCGGCATCCGGCAGGTGGACCAGGACCAAGATCAGCCTTCGCCGACCTCGTCCCGGCTGCGCCAGGCCCGCCGGCGCTCCTCCGGCGCGTGGCGCGCCGCCGGCCGCGGCAGCACGCTCTGGGTGCCGCTGGTCGGCGTGATCGTGGGCCTGCTCGCCGGCGCGGTGCTCTTCCTGCTTTGGCAAAACAACTGATCCCGGCAAGAAAGTACGCAAAGCGTTAGTACGCGGGCGGTCCGGCGCAACCGCGGCCCGCCCTTTGTCTTGCCTCCCGGAGAACGGGTAGGGTGAGGGCGCGTTTCCACCGGACGGAAAACGGAAAGAGGAGCGGCGCATGGCCAAGGTCGCGGTCTTTGGAACCGGGTACTGGGGCAAGAACCTGATCCGCAATCTGCACGCCCTCGGCGCGCTGGCGCGGGTCGTCAAGCGCTCGCCGGAAAGCCGGGAGCAGGTCGCCGAGTGGGCGCCGGGCGTGCCGGTGAGCGCCGACGCCGCGGCGGTCCTCGCCGACCCGGGCATCGGCGCGGTGGCGCTGGCCACGCCCGCCGAGACCCACTTCGAACTGGTTCGCCGCGCGCTGGAGGCCGGCAAGGACGTCCTCGTCGAGAAGCCGCTCACGCTGAAGGCCGATGAGGCTCGCGCGCTCGTCGATCTGGCCGCGGCGCGCGGGCGGATCCTGATGGTCGGGCACCAGCTCGAATACCACCCCGCCGTGGAGCGCACTTACGAACTCGTTCGCGCCGGCGAACTGGGCGAAGTCCGTTACGTCGTCTCGAACCGCCTCAACTGGGGCCGCTTCCGCAGCGAGGAGAACGCGCTCTGGTCGCTCGCGCCGCATGACGTGGGCCTCGTGCTGGGCGTCCTGGGCGCCGAACCGGTCGAGGTCTGCGCCACCGGCGGGGCGTTCCTGCAGCCGGGGATCGCCGACAACGCGGTGGTGCAGATGAAGTTTCCAGGCGGCGCGCGCGCGCACCTCTTCGTCTCCTGGCTGCATCCGTTGAAGGAACGCGCGCTGGTCGTGGTCGGCTCGAAGCAGGCGCTCTCCTTCGACGACATGGCCGGGAAACTGCGGCTCCACGATCACGGCGTCGACTGGAAGAGTGGCAAGCCCGTCCCGGTCCAGGGCAAGGACGTGGAGGTGCCTTTCGCCAAGGACGAGCCGCTGCGCAGGGAGTGCCAGCACTTCCTGGATTGCATCCGCGAACGCGCCGTGCCGCGCACGGACGGCCGCATGGGCTTGCGCGTCGTGAGCGTGCTCGACGCCGCCCAGCGCTCGCTGGAGCGCGGCGGCGAGATCGTCCGCCTGGGCAGCTAATCCTGCAACGCAAAACGAAACCGCAGAGCACGCGGAGAGCGCCAAGGCAGGAAGGGTAAGGGCAAAGTGCCGCTACCTTAAGGACACGTTGGGGATTCCTGTCCTCCATGAATTGATCTCGTAAGAAGACTTCTCTGCGTGCTTCGCGGTTCATGCAAGGCTGTTGTGCTAGGTGGCGCGCGGAGTGGCCGCGAAGGAACGAGGCCTTGTCCTTGCAAGGCCGCAGGCGCATGCGAAACTAGCCGCGCTTGGGTCGGTCGCCGCGGAAGCGTCGCTCGACCGAGCCAAGCAGCGGCGCCGCCCGACCCCCGATGCGCGCCCGCTCGAGCGGAGAGGTGCCAGAGTGGTCGAATGGGCCGGTTT